>CAWKHH010000010.1:0-565424 GCA_963849385.1 Ignavibacteriota bacterium | reverse complement strand
GATGACAACTCAAACCTCTCCCCCGTAATGACGGCGAAAGCGCCCGACGGGATAAGAAAGATGTTGCCGCAGCGGACCGACAGATACGCGTCGAACCCTCGGTTGCCGAAGAGAAAGCCAAAGAAGCCCAGCCAGCCCCGATGATAGCCACAACTGCCGAAGAGGTCGCAGAACCGGCCGGGATCGACCTGTGGCTTGGCGGCACACAGGCGGGTAATACTCTCTCCGGTGGCATGCAGGCCCAGCCCGCCGGCGCATCGAATCAAGGAGTGTCACTGAACAGACTGGAGGCACGGAAGGGAACCCGCAAAACCGAATCTGCGCTATCGCCTGTGTACGTCATCGACCAACGACCGCGCGGAGCATTGGATGATGCTCGTGCTGCCGTCCACCCGCCGGATATCCTCACCCATATTGTTCAATCGGGAGACACACTCCGCTTTGTTCTCTTCCTCGACCTGCTCCTGACGCCGGACCAGCTGCGGGCAACGTTTGCCCGCCAGGTTTCCGCCGATTCGTTCCAGGTTGTTCTTCCCGACAGGGTTCTCGGCTATAGAATTCCGCTCAACGTCACACGGTAGCACTCCGCGTTTTCGGTGTTTCATCCGCCGTTCCGGATCAATAACCTTTCATTGGCTAAAACCATACTGTGAATCCCGTGGCGACGGAGAATATGTTCGAGCCATATCGCTCCTTTGCGCCTTCCGGACTGAGTGTGATCTGTGTATACATTGCACCGAGAGTCAGCAACCCGCCTTTGACCACAGCTGCTTTGATGCCGGCACGACCTGCCCAGGTAAAACCGCTGATCGTACTCCCGCTAGTCTGAGCAGTGTACCCTGCCTGACCCTCAACAAAAGGAAAAATCACGCCGGACGGGGTCGACTGGTTGTAACTGATGAAGCCCATGAAGTTCAGTGTCGTCAGCGTGGGACCGGAGCCGGACACCGTTGACACTCCAAGTGGATTGAGACCAACCTCCAGTCCGTCGATGACAAAGATGCCGAAGTTCGGGGCAATGCTCAGATAGCTTAATGATGTGCCGGTCTTCCCGTTGCTGACGGGCGTGATTTGCTGGAACACCAGGCTGCCGCCGATCTCCAGAACTCCCTGCGTGGCAAAACGTTCGTGCGTTTGGCTCGAAGCATCCGCAGAGAGGAGAAGAATCATGCTAGATGAGCGATCTGGAAGTACCTTGGGCCACCGCATCTTGTTGTCCTTGTATGATGGTGTTGATAATGGGTAATCGTGTTCAGAACCCGCCTTTGTCATACTGCGCAAACCAGAGGGGCAGAAAATTGCGGGCCCCGTAACCGGGAATGTCGAGGATCTTGTCGAGCTCACTGCTGTTGTCCTTCCCGGCGAATGTCGACCAGTGATGATAGTACCCGGTCGCCCTTACAAAGCAGGTTCGCTTCATCCCGCCCTCGGGAGTGGGGACCGCAAATGTCAGCATCACGCTGTCGCCAGGCATGGTGATGAGATACCCATCATCCCTTCTTGCCAGGAGTGGCAAAGCATTTTCTCCAGCGCAACCCGAGAGGCCCGTTGCAGCCAATGATGTGCACTTCACATCGACGTCATCAGACTCATCAATCGCAAGCCGATCAATGCGCCAGAGGTCTGAAGTACACTCGAGTCGCACACGAAGCACACCCTGCGCCTCGCGAGGGACAGGTAACACAAGAACATGTTCCTTCACAAGTTCGGCACCTGAATCCATGAACACTCCTGCCTTCTGCCAGTCGGTGCCATTCCAAACATATACACGCAAAAGACCCTCGCGAAGGAGAAATTGCCGCATTCTTTTCCCCTGGACAGGATCATGCTCCACCCTGTATATCCACCGCGCGTATCCGCTGCCGCACAGGGTTGACATCTGGTCAAAAGCGAAAGCCGCCAGCTCCGTGTTACGTCCGCTGAGTAACAGTTTAACGGATTCCTTGTTATTACGCAAACGAAATTGTGCCTCGAGACGATCGATGTATCCCGAAAGCTCCACGCGCGACCGCGCCTGTTTTCGACCCTCCCAGAACACGCCATCCACCGACTTCACGACATCGAGCACCGAAACACCATCTTGGTCCGTGCAGGCCACTGGAGGAACTGCGGACTGCAACGTGTGGAAGACGCCGTCATCAGATGCCAGAACCTCAACATCCGGCGGAGCATCGACAACGGAGAGTGTCAGCTCGTTCACATAGTCAGTTTCAATCCGCTCGTTTGTCAGCTTGAGAATATAGCGGCCGTTCACCGGCTTCAGTGCATCGAGGCGATCGATCACTGTACGTTCACCACCTTTGTAGATGGAACCGGCAAATGTCTCCGAGGAAAACGTGAACCCGTTCCATCATATGCATAGACAAACGGACAAGATTTCCTCCGTGGTTGGGTAGCTGATAACATCATGGGCCACGAGCCCGATGTCTTTGTCTTGAAGTGCGGTGGACGCAAGGGAGACGACCGATCCGGTGAGGGCCGCAAAAACCACCGACTTGAAGAAGTCCCCTTCTTTCAGATAGAGATACTCGACGGAATCGAGGCGAATCCGGCCGGCAAACTCCTGCTCTATGGGCGCAGTCTGACGGCCAGTACACTTCAATGTGCTATCAGTCCAGTCGTAGCCGACAAGCCGGTACTCGGAACCATCGTGTGTAATCACAATCAGTGGTCGCTGATCCTTTTGCGTATGAGTTCGGACCGCCTCGTCGATTTCGCGGTACGTGTAGAGATATGAGCAACCGGAAGTACAGCAAAGGACTGCGGCAGTGGCGGCGAGAAGAACATTCCGGAGTGTCATGGCGTTAGCGCCTCCCGAGAAGTGGAAAAGGATCCTGATGCCGGCCGAGAAACCGGAAAAATTGACGCTCCCCGGGCCGTAACTGGAGGTCGCCGGACTTACCAGGTAGTACGTCGCGTCCAGGTTGAAGGAGAGCTGCTTCGCCATCTCCCACTCCACTCCTCCGCGGACAAATCCACCGATCTTTTCGGCCGTCATTTCGATCGCTTCAAGAGTCCCGTTGTTTCTCAGAGGAACACTGTATCGCGTACGCACAAATGCATGGAATGCAGCAACACCGGCGCCGATAAATCCCTGAAGCGTACGGGTATGAACAACCTGCGGAAAATAAAAGAGGCTGAGTGAGCCGGCGTATATCCTGCTGTCCTCTTCGAAGTTCAATCCACCGTCGAGACGTCATCCGGATCGTCTGATCGAAATCAATGCCGATGGACGCCCAGTAGATCGGTGAAGTCGTGACGGCCATCCGCCCCTCGCTGATCGTATAGCCCTGCGAAAGGTAGTCGGCCTGTTTCTGCCGTATCACGGACTTCAGGCCATCGAAGTTTGGCGCATAGGTGCTGATTCCCAGCGTTCCGAATAGATGAGGATAGAACCGTTTCTCGATGCGATCGTGCCGGCGCATGTGCGGCAGGCTATCCGTCGCTGTGACAGTGACCTTGAGAGTAGTCTCCGGGATCCGACCGTGCGTACGCGGGCAACAACAGGACACAGAGAACGATATACAACATTGGTCTGTGCATGAAGGACACCTTCGGAAAGAGATCTGTTGGTAGAGAGCACCATCGTTCTCCCACTGAACGCTGCTGCAGGTGCGCGGCGTCATGTGTGCTTCACAATGGCACCGCGCCTGCATGTCCATACTATTTGACGAGCATCATCCGCTTCGTCTCAACAAACGAACCTGACTCGATCCTGTAGAAGTAGGCACCGCTCGGCTGGTTCATTGCATCCCAGCGGGCAACGTGCGAACCGGCCGCGCGCTCATCGTCAACCAATGTGGCAACTTCCTGTCCCAGTGCATTGAACACCGTCAGGCGCACGTGCGCCTGTGCGGGCAATGTGAACGCGATCGCCGTTGAGGGATTGAAGGGGTTCGGTGAATTCTGGGCAAGCGAAAATGTTTCCGGAGTCATCGAGAGATCTGCGGATTCAACAGCCTGCTCGTTTGCGTCATGAGCGAAGAGCTGGCAGCCGTTGCGGATGCCATGCTTACGCAATCCCTTTTCAATGGAAAGCAGAGTGTCTTGGCGACTTCTTTTGCATAGTCCGGCTTCACGACTTCGATGGCCGCATTCAGAAACCCAGCGACCTGAGCCGCGGTCACTTCTACTGTAACTCCCGCGGAAACCTGCTCCCTAAGAGCAGAGAGTAATAAACATCGATGCAATCGGAGCTGTCTGCTCAGAAAGCAGTGCAATCGTCTGGTTTCTCCGGCAGGCTGAATGCCGTCCCATACCGAATGATGTACTGCTGATATTCCTGCCTCCGCCAAGAGCAGGGCATCCTGCGGCACCCGAAAGTGCAAAGGCTTGCCTCCGAATAAGTCTTCCGGTATTCGCAGGACGGCACTTCGCGGCAAGTACCATCCGGGTGCCTATCGTGCGGTCGATGTTTCGTTTCACCAACAGATCAATCGCGGTTTCCGACAGATCGTGCCCGAATATCGGAGCAAGCTGTTGCGCAATACCGGTTGCGTACGGCTCCGAGATAGGGTGAATTACAGAACCAGGTTCAGGACCGGGAGCAGTGGCATTGAGCAGGATTTGGTGCAACACAGGCAGTAGCATTGGCACGAGTTGAACGCCCTTTTCCACCACGTATCCATCAGGGAATCCGGGAGCTTTGATGTGTGCAGTGTAGTCCGCACCCCATGTCTCGTTGTGCGTCAGAAAACCAAATGCCAGAGACCTCTCCATAGGGGACTTCGCTGCCAGCCAAACCAACATTGCGTTGTTGTGCATCGCACCAGCCAGAAACTTTCCCTCCATCGCTCAAGTCAAAGTTCGCGATGTCGGGAAGCAGACAGCCGTACATCTCATTCATGTTGGGGGGACCGAACTTCGCACCCAGCTCTTTGGCGAAATAGACGTGTGTCGCATTCCCCCAGCTGAACGCCAACTGGACGCTCACGAATGCGAGCAACAGTGCTCCGAAACATATTTTCCGTGTCTTCATTGCAGGATCTCCTCTGGTGGTGGTGGATGTTCTGAAGATGCTTTCTGCAAATCCTCCTGATCTATCATGAAACTCATGCAAATGTAGCATACCGTTACAGGCCCAGTGTCACGGAATTGTCAAAGGACTAACAGAAAGTCGTGGACCCCCCACCATTTTCTTGCCAATGCATGACGAATCTTTGACACTCTCTCCGTTCGAAATCCCTAGATTTTCGTCAGTAACTCTAGGGAATCAACCCATGCATACCAGACTCATTACTCTTCGCGCCATGTGGACCACCATGCGCCCGTATCTGTTGTTTGTCTCAGGAATTACGGGCGTCGCCGGAATGGCGCTCAGCTCAACAACCTCGGCGTTGCCCCTCTTTTCCGTTTTCATCGCGTCGTTCTTTGCCTACGGGTTCGGCCAGGCACTCACCGACTGCTTCCAGACTGACACTGATGCGATTTCTGCCCCCTACCGGCCGTTGGTCGCGGGAATGGTTTCGAGAAAAACCATTCTCACCCTGAGCCTTACAGGTCTCGCAGGTTGCGTCATCATTCTTGCCTTCCGCAATCCGTGGAACCTTGCTGTCGGCATCACCGGGGGGGCAGGATTGGCAACATATACAACGTTCAAACGCCGCTGGTGGGGGGGACCATGGTACAATGCATGGATCGTCTCTGCTCTCTGCATCATGGGCTTTCTCGGCGCAAGCGGCAAAACACCCATCGCGTTTCCGGACCCTTTCCTCCCAGTGCTCGCCGCTGTCTTTTTCGGCTATGCCAACTTTGTGCTTTCGGGCTACTTCAAAGACATCGAGGCCGATGCGGCCACCGGGTACTCTACCTTTCCCGTAACATTCGGACGCAAGGCCGCTGCAATCGCCAGCGATGTCTTCGCTTTTCTCTTCCTCGCATCATCGATATGGGCCGCCAGCACGGTCCTGGGATTACAGCAGTTCGAAGCGCGGCACTTGAGCGCACTGCTTTTTGCCGTTCCCGGCGTTGCCTATCTTGTCATCGCACAGATCCAGCTCCACCAGAATCGGATAGACGGTGAAGCATACGCACCGATCCTCCGGGTGGTCAACGCATATATACTGTTGCTCTCGGCGCTCTCCGCTCTGCTGCGACCAGATTGGACCCTCTTTCTTGTCGTCCACTACGCCCTGTATGCCGTTGTCCTGTCCCGGCGCCCGGAGGTGTCGCAGATATGATCATTTTGCTCAATCCGCTTGCGGGCGGAGGAACAGCCCTCGATACGTGGCGCAAAATCTCCGCGATCCTGCCTCCAATCAGGGAAAAGATCGAGCTCCATTTTCTCAGGGCAGAACTGGATCTGGACGGCATCGTGAGAGCAGCGGTGTCTCGCGGTGATTACCACTTCCTGGCGGCGGGGGGCGATGGGACCGTAAACGCCGCGGTGAATGCCCTTATGCGACTTTCCGGTTCGCTGAGAGAACGCGTGGTTCTCGGTGCAATCGGACTGGGTTCCAGCAACGATTTTCATAAGCCGGCCGATGCCGCCCACTTTGTCGAGGGCGTCCCGGTGAAAATGAATTACCAGAATCCTGACTGGCGCGATGTTGGTAGTGTGCGTATCGAGCAGAGCGGACATTCATCAATGCATTTCTTTCTCATCAACGCTAGTGCTGGAATCACCGCCGAGGGAAACGCGTTCTTCAACAACCCGGATCTCCTTCTCGCATGGCTGAAAAGACACAGCACTCCGATGGCAATCTTCTACGCAGCACTCCGGGCACTCCTTATGCACGAAAACCAAACCTGCACTCTCGGCATTCGCGGACAGTCACCGATGTCTCTCAATCTGACGAATCTGGGCATCATCAAGAATCCTTGCTTCTCCGGGTCGCTGAAATATGATGTTCCGGCTGACTTTGCCGACGGCAACTTCCATGTATTCCTTGCGGAGGACATGGGCCTGATCGAACGGGTGAGTCTCCTCCGGGCCCTCTCCCACGGCAAATTCCGGAATCTGGCAAAGACGCGTTCATGGCATGCGCCCGCATTGACCGTTGCCTCATCCAAACCCTTCCCATTGGAACTCGATGGTGAGATTCATCAGGCCGATCATGCGGAATTCACAATTCTTCCCAAAACCCTACAGGTATGCTCATGATGCAGCAAGTGGAAGAAAACGCTCTCATCGCCCGGCTGTCATCATTCCTTCCCCATCACCCGGCACAACTCAACAGCGTTCAGGAAAGCGATGGAGAACTTGTCCGCCTGCCCGGTGGCAACCAGATCCTCGCCGTAACCACAGACACCATCGTAGAAGAGATCGAAACCGGTCTCTACGCGGATCCTTACCTCATTGGCTGGATGACGGTAATGGCAAACCTCAGCGATCTCGCCGCTGTCGGCGCTGATCCAATCGGGATGCTCATTGCAGAAACTCTTCGCCGGGATGCTCCGGAAGCGGATGTGACTGCCCTGCAAACAGGCATCCGCGACGCGTGTCTCCGCTGCGGCACTGTCGTGCTGGGTGGAGACACAAACTTCAGCGACAGAATTCATACTACCGGTACTGCTATCGGACTGATCACAGAGGGTTCACCCCTCATGCGCGTTCAATGCAAACCCGGTGAGGTGTTGTGTTGTACCGGGCTCCTGGGTGCAGGAAATGCGTACGCGGCAATCCAATTGTTGGGGCGCGTCTATCCGGACTTTCCACCCTACCGCCCTCTTGCCCGGCTTCGGGAAGGCCTGTCACTCCGCTCATGTGCCTCCATATGCATGGACACCAGTGACGGCCTTTTCGCAACACTTGACCAGCTCGGACGGCTCAACAACTGCGGATTCCATCTGGAAAAAGAGTGGGTCAGGCATCTTGCTCCGGGTGCCCTGCGTATCGCGGAAATGACCGGCGTGAGTCCCTGGATCCTCCTTGCTGGCCCACACGGCGAGTTCGAGCTCGTGTTTACAGTTCCAGCACACAAGATCCCGGAGTTGCACGCCGCTGCTGAACATGCCGGCTGGGTTCCCGTGCGACTGGGCGTCGTCATAGAAGAACCCGGAATCAGCATTGCCAACTGGGGGAAGCTGAACCCCGATGACCTTGCCTCCATCCGAAACCACCCACTGCGAAGTAAAGCCGACGTCCAGGCATTCCTGCGTTTTTTGGCCAATTTGGCAGAAAGCTGCAGGACTTCGACCAAAGGATGACATAACGGTGACATCTCCGCCCCTCCCGCAGCGTAACTTGCACTAGTCACACTAAGGGAGACCAGACATGAAGGCCGACGGCTGCTACCAAGGTGGAGAGAACTTCGACCTACGAGATGTCCTTCTCAAAGGGCGCTCACTTCCCCTCTCCGAGCGGACATCCCATTTCCAGAACTTCCTGCAGGACCTGCGGCACCGGGAAGAGAACCTCTGCATGCGGTGCATGAACTCGCCATCAGATCGTGAAGTAACCATCCTGGACCCGTCGTCGGGTACCGAACGGAAAATGTTGATGTTCGGTTCGAACAACTACCTCGGACTCGCGACACATCCGCATGTAGTGAAGCAGGCGACGAAGGCATTGAAGGAATATGGTGCCGGACTGGGCGGGCCGCCTCTTCTTAACGGATACACGACTCTGCATCGCGAACTCGAAGAGCGGCTGGCCGCCTTGAAGGGTACTGAAGATGCCATGATCTACTCCAGTGGCTACGGTGCCAATGTTGGCATGGTCTCCGGGCTGACAGGGAAAGCCGATATCGTTCTTTATGATGCGTACAGCCATGCATCCTTCTGCGATGGTATAAGCCTCTCTGGTGCCCAGTCGTTCCTCTTCTCCCACAACGACCTGGCTCACCTGACATCACTCCTGGATCGTGCGCAAACTCGTGTCCACAATGATATCTATGTGGCGGTGGAGGGGGTGTATTCGATGGATGGTGATCTCACTCCCCTTGATAAAGTTCTTGCACTGTGTAATCAGTACGGGGCACATCTTATGGTTGATGATGCACACGGCACAGGTGTGATGGGCAGGCACGGGCGGGGTACCGCAGAACAGTTCTGCGTAGAAGGCCGGATCCCGATCACCATGGGAACGTTCAGCAAAGCATTCACCGCCACAGGCGGATTCGTCGCCGCAAGCAAAGCAATCATTGACTATCTGAGATTCTTCGCACGGTCGTATATGTTTTCCGCCTCCTTGCCACCCGCGACGATAGCCACTGTCCTTGCCGGTTTGGATGTGCTGGAACATGAGCCCGAGCGTCTCGTGCACCTTCATGAGAACGTGGCATATGCGGCTCGGCGTCTCCGGAGCATGGGTTTTCCCACGCCTTCGCAATCCGCCATTCTGCCACTGCGTGTCCCGCGAGGAATGGATATCAGGAAGACGTCCAGAGCATTTCACGAGCGGGGTATCTTCATCAACTCGGTGGAATACCCCGCAGTTCCCGTCTCTCAGCAACGATTCCGCATCAGCATGATGGCCACGCACACGCGCGAAGACATCGAGCGCCTGCTCGCGGTCATTGAAGAAGTCTGGTCACTCTTCAGCAACGATATCCTGGAGGCCTCCGATGAAGACCATCAGCGCACTGCAGCCTGATCGGAAAAAGCTCCTGATCATTGTCCTCTTTCAGAACCTGGGAGAAGATAACCCATACTATGCACAGAGTCCCGCACCGCCGCTGCCCGGGATCCTCCTGGCAGCCCTCACGCCGGACATCGTCGACATTGAAGTGCTGCACGAAATGGTCAGACCGATTGACTACAAAACTGATGCTGACTTTATCGCGCTCAGTTTCATGGACTATCTTTCGCCGCATGCGTACGACGTTGCCGCCCGGTTTCGGGCCATGGGAAAAGTTGTGGTCGGTGGAGGAAAATTCGCGTCGACATTCCCCGATGAAGTCCAGTCGCACTTTGACGCAATTCTGGTGGGCGAAGCACAGGAGGTGTGGCCGCACATGGTGCGGGACATGGTCAACGGCACTCTGAAGCACCGGTACGAGGCATCGGCCTCTCCTTCACTCGAAAACATCCCCCCACCCCGTTACGACCTCGTGGAGAGCGTGTACGCGAGTCCGGTGGTGACGGAGGCGACTCGCGGTTGCCCGCATCCCTGCACGTATTGCCAGCTGAATATCAAACGGATGCCCTTCCGGCAACGCCCGGTGGCTGATGTTCTGCGGGATCTCTCTGCAACCCAACGCCTGCCGTGGTACAAGAGAAAAATGGCAATGCTGCTTGACAACAATCTTGGCGGCGACATCGCCTACGCGCGGGAACTCCTGCACGGGATAGCGACGCTGAAGCTCTGGGGATTGGGCGCACAGTTCAGCATCGAATGTCTGCGCGACGAGAGGTTTGTCGAGGCCCTCGCCGATGCGAACTGCCGCATGGCGTTCATCGGCATGGAATCTCTGGAACCGAAAAGCCTGGCTGCCGTCAGGAAACGCCAAAACAACGTGGAAGAATATCGCGAGGCATTCGACAGGCTCCATCGCCGCGGTATACTGACATTCACCGGATACATGTTCGCCCTCGATGAAGACACGACAGAGTACTACGACCGGCTGCCGCGGCTCCTCGAGGAAGTCGGGACCACGGTCATCCTTCCATCTATCGCCATTCCCCTGTACGGAACACCGCTCCACCGGCAGGTTGTCGACGAAGGACGGCTTGTCGATCGCGATCTTTCACACTATGAGGGTGACCATATAGTGTTCCGGCACAAGCATCTCACCGACGAGCAGATCCATGAGGCGTATGCACGGGTCACCATGGGATTCTACAGTTGGAGGAAGATTTTCACCCGGTGGGGAACGTTTATGAAGAAGGTGGAGAAACATGGATCGCGACGGTCGCATCTGCTGAAACTGTTCATACTGACCTTTATCTATCTGAAACTGTCGGTGTTCCAGCGACACCACGGACTCGTGAAGATCAGAGACGCGCGGAAAGAGGCAAAGGCGGAGAGGACACCTGATGAGAAGATGGCCGCGTAGCGGGCAGCATACCCTATTTCGAAAACTTGTACCCCGCTGTGTGCACGGTCATGATGTGGCGCGGATTCGCCGTGTCCTCCTCGAGTTTCTTCCGGAGAGCCAGTATGTAGTTGTCCACCGTTCGTGTCGTGGGAAACGTATCGTAACCCCACACCCGGTTCAGCAGCATATCGCGCGTCACTACTTCACCCTCATGTTGCGCAAGGAATTTCAGCACCGCGTACTCCCGCACAGAGAGTTTTACCGGTTTTCCTTTGCGCTTCGTCTCCTGTCGGGCGAAGTCGACTTGCACCTCTCCGAAGCAACATTCTTCGATGTCTTTCACCATCTCCCCTTTTCGTCGCAGGAGTGCCCTGATGCGCGCCAGGAGTTCGCGAATCCCGAACGGCTTCGTCATATAGTCATCAGCACCCATTTCGAGTCCGAGCACTTTGTCCATTTCCATACCTTTGCTCGTCAGCATCATGATCGGCGTAGAGACCCCGGCCGCGCGCAGTTCCCTGCAAACATCTTCGCCATTGATGTCGGGAAGCCCGAGATCAAGCATGATGAGATCGACGTGTTCGTTACGTCCGAGAGCCAAACCGCGGGTACCGGTCGACGCGGTTAAGACCGCATAGTGTTCTTTCTCGAGTACTTCCTGCAACCCGCGCAGTATGGAATTGTCGTCTTCGACGATGAGAATTGTCTTCATTTTACTCTGACCCCCCGTTGATCATGTGTTGTGTCGTCCTGTTTTCCTGCGAATGGGTGGTACGGGAAACACCAATGTGAATGTGCTCCCCTTGCCGGGGGTGCTGCGAACATTGATCGTTCCCCCGTGTGCATCCATGATGTGTTTTACTACGGAAAGTCCCAACCCGACCCCCTGAATGCGCCGGGGCAGTGATGGGTCACGGTAAAATCTCTCAAAGAGCCGGGACATCACCTCGGGAGGAATACCCCGCCCGTAGTCCTCGACGCTGCACTGGACTGTCTTCGCGGTTCTGCCCACGGCAATGCGGATGCTCTTCCTGTCCCCCGAGTATTTCATGGCATTGGTCAGCAAGTTCAGCACTGCTTCTCTGACTGCATCCGGATCCGCGTTGATGCGGTAGCTCTCCGGTGATTTCTCCCGTCGAACCTTTGCTCCTTTAAGAACCACAGAGAATTGTTCTTTGGCGAGCTGGTACTTCATTGTGCGAAGAACGTCACGGACGAGCGTATCGAGCCGGACAGCGCGCATTGCGTAGTGCTGCTCTCCCTGTTCGATCTTTGCAGAATCTAGAATCGTATTGACCATACGCTGGAGACGATCCGACTCACCCTTGATAATGCCGACGTATTCCCGGGCGCGCCGGTCCGCACGTGGCTGTCGCCCCGCAAGCAGCTCGGCAAACATCTTAATGGATGTCAGGGGGGTGCGCAATTCGTGAGAGACGTAAGATACGAACTCCGACTTCAGAGCGTTCAGTCTTTGCTGGCGACCGGCCTCATCGATTCTTTCCATAACTGCACGCTGGAGCAGAATCCGCTCCATCTCCGCGCCCACCTGAACAGCGAGGTTGCCGAGCAAATCCACGTCTTCACTGGTGAATCGTGTCCCGGCCTTCTTCGGGCCCAACAGGAGCATGCCGATAAGACGTGCATCGGCGCGGATCACCGGGTGGACGAGAACAAGCTTCCATTCCGCCAGCAATGCATCATTGGCTACGGCATGGGAGACCCCCGGCTCAATCGCGTCTACAGTCGCAAGAAGTGCTCCACGCGCATCGTTGGCACGCTGTCTCAGAGCTGAGAATCGATCTGGTTCGCCGTGATCTATCCCGCCGCCGCCCAGGAGCCGCGTGGCGTTCCCGTCATCGACCAGCAAAAATCCAATCCGTTCCACCTGCAGCAATGTATCAACGCGCTCTACGACAAGGTTGGCAAGATCATCAACCGTGACACAGGTCTTCACGTCTTCCTGAAATCTGCGGGCGGCACGCCGGAAATCATACCGCACGCGGAAGAACCTTCGATCCACGACCTGCTGTACCACGCGGCGTGTCGGCTCAAAGAGCAATGCGATGACGATGGCCGCACCCGCCGAAAGCCCCAGTGAAACTTCGTACGTAGCCTGTGTCACCGCTGCGGCCAATCCCCCGACAACAGTTATATAAACAAGCACCACCATGGCCATCACTGTCCCGTACACGAGGCTGCGATTGAAAAGAAGATCGATGTCCATGATGTGATATTTGATAATGGAGACGCCGAATGCAATCGGGATGAACCCTGAAGCGAGCAACATCACCGCTTCCGGCACGAGCCCGTAGCTCAATACCATGGAGGGAATGACCCATAGCACCACAAAGGGGAGAAATCCGACAAACATCCCCCAGAGAACCCAGCGCAGTTTCCGACGCTCCGATTCGTCACCGGCCTTCAAGTATGATTGACGGAACACCCAGAGTCCCCAGAATACCAGGACAACAAGGAACGCCCGCGTAAGATCAAACCAGTGCAGATGCGTATGGAATAATTGCACAGATCTGTTTGACCATGCCCGAACAAACGCGGCGCTGCTGCCGGCTGCAAGTACAACGGCCACGACGTAGAGCAATGGCAGGAGTGCTGCGCCCGGGGAGTGACGGGGACGCGGAAACAAACGGGTGAGATGATAGAATGTGACGGGGATGAATGCGTAGGTGCTGGCAAACACGATGCGGAGGAGCACTCCAAGAGATGCGGGTGTGGTGACGTAGCATCCCCACGTCGTGGAAAGCTGGAGTGCTGTTGCGATCGATCCAATGTGATAGACCAGGGCAGCGGGGTCTTCGGGTTTTTTCCAGATAACAACCAGCCCAACCCCGAAAAAGAGCGTGCTCACGAGAATCACCGAGAGCAAATAGAACGGCCCATAGTAGTGAACCAGAATCGCTTTCTCGATGCGGGGGCCTGCCGGACCGGCGATCCTCAGCGTCGTACTGTCGCCGATCCGACAGCCGTCGAGCACGAACTCGAAATCTTCAACGTGGGTTACCGGTTCCCCGTTCACGCTGAGAATGGCCTCTCCTTCACGCAACTGGCTCGTGAAGGATGCCTCAGTAACCCTGGAGCAATACACCGTATCATTCCAGGCGGCGATGACGACCGGAAGGCCGGCTTTGGCATGTATCTGCACGATGCCTGCACAACTCAGGAGGAAGGCGACGACATCGACCAGAATGATCAGGACGCGCATTGCCGAATATACAAATTCCCTTGTTGCCCCGCCACCACATTGCATTTGCATCGCTTTTTCGGTATACTAAGCGGTAATTTTTCCCCGCGGAGACAATGGTGCAGCAGGAGGAAGCCGGCGAGAAAGCCGTTGCAACAAACCGGAAAGCCCGCCACGAATACGCTGTTCTCGATTCCGTCGAAGCAGGTCTGGTCCTCACGGGAACCGAAGTGAAGTCGCTGCGTCAGGGAAATGCCAACATCGCCGAGGGATTCGCACGTATCACCAAAGGCGAGGTGTGGCTGGAAGGAATGCATGTCAGCCCGTATGAGCAGGGGAGTTACGCCAACGTCGACCCGCTCCGCATCCGGAAACTCCTCCTTCACAAAAAAGAAATTCGCCGGCTCATCGCCCGCAGCCAGGAGCCGGGCGTTACGTTGATCCCGCTCAAAGTGTATTTCAAAAAGGGCACCGCAAAGGTACAGCTCGGCATCTGCAAAGGAAAACGGGCGTACGACCGCCGCCAGGAGATTGCACGGCGGGAAATTGAACGAGACCTCAAGAGGACCTACGCACGGTAGATGAACGACCAGTTTCCACCGCTGAATGTACAGATGGATATGATCCGGCGCGGGACCGCCGAGATCATTCGTGAAGAAGACCTTGCACGCAAGATCGAACACTCGCTTAAGACGCACACCCCCCTCCGCGTGAAACTCGGATGCGACCCGAGCCGCCCCGACCTCCATATCGGTCATTCGGTCGTCTTGCGCAAGCTCAGACAATTCCAGGATCTCGGTCACCATGCAGTGCTCATCGTCGGAGACTTCACCGGGATGATCGGTGATCCGTCGGGACGCAGCAAGACCCGCCCTCCCCTTTCGCTCGAAGAAACACGCAAGAACGGTCAGAGCTACTTCGAGCAGGCAACACGCATCCTCTCGACACACAAGATTCAGATGCTCTACAACTCCGAGTGGCTCGGGACTATGAGTTTCTCAGACGTGATCAAGCTGGGAAGCAAGTACACCGTCGCACGGGTGCTCGAGCGCGATGATTTCGAAAAACGCTATCGCGCAGGGGAACCCATCGGCGTTCACGAACTGCTCTACCCGCTCGCACAGGCGATGGACTCGGTTGCCGTGCGATCCGACATTGAGCTGGGGGGCACCGACCAGAAATTCAACCTTCTTGTCGGCCGCGATATCCAACGCGAGTACGGTCAGGATCCACAGGTTACCCTGACGATGCCGATTCTTCCGGGGACTGATGGCGTCGAAAAAATGAGCAAGTCGCTCGACAACTACATCGGCATCAGTGAACCACCGCAACAGATCTATGGCAAGACCCTGTCCATACCGGATACACTGATCTACGATTACATGCTTCTGGCCACTGAGATTCCGCCGGCGGAACTCGCTGAGGTCAAACGACAACTTGAAAGCGGTTCGGTCAACCCCCGTGATCTCAAGCGCACGGCTGGCACGCACCCTGGTCACACTCTACCACGATGCTTCAGCGGCTGAAGCCGCAGAAGAAGAATTTGACCGGATTTTCAAGAAGAAAGACGTCCCGGACGAGATGCCGGACATACGGCTGACAACGGACGGAGGTACGATCAGCATCATCCGCATGCTTGTGGATGCGGGAATGGTGAAATCCAACAGCGAGGCCCGCCGCCTCATCGAGCAGGGAGGCGTAAGCATCGATGGTCAACGTGTCAGCGACGCTGCGGCGAACATCGCCCTGAAGACCCCCGTAGTGCTCAAGGCAGGCAAACGGCAGTTTGCACGAATCAGCGGTTCTTGAAATCCACCATGAGTATGTTCATCGAAAAGAAAGGAAGATAAGGAAGTGTACGTCCCGGCAAGGATCTTCTTCACCAAGGGGGTGGGCCGCCATAAGGACTATCTGCAGTCCTTCGAGCTGGCCCTGCGTGACGCAAAGATCGAGAAGTGCAATCTTGTTACCGTGTCGAGCATCTATCCGCCAGGCTGCAAGCGTATTCCGACAGAAGACGGATTGAAGGCGCTGCAACCCGGTCAGATTACTTTTGCCGTTATGGCCCGCAACGCTACGAACGAACCCAACCGGCTGGTTGCAGCATCGATCGGCGTGGCAACTCCGGCGGACATCACACAGTACGGCTACCTTTCTGAACATCATCCCTTCGGGGAGACGGACGAGAAAGCTGGAGAATATGCCGAGGATCTCGCTGCCACGATGCTCGCTACAACGCTGGGCGTGGAATTTGATTCGAGCATGGCATGGGATGAACGCGAGAAGGTGTACAAGATGAGCGGCAAGATTGTGAAGACGTTCAATGTCACGCAATCTGCTGAAGGACACAAAGAGGGCAACTGGACCACGGTTGTCGCCTGCGCAATCCTTCTTCCTGATTCCCCGAACCCCTGACAAAGAACGCACGTCCCGCCGTGCTCAGCACGGCGGGACGTTTGCATTTCCGGCCTTCACTGACCCACCATCAGTTCAACATAAGCCGGTAGTCATCATAGTTGTTCATCACGTTGTCAACATACCTCATGGTCTCTCCCGAATTTCCAAACCACCCGGATCTGGGCCGATCTTGAGACCATACGCTCCGGTGCAGGACGCTGTGGCGGCGTGAAAGAAGCGGGAGTGCGTCCTTGATGGACTCCCACGCGAGTGGATTCTGGTGAAAATACGCCGCGAGTTCCTGCGCATCATAAATCCTGCCAATGCCTGCGTTGTAGGCGGCAAGCGCAAGCTTCAGACGATCCCCATCCTGTGCCCCGGGAAAGAGATCATACAATCGGCGAAGGTAATACACACCCCCGCGGATGTTGTCGTTTGGATGCGATATATCTTCCACTTCAAAAGCCCGGGAGAGTTCTTCGCTCGTGACCGGCATGATCTGCATCAAACCTGTTGCTCCCCGGTGGCTCTTCGCCTCTGCAAAGAAACGCGATTCCTGCTTCATAGTCGCCAGCACCAACCGCCAGTCCAGGCCGTACCGCGTGGCGTAGCGTTTTATAACAGGTCCGTATGAGCGGATAATCGACCGTGTTGCCGGATCGATCAAGGCCCCGCCTTCGTCCGATGCTGATTGCCCCTGCACAACTCCGCCCCTGACACTGCGCTCCCGATCGGTCGCACTCTTCCTCAGAGCCCCGTCTCCAAGGGGAGTGCAGCCGGGAAAGGCGATCAAAACGACCGCCAGCCCGATAAGAATCTTTGAGAGCATTGAGCTTCCTTCCCTATCGTGTAACTCTTCCCTCTTGTGCAGCAACCGCCACGCTCTCTGCGCACCGGAGACTTGTGACCGGCTTCACCCTGTTTGCTTAGAAAAGAACAATAGCCCGAACAGTGTTTCCTCTGTTCTTTCTACGCACAAAGGCATGGCTTGTTCCGCAATTGCCGCATGCCTACATGCATCATGCCACTTCAAACATTACTAAATATGTAACGAATTAAGCTGATGAGACGTTCCAGACTGTCGAAAATCGGCCAGGTGAGCAATAAAAACAGGGGAAAGTGCCAAAAACGAAGGTGTGTAGCTCAGGAGCGGAAGTACTTCCTCTCTATATCCATGATCTTGTTGACCCGGACTTCGTGACGCCCCCCCGCAAACGGGGTTTCGATAAATGTTCGCACAATACCTTTTGCCACCTCCAATCCCACGACACGACTCCCTAAGGTTAGGATGTTGGCGTTATTGTGTTCCCTGGCATTCCGGGCGGTGAATTCGTGCGCACAACATGCGCCCCGAATTCCCGGAACTTTGTTAACAACCATGCAGGACCCGATGCCCGCACCGTCGATCATGATGCCAATCTCTGCTTTCCCGTCGATGACAGCCCTGGCAACCATGTAGGCAAAATCGGGATAATCACACGGATCCTCCGATTTCGTGCCAATGTCTATCGTTTGTACACCCAGAGAACAGAGGAACTCAGTCAAGGTTTTCTTGAGTGCGAAGCCGCCATGGTCAGACCCGATTGCCACATGCATCCCGGAGGCTGCTGAAGCTGCAGGACCATGGGGTGCATCAGCGGATACCATAGCTGCATCCTGGCGAACAATCGTGACCCCTCTGGATGCAGCAAGCTCCGCCGCAAGAGCCGTGACAACGGCATCGTTGGGCACGATCATGCGCAGCGATCCACGGGCGATCGCCTCGCGCACAGTCTGTTCGCTGACGACTATTCTTTTCATACTCATTCGTTCGGAATTGCTGACGGATCCACAATCTCAAGCGTCACCGGGCCGGTCCCTTTTGCTATCAGCCCGATGCGTCGAGCTGCTTCGAGCGAAAGGTCAATCACCCGGTCATCCTTGAATGGTCCGCGATCGTTGATGCGCACGATCACCGAACGCCCGTTTTCGGTATTGGTGACCCGCACCGCGGTGCTGAAGGGCAGCGTCCGGTGTGCCGCCGTGAGCGCATGCATATTATACTGTTCACCGCTTGCCGTTGTTCGCCCGTCAAATTCATCTGCGTAGTACGAAGCTACCCCGGAGAGCTGATGGCTACCCAAGTCACGCGCCATGGGAGTGCTTCGGGGTTCCGACCTGAAGCGCGGCGAAGATGTTCCGCATCCCATGATGCCAACTGCACAGAGCGCCAGGCCGATGAGTGCGGTGCCGATCCTCATGGCTCACAGATACTCATGCATCTGCTTCCGCTTGAGGTAATCCGCAATCTCTTTCACGTCCTGAGACTGTCCCCGTTTGCAGATCAACAGAGCGTCATCGGTGTTGACAATGATCAGATCTTCGACGCCAATCGTCGCTACCACCTTGTCCGGCGAATAGATATAGGAGTTGCGCGTATCTTTTTGAATCACTTTCCCTGTGATGGTGTTTCCGCTCGAATCCTTACCCGACTGACGGTACACCTCGTCCCAGGAGCCGATATCGCTCCAGCCGAAGTCACCGGGGATGCAGTAGACCTTCTCGGCTTTTTCCATCACACCGTAGTCGATGGAAATCCCTCGTATGAGTCCGTAGGCCATTTCGACAGTCGGCTGGTAGTACGGTGTTCCGATGGTCTGATCGATCTTCATTAACTCCGTATGGAGTTCGGGCAGACACCGGCGGATCTCCTCAAGGATTACGTCAGCCCGCCAGGCGAACATGCCGCTGTTCCAGAGAAAGTCGCCGCTCGCGATGAACTGCTCGGCCGTCTGCATGTTCGGTTTTTCTGCGAAGGTCTTTACCTTCAAGACCCCGCGATCATGGTATGGATTGTGCTTCCCCGGCTCCGTGAAGACCTGAATGTACCCGTACCCCGTTTCGGGGTGCGTGGGTTGAATACCGATGGTCAGCAGGCTGCGCGACTCCGCTGCAGTAGCGGCGGCAACATCGAGAAGTCGCAGGAACTCTTTGTCGTTCCCGATGATATGATCCGCGGGAAGAACGATCATCACCCCTTCCGGCGCGATGCGTCGGATGTGCAGCGCGGCAAGACCAATACACGGAGCGGTGTTGCGGCCGACGGGTTCATCGAGAATGTGATCATCGCCGACGAACGGAAGCTGTTTTGCAATCAGCGCGTGTTGAAGGCGGTTGGTGATGACAAAGATATCCCGCGCCGGCACGCGCTGCGCGAGACGTCCC
Source organism: Ignavibacteriota bacterium (assembly GCA_963849385.1). GTDB lineage: Bacteria > Bacteroidota > Ignavibacteria > UBA10030 > UBA6906 > Fen-1255. The sequence continues at coordinate 545,702 of CAWKHH010000010.1, read as the reverse complement.
GCGGTATTCTGGATCATTGTCCCTTTGCCGACGATTTCGAGCGCCTGTTTGGGATTCCGCTCACGGCTGCGCGGCCAGAACCGAGTTCCTACGCCGCCTGCCATCACAACGCCGAACACGTGTGTCATCTGAAGGCTTTCCGGTTGGTGTGTATCATGGTCGGCAACATGAAGCAAACCGCCCTGCACTCAGGCAGGGCGGTATCGTGGCTATGGCTTCCGCATCGTGCGCAGCCTGTTCAATGCCCGATGCAACGATGCTTGTGCCCGGATGATGTCCAGATCGGGCGTCCGGTGGGCCAGACCGTTGTTGCGCACGATCCCGTGCGGCTTCCGCCCGCTGCGCGTCGATATCCTGCAGGCCGCTCGGCAGTTTCGAGCAGCAGCAACACCTTGTTGTCGCGCACTTCGAGAACTCCACCGCTTGTTGCGTAGACCTGCTCCGTCCCATCGGCCGACCGCACACTGACACGACCGATTTCCAACGCCGAAAGCAGCGGCGCGTGTTGGAACAGCACCTGGAATCCCCCCTCGACGCCGGGGGCGCTCACACTGACTGCTTGTGTGCTGAGCACCGTGCGTTCGGGAGTGATGATATCCAGGGCAAACGGTTTGTCGAACATGGACGGACCCGCCTTATGCCGCCATCAGTGTCTTGGCCTTCTCCACCGCCTCTTCAATCGGGCCCACCATCATGAACGCTTGCTCGGGAAGCTCATCGTACAATCCGTCGCAAATCCCCTTGAACCCGCGAATGGTGTCTTCCAGCTTTACATATTTGCCCGGGATGTTCAGAAACGGCTCGGCCACGAAGAACGGTTGCGAAAGGAATCGTTCAATCTTGCGGGCACGCGCGACCGTGAGCTTGTCATCATCCGACAACTCGTCCATGCCAAGAATGTTAATGATGTCCTGAAGATCCTTGTACGTTTGCAGGATCTCTTTGACGCGCTTGGCTGTCTGGTAGTGCTCGTCCCCAACGATCAGTGGATCGAGAATACGGGATGTCGAATCAAGCGGGTCCACCGCAGGATAGATGCCGCGTGCCGCAATGTCACGGCTCAGCACTGTCGTCGCGTCGAGATGCGAGAACGTGGTCGCCGGGGCCGGATCGGTCAGGTCGTCGGCAGGTACGTAAATCGCCTGCACGGATGTGATCGAACCACGCTTGGTCGAAGTGATACGTTCCTGCAGCTCTCCCATTTCGGTGCCGAGGGTTGGCTGGTATCCCACCGCCGAAGGCATACGACCCAGCAACGCCGACACTTCCGAACCCGCCTGCACAAAACGGAAGATATTATCGATGAAGAGGAGCACGTCCTTGCCCTCTTCGTCGCGGAAAAATTCAGCCATGGCAAGCGCCGTCAGGCCCACACGCTGGCGCGCACCCGGCGGCTCGTTCATCTGGCCGAACACCAGCGCGGTCTTTTCCAGAACACCCGATTCCTTCATTTCCAGCCAGAGATCGTTTCCTTCACGGGTGCGCTCGCCTACACCGGCAAAGACGGATATCCCACCATGGTGCTTGGCGATGTTGTTAATAAGCTCCAGGATGACAACGGTTTTCCCAACCCCCGCCCCACCGAACAGGCCCGTCTTCCCACCTTTGCTGTATGGCTCCAATAAATCGATAACTTTGATGCCGGTCTCGAAGAGTTCCTTCCGTGTAACAAGATCTTCGAACGCAGGAGACGGGCGATGGATGGGATAACGCTTCTCGGTTTTAATGGGTCCAAGACCATCAATGCCTTCACCTATGATATTGATCAGGCGGCCGAGCGTCCCGGCACCCACGGGGACGGTGATCGGCCCGCCGGTGTCAATGGCCTTCATCCCGCGGGACAATCCGTCTGTCGAGTCCATTGCGACCGTACGAACGCGATTGTCACCAAGATGCTGCTGCACTTCGACAACGAGGTTTCCCCCTTCGTTGCCTGCTACGGAAAGGGGAATGTTAACAGCGTTGAGGATTGCAGGGGGCGTACCGGCCGAAAAGTCGAGATCGACAACCGGTCCAATGACCTGGATGATGGTGCCTTCGTTCATTCAAAATCCTCTGCTTGGAATACGTGAGGCCAGGATGTCATTATCAACAAAAAATTTACAAAAACACGCCACGAGAAGCAAGGATCCGGGCAATCTCGCCCTTGATGCGGGGCAGGGACGCGGCAACCGGGGGTGAGAGTTCCATTGACATTGACTGCATACTCTCAATGGAAATGGCAAGCAGATAGAGTCGTGGAAGTGGACCGATCAGCTGAGCCGACTCGAGGAGATCGCGAAGGCCAATGTCATGTGCGCTCAACGTGCGCGGAAAGTCGCTGGCAAAACGGGGTTCGATGACCGTGATGGTGCCAGCAGCCTTCCCGTCCATCGTGGCATCGATGAAGATGATCGGATCGTGCTGCTGAAATAATGAGAGCAGGTGAAATCCGCCGGTGCCCCCGTCGAGATAGGTGACGCCGGAAACAGCGGGTCCGCGCTCCAACAACCGGATCGCGTGCACCCCTGCTCCCTCGTCACCCATCAGTACGTTACCGACGCCGAGAACAAGAATGGAGGCAAGAGCCATACACTGATTCTAGCAAACCCCACCAACAAATGCAAAACAAAGATCAGGCGATGGTTGTCTTACGCTCGTTTCTCCTTCTCGATGAACTTCCACCCCCCGACCATGGACGAAGTCACCCCGCGTCCTTCCACGTAATCATGATAGAACACCAAGTAGGTGTGAACGATAGCGAAGATGATGAAGAACCACATCAGCACGTGGTGCCATTGGCGCACTGCAAAATCTCCGCCCATCAACGGGACGATCCAGGCAAAGAGATGTGGCAGCCACGAGTGGCTCATGGCAGCGTACATCCCGAAGCCCGTGATGCTCTGGAACAAGAAGACAAGAAACGTCAGGAAATACGTGAAGCCCGCAAGAGCATTGTGTCCGATGGATTCCAGCGGCTGGACACGGCCCTGCAGGATATCCACAGCCAGGACATTCTTCACTTCTTCAATCTGTTCTTTCCGGAAGATGATGAAATTCCGCCAATCGGAGTATTTGTTGCCTACGAAACCCCAGAAGATCCGGTATAAAAAGTTGAAGAAGAACACAAACGCGCTGACGAAATGGACGAACCGGACTGTGCCGAACCAGTAGCTGAAGGAGGCTTCGGAACCATTCTGCAGAGCCAGCGGACTACCGATCAGATATCCGGTGACCGCCAGCACCACAACCGCAAAGGCGTTGATCCAGTGATAAAACCGGACCGGCAACTGCCAGACATACACACGCACAATGTTCTGCATACCGGTCTCCCTTCAGAACGTGCTGATCTGGTGAATATACCGCCCCTTCTCGTCATAGAGATGGACCGCACACGCGATACAGGGGTCGAACGAGTGAATTGTCCGGAGGATTTCCAGCGGCTGGTCGGGGTTCTTGACCGGCGTCCCGATCAGCGCTGCCTCGTACGACGACATCTGTCCCTTCGGATCACGCGGAGATGCGTTCCAGGTGCTCGGCACCACGAGCTGGTAATTGTCGATCTTCTTGTTCTTGATGACAATCCAGTGCGCCAACGCTCCACGCGGGGCTTCCGACAACCCTACGCCTCTTGCTTCCGATCGGCCATGTTTCCGGATCCCATTTCTCTTTTGTGAACGTCCGGGTGTCACCATTCTTGATGTTCGTCAGCAGCTGGTTGTAGAACTCCTTTGCCCAACGGGCAACGAGTATGGTCTCAAGGCCGCGGGCAGCAGTGCGTCCGAGCGTGGAGAATAACGCCGCCACCGGCACATCGAGCTTCTTAAGGGCAAACTCGACCAGATCCTTGACCTCCTTGCTGCCGGAGGCATAGGCAACGAGAACGCGGGCGAGCGGACCAACTTCCATCGCATTCCCTTTCCAGCGCGGCGTCTTAAGCCAGCTGTATTTCTTCTCGACGTCGAGATGTTCGTACGGCGGTTTCGGCCCGCTATATGCCAGTTTCGTTTCCCCGAGCCATGGATGCTTGCCGGTCTGGTCGCCATCGGAATACTCGTACCACGAATGAGCGATGAACTCCTCAACCTGCTTCATGTCATGACCGTCGACAGGGAGAACTGTGCCCAGATCGCGGTTGAGGATTGCCCCGCGGGGGAACTTGAAGCTTGCGGGATCACCATACCCAGCCGTCGGCAGATCGCCGTACGCAAGGTAGTTCTGCAAGCCTCCTCCGATGGCCCCCCAGTCTTTGTAGAAGCCGGCAATGGCCAGCAGGTCCGGGATGTAGACTTTATTGACGAACTCCTCCCCATCGTCGAACAGCTTTCCGACATATGCCAGCCGTTCAGCGTTCAGGGCGTTCGCCTCGTCGAGATTGATGGAGCAGGGAACACCGCCAACAAGGTAGTTCGGATGCGGATTCTTGCCTCCGAATATGGTGTGCACCTTGACCATCTCCTTTTGCCACTCCAACGCCTTGAGATAGTGCGCAACACCCAGCAGGTTGACCTCCGGCGGCAACGTGTACCCCGCATGTCCCCAGTATCCGTTGGCAAAAATGCCCAGCTGTCCGCTGTTGACAAACCCGGTGAGCCGCTTTGCCAGATCAGCGAAATAGCCCGGCGAACTTTCGGGCCACGAAGAGATGCTCTGGGCGATCTCTGACGTCTTCTTGGGATCCGCCTTGAGCGCGCTGACAACATCTACCCAGTCAAGGGCATGCAGGTGGTAGAAATGCACGACGTGATCCTGCATGTACTGTGCGCAGAACATCAGATTGCGGATGAGCTCCGCATTGGGCGGCACAACAATTCCCAACGCATCTTCGACGGTGCGCACGGAAGCAAGTGCGTGCACGGTCGTGCAAACGCCGCACGCGCGTTCGGTGAAGGCCCAGGCGTCGCGCGGGTCTCGCCCTTTGAGGATGAGTTCAAATCCGCGCACCATCGTACCGGAGCTGAAGGCATCGACAATCTTACCGTCCTTGATTTCCGCTTCTATGCGGAGGTGCCCTTCAATGCGGGTGATCGGGTCAACGACAATTCGTGCCATCATGCACCTCCCTTAGCATCTTCATCCAGATCGCCCTTCATCTCCTCCCGGATTGCTTTCCTTTTGCGGAGATTGGTGCTGATCGCGTGTGCGGCGATCCCGGCGACTGTTGCAGCACCCACAACGACGCCCACCGTATCGGCAGTCGATTCAATGCCGAACCCCGGAAATGACGCGAGGTGCTGGTAAAATGGCCCGTTGTCCCAGAAGTTGGCTTCACTGCACCCGATGCAACCGTGACCGGATTGAATGGGAAAACTCACACCGTTGTTCCAACGCATAGCACCGCAAGCGTTGTACGTGACCGGTCCACGGCACCCCATTTTGTACAGACAGTATCCACGACGGGCGTTCTCGTCATCAAACGTCTCCACGAACAATCCCGCGTCATAGTTCGGGCGGCGGTAACATGTATCGTGGACACGACGGGAATAGAATGACTTCGGACGATTGAGGCCGTCAAGCTGCGGAATACGATCGAAGACAAGAAGATGGACGACTGTTCCAGCCATCACTTCGGCGATGGGCGGGCATCCCGGAACGTTGATGATGGTTTTGCCGGAAATGACCTTGTGGATCGGTTTCGCACCTGTAGGGTTGGGATGGGATGCTTGAATGCACCCGTTGGAAGCACAACTTCCCCACGCAATCACGGCTTTCGCACCTTCAGCGGCCTCTTTGACTATGTCGATCATCGTGCGGCCACCGATACAGCAATAGACCCCGTCTTCCTCGATCGGAATGGAGCCTTCCATCAGCAACAGGTACTCACCTTTGTACTTCTTCATGGTGTTGTGCAATGCTTCCTCCGCCTGATGGCCGGCCGCGGCCATCAGGGTTTCCGTATAATCGAGCGAGATCTTGTCCAGGACGATATCGGAAACGATGGGATGCGAGGAGCGGATGAAGGATTCGCTGCAACAGGTGCATTCCTGCCCGTGAAGCCAAACCACCGGCAGGCGCGCTTTGTTGTCCATGGCGTGCACAACCTTCCCGATTGCGGACGCCTCAATGCCGGCTGCCGCTGCAATCCATCCCGCGAATCTCAGGAAATCGCGCCGGTTGACGCCCTGGAGTTCGGCATACTCCCACATGGTCAAACGTGTTCCCATGCAAACCTCCACTGAAGATAATGAATGAACGTTGCCTCAAGCACCAATCTCTTCGAGTCCCGTGGTCGGTTGGATGTCGTGAACGGATATCGTCAGCGTAAGTTGCAGTCGATCTCCCAGATGGACCGCAATGAGAGACCTCATCGGCACTTCGATATGCATTCGCGAAAGCGCGATCTTTGCCAGCTGTCCGTCTTCCCGTTCGAATGTCTCGACAACCTCACCGGTCAAGGTAAAATCCTGCGGTATGCAAATGTTGGGCATGGGTGGAATGGTCAGGAATGACGATTGCCGGTGCAACATCCGTGCCAGCGGAAATTACGCGCAAGGGGGCTGAAAAAGAAAGGAGGGACTACCGATCTCCCGCGGCAATCCGCAGGTTGGTACGGAATTCCGCAGGTGCTTACTCTATGCTATGTTTCTTCAATTTGTCGCGCAACGTAGAGAGACTCATGCCAAGATTCTTGGCGGCCCGGGTCCGGTTTCCCTCGGCCTGTTGGATCGCGTGTCGGAGGAGGTTGACCTCAAGACACGCCATCACTTCATCAAAGTTCATCTTCTCTTCATAGAAACACCGATGGCAAGCCTTCGTCATCATCTCAATTGACGACTCTTGCCGGATCTCCTGGGGAAGTTCGTGCACTTGTATTGGCCCGTCAGCAAACAATGCCACACGCTGGGCGATGTTCCTGAGTTCACGAATATTGCCCGGCCAGCTGTAATCAACAAGGGCGTGAATGGCTTCATCGGAGATCTCAACAATCTTGCCGCTGCTGTACCTCTGAAGAAAGTGCTGCATGAGTGGCAGGATGTCTTCCCGCCGCTCACGCAATGGCGGAATGATGATCGGGACGACATTAATCCGGTAGTAAAGATCAGAACGGAAAGCATTCAGGCCTACCAGTCCCTTCAAATCCACCTTTGCGGCGGTAATCAGGCGAACGTCGATCGATATTGGCGAGGTGCCGCCGACGCGAAGGACTTCACGTGACTCAAGCACTCGCAGCAGCTTTCCCTGCAAAGGCAAAGGAAAATCGTCGATATCATCCAGAAAGATGCTCCCTGTCTGCGCGAGTTCAAAGAGTCCCTTTTTCTCGCTCGACGCACTTGTGAACGCACCCCTCTCGTGTCCGAAAAGTTCGCTTTCAAGCAAATCGGGAGGAAGAGCGGAAAGCCCGACTTTAACAAACGGTTTGGTGCTGCGCCGGCTGGTCCGATGAATATACTCGGCGATCATCTCTTTGCCTACTCCCGTCTCACCGATCAGGAGCACCGAGCTATCCGATGCCGCGATGGTGTCGAGACGCGAGAGAATAGAACGCATAACATCACTATTGACTATAAGCGCAAGTGATTGGGGCGTTTCCATTGCGATCCCGGCTTCCATGTATGTAAATGAACAGCTGGTGCCACAGTATACGCGTGCTAGGAATCAACAGCAACACCCGGCCGCCGCTTGCTCAGAATGGCTCTAACGATTGTCTTCCCGTGGAGCCTTCCATTTTCCACAAAAATGCTGTTCGTGTCCCTCCCCGCCACCACCGATCCAGCAACGAAGAGACCGGGCACATTCGTTTCGTAGGTTGCAGGATCACAACGCGGTGCAAGTGTCCCGGCGTCAATCTCTACTCCGACCTTCTGCAGAAACGAGGCATCGGGTTCGAAGCCGGTAAGGACGAAACAGAAGGACCCCGTCACGAGGCGTTGGGCATGAGGCGTGCGGACAACTACGGATCCCGGCTGGAACTGCTCTACTGTACTCTCAAAGAGCGCGGTAATCTGCCCTGCCTTGATACGGTTCTCGATATCCGGGAGTATCCAGTACTTCACTCCCTGACTAAGCGCGGGGCCGCGGTGTACGAGTGTGACCCGCGCACCATGACGGTAGAGATCCAGGGCAGCTTCAACTGCGGAATTTCTCCCACCCACAACAACAACATCACATCCGGCGTAGCGGTATGCTTCATCATAGTAGTGCAGCACGTGTGGAAGATTCTCGCCCGGAACTCCGAGGTGTGCAGGGTGATCAAAATATCCGGTGGCTATGACTACGGATACCCCGCGATGAATAGTCCCCCCCGCAGTGACCGCCTCGAAACCGGCGCCCGTCATCTTCCTGATATCACTGACTTCCTCATGAGTGCGTACATCGAGTCCGTACTGCCGGACAACGCGTATATAGTAGTTGAGCGTATCTACCCGTGTCGGGCGAACGGTGGAAATAAGGAAAGGGACATCTCCGATTTCCAGCATCTCGGGCGTTGAGAACCACACGAGGTTAGTCGGAAACCTGCGGATAGCATCGGCAATTCCGCCTTTGTCGATAACAACAGCCGTAAGACCCGCCCGGCTCCCTTCAATCGCACAGGAGAGCCCGGAAGGCCCCGCCCCCACGATGACAAGATCAGTCATGAGGGGTGACCGGTGTTCCTCTCATGGACTCGTCCTTCTTCTTGTTGTCATGGGCAACAAGCGCGATCTTCTTGTCGGGTTTCATCACAATTCTGTGCGTTACCATCCTGCGTGCCTCTATGCTCGCATGACCACACCCGGCTTGGCGGTTGTTGCCGTACCGTTATCGACAACCACCACGCCGTTCACTATCACAAAAGGAATGCCTTCCGGGAATTGATGCGGATCGGTAAAGACCGAACGATCGTTGATGGTGGCATAGTCGAAGAGAACCAGGTCTGCGGCCATATGGAGTGCAATCGTTCCCCGCGTCTTCAACCCCAACTTTTCCGCCGGCAGCGAGGTCATTTTCCGGATCATATCAGGCAACGTGGTAATCTTCCGCTCGCGCTGATAGTGAGCGATCGCCCGCGGGAATGTGCCGTACGACCGCGGGTGCGGCCAGGAACCATCGCCCGGGAAGTGCGGCCCTGCATCGGAGGCCACCATGGCGTTTTTCCATGCGAGCACCATTTCGGTGCCGGCTTCGTCCATGCCAAAGCCCACCATCCCCACGTCAGCCTTCCCGCGAAGTTGCAGGGCGACTACGAACTCATACGGATCGACGGACTCTTCATGGATGATTTGTTCAATCGTCTTTCCCTGATACTTTTTGTCACCTTCAACCTTGACACTGGAGAGCAGTACGGAATCCCAAGAGCCCAGACCATCAACCTTGCGTTGCACATCGGCACGCAGGCGTGCGACGAGCGAAGGATCCTTCAGTCGTTCAAGAAATTTCTCCGTCCCCCCGTCCCGTGCCCACAGTGGAAAGAGGTTCGTCAGTCCGGTATTGAATGCAATGTACGGATACCGGTCAACATGCACGTCGAGTCCTTCTGCAAGTGCCTCATCAAGCATGCGCAGAGCCATCTCTTGTTTCGGCCAGTTGGCTTTGTTCTGCGCCTTCAGATGTGAAATCTGGAGCCGTGCCCCGGATGCCCGCGCGATGTCAATGGCCTCTTTGATCGCCTCCAGAACCCGATTGTCTTCGTTGCGCATATGCGTGGCGTAGAGCCGATGTGTTTGCGGAAGCGCACGCACGACATCTGCGAGCTCCGTTGTCGAGGCGAAGCTTCCCGGCGTGTACTCAAGTCCGGTGCTTGCACCCCAGCAGCCCTGCTCTATTGCCCGGAGCGCAGCATCCTTCATTGCCGCCATCTCCTCCGATGAGGCCGGGCGGTCATCAAAACCGACGGATACTGCACGCAACGTTCCAAGACCTACCAGGGAGAGAATGTTCTGCGTTGCCCCCCGGGCGGCAAGAAACGAAAAGAACTCATCCATGGTGCGGTACGGACATTCGAAGCCGTAGGTCTCTTGAAACGCACGTAGCGCCTCGGGCATTCCAACGCCGCCAAGCGGAGCAACGGAATCACCATCCTGTCCGGTGACCTCGGTTGTCACGCCCTGATGTACTTTGCTCGGGGCAAACGGGTTCTTCAGGAGATCAAGATCGGTGTGGGAGTGTATGTCGATGAAGCCCGGCACAACCTTCAGCCCCTTTGCATCGATGGATCGCGTTGCGGTCGCACCTGAGAGATCACCAAGAGCGATGATCATGCCATCGCGAATTCCGACATCCAGGCCGCGTTCAGGTGAGCCGGTTCCATCAATGAGCATCCCGTTAAGAATAAGAAGATCAAGGCCGGGGCGAGAGGTGATTCGAGTGCCGGCACAGCCGGCAAGAACCGCTGCAGCGCCACTCCCGAGCATGGTGTAGAGAAAGGATCTGCGGGATAACCCGGTTTCCATAATTCAGCGTATTCTTTGAATGGAAGCGACCCATGGAGAAGCAACTCTTTGTCAATATATGCCGAAACGATGCGTTATGCAAGGAAGCCGGTCATTTCGCCTTCTTGATCTCAATGGTGCCGATCGTGGTTTCCAGAGATATGCGGTGCCCGCCTCCATTGAGGAGTACTTCCCCTTCGCCGGACCTTCTCGATCCTTCCGGACGAACGAGCGGATAGTCGGAACGAATGAAGTCTTCATCATCATTGCCCATGACGGGGCCGCGTGTGCGCACCTGGATTGTTGCCCGGCAGCTCTCTGCAATCGTCAGGACGATATTCCCCGCAGACGTTGCGAGAGAACTTGATTCTCCCACAGAGGGATCCAAAGCCACCGAGACATTCCCTGCAGCCGACCGTGCACTCACCGAACCCTCCACCTTCTCAAGACTCACGTTTCCCGCAGAAGTACTCGCTTGAATTGTACCTCTCCCGCTGCTCAGGGAGATCGACCCGCCGGCAGTGTTCATCGCCGCTGTTCCTTGAATCGAGCCTACCTTGATGTTGCCGCCGGCAGTAGAGAGCTGTACCTCCCGAATCCCTTTTCCGACCTGGATGTTCCCTCCGGCTGTGGAAATTCGGAGCGACCGGGCAGCACTCCCGACGGTCACCGATCCCCCGGCGGTAGAAATCTCACCTGAACCGGAAAGATTCTTAAAGGTGATATCTCCTCCCGCCGTGCGAACAGCAAGATCACCATTGATATCCTCTCCGGAGACATTTCCACCACCCGTTTCCATCCGGACGTTCCCTCCGAGATTTCCAAGAATGATCGATCCACCTGCGGTCGACCCTTTCAATTCGCCGCTGAGGGGAGGCAGCAGCGTCAGCTCACCTCCGCCGGTCCTGATATCGATATTGAATGTCGAGGGCACAGTGATGTCGAAAAGCATATCTTCGATGTTGCGTTTTTCCGATTTGAACTCCACGAGAACCTTCCCGCCACCCTGGGAGAATGTGACGTTCTTCAGCTGTGCTTCGTTCACAGAAGAAACAGTAATAAGCACCTCCTCCTTCTCCCAGCCTTTCACTTTCACCGCGCCGGCATCGACAAGCACCTGTAGCATTCCGCCTTTCGGGGCGGAATACGATTGTTTCCTCTCCCCTGCCTTCGACACACTTATGACGGCAACCGCGGAGATGAGGATCCAGGCAAACACCAGACGTGTCTTCATTGTATTTTTCCCTTCAGGATGGATTCTGCTTTTGCACGAACAAAGAGATTGTCTTCCTTGTGCATATGCTCCTTGAGACTGTTTCGCATTCCGGCATCGGGTTCGAAGCCGCGTGCAACCAGAGTATCAAGTCCCTTTACCGCCGCAACGCGCAGTCCCGGATTTTCATCTGCGAGCAACATTTCCAGCAAGCCATCACGGATCTCGCGGTCTCCCGGATAGCGAAGGAGCGCTTCCAGCGCAGCTTTGCGTACGCCGTCGTTCGGATCGGTGTTCAAGGCGAGAAGAAGCGCAGCCTTGATCTCGCGATCGAACATTCCGCCGGCGCGAGGATCAATGCTCGAGACCGCACGCATCCGAACACCCGGATTGTCTCCATTGAGTATTGCATAGGCAATCACACGCTGTATCGTCGGATCGTCAGAAAGCCCCCGCATGCGCATCGAGCGGGTGGCATCGAAAGCCAGTTCAATTTCCTGGCCGGTGGTCCCGTGTCTCCTGTATCCGACAATGTGCACATGGGAAAGAGTCAGACCCTGCACATCGGCAAATGGATCTGACAGGTGCTGTTTCGCGTCAGTGGCAGGAACGATGTAGCGACCGACAAGCAAAGCCGCCAGCACTATAGCAGTCGCGCCACCCAGAAATAGTCCGGGGCGCAAAGGAAGAATCGTCTCAAGAAAACCTTCGCCGCGTGTTGGCCGGGTACGGGCGTACAGGTCGTTAAGGGACATGCTCAACTGTGAGCGTGCCTCCGAGAGCAACGTACTATCCACAGTGACTCCCTTGACACCCGCTGCTATCGTCCTCAGTCCCTGCAACTCCTTCAGCTCGATCCTGCACGCTTCGCAACTCGTGAGATGGCGCTTGATTTTTGTTTCCTCTCGGGAGAGGAGGTCTCCGTACACAAGAAGAGGCAGTTGTTTTCGAAATCGTTTATGCAGCATCATGGTAAAACCCTTTCAGAGGGAATCCGCTTTAAGGAGTTCCCGCAATGCCCGTCGCATGTTCTGTGTCGCATCAAAGAGATAGCGCTTGACAGCTCCCTTACTACACCCGAGTGTTCCTGCAATTTCATTGAGAGATCGTCCTTCATAGTGGCGAAGGATAAAGACCATCCGCTGGCGGGGAGGGAGCAAGAGCACAGCATCCCTGATCCGCTTTGCTGTCTCCCCGTCAATGACACGCTGGTCGGGGCCAGCATCGACCGATGCAGGCTCACATGCTTGCGTCTGGCTCTTGTCATCCCGGGCCCCGATCGGATCGGCATGTATGAAGACCGATCGCTTTGTGTGTTTGCCGTGATCAATGCAGGCATTGACGGCGATCCGGTGTACCCAGGTTGAGAACTCACTCCTGAACTGAAATGCCTTGAGTCCGCGATAGACTCGCAGGAACACTTCCTGATAAATATCTTTCGCGTCTTCTGCATGTCCAACCGACCGTGCGATCAATCCGAAAACGGTGCGGTCGTGGCGATGCACCAGCTCGGTGAAAGCCACGTTATCGCCACCCTGTGCCATCCGTATGAGATCAGCATCGCTGATCATGTGATTCTGCATGCTGTCGGATTAGACTGCCCGCGTAAGACAAAGGTTGTGGTGTGAATAAGTCGCAAAGGATGCTGTAACCACCAACATATTAATATCTTAGAGATTTTTCAAAGTTGTGTTCAAAAGGGTTGATGTCCTGAACCGTAAGCCTGACTCATAAGCCTGGGATCCATTCCAACTTCGGAGCCTGTCAGTGCCGAATATCCCTGTACTCAGGTATCGGAGTCATCCTTGGAATCAGTACTGTGTAGGTATTGCCAACACTGACTGTAGGCAATTCCCCCACTAACCTTGAGACTCACCGATTCAACCGCGTCGTACATGTCTAATAAATGGTTATGTGACAATGAGTTATAGCAAGCGCATAAAATCGGCACGGGAGTTGTAATTCCATCCACAGATGCAACATGACATTTGTCTAACATATTTCCAACGATTACCAGAGGAAGCCATGTTCGACCTGTCCGATCCCCGCTCATGGACCTACTTTACGAATTGGGTTCTTGTTGTCGTTGCTTTCATTGCCGCAGGATTCATCGGTTATGGCGTGCTGCGTGAGAAACGTGCACGGCAGGCAAACCGTGGACAATCCGTGAACGACGCCCATACGTTCGTTCTCCCGGACCTCGGTATCACAATGGCGGATGGCGGTGAGAAAGTCACTGCAAAGAAACCGGCAAACCCCAAAACCCCGGCCTGACTTCCCCGATCGAACCCGAGGACAATGCCATGAGATGCCCGTTCCTGCGCGAAGCCCAGGTGAAGTACTGCCGTGGTTCGGCTTTCCGAAAGATGATTGTTCGTGTGCCCGGCCAGCCGGATTCGGACCGGTGTGCCTCTCGTGACTATGTGAATTGTCCTGCTGCAGTACCGCTTCTGGATTCACATGGCGACGCTACACAGTGTCCGTTCCTTCAAGAACCTCTCATGCAATACTGCGCGGCAGCTTCCGTCACAAAATACATCCCATACAGCGAAGCCGTGCTGTCGCATTGCGGGACAGATAGCCACAAGTACTGTGAACTCTACCTCTCGCTTGCACACCCGGAGCGCGCGCACTTCACCGATCTCGCCACAACCGTACACACGACGGACGATCCGACGCAGGAGTATCTGGTAGAAGGAATCCGGGTCCCCGGCTGGCTGGCGTTCTCTGCAAACCACATGTGGATCGACATCGGTTCGGATGGCATCGTCCACATCGGCATCGATGCGTTTCTTGCCACCATGTTCGACTCCATCGATCGCATCACTTTTGTGACCGCAGATGGCGTCCACCGCCCGACCGCGGTGATCACCGTCCATGGCGTCGATCTGCAGATGGTCTTCCCACATTCCGTCCATCTGAAAAGCGCCAATCTCCACATCCGCACTCATCCATCAATCGTGCTGTCAGATCCCTATACGCTTGGATGGCTGTTCGAAGGAATGATCGACGGCGATGATCCCGCAATAACCGCACAGTCGCTCAGGGCTGGACTGGTCTCGGGACGCGCCGCAGCCGGCTGGATGGAATCGGAGGTACGCCGTGTCTCCCAATTGGTGCATGCACTCTCGCATACACAGGACCCTGCAGGACATGTCGTCATGGCTGACGGCGGTTCCGTCCAGCACGGTTTCGTACAACATCTGACGCGTGACGAATTGCTCCGCGTCTTTAATGAGGTCTTTCCCCCGTTTGCAGGCTGGAGGCAACCACTGTGAGATTCAAAGGTCTGATACTGTTTCTGTCAGGTGTCCTGGCTTCACTCGCTATCGGATGGTTTGCATTCCCCGCCGCCCTCTACAAGACTGAACCGCAACCCATGCAGTTCAACCACGCCATCCATACAGGCGAACAAAACGGGATGACATGCGATATGTGTCATGAGTTCACGGAGAACGGCAGCTTCAAAGGCATACCGACCATCGCAAAATGCACGGAATGCCATTCTGCAGCCATCGGTTCAACCGAATCCGAGAAAGTCCTGGTCGAGCAGTTCGTGACACCCCGGAAGGAGATCCCCTGGAAAGTCTATTCGCGCCAACCGGACAACGCGTACTTCCCGCATGCCGTTCATGTCAAAAGAGCGGAGATCAAATGCGAAGAATGTCACGGACCGCATGGCTCCAGTAGTACCCTGCCGGTCTACGAGGTAAACCGCATCAGTGGCTACAGCAGAGACATCTGGGGAAGAAACATCTCGGGGATCTCTTCGCGCCCATGGGAGGGCATGAAGATGGATCGATGCGTACGGTGTCATGCAGAACGCCACAGAGACGACAGCTGTCTCGATTGCCATAAGTGAACGAGAAGAGACCGATGAACATTTCGCGAAGAGAACTCCTGACGTTTGCGGGTGGATCAATCCTGGGCGCGTTGTTTACGCCGATTCCGTGGAAACTCCTTGACGATAGTGCAATCTGGACACAGAACTGGTCACTGATTCCGGGACTTCCACGTGGTCCCGAGACATTTACGTTTACCGGATGCACGCTCTGCCCGGGCGGTTGCGCAGTCAGGGCGCGGCTGGTAAACAGATACCCCGTGAGCCTGACCGGCGTTGCGGGGCACCCGGTGAGCAACGGCTTCCTCTGTCCGATGGGAATCGCCGGACACCATCTCGCGTACCATCCACTCCGGCTGCACCGGCCCTGTGCGTTCACCGGGAAAGGCGCTGACAGTTCTCTGGTACCAGCGACGTTGGATGAAATCGCGTCGCGTCTCGCTCCCATTCTGAAGGACATTCAGACATCCTCGTCAAAAGGCACTATCGCGGTTCTCGACCATCGGCCCGGTAGAATGTTGTCCGACCTCTACCGCAAGTTTGTGAGCAACTTCCCCGGTGGCATCTATGCCGTTGCTCCGGGATCTGAAGATCCGACGCTGACCACCCTCCGTGGATTGTGCAACATCACAGAAGGAACACTCGGCTATGATCTCGAGAACACCAGGGTCATTCTGAGCTTCGGTGCACCACTACTCGATGGATGGACCACTCCCGGCCGCATGGCGCAACTGCTTCAAAAGAGGAAACAGAGCGGGCTGAAGCTAATCCAGGTGGAATGCGTGCAATCACGGACAGCACTTCAAGCAGACAGCTGGCTGCCTGTTATGCCCGGAACAGAAGCAGCTCTGGCTCTGGCAATCGGAGGTGTCATCATCCGGGACGGCCTTTTCCCTGCAAGGCTCGAGAAGACTTCAGCTGATTTTCAGACGTATAAGAACCTTGTGACCACATTCCAGCCCGATGTCGTCGCGGCCGTCTGTGGCATCTCTTCATCCGCAATCTCCGAAACGGCCCATACTCTCGCCTCATGTCCCTCGGTGGTCATGTCTGGCTACAATCCTGCTGGCGGGCCGTTTGACAGCGCCACTGAGACTGCAATCGCGGGACTCAACGTACTCCTCGGAAACATGGGTCGGGTAGGGGGTATCTCCGTTCACGCCCCTGTTCCTTCTGCCGGCAGGACAACTTCACAGGCAATGGCTCTTGCGGAAGTCCCGGATCGTTCTGTCCGCCTGCTCTTGATTGATGGGGCTGAGTCCGGGCACACCTATCCGTTATCCCTGGTTAAGAAAAAGCTCTCTGCTGACGGCGCGACAGTAGTTATGCTGTCTCCGTATCTGTCATCACGATCGGCATTGGCAGACTACCTGGTGCCGTCACCCGCTGCTTTTGAGTCACTGGAAGAAATCCCCACGCCGCCCGGAGCTCGCCGGTCATCTTTTGCTCTGTCACTTCCTTTGATGAAACAACCGGACGCTGCAGTTGATCCCGTGACGTTCCTGGCAACACTCGCCGGCGCTGCCGGCGTTCCCTCTGTTGGGGCAGAAACGATGGACTCGTGCCTCAGACAACGTACCCACGACATCTGGCTCTCTAAACGCGGGGCGCTGGCAATGCCTACAGGCAACACAGAGGCTCCGGTCCTGGGGATGGCAAGCGAAGAAGAGCTGTGGAAAGGATTATCAGAGGGAGGATGGTGGATGGATGATATGCAGGACAAGCACGCCATTGCTCATCTTGCGCTTCTGGGAACAATGACCCCTGACCGCTATGACGAGGCATCCGCACCCGCACAACACACCACCGGCACACTGAAACTTATCCCCTTCGGCTGGAGAAATGCAACAATGACGGCCTCTGTTGCCCCGGTGTTGAGCAAACTGTTCCAGGAATCACACCTTCGTAGTCTTGGCGGCCGGCTGCACATCAACCCGGCGACTCTTGCGGCGAATGCTCTCTCAGACGGGGCAGCAGGTAATAATCACCACACACTCCGGAACCATGACAGCACAGGTCGTTGCGGATCCCACTATCATCCCTGGCGTCATCCACGCCATTGTTGGCCCATCTCCCAACAACACTGCATCAGAGATTCAGCCTGAGACAGAGGGTATCCTCGGCCTGTGCGCAGTACGCAATGACGGCTCATGGAGAATCACCGAAGCAACGATCGCGAAAGCGTGACACAATGGAACAGACAGCAGAATCCAAATCACGATATGGTATGGTCATTGATCTCGACCGCTGCACAGGTTGCGGCGCGTGCATGGTTGCATGTGCAGTGGAGAATAACGTAGCCCCGGCAGAGCAAAAAGCCACCGACCGCACCGGCGTCACCTGGCTTCGGGTGTACCCGGTGTCGAACGGGAACGACTTTCCCGCCAACGATACCGTGTTCATCCCCATGACCTGCCAACAATGTGGCAATAACACACCGTGTGTCTCCGTCTGTCCGCAAAATGCTGTTGAAGTCGATCCTTCGACGGGAATCGTGGCTCAGATTCCTCAACGTTGCCTCGGGTGCCGCTACTGCATGACGGCATGCCCGTACCATGCACGGTATTTTAACTGGTGGGATCCGCAATGGCCCGAGGGGACTGAAGCGCTGCTCAATCCAGATGCAGCTCCGCGCATGCGCGGCGTTGCCGAGAAATGCAATTTCTGCCACGGCCGGCTCCACGCAGCCAGGACGAAGGCGGCTGCGGCGGGAAACAAGGAAATTGCCGCCGGCGATTATGTTCCCGCATGCGTCGAAAGTTGCCCGTCCAGGGCGATCACGTTTGGCGACCTTGCCAACGAGACAAGCGAAGTGTCGCGCCTCAGCCACAGCAACAACACGTTCCAGTTTCTGCCAAAGCTCGGCACCGCACCGAAACTTTTCTATCACTCAGCAAAAGAGTGGGTCCGCAAAATGGCCGACCGGGCTCCACTGGCATAATGTAACGGTCCCGAACTCCGGGACGGATGATCAAGAGCCCTGTCGTACACACGGGGATATCAAAGGAAATGGAATATGGATCGGCAGTTCATACCAAGAGGAGCACAGAGAAGTTCGTTCACACGTTTTGCGGCCTGGATTCTTCCGTGGATCCTTATGCTGGGTCTGGGATTGTATGCTATGTATCTCTGCCTCGCAGACGGACTGTACCACACCAACATGGACAACAGATTTGCCTTCGGACTCTGGATTTACCTCGATCTCACCGTCATCGCACTCGGTGCGGGTGCGTTTTTTACGGGGTTTCTGCTCTATATCCTTCGGAGAGAAGAACTTAAGGCGGTCATCAATAGTGCAGTGGTTCTTGGACTCATCTGCTACAGCGGTGCAGTCGCTGTACTTATGGTGGATGTCGGACAACCCCTCAGGGCATGGTTCACCTTCTGGCATCCGAACACACATTCGATGCTTGCGGAGGTGACATTTTGCCTCACCTGCTACCTCACGGTGCTCGCCATTGAATACGTGCCGGTCGTTCTCAAGAATCGGAAGCTCAGACAAATCCCGCGCTTCCTGGTTTTCGAATTTGAGTTGCACAAGGTCATGCCGGTGTTCGCCGGCATAGGAACATTTCTCTCATTCTTTCACCAGGGTTCTCTCGGCGGACTGTACGGAGTCCTGGTAGGGCGTCCGTTTGCATTCCGCGAAGTCCTGGGAATATGGCCATCAACATTCTATCTCTTCATTCTCTCCGCCGCGGCCGTGGGCCCGAGTTTCGTCCTTTTGACAACTTGGCTGGTGCAGAAACTCTCAGGAAAACAGCTGGTGAAGCCGGAAGTGCTGAGATTCCTGGGCAAAGTGTCAGGATGGATGCTGATCGTCTACGTGCTGCTCAAGGCCGTTGATACACTCTACTGGATCAACCACACTGCACCGGCCGAAGGAGCACCTGCATATACGTTCTACACGTCACTGGGATTCGGAACCTGGATTTTGTTTGCGGAAATCATCCTCCTCGGTCTCCTTCCGGCAATGATGTTACTCAGTAAGCGGCTGCGCGCACGACCCGCTGTGCTTGTCGGCGCGGCATTCCTTGCCTGCTGCGGCATCGTGATGAATCGTTTCGTGATGACGATCCAAACCCTGGCATTGCCGACGCTGCCGTTTGACCAGACGATGTCCTATGTCCCCAGCTGGCAGGAGGTCGCAACATTTCTGGCCATCGTCGCATACGGCGTTGTGCTCTATTCTCTTTCGTTCCGGTATATGACTCTCTTTCCCCAGGAAAAAGAAATTCGTCAATGACATCGGAGGTGCCTCGTGTTCCCATTTATCTATGAGTTTCACTGGACGCCGGTTCACGTTATATTCTTAGGAATCTTCTTTTCTGTGGTGATCGTTATTCTCGCCACCCTGTCGATTGCACTGCTGCGAGCCTACAAGGCGTTCCGGGAGCAACACCACGAGACGATTCAATGGGAGGCGGAATTTGAGGACCTTCCTGTCGCGGCGCGCATGTGCCGTCATCAGATCGCGGGTGAAATTGCACAGCGGACATGCAATCACGAATTCGACTGCCGTTCCTGTGCGGTCCACCCGAGCTTTCTGACTCGGCGTGCGCCTGTGCTTGCTCCGGCGGGCAAAGAAGAGTCCGTGTTCGGTTTCACCATGCCGCTCGATCGCTACTATCACCGCGGGCATACATGGGTGAAGTACGAAGGGGACGGGATCTACACCGTTGGGCTTGATGACTTCGGGAAGAGAATGATCGGAACGCCGGATGCCGTCGAGCTTCCTGCTGTGGGCTCCACACTCACGGCGAATGGTACCGGATGGATGCTCAAGAAAGAACATGCGGCTCTCCGTATCCTCTCTCCGATCGACGGTGTTGTCGTGCAGACCGGCACCGTTCAGAACGGCTGGTTCCTGAAAGTGCGCGGCGGCGAACCGAAAATGGAAACACGCCACCTGCTGCGCGGCGAGGAGATCAAGCCATGGATCATGCGGGAGCTGGAGCGGCTGCAGGTCGGCCGTTTCACCGAAAGGTGTGGGCATGAGCCTTGCTGATGGTGGCGAACTTGTCCAGGATATGTGGAAGCAAGCTCCGCAGGTCGATTGGGATGGAGTGTGGGGGGAGATGTTCTTACAGGCGTGAGGCACAGTCAGAACCAGGGGCAATAGCCGTTAGGCATGGGCACTGCATGGACTGGAGCCTTGCTCCTGCCTCATGCCCGCTGCCTGACGACCAACGCCTGAATTCCTACTCTCTCTGCACATTGTACTTCTTCAACCGGTCATACAGGGTCGATCGGTCAATCCCCAGTATTGACGCCGCTTCTTTGATGTTCCCGTGTGTCCGCTGCACGGTTGCGGTGATGATATCCCGCTCCGCCTCTTCCAGCGAAATGTTGGAGGGCACATTCCACGACGCCTTTCCTTGATCTGCCACCGCCACGAGAAACGCGACATCCTCATCCGTCAGCATCGTGGTCTTGCAGGTCACGATCGCCCGCTCAATGGCGTTTTCCAGCTCCCGCACATTGCCGGGCCATTCATGGTCGAGCAGAATGCGGAGGGCACCTTCGGATATGCCGTCAACCTTTCTTCCCAATTCATGCGAGAGTCGTTCGACGAAACTGTGTGCGAGAATCGGGATATCCTCTCTGCGTTCCCGCAGCGGAGGGATGTGTATCTTGATCACATTCAATCGGTAAAACAGATCATCGCGGAATTTCCCTTCACGCACGGCACGATCAAGATCCACGTTCGACGCAGCGATGATGCGGACATCGACTTCGATCTCTTCGGTCCCGCCGACGCGGTAGAATTTTCGCTCCTGCAGCACACGCAGGAGATCCATCTGCAGCTTCGATGAAATATCGCCGATTTCGTCCAGGAAGAGCGTTCCACCATCCGCCATTTCAAATTTCCCTTTGCGCTGCGCTGATGCACCGGTGAATGATCCCTTTTCATGGCCGAAGAGCTCGGACTCAAGAAGCGTCTCGGGAAGCGCCGCACACGATACACCAATAAACGGTTTTGCCTCCCGATCACCGGAGAAGTGGATGGCACGTGCAATCAATTCCTTGCCCGTGCCGCTCTCTCCCTGGATGAGCACGGTGCTCCGCAACCCCGCGATATCTTTCACGAGCTCAAAGATCTTCCCCATCTTCGGGCTCTTGCTAAGGATGTCATGGAAGCTGTACTGCTTCGTGAGTTTCTTCCGGAGGATGGAATTCTCTCTCTGCAGGTTCTTCACTTTGATGATCCTGCTGACGAGGAGTGAGATTTCCTCGGGGTTGCACGGTTTTACGATGTATTCCTGCGCACCCTCCTTCATCGCAGTGATCGCGGTGTCCACCGTGGCGTACGCAGTGACAATGATGATCGACGCTTCGGGGTGAACCTTGCGGATCTCCATCATCGTCTCGATGCCATCGATGCCGCCAGGCATTTTCAAATCAACGAAATAGATCGCATAGTCGAATGTTCGGGCCTTTTCGATTGCCTCCCTTCCCGATACTGCGGTGTCCACGTTGTAGCCGTCTTCGCGAAGCCATGCCGCGAGCGACTCGCGCATCACTTCTTCGTCGTCAACCACCATGATATGCCAGTGAGTCATACGCTCCTCGTTCCCGCGCTGTTCGGGGTAGTCCCCATCGCGCGTACATGTTTGACCTTCTCTTCAACAAGCACGATACAACTCGTACACAATTCTGCCCCCTTTGCGTCGACATGCCGGACATTGTTCGAAAGCGACATCGGACAACTGGTGTCCGCGCAGTGCGTAAGGCCAACTGTATGCCCCACCTCATGCACAGCTTCCTTGACGGCCCGTGCGACAGCAAGCGACTGGTCCGGCGACAGACCGTAAAACTCCTGCTGCAAACGCGCCAGTGATATGACGGCAGCAGGACCGCTGAGCTGGGCCTGCCCGAGCACAAAACTCAACATTGGAATGAAAAGATCTTTCTGAGCAATCCCCAGCACGCTTACTGCATCCTCCGGCACCTGCGCAATCAGTCGGCGCAATATATGCGCGGAACTGTATTGTCCCCGCTGAGCTTCATACGCATACTCCGGTTCCGCCAGCCCGGCAAGCCGCCTTACGCCGAAGCCATAGGCTTGCTCCAGCCCGTGCTCGATAGCAGTAAGGACCTTCTCCTCAATGCTGCCGAGGGCCACGATATACATCGATTTCACGACGTCCGTTCCGCAGCGGAGGGAGCGGGACTGACGAGCTCCTGCGGTGGTTCAATGGGAAGAGTTACTTTGAACACGGTTCCCTGACCCACAGTGCTCCGCACTTCAATATCCCCGCTGTGCGCTTGCACAATCCCGTACACCACGGCAAGCCCCAGCCCCACGCCCTTCCCTTCCCCCTTGGTCGTGAAGAAAGGGGTGTAAAGTTTGGGGATATTCTCCGGAGTAATACCGTCACCAGTATCACACACTTCAAGGATCAGCGCATCCCCGGGCGGGGGCCAGGAAGTGCGAACTGTTACCACCCCATCGGTCTTACCCTGCGTGGCTTCGGCGCCGTTCATGATAAGGTTGATCAACACCTGCTGCATCTGCGATGCATCGCATGTAATGAGCGGCACCTTCTCATCCAGCTGCAAATCCATCTTGACACTCATCAGTTTCAACTTGTGACTGATCAGGTTGACCGTCGATGAAACCACGCTATTGAAGTTTGTGTTGGTCCGCTGGTGCGGCTTTGACCGGCGGGAAAAGGCAAGCAGATCCTGCACGATCCTCCCTACCCGGCTGGTCTCATTGACCACCTGCATGAGGTACTTTTTGAATTCCTCGATCCTCTGCGGCGGTATGCCATCCTCCTTCACCATGCGCTGCATCAACATGGAAAGGTTCAACACTCCCGACAGCGGATTGTTGATCTCATGCGCGACACTCGCCGAGAGCTGTCCCAACGACGCCAGTCGATCACTGCGCAGGAGCTTCTGGTGTGCCACTTTCAGTTGTTCGGTGCGTTCGTCGACCTTCGTCTCGAGTCCTTGTGTGAATTCGTTCAACTGGTTGATCGCTTCGTTGAGCCGTACCCGCATGGTGTCGAAAGTCTGGGCGAGCTCTCCGAGTTCCTCTGAGGAGTTGATTTCGACCGGCTTGTCCAGGTGCATCTTGCTGACCGCCCGGATCCCTCCGATGAGCTTCTGAATCGGCGCATGGACGTATCTGCGCGTGAACAGAATAATGAAGACCGAAATCAGGATCACGAGTATTGCTGAGGCCGCAAGCACCCGCTGCTGGACACCGCTGATTTCCGCATCGACCGTGCGAAGGTCAAGGGCGACATCAATGACACCCAGAACGTTCATCGCTGCAGGATGAGCGTGACAGTCCGCATTGCTGCACGCCGGTTCATTGTATACCGGGGTCACGATACCGAGCGCGCGCGAACCATCCGGGGAACGGAACACGCGGGCGCGCGAAGGCATGTCCACTCTTACCAGGGGCCGGCCTGAGGCGTGGCATATTGAACACGCCTCCGCATCTTTGTCAACAGAGCCGGTATCCCCGCGTACGGTGGAAAACATCACCCGCCCCTCTTTGTTAAAGATGCGTATCCGGTTGATGCCCTGCTTGGTCGCAATGGTCTGCATGATTTCATATGCAGATTCCCGTTGATCGGTGAGCATCGCATGCCAGGTTGCGCTGGCAATGCTGCCTGAGAGCTGATCGGCGCCCATGATCATGGCGTCCAGGAGCTGCCGCTCCTGAGTCTTCATGTTGTAGACACCTGAAGCGAACCCAACGAACATGACGATGACCGTCAGCGGAATCATCAACTGAAGCGAGAGTTTTCGCGGATACAGACTCATTGTGCCAATTCCCTGAAACGCCCGTTGAATGCCAACGACCATGAGGTCAACACTGAAATTTACCAAAAAGACCTGAGAAATTCACGAGTATCTGCAGAAAAACCGCGATACGTTGTTGAAGTTGAGCGTGAGGAGGAATACATTAAGACAATAACCGCAATAAATGGCTTACGAAAATGCAGCGTCACCTTCGCGTGATGGTAACTCTCGTACTTGCCCTTTTCGCCTCAGCCGCTGATCTCAGCGCACAATCCTCCCTTCTTTCCGCAACGCCCGACATCAAACTTCACTCGGTTGGCAACGTGCGCAGAGTGGTGTCCAATGGACCCCTTTCGCGGTACACTTATAAGGGTGCGGTGTGCGAATACCCACGCGATGGAGGGATGGAGAACATGATCGCGGGTTACCCGGTGTTGGAGATTGCATCACATACTCCAGTGGGGGATTCTCTAAAATACCTGTACTCCCAGTGGTGGAATTCGCCCGGCCAACCGGGGGATACGATTTGGTCCGTAAGTGATTTCGATTCAGTCAACATCCCATTCTGGCCGTCCTACACTGCGTTGGCGGACGAAGACTTTGTTTACCGCTGCGTCAACAACGCGCCCACCCTCGTGAGTATCGTGAGTTACGGCAATGTTCCTGTGAGCTTCTACCTCCCCCCGCTCAACCTCTCAATGCTTGTGAGCAATGTTACATGGAATGTGCCACCCCTGTATGATATTGTGTTGACACACTACCGCATTATCCCCTTCCAGTTCGATCTCCTGGATACGTATGTATCACTCTATTTCATGGGTGGCATCGGTTCTACAAAGGACTATGGGGACTGGCGGCAATATGATGATCGCTCACATTACCAGACGGACGACCATCTCGCGACTATTACAGATGGAGGCCTCGGCCAGGAGGGGCAGAGCAGGAATTGCGTCGGATACCGGATTTTCCCTCCAGACAACCCGGCTTTGCCGCAATTGCGTTGGACCACCAAGGACGATTTCTCGCGACAAGCAGCCATACAGACCACACGATCAGCCGACGAATATGCCAGGGTCATGCACGGCCTGATTTCCTCCGGAGTGCAAATGTCGGGAAGCATAACGGGCGCAAACTGGATTGGTGTCGGCCCCTTCGCAGTACATGTGGGAGACACCCTCGACATATGGACCGCCGAAATCCTGGGACAAGGTCCGGATGATGTACGGGACAAGAGCAAGTTTCTGGACATTCTCTGGCGCCGGAAATTTGTCACGCCCCATCCACCGCCGCCGCCGCCGTTGCGCGTCGAGCGAGGAGACAGGTCTCTCACACTTCGCTGGGATGCCCGCTCCACCGACGTCAACCCGGAATCCTATCAGGATCCATGCCGATGGGATAGTATGGAAATCCCCTTTGAAGGATATCGCCTCTACAAGAGCACACAGAGCCTGGATGGACCCTGGACAATGCTCTATGAATGCGACATCGGTGGAAATGGCGTCGCCCATGATTTCGGTCTGACACACGAATACACGGAGACCGGTCTCCTCAACCACGCGGAGTACTACTATGCCGCCACATCCTTCTCCAAACCTGACACCGTGATACGACTCCCTTCGAAAGAGAGCCGTATGCAACGCAAGATGCTGAAAGCCGTGCCAGGGACTCTTCCACGGGCGCATGTCGGAGAGGTTGCTGTTGTGCCAAATCCGTACAGGGGGGACGTCGCCTACAATCAGTACGATCCCCCCTGGGAACGCCCCACCGGCAACTGGAAAATGTGGACGGAAAGTGATCGTCGAGTCCAGTTCATCCACCTGCCGACATCCTGTGTTATCTCGATTTACACCCTGGCGGGAGATCTTGTGGATCTGATCCGCCACTCCGACGCGAATATGTCGTTTCACGACTGGAATCTCATATCGTACGTGGGTCAGGCGGTCGCAAGCGGGATCTATCTGTTTTCTGTTGAGGATTCTCAGACTGGAGAGGTGCAGGTGGGCAAATTCGTGGTCATACGATAGAGGGAGTTCTCGAAATTGAAGAAGACACTTGTTGTGATCAGTCTTTTCGCCATCTCCATGGGCTTTCTGGAGGCGGCGGTGGTGGTCTATCTTCGCCTCCATTTCTATCCCGACGGCTTTTCATTTCCCCTGGCCGTTATTCCAGACAATATCCTGGTTGTAGAAGTGGCACGGGAGGTGGCAACCATTGTAATGCTCGTTGCCGTCGGATGGATCGCCGGCCGGAATCTTCTTTCCCGTTTGGCGTACTTCTCGATTGCCTTCGGTGTGTGGGATATCTTCTACTATGTGTTCCTCAAGGCCACGCTCAATTGGCCGGCTTGCTTGTTGACGGATGATATCTTGTTCCTCATCCCCTTGCCGTGGGTCGGCCCGGTGCTTGCGCCGGTTCTGATTTCGTTATGCATTATCACTGCGGGCACTGTGGCCTTGCATCGTGATGCCGTCGGAATGCCCGTACGCATTACCCCTCTCCGCTGGATGTTCATCTTTCTGGGCGGAATGCTGATTCTCGCTTCATTCCTGGTAAATGGGAACGCAGCGACGATGAACCAGCCGCTTGAACCGTTCAACTGGTTCCTCTTCGCTGCCGGTCTTCTGGTGGGAGCTTCATCGTTTGTTGCTGCTTTGCATAAATGAAAACAACAAAGCCGATTCTCTTTTGGAAATGAGAATCGGTTTCCGCTTCATAGTTGTGACGGTGGGTCAGTTGTCTTGGGCCCCTTCTTCAATCCATTTTGCCAGAAGCTGGACCTGCTGTTTCGGAAGTGCGACCACTGTCGATGTATCGGGCGGCATCCGATAGTGTGGCTGAGTCGTCGCACAAACAATGTACAGCCAGCTCTTGGCCGGTTCCCGCACGAGGACTAACGGCTTTTTGCCCGGAACAATGCGGGAGTGCATCAGGCTCTCGTACGATGTCAGCACGATCTTGCCGCGGGTGACTTCCGTGCCGTGGCATTTCACGCACCGGGAGTTAAGAATGGGCTGGATCTGCTCATGGAAACTGACCGGTTGTACGGTCTTCTGACCGCAGCCCGGCAACAAACAGGCAACAATCAACAGCGCTAGTGGGCGCATGATCCACCTCCGGGTTGAGATCATTGCAGTGGAGCGTCGACCACATGCTCGCTCTGACGAAAGGAAGATTTGAGCTGCGGCCACTTTGGAGCCCGGACACGACTAGCAGCGATTGGTCGGATTGATATTCCGGCGCAAATCTAGCAACGCCACAGCTGAAAGTCAAGGCTGTACGGCGTGAATTCGACACGTGAATTCGACACATGATGCAGTCAGAACATGAAGTCAGAACCCCCTTCTGTACTTTCCTCCTATCTCGTAGAGCACGCTTGTGATCTGCCCCAGTGACGCCCATTCCACGGTCGTGAGCAGTTCTTCGAAGATGTTGCCTTCACCCAGTGCGACCTCTCGCAACCTCTCCAGGGCCTTCGCCGACATCTCACGATTCCGCGCCTGGAATTCAGCCAACTGCTCCAGCCGCTCATCTTTTTCATCGGGCGACGTTCTCGTGATTTTCACTGCGAGGTACGGGTTCTCAGGGTTCTCTCTCTGGAATGTGTTCACTCCGATTATCGGATATTCACCGCTTTGCTTCAATTCCTCATAATACAACGACTCCTCCTGGATCTTTGCTCTCTGGTATTGAGTCTCCATCGCCCCCATCACGCCTCCCCGCCGCGATATCCTGTAAAATTCATCCAGGACCGCCTCTTCGACAAGATCCGTGAGCTGCTCAATAATGAAGGATCCTTGGTTGGGATTTTCATTCTTGACCATCCCGAATTCACTCGCGAGGATCATCTGGATTGCCATCGATCTTCTGACAGATTCTTCGGTCGGGGTGGTGATTGCCTCATCGTAGGAATTCGTGTGCAACGAGTTGCAGTTGTCGTAGTACGCCAGAAGGGCCTGTAGTGTGGTCCGGATATCATTGAAATCCACTTCTTGCGCATGGAGCGATCGCCCCGATGTCTGAATGTGGTACTTCAATTTCTGGCTTCTTTCGTTGCCGTTGTACTTGTATTTCATGGCGATCGCCCAGACCCTTCGCGCAACGCGGCCTATCACCGAGTATTCCGGCTCCATGCCGTTGCTGAAGAAAAACGAGAGATTGGGGGCAAAATCATCCAGCGACAGTCCGCGCTTCAGGAAGTATTCAACGTACGTAAACCCATTCGCAAGAGTGAATGCCAGCTGTGTGATCGGATTGGCACCGGCTTCCGCGATGTGATAGCCACTGATGCTCAAGGAATAGTACTTCTCAATAGCATTACGCGTGAAATACTCCTGCACGTCGCCCACGAGCCTCATCGCAAAATCGATGGAAAAGATGCAGGTATTCTGTCCCTGATCCTCCTTAAGGATGTCAGCCTGAACCGTCCCCCGCAGACTGCGGAAGGTCCGGACTTTCAGTTGCTCCCGTTCAGCATCGGTGAGGCGGCTGCCGGTGCCCTCCTCCTTTTTCACTTCGCGGCGGTACGCAACCATGAAATACATCGCGAGGATGATGGGAGCGGGGGCATTGATGGTCATGGAGACGGAGGTGAGGGGGTCCGTTTGATCAAATCCGTCGTACAGCCTCTCCATGTCCTCTATGGTGGAAATACTCACCCCGCTTTCCCCGATCTTGCCGTAGATATCGGGCCTCCTGTCAGGATCTTCCCCGTACAGCGTGATGCCATCGAAGGCGGTCGACAACCGCTTGGCATTGTCATTTCGTGGACAAATAATGGAGCCGTTTGTTTGTCCGTTCAGGAGTACCTTCCCCTGCAAATTGCCTCCTCGGATCCTCTGTCGTTCGTTTGAACGGGAAGACACCCGCGGTAAACGGGAAGAATCCCGGCAGATTTTCCCGATAGAAGAACCTGACCAGTTCTTCCCATGCCCGGTATTTCGGAAGGGCCACCTTGGGAATGTTCAGAGACGAGAGAGTCCTGGTAAAGAGGGAGATTGTCTGTTCTTCATTTTGGACCTTATTCGAGATCGTCTCTCGTGAGTATCCTTGCACGCGCTCCTCCCACCCTTCGATGAGGACTTGCGTCTCTCTCGACAGGTCCTTCCATTTCTCTGTCAATTTCTGCCGCAGGGCATCCACGGCCTGTTCCCCAGGGCCAAATTGCTCGATGCTCTGCTGCAGGGCATGCCACTGTCCTGCCAATCGGGCCTGCTCATCACAAACTCTGTAATAGTTCCTTACCGTATCGGCGATTTCCGTGAGATAGTTTACTCTCTGGCTGCCGATGAGACCGAATTCCTGAACATGGTCGGTGAGAAGAACATCCAGCAAATTGCTTTTTGTCGGAAAGTCCCGTCGCTTCTTCCCCTTCACCGTCTCAAGGAGATCTTTGAACAGTCTGTTCACACCACGGTTGTTAAACTGATTGCTGCTCGCTGCATAGATTGGCAACGCACTGCTCGTCGGAGGGAGGCTGCGCGAGATCCTGAGGTTTCTGCTTCTTCTGTAATGGTTCGATACGTGCCTCAGGGCGTCTTCCGAGCCGATCTTCTCGAATTTGTTGATGACAATAGAGTCAGCCAGGTCCAGCATGTCGATCTTCTCTAACTGCGAGGGTGCGCCGAATTCCGAGGTCATCACGAATATCGAGTGGTCGCAGATATCGGTCACCTGACTGTCCCCCTGTCCGATGCCGCTTGTTTCCACAAAGATGATGTCGAAACCGTATGCCCTGAGAACCGGGAGCGCATCCCTCACCGCATGGCTGAGTTCACTTGCGCTCTCGCGAGTCGCAAAGCTCCTGAAGAACACCCGATCGTTGTTGATGTTGTTGTAGCGAATCCTGTCTCCCAGAAATGCGCCTCCGGAAAGTTTCTTCGAAGGATCGACCGCCAGGACACCGATGGAGATATCGTCAGTGACTTTGAGGAATCGATTGATCAGCTCGTCGATCAATGAGCTCTTGCCGCATCCACCGGTGCCCGTCACACCAAAGACGACGGTCTTTTTCTTGTCATGAGCAGCGTAGAGCGCCCTGAGCCGGGAAAGGACATCGGCATTGTCGATATGCCGTTCGATATGCGAAAGCTGCTGCGAGATTCTTTGATGGTTATGTCTGTTCCCGACCTGGAGCTCGTCTTCAACGGAAAATGGAAGTCGCTCTGCGCTGTGTTGCGCCCTGCTCTTCTTGATCTTCTCGATGATGTCGTCGGCGATGCCGTGGATCCCCAGCGTCTGACCGTCGACCGCATGATAGATCCGTTCGACGCCGTACTTCTGCAAATCCTCAATTTCCTGAGGCAGGATCACGCCTCCACCGCCGCCGAACACAAGGATGTCAGAGCCAGGAAGAGCCCGCAGGCGATCAACCAGATACTTGAAGAACTCGTTGTGTCCGCCCTGGTACGAACTGATAAGGATCGCATCCACATCCTCTTGAATCGCGGTCGCAAGTATTTCATCCACCGACCGGTTATGGCCGATATGAATGACTTCGGCGCCACGTTGATGCATCAACTTCGCGAAGATACTGATGGAGACATCGTGACCGTCGAACAATGCGGCGGCAGTGACAATGCGAATTCTCTCCGTGCTCACTGCTTCCTCATTTCAATAGGTTGGCCGCAATGACCAGTCGCATGATCTCACTGGTCCCTTCGTAGATTTCCGTGATCTTGGCATCACGGTAGTACCGCTCCACATCAAATTCTTCAGTATACCCGTACCCGCCGTGGATCTGTATGGCTTTCGACGAACAGAACATGGCGGCTTCCGACGCCACGAGTTTTGCAGCCGCGGCTTCAGCAGAAAACGGGATGTTCCTGTCTTTCATCAACGATGCGCGGTACGTCATCAACCAGGCGGACTCATAGCGCGTGTGCATGTCCGCGAGCATCCACTGGATCCCCTCAAAGTCCGCAATTGGACGGTCGAACTGCTTTCTCTCTTTTGCATACTTGACCGCATCCTCGATCGATGCGCGCGCAATCCCGAGCGCCTGCGCAGCTATCCCCAGCCTCCCCCCGTCTAGCGTCACCATCGCGACTTTGAAGCCTCTGTTCAATTCGCCCAGCACGTGGGAGGCCGGCACAGAGCAGTCTTCAAAACGGATTTCCGTTGTTGAGGACGACCTGATGCCGAGCTTGTGCTCGATCTTGCCAACCGTATAACCGGATGTGCTCCGTTCAACAATGAACGCCGTAATTCCCTTCGTCTTGGCAGACGGATTCGTTGATGCAAACACAATAGCGATATCCGCCTCGTTGCCGTTAGTAATGAACTGCTTGGAACCATTGATCACCCATCTGTCGCCAACCAGCGTCGCGGTGGTTTTCGTCGCGCCTGCATCGGACCCGGCTGCCGATTCCGTGAGACAAAAGCAGCCCATCCTCTTTCCCGAGCAGAGATCAGGCAGGTAGGATCTCTTTTGTTCTTCCGTTCCAAAACGGTAGATCGGATCAACTGCCAGAGAGGAATGCGCAGAAACTATCACACCGGTTGAAGCACAGTAGCGAGAGATCTCTTCCACCGCAAGCATATAGGAAATGAAATCCATCCCTGCCCCCCCGTATTCGGCGGGATAGGCGATCCCCATCAGCCCAAGTTCTGCGGCCTGCGAAATGATTTCTGATGGAAACCGTCCTTCTTTCTGGTTGTTGCGGGCCCCTGGCGCGATGTGCTCCCGTGCAAACTGAGCCACCATTTCCCTCATCATTCTTTGCTCTTGAGTCAACAGGTAATCCATGGCGACGGTTCCTCATCATGAGAATGTGAGATATGTGCCCTCCATCCCCCGCAACGTAATGCGCTAAGATACGTCGGTGTGTGGCAATATTCAACAAGAGACCTACAAAGACCATGTACGCAACATACGGCATGCAGACGAATCTTCACATCAAAAGGGCTTGACATTTGTCACAGAACCCACGATACTCTTAAATGTTGGCCTTTGTCGCTCTCTTTCGATCGTATTTCCGACCTGAAACAGCATAACCAAAGTCAATTTCTTCCCTACCACTCCAGGAGCCTGGCAATGAGACGATTCGCACTACTTTCTGCACTGACTTTTCTTGTCATCTGCATGAGTTCTTCGCAACAATGGTCCACCGTCTGGAAACTTACTGCGCCGCCCTATCTGACGCGTCAGGCGATCACTGAAATGGGGATCGTCAAGGCAGGCTTTGACACGGACAAAGATGGGAAGGGGGAATTCATCTGTGCGTGGACGGATCTTGACACCAACGCAGTCCTGATGTATGAGGCGGACGGCAACAATTCATACAAACTGGTCTGGTCATGGGTGATTCCAGTCCAGGCCAATTCCTTCGCGGGCATTGCTGTGGGCGATATAAACAACAACGGCATTGTCGATATCGTGATTACCATGCCCACGGTGGTGGACCCGGATAACCCCAATCCTCTTCGCGTTTGGGCATTTGAGTGGTGCAATGTCGTGGGGACGCACGCGTACGGCTTCCTCAACAGCACCACCGGCACGTATGACCCGTCCGGAGCTTGGAATTACAATGTTCCCGACAACTACGACCTCCGCCCGTACAGTCTGACGATTGAGGATATCGACAAGGACGGTACAAACGAGTTGATCACCGGCGTCCGGCAGGCAGGCTCCGGGTTAGCTCGTGAAGTGTACGTCTCTTCTGTCGAAGGTGACTTTGGCGGTTTCGCTGTCTGGAATCTCGAGTGGAAGTACTCCCAGAATTTCCCGGGTTCGAACTACAGCACGACGACGGGAGACCTGGACAACGACGGGAACGGGGAAATCTACATGTTTGTCTGGGACTACTTCACGATGAGGATTTTTGAATGCACCGGTGACAAGAATTACACTGAGGTATTTGCCGTCGACCAGCTCTATAAGTCACAGGGAATTGACTACGGTGCACTTGATGCTGTGCGGGTCGCCGACGTGAACCACGATGGTGTCAACGAGATGTATATTGCCGGAACGGAGCCTCAGAACAAGATCTTCATCGTCACGGGCGTCACCGACGTGAGCAAGATGACATCTGCCGATATCAAGGAACTTTGCACGATACCGGTCACTAGTGGCGGTAAATTTCGTTCAATGTACATTGCCGATCCCGATCACGATGGGAATGCCCACCTCATGATCGCTGGTGAGACAAACGGCCAGATCTTCTCCCTCGAATACAAGGGAACCGGCAATCCGGCAGACTCCTCGAGCTGGGAACCCAAGATCTTGTTTGACATGTTCAAGGAAAGCGGACTCACCACGATCAGCCCGCGATTGTTCTATGGCTCGCCCGCAGGCGACATGGACAATGACGGCAAGGATGAATTCGTCTTTGTCAACTATAGCCCGGATAACACGATCTGGGCCGACGATGCTCCACTATGGGTCATCGAGTCTGACGTTGCCTCGAACGTGCGCACAGGGCCGGCAGAAGTGCCGGACAATATGCAGCTGTTGCAGAATTTCCCCAATCCCTTTAACCCGTCAACAACTATCCCGTTCCGGCTCTCAGGCCGAAGTCATGTGCGGCTGGATGTGTTCGACGTGTACGGACAGCAGATTGCTTCCCTGGTGAACGCAGAGCGTGAGGCGGGGTACCACCAGGCTACGTGGAAGGCAAACGTCCCAAGCGGGACGTACTTCTATCGTCTGCTTGCCCGGTCGCTTGACGGGCCGGGGAGAGAGTTCAAAGAGATGAAGAAGATGCTCCTGGTTCGATAGTATCGGGTGATACTATCGTTGGTGAGTATCACCTGATACTCGCCAGCGTTGAACAGAAGACACCTGTACAACACAGCCCTCTCCCGGTCAGAGAGGGCTGTGTCTTTACGTATGGCGCGGGAAGTCCCTTCCTGGTCAGATAGCCAACACCCCGGAGTGGTCAGTTCAGCTTCGCCTTGCTGATTCTGTGAAAATGGGCTTTCTGTTTCTCCGGTCCATCGACGTATTCAATCACCAACACAAGAAAATCCTCCCCGATATCCTGGTCCCTCAGCCCTTCCAGCAGCTCTTCATCATCCAGACCACCTTCCCGAATGTAGTCTCTGATCTCCTCCACGGACCACCATGCCCAGTTCAGATCCCTTCCCGGGAGGAAGACAATGGCTCCGAACTCCCCGGTTTCGTCACACTGGCGGCTCCAGAGGTTGCGGTAGGATGAGAAGTTCGAAGAGATATGCGATATCAGTTCTGAATGCGTCAACCGATTTCCCGAAAATCGAGAATCAGAATGGACCGCTCATTGCCCCGGAACGGTGCAGATACGGGCTTTACTTAAGGATGATCTCCCTCGCGAGCTTGCCCCCGAGAATGTCGCGAATTTCGTTGCGTTTCATGGCACCAGCTTTGCGCACATCTTCCGAACCCATCATCTTGGCTCCCAGGGATTCCATTTTTTCGGCCATGCCATCCATTGCAGCCATATTCTTGTATTCAATAAGGAGCATAATATCCCAATCCTCCGTGTTCGCTGCCGGGCTGTAGAGAATTTTGTAGGAAAGAACCAATCCGTCCTTCTTCGCGGCTTCATTCATCATCCGCCAGTTTGCCGCCAGGTTTCTGTAGTAGTCATTTGTCATCCCGGGTTTTGTCTTCACAAAGCCGACACTCCAGACACTTCCCTCTGTGTATGGAAGCCCTTGAGCAATACTCTGTGACGGCAGAGTATACGAGAGGAGCAAAGCTATTGCGAGAAGAATGGACGTGCATTTCATGGAAGCTTCCTTATGATATTGAGGATAGGATGCCGCCGTTGTTCGGCGGCTAAGAACACAAGCCGATCGATGATGAGGCTCCAGACTATCCGACCGGAAGCCTGACAGCCGGGATAGGACGGGCTGCAATGATGAGAACAATTACATTCACGAACAGTGGGCGGTGTGGAAAGGTTCCGCATTCGAAGAAGAGACGAACGACCGTCTTCGGCCATTCTCGCAGGAGAAGGAGTAGATGCGATTGGACCGCTTGTAGAGGGAGATCGCTTCAATTATTCTTCAAAGAACTTGACTTCCAGCCGTTTCCATACTAACGAACCAATGAGAGCTTACGCGTCTCAAAAAAGTCCCCCGCCCTCAACCGGTAAAAGTACACACCGCTCGACAGTCCTCTACCATCGAGCTTCACCTCATAATACCCCGCTTCCTGTTCCCTATTCTGGAGAACCGCAACCTGCTGGCCGAGAGTGTTGAATACGGTGAGGGCCACGTGCGACCTTTCACGGAGAGTGTATCGAATTGTCGTGCTCGGGTTGAATGGGTTGGGATAGTTCTGAAAGAGTGCAAACTGGACCGGCAGAGCCGCCGGATTCTGCGCAATGCCCGTCATCCTCGTAGGAGTCAGAAGGCACGCATGTAGCTTCCCGGGATCACTTTGCGTGACTCCGTAACAGGCGATCTGTCCATTATCATTGATCGCCTGGGCCTCGGTGAGCGTCCAGCAAGGAGTTGCGGTCGATACCTCGTTGAGATCAGTCATCGCGCCATCTTTGAACAGGAATGCATTGCCGCTCCCCCCAACGGAGTATCCAACAATGCTCCCGGAAGTATTGATATCGCGCGCAACGCTCGAACCGAGCACACTGTTCAACGTCCCGATGTCTGTCGCCCCTCCTCCTAACGAAACTCCTGCATGGGAAAAAGTTGAAGGAATTCCA
Source organism: Ignavibacteriota bacterium (assembly GCA_963849385.1). Lineage (GTDB taxonomy): Bacteria > Bacteroidota > Ignavibacteria > UBA10030 > UBA6906 > Fen-1255. Next base: position 509,912 of record CAWKHH010000010.1, on the reverse strand, counting down.
TCGATCACCGTATTCCAGGGCACGTAACCGACCACCTTCCCCGCGTCATTCAACTGCAACGGCGTAAACTGACCCGGGAATTCGGAAGCACCTCCCCCGGTCCACAACGCTCCCGCCAGCCCGTAGACCAGGTTGGGGTTCCCCGGTGCATGGTCAGTCACTTCGCCGACGATCACTCCATAATTGTTAATACTCATTGCCACGGCTTCGAGAGCAAGCGTGTCGGGGGGAAACAGAAGGCGCTCCATCTGCCCGTTCCTCCATAAGGCAGGAAGCAGGACCTGATTTCCGTTCACGAGAAACGTAGCGTCGCCAACCACATCCCCTGCGTTGTTTATGCCGAAGGCTCTGCTGTAACTGTACGGGGTCTTGTCAAGATCCTCCCCCCCGGTGGTGGGGGACCATCTGTATGCATGGGAGCCAAACGGGATCTTTACCATGCCTACAACAACTCCTGAATCGTTGATCGCGGTCGCCGTGGTTCCGGCACTCCCGATGTACTGCATACTTCCCCCGCTCCACTTGAAGGCGGCAGGACCCTGCGAAGGAAGGTATTGCGTTCCGGCAACTTCCCCTTTGCTGTTGATCGCCAGGTCCACTCCAGCTTGATACACGGGGCCCAGATCGGTGATGGTGAACTGCCCTGTTTTGGAATGACGTTCGATGGTGAGATTGTAGGAGTTCGTGCTGCCCGAGCTGTCCAGATTCATGAGGATAATCATAATGGAATCCAGGGGGGCACTGGATTGAAACGTGAGCGTCGTCTCGAACCGAGAAACGGTGACGCTGCCCTTACTCCAGGTCACCGCCTGCGCACCAAAGACCGTCGCAGGATCCCGTGGCGCCAGCGTGACCTTAAGTATCTCGTTGCATGAAGGGAAGAGCGATGGACCGATTTCGATGTACCGGGATGACCTGCGAGGAAGCATTTCACTCAACACTGTGTCACCCGTGACAGATTCCCGTGCAATGACGGGATAATTGGCTCCTTCCCGGTAAGCATATGGACGCCTGACGAGAACATAGTTTGACGCCGTGAAGTTGCGAAATACACCGGAGAGACTTTCATTCCGGCCAATCAGCGTTTCTTCGATGGACTGGAAACTACGATTGGTCGTTCTGCTTTCGTGGCGGGAGCTGTTCTCCCAGATCCCCCGGATCATATCCCGCCCCCCACCGTTTTCCGAGATATAGCGGAAATAGATCCAGCTCCCGTACCAGTGGTCCGGGTACGACACGAGCGAATCGGCGGTCTTGTTCGCTGCATCAAGCGGCACATCGGGTCGTTGAAACCAATCGATGAGATACTGGTAATTATCGTTGACGCTGTTGTATACCTCGTCCTCAATCCATGCGGCAGTTGCCTCCATCATCCAGCTCTTTTCCCGAGTATTGTAGCCGAATTGGATCGCGTGGAAGAACTCGTGCGCCACCGTCACTTCAAGGGCCGCGAGCGGTGATGAGCCGAATGCTGAGTAGTCATTTCGAAGAGCAAGCCACGATCTATAGGCATCGATTTCGGTAACGGACGGGGAATTAGGATTGTCTCCGATCCACTTATATGCCTGGGCGTAGCCGTAGAGATTGGCGGCCAGTTTGGAGATGTAGATATCATATCTGGAGTCTCCGCCGTCGAGACTGTCGGGGGGCGGCGGAGTATAGAACATGGCATCTATCTCAGTCGTCCAGACCTGTTCTGCGACAGCCATGACTGTATCGACATAATCAGGGATACCGTTGGCGTTGCCGTCATAGCTCGAGACGGCGTTTGTGTCTGCAGCGTCTACGCTGTAGTGAATAAGAAAATGGGGGGTGCCCACAACAAGGTTGAGAGTCGAATGGACGTTGAACATACCGTCGGTGCCGATGCCATAGGCAGCGAGAGCTATCCGTGTTCCGGGCGACAGATTCTGAAATTGGAGAAGAATTTCATGAAGGATCCAGGTGCCGCATTTCTCGGGCGCGTTGCTCCGGAATTTCGAGGGGAGCTTCCCCGGATCGAACATCGCGTAGGCATGGTAGAGTGCCCACTGATCGAGCGAAAGATCACCGCTTGTGCGTGCGCGCTCAATGAGTGATGGCGTGGATTCGCCCGGCTGACGACTAGCTGCGGAAAAATGCTGGGGCGCTTGAGCACTGACGTATGGTTGGGTCGTGAGGACTATGAAAATTGATGCGTAGAGCGAAAGAACGCTGATGATGTGTCGTGGCATGCCCGTCTCCTGCAGTGAGAGAGAAAATCGCTCTTGGCCGGCAGCCGGTCATCGTACTCATATTCCGCGTGCGGGAATGCTAACCCCATGAAAAGGAAAACTCGGCTAGAGCAAGGCCTTGCCCTAAGAACACCTCGGCCTCCCGCTTTGTTACATTCGCTCCAAAAGGAGTCTTGACCCCCTTTTTAGCCCGCTTAGGTGTGTCCGGGGATATCTTCCGAGTGACTTGTCCAGTCTCAACCTTCGTGTGACCCACTCTTAAAGTCTTCCATGTGCTGATTATGCTCCTGATCAAGGCTCTCCATCTCCTTCAGGATCGTCATCTCCTGATTTCCTCCCGACGACGCCTTTCATAGCACGCACACGATTGAGCTGAAACTAGCAAGGGACCGGTGATGATTGGCGAGCCCTTGGGCGACGCGCCCCGCAAAGTTCTCTCGCGCTTCACGCTGATCTCTGTGCCCACTTCAGGACCCGCTCTAATTATCTGCTCCATCCTGCTGTAGTCTTTCTTGATGTCATCCTGGATGGCAATTATGTAGCTTTCGAACTCTTTCCCACGGCGCCGGATGAACCCAAAGTGATTTCCGGGCATACCAGCCTCGTAGGCAGCCAGTGTTGCACGATTCACAAATAACACAAAGCCCCGAATCCAGCACGAATTCGGCGAGAGGTTTGAGATGATCGAAACTTTCGAAACACAAAACCGGTAATCGCTAATCAGCGATTCAGGGGTGGCTCTTGGCATCAGCATTAGGCGAAACACCACAATAACGCAGAAAACACGACTGTGTTGTCGTGTTTTCTCTTTTGGAGCTGGCGGGCGGATTTGAACCGTCGACCTGCTGATTACGAATCAGCTGCTCTACCAGCTGAGCTACGCCAGCGTGATTTTAAATATAGGAGATTCCACGCAGACTTGCAACGCGCCTCACACGGCGTCCGCGTGGCCGGCATCGTGCAGGTGGACCGGTTTGGTGTGGGCCTTGCGCACGCGAATATTTAGCATCTCCACAAACACGGAAAATGCCATGGCAAAATAGATGTACCCCTTGGAAATGTGCTGATGGAGTCCCTCGGCAACCAGAGTCACACCTATGAGCAGCAGAAAGCTTAAGGCGAGCATGGTGATGGTGGGATGCTGATGCACGAATCTGCTGACCGCTCCTGACGCGACCATCATCACGATCACCGCCATGACGATCGCGGCAATCATGATCGCCACTTGATTGGCCATTCCCACCGCCGTGATGACGGAATCCAGAGAGAATACAATGTCAAGAATCATAATCTGCACGATCGTCCCCCAGAACGACCTCGCTTTGCTGCCCGCCTTCCGTTCTTCCGCTCCCTCCAGCTTGTCATGAATCTCAAACGTACTCTTGGCGATGAGAAACAGCCCACCGCATATCAGGATCAGATCGCGTCCTGAAACGTCAAACCCTGCCACATCGAAAAACGGCTCTGTCAAACGCATGATCGCCGAAAGCGACAGGAGCAGAAGAATGCGCGTGATCATTGCCGCCGCAAGACCAACCGTCCGGCCACGAGCCTGCTGATGCGGCGGCAATTTGCCGGAGAGGATCGAAATGAAGATGATATTGTCGATCCCCAGCACTATTTCCAGCATCGTCAAGGTGATGAGTGCAATCCATGCTTCCGGTTGGAGCAGCCAGTCCATTCTGTGTCCTCTCCCAAAATACCCTCACCCCCGGGTGAGGGTTCATTTCATTTGAATAACTCCATCGCCGCCCGGATTTGAACTTCAGCCTTCTGTCTTGTGCTCTCTGGGATCTGCATCGCTCCGAGTGCTTTTAAAGTCGACTCGGCCCGTTGCACAAGTTTTGCCGCTTCCTCCATTGCAGATGCCGGCTTTAATGATATCCGATTACCTGTTTGTACCGCGAGCACCAGGTCCTCCGGCGACCACTCCTTCGGCCATTCGTTGTTGAGCAAAGCCATGGCACGACGTAGTCTGTTCATCGCACCGGGGATGGCGTTCGTCCGCGAAGCTGATAAACCCTTTACCACCACCTCACGACGTTGTGTTGCATCACCGCGGGGCAGATGGATTATTACTGCCATTCTGTCACCGTCATAACACCAACCGGTGGAGTCTCCCAACTTGCCCGGAGGTATGATTGTGCCATTACATTCGACGCTCGAAGGAGGCCACGCAAGAATGCACCGTACCTCATATCCCCTGGCCGTGCACATGCCCTTGAACCCGCCTTCCCGCGGACCGATTATAACGTGCAGTGTCGCATCCGCTCCCAACTGTGAACGTACTGGTGTCCATGCACATTCTCCGCGTTGGTAACCGAGCGAGTTCCCTTCATCCTCATACACGCGAACAGCCCCGTCGTCACCCGGGAAGAGAGTCAGAATCAGCGGATCCACAGGCCGCTCTCCGGTGTACATCATCTCTGGTTGCATCGGAATTATCGCGCCCGCCCGCACGAACACCGGGATCTCATCAAGAGTGTACTGTCGTTGAATGCTCACAGGACCTTTGATCCGCGCTCCTGTACACCATTCCACCCATTCTCCCGGCGGCAACCAGACATGACGTGTGGCAAATTGACTGTTTGTATCCACGGGAGTCGATATCGGAGCCACGATCATATCATTGCCGAAATAGTACTGATCGGTGGAGGCATAGGCCTCAGGTGCTTCTGTATGTTCATAATAGAGAGGTCGAATGACCGCCACTCCTTCATCATACGCGCGGCGCGAAGCGGAGTAAATATACGGGATCATGGCGTACCGCAGCCTGTATGCTTCACGCATCACCAGAAAGTAGTCGTGCGGGTAGGCCCAGATGCGCCTTTCGGCGCCGGGATTCTTTGTGGTATGTGTGCGGAGAATCGGGCTGAACGCACCGAATTGAATCCACCGGGTGTACAACTCGGGGCTGACAACTCCCGGCATGTGGCCGCCGATGTCATGGCTCCAGTAGCCAAAGCCAACATTTGCCGCGGTCGCCGTGAAGTAGGGCTGGAAAGCCAGAGATTCCCAGACGGAAATGACATCTCCGGAGAAGCCCACCTGATAGCGGTGATTCCCCAATCCACCCCAGCGGTGGAACAACAACGGCCGTGCACGATTCTGCCGCTCCATGTCTGTAAAGAAGACATAGTTTAGCCACCATGTCGGAGTCACCCCGGGGATTTTGGTGGTCCCCCATTGTTGCCAATCGAGCCACCAGAAGTCAACGCCGCGTTTTTCCAGAGGATGTATGACATGTTCAAAATAGTTGATCGCAAAGTGCTTGTCCACAATATCAAAGGGCACGTAGTTCTCCGTCGCGGGATCGATGCCCATGGCCCGTGCCATCCCAGGATATTGTTCTTCGTGCGGCTGAATCCCGGATGCAGGATGAACGTTGAGAGTGGTCTTCAGACCGTGGTCTTCACACCAGTGGAGAAATGCATCGGGGTCGGGAAAAAACGCACGGTCCCATGTGTATCCCGTCCACCCGAGCGTCTGTCCTGCCTGATCACGAACAATCTTGCCCCAACGCTGGTTGAATGTCAGATGCCAATCCATGTCAACAACGAGAACATCAAGAGGGACGTTGTACATGCGAAACTCCCCCACGAGATCCCGGAGCTCGCGGTCCGTGTACGCCCAGTATCTCGACCACCACGTGCCGAACGCAAAGCGCGGTGGCATCGGGATTCTTCCTGCAACGCGGATGAAATCTCCAAGGGCCTCCTTGTAGGCATGCCCGTAACCGAAGAAGTACCAGTCCTGCCGGTCTCCTTCAGGTCGCGCGAGCACCCAGGGCCATTCGCTGCTATCAAACAGCTGTCGCTGCGTATCGTCGACGACTACCCACCCGTTGCGCGATACCAGACCTGGCTCAAGCGACGTCGATCCCTGAACGCCGTCGAGGGTTCGCGTCGTTCCCAGCAAGTTTGCGGTATCCTTCGTGCCCGGCTGCCACACAACAGCTTCCCCGTTCATCCCGACGGATATACGAAGGTTGTCTGCCGAAAATCGTCCGCTGTTTTCCCTGTATCGCAAAGCGAGATGTTCCGTCGTGATCTTCAGCCAGCCACTGTCACGGCGCGTAGAGAAAACCGGGACTGGGAGTCGGCGATTCAGGAACACGAGCGACGCATGATCCTCGAATGCACCATCGGCCACCCATTCCAGACGCATGAGCCGGGAAGTCAAAAGGGTGAAACGGACATTGCCACTTTTCACGATCGCGGCGGCCTCTGCGTGAGGATCCGTCGACTCACCGGCGCGAGACACGCATACAGACATCGATGTGAGAATCGCCGCAATGGCGATGCAACGAAACGTTCGTGACCTCGAGATCATTGGGCTCTTGGCATGAAGATCACATAAAAGTAATGGGAAAGTACCTGGCGTTGACCGCACGTGCAACAGCGTATGCACAATACGCGAAGAACGGTGCGACGTACACATCGATGCTGTAGTGAATATGCTGCATCAGCACACAGGTCGCCACACCGGTGACGCAGACAAGAAATACCACGCGGCTTGCTTTTGAAGGCATCACAAGAAAGAGAAGAAAAAGGGTCGAAGTATGACCCGAAAAGAAGAGGTCTTTCGTCAAGGTCGTTCCGGTGCCAAATACCTCCACGAAGGGGTCCTTCAACGCCACCATGGTCGCCGGCGGATCAAGCGGCGTCAGCGCCATGGCAATGATGCGGAATCCCACCATCACGACGTAGGCTTGGAATGCCAGAACGCATCGCTCGGGATAGCGGGACAGCAGGACCAAGGCACCGGCGATTCCGGCATAGATGAAGCCGAAGGTCACCCAGGTCACATCGCGCGGTGCGAACAGCTGGAGTAGAGGGTCGGAGAGCACGCTACCCCGTCTCGTCTCTATCGCAAGAAGAAACCGCGACAGAACAACAAGGGCCACCACTAGCGCGGGCAGCGTCACAAGCACGCGCATACGGAAGCCTCGTGAGCGCAAGGCTGCGCGCCAGAGGCCTGAGACGGGAGCGAGATTCATGAACAAAAAGCTAAACACTCCGCGGCCGAAAGTCAACGCCTTAATCTGCCTGCATATCCGGAACGGCTTCTGCGGGTCGGGTTTTCCAGGGCGTTCGGGCCGCCCAAGCCACTCGCCTGAAGAGCGCGGGCAGCCGGCTGCGAAGCCCGTCAATATAGGTGTAGACGACGGGAACCAGCACAAGCGTCAGCAGTGTAGAGCTTGTCAGACCGCCAATGACCACCACCGCCATCCCCTGGCGCATCTCTGAACCGGATCCCAGCGCAAGAGCCAGAGGCATCATGCCAAAGATCATCGTCGCCGTCGTCATGACAATCGGCCGAAGGCGAGTTTTCCCGGCTTCCAACAATGCCTCCCGCATCTCCATGCCGCGGGAGCGCAGCGTATTCGTGAAATCCACGAGCAGAATTGCATTCTTCGTTACCAGGCCCATCAGCATGATAATACCGATCATGCTCATCATGTTAAGGGTCGAACCCGTCAAGGCAAGTCCTCCAAAGGCTCCAACCAGGGCCACGGGAAGTGAAAACATGATGGTAAATGGGTGCATATATGATTCAAAGAGACTCACCATGATGATATAGACGAAAAGCACCGCCATGCTAAAGGCAATAGTCATGTCGCTGAACATATCGCGCATGTTCTCGGTATCTCCTCCGTAAAACACGCGCACACCTGCCGGGATGCCTGCTGCGTTGATTGCTTTCTCGACTTCCGCGTTCACCTGTCCCAGCGGGACTTCGCCCGACATGTTGGAAGCAATGGTCACCAGCCGTTCGCGGTCCTTGCGGGCGACGACCGATATATTGACTACCAGTCAAAAATACGGAACAGAATGAGAAAGGTTGCGGATCGAGGAACAAGAAAATCGTGAAAATATGATGACCCGGTAGGTTCCAGGGAGCTTTCTTGCAGGCGGGGTCTAACCCCGTTACTCCCCTCTACTTAAACAGCCACTCTAAGAATTTCTGCACCCCGTTCTGGCGTTGTGTGGACCTCTCCTGATACGGCGCCCACTCCAGATACTTCTCCCGCCTGACAATGCCTATAGGCCCATCGTAGATCCCCCCGTGTGCAAAGCCGTCATATACACGCACAGCAACAACATTATCCTGGTCTGATAGAATCTTGTCGTTCGGAATCGTATACGCGCGCCAACGCCGGTACTCATCCCCGCCAATAGTGTACCTTGTGCCCGTCTTTCCAATTCGCTCTCCATTGAGATATGCCTCATCGATGTCATCGATCCTCCCCAGGAAAAGTATGAGGTGCTGTCCTCTAAGCTCCGGATTAAGTTTGAACCGTACCCTGTACCAACCGAATCCGTCATACCCTTTGTGCCCCTGGGTTTCCCAAAAGGCAGGCACATGGATTCTTTCCCAGTCGCCGTCGGCGAATTGCGGAGCCCGCCAGGCCATGTCATCACCAATCTTGAACCTCCACATCACCGGTAGTGGCTGATCTATTTCAAGCGGGTGCGCCAGCTCTCTGATCGCCGGTTCCCCGCGAACGATCCCGCCCCCCAACTCCGAGTCATAGACGCGAACAGCAATCACATTCGTTTCCCCGGGCCGGAGGCAATACGCAGGGAGATAGTAGAATCGGAATTCGTTGTAGGCTGTGATATAGTCCGGGGGGAATTGCCCTCTGAAACCTATGAAATGGCCGTTGACGTATACCTCGTCGACATCATCGATCGCCCCGAGATCCAGGTAAAGCTGTTTCTGCTGCCAATCTCTGGGAATGTTCACGCTTTTCCGGTACCACGCGTAACCATCGTATCCTGGAAATCCCTGTTCCTCCCATTGCCCGGGAACCCGCAGAGTCACCCAGCCGGCATCCTTAAATGATGGATCAGCCCATCTGGGGTCATCTCCGATTTCAAAGCGCCAATCCCCACGGAGATCAATGAGGCGATTGTACTGCTGCGCATAAGCCCCGCTGCCCGCCCCTACAATCACTGTGAGGGCGGGCAGCAGGAAGAGAACCTGGAGAGCATTGCACTTGAGGCTTCTGAACATTTTCTTGGATCCTTACTCTGGTCGGACGAATTTGCTGTTCTGGGTCCCGAGCAGGGCAACCTGCAAGCGGCCTGCGACGGCGTTGAACAGATCTTCTGTATCTTTGTACTGACGGGCACCCTCTTCCTTGAAAAGCTGCGGCGAATCGAACACCAGACTTGCCAGATATGCCTTATAGCGGATAGACGGGGTCCGGCCAAATACCGCCAGCGAGCTGATCTGCTGATGCAAGCCGGGGCAATTCACTTCAGGAACGAACAACTTCATCCGGACCGCATGGCCAAGGGCCGATACTATGACACCGGGGTTGCCCGTCTGCAAGCACTCTGCGTACCGGCAGGAGATCTTCTCCAGGTCCGCCATTCTGATGGGTTTCGCGCGTCGAGAAATAGCCCGGCTGAGCGGCCGCGGTCATGACCGTCATGAGCATCATCGCCATCGTCGTCACTGCTACTCTCTTTTTCATGGGACTTTCCTTTCTGGAAGCTTTGTGGGTGACTATCGCTTGATCTATACAAGGATACGCCCACAGGAATTCAAAGATGTCCACAGAGAGTAAACAGTTGTCACAAATTGTCACTAATCCAGATCGGATCTATACCACCAATTTATATCCAGCGCCATGAATTGTCAGTATAACCCGGGGATGCGCGGGGTCCGATTCCACTTTCTGGCGCAGACGGAGGATGAAATTGTCAACTGTGCGTGTGCTGACGGACTCGTCATAGCCCCACACACCAATCAGCAACTGGTCACGGGTGACGGTATGGTTGCGATGCTCGTAGAGAAACTTGAGGATATCGATTTCCTTCGGTGTCATTGGCACTTCGATGCCGGCCCGTATCGCAGTGTAACCTGCGAAATCCACATCGGTCACTCCTACAGTCACTTTCACCTCAAGGGATGTTGCCCCCTCCGTGCGTCGCAACACTGCTTTGACACGCGCAAGAAGTTCTCGCAGACTGAAGGGCTTCGTCATGTAGTCGTCAGCCCCGAGTTCGAGGCCCAGCACCTTGTCCACCTCTTCTCCTTTCGCCGTAAGCATGATCACCGGCGTCCGCACCCCCTTTCCGCGTGCTTCGCGCAACACGTCATAGCCCGACTTCTTCGGAAGCATGACATCGAGAATGGCCAGATCCCACGTTTGGTCCAGAAGAGTTTCAAGCCCCTGACGTCCATCCCCTACCACGGTCACCTCATACCCGTCGATTTCGAGATTGTCTCGCAGTCCTATCTGCATCGCCGGTTCGTCTTCGATAACAAGAATCCTCGCCATGGTTCTTTGCCTGTTGCTATGTGAAGTTACTTTGCCCGGGAAAGAAACAACAACCGCACGGTGGTTCCCTGGTTCGGGACACTTTCCAGTTCAATGCGGCCACCGTGTGCATCCATGATGTGTTGTACCAGCGACAATCCAAGGCCGCTTCCCTTGGTGTCATGCACGAATCCGCTCGGGACGCGGAAGAACGCCTCGAAGACCTTCGCGTGGTATTGCGGAGGAATGCCTATCCCGCGATCCTCGACTTCGACGCGCACATCATTCGCCGTGTGCGTCACTCGTACCCGGAGGTACTTGTTCACTCCGCCGTATTTTACGGCGTTATCCAGAAGGTTGATCATTGCCTCGGCAATCGCCTCCCGGTCCGCCGCTATCACCACATCATCGTGCGGCAGTTCCACAACCGGGGTGATACCGGCGTGCTGCAGGTGCGGCAAGTACGTCGCTACGACATCGCGGACAATGTCGCGCATGGAACAGGCCACAAGTTGATACGGCTTGCGACCGGCTTCCATACGCGAAAAATTGAGGAGGTTGTTCACCAGATGAGTCAACCGCTCGGTCTCCCGGAGGATCGTGCGGTAGTATTCCTGCTTCTTCTGTTCATCTTTGAGGCGGCCCATCTCCAGCGTTTCCGCGAACATTCTGATGAGGGCGAGCGGGGTGCGCAGTTCGTGAGACACACTGGACACGAAGGTCGATTTTGCCCGCGCGAGCTCCGTTTGCGACCGCACATTCCGGTAAACCAGAATCACCCCCGCGAGGAGTATGATGTTCAATACTGCAACGAATGCGATGTTGCGCAATAGGCGCGCACGGATGATTTCGTCGAGTGTCACTCCGCGGGACCCGATAGCCACCTCGAGGTCCGGGAACAACCAGAGTTCGCGCCGCTGCACAATCTCGCTCTCGCTCATTGGACTGCTTGCGACAATCGCTGAGGATTGGTGTTTCCGGAAGACTCCGAGAACAAACTCTTCACCGGCAGCTTCGGCCAACCTGCCTGCCAGCATTTTCGTGATAAACTCCTCCTCGCGAAATACCAGACCTGCAAACCGCGAAAGGGCACTTCCGGAATCATTGGCAAATATGAGGGCGATGCGTGGGTCGGCCGCCGATGGTCCTCCCAACACAAACGGTTCGAGTTTGCGGTACTCAAGGGATCGGTAGCGGAGAAGTTGTTCCAGACTTTCATCGTGGCGGCGGAGTTGTGCGACAAGCGTCTCCTTCACGGCGCCGTATGCGGGAACACCTTCGCGGAGCACAATGGTCGTGTTTGCCCCCCCGCTATCGGCAATCACAATCGATTCCACAACAGGGGTCCGCTCGAGGAATATCCGCGCGCCCTGTTCTGCCGATCGTCCCGGCTTTTGCATCTGCAATCGCAGCGTCCCCGCCCAATACGCGCTCACATCCCAGGCATACTGATTGAGCGAGTAGAGCATCACATCGAGCTGGCGGCGGTACAGATCGCGCATCGTCTCTTCGCTCGATGAAAATGTTCCTATCTGATACGCGGAAAGAAACAGTACGGGCAGGAGAACCAGCAAGACAATTAACAGGATCAGGCGTCTGGATGTACCGGGAGCGCGGAGAGTCTTCATCGGAACCGGAGTGAGGTTGTTAAAGATGTAATGTACGCGGCCACGACCTGAGATACAACCTGGGAGATTTCCCACCTCCCTAGAATTCCCACCTCCCTAGAACGCGATGCTCAGTCCCAGCGACGGGAAGATGGGGATGCCATAGAGGGGACGCTCCCTCAACGATCCACTATCGTCGATGTAGTATCGCATCTGCTGCTGATTGTCACGGTTGTACGCATTCTGTACATCGAGATAGAGCGACCATTGTAGTCCCCACCAGTGCGGATAGGTGGTGATGCGCACGTCCAACGTATGGTAAAGAGTAAGCCGGCCGGTATAGGTCTGCTGCTCATAGAAAGGATCCAGCACGACCTTGCCATTGCTGTCGGTCTGGATAACGGGTATTTCTCTGCCACTGATTTCCAACACAGCCACCCGTGGCTGTACATCAAGGGCCCGTGCGTAAGGTCGGCCGGACCGGAGCGTGAACCGAAATCCGACATCCCACGATTCTGCAAACCGGTAGTTGGCAACCAGATTGGCTGCGTGCCGTTGATCGAAGAGAAAAGGCGAGGTGACACCGTCGCGTTCCCGCTCGGCATAGGAAAGGGCATAGCTGATCCAGCCTGTGAAAGCGTCTGTCGGCAGAGTCCGGATCTTCTGCAGCATGAATTCAATGCCGAACGATCGGCCTGTCCCCGCGTTCATGGGCCTCACCGTGAACGAGTCGCTGGGGACGTTGACAGGGGTGGACCACCCCGCGGGGGTCACGATGCTTGCGCCTGTTCTTTGCACGGCCCAGGCAGAACCCGCAAGCCGTTCGGGCTCTATCAGGTCGTTGAAGTCCTTAAGGTACGTCTCCACCTTACATTGCCACTCGGGTGAGATCATGCGATCGTAACCCAGCACATAGTGGTGGGCGTGCTCGGGGAAAAGCCCGCGCAGGGTCTCCCCGGTAAAAACGACACGGTCACGGAGATCCTGCTTCTCCATCCCGGGCGACTGATAGTACGTCCCGTATGCAGCCCGGAGTGCCGAGAGATCGTCAATCTTAAAGGAGATGTTGATGCGGGGGGAGAGGAACACCCAGGACGCAAGCGACGGAAAAATGTCGAGCCGCACCCCGGGTTGAACGAACAATTGATCACCAAACGCAAGTCGATCCTGTATATATGCCGAAGAGCGGTTGTAGCGCAGCGTCTCCGTGGCATTAGTGGGGACAACCTGCCCCCGGTCGCGGATGAGTTGTACCAGCACCGGATCGAAATCAAAGAATCTGATGAAATCCGTCCGCAGCCGATCGATCCCGATACCTGCTTCCAATGTGTGCATCCCTGTTTTCCATAGCGCGCGCTGCGCCATGGAGAGTTTCTCGTAAATGTAGTCGTAGGATAACGCCAAATGAACCAGACGTATGCCTACCGTATCGAGACGACCGAGCTCCCCGTTGTTCCGCGAAGGATCGGCAAACGTACCGTCGAATGCGCCTGACCCGCTGTTTCGGTACCAGGATAGCTGGGTCTCCAGGATAAGGTCGCGCTCCGGGTTGAACTGCCACGTCAGCCCGGTCAGTGTATTGTGTGAAACGTCCAGAACATTTACACTATCCGGACGATCGCGTTCCGGCCCGGTAACTAACTCAACGCCATCGCGAGACGTGAAGAGACTGAAGAGGAGCTTGTGGGAACCACCGAGAGGCACCGCCACCTTGCCCTGAAAATCCCTGAAGTTCGGCAGCGCGACATCGCCCTGCACAAGCTTCATTGATTTGAGAATCGGACCAAGAACAAGATCGTAGTACGTCCGGCGCGCAGAAAACAGGTAGGACACAGGGAGCGCCAACGATCCCCCTTCCAGAATCACGTTGAGGTTTGTGAGGCTCGCATTGATCTTGCCCGAAATCACGCCATCAGACCGACCTTCCCGGTTACGCACATCGAGCACCGCTGATAACCGGTCGCCATATTGAGCGGCAAAACCGCCTGTCTGCAAGCTGATGTCACTCACGGTCTCCGGGTTGAACATCGACACGAACCCGTAGAGACGGTAGGGGTTCAGTACTTCAAAATTGTCGATGAGAATGAGATTCTGATCGGGTCCCGAGCCCCGGACCACCAGCTGTGACGAGAAATCCGATACGCTTGCAACACCTGGCAACGCCTGCAACGAGCGCAAGACATCTTCCGCCGCCCCGGGCAGGATTTTTGATTCCTGCGGCGTGATGGACGTAACACTCGTGCGTACATCTTCTGCGCTCTGCCGCCGCGTACCCGTGACTATCACCTGATTCATCTCGATGGGGGTTTGATGCAGAACGATGCGGACAGCGAGCGTATCATCATCGGTAACCCGGATGAGCGGACTCTCTGTCTGCTCATACCCCAGAAACCGAACCTGAATCCTGTACGATCCGACAGGCACCCCCGTGGCAAGAAATGTCCCGTCATCGCCGGTGGTGCCCCCACACCGTGTCCCGGCTACGATCACGTTTGCCCCAACGGCCGGAGCACCTCCTTCAATCACCACCTGCCCTCGTACCACACCTTTCCCCTCTTCCCCCCGGGTGATGAACGGTACGATGAACATTACTGCCACTATGAGAGAATTCCGGTGCATGCACAGTCGTAGCTGCAACGCCACAGCAGGTTGGTGAAGTTCTTTAATATAGATATATTCCGTATATTGTTCGTACATCCTTCCAAGGAATTCCGTTATGCTTCCCGCTCCCTATCGCAAATTTGTCCGCAGCATTGGTGCGACCATCCCCGAACATCGGATTATCACCGACGAACTCCTCACGCTTGCATATGGCGCAGACGCGAGTTTCTACCGGCTTATTCCCAGGGTCGTTCTCAAAGTCGAGACTGAGGAAGAGGTGATCGTTGTACTTGCGAGCGCGCGCCGCCTTAAGTTACCCCTCACGTTTCGATGTGCCGGCACCAGCCTCTCCGGACAGGCAGTGTCCGACTCGATTCTTGTGTTGTTGGGCAGTGGATGGACGCACTGGTCCATAGCCGGGGATGCTTCGCGCATTCGTCTACAACCTGGAATTATCGGCGCGCATGCGAACATGTTCCTCGCACCCCATGGACGAAAGATCGGACCCGACCCTGCTTCAATCAATGCCGCAATGATAGGTGGGATCGCCGCAAACAACGCCAGCGGAATGTGTTGCGGAACAGCGCAAAACAGCTACCGCACGCTTGCCGCAATGCGCATCATCTTCACCGACGGCACATTGCTCGACACAGCCGACCCGGAAAGTCGCCGACGGTTCCAGGAATCGCACCCGGATATGCTGAAGGCAATTTCAACACTGTCTTCATCGGTGAACGCAAACACTCTACTTGCCGACCGGATACGCAATAAGTTCAAGATGAAAAACACTACGGGCTACAGCCTGAATGCCCTTGTGGATTTCGATGATCCTATCGATATCATTCAGCACCTTTTGATCGGCTCGGAAGGAACGCTGGGTTTCATCGCGGAGGTCACCTACATGACCGTCCCGGAACACCCGCACAAGGCGAGTGCCCTTATGCTGTTTCCGGATATTGCCACGGCGTGTTCGGCGGTTGCCGTGCTCAAGGCCTCTCCGGTCGATGCAGTAGAAGTGATGGACCGCGCTTCCCTTCGTTCTGTCGAGGAGAAAACCGGCATGCCACGATTCCTCAAGGAGCTCGGTCCGGACGTTGCCGCGCTGCTTGTGGAAACCCGCGCCGCAACCGCCGGGCAGCTGGAGCATAACATCCAGGCCATAACCACCGCACTCGCGGGGTTTCCTACCGTCCGCCCCCTCGTCTTCACTGATGCCGTTGGGGAGTACACAATGCTATGGAACATCCGCAAAGGACTGTTTCCATCAGTCGGCGCGATGCGACAGACAGGCACCACGGTAATCATCGAGGATGTCGCATTCCCTGTTCCCCGGCTCGCGGAAGCTACGCTGGATCTGCAGACGCTCTTCCGGAAACACAGGTATACCGAGGCAATCATCTTCGGGCACGCACTCGAAGGCAATCTTCACTTCGTGTTTACACAGGAATTCTCCACGCCGGCCGAAGTACAGCGCTACCGCGCCTTCATGGACGACGTCACGTCGCTGGTTGTCAACAAGTACGATGGTTCGCTCAAGGCAGAACATGGGACGGGGCGCAACATGGCACCATTCGTGAAACTCGAGTGGGGACATGACGCATTTGTGCTCATGAAGAAGATCAAGGAGATTTTCGACCCCCTTCACCTCCTGAATCCGGGAGTGATCCTGAACGACGACTGGCAGGCGCACATCAAGAATCTCAAACCGATGCCGGCTGCTCATGCACT
Source organism: Ignavibacteriota bacterium (assembly GCA_963849385.1). Taxonomy (GTDB): domain Bacteria; phylum Bacteroidota; class Ignavibacteria; order UBA10030; family UBA6906; genus Fen-1255. The sequence goes on along the minus strand of CAWKHH010000010.1, from coordinate 493,488 downwards.
CATTGACAAGTGCATTGAATGCGGCTTCTGCGAAGTGCACTGTCCGTCCCGCAATCTTACGCTCACGCCGAGGCAACGCATCGTGGTGGTGCGGGAGATTTCACGCCTTCGCGATACCAACGATGACCCCTCCCGCCTTGCCCTGTTCAGAAAGAAATTCCGGTATGCCGGCGACGCAACGTGCGCTACCGACGGCCTGTGCGCTATAAGTTGCCCGGTGGGTATCGACACGGGCAAACTGATCAAGGAATTGCGCCATGCGGGCACAACTCCGACCGCGTGCAGCGTTGCTACATTGCTCTCGGAGCATATGGACGCGGTGACAACGGGGGTGCGGTTTTGCCTCGAAGCAGTGCATGCCGCACACACACTGCTGGGCACTTCGCTTATGCGCACGCTCTCTAAGGGTATACGCGTACTCTCCTGCGGTACGATTCCGCTCTGGAATGAATTCATGCCCCGGAGCGCTGATGCGGTATCGCCCTGCAACACGAATGATGAACATAGACCGCAGGTGGTCTATTTTCCGACATGCATTAATCGTTCCATGGGGGTCGCAAAGGGCGATGCCGACCGGCGTTCCCTCGTCACGGTGATCCACATCCTTCTGGAACGGGCGGGCTTTTCCGTGGTGTATCCCGAAAATCTGCCGGATCTCTGCTGTGGAATGGCATTTGCGAGCAAGGGATTTAAGGAGCAGGGAGATCGCAAAGCACACGAGCTCGAAGCGGCGTTGATACGTGCTTCCGGAAATGGCAAGTATCCCGTCCTGGTAGATATGAGTCCGTGCCTCTACCGGATGAATGAGGTTTTCACGTCGGGCCTCACGCTGTATGAGCCCGTCAGATTCGTGCTCGAGCACATCGCGCCAAATCTTCCGCTTGAACAACTGTCCGAGACGGTGGCCATCCATACGACATGCAGCGCCGAGAAAATGGGACTGGCGGGCGAGCTGAAGATGCTCGCCGAAATGTGTGCGCAGAACGTTGTGGTGCCACACAACGTCGGATGTTGCGGCTGGGCGGGAGACCGGGGATTTACGTATCCCGAACTCAACGCCTCTGCACTTGCCCCGTTGCGGGAGTCCCTCCCTGCAGGATGCACTGCAGGCTACTCCACAAGCCGCACATGTGAGATCGGATTGTCACTCCACAGCGGTAGGCCTTATCAATCGATTCTGTACCTCGTGGAAAAGGCAACTCGAACGCGTTCCTAGCATTCCGTACTTGACAAACCGCTACGGTTTGCGCTATATTGCATCACCCGCAATGGCGCACACCATTCCCTGCTCGCCCGCCAATCGTGCGTCACCTTTCTGTTTTTTGTAGATCCCGACATCTCCGCGCCCCGTCACCTGTTCAACAACTACCAGAGGGAGCAGAGATATGAAGACATCCTTCCTTGCAGCATGCACCGTAGCCGCTATCACGTTCACCGCTGACTGCGGCCGGGCACAACCGTGGCACTATGATTTTGGCACATCCACCGGCAGTTTCTCAACTGCGTCAAGCGGCGATTCAACAATGTTTGTGCCGCCGGCCGAACTCAACGGAGGAACACCGAGGGTGCGGATAGGTTCAACAGGTGGAAGCTTCAACCTGGAAAACCAGTGCATCGCCTTCGGCTCAGACTCGTATTTCCGTGGAGTCGCACCAACCAGTACTTCCGTGAACAAGTTCTCCGTGTATAACTACTCTGCAGGTCAGGCGTTCACTCTCAGATTCCGCCTGCGCCTGGGAGCTTCGAACGGCTCGGGGACTGTTACAACCGGAACGTGGAGCATGTTCGTTGGTGATGGTGCAGCCTATAGCGACAATAGTACTTTCTCAGGTGCACAGGTATTCACCGGGATACGCTGGCAGTGTGGTCCATCCGGGGCAATAACGACAAATTATCGCAATGCAGGCACATGGTCGACCGCTGGATTGAGCGTTGGTTCTTTTTCGCAGGGCCAGAACTATCTCGTTGAGATATACGGGAACAACACAACGGTGGAGCTCCCGTATACTCTTAATGGCGGGCAATCGGTCGGCGCGAACACATTCGACCTATGGGTTGATGGCGCTCTTGTGGGAGATAATCTCCCGAAGGGGTTGCTTGCGGATGCCTCAACAATTGACTCCTGGATGTTCTATGGTGAATCCAGCGCGGGGAATGCCGCGAATATATTCCTGGACGACATAGTCTACCTCAACACGATTGCCGAATTGCGCCTTCCCGTTCAGTTGGTCTATTTCCACGCACACGCGGTCGACGCTACCAGCGTCATGATTTCCTGGCGCACCATAGCAGAAGTGAAGACCTACGGCTTCGATGTGGAGAAGTCAGCAGATGAGAGGAGCTTCGCCAGAGTGCAGGGAAGCTTCGTGGCCGGACACGGCACCACGAACACCCCGTCCGACTATTCCTTTACAGACACGAACGTCCTCCCCGGTGTATGGTTCTACCGTCTCCGCGAGCTCGACCTGGACGGCACAGCCCAGGTGACTGATCCCGTGAAAGTGGAGCTCCTGACAGGCGTTGCAGAAACCACCCCCCGGAGCTTCGTGCTGAACCAGAACCACCCGAACCCGTTTAATCCGAGTACGAATATCGGGTTTGGGATCTCTGGTGAAGGAACTGGGTCTGGGGGCTGGGGGTTAGGGTCTTGGTGGGTGAAGCTCGCCGTGTACGACATGCTGGGGCGCGAGGTGGCGGTGCTGGTGAATGATAAAAAGACGACGGGCGATTTCACCGTGAGCTTCGATGCGACAGGTCTATGCTTGTGGTTTCTATTTCTGCCGCATGGTCGCCACGTCGGCTGACGGAACTGTGGCGTTTTCCGATGTGAAGAGAATGATCGTTGGTGAAGTAGTTCTACCCCCTTACGGCAGCCCCAGGAGGTCCTTTGCCTCATGGGGCTGTTATGTATCCGGGCACAGGTGTGCTATGTTGCAGCAAACCTTCCATATACCGCCGGGCCCAGTAGAGGAATCAGAACGGATGTGTGTAGCGTCATGGCATGGAGAAATGCGTTCATCTCTCCAACGGACACCGGCGTGAATCCGGGAGAAAGGGACTCGTGTTCTTGTGCAAATCCGGGCGCACATGCGCAGAGCAGACAAAGGGCCGATATCTTCGCGCCCACCGTCATGCGAGAAACTTCACAATCACTTTCCGGAAGTCATCCGGTGCATCGGCATGCACCCAGTGCCCGGCCCGCGAGATCTCAACGAACTTCGCAAACGGAAACAAGTGCAGTATCCCGGGACGATCATCTGTCTTTATATACGAAGACCGCCCGCCGGACACGAAAAGCGCGGGACCGCTGAACTGTCCTTCAACATTCAGCGGTCCGGTCAGCTCGTCATAGTTGTCGGAAATGGCACTAAGATTCATTTTCCATCTGAAGCTACCGTCATCCTGCCTTTGCACATTCGTTTCAATGAACTGCCGTTCAGCCAGGTCGGGAATCCCCGGGATGAGAGCGCGATCGACGTCCTCACGCGAGCGGAGAGACTCCACCTTAATTCTCCAGAGAGCATCCAGAATGCGACGATGCTGTGGTGGATCGCCCTGGGGTCGGATATCCACGACGATGAGCTTCCGCACCTCATGAGCGTGGGTCAACGCGAATTGCATCGCTGTCTTCCCTCCCATGGAATGACCGAGGAGATGCACAGGAGCAAGATGATGCCGGGTGATGAATCCCAGAATATCATTTGCCATTGCCTCGTAGCTCATCACCGGCGAATGCGGCGAAGCGCCATGATTCCGCAGATCAACAGTAAACACCTGGAATTGCTCCCCCAGAAGCGTGGCATGCGAATGCCAGTTATTGAGAGAGCCGAATAGACCGTGAAGAATGATGAGGGGTGGCCCCGACCCGTATGAACGGTAATGCAGTTCCATTGGTCCGACGATTACATCTCCCGCGCAATCCGTTCCACCTCACGCCAGACTCGGAAGACGTTCCCTGAACAGACTTTTTCTATTTGTTCGCGGGAATACCCCATCTTCAGAAGCTCTGCAATGAGATTTGGATACCCGGAAACATCCTTGAGCCCGGTCGGTAGGTCGTCCCCCAGTCCATCAAAATCCGAGCCGATGCCCACGTGGTCAATCCCGACAAGTCGCACAACATGGTCAATGTGCTCCGCCACATTTTTCGCGTCGGCGTAGGGAGTCCCGTGGGTTGTGCGATACGCTTTCGAAAAACGAATTGCCTCTTCATCTGTGGACTTGAGATTGTGATCTGCGAAGTACTTCCGTATTTCTGCGGAGGCCTTGTCATTTGCGATCCTGATGCTGTCGACAAGGAACTCCGAACCGAAATTGATGCATATGGCTCCTCCGCGGGCTGCAAGAGCGCGGATGAGATCATCGTTCATATTCCGCTCAAAACCGGGTGTGAAGTGCCGGCAGGACGAGTGGGTTGCCAGCACGGGAGCGCGGGACAGGCGGAGGACTTCGAACGCTGCACTGTCGGAGAGGTGTGAGATATCGATGATCATTCCTACCCTGTTCATCTCAGCGACGACGAGTTTTCCGAAGGGGCTGAGTCCGTTCCAGGGCCGTTCTTTGTCCCATGAAGCATCACTGATGTGATTCGAGTGCACGTGGGCGAGGGTAATGTACCGAATTCCGCGATCGTGGAAATGCCGCACGTTTTTCACATCCCCCTCCAACGGTGCACCGTTTTCCATACCCATGGCGATCGCCAGCTGACCGCGTTTCCTGGCCGGAGCAATCTCGTCGGCAGTCCGCACAAGGGCAAAACGGTCAGGTCGCCGGGCAACGAGTTGCTCGATTCCCGCAATCGTCTTTTCCGCGAAGTCTTTTGCCCCTCCCCGTGTTTCGTAGGAATGGGAAACGTACACGGCGAAAAAGGCACAGTCCAGTCCGCCTTCGATTGCGCGGGGATAATCGAAATCGGTCGTAAACGTCCGCTCCGCAACGTCTGCCGGGCGTTCCAGGATGTGGTACGGAACGTCGAGGTGGGTATCAACAATCACGAGCTCATGGGCCAATCGAACAGCGGTTTCAAGCACATCAGCGCCATCGATCCTACTACTCTCCCGTGTGCCACCGCAAGAGAGCAAAGTGGCGGTAACAATACATACAGCAGCATGTGCCCACCTGCTCATCCTCATAGAACTCCTCCTCCCTTCAATCCGGTGGTCATCACTGCGTCCAGAACCCGTTGATTCGCCAGACCATTTTCCCCCGGACTGTCCAACTCGCCCCCCTCCAGCAGTATCGTTGCAAAATGACGGACCTCTTCTGTGAGAAGATTGGGAATCCGGAACGCTTGAGAGCGGGTCTCGCCCGGCTTCGCATCAGTGCCCAGCGTGGTTGTCACAGTGGTCTCTTGGTTCCCCGAAGTGAAATCTCCCACGGTAATCCATCCCCCGGTCCCTAATATTTCCAACTGCTTGCGTCGTGTCGAGGAAATGTAAGAACAGAAGATCGCGCCGACCGTACCGCGCTTGAATTGCAGGCCGATCAGTGCGCTCTCTTCCGTCCGCTCGGGCGTCGGGACGGGTGAGAGCACCGCGCTGACCGAAACAACCTCGTCATCAAGAAGAAAACGAAGGGCATCGAGACAGTGAACGCCGACGTCAAACACGGGGCCCCCACCGGCAATAGCCCGGTCGTGCAACCAGCCGCGATGACTCAGTCGTCCGTCATAAACAAAATCAGCGCGTGCATAGGTAATGGAACCGAGGATACCGGATCGGAGAGTTTCGCGGATGTGCCGGATCAACGGTGAAAAGCGGACCAGATGACCGACCATGAGCCGCACACCCCCGCGCCGGCAAGCTTCGATCATCTCTTCCGCCTCGCGCACGTTGATCGCCATCGGTTTTTCTACAAGGACATGTTTCCCTGCGCGCGCGGCACAAAGGGTTTCCGGACAGTGCGCCGCATTCGCCGAAACAATGAACACGGCATCCACGTCGGGATGAGCAACCAGATCATTCACCGAGGAAAATGCGAGAGGAATGCCGTGCATTTCTGCCTTTGCCGTCGCATCGGCAAGCGATCGTTTCTGCAGTGCGACCACTTCCACGTTCTGCACGTCCCTCATTGCAGGAAGAACAGCGCGTTCTGCGAATGCCCCGAATCCAATCAATCCGAAACGGAGTTTCCTTGGTGAGGTCATGTTCGTGTCGACCTTCCATATGCAATCAGGGCAACGGTCGCAATAGCACCGATGCCGGCAAAGTAGTACCAGATATAATGGGCGTTGTCGTACGCATGAACGAGCTGCTCCGCACTCAGCGTCCGGGGATCGGGACAGTATGCATTGAGAAGATAGCCGGAGAGGGCAAATCCGATGATGGCGGCAAAAAAGGTATGGAGATGCGCAAAACCAAGATACAAACCCTCCTGTCCCGGTGGTGCTTGCCTGGAAAAGAAGTCGAGATACCGTGGCGAAATAAAGCACTCCGCCAGTCCCTGCACAGCAACACCCAACACCATCATCACGGTGACAGGATGCGCCCTGATGAGGCCGGCGATTTCCATCTCCTCTCCCGGCGCTCCTCCCAACAGTCCGCCTACTGACATGCAAAGTGCGGACACCGGCATGAGAAAGAGGCCGACAATCATGGACGTCAACGCACCGGCATTCTTCATCATATGAGTCACGAACATCACCAGAGTGATGACGATGAAGGGATTGACGTTAGCGATCCACTCGGGAGAAGCCGTGGGGCCGACGGTGCGGAGCACATATTTCGGCATCGTGGCATACATCTGTTGCTGGATGACCCAGAATCCGGTGACGATCAGGATGAGCGTCAACAAACGAAGATTTGTGACGACACCACGGAAACCCGCCCACACTTCGCGAAGAGATTTCCCGTGTTCAGCGGTATCCACCTGCTTAAAAAAGAGCGCAACTGCCACAAGAGCCAGAAGAGTCAACGCTGCAGCGTAATAGTTGATTGCCTCAAGACCCATATAGAGTCGGAGAGGGTACGCAAGGCCTTTCCCCGCAAAAGCTCCGACATTCACCATTGCGTAGAAAATCGAATATGCACGGGCGCGATTTTCTTCATCGGAAGTCTTTGCGACCGTTCCCGTGATGATGGATTTGATGAACGAACCGCCGATCATGGTCACAAGAAGGGCCGGCAGCACGGTTGTCTTGTAGGGAAACGCGCCCAGTGTGAAGTAGCCGACCGTCAGAAGAAAAAACGCAAGCAGCAACGAGCGGCGAAACCCTAACGTGTCCGCCAGCGCACCACTGAACGGAGGAAGAAGATAGAGACCTCCTGCAAAGATACCGCCAATCCAGGCAGCATTGATGTCGCTGAAGCCGACCACGTTTGTGAGGTAAAGGGTCAGCGCAATGAACATCCCGTAGTACGCAGCTCTCTCAAACAGCTCGACAATGTTCGCAGTCCAGAACGCGCGGGGGAAGTGCCGCCAGAACCCGATCACCCTTTTGCCCGGGCACCAAGCTGACGGTCGACCATGAGAAGGGTCGGACCTGATTCACCCGACCTCTTCAACATCTCAATGATCTCCGAGGCGTTCTTCTCTTCCTCAACCTGCTCTTTGATGAACCACTGGAGTTCGACCTGCGAAGCATAATCACTCTCCTGCGTGGCAATAGCGTACAGTTTGTTGATCAACCCGGTGACTTTCTGCTCATGAGCAAGCACATGCTGGAAAATTCCGAGCAGACTTGAGAAGTCCTCCGGGGGCTTTTCGATGGCCTGCAACGTTACGCGGCCACCGCGGTCGTACACATGCTTGTACAGCTTCATGGAGTGTTCGAGTTCTTCCTCCCACTGCGACCGCAACCAGTGCGCCGCACCAGGAAGGTTCACCGCCTCGCAGTGAGCGGACATGGAAAGATAGAGATAGGCAGACTGGATTTCGTTCCGAATCTGCTCATTGATCGCCTCTTGCACTGCTTTACTGAGCATGGGGAGTGTCCTTCTTCATGTTGTGAAAGTGACTAAAGCTACCAACTGTGCCACAAAAAGTCAACGAGACGCCTGCGCCTTCCGAGTTGCACCATCGCCTCATCGTTTGTATCTTACTGTATTGTATGCTCCTCATGCGACTCTCGTGGCTCATATTCGTCGTCGGTCTGCAATCGGGACTTGCACAGAGTCCCTGGAACAGTCTTCAGCCCACCCAGACAACAGGGTGCGCGGCCAAACACCTTGGGGTCGCTCAATCGCGACCCGCTTCGGCCGCGGACCCGAGTGTCGACGCACTCTACTACCGGCTCGATCTCCGGCTGAATATCCCCTCTTCAACTCTTTACGGCACTGTCACTGCCCGTGTCCGCGTCGTGTCTGAAAGCACCAACACGCTTATGCTTGATCTTTCTGAAAGCATGATCCTTGATTCGGTCCGCATGAATGGTCAGCGCCTGACCACCATTCGTTTTCCTCAAAGCTTTTCGATAACACTTCCGCGCTCTTTTCAAAGAGGAGAACTCATCACGACCGAAATCACGTACCATGGCACGCCAAACGCCACCGGATTTGGGAGTTTCACCTTCGCCTCACTGCCCGGCGGTCCCTGGGTGTGGTCGCTGAGCGAACCGTACGGAGCGCGGGATTGGTGGCCCTGCAGAGACCATCCGCTGGACAAAGCAGATTCGGTGGACATCCTGGTCACATGCCCGACCGGACTGCGCGTGGGCTCCAACGGAAGACTCCTGGCGGTACACGATAATGGTGACGGCACATCCACGCACTTTTGGTCGGAGCGGTACCCGATCGCCACATACCTTGTCTCGATCGCCGTCTCCAACTACGCCGCCTTCTCAAATTGGTACGTCTTCTCGCCGACGGACTCCATGGAGATCCTGAACTACGTCCTGCCCGAACATCTTGCCCTCGCACAACAACAGTTGCCGAAGACGGTGGACATGCTTCGAATCTTTTCAACGCTGTTCGGCACGTATCCGTTCCTGAACGAGAAATACGGGCACAGCGAATTCGGCGTAGGCGGCGCAATGGAACACCAGACCATGACCTCTACAACAACCTTCGCTGAGGATGTCGTGTCCCATGAACTGGCGCATCAATGGTTCGGCGATCTCATCACCTGTGCCACATGGCAGGACCTCTGGCTCAATGAAGGTTTCGCGACCTACAGTGAATCACTCTACCGCGAAGCCCGCTATGGGACATCGGAGTACTGGCGGCTGATCAAGGAACGCATGACCAGCGCAAAGAACGCCAAGGGTTCGGTGTTCAGGGTCGATACAAGTTCAGTGGCAAGCCTCTTTGCCGTGGCAGGCGTCTATGCCAAGGGAGCATCGGTCCTCCATATGCTGCGGCATGTTGTCGGAGATTCTGCGTTCTTCCGTATCCTCAGGACGTACAGTGCCGACACCCGCCTCCGGTATGGCACTGCTTCCACCGCCGATTTTCAGGGTGTGTGCGAAGCTGTTGCCGGAAAACCTCTCGGATGGTTTTTCAATGAATGGATCTACGGCGAATCGTACCCGCGCTATACCCTGCGGTGGTCTGCGGCGAGCTCGGCCGATTCCCATCGCGTGACGGCGACAATAACCCAGACACCACAGAACTCGTCCCCCTCGTTTTTTCAGATGCCGGTCGACCTCCGGTTCAGCGGCACGGACAAAGACACCACAATTTCGGTATTCAACTCGAAGAGCAATGAAACGTTTGAGTTTCTGATCTCCTTCCGGCCGGACAAGGCGGACATTGACCCCGATAACTGGATTCTGCGTGAGATTCTGACACCGGATCCCTTGTTTCCGGTAACGGCTCAACTTGACCAGAACTACCCAAACCCGTTCAATGCTGGAACCTCAATGACCATAAAACTCCCCGGCCGCATCCATGCCGCGGTGCGCATCTATGATCTCCTCGGCCGTCGGCTCGCCACGATATCTGACGGCCTTCAGGAACCGGGCACACACCTGATCCGCTGGGAAGGCAACGACGACGCGGGACATCCGGTCGCCAGCGGGGTCTATGTTGCCCGACTCGAAACCACCGAAACAACCATTGCACGCCGACTTCTACTTCTCCGATAAACCACTATGAAGATACACCGAGGAACCGCGTTCATTTCCGGAGCTTCAGCCGGCATCGGGAAAGCCTTTGCCCGCCGGTTGGCATCAGAAGGATACAATCTGCTTCTCCATGGGAGACGCGAGCCGCAACTCAAAGCCCTTTGTGAAGAGTTGCATCGTGAACACGGAATCACGGCGAGCTATGTCATCGCCGAACTCTCCAATCCCGACGAGTTGCGGGAGCTGGAAGAACGCATGCGGACGATTGCGGATCTCACCCTACTGGTGAACAACGCTGGATTCGGAAGCAGACATTCGTTCGAAAACGAAGATATCGGACTGCTTGATGCGATGATTCAGACACACATTACCGCGCCGGCCCGCCTCATGCACGCAGCACTCCCCCGAATGCTGGACCGCCGACAGGGTGCGATTATCAATGTGTCATCCGTCGCGGGCTTTCTGGTCTCTCCGGGCAGCTTGTATTGCGCGACGAAAGCAGCACTGACAAACCTGTCGGAGTCGTTGGACCTTCAGGTTCGCGACAAGGGTGTGCGGGTTCAGGCCCTCTGTCCGGGCTTCACACGGTCTGAGTTCCATGAGCGGATGGGAGTGGATACCTCGGGGGATTTCTTCAAATACTTCATGAGTGCCGAAGAGGTGGTGGATGCTTCACTGAGCGCTCTCAAGCGCGGAAAGGAGGTGTGCATTCCGGGACTCAGGTACAAACTCGCCGTCCTGGCACCCCGTTTCCTGCCGAGAAAAGTGGTCTACGCCCTGGGGTACGCCTATCGATGGATCAGAGGACAAAGAGAAGGTGTATAAGGCTCAATGGTGGAGGTGCTCCACCTCCACCATTGTGGATTGAAATGAACTGCACCGCCGCGGCTATTTCGCCGGTTTCGTGAACAGCGCGTCCTCCACCCCCTTGTTCACATCACATTTGTCCATCGTGAAGGTGATCACCTGCCCCATGACGCTCTGCTCCAAACGGGTCGCCATCTGCACACCACCGAAGGGTTTGTAGTCAAACAGATCCGTCGATTGCTCCATCGGACCCCGGGGTGTAGTGCTGACCGTAACCTCCCGAAGTTTAAGGAAATCCTTTGCATCAAAATAATGTCGCATCGTCGGACCTTTGGCACTTGTGAAGGTCACCTCGTAGGTTTCCCTCCCCTTGATATCCTTCACGCCGGTCACCTCTGCAGTGTAGCCGAGCGATTTGTAGGCGGAATAGAAGTCCATCGCAGCCTCTGGCTGTAGCGCCTCCAGCTGCTCACCCGTTAGATCCTTGATCCCTTGCGGCGTTCCCGCCCAACCGGTTTTGCCGTTAACAACCGAACGCTGTACCATCCCCATCATGTTCATTTCCTGATAGAGTTTGTCCGGGGCCTTCTGCACGGTCTTGACCTTCATCTCCATCCCCTGAATTTTCCCGCTCATCTCCATGGTCTTGTCCTTAATCGCCGCATAGGCGTTCCTGCCACCGGTACGGTCCAGGAATTTGGCAAGTATCTCGTCCGGAGTCATCTTCACAGACCCGAGGGATTTCTCCACCGCGATCTTTCCCTCTTCGTCATACATCGTGACACTACCGAACTTCCCGAGCTTTGCACGGACATCTTTTGCAGCACCGACGACGGCGACGAGCATATGATCAGGATCGAGATACTGCTGTGCAGCCCGCCGGACATCCTTCGTCGTCACTGCAGCCAACCGCTTTAGGTACGTCTTATAATAGTCTTTGGGTAGTCCGTAACGTTCCATTTCTATTGCGTATGACGCAACGGTGTTCGCCACTTCAAGACTTGCCACGAAGTCACCGCCGAGCGAGTTTTTTGCCCGTTCCAACTCGTTCGCATCCACATCCTCATCACGAATGCGCTTGATTTCGTAAAAGATTTCATTGAGCGCACTGTCTGTCACACTGTTCCGCACGGACGTCGTCGCCGTGAATGCCCCGACGAGTTCGTCGGGACCGATTGCACTGTATGCGCCATACGTGTATGAGTGCTTTTCACGCAAATTGACAAAGAGCCGGAAGATGCCGCCGCCGAGTATGCGATTCATCACGGTCACGGGCATGACATCCGGCGACGTTCGAAGAAGATGTACTCCCTGACCAACGCGCATGACTGATTGCACAGAACTCGGTCGATCGACCAGGGCGACCCGGGTTGATGCGAGCGGCTTCACCTCCGGGTACGACGCCACCGGCAATGTCCCCTGCGTCCATGCCCGGAAGTATTTGTCGACCAACCTCATCACATCGTTCTTTTCAATATCACCAACAACGGCAATGATCGCGCGATTGGGTCTGAAGTAGGCGGCATACATGGCGAGACATTTTTCCCGTGTAATCTTGCCGACCGATTCTTCCGTCTGGATCTCGCCGTACGGATGGTTGTCGCCGTAGAGCACTTTTTTCCGGACGACTTCGACCATGGCATCGGGTTCGGATTTCCGGGCCTTGAGACCCGATTGCATCTGCATCACCACCTTGTCGAGCTCATCCTTCGGGAATGACGGATGGAGGGCAATATCTGCGAGAAGCTCAAGCAACTTTTCCGTGTGACGGGAGAGTCCCGAGGCAAAAAGCGACGTACCTCCGGCTCCAAGCGATCCTCCAAGTTGATCGATCTGTTCATCTATCTGATCCTTTGTGCGCGTGGTGGTTCCGCACTTCATCACCTCACCCATCACATCCACAACGCCGGCAGCGTCACCTTCAAGAATCGGCTTTCGGTCAATCAGCAGCCTGATGGCGACCGTGGGCAATTCAGTGTTGCGAACAACAAGAACCCGGATCCCATTCGCCGTTGTCGTCAGTTCATAGTTGGGGAAGGACGCTTCAGGGGCAGGTCCCGGAGGAGGAGGGATCTTGCTTCTATCGAGTTGTGCAACAGCGTGCTGCGCCAGGAACAGTGCGCAGCCGACGAGCAACATCAATGTCCGTTTCATGGTCGTGGCTCCTTTCTGTTACTGGGCTTGAGGTTTAGGGACATAGTACAGCACGGTGCGATTCTCATTCTTCAGGTATTCCCGGGCAACCCGACGGATGTCCTCGCGCGTGACCTCCATGAACTTCGCAATCTCGGTGTTGATGAGATTTGCATCACCGAAGAACAGGTGATATTCAGCCAGCTGCATTGCCTTTCCCTGCACCGTTGAATTCTTCTCGATGAACTCCGTCTCGCGCTGGTTTTTGATCTTTGTGAACTCCGTCTCGGTGATCAGGTCTTTCTGCAGTCGCCCAATTTCCTGCTGCTCCACATTCTCAACCTCGCCCGGCGCCTTGCCGCCATTCGCGACAGCCAGTACGAGGAACAGACCCGGGTTCTCCAGCGGCATCGGCGCAGACTGGACAAAAATCGCCACGCGCTCCTTGTCAACAAGACGCTTCGTCAGGCGGGAGCTTTCACCACCCGACAACACTGACGTCAGCATGCTCAGAGCGTAGTACTCTTTTGTCCCCTGGGATGGCATGTGATACGCCATGATCACCGCAGGAAGTTGAATATTGTCCGGCACGGTATCACGGACTTCCGTCGTCTGGGGGGGCTCGACCTCGGTCGGCCGGTAAATGTCACCGGCACCACGGGGAATCCCTCCATAGTATTTCTCCACCAGGGCTTTTGTCTTTTCAGTATTGATGTCCCCGGCAATCACAAGACAAGCGTTGTTCGGGACATAGAAGGTCTTGTAGAACTGCCGGAATTCATCGATCGATGCACGGTCAATGTACTGTGCCGATCCTATCGGCGTCCAGCGATAGGGATGAACCTTGAAGGCATGCCCAAATGCCTTTTCCTGCCACGTTCCGTACGGGCGATTCTCAAGCCCCTGCTTCCGTTCTTCCTTCACAACTCCGCGTTGGGTCTCTACACCGACCGAGTCAATCTTCAACTGCAGCATCCGCTCCGATTCCATCCACATGGCAAGTTCCAGCTGGTTGGAAGGAAGCGATATGAAATAGACGGTCTTGTCGAAACTGGTGAAGGCATTGAGATTCCCCCCGGCCCCTTGCACCATTTTGAAGAATTCACCGCGTGCGATGTTCGGCGATCCTTCGAACATCAGGTGCTCAAAAAAGTGGGCGAACCCGGTACGATCGGGTTTCTCGTTTTTTGATCCCACGTGGTACGCGACAACCTGCGAGACAATCGGAGCAGAATGATCTTCATGCAGGATCACGTGCAAACCATTCGGGAGATTGAACTCCACGAACTTGATGTTCACTTGCGCTGATGCCAGGAGTGGCACCACCGCCAGGGGTAACAGCAACCGCCAGCGTTTCACGGTTTTGTCCTTGAGTTGTTGTGGAGAGGTTGAGGAATCAGGAAATGGGCAATAAGTATTGTACGGAAATTCAGCGAACGTGTTTCTTTCCGCCTAGTTGATCGTGATCGTATCAATCTTCGAGACAATCGTGCGTGTGGTGACAGTTGTCAATTCGCGCCGCAATGTCACAGGAGCGGCCAGGTCCGGATAGGTGAGATTGATGCTCTCGATCACCTTCTGTCCGGGGCCCATTGTCAGCGCTACCGGCACATCAAGGACGCTATCAGGGAACGCGTACCATGTAAGCGATTTCCCTGTTTCCGACTTGAGCGCTCCGGCCCTGCGCGCACCCTGAGACCATCGGGGATTTCAGTTCGAACGGTAGATCTGACCTGTATCTGATCTCCACCATGCAGCGGCCGCCGGGTGCCGAGAAGTTCCACTGTGCGCTGAACCACCCGTGAAGAATCTTTCGCGGAACTGTCCACCCGGGTTTCCTGCTGCACGGAGACGGTTACCCAGTCGACACCGGATCCCTTGCCCAATTGCGGGACAAAGGTGTTTGTCCCGCCCTGAAGAACTGTGTCGCGGCCGGCAATGCTCACAAGAAGTCCATCCAGGAATTCGCCCCCTCGAATTTGCAGCGAACTCGAATCACTGCCGATCTCGTACCGCTGCTCGGCCCGCACTGACCGTTGCCACCGTGCATTGTACACAGGGCGGTTCAGGAGAACAATCGCAACGACAATGATCGCGGGAACAAGAAAGAAGAGCGACCGTTTGTTTTGGAAGCTTTTCAGCCAGAAAAGATCACGATCTGAACTTCTATAGACAGCCGCGACGCCGAAGACAAACGGAAAGGACAGTACAACGAACACAAGGATGTACACTGCATCGACGAGTCCTACTTTCCACCATGCTGTAAGTACCGAACCTGCCAGGCCACGCTGCAGCAATCCCAGGAACTCAAGGAAAATCAGGTGGAGCGGCAGGTAGAACGCCGCAAGCGTCAGCGCCGCCTTCACGACAGGGTGACGGACAAGAACCGCAAGCGAAAAGAAGAGAAGTGCTGAGCCTGTATACAGAGCGATTTCCGGGTTGGCGATTGTGAGCGCACCAGTCGATACCACCAGGACAATGAACATCCTGAGAAAATAGACGTAGGGATCAACAGTAATACGCAGTCGGCGCATCGCCAGCGCTGCAAGCCAGAAACCCACCCCGCCACAGAGCAGCGCGAGAGCAACGTAGCCGCCAAAGTTGTTGACCCAGGGATACCGGTAACCCCGGATTGCACCGAGAAGACTCTCGGGAAACCAGACGAACACCTGGATCACCACTGCCGCAAGAGTCAGCTTCAGGGCAGACCAGCGTGGCTGGTGCGATCTGTCTTTCACTCTGTCGCGACGCAATTTCATGAAAGCGATGACAGCAACAGCGAGAGTGATGACGTGGCAGTGCCCACAGGATCCAATGGTCTACGAACAGCAGACGGTTCCCGACCTGAAGCAGGTAGTAGCTCTCCGTATGGCGTGATGGCGTGCCGCCATCAAAACGCCCGGCGAGTCGCTGTACCAGCAACCCCGAGCGAGCAAGGCCGCTTGAGTCGAATGTCGCAAGATTGTCGAGCAGAGAATGAATCGGGTAGGAGACATCAGAAGTGAAGTCAATCGCCGGGATCCCCTTTTCGAGGAAGGGCATATGATCGGAACCCGTCCCGCCGGGAGTAGAGGCGTTGAGCGTCGCCGAGTGTGTGAGGTACCGGAGGTCCTTCAGCCCGAGTTCATTATAGTACACATCGAATGCAGCCGCCGGTAGCCAGCGCGGAGCGCTCACCTGAAATGCCGCGTCAGGATCCATCTCGAGGAAGCTCGCACCATCGGCCATGTCGATCTGGAGCATCAGCGCAACGCTGTCGATGAGCGGAAACTCCTTGACGAAGTGCGTTGAACCCCTGAGACCTTCCTCTTCACCACCGAAGCAACAGAAGACGATGGTGGATTGTCGCTCTTGTGGGGTCAAGCACGCGGGCGAGCTCCATGACGCAGGCGGCACCGGAACCGTCATCGTTGGCGCCGGGGATGTCGGGGCCGGCAGAGTCTATATGGCCGCCAATCACAATGATGCGTCCGGTCCGCCCGCGCGCGATACCAACGGCGATACCGCTCTTTGTGTTGATCCCCCCGGCAACAGTCATCGGCAGAATATAGCTGGTGTCGCAACCATAGTCCTTGAACTTCGAAGCGGCAAATGCCAGGGCGCGCTGCTCGGCAGGCGAACCCATTGGCCGTGGACCAATGTCGTGAACAAGCATCCGGAGCAATGCATAGGCGTTCGGGCCGGAGAAATCTCCCTTCGACGAACCACAGCCACTGCTCGGAAAAAGGGCGACACCAGACAAGCGCGAGTGAACCCGCAACAAGAACAGGCCACAGAACCCGCCACCGGAAGAAGTGCGGCACAATCAAGGTTTCCAAGGAGTTTCCGGTACGTTGGCGATGTGATTCGCAAATCGGGCCAGAACAAACAGGAGATCCGAAAGGCGGTTCAGATACACGGTAACATCGTCTCCAATATCCTCGGTGCGAGAGAGACGCACCACGTTGCGCTCTGCTCTCCGGCACACCGTGCGTGCAAAATGCAGACGTGCGGCAACGGGAGATCCTCCCGGAAGGATGAAGGTGCGGAGAGGATGCAGATGTGCGTCAAGCGTATCGATCTCACGCTCCAGGTCCTCCGAATCCGCTGCAGCAATGCGCCGGAGATCTCTCTTGTCGGCTGAACGCGGCGTCGCAAGATCAGCTCCCAGAACAAAGAGCACATCCTGGATGCGGGCGAGGAGGCGGTCGATTTCCGGCTGGTGCGTTGTCTGCACGAACCATGCCAAGTACAGAATTCAGTTCGTCGACAGTGCCATACGCTTCAATCCGGAGGGCGTCCTTTGACACACGCTGACCGCCGAACAGCGAAGTATCACCCTTGTCTCCGGTGCGCGTATAGATTTTCATGGCCCGAATGTAACCAAAACCTGCATAAGAACCAACGGCCGCCCGTGGGCGGCCGTTGGCAGTTGCAGGAGCAATCCCCTGAAACATCACATTCCACGCAACCCGCCAAGTGCCGACAGCCCGAGAACACTGAACATGATTCCGGTCAGAATGGCGCCGATGACCATATAGATTACGAGAAGTACTACCACAGTGATAACAAGATAGACCACGACCTTGTCCTGCGGCGTCTTCATCGTGTGGGGAAGTCCAAGATACAGGAGGTACAGCCCGTAGAGACCGGCCAGACTCCCGATCACGCCCAGTACAGGAACAATGTTCAATACACCGGCCACCCATGCCGGAGTGTATGCGTACGCTACAAGTTGCATAGCCCTGCCGAAATTCTTCTGCGATCCGAAATTCGGAGCCAGAAAGTCCACAACGAAAGCGGTCAGATACACACCAAGTACTGTCGAAACAAAGGACGTGACACCCAGAGCAATCCCCCAGGTGAAGGAGTGCATGAACCCCTGGCCAATCAAACCATATCCGATGATGCTTGCGACTGCAGGGATAAGTGCGAGCGGGATAACATAGCCGGTCAAAATAGCCGTCGCGTTGGGTTCTTCAGCGGCAATCACCGGCCACTCCGTCTTCGGCGTCATAATAATGTTCTTTGCGCGTTCGATAAGATTCATGGCAGCTCCTGGTATGATGTTGTGGTGAAGAGGATTGCTGAGATACCGTGTCGGGCAGGTCGGAATCGTTAACGAGGTAAATATAGTACTTGGAAAGCGATTCTGCAACAAGAAAGGTTATCGCGCAGCCAGTTCCAGGCAGCAAGTTCTACGTCGTCATCGACAGTTCTGTGGCGCATGAGACTCTCTCGTATTTGACCCCGATGCCCGCACAGAGCCTTGATTCACGACTTCCCTGTCGATGCGGTGGGCGGGCATAGGGGAGTGTGCTACCTGTCAATTCCATTATCGGCTGAAATCGACAGATCTTTAGGTCATGCGGCAATGTGGGCCAAGAGAATCCGGATGGCAATCCCGATCAAAATGACACCACCGAAAACCTCTGCCGTTCTGCCAAACCGCACGTGCAGCCGGTTTCCCATGACAATCGCAAGCACACAGACGGAGGCTGTGATAACCCCAATGGCAACGCTCGGCCACCAGATACTGATGTCGAGGAATGCCAGCGTGAGACCGACCGCAAGAGCATCAATGCTCGTCGCAACAGACAGCACCACCAGCCTTACTCCCCGGGATGGATCCTCGCGGCCCTTCCCGGCCTCATGGGAGATTGCCGAATGAATCATCCGGATGCCAATGACTATGAGGAGCCCAAATGCAATCCAGTGGTCAAAAGCTGCAATAAGAGGTGCAATACCTACACCTGCAGTCCAACCTATGAGCGGCATAAGGAACTGAAAAAGACCAAAGTGGAATGACAGGCGAAATGTCGCCCGGCCCCCTGAAATGCGCCCCGTTGAAGCCGCAGCGAGCGAGACCGCAAAGGCATCGATTGACAAGGCCAGGGCGAGGAATACAACCTCAACAATAGTCACCGCGGTTCAACCCTCCCCACCCCGCCATTATCCCATGCCTCGAACACAGCGGCAATGTTCTCCGCAGAGTTGTCCTTCCCCCATTCGCATTGTGCAATCACTCCCCCCTTCCCGTTGTCAAGTGCCTTCCGCACACGGTGTACTGCTGCACGGACATCCTCAGGTGTCCCGTAAGGAAGAACCTGCTGACGATCGATCTCCCCCCAGAAGGTGATTTTCCCGCGATGAAGATCCCCAAGCTTCTCGATGTTCATGCAAAACAGCTGCGAATTCAGGGCATCTACGCCGATTTCAATGAGATCAGGATAAATCGCCTCGATGTTGCCATCCGAGTGAAAGAAGACAAACTTGCCGGCCTTCCTGATAATCTCAAAATACTCCCTGTAGATTGGCTTGAACACCTCGCGCCATGTGGCGGGACTGATAAGGAGCGACGTGTTTGAACCCCAATCATCCATCAAGAACACAGCATCGACGTTGGTCCGCGACCAGGCGAGCACTTCCTCGCGGTAGTAATCACGTACAATGCCAATCAGCACTCGCACTTCCGCCGTATCGTACGCCAGATCCATGTAGAAATTCTCAGCCCCGCGAAGGAATTGGAGCCGCTCGAAGGGCCGGGCACAGGTTCCGGAGAGCATGAAGAGATGACTTGCATCACACGTGCGGTTCACATGATCCCAGTTTCGCGATCGAAGACACTCCCACGGTGGCTGGAACGAACGCAAGCCTGACCAGTCGTTCAAGACGGGTTCCTTTACCTCACCTACAACACCCGGTTCTCCGACGTGCCAGACACTGCCCCATTCGTCGCGATAAGTACCCGGGTGCCTCAGCTTCATGAGATCGAGGTCATCGGAACCCGGACTCAATTCGGGGCGCCCGAAATCAACGGGGAAACGCGCAAGCAGGGCATCCAATGCCGACTTACGATAGAGCGATACGTACGGGAGAGACCAAAGATCCCTCGGCGGTCTGTCTGGTTTGGAGAATGTCAGTGTTGCGCGTACTCGTTCGCGGGAGGTCATTGGATCCCGATCACGGCTAGTTTGGAAATGCGAGGCGACAATATATGTGGAATTCATGGATAGACGCAAAGGAAGCAGTACCACCCTCTTGACAACAATTGGCCATTATTGTATATTCAGATAATTTTATCTGAAATACAACAATCAGGAGAGAAGCTATGAGGAAATATTGGATCGGATTGATCGCTGTGCTCGTCATCGGCTTCATGGTCCTCGGATGGGCAGGATGGCGCATCTATCAGGAGAAACCTCCCATCCCCACCACAGTGGCAACGACCGACGGGAGAGATTATCATCACCGGAGCCGACATCGAGGCGGGACAGAATGTGTGGCAGGCGATGGGCGGGATGGAGCTCGGGTCCGTCTGGGGACACGGTAGCTACGTTGCCCCGGATTGGACCGCCGATTGGCTGCACCGAGAATGTACATTCATCATTGACGTCTGGGCGCGCGATATTGCCGGCAGACCGTATGATCACCTCTCCCTGGAACAACAAGCGGCAGTAGAGGCTCATCTTGCCGCTGTCATGCGCAAGAACACCTATGACCCTGCCACCGGGAAGATCACCATCGATCCGCGTCCGCGCAATGGCCTTCGAGGTCAATGCACTATATTATGCCCGGATATTCCGGCGACGGCAACACCGCATTCGCTATCCCGCAGGGCGCGGTAACAGATACCACGAAGCTGCGTCAGTTGAGCGCATTCTTCTTCTGGACATCGTGGGCAGCAAGCACGAACCGGCCGGGTGATGACGTCACCTATACCAGCAACTGGCCGCACGAGGATCTCATTGACAACCATCCGACTCCGGATGCTGTCGTATGGACAGGCGTCAGTATCATTCTCCTCCTTGCCGGCATCGCGGGCATGGTCTGGTATTATGCATCTCACAAAGAAGATGCCCTCCCTTCAACACTCCCATCCGCCGACCCCCTGTTCGGAAGCACATTCACTCCTTCGCAACGGGCCACAGTCAAGTATTTCTTCGTCGTCTCTGCGCTCATCCTGGTCCAGATCGCCGTTGGCGTGATTACCGCGCACTATGGAGTTGAGGGAAATGGCTTCTATGGTATCCCGCTCAGCCTCTGGCTGCCGTACGTCCTGACCCGCACATGGCATGTCCAGCTCGGTATCTTCTGGATTGCAACGGCCTGGCTAGCTGCAGGTCTCTTCATCGCTCCTGCGGTGAGCCGGGTGGAGTTGAAAGGTCAGCGGCTCGGCGTAAACGTCTTGTTTGGCGCTTTGCTGTTGGTTGTCGTCGGTTCTCTCACAGGAGAATGGCTCAGCGTGCACAACAAGCTCTCCGGTGACTCATGGTTCTACTTCGGTCACCAGGGGTATGAATATGTTGACCTTGGGAGAGTATGGCAGATCGGATTGGTCGCCGGGCTGGTGTTGTGGGTCTACCTCGTCTCCCGCAACGTTCTCATAGCCATCCGGCGGGGCGATGAACACAAGCCGCTTCTGATTCTGTTCCTGATCTCAGCCGTGGCAATCGGAGGGTTCTATATGGCCGGGTTGATGTGGGGTCAACATACCAATCTTGCCATCGCCGAATACTGGCGCTGGTGGGTTGTGCATCTCTGGGTCGAGGGATTCTTCGAAGTCTTCGCAACAACAATCATCATCTTCATGCTTGCGCGGCTGCAGCTTATCAATGTCTGGTCAGCAAACACAGCCGTCCTTCTCTCATCGACGGTCTACCTTGCAGGCGGCATCATTGGCACGCTGCACCACCTGTATTTCAGCGGCACACCGACCCCGGTACTTGCGCTCGGCGCGGTCTTCAGTGCACTTGAAGTTGTGCCACTGGTGCTCGCAGGATTCGAGGCCTGGCAGAATCTGCAAATCTCCCGGTCCACAACCTGGATCATCAAATACCGATGGCCGATCTTCTTCTTCGTGGCTGTCGCATTCTGGAATGCCATCGGCGCCGGGCTGTTCGGGTTCATGATCAACCCGCCCATCGCGCTCTATTACATGCAGGGACTCAACACGACACCCGTGCACGGGCATGCCGCGCTCTTCGGCGTATACGGCATGCTGGGTATAGGGTTGATGCTGTTCTGTCTCAGAGTCTTGTGGGTCCGCGACACGTGGAAAGAGCGGTTACTGGGCTGGGCGCTTCTGGGGAATGAACGTCGGGCTGATGCTGATGGTGGTCGGAAGTCTCTTACCGGTGGGATTGATGCAAACATGGGCATCGGTGAAATACGGTTACTGGTACGCACGCAGTGCCGAATTTCTCTCCTCGCCGACGATTCAGGCAATCAAATGGTCACGCGTATTCGGTGACACCGTGTTCGCACTGGGGGCAGTCGCGCTGGTTATCTTCGTGTTCGGACTGGCGATTGGATACACGCGAAGGAAGGATGTCTGATCGCGCGCCTAACAGCTCCACAGAAAAGAGAACGCCCCGCCGTGCTCGTCACGGCGGGGCATCGTTGTTACAGAAAGCCCGTTAGATCTTGCTAACGTTCTGTGCCTGCAGCCCCTTGGGACCCTGGGTAACCTCGAATTCAACCTTATCCCCCTCGTTAAGGGTCTTATAGCCCTCGCCGACGATCGCACGGAAATGCACGAATACGTCTTCTCCCGTCTCCCGCGAAATGAATCCGTACCCCTTTGCTCCGTTAAACCATTTCACAGTTCCCTTTTCCATATGGGAAGCTCCTGATGTTTGCTGCAATCCGCAACCGGCGGACACGGCGATCGACTCCCGCAAGGTGCCTTTTAACGAAAATCGCAACCAGGGTCAATTCATCACCATGGCTGCGATCCATTTTGTTCTGCTGCGGCTGTGACCAGCTTTAGCAAACATAGTTCCCTGTCAGGGAACCCCAAAAGGCCAACAACGGTGCACTGATCGTTGACAGTTTAGCATAATAAATCGATCAAAGAGAAGCAAGCAAAATCTTTCCTCTGTGATCCGTTTTTCGTACCGTGAAGTGCCAAGCTGAGGAACTCCATACCAGTGTGCATTACCTTGTCGCTGACAACATCATCCATTTCGCAAACATAGTGAAAGAACCCGGGCCACAACATTGGGCCCATTGTTCCGTTCATACTGGTAGAGACCCCTCTCGGGAGGGACAATGCACACTGCACGCCGGAATCGGAAATCGATCCATCAACACCCACTTCGCGTTGCGTATTTTTCGGGAACCATGCGGCGCGGTCAGGATGGCGTAACGCGTGTCCTCTATCGCACCATCGATGCCTTACGCGATCAGGGTATCGAGAGCATCTTCTTCTCACCAATAATCCCCCAAGCCGGAGATGCGGCAGCGGATATGCGGACCGTGCCATCGATCGCATTTCCCTGGTATCCTGATTACCGCATAGCACTGCCCGGCTACAAGGCATTCGAAGCCGATTTGCGTCAATTCCGTCCCGACATTCTCCACATCCACAGTCCGTGTCCCCTCGGCTGCGCCGCAGTGCATTGGGGAAAGCGCAACAATGTACCCGTTGTCGCTACCTATCACACGCACTTCGCGAGCTACGCGAAGTACTACAAAATGAAGGCGCTGGAGGTTTTCGGCTGGAACTACTTGCGATCATTGTATCACTCGTGTCTGCGCGTGTACGTCCCGTCGATTCCTATCCTGCACGAGCTGGCAACGCGGGGGGTGGAGCATCTTGCATTCATGCCCCACGGCGTGGACGCGAAGTCGTTCAGCCCGCGCCACCGCTCACAGCAATGGAGAAATGGCATCGCCCCCGACCACAAGAAACTCCTGCTCTATGCAGGGCGGCTGGTCTGGGAGAAAGATCTGCAGACGCTGATCGGAGTGTATGCGCTCTTGAAGGCACAACGGTCTGATTGGTCCCTGGTGATTGCCGGCGACGGACCGGTTCGCGCAGAACTGGCATCGGCAATGCCGGAGGCGAAGTTTCTGGGAAGTCTGTCCGGTCGTGCACTGTCCACAGCGTACGCTTCAAGTGATATCCTGGTATTCCCATCCACCACCGAGACCTTTGGCAACGTGGTTGTTGAAGCAATGGCTTCGGGTCTCCCGCCGATATGCGCGGCGGAAGGCGGAGCAGGCGGCAGCATACAGCATGGTATCAACGGGTTCATCACAAGTCCGCGCGACCCCTCGGACATTGCACGGCATATCGGAATCCTGTTGGACGACCCGGTGAGGTTGTTGAAGATGGGCTTGGCGGCGCGGGCGTATGCACGAACACAAACGTGGGAAGGCATATTTGACCGGCTGTTTGCAGACTACAGAAGCATCGTTGCAGAGCATGTGCCGGCCCGGCTGCGAAGGAGGAGAAGGAAGAGAAGGAAGATTGCGTAAGTATCCACTACCCATGGATACCGGATACTCATTGCCCTTGGGGGCGCCGCATACCCTCCAACCCCCTCTGCGTGATGAGGTCGTGGTAGGTCATGAACCTGGCACCCTGAGTCTTTAGCGCGCGCCTGAACTCGGGCGAGAGCAATGCGTTGAGTTCAGCATGGCGGTGACGGCTCATCCCGGGAAGGCCAATGGCATTCTGATCGATAAGCGCATCCATCTCCGGCGTCTCGAGACCGATGTGGAAGACGAAGAGCTGTGGTGCGCCGGATTTCAACCCCGATGCGAGGTCCACTAACGCGGCGGTCTTCTCCTCCGGTGGTGCATTGTAGTATCCCGCGACATCCTGTTCACCATAGTACCGGGATACCGCAAGCCCGTATTCACGGGCCAGGCGTTCTACGACCTCCCGGAGTTGGAGTGTGCTTACCGCAGCCCCCATGTGGTAATCCAGGTAGTCGATACGCAGTCCTGATTGCATCGCCCGGCGGATCTGAGCCCTAAGCTCTTTTTCGACCTCTTCCACTTTGGGGTTCTGCCCGAAGAGGAGTGCCCGTGATGGAAGAAAGTACCCGCAGCTGTCCACGAGTGATGGCACCGCGTCTGCCCCGGCTACCGGCCCCCATCGGTAGTTCTTCCATTCTGCATTGAGCGTCAGATGTACGCCCACCGACACCTCCGGATGCTGGCGCAGGAGATCGACAGCCTCCTGGTACCAGGGGCAGGCAAACATCACCGAGGCCGAGAATGGAATGCCCGACTCCAGTACCTGTTGTGCTGCAGTGTTGACGGTATGGCACATGCCAATGTCATCGCAACGTATCATCACTTGAATTTCTTGAGCCAGCAACGATGCTGACGAAAGCATTGAAGCGAGAAGCAGCAATCGCACATGATTCATACCAGGCACCTCGAGGCTCATCGCACCAGCATTATTCTGTGAACGGCCGTTGCCTTCCCCACCGAGAGACGGCAGAGATACATGCCGCTTGCCATCCCGGAGGCATCAAATCCGATCGTGTATTTCCCCGGCAGCATCGATGTGTTCACCAACACGGCCACGACGCGCCCGAGCAGATCGTACACTATCACTGTGACCTTCGTCCACTCGGAACCCGTAACCCCAAAGCCAATGGTGGTGGTCGGATTGAACGGATTGGGATAGTTCACGAGAAAGACCTTGCCGTTCTGCTCCGGACTCATCCTTGCCGCAACGCCCGTCACGAGCCGGCTTTTGAGCGCGGTAATTCTCTCGTAGGATGTATTGATGCGGTCTTCGCTGATTCTGCCGGACCGCACACTGCGCTCCAACACACCCACCACACGGGCAGCGAGTGAGTGGCCGGCACTATCAAGATTGGTGTTGTACAGGAGCATATCCACCCCGGCGTTCACTGCCAGCTCCATTGCCTCATCCAGCCCGAACATGTCGGTAATGGCTTTCATGCCCATTTCATCACTGAAGACCACACCACGGTAGCCGAGTTGATTCCGGAGTATGCCGGTAATCGTCGCCGCGAGAGAGAGTGGCCGGGTAGACAGAATCCACATGCGCGTTGAACACGTGCGCCGTCATCACTGCATCAACGGCATTCTGTTCGAGGAGACGCGTGTAGGGAATCAGCTCTTCCGGAGTCCATGTCGACGTAACGTCCGTGAATCCAAGGTGAGAGTCGGAGCTCGCACTCCCGTGTCCGGGGAAATGCTTCAATGTCGTGCAGATGTTCCGTTTGCGAAACTCATCGATGAACCATCCGCCATGGAGAACGACACTGTCCGCTTTCGCGGAAAAGCTTCTCCCGAGAGCACCGATGGCCGGGCTTGCAGGATTTACATTCACATCTACAACAGGAGCCAGGTTGACGTTGAGTCCCGTTTGCACAAACCACCCCGCCATGGTCCGCGCTACATTCCTGGTGTTGGCTCTCCGAGTTCACCACAGTGCCCATCTGATAGGCGGACGGGGTTCCGGAAAACCCGTTTGACGGGCCCAGACGTGCAACCTTTCCTCCTTCTTCGTCAATTGCCAGGAGCAGGGGGATTGTCGATTGGTGTTGAAGCTCCGACGTCAAATGTGCTATCTGTGCCGGGTTCTTGAGATTGTTGCTCCATGTAAACATCAGCACGCCCCCGACCAGGCCGCGGGATAGGTCGCTGCGCAGAGTGTCCATCGAAGGCGAGGACTCCTCCAGAGAGTCGCCGGTGGCGGTCACCATGACCATCTGGCCGATCTTCTGTCGGAGCGAAAGCTGGGAAAACGCAGCGTTCGATGCTGCGGAGATGACGAGGGAAATGCCGAGAGTCAGATAGAAAAAGCGTTTCAACATCACCTTCCTGGAAAAATCACGTTGCACATTCCTTCAAAGTCGCCAACATTTGACTTTATATGATAACGCTAAAACATTGGAATTGCAACGAAAACCTTATACTTTCGCTGCGTCTTCTTCCCTCCTCCCCAGAGCTTGTTCATGACATAAAGCAACACCCACCCACTCACCAGAAAGACAGCAAGGAGCCCAACAGCATACTCCGTGCGTCCGTAGAGGAAGTTGCCGACGGTGAAAAGCGAAGACCAGACGACCGTGCAACCGGCCACCCATCCGAGCAATGCCATCGGGATATTCTCACTGCTCGATCCCTTCTCCGTCTTTGCGATCCCCGCTTCTTTCCTGATGACTTCCCAGCCCGGACCGAACGGACGCACGAGTTTATAGAACGAGATCAGGGTGGCCCGGTCTGTCTTGGGGCCGATGAACGCCGTCAGGATCCAGCAGAAAGAAGTAAACACCACAGTCACTACAAGACCAATATGGGTGCTGATGTGCACCCCGTTCCTGTTCAGAATGAGCAGCACAATGGAGACAACGAAGGAACTGACCATGGCAACCACCTCACTCCACGCATTCACCCTCCACCAGAACCATCGGACGAGATACAGAAGACCCGTCCCGGCACCGACCTGCAGGATGATATCAAACGCATCCTTGGCGCTTTCAAGAAAGAAGACCAGGGAAGAGGAAAGCACAAACAGCAGAATTGTCGCCACACGTCCGGCCCGGACGTAGTGTTTCTCATCCGCAACCCGCCGGATGAATCGACGGTAGAAGTCGTGTACAAGATACGATGCACCCCAGTTCAGGTGCGTCAGGATCGTCGATGAGTTGGCGGCAACCAATCCGCCCACCATGAGACCGATGAATCCGACCGGCAAGAACTTCAGCATCGCCGGATAGGCAATATCATGCCCCAGCAACGTCGGATCGAGGTTGGGGAACGCATGCTGGATATCCGACAGCTGCGGATAGACAATGATCGAGCAGAGAGCGACAAGAATCCACGGCCAGGGACGGAGGACATAGTGCGCAATATTGAAGAAGAGCACGGCTCCGAGCGCATCCTTTTCTGATTTCGATGCCAGCATGCGTTGAGCGATGTAACTCCCGCCCCCCGGTTCTGCTCCGGGATACCACACCGCCCACCATTGCACGGCGATCGGCATGATGAACACCGCTACGGCAATATCCCAGTTGTTTGTGAAGTCAGGCAGAATATTCAGATAGTTCAGGCCGTTCGGGCCTTTGAGCGCCGACAGCTTTTCGACCATGCCAGTCAGCCCGCCGACCTGCGGCAGTTGTACTGCGAAGTATGCCGCTGCGATGACGGCGGTCATCTTGATAAAAAATTGCACCATATCAATCACGAGGACTCCCCAGAGCCCTGAATGCGTCGCGAACGCAACATTGAGCACTCCCACTGCCAGCAACGTCTGCCAGCGTTCGAGTCCAAACAGAATCCCGGCAATCTTGCACGCCGCGAGATTAACGGTGGCCATGATCATGCAGTTGAAGAAGAGACCGAGATAGACCGATCGGAATCCGCGCACGAAACCTGCCGCTTTCCCGGAATAGCGGATCTCATAGAACTCCAGGTCGGTCATCACCCCCGATCTTCGCCAGAGCCGGGCATAGAAAAACACGGTGGCCATGCCGGTGAGCACGAAGGCCCACCACACCCAGTTGCCCGCCACGCCGGTGCGCCGTACGATGTCAGTCACCAGGTTCGGCGTATCGCTGCTGAAGGTGGTTGCGACCATGGAGAGGCCGGCCAGCCACCACGGCACCGAGCGGCCTGACACAAAAAATTCCGACGTGCTCTTGCCGGCCCGTTTGCCAAAGAACAGTGCCGGGAAAAAGCAGATGATCAATGCGACGGCAACAATCACCCAATCGATCAGTTGGAGATGCATGCGTTGAGCCCTTTCAGTTACTGCCAGAGACTTCCACGATACTGAGTGTGTGAGAAACTCCTCGACCTCGCTGATGTCGTGCACACTTGTCAAATCAGGAACGTGTTCCGATATGGGAATCGCCATCATCGAGCCAGGATGTGTCCGTATCATCATGCCGACCGTGACCGGCAATTCCTTTTCCATGCGCACCTGGATGCAGAGGTGCCCGTTCCAGGAACGGCAGGATCATATCGTAAGAAAACCTCCACAGATTCATGCTCACTCCGACTCTACCGTCCGGGCCGGTCGCACGCACAACCTGTTCCGGGGAAGGCTTTTCAACGATATCCACGAGCATCCCGGACGCATCCTTCACGAGAACCGCAAATTGCTCTGCTCGTGCAGGAGCAAAGCCAAGCCCGGCACGATCGTAATCCATGAGGGCGCACCTGTTTCCCGTTTCAAGTATGTGCCGCAGGGCAGTCACGGAATAGAGATTATCGCTGTTGCACACGGTACAACCCTGACCGCGCCAGTCCTGCCTGAACAGCAATGCCTGCAGCAAGGCATCGGCGGTGCCGAGCGGCGTTGTACGCCCCGGAGGGATGTTCTGAACCGCGTAGGATATTTCAAGTGCATGAAAGCGATTGCCACGGTCGGCGTTTCCATAGCGTTCCCGGAATGCGCCGTCGTGCTCACCGACAACCAGCACCACGTCGCGGTACCCCGCCCGTTCCGCATTCCAGAGGAGGTAGTCCAGCAACGGACGCTTTTCTTCACCGAGCCCGATCATTGACTTCGCAATGTGCCCAGCTCCGTGCTGCACCGATGGATACGCGTGTTCATGGATGGACTTCTTCATACGCGATGAAACACCGCCGGCGAGGATCACCAGATTCGGACTATTCACCTGCCCGGTCCTCCGTAGGGTTGGAATCATCGCGCACACCGTCGTCAGCTGTAACAATATAGGCCTTTCCTCCGGCCCGTTCGATCGCAACTGCAACTTCCTCAGCGCCTTCCGGGGCATAGGCAAACATGCATCCGCCGCCACCCGAGCCGTTGATCTTCCCACCGTACGCACCCGCATTGTTGGCTGCTTCGATCATGCGGTCGATCTTCGGCGTCGAGATATGCAGCACATCACGAAGTACTGCCTGATGTTCCGACAAAAGGAAGCCTACCCGGTGATGATCAAGAGGTGTCTCAGACAGAAGTTTCCGGGCAACAGTGGTGAGATCACGATTACGTAACGTCCCGCGCAATAGTGCAGCGTGTCCGGGAGTGAGGCCCGGCGTGTACCGGCGGAGAGATCCGGCATCGACAGTGTGCAGGGAGAATTCCGGATGCCGTCGTGCGCAGCTCCGCAGCAATCTGCATGACTTGGTTCTTTACGCGCGCAAGAATGGCCGTCGTGTCCTTGGGTTCCCCGGAATCCCCCAGAACGAAGGTCTTCAGCGGCACGTCCAGACGCGTAACGTCGATCGCGGGAACAAAGTCAATGGCGATGACATGGCCGATGGCAGTGGAGAAATGATCCATCATACCGCCGGGCTCGCAGAACTCCACTACTTCGGCTTCATGTGCAAGATGCGCAATCCGCTCGCTGGGCAGTACTTCCGCCCGGTCGCTCATCCGCACCAGGAAGTCGACCCACGCGACGATGAGTGCCGAAGAACTCGACGTACCTGTGTTGATCGGGATAGTGCCCCGCACAGTTGCGCGGATGCCGGTACTGTGCGTGAACCCATGCCGGTGAACGACATTCACGGCGCTCCGCAGGTAGTCCCGTTCCTTTTCGTACGGCAGGATGCAATCGATGGGAAATGACTCATGTCTTCCGACGTCGGGAAGGTCAAGATCAACCCGCGGCCGTTCCGTGCCCGTACCCTCGATGGTTACGCGCAAAGAGATGGCACAGGGCACCACCGGGAGGTGCAGATAATCCTGATGCTCACCAAACAGACACACCCTGCCGGGTGCGGAAACGCGAAGAACATCGGGGAGTGATCGAGAAGGCATATGCAACACTACAGAATCCGCACTTTGATTGTGTGTGGCACTTCTTGAAGGTCGTCGAACAGTGAATCTTTGTACTCTGCATCGACATCGGCAATGGCATAGCCGATCAGCTCGTTCGTGCGAAGATACTGCGACAGCACGTTCACATTGTTCTGCGCAAAGATGCCGTTGATATGCGACAGCACACCGGGAACATTCCGGTGCACGTGCAGAAGCCGGCGTGACGGTGACTTGTCGTACGGCGGCAAATTGATGCGCGGAAAATTTACGCTCGTAAAGGTGCTGCCCGTAGCATTGTATTCAAGCACCTTCTGCGTAACAAACGATGCGATGTTCTCCTGGGCCTCTTCCGTGCTCCCACCAATGTGCGGCGTCAACAGGACGTTCGGCAGCCCCTGCAACGGAGAGACAAATGGCTGGCTTCCATCCCGGGGTTCTTCGGGAAAGACATCCACAGCGGCGCCGGCGACCTTTCCGCTCCGAAGGTTCCGGGTTAACGCTTCAATGTTGACAATATGTCCGCGGCTCAAGTTCAAGAGTAGCACGCCATCCTTCATCATGGCGAATTCTTCAGTATCGAGAAGATTGGTGTTGTCCGGATTGCCGTCGACGTGGACGGTGATGATATCGACGGTTTCGAGAAGGTCTTTCAGTGAGGGGAGCCGCGTTGCATTGCCAATCGTCAACTTGTCCACAACATCGTAGTAGTACACATCCATCCCCATGGCTTCTGCCAGAGTGGAAACTTGCGAACCGATGTTCCCATATCCAATAATACCAAGCCTCTTCCCGCGCACTTCGCGAGCCCTCTCAACCGACTTGTCCCACACCCCCTGATGGGCCTTCGCAATCTTATCGTATAGCCGGCGCAGGAGAACCACAATCTCCGCGATCACCAACTCGGCGACACTCCGCGTATTGCTATACGGAGCGTTGAATACGGCGACTCCGCGATGCGAGGCGGCAACCAGATCCACCTGATTGGTGCCTATACAGTACGTGCCAACCGCAGACAGTTGACGCGCATGTTCGAACACCCGTGCAGTGAGCCTCGTGCGGGACCGAATCCCCAAAATTTCTGCGCCGTCGAGAGCAGCAATCAGTTCGTCTTCATTCATGCTCCCCTTTTCCGATCGTACCTCACAACCGGCGTCGGCGAAGCCGGTGACAGCATGCGGATGAATATTTTCGAGGAGGAGGGCTTTCATTGATGGACTGATGAGAATCCCTGGTGTTCCGTGCGGGCAATAATCTCATCCTGTAGTGTCTTGCTCAGGTCGGCGAAATAGTCGCTGTATCCCGCAACGCGCACAATGAGGTCCCGGTAGTGCTCGGGGTGCTCCTGCGCGTTGCGTAACGTTTCTGCACTGACCACGTTGAATTGGATGTGATGCCCACCGAGTGTGAAATACGAACGCACAAGATGGGCGAGCGTGTCGATGCCCTTGTCTCCTTCCAGAATGTGTGGAGTGAACTTCTGGTTCAATAGGGTCCCCCCCGTCCGCACATGGTCCATTTTCCCGGCGGATTTCAACACAGCCGTCGGTCCATGGCGGTCGGCACCTTGAACGGGAGAGATGCCTTCAGAAAGAGGCGTTCCCGCTTTTCTCCCATCGGGTGTTGCCCCCGTCACCGATCCGAAATAGACGTGGCATGTGGTCGGCAAGAGATTGATCCTGTACACCCCCCCTTTGGTGTTCGGCCGCCCGTTCACCTCATTATAAAACGATTCAAAGACCTCCCGCATCAGACTGTCAGCCCTGTCGTCATCGTTCCCATACTTCGGAGCACGATTCACGAGCAACAGACGTGTTCTTTCGAATCCCTGAAAATCCGCATCCAGAACCTTGATCAGATCGATCATCGTGAGTACTTTTTCCTCGAAAACCAACGATGTCATTGCAGCAAGACTGTCGGTCATCGACCCAAGACCAACTCCCTGGATATAGTTTGTGTTGTACCTGGCCCCGCCGTTGTTGTAGTCCTTCCCCTTTGTGATGCAATCGTCGGTCAGAAGCGAAAGGAATGGCACAGGCATGTACTCTGCATAGATGCGCTCAATCACGTTGTTGCCTCGCATCTTGATATCGACAAAATGATGCAGTTGTCTTTTGTATGCCTGAAACACCTCGTCAAACGATCCACACTCACTCACATTCCCGGTCGCAATGCCCAGCGTCTTGCCTGTGCGCGGATCAACTCCGTTGTGCAATGTGATTTCAAGGACTTTCGGCATGTTGAAATACCCGGTGAGGATGTAGCTCTCTTTCCCGAATGCGCCGGTCTCAACGCAACCGCTCGTTCCGCCGTCACGCGCGTCTTCAACGGACTTCCCCTGTCGCAGCATTTCTTCAACAACGGCCTCGGCATTAAAAATGGACGGCTGTCCACGCCCCTTCCGGATGACCCTCCCTGCATGTTTAAGGAATGCATCAGGGGTTTTCCTGCTCAACTGTATATTGGAGCTCGGTTGTACCAGCTGCATTTCGTCGATCACATCCAGCATGAGGTAGCTTACCTCATTCACTGCGTCGGTCCCGTCGGCTTTCAGGCCGCCGCAATTAATGTTTGCGAAATCAGTGTAGGTTGAGCTCTCCGCAGCAGTGACGCCGACCTTGGGAGGAGCAGGTTGGTTGTTGAACTTCACCCAAAAACACTGCACAAGCTCTTCAGCCCTCTCCCTGGAAAGGGTTCCATCGGCGATCCCCTGCATATAGAAGGGATGAAGATGCTGATCCAGCCGGCCGGGATTGTACGCGTCCCAGGGATTAAGTTCTGTGATCACGCCCAGGTGAACAAACCAGTAGGCCTGGAGCGCTTCCCAGAGATCTGCGGGGGCATGAGCCGGGACCCTGCGGCAGACGTGTTCGATATGCTCAAGTTCAGATGTACGCTGCGGGTCGGGTTCTTTGCGGGCGAGCGCGGCAGCAAGATCCGCATGGCGAACAGCAAGAGTAATGATCGCGTCGGCACAGATGACCATCGCACGGAGCTCTTCCCGCCTGACATAGGCTTCCGGGTCGGTGAGAAAGTCGAGCGCCGCCAGCTGTTGTTCAATCTGCTGTTTGAACTCCAGCATTCCCTTCCGGTAGATCTTGTTGTCCAGCACCGTATGTCCCGGTGCTCGTTGTTCCATGAACTCTGTAAAGACGCCTGCGGCGTAGGCGTCTTTCCACTCCGGCGTCATCTCCTCAAAAATCTTCTCCCTGATCGTCTTCCCTCTCCAGAACGGGATCACCCTGTCGCGGTACACGTCGCGCATTTCCTGACTCACCTTGAAGGAAACCTTTTCCCTCGTGTCAAGAATATGCAAATCTTCGGGCGAATGACAACAAAGCTCGGGATACGTGTACGTTGCTTTGGGCGCCGGGCCGCGTTCCCCGACGATGAGTTCACCGTCGTTGATGCAAATTGCCCGGTGCTCCATGATATGCTTGAACACCAGAGCGCGCTGTATCGGTGCCGAGACAATGCCTGTCTGTTCATAGGCTTCCGTCACAAGAAGCGCACGTTCCGGCGTCAAATACGGAACGGCATGCAGGCTCTGTTCTCGCAGCTTCCTGACGCGTTCTGTCACGGCCTATCCTCCGAGAATCACTGACGGCACATACTTTTGAAGTATTTCGACGATCCGGGCAACAGAGTCGCGGTCCGGCGACCGCAATGCATCAAG
This sequence comes from Ignavibacteriota bacterium, assembly GCA_963849385.1. Lineage (GTDB taxonomy): Bacteria > Bacteroidota > Ignavibacteria > UBA10030 > UBA6906 > Fen-1255. The sequence continues at coordinate 459,381 of CAWKHH010000010.1, read as the reverse complement.
CGTGTACGTTCTCCCCAGCCGTGAGTACTTTTCAGTCCCGGTCGCATGGTACGGCAACACATGAATCCCGCGAATGGTCCGCAACGACGCAAGCCATTCTCCGCTCGATTGTATATTGTGTTCATCATCGTTCACCCCAGGCACCAACGGGATACGGACAATCACCTGCTTCCCCCATTGCACAAGGCGCCGGAGATTCTCAAGAATGAGCACGTTGGACACCCCTGTGTATTCTCTGTGCTTCGCATCGTCCATCATCTTCAGATCGTACAGAAACAGATCAACCAGAGGAGCGATCCGTTCAAGAATCGCCGGCGAGGTGCAACCCGTTGTGTCCACCGCAGTGTGGATGTCCTGTCGTCGACAGGCGAGGAGTAATGACTCCAGAAATTCATGCTGGAGGAAGGGTTCACCACCGGAGAATGTGACTCCCCCTCCGGACTCGTCAAAGAAGACCCGGTCCCGGAGTATCACCTCCATGACTTCCTCTGGCGTCCACTCCCTCCCCACCATCTCCCGCGCATCGGAATAGCAGTGAGACACACACTCTCCACATCGTGTACACAGTGTGCGGTCTGTGGTCACGTGACCATCACCACGGGCAATGGCATGCTGTGCACACGCGTCCACACATTCGCCGCACACGATGCAACGGTCACCCCGAAGGAGAACCTCCTTCTCCCGTCGAATGGACTCGGGGTTGTGACACCAGGGGCATGAAAGCGGGCATCCCTTGAGAAAGACGGTCGTTCTGATTCCCGGTCCGTCGTTCACCGAGAATCGCATGATATTGAACACCGTGCCTGTCATGTGTGAGGGGGAGCCGGCATTATTTTACATAATAGCATACGACTCCCTTGAAAGCAAGACTCGAGGTTATCCCCTTCATTTCAATTGTGAGAAAGCGGTCAAGGACGGCGAGAGGGCAAACGTTGCGTCGGTATCTCAGAGGTCCGCGTAGCACGCGTCGGGGTGGCAAGCAAGTCCTTCAGATCACTCGCCCCGACAACGATGATGACAAGCGCTGCCCCGAAAAAGAGCAATGCCGCTACCGCAAAAACTCCCAGCCATACGAGAACCCAGGCGTTCATAACCGCACCGGTGGATGTGATTTCTGAGTAAGCAGCGACCCGACCGTCATCCCCGCAACCGCGAGGAAGAAGCTCAGGAAGCCGGAGACATTCACGTCAACGAGGAACAGCAATCCCTGCGGTAACGATGATTTGACAACATCCAGCACAAGAAAGCCGATTGGTGCCAGAGCGCCGAACCCCAACGAAGCATAGGCCCCCACGATGTTCGCCTTTTTCCAGTACAATCCCGCAGCAACACACCCGAACGCACCGGCTGCATACATTGCCCCCGTAATCGCGGTGTATTGAAATGCTGTCGCCGGAATTTCGTACCAGAGCCCGAACACCAGAATGAACGATCCGATCAATCCGGTGACAATTCTGGTGAGAAGGATTGTGTGACGCTCGGAAAAGTCTCTCCTCCTGATCGGGACGATGATATCCCGCGTCGCCACCGAACTCCAGGCAAGCATATACGCACTGTAGGTTGACATTGATGCCGCGAGCATCCCGGCGATCATGAGACCGAGGAGTCCGCTGGGCACAACCGTTCCGAGAAGCTTTGGCATTGCCATCATCGAGTTGACCGACGGGCCGAACATCGTTAAGGCGGCAACCCCCCAGAACATCGGCACCATATATCTTCCCGCCAGCGTGATCCCGGTATAGAGAAACACTTTACGCCCTACCTCCGGGCTTTCCGATGCAAAGGCTTTCGATGCCGCCGGTTGGTTCAGCGCCGAGATAGCCACGCTCCCGATCAGCATCCAGAAGATAAACGCCCATCCGAAGCGCGGATTGGTGACCGGATTGACGCCGTTCTCCCCCAGCTGTGTCATGACCGTGTTCGCCATATCGGTAAGACTCACGTTGGCAAGAACGAAACACCGTCGCGATCAACATCCCGATCGAGAGCACCACAAACTGAATGAAATCAGTCACGACAACAGAGAACATCCCTCCCAGAATAGTGTAACTGATGACCACAAAAAGCATCACAGTCATCACCGTAAACAGCATTCCCTGTCCCAATCCCATGGCTTGCGTCAGGAAGAGCCCGTCCATCTTCAGAAATATTCCCATATTAAGCACACCCCCGAGGAACAGCAGGATGCCGCCCAGGAGCCGCACGCCCCTTCCGTATCTCAATTCATAGTATTCTGGAATGGTCACAATCTTCAGTGCCCGGAGGCCGGCTACAATGAATCCGGTCTTCCCGATCACCATATACCCGATGAATCCGATGACGCCAAGAATGAAACAGGAGAACCCGCTGACATATCCGAGTTCACCGAAATACATGAACGTGACGATACCGATTTCGGTGGCGATGAGCGTTGCAGAGCCGAGAGCGACTTTGACTCTACGCCCTGCAACAAAATACCCTTCCATATTCTCAACGTATTTGCGCGCCCGGAGACCGACGTACATCGAACCTGCGAGATAAGCAACAAGTATACACCAGTCGATAATCTGAAAATTCATCTGGCGAACATCTCCTTTCACTCTCCCGTGCTCATTGGGGGCGGTTGTACACTTCGATCTCCCTGATCGAATATGCTGAAATTGTCGATCGTCCACCCGTGCCCTCACGGCCGGACATTCGCAGATGACGGGCCGTGACCGGTGCAACGGTAAACTCTTCGACCCCTCCCCTCCCCCGGGGAACATCCTGTATCGAGCGCCAGACAACACCATCATCTGAGACCTCCACCGCATAGTTCCGTGCGCTGGTTTCGCCCCATTGTATGCGCACTGTCGTGAATGTCCTCGGGATATCCCAGGAAAGCATGGAACCATTGTTGTTCTTTGCCATCAGACTTCGTCCATGCCGCGGAGTTCCAGCGGGTCGAAAGGAGTCCATCGATCGCCGAAGCGGGACCAAAGGCCGGGCCGATGATGGAATATGACGATGCCGTCACGTGTGCTTCACGTGCAAGATTTGCCGGAGGAATCACCGAGTCGCGGGTGATCATCTGAAGTGCAAGAACGGCATAGGGAGGAACATCGACGCTGACAGTGTCTCCGCTCACGCGCACATCGTGAACCATCTGGTTCAGATGCGTTGAATCGAGGAGCACAGCATGAGCCGTCCCAAGCCTGAACTGCGCGATCCCGAGTCTCGTTTTTTTTGCCGCTGTGACACTGGTGTTCACCAGCACTGCCGAGAGCATCTTCCCTCTCCGCGCTGCATACACCCTTAGACGCTTGTCAGTCGAGCGTGATGCGACCAACGTGTCGCCAAACATGCCTCGAAAGAGCGGAAACACATAGTAGGTATAACTGGGAGTATTCGAGCCCTCGGACGACAGATATCCGTAGTCGCCCCTGCGCGGGGGGAAAGCATTGTGGAGAGCCCAGTAGCAGGCAATATCGGTCCGTGTCTCTGCCATCACGCCGAGCATGTCGGCCACCCATACCGCGTTGACCATCTGCAGTGTCTGAGGACCGGGAGAGTGATTCACAGAGTTGTAACCGACATTGACGAACAGGATGTGTCCGGTCTTGGTTTTCCCCACTGCACGTTCAACGTCAGCGCGCAAGCGCAGACATTTGCTCACGATAGGTGGTGGTGCTTGAGAGCAGCGTGTCGTCGTTCTCTTTTCCCCACTCTTGCGGATAGAAGGTCACGGTCAACATGTCGATATATTCGCCTGCAGCGGCGAGCACCCGTTCGGTCCATTGCTCCGGATGTACACCCAGAAACACATTTGTCGCCACCTTGATGGTGGGATCCACAGCCTTCATCGCCCTGACAAAGGTAACATACTTCGAGGCGTACGCCTCCGGCGTTGAGTGCCCTTTTGCCCACCATCCCCATTGTTCGTCACCAACTTCCCAGTACATCACGTGGTGGCGGTTTCCGGTATTGCAGTAGCGTACCCACGCAGCAGCCAGCTCGGGCGGCTGATTGAAGTTGATGGTAATGAACGGTTCGGCGCCAACCTCACGGCAGAACGCAAGGTACTCGTCCGTATCCATCTCCGAGGGGTTGTTCTCCGGTGAGTTCCACACGTAGGAATCCGCATCATTTCCCCCGGGGTACTTCAGCATCGTAACGCCCGACGCTTTCACCTTCGCAATCGCATCCCGGTCACAGGTAAGAAGCATGCAATCAGCAGCCGACGGGAACAGGGATTCATCCCATCGCGCGGTATTGATGCCGTAGAGGAGCGGATTGATGGGGCCGAGACGTTGTCCGGCATCGATGGTGACCGTAACATCCTGCGCCGGTGGTCGTCGACCAGAGTACGGCGGCACATCACAACGAGTGCTATCGGGATCCTCATAGTGTCTTTCGCATGATGATGTGGCGACGGAGGACGCGAAGTCCCATGCGGTGGTAGAAATCCTTCACATGCCCCGTGGTCCAGGCAAGCCACAGGTTGTGTTTCCCCTTCTTCCGCATCTGCTCAACGGTAAGATAGTACAGGAGCGGGCCGAGGCCCCGGCCCGCCGTAGCCGGGATGGATGCCGAAGGGACCGAACCGCTCATCCCGGAAATGGCTGAAGCCGACAACCTCACCATCTTTCAGCGCAACAAGGATTTCATCGCACTCCGGATTCTCCATCAAACGATCGAGTGCAACCCTGAAGAGATCCCCGGGGTAATACTCGGCGCAAAAATTCAAGCAGTATCAGAGCATGCGGCGGTGAGAAAAGAGAAACGGAGAAGCCGGCCGCTGCGAGGCGTCGCTGTATTTCCTGCAGATCGGGCGGGAACGTGACATCGAGAAGCGAACGGCCCATACCGTAGACTTTGAGCGCTCCGTGGTAGTCGTGCGCCTTCAGAAAGGCGTGCCCGATCGCTGAGCCTTCAATATCCACACCTGGAAAGAAGTAGTTCGGCGTGTAGTCGCACACGGCAATGTCGTGCACATTCTGCGAAGCGAGGAACGACTCTCCACGTTCAAGGAGTGCGCTCCCGATCCCCCGCCGTCGGTGAGGGGGATCGACAAAGAATACGGTGATCCAACCCTTCTCGGGTTCGAGCCCAAGGTCATAGTATGGATAGCGCCGGCGAAGGGCGAGCAGAAAGCCGATGATAGTGCCGTCGCTGAGTGCCACCTGGCAACCCCGTGTGTCCAGATTGGGATCAAGGATCACCTTGCGACGGAATGTCGTCAGAGAGATCTCATCGCGTGGCAGGCATGTGTTCCACAAGGGAACAATCTCCTCTTCATCACCCGCGCGGAGGCTGCGGTAGCCGATGGCGTCATTCATGAGCGAGCTCCCCGGACGTGCCCGGGCAGTGACAGGGCTCTATCAGAGTTTCTTCTTGAGTAGCACGAACCGACGGGTCTCACGGAAACCGAACTTGCCGTACACTTTCGCTGCGATATCGTCAGTCCACATCACCCATGCATCATGGTACCCGGCACATTTCATCCGTTCGAGCGTGCGGGCAAGCAGCACCGTGCCGATACCGTGTCCCTGGAAGGCATCGGAAACACCGAACGGGCCGAAATGCGAGCCTTCAAACTGGCAATAACCGATAATCTCGCCGTCTTTCGTGACGACCGTTATCTGCTCCGGATGGAATCCGCCTTCTGTCATCTTGCGGAGATTGCGTCGCTCCACCCTTACCCAATCCGTCGGCATCGAACGCCCGAGAAATGCAAGGAACTTCACGAGGTCGGAACGACGATAGGTCCGCACTTCTATCCCCTCTTGGCGAAGCGACAACTCTTTTGCTGCTATGGACTCCGAAGGATTGAACAACACTATCGGGGCATCCATGCTGAGTGCTTCGTGAAATGCAACATACCCCCGCGTTTCAAGAAAACGCAGCAACGGTGCGGATGCGCGTTTGTCAATGCCCGGCGTTACGTAGGCCGGAGGATAGTTCGCGATGGAGCATTCGGTCTTCCCCCGCGCCGCGAATCGTTGCTCAAGCGTGCCCAGCAAGGCATTGCCGATAGCCGTGAGATCGGCGTCCGGATCAATGGCAATAATCGTGATCCAGCTCTTTGTGCCCTGTGGGTCTGCATCGCCAAGCGGCATGCGCCCGGCGACGTAACCGATCACAAAGCCAACCAGACGACTGCCGTCCCGCACCAGCAGAAAGGATGCGGGATCGAAGTTCTCGTCGAGAAGCACCCGGGATTCGAAGATCCCTTCTGTGGGAACATCGAAGGGCAGCGCTTTCGCCCAGAGCGTGAGAATTTCCTCGCGCACGCCATCCTCATACTGACTGAGTGTGAGAGCCATGGGTTCCCCGGCAGTGAACATCAATGACTGATGGCCACGGAGATGAAGTGGCGTGATCCGAGAATCCCGAAGGGTTCATACGCATAATCGATGCGAATGGGGAACCCGGAGATGTCCTGACAGACGCCAACACCGGCACTCCAGGCTCGCTCGTCGTAATTCAGTGCGTAGCCGACACGGGCGGTGAACATCTTCATGTAGCAGTACTCGGCGCCGAATTTTGCCTTTTCACCGAAATCCCGTGGATGCCGCGACTCGAAGCAGACGACAAGCGTGTGAGTCGAGTCTTCTTCCATGAAGAAGTCAAGTGGTTTGATGCTGATCCCGAAGCTGACTGCGAACGGAAGAGGGAATGCCTCGTTCTCGTAGGTCAGTTCTCTGGAGATATTCTGAAGGACTGCACCGAACGTGATACCGTTGATCAAGAAACTCGTAGTATGCGCCCACATCCAACCCCACGACATCCTTGGCATAGTTGCGTTTGTCCAGGGCAAGCGCCGTATCGGAGAGTGACGATCCGGCCGTTGAAACCCACGCGTCTCCCAGATTCTGCCGGGCATACTTCGCATGCACGCCGTATGAAAAGTGGGTCGAGACCTTCTGTGAAAATGCAACGCCCACCGCCATCGCCGTCGGCGAAAAAGTGCCCGTTTCTTCATATCCCTGGCTGTTTGCCGAGCGGACGGTCCCGTAGAAGGTCCCGTAGTCCATCGATAATACGCTCAGGCCGATGACGCCGATGTCGCCCAGGCGCACACCCCCCGCCACCGCACTATAGTTGATATCGGCGATGCCGCGCGTATGATTCATCGATACTTCGTAATCATGTGGCATCCAGCTGAGGAGTGCAGGATTCCAGAAAATACTGTTGGCCGACATGGTATTCACGACACCCACGGTTCCTCGCCCCACCACTTCAGCCGAGACGGGATTCTCAAGAAAGCGGAATCCCACCTGAGCCTTCTTCACGAACTGCGCCTGGAGCAGGCCATGGGATACCCCGCATGCGAGCAGGGCGAACATACAACATCTTTGTTCTGGTAGACATCAGAACCTCCGGTTCCAGTCGAGGGTTTATCGAACAATCACGAACTTCACGAACTGGTTGTCGAGAGGCCCGTTATTGAGGTCCCGACAGTCCGTGACAGCCAGGATGTAGATCCCGCTGCTGACGTACTGGTTATCTTCGGTGCGCTGGTTCCACTCGTGGTCCGCGGTCCCGTAGTGCTCGATCACCTTGACGAGGTCACCGGTCTCGGTGAAAATGCGCAACGTACACTTCACCGGGAGATTGAAGAAGGAGATCTTGTCGGGGGTTCCGCCAACCAGCGCCTTCCCCGCTGCGATGGTGGCGGGATTCGGCACTACGCGCACACCTTCGGAAGTGTTCATCCCGGGTTTGAACGCGACCGCGGGCAGCTGGGAACGCGTGACAAACCGTGAACTTTCAAGCTGCACACCGCGTCAACTCCTGTGGTGTTCTGAGTTCCGTTATCGACTGCCGTCACTGCGTAATAGTAATCCACGCCGCGCTGGACCGTTTGATCGAGATACGTGGTTCGCGTTCTGTCCGTGGTTTCGAACACCAACTCCCAGCGCGCACCGCTCTTCTGGTCGAGCGGATCGTTGACGAAGAATGCACCGCGTTTCCGGTACACACGCCATGCGTGCCAGTCATCAACACCGGTCGTTGCGTCAAGGAAGTATGCGGGCGAGGTGTATCCCCACTTCACCGAAATAACATCCGGCCCGGAGGTCACTTCAATGTCCGGCGGCGGCGGCGCAGCAGGAACGGTGTTGCCTTTGCTCAATCGATCCCATGCCCAGTTCGCCCGATCAAGGACATTCCAGAGCGAATCGCGTCCGGTGAGAATCCACGCTTTCTTTGCAGAGTCGGAAATCTGACCCGCAAACCAGAGCCTCCCGAGCGAATCTGCCATTTTCCAGTTCAACCCGCCAACACCAACCGCATACACAAACGTGATCGAATCAATCCGGCCCTGTACCTTGCTCTTGGTAAGCTCGTACGGCCCGTTGGCGATAAAACGCATAGGGCCTTTCTGTGGAATGGACGAGAGGTTCGCTGTTATCGGGTCGACAGGGAAGCGGCCTCGCGTATCGTCACCACGGTACGTCTGACGCAACCCGATATCCCGCCGTCCCCAGACATCGCTCACAATTGATGCATGAGGGAGCGAATATGGCTGTGCCGGATCGTCAGTCTTGTTGCTGTATGATTTGTCCGCGTAGAGCAACGTATAGCCGGGAATTTGGGTGGAAGACAGAAATCCTGTCGTGCGGTCAGGATCACCGGTGTCGTCGCGTGAGCCGTTCGGGTAGGGTGCTGCATTCGGGTTCCAGGCATCCCAGTAGTACGCAACATACAATGAGTCACGAGGCCGGGAGGGAACGAGCGCCGACTTCCGTTTGAACCAGCTATCAAGATCATCTTCTCCCTCGTAGGCGAACCCGCCAATCACGTTCCGCTCCCCTGCCTTTGTGGGACCGAAGCTGAAGGCAAGGGGCCACCAGAAACGTATCGTTTGGTCCGGCAGCGTATCTTTGGATGTCGATGCCGACCGTGGGAGCTTGATTTCCCCGGTGAACTTATGCGTGGCCTTCCAAATGAAGTAGTCCGCATGCAAAGGATTGCTGAATCCAAACACCTCCACGTGGCTCCGGATGCCGAACTGAGGGAGGACATCCTCAAATTCAATCTTGATATCCGATGACAGCGCCGGATCCACCTTCCCGCGGTAGGGCGGATCGAGCTGGATACCATCAACAATAATGTGGGGCGGGCGGCAACGACGGGTTTCGAGCGCCCAATCGGTCATGCCGAAGTTCGTCAACGCATCGCCGCGGGTGTACATAGGATGCACCGCACCGTTCTCATCAAGGATGCCGGAATCATCGAGTGATAACGGGTTGAAGATCTGGTAGAGCATGTTGGACTGCCACCAATCAGCCGGCCAGTAGAAGATTTCCGTGCTTTGCCGGTCGGCGCCTACCAGGTTCCAGCTGAATTGCGACTGCAATCCGCCATCGCCCATCAACTTATTCATGCTCAGCCGGATGTTTCCCACGTCAAACAACATGGGAGGCGGGTTGTAGTTGCGATCCTGCGCACTCATCGCAGACACACCAAGCAGCATCGCAACGACGAGGAGACCAGGAAGAGTTGCTTTCATGGTTGGATCCTATCGAATGACAACACAAGCTCTGGTCGCGACGAATGAACGCCACGCCAGACGGATAAAGTAGACACCGCTCGGAAGGGCATCGTTTGAAAGAACAACTTCATGGTCTCCTGCCGGTTGAGTGTTATTAACAAGAATTTGGAGTTCGTGTCCGAGGACATCGCACAACGTCAGGCGCACGTCGCCCGCCTCCGGCATCCGGTAGTGGATTCGGGTCTGACCGTTGAACGGATTCGGAAAATTTTGCAGAAGAGTCAAACCTGTGGGCACGGCGCCTTCCCGATTACGGGTGTCGACGGATGTCGTCGGCCGTAAGCCGGCGCCGATCACTTCCATGATGGGTTGGCGATTGCCCAGCTTATCCTGTCCGAGAGCCCAAACGATGGCGCCGCCCAGACCCTTGTTCACCACATAGGCACACTTTGTCGCCACGGAGAGCGAGTCGTCATAGCTGATCAGCTGAGTTCCGGCACCATTGATCATGTAGGGGACACTCCCCGCATCATCCCAGTATCGCGTCCACCCTTGCTGGAGCCTTGGGATGATTGATGAGTATGAAGCCTGTGTGGCCCCGGTGCTGGTGCCATAGAGTGATGATGCGTTGAATATCCAACCGTAGAGTGGGATCCCGATGAGGAGTTTTGCCTGCGCGACTCCCCTGCCGAGATAGTATGATGCCGAGTAATCAACCCAACCTTCCGAGTTCGTTGAAAAGTTGCCATACAAGGCCGCATTCGGCCCTGCCTTGGCAGTCCACGACCCATAGAAATCGTATGTCATCATCCCGATCCAGTCCAGATCGTTCAGCATCCCCGCCACATCGAACCACTGCCCTGACCATCCCGTTGAGGGCGCGGCAATCGAAATGAACCGATGTGGGGTCAGACTGTTCAATGATTGCCGGAGTTCGCTGACCAGAATGCGGAAGTTGTTCCGGTCAGTTGCAGTGGCCGGATATTCCCAGTCAATGTCGACGCCATCGTAGCCACTACTCGCACAGAAGCCCGTCATTGCTGCGACGAAGCGGCGGCGCGCAGCGGTATCGGCACACATGGGCGAAAATCCTCCCGAGCCTCCCCATCCACCCAGTGAGACAAGCACTTTGACGTTTTGGAGGTGTGCAGCCTGCACAAGATCCGCGTAGGCAAATCCGGAAATCCCCGGCACGGTCCCGTCGGCGGCCGGCAGGAGAAACGCATGAAGGATATGTGTAAGGGATTGATAGGGTATCGCAGAAGGCGGCAGGAGCGTTCTGTTCCAATCGGGATAATAGCCGACAACAAGTTTGTCAGCCGCTTGCGCCGATGCTATCGTGAACAGAGCGATGAGAACAATGGATTTCAACGGAGATATCCGCATTAGAGATTCAATCGCATACCAAGAATGATCCGGCGCGGGTTAAGGAAGATCGGGGCTTCCAGCCACCCGGTCTTGATGTGGCCATCGTCGGATGTATACTGGCCCCAGAGGTCGTTTCCACCTTTGTCAGGAGTTTTCAGAGAGTTCTTGTAGTCGCTGTATTGCGTCTGGAGCATGTTGCCAATGCTCAACCACTTGTTATTGGTGAGGTTCTTCACCGTGATGACAAGTTCCAGCGTACCATACGGTGTAGCGAACACTTTGGAGCCGCGGAAATCGATGTTCCAGTAGTTCACTGCATCCACATAGTTGCGGAGCTTGACGTCCGGTTCTTCGGGGTTTAACAGCACGCGGCCGCCACTGCGCCAATCGAAAAGGAAATTGGCAAACAGCCCTCCGAGCCAGTTGACACCGAACAGTTCCGGTCCGAAATCTGCAGGAGTATGCAGGTTCAGATTGATGTTTGCCCGCGGGCGAGGTTCCGATGTGACGAGGTTCGGTGAGCGCAATTCATTATCGCGCGCGAGCAACCGGTCTTCGAAGACTTGCGCGAGTCCGGCCTGACCCGAACTCGACACCATGTAGTCATACATTGCACTGAATGTCACAAAGCGCCCCACGGGCCGCTCAAGGCGCAGCTCGAACCCGCGTACGTCGCCATAACCATCAGGTTCGTATTGGCTGACAATGTTGTCACCGTAGAAATTGATGTAGCTGCGGCTCAGAGGCTCGTTCGCGACATCTTTGTAGTACGCCGTGACATTCACCAGAAAATCAGAGAGGAACATTTGTTCATAGCCGAATTCATAGGAGATCGTGCGCCCCATCTCGAGCCCCGGTGTCGGCACAACCACCGCGCCGGGGTCAATTTTCAGATTGTACATAAAGGCGATTGCAGGACGCTGGTAAAAGTGCCCATAGTTGAAATACAGCTTGCTGCTCTCGGTGACGGGGAAAGACACGCCGAGGCGCGGGGAAAGGTGCGCCTGGACCTGATTTTCCGAACGAGGCCAACCCGGCGGGTTTTCAAGAAGTCCGCGGAATGCCAGCCATCGCTCATAGCTCATACCGGCACCGGGGAGATTTTGGTAGATGTCGTTGTAGAGCCTCGCGTAGTTATCGTTCGCCGGAAAGCCGGTGACAAAGCCTTCCTTCATCGGATTGAGATAGTCCAGCCGGAGACCGGCGTTCAGGATCATACCCTCGAACTCCAGTTTGTCCTGTATGTACGCCCCGATTTCCAGCGGCGTGACATCGTAGTATTCCCACGTGTCTGGGGTGTACGCGACCTGTGACTGGAACCAGGTACCGGTATAGACAAAGAGGTGTTGGAGCCGCGAAGAGAATCCTGCCTCAAATTGATGATGCCTTCCAAACTGGACCGTGAGATCCCCTTTGAGTTGATACACCCACGAGTAAGAAGAGTCGACGCGTTGAGGACCACCGTACATTGCAAAGGTATTCAGAACATCGTACCCGAAGTTCGTGGACCCATTGGGGCTTCCGAGATTCGGCACGTTGTACCGTACGTCTTTCTTCAGACGGCTGCTGTAGAACGTCACCCAGGCATCGGCGCGGCTTGTATCAAGTGCAAAGGGGTTGAGCGTCTGATCGGTGTAGCCGATCTGAACGTCGACAGTGTAGAAGGCGTTCGGCGAAACGGTGTGCGTGAACTTTGCACCCCCGACGAAATACTTCTGATCATAGAACTGAAGTCGGCTGAGGTTGAACAGCTGCGCAAAATTGCCGCCGCCCACGAGCGCCGCCTGTTGCTGCACGGCACTTTCATTACTGCCGAGGAAGCCGAAGCTTGTGGCCTGATCGATGAGGGCGCCGCCATAGCTCGAGAGCCTGCCCGCACTTGAGGTCCGCACCTTTGCCAGGAGTCCGTTGATGGATAAGCGCATGTTGTCGCTCAGCGTGCTTGTCAGCTTCAGCTGCCCGTTCCAGTCGACATAATTGTCCCGCGGTCCGATCGGAAACGCAAGCTGAGAGTTTTCGTATTTGAATCCGAGCATGAACGTGGTACGCTCGGCAAATGCGCCGACAAGCGGCAGGAAGTCACCCGGGAGCGGCCCCGTCAACGTTCCTTCCACGAAATAATCCGGTGACGCGGCAACCTGGTATTGCGGGTGCTGCAAACGCCAGAGCTGCAACTTCTGTGTCGAATCGAGAGCACGATCAGGCGTCGACGCATTTGTCCAGCCACGGAAATTCTGGAATTCTATCGGTATCGTCGTGTCAGATGCACTCACGCCATGCATTGCATACTGTCCGGAGTAGATTCTGTAAATCCAGGATTCATCGCTCCAGGGATTGGTACCGAAAAACCGCGGCTGCCCCGCCGGTGCTACATCGGCTTTGAGCGAGAGCGAGTAGCGATCGCGATGTCCGTCCTTCGTGACAACGTTCAACAACCCTGAACGAATGCCGCCGTATTTCGCCTGAAACCCACCGGTCAGCACCTGAATCTCTTCGATGGCGGTGGAGTTCAACGCCAGATAGGAGTTTTCAGTCCGCGGATCCTGCAGCGAAATGCCGTCCATGCGGACTTCCGTCTCCCGGATAGCTCCTCCACGTACGCTGAGACCGTTGCCTTGTGCACCGCTCACGAGTTCGATGCCTTTAAGACGGCCGACGAATTCGTCAACGTGCAGCACAGGCATTTCGGCCAGGCGGGCAGTCCCGATAACTTCCTGTGTCGCAGAGACGTCCTGCTGGATCACTTCCCTGTTGGCGGTGACGACAACCTGGTCCAGCGCAATTGACGTGGACGAGAGCTCGAAGTTGAGATTCGTCGTCCGGTCAAGATCAGCTTTCACTGCCCTCTGTGTGAGCGGAGTGTAGCCGACTATGCGGGCCTCGATGACGTAGACACCGGGCGGGACATTCAGGATGAAGTAGTACCCGTCAGGATCTGTCATCCCACCAAGTGGACGGTCAAGCGGGACGTCGGCACCGTCGGTAAGAAGGGAGCGGGTTATGATGACGTTCGCACCCGGGAGTGGTTCCCGGCTCTCACGGTCGACAACTCTGCCGGTGATCTTTCCGTTCCCGGCCAGGAGGTGCGCGGGAAGAAGAACACCGAAGCACAGCATCGCTCCGACACGAAAGAAATTCTTCAAAAAGACACAACGTTTCATGGCGAACCCTCTCGCTAACTTGTGATCGGATTCAGAACAGTACCTGGAGGCACAAACTGGAAGTGCAGATGACCGGAGGATGGAGACCAACAAAAAAGGCATGATGCCAATCATGCCGTGAAGTAAAAGACGATATGCTGCGTCTTCGACTCACGAGATATGGAGCACCCATCACTCGGTTCGTTTTTCGCCGCTGCGCCCAATGTACAACACGCAAAGTCGTTTGTCAAGGCGAAAATGCGGAAAAACAACCCAAAAGAACAAATACTGACGCCATCGGACGAAAGGAGTACTCCACGAAAATATACTTGCATTTTGTTAACTAGCTAATTATACTACGACATCGATCGTACACCGTTGTTGGCCTTGTTGAACTCTTTGAGAGATCGCGACCCAGGTGCTGCATGACCGAGTTGCGATTTTTCGTTTTTCCAAAGCACACTTCTGGTTGTACTCCCGTGTCCGCCGGTAGCGGACTTTCATACATCGAGAGGGTCTGTTCCATGGAAAAAGGGACAGTGAAGTGGTTCAACGGGGCCAAAGGCTTCGGATTCATTCAGCGCGAAACGGGCGAAGATGTGTTCGTCCATTTCAAGGAAATCGTCGGCGAAGGGTACAAAACCCTGAACGAAGGCGACAAGGTGAACTTCGAAGTTACCCGCGGACCGAAAGGCCTGCAGGCAACGAAGGTCACGAAAGGATAAATCCTTTCTAACGCTTCGCTCCAGTGAGCACCACGAAAGCCCCGCCGACGGCGGGGCTTTCAAATTATCCATCAGACAACCCGTGACAACCCGATATCCACATCTGCATCCCGCAATGCGAGAGCTGAAACATCCCCTCTGTCTGGCTCTCTTCATCTTGTTCTTGATGCAGAGCGCGTTTGTACCCGTCACGCAAGCCCCACACGGTCCTGTTCAACAGAGTGTCACGGCGCTTCAATGTATGGCACCGGGGGTGGACCAGCAGCGGAGCGATCAGCACAACTCCAGGTCTCCGCTTGTTGATTCTGCATTCACGGGGACTGACCTCGCATGCGGCGACGAGTCAGTGCCGCGATCACGTTCTGTAGTCATCCACGTTTCTCCTTCCCTTTCATCTCTTCTCGTCTACACCCAAACGACTTCCTCTCATCTGTAACCGGCACGACATCACTTCATCTCCTCGATCCGTATCGTTTGTGCGCATTCGATTCCGGAGAGGTGCGCTTGTCTACACCAGTGCTTGACGGTTCACAGAATGACATTGGGAGTCGATCATGAGAGAACAAAAACAAATCCCACACGCGGATCAACAACAAGACCAGAGTGAGCCTGCGACAAGAGACATGAGCAAGTATCTCTGGTTTTTCATCGCCATCAACATCATCATGGCGTTGGTTGCAGTCTACAAGATCATAGGGGGGTGATATCCGGGGCAGGATCGGACCCGGCGAACACGCCGGACCATCCTGCCGTTGGAGATGGCTCAATGCAACTGGAGTGAACAGATCACGAAGATTTGCCTGAAAGACTACTTTGTGGTGCTGTATCGCCAGTTATGCGGCTTTCCTTCCGACATCCACTTCACCGCCGTCGCCAGCCTGCGCAGACGCGTTTCTTCTGTTTTCGCGGCAGTGACCCACTCTACGTATTCACGCTTGTGGCTCGGTCTGAAGTTCCTGAATGTTGCAGAAGCGGCGGCGTTCTTCTTCAACGCTGCCGTGAAATATGAAGGCGTTGCAAGGGGCTTTGCGGGGCGCCGCACCTTCCGTGGAACCCGGACACCGCTTTCGTTCATCGCTGCAGCGGCCTTGATGTACTTCACGAGAATGCGGTCGGAAGGAAGATCCTTCTTGTCTCTGACCCGTCCGAGATTTCCCATAGCGCCGGCGCTCTCCCCGATCTGCAAGATGCCGTCAGGATCCGGCAGAAGGGCCGCTTTCCAGAACCCCATGGCACAATGCTCCTTGAATGCGGCCATACTGAACATCATCCCCCCGTAATCAAAGTGGGGGAAACCCCATTTGATTGTCTCTTCGACATCAGGACATGCCTTGTGAACCAGCGTGCGAACATGACTGAGAATCGGCTGTGCGAAAGCCCGAGCGCTCTGAATGTAGGCGTCAATGCGTTTGTCTTTCATTCCCATCGTTCCTCCGGTTGACGATCTTGGCAATAGGGGACGCTGTTGATTCACCCTCGTGGGTGAAACGACTGAGTTATCTGAGAAGCACCATGGTCCGCGAGAGTTCAAAGCCTTCTGCAATAAGCCTGTAAATGTACACCCCACTCGCAAGACCCGATGCATCAAACCTCACCACGTATCTTCCTGCGGGCTTCTTCTCGTTCACCAACATCGCGACCTCCCGCCCTAGCATGTCGTACACGACTAGCCTCACGCTACGGGTAGCGGGTGAAGGGTCCGGAGTAAATGATCCGGAATTCTGTGATCCGGAACCCGGAACCCGAAACACGATGGTCGTACTCGGGTTGAATGGATTCGGAAAATTCTGTGCGAGGGCAAACCCTGCCGGAATGTCCTCTGAGCTCCCGTTCACAGCAGTAACGCCCTGACCCACGCTCAGATCATCAAAGTACACCGTACCACTTGTCCGCCCGTCGGACAATTGCTTGATTACGAACCCCGCAAACTGCCGTGTCGCTGACGCGGGAACCGATGAAAGAGACCCGCTTACGAGTTTCCATCCCGTCCAGTCAAGCGTGTCCACGCGGACGAAACTCACAATCACAGGAGATGTCGCAGTGTAGAACCAGTACTCCAGTGCATTTCGACTGTTGTCACCGAAGACCCATGCAGCAACGTTAGGCCCGGGATCGACCGTCGGTTTGGAGCCGTTATATTCACGCACCGTTCCACTGCTCGTTCCAGCGAAGACGTACGACACCTTGCCACTTCCCGAGCCGGATTTCTTTACGTCCGTGTCAATCGCAAACGATGTCGTCAGGGTCCCAACTGTGCTCCCACTCGTACCCGGCTGCCACCAGCTCCCGACAGCGTCAAGAGTATTGATGACGGTGCCATTGAAGGTCTGATTGGGCCCGGTCGTAAACATGACCGTCCGGGTGCCCGCAATGCTGTTGCCGCCGTAGTCCTTCATGGAAGGCAGAACCGACAACGCATACGAAGAGAGCGGTTGCAGCGCGACAACCGGACGGAACGTTATGCGGATTCCCGCACCTGTGCTTTGAACCGCCGGCGCCGTGACCGGAACGGTGTTTCCGATGCCGTCAAACAACTGGAATGTCCCAATAAATGTAGCGGGATCCATTGGCTCACTGACTTCAACCTCAAAGAGCACGGTGGAGCTGATCCCCTGCTGGTTCGATGCGGGATAGGTCGTGCCAAGAACCGGCGCAATCGTGTCGTTGGCGGTTGTTCTAAAGGTGAAAACGTACGACTCGCCACCGACTCCATCCCCGTTCACGTCCAGGCTGGCACCGAAGTAGTTGTGTGCACCGGCGTCAATCGTGACTGTATACTCGGTATCGAAGATCAGTGGCAACGTTGGCGTGAATTGCATCGTGCGGAAGTTATCCTTCCAGCTGAGGGTTCCCGCTACGGTCGGTGAGATATGAAAGCTCCCCTCTGCACTTGCACGCTCCAACCTTTGATTGAATGTGACCCGAACGGGCTCAAAAACCTGTACGCGACCGGCGGGCGGCCCGGATGTCACGCGCGGAGCGGTTGAGTCGTCGGTAACGATCTGCATCAGGAACGACCAATCCCAGTTAATCCCCGGATCCGTGTGAGAGTTGCACGTACCAAAGGTCGATGGATACCCGTTGCTGACCGCCCAGTCCACCCATGCACTATTCAAATACTCCCCGTGACCAATAATGTGGTTTCGATCCTTCGGGATCCCGTTCTTCTCGCACAGGTATTTCACCAGGCGTCCCGACGCAAGGTACATGTCAGGCGTCCACCAGGCCGGATTGGACACAAAACCTTCATGCTCGATTCCGAACGAATAGCGGTTGAGGCATACGGCATGCCAGGCCCAGTACTGTTCTTCAACCTGCTGGGTAATATCGCCTGCCGGCGCGTCCGATGGAGAATCCTGAAGTCCGTTCACGTCATAATGGATGCTTGCATCAGTTGTAGACATCTGAAAATACGATATGACGCTGAGGTAGTATCCTTCCATATCATGGACGACGACAAAATCCTTCTTGTAGCCTCCATCCGTGTACCAGTGGCCGGGATATGCGGAAACCCAGTGAGCAAGAGGGTAGTCCGGCTGTCCGGTGAGCTTCAGGAGCGACCGGCTCTTTACGGCCTCTGCATATACTGCGTTTGCGTTTGCACGCACGGTATGCATATCGAGCGGCCTTGCGTCTATTTGGATGCCAAAATCGTCGTATCCCTTCTGCAAACGGGCGAGAACTTCATAGGCATGCTGGGCTGCAAGTTCAGGCTGAGGAATGCCGCAATAGCGGGCGATGACCGGCTGCCAGCTTTCGATTGAGCCCGGTGTGGTTCCAGCAGGTGGCAAATTCTGTGCATACAGCGCCTTCAGATATGCTGCCCCAGCCCGGATATTCTGCACAAGGTCCTTGCGGACCGTAGTGGGATCCTCACCGATCAGTGCAGCCCCGAGATGCAGGCTTCGCCCGAAAAATCGATCATCCCTGAGCGCCATGATACCGTAGACCCTGGGTAGACCTGTGCAGCTCGCCGTATCACCATCGGCCCACTCCAGATGCTGCCAGCGCGTTTCTGCAAATGCGATACCTTTCAAAACGTCGGCCGGCACTCCAAATTCCTGCCCGGCGGATTCAAAGGCAGAACGGACCTCCTGTTGTGAGAGGTGTTGACCTAGGGCTGTTGCCGTGAAGAACAATGCACATAGTATTCGTTTCATGTCCATCCGGAAAAGTGTGCGTGTCAATGTCACCTGGATAAGCTATCGAGTAAGAGGGTGAGAATCAACGCGAGGGAGTGACGCTAATTGCTCTAATACGCCGCCGCGATGTCTGCTGTCGGAAAATAGTGTTGAAGAATCTGCTCAGCCGTACGTCCTGCCAGAGCCATCCCCACGGCTCCTGATTGACACATTCCTACGCCGTGGCCCCATCCCGCTCCGGTAACGAGGAATCGGTTGGGCCTCTGGGGTGGGCCTTCAGGATCAACGACCACGCATGAACTGCGGAGGGGTGGTGACCAGACCTGACGGAATTCCAGTTCTGTCGTAACGCGAAATCTTCCCTTTTCTCCTACAAACACGGCGCTGATGATCCGTCCGGAATTCCCTCGTCGGACTGAATCGATGCGAACAATTCGACCCGCTCGTGAACTCTTTCCTGTCAATCCGAGCGAATCGGCCGATGTGCTCACTTTCCACCGCCAGTATTTCCTGCTCCAATCGGGGAGACCCGGCTGTGCCTGTGGGTTGCAGTAGGTCGGAGGTTCTGAAGCCAACCAGCCTCGCAGGTGTGTCTCGTTTTGCAGAGAGTCCACCACAAGCGCGTCGGCATCGGGATGCGCGGTCCAATATGGACGTGGACCGCTGCGCCACGGCCAGACGTTTTCGATGCTTTCAGAAAAACCCCCGCAGTTGGAGGCAAAGTATGCGTTGATGGGCGTACCGGACGATTGGAGGATCACTCCTCGTGTAGTACGGATCGCACGGTCAACCTGTGCGGTCACTCTCGTTGTCCCGCCGAATACCTGGCAATCCACGTCACCGCAAATATCAAAGCCATCACCGGCGTACATGCGGTTTCTCATGGCAGCTATTGCTTCCGATCGCGCCGCTACAGCCTGGGCGCGTAAGGCCTGCAGCGGCGCAGCGCCGATTTCATATGGAACCACACCCCGCAAGTATCGTTCGACAGGAAGAGACACGACAACATTCAGCCGTCCTCCGCGCGCAGCGCGCACTTTGATCTCGCCTTCATAGAAACGATCCTCTTTCGCTTCCCACCACCACCCCACGCCATAGGGCACATTGCGAATGAGGAACCGACCCGTATCACTGATTGCATTCAGCGTGAGCAGTGAGTCCTCAAGCGTTGTGTCACCATACACGATGCGCACAGTTGGACCATGGCACTCCACTATCGCTTGTTTGCCACCCTCAAGCACCAGCTGTTTCGTGGTCCGGATACTCCAGGAGCCCGTTGGCTCAATCGCGACACGATCAAGCGTAGAGATGATCTGCACTCGAATGAGGGGTTCGCGAGCCTGCACGAGGGTGTGAAGGGATACATAAAGTAGGGCTGAGAGGAAAATACGGGGGTTCATCGGATTCCTGGAAGGCTAAGAGACAGTACTACATATGGTAGGAAATCCCCCTGACATTTGCCATATCGATCGTCACAACCAATCGGCGGGGGAAGCCGACTCCTTCTACGCCAACGGGATGCGATTCTTGTTTTGCTTAAACCAGGCTGCAAACGGCACTGGCGATCAACGCTCTATCGGTTCAGCGTCTCCCGGGCAATAGCATTATCCACGAATGACGTGAATTGTCCCGCGGAAAGCCCTCATGTTACTGTTCCAAGAGTTGCGAAGCATGAGCTCTTTCACACCTCAGACTTCTGCTGGCCCTGATCAACCCTCCTGCGCGAGATGAGATAATCCAATGACCATCCACCCGCTCCGGTGAGGAGAAGGAAGATCAAGCCGAGAACCATTGCATAGTCGGTCCTGGCTTCATGAGCCATTTTCCAGAACCCGTCGTGGAGCAACATCGGGAGTTTTGTTGTCAGAATCGCGACAATAATGTTGACGAACAGCGGAATGCAGGCAAGCCGGGTCAAGAGGCCAAAAAGGAGAAGAGCTCCACAGACGATCTCTACACACCCGACAAAGGGGGCCGTGATCTCCGGGGCGGGGATGCCGATCTTGATGAACCGGCCGACGCCGAGCGCATCTGCGAAAAGAAACTTCTGTATCCCTTCAAGGAGAAACACGCCGCCTACGATTGCCCTTATGAGGATGATCGCCGCAGGATGCCAGCGGTAAGTCCGTCCGGTTTCATTCTTCACGATTCCTCCGCTTGATCAGAGTGTGAGCTGGTACCCAACATACCCGGTGGCAAATGAAACTCCAGAAACACTATGCCCGCAGGAAAACAGAATATGGTTGTGCTCGCTCAGGTTAATAAATCCGCCCAACGCCAATCCTCCGGCAGCTTCGGCATCTTCTGCATTCGCGCTCTGATAAAACACCTCCGCGCCAAGCGTAACTACTTCCGAAAAATCATATTGTGCCTGCCAACCGGCGAAGACCCAATTCCTTTGCTCAGGGCCGGGATTGATCCAGTACCCTCCTCCACCATATGTTGTGAGTTTTCCCCAGCTCTTCTGTAACCAGAGGGGCACAAACAGCTGAGTTCGTCCGGAGCTCAGATGTCGCGATACGTCTCCCGTGGGGAGTTCAACCAGTGGAAAAATGCCGATCTGAGGGAGAGACTCCGATTCATTGACAAATCTATACTTGACTCCGACTTCCAGGTCGGAAAAGCCGTAGGCATTCCCCTCGTTCGAATGGACATACGCGAACGGCGCTACAATGTGTAGTTGCACGTCCGGAACCACTCCATAGTTCACTTCTATATGTGGAGATGTCGCAACCGTCTCATATCGTCCGAATTGCTGGGCCGATGCTGCATAAAATTCCCAGTGCAAGTGGTCCACTGGCTGCGGGTCATCGGTTCGAAACGGCGGTCCGGCAAGCACCTGACCGGACACAAGCGCAGTCAGTAGCCATACGTGCCGATCGATGTGCACCAAAGGACACTTTAACAACATGTGGCGACATGCAGTGTTGGCATAGTAGTAGGAACATCCCTTTGCATCATTAGGTTCTTGAAATGCCGACAGCAGTACTTACAATCAAACAACACATCGCCCGCTTCCTAGATATTTCTTTCCAGATGGGCCAACCATCTGCTGTACGCGCCGGATGTCACTTCACGGTCGTCGCCCGTTGGAACGACCTCTTCAATTTTGTGCAGGGAGACAAACGCCTCCCGCAGAGAGGCGAATATGCCAGCACCGACGGCCGCACCACGTGCTGCCCCCTCTGCGCCATCCGTGTCGTAAAGTTGGATCGTCGCGTCCGCGATATTTGCCAGTGTCTGCCGGAAAACGGAACTCAGAAACATGTTGGAGTGACCGGCCCTGATGACGCGAAGATCTAACCCCATCTCCTTCATTATGTCAATTCCGTACCTGAACGAGAACGCGATCCCCTCCTGAGCTGCCCGGAATATGTGGCCACGTGAATGCCTGTTGAAATCAATCCCATCAACCCGGCATCCGATTTCCCGATTCTCAAGAATGCGTTCTGCGCCATTTCCGAACGGCAGAATCGACACTCCCTCGCTGCCAATGTCCACACCTGCGGCAGCAGCATTGATATCGGCGTAACTCATCCCACCCGCAATATTCCTTCGAAGCCAGGAGTTCAGAATACCCGTTCCGTTGATGCACAAAAGCACCCCGAGCCGCGGCTGGTTGGCTGCATAATTGACGTGGGCAAACGGATTGACCCGTGATTTACCGTCATAACCGATCCTGTCAATGACGCCATACACCACACCTGACGTTCCCGCAGTTGCCGCGGCTTCACCCGGGTTCAGCACATTCAAGGAAAACGCGTTGTTTGGCTGATCGCCTGCACGATACGCTACAGCGGTTCCCGGCCGTAGTCCGAGTTGTTCCGCAGCAGCATTCGTAAGCTGACCCTGGCTGCCGAAAGGTTGGGCGGATATCGGGGAGCAAACGTTTGTCTATCCCGTAGTGTTCCAGCATCGCCGAAGAGATGATGTTGGCTTCAAAATCCCAAAAAATCCCTTCTGACAATCCCGATATTGTCGTCGTGATCTCACCGGTGAGTTTCATCGCAATGAACTCGCCGGGCAACATGGCCTTATGGATTTTTCCGTAAATGTCCGGCTCATGCTGCTGCACCCAACGCAACTTTGAAGCAGTGAAGTTGCCCGGCGAATTCAGCAAGTGCTTCAGACAGAACTCCTGACCCAGTGCATCAAAGGCCTTCCGACCGATCTCCACAGCCCGACTGTCACACCAGATAATCGAGGGTCGCAGCACCCGCTGCTTTGCATCAACAAGTACAAGTCCATGCATCTGGTATGAAATGCCGATAGCCTTGATTGCGCCGGCATCACATTCGGTCTCTTTCAACACCTGACGGGTCAGTGTCACGACATATGACCACCATTGTTCCGGATCCTGCTCGGCCCACCCCGGCCGGGGGGAACGTATGGGCATCTCCTCCGAAGGATATGACCCATGAGCGACCGTTCTACCGCTTGCACAATCGAAGATCGCACACTTGATGGACGAGCTGCCGATATCGTAACCTAGAGTGTACATGGGGATTTCAGTCCTCACCCTATTTGTGAAGTATCATCTTCATCGTTCTCGAGGATCCGCCGGCTTCAGAGTGCTCTTTCATCTCCGGAATGGAAACAATGACGTCGATCTCACCATCCCGGCACCAGGCGATTGATCAATTCACCGACCACTCGCAGAACCACCATCCCTTCATCCTGGAAAGGTGTGCGGTACTATAATCCCAACGATCGTCGAATGCCGAGCTCAAGCCCACGCAGCTCGGCAAGGCCTCTCATTCTGCCAAAGAGTGAATACCCGGGGTACACACCTTGTTTGTGAGTATCCGGTATCATCAAGTGACCGTGGTCGGGACGAAAAGGGATGCGCCGGCCCTTTTCCCCATCGTCTTCACGACGCTTCTGCTCCAGCACAATCGCCTTCATGACCCCGTACATGTCGATGTCGCCGTCGAGGTGGTCCTCTTCGAGGAAGTCGCCTTCGTCGTTCCGCGAGACGTTTCGCAGGTGGACGAAATTGATTCTGTATGCAAATCGTGTCGCCATGTCCACCAGATCATTCGCATGTCCCGCCCCGAATGATCCGGTACACAATGTAATCCCGTTCGAAGGAGTATCGATCACCCCCAGAATGCGCTCAACATCTTCACTGTTGCGCACAACTCTTGGCAGACCAAGCAACGACCATGGCGGATCGTCCGGATGCACGGCCATGCGCACGCCCGATTCTTCAGCCGCCGGTACGATTTCCTTGATGAATGAGCACAGACTGTTCCGGAGTTCGTGTTCTCCTATTCCGTCATACTGGCGAATCGCTTCCCTGAGTCCGCCGAGAGTATAGGCCTCCAATGAGCCGGGCAAGCCCAGCAACACCGTTTCCGTCAGCCGCCTCTTTTGTTCTTCAGCCAGGTATCGAAAGTATCGCTCCACTTTTCGAAGTTGTTCCTCGCTGTAGTCATTCGCTGCATTCGTCCGCTTAAGCAGATAGAGGTCGAACGCGGCAAAGGCCATTGCTTCAAACTTCGTGGTAATCGACCCGTCTTCGTACTCAACGCGTAGATCCGTTCGCGACCAATCAAGAACAGGCATAAAGTTATAGCACACCGTGTCGATGCCACATCGCCCAAGGTTGCGCAGTGACTGAATATAGTTGTCAATATACTGACGATACTTGCCGGAACTCTTCTTGATGTCCTCGTGCACGGGGAGGCTTTCCACGACAGACCATCTCATCCCTGCCGATTCAATCATGGCTTTTCGTTTTGTGACCTCGTCAACCGGCCAGACGTCACCGGTTGGAATATGATGCAGGGCGGTCACAATGCCGGTTGCACCGGTTTGCCGTATTTCCGTGAGACTGATCGGGTCCTGCGGACCGAACCATCTCCATGTTTGTTCTAGTGGCATATTCTGTTATTCACCGGTTTCTCAGCAAATCCATAGCATCCGGTCAAAACCCGATGGCGTTGCCGCCATCTACCGGCAACACGACGCCTGTAATGTACCTGGCGTGCGACGAGGCGAGGAAAAGCGCGGCGCTCGCCACATCAGATGGCTCGCCCAACCTTCCCATCGGTGTGCGTGCAAGAACTCTTGCTTTTCTTTCCGGATCACCCTTGAGAGCCTTCGATGACATCGGCGTCGCAATGAAGCCGGGAGCGATGCAATTCACCCGGACTCCGGATGGAGACCATTCAACCGCAAGGGCCCGGGTCATTCCCTCGATTGCAGACTTGGACGCAGTATATGCGACAACCTCAGGAATTCCATACTGTGACGCCATCGAGCTGATCATGATGATGCTCCCGGCGCCGCGAACGACCATCGATTTCGCCACCTCCCGTGTCAGCGCAAACACGGAAGTCTGGTTTGTTCGCACGATGTCTTCGTATTCTTGATTCGACGTCGCAAGAGCATGTCTTCTTCAGATTGATTCCCGCACAGTTTACCAGGACATCAATATCCCCTTTCGCATCGGCCGCTTGCGCAACAAGCTCCGATAGCCGGTCAATATTGTTGAGGTCAAACACGATCGTACGGACAGGAGTGTCGAATTGTCCTCCGGCACGTTCAAGTTTTCCCCTGTTCCGGCCAACGATCACCACGTGCGATCGGGCAGCTTCGAATGCCTTCGCCACCGCGAAGCCAATTCCGCTTGCCCCGCCTGTGACAAGAACAGTCTTGCCCTTGAGATCTGCATAGCTCATCGGTACTCTCCGTCGTACACCTCGTCTTTTCCAGTGTATTCAAACCAATCGTAGTACGCTGATCGTGTTGTTGCCTGGCCGAGAGAAGTGGCATACAAAGCATACATGCAACCCACGAACCCGCCCGCAACTCTTGTACTCAGAAACGTTGCGTCAACACTGTCTTTCAGCGTCTGCCAGATATTCCCGCCAACGCCGTAGAAAAACGCGTAAGTGTTGTCATGCGCCTCGATCTTCAAGCTCAGAATCTTCTTGTCGTCCTCTCGCGAGATGCGGTGCGCAGTAAGGAGCTCCATCCGATTGTCAGCATCGTTGTCGGCGGCAGACTTGAAGAGTTGCAGCACCGGCACATTGTTCATGACAGACTTGCAGAGAAAGTAGAAGTGCGTCTCATTCTGGAAGATCACGATGCCGGCTTTTTCATTCTCCGCGGCCGGCGAAAAGTCCATCGCAGTACTTGCAGATCCCCGCAGATGCTGCTGACGCCGGCCCAGGAAACTCGGGTTCATCCTGCCCGAACATGTTTCGGGGCGCAGCTTCAGCGTCATAAAACCTTTCCGCGTCTGCAGATCATACCATTTCTCATGCGGTGTTCTGAGGAACACCCAATCGGGATGGAGCGGTTCTCTGTCGAAATCCTCTCTCAGTGTGACGTTGCCGCTATATCGCTGCGTCGGCGATGTGGAGGGAGGTGAGGGAAGAGGATACCGGTACTGTACTTTCTCATCACCGGAAGTAATAATCGGCCAGCCGCCCTCCCACCGTACAGGGGCAAGAAACGTCTCTCTCCCTGTATTGTAGAACCCGCCCTCAACCGGTGGATAAGGCCTGCACCCCAGGAACACCGCCCACCAGTCACCGCTTTCGGTTTGCACGAAATCCGCATGCCCGGCCGACGTAATCGGCGCTTCCCTCTTCGGGTCCAGATGCCTCTGGGTCAGAATCGGGTTGTGCTCAAACGGAACATATGGCCCCTGAATTGCCCTGCTCCGGAAGACAACCTCGGAGTGCTGATCGCCTGTTCCCCCCTCGGCCGCGATCAAATAGTAGTAGCCGTCTTTCTTGAAGATGTGCGGGGCTTCGATCCACACCGGTTTTTTTGAAATGTCCGTCCCGCCGTTCACGAGTATGTGCTCTGCGCCCATCACCTTAAGCATCGCGGTATCGAACTCGTACATGCGAATGGTCCTGTGACCGTCGTACAGCGGCTTGTCATCCGGCGGGATGCTATTATAGAGTATGTACGCCTTTCCGTCATCATCAAAGAACATCGAGGGGTCTATGCCGTTGATCTCGGGTATCCAGACCGGGTCGGACCAGCGGCCCTGTGGCGACCGCGCCGTGACCACGAAGTTTCCTCCGATGTCGACGAGCGTGCAGGTCACATAGAATACCCCCGCATGGAAACGTATCGAAGGTGCAAACAGTCCACGCGAGACTCCCTGCTTGTCCAGGTTCAATTGCCCGGCGCGATCCATCACATGACCGATGAGATTCCAGTGTACCAGATCTCGGCTGCGGAAAATCGGAATGCCGGGGAAATACGCAAAACTGGAGTTCACCAGAAAGTAGTCGCTCCCGACCTTGCAGATACTCGGGTCGGGATAGAAACCCGCAAGAACCGGATTCGTGAACACCTCCTCACGTGCGGGTTGGCCGGTTTCTCCGGTGCAGTCGGCTGCAACCAATGCAGCAAGCACGCCGGATATCAGGAGGAGGATCTTCGGTCTGTTCACGGTCTTTTCTCTTGCCATGTCATCCCCGGAAACTGATTACGGATTACAGATCGCTGAAATCATTTTCAGCGTAACGGTAATCCGTATTCGTCGTCAGGTTGAGACGGTCTTCTCAGGTCCTGCTACTGCACATAGGCATTGATGATATTCTCGAGCATTTCCTGGCGGCCGCTGTGCAGCACCGGAGGGGGCTGCGAAAGGACCCATTTCTCGATATCCGCCAATCCGGTCTGGCCGGCCATGATGTGAGCTCCAAATCCCGCCCGAAAGCTGCTGTATCGTTCCGTAACAAAATTGCTCAGGACCTCATCATCAATGATCCGCTGTGCAATGATGAGGCCACGGGCGAAGGCATCCATGCCACCGATATGGGCGTAGAGGAGATCCGACGGGTCGGTGGAACTGCGCCGTACTTTGGCGTCAAAATTCAGGCCCCCTGTTCCCAGGCCGTTCTGATTCAGAATGACGAGCATCGCCATCGTAGTGCTGTACAGATCGGTGGGGAACTGATCCGTATCCCATCCAAGCAACATATCACCGCGGTTGGCATCGACACTGCCCAGCTTACCCGCAGCTGACGCAACCGAAAGCTCATGCTCAAAAGAGTGTCCTGCAAGAGTGGCGTGATTGGCCTCGATGTTGAGCTTGAAATGATCGAGCAGATCGTACTGCCGGAGGAAATTGAGGGTGGCCGCGGCGTCAGAGTCGTACTGATGCTTGGTGGGCTCCGCGGGCTTGGGTTCAATCAGGAATTGCCCTGTGAATCCGATCGACCGTTTGTAGTCGACCGCCATCTGGAGGAACCGTGCCATCTGCTGCTGCTCTTGCTTGATATCAGTATTCAGCAGAGTCTCATACCCTTCCCGCCCGCCCCAGAAGACATAATTTTCACCGCCAAGTTCTTGTGTGGCATCGAGTGCATGTTTCACCTGTGCGGCTGCGAGTGCCATGACATGGGCATTGGGGCTGGTCGCCGCGCCCTGGGAGTAGATGGGATTGCCAAAGAGGTTTGCCGTCCCCCAGAGCACCTTGATGCCGGTCTGCTTCTGGAGTTCCTTCGCACGTTGCACAATCACATCCAGATTGCGGCAGGTTTCGGCGAAGTTGCCGCCTTCCGGAGCGATGTCGCGATCATGGAAGCAGTAGTATTCGACACCGAGCTTTTGAAATAGTTCGAAGGCGGCTTCCAGAGTCGCTTTGGCGCGGTCAAGCGGATCGGCGGCGGCGCGCCATTCCCTTGTGAAACTCGGGCCGCCGAACATATCGCTGCCGTTCCCCATCAACGTGTGCCAGTACGCAACGGAGAAACGAAGATGTTCCGCCATCGTCTTCTTCCCGACACGCTGGTGCTTGTCGTAGTACTTAAAAGCGAGCGGATTCCTGGAGTCTTTGCCCTCGTAGGGATCTGCTGTATCAACGCCGGGGAAAAACCTCGTCACCATGTTCATGCTTTCGTAATGTTCTTTTCACTGAATAGACGGAATGGGCACCACGCGTCTAGCCGTTCAGCACCCTGGACGACTCTCTGATTACGAACTCCGTGTCCAGCACAACGCGCTCAACCGGCAACAACGTCGAAGATTCAATGCTGCGTATAAGGATCTCCGCGGCACGTCTGCCGATTTCCTCGTGGGGGGATCGAATCGTCGTCAACGGAACGGGATAGATCTTCGCATAGTAGATATCATCGTTGCCGACAATGGAAATATCCTCCGGGACGCGGATGCTCAGTTCTTTCAACGCCAGCATGACGGCAAGCGCCTGGTGGTCGTTGAAACAGACGATTGCTGTCGGGTAGTCCTGCCGGTTCCTGTTCTTGAAGTACTCCACGCGTCTTCTGCATAGCATTCATCATAGTGGGAGCCGACAGACACGATCATGTCTTTGTTGAACGCCAGTGTGCTTTCGCTGAAGGCATAGCGAAAGCCTTCAATCCGCTCCTGGGTGTGCGACGACTGCGGGGGTCCGGCAAAATGAACAATCTTTGAGTGACCGGCACCGATCAAATACTTCACCGCCCGTTTGATGGCCTTGATGTTGTCGACTGCGACGACGTTCGCCTGTATGCCCCGCACGTCCTCCAACAGCACAAACGGATAGTTGATCATCTTCAGTTTGAAGAGATGCTCGATCTCCGCGGTGCCCTGAACGATCGGCGCGATGATCGTCCCTTTGATGTCCTTTGTGGAAAAGAGATGCGACAGCTGTTTCTCGCACGTGTGGTCGTCGTCCGAGCTTGCCACAATGACAGAATATCCCTTGCTCTTCGCATACTCTTTGACACCTGCAGCGATCGACGTATAAAAGGGATAATTCATATCCTTGATGATGACCCCGATACTCTTGTCCTGGGTTCCGTTCTTCAAATTCCGCGCGACACCTTTCGGGCGAAAATTGAGTTCTTTCATGATCTCCAGAATATGATCTCTTGTGCCCGCCTTGACAGAATTCTTTGCATTGATGACCGCAGAAACGGTGCCCTTGGAAACGCGGGCACGCCGGGCGACATCTTCGATGGTGATTCTTTTCACGTAATGCTCCTTGTGCCCATCCATATCCCGTTCAGAAGATACGAAAAGGCAAAAAAGGCCGGAAAATCGTAGTCTTCAGATCCAAATTGCCGTATCCCGCACAAACAAGAGCGTGTGACAATGAGACGAACAAGGAATGAAGCAAAAACCTATAAAACGATTGAACCGTTTCAATTTTACTCACCAAAATTCACAAAAGCAAGAGAAAACTGCATAATCTCCCTTGTTTGTGTGAGATGATGGCGAAGATATGAACCCGTTTCCCCAGCAATCGACGGTGAAAATGTCCATTGCGTAAATGAATTGCGTCTGTGCTTCCAGGAATTTCTTCCGGGTTCGTGAACTCCGAATCTTCCCCCTCCGCCTGAAGGCTTGTAGAATCTTTCAAATAGTCTCTGTGCTCGGCGAGATATCGAGCTTCAACAATTCGCCGGAGCGTGTTCAAATGTCGTTTTCCTGCTTGAGCATCGCATTTCAGAGAGTATAATCCTTTTCTTGCCGGAGGCACGAAGAAAGAAACGGAGCGGGGTGGCGAGGAAGATAATCATGTCTACTCTGAAGGTGGGGTATGCTCTCCAGAGTAAAATATCGGCCCTTCAATGGTCAGATGGAATAAGTCCCAGTTCCAAGACCAAATTCAAGATGTATTACGGTCGTATTCGGCAAGAACTGATTGCCCCCTCCCACTTCTGCGTCAGGAATGAGCCACGCACGAGGTGCCTTCCTTTGATGACAATGACAATTCCCCATCGGACTGCCCTGTCCTTCAGTGCCCCTTGACGTCCGGAACTGTCCCCAGCGATTCCGCCTTGCTCAGTGCAGGCCACGAATAGCCATAGATCGCGACGAGCGCAAAGCAACCAAGCGGGACAATGAAGCCGATAGACATGTTCAGAACATCGCCGATGTAGCCCATAAGTTTCGGGACGATCGCGCCACCGATAATAGCCATGACGATGAAACCCGAGGCTCTCTTTGCCTGTACGCCAAGGCCGTAAATGCCTAGGGCAAAGATGGTCGGAAACATAATGGACATGAAGAAGAAACTCAGAAACATGGCAGCAACTGAACCCCATCCAAGCCTCAGGGTGACCACGCCGCAGAGAAGCACGTTAGCAATCGCATACGTCCCGATCGCACGATGCGCCTTCACTTTCCGCAGAATCGCCGCTCCCGTAACACGTCCGAGCAGGAAAAGCGGAAATCCTATTGTGCCGAGCAAAAATGTCGCACCCTGTTCATTCACATAGTGGGCGCCGTTGCGCAACACTGCGCGCTCTTTGAAGAACCAACTGCTCGAGAGCCCGAGTGATATGGACGGCATTTCTTCAACGATGTAGTTGATGAAGAAACTGAAGATGCCCGCCTGCGCCGCCACATAGAAGAATTGCGCCGCAACCGCACCCACGAAATGCGGATGTGACCAGATGGAACGCCCGACGTTTGAGGCCTTCGCATCATCGACGTGATACACATCCTCCGTGTTCAGTTCAGGCACGTGAGCGAAGTAGAAGACAACAGACATCAGAATGACGATCACCGCCACGGCGAGGTATGGGATGTAGAGTTGGCCTTGGGCAACCTCTGCGCCGCCCGCAGAATAGAAGAACACTCCCCCGATGATTGGTCCGAAAATCCAACCAACCCCGTTAAACGACTGCGCAAAATTGATTCGCGCTGCTGCGTACTGTTTCGGGCCGAGAACTGTAGTGTAAGGATTGGCGACCGTTTCGAGAATTGTCAATCCCATTGCGATGATGCATACACCGAGCAGGAAAGCCCAGAACGACGCAATATACGTAGCAGGAACAAACCAGAACCCACCCAGAGCCACAAGTAACAGCCCTGAGATGATGCCTCCCTTATATCCGAGTGTGCGCGCCAGCCAGCTCGCCGGCATGGCCATCAGGAGATACCCTAAATAGTGCGCAAACTGTACCCACGCCGATTGCGCTTTCGTCAAATGCAAATGATCCTGAAAGTGTTTGTCCATCACATCGATCATGCCATTGCAGATTCCCCATAACAGGAACAATGTGCTGACGAGCGCGAACGTGAAGAGGTAGTCTTTGCCATCCTCGGCCTTGAACATCTTTGACAGAGCCATAGTGACTTCTTCTTTTGCAGTGGATACTTTAGTGCGGAAGCCTTGTCATCGACAACGATGTCCTTCGGGCCACGCGTTTCCCATTGCGTGGAGTGCTGTGTAGTATTGATCACGTCGGCATCATCTGCGGGTTGCAGCGTCTTGCAGTACCTTGTGAACCGTTTCATTCTCAGTACCTGACTTTGATTCTGAATGAACCGGGAATTCCTTTCTCCGACACAGCAATGACGTAGCCACCGCCGCTGCCGGATGTGATCGCACCCAAAGAGTCAGGCATATGTCTCGTTTTCATCTCATGCATCACAGAGTCAGGAACAGTATGCGGCAGCATGTGTTTCCAGGCGAGAAAGGTTCTGGTCATCGATTCTCCCAAGCCTGCGGCGTCTTTCCGGAGAATGCTTTTCCAGCATTGTTCACCCGCCTCCCCGAGTTCTCTCACAGAGTCGAGAGAAAGGTGTTTCTCTTTGATGGGATCATACTCGGCCGGCCGTGGCGTCAGGGGAATCAGGTGAATTGTGTGAGAAAGCCATTCGCAGATGTCTTTGTCTCTTGTAGAATCAATCTGGCTGGGCCAATATTTGCCTTCATAATAGAGACGGCTTATGCCCGGGTTGAGCAAACCAATGTGATCCTGGGAGCCCGATATGTACTCTGAGCCCGGGGGATTCTCCGCGCCGAACAGAAGCTTCGCATTGGCAAGAGGATCACCACAGGGAATCTCGTTTCCCCAGATTTCACGTGCGATCTTTCTTGAACTTGTCGCCATGCCTGAACGGTCATGGAATGCGATGGTTGGCCACAGTTGAACAACGACCACGGTGCCGGGGTGTATCTCCGAAACCCACGGTTGATCCATCCAACCGCCGGCAAGGCAAATCCTGTACGGGAACTGTAGATCCCGCTTTGTCGACGAACTTGCGCGTGTCGGAAGCCCGGGCTCCGGAATCCTCTCCAGGATGGTGTATTCAATACCAAGCTTCCTGCACAGCGCTCTTTTGTCAGGGGTATGACCATCACGGTTCACAATGAAAACATCAGGTCTGATGCGCCTCATGTCCGGTTCGAAATCCAGCATGCCCGAACCTGCCGCAACGAAGGCCTGCTCGACATAGCGGACGGAGTTGACCATGTAAACGCGCTCTTCCTGTGAAAAGTGTGGGGCCTTTCCTTTCAGGAGGCGGATATTCTCATCCGCACCGACAGCCACATGGAGTCTCCCAAACTGGGCGGCTGTTTTGAAGAACGCAATGTGACCGGCGTGCAGAAGATCGTAGCAACCACTGACGAGGACCTTCTTATCCATGAAAAGAGTCGCTTCGCTGTTCTATGCTTCGTTGAATACAGTTTTCTTCGTATCTTTTCCTTTGTTCTTGATCATTTCTTGAAGGATCCACTCATATGTTCTTCTAAGTCCGTCTATGAGCGGGATAGATGGTTCCCAGCCAAGATAGTGCCTGATCAACGTGTTGTCGCTGTTTCTTCCGCGTACGCCTTTCGGAGCATCAAGATCATATCCTCTTTTCAGCGAATACCCCGCAATCTCTTCCACATAATCGACCAGGCGGTTGATGGAAACCATTTCACTGCTGCCGAGGTTGATCGGTTCCGTGATTTCGCTCTCCATGATATCGAGAATCCCCTTGACGCAGTCGTCGATATACATGAAACTCCGCGTTTGATGCCCGTCTCCCCATATCACAATATCTCTGATCCCCAGAAGTCTCCCCTCAATGACCTTCCTGCAAATGGCTGCGGGGGCCTTTTCCCTGCCGCCATCGTACGTGCCAAACGGCCCAAACACATTGTGGAATCGGGCAACTCGCGTGAGCAGACCGAAGTCTTCGGAAAAATGACGACACATGCGCTCACTAAACAACTTCTCCCAACCATATCCATCTTCAGCGAGCGCCGGATACGCGTCGGATTCTTTCAGTCCGGGATTGTCGGCATCTGTTTGTTTTTCTCCGTTATACACACACGCCGAGGAAGCATAGAAGAACCGGTCAATCCCGCAGTCCTTTGACGCCATCAGCATATGTGTGTTGATTAAGACGCTCAGCATGCATGCCGCTTTGTGGGTCTCAATAAAGCCCATTCCGCCCATATCTGCCGCGAGATTGAAGACCTCGTTGCAGCCGTTCACTGCTTGATGGCAGTTCTGTTTGTCCCGTAGATCGAGGACCAAGTTATCCACACCGGGGTGGACCTGGTACCACGTGTTCAGCGGCTTTATGTCGACTGCGCGGACTTTGTGTCCCATGGTGTTCAGCGCTTTTGTCAAATGGCCACCGATAAATCCTCCGGCCCCGGCAACAATGATTGTTTTCATAGGACGGTCCCACTACTCCTTCTTGAGAATTGATTTATTCCAGATGAACTCTTCTTCAAGAATGACCTTCCGAGGCCTGTTCTTTCTCATGCCATCCATTTCTTCGATGAGCAATTCCAGTGCGACAGTCCCCAATTTCCGAGGATCCTGATGAATGATTGAGAGAGACGGAGAGAACATCTCTGCGGTTTCGCGGAATCCGAATCCCATAATACCGATATCGTTCGGAATGTCCATGCCGACGTCTTTTATGGCTTTGTATGCGCCGAAGGCAACACGGTCGTTTACTGCAAGAATTATCTCAGGTAGTGTCTTCCTCTGGTACAACCTCATGAAAGAATAGTATCCGTCCTCTATTTCGAAGCCACCTTCAAGAATCCATGCCGAATCAATATCCAATCCATTGTGTTCCATGGCGTTCCGATAACCTTCACAGCGCTTTCGGCCGATGCTCACATTTCCGTACCCTGCAAAATGCGCAATGCGTGAGTAACCATTCTTGATGACTTGATCGAGAGCGTCGAAAGCTCCACTGGCGTCATTGAATGTGACGCTCCCGCAATCCATCTCTTCGAGATCGCGATCGAAGAAAACCAGAGGAATACTCTTCTTCTTCACTTCATCAATTACACCAGGATCGGACGTACGTTGAGAAACACAGACGAGCAATCCGTCGACGCGCATTCCAATCAGACTCTCAACATTTTCCTTCTCAATCTGTTCGTTCTCTCGTGACACTGTAAGAATCGCATGGTAGTGATGCTCCGCGGCAGCGTCGATCATACTGTCTACCGCATACGAGAAGAAACTGTTTTCCAAATCGGGGACCACGATGCCGATGGTCAGAGTCTTTTTTGACGTGAGGTTCTTGGCGATAAGGTTGGGAATATATCCCACTTCCTCGGCCATCCCTTTCACGCGCCTCTTCATCTCCTGAGAAATATCGGGATGGTTCCGAAGGGCTTTCGAAACCGTTACGCGTGAAACGTCAAGTTTCCTTGCGATATCAGCTTGAGTGGAGAACCCCAAGGTGCACTCACTTTCTCGATTACTTACTCGTGTAAGTACGATATTCTCTGGCGCAAAATCAAGTACGACGAGCCATCCTCTGGTATGGTTCATCTGGCATCACGCATCAACGTTCTTTTGCATGTCTGTCGAAGGCCTGTCCGCATTCAAAATCCCACCCGGCGCAGGTTGACCTCCCTAGAGCGAAGGTCACAGTCTTCCCCTGAGCGCAAAGGCACGATCCGCTGAACAAAAGACCGGATGTATTCGACGCGCCTTTTTTGCTGTAGAGCTGGTGCAGTCCGTTCACCACTGCCACTGTGACGATCTCCTCTTCCCGCCTGGACTTCTTACGGTTCTGGTGCGTCTTTTCTTTCGGCATAGCCTTCTGCCGGGATGAAAGATATGCGGTCAGGATTGGACGGATGCCAAGCGCCCTCTCGGTATAAGTGAAACCCTGGCCGAACTTCCTGTCCTGATAACATATGAAGAACGTAGGTGGCTCGATCTCTCAGCATGCGTCTCTCAACCGCTGTGCAGCCCATTCAGAGGTGGGATGATGAGTCACAATGAACTGGATCATCCTTTTTCAGTCGTGGCAGAGGAACTCTCGTACGTCAGCAGGAGAAAGTCAACTGCAAACAGAGGAAAACAAATGGCAAACTCAGCACTCGTACCAACATTGAGGTCCGGTCAGAATTGAATCCCTATGGTCCTTCGGAGATGGAACACTTCAGAAATGTCATGGAATTTCAAACAAATACTGTTGACTTGCGACGGAGAAAATGTATATTCCGTTTCAACACACGTTCCTGGAATGGTGAGTGAACTCCATGCAAATTCGGGATATCCAGATGTTCGGCAAATGTGTAATGCTCGGGTTATGTCTGACAGTATCGGCGGCGTTCGCACAACAAGGCAATCGAGTGGACCTTGGACGTTTGCAGACCGGGGCAACGGTCTCGTTCGTCCGCGACGCCGGGGGCGATTGGGGCATCGAAATCTCCGGCGGCGGTGCTCCGCGCCTGACGCAACAGAAGCCCGCGAGGCTCGAAGTGTTTCGGGCGGAAGAGGACATTCGCGAGCTTGCAGCCGGATACAAGACGGTCCAGCAATCGGACTCCGATATCGATGCCCGCGCTGAAATCGCATACGGCGAAAATGTT
Organism: Ignavibacteriota bacterium; assembly: GCA_963849385.1. Taxonomy (GTDB): domain Bacteria; phylum Bacteroidota; class Ignavibacteria; order UBA10030; family UBA6906; genus Fen-1255. Next base: position 422,986 of record CAWKHH010000010.1, on the reverse strand, counting down.
GTTTTTCGTGTGCGGGACCTGTGGAGCCTGAGCGGAGCAGTGGTTTCGGTGCGCAGGAACGTGGAAGTGGTGGGAAACGCTCCGGGCGGTTTCAACTCCGTCTATCGTGCTCACGGTCGATCCTTCCGTGCACTGGTCTGATGTGAATTGCCTGGCTCCTGGTGCGTTGTACGGTGACCCTACGTACAATGGCGACCGCTCGCCCGGCGGCACGCTGAACTATGCAGCGCGGAGATTCCTCATGCGCGAGGATATTCTCCCGGCTCCTCTGTTCGCCCTTTCGTTCAGCAACGGCTCCTCGGTGGCTATGCTCGATCCTTCACCGCGAGGCGAATCGACTGTCGAAGAGACGAAACTTTCGAAAGATGTGATGACCGATGCGAGGTTTCAATTCGGCGTGCTGGGGGCATGGCAGGCCGACGGGAGTCCAATCGAGTTTGGTTTCCAGTTTCCCGGCACGGCGAGCATGTACGCGTTCGGCCCGGACGCACCGGCGCAACCACGATGGATTCGACGCTTCCATCCGATCGCTCAGGGAGTCGCTCACAGCTACGAAGTGAGTTTTCGATTCGGACGCAACGAGTCGTTTCGAGACGTGACTCGAAACTCGTGGCGATGGGCGTGGAGCATTTTGAAGCCCGCGGTCACCACCATTGACGTCGAGCAGATGCGCCGCGTTCTGACGGACCACCTGGCCGCTCAGGCCGCCACCATCGACGGGCGCACCGCCATTCCTTTTGCAGTCGCCACATTTGATACGAACCGCCCGCAATGGAATTGGACGATGGCGGCGATGGGCTTCGTAGGCAAGAACATCGAGTGCGCGGACCAGTTGTTGCGCGAAGGCGATCGCGACAGTACCGAGCGTGGACAAAAGATGCGCCAGATCGGCCTGGCCATTATCTCGTCCATGATCCAGGCCCTTCCGACAGTGCCGCTTCAGGCGACCGGTTACGATCTAGCAACCGGAAAACCCTGGGACGGCACATCTGGCTCGCCCCCTGGCTGCGAAACGCCACGGAAGATATGCGCGTGCTGATGCGGGCATACCGGCGTGAGCGCTCCCTCGGCCGCCAGCATCCGGAATGGTTCAACTGGGTCAAGATCCTACGTGGACTGGCTGATCCTGCAGCAAAGGGAGGATGGATCATTCCCTCGACGGTGGAAACCCGGAAGCAACGAGGTCGCGGAGTCGACGGGAACGACGAGCTACTGTCCCGTACCGCTGCTGGTTATGATGACCGAAGAGACAGGCGATCCTAAGTACAGGCAGGCAGCCATCCGCGCGGCAGAATACGTTTGGGCAAACTGGGGAACGCGGGGGCTCTTCGTCGGAGGTGCCAGCGACAATCCGAATATTACCGACAAGGAAGCCGGGATGCTGAGCATGGAAGCCTATTCTGAGTCTCTATGACTCAACCAAAGAACCCAAATGGTTGGAACGCGCGAAGGCGGCTGCGGACTTCTCCGAAAGCTGGATCTGGATCTGGAACCTGCCGATGCCGCTCGACGCGGACGACGCACAGCTCCACTGGAAGAAAGGCGTGCCGACGATCGGTGTTCAGGGAATAACGGCGCGCGTCGCCGGAAGCGTGGATGAGTACCTGGATTGGGCCGTGCCCTCGTTATGCGAAGCTGTACAACGTACACGAAGGACCAGCATTACCTTGATGTCGCGCGGGTCCTGCTGCACGACACGAAATCCATGGTCGCTCTTCCGGGACGTCTGTATGACATGAAAGGCATCGGATGGCAGCAGGAAGGCTGGCAGCATGGGTCCGGGCGGGCCCGGCCGCGGCGTCGGTGGACACCGGTTCTGGCTGCCGTGGATTTCGGCCAACCACCTGTACGGCATCACCGGGTTGCAGGAGCTCGATTCGGTCCTGTATCGACAACTGGCCGAAGGGAATTAGCGTTCGATGTGATCTATCTTCTCACTGCAGGTGGCGTCAGAGCCTTCTACCGACAAAAATACCCTTTCATCACAAACCCCCCATCCTATCGCCTAGTTCCATCGTCTCCGCAGGTGTTTCTCTGACTGTCTGCCACGCTGTCAATCCCCCCCATTGGGATCTCCCGTTGCGATGAAATTCGCCCAATAACCCGACATGGTCTCCGCGATCTTCGCGTCATCCGCAGTCCACGGTCGCGGCGTCTGCTTCAGATTATCAAAGATGTACGGCAAATCGGATGAATGGAACGCCTCTGTAGACCGTCACCCCGTCATCAGATGTTCCCTGCAGCAATCCGCTCTCGACTCGAACCGCCGCAGAAGAATGGCTCCATCCGGTAAGTGCTAATGCTATGCGATACCTATTTCTGAAAACGGTTGCATCAGAACCAGACAACCGGGATATGACGTCTGACCAAAAGTCCACTGCACTCCGTTCGAAATGAGGAGCGCAATGAGCCACAGAAACCACTACTTCGCCGCAACGACGCGTCGCAAGACCATCTCCATTGGCTCTCCGCCAAACCCGTTGACCTTCATCACAATCGTCTCACCATCAACTGTGCACAGATGGCTGATCACCATCTCTCCCATTGAGACATCGAACGAAAACGTGTTTTCTTTGACCTTGCCGTTTGAGATCGGCAGATCGCCCATCGGACTCCCCACCGAGCCCGAAAGCGTGTCGCCACTGACTTTAAAGGTGAAGGTGATCTCCGAATCTCCGTTCGGTCCCTGCATCTTGCCCGTCCACTTTCCATCCAGCTCAGACGCAAAGCACGTCACGGCACATACGAGCGTCAACATGGCGAACAGAAGGCCATAGTATTTCATCGGAGACTCCATTATGCTGTTGAGAACGAGGTGAACTGCAATGTGTCTTTACTCCCTTCCTGCTGCGGCTTTCTCTCTCACCAAGCGGATACCATAGACAGCACCTGCTGTATTGCCCGGAAGCGCCAGGAATCTCAGTCTCATGTGATCTTTGCCTTTGACCATCGACGCCGGAATAGCATATGTTACTTCCACAAACTTCGACTGATACCACCTTCCCGTGTTATCCTCCGTAAGCAATTTCTCATCATCGATGGAGATGTCAAACTTCCTGCTTCCCCATTCATTTCCCCAGTAGCGCACCATAAGACTCGCGTCGGTTTCACGATTTGTGGCCAGGCTATAACTGAAATAGCCTCCGTTGACGGCATCCCGCCAGAATTCATCCATATTCGACCCGGAATTTGAATTCGAACTCTGCATTGCGTGGTCAACCTCGGGCTGCTGCTTGCCTGTGACCACAAAGTCTATGGTACGCTCTTGGAGAGCCAGCTTTTCTTTTTCCCCTGCCGCTATCGAGTCGAGATAAGAACGGTATTGTGTATTTGTCAAGGCCATCCAATACATCATGTACCTCGCATCATGGATTTGAAAGAACGGCTCCAGGACGACCACGAGAGGATTAATCATTCGCAGTCCGGGAACCCTGAACGTCAGGGAGGTGCCCTCGACTGGCACCAACGCATCTGACAATCTGGACATTTCATCTTCTATGATCACGGGAGCTTTCTCAAGAGGAAGCCTCTTTCCGCCGGCAATTTGTCCCCATCTGCTCGCGTCTGCAACGAGACCCGCCAGGTCCTCGGTACCTGTTTTCGCCGCAAGTAGAATCGGGCCATGCATGAACGCGATATAGTTCGGCACATGAGGGAGAGACGCGATGGTATTCTGCATCGGCAGAACGATCTGCACCACGTCGCCTGCCGTCCATAGCCGATCAATGCCGACATACGATGAGGGGTGACACGTAGAGGACACGCGGACTCCATTGACATCGATGGTGAGCGCCCCTTCTCTCACCCACGCTGGGTAGCGAACCATCAATCGAAAGCGTGAGGACCCTTCAGTGACGAGTAATCTCGTTTGCTCTTGATACGGAAATGCAGTCTCCTGTCTGATTGTCACTCCCTTTTCCCTCCAGTGCAATTGCGATGCAACAAAGAGGTTGACAAACAAGGAGTCATTCTGATGAGTGTACACAAACTGATTATGTTTCCCGTGGTTTTCCATGCCGGTCCCGACACAACACCACATCGCTTCATTGGGGGCGGAATATACTCTATAGTGACGGGGGCGCGCCGGGGTGAAATACACAAAGCCACCGTGTACCGGATGCTGAGTGGAGAGTATATGATTGTATAATGTTCGTTCGTAATAGTCTGCATATTCTGCTAAAGGGTTTGCTCTGAAGAGATCCTCCGTTAACTTGAGCATATTGTAGGAATTGCATGACTCCGGACCTTCAACATCATTGACAAAGTCGCCGCATGCAGCGTCACTGGGGAAAAACTCTCTCCTGCTATTCCCCCCAAACGCAAGGCTTCGATTTCGCGTCACTGTTTCCCAAAAGAATGTCGCTGCCTTGTTGTATTTCCCATCATGGGTAAGCTCGGCGATTCGTTGAAAACCGATCACTTTGGGGATCTGCGTATTCGCATGCTTATTATCAAGATTATCATTTCTTTCTGCCATCGCATCAAGCAACATTCTGTGGGAAAAGCGCTTCGCCGCGACAAGATATTTTGTCTCACCTGTCATCTGATATGCATCCGCAAAACTCTCATCCATGCCGCCATGTTCCATCTCAAGCATCGTCTGCATTTGAGAATCTGACAGCGCGGAAGTGACCGTTATACCCCAGTCGCAGAATTTTCGAAATATGACATTGGCGTCGTCGTTCCCGGCGTAGAGCCATGCATCCCGTAATCCCGCATACATCTTGTGCAGATTGTACCATGGCGCCCACGACGCACGGTATGCAGCAAAATCCCCATGTTTCAACGTGGACCAAATGTCATGACTCTTGGGGAATCCACCAACATAACCCACCCCCCACTCCGGATAGCGTACAGCGTTTGCAGCCTGACATGCCTTGAGTTCGGAGATGATGTATTCCAGACGCTTCTTGCACTCCATGTTGTGAGTAGCCGCATAATTCATTGCCAGCGCCGATAGATAATGCCCACCAATATGTCCGTCAAGTCCATCCCAGTTCGGGAAGCTTACGGCTTTGGGTGGCAAGCCGGCTTCCCGGCGATAGGGGGCCAACAAACGATCAACATCATAGCGCAGAAGGACTTGAATATTCAGATCCCGGGCATGTTTGAACGGGCCGTCCAGCAAAGTGACGTCACCCAGCGGAAAAGTGTTGTTGTAGAGTTTATCCTGTGCGCGGACTGGGCTGAAGAGAACAACGACAGACACAACGATGCTCAAAAGGAACGGTTTCATGGCATGTTCTTTCGTCTACTGATATCTCCGCCGCGCGACGGCAACTTGCCCAGATCAATCTGTACCTTCATCGCACAGGGAGCTTCGACCTGGAAGATCACCCTGTGGTCGGAAAGAATACGGGAATATTGGGCTCCGCTTACGTCTGACGGTGCGGGTACCGGCTGTTTCGGCGTTTGTGCCTGGACGCCATTGACCAGCATTGAACCAGTGACCAATACGGAGACTATAAACAGTCCCCATTTCTTCAGTCGACGGTAACGCTCCCGATTCAATAGACCGCATATGCTATTCATAGTAGTACGCTCCGTCTCGGTCAATGAAAGTGCTTCCGGCTATTTGAAAAGCAGACTCGCGAACTGTTTGAGAGACCTTCTCCACGTCAGCCACTCATGCGAGGTCCCCGGAGACTCATAGTAGACATGCTGGATGCCGGCCTTTTCCAACTCTTGGTGAAGGTTATTGACACCCTTGTACATCCTTTCCGGTTCAGCAGTGCCGATGCTGATGTAGACGAGTTTCACTTTCTTATTGAATGATTCGGCATCCGCCCAGATTCCATTGTACATTTTTGTTATATCGCTGCCCGGCGGGATGAATCCCGCTCCGCTGAATCCACCCACAGAGGCGAATTTGTCAAGATTGCTCATAGTGATCTGAAACGACTGGAAGCCTCCCATCGAAAGTCCCGCCATGGCCCGATGTTCGCGGTCGCCAATTGTCCGAAACTTCTTATCTATGGTCGGAATAATCTCATTGACAAATACCGCCGTCAGGGTGGTATTGGGCTGCAAGATTGGTCTAGGTCCTGGTTCCTGCTTGCTGGGGGGAGCATTGGGATCTACGGCATAGCCTCTGTCCATGACGATCAACATCGGTTTCGCTTTCCCCTCCGCTATGAGATTATCCATAATGTTATTCACACGCCCCTGATTGGGCCATCCTGTTTCATCTTCCCCGCCACCATGCTGGAGATAGAGAACCGGATACCGTTCGTTCAGATTCTTGTCATACCCCGGCGGAGTGTAGACGAATGCCCTTCTCCACGATTTTGTGACCTCTGAATAGTATTGTATCATTCTGATGTCCCCATGGGGAACATCTTTTGTCATGTAGAAATCAACTCCCTTTTCGGTTATCTCTATGCCGCTTGCCCATCTTCCCATGCCAAAGAAAGTTTCGCTTGACGGATCGGCAACCGCGACACTATCGATCAACAGAGAGTAATAGTGGAAGCCCTCGACGATCGGGTCGGTCGTTGCCTCCCACACTCCCGCGGTATCTTTCACCATGTCGTATTTCTTCAACAAATCGACCTGAACCTTCCGGGCATCGGGGGCCTTGACGCGAAAGAGCACCCGGTTGTCCGGGAGAATTCGAGGATACTTCGCCCCCCTGACAATCGTTGAAGCTGGAATGCCCACCACACTGTACTGGGGCAATGTCGAAACGTCCACGGGTTTGAAGATCAACCTGGCAAACATGTACAAATCATTCTTCCAGACCTTGAAATCATGAACGCCGGGCTCGACATAAAAAATATGCGGGACGCTGTGTGCGTCCAGGTACTCGTGGGTGCGTTGACTGAAGGTGATCAGACCGTCATTGTCGCCGACCGAAATCCAGAGCAGCTTCAGCTTCGCTTTTGCTTCGTCGGGATTTGGTAGAAGCAATTCAGGCTTCTTTGTATTTGGCGCAGATGAGAAACCTCCAATCCATGCAATCTCATTGAGGTTGCCGAGTCCAAAGTTCAACGACTGTCCGCCGCCCATGGACGACCCTGCAACCGCACGATGTTCCCGGTCGCTCTGGACCGGATATGTCTTTTCTATGAACGGAATCAGATCGTCAAGCAAATCCCTTTCAAACGTCGAAAACGCCTGGACCTTAACGCTGTCAAAGATATTCCCGATTGCCCGGTCGTCCTTCATCGCCCGACCGTTGGGCATGACGACAATCATCGGTTCGAGAGCGTTTTCAGCGTACAGATTGTCCAGGATCACCTGGGGTTGCCCTCCATTGAGCCATTCCTTCTCGTCGCCGCCAATACCGTGCAGGAGATACAGCACGGGGTATTTCCCGCTTTTTGAGAACCCCGGAGGAGTATACACGAGAGCCTTGCGTGTCGTCCCAACCGTCTTTGACGCATAGTGGATGGAATCGATTGTCCCGTGCGGTATGCCGGTTCGTAACGAGTCAAATCCCCGCGGGGCATATTTGACAATCTTCTGAGCAAGAGCACCGAAGCTCAACACAAACAGAAAAGCGACGAAGAGCAAGAACTGTTTCATTGTTCCACCTTTGTTCGCCATGGATGTACACGCATCTCAATTGTCTTGTGGCTGATTGCCGTAGGACCGGCTTGACGTCTCTTGTGAAACGACATGCACGCATCATCTTGGTAATACAGTCATAATCACCCGCTCATATCGGGACAATGGTGGTCTCCCCTTGTCCGTGACCTTCAGGATAAAATGGACTGTCTCTCTTCTTTCAACCACGGGGGCGGTCACCGACAATCTGTCCAAATTGTCCGCTCCACCGATTGGTATCAGCTTCTTGTACAAACCGGCCTCAGGATAGTGATACCAGACGAAACTGAGATTGTCCCCATCAGGGTCAGTGCTCCCGCGGGCATCCAGGCAGAACATCTCGCCGGATTCTACCGTGATCCTTGCGGGATGAGCTAAAACAGGAACAGGCGGATGGTTGGCTTCTTTATAGGATTTCGTGCACCAGTCCATCCGAGCAGCAAAATCATTCTGGAAATCCTCTCTCCATCTCCACAGGGTAGCCTTGTTACTTGAAATGGCCGCCGAATCCGGTAAAATCGTCCGGCCATACTCTCTCGCGACGTATGGGGACCATCGATCAACCGCATTCGTCCACACTGCTCGTGGTTCGGGTTCCACAGGCACACCACCCGTAAAGCCTCCTGTATCCAGGGATGCATACTCAGGTCGATACAATTCGTAACGGCCGCCCCATCCGCCCCAGTCAGGATGCTCCGGGGCATTCAATCCATTCGGGACCAAATTCAACCAGGACGGCGTATCTCCTTCCATTCCATACGCTACATCCGGATACAGGACACCAAGCGGGCCATGGCCCTGCTGGATGTTCTCTGCTAACCAGCGGTTGCTTATCACTTCATTCTTCATGCCCGGCCCAACCTGATTGATTGCACTCCAGGTAGCACTTCCGTAGCCACCAGGGCTGACGATGTAGAACAAATCCGGGAAGGTCCCCCTCATCCATATTCCGCTGTCATCCTGATCGGAGATCGTGTACACTCTCAGTTTGTCAATCACCCGCTTCGCCTCCTCCTCAGTTCTTGATCCTTTGATCGTATGGAGTGCCTGAGCAAGTGTATTGGGACCTCCCCAAACGCATATCCACAGGGGTCGATCATCCCGTTCCTCAAGGGCCTTTATGATCCAATCGGACCCCTCCGAATCTTTCCCTTTTCCCACTCCCTGCATTCCATATTCTGCTCTGCCTCGCTTCACAAGGCTGAGCAGCGACCCGACATCAGGAAAGCCGGGTTCATGCTTCAGCAGGTTGGCCCGCACCTTCCCATAGCCGTGAATCACTCTCGTAATTGATTCGGGATGTATGGCATTTCGTTGATGCGTTGAGGTCGTGGCAATCAATCCCCTCACGTCGATAACATTGGAATACAAAAGCAAACGAACCAGGGATTCCGTGTCATCAGGATCCGCCTCTATGTCAGTCAGGACAATCATTCGATGTTTGTGATGAACAGCACCACAGAACGACTGGTCAGCGAGCACCAGCACGATCAACATCAGAGCACATAGCGTTCTCATAGATGTCAGGATCCTCTCGTTTCTGCGGGTTCCACGTCATACATACGCCGTGGATTGAAACGAATAGCTTGCGTTGGCACTCATTTCAAGAGCATGAGCTTCTTCACATCGTGGTACGATCCTGCTTGCAGGCGACAGAGGTACATTCCGCTGGAAAGGAACGCCGCATTGAGCGAGACGGAGTGGCTTCCCGCGTTCTGGCGCTCATTCACCAAGGTTGCCACCTCTCTCCCGAGAACGTCATAGACTTTCACTGTCACATGAGTGATGACCGGCAACTGATACCTGATGACTGTTGACGGATTGAAGGGGTTGGGATAGTTTTGCTGTAGTAGGTACCTTTCAGGAACCCTGTCGGTTCTCTCTTCGACACCTGCTATTTCGGACAAAGGTCGTTTCCATACACCGTGGTACGCAGTTCCAGCAACGAGGTCCGAACCTGAAACAAGGAGAGCAAGGACGGAGGTATTCGCGCCCATGCCGCTCGCAGGTCTGGCCGGCAATCCCGAGCTTATGGTCGTCCAGTGTGTGCCACGGTCGGTCGTCACGAATACCCCGCCATCAGTGCCGGCGAAAAGGCTTCTTCCGACGCCGGAAAAGGCCTGGACGCTCGTTTCTGTCAATCCCGAATCGACCGGCATCCAATTCTGCCCGTCGTCGTCAAGCCGAAACGCCCCGTAGTAAGTCCCGGCAAACAGGTCTGTCCCGACCAACGAGAGGGCATTGACACTCGGCGGCGATTCGGAACCTACCGGTGTCCAATTTGCTCCGGCGTCAGGGGAGAAGAGAATACTGAGACCACATCCAGCCAAGAGACAAGCCCCTCCGGTGGCGCTTGAAACGACAGCTAATGCTTGACACCTATTATACGGTCCATTGACTGCTCCTCTCCAGTCCGTTCCGTTGTTGGTCGAAATGAAAATGCCATTGTAGCCTGCGGCGAAGATATCATCACCGGAAACAGCAAGGGCGTTGACACGGCAGCCGTAGCCGTATGGACCGCTCTGCACCCATTGCGCCGCCAACGGGTTCACCCATGTGAAAGCAAGCAAGAATCCCAGAAATTCAGAAAGGACAAAGCACTTCATAAACCCGGCCTCACCTCAAAGAAGAGGTTCTCTTGAATATTCTGCGTCCACCCTCCGGATCTGGTGCCCGCGAGGACACCAGACCCAGTGTTGAGCGCGCAGTCCATCGAACCACCAGATGGTCCGCTAGTCGACTTTCACGCGTATCTGCGTGAACGAATGCGGAAGGAATGTACAAGATAATCCGATTCCCGTCAATCTTGATTTCTTTTGTCACTGGCTTGTATTGTTCCTGCTTGTCGAACGCGAATGGTTCCTCCAGTGAAGCTGCGGTCAACACATTGATCTCTGCTTTCCCAGTAAATGCACCCGAGCTACTACGTAACTCAGCGGTAATTGCTTTATCCTTTTTGTCTGTTGACGACATTGACATAGACCGTTTTTGTCTCTTTTGAATACACCGAGGTAACATCAAGGAAGGGAATGCCCTTGATATTTCTCGGTATTGAACGTATCACACTCAACGTATGTATCAATTGAATTGCCGCGACAGTTATTGGAGAAGAGTTTGAACGTATGAAACAGCGGCGATTTGTATGTTCCGTTGTTCCTGTCACTCGCGAGCAGAGACGTGAACATTGTGAAGTTGCCCATCTTCACAACATCAGCATGACGGATGAAAGAGTTGAGACATTGCGCTACCGGCAGGACGGATCAAGAAGTTCCTTCCGAACGTCCCCCACTCGTCCACTGAAATATAGATTGGCTTCTTGAAGTCCTTCATGGCTTTGACGGCTTCAATTTCCGCAGCTGTTGCTGTAATCTTCTCTTCAAAATCCATCGCGCTCTGTCCCATGAAAGTATAATAGTCGGGTGAGTTTTCCCAGTAGCGGTGGATGGAAAGATAGTCTATCATATCTCCAAGCCCTGTCAGCACTTTCCGGTTCCACTCAACCCACTGACCAGTGCTCTCGTAGTATGATGATCCGGAAGCTACGAATCTGATGTTGTGGTCCACAGATCTCATCGCCTTCGCAGCTTCTCGTGCAATCTTGACATAGTCTTCGGCGTCTTTATGGCCAAGTTCCCACGGGGAGCCATCAACTTCATTGCCCAGATCCCAAATCCTCACATCGTACGGTTTCTCATGGCCGTTCTTGGCGCGGGCATCGGAATAGTATGTTCCCTTCTTGTAATTGCAGTATTCAACCCAGCCGCATGCGTCCTGTATGGTGGCAAGACCGAGGTTCACGCAGACGATGTTCTCACTTCCCATGGATTTGTTCAGCGCAATCCATTCATCGGTGCCCACGTGGTTATTATCGAGTCCGCCCCACGCAAGGTTGATACGGACGGGTCGTTGGCTCTTGGGTCCGATGCCGTCCTGCCAGTTATACCCCATGACAAAATTCCCCCCCGGCCAGCGCATGTTGGTGATTTGCAGCTCTTTCGCCGCGTCGATATAGTCTTTCCTGAATCCATTCTCGTCGGCGAGCGGTGAGGATGGATCGTATAAGTTTCCATACACTGTGTTGAAGTCGGCTGTGTCTGGCAAGCCCATCATTCTCCCGTTGAAGTGGATAGGCTCCATGAAAACGCCGTAGATGTTCGGATCAATCACTCCAACGGTTCTGTCAACGTCGATTTTGATCTTCGCCGTCTGAGCACACAACGGAAGCGTGAGAGCAAACAACGAGAACAGAAGATGCTTCTTCATAGCGGTCATCCTTGTGTTTGTAATGAAATGTGCAGGTGAAAGGAGACATTTGCCGGATAGAACCTCCGGCTCATTCGTGCCTCTACGGGGCACACGTTGTTCTGAACCAATCGAAATCGACATACCCGCCGGTCTCTGCCGTTGCGTAAGTAAAGAGACAGAACTTGTTTCCGGTGAAGAGTCTCAGGTTGAACTTCATGTGAAGGACGTTCCCAATCTTCGCAAAAATCTGATTATCCAGGCTGTACGAAAATGACGCGGTACCTGCACCGGGTGCGGCCTTTCCGCCATAATATGGAGCGGCACCAGACCCATGGATCGCCCTTGCACGCAAGTAGACCGTTGATGCTTCAACTGCTGCGGAATCGACTGTCCTGCCGTTGTTCACCATGACGATGGAGTTCTTTCCCTTCGACCTCTTGATTCCGACAAAGCCGTAAGGATCCTGAAACACGGCCAACCCTGCGATGTCGCCTTCTTTCATCTGACGAATATCCATTTTGGTCAGGGCAATCGAGGCCAGCGTATCTGAGTAGTATGCGAATATCCTCTGCGTGAGGGTATTCCGTGCTTTGGGCAGGCTATCGACGACTGTCACAGTTCTGAGCCTTACATATCCCGGCCTTTCCGTCAACGACCATTTTATCGGATCGGGATTGTGATTCCATCCCCACTGCATCCCAAGCCCGGGCTTATCGAATTCGTCCGAGCTCGGCAACACAGTGACAGGATAATTCCGGCCCACGTTCGGCTTCTTGAAAGTGACGACCGCCTTCCCGTTGACGCCAACCATCGGCCAACCCTCCTCCCAGCTTACCGGCTGCAACGAAGGGAACCGCCCGAATGGCCCACTGTCAACAAAGAGAATGGTCCACCATTCTCCGGTTTGCGTCTGTATCAGCGCTCCCTGATGTATCCCGAAATTCACGCCATGCGTCGTATCATAGATCACGACCTTTTGTTCATACGGCCCATAGATGTTCTTGGAGCGTAGTGCCACCTGCATGCCATCCAGACCACCGTACGTGCTGTACATATAGTAGTACCCGTTGATCTTGTAGACATGAGTTCCTTCAAGTCCTCGACGAATATCGCCCGTGTATACGAGCGAATCATTGCCTTTCGGAGAAAAATCTGCATTGAGCTCTGTTACAAGAATCTTGCTATACCCATGCGCGACATAGATCCTTCCATCATCGTCAAAGAACAATCCGGGGTCGTAGAATCCTTTTGGCAATTTCCTTATCTGCCATGGACCTTCCGGCTTGTCCGCCGTACAGAGAAAACCTCCTTCGTCGAGGGTTATGAACAACAAGTAGTACTTACCATTGTGGTATTTCAGACTTGTCGCCCACTGCCCGTGACCGTACCGATTACAGCCATCCAGATCGTAGCATGGACTGAAATCAAACCGCTCAATTGCATTGCAGCAGTATTGCCAGTTCACCAGATCATAGGACTTGAGGACGGGCACGCCCGGAAACGTGAACATGGTCGTATTCACCATGTAGTACGTGGAATCAACCAGAATGACATCGGGATCCGGGAAGTCCGAGGCAATCACCGGATTGGTGTAGGTTCCATCGCCGTTATCGCTGTGCACCTTCTGTGCAAGAACGTGCAATGACAATGGAAGCGAAAGGAGTAGTGCAGTGACAAGGATCTTATTCATATTCCTCTTTCTCAATAGAGTTCGCTTGTTCTAAATGGAGATGCGGGCAATCCGTCTTTGTTATAGAGGTTTGCACCCTCGGGATTATTGGCCCACGCATAGCGTACAGCCACCGGGGTCTTCACTTCCTGTGACCATACGACGACGGTATTGTGCTCAATCCTCGCTTCGGCAGGATGGTAGGCCCCATCAACGCCGCATATTTCAAAGTGCTTCAGCTCGCCGCCATCCTTGACGACCAGACCACCTCCCGTATTGTTGAAAGTCAGGAGCATCTTCTGGCCCTTGTTTTTCATTGAAGCATAGATCGGGCCTGAAAAAACGACCTGCTCCTCACCATATCCCGCCTTCTGGGCTGCGAGTGCAAGGCGCCAACCTAGGTCCCTTTTGTTAACGGGGTGAATATCATTCCATTCGCCGATATCTATGCTTACCGCCATGCCTGTCCCGGAAATCGAAAGAGCCTTGAGCTGGCTCTCACGGAAGAGAGCCCAGTCACATGTGGTTGTTTCGACATTCACTTCGACGAAGTTGGGCAGTTGCGCGTAGACGAAGGGGAAGTCCCCCTGATGCCAGTTCTGTCTCCAGTCCTTGATGAGCAATTTGAAGAGATCGTAGTGTTCATACGCCCTGCTCGTATTGGACTCACCTTGATACCATAGGGCACCCTTGATTCTGTACGGGAGCATTGGCGCGATCATACTGTTAAAAAGTCCGGTCGGTATCTTCCCAGTGAACAACCGGTCTTCCAGAGGATCGGCGACTGCGCCAAGCCTGTATTTCCAATCGCCTGCAAGGGCAATCGTATTCTCCCCCGCACTGATTTCATACTGTTTTCCCGGGACAAACCCGCCGCGCCGAACATAATTGATGACCCGCACTACGATGGTGTTCTCTCCTTCTCTCAGCACCCCCTCAGGAATCCTGTAGAGCCTCGGCGCGTACTGAAATCCGGTTGCTCCGACGAACCGACCGTTGACGAACACAGAATCGGCATCAACAATTCTGCCGAGTTTCAGCAAAGCCGCTTTGTTGACCAAGGCGGCGGGGATAGAAAATTCCCTTCTGAACCAGAAAACGCCATGCAGGGGGCCGAGTCTTGTTTCAGGCCAGTATCCGGGGATATGCACGCTCTCCCATCCCGTTGTGTTCAACTTCGGGTCGAACCATACGTTGTGAGAGTCTTTGTATCCCTCATCGTCCTGCCGTACGAGCCTGTTCCAGCTGCCGACTCTTTCATCATCCTGCTTCGAGATCCTTTCAAGCACTCCTGGAGTCTTGAATCTCTGAAGGTCTTCGAAGTACTTCGGGAAAGCCTTTATCGATTCTTCGCTGATCCAGGCTTCCGTCGAGGAGCCGCCGACGGACGCATTAATCAATCCGATAGGTACCTTGTACCGCTCATAGAGCTTCCTCGCAAAGAAGTAGCCGACTGCCGTGAAGTTGCGCACTTCCTTCGGGTCGGCATGTTGCCAGCGCCCGGACTTGAAGTCCTTCTCCCGGTCAACGAAGCTCCAGCCCATGGGCACCAGAAAATGCCTTATGAATGGATTGTCCGCACTGTCAATCGCACCCTGGTAGACATTAGCCAGCCACCCCAATGCCAGCCCCATATTTGATTGTCCGGAGCATACCCAGACATCCCCCACGGAAATGTCATTGATGGTGATGGAATTGCTCGCCTCAATGCGCATGACATACGGGCCGCCCGCCTTCAACGCGGGCAGCATCACTTCCCAATCCCCACCCGGAGTTGTGGTGGCTTGATATGTCGCATCCTGAAAGCGGACAACGATCTTCTCCCCTGCCGAAGCCCAGCCCCAGATCCTGACCTTTGCGTCACGCTGGAGCACCATTCCATCGCTGACCAGCTTCGGCAAGCGCACATCACCAAAGCCCGAACTTAGCCCGAAGATCAACAAAGCAGAGATTGCTTTTTGGCAAAACGTGAAGCTATCGGCAGTGACTCGTGGAGATTGCATCACATTCATAAGCCCCTTCGCAGAAAGTAATCGTTTCGCTTGTTGATCTGCAGATGTGCAACTTGTGTTGTGTCCCAAGAACATCTTTTCGAAACCTCTCCTAACGTTCCAGCGCCACTGCGAAGAGTATGGTGAGGAACAGCCTTCTCATGGATTCCTCCGTTCCGATGGATTGTTCCGGTTCTTCCCGGCAGATGTCGCCAGGCGAAACACGGTAAGCGAATTCCCCGGGAATGAGCGCTTGATGACACTGCCGGTGAATTGAATACTTTCGATCTTTGGCGAGACCTTCGTTGGCTCCTCGAGCGTGTTCTCGTCCAGCGGGCTCCTGGATGTAAGCACTATGGCTCTGCCATTCCCGGTGAGCGCGTCAGTACCCTTCAGGTCGATATGCGTCTCGAGCGCCTCGGAGGAAGCATTAACGACTTTCAGAATCACCTCTCCGGATTTGTCGTCACGGGCGGCACTTGCACAGAGACTCTTAACGTTCGTACGGCTATCCCCCACTTCCTGAACGAGTTTGCGATCCAGATACCCCTTCACCGAAGTACCATGGATTTCAATCTTGATGTCATACCAGCGTCCGGTTTCGATGCTGGCTCTCATACTCTCTGAGGTAACACCGATTTCCAGAAGATGGACGGAGTTCCCGTAACCGCCGAGATCCCACCGGATTCGATCGTGACTGTTCCGGTTGTGAAAATAGATCTGGAAGCCGTTGTCTCCCTCAAGCTTGCGGGCCTTGAGAGTTATAGTGTAGTCGGTCCATGTCGAATCACCTACAAACGCCGTGACAAAGGGTGCAATTGCGGATTGTCGCAGTATGCCGTCCTGGACTGACCAGTTGCCATTGCCGATCTTTGTCCAGTTGTCAATATTCCTGGAAAAGTCAGCATGGAACAGGGTGCGACCATCCGGTGCCGTTACTGTAAGGTCCTTGAATTCTGCCGAGTTCAACCAAGTGCCAAGACCAATGCGCCCTGAAGAATAGGGAGCTTTGAGTGTCGGAGCCCTTTCAATGTTCACGGGCAACGTGACAGTCCCCTGATTAGTAGCGAACATCTGTTGCACATAGTAGCTCGGTAGGCCGTACCACCGATAACTGTCATAGTTGATCAGGTTGATCGGCCATGCCCGGTGGTTCGCATTGCAGAACAGCGGAGCGTACGAACCCATGATCACCATATCGGAGTTCCTCTCCATGCCGGTCATCCAGGCAGCCTCTCCGATGGCTCCGCGGAGATTTCCCTTTCCGGTACCCTCTGTCACCGCGTATTCACCGATGAAGACTCTCGGTCCCTTGCGATCGTAGCCGTCATATTTGGCGGCATTCCAGATGAACCACTCCGGATTGCTGTAGTAGTGCTCATCGATGATTCCGGGTGCCGGATCCTGCGGATGACTTCCGGCCCACTCATTCGCAATGAGTTTGAGGTCAGGGTATTTTCCGTGAATGGCATTCGCGAACAGCTGCCAGCGCTCGGCATAGGGAGCCTGACCATTCTCATTGCCGATTTCCAAGTACTTCAGATTGAATGGCTTGGGGTGACCGCTCTTCGCGCGCAGACTGCCCCACACCGAAGTCTCAGGACCGTTGGCGTATTCAAGCGCGTCCAGAGCATCCTGGACCCATGCCGCCATTCTATCAAGGGGCACCACTTCCTTGTGCGAGATTCCCGCGTTTATGCAGAACAAGGGCTCCGCTCCAAGATCCTCAGCCAGCTGCAGGTATTCGTGAAAACCAAGACCGTTGGTTGCGTTGTATCCCCAGATGTTCCACAGCGACATGCGTGTGTCGATGTTGCCCACACTGTTCTTCCAGTGGTTCATGTGATCGAAGTCGTCCCCTTCCACCCAGCAACCGCCCGGGAAACGGAGGAACGTTGGATGAATCGCATCAAGTGCTTCTGCGAGATCACCTCGCATCCCATGGTTCTTCCATGTCTGATCCGGGACCAGAGTGATCATGTCCAGATAGAGCATCCCCCTGCCTTCGCCTGAAATTTCAAGGTGCGCCGTGGGGTCATTGTTGGAAGCCGTCAGGCTGACAGGGTGATACTCCCAACGTGGTTCAAAACCCTTTGCTTCACCTGAAGCAAGCTCGTTCCCGTCAGATCCGACCAGTCGAATCTTCAAAGGCGCAGCAACACCCTCTGGCGATCGGGCAGCCAGCCGCAGGGAATACGTGCTCCCCTTGGTGACATTCATGCCCCAGTAGCCATCGTTTTCCAGCTTGAAAATGCCGTTCGCTCTTATGCAGAGCGCCTTCCGGTTGAATGGGTTGAGGGGTGGTGTGGGCGGCCGTGACTGCACGTCTGCAGTGCTGATTGATGCAGTACTCTTGCCATCGACGCTGACGAATCTCCAGCCCTGCAACGTATCGGCATCTTCAAACGAACGGTTGCGCACCAACTCCGGGTAGATGCCGCCATCGGCGGAAAGGTTGATGTCTTCAAAGAAAATCCCAAAAAGGGTCGGGGAGATTGCGTGTCCGGGCTTGTCAACTTCCACAGTCATTGTTGCCGCAGCGGTACCATGTGTCTGCGCCTGTACCACGGCAGTCGAAAGGAGGAGGACGAAGCATACAAAATGACCAAAGGTGCTCTTCATGGTTCAGTTCCAATAGGTGGTTGCGTCGAGGCACATGCCTCTCGGTTGATTCGAATTGCACTATATCCTTCATCTGTGTGTGCTGTGGCACAGCCTTTGGACATGTACGCCGTGGTTCTCATGGAGTTATTCAGTTTCTACAAAGACCATCTTATCCAGGTTCAAGTTGTCACCGTCGATGACCAGTCTCAGCACATGCTGACCGGCATCAAGCTTCACCGTTCTCTTCACCACCTGCCAGTGTTGAAATCCCTGTGTGTTGGGGATCGCAATGGGCCCTGTCTTGTCCACGCCATCGCATTCAAGATGCAACTTTCCGCTGTCGTAGGCCGATGCGATATGGAATGATATCGCATACAATGCCGATTTGCCAGTGGTCACTGTATAGGCCAGCCACTCTCCGGCATGCGTCCAGCCGACGTTGTAACCACCGGCGGCACATTTCTCAATATCCACACCCTGGTCACGGCGATATTGCCCGCCTTCGTTGACGTTGTCTGTGTCATAGTAGGCATCACCCGGGCAACCAGTATCGAAGTCCTCAGCTTCAATGGTTCCCGGAATGGCGTTTGGCTTGAAAGCCTCTTCCTTGATTTCGCAGACCTCAACAAGTCTCCAGCCGATTCCCGGACCAGCAGTCGCATCGGACAATCCAGCTTTGTTCCTTTCGGTAAGGGGTCCTTGTATTGACAGAAAGACCGCAGGGAATCGTTTGTTCGATATCCGCACTATTCCGTTGTGGGCATCTTCAATCATCCAGATCTGGTTTTCCTTCCCATCACTGTTCGACATGGCAAGGTCATGACCGGAATTCCTGCACTCAAGTGCTCTCCCGCTCTCCCGCCGATTGAGGATTCTGTAGAGCCCTTTCCCGGCAGATGCCAGCGTCCATTGGTTTGAACTTTCTTTCCGATTCCCGGACAGCGAGAGATCCGCACCAACGACCAATCTGCAGCTGTCATCGCCCGGAGCGAGGTAGTAATGGGGAGCGCAGTCAAGGTCAGCATACATGTCGAGCTTTGGAATCTGGCCATTGAAGCGGAGCTTCAGAACGTAAGCAAGTTCTTCGAAAGAGCGTTGTTCGGGCAAATTGACATGGAGTCCGTCGGCGTCCTGCCTGAATGACAGTGGCAGGTATTTTCCGGCCTTCCCCTCGATAAGTTCGACAGATGCCAGGTTCTTGCAGTCGATTCTGGTGGAGGACAAAGTTGTGAGGAGGATTTCCTTGAGGCCTTGGTCCCAACCGAGCAGAATTGCGAAGAGCGTAGACTTATCTTTCGATCTCGTATAGCGTACATCTTTCGAAGTACCTTCGGCAGGGGCCCCCATGATCCCATGCCCTGCTCCCATCTTCGTAGGGCCCTCACCATATTTGTCCCATGCCCGCGTTGCATACACCGCCTCCCCGTACTTCCTCAACCAGTCACCCATGGCAAGCAACACGTCTTTTTGTTCCTGTGGGATCGTACCGTCAGCCCGAGGAGAAATATTGAGAAGCAAATTCCCATTTTTGCTTATTCTGTCGAAGAAGCCGTGCAGAATCTGCTTCTTTGAGTAGTACCCGATCCCCTCCGTATAGCACCAACTTGATGAACTGATCGCATCATCAGTGAGCCAGTAGTCGTTGGTGATATCGGTGGGACCTCCGCGTTCGTAGTCCAGCACGGCGCACCTGGTGTTCAGACCATCTTTGTAAGTGGCAACTACTTCTTTGTTCCATTCGGCCGCTCGATTGTAGTAGTACGCCAGGAATTGCAGAAGAACAGTCTGTGAAATAACGTGCAGGTTGAAATCCTGCCAAACGATATCGGGTCGATAGTTGTCGATGATTTCCTTGTGCTTTGCCAGCCAAAACGCTTCGTTCTTCTCTCTCCCCTGCTGCCCGAAGAGCATTTGAAGCTTTGGATCATTGGTGTGAGGCACTGGTTGATAGAATCCGGTGATGTTGTATGCATGATGCATTGAAAGGATCACTCTCATGCCCTTCTTGCGTATCGCATCCGTTAGCAAACCCACCAGATCAAGTTTTGGCCCCGTCTCTTTTGCATTCCAGGGATTGATCTTGCTTGCCCACATCGAAAAGCCATCGTGATGCTCAGCCACAGGACCGGCAAACCTCGCTCCTGCGTCGGCAAAGAGCTGTGCCCAAGCATCGGGGTCAAATGTGCCGCCTTCTGACTTGAGTCTCGGTGCAAACTGCACAAAATTGCCGTTCTTATCCTTGGCCCCCGTGATGAAGTTACTGTATGGCCACTGAGAAACGTCGCCGTAGATCTCCATGTGGTGCTTGTTCTCTGGCGTTCCAGCGATGTACATGGTGCGGGGATACCATTCGTTTGAAAAAGCAGGAACTGAATACACTCCCCAGTGAAAGTAAATGCCAAGCTTGGCGTCTTTAAACCACTCGGGGACCGGGTTTGACTTCTCCAGCGAGGCAAAGGTAGCCCGAAAACCCGCACCGTGAGTTTGACCTGAGATTCTGACGGTCAACCCTGCAATGACCAGCAAGAGGAGAACCACAGTCTTGCATCTCATGGCTTCTTTCCTTTCCCATGGTCAACAACAGTTCAGATGGTCAACGATGTCCACGATCATTCCGACCGGCATGCACTCACTCAGATCTCGCATCAATTGCGCTGCGCCACGGGTATCTTGTAGGGCTCAAGTTGACCCTTGAATCTCACGATCAGCTCTTTCAGAGTCTTCATATCCACTTCCCCCTTCCTCAGCATTTCAACCTGCCATGTCGGAGGAATTCTCATTGCTGCGCGCTCTCCATTTCTCCACTCGAGTAACCATGCAACCATACGTTGCGCCTGCACACGCCCGGACTCGACTGTTCCTATTGCGATTCCACGTTACAGGTACTCACTCATTAGAAGTCCAAGACAGCCTTCTTCCCCGAATGCCTGATCGTCTTGTCGAAAGTCGTTGAGGGATCAACGCCATTACCGCTGTTCTCTCTGACAATGACGACATTGAACGTGTGTGTGTTCGACATTCCCGGGTAGGATCCTCTGCGCGGGCCAATAATCAGCCTTCTTCTCGCGTCGTTCCACCGGAACGTGATCAACGAAGTCAGTCCCTTTTCATACCCGTAGCCGTCGTTCTCATCTTCGTAGAGGGTGAACTCGCCATTGGCGCCGGGATAGATTCTGATCTCGATGGGGTCGCTGCCTTCCGTTGAGTACTGAATGATCGGTCCCATAGGAATGATGGATCCGGCTTTGACCATCAGCGGAATCCTCTCCGGAGGCGCGGCAACGTTCTGTGTCAGGCCTCCATCGAAGCGTTTGCCGGTCCAGAAATCATACCAGGCAGCATTTCCCGGGAGGTACACGCTCCTTTCAGCGACATGCGGCTCGGTCACCGGAGCCACCATGAGTGCTTTCCCGAACATATATTGGTATTGAAAAGGGTGAGTCAATGCGGACGAATCACCCGGAAAGTCCATGACCAACGGCCGCATCATGGTGGACCCCCTGCTCGTAATCTGCCAAGCTTCGGAATAGATGTACGGCAGCAGGCGGTACCGGAGGTCGAGCATTGTCCGCAGACGTGATTCGACCGTGTCACCGTATTTCCAGGGTTCTGTTTCCGACTGATACCCGTGAACCCGGAAAATGGGATTGAACGCGCCCCATTGGAACCAGCGGGTCAGGAGTTCCTGATACCTCGCGTCCGTGTACTGGGAATTTCCGGGGCGGAAGAAGCCGCCGATATCGGTGGTCCAGTACGGCATTCCGGTGATGGCGAAGTTCAGGCCGGCGACGATCTGCCGGCGAAAAGCATCCCAGGTTCCGCCGACATCGCCCGACCAGTTGATTGTCCCATAGCGCTGCTGCCCGGGGAATGCCGATCGGGTCAGGATGCACACGCGCTTGTCTGAAGTGGTCTTCCGCTGTCCCTCATACACTCCTGGACTGACGAACAACGGATACGTCAGCCTGAAGAAGTCCCCCGACCCGAGGTAAGTTCTCTTCCCTTTCAAGGCATCATTTTCCGGTTCCGTGGCATCCATCCACCACGAGTCAACACCATAAGGCAAAGAGGTTCTGGTTCAGGGCGTTCCAGTGGGCTTCCCGGGCTGCAGGATTCAGCATATCGAGCCATGGGCTCCCGGGATGATAGAGGTTCATCGAGTAAACTCTTTGCCGATCTCCGATTTCTTGTCGACATTTTCCCACACAGAAATGTTGAAATGCGCGTGGAGATCGTGGAGATCCTTGATGAACCCTGCCGGGTTGGCGTAGTTTGCTTCGTCGAACTTCATGACGCCCCAGCCGTATTTTCCCCAGTATTGCCAATCCTGGACGATGACATCCATCGGAATGTTCCGTTTGCGAAACTCCTTCACCGTTTCAACAAGATGTGTTCCTGACGTATAGCGCTCCCGGCATTGCCAGAAGCCATACGCCCAGCGCGGTAGCATGGGCACGTTCCCGGAAAGGTTCCTGTACGTGGCGATGACGCTGTCGGCAGATGGTCCATGGAACACGACGTAGTCAAGCAGCTTTGCGTTGGGGGAACGGAACGTGGTCGTGTTCGTCACTCGCTTCCACGACAATGTCGGCGAGTTGGTGGATTTGCAGATCAGCCTGACCCGGTGCGCCCCGGCCTTAAGCTGGACAAGCGCACATGCTGTTGGAGGAAGCCAGAAGTTGGTTTCATCAATACAAGTCTTGCCGTCGATCGCAACATAGTGTCGGTTTCCCATATCGCCGAGATCGAGAAACACCGAGTACTCGCCATCTTCCAGAACTTCGAACGTGCCCGCAAGCAGCGTCTGGTTCTGTGATAACCTCCCCGTCCCCGACGTTGTGGTCACCTCGGCCGTCTTTGTGTCTGCATCCGAGGCCTGGATCTGTTTCTCGAGCCTCACGGCATTGTCGGCCGGATTGAAATCCGTAAGCCCGTACTGGTGCCAGAGCAGGCCGTACCCTTTGCTTGAGTAGATAAAGGGGATCGCAATCTGGGAGTTCACCTGCGTCAGGCGACGTGTCACACCTTTAAGGTTGTAGTGTCCGTCCTGGAATTGCCCTAATCCAAAAAGGTGTTCGTCCGCGGGAGACGCAAAACTCTGTTCTGCCACGAAGCACGGTTCGCCCATCACAGAGTCAGGCACCAACCTCCGGGTTCCTCCCTTTTCGCTCAGGAACTGCTTTCCCGAACCATCTTCAAAAGAGAGTGTGCCGTCTTGTTTGTCAAGAAGAACAAACAGGTGTTTGAGTCGTACTTCGAGTCGTGAGGGCAAATCGGCGACCGCAAACCCGGGAGGTCGAACGACTGACGTGAACACAAGTTCAGGCATCAGACTATCGACACCTTTGAGGAATTGGATCCTCACCGAATTGTCGGTCAGGGGACGAATACTGAGTGTTCCTTCGGGCAGAGTGACGTTCACTCTGTCGGAGAGCTGCTCATGCCCCCGTATGGCTTGTCCCATACAAAGCGAAGAGAGCAGAATGCTGGTGAAGAAGAGGCTTTTCATTTAACGGTGAGCCTGCGCGTGTGAACGAATGAACCTGCTTGTAGGCGAAAAATATATACGCCGCTCGCCAGGTTCTTGCCATCGAACACTGTTTCGTGGCGGCCGGGTTGTTTCCGGGAACAACGGTGCCTGGCCCCCCTTCCTCTGGCCGGCACAGGCAATGCCACTGTCGCATCGATCAGAAGCGCAACGAGACTGTTCCGGATCCTCAGGTAGAACCCCCCTCGCGCTGCCTCATCAGGAACCTTAGTTCAGCACCTCCAACCGGCAGAGATCAAAATAGGATCGTTGACCTCTGTAGGTAGTGCCGGCGTTGAGTTCCACCGTCAAGGAATCTCCCATTTGCGTCGATACGGTATCAATGGTCTCGTAGTATCGCCACGTGGAATCCTGGATATCCCGCCTTTGGAGGACTGTACCGTTTAAGGCCAAAGCGACAAAACTGGGGCTGCTTATTGGTGTATCCCGGTAGGCCTTTGCCCACACGGAAAGTCTGTAGCGCTGTGTTTCTCCCGGAGCCGCCACTGTCGTACTCCAGTATCTGACCACTCGATCTCCCACGGTGATCACGAGAGACCAACTACCTCCCGAAGGTGGAACGTCATGAGAGAATAGTGTATCACCTGCCAGATTGCTGTGATACGTCCATCCGTTTGTTGTCGGATTGCCGTTGATTTCAAATGAGGTGTTGTGAATCAGGTCTTCACTTGTTTCCTGTTGGCTGTCTACAGGGTTCTTGCAGGACAGAAGAACGCACACAAGCAAGCAGACGCCGACCAGAAGCTCTTTTGTCATTTCTGCACGCCGCCGAAGACTCGTCGCACTGTCCTAATTTGCCTGAATCACAACCCGCGCCGCCTGGAGCCCTTCGGAAGCAGCGGATAGTGTGATTGTGCCTGGCTTGTGTTTTGATTGCACAATCGCAAGACACAGACCGTGAAAGGCCTTTCGCGCGTGCGCCTTGAATTGCTCGTGGCTGATGGCGTTGCCGTTTCCCACACCGGCTATGACGCCTCCGCCGTAAACGACAAACGTTACAAGGTTGTCAGCATCGGGACAGATGCGACCTTCCTTGTCGACAATCTTGACTGTGACGTACGAAAGGTCTTCCCCCTCTGCACCGATTTTCTTTCGGTCGGGAGTCAGCACGATCTTCGCCGGCGTGCCCGTTGTTTGCACTTCATCGGTGCAAATTGTTTTCGCGCCGATCCTGGCAACGGCTTTCAGCGTTCCGGACGCATACGGGACCGTCCATTCCAGGTGCAGATCCCGTGTGTCCTTCATGCGCTTCTCCCCCAGCGATGTACCATTCAGAAAGAGCTCCACCGACTCACAGTTGGTGTAACACTTGACGGGAATCTCGTTGCCTTCAAAACCCGACCAGTTCCAATGCGGAAGAATGTGCACCATGGGTTTGTCCATCCACTGACTCTGGTACAGGTAGTACCGGTCTTTGGGAAAACCGCACAAGTCGACAATCCCGAAATAGGAACTGACTGACGGCCATGGGAACGGCGAAGGTTCACCGATGTAGTCGAATCCTGTCCACACGAACTGCCCCGCAACCCAGGGCGAATTCTTGATCGCCCTGAGGGTTGATTCCGCTGTCGTGTCGTCGTAGGACGAACACTGGTTCTTGAGCTGGTTCTTGATCGTCAGCCTGCCGTTGTCCTGAATCAGGTTGTATTCTCCCCGGGTGCTGACGGCCGAAGCAGTTTCGGAGGCGATCAGCTTCGCCTTGCCGCGAAGTGTCTGATAAAAGGGCATATTGTAGTTGACGCCAACCACGTCGAGCGCCTTCGAGAAACCGCTCTTATCCGCATCAGCCGGACTATTGCAGGCTGAGGTCACGGGCCGCGTGAGATCGTTTGTGCGACAAATATCCGCAAGCCGCTTCGCCATGTCGTATGCGTCGGCATTGTCCTGTTCTGGGATTTCGTTGCCGATACTCCACATCACGATGCTCGGATGATTCCGGTCGCGAAGGATCATGTCCGTCAGGTCTCTCTCGCTCCACTCATCAAAGAACCGACCATACCCGAACATCGTCTTGTTTCTCTTCCATTCGTCGAACGCCTCGTCCATGACCAGAAATCCCATCCGGTCGCAGAGGTCCAACAGTTCCGGGGCCGGTGGATTGTGGCTCGTCCGGATGGCATTGCATCCCATGCTTTTCATGATCTCCAGCTGACGCTCGATCGACCGTTTGTGCACTGCAGCACCCAGGGATCCCTGGTCATGATGCAAACAGACGCCCTTCACATCGACATGCTTGCCGTTCAGGAAGAATCCCTTGTCCGTCGTGAACTCGAATGTGCGGATCCCGAAGGGTGTTGAACTTTCGTCTGCGGCCCGGCCGTTGGCGTGGACGTTGGTTTGGACACGGTACAGGCGGGGAGATTCCAGCGACCACAGTTTCGGCTTGGGGAATTTGAAAATCCGGACGAAGACGCCGGCGCTGTCTGCTTCCAGCTTTTGCACGTCACTGGCGGAGGCGATTGTGCGCCCGGCATTGTCCATCACGACAGCATCCAGCTTCACCGTCTGCGCCGAGAAGGATTGATTCAGGACCTTCGTTGCAACACGAACCGTCGCCTCGCGTTCAGAGACTTCAGGTGTCGTCACGGACGTGCCCCACTGCGCGATGTGGACCGAATCTGTGGCTATCAGGCGCACATGCCGGTAGATGCCGGCGCCCGAATACCAGCGCGTGCAGGGCTGCTGCACCCTCGCCCGCACCGCCAGGACGTTCCGCTCGGCGGATTTCAGATGCGGAGTCAACTCGTACTGAAAGCTGGAATAGCCGTATGGGCGGTTGCCGAGATGGACACCGTTCAGCCAAACGTCACTGTCCATATACACGCCATCGAACTCGACAAAGACGCGCTTGCCTTGAAAATCGTCGGGCAGTCTGAACTCTCTCCTGTACCAGCCCGTGCCTGCGTTGATGTATCCCGCACCGCTTCCTCCAGGGGAGCTTGATTCAAATTGTCCATCCACAACTCGAGCGCCATCATCATAGATGCCGCCTCCCTGAATGCCATCGAACACCCGAACGGCAATGCTATTCTTGCCCCCATAGTGGATCAATTCGTGGGGCACTTTGTATCGCCGGTTGATGTCCCAGGCGCTAACGTACTGCGGCGGGAATTGACCGAGGCCGCCCACTTTCACCCCGTTGAAAAAGGTCTCATCCGCGTCATCGATCTTGCCGACATTGATGAAGACGTCTTTCCCCTGCAATTCAGCTGGGATCGTCACCTCGCGCCGAAACCAGCCGAATACATTGTCTTCCGTGTAATTCGAATGTTCCTCCCACGTCGAGGGGAGCTTCACGTTCTGCCAGGAGACGTCGTTCCACTCAGGGTCCTTCCACCGAAGGTCGTCGCCTTTGTTGAACTTCCACTCTCCCCTGACAACGGGAATCTCAGGACCATCCCCGGCCTTTTGTGTGAGGGGGGCAAGGCCTTCAATGCTCCAGTCATGGGGAACATCCACCGTGAGCCACGACACGTCATTGTATTCCGGCCGTTCAGCACCGGAGATTTCACCCGCGCAAAATCGCCAGTCCGAATCAAACGATTGGCGTTGTCTTGCTTTCTTTTCCGCACCTGCACATTCGTAGGTCAAGCTTGCCAGGAGAACTGTCATGACCAAAGAAGTGAATGGAATCTGCTTGAATGGCGACATGGTTTCCTCTATTATCTCCGTATGAATGGTCACAATTGCATCAGGTAACCCGGTGAATGCGTTGATGTCTATTGGAGCACGATCTTTGACATCTTCAGGTCTTCTGCTTCGGAACTGTTCCCGTACCACACCTCATAGTCTCCCGCTGCCTGTTCCATTCTCCCGCTCGCCCGGTCGAAAAACTCGAATGCCGTCGGAGGAAGGTCGATCGTTGCCTGACTGGTCTTTCCCGCAGCAACCTTCACCCGCTTGAAGCCGCGCAGGGTCCTGAACGGTCCGTTGATGTCGTTCACTTTGCGTACATACACCTGAACGATCTCCGTCCCATCGCGCTTGCCAGTATTGGCGACCGGGACGGTCAGCGTAACGCTCTCCCCCCGTCTAATCTCCGCCTTGCTGATGTTGGCAGTCCCGATGGAGAACGTAGTGTAGCTCATCCCGAAACCAAACGGGAACAGCGGGTCCGACATGAAACGGTAGGTGCGCCCGATCATCGAGTAGTTTTCGAAATCCGGCAACTGTTGGACGTTCTTGTAGAAGGTGATGGGTAGCTTTCCGGAGGGGTTGTAGTCGCCGAAGAGCACATCGGCGACAGCCTGACCTCCGGATTCCCCGGAATACCAGGCCTGAAGGATCGCATCGCAGCTCTCGGTCTCAGGCACCAACCCGATGGCTGAGCCCGAACAGTTCACGAAGACAATCGTCTTGCCGGCCTGCTTCAGTGCATTGAGGCAGTTCCGTTGAACCGCAGGTAGTTCGATATCGGTCCGATCACCTCCCTTGAAGCCGGGGAATGCGACAGGCATTTCCTCGCCTTCGAGCTGCGTCGAGATCCCGCCAACAAACACCACAACATCGACCCCCCGGAGCTTCTTCAGGAGTTCAGTATAGTCCACATCCACTTCTCTGCCGAAGTTGAACTCGATGTTCGCTTGCCAATCATTCCGCTGGGCATAGTGGATCTCTATTCTGTATTTCTTACCGGCTTCGACTTTGAATGGAAGCCGTGACGGGAGTGTTCTCCAATTGTAGTATCTCGCCACGGACTCACCATTGATCAACAGTTGAAAGAAGCCCGTTGCCCCACATTTGAATACGAGTTCTTCACCCACCGATGGGACAAACTCCGTTTCATATTTTGCTGAAAACTGTTCCAGTCGAACTCCGGGGGCAAACTCGTGTTGCCCTGCAGTTGTGAGCTTTATCGGAATTGTGATCTGTTGCGTGGCGACAACATCCCCTTCGAAGTTGCCGTTGTTCCAGTACGTGGCCCTGAAGCCATTCTTTCCGTCAATCGAGCACTTTGAGAAGTAGCTCTCGGTCACTTTATCCTCGACCAAGTCGCATCCCCGGTCATAGAGGACTTTCCGGCCCGGGAGCTTTGCCGTAATACCATCGAGAATGGTGATGGTCCTGATGGGGGTGCCGTTGTAGTTTCCCCACATCATCGGTTTGTCGTCCGCATTCGGGCCGATAACGGCGATCCTTTTGATGGACGTGTTCAGCGGGAGAATGTTGCCCTTGTTCTGAAGCAGCGTCATGGTCTCACGAGCCATCTCCAAGGCGAGTTTTCTGTGCGCCGGATTATTCACCACCGACATCGGGATCTTCGCCCACGGAACCACTCCCGGATCGTCCATCTCACCCAGGTCGAACCGGCCAACCAACACCCGCAGCAGATGTTTGTTTATCTCTTCCTCGGAGATCAGCCCTTGTGCGACCGCGTCGGGCAATTTCTTGAACGCGTGACCTTCCCATTGACATTCAACATCGGTTCCGGCCAGGACCCCTTTTGCCGCGGCATGAGCGGCATCCGAAGAGACCTTGTGACTGGCGTAGAAGTCGGTGATCGCTCCGCAATCGGAGACAACGAGGTATTTGAACCCCCAGCCGTTGCGGAGGATGTCCTGCAGCAGGCGCGAGTTGCCGCAACACGGCTCATCGTCGAGTCGCTGGTACGCGCACATCACCTGGCGGACGTCGGCATCCTTCACCACCGACTCGAAGGCGGGAAGATATGTTTCCCATAAGTCCCGCGGATCGATGTTGTTGAGGTTGAGTGAATGTCGGCTCCATTCGGGGCCCGAGTGAACCGCGAAGTGTTTTGCACAGGCCAGGAGCTTCCTATACTTCGCTTCCGGAGGTCCCTGCAGTCCCCTGACGACGGAAACGCCCATGCGGGCTGTCAGATACGGATCTTCACCGTAGGTTTCCTGGCCGCGTCCCCAGCGCGGGTCCCGGAAAATGTTGACGTTGGGGGTCCAAACGGAAAGGCTCAGGAACCGTCGGTTCTCTTCCCCTTTGTTACGCGCTTCATTGACCTTTGCCCGGGTTTCGTCCGACACAGCATCGAAAATCCGATGGACCAATGCATCGTCGAACGATGCGGCCATGCCGATGGGTTCCGGGAATACCGTGACATTATTGTTGTTTGCGAGACCATGCAGCGCTTCACTCCACCAGTTGAACTTCTTGATCCCCAGGCGCGGGATGGCATCTGACACGTCGCACATCAGAGCTACTTTTTCGTTGAGCGTCAGCCGGGAAATCAAGTCCTTAGCCCGTTCTTCGGAACTGAGTTTGGGATCTTGATACGGTCGATATTGTCCCGAGGAATTCACGACGAAAAGGAGGCTCAAGAGAATGCACAATCCCGCCACACTCATCTGCCGTACAAATGCTCTCATGGGTGTTCTTCCATATGTTGTTTCGAAAGATCCATTGGGCGTTCGCAGTGCCCGCAAGAAGATACTCATGTTCATCTGGTCAGAACTGCCCGCTATATCCACCGGCTTCTTCCCCGGCAAGTGAAGGTCGCAGTTAGCGGTGGCACGATGTTGCGCTTGAGCCGTTCCGCAATTCCGGCCTCACATGCCTGCCTTTCCGGAGATCAGCGATCATGGATCATGACGGACACGGTTGGAGTATTATATCCTTCCAGTCTCGCCCAGCCGGCCCTGGCGTCCTTTCGGAGAGTCGCGTGAATCTCGATGCTCTCGCCCGGAAAAAGCGTGATGTAGTTGTCATCATATTGGATCGGAAGAATTTCATTGCCGTCTTTGGACGCCGAGACCGTAGCCCGCTCGAAAAATGCGATGTGCTTGGAAGTGTTGCGTACAAGGATGGTCACAGAAGGATCCGTGCCGATCGTCGTCTGCCAGGCATCAACTTCAACCCTCCCGGCAGGCATGGTGTTGAGCGCGGTCATGTCAGACCATTTGTCCTGTCGCAGCGTCATGTACATGTCGTTCTTCCTCTCCCCGAGGTCGTCGTCCTGTTGTGACTTCCAGTATGTGTTATCGACGATGAGGGCGCCGGTGCTGTCAAACAACTGGCAGCGCACGAAAAAGACCGGGCTACTCTCCGGATATCTGGGGAGCGTCATTGCCAGAGACGTTCTATTGGAAGGAACTGGAATGTTTTTCGCAGCACGATCGTCGCGCACGGCACCATCGATATCATAGACACGGAGGCGAACAGTCAGACCGCGAACGTCAACTGGAGTCTGATTGCAGACAATGATTCCCGCGTGGCTGTTATCACCGGTGGCGTAGGTATCGAACACGACGGAAAGCGGGCGGAGTCCCTTTTTTGCCCCGAAGTATACGCCGCCGGGACTCAGGTAGTAGTCGATGAGATTTCCGTAGAATGACGGCCAGTGGCTGTTCAGCATCCAATAGGCGGTCATCTTGTGATGTTCCCATCCGCATGCGGCAAAACTCTCGAACTGAGCGCGGGCGTTCTCGTAGTGGGCAAGCTGTGCCTTGCGCACGAAGTCTTCTATGTCGGCGGGAGAGCCGTAGCGCTTCTGCACTGCCAATTGAATATTTCCCAGATTGCAGTTGTCAGCCCAGGCCCCCGCGTGCATGTACCATGTATCATTGATCGGCCAGAGCTTCTTTTCGGGAATAAACTTCCGGAGACTTTCCAGGGTCGGGATTTGCTCGTTGTCACCCTGTTCGGCAACCGAACCGATGGTGGCAGGGTATTTTCCACTGAACCAGTAGCTGGGGGGACGCCAACAATACGGCCCTTCCATTCGAATGCCGTCCCAAAGACGATTTCCGCTCGAGTCTTTGGCGAAGGCAGACACAGTGTTCACCACTGCGTTTTGCCAGTGCAGCGAAGCGAGCAGTTGATTGTATTCCATGAGAATGGAATCGGGAGGCAGGCCATCGCTCGCATTAGCCCAGAGGAATGCGGATGCGTGCGGGCGGAGCATCAGAATCTGAGAACGAAGGCTTTTCGAGGCGACACAACGGTCCTCGTCATCCCACTGGTCCCATTTCTCCCACTGATTGCAGCACATCCACCCACACATGATCGGGATACCCTGCTCGTCGGCGAGTTCGACGATATGTTCGCTGGAGATCTTCGACTCCCAGCGGAGGAAGTTGAGACCGAGATCCTTGACATAGCGCAGGATGTCGGCTTCCCGTTCCGGATCAAAGCGATAAAGAAGATCCGGCGTATAGTCGGCACCGCGGACCAGAAACTCCCTGCCGTTCACCTTCAGATAGAAATTGCCGCCCTTGCCCATTTCCGGGAATGACTCATCGCCGTCGCGATGCTGGGTAATGCTTCTGACCCCGAAACGAATACGCGCCACATCGGAGTTCGTGTGCTCCTGTTCAAACTCCAGTCGGAGGTCGTAGAGTGACGGAGATCCCATGGTATACGGCCACCAGAGATCCGGATGCATGATGACGAGTTCAGGATACTCCTCCGGAGTAAACCGGACCTCACGCTCTTCACCGACGGACAGGCGAATTGCCTTTTTGATCTCCAATGTGGGCTTCCCCTGTCTCGTGATCGTCCCCTTCAGCGTACCACTTGCCGGCCGTGCCGAGAGGTTGTGCAGGGTGCCGTAGACGGTAAGGCGGGCAATGGAATCGGCGAGAGAGAGCTTGGAAGTCACCAAAGCGCCGTTAAGCAACACGCTTCCGGTCGCGCGAAGATAGACGGGTTTCCAGATCCCGGCATTGCGATCCGGGACAAAGGAGACGCCGGCCCAAGGGTTCTTTTCTTTCGGTCCTTTGTATCCGAGGTATTTCCAGTTGAGCCAATCAAACCAACTGTCGGCCAGTTCTACGCCGGTCACATCCTGTATTTTCCGTTCAGGAGTCACCTTGACCGCCAGGGCGTTCAGCGCTCCCTTTTTGATCCAGCGGGTCACGTTGAATTCATGAGCGGTGTACATGCCCGATACCTGCCGACTGTCGGCCACCAATTCGCCGTTGAGCCAGATCTCTGCCCTGTAGTTGATCCCTGGAAATTCGAGAGTAGTGAAGTCGCTCGCCGGAGCGGTGAAAGTTGTTCGATACCACCAGTCCTGCTTGTACAGATCCTGTGGCACTTTGTCAAGCATGTTCTTGCCGAAATACAGATCTGGGTAGACGCCATCGTCCTGGAGTACAGCGAGGACGGTGGCAGGCATTCGACGAATCGGATACCAGTCAGCATCCTTGTAGCCGGCAAGGGAAATCAGCGCCCCATCCAACCGCACGTCTTTCGAAGAAAGAAGTCGCCACTGGTCCGCGAGCTCGATCCGGCAAGGTGGTGGAACCTCCGCAAACAACGGGTGCATCTCAACTTCCGAGAGCAGCATCCAGGCCGTGATGGCTCGAAGCATCATTCCGAATTTGAAATATGGGATTTCCGTTGAACCTACCCTCCTTCGCAAGAGGAACACATGGACACACTACCGCCAGTCTGAATCAAACGATTGGACCCGTCTGAGTCCCCCTGCCGCCGCGCATGAGCTCCTCAACAATCGCACAAGGATTGCAGGGGTTGTGATTTCACTATTAATTCCTTCAAGGAGATCATGGTTTCTCTTTGGCTTCGGCAATGATGGTCACATGTGCGTCAGGCAATCCCGACGAACTTGCAGTGAACTTGATGCTCCCTGCGTGCTTCGTGCTTCTGATGACGACAAGGGCACGACCATGCCACACTCTCCGCGTCGTGCCGACATATTGGTCAACATCTTTGGTATCGGCATTTCCCACTCCGGCAAGAACTCCAGGACCGGTAATACTGAATTGCAGCCGATCCTGTGCATTCGGCTGCAGCGTACCATTCTTGTCCTTGACCTCAATTTCTACGAATGACAGGTCCTGACCATCAGCGGTGATCGTTCGCCGGTCCGGGAGGAGGGATATCGTGGCAGCGTGACTGGCTGTTCGCATTGCGGTGTATTCCACCTCCTTGTTGCCCTCCACCCCAACAGCCTTCAACACGCCGGAGGCGTACGGCACATGGAATGTCGCCTTGAACTGCTGCGCTTCGGATGTCGCTTGTTCGCCCACGAGCTTCGTATTCAGGTAGAGTCGGACTTTCGGGTACTTCGAATACACTTCCACCTGGAGATCTTTTCCTTCATACCCCGGCCAGGTCCAGCTTTCCCATGTTGGCCACACGGACCACAGCGTTTCCTTGATTTCCAGCGGTTCCGGGTTGGGTTCCCTGACAGCCAGGTAGAGTTTCTCGGTGTCGTTGTTCAGCAAGTTTCGATAGTGGGAGATTGGCCTTCTCCGTCCCGTCAGATCAATGTCACCGCACGATGCAGCATGCCATGGAAACAGATTGCCTTCCCAGTGTTCGCCTGGCACTTCGCCTGTGTAATACCATCGACCGATGCCGGATTCGCCCAGGTAGTCAAGCGCGGTCCACACAAAGTCACCAATGATATAGGCGTGGCTCTGTACCATTTTCCAATTCGCGAATGCATCCCTCGGGAATGATTCCGTTTGAAGGATTATGCGACCGGGGACCCGTTCATGATCAGACGGAGCGCGATTGAGTTGATAATTGTATCCGCCGATGTCATGGGCCGCAAAAAGTGAATCAAACATTTCCCACTCTTTGTCCCAGGTGGTCATCGCAGATGTTACCGGACGGGTGGGATCATATTTGCGGACACATTGAGCGAGTTTGGTAGCCGTTTCGACGGCTTCCGGTTTCTTGCGTTCGATGATTTCGTTTCCGGTACTCCACATGATGATTGAGGGATGGTTGCGATCACGCAGCACCATCGCTTCAACATCGCGTTGCCACCAACCATCGAAAATGAGGGCATAGTCGTTGGGGGTTTTGGTCTCTTTCCAGCCATCGAATGCCTCGTCGATGACCATCATTCCCAATCTGTCGCATGCATCGAGGAATGCCGTCGATGGTGGATTATGCGACGTGCGAATCGCGTTGAATCCGGCCGACTTGAGGAGTTCAACGCGACGTTCCTCGGCACGGTCAAACGCAGCGGCACCCAGACATCCATTGTCATGGTGCACGCAACCTCCATTCAGCTTCACGGTCTTTCCGTTGAGCTGAAATCC
This sequence comes from Ignavibacteriota bacterium, assembly GCA_963849385.1. Lineage (GTDB taxonomy): Bacteria > Bacteroidota > Ignavibacteria > UBA10030 > UBA6906 > Fen-1255. Next base: position 388,393 of record CAWKHH010000010.1, on the reverse strand, counting down.
ATTGTCCACAGAGAATGCCAATGAACGCACCCCAAATGTGGTATTGGTCTCGTCGATGAGATTGCCGCTCTTCTGCACTCGTATAGTTGCCTGATACAGATGAGGTGTCTGCGGCGTCCATAACGCCGGATTCGCCAGGAAAACGGATTGAGTAACTTCTATCTTGCTCTTCGGCTGCAATTCTACCCGAATCTGATTGTCCCCCACATTGTCCACTCGTTCACTCTTCAACTGAGTCTCGACCGTGACGCTTTGCAGCGAGTCTGTATCGTTCGACACCACCGTTGTTACCTGAACGGTGGCCCTTTCCGTCGACACCTCACGCGTTGTGATCCCCACACCCCACGTCGCAATATGCACGGGATTGGTAACGACCAGCCAGACATGCCGATAGATGCCGGAACCGCTGTACCAGCGACAATTCGTTTGTTGTGAGTTGTTCACCCGCACGGCGAGAACATTTCCTGTGTCATATTCCAGATAGGGACTCAGGTCGTAGCTGAACGATGTGTAGCCATAAGGATGGATACCGAGGGATTTCCCATTGAGGAAAACCTCGGCATTCATGTACACGCCTTCAAAATAGATCGAGACGCGTTTCCCCTTCCAGGTCAACGGAACCGTGAAGGTTTTCCGGTACCATCCTATGCCTGCCGGGAAGAAGCCTCCTCCGCCGCCGGTCGGATTGTTCGGACTGAACTTCCCTTCGATGCTCCAGTCGTGTGGCAGGTCCAGTGTTCGCCAACTCCTGTCATCAAAGGTGCTGGCACCGGCTGATGGCGGATCTCCCAGGAGAAATTTCCAGTTTTCGTCAAAGAGACGCGACCGCGTTGGCATCTCCTGGGCCATGACGCATGCGACACTGCCCAGGAGCAATGCCATCGCCAGGGGAAGACGTTTGAGGGCATTCACGTGCTCAACATTCTCCGGTAGTTTTTGTCGGGTCTTCCGATGGACCGTTGACACATACACACTTCAGTCCTTTGCTCATCGTTGAATCACGACTTGTTTGCCGTTGTACGGAACGACTATCTCATACGTATCGACAGGAGCTATCCCGATACCCTTGCTTGTGGAAACCCACACGATGTTGAATGTCCGATCCTTGAGCATCCCAGGGAAGGAATCCGTCCGATTGCTGATGGTCAGAGATTTCTTTGCGTCATCCCATGAGAAGGTAATTGTGGAATGTATCCCCTTCTCATAATTGTAGTTGTCCTTCTCATCCTCGTACAGCGTGAATTGGCCATCAGCCCCCGGATACACACGAACTTCCAGACGATCCCACTTCTTTTCTTCGGCATACTGCACTCGCGGTCCGATGGGAAGTATCGAACCTGCTTTCACGAAGAGGGGAATGACGTCAATCGCGACCGGCTTCTGCACGGTCTGCCCGCCCGCAGATTTTGTACCGGTCCAGAAATCATACCACTCGGCACCTGCGGGAAGATAGACCGGAATCGATTTGATTCTGGTGAAACTCGCAAACCGGCGTACATCCTTACCGCTCCCCGTCGAGTCGACGTACATCTGATCCGTCACTGGGCACACCAGCAGCGACTTGCCGAACATGTATTCATTGTTGATGTCGAGGGCATTGCGATCCCCTGCGAAGTCCATCACCAGCGCGCGCATCATGGTGGACTGATGGGCTGTGACATCCCACGACGTCGAATAGATATATGGAAGCAGTGAGTACCGCAGCACGATGGACTTCTCGATCGCATCAAAGATCGTTTCCCCCTTCTTCCCGAACTGATAGATCTCACGCGGCGCGTCGGTGCCGTGCGAGCGCATCATTGGGCAAAAACCGCCGAACTGCATCCAGCGGACGTAGAGTTCGCGGTAGTTGGGATCGCTCAGTCCTTTGGGAAAATTCCAGAGGAAGAATCCGCCGATATCGGAGTTCCAGTACGGTATTCCGCTGAGCGAGAAGTTGAGTCCGGCGGAAATCTGCTCCCGGAGCGCCTTCCACGAGGCCACGATATCCCCAGACCAGGTATTCGCTCCGTACCGTTGTTGGCCGGCAAACGCAGAGCGCGTGAGGATGAATACGCGTTTGGCGGATGACGTTGAACGCTGGTGGTCGTACACGCCGCCAACGTGCATAAGGGGAAATGCGTTCCTCACTTTGCGGAACGAACCCAGGTACGTCCTGGTGTCAAAATCAGAAGGCTTGACGTTCATGTGATCGGGCTCCGACGAATCAAGCCACCATCCGTCCATCCCGAGCGAGAAGACTCCTTTGTTCAGATGCTCCCAGAAAATATCCCGGGCCTCAGGATTGTAGACATCGTACACCTTCACGCCCGAAGGGAACTTGGGATCGGGCGGCCACTCGTCTTTCGAACTCATTGGCCATGTTCCAATATCGAACAGCATCCCCTTCTTCTTCATGATCTCAAACTGTTTGGTCTTCGGACCGAACGATGCCCAGACCGAAATGATGATATGAGCATTCATGGAATGAATGCTGTCGATCATTTTCCTGGGTTCGGGAAACTCAGGGTTCAGGAACTGCATGGCATTCCAGTGAAAGTTGTCTCCCCAATACTGCCAGTCCTGAATGATGCCATCCAGCGGGACGCCGAGCTCCCGATATTTCTTGACCACGCCGACCGTCTCCCACTGACTCTTGTATCGCTCTTTGCTTTGCCAGTAACCGAATGTCCATAGAGGGAACATGGGAACCTGCCCGGTGAGGTCACGCATCAGCGAAATAACGCGATCCGCATTTCCGCCCTCCATAATATAGTAGTCAACGCCGTCGCCCACTTCCGACGTGAATGACGTACCAAGCGAGTCGTCGACAAACCGGGTCGGCGAGCAATTGTCCCAGAACAGCCCGTATCCCTTGACGGACAGGAAGAACGGGATGTAGTCGTCCGTATTGCCCTGAATCATTGTCAGGCTTTGATTCCGTTGGGACATCAGACCCTTCTGTTGCTCTCCCAGACCGTAGATCGCCTCGTCACGATCCAGGAGAAACGATTGATGGACTTTGAGGGCTTTGACGCCCGCATCGTCGCAGGCGGTGAACTCGACGCCCGATTCTTGCTCACGCAGCAACGGCTGCCCCTGTGGCGTTCCGTAGGAAATCACACCGGTTTTGGTGTTTAGTGTCACCTGGATCTTCTCGCTTGTCACGAACAGTTCATCACCTACCTGGCGAACGCCGAAGGCCACTGTTTCCGGAACTTTGGTGACGGAAAGGCTCTGCTTCGTAAAGGGTGCGCCTTCCGGCGATTTCAGCACTCTTACAATAGAGTGGGTATAGAACTGAACCTCTGTCGTCACTGAGTGAGTGGTTAGTCGCACGCCAGTTTCGGTTTTCTGATACGGTTGAGCCTTGGCAGCGACGCCAACGATCCATAGAAGTGAGGCAAGTGTCATCAATGTTCTATTCATAGCGTTAATCCATCCTTAAGGAAAGTTGATGAGGAGCAAATATCGTTGATGCTCCGTGCCGCTTTCAGGAACTGTTCCCTCGTTGCGTCAGTTGTGCCGACAACAATGCAACCCCGTTCATCAGGACAGAATTGCTTGCTACATCACTTGATCGACCCATTCCAGCGGTTCGTGTCGTCCAATCTTCAGATGTACTTCCACTGGTTGTTTCTCCGGCAAGTGCAGGTCGCAGTTGGCGTTGCCTGGCTGAAACGCCGCCGCCAATACCCCGGCGGGGGCGGAGATTTCCTCGATTCCATGCCGGGCAATCAATGTGATGTCTTGCTTTCTCACCGAGGTGATCGTTACGTCCACGGTGCGAGATTCCATGTCCCAGGTTAGTTTGTCGATCCTCGCAAAGGTACGGGCGAGCATCCCATGAATCGATCCCTTTACCAGTGAGGGAGGAAGGGCGGGAAGTACCTCAATCACACCGGGGCGCGAGTAGGCCAGCATTTCCATCATGATTGTTTGAATCCCGCCCTGTGCATCCGGCATGGGCCAGGCGTAGGGGTCGTGAGAACACCTGAGCGTCGTGCCGACGTAGCCCTGCTCAATCAGTTGTCGCAGCTCGGTGTCCACCATGAAGCTGTCTTTGAGCCGCGCCCCAACCAAAGCGCGATGGCAGCGGCCATGAGCCGCCAGCCTCTCCGGCACGCGTCTCCTGTCGGCCATCATCGCGGCTCGGGCAAGTTGCGGTGTACGGTCCGGATCAATTTCGTCGCCCGGCCAGGCCCCATAAAGATGAGAGACATGCCGCTGGTTGTAATTCTCCTGCAGCGTTGGCCATGCCCATTCCTTCAGAGTGCCGTCCTTCTCGAGCATGTAGGGCGGCATCTTCTCCAGCATTGCCTTCCATTTCGGCACGCTGTCGGCGTCGGTCGCCAGAATCTCCGAAGCCTGGATCAAATTCGTCAGCACTTCCCTGCACACCGAGATATCCATTGTGGCGTTGATCACCATCATGCTTGAAGTGTTCGTGTTCGCGGGCCAGTTCTCCGGCGAGAAGGATGGGACGAAGATGTATTTCCCATCTTTGTCGGTGACAGTCAGGAAATCCTCGTAGAACAGCGCCAGCTCTTTCAGAGCCGGCACCACGCGCTTGCGGAGAAATTCCAGGTCCCCGGTTACCAGATAGTGATCCCAGAACGGGCGACAACACCAGCCGCCGGCGGAAATCCAGTAGGGATGAGGCCACATCTCCCCGGAATTTGAGGCGTTGGAGTAATGGAACGCGACGCCGAACCCTTTGTCTGGCCAGAGGGAATAATGTGTGCCGCGCATCCCGAAGATGTTCTTTGCGTTAACTCGGAAGTCCGGGGCCAGGCTCTCCATCCAATTGAAGTAGGCATCCATGCCTTCGCGCAGATCGCCCTGCGGGCCGGGCGAAATTTGCAGGTTGATATTAGCATTGACCTCGGCTGACCATGCTGGGATACTTTCCGCTGGTGAGAATGAACCAATAGCGTCCCATTTCGAATATCTTCTCCAGCAAGGCGGGCGAATAGTCCGGCCTCGACCTCTGATCGGCGAGAAGTTCCTCAGAAGACAATCCATATTGGGAGGCGCCGCCGAAATCCACGGTGACGCGGTTGAAGGCCTCCGACTGGACCTTGCGGTGCCGCTCCACCATTGCCTGATAGTCGGGCGTGAGTCGCTCCACCGCCAGCCGCAGAGCTTCCACCTTGTCCTCGCTGTAGTCGGCGAACCATTCGATGCGCGTGAGGAGCATCACCGACGACGCATTCTCAATTACCAGAGTGCCATCCTCCATCCGGGCCGAGCCACCGGCGCGAACCACACGCGTCACCCCGGCGTAGCCGCTGTTGTCTGTTGAAGGATCCAAACGGCACTTGTAAATCAGCCGTTGCTCGTTAAAGTCACGCTGAATGTCGCTTTCCCCGCTACTCGTCGCTAGGTTCATTCCCTGCTGGAATGCCGCATTCGGGCGCATTCTTCTCGCAGAATCCGTCAGTGCGATTCGGGCATTGACCGACTCTCCTTTCGGGGCGGTGAGCAATTGAACCACAACATTGTCGGGCCGGGAGGTGAAGGTCTGGCGAAGCCAGTCACCGCGCTGATCACTCCAATAAACCTTAGCCTCACTGCTTTCGAAATCAACAGTGCGGAGATAGTCCTTGACCGCCGCAGTTTTCGGAAAATCAAGACGCATCAGGAATGCCGGGATTGTGGGGTGCCCAAATATATTCAGCTTTATGGGGCCCTTCTCCATTTCCTTGAAAGCGAATTCAATGGCTTCGCGGTACTTCCCGTCCAGTACCATTTGCCGCACTTGCGGAAATATGTCCGCGGCCTTGGGGGCCTCGAGGGGCCTCTTCCATGGCATGAGCAAACTTTCATGATGAAAGAGAATCTGTTCCGAGTACGGATCGCACGTCATCTCGATATTCATTGCTCCATTGCCGGAGGTGAGCCCCTCGCTGAGTGTCGCGCCGGGCGCGATGCTGCAGAAGCCGTGCCGTGGTACAATGTTACGCCTAAGCCGTTCCGCCAGTGACATTGGCGAGACCCGCACAGCAGGCGACTGATATGCATCCGCGAATACCGGCTGTCCAGGCAAATAGTTGTCAGCCTTCACGCGGCGAAGATAGTCAGCGGAACGGATATCCTCGCTCGCGGCTTCTCCTGGTCCTGAAATCTGATTGAGACTCTCAAATGACTCCTTGGAACTCATTCCGCTTGCTGTGAAGGGAAAGAACAACTTCAAAGAACTCGCTATGCTGGCAGCAATCGCGGTTCTCTTAAGAAAAACTCTACGCCTCACAATTCAATCCTCAGGCTTGTCCATAGTTCTTCATGCGATATACGGCAAACGCAATCACCGATCGTTCAGTCCGGTTATGGCGACCGCCATTTACGGCAACGGGGTCACAGACGCGACAAAACCACCCCTGCGAAGGAGTTTCACATCCATGGAACTCGATTTGTCGACAACCGAGTATTGGACGGCAAAATCCCTGTCGTGTTTGCCATCCGCAATCAACGTCAGTCTGTATCTGACGCCTTCAGGCAAAAAGCCCAACGTCAGGGTCATGGTTTTCTCCCTTGACTCGGCATTGAGTCCCCCGATGTACCACGAAACCCCTTTCTGACGGGCAATAATGACATCCCGCCCCGGATGCCCGTCCAGCAAATTGGTATCGTCCCAGGCGTTGGGCACTTCCTTCAGGAAGGTTCTGGCTGGATCGGGCAATTCGTAGTAGCCAGACGGTCGGTCCGCCAAATGTTGAAAACCGGATTCGAACACAACGCTGAGGGCCAGCTCGTGGCCGTACGAGGTCGTATGAGGATACTGGGAATTGGTAAACGTCACCGGAGTGTAGTCCATCGGACCCACCACGTTCCTCGTGAAAGGCAGAATCGTGTTATGCTGCGGCGCTGTCGCGGCGAATTCCGGACCGTTGTTGTACCATTCGGCACCGCGTACACCTTCCTGACACATTAAATGCGGATATGTCCGGCTCCATCCGCGCGGAACCAGGCAACCGTGGAAGTACACCATCAATTCGAACCGGGCCGCATCCTCCAGAATATCGAGATAGTAGTTGATCGTCTCCTGCTTTTCGCTTTCGAAGAAGTCGACCTTGACGCCGGCGATCCCCATCTCTTTCAGTTTGGCAAACTCCTTCATGCGGGCCTCATGAGTACGCATCCGGTCGCGGTATGTGGCTGGAATCCAAGAATAGAGGCCTGAGCTGTACCAGATGAGAGGTTTGACGCCTTTTGAGAGCACATACTTGACCGCGTCTTCAAGCGTACCGCCGTTCCCCATCATGTCCCATTCCCAATCGAGAAGTGTATATGGCCAGTTCATACTGGCCGCCAGATCGGCAAACTCGCACACAACCTTGTAGTCCTTGGTACCATGGTTGTTTGACCAGTAGTTCCATGACACGAGCCCTGGTTTGATCCAATCGGTCTTCTGAACCACGGAGGGTGGACTGACATCTTCTATCAGCGTTGATTCCACGATATCCGAAAGGCCACCTACAATCATGACCCGCCATGGGGATTTCCACGGAAGCGCTATGCTTGGCGTCGACTCTCCATGACCATCCTGATCTCGCGGATCTGGAAAGGTGGTTTTGTAGCAGGATCTATCAATCACGTTGCTGAGCTTCGACCCACAGTAACTCCTGTTGACATCAGCCTCATGAATCAGATACCAGCATGAAGAATCGGCTGTACTGAAGAGCGCCGGGTAGCCCCAATCCTGTTGCACGGAATCATTGCTCATCACCGCATACAGCCCTTCATTTGCAGTGTTCCATTTCTCCATCCATCGTTTTGCGTTTCGAGGAATCTCGTACGAGGTCAGCTCATTCCTAACTGCAAAAGATCCATCCTTTTCAGGGAATTCATATCGGAACGCTACTCCATCGTTGTAGGCCCGTAGTGTCAAGTTCAATCGTGATTTCTGTGTGTTTTGGAAATTGACAATAACTTCGTTCGCCGAATTACTGCATTGAGCCCGTTTGCCATGCAAGGCTGTGTATTGTTCGAGTATCCTGGTTGGTTTGCCGACGTTCTTGCATCGCAAATCGCTTTCGAAACCCTGATCGCTGCGTATCAACCCCAGGCGGATCTTAGGGATAACTTCGCAGGGCGTGCCTTCCTTCACATATTCAACCTTCAGATACCAATCGCCCGCCTCCGTATGCTGGGCATTGTGGAGCGAAACGATGATCTTCTGGTTCGGCGAAACAACAGTTGCCTTCTGTGAAAAGGCAGCCAAAGAAGCCAGGAAGAAGAACCCTGTTAGTGTTGTGGGTATTATTTTGCCCATGCTTCTCCCTCGGGTGTCCGCCGCCATGCGAAGTAGGCATCCAAACTCTTGAGTGATTCGGCGCTGGGGACCGGTCCCGTGTGCGGCGTCTGACTGAAGTACATCACCACAGGGTCGGCGTCACTGAAGGCTGGCCACGCAGGAAGCTCCTGGCCGTTAGGGTCGCCATGCTTAGCAAAGTTCGTCCAATACCTGGCCATGGCCTCCGAGATCTCCAAGTCCGCCTTCGTAGTCTGAGGATTCGAGGCATCGAGATGCTGGAAGACGTAGGCCACATCCTGACCGTGCGGTGAGCCGTATCCAGCCTTGGGTGAGTCCACTGGATAATCGGGGTGTTGATCGAAAAAATAGTAGAAAGACCTGGACTTCCCCATCTTCGCCTGAAGCCGTGCCCAACTCCATGTGTGCCAGCCGAACGCGGCGTCGCGTGCCAGATCCCGCGCGGTTTTCGGCACAGAGCTCTCACCGACGGGATAGGCCTTGAGAAGATCATCTGCAAACTTCCCATAGCGCAATTTGACCCCGGCGATGTAGTCCTCCGGCTTCTTAGCCGGCATGAAGCTCGCCCCCTCATCGGAGTTGTAGCCCACAAGAATCGGCGTGTCGTTGAACCGGCCCGCCTCGTAGAGCCTGTACTGATCATCTGGAATCACGCATCCATCGATGATAGGCCAAGCTAGCCCCCGTCTCGCAGGGAGCTTGTCAGCGGCGATTTTCCTCAACTGTGCAACGGACGAGACACCTGCACTTTCCGCGTATGCCATTCCTGCGCGTTCCGCATCCGCAAGACGTTTCAGATTCTCTCCGGGATAGGTTGTGGGCCGCGGAGGACCAAACGAGCCACCGCTTTGCGAAATGGCGCCTTGGAACAGTCCTTTGGCCAAGGGTGACACGCACAGCATGCTGACCGCGATTCCCCCGGCCGATTCGCCGAAAATCGTTACCTTCGTTGGGTCACCGCCGAATGCAGCGATGTTCTTCTGTACCCATTTGAGGCCAGCAATCATATCCAGAAGACCGTAATTCCCTGAGACGTGATCCGGGCTCTCCTTGCTCAACTCCGGATGCGACATGAATCCGAGTTGACCGACACGGTAAGCGATGCTAACCTGAACCACGCCCTTCTTTGCGAGTTTCTCACCACCGTACACCGGTTCCGATGTGGACCCGCCGTTGAATCCACCGCCGTAGATCCAAACGAGTACGGGGATCCGGTCGTTTGCAGATTTCGCCGGCGTCCAGACATTCAGGTATAGGCAGTCCTCGCTCTTGCCAGCCGGAGCACCCCACGCCTGGATAGGGCCGAGAGCAAACTTGGTGACTTGTCGCACGCCTTCCCACTTCGCGGCGGGCTGAGGTGCATGCCACCGGAGATCACCGATAGGCGGCGCGGCGAACGGGATACCTCTGTAGACCGTCAACCCGTCTTCAGACGTTCCCTGTATCAAGCCACCCTCTACTCTGACCGGCGCGGGTTGCTGCGCAATGCCGAGTCCGACAATCAATATCACAAGTGTCGCAACAAGAAAAGCTCTGTTCTTCATGGTGGTTCCGTGCGATCTTTCTTGATTACGGATTGTATCTCTGTCCAAGTGCCAGGACGGCGGCCCCTACCGCTTCTCCACAAGGCGCCCGTATATGTACTGACACGCAGTGTCGGTGCACCTGGAGAGCCGGAACTGCCCACCTGTGATGACGCTCCGGATCTTGTGAAGCGTCACGGGTTCGCCGTCGATCACGAATGCCACCTTCCCAGCCTCTTTGTATCTATTTGAAGCATCTTGATTCATATCAGATTGTGTTTGAGCAAGAGAAAATGACACAAGAATCATGGAGATCATAGCTGTAGCTTTTTGCATTTAGAAAATTCCTTTCAGCCGCCTCACCTTCTACTATGATATGTCATCTTCCATCCACCCTCAATTCCCTGCAACTAGTTGGCCCGTTCTTCAGAACTCAGATTAGGATTCTGATATGGCAGTGTCTCCCAGCCCCCCCTCCATCGAGGCTTTTAGTTCGCTCCACATATCCTCAGTAACATCGCACCATGCTTCCTCACATCAAGCGGCATTGTATTGCTAAATTCTCCCAGATCTTTCTTTGCCCAGAGGTCGCGGACCTTGCAGGGTCCCTTCAAACCAAGCTGTTCTGACTTCAATGATATTTTGGCAGAATGTTCGGGGGCAGAGCCGGTTGGACATTCTGTAAATACATGGAATCTGACGGTGGCGCCTTCGGTGTGGTCAACACATTCCCTATCGAGTCCGACCATCGCAGAAAAAGTATCGTATCCTTCAGGAACGTCATATTCTATGATCGAATTCGAATGGGTGCCTATACCGTTTGCATATTCCTTGTCATCCACAACCAGTTTTTTCCCCCCGACGCTGTTATTGATCGTGACGCTTCCCCAGCCCGAGGAAGCATTGATCCACTTCAAGTCGGTCACGTTCAGCGTTCCGTTCTTGCCCGTGAGTTTCGGTTCGATCCAATCGCCATGGTCCCAGTGGTTACCGTCACCTCCATCGGTGACAACCAGGTACATCTTCCGCGCTCCTCTGATGCTCACGCTGAGGCGGGTATTTTGCTCTCCGGCCTTACACGTCAGGAGTCGGCTGCTCCACAGTGCGTTATTCTGCAGAATGGGCTCTTGGTCCGGGGCGAAGAAGAGGGCAACGAATTTATCGCTAGAGGTGCCATCGTCGGCAATCCACGCAACCTTCTCCCCGTCATCAAATAGCAGCCTGTTGTTTCTGCTGTTCCGCAATACGGCAAGCGCCTCATCGTTTGTGATGAGGTCCAGCGTAAATGTATCATTATCCGGGAGATTCCCACCGAACATCAACGGCGACCGGCAAATCAGAAAGAGCGACATCAAGGTATACTGTTCGTCCCGGGTAAACAGGCTCATCCGGTTATCGCCTCGTTCGGCCCTGATGCCGATCCGGCCCAGGGGAAGCATGTCCCCGTCCGGCCAATGGCCAGGGCCCATATAGGGAATCCATTTCTCAAAAAGCGAAAAATGCATCCTGAGCTCGGCCCAGTTGTCCCAGAAATCATCGATGATGCGCCACATGTTGGCATGCCTGCTTACATGCCCCCCTTCCTCAACCGGTGTTTCACCGGGCGATGTGCTGAGGACGATCGGGCGTCCGCACCGATCGATAGCGTGCCGGATCATTTCGATTTCGGCCCTGTGATACGGACGCGAGAGGTCATCCACTTTCACAAAATCCAATCCCCACGATGCGTACAATTCAAATAGTGAGTTATAGTATTCCTGGGCTCCCTTCTTCGCCGCGTCGACGGAATACATATCTCCCAACCATGCGCACAACAGCGTGTCACTGTATATCTCCTTTGCCGTCGCGACGCTTCCGAGAATCGGCGTGTCGCGTTTAACCGCGAGTTTCGGAATGCCCCTCATGATGTGAATGCCAAACTTGAGTCCTTTGCTGTGTACATGATCGGCGAGAGGTTTGAATCCTTTGCCCCCGGCCGAAGAGGGGAACCTGTTGACGGCTGGAAGAAACCGGCCGTATCCATCCATCGCGACAACCGCGTCCTTTTCGTTGTATCCGTGCGATTTGTCGTTGGCCACGTACCATCGGATGTCGACGACAATGTATTCCCATCCGAACTGTTTCAGGTGCGACGCCATATAATCGGCATTTGCCTTGACCTCCTCTTCGGTCACGGTCGGACCGAAGCAATCCCAGCTGTTCCACCCCATCGGTGGTGTCGATGCCCACGTTCCAAAATCCTGGGCGCGGAGAATTGCTGAAAAGGATACCAGGATAACAATTGCGATGCGCTTATTCACGTTTCACCTCGTTGAAGCATCCGCCCATAACCGCCCCGAATCCTCTTTTCAATCCCGCACGCCCAGGGGCGCAATTGAGCAACGCTCTTGATGGTGCCAGACATCGGTTCCATCAGCCTATCGACAGAGTACGGTCGATGTGTTGGGCGCGTAGTGCGCCCATGTGCGCCCTTCCTGCTTATTGCATCCTCTGCTCATCGCCGGGTCAATTCACCTCAAGCGTCACTATGGATTTTGCAGGGATCGACACGGTGAGGATCCCATTGCGCAATTGTGCGCCGGTGAATGGTTTGATGCTGACTGCCTCCGGTTTGCCAAAATCATTGTACGCATTCATCGTTGCCGCTGTGATGATTTCACCGATCACTTTCGAACCGGTTGTTCCCTTCAGTTCGCATCGCACGTTCTGCGCCTTCGTCGGATGAAGGTTGGCGACCGAGACATGGATTCTTCCTTCCTTGTCCCTTGACGCAGTCATGCTTAACGCGGGAATCGAATCCCTACCGCTGGTGTACGATTCGCTCCGCAGATCAACCGGGAGTAGAGCAGCGTCCTGATGCACGGAGTACATCTTGAAGACATAGTACGTCGGGGTCAGCGCTATTTCATTTCCCCGTGTAAGAACCATTGCTTGCAGCACATTCACCATTTGCGCAATGCTTGCCAGCTTCACACGATTACAATGCTTGTGAAAGACGTTCAGGTTCACCGCCGCAACCATTGCATCACGGAGTGTGTTTTGCTGATAGAGAAAGCCGGGATTTGTTCCCGGCTCCACGTCGAACCAGTTCCCCCACTCATCGACAATGAGGCCAATTCTTCTCTGCGCATCATACCTGTCCATGACTGCTGAGTGCTTTGTGACCAGCGTATCCATCTCCAGCGTCTTTGAAAGGGTAGTGAACCATTCATTCTCAGCAAAATCCGTTGCAGATCCTTTCTTGTTCCAATCCTTCACCGTGTAGAAATGCAGAGAGTATCCGCTCATATATCCCCGAAGCCATCCATCTGTGCTCTGCCATTTCTTCATAAGTGTTTCCGTCCAGCTGTAGTCCTCCGGGAGTCCACCGGAAGCGATCTTGTAGAGCGCATTATCGCCGTGGTTTTTGAGGAAGAAAGAGTATCGCCCGAGTTCGTTGGCATAGTGTTCGGCCGACATGATACCTCCGCATCCCCATGTTTCATTCCCTACGCACCAGAACTTCACCCTCCAAGGCTTCTCCCTGCCGTTTTTCTTGCGCAGTGCGGTCATAGGATTATCGCCGTCGGACGTAAGATACTGAACCCACTCTGCCATTTCTTTCACTGTGCCGCTTCCGATGTTTCCGCAAATGACGGGCTCACATCCGAGCTGTTCGCACAGATCCATGAATTCATGCGTTCCGAAGCTGTTGTCTTCCGTCACTCCTCCCCAATTCGAATTCACCATCTTGGGACGATCGGCGCGGGGACCGATGCCGTCCTTCCAATGATATTCATCTGCAAAACATCCCCCGGGCCATCGTATTGCAGGCACTCGTATCTTCTTCAGCGCAGCAACAATATCGTTGCGTATGCCGCGTGTATTGGGAATGGCGCTGTTCTCTCCTACCCAGAGCCCTCCGTAGATGCAGTGCCCAAGGTGTTCCGCAAACTGTCCGTAGATGTACTTGCTGATCGTGTCTTTTGCAGCATCCGCATGCACTACCAGCGTGTTTATTGTTGGTTGCGACAGTAGGACACTTGGGATGCACACGAGCGCAACGATGGTCAGAAGATGTTTTCTTGTCATTGTTCCCACTCCTGATAAGTAAAAGATACTAAACTGTTCCACCATCACAGAGGGCATCCAGGGCCGAGGATCGTCACCGTATGAGAGGAACACACATCCCCTACTTCTGATAGAGCAACTTTATCGTCTGGGAGGAACCTTCCGCCATCATTCGGCACAGATAGACCCCGCTCGCAAGACCTTCCGCACTCCACTGCATCCGATGCTCGCCGGAGGGAACCTCACCCTCCACGAGAGTCTCAACCGCTCGGCCCGTGAGGTCATAGATTGTCACCGTCACATGTGCGGTCTGCGGCAGGTAGAACACGATCATGGTCGACGGATTGAACGGGTTCGGGAAATTCGCGCACAATTGGAATTCAGACGGCCGGATCGATGGGGGATTTGTCCTCACCGACGTTACCAAGTTTGTTCCATCACCGACGAGCTGAATTTCATTCAACCGATTCGTGCCGACACCTTTGACGTTCAGAAGGTGAAGGTGGTTATCGGTCGTCGATGATGTCGATGATCCATTCGTCATGGGTGCGGGGAGCGGCAGGAGTGCGGCTTCAGGGTCCAGCCCCATGATTTTGGCGCCGATACTATCGATCGCAACGGGATCGAGTCCCGCAAGGAGCGCATGTTTCGAGCATGGCGCAAAATTCGCGCACCACGCCCCCTCTCCACCCGTCGAGTTCTTAATCCCATCGATAATCGAAAGGTGAACAGGACGTGCCGCATTCAGATCACAAATACTCTCAGGCAAGTACGTCCACTCTGCCGCCGCGCTTGTCGGATGATGAAGCGCTCCTCTGCGACCGTTGTCATTCACTATTGTGTACAACGATTTGGGGACTATCCCGACCTGATTCTTGAGCGCACCCGTGTAACCTGCCGCAGAGTGGTGCTTTAGCTTCGGGATCGAGACATACACATCGATGGCCTGCAACAGCTTGTTCATCGTAATCGAAGAGAAATTGAAGTGACCGCTCCCCGTCGATACTGCTGCAATATTCGCGGCAGTGGTGTCATTGAGGTCCACGACGTTGCAGCCCAACGCTTGTTGCACTGCCCGATACCCAAAAGCATCCGCCGATCCAAACGGGGCTTTCGAGCCAGCGTTCTGCCACGTTGCATCCCAGAAGGAATCCACAATGTAGAGGTCAGATGGATTGACGCCGGCATCAAGGATGAACAGACCGACCGCATGGAGGACCGCCGGGTGAGTCCACATGGCCTCGGTGATCGTGTATGAGCCCAACGCCGGGCTTGAAGAGGTACCTGAACCGCCTGTCAGATTGATCTTGAGTGCAACTTTCTTCCCCTTGCTGAACAGCCCCGACACCACCCCCCCTTGATTCTGGTCCAGCAAATCGAGGAGGTATTTCACTTTCTGCTTGACTCCGCCTCCTGCATTGTCATACACGTAGCTATCCGCCGGGGTGTTTGTCGTATTGCAGATCGCCACCGTGGCCAGATACGAAGAGTACGCCCTGTGGTTGTATGCAAGAACTCCCGACGGTTTCAAATACGGGACGACCACCAGACCTGCGGCGGCAGTGCCGACTGTCTTTATGAAACTCCTGCGTGAAGATTTCATGTCCTGACAGTTCCTTCCATTTCTCCGTGTTGCCCAGCCCGAAATTCAGTGGATTATGACGTTCGCTCCTCACTCTTCAATTGTCAGCGCCCCTTTCAAGCGGATATCGTTCGATGAACTCCCGATACGCACCTCCCACGTTCCCGCCTCAGTTTTGAGATCGTTTGTCCTTGTGTCGTAGAAGGAGAATTCCGACGCAGGAATCTTGAAGCTGAGCGTCGTCTTCTCTCCTGGAGCAAGCGTAACCCGTTGAAACCGTTTCAACTGGTTGATGGGGACTTTCATGGACGTAGTGGTACTGTGGACATACACCTGGGCAACCTCATCACCTTTGACCTTCCCGGTGTTTTGGACCGTGAATTCAACCTGCACTTCCCCATCTTTCCTGAACTTCCCGGAACCTAACCCCACGCCACTGTACTGAAACTGGGTGTACGAGAGTCCATGCCCAAACGGATACAGGACCGGCTGCTCGAAATACATGTACGTCCGGGGATGATTGATCAGATCATAATCCGACATGGGAGGAAGCTGCTTCGTCGACGCATAGAACGTCTCAGGAAGCTTGCCTCCCGGATTGACGTCCCCGAACAGCACATCGGCAATCGCCGTGCCACCCAGCTCTCCCGGGAACCACGCTTCGAGAATCGCCTTCGCATTGTTTTCCGTTCCCGCAAGGGCGACAGGCCCTCCATTCTCCAATATGAGAATGATGTTTGGATTGACGGATGCGACTTCCGCGATCAGATCTCTCTGCACCTGCGGCAGCTCAATGGACGTACGGTCAAGCTCTTCACGTGAGATTTCCGGCGACGTGCCCATGACAAGGACGACGACATCGCTTCGGGCTGCGATCGTCTTCGGCTCATCGAACGCCTTCGTCATGTAGTCCCAGGTCAGCCGTGCACATGCGCCCTGTTCATCTTCGAAATACTGCATCTCGATCTCATACGCCTTTCCCGGCAGCAGTTCAACGGCGGCCTCGTCGGGTGTTTCAGCATGATCAGTCCAGTTGTTAATGATCAACTTCCCATCGAGATAGAGCCGCACGCCATCGTCACTGCTCGTTCCTATGTGGTGAATCGTATCTGGAGGAACTATCTTCCCTTTCCAACGGATCGAGAAATGATCCGCCGGCAGACCAGCAATAGGGGACCCCATCCCATAGCTGAAGTTGACCATGGAATCGACACGCGTCACAACGGGCTTGCCGGAGAGAGTCATGTTGTCATGATACTCCCCCTTCAAACCGGTCTTGTCGGTCCCCTCGACCTTCGCGAAGTATTGGGATTCGATGGGGTAAAGCGACGCACCACTAATGCCGCAGCCCATGGAGTATGCGACTTTGAATCCGAGAGCATTCCCCTTCGCAAGGATCCCTTCGAGAGGACCGATATGAACATTGGGCCAGCCGCTGTAGATCCCCAGTTGAGATTCCGCCGCATTGGGACCGATCACGGCGACTGATTTCACCTTCTCCTTGCTCAACGGCAATATCCCGTTGTTCTTCAGGAGCACGATCGATTTGCGGGCAACTTCAAGGGCCAGGTCACGATGTTCCTTGCAGTCAAGACGGTCCCTCGCTATCGTGCTGTATGGCACCATTTCCGGCGGGTCAAATTCGCCCAGCCTGAACCGTGCAGAGAGCACCCGTTCCAGTGCGCGATCCAGGTCTTTCACTTCCAGGAGACCAGTGGCAACCGCTTCCCCAAGGTCCCGTCGATACTCCCACCCGCAATCCAGGTCGCATCCCGCAAGGATGCTCCTTGCCGCGGCCTCAGGACCGGTTTTGAAGAAGTGGTGACCGTTCACCATATCATTCACAGCACCGCAATCCGAGACGACATACCCTTCAAACCCCCATTTGCGACGCAGCAGATCGGTCAGCAAGAACGTATTTGCGTTGCACGGGACATGATTGACCTCATTGTAGCCACCCATGATGGAGTACGCCTTGCCTTCAACAATTGCCTGTCGAAACGCGGGCAAATAGTACTCCCACATACTGCGCATATCAACATCAGAGGACCCTGTATGGCGGCGTTCCTCCTCGTTGTTTGCCATGAAATGCTTTGGAGTAGAGACAGTCTTTAGATAGTAATGGTCCTCACCCTGCATACCTTTGACAAATGCGACACCCATACGAGAGAGGAGATAGGGGTCTTCGCTGTATGACTCCTCGTTCCGACCCCATCGTGGGTCGCGTGCAATATTGATCGTGGGGCTCCAATATGTTAGTCCTTTTCCTTCAACGACATTCAGCACCCGTGCTTCATCAGATATTGCCGTACCCACACGATAAATCAGATCAGGATCCCATGTTGAACCCATTCCAACGGCTTGCGGGAATGACGTCGCCTGGTAGCCAAGCACTCCATGCAGCGCCTCGCTCCAGTAGTTGTAGTTCCGAATTCCCAGTCGCGGAATTGAATCCGATTCGTTCGTCAATTGCCTGATCTTCTCATCCACGGTCATCAGACTGATGAGATCAGTAAGTCGCTCCTTGTAGGAATGCGCAGCGCATACGTTCACAACGACAGAACTCCTCGCCGAGTCCTTTCCGGGTCCCTTCTGTGAGAGGACCAGAAGGTAATAGCCCGGACGGGGAAATGTCACTTCCGTCGCAGGACGGGATGCATCCTTGAATCGAACATCAGGATTCTGCGGACACATCCACTGCACTTTCGCCTTGTCGGAGGAGACCCCTCCGCTGAGCTGAGCGGAGTGCGACTTCTCCCAATTGATGAGCTGATTGCTGCCGGCGCTGATCGTCGCCGGCTGGGAGAAGGACAGGGCAGCAGACAGAAGGAAGAGAAACGCACCCGCCATTGCTGATTGAACAATTCTGTTTCCCATGTGGTCTCCCATAGAGAGTGATGCACAATTGACCCTACCACCTACTCAAAACTTATCCAGTCCAGCTCTACCTTGCCGCTGTTTCTGAGTAGCACAACGACGTTGTGAATTCCCGGCTGAGACGCTGACACCGGAGCGCTGACAATACTCCAATCGCCGGTCTTTCCCAGTTCTACACGGGCGAGCACGGGGCCATCAACTTTGTCCCGCCGAATTTCCAACGTACCTCCTGTTTTCGACAAAGCCTTTGCGTGGACGCTACTTACCTTATGCTTACCAAAATCGACACTGTTGTACTGTATCCACGCATTTGCGGTTTCAAATAATGCTTTCCATCCGTCGAACTTCTTGAGCGTGTCGAGAAATGCTACGGACGCGCCTTTCTCACTCTTTAGACTGTACCGGTCAATCTGGATTGTCTTCAAAGCATCCGTCACCCCAGCGCCACGCAGTGTGGGAATCACCTTCCTGATTGTGCCATCACCGTTGAAGAACAGGCTGTCCACTCTGACTGATCTGTTCTTGTCAAATTGCGGAGAGAAATCATTGTGATGATAGAAGAGGTACCACTGGCCCCGGAATTCGATGATCGATTGGTGGTTCGTCCAGCATTCCGGGGATTCATCCATGATGACGCCTGTGACCTTGAATGGACCCATCGGGCTGTCACCCATAGCATATTCGAGAAGTTCAGTTTTGTTCTGGACATGCGGGTACGTCAGGTAGTATTTGCCGTTCCGCTCAAACACATAGGGGCCTTCTTTGAGCCCCTTATCGGGCAAGCCTTCAATCGCCTTCGGTTCACCAGCCAACTCCAACATGTTCTCCTTCAGCTTTGCCACATAAATATCTCTCGCCGCCCAGAACAAATACGCCTGTCCATCTTTGTCGATAAACGGATTCGGATCGATGCCATGCGCGCCCTTGATGGGCTCAGGATGTGGACTGAATGGACCAGAGGGCTTGTCCGAGACAGCAACTCCGATGGAAAACCCCCTTCCATAGCTTGTGTCTTTCGCCGGGGCGGGGAAATAGAAATAGTACTTTCCGTTCCTTTCGATGCAGTCCGGAGCCCACATGCTGAATGTGTTCGACCTGACCCAGGGAACCTTGTCCTGACTGACAATCACGCCATGGTCGGTCCAATCGACCAAATTGTCGGATGAGAACACGTGATAATCTTCCATGCAAAACCAGCCCGCGCGGCCGCGTCCTTCTGTTGCCGGAATATCATGTGAAGGATACAGGTATACCCTGTCTCCAAACACCCTCGCGGAGGGATCGGCCGAGAACTGATCTCGAATGATCGGGTTTTGAGCCCAGGCATGTCCCTGGCATACAGCCAACAGGAAAACCAGCGTGAGAAAGGGGGTATGAATGCTCATGATTCTTTCCAAATGTCACTTTGCCAATACCATCTTCTTTACTTGAACAACACCAGGTGCGGTAAGACGATACAAATAGACCCCGCTTGCCAGATCGACGGCATCAAACGTGACCCTATTCGTCTGAGGAGCCATGAAGCCATCCCACAGAGTGGCTACCTCCTGACCCAGAACATTGTACACTCTCAAAGTTACATGACCGGCTGTCGGAATTGAGAAGGCTATCGTCGTCGTTGGATTGAACGGATTCGGGTAGTTCTGTTGAAGCCGGAACTCCGCCGGCAGAGAACTACCATCATGGACGTCGGTGACAAGCGTCGCACCACTCATTGCATCGTTGATCCTCTGGTACTCTTCATTTCTTTGATTCAACCACGCTGACTTCTGAACGGGGAACCAGTTCAAGTCGCCGAGCGGGTATCCGCCTATGCCGCCGGATACGAGATCGGCGTCGCTGTACGAAAGATCAACCGGAATCGGCCAGTCGGGATTGACAAATTTGTCCGAACCGGTATTGACCAACCGCCAGGCAGGGAGATTCCAAAGGGCGGGATTATTCCCGGCCGTGTCAACCGCTCCGAGAGCAAAGGTCTTGAGCAGGGCGAGCTGCGTGGTAGAGAGATCCTCTGGATCAGTAAAATGAGGCATCTGGTTTCTCCAGGTATCCGTGACCAAATACCTATACGGTGTCGTATTGAAGCGCCCTATCTGCCTGAACATACTGTCCGTTCTGGAATTCATGATGATCATTTGCGATCGCCAGTTGCTCAAGCCATTGACCTTCTTGGCATCCAATATGGAATCCATATTCGCAAGCGAAGGATCCCAATAGGCAAGATTCTTCTGCACCAGGAATTTCCTCGGCGTGTTGTTGACAACATCTGCACTATCAGGATACACATTCACAAGACCCATCGGGAGCAAATCCGGATCTTGTTCACCGGTATCAATGGACTGAATACCGGGATACGATTGAATATTGGTATTAACAAAAATGTTGTTTGTAAGACTAACATTGCTCTGGTATCCGGGATTCATGAATGCATAACCGGCACAGTTCACGAATGTATTATGATTAAAGACCGTTCTTTTGAATTGCCACGGCGGCCGCAATCGATACAAGCTCCCCACAGCCATGATGTGGGTACAGTTCTCAACAAGCAAAGTGTCCAGATCGGCAAAACAATCGAATACACCGCCGCTCCGTCTGCATGGTTGGCCGCTCATATTAACGAAGTAACAGTTTCTGAAGGTCATATCGCAACCCGGATTGTCAACGCCTATTGTCACAAATATCCATCGTGTGCGTTCAAACAGGTCGTTGTCGAAGAGCAAATGCAGGGAAGGGGCCGTTGTATATGCAAAAGCCCACCCCACAGAGCCATCCTGTGCCCCGGGAACAAGAGCACAATTCTTAATTGTCAAATCACCATTCGCAACAATACCACCGGTATTGGTAGACAACCCCACGGCGCCGCATATCAATGGGGGCGACGAGGCTGCCTTCGTATTATTCACCAGCATTGTGGGATCAGATCCTACAATCACCGTGGTGCGATGTGCACGGCTCGTCGGGTTATTTGCGAGAGGGTAAAGACCTCCTGCCTGCAATTCATAGACACGTCCTGCAGGAACATTGACAGTATCCAGAAGCAGGGCTTTATACAGAGAGTTTGGCTGATTATTCATATCTGCATAGTCTTTGATAACGAGCGTATCTCCTTTCACCTGCTTGACATAATCATTCAAGGTTTGGGAAAGAGCTGAAGGCAGCGGTGTCACAAGAGCCATCACCGCAAAAAGCAAGAATGCTTTTTTCATAATAGCCTCCATAGGAAATACATCAGCACCTCTGATTGTTGCCGAGTTCCCGCGTCAGTTGCCCGTCATATGGCGCACCTTCAAGCGGCCTCGACTTGCCGCACAGATCCGGCGCCTCATACTCGAGAAGCGACTTCCATTCCAGCAAACTCGAAGAATTTTCGTCGATTCACGCTGATTGCTCGTCCGCGGTCAGTTCAAAGCATGCGCAGCTGTCTTCATCATCCGAACACTACCATGGGAACGCCCGGTCGATCCTGACGGACTTCTGACGCTCTGTCACTTGGAGAAGACTATTGAGTATTCTTCTCCTACTTTCGCGCGTAAGTCATAAAGAAACGTTTTCCTCACCGCGATCGGTGCGAGCGTCGCCTTTGGCGATACTCCTGGCGTCTTCGTAACCGGAACCTGATACAATGGGTTAGGATTCTCCCCGGCGGCTTTCACGAGACTCGTCTTCCCTTGAGCCTTCAACGGCCAGTACGAGCGAATACGGCAGTTGCCTCCTAAACTGGATTGAATCACCAATTTCGAAATCCTTCCATCTCTCCATTCCATATCGCGTATCTCAAAACCTCCGCGGGCACGAAGACCTTTCACAGCCCCGTCCTTCCAGACGTCGGGTAGCGCGGGAAGCACGAAGATCGCACCATCATCACTCTGCATCAGCATTTCGGCTATCCCGGCCGTGAAACCGAAATTTCCGTCAATCTGAAACGGCGGATGAGCATCAAACATGTTCGCATACGTCCCGCCTTTCTCAAATTCCGGTTTGTCAACAAGACTAATCTGTCTCGTGATCAACTTGTAAGCATGGTTTCCATCAAGAAAACGAGCCCACAAATTGATTTTCCAGTTCATGGACCAGCCCGTGGAAGGATCGCCCCGGAAGATGAGCGACCTTCGCGCGGCGTCAAACAGTTCCGGGGTATGGAACGGGGATATCTGATTCGACGGGTACACTCCGTAGAGGTGCGACACATGCCTGTGGTGGTCTTCGGGATTGTCCCAATCCTCAATCCACTCCTGCAATTGAGCATGCTGACCGATTTGCATCGGGGGTAATCGTTTCAGCGCTGCATCAACTTTGGCAATGAACTCCTTGTCTCTGCCCAGAATGTTCCCGGCACGAATGGTCTTTGTGAAAAGATCGAACAACAACTGATTGTCCATCGTTGTGCCGGCGGAAATGGACGATTCGGGATGAGCTCCCGGTGCGTTCTCAGGAGAAACCGACGGACATACAACCAACCAATCATGTCCCGGATATGTGACGAGGAAGCTCAGATAGAACTCCACTGCCCCTTTCAGAATCGGGTAGACGGATTCAAGGTATTCCTTGTCGCCGTTGTACTCATATTTCTCCCACAAGTGCTGGCACAGCCATGCCCCACCCATCGGCCACATTCCCCAAAATGAGCCATCGATAGGTCCGTTAATCCGCCAGAGATCTGTATTGTGGTGCAGTACCCACCCCTCGGCACCGTACATGGTTTTCGCGGTCTGACGCCCTGTGACGGAGAGTTCTCGTATCATCTGGATAAGAGGCTCATTCATCTCACTGAGGTTCGTCACTTCGGAGGGCCAGTAGTTCATCTCCGTATTGATGTTCACCGTGTATTTGCTGTCCCACGGCGGATACAATTGATCGTTCCACAAACCCTGCAGTGTTGCAGGTTGCCCACCCGGTTGTGAACAGGAGATGAGAAGATACCGGCCGAACTGGAAATACAGCGCAGCAAGTTGCGGGTCGTTGCCGTCGGCAAATCCGGCTATGCGAACGTCGGTGGGGTTCTTTGCGGAATCCGTCACTCCCAAATCAATGCTTACACGCTTGAAGAATTTCTGATACGCGGCAATGTTGTCGTGTAGTGCATTGTCAAAAGGCTTTTTCACTGCGTTCTTCAGATAGGCGTCGGCCTTTGCACCTGCATCGGCACTGATATCGGCATAGTTCTTAAAGCTCGACGCAACAGACACGTAGATTGTGGCAACATTCGCTTCTTTCACTGACAATGCCGTGTCGGCAGCATGCACGGAACCGCCTTCAGCACGAATCTCAACCTGCGCTTGAAACTGCACTTTGCCCTTTACGGAATCGCAGTCACCCGTGACGCCTGACATGATCAGTGTGTTGTCGCCTTTGGTCGAGATTGTGACCGCTGCCGGCCTGCCCAATGTGGCGACGACATTGACCGCCCCCGGTTTGTCCGAAGCGATGCGAACAACAATGACCTGGTCACGAAACGAAGCAAATGCCGTGCTCTCATAGTGCACTCCATCGACCGTGTAGCGGGTCGTCTCCACCGCCTTTTCGATGTCGAGTTCCCGATAGTAGTCGGCGTAGTGTTCGTGTCCCGGGAACGTCAGGTGAAGACTTCCGACCGTTTGATACGGCATCCCTTGGGAGATTGTGCTGATGATTTTCTGGTTGACCACATCCTGTGCTTCCTTGTATTTACCGTCGAAGATCAGTTTCCTGACCTGCGGCAACGCCTCCCTTGCTTCAGGATTGTCGTTACGGTTTGGTTGACCGCCCCACACTGTTATCTCATTGAGTTGGACCGTCTCCTTGTACGGATCCCCATAGACCATCGCACCCAAGCGACCGTTTCCTATCGGCAACGCCTCGACCCACTGTTGTGCGGGATGGTTGTACCACAGTCTGAGAGAAGCGTCACTCTGCGCGCTGACATAATTCATGAACACAAGACCAACCACGAAGAATCGCCGGACTCTTTTCATCCCTGCTCCTACAAGAAGATTTCAGATTTCTTCTACACAACGACCCCTTTTTTCAAGATAATATTCGCATACAAGGACGATTCACCCGTGGCAACCACGGCATAGGCCTGCCGTGCTCTTTCGTAGAACGCAAATCGCTCGATATACTCGAATTCTGCGAACGGTTCCTTGCTCGCAAGAATGACCTTCCTATACTCCTCCCAGATTACCGGTTGCACCCTGTCCCCTGGTGTTACAGCCATCAGTGCCACCGGCTTCTCCACATACGTATCAAGGGGAAAGAGCCTTAGTACCGACTCCAAAATCCTCGGGACATCATGTCCGTCAAGACGGACAAGCCGTTGAGCAATCGACGCTGCAGGGAAATTTCCATCGGCCAGGACGAGTTCATTGCCGTGTCCCATTTCCATCAGGATTTTGAGCAATTCAGGACTCAGGATACTTGGAATACCTTTGAGCATTTCTTTCCACCCACCGAATTGTTCTTACCCACGGAGCGTACGTTGAATCCATTGCTGCTTCAGGTTCTGACAGGTCCGGGACCAATCTTCTTCAATGACAAGAATGAGATCAGTACG
Organism: Ignavibacteriota bacterium; assembly: GCA_963849385.1. GTDB lineage: Bacteria > Bacteroidota > Ignavibacteria > UBA10030 > UBA6906 > Fen-1255. Next base: position 363,578 of record CAWKHH010000010.1, on the reverse strand, counting down.
ATGCACAGATAAAATAAGAGCCCCGCGAAATATGCCACCGCGAATCCGAAGAGCATGGATAGTGCAACAGCAAGCACCGAACCCAGCACAGACATGGAACCGTTGACACCATACAGCCATGGGATATATCGATCGTTGTGACCCAGCGTAAGCAGCTGAAGACACGACGGGAACGGCAGTCCCAGAAAGAAAGCAAGCGGGAATATGACCAGGAAACTTGTCGCCGCCCGCATTGGCAATGTGAACTCAAGACTCTTCGTCAGAATAGCGGGTGCTACAATGAACTCGAGGATGCCGATAATGACGATGGCAAGGCTCACCACGAACAAACGCTTTGTCACCGCTGATCCAAAGAAGTCCCTTCCTAAGACGCTCCCGGTTCCCATTCCAACCATTATCGAGCTGAGAAGAACCGACAATGCAATCGTTGGCGACCCCAGATACAACACGAGTTTCTGAAAGAGTGAGACCTCCAGAACCATAAATCCTATCCCGGAGAAGCTCAGGACCATCAACGGGAGAAAAACGTTGGAGGGGTTGACTTCGGCGGCCTTCCGCCGTATGAATCTGAATGGTAGCCACACGACGAGACCGTTGAAGCCGACGGTTCCTGCCAGGAGCCACAGGTAATTCTTGGGTACGCCTCTGAAGATCTTATAGAAATAGGGCTTGTCGTCTGTACAGGGAGAGATGTCGTATGTGGACTGGCTGATGTACGTCCTCAAGCGATCCGGGGACTGGGATATTCCTGCGATGAACTGATTGATTGGCGAGTGACCGGCGTTTGTCATCCCATACGGAAGATAGGTCACCGTGGGATACCCTCGCGGTACGGTCATACAGGTCTTTTCCCACCGCTGCGTTTCGTCACGCGTGAAGGCTCTCTTCTTGATGACAACCGTCGGTGCATAGTCCGCTTCAACAGTAACGAAGTGGTTCTTGATTTCAGCTGTCGGGACTCCTTTGTCCTGCAGCACATTTGCCGCCGTCGCAATAAGCCGCGTCAGTTCCCACTCGTTGTGCACCGTGAAAATCAACCTGCCATCGGAAGTCAATTTCTCCAGATAGTCTGCGAGTGCTTCTTTCGTCAAAAGAAAGTTCTCGCTTGTCGCTAACGGCTCGATGTTCTGCATCTGTGCAGTCGAAGGAAGCGCCATTACGATGAGGTCGAACAATCCGGTCGATTGCCTGACGTAGTGTCGTCCCTCCCCGACGATAATTCTTACGTTGGGAAAGTCCGTGTAGATGCCTCCGTCAAAAGCTTTCTGGTCTTTCACGATCTGCACAAAATCGGGATTGACCTCCACACCTGTGATCGTGTCGGCCTCTCCGAACAAGCCCAACAAGATCTCGTTCCCGCCGCCGGGACCGATGACCAGCATCGATCGCTTCTCTCCCTTGTTCAGGCACAAGAACGGAATGGCATTCGTGTGCTGGAGCAACAACTTCTGCAATATTGATTGCGTATTCTGAATGTTGCCATTGAAGCGGTACATCTGCGTTCCTGCCGCGCCGTCGACGAACAGCTGCCGCACCATGTCCTGTTGGCTGTATTGCACAAGGTCCGCTCTTCCGTAGATGCTCCAGCGGCTGTCGATGATTGTGGAACTCGCTACCGCATTCGGATACACGTAGTAGAAATCCTTTTCCGGGAAGTTGCCAATCGGGACCATCCCGAGAAACTCATTCCGGCCATTGAAGAGCAGAGCGGCAAAGCAGACCACAAGAATCGAATACACAGAGGCACGTTTCCACGGAGTGATCATCGGATGGACGGACACTGCAGACACCGTGAACACCACAAGCGCAACGAAGACGATACTATTCGGTGCCCCGAAAACACTGATCACACCAAGGGAGGCCACGGATCCGACAGCCGCCCCCGACAGGTCGGATGCGTACAGTGTGAAACTCAACGCCGGATGGTTCTTGTAGATCTGAGCGTAGACGATGCCGCCGGCGAAAAAAGGAAGGAACACGAAGAAAAGAAAGACCACCGGGCTTGTGATGGAGAGGACTATTGTGGCGGTGATGAAGACGATGAACAAGACGCCAAGGGCAAATGCGGCGCGATACACTATCCTCGGCGGTCCGCCGGGCGCCGTGAGCTTGTAATAGGAGAATACCCCGCCGCTCCCCAAACCGAGAAGCGCGAGAGAGAGGGTAATGAATGCATAGTCCTGGACAAAAATGACCGATGCAATTCTCGTGGAGACAATTTCAAAACAGAGAATTGATGCTGAGAGGAGAAAGAGCGACAGATACACCCCTGGGGCGCTATGTATTCGCTTGACATCGGTCATCGTTTGGTTTCCACGAGACAGAAGCCCTCGAAGGATCTGCATGCGGCCGAGAATGCACGAGATTCTGCTATTCAGGCAATTTCAGATTCCGACACTCTTCGACACCTCAAGGAGCTCTGCAGTCGTGCCTGGTATCGCCCGAAGCTTATTTCATCAGGAGAAGTTTCTTCGTTTCAGAAACGTTGCCGGCATTGATACGACAGAAGTACACCCCCGTGGCGAGATTCTGTGCATTCAACGTCACTGTATATGCACCCGGGAATTGCACTGAGTTCACCAGAGTCTGAACCTCCCTTCCCAATACATCTAATACCTGCAACGTCACCTTCGTGGTGACAGGAATTCTGTACCTGATATTTGTAGTTGGGTTGAACGGATTGGGATAGTTTTGGTCCAGTTCGACTCTTGATGGCACGCCTGCTGCCGCCACCTGGACACTCATCGGGTTATTCTTGACGTACTGTGCCAACCACACAAAGGCTGGTCGTGACGTGTAGTCTGCACGAAGGAGGTAGCACGAGGATTGCCACATCTGGCCATCAAGATATCCCCAGAGCGTGATGCCGTGTATTGCATGATGTTTCCACAAGAGAGGGAAAATCTTCTGGTAGAGTTGCAGTTGCTGGTTGTCGTCCGGTGTTCCATAATTGTTCAGGTTTCCAAGGTCCATTTCGGAGATATAAATCGGCAGACCGGTTGCCGCAAGCCGATCGAGATTGTTTTTCATGAGGGTGGTATCAGCACTCTCGATCTCAAAGCGGTGACATTGCACGCCGATACCATCAATCAACCCTTGCTGCTTCAGCAACGCAATGATCTGCAGGTACGTGGTGGTGGCTGCATTGTCATTGATGATGCCGAAATCGTTGAGCAGCAATTTGACGCCTGGCAGATAATTCCTCGCCAATGTGAAGGCCTTGATAACCCAGTCCCACCCCGTTGACCCTTTGCCACCAAGAGCCTTCACATAGTTCGCGTTTCCGCCAACGCCATCGGGAGGATTGTGTCCGGTGAGGGGCTCATTCACAACATCGATCATATCGATGTGAGGATAGCGTTGCCCCACCTTCCTGATCCATGTTTCGATGTAGTATGCCTGCGTCGCAGAATCCAGGCTGGTAATCCAAGAAGGCTGTTGTTGCCCCCAAATGAGAGTATGATCCTTGAACACCAGGTGGTGGTTGACCGCATAGTTATACGCTGTATCAAGTCCACTCCAGTTCCATTTCGTCGTGTCTGTGGAGACAGCCACGGAACCGAATTTTCCAGCGTTGCCGACAGTCAACTGCGTCCAATACGTCGCGAATCCGTTGTCCGGGAGGTCGTATGCGCATCCCAGGAACTTCTGCTGACCTTCTGCGAGCGGAGGTCCCTTGTACACAATAGCGGTATCGGTAACGCCCACCCCTGATTTGTCAAGGTTACCGACAGTAAAGTGCAGACTCGACTTGCCAAACGCGAACTTATCGATATCCAATCCCGGGTGTCCGCCGCCGATTTGCAGGCTCACCGAAAGATTGTTGAGAGCGACAATGAATGGATTTCCCTTTGTGCTTTGATAGGCGTTCCTGGTGAGATTCACCCACTTCCAGACCCCGGTGCCAAGTGTGCCCGGACCATCGACAAATGTCGCCGGATCCGAGAATCCCGCGATGGTTGCGAGACCGTTCACGGCAATCCAATCGCTGCTCGACGTATCGTTTTTCAGACCAAACCCGTTGCCATAGAAGAAACTCCCGGTGGATCCATTCGAGTCAACCCGAACGCGTGCGAAGAGATTGTACGATCCTGAATCAGGAAATTGCACCTGGTACGTTGTCATGCGGCTTGTGTCACCGGGGTTGCCGGCGTTTGAGGCGTCGGTGGTTACATCCACAAACGTGACACTGCTATCCTGCAGAATCCGGAATTTGCTGCCGAGGGCTCCGGATTCCGCCTCCACTATCACAGGCCGCTTGCTTGCGTTCGGGTCCACGATCTGCAAATTGTCGATGTAAATACTGTTGGCAGTATCGATCGCTCCGTAAAAGTGGATCGGCGCTCTGATGACCGTCTTGCCGTCACTGACTGTAAACTGCATGGTATACCGCTGCCAGTGTGTGCCAAGAGTAGCGGGCCGTATTGCACCGTATTCTGAGTATGAGTAGTTGCCGACGGTGAAATTCACTGTCGCACCGGGTCTCGTGCTTTTTGCCCAGACAGCATAGGTGTAGGTTACCCCAGGAGTCACGAGGATACTGTCTGCGACGATTTGAATATCCCATTGATTCGTTCCGAGACCGTGTAGCGTTACCTTCAGTGCTCGACTTCCTTCTTCCACGGTATCGCCGACAATCTCGAAAACCGGGGGCGGGGTGATGCTGCCCCAGTCACCAACGAACCAGCCTCTGGTGCCGGTTGCCGAGATGTCACCGATGCCTGAGCTTTCAAAACCTCCGTTAGTCACACGCTGCGCACGCAACGTAGCCGACGCGGACAGCATCAACATCGCCGCCACGAGGATCAGACCGCTCAGGCGTTGCATTGAACGTCTCTTCATGTTTGCCTCCTCCCCTTTTATCTGCAGATGCTCCATTCAGTCAAGTTGCAAAAAAGCACACCCGGTCAAGTGCGTCGACAGTGCGCACCACGGCCGCTCACTCTTCATTCTTCCTCTTCAACAAATCATTCACGGCGTTTGCGAGAAATATGTAGTCGGCGCAAATGTCGATGACACATTCATTCTCACCCCAGAGGAAGGGCCAATCCTCTTTGTTCTCCAGAAAGTCCGGTTTTAACAGGAGCACTCCCGGAACGACTCCGCCTGCGATAAATGAAAAATCTGCCCTGTTAAACCCGTATGTTCTCTTTTTTGAATGTGTTCCGACACCTGCAACAAACGAGATATTCGAATAGGGATGGCAGCCAAACAAGTAGTCAAGGGCTCTGTACACATACTCGCGGCCGATGACAGTAGGAAAGCTCTTATGCAAATAGTAGTTCGCAATAGACCAGTTAATCAGTTCATAATCTCCTGCCCACCCTCGTGTTCCGATAGGAACGCCATAAGGATTCTGCTGACTGAGTTTCTCAATTTCTCCTTTGTATTTTGCAGCGTACTTTTCAAGTCTGGATTTGTATGCTTTTGGCATGTACGGCACTGCTTTTGCAGCTTTCGCAATATTCCACACCAACGCCGAATCCAGTTGAGGCCATATGAGTTCTTCAAATCTTCGAGAGTACTGTTCATCCTTTGTCGTGATATACAGTTGCAGCGCTGCAGCACATTCCGTGTTGCTGAAGAACCACGGCATCCTCCTCCCGTGTGCGGGCGGAGGTTCTTTTCGTTCACTGATCCAGGCACTCTCTGCTGTTGAAAGAGCCTCAGCCGAAAGTTCTCTGTTATACTCCTTCAATGCGCGGCTTGCGGCTGCCAGTGCTGCGATTGCAGAATAGTTCAGACCCGGAAATTTCGGTGTAAACACCCAGCGATCATCCATCGTTCCGCTGGTCACTCCATCCGTTTCGTACGGTCTGAGCTTGGGGTTGTACAGCCGATTGTCGGTGATTGTTGATGCGTCTCCCAGGTGGTGATATTGATAGAGGTGGGGAAAATTGATCCCCCGCACTGCAAAGCCGACATTCTTGAATTGTGCAACGAGTTGGAGCGTCCCGTGTTCAATCTGTTCCACAATATCAGGTTTGCCGTCGGGACGATGAATCTCAACAAACCTGGTCTTCTGGTCCACAAACGTCTGGTCGCGTGTGAGATTGAAATTCTCCCATGCATCCACCAGACTTTCAATGGTCGTGCAATGGTGTCCGGTTTCAATATCAAAGTCTCCTGCATCAAACCATCCTCCCACATCGAGGCCCGGAATATGCTCCAACGGTTTGTATTTCGTATGCGTCGTCGAATCCATCCAATAGCCGTCAAAATGTCTGATGTTGACGGGAGCTTGGAGTGCGTCGTCGAGAAACGCCGCTCCATGCCATACGCGATATCCTTCCCTGACAAGCATGTGATCCATCTGAACAGGGAACCAAACATCAAGCGTCGGTTGCCAGACATCGTTGTACACCTGGGTGCCGATCGGGAACGCATTTGTTTGTTGGTCGCCGTACTTGATGACATACACTCCACTGTCTTTCACCGATGAAAAATCGAACCTCACATAGTTATAGCGGAGAAACCGTCCCCACGGTTTTGTGGTGCCGGTATGCTTCTCCACAAGCTTGCCTTCTGGCGTTACTTGACACAATGTTGCGGTCGTACGCGGTGTGTCATTCTTGTCCAATTCCATCACGGCAATCTTGTTTTGCGAAGGATGATATCCGACCTGTGAGAATCCTATAACCGGTTTTCGTCGCCAGTTCGGAATTGTATTTGGCTCAACATACCATTCCGCAACAGTGCCTGTTCTCTTACCCGGAATCAGGCTGCGTACGACAAACCACCCGTTCTGTGCAAGAATACGACCATCATACAGCATCACGTCTGCTCTCAAAGACTGTATTCTGACGCAGCGTTCCGGATCCTCCGGAGCCAGGACGAGTGTCTTGCACACGGCAAAAGGTTTCGGGACAAGAAACTCATTTCGCCCCCTATCGTCGAACGTCGAATACCCATTGAACTGAGGCACCTTTTCCGACAAGGGATGAACTTCCGTGTTGCTCGAGGGATAGAGTGGAAAAATGCCAGGTTGCCCGTCTGCCAGGAACGTCTTTTCAAAGTACGCGGAGGGAAGGAATTCGAGATTGAAGCCTGCTTTCCCGACCAGGTTTTCGGGAAGCGGCGAATCCAGGCTGACGGTGATGACGAATCCGCTGTCCTTTGCGGTCACGGTCACCCGAGAATCGAATTGATATGCCTCGTACCGCAGCGTCACTTCGATGGAATGATTGTTCCTCAGCACCTTCCGCCCCGTCATGACCGGAATCTGATCCCATTGCTCAGGCGTTGGCTGCAGACGGACTGCACCACCGGTCGCCGTCCTCACACCATGATGGATCAATTCTATCCCCGCAGTCTTCTCATCGAAGAAGAAACCGTTGTATTGGTTGCTGAAGACGAAGACATTCAATCCCGCCGTATCGAAATATTCCGCCTCGTTCACCTGCAGCTTTTGCCCGAAGGCAACGTTGAACAACAGGAACCCCATTATGACGAGAAGACGTTTCATGGGAAGATGACCCTTGCGCATCATAGCATCCTCATGGAAATCCGTTGATCCCTTGGGAGCCGTGCATGTGTTCACGGTGATTACTCTTTGATTTCGGATATGTACTTCCCACCGCAGCGATAACAGACCGCAAGCGGCCTCTTGCGCCTGTACGCGCGAAACTGGTCTGCGCGCGGGCTGTTCCAGATTTCAGCGATGTTTGACTCCATCACGTTCCCGAAGGAGAAGTCGGGGAAATCCACACAGAAGTTCGCCGCCCCGTTTGGTTGGATGTCAATCAGTCTTTCAACGTTACAACATGTCGAATTCCCTACCGGACTCACCTCATCAGCAAACCACGTCCGGTATTGATCCTCGCTGAACGGCATGTATGGGAAATTCTGGACCCCATCGAGGCTTGCAAGGTACTTTCTCAATTCCTGTCTGAACCGGTCGAACTCAACTCCGGAGTTCTCTCGGTGGAACCCTTTCCAGGAGAACGCTGAGCATTGGAAATTGTCCTGCAGTTCCTTTTCGTACTCGTGGCCGATCGCATTGGAAACGTAGTAGTAGGGAACAATGTTCACAGAAGAGATCGACAAACTTCGCGCCACATCCGCCATGGCCCCCAGGGATGCATAGTTGTCGCTGCTGATGGTAAAGCAAATACTCTTACTGATGGCGTTGCCGTGCTTGGTCTCCAGTGTTCGCAGGAGTGCGATGTTCTCACGTATCTTCGCGAAGCTCCCTTTCATTCCTCGGACGTGATCGTGGACATCCTCCGGGCCGTCGACAGAGAATGTGATGTGCATGCGATCAATTGTGCTCAGTTCATCGGCAAATCGTTCCAGAAGCGTCCCGTTGGTGTCGACGGACAGAAATATCCCCTTCCGGTTGACATAGTGCAGGAGTTCCATGGTCCCTGGGAAAAGAAATGGTTCGCCACCACGCACCAGCATAAACCGGATATCGTGGTGCGCCGCTTCGTCAACCACGCGCTTCCAATCTCTCAGCTGCATTCGCTCACGGGTCGGCACCCCGCGATTCCGGACGTATCCTTCCTCGCTCCACTGACCGCACATGCGGCATCGGAGGTTGCAGGAGTTTGTGACGGTGAGTGAAATGAACTGTGGAAAGTCCATGGAGGTCCTCCAGCGCGTCATTAAGGATTTGTTCCCAAGCGACATGTGGCCATCACCTTCGCACAAACGGCGCTGCCGGGTTCTAACGGAACTTCATCTTCACTCCAGGGGTGTCGCTGTTGCGCATTTGGACTGATCATAGGATCGACCCCTGCGGGGACTCTCAGCACCACGAAGAGCAGCTGTACGCATCTGTCGAGAACATCGAATACATCAACCAGGGCTCGGCATCGCTCTTCGAACCGGATTTACCTGCGGCTACGAGACAGCACTCTGCACCAAGGTCAACACCACACAGGCTGAAGTCCAGACGATGCCAGGCGCGCTCACTGCCTCAGTTCATTGTTGGGGGAATGTTTCTTCGTACAACGTCATCATAGATCCTGAAGCCGTATTTTGTCTTGAGTCTTTCTACGGTCTCGCTGCCGAGTCTCTTCTTCTCGTACTCCTTGAAATCATCACTGATCGTTTCTCTCGCTTCATCCAGGGTTAACTGCTTTTCCGGCCTCAGCTCCACGCACTTTATGATGGCATACTGCATGCCTTGCTCTGGGTCATTGTACTCGATCGGTCCTGCAACCTGGTTCAGGATCAAAGAGAAAGCCGCTTTCGCAAGGAACGGTTTTTCCATGCTTCGATATGATCTGATGGTATCATCGTCGCGATCCTTGATGAATGCTTTCACGAAATAATTCCGTGAGAGTTTCTCAAAGGGGGCTCCGCGCAAATGCATCTGCCACAGACTGTCGATTCCCCTTTTGTCGGAGAAAATGATCGCATAGATATTGACCTTCGCAAGCTGGTAGTAGAGCGTATCCTTGTTTGCAGCGTAGAATTCTCTGATCCTCCCTTCTGTCAGCTGGGGGATTTTAGAATCTATCTGCTTCTGGTTGTAGAGAGACACTATGCGATCCTTCAGCACAGGGTCCGTCGTGCGGGCATTCAGTACGGTTTTTGCAAGGCCTTGCGCCACGGCCTTCTTGACTATCCTGTCGGTACGCAGCGCTTCCAGGATGTAACCCTTCAGGTCAGCGATTCTGTATTGACCACGTGGCGGCAGGATCAACACGTCATTCAAGAGTCTGAGATACTCCTGAAGATCAACCTTGCCGCCGCGATAGTTCAAAAGCACAAGGTTTCTGCCTTCCGCAATTGCTTTGCTGAGAGTATCTGCATACATACCGCCGTAGAAGGTCGGTGTGTTTGACCAGTCGAGGAGTTTCTGAAGCCCTTTCTGGTTCCATCGGAGCCCATGCTCATCCACGAGCGCGGCCTTTGTCAGGCTGAACTCCTCGTACCCTCTGTCCACCTGCCTCTGCTTGAGGGCGTTGTAGATATCGTCTCGTACTTTTTCAAATGGCTCGACGGCAACTTTCTTAACGTTAAGAAGTTCTACAATCTGGAGTTCTGTCGGTGAGAGCAGAATCCTCACATCGCCTGGAGATAGATTGAAGATGATCTCGTCGGAATCGTTCGCGAGACTTTGCTTCCACGTGACGGACTCTGTGGTGAGCTTGGCACTGGGTGATTTGAGCAACCGACGACAAGCGGTGATGAGATCGTCGAAGCTTTTGCCTCGGGCACGATCGGACTCCAATTTCCCAGCTATATCCTTGAGAAACTTGCCCGATGGTGTCTGGTGAAGTGCCAATGTATCCACTCTCAATCGCCTGCACACAACTTCGCGCTTCATGTGTTCATACGCTTCACGTATCGATTTGTCATTCAAGTATTTCTGGACATATTCTCGTTCGAAGTACTTGATGACCAGTTCCTCATTGATCATCCGCCTATTGCTCTGCAACAGCGTACTATCCTTCTCCAGGCCCAGCTCATTGAAGTCGATGCGCTTCAATTGATCCACGACCATGTCTTCAAGGGCCTTCAAGTACGCGACTACAGGCGGCTGCAAATGGTACACGCGATCGTAGTACCGTTCATGGACGCGTTCCTGAAGGGCACGAAAGGTGATGATATAGCCGTCCCCAACAGTGGCCGCCGTGTCTTGTTCGCCGGAGTATGCCTGTCCTGCGCATATGAACAAGAGCGCGAGTGTGAGAACGAGTAGTCGATATTCATTCATAACAACACTCTGCAAGAGTAATTCAATAAGACCGAGACGTGCTCGCGGTGAATCGCTTGAAAACGAGAACCTGATAATCTCTTACCAGGTTCTCGCACAATGCATAGGCCTCGCTATCCCTCTGCTGTTGTTTCATTCTCATGCGCCAGGTATTTCCCTTCCTGCTATTCCCCGCCGCCGCCGAGGGCGCTGTTGACCATGATCAGTGCCTTACAGCCGAGTGCGTAAGGAGAGAACAAGCACCATTTTGACAACCTTGCGAAGGTAGCCGTACTCCGGCTTTGAACCTTCGCAAGGTGTGTCAACACGAAAGACGCTCACGTCGCCTCGTTACTTCACGAAAGCCATTTTCCGCGTAAGTGCCTGACCTCCTGATTGGAGCGTGTAGAAGTAGATTCCGCTCGTCAACCTGGCTGCATCAAAATTCACTTCATAGGTTTGAGCAGATTTGAATCCATTCACTAACGTTGCAACTTCTTCACCCAGTATGTTGTAGATCTTCAAGCTGACATTTCCAGCTTTGGGGATCGTGAAGCCGATCGTGGTGCTGGGGTTGAAGGGGTTCGGATAGTTCTGCTCGAGCTTGAACCCGTCCGGCTTCGTTGAATATTCGGCCACACCGGTAGTGACAAGATGAGCGGCGTCCATAGCGGCCTGGATATTCGCCAGTTCTGTCGCTCTCTGGGCCTGCCACGTTGCTTTCTGAGCCGGGAACCAGTTCAAGTCACCAATCGGATAACCACCGATTCCAGCAGTCTTCAGATCCGCATCGCTATAGGAAAGATCCACAGGGATCGGCCAATCGGAATAGACATAATAGCTCGGGCCAATATTCACCAGGCGCCAGTCAGGCAAAACGGCAGCGCTTCCAGCGGCACCGGTATCGACTGTCGCAAGCGCGAAGATCTTCAGATCGTGAAGTGAACCGCCCACTGCGGTGGAGAACAGATTTGCCGGCTTGGTGAACGCGGGCAGCTTGTTCTTCCATGTATCTGTTACCAGATAGGAATACACGGAACCAGTGAAACGTCCAATGTGCTTGAACATGCTGTCCGTCCGCGTATTCGCGATAATCATCTGCGACTGCCAGTTCGTCACGCCATTTAAATGAGCGGCATTCAACGTGCTGTTCATATCATTGAGATACGGATCCCAATAGGCAAGGTTGGACTGCACCAGGAATTTTCTCTTCGTTGCGGTCGCGACATTGACGCTATCAGGATACACGTTGACAAGACCCATCGGCAGCCAGTCAAGATCCTGTTCACCGGAATCAATCGACTCCATCCGCGGATACGGCTGAATGTTGCAGTTGATGAACATGTTGTTGGTAAGGCTCATGTTGCTCTGGAATCCCAGGCTCAAGAAGATGTACCCAGCGCAGTTCACAAAGGTATTGTGATTGAAGATGACTCGGTTGAACGTGAAATTCCGGAGTTTATACACGCTGCCCTGAGCAGCAATGTGCGTGCAGTTTTCGACAACTAGTGAATCCTGAGGTTGGAAACCATCAAGCACGCCGCCATTACGTCTGCACGGCTGGCCAATCATGTTCACAAAGTAGCTGTTTCTGAAGGTAATGTCACAATTTGCATTAAACAACCCCAGAAAAATCCAACGCGTGCGTTCGAAGAGGCAATTATCAAAGACGATCTTGAGGTTCGCAGCACCCGTACCGGTATAGGCCCAGTTCAAGGTGCCATCGTTTGCAGCAGGCACAAGATTACAGTTCTTGATGGTCAAATCGCCGTTTGCACCGATACCGCCGGCATTTGATGAGGATCCTACGTTGCCGGTGATCAAAGGCGGAGCCGAATTCACATCTGAATTCGTCGCGATCATTCTCCTGTCAGCTCCCACGATCACTGTAGCGTGTTGTGTCGAACTATTGGGGTTGTTCGCAAGCGGATAGTATCCGTTTGACTGGAGCTCGTAGACACGTCCTGCAGGAACGCTGACCGTATCGGCAATCAACGCTGTGTACAGAGAGTTCGGCTGGCCGCCCATGTCATCATATGTTTTGATAACAAGAGTGTCCCCCTTTACCTGCTTCACAACGTCGTTAAGGCTTTGAGAAAAAGCCGTATACAGCGGCACCATGACAGCCACTGCCAGAAGCATTAGGAGCTTCTTCATAGAGGTCTCCCAGCAAATTGAGTTGGTAGAAAGTTGGTTTAGAGACAGCAACGTCTTCTCCAAGCGAGATTGTATCCTCCTCTGTTGTTATTATTAGTTTTCAAAGACCGCCACCTAGAAGCTGTACCGCAAATTGGCTTGAAACGTTCTTGGCGAATACTCGACCGACTGCTCGTTGTGAATAATTGGGCCGCCCACCGCCCTCCTGAAGTCCTGATATGTGTAGACTGGATTGTTAAAGATGTTGGTACCACTAAATGCAATACTCAGACCGTCGATCGGCAGCTTCTGTTGAAGCGTGAAGTCCCACCTGTAAATATTCCCCGTGAATTGGTCCTCTTCGGGCCTTGTTCCAACGGCAGTGATAACGTTGCCCTGTAAGTTGAATGAAATTCGCCCGGAAAATCCCTCGTAATCGATGCCGAATGCCACATTCAGAACGTCATTCGGCTGAAACACAAGACGCGTGTTATAGATAGTGTCTGTGGTGATATAATTGTAGAGTGTGAATCGACCACTCTTGTAGGGTACAGCTGTATTGATCTCTTGCTGATAGTCCATGTCTGACCATGCTTTCGTATAGTTCACGCTCAGAACCAACGAATTCAGCGGGTGAGGGAGGTACCAGAAATTTGTCTGCCATTCCAGTTCGAATCCTTGCACGCGCGCAGGATTCGGGTTGTTGATATAGCAGCTTATCAGTTGCGAGGCATCCGGCATCTGCTTGCCAACATACCCCATGGTCGCCCATTGCACGGAATCCGGGAAGGATACGTCATACTTCCCGAGGTTCCTGAAGTAGATGCTCGAGGAGTAGAAGACGCTTTCTATACGCTTATAGAAGGGGGCTATTGTAAACAGGCCGATTACATTAGAGTAGAACGAAAGGGCAAGATCGTAGTTTGTTGATATTGCGGGTTTCAGATTCGAATTTCCTCCCCGTGCAGATATGCCGGGTTCGAAATAGATATTTGGCAGAATAGCAAGATAATCAGGACGCGAAATACCTTTTGTAAAGGCAACTCTAACGTCCGACCAGTCATTGATCTTGTAGCGAACTTGAGCATTGGGGAAAACATTTTGGTCGGTGCGATCAACTCTATTCGAGACGCCGGCCTTCGCCATGAGCTCTTCAGGCATGAGAAATGCGTCCCCATACACACCGTGTGTCACGTAATCGAAGTTGGCTTTGTACACCATGTTGTACTGCTCGTATCGCACTCCGCCGAGGACCGTCAATTTGGAACCTATGTCAAAAGTACCCATCAAATAGCCGGCAGTGAACAATTCTGCGCCATTGAAGCCATTCCCATACACTCCAGGCCAGTAGATCTTTGGGTTCCAATCCATCTGCGAGTAAATCATAAACAGATCATATTTCACCGGGTCAATTGGGGCCAGAAATGGGTGTGTACCATTGAGGAAATAGCTCCCTCTTTTATAGTCGGGATTGAAGATGTCCCTGACAAGAAGATTTGCGAGGGCGCTGCTATTGGAAAGCCTCTTGCCGGGGAACATATCCTTGACATGTGCTCCGTACAAATCCGGATCTGATGTCCCTTTGAACGTCATCCAGATGCCATCCTCACGCGTCGATCTCAAGACCTTACCGCCGGCTTTGATTTTCCCCGAGACGTCGCTGGAAAAGGTCACAGGCACAGTAACATCAAGCGCAACATTATATATGTGCTCAGTAAATGACTCGTTATGAGTCCGCACCCATCCATTGAAATAGGAACTGTCCATGTCTGTGGGACTTACCCAGATATTCATCGCATCGCTGAGCGTAAGATCCGCCTGATTGCCTTGATACGATTTCACCGTGCCATCAGGATTAAGCCCATACGGACGGGGACTCACGCCGTTGCCGAATGTCATATTATCACCCGGCATCCCGTATGAAATATCGGTGTATTTGTTCGTAGCGGAATGCGACACGTTTAATTCCACTGAGAAATCACCAAAGTCATTTGTCGCTTGCAGTCCGTTTATCCACAAATCCCTGCCAAAACTGTTGCGCTGCAATGCATACGTCACCGCAGGGCTCGTGAACGAAAGATTATCCGTGAGACTCGAGAGGTTACTTGAGTTGTGGGCATAGCTGTTTTGAAAAACAATCTTTCCATTTGGAAGTGCATAGTCCAGAACAAGGGTGGCGCCGTTGTTGATGATTTGATTATCCTGAAGTGTGAATGTAGCGCCGGTCGTTTGATACGGTGCCTGCCCATACGGAGCGTCCCCAACCTTTGCAAACGTCACGGAAGCCCGGTCATTCCCGACATTACCGCGGTCCGCAGTTCCCTGCAGAAAGACACCTAACTTATTGTCAAAGAACCGGTCACTGGCACTGATCCACGACTTAAAATTGTCGTGGTTGTGGATCATCGCATTGTATTCGCCCTGCGCAAGAATTTCGAAATGGAGATTCTCGGGCGCTTCCCTCAGTGTCAGATTCACGACACCGCCGATCGCATTCGCATCCATGTCCGGAGTGATTGCTTTCACAACCTGAATACCGGAGAGCATATTCGATGATATGAAACCAAGATTTACCGAACGGTCATACATATCGGTTGAAGGCAATCGAACGCCGTTCAAGAGGATCTGATTCATCTTTGCCTGAACACCACGGACCACAACTTCGTCGCCGCTCTGAAGGGAGACACCCGGCAGACGAGCAAGTGCAGCTGCAGCACTCGCATCAGGTAGTTCGTGGATCTTTTCCGCTGAGACGACACTGGTTATGGTATTGGCGGAAAGTTGCTGGTTGATTGCGGCTTCCTGGCCTTTTCGCTGAACGGTCACCACCACTTCCTGGCCTTCGACTGCCTGAGCCAGGAGCGAGGAATTCTGTTCGAGCGTTGAACCCGGTTTCACTTCTACTTCAATCTCTTTTCCTACGTAGCCGATGAAACGCACCACGAGCGTATACGAACCTGGAGGGACCCTGGGTATCACATACAAGCCGTTGAGATTAGTTGATGCTCCAAAACTTGTACCCTTCAACCAGATGCTTGCTCCTGGCAATGCCGCACCAGTGGTTAGGTCTTTTACGGTGCCGGAGATTTGTCCGGATTCGTCTAGACCAAACAGGCACGAACTGCCGAGCAACAGGACCACCATCAGTGCGACAGTCAATCTCGAAATATTCATGGCTGACTCTCTGTATTGGTGTAATGGTTCTTGGAATGTTGAAATCCGTACAGTACTGCGAGAAGGCGTCACTCTCCGGGGCAATGACGCCGTCGTGAAAGCAAAAGAATCGACACCCCGCTTCTGGCAGAACTCGAATGCAGGTTTCATCGTTTGCCTTGCGCGATCCATCGGGTCTGCAGCATTGTGCCATTCTCGTTCAAAACTCAGCCCTCCGAACATATCAGTCCCCTTGCCCATCAGGAAGTGCCAGAACCCTACAGAGAAACCCAAGTGGTCCCCATGGTCTTGCTGCCAACCCGGCGTCCTTCGTGGTACTTGAATGCAAGTCGATTCTTGGAGTCTTTGCCTTCAAACGGATTGTCTTTGAGCTGTGGAAAAAAAACTGTGAGTCACTGGATACTCCTCGCCTTTGCGTTGCCTTAAGGCTCTGATTCTGGAGCAGGATGGAGGTAAATAGAGCGCTTGGTGGTGGCGGACGCCACTTGACTTTTACAACAGTTCAAGTTGAATTGTACCGATTCAATAGTATGTATAAAAAGTCGTTCTGTCAAGAAAAAAGAACGCCGCAGCATACATTCTTGGAGAAAATTGGCTCCTGAACTCCGAACTGACCTGAGTCTCTTCAGATCGTGGGAGCGGCCAACCCTTTGCGCCGCTCTGGAAGCTCATCCGTTATCTGAATCTCCGCCTGCTCATTGATACGGTAGAAGAACAGCAGCTTCCAGAGTCGCTTTGGCGCGGTCAAGCGGATCGGCGGCGGCGCGCCATTCCCTTGTGAAACTCGGGCCGCCGAACATATCGCTGCCGTTCCCCATCAACATGTGCCAGTACGCAACGGAGAAACGAAGGTGTTCCGCCATCGCGTCTAGCCATTCAGCACCCTGGACGACTCTCTGATTACGAATTCCGTGTCCAGCACAACGCGCTCAACCGGCATCAACGTCGAAGATTCAATGCTGCGTATAAGGATCTCCGCAGCACGTCTGCCGATTTCCTCATGGGGGGATCGAATCGTCGTCAACGGAACAGGATAGATCTTCGCATAGTAGATATCATCGTTCCCGACAATGGAAATATCCTCCGGGACGCGGATGCTCAGTTCTTTCAACGCCAGCATGACGGCAAGCGCCTGGTGGTCGTTGAAACAGACGATTGCTGTCGGGTAGTCCTGCCGGTTCCTGTTCTTGAAGTACTCCAGCGTCTTCTGATAGCATTCATCATAGTGGGAGCCGACAGACACGATCATGTCTTTGTTGAACGCCAGTGTGCTTTCGCTGAAGGCATAGCGAAAGCCTTCAATCCGCTCCTGGGTGTGCGACGACTGCGGGGGTCCGGCAAAATGAACAATCTTTGAGTGACCGGCGCCGATCAAATACTTCACCGCCCGTTTGATGGCCTTGATGTTGTCGACTGCGACGACGTTCGCCTGTATGCCCCGCACGTCCTCCAACAGCACAAACGGATAGTTGATCATCTTCAGTTTGAAGAGATGCTCGATCTCCGCGGTGCCCTGAACGATCGGCGCGATGATCGTCCCTTTGATGTCCTTTGTGGAAAAAAGATGTGACAGTTGTTTCTCGCACGTGTGGTCGTCGTCCGAGCTTGCCACAATGACAGAATATCCCTTGCTCTTCGCATACTCTTTGACACCTGCAGCGATCGACGTATAAAAGGGATAATTCATATCCTTGATGATGACCCCGATACTCTTGTCCTGGGTTCCGTTCTTCAAATTCCGCGCGACACCTTTCGGGCGAAAATTGAGTTCTTTCATGATCTCCAGAATATGATCTCTTGTGCCCGCCTTGACAGAATTCTTTGCATTGATGACCGCAGAAACGGTGCCCTTGGAAACGCGGGCACGCCGGGCGACATCTTCGATGGTGATTCTTTTCATGTGATGCTCCTTGTGCCCATCCAAATCCCGCTCAGAAGATACGAAAAGGCAAAAAAGGCCGGAAAATCGTAGCCTTCAGATCCAAATTGCCGTAGCCCTATAGGAGGAATTCATTGCCGACAGGACAGCTATCCGCGCACAACCAAGAGCGTGTGACAATGAGACGAACAAGGAATGAAGCAAAAACCTATAAAGCGATTGAACCGTTTCAATTCTACTCACCAAAATTCACAAAAGCAAGAGAAAACTGCACGCCCATGCATTTGCACAACGCCGCCCCGACACCCGGGTCCCCTCAGCATGAACATCTGTTTTGGGTTGCAAATACAAAACATTATGCGACGGCGTGAGAAGTCCAACTGATCCCTATTCACATGCAGTGAAAGAGTTCGCACAGTGTGCGTCCGGTAACGAAAGGAAAAAAAAATCGGCTGACATTTTCTTGTTGACAATGTTGAGAAAGTTACATAGTATTGAATCTGAATCGGTTCAAGTGAATTTGAACTGGCAAGAAGACACACGGCCGCAAATCACTCTCGGCGTGTCAGGAAGTTGCCGAAGCCGTCGGGCTCCGCCCCTCCAACTGTCAGCGTGTACACGTACTCACAGTACAGCAGACTACAGAGCCTATGTTAGTTCCCGGCGTTCCAAGTCCGTGGCACCAATGCTCGTTGAGAAAATGGATTCAAAGTATGTTCTCGTCTTCACGCACAGCACCACGCGTGTGCAATCGTCACCCGGCAACTCAATGCCGCGAGCTCTCTTTCGTGTACTAGATACCAATGCGGAATCTGACAATGACTGAAAAACTTACGCACGACGACACTGTGGATCAGGCAGCGGCGCTTGGCTATAAGAACGCGACCCTGTCTGTGAACGACCGCGTTGCGGATTTGCTGAGCAGGATGTCTTTAGAAGAGAAGATCGCCCAGATGCTTTGCATCTGGGGCAAGAAGAAGACAATGCTCTTCGATCACGATGGGAATCTCAGCACCGCGAATCTGGAGCGCAATCTCAAACACGGGCTCGGCCAGATTGGGAGGCTGAGTGATACCAACGGCGGCATGCCCCCCTGCGAAATGGCGGAACTTGCCAATACTCTTCAGAAATTCTTCGTCGAAGATACGCGTCTCGGCATTCCGGTCATCTTTCACGAGGAATGCCTTCATGGCCTCGCCGCAAGAGATGCGACGAGCTACCCGCAACCTGTCGGGCTTGCATCCACATTCAATCCGGAACTTGTACAGGAAATCTATGCAGCGATAGCGGAAGATACACGGAGTCGCGGCGCCCATCAGGCCTTGACCCCCGTTGTGGACGTGGCTCGCGATCCTCGCTGGGGACGGGTGGAAGAGACGTTCGGCGAAGACCCGTTCCTCGTTGCCCAGATGGGTATTGCCGCTGTGAACGGTTTCCAGGGCGACGGGTGTTTCAAGGATAAGAAACGCTTGCTTGCTACCCTTAAGCATTTTGCGGCTCACGGACAACCGGAATCGGGAACCAACTGTGCCCCCGTCAACGTCTCCGAACGCCTGCTACGTGACACGTTTCTCTATCCGTTCAAGGAAGTCATCACCAAAGCCAACGCCTCCAGTGTCATGCCGTCGTACAACGAAATCGACGGGGTGCCATCGCATGCGAACACATGGCTCTTGCAGGATATCCTGAGAAATGAATGGGGCTTCGAGGGCTT
Organism: Ignavibacteriota bacterium; assembly: GCA_963849385.1. Taxonomy (GTDB): domain Bacteria; phylum Bacteroidota; class Ignavibacteria; order UBA10030; family UBA6906; genus Fen-1255. The sequence goes on along the minus strand of CAWKHH010000010.1, from coordinate 344,027 downwards.
CCTCGTCTCTGACTATTACGCGATAACCGAACTGCACCAGAGAGAAGAGGCAAGCAGTCACTCCCTGGCCAAATGACAAGAGCGAGGCGGCCGCCCTCGCAGTCGCTGCCGGCGTAAACATGGAATTGCCGGATCCTGACTGCTATCCCGAACTGATACGGCTCGTCCACGAAGGGGTTGTGAGCGAGTCCTCGATTGACAACCTGGTCGCTCCCCTGCTCAAATACAAATTCCTCCTGGGATTGTTCGACGATCCGTATGTAGATCCCGAACTGATTCAAAACGAACATAGACTCGAGGAGGAACGTGCGCTGGCGCTGCGCGCTGCCCGCGAGACGATCACCCTGTTGAAAAACAGAGACAGGATGTTACCCCTTCATCCACAAAAGAACAGCACTGTCGCAGTCATAGGGCCGAACGCAGACCGGCTGTTGTTGGGCGGATACAGCGGCACGCCAAAGTTCTATGTGTCCGTCCTGCAAGGCATACAGCAGCGCGCCGCCGAGTGACTTCCATGTCGTCTACGCGGAAGGCTGCAAACTTACGGTCGGCGGTTCGTGGAATGAAGACGTGGTCACCCTGCCCGATCCGGAAGAAAACCGGAAATTGATCGACATTGCCGTCGCAACTGCTCGCACTGCAGACGTGATAGTGCTCGCCCTGGGCGGCAATGAACAAACCTCCCGTGAAGGATGGAGCAAAGTCCATCTGGGCGACCGCGCGAGCCTGGAGCTCTTCGGCATGCAGAACGACCTGGCAAAGGCTATCGTCGACACCGGGAAACCAGTTGTTGTCCTGCTCTTCAACGGCAGGCCGAACTCCATCACGTATATCCACACGCATGTTCCGGCCATTCTCGAATGCTGGTACATCGGACAGGAAACGGGCCGGGCCGTGGCCGAGGTCCTCTTCGGCGACTTCAACCCCGGCGGAAAACTGCCGATTTCCATTCCGCGATCCGTGGGGCACATTCCGTGCTACTACAACTACAAGCCGTCAGCTCGCCGTGGCTACCTCTTTGATGATGTCTCGGCGCTCTATCCATTCGGCTACGGGCTGAGCTATACCACATTTGTATTCAGCAATGTGAGACTCGAGAAACCTTTCGTGCGAACCGACGAAACGACGAGGGTTTTTGTCGATGTCACGAATGTCGGCACGCGGCCAGGCGATGAAGTTGTACAAATGTATATCCGCGATCTCGTAAGTTCTGTGACTCGGCCCGTGAAGGAACTCAAAGCCTTCAAGAAGATTCACCTCCAGCCCGGTGAATCACAGACGGTAGCCCTCACGATCGGGCCCGAACAACTGTCGTTTACGAACATACACAAGAAGCTGGTCGTTGAATCAGGAGAATTTGCGATCATGGTCGGGAATTCTTCGCGGGATCAGGATTTGACATCAGTTGTTCTGAATGTGATTTGACGGTCGTGCATTCTTTCAGAAAATATCGCGCAGCCGTATAATGTGGCAATTCCCTTCTCCTTCTGAAATTCTCGGAGGACACTAGTGCCAACCATGGCGGATAAACTCTCCATAAAAGAAAAAGTCGGCTACGCGCTCGGCGATACCGCTGCGAACTTCATCTTCCAAACCATGGTGATGTTCCAGCTCGCCTTCTACACCGACACCTTTGGCATTACTGCCGCCGCTGCGGGCACGCTGCTGGTGGTGGTGCGCGTGTGGGACGCAATCTTCGACCCGATCATGGGCATTGTCGCAGACAGAACCAAGACCCGTTGGGGCAAGTTTCGTCCGTGGATTCTCGGGACGGCCGTACCGTTTGGCATCATGGGATTTCTTGCTTTCGTCACCCCCGATTTCAGCGCAAGCGGCAAACTCCTGTATGCCTATATCACGTACATCGTGTTGATGATGGTCTATTCCGCCAACAACCTTCCCTACTCTGCGTTAAGCGGTGTGATGACCGGAGATCTCGGTGAACGAACAAGCCTGTCATCCTACCGATTCGTCTTTGCGATGCTTGCGCAACTCATCATCCAGGGTTTGGCCCTTCCGATGGTAAGTTACTTCGGGCAGGGTAGCAGCGCCCAGGGTTACCAGTACACAATGGCTATTTTTTCCACACTCGCGGTCATCCTCTTCTTTATCACGTTTTCGACTACGAAAGAACGGATTCAGCCCGATCCCGCACAAAAAGCGTCAGTCAAGCAGCATTATGGCGATCTGATGCGAAACAGACCGTGGATCGCAATGTTCATCCTGACGCTCATTCTATTTATCACGCTCGCAATGCGCGGCAGTGTTGTCTTCTACTACTTCAGATATTACATCGGCACCGACAATTACGAGAGCCTCTTCAGCCTGTTCAACGTCTTCGGAACCACCTCGACGATTGTCGGCATCTTCTTCTCAAAAGGACTCGCGATGAAGTTCGGCAAGCGCAATGTCTTCATCGGCGGCCTTGCGGGGACAACGCTCTTCACGGCGCTTTTTGTCTTCCTGCCGCCGTCAGCGCGTCACAATGATTTTCGCGACGGAGATGCTCCGGCAGTTTGTCTACGGATTCACAATCCCACTGCTATGGGCGATGATGGCCGATGTGGCGGATTACTCGGAATGGAAGAACAAACGCAGGGCTACGGGAATTGTTTTCTCCGCGATCGTTTTTGCTCTGAAGGCTGGCTTGGGATTCGGCGGTGCGATTACCGGATATGTGCTGGCAATGTACGGATATGTCCCCAATGCAGCTCAAACCGCAATAGCGCTGAACGGCATCGTATGACAATGAGTATCTTCCCGGCAATCACGTTCGGTCTGTGCATCGTGTGCCTATCCTTCTATAGAATCAACAAGCAAGCGGAGATCCAGATTACGAACGAGCTGGCAGAACGGCGAAAGACCTTTGCTACGCTTATAACGTAACCGGCCGGTGCGCGAGACTGCTTGTCCGGCTGAGAATCAGTACACTGATATTCGATACTGAGCACACCTACAACGGGAAGCATCAATAGGAGGACGTTATGCCTCATGGATACTCTCACAGGGGACTGATAGCTGCTTGTGCCCTTCTCGCATTCCTCATGCTCCAGTCCATGTCGCCGGCTCAAGGAACAGGGACGATCAAGGGGACCGTCTACGACAAGACCACAAAGGACAAACTGCCCGGGGCCAACATCATCGTCCGCGGGACAAGTTTCGGAGCAGCCACAAATCTCGATGGTGTCTATCTTGTCCAGCATGCCCCGTCGGGCGCACAGACGATCATGGTCAGCTATCTCGGCTATGTCTCAGCGCGGCTTCAGGTGAATGTCCCCGATGGAGGTACGGTAACCCAGGATGTCTTTCTCACAGCTACCACAATAGAGGGCGAGGAGGTCCTTGTCACCGCACAGTCTCAAGGACAGCTGCAGGCAATCAACCAACAGCTTTCTTCTGACAAGATTGTCAGCATCGTATCGGAAGCAAAGATACAGGAATTGCCGGACTTCAATGCGGCGCAGGCGATCAGCCGATTGCCTGGAGTGTCGACTCTGCAGAGTTCGGGAGAAGCCAACAAAGTCGTCATTAGAGGATTGGCTCCTCAATACAACGCAGTAGCCGTGAGCGGTATTACTCTCGCGTCAACGGGAAGCACGCAGATAGGGGCAGCTTCCCAGGGCGGCACAGCCGGCTCAATCAATACCGACAGAAGCGTCGACCTTTCGATGATCACCCCGTACATGATCAAAACTGTGGAGGTCTTCAAGTCGCTCACGCCCGACATGAATGCAAACGCGATCGGCGGATTTGTGAACATGCAATTGAGAGAGGCCCCGGAGGGATTCAAAACAGATATTTTGATGCAGTCGGGCTACACACAGAAGAGCGGTAAATATGGAAACTACAGGTTTGTTGCTGCCGCCAGCGATCGGTTTCTTGATGGTGACCTGGGGGTATATGTGCTGGGGAACGCTGAAAGCTATGACCGGGATGCGGACAACATGAATGCCTCGTATTCGCCCCAGAGCAGCATCGTCCAACCTGACGGTTTCAGACCCGTCATCGTGACCAATGTGACGCTCAATCGCCATCTGGAAACCAGGCAACGTTACGGAGGAAATCTGATTCTTGATTACAAACTCCCTTCGGGAACCATAAAGATGATCAATGTCCTGAGCCGATTGAATTCCGACGCCAGGGACTACCGGACAATCATGGACTATCAGTTCCATAATATCAACTTCAGATACAGGCAGGGAGACAGCAAGACAGACATGGCAGTCAATTCTCTCGAGTTTACGAACGACTTTGGATTTATGTCGGCGGAGATTAAAGCTGCCAACACGTATTCTCGGAATTTCACCCCCGGATCTCCTCAATTTGACTTTACCCAGACGGGAGGAATTCCAGGCGCGACAAAAGTGAATGCCGTTCCAGAGGATCTCATTGCTCAGGTGAACTTCTTGGGTCCGGCGAAGACGTATCTTACCAATATTAGCTTGTTTAGCGCCGACTACAAGGAAAACGACCAGGTATACAAAGCCGATTTTAAGGTTCCATTCACCCTCGAAGATATCACATCGGGACACTTCAAGTTCGGCGGCGAGTTTCGCTACAATTATCGCACAAACGACCAGGGTACTCCCTATGCGGGCATTCGGCCGGGCTCTCCGATCAGTAACCAATTGGTGAACTTGATCATGCAGCGGTACTCTTTGACCCTTGATTCCGCAGCTGGTTACTTTCCCGGTACGAATTTTGCCTCGACGGATTCAAAACTCGTCGATCCCTTCCTCGACAATCGATTTGGGGGCGTTCTCTGGGCGAGTGATCCGGGCGTATTGAACGGAATCGTTGATTTCCTGCCGAGGGAGCCATCGATAAACGCGATCAACAGTACTGGGACCAACGCCGGCGGGTGGTTTGACGGACCTTACCAGCGCATGCCAAACAAGTACAAATATGTCGAGAAATACTATGCCGGTTTTCTGATGTCCAACCTGAACTTCGGCGAGGACGTGTCGGTAGTGGGAGGTGTTCGGTGGGAACAAATCGAATCATTTTTTGATGCCTTCAATTTGGCCGACGGCCGCGATGCTACCCGTCAAGCCATCGATACAGTCTCGTCCCATCCCGGGAATCGCTATTTGCTTCCCATGGTTCAGGGAAAATGGGATGTGTTGAGTTGGGCCGACATTCGATACTCCTACACGAAGACACTGGCCCGACCGGATTATTACCAGCTTTCACCGCACTTCAATATGGACTATACCGGATTCAATGTCTGGGCGGGGAACCCGAGGTTGGTACCGGCAGAGGCAATCAACCACGACATCTTCGTTACGTTCCATAGTAATGAATTGGGACTGCTCTCGCTGGGGGCGTTCTACAAGGAGGTCACCAATTTCACGTTCTACACGCAATACGCTCTCCACCCTACTGCTCCACCAGGGCTTGACTCAATTATGTCATACAGCGTGAGAACGGGCAGCGGGGTAGTCCATCCCAAGGACGGCGCGCAGCTCTACACGTACACCAATAGCCCCTACACCGCGTACATAAGGGGCTTCGAAATAGACCTCCAGACGAGATTCTGGTATTTGCCCGAACCGTTGAATGGGATAGTGATGGGGATCAATTACACCCACATCTCGTCGAGCGCAATATATCCATGGAGGAATGATACTACTATCATCATCCCGGCCGTTCCCCCTGCGACCCGTCCCACGACGAAGGTCGTCACGATCGACCGCACGCGTTCCGGACGTCTGATCAACCAGCCTGACGATGTTCTGAACGCATACATTGGCTACGACTACGAGGGATTCTCGGGTCGTTTGTCTTTCCTGTTCCAGGGAAACTCTGTCAGCAATATCGGAGCCTTTGCAGAGCAAGACGGCTTCACCAAAGACTATTTTCGAATTGATGCTTCGGTGCGGCAGAAACTCCCGTGGATTGGCCTGCAGTTGTTCCTCGACATCAACAATCTCAATAACAGAAGCAACGATGCGGCCCAGGCTTCGATCAACGGTTTCACGTCCCAGCAGTATTATGGCCTCACGGCCAACCTCGGGATTAGGTTTAGTATGTAAAGCTATTCAATGTCGCTAATCAGATCAACATAACATCAGGAGGTGTATCATGAAGAAATGTCAATGGACGATAGTTCTGTTGACGGTCCTGTTCCCCGCTCTCCTTATCGCGCAAACTGATACTGTGGACGTCCTGGACTTTTTTACGCCCGGAGGCGGTGAAGGATCACTCAACACTGCAGTTTCGGCGAAAATAAATGCCGGAACCCTCTCCAACACCGTGTTTCGATTGAAGCCGTACGGTCTGTATGTCCTCAGCGCCACGATCACCGTCCCCGCGGGAACCAGGCTGACGATCGTTGCGCCTGACCCGGGCAACACGCAGGAGACTGCTCCACCGATGATCTGTTGGACTCCGGCCAGTGGCGTCAGCACGACGTTCAACTTCGATTGCTTTGGTGATATTTACATGAAGAACATTTGGATACTGTATGCCACTACCAATACGGACGGAGTTGGCACGCAAGTAGGTTCAGCGTTGGAGATAGACGAAGACACGACCGACCACGTTAACAAAGGTGTATTTCAGAATGTGATCTTCGACTATGCACCCATATCAAATGGGGGTGGGTCGGTGACGGTCTCGGCAAGTCATGCTCGACTGACGTTTGAGAATTGTTACTTCCGGAACGCCACGGACACGCACTTCCGGTATTATGGAAGAGCTGTGTCGTTCCCGTTCGGAACATCGGGTTGGCACATCGATAGTCTTTCATTTGTGAATACGACATTCGCGAATATGGGATATGTGTATATGCAGGAAGGCGCCGAATATGCAGACTACGTGAAATTCAACCATTGCACCTTCCTGAACACCATCCAGTTCTCTTTGGAATCAGGGTGGTGGCACTGGCTGTCAGTGACGAACTCTATTTTTGTGAACATGTTTATGTTCGGTCATCTCCCCGGCACTGGTAACACCGCCGATGCCGATAACAGTACCCCTAATGGCGGAACAGTGAACATCGACAGCATTGGGACGACGAATTTTAACTTCGCAGTGCCCTTTACTGAATCCCAACGACATATCCTCTTTGCCAATAATAGCTACTACATGGACCAATGGCTGAGAGAGTACATGGCACCCAGGAGTGCCAGTAATCCCACGGGAGGCAACCCATACAGCGACACAGCCAGCTATGCCAACATACCACAACCGCAGCCTATAATGAGCGCGAAAACAATGAGGTTTTTCAATGACAAGACAGTATGGCCCTACATCTCGATGAAAAGCGTCTATGATTCAACCAATCCAGGGTTTCTTATTCCCCCGACTAACATAGTGGGAATCAAGAGCTTCCTGTTGCGCAAGTGGACTGACAACTCCGACACGACATGGGCGTTTGACCCTCATTCAGACGTCAATCAAGTATGGCCTGTGAATGAGCAGATTGAGGTACTCAAACGCGACGCTGAAGACCGCTGGGATGGGCGGATTTCCACTCGGAGATTTGTACCGATGGTGGAAGAGCTTTCCGACCACCTACTCGGGTTGGAAAGCCCAGGCCGCGGCGGAGGACCAGACCATTACAGATTGGCTCACGAATGGCGTAACCGCAGTGGAAGAGAATCCGGTTGGCCGCCCACAAGACTATGCGCTGAGCCAGAACTATCCGAACCCATTCAACCCGTCAACCAAAATCAGCTACGCAATCCCCCAGAGCGGTCATGTCACATTGAAAGTCTTCAACGTGCTGGGGATGGAAGTGGCAACGCTCTTCTCGGGCATCCAGGATGCCGGGAAACACGAGGTAACGTTTGACGCTGCCAAATTCTCAAGCGGCGTCTACTTCTATAGGCTGCAGGCCGGAAGTGTGTCGATAACCAAGAAGATGGTATTCATGAAATAACCTCTTCCTCAAGTGCGTTCCTGTCCAGACCTCGAGTCGGACACGTTGACCTTGATGATGGACTGCGATTGTGCAGAGTATGAAGGGAGGTGACCCGGACGGAAGTCTAACTGTCGGCGAAGCAGAGATTCAGCACCTCAAACCAACATAACTCCATCAACAAATAACAGTAGAGGTCCTTATGAACAAGCTCTTACGATTCAGCGCTGCGGGAGTGCTTCTCCTCTTGCTGGGGGTTGGCACGCTGGTCGCGCAGGAAGTCGTGTTCACTCCCGGACCGGCGGTCACTCCGAGGTCAGGAGCTTCAAACGGCGGTTTCGCGTGGGCAGATGTGAACGGAGATGGTACTCTGGATGTCTTCATTCCGTCCAATAATATTGTGCTGAACAACCTCACGTCATTCGCATCGGCGGTGTCCACAAAGACAGCGAACATCATAGGAGATGTGAACTCTGTCGGTGGACTCCTGGCCGATATCAATGGCGACGGCGTTCTTGATCTGTGGTCAACGAATGGCGGCAAACCCCAATCGGGTCTATTTTATGACAGCGCCGGGGTATATATTCCCGCAACCGGGACTGGCGACCTTGCGAGCGCAGGACCCACGGGTAGTGTTTTCCAGGGTATGGCAGTGGCAGACATCAATCACAGTAACTACCTGAGCGCTGCATGGGCCTATTATGGGCGGGCCACGTGGGCTGATGGCGCCGTTTTAGCCCCGGGGTACCGGTATCGAGCTGCTGAAGGGAGGTCCATCCGGTTTCACGCGGGTAGGAAAGGGAGCAGCCCCCGGAAATCTCGCCATCGATACCACCCGTGCATTTGAGACCTGGGATGTACACTTCCTCGATGCAAACAACGATGGCTATCAGGATTTGTTGATGCCGAGTTTCCGGCACGGGTTCAGGGCGTTTGACGTCGGGTCCGACACCATCGGTGCCAAAAAGGGAAGCATCCTGTACCTGAACGATGGAACCGGCAAGTTCTTCGTTCCGAACGCAGCAACTCTTGGCCGCACACTCTATAATGTTGATTCCATGTCCGCGGCTGGATTCATGTACGCAGGGCCGTGGCCGACACCGGAATCATCGTTGAAGATACCGTGCGTCACTTCAATGCCATTGGCAGCCAATGGGGTGACCTCAACAACGACGGCAACGTGGATCTGATGTATGACCGGGACAGAGGCCAATAACTATGATGGTCTGAGAAGAGCAACGAACATCGTCGTCGTCTACGGAAAGGGAGACGGCACATTTACGTTCAAGTGGAACGGGACAAACATCGTCGACTCCGGATTGCCTACGTCAGGCAGTATTCGTGCATGGGACATCGGCGACTACAATAATGACGGAATCCCGGATGTTTACGCAAGCACGACGTTCGGTGCCACACGTTTGTTCCGAGGCAACGGCAATGGCACGTATACTGAGGTGACAACCCAGGACAACGTGGCGACTGCCGGGGGCGGGCGAGCCGGAGGCTTTGTTGACTACAATAACGACGGCTTCCTGGATATCTACAACTATACCGGACTCAATTCGGTGTTGCAGAAGAACAGTGGCAACTCGAACCACTGGATTGGCTTCACGCCTGTCGGCACGGGTCACAACCTGAATGCCGTAGGCGCCGTGTTCACACTGTACACGCAGGGCGGTGCCTTCAAACAGTACCGTTACATCAAGGCAGAAGGCAATGCGGCAGGTCATGGCGAAATGAGGGCCCTCTTCGGCATCGGCATCAACACGTCCATCGACAGGGTCGACGTGAAGTGGCCTGATGGCACCACAGCTACCTACACAGGACTCGCCGTCGACAGATACTGGACCGTCAAGGAAGGTTCGGCCATCCCGAACATGCCGTCCCTGGTGTCCCCGGCCAATAACGCAGTCTCTGTAGCTGCGGCGGGTACGCTGAAGTGGAATGCGGCCACGAGTGCGCTTGAGATACAATGTCCAGGTGTCCCTGGATCCGACATTTGCGAATAAGGCGATGCTGGCAGTCAATGCAACAGTGACCGGCACCAGCTATGCCTATTCCCTTGGCGCTGCCACGAAGTATTACTGGCGTGTAGCCGCAGTCAATGGCGGTTTCATGAGCGACTACACCGCTGCCAATAACTTCACCACGGCAGGTGTCTGCAGCGGCGGCAGTTCCCACGGTGCTTGCTCCGCCAAACAATGGCACGAACCAGCCCGCGATGCTGACGCTCAAAGTCGGAAAGACGGCCGATGCATCACGGTATCAATGGCAGGTATCGACGCTGCCGACGTTCACCACGTTCTTCACGAATGATTCGACGGCTGACACGACCTACACAGGGCAGTTCACCGGTGGCCAGACGTTCTATTTGCGCGTGCGCGGAATGAATGATCTTGGCGCGTCTGCATTCTCTGCTGTCGACACGTTCACCGTCATGACTCCGCCAGCCAGAACGACACTCGTCTTGCCGGCGAACAACGCGGTGAATGTCATCTCGGATAGCGTATTCTTTGTCTGGAGGTTGGTGAGCGGTGCAGCAAGCTACAACCTGCAGGTCTCAACCGTCAACTCAACCAATACCTATGCGACAACGGATACGACGTATAGGTCAATGGCCTCGCAAAGCTCACCAACTACACCTGGAAGGTTGAGGCCATCAACGCAGGTGGGACGAGCTACTACACCGGCGCCAATGCGTTCACGACCATCGTTGCTGCTCCCGCCGTGCCTGGGGTCCTTTTGCCCGCAAGCGCTGCGACAGATGTCAATCGGCTGACGCGATTTGTCTGGAATTCTGTTCTGAATGCGACGAAATATCGCCTCCAGATCGCCACAGACAACGCGTTTGCAACAATTGTGAGCGATACAACGGTTGCATTAGACACCGTGTGCACGCTGACATCGCCTCTGGCTGTGAACTCGGACTACTACTGGCGTGTCAATGCCCAGAATCTCGGCGGCGCAAGCGCCTATTCGACCGCAAGGCTCTTTTCCACCGGGACGGTTCTTGCCGTTGACGAGATTGCGGAAGTTCCGAAGGTGTTCGACCTCATGCAGAACTATCCGAACCCCTTCAACCCGTCGACAAACATCCGCTACGACGTTCCCTCGAACGCGAACGTGAAGATCGTCATCTACGACATTCTCGGCCGCGAGGTTACGACGTTGGTGAATGGTGTTCAGGTCGCAGGAAGATACAATCTTACGTGGAATGCCTCAGGTCTGGCCACCGGTGTCTATATCTACCGGATGGAAGCGCAACCTGAGAGTGGAGCGGCAACCTTCACATCGGTGAAGAAACTTCTCCTTATGAAGTAATCGTTGGTGGCTACGAATGCAGCCCGTCTGTCACTTGCGGCGGGCTGCATCTTTTTGATCTCTCACACTCCCTCACTCTCTGTTCCGGGCAGTGGGACGGGGTGTTCCAAAAGACGAGATCTGATTTCAGCATGTGGACAAAGGAAGCCCTCGTCAGAAGCTTTGCTGCGGTACGGGAATTCCTGCGCCCAAATGGAATCCTGACGAAAGAGTACACTGCGATGAGAACACTCTCCGGAAAGTAGAATATCCTGCGCTGCTCTCCCAGGTGTGTCGGATCAGCATAGTTCCTGTATGGATTGCACGCGTGTGTGGCATCAGTCCATGCGCAAAGTACTTCTTCACTTCCCTCACTTGAAGAAACAGGGAACTGCAACGCAGCTGATTGTGCACAACAAACCATTCCTGATGCTGGGGGGCGAGCTGGGGAATTCAAGCGCATCGGATGTGAAGTACATGGCGCCCGTCTGGCCGAAGCTGAAAGCGATGCACGTGAATACGATTCTGATGCCGGTGTACTGGGAGCTCATCGAACCGAAGGAAGGGAAATTTGATTTTGCGCTCGTCGACGACCTCATCGCTTCGGCGCGCAAGAATGACCTGAAGATCGTCGTCCTGTGGTTTGGTTCGTGGAAGAACAGCATGTCGTGCTATGCGCCCTCCTGGGTCAAGACGAATCAGAAGCGGTTTCCGCGTGCACGGACCAAAGACGGCAGAGCCGTCGAGATTCTTACTCCGTTCAGCGATGAAAACAGAAATGCCGACGCAAAGGCATTCGCCGCTCTCATGAAGCACCTCCGCGTAATCGACGGGGAGCAGAACACCGTCGTGATGATTCAGGTGGAGAATGAAATCGGGATGATTCCCGAGGCGAGGGACTATTGTGCCGAAGCGGAGAAAGCATTTGCGCGACAGGTCCCGGCAGAGCTTCTGGCATACCTTCAGAAGAACAAAGACTCCCTGACCGAGGAATTGCGTCAGGCGTGGAGCAGCATCGGGGATGAAGACATCGGGAACGTGGGAACAGGTATTCGGCAAGGGGCTGTCGACCGACGAAATCTTCATGGCATGGCACTTTGCCAAATACACGAACTATGTCGCGCAGGCGGGAAAGAAAGAATACCCGCTCCCCATGTATGTGAACGCGGCCTTGATTCGACCCAACTACAAACCCGGGCAATATCCGAGCGCCGGTCCGCTTCCCCACCTCATGGATGTGTGGCGGGCAGGCGGCCCCGCAGATCGATTTTTTCGCGCCGGATATCTATTTCCCCAAGTTCGCCGAGTGGCTGGGGAAATACGATCGTGGCGGGAACGCAATATTTGTTCCAGAGGTGGACCGTCGTCAAAGCGTCACCAATGCCTTCTACGCGCTCGCCCGGCATAACGCGATGGGCTATTGCCCGTTTTCCATCGAATCGGTGGACAACCCTGAAAACAGCCAGTTCAACAGAGGATATGATGTTCTTCACCAGCTCACGCCGCTGATTCTCAAACATCAGGGGACAGGAACCATGGCCGGATTCCTGCTCGACAGTGCAGCGCAGACGGCGGAGATACCGCTGGGCGACTATATCTTCACCGTGAAGCACGAATATACGTGGCCGTATGCAGCTCGCACCGAAGGGGAGACTCCCCGGTTCGGAGGATTGATCATCATGACTGCGAAGGATGAGTTCTCTATTGCGGGGAGCGGTGTCCTTGTGACATTCCAATCCTCATCCGGTGAGGAACGGATCGCGGGAATTGCGAGCATGGATGAAGGCACCTTTGTCAACGGGAAGTGGGTTGCCGGCCGCCGCATGAACGGCGATGAGGATCACCAGGGGAGACATCTGCACTTGCCCGGCGGGGAATATGGTATTCAGCGGGTACGATTGTACACATACAAATAGCCGGCAGAGCACGAAGAAAGGTCAAGCTGTTTCGCGATCCGATCGATTCCGCAGAGCACAGGCCGATGAAATTCAAAGACCTTGTGTCAATCGCCGCATTGTTCCTGACATCAATCGCCCCCGGACAGCAACCCCGCGACGGGTGCCGGCAACCGCCTCGCCAAGCATCAGAACCCGGATTCTCAACTGAAGTGCGAAGAACCTGGATGCCGGACAATGGAAACGGGACATTTACCAATCCCCTCTTCTATGATGAGTTCTCCGATCCCGATCTGATTCGCGTCGGAGATGACTACTATTTGACCGGGACGACGATGCATGCCATGCCAGGCCTGCCTGTGCTGCATTCGAGAGACCTTGTCAACTGGGAGTTTCTCGGCTACGCTGAGGACAAACTGGATTTCGGACCAGAGTGCAGGCTGGAGGATGGAAAGGATATTTACGGCCAGGGGATTTGGGCCCCGAGCTTTCGGTTTCAACGACGGGAGGTTCTACATTTTCTCAAATGTCAACCGAAGCAGAACACAGGATGTTTTCGGCGACCAATCCCGCGGGCCCTGGGCCGTACCGCCATGAAGGTCTCCCTGCACGATCCATCGGTGCTGTTTGATGACGATGGAAAGGCGTACGTCGTGTGGGGGTATGATGAAATCCGGATGGCGGAATTGAATGAAGATCTTACCGGCCTCCGGCACGGTACGGAGAAGGTCATCATTCCGCAAAGGCAGCGGAGCCGGAGAGGGAAGTCATTTCTACAAAATCGACGGGAAGTACTTCATCACGATGGCAAATTGGGATCCGGTATGCTACCAGGTGTGTGCACGGGCTGAAATCCGTGGGGTCCCTACGAAATCACGCTGATGAGTGCCGGGAGAGTCTCGGGCATCGGCACCGGCTGGAGAGTGCCGTATCTCATCCGAGGAAGGGGCGAATTCCATCGATCCCCCCGCGCGAGAATTACGCTGGTTGCACGACACTGCATCAGGGCGGCATCGTGCAAACGCAGACCGGGGAGTGGTGGGGATTCTCGATGATGGATCACAATTCCGTCGGCAGGCTGCCGTGTCTTTCGCCGGTCACGTGGGAACGCGGTTGGCCGTACATGGGACTGCCCGGTAACCTTACGAGAACGCCTCTCACCTGGGTCAAGCCACGGACAGGGTTCACCTCCGAACCCAGAGCGCCGTATGAACGAAACGATGATTTCTCGGGATCATCGCTTAAGCCCATCTGGCAGTGGAACCACGTACCTGTCGAGAAGAATTGGTCTCTCGCGACACGAAGGGGATATTTATGCCTGCGGTCTTTACCTGCAGAAGACTTCTGGCATGCACGAAATTCGCTTACCCAGCGGGCGATTGGGCCGGTATCGATTGCCACGACGGTGTTGGACGGTGAAGGATTGAAGGATGGCGACATTGCCGGGCTCGCTCTTCTCAACTATCCCCACTCGTGGATCGGCATCGCTCGCGACGTCAAAGGATTTCACATCCAGCACTTCGATCAGCGAACAAAGCGGCTTCAACGCAGGAAGCATTGATGCCGCGCGCCTTTGGCTTCGGGTGAATGTGATTTCGACACCGAATGTGCATGGTTCAGCTACAGCCCCGACGGAACAGCGTTCCAGCCCCTCGGGGAACGGGTCGTCATGGCATTCCAGTTGAAGACATTTCAAGGCGTGCGCTTTGCGCTGTTCAACTACAATGGGAACGGAGTGGAAGGTGGCACTGCCGCCTTTGATGAATTCGACCTGAACGAGCCTCGCCCGTACGGACTCACAACACCCATTCCCTATGGAGAAACGATCACGTTGACAAGTATAGCCGACAGCACCGTGCTGGTAAACTGGAAGAATATTCTTCGACCGGTTCCCTCCACAACTCACTGGCAGCAAGCGCAGCTTCCCACTTCAGGGTCATCGACAAGGGCAACGGCCGCATCGCGCTTCAATCGGTGGTTGACGGACGCTATGTTGCCGTTTCAGGATCGGGCGGAATGAGCGAAGTGCGCATGGAAAAGCAAGAGATGGGAGATGCTTCTTCATTTCAATGGGAAGACATGCAACGCGGTGATCTGATGCTGATGTCTCTGAAGACGCATCGTTATCTTTGTGTCGATCCGTATGCCGGGAGTCTCTGCTCTGCGGATTCTCCTGGTCCAGAACCGATCTAGAAGAGACGGCTCATGCTTTGTATGGTCCAGATCCGACCAGTAGATTTTGTGATCACAATCGTTCAGTAACCGAAGAGCCATGCATCGACTCTCTGCATTGATGAGTTGCTTGGTGTTCCTGCATTCCCAGGGATCTGGGCAATCGATGTCCTTCACGACCTACCATGAATCCCGTAATCCAGGCGACCACCCGTAATATCCCGTCGATCCCCGGCGACCACTCCAGACTGCAGAAGATCCGTTGATCTACCTCGTCCGTTTCTTCCCCTGTGTTTATGCCCAATACTGTTTGGCATGCACGCCACAGCCCAGACAGCAGTGGTCAAAGGCACTGTGTCCGCGTCCACGACACCCGTACGATACGCTTCTCTCTCCTTTGAGGATACGGAAAATTCCGCACATACATTTTCTACGGTGACGGACTCGACGGGTCGGTACCAGCTCGACATCAGTTTCACTTCTGTAAAACCGGGCACAAATCTCCCGACAACATTCGCGCTTGAACAGAACTACCCCAATCCTTTTTCGTCCTCAACCGCAATATCGTATGAGCTCAAGACACAAGCGGATATCAGCGTGGCGATTTACGATATTCTTGGAAGAGTAGTACAGAGTATCTGTTGCTGGGGCTCAATCTGTCGGAACGCATAGCATCTTATGGGATGGCAGTAACGCCAGCGGTCATAGAGTAGCGCCTGGGGTCTATTTTTACAGCTTGCAGGCCGGAAGTGAATCTCAGGTGAAGAAGATGGTTCTGAATGCAGGCGAGCAACGGCATTACCTTGCTGCCGCACACATCCTCGTCACCGGTGGCAAATGAAGGCCAGGGATTGCAGCGACGCGGACTGGGGGAACCTTCACTGTCCGAGATAGAAAACACGGCTAATACACTCCCCACCATCATTCGCAGGCAAATTGACAATGTAGCACTCCAGGGCGATACAACACTCAATTTTTTTGTGGACAGCGTTGCCATCCCTGTGTCGACAGTGTATCTCGACAGTGTCGAGCAGTATATCAGAGGGTTTGGCGGAGCAAATATCCTCAACTGGCGACCCGCGATGACGGCTGCTAAATACAGACGGCGTTCGGAGCCGGCGAAGGTGAACTGGGTTTTCGATTCTCCGTCTTCGGATACCCTATAACACGAGTGCCAGCGAATTCAGTGTCAATGTACCGGTTGCCCAAATGGCGCAATCGCTTGGAGCAATTTTTTTGCATCACCGTGGACTCCCCCACCGGCGAAATGAAGAGCAACAACAATATCGTGGGGGGGACTCTCAACGACAGCTCCTATGCGGCATTTGCCGAGCACCTCAACTCCTTCGCCGACTACATGGCAAACGCAACGGAGCCCCGTTGTACGCCGTCTCGGTCCAGAACGAGCCGGACGCCACGGTGACGTACGAATCCTGCTTCTGGAATGCCGTACAATTCCGGACTTTCATGAGGAATAACGCCCCCGCGAATCGGCACCCGGGTCATGATGCCGGAGTCGCAGAACTTCGTCCGGGCCCTGTCCGATTCGACGCTGAACGACTCGTCAGCCGCGGCGAATACTGCGATCATCGGGGGGCATATCTACGGTGGAGGATCTGGGGGCCTATCCGCTGGCCGTGAGCAAGGGGAAAGAAGTGTGGATGACGGAGCACCTGGATCTGGATACGACCTGGACAGGCGTTCTGGGGACGGGCCGGGAAATCCACGATTGCATGACTTGCCGGATGGAATGCGTATGTCTGGTGGTATATCGTCCGGTACTACGGACCGATCAGCGAGGATGGCACCGTATCCAAGCGCGGCTACGTCATGTCGCAGTATTCCCGGTTCGTGCGTCCGGGATACCAGAGGATCAAATGCAACGCCTATCCTCAAAGAAATGTGTGGATCACTTCGTACAAAGACGGTTCTTCCACCAAGGTGGCTATCGTCGCGGGAATACCGGCTCGTCATCCAGTTCAACAGGTGTTTGCACTGACAATTGGAGAGCATGACCTCCGTCTCCGCCCTACACGACATCGAAATCAAAGAATTGCGAGAAAGGGGCAGACATCCCCGTAGTGCACGGTCGGTTCACGGTGAACTCTTGACCCATCGGCATCACAACATTCGTGTCGAACTAGTGACGCGCGAACGCCCATGATATCCACCACCCCTACGCGAGAGTACTCGTGCCAACCGTGAAACTGCCGATACGTCGGCCTACCCTCCTGCTGCGACCACTCCCACTACCCCGCAAGGACTGCACACTGGGCCGTGGAAGGGCAAGAAATGTGCGGTCGTCCTAACCTATGATGACGCCTTGAACGTCCATCTGGACAAGGTTGTCCCGGCTCTGGATTCTCTGGGTCTGAAGGGTACCTTCTATCTGTCCGGGTTCTTCCCAAGTTTCAGAGCCCGGATCAAAGACTGGTCTGCAGTTGCCAGGGAAGGACATGAGCTCGGCAATCATACGCTGTACCATCCGTGCGAGGGGAAGGCGCCAGGAAGGGAGTGGGTGCCGCCGGACTACGATTTGAACACGTACACCATCCGTCGCATGGTTGACGAAATCACGATGGCAAACACGTTACTCGAAGCAGTTGATGGAAGGACGCAAAGAACGTTTGCCTACCCCTGCGGTGATACGAAAGCGGGCGATTCATCCTATGTCGGCGACATCAAGCGGCTCTTCCCGGGCGCACGGGGGGTGGAAGGGAAAATGCAGACGATGGACGACATCGACCTGTACGATGTGGGGTCATACATGATCAATGGGCAATCGGGAGAGGAGATGATTCGACTAGTGAGAGATGGCGAGGCGAAGAATGCCCTCGTGGTGTTTCTCTTTCATGGGGTGGGCGGAGAGCACTCTCTGAATGTATCTCTGGAAGCCCACCGAAAGCTTCTCTGCTATCTCAAGGAGCATGAGGAAACAATTTGGGTCGCGCCGATGATTGAGGTATGCAAATACGTGAAGGATAAACAGAAGTGCCCCTAGCTGATGAAACTACAGGTGGCCCTCTGATTCGCTAGCGACAACGAAGGTGACTATTGATGCAGCACGAACGAACAGGAGTATTCATGAAGTCCATTGCAGTGATTTGCGACGACGAAAACGAAGAGAAGGGTTCTGGGGATTGGTTGCATAGCCCTCCTCGCAGTCGTTCCCATGCTCGCCGGGCGTCCAGGACACGATACAGACAAACGTACCAGCACTCAAGAATGTGTTCGCCAAAGATTTCTACGTCGGGTGTCTGTTGTCGTACCCACACATCGGGTTTTCCACGGATCCGTACGTGAGCGGCCAGTCGGGCGTTGTCGATACCAATGGCGGGTACCTGATCAAGTACCACATGAATTCGATGGGTCCGGGCAACAACATGAAGCCCCAGTATACAGTCGACCTCACCGGCAGTGCATCGGCCTACAAAGCAGCGGCCACGCAAGCGGAAAAGGACTCCATCAACATCCATCCCATCGTCAGGTTCAATGGGAATCTTGTTGCGCAGCTCAACTGGGCGCAACGGCAGGGATTCAGGATGCGCGGGCATACACTGGTGTGGCACAGTCAAACCCCCGGGACGGGTTTCTTCAGAGTGAGCTATTCGGCGGATAGTACCCGGCTCACAAAAGATGCAATGACGGCACGGATGGAGAACTATATCAAAGAAGTGATCAGACTGCTTCACGAAGGATGGCCGGGTTTGCTGTCCGCCTTTGATGTGGTGAATGAAGCGATCAACGATGGTACCGGCACTGACCGCACTGCCGGCAACGAATGGTATACGACGTTTGGCGACAACACCTACATCATGAAGGCCTTCGAGTTTGCCCGCAAATACACTCTGCAGTATGGCGAGACGCAGATCAAGCTCTACTACAATGACTACAACACGCACGATGCCAACAAAGCCAACGGGATTGTCAGAGTCTGTGGCCCCATCTATCGCGCCGGGTATCTGGATGGCATCGGCATGCAGGAGCATGATGCAATCGCAACGCCGACCGCAGCGCAATGGAAAGCCTCCTATGCCAAATTTGACACGGTGTGCAGCGAGATGGCTGTGACAGAATTTGATGTAAAGCCCGACAGCTACACAACTGCAGGATTGGCAGCCCAGGCAAACCAGGTTGGGGCTCTCCTGAAGTGCTTTTTGGGGAAGAGCTTCCGATCAGGTCGCGGGAAGATCGTGAATTTCACAAAAGACGGCTTGAATGACAGGTACACGTTCGTTGCAAATTCATCGTTCTGGGATTCGACGGATCACTGCAAACCGGCATTCTATGCTGCCGTCGGGGTCGGGCTCAACTACAACGCTCTGGATTCGATGATCGCCTACGCAGACACGTTACACGAAGGCAGATTCACACCCGCGTCGTGGGCAACAATGGCTGCGGCGCTGGCCTCCGCCAAGGGAGCGATGGCACAAGACTACTCATCCACGGTGTCAGCTGCCGATACTTTGGGACAGGCAAAGGAGACGCTGAAAGCTTCGCTTGCCGGTCTCGTGCCTGAACACGAGTGCGGTCGCCACGAATGAGAACTGGACCAACGTCATTCGCGATCGATCAGAACTATCCGAATCCGTTCAATCCAGAGACTAAGATAGGGTTTCGGGTCCCGGGTCCCGGGTCTACCAGGATAACGCTTGCTGTGTACGACCTCCTGGGGCGGGAGGTGGCGGTGCTCGTGGATGAAGAGAAGACGTCGGGAAGCTATGAGCTAACGTACAATGCATCCAACTTGGCGAGTGGCGTGTATACATACCGGTTGAGTGCGGGGAACTTCACCCAAGCCCGCAAAATGATGGTGTTGAAGTAGTTGTCGGGGACTGGGTGTGGAGCCCGCATCGCGAGACTGAAAACGTTGTGAAACTTCCCCATCAGGAACAACTGACAGGACAAAGAGGAGCCGCATGCGATTCCGTAGTGCTTTTGTGATTCTCGGCCTGCTTGCAGGCATACTGCCGGTGTCTTCACAGCCTTCCGGTGGTCCGTACGGTCCTATCCGGCAGAAATATGACCTCCCCAAGGGTGCAGGCAGGATTTACCACGTCGCGGTTGATGGAAAGGTAGAACAAACAGGTGAAAGTTTGACCAAGCCGACGACGCTGGAAGCGGCAGTCGAAAGAGCATGCACCGGCGATGCCATTGTGATGCGCGGCGGGACCTACCGGACGGGCGATCTGCGGCTGAACCAGGGCATCATTATACAACCCTACGCCGATGAGGAACCGGTGCTGAAGGGAACGCAGATCGCATCGAAGTGGGAGAACCTGGGAAATGGGCTGTGGACCACGAAATGGTCCCGCCTGTTCCCCATGAAACCCTTGGGTTGGTGGCGACGCAACCGGGAGGGAAAGAAGACACCGCTATGGCGATTCAACAATGACATGGTGTTTGTGGATGGCAGATTCCTTCAGGCTGTCGGTTGGGAGGGAGAGGTCGATGAGAATTCCTACTATATCGACTACGAAGCAGGTCTTGTGTACATCGGTGTCGATCCGACGGACCGCCTCGTGGAAATCACTGCATACGATGTCGCCATTCTGCGGACGACCGGGGAATGCCACGGCAAGAAATCGGACCGCAAAGGATATGTGATTCGCGGTGTCACATTCACCCAATATGCGTACCGCGCACTCGAAGTTGAAGGCACGGAGCCGGAGGGCATATCCGAAGAGTCCAAACATGGAAAGGAAGTCATTGGCACGACGTTGGAGAACTGCACGATTTCCTATTGTTCGCGGGTAGCGGGGTATTTCCGCGGAGATCGACTGACCATCCGCCATTGCCGTGTGAGTGACACGAGCACGGAGGGTATTTATATCATTGCCTCAAACGATGTCCTGTTGGAGGGAAACATCTTCACGCGCAACAATATCGAAAACATCACCGGTTACTATCCCGCTGCAGTGAAGATTTTCAATCAGAGTCACCGGGTGACGTGCCGTGACAATCTCGTGACCGAGCTTCCGAACTCCAACGGCATCTGGTACGACGTCGGCAATGTGGACGGGGTGTTTGTCAACAACTGGATCGAAAACGTCGGGCGGAACGACAATGCCATTGCCACCAACCGGCTCTGGCCGAGCGACAACGGATTTTTCTTTGAAATCTCCAATGGTGCCATCTGTGCCGGAAACGTATTTGTGAATTGTGATCATGGCCTGATGGTGCTCAATAGTTCGAATGTGCAGATCTACCAGAACACATTCGTCAACAGCATGGCCTGCATCGGACGCAATGCTCGCACTGCAGCGGGCGACCATTTTGGCTGGCACCCCAGCACGGGACCGGATATGGACAAACGAGATGGCCACCTGTTTGTCAACAATTTGCTTGTCGGTGAGGAGAATTTCGGCAGGCCACTGCTGTTTGTTTGGCAGCCGGATTCACTGTGCACGCAGCTCCCGAACTCACAACTGAACCAACTCGACTACAATGTCTACGTGCGTGGCGCGGAGAAGACACGATCGCCGTTGATCTTGTGGAGCCCGGCACAGAATGCAGAGTGTCAGGCGGCATGCAGATCATTGGAAGATTTGCGGAAACTGTATCCTGAAGCATCAGCCCACAGTCGCGACTATTCCGGCTATAATGGTCCGTTGTTCAGAAGTATTGACCTGCATAACTTCCAGATTGTTCCTGCTTTTCCTGGATCACAAACAGGAAAGCAGCTTCAGCCGGAAATCGGTAGATTACTGCATCAGAACAGAAAGGATGGCCCTTACGTGGGAGCATATCCCCCGATGCCATGACAACATGAGTGTCTTTTCATAATTGCAGAGTAAGGAATACGGAGGGTTTTGCTATGTTGAGTCAGGTTTGTACGTTCCGTTCGGAGATGCATCCTCAGGGTGGAGCAGGCAACTTCAGGCTGCCCTCCCTTGTGATGCTTGCGATTCTCCTTTGCGTGCTTGGCTTCTCGCCGCCGCAGTCCCTGTCGCAGCTTGCCAAAGGGAAAGGCAGATTCGTGGGCAATGCGTTGACCAGCAACATACCCATCTACGCCAATTTTGGCACGTATTGGGACCAGGTATCGCCGGGAAACGCCGGGAAGTGGGGCAGCGTCGAGGGCTCGATGGGTTCTTACGACTGGACCTGGCTCGACGCCTTCTACAACTACGCCCTCACAAATTCCTTTCCGTTCAAGGACCATTGCTTGATCTGGGGGAACCAGCAACCAGGTTGGATTGCCGGCCTTGACTCAGCCCAACAGAGAGCGAAGGTAGAACAGTGGATCGACACCGTCGGAACGAGATATCCCTCAATGTCGATGGTTGATGTTGTCAACGAACCCTTCCATGCACCACCTTCGTATGAGCACGCGCTTGGCGACAGCGGGAAGACAGGTTGGGATTGGATTGTCACTGCGTTCACATGGGCCAGGCAGTACTGCATGCGTGGGACGAAACTGCTGATCAACGAGTATAATATTCTCCAGGACAATGCTGTCACGACGAGGTACCTCGCGCTTGTCGACACACTACGGGTGAGGGGGCTGATCGATGCAATCGGCGTGCAAGGGCACTACTTTGAATTCAAGAGTTACGCCGGCGCGCCAAGTTCCTATACATATCCAGTGGCGACGCTGAAATCCAACCTCGACAGGCTTGTTGCGACGGGATTGCCCGTGTATATCACCGAATTTGACATTAATGAGGCCAGCGACAGCATTCAACTCGTGAACTACAAGACCTACTTTCCGCTGTTCTGGGATAATCCGGGAGTGAAGGGCATTACTCTCTGGGGGTACAAACAAGGCGACATGTGGCAGCAGAATGCCTACCTCATCCGCAACGACGGCTCCGAGCGGCCTGCGCTCCAGTGGTTGCGCAAATACATCGCCTCTCCCCTTCCGCCGGCACTTGTGTCACCTGTTGGCACGGCTGGCGAGCCGCGTAATCCCCGTTTGGTCTGGCACCCTTCATCCTCCACGTTGTCGTACCGCGTGCAGGTCGCAACCACGGTCGGTTTCTCAAGCACGGTTGTGGATACCACGGTGGCCGACACGCTCCGCCAGCTGGCTCCGCTCAACGCGAACGCCACGTACTACTGGCGGGTTGCGGCTTTGAATGACAGTGGATCCAGCTCGTACTCTTCCGTGGGGGCGTTCAGGACCGGCGATCAGGTCAGCGGTGTGGAAGAACGTGCCGGGGTGCCTGGTGAATTCGGGTTGTCTCAAAATTTCCCCAATCCCTTCAATCCTACAACAGTTGTCAGCTATCAATTGCCGATAGCCAGCAGCGTGAAGCTTGCTGTGTTCGACCTTCTCGGCCGCGAAGTTGCAGTGCTGGTGAAAGAACATCAGCGGGCAGGGCACTACAACGTTACATTCGATGCAACGGGTTTGCCGAGCGGCGCATACTTCTATCGGTTGAGCGCCGGCAATTCTACTGCCGTCAAGAAACTGGTGATTCTCAAATGAGGACGCCTCGCATCAGATCCGAATTCCTCGCGCTGCTACTGGTTGCGACATGCGCAGTATCAGCACATCCAGGGGAGCCCCAGCATGCACATCAGCGTTCTGCGGACAGCACAGCCGGATACGGCGCCTATTTCACACGTAGCTATCCAAATGGGTTTACGGATGTGTTGGGCAGGCCACGAGCTGAAGTGCAATCCAGGATAGATTCCGCCTTTCACCAGCTGTTCTATGGCACGGACACGACCCAACGGGTGTACTACCTCGTCGGATCGGATATGGCGTATATCAAAGATATCGCGAACAATGACGTTCGCACGGAAGGAATGTCGTATGGGATGATGATTGCCGTTCAGATGAACAAGAAGGCGGAATTTGATAGGCTGTGGAGATGGGCGAAAACCTTCATGCAATTCACTGACGGCCCCCACAAAGGCTATTTTGCCTGGCACTGCAAAACAGACGGGACAGTCCTGGATTCGACAGCCGCCTCTGATGGTGAGGAGTGGTTTGTCATGTCCCTCTTCTTTGCTTCCGCACGATGGGGTGACGGAAAAGGAATATATGCGTATCGGGATGAAGCGCAACGCATTCTCACGACAATGCTTCATAAGGAGTCGGAGCCAGGACACGGGAACGTCACAAACATGTTCAATGCAAAAGAAAAGTTGGTCGCCTTCGTCCCGAAAGTGCAAGGAAATACATTTACAGATCCGTCATACCAGGTCCCTCATTTCTATGAGTTGTGGGCGCGGTGGGCCGCTAAAGACAACCAATTCTGGTGCGCAGCCGCGTCCGCGAGCCGGCGATTGTTACGGCGCGCAGCACATCCCACAACCGGCCTGTCTCCTGATTATTGTGATTTTCACGGACGTCCAATCAGCCCCCGGGAGTCAAGGACACAAGGATTTTCGTTTCGATGCCTGGCGGGTGGCGATGAATGTTGCCGTCGATTGGCTCTGGTTTCGTAAGGACGATTGGCAGGTGACGCAATCAAACCGTCTGCTCGAATTCTTTCACACTCAGGGTGTCAGGACTCATGGCAATCAGTTCGCCCTTGACGGGAAGATGCTGTCCAACGATCACAGTACCGGTCTCGTGGCGATGAATGCGGTCGCCGGGCTCGCGTCCACAAGCGCCAAGCGAAAAGACTTCATCGAAGAACTCTGGAACACATCCGTTCCCACCGGCTACTACCGGTATTACGATGGAATGCTGTACATGCTCGCGATGCTGCACCTCAGCGGCAACTTCAGAATTTATGATCCGACCGGCAAAGCCGTCCCGGCCTGTTTGAAGTGAAGAAAGGTTGACCATGACTTCGGTAACGAGAAAGCGCTTCCTGATCTTGTGTTCAGTATCCGATGTTCATTCTCGCCCCATCCGGCATCGGCCATAGGGGAAGAGCCCCGTGTCAGTGTCGAGAACAGGGCTGGAGGATTCCCCCTTTCCGCAGCCGGCAGGTCGACCCCCGTGTACGCAAGTTCCGGTGACTATCCCGGTGTGCTCCGCGTCCTCCGATACTTCCAGAATGACGTCGCAGCAGTGACCGGAGCAAAACCGGAGATGTTCCTCGACCAGCTTCCCTCTTCAAAAGAAATCGTCCTTGTGGGAACTCTTGGCAGAAGTCCGCTTATTGACAGATTGGTACGAGAGAAGAAAGTCGACGTGCACGGGATCGCAGGGGTATGGGAGGCCTCCCTTGTGCAGTCGGTGGACAATCCGTTTCCCGGAGTGGATCGCGCCCTGGTGATAACGGGAAGCGACAAACGAGGTACAATCTACGGGATGTTTGGCATATCCGAACAAATAGGTGTATCCCCATGGTATTGGTGGGCCGACGTACCGGTTAAGCACCATAAGACCCTTTTCGTCCTCCCGGGGCGGCATCCTGATGGCCCCCCATCAGTCAAGTATCGCGGCATTTTTCTTAATGACGAATGGCCGGCTCTGACTAACTGGATACGCGCAAAATATGGCGATGTACAACATGGGCAAGAACCCGCCGATACCGGCAGACGTGGCAAACTACGGACACCAATTCTATGAGCGCATATTCGAACTGCTCCTGCGCTTGAAAGCCAATTACCTCTGGCCGGCGATGTGGAACAACGCATTTAACGAAGACGACTCGCAAAACCCGAAGCTTGCGGATGAGTATGGTATCGTCATGGGCACATCCCATCAGGAACCGATGCTCAGGGCGCAAAAGGAGTGGGACAGGCGATATAAGAGCACTCTTGGAAGCTGGAACTATGCAAAACACCCGGAGACTCTGGAGAGCTTCTGGCGTGAAGGCATACGTCGAAACAAGGACTTCGAGAGCATCATCACGATAGGCCTGCGAGGTGCCGATGACACTCCGATGGCCCCGGGTGGGCCGGAAGAAAACATGGCTCTTCTCGAGAAGATCATCGGCGCTCAGCGAAAGATGCTGACGGAAGAAATGCACCTCGAAGCTGCCAACGTGCCGCAGCTCTGGTGTCTCTACAAGGAAGTGCTGGAATTTTACAATGCCGGTATGCGGGTCCCCGATGATGTAACACTCCTCTGGCCCGACGACAACTGGGGGAATATCCGGAGACTGCCAACCGCCGATGAACGCAGGCGCAGCGGCGGAGCGGGTGTGTATTATCACTTCGACTATCACGGCGGCCCCCGGAGCTATCAGTGGATCAATACAAACCCAATAGCAAAAATCTGGGAGCAGATGTCGCTGGCGAAGGAATATGGCGCAGACCGCATATGGATAGTCAACGTCGGGCACTTTAAGGGTTACGAGTTTCCCATCGAGTACTTCATGGATCTCGCATGGAATTCGGCGAAATGGACCAACAGCAACATCAATGAGTACACCCGGCTCTGGTCGGAACGGGAATTCGGTCCGACCTTCGCCGTGGAAATCGCCGATATCATTGCGAAGTGCACAAAGTACAACGGCCGGCGCAAGCCGGAACTCCTGAGCCCCACGACCTACAGTCTTGTGGACTACCATGAAGCCGAGACAGTCGCGGCGGACTTCAATGCCATTACGGACAGAGCCGGGAGGATTCTGGACAAGTTGCCGGCAACCCAAAAAGATGCATTCTACGAATTGGTCTTGTTCCCGGCTAAAGCGAGTGCGATCGTGAACGGACTGTACCTGGCTGCAGGAAAGAACGCATTGTACGCTAAACAAGGACGTTCAAGTACAAACGAAATGGCTGAGGTGACACGATCCCTGTTCACGGCTGACACCTCCCTCATGGGGTACTTCAACCGCACACTGGCAGACGGCAAATGGGACCATTTTATGGATCAGCCGCACCTTGGATACACAACCTGGCAGGATCCTCCCACGAACAGTCTCAGGGCAATTCCTCTTACCGAAATCGACATCCCCGCACCGGCCTCGATGGGTGTTGCGCTTGAAGGATCAGAGGCAGCCTGGCCGGGAACAGAAGGAGACCCTGCCCTCCCCCCCTTTGATCCGTTCAACAACCAACGCCGCCTGATCGAAGTCTTCAACAAAGGCAAGGACAGATTCCCCTACACCGTAATCCCCGACAAGGCGTGGATCACACTCTCCGCGACCACAGGAGAGGTGAGCAAACAAGAGCGAATCTGGGTCAGCATCGACTGGAGCAAGGCGCCTCGAAGCGATGCCGGCGGCACAGTGACAATCTCCGGCACCGGCCAAAAAGTGCTCGTACACCTGACGATCTCCCGTCCGCCAGGAATCACCCAAGATGCACTCCATGGGTTCATAGAGAA
Source organism: Ignavibacteriota bacterium (assembly GCA_963849385.1). Classification (GTDB taxonomy): domain Bacteria; phylum Bacteroidota; class Ignavibacteria; order UBA10030; family UBA6906; genus Fen-1255. The sequence continues at coordinate 316,612 of CAWKHH010000010.1, read as the reverse complement.
TGCCGGCTGCGTGTCAATGGAGGCGGAACACTACACGAAGAAAACGGGATCCGGTACCAATCGCTGGATCAAGGTTGAAGATTACGGGCATACGTTGTCCGCCATGAGGACGACCTCGGCTGTCGACGCCCCGGCAGCCATCCCCGGCAAGGATTCTCCCTGTCTGGAGTACAGAATGTATCTCCTTGACACAGGGAAGGTAGAGGTCATGGGGACGTTCGGAACCACCTTGAATTTCATGCCTGGCAGAGCTGTTCAGTACGCAGTCTCTTTCGACGACGACCCGCCACTCATTACCACTCTCGTCCCGCGGGATTTCATCGCGCAACACGGAAACATGGATTGGGAGAAAACCGTGGGTGATAACGCGCGTCACAGTCAGACGACCCACACGATCACGAAGCCCGGATATCACACGCTGAAGATCTGGATGGTGGATGCCGGGGTCGTCCTGGAGAAGATTGTTGTGAATCGCGGCGGAGTGAAGCCAAGCTACCTTGGTCCCCCCGAGAGCTTTCGGCGGATCGCGGAATAGTTCGCGCTGGAGAAAGACCTTGCGGCTCCTTTAGACTCGAGACTTCCCGACAGTTCCCTGTCCCCCGGTTTCATTTCGTACGCGGCACTCTGCTAGTCCATGGTTATAATGGCCTTCATAACACCATCTCTGTACTGCGCGACAAGATCAAATGCCTGTGGGGTTTCTTCCAACTGGAAATGATGGGTGACCATTGAATCCATACGTACTTGCCGCCGAGCAAGCAAATCGATTGCTTTTTGCGTGCAGTGCACCTGTCTCCGGATGTTGATGATGGTGATTTCCTTCCGTCGCAACTCGTGTATGGGAACGGCTATTTCGTCCGTATCCGGGATTCCCACAAGCACAAGCTTGCCCCCTGGCATCAACAATTGTATTGCCTGGCCAATCGCCTTTTCATCGCCGCTGCACTCATACACCACATCCAGCAGCAACGGTTCGATTGCCGATATTTCTGCCAGAATGTCCGTTCGATCCGGATTTCCAGACCACCGGGGAAGCAATAGTTGTGAGGACGCCAGGCGTTCTTCCAACTTGTCGGTAATGTAGACTCTACCCACATGTTGTGTGCGAAGTACATGGAATACACACATTCCGATGGGCCCGGCGCCAAGAATGGCTACATTCGCTTTGACGGGAAGCATGGATCTTTCAACGGCATAAACACCTATTGAGAGAGGTTCGGACAAGGTTGCCTGTTCAAACGTCATACTCTCTTGTATCGGAAAACAACATTTCTCATGAAGCACGACATACTCGCACAGGCAGCCCTCCAATTGTTTGGGGCACCCCAGAAAGAGAAGTTCGCGGCATGTGTTTTCCCTGCCGGCTCTGCATTGATCGCAGCGGCCGCAAGATACGGCCGGGTCTATGGCGATTCTCTGACCGGCTGTCACCCTCTTCACCTTGCTCCCTGTACGCTCTACGATGCCCGCCGCCTCATGCCCGAGGGTAAAAGGAAACTGCACAATCTGGGATCCGATTCTTCCGGAGCTATAGTAATGGACGTCCGATCCACAGACACCCACCGTCTTGATCCTGATGAGCACGTCGGTATCATTGAGTATCTTCGGTTCTGGCACCTGCCTGATTTCGAACTCCTTGATCCGTGTTAGCAGTGCTGCTCTCACTACAAGCCTCATGGATATTTCTTAATATACGAATCAACGACCATCACAACGGCAACCTCCCCTTCACTGTCTTTGCCGAAAACGGACCCGGTTCCGCAATGAGGCTGCGTGCATTTTCCAGCTGTCCCCACGTGTTCCACAAGAGCACCCCTACCACCCTCGCATTCTCGATGTAGTAGACCACCCCCTCATGGAACTCTTCTTTCCATTCTTCAACGAGCTCAAGCTGGCTGTTGAGTTTTCCCACTGCCTCATATCCGAGCTCGAACAGATCAGAATAGAAATATGGGAGATACCGGTACGGCTCGTTGCTTCCGGCCATGTTCTTTCCGGCGTGCTCACCCATGACCTTGGCGTTATCTTCATGTTCCATGCGGACTCTCTTGCCAAGCACCGGGCTGTAAAACTCGGCCACATCCCCGGCGGCATAGATCCCGGCATGAGATGTTTGTAACTGCTCGTTCACGATGATGCCGTTCCCGATCGCCAGACCTGCCGTTTGAGCAAGTTCCACATTGGCCTGAATGCCAACTCCCGCAACTACAGCATCCGCAGCGATGTCATCACCCTGGGAAGTCTTGACACGGTACACTGCTCCTTCCCTGGTGATGCCGGTGACACCCCGGTTGGCAAGAATCCGGACCCCTTTGCCTTCGAAGTAGGAATTGAGGAACCGTGAAAGCCGTGGAGAGTACACACGTTGACCGATGGCATCGTCGGGAAAGATCATGGTCACCTTTTTCCCATTCATTGCCAGAGCGGCGGCGATTTCGGATCCCGTAAACCCGCCCCCGATAACAACGAAGTTGTCTTTCCCGTTGGTCAGGCTGCGAAGGTTCTGGTAGTCATTCAACGTACGAAAGTAGATAATGCCCTCGACGTCGAAAGGCAACGTGCGCACCCTGCCTCCCGTTGCAAGCAAAAGCTTGCCGTACCCGTACATACGTCCCTGGACGTCGACCACATTCTTCCCCTGCACATCTATCCTGCTTGCGGTACGTGATGTATGGACGTGGGCGCCGCCTTTGGCTCCATCAAGCCAAATACTCTCGAGCGGCTCACCTTTCCAGAGAGCTTTCGAAAGGGGCGGACGCTTGTAGGGCAGATGTTGATCATCGCCGATGATGCCGATGGTACCCGAGGGATCTATGCTGCGAATTCCCCGGACGGCATAGTCAGCAGTCATCCCTCCACCCACTATGAGATAGTCGTATTGCGGCACGTCACTCTCCTTTGGGAAATACCGGATAAGAGATCAACGATGAAGTACACAGGTTGGTTCCGTAATAGCCATTCTGCAGCCCGACCTTTGTGCCGGATCGAACGCCATTCTGCAGCCCGACCTTTGTACCGGATCGAACGCCATTCTGCAGCCCGACCTTTGTCCCGGATCGAACGGGTTCGCATGACTCTGGTCCGGGGAATATGCCGTCAACGGGATTGAAGAATTCCGGAGATAGCAATGTGTTTGCATTGAAAGGAATAAGTAATAAGTCATAGTAATATAACTTCTTCACTTTGAATTTACCAGAAAGCGCACGAAATGAACGATGTGTTACACACGGCCAAGAGCTGCAGGCATTATGCCATGTGCAATTTAGATTTCTTAGGGACTGGATTATGCAAATCGGGTGCCGAGAAACACTATGTGAGCTTTTATCCTCAGGGGAGGATGGATCTCTATGCAGCCCTGGCAGAGAACAGGATCCCCGTGACTTCAGCACATTTCAACAATGTGTATGAAGAAAGCAGGGCGCATGCTGAGAATATGGTGACCGGAATATGCCGGGAGGACGATCTTCCCTATACAATACTGCGTCCGTCGATTGTATACGGTGATTCGGTCACGGGGAGATCTCTCAGATTCAATGCGCTCCATTATCCGGTCAGGGCTCTGCTGTACATACGCGACATCTATCTCGATGATCTACAAAACAACAGTGGAACAAAATCAGCGGAATGCGGCATATACATAAATGAAAACGGTGCGCTTCATCTTCCCATCCGGATATTCATTCCGAACGATGGCAGAATCAACCTTATTCCTGTGGACTATTTTACTGAGCCCGCTCTCTCAATACTCGAGAATCCTGTAACTGAAACATTCTACCACATAACAGGCAATAACCCTGAAAGTATGGTGAGACTGGCCGCATACGCCGAACGCTTTCTTAAGATAAGCGGGATTGAGATCGTCATCGGCACATCGGGTGCGGAGGAGATGAGAAATCCGCCCGAGGAACTCTTTGACTATTTCATCAAAGCATACCGGCCCTATATCTCGGATAAGTGAGTCTTCAGGCGAGAAAATACTGACAGGGCAATCCGCGGTGTCCTCCCACCGGATCTCAGTTACCAGATCTTCGAGAGGTGTATGGCTTTTGCTGTGTCTGCTGACTGGGGGAAAACCCAGTGAGCAAATGATGTTGTGCTGCCTCCACGAGATTGCCGTGCAGTCTCTCCGGCGTGCACCCCCCTGCTACTCACTCCTGAACTGATGCAAACACCGTGATGCGGTCACCACAAACTCCAAAAATGCGAGTCATCGCAACATTGGGATACTGAAGCACCTTTTTCCCAAGACGTTGGACCGAGGGACCGCGGAGATTGATCTTGCTCGGAGGGATGATTCCCTGGTCAAGTCTTGAGATTTCAAAGCCACACAGTCGGAGCAGGAAACGCAGACTCCGGGGTCGATATTCGAATACGTGGTAAGGCGGTAATGCTACGGTGGCACTTCTCCCCATTATTCCATACACGAAGAATCCGATCCTTGAAAAGAGACTGTTTGTTTGGGAAGGCAGACCCATCACAAGCATCCCCTTTTTGTCCAAGATGCGATTGACCTCACGGAGGGTGGCAATCGGATTCGGAAGATGCTCGATGACATCACCCATGAAAACCACATCAAACGAACCATCTGGAAAGCGGGCATCCACAAGCTCTCCCGCAAACACCTGAAGTCCAAACGACTCCCGCGCGATACGACATGCATCCTCCGACAACTCCACACCTTGTGGGTGAAAACCAAGCTTTCGAGCAGCATTGAGAAATGCTCCCCCCGCACACCCTATTTCGAGGAATCTCCTGCCTGCCGTCCGTGCTTTGATCTCGATCAACAACCCGGGCTCCGCCATCCTTGCAAGGGTAGCGGCGTCGGTATATCCCCTCTCGTGCCCACAGCGAAAATCTCCTCCCTCAAAGTATTCTGCTGAATAGAGTTGCTTCAGCTCTTCCGCCGTTGGCTGGGGGTGAAGGAAGATGATCCCGCACCGGGTACAGCTCCACCCACGAAGTTCGGAGCCGTGAAAAATGTACTTGAATGGCTTCTCGCGAACCGAAGAAGATGAACAAATCGGGCACTGAGATACTGATCCATCCATGATACCCACCATCAGGTCGAACATCTGATTAGGAAACATTACTCATTGAAGCGTGGCAATTGCACCGGCGCCCTTGGCAAAGCGCGACGTGCGGAGTTGCCATGGGGATGCCGTAAGTGCTCTACAGTATACTGAAAGACTGGCACACGTCCGTCAGGCGTCAGAATTGTGAAGTCTTAACTTCTTGGTGGGCAACACCGTACCGAAGAACTGCGGAGAGCGAGGGATTCGAACCCCCAAGCCCTTGCGGGCGCCAGTTTTCAAGACTGGTGCAATAGCCGTTCTGCCAGCTCTCCCAATTGCTCCACGCCAGTTCAAAAATACGAATCTTCCGCGTTGAAGGCAACCCGGCGCACAGCACCGCACGGGTGTATGATGACTTCAACTACGAAGACGGCGTTCGGGGCGACGGCGCTCCGCGCTTCGTCCCCATGAACTCCCTGAAGAATTTTGAGCTTCCGACAAGCAACACTCCCCCCATGATACCGTACGGTATGCCGAGGTAGATTCTGGGAGTGTCGGAATTGCGGAGCGCTATCCCAAGAGTCATCATGGCACCAATCATCAGGTACCCGTGCCATGCTGTAAAAGCGAATGCACAAGCCCAGTCGGGCAACTGTCTGATCCGGGCAATATTTCTCATCACGAGTTTTGAAAACCAAAGGGTGTACGCCCCTACGGCAACAATCATGCTTGCCGTCTCGACCACCAGCATCGTACGCACACCCAGTGTCTCTACCCACGCAATTCCGCGCACGCAGAGAATCAATCCTGCGATAGCCCAGAACAACCCGGCAAGCAGCAAGAGGAATCGACGAGGAATTGCAGGTTTGAATTGTGATGACAAACGGGAGGCCCTCACTCCCCACCCTTTTCTCGCTGCAAAGCGACACCGGCCACATCCAGTTCCGACCATCCACGAGAGCTCAGGAACCGCATACGCGCCTCCTGGGCGAGAACAAGCACGGCATCGTTGCCCACGTGTCCGCCATAATTGATATCGGAAAGACGCAAGATCACTTCGGTAGCGAAGAGGAAAGTTTCAGGCAGATCAAGTTTCACTCTGGCCACTGGACTGCAAGCCCTCTCTTGCTGCACAACACGATCAATGCTCTCCCGGGAGATCCTTTTCGATCAACTACACGATCTTGACGACGACCATTGTCATGTCGTCGTGCTGCGGCGTATCGCCGGTAAAGGCCGTGACTTCGGCAGAGACGGCCTCGATAATCCGATGGGCAGCCTCACCATTGTGTCGGGTCAACGCAGCGAGCAGCCGTTCCTCGCCAAACTCCTCGTTCGATGCGTTCATCGCTTCCGTAAAGCCGTCAGTGTAGAACACCATGACCTGCCCGCTTTCGAGCGGGAGTTCCTCTTCTTCAAGAACCGATTCGAACACCTTGCCCATTTCCAGTCCAAGAGCCATCCCCTTCGGTGAAATCAAGGTGCTCACACCCCCCGCCCGGTGCATCAGGATCATGGGACACTGACCTGCCCGGGCAAACCGCATTGTGCCCCGCTTCATGTCGAGGATCGCATAAAACATACTGACGAAGGAGTTGCGCTCGATCGATCTGTACATCAGGCTGTTGACTTTCACAAGGACGTTTCGGGGAGAGATATTGTCTTCCGCATGTGACTGGAGGATACCTTTGGTGAGTGTCATGTAGATGGCCGCGGGCACGCCCTTTCCCGAAACGTCACCGATCGTGACACCGAACCGGCCGTCTTCAAGAAGTACATAATCGTAGTAGTCTCCGCCAACCTCGCGCGCCGGAATACACACGCCGGCAATATCGCACCCGGGAACCAGGGGATCGGTCTTCGGGAGAAGACTCATCTGAACGTTCCGGGCGATCTCGAGCTCTTTCGCCATCCGTTCGCGTTCGCTGATCCGTTGTATGTGCCGCGGCATGGTCTCGATGGTAAATGCAAAGCGCTGTCTGCGCACGACTCCGACAATACCCACGAGCAGCGGCAGCGCCATGACCGCCAGGAACGTCCACCGCAGCTCTGCAGAGTAAGCCGAACTCCCCGTCAGTAAAGGGATAGCGGCATTGACTGCGGTGATGACAACATTTGCGACGATCGTTGTGACAAGATCAAACCGGATGAAGAGGAAGGTGAAGGCGAGGCCGAACAGCGCCGCAACAATGAGTGCACCCATCGGTCCGGTAATCCCGAGCGGCACATCCCACAACGCAAGCGCTGCGCCTGACCACAGGAGAAGCGAGATAAGAACACCCGGCCACACTTTGCCTATCTTCTCTCGTAGGTAGCAGAGGAAGAACAGCCGGAATACAATTTCACAAAGTGATGCCGCAACGAATCCCTGCAGCACCGGATGGATGGCAGGAAGGGTCGCATCGGGAAGGCCGCTCACACCATTCGCATATAATCGCATTCCTGTGGTCTTCATCAGAAGATACGTCGCCGCAGCAAAGGCGCCAAGAAGGAGAAGACCCCAGGCGTACCCTTGCACAATGCCGCTGCCAAAGTCATACGTCAGCAACTTCCTCAGAAGGGCGCTATCGGCGCCCTGCATCTTTGCCGGACACACAGTGCGCGACGAAGATTCACCAACGCTCCATGCGGCAAATGCCAGGACCCCCATGAAGAGCTGGATGATGAAGACATTGATCCCGAACAAAACAATTCTCGTGTTGAATTTGTTCAGATCACCGATGGTGGCAAACGCTCCGGACCCCGCATATTCATTCAATGCGACGAGGAAAGACACGCCAAAAATGCCGATAAACACACGAACCGCTGTCTGCGTTCCTACCTCCCCCTCGTGATATTTCTTGAGGAAGAGAATGACAACAAAGAAGAAGAGAAAAAATAGCACCCCGAACGCGATCACGTTGAGAAACGTCAGAGTGGTCATGATGTCGGAAAAGCCCCGCCGCAACTCGGCGCCCGGCTCGACTGTCACTCGATACCCGCCAACAACGTTCCCCTGCACACGCACCGACACATGCATCTCCGCACCGTTTTCGGAGCGAAGCCATTCGAATCTATGGTCGACACGCCCGGTAAGTTTCATCTCGGCTGCATTCTGAAGGGAGTACCTCGACAAATCGATTCGCTGTGTCGCCAGGAACTTCTCCGCGAGAAGGCGTGCATCACCGTGAGGCAGCGATGTTAATGCCATGGAATCAGGGAGTTTTCGCTCGAAACCAAGAGGGCGACCGGCAGGGCTTATCCATACCTGAAACGATTCCGGAAATTGGCTGACAGGAAGGGAACGATCGTACCAGGATACTTGCCATTCGTGGGAGACAAGCGTGTCGGCACGGAATGCGGCGTTGGCCGCCGCCATCCCTACCTTTCCCTGAAGCTGCAGATGCGTGACGCCGTCAAAGCGAAACACGACATCCTGTTGATAGGTCTTCGGATCGTAACCCAGACTGTGCAGATACGCCGTCGCCTTCTCACAGATTTCATTGCGTGTCAGCGTAAACTCGAACGATGCACGGGGACTGACATCCTCCAGCACCTGGGAGAGAATCAGCGCTCCGAGAAGTCCACCGAGTATGAGACTGAAGTTCTTGCGCCAGAAGCTCTGTTCCATGCTGTTACTCGTGCTATCCTGTGAACCGCTCTTTTACCATCTGATCAATGTGTTCCTTGAACCCGGGGTGATGCGCAATAATCCGGTCAAACGTGTCCTTGTCAAGGGCATAGAGATCACAGTACCCGACTGCCCGGACACTTGCGTTGCGAGGCTGTCCCTTCACTAATGCAACCTCTCCGAAAAATTGCCCGTCGCCAAGAGTCGCCTGAACCGACGCATTCCCCTTGCCCAGAATCTCGACGGTTCCGCGGCCGATAAAGAACATTTCCTTGCCTTGATCGCCCGCCCGGAATATGTAGTCGCCGGGAAGATAGACCAGCGGATGCATCGCCAGCGCAATGTCCCGGATCAGATCGGTCCCGGCACCCTTGAACAACGGCACTTTTTCAATGACATCTTTTTTCAGGAACAGCGACACCTCCGCCCGCAACGACGGGGGGAGATCATCAACAATCACCGATTCATCAAAACCCAGCCGCTTCTCCCATCGGTATCCGTGATACTCGCGAATGCGTTGCTGTAAGGCATCCGGAAGCCCGCGGTACTCCATGAAAGCGTTGATCTTCTCCATGGTTTCGACGTATCTGGCGCGCGAAGGATGCAGGTTGGATATGATGTGCGCCACATTACCGATCACATAACCGAACATCCCGACACCCAGAACCATCACCATCACGGCAAAGATCATCTCGAAGTCATTCTGAGGAGTGATATCCCCATAACCGACAGTCGTCAGTGTCGTCACACAGTAGTACAGGCCGCGGAGGTAGGTGTTGGATTCTGCTTCCGGCTGGTGAAGGGCCCGGAGCGCTACCCACCCGCACGCCAGTCCGTGCAACAGAAGAGCAATGAGATACGCGGAGTACAACAACCGCAGGGAATTCCATTTGGCGATAAACTGATGCCACCATTGTTGCATGGTTTGCACGATGCGCCCGAGCTTCACCAGGCGGAGAAGATCAAGAGGCGATCCGGGAACTATCACTCCAAAGGGGATTGCGGCAAGCAGATCCACAAGAAGCCAACGCCAGCCGTGGTTCTCAGGCGACCCGGCACTCTTCCAGCGGACTATCAGGTCAGCGACCAGGAGAGGTACAAGGATTTCGTCGAAATACGGTGTACCGCGGAGAAATGTGGATCCGAGGACGAGGCGGGCGGGAACACCCAGGACGAGGAGCGTCGTGAAGATGAATGAGAAGACACTCCAAATGCGCGCAGGGGGTGCGGGATTCATCGGCGTACCTGCTAGAGCGCTACTTTGAGTACAACCTTGTGGACATTTCCGTTCGCAACCAGAGGTGCGTGGGCGTCCCAGGGGAAGAACACCACGAACGTACCCGGATGCATGGTCAACCAGAGCGATGGCTCATCGGTGAAAAACGCAATATCTTTCTCTGCAGAGTACTCGTGCTCGACCTCCCTGCAATCGCCGGCTGCGCGCCATCCCATCGTTTCTTTGCCGGCAAGTAGGTAGTGGACATCGATGAATCTGCGGTGTGACTCGAGCCGCGCTTCGCTCGGCCATTTGCCCGGCTGTGCACTGATGATCGCGTATAGATCCGCGCCCTTGATATCGATTCTGCCCGGAGCAAGCGTCAGAAGATCCTGCGAGGAAAGGAATCCTAATGCCCGTGCGAATAGGGGATGAAGCGTATAGTAGCGTTCGGCGTTGTCAAGCGTATCGAGAATCATGAGTCTACCGGATGATATACATGAAACACGTTACACGGTCCCGGCCCGATCACCAGCTGCCGGAGGAACCCCCTCCTGAAAAGCTGCCACCCCCTCCCGAGAAGCTGCTGCCACCGCCGCCTGACGAGGACCACCCGCCACCCCCCCCTGAAACCCCGCCGCCACCATGACCGGACCGTGTTATCATGAACTTACCCCACTTTTCCGACCACACCTTGCCCCCCGAAGTCTTTGCCATGATGAATTTTGCGATCGGAAACCCGATCAAATAGGTGGCGCACAGGACTCCACCGGCAATCACACCGATGGAGGCCATGGGAAACGCAGTCCAGAAAGGAACCAAAAAGGCATAGAGAAACCATGAAGGGAATCCCCGCGAAAAGAGCGCAACGAGTGTGAAGGGAGTGATAATCACCAGAAAGAATCCAAAAACAAAAAGATTGACGCCCGTATCAATAATGTTCTCGCTGCCACCTTCGGCCGTATCTGCAGTGTACTCTCCGGCGATCGCCGCGAGTATTGAAGCCACTCCGGCTCGTATGCCTCCGTCGTAGTCTCCTTCTTTGAAGCGTGGAACTATCTCATGTCTGATTATTCTGCCGCAGGTCAGATCGGTCAGACTCCCCTCCAGGCCCCGGCCAACCTCGATACGCACTTTTCGCTCATTCTTGGACACGAGGAGAAGGACGCCGTTGTCCTTTCCCTTCTGACCGAGTTTCCATGTCTCAGCAACCCGGATTGCAAACGGCTCAATTTCTTCTCCCTCAAGCGTATTCACAGTAAGCACGACCACCTGATCGGAGGTTGAATCTTCGTGCGCTTTCAGCATGGCCTCGAGCGCCGCAGACGTTTCTGACGTAAGGAGTCCGGCGTTGTCATTCACACGACCGCCCAGATATGGCACTTCGGTCGCATGGCCGGATATGACTCCGGCAACGAGGAGCAGAACTGCCGGAAGCAACGCACGGCAAAGGCGTGTGGAATGTCTCATCGATCGCTCATGCGCAAATCATCACGGAGTTCGTCTGTGTCGTCCGCTCTTCTCGTAACCCCTCGGCGTTCTAGAAGGAGACCGCATTTGCCGATCGCTTCGACTATGCCTGTGGAGGCAGAACCTTTGCGAATTCCGCGGACGATAGACTGCACGACATCGTCCCATTCCTCCTGCTTCACATGTGCATTGATTCCGGAGTCCCCTACAACAAGCACCTGTCGCTCGAGGAGACTCACAAAAAGGAGAATGCCTGTTCGTTCTCGTGTATCAAACACCTCTTCCGCAATGAATGCTTCTGCCGCGCGTTGGCTCACGCGCTTCCGCAGGAGAGTTCGACCTGCAAGGAGACGTTTCGCGGAAGGGACAAAGTGTACCAGGGCCATCCCTGCACCAAATGCCGCCATGATAACGACAAGGACGACCGGCAGAGTAAACGGCAACCAGAACACGGTAAATGCGTGTACGGCAAGAAACGTCAAGACAGCCAGACCGCCTGCAGCCGACGCACCACGCCAGACCGCGCGTTCATAGTCATCACTCTGCTCGATAACATACGGAACAATTTCTCCCGATGTCTTCTTCTCAGCTTCCTCTACAGCGCGTTTGATACGCGCTAGATCCTGTTCAGAAAATAGTCGGGATACGGATGGTGTCATGTCAACCTCAGAAAGTGATAGTCAGCACAGCAGGTGGCAATTCAACCACGTGCCGCCGGCCCGTGTACGGCAATCCAGATACATGGAGGCTCCGCGGACGTAGCAGCCACACGATGTTTCCGGTGGGCGGGCAGCAGGAGCGTATCTCCGGCGCGAAGCCGAACCAGTGAGCCATCCTCAAACGCCACCACTCCCTCCCCCTGCAACACGGCAACCCATTCATCGTGATCCTGATCATACCACGAGCCCCCGGGCGTCGATTGTCCCGTGGACACAATACGCTCGATGCGAACCCCGGCAATCACTGCAAGCTCTTCGAACACTTCATTGATGCACCCGGCGCTCGTGTGTGTGTCCAGCAGGTTCATGAAATGTCGACTGTCATTCGATTGTCGAGTATCCGTTCTCCAATCCCCATTCTTCAATAGGCCGTTAGAGAACAGCGGGCTCTTGCATCACAATCTTCCCCGCATCCGCATCCATTTCAACCTCAATCCCCAGGGGAAGAGTGAATTTGTTCTCGATATGCCCGATCATCGCACCCGCGAAGGCAGGCACTCGAAGCGAGGCGATCTGTTCCTGGAGCACCTCTTCGAGCGTCAAAGAGCCGAAGCCTTCTCCCGGACCGCAATTTGTGCACTTGCCAATAATGACACCGGCAAGTTGTCCTGCAATCCCGGCAATGCTGAGTTGCGTCAGCATGCGATCCACCCTGTACACGAGTTCGCCATCATCTTCGAGGAAGAGCACGACCCCTTTCCAGGAAGGAAGGTACGTTGACCCGATCATCGCAGTGAGCACGGAGAGGTTTCCGCCGATAAGAATTCCCCTCGCCACACCAGGGGTGATGGTCTCGATACGATCCTTCGTTTGAATAAGGTTGTCCCCTTTGCTCGAAGGATTTTCAAAGGTGACCATCTGCGCATCAATCAGCACCCGGCGAAAATACGAGGTGGAGAACTGATTCCACGTGGAAGTTCCCACCGGACCATGGAACGTCACGAGGCCCGACTTCGCATGCAACGCAATGAGCAGCGAGGTGATATCACTATACCCCACCACGATCTTGGGATGGGTGCGGACGGCCTCATAATCGATGAGCGGGAGAATGCGATTGCACCCCCATCCACCCCGAACGGCCATGATAGCGTCCACGGTGGGGTCATTGAACATCGCATTGACATCTGCTGCACGATGGGCATCGGTTCCTGCCAGATAACCGTGCCGGTCAAACACGTGCTCGCCGAATTTCCAATGCAATCCGAGCGCTGTAAGCACCTCTGTCACCATCGTCAGGTCAGATTTCACGAAGGTCGGGCCGGCAGGGTTTATCAGTCCCACAGTCGCCCCGGGGGCCAGCCGCCGTGGCTTGCGTACCGGTGCGGTGCTCTCGGCTCTGACGTGGGAGGTGAAAAGAGCCGCCAGCGATGCGCCGCCGAGAATCTGCAATACGCCGCGGCGGGTTGGGCCCGGGGAATTGGTCATGACATCTCCCGTAAAAGAGTGCTCCGTGTGTAGGCCACGCGAAATCCCTGACGTTCGAGATTACGCTGTGAAACGCTTCCCGGCCGGGTGAGGGTATACGCAAGATCGCATTCAGCTTCCACTGCGTAATTCATCAAGGCACGTATCACGGCTGACTGGACACCCAGGCGGCGGAACGACGGGACAGTGCTCGCCCCGTAGATTGCCGCCACACCATCGTGGAGGGACAATGCCCCCCCTCCAGCTGGACGCCCATCCACCCATGCCAGAACACATTTCGTCGCAGGTTGGGAAAGGATGCTGCGCAATACCGCCAGGTTTTCCGGCGTTTGCACCTGTTGATCGCCAAAGCCCACAGCGATGGTTCTCGCCCACAGCTCGGCATCCTCAGCACCGCTGAACTGCACGCTGATGCCGGAACCGGGAGGCACGGTCGACTCGACGACCCGGATCCTGCGCACCATCATGTTGGAGAAATCCACCACCCGATAGCCACGTCCGGCCATTTCTCTGACCACGGATGCATCGGCAAGCGGACAGAGTTCCACGTGTACCGCAGAGCCACGGCTCGTAAAGAAATGTTCCAGAGCATCAAGATCAGGAGCACGCACGGGTCCCTCCATGCCGACACCCAGGGCTTGTGTGAGCGGAGAATTTACGCCCAGAAACACCGCAACGCCTCCTGCCAATGGTTGCGCAACGGCTCCCGAGCCGGGTTCGATGCGCGCGTGAATTTCTGCCGACTCCATGCCCACCGCCGTGTCTGCAGCCTCGATGCGACGGGCGAGGCCAAAGTCGGCGAGCAGCACACCGCCGGCACTATCCGCGGAAGCCAACTATTCTCCCTTCAAGGCTGGCCGGATACTGTACCCCTTTGAAAGCAGAAAGGGCTCATTGGTCCGCAGGAAATCACTTATCGATTCGATCGACACCGCCTGCGTGATCCCGGATTCCACCTCGGTTTTTCGTTCGACAAAGACTGCCCCGGTGTACGGCACTGCAGGATCGAACACGAGATCTCCTCCATCTTTCTCAGGGGTGAGTACAAATGACGAATGCGCCGACACCAGCTTGATCATCCCGACGAGCTCGAAGTTCGGCACGCCATCCCGTATGGCCAGCACAATTCCTCCGCTGAATCCGCGGCTGAACATCGCGTCAACCATGAACATCCCGCGTTTGTCCTTGTTTGGGTTGCTGACAATCCCCTTTGTGGCCATCTTGTAACCGGAGGGATAGCCAAAAAGATAGACAAACGACCCCCATTCAAGTTCCTTGGCCTTGCCAAAGGGATACATGAACACCGGTAACGGTATTGGTGGATCCTGATCAAGCTTCTTTCCGAGAACTGCTATGTCCGCCTGCCTGTCGAGTGCAAGAACCTCAAGATCCCCCCCTTCGGGGAATACAGCAGCGTAGTTCGACTGCTTCTCTTTGAAAGCGATACTCCTGACATAGGCGGTGGGCCGACGATCCTGGCCGATGTGGTAATTGACCACCGTGTCTTCGAAATCGACGACATGGGCACATGTCAACACGAGTATCCGGTGCTGACTATACTGCAATGTGGTGATCGTCCCCGAAGCAGTGCTATTCACGTAGACAGAGGAGCGCTCCCTGCTCCGTAGAAATTCTGCATCAATACCCTTTCGGGTGACGCGCTCCTCGGGGAGAAAATAGAACGTGCGGTAGTAGGCGATGCAACTCAACATGTTGACGCTCTCACTGATTTCTTCCAGCTGTTTCGAGCACCCCCGGTACGGAAATTCGGAGTCATAGTGACCATCGGAGAGCGTGGGATACACATCGCGGTATACCGATGCAGAACAGCCGGCAAGTACTGTGGGAAGCATCACGAGCGCCACACCGGAAATCAGCAGGAAGCGATGTGCCATGGGTCTATTCCTCAATTCCGGCAAGGACTTTGAGTGAGCGGATCTCCTGAGGCGCTAAAGGACGCGTCGCCCCGCGGGGGAGTCCTTCGGTAGTGACGGGGCCATACGCGACGCGGTCAAGTTTGCGTACGTCATAGCCCAGCTCTTCGAACATGCGCCGCACCTGACGGTTCCATCCTTCACGAATGGTGATGCCGACTTCGCGACCCCGCCCTCCGGGGATGCTGAGCACCTCTGCCGGGGCAGTGCGACCTTCACTGAGCTCGATGCCGTCCTGCAACGCATTCAAGTGTTCCCTGGTGACTGCCTCACTACAGGTGACACGGTAGGCCTTTGGCACACCATGCCGGGGATGCATTAAGTGGTTGGCGAATTCTCCATCGTTCGTTAACAGAAGAACACCGGTGGTATTGCGATCAAGCCGGCCGATCGGAAAAACGCGTTTCCGTGCATGGACATAATCCATCACCGTCGCCCGCCCGCGTTCATCATGCATCGTGGTGATGGCGTCCTTCGGCTTGTTTAGTACGATGTAGATCGGCGCGTCGACGTGCGCTACTTCTTTGCCATCGACGAATACGCGATCGCGACCCGGTACCAGGGTCGTGGCCAGCGACGATATGGTGACTCCGTTCACAGTCACACGACCTTCAGTGACGAGGTCTTCCGCTTTGCGGCGCGAGGACACTCCACACATGCTCAGATAGCGGTTGATGCGCACCTTTCCGCCAGCAGCGGGAGTACGCTTTTCAACGGGCCGTTCAACCGCCGGGGCACGTCCCTGCTTTCGCATTTTTCCGGGTGCATGTGAGGGCCATTTCTTCCGGAATTCTCCCGGTGCGCCTGAGGGCCTTTCCTTACGGAATCCTCCCGGTGCGCCTGAGGGCCTTTCCTTACGGAATCCTCCCGGTGCGCCTGTGGGCCCTCCTCTTCCCGGAATCTTCCAGGTGAGCCTGATGGTCTTCCCTTCCGGAATTCACCCGGTGAACGTGAGGATCCTTGCTTGCGGAATTCACCCGGTGCAGATGAGGGTCTTTCCTTCCGGAATCCTCCAGGTGCGCCTAAGGGTCTTTCCTTCCGGAATTCTCCCGGTGCGCCTGAGGGTCTTTCCTTCCTGATTTCACCCGGCGAACGTGAGGATCCTTGCTTGCGGAATTCCCCCGGTGCACGTGAGGATCCTTGCTTGCGGAATTCACCCGGTACACGTGAGGGTCTTTGTGTACGGAATTTCCCCGGTACACGTGTGGGTCTTTGTGTATGTGAAGATCCTTGCTTCCGGAATCTCCCGGGGACGCTCATTCTTCACCCTCCAGAAGCCGGAGTCCATCTACCCGGCCTTCTTCCTTCTCCCGCTTCTCTTCAAGTTCCTGTAACATGCGTTTCTCCACTTCAAATTGTGCTTCTGCGAGGAGTTCATCAATCTCCCGCGGCTTCGGAAGTTCCGCCAGATCATTCAAGCCAAAACGCTTGAGGAACTCCTTCGTTGTTCCATAGAGCAGCGGCCTGCCCGGTGTGGCCGCGCGGCCAACAATCGCAACGATATTGCGTTCGAGCAACGAATGCAACACGTAGTCTGCATTCACTCCACGTATGGCTTCCAGTTCCGGTTTCGTCACCGGCTGCTTATAGGCGATCACCGCAAGACTTTCCAGCGCCGAGACGGACAGTTTGCGCTTGGATCGCTCTTTCACCATGCGCCCCAGCCAGACGCCATGTTTCGGCAGCGTGGCAAATTGGTACCCGCCGGCGACCTTGACAATGCGGAACGCCCGGTGGCTGGCATCGAATTCGCGGTTCAGGAATTCGATCGCCCGAAGGATGAGATCCTGGTCGATACGCTCGGGACGCTCGGGATCATCCAGATAGCCGAGCAGGTCGACGAGTTGTCGCAGGCCGAGCGGTTCATCAGTGGCAAAGAGCAGAGCCTCAATGACTTCAAGGATAGCCCGTGGCATCGGTAACGCAATATCGGTACTCATGTGAATGCCAGCGTGAGAGGAACAATCGGCGTCAGGGGACGAATCGCAATATCGTCCTTTCCTGCTACAGGCGCGATTGCCACAACTTTGTTTTTCGTCAATTCAAGAATTGCCATCACTGTCACGATAATCCTGATCTTTTCCACCATGTGCGCAACCAGCTGGAGAAGCGTCGATGCCCCGTGCACGCGGAGGAAATCCAGCACGAAGCTCATCTGTTCGTCCACCGAAACGTTGAGCAGCTGGACTTCATGCACCATTTTCTTCGGCATCTGATCCAGGGCGGACTTGTAGGCAGCGATCAGATTGAACAGCGAGATGTCCTGAAGGAACTCGCCATCCTCCTCCTCTGTCATGACGCGGGTATCCGCCTGGAAGAATTTGCGATAGTATATGCGGCGCTGTTCTTCTTCCATCCCGCCGAGTTCGCCGGCCATTTCTTTGAAACGCTTGTACTCAACGAGCCGACGCACCAATTCGGCGCGGGGATCATCTTCTTCCGTCGCGTGCTCATCCCGCGGTAACAGCATGCGGACCTTGATCTGCATCAACGTTGCCGCCATGACGATAAATTCTCCGGCGACTTCAAGGTCGAGGGTCGACATCAAATGAAGGTATTCGAAGAACTCTTTCGTGATCCGGGAAATCGGGATGTTGTAAATATCCAGTTCGTCCCGCTTAAGAAAAAACAACAGGAGATCGAGCGGTCCTTCGAAGTCTGTGAGCTTTACGCGATACACGCTGTTATCCCAAATGCATGGCAGTGCGGACGTGCGTCATGGTTTCCTCGGCGCGAGTACGTGCCCGCTGTTCACCGTCTGTGAGGACATCAATAATTTCCTTCGGATGTGCGTCATAATAGGCCCGCGTCTCACGAAAAGGCGCCAGCGTTGCTGCAATACGGTCGGCAATGCGCTTCTTACATTCAACACAGCCGAGGGAGCCGGCACGACACGCGGCCCCGATCTCCTCTGCTTCCGCACCGTTGAACTTCGAATGGTAAACATAGACGAGGCACACCTCGGGGCGACCCGGATCATTTTTCCTGATCTTCTGAGGATCGGTGACCGCCGTCCGGAGTTTCTTCTGAATGTCTTCCGGTGTGTCTGACAGAAAAATGGTATTCCCTGCCGACTTGCTCATCTTCCTGTCAATACCATCAAGCCCGGGAAGACGACCAAAGCGCGTGAGTTTTGGCTCGGGCTCGGGAAACACCTGTTCGTATTGGTTGTTGAACCGGCGGGCAATCTCCCGGGAAATTTCCACGTGCGGCACCTGGTCTTCTCCCACCGGGACCAGATCCGCTCTATACAATAGGATGTCCGCCGCCTGCAATACGGGATACCCCAGGTGACCGTAGCTCATATGTTCGATCTTGAGATCGCGAACCTGCTCCTTAACTGCGGGATTACGCTCGAGGCGCGCAGTGGAAATGAGCATGGAGAGAATGAGATGCAGTTCCGTATGCTGCTTCACCTGCGACTGGCGGAACATCGGGCTCTTCGTCGGGTCAATACCTGCAGCGAGCCAGTCAATGACCATGTCGATTGAGTCTTGTGTGATGCGCGATGCGTCAAGGTCCGTGGTCAGAACATGGTAGTCCGCTATGAGATGATAGTTGTTGTAGTCTTGCTGCAATGCAACCCAGTTTTCGAGGGCGCCGACGAAGTTGCCGAGGTGGAGCTTGCCTGTGGGCCGCATGCCACTCAGGATGGTTTTGCGCAATGTCATTCGGATGATGGTGGATGGTCAATGCCCCGCGCTGTTTCCCTCGCGCGGGGTTGTGAAACGCATCAGTTTAGAAAGAGGTAGGGCTTCCAGCGCTCGTCCAGCGACCCGACAACATGCCGGATAAACGTGACATGATTCGGACGCATGGGCCTTCGGCGGAGCGGCATCAACGCCTCTTCAGGAGTCCGGTCACCCTTCCTGTTGTTGCAGACAACGCAGGCACACACCAGGTTCTCCCAGCTGTCTTCGCCGCCCCTGGAGATCGGCACGACGTGGTCCACCGTCAGCGGCAGGTCAGACCGACCGCAGAATTGACACCGATGAGCATCCCGCCGGAGTATGTTCTTGCGGGAAAGGATGATGCGTTTATACGGAACTTTCACGTAGACAGACAGCCGGACAATGCTCGGATAGGGTATAGCAAGACTCACCGATCTGATCATTTGCCCGTTATGTGCTTCGATCATTTCCGCCTTACCAAGAAAGAGGAGAGCTATGGCCTTTTTAACGTTAATCACGCTCATGGGCTCATAGTTCTGATTCAAAATGAGAACCTTGGCGTTAAGGCGCCCTCTTACCCCTCTTGCATCCAGTAGCGCGCTGAAAGTCTTCCCTCCTGTCCGAGTTAATACGTTTGTGTATCAAAAAATATACGTCTACCCCCCCTCTTTGTCAAGTTTTCCCCCCCGGGTTCCCCGCCGGGAAATCTCTGACACAAGAAAAAGCCCCGGTTCCGGGCCGGGGCTTTGCTTCTCTCGAAAAGAGCGTATTTCATCCTCATCGGCGATCGATGTTGAGCTCCTTAACGGGGGATCTGTACCGCAATAAACGCTGCAGCACCATCACCTTGCCGGCGAACACGCAACAGCACCGAATCGCCTCCCTTTCTCCCTTCGATGACCTTCTTCAAATCGCCGGGGGCTTTGATTTCTTTCCTGTCGGCCTCGAGAACCACATCCCCCCTGCCAATCCCTCGCTTGTTCGCCTCACCGAAAGGTTTCACCTCGGAGACCACAACACCGGTCTCGACATTCATTGCGGTCTTCTCCTGCGCTGAGAGCGCACGAACAGTGAGTCCGAGTTCGGCGAACGACACAGATTTCGGCGTTTCCTCTTTGATTTCTGAATCGTCCTTCTTCTCATCCTTGTCTTTAGCAGCCAGCTGGTCACCGGACTTCGGACGCAATGTTACTTTCTTGTCAAGGGTCTTTCCGTCGCGGAAGATTTTCAACGTTACCTGATCTCCCTGGTGGTGCGTGGCAACATAGGACTGGAGTTCGTTCTGTTTATTGACTTCTTTCCCGTCGACCGAGAGGATGACATCGCCTTCCTTGATCCCTGCGGCGGAAGCCGCCCCGCCCTCCACCAACGCTTGCACAAGCACCCCTTTAGCCTCGCTCATGCCCAGAGCGCTGGCCGTCGTCTGATCAATCGCGCTGATCTGCACTCCGATGTACCCGCGCTTCACTTCGCCGTATTTGATGATATCCGCCGCAACCGTCTTGAGGAGGTTCACCGGAACCGCAAAGCCATACCCCTGGTAGCGGGCATTCGTGGTCGCAATCGCGGCATTGATACCGATCACCTCGCCGTTCATGTTGACAAGCGCGCCACCGCTGTTACCGGGGTTGATTGCGGCGTCAGTCTGGATGAAGCTCTCGATGCCGTAGGTGTCTTGAATAATGTTGATGTTCCGACCGATCGCGGAAACGATGCCGGCGGTAACAGTGGAGGTCAGCCCCAGCGGGTTTCCGATCGCAAGCACCCACTCGCCAACCTGTACACTCTCGGAATTCCCCAACGCTGCCGCGGTCAAATCCTTTGCATCAATCTTGATCACGGCGAGATCTGTGGATGGATCAGTGCCAATCAGCTTCGCCTTGAACCGCACCTTGTCATGCAGCACGACCTCGATGCCACCCTCGTCGGCATCTTCGACCACGTGGTTGTTCGTGGCAATGTACCCGTCCGCGGTCAGGATGACACCGGATCCCGACCCTTCCGACGGTTCGGGTTCAGGTGCTTTGAAGTCGGGACCAAAGAAATGGAAAAAATCCTGAGGCATCTTCTTCTGTTTCTCCTTGCCCGTTGTTGTCACGTTGATCGCAACAACAGAAGGCGTAACGGCTTTTGCTACCGCAGCAAAATCCTGACTCAGCGCCTTTGCGCTGGTGCTCTGCGCCGCAATCGGGGTCGGGCCACCCAGTTTCACGTCTCCGCCTCCCGCAGCAAAGCCAAAAGTGACGCCGTTGTTGAATGACGACACCAGCACCGCACCAAGTATCACACCAACAGCCACAAGAACGACCGATGCAAGAAGATATTTCCGCAGCATTGCTTGTATTCCTCCAGGTAAGAGTCTATTGTTACTGAATACGTGAAAACACCTGTTCCGACCTCAGCGGGCGCGTCCCTATAAGGTGTACCTTCACAAGGTGGCGCAGTGTTTCTTCAATGTCCCGCGACATCTCCGGTGTCACCACTATCCGTAGCGAAGCTTCAATCCCTCCAATGTTCTGGAAGCCATCAAGCGCGGCACACGCACCGGATGAAATCATGACACCGGCATCACTTCTTTCGCAGCACCGCCCGCACAGCACTCCGCTCCCCGCCACCTGCACTCTACCTTGCGGCGTGGCGGGTCGGACTGATGAGATGTCTTCCTTACATGAGACACACTGCCGGAGCGAAGGTTTAAATCCCAAGAGCCCCAGCAACCTCACCTCATATGCATATAACGCATTTCGGTGCCGTTGAGTTGCATGCTGCAGCGTTTGAAAGAGATTTACGGTCAAATCAAAGACTTCGGGGTGGGGTTCATCGTGTTCTGTCGAGAGGTGGAGCAACTCAACGGCGGTCATGCCAATCCCCATACAGGGGAGGTCTTCCATGAGAACAGGGTATCGCTCGACAAGATCGCACTGGGTAAGAAGCTGAAGTTCGCGCTGGGATTTGTGGTAGATCACGGCATGGACATGACTCATCACTCCAACTGAGGCACCGAAGGGGCGTGTTTTGCGCCGGGCACCTTTTGCAAGAACGGAGATCTTACCATGACCGCGGGTGAACAGTGTTGCGATCAGGCTCGATTCGCTATACTTGATTGTCCGGAGGACAACCGCCTCCGTGGTCAGAATCATGGTTTCCCTACAACGGCGGCAATCTCAGCCGCAAACGGAGGCCGAAGCACTCCTCTGTCGGTGATGATTGCTGTAATGAGTTCATGAGGGGTGACGTCAAATGCCGGTGCATATGTCCGAACGCCCTCGGGCGCAATCCTGATGCCCGCTATCTGCGTCACCTCTGATGGATCCCGTTCCTCGATGGGGATATCGTTGCCCGTAAAGCTGTGTGGATCAAATGTTGAGACCGGGGCGGCGACATACATCGGTACGCTGTGGCGCTGAGCCAAGACCGCAAGCGGGTAGGTTCCCACCTTGTTTGCTGTGTCGCCGTTTGCTGCAATACGGTCAGCACCCACCAAAACCGCCTGCACACGCCCCTCCCGCAGCACACTCGCAGCCGTGCTGTCGGTAATGAGCACCACTTCGATGCCCGCCCGAAGCAATTCCCAACTCGTCAGTCGTGCGCCCTGAAGAAGCGGACGAGTTTCATCTACGTAGACCCGCAAGATCTTCCCTTGCCGGTGTGCAGTTGTTACCACACTCAATGCTGTACCATCACCTGCAGTTGCCAGAGCACCCGCATTGCAGTGCGTAAGTACCGAAGTCCCCGCGCCGAGGAGCGCCGATCCGAGCTCTCCGATCCTGTGACAGGCTTCGATATCTTCGGCCTGGATCACCAGGGCTTCGCACTCCAGCCGTCGAATCGCCTCCCGGTCGCCTGCACCGGATCCAGCCTCCAGCACACCGCGCATACGGCTCAGCACATTAAAGAGATTCACAGCGGTCGGACGTGTCGATCCCAGGAGTCTGGCGGCCCGGTCGAACCGGAAAGCGAGGGAGGACCCGTCCGGGCTGTCAGAAGAGCGGAGCCCCAACACGAGACCAAACGCGGCAGCCACGCCGATGGCAGGAGCCCCACGGATACGCAATGACCTGATCGCCTCAGCAATGACCTGAATATCATTCGTAAGGACGAACCGCTCCTCCGTGGGGAGCAGTGTCTGATCGATGAATCGCACGGATCCATCGATCCAATCCACAGCTTTCATGCGGCTTCAGTCCTCATCAAAACGGGAGAGTTCCCTGAACTCGCGGAAACGGTCCTGGATGCTGAGGTAGGCGAGATCGGAGAGCCCCTCGACACCGAATTTCTCCACGCAGAACGATGCAAGCGCACTTCCGTAGATGACCGCTCGCTTCAGGTTCTCTTCCGACATATCTTCGGTCCGGGCTAGCCAGCCGATGAAACCACCAGCAAAGGAATCGCCGGCTCCGGTCGGATCGAAAATGTTTTCCATCGGATACGCCGGGGCGGAAAACACCATTTGTTCGGTCAGAAGCAGCGCCCCGTGTTCCCCCTTCTTGATGATGACAACACTCGGTCCCATCCCACGAATCACTTTTGCGGCTTTGATCAGATTGGGCTCCTTCGACAACAACCGGGCTTCAGAATCGTTGAGGATCAGGACATTGATCATCTTCAGCGTCTCTTCCAGCTCTGCACGCTTCCCGTTGATCCAGTAGTTCATTGTGTCGCAGACGACAAGCCGGGGATTGTCCATCTGGAGCAGCACCTTCCGCTGCAGCACCGGATCGATATTGCCGAGGCAAACGTTTCGTGTCTTCCGAAACTTCTCGGGTATTTTGGGATCAAATTTCTCGAATACGTTCAGGTCTGTGTATAACGTGTCACGTTCGTTGAGATCGTAGTGGTACCGTCCGGCCCAGCGAAACGTCTTCCCCTCCTTGATGACTTCCAATCCTTCCAGATCGACCTTGCGTTCTTCCAGAAACGCCAATCCCTCCCGGGGGAAATCCCCTCCGACCACACCGACCAGCCGGATGGGGTTGACGAAGTAGCTTGCCGCCGCTGAAATGTACGTTGCAGAACCGCCAACCGCATCCTTCACCGCGCCGAACGGCGTTTCGATCGAATCAAGGGCGAGTGAACCGACGACAAGAACGCTCACTGAGGTCTCCTCAGGTTATGAGTACACTGCAAAACAGCGACAATATACGGAATACCTGTGACCTTTTCAAGAAATCGGAATGTACAATCGGGCCGCGGCCTCTTCCCCTCGGACTATGATGGTGTCGACCATCTCGACCACGGCGCGATGGCTCGGCCACACGAGTCGGCGTCGCGCCTGCTCGAACGGGAGCCAGGCAAAGTCGCAATGTTCTTCAGAAATATTCACTTCCGTTACAGGGTCCACCTGCGCCGCAAATACCGGGCAGTGATTCAGAGCTCCACCGTTGCGGTCATAAAAAGACGTCAATACGGGAACCGACCAGAAATGCAGCGGGACGAGTCCAGTCTCCTCCTGCAACTCTCGGATCGCGGTTCTTACTCCCCTCTCCCCCTCGGTGGTCGTTCCTGTGATAAGTTGCCACATCCCCGGATGGATGCGCTCCTCAGGCGATCTCTTCAGAATCAGATACTCTATCAAGTCGTTGCGGAAACGGAACACACACACTTCGACGATGTTGCTCACAACAGGAATCACGAGATTCCTCCTTTGTTTTCCACAGAGCCCCCCGCTGATCCCAGCAAATCGCGGCGCTCGTCCGCAGTCAGCATCCGTACCTTGCCTACCGGAAGATTCCCCAGGTCTACTGTGCCGATGGAACGACGGGCGAGTGCAATAATGGCGCACCCCGATTCTTTCATCATCCTCCGGATCTGGCGGTTCTTTCCCTCGGTGATCGAAAGCATGAACTGCCGTGGTTCGCCGGGGCTTGACTCCACATGCGCAGGGAGCAACTGGGTGCCATCCTCAAGCTTCATACCCCTGCCCCAGAGTGCGATCAGATCGGGATGAACCGGCTCTGCAACGGTCACCAGATACCGCTTGGGCACGTGATGCGACGGATCGGTCAGACGATCACCAAACCGGACATCGTTGGTCAATAGCAAAAGCCCGCTCGTGTCTTTGTCCAGGCGACCGACGGGAAAGACCTTCGGCGTTCCCGCCGGGAGCAGGTCGAACACGGTTCTTCGGCCGCGTTCATCGCTCCGCGTGGTCACTACCCCTGTCGGTTTGTGCATGACCAGGTATACGGGAACTGCAGAGCGTGCGGCGTAGCCGTCGATGGAGATTCGATCGCTCCGGAGATCAAGCCAGGTGTATGGCGAGCGGACGACCCGGTGATTGACCGCCACGCGCCCTTCCCGTGATAAGTTGCTCCGCTTCCGTGCGCGAAGCAATGCCCAGCTTTGATAGTGCGCGCACAAGGGATACCTGCTCCCGGCCATGCCGCGTGCGGGTAGATCATGATGTCGGACGTACCGCGTTCCGAATCGCATCCGCTGCCGCGTCAGTGGCCGCTTCCGCGACAACCTCAAACGAGCACTGCTGGGGGCCGGAGGCGAGCACGAAACTTACGTCGCCATCATGGGAAGTGTGGATGGGTTTGATGGCGCGTGCAAAACCGTCATGTACCCGTTGTGCAATGCGATTCACATCCACCTTCGTGAGAGCCGGCGTTCGTGAGAATCGCAACGAGTGTCGTGTTGGTAAGCGGCGGAGGAGCGAGAGGCAGCACGCTGACGTACTGCGTTCCGTCGGCCAGCCACGTACCGTCGGCCTTTCGTGCGCCCGCAATGATGCGCCCGTCATCCTCCCGAACGTCGCCGATGGCATTCACGACGGCTATCGCCGTCACCAGCAACTCTCTGACCTGTATAGTTTCACACCCCATCCCGCCATGCATCGCAGTGCCGGGCCCGTGCCATTTGCCCACTGTCGTCCCTGTCCCAGCCCCGATCCTTCCGGCACAGTCCTCGTCCATCCTGGCGGATACACACGCACTGTATCCGGCCTCAGCAGTGGGTCGAACAGACGACGACCCAGTATTGAGATCGAACACAACGGCCGCCGGAACGATAGGTACACGACCCCACGGTGTCATGTATCCGACATCGTGTTCTTCGAGATACCGCATCACTCCATCGGCCGCAGCCAGCCCAAACGCCGTACCACCGGTCAGGAGCACGGCATGAACCTCCTGCATGGACTTTTCGCTTCCGAGAAGGGCCAGTTCCCTGCTGCCGGGGGAATTCCCCCGGACGTCACACCCGCCCACAGTTGCCGGAGGGCAGAGTATGACGGTGCAGCCGGTACAGGCGCGTGCCTCGGTCCAGTGTCCGACTCGGAACCCCGGAGGATACGGTGGCATTGAATGCTCCCTACCTGTGTCTGATGCTGGCAAGCACAACCCCGCACGCAACCCCGACATTCAACGACTCCGCAGCGCCGTGCCGACGGATTGCGAGCCGTATATCCGCCGCCTGCATCACGAGGCCCGAGATCCCCCACGCCTCGTTGCCAAGCAGAAGAAGGGTCTTGCGCGCGTAGTGGACGTCATCGGTATACGTGGCACCGTCGGCCGCCGTTGCATACACTGTGTACCCGAACCGCTTGGCTTGACTCACCAGCGAGGAGAGTTCGAAATCCGCGAGGATGGGGAGATGAAAGATACTGCCCACTGTGCTTCTCACGACTTTGGGGTTGAACAGCTCGACGCTGTTGTGACCGAGAATCAGAGCATCAACACCAAACCAGTCACATGTGCGGATTATCCCTCCAAGATTGCCCGGATCCGCCACCGCATCAAGCGCAACAACAACAGATGCACGATCCTCCTTCTGCAACACTTCAGCGAGGGTCCATTCCTTCTGCTCCATCACCGCGAGTACTCCCTGGGCGGTCACCGTATCGGATATCTGTTCCATCTCGCCCGGGGTGATTTCATGGACCACGCGGGTCTGTCTCCTTGCCTCCTCAACGAGGGCATTCCCCGCAGCATCCGTGAGCAATGCGCCGGTATAGAACAGTTCGTTCATTGTGAAACTGGAACGGAGCGCCTCGCGGACACCGCGCACTCCATCCACGAGAAAATGTCCGGTGGCTTCCCGGCTCTTCTTGCGGTCGAGATCCCGCAGTTCGCGTATTTTTGCTCTGGTAAGTGGCACGTGATGTTGTCAGTGTCTGTGACGGAGAAATGATAACCAACACGTGGGCGAGAAGCAAATATCTGGCATCCGATATCTGCTGACAACGTCTTCCTTATCTCCAATCTACCTGACGCACGGTCCTTCCGTCCGTCGCAAGAAATACCGCCCCCATCTCATCGGTGCGAAGCACATCCGTCCCTGAAGCATGCAGGCGTTGCAGCGTTGATCCGGCCGGATGCCCGAAGCGATTCGCCCTGCCCACGGAAATGAGCGCATAGTCCGGCCTGACGGCCGAAAGAAATTCCTGGCCCGTTGCGGCTTTGCTGCCATGGTGACCGATCTTCAGTACGTTGGATTTGAGGAACCCGCCGTACCGTGCACGCAGCCGCTCTTCCTCGCCCCGCTCGGCATCCCCCATCAGAAGCATGGAGGTGTTCCCATACTGCATCTTCACGACAATTGACCGCCGGTTAGCATTTCCGTTTGCGTCAGTCTCCGCTGAATCCGGTGAGAGAACGTAGAACCTGCACGCCTCACCCCCCAGGATCATGCCTCCAAACGCGGCGGAGAGTGTTCCGGAGACGCGTGTGATTGAGTCGTCAGCCGCACGAACGATATCAGGAGTCGCAACAACCTGTCGGGTTGTAAATGCATGAAGCACATGCACAAGTCCGCCTGCATGATCGTCATGAAGATGAGTGATGATGACTGCGTCGAGCGCGCGCACGCCGAGCCGCTTCAGCAACGGGACCACCGATGTTCCCCAGGGGCTTCCATCACGCGAAGGTGGACCCGTGTCAATCAGTACATTGCCTCCTCCCGGCGGTTGGAGGAGGATGGCATCTCCCTGCCCGACGTCGATCATCGTGATCCGGCATTCTTCGGGCGATGTAGCTGCAAGAGCTGCAGACGGCCAGAAGAGAACCGCATTCACTCCGCACAGGAATGCAATGAAAAAGTATCGGACCAGGGCTGGGCGCCCGATGCAGAAGAGAAGGGCCAGACCCGCATAGTATGGCAGGGCATGTACCGGCCGGAACTCCACGGTGTCCAATGTCGCCCAGGGGACCGATGAGGCAATCTCAGCCCCCCAAATGGTGAACATCAACAGTATCCGATTGACGGCAGCATATGCTCCTGCAGCCCACCCATTCAGAGGGGCCAGTGCAGCTGATACCATGCCAAGAACCACCGAAATTTCAGACGCCGGCACAATGACGAGGTTTGCCAGAAACCCGACCACAGAAAGTCGGCCAAAGACAATCGCAGTCAACGGCAATGTGCCTAGGGAAGCAGCGACCGATACGGCAATCACGCTGTATGCTTGCCGCACACATCGCACCAGCATCGTGCCGCCGCCTCGATGACGGAACGGCGCCAGCAATCGACGATGGAGCACAAGAATGGCTATCACGGCGCCAAAGGAGAGCTGAAAGCCCACGTCGAACAGTTGACGAGCGTCCGTCGAAAACATGATAAGAGCCGCCACACCGACACCATTCAACGGATGCACACGACGCGCGAGCGAATTGCTCAGGATCAGCGCAAGAGCCATAATGGTGGCACGTACGACAGGCGGTTGTGAACCGGTCACAAGCATGTAGATGACGAGAGCCCATGCCGTCATGATCCGGCCAAGAATGCGCGGTACGCGGAAGAGAGAGAACAGCAGCATCATCGTCGCTGCAACCACGGCAACATTAGAGCCCGATACGGCAAGAATATGTGCCACTCCCGAATCAAGGAATGCCCTCCGCACACCGGGCGACAATCCGGAGCGTTCTCCGATCAACAGTCCTTTCAGAAATTCTCCCTCTTCTCCGCCGATATCGCGGTCGATTTCCGAAAGAATACTCTGGCGCAACGGAAACACTACTGTGCGCATAAACGCCGACCCACCGTTCACACCCAGGATGCGGACATTCTCGATGCCATGCACGCGCATCATGAAGGATATGCCGTTAGCGTAATAATACCGTCGCGGACTGAATTCTCCCGGATTGCCCGCCTCCGGCGGGCTCTCCACCACACCTCTGAGAGCCAGCACCGAGCCGTACATGATCCTTCGACCGGAAGTGTCACTGACGGGGCCGATGTACGTCACTATGCCCTTCTCGTCGCAGGGAATCTCCGGGAAATCCCCGATGATCGCCCGGGCGTGAAATGCACACCGCACACGGGTTCCCATCACCGCCGGTGCATCGGCAACGTCACCGATGAGCGTCACCGTAGTCCGCGCGTCTGAGGCAGGCACGACCCTCCGTCCGGCGTCGTCACAGCGATACTTGAGGATGCCAATAGCAGGACAGAGCAGGATGCAGCAGAGTGATCGAATGAGGGCAGCCGTGTGCCCGTTGCGGAGCCGCAGCGTCGCCCCCGTGAGCAGCGTTGCGGCGACTACCAGTGCGAACAGAGGAACGACAGATACCGCAGGCAGCTGATCGCCGATCCAGATCCCGGTGCCAATCAGTGCCGCGAGAATCAGTGCAGGGTGTTTATGAATGGCCTCCCATCCCGGCATCATTCTGGAGTACCTCCATCAGCGCGGGTAGGACATGGGTCAGGTTCGGCGCGCGTCCCCCATAGTGGCACACACGGTCGGCGACCGCGCGGTGGCCTGTGCCAGTAAGTATGAGGGGTACAGGATTGCGGGTGTGCGTTTTGACGGTCAGGTCTTCAAGATTTCCGTGGTCGCTCGTCAGCACGACAAGTATCCGGTGCCGATCAATGGTTGCCAGCACCCCTCCCAACAAACCGTCAAATCGCTCCAGCGCATCAACGGCTTCTGCCAGGCGTTGTCCATGCCCCGCGTGGTCGGTCTTCCAGTATTCGAAAAGCACGAATTCGTGGTCCACACAGAGACCCGCAAGATGTGTGCCTGCGAGATCCGGAGAAATGACGGGAACGGACGGATACCCGAGTTTGAGCCATCCTTCGCGTGTGATGTCGGCTGAAATGCCACGCCCCTCGCCGAGTTCTTTCTCACCGCGCAACGGTAGGCCTGCATATTTGCAAGAGAGCGTCGTCACGGTGAGACGCGATTGACGCGTCTCTACATAGTCGAAGAACTTCTGCGGATAGGCATTGGCGAAGCAGGGACGCAGCCCGGCCTGCAGGACCCGGCGAAAAATGTTGTGCGCCTCAATGACGGGCCTGAGCGTGGAGTACGGATGAGGACCAAAGTGTTTGCCGACAAGAAGCGGAGCGTTGATTCCAGTGAAGAGCGAGGCCTGACCGGTGCCGCTCTGCGGCAGTCCCTCTACACCCAGCGTCGCATCGAGAGGCAGTACCGTGGTCTCCTCTGTTTCAATCGTTCGATGGTGCAGCGAGGGCAATGTCCCTCCGAGCAGAGTCTCCAGGACGGGGATGCGGGCCGCGAAGAATGGATTTGCGGCTGCATCCTTCCTGCCAACTCCCACACCATCAAGGAACAGGAAGAGAACGTGCATGAGGGCAGCGCCTCATTGAGTTGTCTTGGATGGACTTTCTATTACTATCGTCACGGGGCCGTCATTTACGATGGTCACTTCCATCTGGGCACCAAATATCCCGGTGTGCACCCTCTCCGGTCCAAGTCGTTCCCGCAAACGGCCCACAAAATGGTCGTACAGTGGCTCTGCCTCTTCAGGGCGGGATGCAAGGACAAAACTCGGACGGTTTCCTTTCTGCGCATCGGCGTAGAGCGTGAACTGGGAAACGGCAAGGATGCTGCCTCCGACATCCTGGAGGTTGACATTCATCTTCCCCTGATGATCCTCGAAAACGCGAAGTCCCGCACATTTCTCCGCCAGAAATTCCGCATCTTTCTTCGTGTCCCCCTGCTTGATCCCCAGAAGGATGACAAAGCCTTTGCCGATGCGTGCATGCTCGGCGCCTTCGACGGTGAGCCGGCCACTGGACACGCGCTGCACAACGACTCGCATGATTACCGGACTTTCTATGCTAATGGAAGGTGGGCCTCTACAACCCGCGGGATCCCCGCATAATCGGGGTGTACTGTCACTTCGCGAAACCCCGCATCTGCAACAATCTCTCTCGCAGTTGCCTCCTGGCCATGGCCAATTTCACACAGGAAGAGTCCGCCAGGCTGTAACAATTCTACCGCCCGCGGAGCTAGCCTGTGGAGAAATCCGTAGCCATCCTGTTCGTCGGTCAATGCCTGCCGTGGTTCGAACAAACGGACTTCCGGCATCAAGGATGCAAATTCATCTTTGGAAATGTACGGAGGATTTGCCACAACGAGATCGAATCGATCATGTACGAATCCGGTATCGAAGACATCGGCATGGAGAACATCGACCCGGTCAATGCCGAGACGCGTCGCATTGCTCCTGCTTTGTGCTACAGCCGCACCGCTGATATCCACTCCGGTGACCTGGACATTGGTGGTGTGATGTGCGATTGCGAGAGCGATATTGCCTGAACCAATCCCGACGTCCAGTGCACGCAGTTGCGGCTTCAGGATCTCGCGGATTCTCCCAAGGGCAAGTTCCACGAGCAATTCCGTCTCCGGGCGCGGGATAAGCACCCCCGGGCCGACACGTACGGTGATCCCCATGAACGCCGTTTCGCCCAAAATGTATTGCAGCGGTTCGTGCGTCAGCCGTCGTTTGAACAGCACACGATACGAAGCAAGTTCCTCAGGAACCAGCGGCCTGTCAAATTGAAGATAGAGCTGTAGCCGGCTGATGTTCAACACGCGCGACAACAAAAGCTCAGCGTGCAGTCGGGCTTCATCGAAGCCGCGCTCGACAAGGTAGTCGCGGGACCATTCGATCAGCGAGAGTACCGTCCACGTGCGCGGGAGCAATGACGACTGTCGCTGGATCTCGCTCATGCCGCAATTCTCTGAATCACTCGAGGGTCACGAACGCGCCAGGTAAGGAAGATAATGCCGATGACGGAAAAGAGCGCCCCCACCATGAACATGCCGCGGTACCCGAGAAGATCAGCAACCAGACCGCCCGCCAATCCCGAGAAGTAGCACGGCGTGAGAAGTGTGTTCATCAACCCAAGATATGTCGAGCGCTGTGCTGCGGGACTGTACTCGATTGCCATGTTCGACCGGACCATCCCTTCTGCGGCAAAATTCACCCCGAGGAATCCGAAAACAACAACGAACCACCCGGGAGCCGGAGCAAGAATTGCGCCAAGAGCTCGACATCAACATTGAGCTTGCTGCACACAGCAAAGCGGTCTTGTTGCCATAGCGGTCAATAACAAAACCAATCACCAGGGCACTCACGACCTGCACGGCAACCATAGCCAGCGTAAACAACCCGACAACCGATTCATCCGCCGCGAAGTCTTTAAGCACGTACACAATAAAGAACCCCTGCGGCATCATTGCCATGATCAAAAATGCAGAGGCCACCAGGAACCGGCTGAAATCCCGGTCTGCACGCAGCACCCTCCGGAGATCCTTAAGAAATGGGAAGATCGGACGCCGCGCAACCGTCGGACTCGGGTCGGTCTCGATCATGTACCCCTGCACAACCACGGACGAGACTTGCAGCATGAAGGCAAGAACGAAGGCGAGAGCATAGCCGAGGGGAAAAGCAAATGACGCAAGAAGCCATGTGAGGACGAATCCGCACAGAAAAGCACCGAACCCGCCGAGTGAATTCCGGTATCCAATCAGGCGCCCGCGTCTCTTCGGTGAAGTAATCTTCACAAAGAAATCGAACCATCCAACAGAGGTGATTCCGGCAACAGTCTGATTCACCAGGTACAGGAGGAAGAATATCCAGAGAACCCACCGCGAACCCGCGGATCCGAAGAAAAGAATGAACAGGCCCATCAACAGGACACAAAACCGCTGTGCAGATCCTAACCGTATCGCCCATGGTTTCTTCCACGGCAGGGTTTCGACCACGCGAGCGGCGAAGAGCTGAGGAAGAACGGCTCCGACATAGGTGATCGCCGCAACCATCCCTATCTCGACATTCGTCCCTCCGAGCCGCGAGACAAGAGCGGGAAGAACAGTCTGAAATGACAGAAAGGCGGTCGTGGAAATATACAGCCCACCCTCGACAACGTTGAGGGCAATATTTTTCCGCTCGATCGCGGACACCGAAGTCACCTGAGATGTCATTGCCGCTGCAATCGCCCCTCCTGAAACCGGAACACTACGGCGTCAAATGTCCTTTTACAACGGGATTGAACGGAACAGAATAGGGAGATTCCGGTACGATTGCAAGTCAGGGATGAAATGGCTAGGTTGATGCATCATGGCAAGGAAATATCCCCCCGTACCGCATGCGGACATCGATGAATTCATCCGCATTGTTCGCCGTCTCCGACGGGATTGCCCGTGGGACCGAAAGCAAACGCATCGCTCGTTGCGACACAGTCTCATCGAGGAAACCTACGAAGTCGTTGAAGCTCTCGACAGGGGAAATCTCCAGCATCTCCGTGACGAGCTGGGAGACTTGTTCCTGCATGCAATATTGCAGGCGACCATCGCCGAACAGGCGGGGGAATTCACCCTGCGCGAAGTGTTACGCCGCGAATCTGCCAAGCTGATCCGGCGGCATCCGCACGTCTTCGGAACCACCCGGGTGCGCGATGAAGAGGACGTGCGCCGCAATTGGGAACGCATCAAGCTCACCGAGGGCCGGAAATCGGTGCTCGAGGGGGTTCCCCGAAGTATGCCCGGATTGCAGCGCGCACTCCGGGTGCAGCAGCGAGCTGCAAAAGTCGGGTTTGATTGGGACAACGAAGACCAGGTCTGGAAGAAGGTCCGCGAGGAACTCGAAGAAGTGCGCCATGCGCTGCGTTCACGCAAGCAGGCAAAGAAGGATGAGGAATTCGGGGATCTGCTTTTTGCGCTGGTGAACTATGCGCGTTTTCTCAAGATCAATCCGGAAAACGCGCTTCGGCACACGATCGACAAATTCACGCGCCGCTTTCAATACATCGAGCGTGAGCTGGCGAAGCTCGGCAAAACCGTCCACGACAGCACTCTGAAAGAAATGGATTTCTACTGGGAGAAGGCGAAGCGTCGCAGAAAGAAGCGCATGTGAGGTTTTGCCGATCAACTGCTCGTGCCCGCATCTTCAGTCAGCTGCTGCCCGCCATTCCGGTATTTCTCGTACGCGTCAATAATGTCTCTTACCAGGCGATGGCGAACAACATCGTTCCTGTCGAAGTATACGAAGGAAATTCCCCCCACACCCCGCAACACATCCTGGATCTGCACGAGACCGGAGTTCTGCTTGGTCGGCAGGTCGATTTGCGTGACGTCACCCGTCACAATCGCCCGCGAGTTCGGTCCCAGCCGCGTCAGAAACATCTTCATCTGCATCGCGGAGGCGTTCTGCGCTTCGTCGAGAATCACGAAGGCATTGTTGAGCGTCCGCCCCCTCATGTAGGCAAGCGGTGCAATTTCAATGACACGCTTTTCGATATACCCCCGCAACTTTTCAGCCGGAATCATATCGTCAAGAGCATCGTACAACGGCCGGAGATACGGGTCAACCTTCTCTTTCAGGTCGCCGGGCAGGAAGCCCAGGCTTTCACCTGCCTCAACCGCAGGGCGGGTGAGGACGATCTTCGTGATTTCGTTGTTCTTCAGACTTGCGACAGCAAAGGCGACTGCCAGATAAGTCTTGCCAGTTCCTGCCGGGCCGATGGCGAACACAATATCGTTGATACGGATCTGTCGCAAATACTCTCGCTGGCCGGGAGTCTTCGCGCGAATGATCTGGCTCTTCGTAAAGAGAATGGCGTCATCCAGTGCATCATGTGACAATCCCGAGGGGACGCTCTTCGGCACAGCCGGTTCACCGTTGGCTGCGATGAGATCAATCACCGTGTCCACATCGTTGGGCGTGAGGGATCCGTTTTTGCGAAGCAGGAACATCAATTCCTTGAAGATGCGGTCCAGGGTCTCAAGCTCAACAGGGTCGCCGCGCAGAGTAATGGTATCGCCGCGGACGACGACCGTCGCATCAAAGCGCCGTTCAAGAACCTCAAGATTCGCATCGTTGAGGCCAAGGAGTCCGAGTGTGTCGGCCCCTTCGATCTTCAGTTTCTTTTCAGTCACTCCGCTCATCGTTCCTCAAAAAACGCATGAACCCCCTCCCCTGCGGCGTGCGCAGGAAAGGGGGTCCAGGCAACTGGGATTGCCGTTCACTACTTCTGTGCGGGAGCCGGCGCTGCAACCCTTGCTGCAACCTTGTGATAGTACTTCTTTGCAGCCGCCTTCTCCTCGTCGTTCATTTCCTTCCCTTGCGGGATCTTCAGCATCTGACCTGTGTGGATAATGTCCGGATCCTTGATCTGATCGCGGTTGCCCTGCCAGATACGCGGCCACAACCAGGCATTGTCATAAATGTCGGGCTTCTTGGAGATATTCCAGAGACAGTCACGGTCTTTGGACCACGTGCCGACGGTGTACACCTTCACCTGCTTCGTAAGGGTTTCCTTGATGCTCTTCACTTTGGTGTCAAGTGCCGTCAGGCGATCCCAGAATTCCGGTATGAGGGAAAGCTTGTTCCCCCAGAGCTCCTTCACCTTGCCGTCAAGGTCGGTCACTTCGCTGCTCCGGGCCATCAGATCGGCGTCGGAAAGACGCATGAGATCGGCAGCCTTGGCTTCCGTCGCGTCAAGATCGCTGCGATACGCAGCTGCCTTCTCGCGGTCGGAACCAACCAGGGCATAGAGTTCGTCCAGAGAGGTCTGGTAGTCGCCATCCAGTTTGTTGGATTCTGCAGTAAGTGAGCTGATGCTGGCGTCGAGAGCCTTCAGCTTTGCCTGAAGATCGTTTCGCATCTGGGTGTATTTGTTCATTTCCTGCTGCCACTGTTCTTTTGTCATCTCCTGGGCAGTCGCCATTCCGACTGACAGGGTGAGCACGACAGCGACGATCATCATAAGTGCGTTGTGCAATTTCATGTTCAGAGACTCCTCGCTTGTTGTGTCACTTTGCTAATCGTTGCTTGACGATCGCCTGGTCCTCAGCGCATTTCTTTATCTTCGCAGTCTTTTCCGCGACGACTTTTTCCAGGTCGCTCTTCTTTACTTCCTTCTCCTTGATCTCCTTCTCGAGCTGCGCCGTCTCATCTTTCAAGGTCTGGAGCGACTTCAACTGCTGCTCGTCAGGACTTGAAGAGCAACCATAGAGGAAAAGCGATCCTGCGAACAGGAACGCCATCCCAATGGGCATGACTGTCCTTGTGCATTTCAACATGTGGACCCTCCTGAGATATGGGGTTACGGATAGATTACTGATTTGATTGCCTCGCTGGGTGATCGTTGGCAGTATAACGAAAATTTGGTTCCATGTCAAATGCTAATTTTCGCGAACATGAGCCGCAATCGGCTAAAGCAGCCCTTTCTCAGCCAGACTCGTGTATCGATCGGCGGCAACAATAATGTGGTCGTGGAGCGGGATACCGACGATACGTCCGGCCTCAACAAGCTGACGGGTGACCTCTGTGTCCTCCCTGCTCGGATCCGGATTTCCTGAAGGATGGTTGTGAACCACGATAATTGAGGCGGCCCGCTGATCGATTGCCACTTTGTACACTTCACGGGGATGAACGAGGCTGGCGTTCAACGTTCCGCTGGTGATTTCCACCTTGGCTCTGAGTGCATTCTTCGCATCAAGCAGGAGCACGAAAAACACCTCGTTCGTGCGATCTCTGAGCAGCGGCACCATGATCCGTGCGACATCCTCGGGAGAGTGGATAATGGGCCTCTCCTCATCGGGCTCCGCCTGCATCCTCCGGCCAATCTCAAATGCAGCGATCAACTCCACGGCTTTCGCCGGCCCTATGCCGCGAATCCTCATGAGTTCTCCGGGTGTGCGCGTGCCGAGCCCCCGAAGCGAGCGTCCACTGGAAAGCACTTCACGTGCAAGGTCCAGTGCAGTGGAATTGCCAGTTCCGGTCCTCAGGAGCAGAGCAAGCAGCTCCGCTTCCGTGAGGGCGGATGGCCCTTGGCCGATAAGTTTCTCACGGGGCCTCTCTCCGGAAGGCCATTCTTTAACGGAACTGCCTCTCATTCAACCCGGACTTCATCAATGCGGTTTATGTTTTGCCCGTCAAAACGGAGAATTGAGAGAATGTTGTTCACGCGGCGCGAGGAAAAACCAATCGACGAATGGTAACCGGCATAGTTCCGTGACCTGGACAATGCCCGCGCAAGTGCCTGTCGTGTCGTTGCCCCATCACGCATCGCTCCGAGGACCATGTCCGCTGTATCAAACCCGAACAATGAGTTCTTCGAAGGCCGACGATTGAAGCGGGCCTTGTATCCGGCGGCCCAGTCTCTATAAGCAGTCGATGTCGTATCCGTATAAGAATCGGATTCGAACACCACACCCGAAGTGTACCGTCTGTGCTCATCCAGTTCGGAAAGGCTATTCCATTCACCCGAACCGAGAAGCTGTGCCTGAATGTTGAAGTAGACGATCTGTGACGATACAACGCCGATTTCCTCCGGAGAAGTGATCGGAGCGTAGAGCCCGTCAATCGTGGTGATCGGAGTGTCCAGACTGTCAGTCATTATTTCATTGTAGACAACCGTGATCCCGATTGCTTCCAGGCGCGCTGCAGCGTCAGGCCCGAGAAGTGTGACGGCATTCACCATTGCTCCCTTGTGGAGAAGTGAGTCAAGTGTTTTCACGGACACCCCCAGACCGGCCAGCTTCATCAGCTCCCCGAGCTTCTTCTTGCCACCGAAAGAAATGAAGGCATCGGTGCCGATACGCAGGCCTGCACGCCGGATATTCCTGAGCTGAGGGGTCAAATCCGTCTTTCCCCGCTCGTACCATTCGGTCGCCACTATGGAGCCCCCGAGTTGCCGCACCTCATCAACAAACCCGTCTGCAAGGAATTTACCGTATGCGTCCGAAGGAGCAAGTACGGCAAACCGCCTGAACCCTTTCTTCTCCACTACATAACGGGCCATAGCGCGCCCCCTGGTCTCATAGTCAGGGTTTGCCTGGAAAATAAACGATCCTACGGCGGCTATCCCGTTTGCGTTGGCAGTCGGGCTTATCAGCGGTATCGATGCCTCTTGCGCCGCCCGCGCGGCTGTTACTGTTGTGGTGGAAAACATCGGCCCGATGATGCCGACAATCCCCTGGTCCGACGCCATTTCATTCACCAGCCGGGACGCCACGGCAGGATCTCTCTCAGTATCACGAGTGACGAGAGTCACTTTGATCCGCTGTGCCGGATCACGTCCGAATTGTTGGACAGCATACTCGATGCCGTCATTGACGTCCCCTGCGATTTCCTTCGAGGCGGACGGAGGTTCATTGCGCATGAGCGGGAGCAATACACCCAGCCTCACGTCGCTCCGTTCAGCAATTTCCATCAGGAGCTTCATCACACGCGGCTGACCCTGCTGCTCAGGGAATGTTGAAAGCAGGCTGTCAAGCGCGATTCGCGCAGCGCGGGTATTCTCGGCCGATGCATGCTTCTCCGCAAGATTGAGAAGCAAACGTGCGTGATAGTCGCGTGTTCCCCGCGCAGCAATTGCCCGCTCGAGCGCTTCGGCAGTGAGGTGACGGGTGGCAATCGTGTCAACCATGGCCCCCAGAGATGCAAGCAATCGTGGGGGCGCCGGCTGTACCAGAAGCTCCCACGAAACCGAACACTCCTGCAGGGCTTCGTCTACTCGACCTATGCGATAGTATACCGCTCCCAGCAGGTAGTGGGCGTCCGCCGAATATGCAGAAGTGGGTGATGTCGATAGCAGCGCCCGGGCGGCCTTCACGCTTTCCATGTTTTCGCCCAGCCAGAACAGCGCCTTCGCCTTCATGATCTGAGCTGCAGTCGTACGCACGCTGCGGGGATAGGTCCCAGAAAGCTGCGAAAACTCGTCCGCGGCTTCGCGATAGCGCCCCTGGTCGTACGACGCTACGGCCCGGAGGAAGAGCGCATCTGCCTCCCGGTCTTGCACATCTTCCTGTTGTGCATGTGCCGCCATCCACCCGCACAGGATACAGATCACCATCATCAATGGTGTGCGACCGGGCGCCCCGGCGAGAGATCGATAGGCATTGTTCCTCATTCGTCTAGAAGTCCTTACGGAGTGCGAGTATGCCAACAATGTTCGCGAGTACTGATACACAGAGCGATAATGCGGCGACAATCATCATTGCCCTGAGCAGCATGCTTGTGGCCTGTTGCGCCGGGGCCCCGGCAAGGACGCGCGCCACAGGCAACACCAGCAGTGTCGCGACAACCATGAGGTACAACAGACTGACAAGAAACGTCACCGATGCCCCCTGCGACGCAGCGACTTTTACCGGATTATCCTCCCGTTGCGTCGCAAAGTATGCACCCGCTCCCAGATTGATGCTTACCAACCCGACAACAGCAAACGCCATCGTCCCTGCGCTTGCAAGCATCACCTGCTCCGGCGCACGCGCCATGGGCAACGTTGACCACACCAACAGTTCCGCAGGTACAAGAACGATCGGGACCCAGAGGATGAATTTCATCCAGTACAGACGGGAAAGGAAAATCGGCGCAGTCCGGACGCACCAGAAGGCGTTCCCTTCCTGACTGAATGCCGGGAAAACAAACCGTAGGGTTATTGACGCAACAAGAAATCCATCAAAAACCAGAATGGTCATCATGGCAAGCGCGCGTGGCAGTGTCTGCATCGGCGGGAGAGCTGAGATCCCGCCGAACACCACTGTGATGACAACAAGCATGGCCATCATGAGCGCGTGAATCCGCTGCACGGGATCGCGGAAGAACTGCAGAATATCGCGTTTCAGCACCGCCTCGGCGTTCGGCCGGCTCGTCCACCGTCGCCGGAGATCAAAGAGCCCGGTAATCCGGGCGCGATGTGTGCGCTCGTGACGGCCCCGCAATTCTCCCACCAGCAGCCATGCGGTGTAATAAAAGCGGGAACCGGCGAAAACGACAATCACTGCCAGCAGCAGGAGCATACCGAGGAGCCCGGCAATCGAAAGCAATGCTCCGACATGGTCGCTGACGACGATGCATCGAAGAGCCGACGCGGCCATTCCGTGCGGAAGCCATGTCGCAGAAAAATGGGAGATGTCGACAACAGGCGAAGATCCACCATGAGCGCTCGCAACAGCTGCGCGAACGATCGATACGATGTCCGTGATCCGGTATGACAGTATCAACATCGCGGAGTATACCGGGATCGCGGCTGCCAGCATCCACCGCACGCCGATTTTCGACGCCAGGAGAATCAGCACCATCAGCAAAAACACGCCGAGGATCCCGGCAATGACCACCAGAGGAATCATCACCAGAAACATCATCATCAGGTATTGATACCAGGCAAGCTGGAACACCGCACCATACCCCAGAACCCCCGCGGTGCCGATGAGGAGAAGAACGCCGGTGCTGGTAATGACATTCTCTCCCGTGCGGAGAACAAAGAGCGTCGTGTGTGCGATGGGGAGAGACTGGAGGAACTCCACTTCACGCGCAGTGAATAAGCTCGCATAGCTGAGAATCAGGCTCATGAAGTGTGCCGAAATGAAGAAGGCGAACAGCACAACGGCGACAAGTCCGTACAACGCCT
Organism: Ignavibacteriota bacterium; assembly: GCA_963849385.1. Classification (GTDB taxonomy): domain Bacteria; phylum Bacteroidota; class Ignavibacteria; order UBA10030; family UBA6906; genus Fen-1255. The sequence goes on along the minus strand of CAWKHH010000010.1, from coordinate 275,946 downwards.
CCGCCTCAACCCCCACCTGACGGATCAGAAATAGTGTGACACTTCGCGCGAGAAGAAACATCCCCGCCGCCATACAGCCGAATATGATCAGGGAAGAAACATTTTTGATCACACCGTGCAAACGGAAATCTGACAGACTCTTCGTGATCACCACTGACTTCGCCCCAAGCACGATGCGCACGTCGTTCATCGCGGGCCTCAACTTGTGATATCAAGAAATGTCTTTTCGAGGGTCCCGTGCTGAGTTCCGGTGCTATCGAATGTCTCCTCGTAGATGATTGTACCGCATTTGACAATCGCAATCCGTGTGCAGAGTTCTTCAACGACGCGCAGAAGATGTGTGGACATGAAGATCGTCATTCCCGCGGCGGCCCTTTGCTTGAGGAATTCTCTCACCAGCCATGAACTGCGGGGATCGAGACCGAGCAGCGGTTCGTCAACAATCAGCACAACGGGTTCGTGCACCAGCGCACCGACGAGTGCCACCCGTTGCCTCATGCCCTGCGAATACTCTTCGGCAGACCTGTCGATAAACCCTTCCATCTCAAAGCGGGCCACGTAGTGCTCGATTCTGGACTGCAATGCATCGGACTGCACGCGGAACAAGCCACCGATGAAATGCAGGTACTCGCGCCCAGTCAATTTCTCGTACAAAAAAGGCTGATCAGGAACATACCCAAAGCTTCGCTTCGCAGAAACCGGATCTGAGTGGACGTCGAATCCGTTGACGGAACAGGTTCCCGAGGTTGGTCGATACAAACCCGTCAGGGTCTTGATCGTGGTGGTCTTTCCCGCTCCGTTCGGCCCAAGGAAACCAAAGAATTGTCCCCTGTCGACCGTCAACGATATACCGTTGACCGCAGTGCTGCTGCCGAATTTCTTTATGAGATTGCGGATTTCGATCACGCCGGGTTCCTGTCCTCTCTAATATACTACTTTCTGCATACTACTTTCTGCGTACCGATTTTCCGAACCCATCCAACAATTCTTTTCGCTCGTCCCGGAGGAGCTCGATCCCGGCGTCAATCAACGCAAGGGATGCTTTTTTCTCGGCTCTGGTCTTTCCAGGCTTCATCATCCGTTGCCGTAGGAGGTGATCGTACAGGGCCAGAGCAACCATGGCCTCCGCAACCGGAACGATCCGGGGACAAATGCACGGATCGTGCCGCCCCTCCACGACAAGGCGGACGGCGTGTCCATCGACCGTTGCACTCTCCTGCTCCTTATGAATTGAGGAGGTGGGCTTCACCGCAATGCGGACCACGATATCTTCGCCGTTGGAGATCCCACCGGCAATCCCCCCGGCATTGTTCGTCCGCGTACGGAATCTCCGGGTTTTCCTGTCAAAGTAGATCGGATCGTTGTTCTGGCTTCCGCGCAGCCTGGCACAGGCAAACCCGTTTCCTATTTCGAAGCCGCGGACGGCCCCGATCGACATCAGAGCCTTCGCGAGATCAGCCTCGAGCTTGTCAAATACCGGGTCTCCCAGCCCAACCGGCGGATTCCGGACAGTCACTTCAACAACCCCGCCGACCGAATCGCCTTCTTTTCTTGCGCGAAGAACGGCCCGCTCCATTCTCAGAGCGGCTGCGGCGTCAGCGCAGCGGAGTGGGTTCTGTTCAATCACATTCTTCCGGAATGATTTCGCGCGAATGCCGGCAACTTCTGTCGTGTATCCGAAGATCTCCGTCCCCAGACGTGCAAGCATCTGCTTCGCCAATGCCCCCGCAGCCACACGTCCGGCTGTCTCTCGTCCGGATGAGCGCCCGCCACCTCTGTAGTCTGCAACTCCAAACTTTGCCAGATACGTGTAGCCAGCGTGTCCCGGACGGAACACGTCCTTTAAATTCGCATAGGCGGCAGGACGCTGATCCGTGTTCCGGATCACCATGCAAAGCGGTGTACCGGTGGTCTTCCCTTCAAAGACGCCGCTCAGAATTTCCACTCGATCCGCTTCCTTCCGCGGACTCGTGACCTTGCTCTGCCCCGGACGGCGTCGATCCAGCTCACGCTGAATCACCGACACCTCAAACGTCTCTCCCGGTCGCACACCATCGATCACAACACCGAGGGCCGGACCGTGGCTTTCGCCGAACGTGGTGATGCGGAAGTGCTTTCCAAAGCGATTACCAGCCATGGGTTATCTCCCTGCTGCAAGTCTATCCAACTCGTCCCAGAAACGCGGGAACGACTTTGCCACACAATCAGGTCCCAGGATCGTGATGCCAGGGACACGAAGCCCGACGAGCGCAAAGCTCATCGCGAGACGATGATCCTCATGTGCATCCAGGGTTGCCCCGTGCAACGGCACCGGCCTGATGACCATGCCGTCGTCAAGTACGGTAATATCGGCGCCAATCTGACGCAACTCGTCCGCCAGAGTCCCTAATCTGTCCGATTCCTTGAAACGGAGATGCGCTACGTTCGTGATCCGCGTCGGCCCGTCGGCAAACAAGGCAACCGCAGCCAGGGTAGGAACCGCATCGGGCATCCGGTTCATGTCGACGGCGATCCCCCGGAGGATACTCCGGCACGAGACGGAGACACCCTCGGGAATCCACTCAATGGAGCACCCCATCTCGCCGAGCATGTCCAGCAGTCCTGCATCACTCTGTAGCGATCCCTGCCGTACCCCTTTAACGGTCACCGTCCCACCCGCCACGGCAGCCGCACCAAAAGCATATGTCGCACTTGAAGCATCCGGCTCCACTTCGTACCGGGAGGGACAATATGAGGCATCGGAAGATACGCTGTAGACCGTGCCATGAACCCCCACCTTGACGCCGAACATCCTCATCACTTTGACAGTCATGGCAAGATACGGTGCTGAAGCGAGCACACCCGTACCATGCACCGCAACACCGTGGGCTGTACCGGGGGCGGCGAGCAGTAGCGAAGAAATAAACTGCGAACTTCTCTCTCCGCTGATTGCAACCTCCCCCCCATGGAAAGCACCACCATGAACGGCGTAGCGTGCAATTCCCGGATGATGTTCAACCACAATCCCGAGATCACGGAATGCATCAACAAGGTCAGAGATCGGCCGCTGTCCCATGCGTTCTGACCCCTCGAATACCGTCACCCCTTGCGCCCTCGCAGCCACGGAAAGGAGAAATCGAAGCGTCGTCCCGGCATTCCCAACCGGAATCGGATACCGGGGTGCAAAGAGCTTCCCTCCTGTGCCCTCAACAATAAGCGTTCCGCTTGACGTCCTCGCCAGTACGCCCAACTGGTTGAGACCGTTGACCATCATAGCTGTATCCGTGCTGTCGGAAGGGTTCCGAATCAACGACTCACCCTTCGCCATCGCAGCACACACAAGCGCCCTGTTGGTGAGACTCTTCGAACCGGGCACTGTGACCGCCCCGTGAAGAGGTCCGGTGGGTTGCATTGTGCGGGATGGGGGCATGGAAAGATTGGCCGGGTTTCAGATTTCGGTCTTCGGGTTGCGGGTCGCAGCGAGCAAGAGGTGCTTGACATCGGCTGCATCAGGTTTCCTGCCGGTGAACAGGCGGATCTGCTCGACCGCCTGACGTGCATACATTTCCACTCCCGATACCGTCATAGCGCCCTTTCCTTCAGCATCTTTGAGAAATTTCGTCATGGCCGGATTGTAAATCGCATCGAAGGCGAGGCGCACCGTTCCGGGAATCTCCTTCATCGGCGTAGCACCGATATTCGGCCACATCCCGAGAGAAGTCGCATTCACCAGAATTTCGGGCTCCAGTGACGCGACATGTGCAAGTGCTGCCCATTTCACCCCGAGTGCACGTGCAACACTCTTCGCCCGCTCTACAGTCCGATTGGCCACGAATACCCTGGCCCCCCGCCGGACCGCCTCCCCGGCAACTGCACGGGCCGCACCACCGGCTCCAAGGACAACCAACCGCCTGCCGCTCACCTTGAGTCTTTGCTCTATTGCATCGAGTGCGCCGCGTGCATCGGTATTCGCCCCGAAGTATCCCCCGGAACGGCGGACAACCGTATTCACCGCCCCCAGCGTACGCGCCAATGGATCCACGGTTGCTAAGAACTTGATCATCGCCTGTTTGTGGGGTGCGGTCACACTGCAACCGCTTAACACCCCATCAAATGCCTTCATAAACCGGGTAAGATCGTCGATCTTAAAACGGCAATAAATCGCATCCCTCTCGAGCCGGCGGTAGAGGGGATTGTGAATGTAAATCCCCTTGCTCTGTCCCACCGGGTTCCCGACCAACCCGAAGATCCTGGTGCGGGTCGTCCGTCTATTGGACTGAAAAACCTTCTTCATCGTGGAAACGGGAAGTTGTCCTGGTGCCGACTGCCGTCCGTCTTCTGACCCCGCGAACGTCGCCCATCCGCCGAACACCTTGTACAGAACACGGCTCGCCTCACCCGCTTCGCCCATGGCGATGGCGATTACCCGTTGATGGTCTTTGCGTGCAGCCGCGAAAAAATGCAACGCTGCGTGAATCTCCCAAGCATCATCAGCCATATAGGCAAATTTCAGGATCCCGGCGCCGGTCTTCCTCATCGTGGCGTAGAGAGCATTGACACGCCGGGGAGGACCATCAAGCACATGATGCGAAACAATCCATTGCAGGCTTCTATGGTGTGAGTGGAGCCGTTGCCGTCCAGGCCCCCACGCATCCAGTTCGAGATCCACAAATCGTGCGCCCGCATTAATCGCCTGCTGGAGCAGAGTAAAGCGATCGTCCTCACGGCCCGTGAACCTGCCTCCTTCGCGGACAGGGCGACACGTTGCAATACACGGTCTTCGGGTGGACGCAATGAGCTTTCCGATATCCGGGTGCGAGAGGAGATCGATGCGGAGCTCGAACAGATCTGCATACCGCGCCGATGAGAATATCTGATCGGTCGCCTCTTTCATCGAAGGGCCGGTGATCGGAACGATGATCATCGCAAAAGCGCCTGGATCCTGGAAAGAGGAAGCCGGACTCCGATCAAGGATACACCAATCCTCCGGAGCAAAACAAATGATGGCTCCATGCCGGTATTCTTCTTGTCGACGGAGAGGGTACGGAAAAATTCCTTCTCATCGATGCCCGAAGGCACCGTAGCCGGAAGATTGCATTCCACGAGCAGGCGCGAAAGCCTCACGTAGTCATCGACAGCAAGGAGTCCGGCAGCCACTGCCAGTTGAGATTCCGCCACAAGCCCGATCGATACCGCTTCGCCATGTTTTATCGTGAAGTCTGACGTTGCCTCAATCGCGTGGCCGATCGTGTGGCCGAGGTTTAGCGATTTCCTGAGGCCCGATTCGCGCTCGTCTTTTTCAACAACCGCCGCCTTCAACGAAACCGCACGATGAATCACTTCTGCAAGGAACCGTGCGTTGGTCGGTATAATGCGTGACGTGTTTCGCTCGAGAAGCCGGAAGAAGTCGGCATCCAGTGCAGCGGCAATCTTCACGACCTCTGCAAGACCGTTCCGGAATTCCATTTGCGGGAGCGTGCGGAGAACCGTCGGGTCAATCAATACAAATGAGGGTTGGTGGAACGCGCCGATGAGATTCTTGCCGGCAGCGTGATCGATACCCACCTTGCCGCCAACACTGCTGTCCACCTGCGCCAGAAGACTGGTGGGCACCTGAATGTACTCGACCCCCCGGAGGACCGTTGCTGCGGCAAATCCCGCGAGATCTCCGACAACACCGCCTCCCAGGGCAATAACCAGGCTGTTCCGTTTGATCCCCGACTCGAGCAGCGCTCCAATGAGGGCATAATAGATGTCAATCGATTTCGTCCCTTCGCCTGCAGGCACTTCAAACAGGGCACTGTCAATTCCCACATCATCGAATGCGCGCTGCAGATTCTTCGCGTAGAGCCGCGAGACGTTGGTGTCTGTAACAAGAAAGACCCTGCGGCCGGGCCACTTTTTCCTGATCATGGAAGGAAGGGTCTTCAGGCCCCCGGCCTTGATCAGGATATCATACGATCGGTGCCGTCCGGGCTTCAGACGGACCGCAATCTGGTTTTTCATAACAAAAAGAGTACGGGAACCCCCCGTGAAAGTCAAGGAAAAGAACAATTGACGCTGGGCTATTGACAAGATCCGATTGACGGAACCACTGGCAATCGTTCGTTGGAAGTGAACAGCAAGTTTCGTATTTTGAACAAACAGTCGTGAATTCGCGCCGGGAAGCAAGCGCCGTTGCGCGATATCGATGAACGCGCTTCATTCACACTCAAGCCTTCAGCCCTGGAAAAGACCTACGTACGTTCGCTCTTCGATTCCATCGCCTACCGGTACGATCTACTGAATCATCTGCTCAGCGGGGGGATTGACTACTACTGGAGACGGAGGGCCGTCGACTGTCTTCGTGAGATTGCTCCACAACGCATTCTCGACGTTGCCACGGGTACCGCTGACTTCGCGATAGCCAGCCTTCGTTTACACCCGCGGGAGGTGATTGGAGTAGATATCGCAGAGCACATGCTGGAAATCGGTAGAAGAAAGGTCGCGCGCAAGGGCCACCAGAACATCATTGCGCTCCGCTCCGGGGAAGCCGAACAGCTGGATGTCCCGGACAACAGCATGGATGCGTCGATTGTCGCCTTTGGGGCAAGAAACTTTGAACATCTTGAAAAGGGGCTGGGCGAAATGCACCGCGTCCTCCGGCCCGGCGGACGTATTGTCGTCCTGGAGTTTTCCCGTCCTGGACGGTTCCCCTTCAAACAAGTCTACTTCTTCTATTTTCAGAGAATTCTCCCGCTTCTCGGACGTCTGATTTCACGAAGCAAAGATGCCTATACCTATCTGCCCGACACGGTGATGCGTTTTCCGGAGGGAGAGCAGTTCGCCGTTATACTGCGAAGTGTCGGATTCCATAACGTGCAGCAACAACGGTTGACATTCGGCATAACGACTATCTACACGGGAGATAAATGAGTACCCAGGAAAGAGTTCTTCGGGTTGGTCACAGTCCGGACCCGGACGATGCATTCATGTTTTATGGCCTTGCGAGCGGTAAGGTGAAACTCGAGGGCATTGTGATCGAGCATATGCTTGAAGATATACAATCACTCAATGACACGCGCGATGCGGGCGGAGCTGCCGGTGACTGCAATCTCCGCACACGCCTACCCCTATGTCGCCGACAAATATTGGATTATGCGCACAGGAGCCAGCATGGGTGAAGGGTATGGACCTGTCATCATTTCAAGAAAACATACGACGCTGGATGATCTCAAGGGGAAGACCGTCGGAACACCCGGCCCGCTCACCACGGCGACACTCCTGTTCAAGACCTTTACGAACGGCATCAAGAATGTCGACATGCCTTTCGATACGATCATGGAGGCCGTGGATAACGGCACGGTGGATGCCGGACTTCTGATCCACGAAGGACAGATCACGTACCAGTCGCTGGGCTACCACAAGATTCTGGACTTCGGTGAATTCTGGGAGAAAAGGACCCCTGGACTGCCGTTGCCGTTGGGACTGGATGTGGTCCGGAAGGATTTGGGCATCGACCTCGCACGCCGACTGTCGCTCGGACTGAAGAAGAGTATCGCGTACGGTTACGATCACCAGGATGAGTCTATCCCCTACGCCATGCAATGGGGCCGTGGCATCGATCGCGAGCTGGGGGGAAAATTTGTAAAGATGTACGTCAGCCATCTGACGATAGACATGGGTGAAAATGGGCAGAGAGGACTGGAGGAGCTGTTCAAGAGGGCCCACGCTAAGGGGCTGATACCACCGGTGCCGGCAATCGAGTTGGTGTGACCCTGATATATCCTGCACATGGCGAACAGCAGCCACGTGCTATCCGGTGGCATGCACCAGCAATCAGGAAAAACGGCGATTCTGGACTTTCTTCATCTGGCAGGTTTCTTGCATAAACGTTCCTCATATTCACTCTCTATCCTGATTATGGAGGAACTATGCGCAGTCTCGTTCTCTGTTCACTTCTTGTCTTCACAACCTCTCTCGCTTCAGCACAACTCACGGTGACGTCATCCACGCCGGCGGACGGCACTTCGAGCGTACCCACAACGACCACACTCAGTTTCACTTTCAGTGCACCAATAGACACAACAAAGGGATTCGGCGCCGATCTCGGTACCATATCAAACATTGATACAATCTCTGCACAATGGTACAGTGCCGATCGTCGCACTACGTATCTGAACGTGCGCCTCGCGACGAACACCGCCTATTTTATATGTATCTATTGGGCACCGGGCGACGGGGGAGCGAATATCGCTATTCCGCAAGCCTTCACTTTCACCACCGGCTCCAGCTTCCCAAGTCCCAGCTACCAGGTGAGTGGAACCGTATCCGGTGGCATCACCGGCATCTCTCCATCATACTCCCTGGTTGCCCTCAGCACCAGTTCCATCGCCAACGGCAAACCGAGATTGCTTTTCGGACAGATTGCTGATGTGAACGGGGCTTTCATGTTCCCTGGCGTGCCGCCGGGAACCTACTATGCGGTCGCCATAAGAGATATTAATCAGGACGGTCGACTGGACCCGGGCAGAGGCGATCCTGTTGCGTTCGCCGATCCGTTTACTCTGGTCGCCGCTCCCGTCTCCGGTATCAACCTGGTCTTCAAATCTCTGCTGCCGCCGACGTACACTGAGGCCTGTGATTCGGTAAATGCCGTGTCTTCCTCCACCATTCCCGCCGATAAAGTCCTCCGTATGGTGAATGCCTGGGATGTGGACTCGACGGGTAATGCTTCTGATTGGACGTTCTACTATTCCTCGCCATCAACAGGGAAATACTTTTCCGCCCGGGCAGGCGCTATGGGCGTGGAAGCGGGAGAGATTCCGGCCGACCAGGCGCAGTGGTTCAGGGACTGGAAACCGATTGCCTCGCCCGCAACCGTTGCACTCCCGGAAAGCATCGTCGTACGCACGGAAGCCGCGGGAGGCCGGACCTGGCGGTCATTTGCAAACACCGGAGGGTATATCTTCAAGATCAGCATGACTCTGGGCTATCTGCGCAACTCCCAGTTCTCGATGATGAGCTTCGACACTTCGAAGATCTACTGGGGCGTGGAGTATATGCTGGGAACCCAGCCAGCTCCGGACTCGTTCGCGACAGCCGGCACCAAGAGATTCGTCGTTGACATCGTTACGGGGAACATCGTCAGCTTCACTGGTGTAGAGGAGAAGGCATCGAACCTCATCCCGGCCAGTTTCGCACTGGCGCAAAACTACCCCAACCCGTTCAATCCGAGTACGACAATAGGGTTTGGGGTCTCCGGTCCGGGGTCTAGCTGGGTGAGGCTCTCCGTCTACGATCTTCTGGGCCGTGAACTGGCGGTGCTGGTGAACGAAAAGAAAGAGCCGGGAGATTACACGGCGACATGGAATGCCAGCGGTGTGACAAGCGGAGTCTATTATTACAGGTTGCAGGCTGGCAACTTCTTCGATGTCAAACAGATGCTCCTGCTGAAGTAAGTCTCATCCGTCTTCCACCAGGGTGGCGCGCAACCCCGCCCTGGTGGAGGAAATCATGCCGCATCCGCCGGGGTTTCATGCACGGCGAGAATCTCGTACAGCGTCGTCCGCTGTGCAGCAGCAAATCCGGATTCGTGAATAAGGCGGACGCATTCTTCGGTGTTTGTCGTGTTCACGAAGTTGGCAGCCGCGTGGACATTCTCCTCCTGCAGCGTTCCCCCGAAATCATCGGCTCCGAAGTGCAGCGCGATCTGTCCGACCTTTTTTCCCTCCGAGAACCATGACGCCTGGATGTGCGGGATGTTGTCGAGGTAGACTCTCGAGAGAGCGATCATCCGGAGGTAGCGTGTCGACGTCGCATAGTGCGGGATAATCTGCTCAAGTGGCGTATTCCCCGGCTTAAAGCTCCACGGTATGAACGCGGTGAACCCACGGGACTCGTCCTGGAGTTTCCGTATCACGTCGAGATGTTCGATGATATCCTCGTCGGTCTCAAGGTGGCCGTACATCATCGTTGCCGTACTTTTGAAGCCGATATTGTGCGCTTCACGCATCACGTGCAACCAGTCGGCACTCGTCCCTTTTTTGCTGCTGATCTTTTTCTTCACGCGGTCAGACAATATCTCCGCGCCGCCCCCGGGAATTGTCCGCATCCCGGCATCCCAGAGTCGTTGAAGCACCTCGGGCAATCGAAGTCCCGATACTTCCTTCATAACCAGAATCTCGGAAGTCGAAAAGAAATGCGGCTGCACCATCGGCACTTCTTTGACAGTCCGCTCCACCAGTTCCACATAATATGCAAACGGGAGCTCCGGGTTTACGCCCCCCTGCAGCAGCACCGTTGTCACCCCGCGCGCTGCAGCTGCTTTGAAATTGGCAATCATGTGATCGACACTGTGCGTGTACGCTCCTTCATCTCCGGGATGCCGGTAGAACGCGCAGAAGATGCAATCGATGGTGCAAATATTAGAGTAGTTCGGGTTAGTGTCGATGACGAACGTCACGCGGGCTTCAGGATTCCAGCGGTAGCGGACTTCGTTTGCGAGCGCCGCCAGGTCGAGCAACTCGGCATTGCGCGCCAACCAGAGACCTTCTTCCCTGTTGATACGCCGGCTCTCGTGCACTTTCGTTTCAATGGATGCGAGCATAAGATTTGGGCCTGGGGTCCGGGGGTTAGGGTGCGGGATCGATGGTCTGGGCGTTCGGGCTGCAGCTAAACGCACGGCGCAGCCGTGTGAGCTCGGGTTCCTGGAATTCACGGAAGATGCGGATCGCTTCCCATTCACGCTCGCCCAGCCGGAAATTGAACCCGGCAAGATACTCATGCGTCTCAGCGTTCGTGAGTCCAATACGCCGGCCGTACGCTCCCGCGATAGCCACAAAATCGCTCTCGCCCGCTTCAAGTGCGGCGCCTACCGAAGCTCTTCACCATCGCCTTGCGCTCAGGGGACAACCCGCGTTGTACAGCCCATACCGCAAAGACAAACGGGAGTTTCTGCCACTCATACCACTCGCATGCGAGGTCAAACACCAGTTCGTAGCCCTGCAATCCATACTTGTTCCGCTTGAGCGCTTCATCACCGATAAGCAACACTGCATCAAAACCGCTGAGATCGTTCACCCCACCGTGCAACCTGTCGAACGTGGCATGTACGTTATACCGTTTCTCCAGAAGTGTGCGCAGAAGCTGCACTGAGGTGGCGGTATCGTCGATGATGCCAATGCGTTTCCCCTGGAGGTCGCGCCACCCTTCTTTGGAAAACAGCATCACACTTTTCACCTGATCGCGAGAGGCAAGACCGAAGCCGATCGGCTCGAGGCGGTCCTCCTGCGAAAGGTAGTCCATTAATGAAAACAGGCCCGCATCCATCATGCCTTGTGCACTCAACATTCCCATCCGCCGGGGAACAACATGCAGGAATTTTGTATCCGGGATCGTCAGGTGTGCGTAGAATGGAATCGAATTCAGGTACGGGATCTTGCCCACAACGTGATCTGCATGCAAGGTCAGCGGATTGTAATAGACATCCCGCTCAACCGGAATCTTGCCGGCGTCGCGGATGATGCGGATGATCTGGTCTTTCTTCAACGACATCGGGCTTTCCGCGCCTGCGTCGTGGGCAATCTTCTCGCCGCCTACCGTGCCATCCATATCGTCAGCACCGAAATTCAGCGCGACCGACGCGACCTCCTCCGTGAGCATCACCCAGTACGCCTTGATGTGGGGAAAGTTGTCCAGCATGAGGCGCGAGACCGCAATGGTGCGAAGATCGTCGACCGCCGACGTGAACCGGTGCTGCGGCTTGATCCCCGTCTCTCCCGGTTGAAAGGCAAGCGGGATGAATGTAAGAAAACCCGCAGTCTCATCCTGAGCTTCACGGAGCTTCATCATGTGCACGAGGCGCTCTTCGATCGTTTCAATGTGACCGTACAGCATCGTGCTGTTTGTGGGGATACCGAGCCGGTGGGCGGTCTTGTGCACTTCCAACCAGGCTTTTGCGCCTATCTTCTGGGCAAAGAGCTCTTTGCGCACTCGTTCGGAAAATACTTCGGCCCCGCCACCGGGCATCGTCCGCACACCTGCAGCCTTCAACTGGCGCAGTATTTCCTCGATCGGCATCTTGAACTTCTTGTGGAAGAAATCAACCTCGACTGCAGTAAAGGCCTTGACGTCAGCATCCGGAAGATGTTGATGAATGGTCTCAACGATGTCAAGGTATCGCTCCCAGGGCCAATCTGCGGGCATCCCGCCTGTGATATGGACTTCCTTAATGTCCGGCGAGAGGCGCGACAGAATCTCCGCAGCCGTCATTTCGTACGCACGCGGATCTCCCTTCTTTGCGGCGAAGTCGCAGAACTTGCAGGAGAGAACACAGACGTTCGTGTGTTCGATCTTCTGGTTCAACACAAAATAGACCGCATCCCCACTTCTGGATTTCTGTACGGCGTGCGCCATCTTTCCAAGGGAGATGAGGTCGCCGGTGCTGTACAGCGCCATCCCGTCGCCGAGCGAAAGCCTCTCCCCGCGCTGTACCTTCTCCCATATGGGGATCAGTTCTTTATCACGAAATGTAATCGCCATGGTCATGTCTCGTTGTTCAGAACATCAGGAACGGACCGTTAGTGCCAGATCCGTCCCCAGAGTGCATCAACTTTTTCACTGACCTCCGCTGTCATGGTCAGCGGTTTAGGGTATCCCTGCTTCCATGTCGCATCGATGCCCAGCACTCCCCTGTACACAGGGGAGATGCCCAACAGTTCCTGCTTTGTGAAGAGGACATCGCGTTCTGCATCGAAGCGGGTAAAAAGACCCCAGATGTAGTTCTCGCGGTCATGTATATTCACGTCCTCGCTGACTGCGGCGACAATGGCCACCTGCGCAAGTGCCGGGATGTGCAACCAACGCTGTAACAACATCCCGCCCCTGTCCCGACACCTTCACCAGCAACAGAGTCTCGTGAACGAGATTCGCGTCAACGATCGCAGGGTGTGCCCCACGCACAGCCTGAACTGCAGAAGCACCTGACAACTGTTCCCGCCGCGCCATTCGTACCCGCGGGGCCGGCTTCCTGGTTGCATCAAGGATCATCTTGCTTCCAAGATTCATTGTCGCACTCGTGAAATCAAGGGTATCCAGAGGAACCCGGGGGATCATCACGAAATCGAAATGCGGATCAAAATGGTCACGCACTTCCTTCATCACTTCATCGAAGTTCCGGACATTCACCCCTTCACTCACAAGCACCATGCACTTCGTAAGGGAGAGCTGTGACATCCCCATGAGCCCGAGGGCGGTCTTCATTGCTTCTTTGCCGTACCGTTGATCCACAGAAACGACCAGAAGATTGTGGAATCCAGCCTCGTAGTATGCCCAGAGAGAAGAAATTTCCGCGTGTACTATCCTGGCAAGCGGACCGAGTATCAACTGGGTCGCATCCCCCAGGAACTTATCCTCCATCGGAGGAATCCCCACAACCGTTGCCGGATAGATGGGGTCGCGCTTATGCGTGATTGCCGAGAGGTGGAACACCGGAAACTCCGCTGCAAGGGAGTAGTGCCCGAAGTGGTCCCCGAAGGGGCCTTCCATGCGCCGCTCGCCGGGGTGGACGACTCCTTCGAGTACGAACTCGGCGTGTGCGGGAACATCGATGCCAATGGATCGAGCCCGTGTGAATTCCGTCCGCCGTCCCCGGAGAAACCCTGCAAACATCGCTTCATCGATATTCTCGGGCAACGGAGCCACCGTGGCAAGCAGGAGTGCAGGGTCGGTCCCCAGAGCCACAGCGAGCTCAAACGCCTGCCCCCTCTTTTCCGCCTGCACGAAATGGAAACCGCCACCCTTCTGAATCTGCCAGTGCATTCCGGTAGTGGATTTGTCAAACACATGCATGCGGTACATCCCGATGTTCCGTTCTTCCCGTGCGCGGGTCGTATGTGACGACCTGGGGCAACGTCACAAACCGCCCCCCGTCTTCGGGCCAACAGGTCAGCACCGGCAGGCGGTCGAGATCAGGACGTTCAACCACTTGCTGCGCCAATCCACGGTTCACCCGCCGCACAGGAGCAGAGAGAAACCGGCGCACAAACCTTCGATGAGCAAAGATCCTCCCCGGCTTCGGAGGGAGCATGTCTTCGACAAACCGGATCAATTCTTCCCCCAGCTGCTCGGGATGTTTCTGCAGAGCCAGTTCACAACGGTTCTCAGTGGCAAGTGCGTTAATGAGGACCGGATAGGGAGACCCTTTGACCCGTTCAAGCAGCAGTGCAGGCCGATGCTCCTTGATCGCACGCCGGGCGAGCTCGGTGATTTCCAGGTAGGGATCAACTTCGAATGCCACACGCGTCAGTTCCCCCACACTCTCCAAATAGCGTGCAAAATCACTGATCGTCCTGAACGTGGCAGCGTTCATTCAAACTCCTCAGCACGCCAGCCGGGGATATGTCTGCACACCGATTTGTGCAATCACCTTGTTCGTAAACGCACCGACGAACTCGTCCACAGTCTTCGGCACAAAATACATAGGCGGAGAAATCGGCATGATGATGGCCCCGTAGCCCGAGAGCCTCGCACACTGTTCAAGTGCCAGCGTCGACATCGGCGTCTCGCGAACGCAAATAACCAGTTGGATTCTCTCTTTGAGACACACTTGCGCCGTACGGGTGATCAGCGTATCACCCAACCCGGAGGCGATTTTACCAATGGTAGACGTCGACGCCGGGATAATGACAAATGCATCGAAAGGATTTGATCCGGACGCGGGCGGCGCGGTCAAATCATCATCAGCGAAAGATCGAACGACATACGGCGCGAGGTCCTTTTCTCCCATCTGCAGTTCATCCCGCAGGAGCACCTTTCCCCATTTGGACACGATGAGGAATTTGTTGCCGGGGCACTTCTTGAGAAAATCCAGAGCATACACGGCGCCGGACGACCCGGTGACCCCCACGAGGAGTTTCATAGCCAGACCCCCACGCCAACCATTGCCAGCACCGAAAAACCCGCCACTGCATTGATCTTGAAGAATGCCAGCTCAACATCCTCTGCTTTCTTCTGTTCGAAGTAGAGCAACACCCCGGTCAGCAGGAGAAGCGGGAGTGCCAGAAGGGAAAGAACCGAATGCACGAAGAGGACAACCAGGACTGCAAATGCCGCAAGGTGCAGGTAGCCTGAATAGCGCAGCGCGCGCTCCCGCCCGAACCTCGACGGGAAGGAGTACAGCGACTCCTTCCGGTCGAAATCTTCGTCGAGTGTGGCGTAAATGATATCAAACCCCGCGACCCAAAGAAGTGTGTACACCGAAAGAAACGCAGGGGTGAGCAGATGATCGAACGACGGCGAAACCGCAAACCACCCGCCGAGCGGCCCCATGGCCAGGCCCATCCCGACGCCGAAGTGCGCGAGGGGTGTGTAGCGCTTCATCGTGGGATAGATCAGGAATATCGCAAGCGGAATCGGCGACATCATGAGACAGAAAGGCGCGATAAAAAATGCCGCCCCGAAGTACAACCCGAGACCCGCACCCATGACCCCGATGGCCTCCTGTAAGGTTATCCGTCCGCTGGGAAGATCCCGCGTGGCCGTCCTGGGATTGCGCGCATCGATGTGACGATCGATGATGCGATTCACCGCGAACGCGACCGTGCGCGCCCCGGTCGCCGCAGCAAGAACCAGCAACACCAACCCGGTCCCGGGGAGCTCCCCATGCGATGCGAGCAGCATGCCGGAGAAGATCAACGGAAGGGAAAAGAGCGTATGTTCAATCTTTACAAAGGAAAAATACTTGCGCACGGCCTACTCCCACTCTATGGTCGCTGGTGGCTTGGAGCTGATGTCATACACAACCCGGTTGATACCGCGCACTTCATTGGTGATGCGCGATGATATTGCCGCCAGGACGTCATGCGGGATACGGGACCAATCTGCGGTCATGCCATCAACACTGCTCACCGCACGGATGGCAACGGCATTCTCGTAGGTGCGTCCGTCACCCATGACACCTACGGATTTCACGGGAAGAAGGACTACAAATCCCTGCCAGATGCTTCCGTACAGGCCGGCCTTCTTGATTTCCTCCACGAAGATGGCATCGGCCTCACGGAGAAGGTCCAGTCGCTCGCGTGTGATGCTACCCAGAATGCGCACCGCAAGCCCTGGTCCCGGGAACGGATGCCGCCAGATCAATTCCTCCGGCAGCCCCAGTGCTGTGCCCACCGCCCGAACCTCGTCTTTGAAAAGCTCGCGGAATGGTTCAATCAGCTTCATTCTCATCCGCTTCGGAAGACCGCCGACATTGTGATGCGACTTGATCGTGACAGAGGGTCCACGAAACGATGTGGATTCAATGACATCAGGATAGAGAGTCCCCTGCGCCAGGTAATCCACCTTCCCGATCTTTCGCGCCTTCTGCTCGAAGACATCGATGAACAGTCTTCCGATGATCTTCCGTTTCCGTTCGGGATTCGTGACCCCGCGCAGGCCCGCGAGAAAGCGTTTCGTGGCATCGACATAGTCGAGACGCATCCGAAATGTATCCCGGAAGGTCGAGACCACAGCCTCCGATTCACCCTTCCGCATGAGGCCGTTGTTAATGTGGAGGCAATAGACCTGTTCCCCCAACGCCTCGTGAAGCAGCACGGCCGCAACGGAGGAATCCACCCCCCCGCTCAAAGCACAAATAACCTTCCCCTTCCCGACGGTCGTTCGAATATCCTCCAGCGTGGAATTGATGAATGACGCGGAACTCCATCCACCCGTACAACCGCAAATGCGGTACAGAAAGTTCTTCAGCACGTCCTTGCCCCTCGGCGTATGCACGACTTCGGGGTGGAATTGCACTCCGTAGATCTTTTTCGCGGTGTTCCTGATTGCACAGATCGGCGCGTTTTCTGTGTGTCCGATGGCCTCAAACCCCCCCGGCATGGAGATCAGGTGGTCACCGTGGCTCATCCAGACCCGCATCCCGCGGCGATCTTCGGGTGTAATCCCCCAGAAAAGATCGGAAGAGTCGTCAACAACGAGCGTTGCCTGCCCGTATTCGCGGCGGGCAGCCTTATCGACACCGCCACCAAGCTGGAGGCCTATGAGCTGCAGGCCGTAACAGATACCAAGAACAGGTATCCCAAGGTTGAAGAGCTCAGGAGAGGAGATGGGAGCCCCTTTTTCATAAGTGCTGAACGGGCTGCCTGAAAGAATGATCCCCTTCGGACGGAGCTTCTTGATGCGTTCCGGCGATATGGTGAAGGGATGCAGTTCGGAGTAGACGCCGAGCTCCCGGACGCGACGGGCAATCAGTTGCGAATATTGGGAGCCGTAGTCAAGGATGAGTACGAGCTCTGGGTGGGTCATGGAAAAAATATAAGAATTTTGGGGGTGGAGAACAATGGATGCAGGCGGGTCAGACCCCCTCCTCCACTCTGAACCCCAGCCCCCTGTCTAGAACCTCTCTAGACCCTGCCTTTTTTCGACCGCCCCTTCAGATGTCTGGCAATGAATCCATCAAGGATTTCGGCCAGATCAGGCTTGGTCGTTTCCTGCAGGGCGTAAGTCACGCGGACCGACGGCTTCTTGATCGTGATCACCCGCCGCAGATCGATGGGCGTACCGATAATCACCGCGTCGCACGGCACCCGCTCGATTGTTGCCTGAAGATCATTCATCTGCTCCTGTCCATACCCCATTGCTGGAAGCAAGATTCCGATCGAAGGATACTTCGTATATGTCTCCGCAATGGATCCAACAGCATACGGGCGAGGATCAATCATCTCAGCCGCACCGAATTGCTTTGCGGCGATCACCCCCGCACCGTACTTCATCTCACCGTGCGTCAATGTCGGGCCGTCTTCGACCACAAGCACGCGCTTCCCGGCGATAATCGATGGATCCTCAACGGTAATCGGCGATGCGGCATGGATGATCGTGGCGGTCGGATTCGCCGCTGTGACATTCGTCACAACGGTCTCAATTCCGTCTTTCCTGGCAGAGTCCTCTTTGTTTACGATGATGACGTCTGCAAGACGAACATTCGTGGCTCCGGGATAATAGTTCATTTCATGCCCCGGACGATGCGGATCCACAACAGTGATGGTAAGGTCAGGTTTGTAGAACGACGTATCGTTGTTACCGCCGTCCCACACGATGATATCCGCTTCTTTCTCGGCCTGCCGCAGAATCGCCTCATAGTCGACACCGGCGTAGATAATCGTCCCCTCGACAATATGCGGTTCATACTCTTCCATCTCCTCCACCGTGCAGTTGTGCGCGCGGAGGTCCTCGATGGAGGCATAGCGCTGCACTTTCTGCTTTACCAGATCGCCATACGGCATCGGGTGACGTACTGCAACAACACGTTTACCCTTGCTGCGCAGATATCCGCATACACGTCGCGACGTTTGGCTCTTGCCCGATCCGGTGCGGACGGCGACGACGGCGATCACAGGCACTCTCGATGGAATCATCGTGCGCTCGGCTCCGAGAAGGGCAAAATCCGCGCCGCAGGCATTCACAAGAGCCGCTTTGGCCATTACATACTGGAACGAGACGTCGGAGTAAGAGAATACCACCTGCTCGACCTTCAATTTCTTGATCAGCATCGGGAGGTCGGACTCGGGATAGATACGAATACCCTTCGGATATGAAGCGCCGGCGAGTTTGGCGGGGTATTTACGTCCGGAGATGTTCGGTATCTGCGTTGCGGTAAAGGCCACGACTTCAACATTCCGGTTCTTGCGATACAGAGTGTTGAAATTGTGGAAGTCTCTGCCGGCTGCGCCCATAATGAGAATGCGTGATTTTGGCATAACGTGTACTCCATTGGGGGATTGTACAGAATTCGGGTTTCAGGTGTCAGGGTGCGCCTCATGCTACGCCTCCCGGACGATATGGGTCCCTCCTTGACCATGGATCGCGCCAATGAGATGTTCGTGGTTGGTAATGATTGCCTCCTTGCCACCCCGCTCGACGAAAACCATGGCTGCACCAATTTTCGGACCCATGCTTCCGGCAGGAAACTGACCCGCGGCCATATGCGTGCGGCATTCACCGAGGGTCAGTCGATCCATCTGACGTTGTGTCGGCTTCTTGAAGTCGAGGCACACCTTTTCAACTTCCGTCGCAATAGCCAGCACGTCAGCCCCCAGCTGCCACGCGAGAATTGCTGAAGTATGGTCCTTGTCGATAACCGCCTCAACGCCTTTGGAAAGGTCATGATCATTGAACACGGGAATACCACCGCCACCACCGGCAATGACTACAAGGCCGCGGTCAACGCACGCACGAATGGCCTCCAACTCAACGATCTCCTTCGGTGCGGGGGAAGAGACCACGCGACGATATCCGCGCGATGAGTCTTCAACGATTTCCCAGTTAAAAAGATCGCGATACCGTTCTGCCACCTCTTTTGTATAAAACGGTCCGATGGGCTTGGTGGGTTTCACGAATGCCGGGTCTTGCCTGTCCACGAGTACCTGCGTGACCAGCGAAACAACCGGCACCTGCAGCCCCTCCTGCTGCATGGCCTGCCACATGGCGTATTGCAGTACGTAACCGATCTCACCCTGCGTTGCCGCCACACAGCAATCGAGCGGCAAACGATACGCATGGGCGGCTGCGTACTCCGCGCGCGTGAGCATGGCGCCCACCTGGGGACCATTACCATGTGTCAGGACAACACGATGCCCGGCTTTGATGAGGTGCACAATGGCTACCGCGGTATCCACTGCATTTTCGAACTGCTCCTGTGCAGTCCCCTTCTGGCCGGTGCGGATCAACGCGTTACCGCCGACTGCCACAAGGATGAGTTTCGACATGTCAGGGCCGCAGCAATTCGAACATGATGGCCTTCTGCGCGTGTAAACGATTCTCCGCCTCCTGGAACACCACGGAATTCGGGGAATCAATGATCTCGTCTGTGACTTCTTCGCCACGATGCGCCGGGAGACAGTGCATGAACAACGCATCCGGCTTCGCGTGCGAGAAAAGCTCCCGGTTCACCTGGTAAGGCGCGAATATCTGACGCCGTGCTTCCACCTCGGCCTCCTGCCCCATGCTCGTCCACGTGTCAGTGTAAATCATGTCGGCGTCGCGCGCAGCTTCCATCGGGTCGGCAGTCCATGCTATGGTTGCGCCGGTGTCCGCGGCGATTGCATGCGCCCGATCCAGAATCCTCTGATCCGGCTTGTGCGACTCCGGCGTACCCACGAACATCGTCGTCCCCAGCTTGGCCGCAATCAGCATCAGAGAATGCGCCACGTTGTTTCCGTCGCCAATGTAGCTGAGCTTCAGATTCTTCAGGCTCTTGTGGTGCTCGATCACGGTGAAGATGTCGGCCATGGCCTGACAGGGGTGCTCAAGATCAGTCAGTCCGTTGATCACAGGGATACCGGCGTGCTCAGCAAGCGACACACAGATGTCTTGGCCGAATGTGCGGATCATAATGCCGTCAACCATCCGCTCCAGGTTCTTTGCCACATCGAACACCGACTCCCGCTTGCCCAGATTGATGTCGGCCGGTGTGAGCAGGAGTGAATCTCCTCCCAGCTGCTTGATGCCGACGGTAAAGGTCGTACGCGTACGCAGCGAAGGCTTTTCGAATATCAATGCCATCATCTTGCCATCCAGCGCCTTGCGATAGCGTTTGGGATGGGCTTTCATGTCGGCTGTCAAGCGAAGAATGCTCTTGATCTCATCGGTGGAGAAATCGTCGACGGAAAGATAATCTCTCCCCTGAAGCTTCTTTACGATCATCTTCTTCCTGTTTTTTTTCACTGTCGTGTCTCCTGAATATGGAAGATAATCCCTCAGGGGCAAATAGCGTGCCCGCCGCCCATGTGAGTTTAAATTTCAGATTCGCTGGTTTCGCATTACTAATATTAGGCTTTTCTTAACTTTAAGAAAAGAGATCCCACGAAATGGACTCCATTGGGGGCAGTTTGGAAAAAACTGCGCATATCTGTATCTTTACGTAATGAAGCCCCGCAATCTCGCCTGTTCAACACTCCTGAACCCAACCACGAGAAGAACGCTATGTCGATCTCTTTTCACGTGAATGAGCAGTTTGTTAACCGCCACATCGGTCCCGATCCTGCAGCTACAGCCAGGATGCTCGAAGTCGTCGGTTCGAAGAATCTGGATGATTTTATATCGTCCGTCATCCCCCGCACACTCCGCAGCAAAACATCGCTGAACATCGGACTCCCGCTTACGGAGGATGCCTTCCTGCGGGAAGCCCGCCGTATCGCTGCCTTGAATCCGCCCTTCCGCTCTCTGATCGGCATGGGCTACTACGGCACAATTACCCCTGGGGTAATCCTCCGCAATATTCTCGAAAATCCGGGTTGGTACACTGCGTACACCCCCTATCAGGCGGAGATCGCCCAGGGACGGTTGGAAGCTCTGCTGAACTATCAAACAGCCGTGATCGATCTCACCGGAATGGAGATCGCCAATGCATCATTGCTCGACGAGGCAACGGCAGCGGCAGAGGCGATGGTAATGTTCCACGCCATAAAAGGACATCCGGTGAACGGCGTGTTTTACGTGTCTCACGATTGTCATCCGCAGACAATCGGCGTGATCAAGACACGCGCGACGCATCTCGGCATTCGCGTGGAAGTCGGCGATCCTACATCGTGCACGTTGACAGGTGAAGTGTTCGGTGTGTTCGTGCAGTACCCGGCGAGCGATGGTGCCGTACGCGACTATGGCGACCTTGTCGCCCGGGCCCATGCAGCCGGCGCACACGTGATTGTCGCCGCCGATCTCCTCGCCTTGACGTTGTTGACATCCCCCGGCGAGTTCGGAGCAGATGCGGTTGTGGGTTCATCGCAACGGTTTGGCGTTCCCATGGGATATGGAGGTCCGCACGCGGCATTTCTGGCGACCAGGGATGCATTCAAGAGACACATGCCGGGACGCATCATCGGCATCTCCATCGATGCCCAGGGCAAACCGGCACTTCGCATGGCCCTCCAGACGCGCGAGCAACACATCCGGCGTGAGAAAGCTACTTCAAATATCTGTACGGCCCAGGTGTTGCTCGCGGTGATGGCGGGCATGTATGCTGTCTATCATGGACCGGATGGCCTGATGCGCATTGCCACCAGAATCCATGAGCAAGCACGCGTGCTCGCCCGGGCTCTGGCTGAAGAAGGTCATCAGATCCGGCACACGGACTTCTTCGACACACTCCGCATCATCCCGGCAAAGATGCATCTTTCTGCTATCCGGAAATATGCCGAATCGCTCCGTTACAACTTCCGGTATTTCGAGGACGGCAGCGTCGGCATTTCGCTGGACGAGACGACGACAGCAAAAGACCTCGGGGACATCTTGATGATCTTCTCGGGCGGACGGCGTGGTGAGAGTGACGTCAGGCGCATTGCTGCATCACTGTCGCCCGGCTATGCCGGCAACCAGAAAAGAGCGTCGACATATCTCACGCACCCGGTCTTCAACCGCTATCACGCCGAAACCGAAATGCTGCGCTATCTTCACAGCCTCGAAGCCAGAGACCTTGCGCTCAACGTCAGCATGATCCCGTTGGGATCCTGCACGATGAAATTAAACGCAACAACGGAAATGATGCCGATCACCTGGCCGGAGTTTGCGTCGCTCCACCCCTTCGCCCCCCAAGAACAGGCGGCCGGATATCACGAAGTATTCCGTCAGCTCTCCGGTTGGCTTGCAGATATCACCGGCTTTGCAGAGGTCTCTCTTCAACCGAACGCAGGTGCGCAGGGTGAATATACGGGCCTGCTGGTCATCCGCGCATATCATGAGGCACGGGGTGACCATCACCGGAAAGTGTGTCTGATCCCTTCGTCCGCTCATGGCACCAACCCCGCCAGCGCAGTCATGGCCGGCATGAACGTCGTCATCATCAAATGCGATGATCAGGGCAACATCGATGTCGCGGATCTGGAAGCGAGAGCTGAAGAGTACACATCTGGTCTTGCGGCGCTCATGGTGACGTACCCTTCAACGCATGGCGTGTTCGAAGCAGCGATCAAAGACATCTGCGCCATCATCCATGCACATGGGGGTCAGGTGTACATGGACGGCGCCAATATGAACGCCCAGGTCGGGCTCTTGCGACCGGCCGAACTCGGCGCTGACGTCTGCCACCTCAACTTGCACAAGACATTCAGCATTCCGCATGGGGGCGGCGGGCCGGGCATGGGTCCGATTGCAGTCGCCACGCACCTCGCACCATTCCTTCCGGGCCATCCGGTGGTCTGCACGGGGGGCGACAAGGCAATAGGTCCCGTCTCAGCAGCACCGTTCGGAAGCTCAGATGTTGTTTTGATTTCCTGGGCCTACATTGCACTGATGGGGAGTGATGGCCTGAAACACGCCACCATGATGGCGATCCTGAATGCAAACTATATGGCCAAACGACTCGAAGGTCACTTCCCGGCGGTGTTCACCGGTGCGAACGGACGCGTTGCACACGAGTTCATCATCGATCTGCGACAGTTCAAAGAGAGCGCAGGCATCGAAGCCGAGGATGTAGCAAAACGCTTGATGGATTACGGGTTCCACGCACCAACCGTGTCGTTCCCCGTCGCGGGAACCATGATGATCGAGCCAACGGAGAGCGAATCGAAGGAGGAATTGGATCGCTTCTGCGATGCCATGATCGCCATCCGAAAGGAGATCGGAGAGATTGAAGAAGGCAAAGCGGACCGTCAACAAAACGTGTTGAAAAATGCACCTCACACTGCACAGGCTGTCGTTACAGACAGCTGGACCATGCCGTACAGCAGGGAGAAAGCGGCCTACCCCGCGCCATGGTCACACACACATAAATTCTGGCCCGCAGTGGGGCGCATTAACAACCCGTACGGCGACAGGAATCTCGTGTGCACATGCGCGCCCGTCGAAGAATATGGGAGATAGTTGTGTTTCTCGTGCAGCGGCGGAGATTACTTGCCGATCAGGGCCTTGTAGGCCGCAGCATCCATAAGCCCCTTGAGCTCATCGGGAATCGTCATCGCGATTTTCACCATCCACCCTTTGCCGTACGGGTCTTTGTTGACCAGTTCGGGGTTCGCCGAAAGCTCTCCGTTCGTCCCGGTGATCTGACCGCTTACCGGTGCGTACAGATCAGCCACAGCCTTCACCGCTTCGATAGTGCCGAATGATTCGCCGTGCTTCACCGGTTTTCCTGGTGCGGGCAATTCAACAAAGACCACATCCCCGAGTTCGCCCTGTGCGTGATCGGTGATTCCTACCGTTCCCGTTGTTCCTTCAACGAGAATCCACTCATGGTCTTTTGTGTATTTCAGATTCTCAGGAACCGCCATTGTCTCACCCTTTCAATGTGTTACGTTTCACTCCCGGACTCAGGCTTCGGGGATGAACTTGAACCCCTCAAGAAAGCTCGTGTCAAATTGGCCGCTGCGGAAGCGTTCGTCCAGCATCACCTGACGATGGAACGGGATTGTCGTTTTGATGCCCTCGATCGTAAATTCTTCCAACGCACCCGCCATCTTTGCGATCGCGCCCTCCCGCGTTTGTGCGAATACCACGAGCTTAGCGATAAGGGAGTCGTAGTACGGGGGCACGTGATACCCCGTATAGCCGTGAGTGTCCACACGCACACCGAACCCACCCGGCATGTGAAAGTCCGTGATCTTCCCGGGATTCGGGCGGAAGTTCTTCGACGGATCCTCCGCATTGATCCGACATTCGATGGCATGACCGCGCTGGGGAATCTTCTTGCGCGGAAGGCGTCCACCCGCAGCAACCTGGAACTGCAGCTTCACCAGATCGTGGCCGGTCACCTGTTCGGTCACCGGATGTTCCACCTGGATCCTGGTGTTCATCTCCATGAAATAGAAATTCTTGTTCTTGTCAACGAGAAACTCGATGGTCCCCGCGTTCTCATAACCTACTGCCTTGCATCCCTTAATCGCGGCGTCGCCCATTTTCTGACGGAGAATCTCGTCGACGAACGGCGATGGAGACTCTTCGATAAGCTTCTGGTGACGCCGCTGAACGGAGCAATCGCGTTCGCCGAAGTGAATGGCATTCCCATGCTGGTCCCCGAAGACCTGGATTTCGATATGCCGTGGTTGTTCGACGAATTTTTCGATATATACGCCGGCATTGGCAAACGCCTGCTCGGCTTCGTGCGCTGCGGTACGGAATGCCCCGTCCATTTCCGCTTCCTCGCGAACGATGCGCATACCGCGCCCGCCACCACCTGCAACTGCCTTGATGATTACCGGATACCCGATGACCTTGGCAATCTCAACCGCTTCCCCCGGTGCGCGCACCATGCCTTCGCTGCCCGGCACTACCGGGACACCGGCTTTCTTCATGGTCTCCTTCGCGAGCGCCTTGTCGCCCATCGATGTAATCATCTGGGGACTTGGTCCGATGAACTTGATGCCGGAGGTGGAACATATTTCGGCAAAGTCCGCATTCTCGGCAAGGAAGCCATATCCCGGATGGATGGCATCGACGTTTGTAATCTCAGCGGCAGCGATGATACGGGGAATCTTGAGGTAGCTCTCTTTGCTGGAGGGAGGACCAATACACACAGCTTCGTCGGCAAACCGCACATGGAGGGAATCACGATCTGCCTGCGAATACACTGCGACAGTCTTGATCCCAAGTTGTTTGCAGACGCGGATTATTCGTAATGCGATTTCGCCGCGGTTGGCGATAAGCACTTTCTTGAACACGAAGGGGGGCTCCGATTTTCGACCGGGCTTACGGTTTTTGGATCAAGAACAAGACCTGGTCGTATTCCACCGGTTGTCCGTTTTCCACCATGACTTTCGCGACTCTGCCGGCGACATCTGATTCGATTTCGTTCATCAGCTTCATCGCTTCTACAATGCATAGGACGGTACCGGGTTGAATGTCGGATCCAACCTGGACGAATGGTGCTGCATCAGGAGCCGGAGCGCGATAGAACGTACCGACTATCGGGGAGCGGATTTCCGCTAGGTTGGGGGAGGAGATGGAGGCCGCTGGCGCAGCCGCCTGAACAAGAGGCGATACAGACACCGGAGCAGATACCGACGGTGAAGCCCCTCCCTGGTGCGGAGCTTCCGTTGCCCAAATCACCGGTCCTGCCGGAGTCGATGTGCGCTGAGGATGCTTGGCAATGCGGATTTTCTTCCCTTCCTCCTCAATCTCAATCTCATCCACATCGCTTTCCGAAAGCAACTTGACGAGCTTCTTAACGAGGCTCAGATCCATGCGGTCTCCACGCTTCGTGAGGGTTAGTTCTTGACCCGCTCGATGTAGCCCCCGGTCCGAGTATCGATCTTGACGAGATCCCCCTCATTAATAAACAACGGGACGTTCACTGTAGCGCCTGTCTCAACCTTGGCCGGTTTCGTGCCGGAATTGGCGCTGTCGCCGCGAACACCCGGAACCGTCTCCGTCACTTTCAGCTCGACAGTTATGGGAAGTTCGATGCCGGTGATATCCGTGTCATTGAACAAAATGTCCACCGACTCGCCATCCTTAAGAAACTCGGCCCCTTCACCAATTTGTTCCTGGGCAACGGTGATTTGATCGTAGGTTCCCTTGTCCATGAAAACATACCCGTTTCCATCATGGTACAGGAATTGGAACTCCTTCCGTTCAATCCGTCTGATTTCGACCGCTTCGCCGGCACGGAACCTGTTCTCTATCACTTTGCCGCTTTTCAGGTTCTTCAGCTTCGTTCGCACAAATGCCCGCCAGTTGCCTGGATTCACATGCTGGAATTCGACGATTGTCCATAACTCGCTGTTGTACTTGATTACCAAACCTGGTCGGAAGTCAGAAGTTGAGGGCATAAGCTTAAGGATCGTGAAGGAAAGTGTCAAAAGTGAACTAAAAGATACCAATTCTGCCCTCAAAAGTCAAGGAAACCATCAAAAACTGTTGATTCCCTCAACATAATCGCGTATCCTTCAGCTATGCGGCTCTCGATAGTACTCTTCGTCTGCTGTGTCGCGGCTGGATGCCAGAAAGGTAAGAACCCGCCCGGAACGCTCGAACGGGAAACTTACCTGGCGACATACTGCGATTTGCTCCAGGAATCGATGCGGGGAAAGAATTCCGGGGCAGATCCACGAACGGCAATTCAGAATGGTGAGAATGCTCTGGCGAAACGTGGTGTGACACGAGCCCAATTCGACAGTACGACCGGCTGGTACAATGCCGACGTTAGACGCTGGAAGCTTTTCTTTGACGATGCTGCAAAAGAACTCGAACTTCGCGAACTTGCCCAACCTCAGCCTACCCGATAACCTGCTCCCCTACCGCACCTCTCCCATCACGATCGGATGCTCACGACGGAGACGCAGTGCACGTAGGATGGCATCGGCCTCTTTGCGTGACGCGATAATGATCAGGCCGACACCCAGATTAAACGTACGCCTCATGTCACTCTCGGGTACTTCACCCATACGCTGGATTAATTGAAAGATTGCCGGACGTTCCCACGCCTTCCAGTCGATCTCCAGCGACATGCCCTCGGGAATAACCCGCATCGTGTTACCCACAATCCCTCCGCCTGTTATGTGCGAAAGGCCATGAATGGTGAATTCTTTGAGGAGGGGTTCGATCAGATGAAGATATGAGCGGTGGACGGTGAGCAACGCATCGGCCAGAGAAGTCCCGAGATCGGGCACCTGCGCGTAGACTTCGTATTCGCGGAGGAGAACAGCACGCGCTAGAGAGAACCCATTCGTGTGAAGACCCGTGGACGGCAACCCGATCAAGCGATCCCCGCGTTTGATCCGCCGTCCGTCTATGATGTTCTTCTTCTCAACGATGCCGACTATGGTCCCGGCCAGATCATAGTCTTTGTCATTGTACATTCCGGGCATTTCGGCAGTCTCGCCTCCAACCAGCGCACAACCATTCTCTTTGCAGGCCTTGGCAAAACCGGCGATGACCTGCGTAGCAGTGGCAAGATCCAGCCGGCCCGTCGCATAGTAATCGAGAAAGAATAGCGGCCTCGCACCGCACACGAGAATGTCATTGACACAGTGATTGACGAGATCCTGGCCGACCGTATCATGCCGCCCCGCAAGACGTGCCACCATAAGTTTTGTTCCGACCCCGTCGACACTGGAGACGAGAACCGGTGATCGCATTCGCGGAAAACGCGCGTCATAGAAAGCACCGAATGCGCCTATGTCACGCAGAACGGCCGGCGTGAACGTCGAACGGACAGAGCGCTTGATGTGCCGGACGAACTCTTCACCGGCGGCGATATCCACACCTGCCTGGGCATAGGTCGTTGCCATGAGAACTCCGAAGGGGATAGAACAAAGAGATCCAGCGAGATGGTAGAGAGAATTGCGGGGAATTGCAAGGAGTAACCGATCTCTTCGTTTGCGATTCTTGTCTTCCACCGGTATATTCATTCGAACTCTCCAACATGCTCAATCGGGTCGATCCATGGCAACTGTGCAATTCAAAGACAGCAAAGACAAAGCTGACCGCAGGCAAAATTGTCTGCCTCGGGCGAAATTACGTTGAACACGCGAAAGAAATGAAGGCCGACATCCCCGGGGAACCGGTCCTCTTTCTGAAGCCCTCGACCGCGATACTCGCCGACGGCGGGACGATCATCGTTCCCCACTTCTCCCATGAACTCCACCACGAGGTGGAATTGGTGGCACTTGTCACCAAAGGGGGAAGCAGGATCCCCCGCCCGGACGCAATAAGTCACATCGGGGGGTATGCGGTCGGCCTCGATATGACCCTTCGCGATGTCCAGGCAAATGCCAAGCAGAAGGGGCTCCCCTGGGCCGTCTCAAAAGGTTTTGACACTTCGGCCCCCCTCTCCTCCTTTGTTGCCCGGAACGCTGTTCCCGATCCTCATAATCTGACCATCTCGCTGGCCGTTAATGGAACCCTGAAACAGCACTCAACAACCCGGAACATGATCTTCCGCCTGGACGAAGTACTCGCCTACATATCTACCATATTCACTCTCGAGCCCGGCGATCTCATCTTCACCGGAACACCCGAAGGAGTCGGGCCAGTACAGCCGGGTGATGTCCATGGTCGCGGAAATTGAGGGCATCGGCGACGCTCACGGCGTATGTCGGCCCATTCTCCGCACACCAACACATTGAAAATCATGGGCCAAAACAGTAGATTATAGTTTACCCGAAAACAACGCGTTGGAGCATCTGATTGTCAGAACTGTCACAAGACTCGTCGCTGCCGAAAGTCTATTCCCCCCAGCAAGTGGAAGAGAAATGGTATGAATTCTGGGAGAACAATCACCTCTTCCGCTCCCGGGTGAACCCCGGGAAGAAACCTTACACAATCGTCATTCCTCCCCCCAACATCACCGGTGTCCTCCATATGGGGCACATCCTGAATAATACTCTTCAGGATGCGTTTATCCGGTACCATCGCATGATGGGCGATGAGTCATGCTGGATCCCGGGAACGGACCACGCCGGCATCGCCACGCAACACGTGGTGGAACGTTCTCTGACGAAAGAGGGAAAGACCCGGCACGATCTTGGACGCGAGAAGTTCATCGAGCGGGTGTGGGAATGGCGAAAGCAATATGGCGGTGTCATCATCAAACAGCTGCGCAAACTCGGCGCATCCTGTGATTGGGAACGCGAACGCTTTACCATGGACGAAAGCCTTTCTGCCGCAGTGCGCGAGGTCTTCGTGCGGCTCTACGAAGAAGGCCTGATCTATCGCGGCAAGTATATCGTAAACTGGTGCCCGAAAGACCATACCGCCATCAGTGACGATGAGGTGAACTTTTTCGAACAGAAGGGGAAGCTCTATTATATCAGGTACCCGATCCTCAGCGACAACACATCCGCGCTGACCGGCAAGTTTCTCACGGTCGCGACTACCCGTCCGGAAACCATGCTCGGTGATACCGCGATCGCGGTACACCCCAAAGACGAGCGCTATGCCCACCTTGTGGGGAAACAGGCTCTTCTCCCCCTGACCGACCGCGAGATTCCCATTATTGCAGATGATTTCGTTGACCCTGCGTTCGGCACAGGCATGGTAAAGGTGACCCCCGCACATGATCCGAACGATTTCATGATCGGGCAACGCAACAACCTGCCACAGATCAACATCTTTGACGTCTCGGCGAAGCTCAACGAAAATGCCCCGCGCAAATACCGCGGCATGGATCGTTACGATGCCCGGCGACAAGTGCTCGAGGATCTCGAGAAGGAAGGATTGCTCGTCAAGACCGAAGAGCACGTACATAACGTCGGGCGGTGCTATCGTTGCGACACAGTGATTGAGCCGTATCTCTCCGATCAGTGGTTCGTGCGGATGAAACCGCTTGCCGAATCCGCACTGCGCGTCGTCAACGACGGCACCATCCGGTTCTACCCGGACCGGTGGGTCAAGGTCTACGAGCACTGGATGGAGAACATCCGCGATTGGTGTATTTCCCGCCAGCTCTGGTGGGGTCATCGCATTCCGGTGTGGTTCTGCCAGGGAGAAGCCATCCGGCCCGGCTGTCCGGAACCGATCGTTCGTCGCACCGCGCCCGATCGGTGCCCGACGTGCGGAAGCACGAACCTGCGTCAGGATGACGACGTCCTCGATACCTGGTTCTCGTCGTGGCTCTGGCCATTTTCCGTGCACGATTGGCCGCGCGAGAAGGAACTTGGCAAGGCGGAAGACCTGCGTTATTTCTTCCCGACAAGCACCCTCGTCACCGCTCCCGATATTATTTTCTTCTGGGTCGCGCGCATGATCATGGCGAGCCTGAAGTTCGGACCGAGCTTTACCGGGAGCAACGACCCGGCAAAGAATATCCCCTTCCACGACGTCTATTTCACAAGCCTCGTGCGCGACGAAAAGGGACGTAAGATGTCCAAGTCGCTCGGCAACTCGCCCGAACCGCTGGATCTGATTGCCGAGTTCGGGGCCGACGCTGTGCGCTTCACCATTCTTTACCTTGCACCACTCGGGCAGGACATTCTCTACTCGCGCGAGAAGAATGAGTTGGGTCGCAATTTCGCCAACAAGATCTGGAATGCCGGGCGCTTCCTCCTGATGAACCGTGACCAGATCGGCGAAGCACCGCAGTCGCGAAGTCCGGCGCATGCAATCTGGATCATCTTGACCTTGCGGACCGTTGGATCCTCTCACGGCTGCACTCCACCACTGCAGGAGTGTTCGGTGGTTTGCGGGAGTACGAGATCAACAAGATCGCAAAAAGCATCTACGATTTCTTCTGGCACGACTACTGTGATTGGTATCTCGAGATGGTCAAGTCACGCCTCTACGGCAATGAACCGGATGATGTGAAGAAAGCCGTGGTTTCACGCGCGCTTGACATCTATGATGCCGCGTTACGCTTGTTGCATCCTCTGATGCCGTTCATCACCGAGGAGCTCTGGCAGAACATCCGTCACCGGAAGCCGCCGGAATCCATTATGCATGCACAGCTCCTCGCCGTCGATACCTCGTTCATCGCACCCGACGTCGATCAGGAGATGGCCTTCGTGCAGAATGTGATCGACGCACTCCGCACCCTCCGGAGCGACATGACTATTCCGCCTTCCAGGGAGATTACCCTCCAGATGCGGATCAGTCACGGTCATTCAGCAGACAGCGTGCGTCGCTATGAAGGATACCTGCAGCGTCTCGCCCGCGTGACATCACTGACATTTCTGAGCGGTGAAAGCGTCCCAAAGACCGCGGCCAGCTCCGTTGTGGATGGCGAAGAGCTTTTTGTGCCGCTCGAAGGAGTAATCGATCTCGAGGTGGAGCGTGCACGCCTGCAGAAGGAAATCGACCGTGTGGCGTCAATGCTGGAGGGCGTCCGCCGCAAACTGAACAACGAGAGCTTTGTCGAAAAAGCACCAAAGGAGGTTGTCGACAAAGAGCGGGAGAAGCTCGACGCGTTCGCGCACACCATGGAAAAGTTGGAGAAGAATCTGGAACGGCTGAAATCGTAACCGGGACCACACATGCCTCAGGCTCGTATCACCAGTACCATAGTTGCTGAACTCCGCTCGATAACCGGACCGGATGCCGTCACAACCGACCATGAAGCGCTTTTGCTGTATGGCCAGGATGAAACCGAAGATCTGGTGTTCGAACCGGAAGTAGTGGTGAAACCCGGTACGACGCACGAGGTTTCTGCCATTCTGGCGCTGGCTACACGCTACCAGATTCCTGTCACTCCGCGCGCGGGTGGCACCGGGCTCTCCGGGGGCGCACTGCCGGTACACGGCGGCATTCTCCTTTCGATGGAACGGTTTAACCGCATTCTCGAGATTGATCAACGCAATCTTCAGGCGGTGGTCGAAGCCGGTGTTATCACGCAGAAGCTCCAGGAGGCGGTTGAAGAGCTCGGGCTGTACTACCCCCCTGACCCCGCATCACGTGGAAGTTGCCATATCGGCGGGAACCTCGCCGAATGCGCGGGTGGACCCCATGCGGTGAAGTACGGCGTGACAAAGGACTACGTTATCGGCCTTGAAGCGGTATTGCCGAACGGCGAGGTGTTCACCACGGGCGCCCGCGTATTGAAGAACGTGTCAGGATACAATCTGACACAACTGATCGTCGGGAGCGAAGGAACCCTTGCCGTCATCACCAAAGTCATGCTCCGTCTCATCCCCCTCCCGAAATACCGGAAGGTCATCCTCGTGGCATTTGCAACCCTGGAAGATGCTGCGGCAGCAGTCGCGACAATCTTTCAGCGCGGTATTACCCCGTCGGCCATCGAGTTCCTGGAACGTGCTGCGGTGCAGGCGGCCGAGGAACGCCAGGGGAAACGCTTCCCGAACGGCGATGCAGCTGCACAACTGCTCATCGAAGTGGACGGCTACCACGAAGAATCGCTATCGGAAGAAATCCAGGTCATTGCCGAAGCCGTGGAAGCACATCATGCCGTCGATGTCCTTCTGGCGGAAGATCGCGCAAAGATCGAGGAAGTCTGGGCCCTGCGGCGTGGCATCGGCGAGGCCGTGAAGTCCATCTCAGCATACCGTGAGGAAGACACCGTCGTCCCGCGTGCCAGGCTGCCGGAACTGGTAGCAGGGGCGAAGAGCATTTGTGACGGATATGGTCTGACAACTATCTGCTATGGCCACGCCGGCGATGGCAACGTGCATATCAACATCTTGAAGGGCACCATGGATGAGCAGACCTGGGAACGGGTGATCGACCCCGCGATCCGGGAGCTGTTTACCTTCGTGGTCTCACTGGGCGGCACCATTTCAGCGGAACACGGCATCGGATTCTCGCAGAAGTCATATCTGCCCATCGCCCTGTCCCCGGTGGAGCTTCGCTTGATGCGGGAGATTAAGAAAGTCTTCGATCCGGCAGGCATTCTGAATCCGGGCAAGGTGTTTCCTGACTGACCGTTGCTTCTTCGGATCTTTCGGCTATATTAGGCACTATGGATCGACAGGTCATTGAACGGATCATCCGCGAGGTAGTCGCGGAAAAACTCGGAACTTCCAGCAGTCACTCCTGCAGGGGTGACTGCAAGGTCGGAGTATGCATTGACGGTTTGTGCGTCGTGCACAACGCCGAAGCGGTCAGGAACATCGTCAGTAGCGGCGCTTCCCGCGTCACCGCAGGAGGAGGCATCGAAGCTGCCGGCGGAGTCTCGGCTGATCTTGCCCGCATGATCGATCACACCCTCTTGAAACCCGAAGCGACACCCGGTGAAGTGCAAAAGCTCTGCGAAGAAGCCCGGAACTTCATCTTCGCCAGCGTGTGCATTAACGCCGGATACGTGCCTCTGTGCGCCCGCCTGCTCCGTGGCTCGCCGGTGCGGGTCTGTACGGTTATCGGCTTCCCGTTAGGTGCAACGTCCACGGCGGCAAAAGCCTTCGAGACCGAGCAGGCGATACGCGACGGCGCACAGGAAGTAGATATGGTCATCAACATCGGCATGCTCAAGGCAGGGGACATGCAGTACGTCGCGCGCGACATTGCTGCAGTCGTCAATGCCGCCCGGCGTCAGAAAGTGCTCACAAAAGTGATCATCGAAACTGCACTGCTCACCGATGAAGAAAAGGTGAAGGCCTGCATGCTGGCGAAGAAGATGGGCGCGGACTTCGTCAAAACGTCGACGGGGTTTGCCAAGGGGGGTGCCACAGCCGGCGATATCGCACTCATGCGCCGGGTCGTGGGCAACGCAATGGGCGTCAAAGCCGCCGGCGGCGTTCGCAGCCGCGAAGACGCTCTGGCGATGGTGGCCAGCGGCGCCGATCGGATCGGGGCAAGTGCGAGCGTACGCATAGTCGGTGGCGAATCGGGTGAACCCCAGAAGGCGAGCTAATGTCACGTCGAGAACGGACATGGGATCTCCGGCGGATCCCGGCAGCCCTTCTGGTTGCCGGACTCCTGGCAGGCTGTTCCTCATCCAGGCAAACGACCGGCGACCAGGGGCGCAATGGTGAAGATCAGATCCGCGTGGCTGAAGCATCCTTCCGGCCATCCGACCATGATCCGGAGCAAGCACGCGCACAGGCAATGGCGCTTCACCCTGTGGACACTGCACAAGCGCGAAACCCGGGCGATTCGCCGCTGCCATCCGCAAGCGAGATGGTGCAGGGATTCAGAGTGCAGGCGTTCTCAACAACAGATATTGACCTGGCGAGCGCAAAAAAGGCAGACCTGGAAGCCATGTTCCCGGGAGAATGGTTCTATATGGACTATGCTTCGCCAAGCTACAAAATCCGCGCAGGGAATTTTCTTGCAAAGCTCGATGCGGATCGTTTTGCACGCGTGATGAATGAGTTGGGTTTCGTCGACGCGTGGGCCGTGCCTGAGAGAGTCTACAAGAACATCGGACGGCGGCCAGCCCCGGCTCCGCCACCACCGCCGCCGGAGCAGGAGCCCGAAATCAAGTGATACAAATCCAATTGACAATGGTCGATCCGCAATCGACTGTTGTCAATTGATCTTTATCGGAATCGAACCTGCACTCCCTCTACACTCCACCTCGCCCGCACTTTCACTGTGTCCGGATAGACTGTAAAACGCGCGCTGGGCACAAACGGATACGGTAGACCCGCCCGGAATCGACCATCTCCGTCCAGATCCTCAAAGGCATCGATGAAATACCGCCCTTCGGGAAGCTGGTCTATAAGAAATTTTCCGGGCTTATCGACACGAATATCGACGGTGCGCTGCGGCGTGCGATCCGTCGTCCTCGCCGATACCACTGCCCCGTGTCCACCGGACGATCCTGCCAGGGTTCCCTCAATCGTACCGAGCAGGCGGGAATCAAGAGTCTGGAACCGCAACGCATACAGCGAATCGTGCCAGTGCACTCCCCTGCTGTCGCGCAACGAATCCAGCGAAATGTTGATCACGTACCAGGCAAATGATTTCAGAGGCGCTGACGGAAACACAAAGACTTCCGCCGGCGTGCGTGGGCGAACTTCGATCGGTACTGTTCGGGCAGAACTATCCCGCAGTGTTATGCCATGGATGACGGTTGAAAGATCCACCGGCCTTCGGAAATCCACCTCAAAGACAGGAACGAGAGCAAGAGCCCTGACGCTGTCCATTACCCCCCGGATCGTGGGGTAGGGCTTGACGGTATCCGGAGCCGATGGCCCGCTGAACGCAGACGACGCATTGTTGGAATCTAACCGGTTGCCTGCACGATCCAGTATTCCTCGCACAGCCAGTCGGTACACTCTGGCGCTGTCCATCGGTTCGGCAGTTTCGATATTCGCAAGCGCCTGATTTCCCATGTTTTGATACTGTGCGCCAATGGCAAGCCTGGCCTTTGACGCCGTGTCAGAGAAAGAAAAGACCGCCCGGGGAAAAGCAAGAGTATCAACGGGCTCACTGAACCGGACAAGAAGGTGTCTCGCGTCAAGGGCGTTCACACTTGCAAGAAATGGGCGCGTCGTGTCTTCTTTCGACAGACGGAACCAGACGCCGCGCACTTCTGGCATTCTGCCGTCAATGACAGCGTCCTCCGTTGCAACACCGAATTGGTCCACCTCCCGGTCATAGAGCAGATTGCGATACTCATCGCGCACCGCAATGACCCTGTAGGTTCCGAAAGCGACATTCCTCAAACCAAACGTCCCGTCTTTTCCGGTTTGCATGATATAGTGCGGACGTGTGTGCGTTGGATCAAGAGTGTCAGGAACGATGTCGCGCAGGTTGTACGCAAAAATCATGACGCCATCGGGGTGCTCATCGAAGACCCGGCCGCTGATCATCCCGCGGTCAATGGAGTCGCCGGTGCTGAAGGCCAACGTGTAGGCATGGGCCATCTTGTTCCCACCGCGAGCCGGAAGGTCGGAGACATCCGTCCCCACCGTGACTACGTAGGTTGTGCTCTTCCGGAGTTCCTCGCCAAACCGGATCGTGACCTCCGTTCCGCTCCAGTCGAATTCCAGCTGACCGACATACGGCGAGATGAACACCGCTTCTTCCGCAGTGCGGCGGTCGACGTATTCACTGAATTCGAGTTCGATGTGCGATGGCACGATCCGGGTCGCATTGCTATCCGGGTATGACCTGATGATCAGGGGGGGAATGGTATCCGGCGGCCCACCTGAAGGTGACGACCTGGCCGGCGCACCCATGAAACACTGAGAGCGCCCCGCACATGAGTCCAAGGAAGAAGGCGGAAGAGAGCAGAACTCGATTCGGCGTATATGTTCTCATCATTGCACCTGTCACCGGCGTGTTTTGGCCCTTCGATATTTGCGGACGTTCTGCACATGTTCGGCATAGGTCCTGGCAAACCAATGTCCGCCATGAGTGTTCGCGACAAAAAACAGGTACCCATGCTGCTGGGGATACAGCGTCGCGAGCATCGACGCCTTCCCGGGGTTGTTCACCGGTCCCGGAGGCAAGCCGGGATAGAGGTAGGTGTTGTAGGGATTGGCGATCCGAAGATCGGTGTAGAGAACACGCCGTGGGCCATCCTGGAACATGTACTGCAGCGTCGGGTCAGCTTCAAGCTTCATGCCGATGCGAAGGCGGTTGTGGTACACCCCGGCAATCAACGGTCGCTCTTCATCAAGCACTGCTTCTCCTTCCACAATCGATGCGAAGGTCACCGCCTGCCGCACCGTCCATCCGAACACCCTCGCCCGATCCCGCAGGGAATCGGCAAAGAACCGTTTGAATTCCTCAACTTGCTTCTCAACGATTTCCGTTTCCTCCTGATCCCACATCAGACGGTAGGTATCGGGCAGAAGATACCCTTCCAGACTCGGACCTTCGAGGCCGTACTTCCGGACAACGTCGGGGTCGTTCACGAGGTCAAGATAACGCACGCTATCAATACCAAGTGCGCGAGCGAACAGACGCGCTTGTGCGCGCGCCCGGAGGCCTTCAGGAATGGTCACCGTGATCAGCTGGTTATTCCGGCCCTCACGTATCGAAAGATAAATCTCCGCGTTCGACATTCCCGTATGGAACACATACTTGCCCACCTGCAGTCGGTCTGTTCCTCCATACATGCGCGCGGTGAGGTGGAACATGAGACGACTGCGAATGATTGAGCCGCGTTCGAGAGAGTCCATGATCATCGGAAACTTCGCGCCACGGGAAACATACACCAAGCGTTCTGACTGGTCTGGAAACGAATTGGGCCAGTAGAATGCGTACGAGAGGAAGGCAACACCGGCCACGATCAGGATGACGATGCCGATCAGAATGGAATGAAGGATCGGCCGGGATGAAGTCGACGAAAGCATCTGTTCAGGCAAGCTCCAGTCCGGCTACTGCGGTGAGATCAAGAGGCGATTGTATCCCTCGTGCGCGTTTCATCCACCCGACATAGGCTATCATCGCACCGTTATCCATACAGTACTCAAGACGGGGCGTGAAGAGGCTCAGCCCTGCGGCGGCACATGCTGCACCGAGACCGGCACGAAGGCCGGCATTGGCCGACACTCCTCCGGCTATTGACACGTCACATACGTGCGTCAACTCAACGGCACGCATGGTCTTCTGCACAAGAACGTCAACAACCGATTGTTGAAAACTCGCACAGAAGTCAGCAAGTGCAGCGTCCGACTGAGGAGCCCCGTTGTCCCGCAGGTGATACAGCACGGCCGTCTTTATTCCGCTGAAGCTGAAGTCCACACTCCCAGGGTCGAGGAAAGCTCGCGGGAATCGTATTGCGCGAGCGTTTCCCCGCGACGCGAGAGCATCGATGCGCGGCCCGCCGGGGTATCCAAGCCCGAGCATCTTTGACACTTTGTCAAATGCTTCCCCCGCGGCATCGTCTCGGGTCTGCCCGAGAACCTGATGCCTGAATGGTCCCTCAACATGCACCAGCATCGTGTGCCCCCCCGAGACAATCAGCGAGAGGAAGGGGAAGGTCGGCGCAGGATCATGGAGCAGCACAGAGTACAGATGCCCTTCCATGTGGTTGACTCCGACGAATGGGACTCCAAGACCGTATGCCAGAGCCTTGCCAAAATTCAGCCCGACCAGGAGCGCACCAACGAGACCCGGTCCGAAAGTCGCCGCGACAGCATCCAGATCTGCGTTCCGGCAACCGGCGATGTCAAGAGCTTCCCGCACGACCTGTGTGATGAGGCGCTGGTGAGCTCGCGAGGCCAATTCCGGGACAACGCCGCCGTATTTTCTGTGCACGTACTGAGACGAAACCACGTTGGAACATACCCGGCCATCCCGCACGATTGCTGCAGAGGTCTCGTCACACGACGTTTCGATTCCGAGAACAGTCATAACAACTATTGTACGGAAAGAGGCAAAGACATTCAAGAAAACCGATCAAAAACCTTGCTTCTATGGACCCGATTGGTTATATTTATCTGATTTTTTAATCGAGGTGAAAAGATGGCACGTGTGTGTGATATTTGCGGCAAGAAACCGATTTCAGGCAACAACATCTCTCATGCGCACAATCTTACGCGCAGACGCTGGATGCCAAACCTGCAGGAGGTGCGTGCAAACGTCAACGGCCGTACCCGCCGGATGACCGTCTGCACAAACTGCCTGAAATCCAACAAGGTGACGAAAGCCGCCTGACGTACCGCAAGTCTTGATAGCACGAAAGCCATCATCATGACCTGATGGCTTTTTTGTTTGTCCCCTCTTCCGGCAATCGTTCATGCCTAGACTCCAATTTGAGCTCAATCTTCCCAACCAGATGACGCTGCTGCGGATTGTATTGACGCCGGTGTTTGTCACGTTTCTCCTTTCGGATTCGCTTACCTTCCGGCAGCTTTCTCTGGCCGTGTTCATCTTTGCTGCACTTACCGACTGGTACGATGGATGGATTGCGCGGAAAATGGGATATACCACGCGCTGGGGGAAATTTCTTGATCCCCTGGCCGATAAGATCCTCTCCTCTGCCGCTCTGCTCGCGTATGCAAGTCTGGGATTGGTCGACGCCTGGATGGTCTGGGTGGTAATCTTCAGAGACTTTCTTATGACCGGACTTCGCAGTTATGCTGAATTGCATGACCAGCCGATTGTCACATCGCGAGGAGCCCAGGCCAAGACCTTCGGCGAGTTCGTCGTTATCTACTATATTCTCATTCTGTACGTCCTCCGGAGCATCCCCATGGTGTATCAGGAATGGGGTTTCACGATCAATAGCCTGATGCATCCCCAGGTCCTGTTTGGTATGATGCTTCTTGTCACCCTGTCCACAGTCGGGACCGGGATAGCCTACCTGTTCGATAACAGAAAGATGATCCGTGAACTCTTCGAACAACTCCACTGGCGGAGATCCGCCTGAAGGCCAATCACCGCGTATCCCCTTTCTTCCTCAGCTGATCGCCACAGGTCTGTTCAGCGGTTACATCCCTTGGATTTCAGGCACGTTCGGCACACTCGTAGGGTTGCTCTTTTATGGTATTCCTGGCGCAGAAGATCCACTCGTGCTCGGTACTATGGTCGTTGCCGGTTTTTTCGTCGGCGTGTGGTCCTCTGCCCGTGTTGCAGCAGTGGTCGGCCACCGGCTGACACGAAGTGCTGAAT
The DNA here is from genome assembly GCA_963849385.1 of Ignavibacteriota bacterium. GTDB lineage: Bacteria > Bacteroidota > Ignavibacteria > UBA10030 > UBA6906 > Fen-1255. The sequence goes on along the minus strand of CAWKHH010000010.1, from coordinate 236,100 downwards.
TATCCAAGCAGCTGTTCCAGCAGGGAGAGCATGTGACGGCCGATCCATCGATCGTTGTGATCGACGAGATCGTCGGGATATGGATCAGCCTCCTCTTCCTGCCGAAAACCGTTCCAGTGATGATCATCGGGTTCCTCGCATTCCGGGTTTTCGATATTCTCAAACCACAACCTGCACGCAACATTGAAAAGATCCCCAACGGGTGGGGCATTATGCTCGACGACGTGATCGCTGGCATCTATGCCAACATTACCACTCAGGCGGTTTGGTATGCCTGGGTTCGACTGGGACTCTAAGCAACTCACAAGCCTGACATCGCGGGAGCATCATCGCACCACGTTGTGACTTCAACGCGAGACCCTACATTCTATGATCGCAGAAATCCTTACCATCGGCGACGAACTGCTCATCGGGCAGGTCATCAATACCAACCAGGCCTATATCGCAGAACAGTTGAATCTCATCAACATCCGCGTGGCACGCATGACGAGCGTGGGCGATGAACTGGATCAGATTCTCCCGGCATTCCGGTCTGCCTGGGAGAAATACGACGCCGTCATTGTCACCGGAGGACTCGGGCCAACACATGACGATATCACGAAGAAGGCGGTCTGCACATTCTTCGACAGCGATCTCGTCAGCAACGACCAGGTGCGCAGGCACATCCAGGAACTCTGGAAGCGCCGGAATATGCAATGGACGGTGTCCTCCGAAGAGCAAACGATGGTTCCCCGGAAAGCTGAATTGATCGAGAATCCGGTCGGCACGGCGGCAGGATTCGTATTCAAAGACGGACAGAAGAGATTCATCGTACTGCCTGGCGTGCCATACGAAATGAAAGAAATGGTCGACCGGTCGGTGATCCCCCTCCTCTCACCACTGGCGGGTGTCATAACACTACGACACCGGACATTGAGAACGACGGGGATCCCCGAGAGCGTGTTGGCTGAGCGACTGGGGGATATCGAGACCTTGCTGCAGGGCGCAAAGCTCGCTTTCCTCCCTGCACCAACCGGGGTGCGACTCCGGATTACTGTGCTTGACACCAACCCCGATGCAGCAAAGCGGCGGGTGCACGAAGTCGAGGAGCGTATTCGTGTGCGCATCGCCAAGTTCATCTACGGCGTGGAGAAGGAAGAACTGGAAGAGGTACTCGGAAGGATGTTGTCCGAACGCAAGCTGACCATCGCTGTCGCCGAATCCTGTACCGGCGGATACATACTGAACAAGCTGACAAACGTAAGCGGGAGTTCGACGTATGTCGAGCGGGGCCTGGTCGCGTATAGCAATCGGTCAAAGACAGAACTGCTGGGTGTGCCGGAAGAGCTCATCAAGACCTACGGGGCTGTCAGCAATGAAGTAGCCAAAGCCATGGCTGCCGGAGTTCGCCGCCTGGCTGGAACCGACATCGGCCTATCCACAACAGGCATCGCGGGCCCGACCGGAGGCACGGAAGAGAAACCCGTGGGTTTGGTCTGGATCGGATTTGCGAGTGGACAGGAGACTGTCGCAGTCGAGCATCAGTTCGGCGGCTCGCGCACGCTCATCAAGGAGCGTGCCTCACAGGCAGCACTGGAAATGGTCCGGAGAAGACTCACCTCTCCCTGATCCATGGATACGGGATCTGTATAGACGCTCCTTCGTCATGATCCGACTCTTCATTTCCATACCCACACCCACTTCGGTCCTCCCCCGCCTCGCCGAGGCCCGCGATATTCTTCGTGAATCCCTGGCAGACGTAAAGTGGGAACCCACCGAAAAACTTCACTGCACGATCAAGTTCCTGGGCGACACGCCGGAAGAACTTGTTCGACGGGTCGCCGACGCCCTGCACGAAATCGGATCGGCAACCCAACCATTGAGCGTCGCCTACGAAGGCATCGGATGCTTTCCGGACCGGGGCGACCCGCGTATCCTCTGGGCGGGAATGAAGGATCCCGAGGATGGCATCAAATGGCTCTTCAAGGCGGTTGAGGAGAACGTGTCCCGTTTCGGGTTCGAGCGTGAACGACGTGCATTGCATCCCCACGTGACTCTCGGACGCGTCAAAAGCACTCGCAGACTCGCCGTGTTGCTTGGAATGATGGAAACCGTTACCTTGAAAAGCCCACTCGTGATGATTCAAGAGATTGACCTGGTCAAGAGCACCCTCGGTGCAGGCGGGTCAGTCTATTCGTTGGTGGCGAGGGCACAGCTGGCGGGAAGACAAGCCGGATCCGGAGTCTAGGATCTCGTGCCTGCGAGTGCGAATGAGGCGGCGACGGGGTCAGAACGCGACTCTCCGGGCCAGGTCAGGATTTGGATCAGACAATGATCCCATAAGTACGGTCCGGACGCATATATTAGTGCATCGAATCGAAAATCAGATACTCTCACGCTATTAATAGGAAATACCGGAGACGTCCATGGCTGACGAGAAAGACGCAAAAGCGCAAGCGCTGAAAATCGCAATCGATCAGATCGAAAAGCAACACGGTAAGGGCGCCGTCATGAGGTTGGGCGAGGGTCCCATTCAGCAAGTTGAGGTCATTTCAACGGGATCGATCTCCCTCGACGCCGCCCTCGGCATCGGTGGCATACCTCGTGGACGTGTTATCGAAGTGTTCGGTCCGGAATCGTCAGGCAAAACCACCCTCTGCCTCCACGTGATTGCCGAAGCACAACGCCGCGGCGGCATCTGCGCGTTTGTCGATGCCGAGCATGCCATGGATATGAACTACGCCAAGAAACTGGGGGTTGACACCAACAACCTCCTCCTGTCGCAACCGGAATTTGGCGAGCAGGCACTCGAAATCGTCGAAACACTCGTGCGCAGCGGTGCACTGGATGTGATCGTCATCGACTCGGTGGCCGCATTAACTCCCCGCGCAGAGATCGAGGGAGAGATGGGTGATCCGAGCATGGGCGTGCAAGCCCGTCTCATGTCCCAGGCGCTGCGCAAACTCACCTCTGCGATTAGCAAGTCCAAGACCTCTGTCATCTTCACAAACCAGCTGCGCATGAAAATCGGCGTGATGTTCGGCAATCCCGAAACGACCACAGGCGGCAACGCTCTGAAATTCTATGCCTCCGTTCGCCTTGACGTGCGCCGTATCGAAGCCATCAAAGACGGCACGAACATCATTGGCAATCGCACACGCGTTAAGGTTGTCAAGAACAAGGTCGCGCCCCCCTTTCGCGAGGCAATATTTGACATCCTCTACAACGAGGGCATATCGAAACTCGGTGATCTGATCGATGTGGCCGTCGAGCAGAACATCATCGCAAAAGCCGGCTCCTGGTTCTCCTACAAGGAAGATCGCATCGGGCAGGGGCGCGATATGGTCAAGAAATTCCTGCAGGAGAATGACAAGCTTCTGCTCTCGGTCGAACGCGAAACACGTGCGAAGCTCGGTCTTCCGATGCCGAACGGCACCTCCGCAGCAAACCCGGCTGCCGACCCAAAGCCGTCAAAGCCGGAGGCTCTTGAAGTCAAAACTCCCGCGAAACCCGAACCTCCAAAGAAAAAGTGATCGCTGCGCGCCACTGCGGTGCGAATCACGAAGATTGAAACCCAGAAAAGAACTCCCGGCCGCGTGAGCATATTTGCGGACGGCGAGTTCTTGATCGGCCTCAGCAAGGAGACCTTCCTCCGTGCGGGGCTGCGCGTGGGCGACGAGATATCCCGGTCTCAGGTTGATGATCTGATCGCCCGGGAGACGCTCCTCTCCGCAAAGAGTGCAGCCCTGCGTCTGCTCGCCCACCGTCCGCGATCCGAAAAGGAGATCGTCGACCGCCTGCGTGAAAAAGAGTTCGCCGACGGAACGATATCAATGATTCTCGTCGAACTCCGCATGGCCGGACTGGTGAACGATGCCGCGTTCGCCCGCTCATTCATCCGCAATAGCCTCACACTGCGACCTCTCGGCGAGATCCAGCTCCGTCGGAAGCTTCTGATGCTCGGTGTCCCACGCCGGGTTGTCGATGGCGCTCTAAGCGAAACGCTGACCGATGTTGACATGATTGATGTGGCACGGCAAACAGCCATTGTGTATCAACGACGACTTCAACATTCTCCCGCTCCCGGCGATCCGCGGAAGACACGCAACAGAATCTCCGCGCACCTCGCCCGCCGGGGATACTCATGGTCAACGATCAACACAGTTTTGAAGTCCCTACATTTCCCGGAGGAAGACAGCGCCAATGATGAATAGAGTGGTGTTCGACGTCGAAACCCTCGCATTCCCCTTCGCGTCATTCGATGCATCACAACAGGAGTACCTGTTGAAGTTCGCGAAGACCGAAGAAGAGCGCGAAGAGACTATCCAGCGATTGAGTCTCACCCCCTTCACCGCACAAATAGTGACGATCGGAATGCTTAACCCCGATACGCGCCAGGGCAAAGTATTCTTCCTCGCGGAAGGACTCGAATCGGCGTTCATTGACGAAGGCCTGGTGCAGCTGATTCCCTGCACCGAGCAGGAAATGCTTGCGCACTTCTGGAAGTCCATCGTCCACTACAAGCAGTTTGTCACGTTCAACGGCCGGGGGTTCGACTGTCCGTTTGTGATGGCGCGTTCGGCGCTGCTTGGTGTAAAACCAAGCCGCAACCTGATGGGCAACCGCTACGCCGTCAACGACCACTGCGATCTCCTCGACCAACTCACGTTCTACAGCGCGATGCGGAAGTTTAGTCTGGATTTCTACTGCAAAGCATTCGGCATCAAAAGTCCGAAAGAAAGCGGCGTGACTGGATTGGATGTGGGGAGACTCTTCGGTGAGAGGAAATACCGGGAAATTGCCGAGTATTGTCTCGGGGATGTGAAAGCGACGGCGGAATTGTACAGGAAGTGGGCGGAGTATTTGCAGGTGTAGTGCAGGCAGGGTCTCGGATCTGGGGACGAGGGTCTAGGTCGTAGACGCAGCGACGAGAATCGCTCCTAGACCCCAGACCCTAACCCCTCGACCCTGCTTATCAGCCGAGCTTCGGCCAGCGTTTCGAGAGTTCGAAATAGATCATGCTGGCTGCACCGAGCTTCAGCGCATCCCACCACGAGAAAATGAGGAAGCCCGCAGAAAACGCGGTGCTCACATCGCGTATCGAGAATGCGTAGAGATGTATCGTGCCGGCTGTGAAAATGACCAGAAGTCCGGCCGCCATGGAAAGCGTGACGAAGCCCGGCGAACGGCGTTCGCGCAACATATATCCTACAACCGCCGCTGCTACGGGAAACGCCAGCAGATACCCTCCGGTCGGTCCGACCAATTTCAAGAAACCGAACGCTCCGCCGGCGAATACGGGAAAGCCTGCAGCCCCGGATGCCAAATAGACGATCTGGCTCAAGGCGCCATTCCGCGATCCAAGGAAAGCCCCCGCAAGAAGGACCACCATCGTTTGAAGAGTGAACGGCACCGGGTAATGTGGAATCTCAATCCTGGCAGCCAGAGCTGTCGCAAGGGCAAACCCAGCAGTCCACAGGGCCTGCGAGAGAATTGAGGATCTGGACCCGGCGAGAGAGTGCACTTCTGCTTTTGCGGTCGAGGACATTGGGAACTCCCTGAAGGACATCGTTATCTTTCATACTAGCCAAAACCAAGTAAAAAGTCAACAAAACAAATCACCATGAACAAGAAGCTTGCATAAATGACCCCGTTTGGCTATCTTTGTAAGCTTACTATTCAGGACCCTGTCCAATGCCCAGTTTAAAGGTGTTCTCAGGTCGCTCCAATCCAGCGCTCGCACAAAGTATCGTTGATGCTATTGGCAAACCGCTTGGCGATGTTGAGATCAAGACCTTCAGTGACGGGGAGTTGTGGGTGAAGTTCGGCGAGAATATCCGGGGATGCGACGTCTACATTGTCCAATCAACGAACCCCCCGGCAGAGAATCTGATGGAACTGCTCATCATGATGGATGCAGCCCGTCGGGCATCTGCACGGAAAGTGACGGCGGTGATCCCGTACTTCGGATATGCCCGACAGGATCGGAAGGATCAACCACGCGTATCGATAACCGCCAAGCTGATTGCGAATCTTGTGGCAAAAGCCGGCGCGGACCGCGTGGTTACGATGGACCTCCATGCTCCGCAGCTTCAGGGGTTCTTTGATTTGCCGGTGGATCATCTGTATTCTTCAGTCGTTCTTGGGAAATACTTTAAGAACCGGCGGTTGAAGAATCTTGCCGTTGCATCTCCGGATGTCGGCGGGATTAAAATGGCGCGGGCCTATGCAAAGCGGCTCGGAGCCGAACTTGTGGTGATTGACAAGAGACGCCCTCGCCAGAATGTGGCTGAGGTTATGAACATTATCGGCGACGTCCACGGCAAGACCATCTTGATCGTGGATGATCTGGTGGACACGGCAGGAACGTTGTGCAACGCGGTTGAGGCGCTGTTGAACGCTGGCGCGACAAAGGTGTTTGCGGCCTGCACGCACGCTGTGCTGTCGGGCAAAGCGATCGACCGCATCAATGCCAGCCGGCTCGCGCAGTTGGTGGTGACCGACACGCTGCCATTGAAAGTGAAATCACCGAAAATCAAAGTCGCATCGGTATCGCGCATTTTCGCGGAAGCGATCAAACGCTCGTTCGGCCACCGGTCGATCAGCTCGTTATTTGATGTTGACAAAGGTTAATCGCATCAAGGGGTAAGGAGAATACAGTCTATGTCCGAAGTCGTTGTCAACGCCGAAATCCGGAACAACACCGGAAAGCATGCAAAACATACCCTGACAAATGGAATGGTGCCGGGGGTGTACTACGCGCGTGGCGAACAGAATCTCAACCTGCAGGTTCCGGTGCTGACGCTGAACCAGGTCGTATTCACGTCGGAGACGCACATCATTGATCTGCATCTTGCTGACGGTTCATCACACAAGTGCATTCTCAAAGATGTGCAGTTCGACCCGGTGTCCGATCGCCCGGTGCACTTTGACCTCCAGGGGTTGAAGGAGAACGAGAAACTGAGTATCGAGATCCCGGTGTCACTGGTCGGCGGCATTCCTAAAGGCGTACGCGACGGCGGCATGCTCCAGCACTTCCTCCACAAAGTGCGGGTCTCCTGCCTGCCCAGAGATATTCCGGAAAAGATTGAGATCAATGTGGCGGAACTGGGTATCAACGACTTCGTTCACGTGCGCGATCTGCATGTGCCGAACGTGACGCTTGTCGAAGCCGTCGACAATGCCATCGTTGGCGTCATGCCTCCCCATGTGGTAAAGGAAGAGGAAGTCGCTCCGGTGGTTGCCGAAGAGGCGGCCAAAGAGCCCGAGGTCGTAGGCAAGGGCAAGAAGACCGAAGAAGGTGCAGAGGGCGCGGCACCGGGCGAGAAGGGCGAGAAGGGCGAAAAGGGAGAGAAGAAGAGCGAGAAGGGCGAGAAGAAGAGCGAGAAACCCGAAAAGAGGGGCGAAAAGTAGCCACTAACGGTGGGATCTCTGCTCGTTGTCGGATTGGGAAATCGCGGCGCGGAATATGCGGGAACCCGGCACAATGCGGGCTTCATGGTTGTGGAGGAACTGTGCCGACGCTCCGGCGTCCGCCTCAGTCCAGGAAGGGGCGAATTCTGGTCTGCCTCTGCCTGGCATGAAGATGATGCCATGGTCCTCGTTGCACCCGTCACCTACATGAACCGGAGCGGCAACGCGGTGAGCGAGGCGCTTGAGCAGTTTTCGTTCTCGCTCTCAGAGTTGGTTGTAATCGTTGATGATCTTGCGCTTCCACTGGGCACCATTCGCCTCCGACCAGGTGGCAGCGATGGAGGGCACAACGGCCTTGCGTCAATTATCTACGCCCTGCAGGCGGATCAATTCTCTCGTGTTCGATGCGGGATCCGGAAAGAGGTAATGCCGCCAAAGGAAATGACGGCGGATTTTGTCCTCTCGCCGTTCGATGCGGAAGAGCTGGCGATAGTAAGGGCAATGGTCGGACGGGCGGCGGATGCAGTACAGGAAATTCAACGCTCCGGTTTGGAGCGCGCGATGGGGATCTTCAACGTCCCGCCCTCCGCGCCTCCACCATAGCGGCGGCACCACCGTAGGTGTTCTTTTCATACTACCCCTCTACTCTTCTGTTCGCCTCCCGGCGATTACGGAAGGGTCACGGGAATCATTCATAGTCCACAGGGAGGTATCTTCATGTCCAATGCCACGCGGCAGTACGAGACCACATTTATCGCCAATGCGTCACTCGATGATGCCCAGGTTGATGGCGTCATCAGCAGGGTGCAGGAAACGATTACCAAGAACGGCGGGACGATTTCATCCCTTAACAAATGGGGGCGAAAACGTCTTGCCTACCCGATCAATAAGCGCACCAACGGTTTCTACGTGAATATCGAGTTCGAGGCCCCGGGCACGCTGCTCGCTCCTCTTGAGCGCACGTTCCAGCTCGACGAAATGATCCTCCGGCATCTGACGGTCGTACTCGACAAAAAGGCCATCGTTGCCCGCGCAGCAGCACAGACCGCCAGCGCGCTTTCGACCGAGGAGAAGCCCGCCGCACCACCAGCACGCGAGCCGCTCTTCACCGAACCGGCAGACGGAAAAAATTCCTAACGCATCGACGAACCAGCAAGGAGAATACCAGTGTATACGACTCGACGCCCCCGGCGTGAACGGGACAATCAGACTCCCCGCAAGAAGCGCACATGCAGATTTTGCGACGCCAAAGAGCTGTACATCGACTACAAAGACGAAAAGAAACTTCAGCGCTTCGTTGCCGAACAGGGGAAAATCATCCCCAAACGGATTACCGGCACGTGTGCAAAACACCAACGGCAACTTGTGTGCGCCATCAAACGCGCCCGCCATCTTGCACTCCTACCATTCGTCTCCGACGCCATTCGCTGACCTTGAACCTGCATGAGGCATTGACATGAAAATTATTCTTCGTAAAGAACACGACAAACTCGGACTGGTCGGCACGCTCGTCGAAGTAAAAGACGGCTACGCTCGCAACTACCTGATTCCACGCGGCATCGCCTACCCGGCCTCGGCCGGCAGTACCAGGGCGCTGGAAGAGGAGAAGAAACAGGCCTCCCGCCGCGTGGACAAACAGAAGAAATCCGCCGAACACCTCGCCACTGAACTCGACAAGATCTCCCTCACCATTAAAGCACGGGTGGGAGAAGACGAGAAACTCTTCGGCGCGATTACCTCCCAGATGATTGCCGACGCCCTGAAAGAACAGGGATTCGAGATCGACAAGCGTATCATTGACCTCGAAGAGCCCATTAAAGCCCTCGGTATCTATCCGGTGAACGTTAAGCTTCACCAGGATGTTATAGCAAAGGTAAAGGTGTGGGTGGTGCGCGAATAAGCGCACCCAACCACGCTACATTACAGCAACCATTCTCATACCGGCATGGCAAAATCTCTCGAAACACTCGAAGAAGTCACTATTCGTTTTGCCGGGGATTCCGGCGACGGAATGCAGCTGACAGGGACACAGTTCACGAATTCTGTGGCTGCACTTGGAGCGGACCTCAGCACCCTTCCGGACTATCCTGCGGAAATCCGCGCCCCCGCCGGAACCACCTACGGGGTCAGCGGGTTTCAGATCAAATTCGGCAGCACGGACATTCTCACTCCGGGTGATGCATGCGATGTCCTTGTCGCGATGAATCCCGCTGCACTGATCACCAACAGCAAACTCCTTCGCGATGGCGGTACAATCATCGTCAATGAAGATTCCTTCAACGACAAGAACCTGAAACTTGCCAACCTGACGACCAATCCCCTCGAGGACGGCTCGCTCGCTAAGTTTCAGGTCCACCGGATCGCCATCAGCAAGCTGACGGCTGCTGCACTGGAAGACATGAACCTCTCCACGAAGTTCATGGACAAGACGAAGAACTTCTTCGCCCTCGGACTCATGTACTGGATGTACAACCGCCCTATTGATCAATCGGTGAAGTTCATCCATGAAAAATTCAGCTCCAAAGATCCTCAGGTCGCCGAAGCAAACATAAGGGTCTTGAAAGCGGGATACAATTTTGGCGACACGACCGAATTCTTCACGACACGGTACGATGTCCGCCCCGCTCAACTCCCTGCCGGGCGGTACCGCAACATCATGGGGAATGTCGCCACGGCCCTCGGACTGGTTGCAGCTGCCAAGAAAGCCGGTCTCGACCTGTTCCTTGGCAGCTACCCGATCACTCCGGCAAGCGACATCCTGCACGAGCTTTCGCGCCTGAAGGAATATGGCGTGAAGACGTTCCAGGCGGAGGATGAAATCGCCGCCATTTGCTCCGCAATCGGTGCATCATATGCCGGAGCGCTGGCAGCAACAACCACCAGCGGCCCGGGGCTTGCCCTCAAAACTGAAGCCCTGGGTCTTGCAGTAATGCTAGAACTCCCCCTCATCATTATCGACGTCCAGCGCGGCGGCCCCAGCACGGGCCTTCCTACAAAAACCGAGCAGTCGGATCTCCTCCAGGCCGTGCTCGGCCGCAACGGCGAAGCGCCGCTCTGCGTCATCGCCGCCTCAACCCCTTCAGACTGCTTCACGGCCGCCTATGAGGCCGCACGCATCGCCGTGAAGTTTATGACACCGGTGATGTGCCTGACCGATGGATATCTTGGCAATGGCGCTGAACCATGGCTTGTCCCCAGGGTTGAGGATCTTTCGCCGATTCCAGTGCGATTCGCCACCGATCCGAAGGGGTTTCAGCCTTACTCGCGAAACCCCGAGACTCTTGCTCGGCCGTGGGCTATTCCCGGCACACCAGGCCTTGAGCACCGCATCGGCGGACTGGAAAAGGACCAGCTGACAGGGAACATCAGCTATGATCCCGACAATCATGACATCATGATCAAGATTCGTGCAGAGAAAATCGAACGCATTGCGAATGACGTCCCCCTGCAAACGGTCGAAGGAGATCAAAAAGGCGATCTTCTCGTTGTCGGCTGGGGAAGCACATACGGCGCTATCAGAACCGCCATCTCCGCAGCCCGTGCACGCGGTCTGTCAGTGTCGCATGCGCACATTACATACCTCAATCCTTTTCCAAAGAACCTCGGCGAGATTCTAGGAAATTATTCAAAGTTTCTCGTACCGGAAATCAACAGCGGCCAATTGCTGCGCCTGTTGCGGGCCAAGTATCTCATCCCTGCGATCGGCTTCAACGTCGTCAAAGGCCTCCCGCTCCGTGCTGAAGATATCGAGAACACGATCAATGATATTCTTGGAGGGAACAATGGCTGAGACCGCCCCGGCAAAACTTACAATCAAGGATTTTCAATCGGACCAGGACATTCGCTGGTGTCCGGGATGCGGCGACTATTCGATTCTCGCACAGATCCAGCGCGTATTTCCGGAGTTCCCGCACAAAAGAGAGAACTACGTCGCGGTGTCTGGCATCGGGTGTTCCAGCCGGTTCCCCTACTACATGGATGTCTACGGACTGCATGGTATCCATGGCCGCGCAACAGCAATTGCCTCCGGAGTGAAACTGGCGAATCCCAAACTCGATGTGTGGGTCGCTACCGGTGACGGCGATGGATTGAGCATCGGCGGCAATCATATGATTCATATGCTCCGTCGCAACGTCAACATTAAGGTCCTCCTCTTCAACAACGAAATCTACGGGTTGACGAAAGGGCAATTCTCCCCTACTTCCCAACTTGGCCAGTTGACAAAATCAACGCCGTTGGGAGTCATCGACCCGCCGTTCATCCCTGTTTCTCTCGCACTGGGCGCCGGCGCGACCTTCGTGGCCCGCACGATGGATCGTGACCCCAAGCATCTTCAGGAAATTGTGCGCCGCGTGGAGAAACACCACGGGTCAGCGTTTGTGGAAATCTACCAGAACTGCGTGGTCTTCAATGATGCGGCCTTTTTCCAGTATACCGAGAAGGAGACCCGCGATGATAACGTTGTCTACCTCGAACATGGAAAACCGCTCGTTTTTGGCAAGAACAGGGAGAAGGGCGTCCGGCTGAACGGCTTTACCCCCGAAGTTGTCGATATCACCAACGGCAAGTTCTCGGCCGGTGACCTCCTCGTTCACGACGAACAGGATTCCACTCTTGCGTTCATTCTGGCCAACATGATCCACAACCCCGCACTGCCGCGCCCCATGGGCGTATTCCTCGCACAGGATCGCACCACGTATGAGGACGCAATGCAGGCACAAATTGCAAAGGCGAAAGCGAAGAAGGGCGAGGGAGACCTGCAGAAACTCCTTGATGGCGAGGAAACCTGGGTCATCTCCTGATCGACCTTGCAGATGGTCTGTGAACAAAGGGAGGCCATGCCTCCCTTTTCTGTTCAACGCAATTTCTCTATATTGTAGCACTTGTCCAGATGAATACACTACTCCGGTTCCTTCAACAGCATCAGCGATTTGTCCTGACCACCCATGTGAATCCGGACGGCGATGCCATCGGCAGCGAAATCGCACTCGGTCTCTGGTTGCAGGCACAGGGCAAGACTGTGCATATCATCAACCATAGCGTGACCCCCTTCGTCTACCGCTTCCTTGATCCCGATGAGACAATTCGTGTGTTCGATCCCGGCGTCGATGCCGCGACATTCGACGGCGCAGACGCGATCGTTCTCCTCGACACAAACCATGTGAGCAGGGTCATGTCGATCGAGCCGTTTTTCCGGAAAAGTCCCGCAATGAAGATTTGTATTGATCACCACCTGGAACCCGAACCATTCGCCGATTTCTCAGTCATCAATCCTGACGCAACGTCAACGGGGGAGATTCTCTACCACTTCTTCCAGGCGGCATCCGCGGGGGCCGTCGCTCCACGTATCGCACAGGCTCTGTACGTCGCCATCCTGACTGATACAGGATCCTTTCGCTATCCTCGCGTTGGGGCGGAAACACATCGCATGATCGCCCGACTTATTGAATCCGGGGCAGATCCTGTTGAACTCTACAATCAGGTGTATAACCGCTGGTCACCCGGTCGATTGCGGCTTCTCGGAGAAATGCTCAGCCGCCTGGAGACCGCCTATGGCGGACGGCTGGTCTACGTCACGGTAACCCGGGAAATGCTGAAGCAGACCGGAACACAGGAAGAAGATGCGGACAATTTTACATCGTACCTTATGAGCATGGATGGAGCGGTTGCGGGGATTCTCTTTCTTGAACTCAACAAGGGTTTCAAAATCAGCTTCCGATCCCACGGAGACGTGCCCATCAATGAGCTGGCACAAGAATTCGGCGGGAACGGCCACAAGAATGCAGCCGGAGCCAGGTGGTCCGATGCTGTGCTCTCTGAAGTCCGCGATGCAGTGGTTGCCGCCGCTGAGAAATTCTTGTACGATCGGAGATAGATGGACATGATCAAGATTACCGTCAACGCAATGCCCCCGGAAAGGCTGAAATCAGATCTTCTCGCCATTCCCGCTTTCGAGGACGAGGATCTCTTTCAGAAGATGGGGGACACCCTCAAGAAACTTACCGGTGTCTATCCTCCACAGATCGGTACGAAGGCGTTTTCCGGAAAGAAGGGACACACCCTGCTCGTTCAGTCGGTGGTACGTCCTGATCAGTTGGTCCTGGTTGTGGGCATGGGGAGACGATCCGACCTCACTCAGGAACAGTTGCGCAGGATGGGGGCTCTGACAACTAATTGTGCACGCTCGGTTCGTGCAAGAATGGTCGCCTGTCTCGAACCGGATACCGGACAGATCAAATCTCCCACTGCCGGTGTAGCTTTCCCGCCTGAGGAAGTTGCCCAAGCTATTGTCGAAGGAGCCCTGCTTGCTGCATACCGGTATGACAAATACCAGACTCAAAACCCCGAAGAGAAATTCACGCCGACCGGGTTTGCGCTTGTTGGCTCTATCCCGAGTCGAGTGTCCCGGCTGATGAAGGGAGCGGAGCTGGCGCGCATCCTCTGTAAAGCGGTCTATCTCGCCCGGGACCTCGCCAATGCACCCGGGAATGAGATCACTCCCGATGCCCTCGCACGCCATGCACGCGCTGCAGGTCGGGGCAGTGGAGTTGCAGTCACAATTTTCGATGAACGCCGGATCGCACGCCTCGGCATGGGGGGACTATTGGGAGTGGCACAGGGAAGCGCGCGCCCGCCCCGCTTTATCATCATGGACTACAAACCGCGTGACACAACACGCCATGTCCCCACGATTGTGTTGGTGGGCAAGGGCGTAACCTTTGATTCAGGAGGGATTTCGATCAAGCCGTCAGCCAACATGGCTGAGATGAAAATGGACATGTCGGGAGCTGCGGCCGTCATTGGCACTCTCCAGGCTGTTGCCACACTGGCCCTGCCAGTACACCTCGTGGGGCTTATTCCGGCGGCGGAAAACCTGCCGGGAGGCCGTGCTCTTAAACCCGGAGACATCCTCAAGCATCTTAATGGTATGACGTCCGAAATCGACAACACGGACGCCGAGGGACGCCTGATTCTCGCGGATGCACTGGTCTATGCCGGAGGGTACTCCCCCGATCTCGTCATTGACCTTGCCACGCTGACCGGGGCGGTCGTCGTCGCTCTCGGACACGTTGCCACGGGTATGCTGGGAACAGCACAGCACGCCATGCGACAAATCGAGGAAGCCGGACTCCGCACGTACGAACGTGTATGGGAGCTTCCGTTGTTTGAAGAATACGAGCGGTTGATCAAGAGCGACGTCGCCGATGTCAAAAATACCGGTGGGCGGTGGGCCGGGGCTATTACCGGAGCCCTATTTTTGAAGAAATTCACAGGCACGCACCCCTGGGTCCATCTTGATATCGCCGGCACGGCATTCACCGAGGAACCAACCGAGTACGCCCCCAAAGGCGGATCGGGAGTCGGCGTCCGGTTGCTCGTGGACGTATTGCGACACTGGAAAAACTATTGAGCCTACGACTATGCGAATACCGCGTGCCCTTCTGTTGCTTCTCTTTGCTGCCCTGAGCCAGAGCATTGCCCAGCCCCATCCGACTCCGGAAATTCAGATGCCGATGTATCTCGAACCCCTGGTGCTGCCAGGACGGGATGCAGCAAGCTGGGTGGTAACCCTCGCCTACCGCGTTGACCGGGAGTTCTTCGTCCCCATCCGCAATACCGATACCTCACTCGCGGGCCAGTACCGCCGCATGGGCGAAGTGCTCGTCGAGCTCGCAGATTCGACCGGTTCCTCGTTTGATCGGCAGATTGACCGGATTGACCTGACAGAGAACAGCGTTGCGCCTGCAATTCAGGAGCGCCACTGGGTTCAAGGAGCGGCATCGTTCACGGTTTCGCCAGGAACATACCGCATCTTCTTCGAAGCCACCGACACAGAATCGCAGCGACGGCAGGTGAACAAAGAGATCATCGTGCGTACCCCACGAGAAGATCTCGACGGCCCGGGCATTTCCGGAGCGACATTTGTCGATCTTCAATACCCGCCGTCACCGGACACGCTCATGCTTGAGAATTTCGGCGGTGATTTCCTCTTCGGGAAAAAAAGCGCTCTCCTTGTCGGCCTCCGACTGCCCGGTGACACAAGCACGACCGTCAACTGTCGCTGGTCGTTCGCAGTGATGGACCGCAATAATGAACCGGGCAGCACTCCGACACCCGACAGCCTCCTGCGGGTGCCTCTTGTGAGGCGCACACAGATCGTGCTCTCGGAAGCCACCGGAGACGTGCGCGGTACCTTGCACGCTGACAGCACCACCACCGGGGCCTTTGCTATTATCCCGATAAACACCGCGCTTCTCCCTTTGCGAAATTACACCCTCCGTCTCGATCTCACGTCAGCCAGGGGCAAGCAAACGACCTTCACTCGTCCTGTCCGTGCAGTCTGGCCGGAAATGCCATTCTCGCTCAAGAATGTGGATGGTGCGCTGGAGGCATTGCGATTCATCACGACAGAGAAGCAGCTGGATTCCCTGAGGAGCGGCACGTTCGAACAACGGAGGGATGCACTAGAGGCGTTCTGGCAGGCCCGCAACCGGACCACCGGCACGGCACGCAACGAAGTAATGACGGAATACTACCGGCGGGTGGATTTCGCCACCCGGAATTTCGGGACGCTGCGGATTCCCGATGGATCACGCAGCGATAGGGGAAGAATCTTCATCCTCTGCGGCCAGGCAACCCGTACCGAGCGATCATTGAATCCATCGGGGGGACACATGGAAACGTGGTATCTATGACCACATCAAAAAGAAGTTCGTCTTCGTTGATGAGAGCAAAACAGGGGCATACACTCTGGTGGCAACAGCCCCCCTATGAAGCCGCGTATTGCTGTCACTGTCGGTGACTTTAATGGCATAGGCCCGGAGGTCGTACTCAAGAGCCTTCGCACGAAAGCGGTCCGCGAATCCTGCGTACCGGTGCTCATTGGTCCTGCAAGTGTCTTCCTGTACTATGCCGGCAAGAGCGGGAAACGACTCACGCTGGCACCGCTCGGCAACCGTCGTATCCCCCCGGGTGCCACGGCGATCGTCGAAAGCTCAGAGATCTCCCCTGAACAGATCGCTCCCGGTAATCTATCACGGGCGGCAGGTGCCGCAGCTGCATCAGCGATCACTCTCGCCGTCGGGATGGCCTTACGCGGCGAAGTGGAGGCCATTGTCACGGCACCGGTCTCGAAACAGGCTATGCACCTTGCGGGCATTCGTTTTCCCGGACAGACAGAAATGCTGCAACATCTTTCGAAGTCGCCCCATGTCGCCATGATGCTGGTGTCTCGCACCCTTCGTGTCGGCCTGGTGACCATTCACATTCCCCTGTCGGATGTCTCCCGCTCGTTAACCCCGTCACTCATCATTGAACGCATCACGGTCATTCATGCTGCGCTCAGACAGGACTGGGCCATCGCCCGGCCTGCACTCGCAGTCCTCGGACTCAATCCCCATGCCGGCGAGGGTGGTGACATCGGAAGCGAGGAACAGGGCGTCATCCTCCCCGCACTCGAGAGACTTCGGAAGACAGGCATTCGGCTCGACGGCCCATTTCCGGCGGACGGTTTCTTCGCCCGCAATCGCCCCGGAGCGTACGACTGCGTCGTCGCCATGTATCATGACCAGGGACTGATCCCGCTCAAGATGACATCCGCCGGACGGGCAGTCAATGTTTCTGCCGGTCTGCGGATTGTCCGGACGTCTCCTGACCATGGCACCGCCTTCGATCGTGCTGGTCTTGAACTTGCCGACCCCCGGAGCATGGTGGAGGCAATCCTGCTCGCTGTTCGTATCGCCCGGAAGAGGCGCACGCATGCGCCGATCGGGAGACACAGATGATCCGGTTTAGCGACGTCAGTTACTCCTATGGTTCTTCGGCCGTGCTCGACAAGGTCTCGTTCGAAGTGAAACCCGGCGAGTTCGTATTCCTGGTAGGCCAGACCGGATCGGGCAAAAGCACAATTCTCAAATTGATCTACATGGATTTCCGGCCTACCAGCGGCACCGTGATGGTCGGCAAGTACCTTTCGTCGCAGATCCAGCACCGGGATACGCCCCACCTCCGCCGCACGCTCGGGGTAATTTTTCAGGATTTCCGTCTTCTCGACGATCGGAGCATTTTTGACAACGTGGCGTTTGCCCTCCATGTGACGGGGGCCAGCGGTACAGAGATCAAGAAGCGCGTCCTGCGGGCGCTTGCGGAAGTGGGACTGAGCCATCAACGGAACAAAATGCCTTCAGAGCTGTCCGGAGGGGAACAGCAAAGAGTGGTCATCGCGCGCGCCCTGGTCAATCATCCCCATTTCCTCCTGGCAGATGAACCGACAGGTAATCTCGATCCCACATCATCACGCGAAATCCTTCAGCTGCTGAAGGACATCAACACGCGCGGCACGGCAGTAATCATGGCGACGCACAACTACGAGCTGGTCAGGAGAGTCAACGAAAGGATCCTGCAGGTACGCGAGGGAAAAATCTTCGAGGTGGAATTGCGGTCAGGATGAAGCTTACACTGTAACGGTTTCCACACGCCGGACTTCCGGCACCTCATTCATGAGTTTGCGCTCCACCCCTGCACGCAAGGTCATCTGACTCATCGGACAGATCTTGCAGGTCCCCATCCAGCTGAGTTCCAGCACACCGTCATCGCGCATCCTCACGAATTGGACATCTCCCCCATCCCGCTGCAGAAACGGACGAATGTCTTCGAGTGCCGCGTGGATGCGATGTTCGATGGTCGTCTTCATGTCAGTTGGATGTCAACGCCGGTATCTTCCGCACGGGAGGCATTGCGGATGCTTACCTGGGCTGCCATGTTCCGGGCAATGCGCCGGATGCTCTCTCCCGGCCCCCCCGTGTGTTCTTCAAGAACAACAGGTCTGCCCGCATCACCGCTCACACGGATGCTGGTGAAAATGGGAATCTCGCCAAGAAATGGTATCCCAAGTTCTTCCGCTGCACGGCGTCCGCCGCCGTTGTCGAAAATCTCTTCCCTGTGGCCGCAGTGTGTGCACACGTAGTAACTCATGTTTTCAATCAATCCGAGAATCGGCACACTCACCTTTTCAAACATCACGTATCCTTTGCGGGCGTCAGCAAGTGAGATGTCCTGAGGTGTCGTGACGATGACCGCGCCGGTCAACGGGATGGTCTGGACAAGCGTCAGCTGGATATCACCCGTGCCGGGAGGAAGATCGAAGACCAGGTAGTCCAAATCACCCCAGTCAACATCCGTCATGAATTGCTTGATGGCCCCGCTGGCCATCGGGCCCCGCCAGATTACTGCCTGCATTGGATCAACAAGAAACCCGATCGACATGACTTTGACGCCCCAATTCTCCATCGGCTGAAGGCGCTGGTTGCGTACGGCAGGCCGACCGGTGATACCCATCATGAGCGGGATGCTTGGTCCATACACGTCCGCGTCCACAAGCCCAACGCGAGCTCCCTCCCGGGCAAGCGCTACCGCGAGATTGACCGAGACCGTAGACTTCCCCACGCCGCCTTTGCCCGAGGCGACGGCGATGGTGTTCTTCACGCCGGGCAGCACCTCCGCCTGTCGCTGCCGGGCAGGCCGTGTCACCCGGGATGACATCTGCACCCTGATTTCCCCCACCTCCGGAATTGCAGTACGAATTGCACGTTCCGAGGCGCTCTTGAGTTCGTCCCGCACCGGACAGGCAGGCGTCGTGAGTTCTATCTTCACTGAGATCGCGCTCCCGTCAACCACGACTTCTTTCACGAAATCGAGAGTCACAATATCGCGGTGCAGGTCGGGATCGCGGACTACGCGCAGGGCATCAAGGACACGGGCTTGGGTAATTTGGGCCATACAGATGGAACTCTCCGGTTGTTGTGTTCTCTACAACATCAACTTACTTGAGAACGTTCATCTTCTTCCCCACCTTGCGAAATGCCTCGAGTGCACGGTCAATATCCTTCGTGCGCAACGCCGCCGATACCTGTGCGCGCAAACGGCTTTCCCCCTTTGGAACCACGGGGTACCAGAGTCCGCGAATGTACACCCCTTCCTTCAACAACGCATTGCTCATTTCCTGAGCAACGGAAGCTTCGCCAAGCATAATGGGAACTATGGGATGTTCGCCTTCGAGGATGGTGAATCCCAATCCCACGATCTTCTTGCGGAAATAGACGGTGTTCTTCTGAAGCCGTTTGACAATCGTTTTGTCTTTCGTGAGAAGATCGAAGGCCGCGCTTGCTCCGAACACGATGGGCGGTGGAAGCGAGTTTGAAAAAATGTAGGTCCTGGCCTTCTGACGCATAAAGGCTATCACTTCCTTCCTGCCGCTTATGTATCCACCGGCCGCCCCTCCAATGGCCTTCCCCAGCGTCCCGGTCAACACATCGATCTTGCCATGCACACCTCTTGCTTCCGGCGTTCCGCGACCCGTTTTTCCGCACACACCCACGCCGTGGGAATCGTCCACGAACAGCGTTGCATCGTAGTGTTTCGCGACTTCAACAAGACGATCAAGCGGCGCAAGATCCCCTTCCATACTGAACACGCCGTCCGTGGCAATGATCCGTAGCCGGTAATCCACCGCCTTATCTTCCTCCAGCTGGCGCACGAGGTCATCAACATCGGCATGCTTGTAGATCTTTCGATCCGTCGTTTCGGCCTTGCACAAACGCTGACCATCGATAATACTCGCGTGATTGAGACGATCGGAGTAAATCACATCGTTATAGGTTTCGCACCCCATCTTCTCGTTGGTCAATGACGCAAAAAAAGCCTCATTTGCAGCCCAGCAGGAAGAGAAGAGAATCGTATCCTCGGTACCGAGAAATTTCGAGATTTTCTTTTCGAGCGCGAGGTGGATGTCCTGCGTACCGCAGATGAACCGTACAGAAGCCACACCGTACCCGTATTTCCTGATGCCGGCGATCGCTGCCTTGCGAACAACTGGATGATTCGACAGACCGGCGTAGTTGTTGGAGGCAAGCATAACGACATTCCTGCCGTTCACTTTCACAAGGCCATCTTGTGCGCTCTGCAATGACACTTCATGCTTAAATGTATGGGAATCTTCAAGGTGATGCAGTTCCGCATTCACAAGGTCAAGGATACGTGACATCTCATTCTCCCTACGTCAATGATCGGTTAGCGAGACAAGGAATCATCCCGGCGATGCAGCAGATTTCACCAATCGCACGGCAAATGAGCCATCCATCCCGTGCCGGTGCGGCAATGTGGCGATCCATCCCCCGGGAGCGACGAGATCGGGATGAACATATTGTCCCGCCGGATCAATGCGGAATTCGGGATGATCGCCCAGAAATGCGGCAATCACATCTTCGTTTTCTTCGGGTTCAATGGTGCATGTGCTGTAGACCAGAGTACCACCGGGTTTCAGCAATCGTCCTGCATTTTCGAGCATTGCCCGCTGTGTCACCACCAGTTTCACAATGTCCATCTGATCCCGTTTCCATTTCATGTCAGGCTTCTTGGCAAGCGTACCGAGACCCGAACAGGGGGCATCCAGAAGAATGCGATCGGCCGGCGACTCTTCAAAGGTCATCGCGTCGGTCGCCCGCAGCTCGATGTTGCTCAGTCCGAGACGCTCCGCCGATCCCCTGATCATCGAAAGCTTCGCCTCGTATTTGTCCAGGGCGACGATCACGCCTGTGTTGTTCATCATTTCCGAGAGGTTCGTGGTCTTGCCGCCCTGGCGCCGCACACAGATCGAAGACGCGGTCCCCGGGCCGCACATCGAGCAACTGGCACGCCAGGACCGCACTCTCATCCTGAATCGTGAACATCCCGTTGCGGAAGAGATCCATCTGGCCGATCCGGGAAAGAGTTTTCACCCGCACAACATGGGACAGGTACGCCGAAGGCGTGAACGCGATTTGCTGTTCGGTGAGCTGGTTTTTGAACACCGCCGGATCGATCTTAAGCCGGTTAATGCGCAACGCCATGCTCGGTCGTTCATTGTTTGCCATCATCAACCGTTCGGTTTCTTCGCGACCATAGCGGCCCAACCAGCGCTTCACCATCCAGTGCGGATGGGAATAGAACACGGCAAGGTACTGCACCTCGTCTTCGGCGGGATCGGGATACCGGATCCCTTCAATATTCCTGATGATGTTGCGGAGAACGGCGTTCACCAACCCCGCAGGTTTGTCTCCGCGAATCCGCTTGATGAATTCCACACCTTCGTTCACCGCGGCCGCGTGGGGGATGCGTTCGAGGAAAAGAATCTGGTAGAGCGCGACGCGAAGGGTGTTCTTAACGTTGATTTCGGATTTGGTGAAGTTGCCGTGCGAGAATCCGTTCAAGACCCAATCGAGTTTGTTTTGCCAGCGGAGAACGCCATGCACAATCTCGTTGAGAAGACCCTTGTCCGGATCGGAGAGTTCGCCCGAGCGAAGTTCGCTGTCGAGGACCTTGTCCAGGTAGGAATCGGTGCGTTCGACCCGGTTGAGGACTTTGACGGCTGTTCCCCGGGGTCCGCTGTAGAGGCTTTTCCACTCGGGTGCCGGAACGTCGTTCATGAGCGGTGTTCAGGAAAAGGAAGGGCGGAGGACAGCATCTGACCTCCGCCGCAATTGCAGGAGTAAGGACGTCTTCAGAACAGGTCACCCTATGCGGTCGCCTGTTCCGCGGTCTTCTTGCCGTACTTCTTCAGGTAGCGTTCAACACGACCGGCCGAGTCGACCAGTTTTTGCCGCCCCGTGAAGAACGGGTGACATGCTGAACAAATTTCAAGTTTCAGGTCACCTGCCGTGGAACGCGTCTCAAAGGTGTTTCCGCACACGCATGTAACCACAGACTTTTTGTAGTCCGGATGGATGCCTTCTTTCATCGGAGTCCCAACCCTGCTAAATGCCAGACATCAGTGATTTCTTTAGTTGTTAAATGTACCGCTTTCTCCAACAATATGCAAGATTTGAAGTTCGCCCGGCGAATACCTACATTAGAAATACAGCGCGGTATGGCAGGGTCACTCACATCATTTTGGGTGAAGAGTAATGAAGGGACTTCGGGAAGTTCTCATTGTGGCCTGGATTGTCTCGTTTTCGGCGGGAACTCTTCAGGCGGCAGGAACCACTACGGCGTTCAGTTTTCTCAGAAACGATGCGAGCGCCAGGGCTGCTGCGCTTGCTGGAAGTTTCATCACCGTTGCTGACGATCCGAACACCATCTTCTATAACCCTGCAGGTCTTGCAACGATAGCAGATACACGTGGATCCATCGGATTTTTCAAGCAGCTGATGGACATCAACGCCGGTTGTGCCTCATACTCCACGGATATTGAAGACATCGGCCGGTTCGGCGCAGGGATTCTCTATACAAATTACGGCTCGTTCACCGAAACTGACGCAGTCGGAAACACATTAGGGACGTTCAGCGCAAATGATCTTGCCCTGAGCATCGGCTACGCGACAGCTCTTGAAGAAAACGTGTACGTCGGGGGCGCAGTGAAATTCATCTATTCCGGCATCGCTGGTTTCACATCGACTGCCGCAGCAGCCGATCTCGGGATACTGTATACGATCCCGGATGCGCGTGTGGCGGTCGGTGCCAGCATACGCAATCTGGGAACGCAACTATCGACGTACAACGGCGCACGCGAACAACTCCCCCTCGACGTCACCATCGGGGCATCAGTGGTTCCCAAGGGCCTCCCTCTGTTGCTGAACGTCGGCTTCCACAGACTTGCCGATGAGTCTTCCACTATCGGTGAGCGGTTCCGCTTCTTCACCGTGGGTGGAGAGTTCACGCTAAGTCGCGTCCTCAAGCTGCGGGTGGGATTTGACAACGCAAAGCGCAAGGATTTCAAGATCGGATCCTCGGCAGATCTGGCGGGATTCTCTGCGGGCGCGGGTATACTTGTCAGCGGTTACACCATCGACTACGCTCTGTCTTCTCTTGGCAAAGCAGGCAGCCTCCACCGCATCTCGGTAAGCACCTCGTTCTAAAAGAACATCGCAGACATTCATCCTTCCAGCATCCGCTTGCCGGCATAGAACAGCACCATGCCGGCAAACACGAGCACAGGGATCACCCTGTTCCGCGAATGATTGATTTCCGGTATAAGGTCGCTGGCGCCGACGTATGTGGCAATTCCCGCAGAGAAGGCGAATGCAAGACTGACCATGCGATCGCTCACCCCTCCAAGGGCAAGCGCAGCAAATGCCCCGATCAAGGTTGCCCCCCCAATGGCAATGCTCGCTGCTAAAGCCGTCGATCGTTTACACTTCGCCGACAACATCACCGACGCAATAGTCAACCCTTCGGGAACTTTGTGCAGCAATACAGCCAGGAAGACCAGAAGACCGAGCGTGAAGTCAAACTGCATCCCCACCGCAATGGTAAACCCGTCGAAGAAGGCATGAACAAAGAGTCCCAGAAATGTTGAAATGCTTGCTGCACGCGACACCATTACTTCGTGATGCGTCTCTTCCCCAAAGTGCAGATGTCCCACCACCGTGTGCTCAAAGAAATGCAGCACGGCATACCCTGCGAGCATCAGGAGCGGGGCTTCGGAGCCGCCGCCCGCCAGCGCTTCCGGCACAAGCTCAACAAACACCAGCGAGAGCAGGAATCCCGCGCTCAATGCCAGGAGGTATTCCTGCACTCGTGCCGGCCATTGTGTCCGGCCAAGAACCAATGCCCCGCCGATCACCTCGGCAAGGGCGGCAAGCAGGCAGTACCCGACAATAGTTAGCATCATGACAGGGTCTATTCCGAATAAGGAGTTTTGAGATACTTTTCCGCTTGCACCAGGGAGTCTTTGTACTCCTTCATATTCCGGACCTTTTCGTACTGCTGTACGGCAAGCGCACGTTTCCCCTGCAGGTCGTAGATCATGCCGATCTTCAGGTTTGCCATCACCATGAATCCCGAAGGTTCCCGTACATCGAGCCGACGCGACAATGCGTCACAGCGGTACCACTCCTGGAGAGCGAAGTCGAAACGCCGGGAGTTCATTGCGCAAAGACCGAGATAGTAGTTCGCCTCACGCTCGACGGCAGGCGTATACCCACGGAAACCTTTCTGTACCCGATCGTCGACGTCGCGAAAGGTTTCCTCTGCCGCCGGCCAATTCCCCATCACCACGTGGCAGCGTCCCAGGTACTTGTGGAACATCATGTTATTCGGGAACCTTTCATGCAGGGACTGTGCTATCTCGAGCGCTTTCGGGTAGTCGCGTTCGTAACTGTAGTAGATCTGCATGAGAAAGTAGGATGTCTCGACAGACGCATAGCGCGCACGCGCCGCCGCAAGCCGCAGTTGTTCGATCCCCTTTTTCCTGTCACCGGACGGTATGAACAGCAACAACGGTTTCACGAAAGGATACTCGCTGGGGATCACTTCGGCATAGTAGTTGTAGATGCCCGTACCGAGGAGGATATCGTAGTTGCCGGGATCCAATTCGCTGGCCTGCCGCACAAGGGGGAGAGCTTTCCGGCCGGCATTGGCCGCGGCAAGCCAATCATCCCGGTGGAATTGCAGCCGGCCTTCGAACCCTACCGCGCCGCCCTTGAAAAAGATCGCATCAACGTCGTTCGGATTGACCTCGAGCAGGGAATCGCACAGGTGCACGACGACATCCAGTTCTGAAAAGAACTGGGCATCATGCTCCCCGTTGTCCATGTCAATCATGATCCGCCACCACGTGATCATGGCGCGGAAGAAGTGCCCTGCAGGATGCTGCGGCTGGAGTGACACAAGTGTCGAAAAGTCCTTTTCGGCCTTTTCGAACTCCAGGTTGTACACCTCCTGTATGCCACGCTGCACGGTTTCCTCGTAGAGGGAATCGCGCGGCACCTGTGCGCGGGGAACGGCGAACACGCAGAGCATAAGAGCCCCGAGCATCAGGCCTTTCATGCTTCTGTTCCCTTCCCGGGAGGGACCGGCAAGACATCCTCAACGGAGTCAAGAGTGATAATCCCTTCCGGTGTTCGCAAAAGCGGCGTTTTCAAAATGTACCAGGTCGCAGCAATCAACGCAATCGTGGCAAGAACCCCCCCTTCAGGTCCGAACTCGCCGCCGGTGAGCCATGCCGGACCCGATTGCTCGCTCAGAAACAGGCGCCGATCGGCAAAGGCAAACCCGCTTGTCGGAAAGGCGTACAGGGTCGTTTGTGCAAAGTTCCAGGAGAGATGCAGCCCGAAAGGAAGCCAGAGGCTTCTTGTCTTCAAGTACGCAAAAGAGAGCCATACTCCCGCAAGGAGAACATTCGCGGTACTGAGCAACGATGCGTGAGGGTTGCGCGAATGTGCAAGGCCAAACAAGACAGACATGATGACCAGGGCCGGCAGGAATGTCACCCACTGCATCAACGTTTGGAAGAGATATCCACGAAAGAGGAGTTCTTCAAACATCGACCACAGCGCAAAGAAAAGCAACGAAATGCCAACCGCACCTCCGACTTCGACAACGGTTAATCCGCGCCATGACACGTGCAACACTCCCAGGCCGATCTCGATCACAAAGATGCCGGTCATCATCAGGAAACCGAGGAGCACACCGATACCACACTCGCGGGCAGCACGAGGGTGCAACCACAGTCCCACAGCTGCCAACGGTTTGTGATTGACGAGACGCGTCATTGCCCACGTCACGAAAAACACCACGACGAACGGCATCAGACTGGAGGCCACCGGTGTGCCCGCAAACGGGAAAGGCAGAACGCTGTACACCGCGAATCCGAGCCCCACTATCAAAAGAAGAAAGAGCAGGATTTTCCATCCTGCCCGGAATTCCCGGTGGCGATCGAGAAACATTGTAGTGAGAAATGCCATACCGCCTTACGACACCTTTACAGGCGCTCCTTCAGGTACGCGAGAAGACGCTCCGACGCAATGCGCTCCTGCTTCATGGAATCGCGTTGACGGACCGTGACACTCTGGTCCTGCAGAGTCTGCGAATCGACCGTTATGCAGAAGGGCGTTCCGACTTCATCCTGACGGCGATACCGGCGCCCCACTGCTCCGCTATCGTCAAAGAAGACGCGCATGTGCGGACGGAGATCGGCTTCGATCCTCCGTGCAATCTCCGGCATGCCGTCGCGATTGACGAGCGGAAACACCGCCGCTTTGGTGGGAGCCAGTTTCGGATGGAATCTCATCACCGTGCGCAGTTCCATCTTTCCGTCTGCAGTCGGGGCTTCCTCCTCGGTGTACGCATCGACGAGAAAGGCCATGAACGACCGGCTGGCTCCCGCAGAAGTCTCGATAACGAAGGGCGTGAATTTCTCCTTCGTTTGCTCGTCGAAGAATTTCATCGTCTTACCGGAGAACTCTTCATGACGGGAAAGATCCCATGCCGCCCGGTTGTGGATACCTTCAATTTCTCCCCATCCGAACGGAAATGCGTATTCTATGTCATAGGCCTCCTTCGCGTAGTGAGCAAGCTTGTCCGGTTCGTGCTGATGGAACTGGAGACGATCAGCCTGCATCCCGAGTCCACGAAACCAGTTGATGCGCTGCTCCTTCCAGTAGCCGAACCATTCGACATCGCTCCCCGGCTTCACAAAAAACTGCATCTCCATTTGCTCAAATTCCCGCGTGCGGAAGAGAAAGTTCTTCGTGTTGATCTCATTCCTGAAGGCCTTGCCGATCTGCGCAATGCCAAAAGGAATCTTCTGGCGGGATGAGCTCTGGATATTCAGGAAATTGACGAAAATGCCTTGCGCAGTTTCCGGACGAAGGTACACAACGGCACTCGCATCTTCCACCGGTCCGACAAAGGTCTTAAACATCAAGTTGAACTGCCGCGCTTCGGTAAACTTCCCCTCCGCCTGGCACTTGTGGGCCTTGCGCCCCTTGTACCCGGGATTCCCGCACATGGCATCTTCAATTTGATCCGCCCGGAACCGCGCCTTGCATTCCTTACAGTCCACCATCGGATCCGTGAAATTCTCGACGTGGCCGGAGGCTTTCCAGACCGTCGGATGCATCAGGATGGCGGCGTCAACCCCTTCAATGTCGTCCCGGTATGTCATCGCCTGCCACCACTGTTCTTTGAGATTCCGCAGAAGTTCCACTCCGAGCGGGCCGTAATCCCAGCAGCCATTCAATCCGCCGTAGATTTCACTCGACTGAAAAACAAACCCGCGCCGCTTGGCCAGCGACACTATCTTCTCCATGATGTCTGTACTAATGGCTTGACTCCTTTCGTTGTTGCCGTTGCGATGTCCGCATATCGAGCATGACGAGCATGACGGGCAACCCGTCTTTCAGGATCTGCAAGGAAATGTTCTTTTCGCGCTGATGCTCTGTGCCCACCACCGTGGTATTGAGATCGGCCAGCGCACGGACAAGTGCGCTATGAAATTCGAAACTGGAGAATTCCGGGCTCACCTTCAGCCGCACTTCGGGTATACCGGAACCCGTTTGGGTTCGGGAGGGTAGCCGCATGGCGCTTCGTGGAATGTTGAACGCCGCAGCCACAGCCTCCACGTGCTGGGCAATCGTAAGCATCTCACCGTGCCCACTCCGTGGCAAAGCGCTCTGTGCCTGAGAGAAATCAGCACGACCCGTTCGCTGGCTGAGAATGATCAATGCAATCGCGCAGACAGCCAGCACTACCACAATCCAGATTCTCGTCCGTGGTGAGAAGTGCATATCCTATTCTCCCCGGAATACCGACGGACGCTTCTCCCGAAACGCCCTCACGCCTTCGCGGAAATCCCCTGTCGCACAACATACGCCAAACTGCTCCGCCTCGCGCTTCATACCATCAGAGGTCGTCGCATCTCCCTCCGCAAGAATTGCGCGCAACATGGCGCGGACAGCCAGAGGTGCCCTGGCTGCCAAACCGTGGGCCAGCTCCATGACAGACGGAAGGAGACGCGCCGGCGGAACGACCCCGTTCACCAAACCGATCCGCAACGCTTCCACAGCGTCAATCTGCTTCCCGGTCAGGACAAGCTCGAGTGCATTACCCTTGCCCACAAGTGCGGTGAGACGTTGGGTCCCACCATAGCCGGGTATGACTCCAAGACTCACCTCCGGCATGCCAAACTTTGCCGTGTTTGAAGCTATGCGCAGATGACATGCAAGGGCCAGCTCACAGCCGCCGCCGAGGGCGTAGCCGTTAATCGCCGCAATCACCGGCTTCCCGAGATGCTCGATGAAATTCATCAACATCTGTCCGTCCTGCGAGAAGGCCTGGCCTCGTGCACGATCCAGGGTGCTAAGTTCGTCAATATCGGTTCCGGCGACGAATGCTTTCTCTCCGGCGCCGGTGATCACCACCGCCCGCACGGCAACGTCATCGCGCAGCAACTCGAAAAGTGCGCGCAATTCCTGCCGGGCAACGGCGTTCAATGCATTCAAGCGGGCGGGACGATTGATCGTGATGAGGGCGACCGTACGATCCCGGTCGAGGAGCAACGTTGTCAGCGCTTCACTCATTGTATACACACCATTTATACCACCTCCACTCTGCTTTGATCGCCGATCAAGAAGCGATGCACCAGCGGTTTGCCGGTGGCTTCGACAATTTCCACATCGTTACCAAGAATACTCCCCTCAAGACGGATCCCAATATTGAGTATCTTGCACTCACGGAGAATTATACTGTACTCCACTTCACTTCGCCGGACCACGGTCTTGCTGCCGATTGAAGAAAATGGGCCGATGTACGAGTCCTCGATGACGCAATGTTCTCCGATGATGGCGGGACCCCTGACGACGCTGTTCACGATCCGGGCGCCACGTTGCACAATCACCTTTCCGGCGATCGTTGAACGGTCATCCACTTCGCCCTGGACGTCCGACGTGATGTTATCCAGCACAAGGCGGTTGGCCTCCAGAAGATCGGTGGGCTTCCCCGTGTCTTTCCACCAGCCGGTGATTTCCGCGAATCCCACCTTGTACCCCTTATCGATCAGATACTGGTGCGCATCGGAGATTTCGAGCTCGCCCCGCGCACTCGGAGTGATCGCCTTCACCGCTTCGAAAATATGGTGATCATACAGATAGATGCCTGCAACCGCAAACGAGCTCTTGGGCTCTTTCGGCTTTTCTTCCACAGAGACAATCCTTCCGTTCCGGATTTCCGGCACGCCGAACCGTTCCGGATCCTTGACCCTGGAGAGCGTAAGGTAACAGTTGCAGCCGCTCGTAAGGAACTCATCAATGAAGCGCCGCACGCCACCCACCACCATGTTGTCACCAAGGTAGAAAATAAACTGGTCCTTCCCGATGAACTCCTCTGCCAGTGCCACGACCTGCGCAAGTCCTCCGGGCGTCAGCTGGGGGATATAGGTGATATGGATTCCCCACCGCGACCCGTCACCTATGGCCTGTGGTACCTCATCGCTGTCGGCATTGATAACTATCGCGACCTCTGTGATTCCCGCGTCTGCCGCTGCTTCAATGGCATAGTGCAGAATGGGTTTGTTCGCAATCGGAATCAGATGTTTGTTCCGCGTATGCGTAATCGGGCGAAGCCGCGTACCGCGGCCGCCGCTCGCAATGAGAGCTTTCAATGGGATTCCTCGGTCTCAAACGGTTGGTTCAGGTATGATAAGGACAGCTGTGTGAGATCTTTCACCTGCGCGCTCGTCAGGGAGTGCTTCTCCATCGCCAGGCGCAGTGTCTCGAGAGTCATGCGCGCGTAATACGGAATCAGGGCGGGGGCATACCGCTTGATTGCTTCAAAATGACGGGCTATCGTGTCTGTCCCGCCGCGAGCAACCGGTCCGGTAAGCGCCTGCGAGGGAGAGCTGCCCCGTACATTGATGATCGTTGCATTCAGAATCGGCAGGAACGGCTTAAGAAAATCGCGTCGCCCCGGGGCAATATCATCATAAAAGGCATCCAGAATCCCCAGCAATGTCGTCAGATGGTTGGATGCCACAACACAGGCTGCGTGATAGAATTCACGCTTCTCCGGAGGCACAAGGAGGATCTTTCCTTCCAGTGCCCGTGCGAGCCTGCGGGCCATACGGATTCCGTCAGATGGCCCATCCGCGCCGTAGACTATCCCGCGCACCGAAGTCACTATCTTCCGTGGAGGGAATCCTCGGGGAAAGGTTTGCAGCGGATGGAAAGAAAAAACGGTCGCGCCAACATCGCGCAATGGCGCCAGCGCGTCGGCGGTCAGCATGCCGCTTGCATGGCACACGGCAACACCCTTCCATGACAACCCGGCGCGATTCGCCAGTGCGCGTGCTACGTCCTGCACGGCTCCATGCGGCGTGGTAATCATGATCACCCGGGTCTTCTCCGGAATTACATCGAGGGACGTCGAGACCGTGTGGCAGGAAAGGAAGCGCCCACACCGCCGGGCCGAGAAAATGGTTCGTGAGACCACCGCGGTAATCCGGTGACCATTCTCTACGAGAATCCGCCCCAGCACTGAACCCACCGTGCCGGCGCCGATAATTGCGATATGAAGAGTTGGTGAACGCATCGGTACGGCGCTTACGAAGTCATCACAGCCGAACAGTAGCCAACAACGCTGTGACGGTCTCCGGTGATCTGTCCGGAGTGCGTGCGGCCGAGAATCCGCAATCGTCGGGCACCAAGAGCACGTGCTGCGATCATCACAGCAACCACCGGCCCGCCCCCGCACGCTTCAGCCCTGCCTTCTTCGAGGTCACCCATCAGTCGTTCCGGCTCAAAGCTCTCCAGGTCTCCGAGGACGATGCCATCCCGGCGATCTGCCTCCGCAGCGCTATGGAAATGCGAGAGATCGGTGCTTGCCACAAGCAAACTCGATTCACCCTGCAAGACCTTGCCGAGATCTTCACCGAGAGCGTAGCAGGTTTCCCTCGATTGATCCCCCATTACCAGGGGAAGGAAGCGGAAACTGCCCAGCGCCTTCTGGAGAAACGGCACGTGCACTTCCACTGCGTGCTCCGCCCCGTGCCCGGCCGCTGAGGACGTGACTACTTTAGAAATTGCGAGAAGTCGATCTCTCAATGCTGCATCCACAGGCACCCGTCCCAAAGGGGTTTCATAGGCATTCCCGGAATACACGGAAACACCTGCGAAATACTCCCTGTGGCTCGGTGAAACCACGACAACAGTCGAATACTCGAATCCCTCCAGCAGGCAATATGCCGAAGCAGCCGTCGGTCCGGAATACATGTATCCGGCGTGAGGAGCCACCAGCGCAACCGGCTTCCCGTGAACAGCGGTGCGTGGCACCTGTTGCAGAAGGGTGTCAATCTCCTGCGCAAGTTCCGCCGCGGAGTCGGGATAAAACACCCCCGCAACAGCCGCCCTTCGCACCGCATCAAGAGGGCGTGACACGGGAGTCCTCATGCTCTTCGAAGACTGTGGCCGAAAAGATGAAAAGCTTAGTGTTTTCGTCCCGCCATGCCGTACGTGCAACTCCCGCCTTGCGTGCGACATTTTCCAGGAATTCCTCTCTTCCCCAGCCGCATTCCGTCGCCACCTGTGGTAGAAGCAGCCCCCTGTGCCATCCATGTTCCATCAGCAGGCCGTGAGTGCCGACAGTGATTTCCTCAATAGAGGTGATACGCTTCATGGGCGAAAGAACCGATATTTCAATATGTACCCGCCGGAATTCCTCAGGCGTGAGCGGCGGAAACCGCGGGTCTTCAAACGCCGATTTTTCCGCTACTTCGTCAATGACATTGGAGAGAGAGTCCGATGATTCGATGTATCCTATGCAACCACGGAGATCATGGTTGAGCCGCAAGGTAACAAACGCACCTGCAGGGTCGGCAAGCGCTCCGCTGAGCGCTCCTGCATACTCTTCTACCCTGATTGCCAGCACAGCGTCCGGATGCCGCAGGTGCAGTCCACGTTCAATGGAAGCGCGGGCAATAGCCAGAGCTGCCCGGCGTTCTTCTGCACTGAGCATGTTGAGCTACTCCTCATAATCGTAGAAACGTAATCAAAACCGCCAAGAGTTGCAACCAACCGCGAACCGCGCCTTGCTTCTGTGCATACCCTTCACTAGATTTCCATGGTTTTTTTTTGCCTGGGGACGAAAAAATATGCCTTTGATGGTAAGTATATCAGGAATCCGCGGCGTCATCGGCGAAACGCTGACACCGGAAGTGATCACCCGCTACGC
This sequence comes from Ignavibacteriota bacterium, assembly GCA_963849385.1. Classification (GTDB taxonomy): domain Bacteria; phylum Bacteroidota; class Ignavibacteria; order UBA10030; family UBA6906; genus Fen-1255. The sequence goes on along the minus strand of CAWKHH010000010.1, from coordinate 203,730 downwards.
CGCTGCATATGCCGCCTATTGCCGGCGTCACGTCGAAGGTCCGCCAACCATCGTCGTGGGAAGGGACGGACGGATTACAGGAAAACCGGTGATGGACACAATCTGCGCAGCGCTCGTCCTCGCCGGAGCCAGAGTCATCAATATAGGCATTTGCCCCACACCAACGGTTCAGCTGGCGGTGGAATATGAACATGCCCAGGGGGGAATTGCAGTCACCGCAAGTCATAATCCTATGCCGTGGAATGGTCTGAAATTTATGGCTTCAACGGGCTTGTTCCTGGACCCAGCGGAGAATCAGGAGTTCTGGGCACTCGCAAGCGAGACGCCCCGCTATCAGCCGTGGGACGCTATCGGCAAAGAACATGTCGACACGTCCTGGCTTCAGCGTCACATCGAGTCGGTGCTGGCTCTCTCCCTGCTGCGCCCTGACGTCATCCGTCACCGCCGGTTCAGCATCGTCCTCGATTGCGTCAACGCCGCCGGCGGTATGATTGTCCCCGACCTGCTGCGGAAACTTGGCTGTGTTGTGGAAGAAATGAACTGCGAAGTGGGAGGAGTCTTCCAACACACACCCGAACCCCTCCCGGAGAATCTCACCGAACTTGCCGCGCGAGTCGCTGCATCTCATGCCGATATGGGCATCGCCGTGGATCCGGATGTCGATCGTTTGGTCCTGATCAATGAGCGCGGTGAACCGTATGGTGAAGAATATACAATCACAACGGCTGTAGATTTCGTGCTCAAACAAAGGATGCGCCTGCAATCACCCCCGGTGAGCCCACGCGTCGTCATCAACCTCTCGACCACACGGGCGGTGGAAGATGTCGCACACCGTTACGGAGCGGACGTGGTTCGTACTGCCGTGGGAGAAATCAACGTCGCTGCGAAGATGCGCGACATCGGGGCGGTCATCGGGGGAGAAGGAAGCGGCGGAGTTATTCTCCCGGCTGTGCATCTTGGCCGCGACGCCATCGTCGGCATCGCGCTAATACTCCAGCACCTTGCAGAATCGAACGGCACGCTCAGCCAGCTGAAGACGTCACTGCCGCAATATGCCATCGCCAAAGGAAAACTGGAACTCCGGGCGTTGGCCCTGATGACGTACTCGCCGCAATGCGTGCACGGCACGGTGCAAAAGGCAAGATGAATACGGACGACGGCATCCGCATTGATTATCCGGAGTACTGGGTGCATCTGCGAAAGTCCAACACTGAACCGATCATCCGGATCATTGCCGAAGCATCCACACCGGACCTCGCACATTCTGTGGTCGACGCGTTCCGGAAAGAAATCGCCGCATTAATGGGATAGCATTTGTCGCCCGGTATCGTGACGACCTGCATCAGCACGCTCGACAATGAGAGGTGATGACAACACCGGCAGTCTCCAGGCGTGACCTCCTGGTCCTCTCCCGCATCCCCGGCGTCGGTCCTGCCCGCCTCCGATCACTTATATCCCATTTTGATGGCACAGAGGCGGTTCTTCACGCCTCCGCGGGAGAATTACTGAAAGCCGAAGGCGTCGACCGCCGCACTGCTCTCTCTATCGTATCCTCTCTGCGACACGGGATACCGCCTGCAGCAACCCAGTTTGCCAATGACCAACTGCGGAGGTTGGAACGGACGGGAGGCAGAATGCTGGTGTTCTGGGACGCCGAGTATCCGGATCATCTGAAACGCATCTATGATCCACCCCCCTTTCTTTTTCTCACAGGCAATCTGATTCCCCGGGATGCCGCCGCCATCGCTCTCGTCGGTACACGCAGCCCGACCCCGTACGGACTGCGCATGGCGGAACGCTTCGCGATGGAACTTGCTTCCAGAGGTATCACCATTGTCAGCGGCTTGGCACGTGGTATCGACACGGTTGCTCACGGAGCTGCGCTGAAGGCTGGCGGCAGGACTGTTGCCGTCATAGGATCGGGAATCGACAATATCTATCCCGGGGAAAACAGCGACCTGGCTCATCGCCTGGCCGCAAACGGCGCGTTGACGTCCGAGTTCATCATGGGAGCCAAACCGGATGCCACGAACTTCCCCCAACGCAACCGCATTATCAGCGGCATGAGTCTCGGCACCGTCGTCGTCGAGACCGGCGTGGAAGGTGGCGCAATGATCACAGCCCGCCTTGCGCTCGATCAAGACCGCGAGGTGTTCGCCATTCCCTCTCCATTGAGTCCCGGGCGACGGAGCGGCACCAACCTGCTGATTCGCGAGGGCAACGCCTCGCTAGTCGAATCGGTCGAGGATATTCTCCAGGAACTCGCCCCAAAGCTGAAGGGACTTGTCACCGACCTTCCCCAGTGCCCCCAATCACCCCTTCCCCCCATTACACTGTTCGAACACGCACTCATCGACGTGCTCGACGATCATCCCCAACATATCGACATCGTCGCCAAACGTTCGGGTTTCACCACCGCAGAAGCCCTCGTGCATCTGCTTTCACTCGAATTCAAAGGTGTGGCACGACAGCTCCCCGGAAAGCTCTTTCTCAAAGGGTGATTTCTTTCATTTTTGCCAAAAAAATGGTATACTTGCGATGGTATGATTATTGTTAGTAATACTTCTTGTCGACGAAGCCGTCACATCCTCTGCATTTTGCTGTGATCTTCAGGCCTGTAAAGGGGCATGTTGCTGCCTGGAAGGCGGGCGCGGCGCACCATTGACCGATGAGGAGGTCCCTCTCATCGCTTCCGTTTTCCCGTTCGCGAAAGAGTACCTGGGCAGCCGGAGCCTGGATGTGATAGACCGGGAAGGACTCGTGGAAGGATGGGCGGGCAGTTACGCCACCCCCTGCATAGATCATCGGGAATGTGTTTTTGTCTATTTCGATGAGGGCATCGCCAGATGTGCCTTCGAACGTGCCTATACCGAGGGCAGAACCCACTGGCGGAAACCCATATCGTGCCACCTGTTCCCCATCCGGGTCAGACATGCCGGGCAAACGTCTCTGCGGTACGAGCAGATGCCGGAGTGCCTGCCGGGCCGCGCATATGGCGCTGCCTCCGGTATCACATTGGTGGATTTCCTTAAGGAGCCTCTCATCCGTGCATTCGGAGAACCCTGGTATATCCAGTTGCGGGATCAGCACACCGAGATGACCTAGTACATCCCCATGCTGAATATCTCTCTTCAACACAAGATGATGATGAAGCTGTCGCCTCAACAGGTGCAATACCTGAAGATGCTACAGCTCCCCACCCTTGCACTCGAACAGAAAATCAAAGCCGAGCTCGAAATGAATCCCCTCCTCGAAGAGGGGTACGACGAAGAGGCGGAAACCACGACCGAACAGGAAGAACCGGAAAAGGAAGAACTCACCGAAGCGGAGGCCACTAAGGCCGAAGAAGACCACACGCCGGAGGAGGACGACAAGTACTCCATCGAAGACTACATGAATGACGATAACTCGGGCTACAAAGCCCGCGAGCCCTTCGATGCAGAGGAAAAAGATGAATTCCCCGTGGCCGACACCCTGCCGCTGTATCACCGCCTGATGGAACAGTTCAGCATGCTGGATCTGGATGACGAAGAGATCATGATCGGGCAGGAGATTATCGGCAACGTAGACGAGGACGGTTATCTGCGCCGCGACATTCCGGCGATTGTGCAGGACCTGAACCTCACACACGGGACTACCATCGCCATCGAGAAGGCCGAAATCGTCCTCAAGAAAATCCAGCACCTCGATCCTGTCGGTATCGCCTGCCGCTCACTTCAGGAGTGCCTCGTCGTCCAGCTTGAAGTCGCGCCGATCGACCCGGCATGGAGGGCGCTCGCACTGCGATTGCTGACGGAGTTCTACGACGATTTTACCATGCGCCACTTCGAGGAGCTCTCCAAAAAGCTCGCCATTACGCTCGAAGATCTGAAGCGGATCATTGAAATTGTCCAGCACCTGAACCCGAAACCAGGCGAGGGGGCTTTTACCGCTCACGAAAACTACGTCGTGCCGGATTTCATTGTCATAAAGACCGAGACGGATTTCCTGATCTCCTTGAATGACCGGAACATCCCCCCGCTGCGGATCAACAAGGCATACCGTGAACTGATGTCAAAACGGAAGAAAAACGGAGTCTCGGCGGAGGCTAAGGACTTCATCCGGCAGCGTTTTGAGGCGGCAAAGTGGTTCATCAGTTCCATCCACCAGCGCCGTGAAACGATGTCCCGCGTAATGCGCACTATAGTCGAGAAACAGCGCGACTTTTTCGATACCGGCGAAGGGCTTCGCCCGATGATCTACAAGGACATCGCCGAAGTCATCAACATGGATATCTCGACAATCAGCCGCGTCGTGAACAGCAAGTATGTGCAGACGGATTACGGGGTGTTTTCGCTCAGACATTTCTTCAGCGACTCCATCAGCACAACCGACGGGGAGGAAGTTTCCAATAAGGAAGTGAAACGGAAACTGAAGACGATGATCGATGCCGAGGATCCCCTGCGACCGCTGAGCGATCATAAACTCGCGCAGATGCTGAACGCTGAAGGGTTGAACATTGCACGACGTACTGTGGCAAAATACCGCGAGGCCATGTTGATACCTGTCGCCCGCCTTCGCAGAAAACTTACCTGAGGCGCTCCCTCACCACCATGACCGACATCATCCACGCCACAACGGTTCTCGGGCTCACCCACAATGGCGTTACTGCCATCGGCGCCGATGGGCAGGTGACCATTGGCCAGACAGTGATGAAACACAAGGCGCGAAAGATCCGCCGCCTGCATAATGACACGATCCTTGCAGGCTTTGCCGGGGCTGCCGCGGATGCCTTCACGCTCTTCACCAAGTTCGAAGACTACCTCGAAAAACATCACGGCAATCTGCAGCGATCAGCCGTGGAGCTGGCCCGGGAATGGCGCACCGACAAATACCTCCGTCAGCTCGAGGCGCTTCTTGCTGTGCTTGACGGCTCGACGGCGCTGGTGATTTCCGGCACTGGCGAGATCATCGAGCCGGATGATGGCATCGTCGCCATCGGCTCGGGTGGCATGTATGCCCTTGCAGCGGCGCGGATGCTTGTCAAACACTCCAGCCTTCCGACCCGGGGGATTGTCGATGAAGCGCTTCATGCCGCAGCCGACATCTGCATATACACCAACGCGAACATCGTCATCGAAGAACTTTGAGCCACCAAAGCGGCACGGAACATCTCATGCCCTTCCCATCGAAACCCGCTACCGTCCGGGAGCTCACGCCGCGTGAAATCGTGCGTGAACTGGACCTCTACGTCATCGGGCAGGATGCGGCCAAGCGTTCGGTCGCGATTGCCCTCCGTAACCGCTGGCGCCGCCTCCAGGTACCTCCCGGTCTCCGGGAGGAAATTATGCCGAACAACATCATCATGATCGGCCCGACGGGGGTCGGAAAAACAGAAATCGCCCGCCGCCTCGCCCGGCTGGCCAATGCTCCGTTCATTAAAGTCGAGGCGTCCAAATTCACTGAAGTTGGGTACGTGGGAAGGGACGTGGAATCCATCATTCGCGACCTTACGGAGTATGCCATCGACATGGTGAAAGCCGAACGCCGCGTTGAAGTGGAAGACAAAGCAAAGATTCTGGCCGAGGAACGGATGCTGGACCTCCTCCTCCCTGCCCCACGGCGACGCTCCGCCGAAAACGCCGACGAAAATACCAAGGAAACCACCAAAGAGCCTGATGACGCTGCATCCACGCGCGAACGCCTCCGTGAGCGGCTGCGAACCGGTCAACTGGAACATCGTCTGATCGAATTGGATGTCCCGGCCAGCACCACCCCATTGATGCAGGTGATTGGACCCATGTCGCTCGATGATATGGGTATTAATCTCCAGGATATGTTCGGGGGTATGCTGCCGAAGAAAATGAAGCGACGCAAGGTCTCTGTCGCGGAGGCCCGGGTAATCCTGGTGAACGAAGAAGCCCAGAAACTCATCGATCAGGAGTCTGCCGTCAAAGATGCACTGCACCGCGTCGAGAACTCGGGCATTGTGTTCATCGATGAAATCGACAAGATCGCCGGCAAACAGGGGCATTACCGCCGGTCCGGATGTCTCCCGCGAGGGTGTGCAGCGCGACCTGCTGCCGATCGTCGAGGGTTCAAATGTCATGACCAAGCACGGAATGGTGAAAACCGATCACATCCTGTTCATCGCTTCCGGTGCCTTCCATGTCGCCAAGCCCTCGGACCTCATCCCGGAATTACAGGGACGGTTCCCGATCAGAGTGGAATTGAATAGTCTGACCGAGGAAGACCTGGTGAAGATTCTCACCGTACCACAGAACGCATTGATCAAGCAGTATGCTGCATTGCTGGAGACGGAAGGTGTGCATCTGGACTTTCGCGAGGACGGCATCCGCGAAATCGCGCGCATCGCAAACGAAGTCAATGAGCAGGTGGAAAATATCGGGGCGCGGCGTCTCCACACAATTCTGACAACCCTGCTCGAAGATACTCTGTACCTTGCACCCGATGAAGTTCCCCTCGCGAGCGTGGTCATCGATCGTGAGCGAGTACAGACCCGCCTGGCCAGCATCGTGCGCAACAGGGACCTGTCGAAGTACATCCTGTAACACACCGATTGACAATAGTCCATGGTCAATAGACTATTGTCAATCGGTCTTCTCTAAATCCTCACACGCATCCCCATCGCTATCGATCCGTGAGCAAGACTCGCTTCTGAAAGCAGAAAGTTGAGATGCTCTGATGCAAGATCCAGATCGAACACTCCGAAATGCAGGCCGAATCCGAACGCGAAGTTGAAGTGATCCGGTCCACCGAACGAAGCGCCTGTACGCAGCGGGAGAAATCCCCACGGTTTGAACTCCAGACCCATGGAAAACCGCCCCATCTGCGCTACACCTGCACCATCCACAAGACCGAGATTATAGTCGCACGCGAACAACCACTCACCCCAGAGGAGTCTCTTGAGGGCCGGGACCTTGTGGAGTTCCACCGCAGCACCTACTCGAAACGTTGTAGGCAGCGATGAACTGAAGGGATCGCTCGGCTTGCGGTCGCCACTAAACGTATTCTCCAACGAGTCACGCTGCGCCTCATCCATCGGGTTATCTACCGTGACGCTCCCCGACGACACGGCTTGCTCAAGATTCCGCGTCCATTCAACCGAACCGATATCCGTGACACTCATGCCCGCACGGATATAGTCAGTGACGCCGGCCGAGACACCCAGATCAAGTCCCCACCCCGTGCCGGCCGGAGCCGGAAACGGTTGGTATCCGGCGACTGCGGCGCCGCGGATTGGATCGATCCCTGCCATCCGGCCATGCATGTCCATGGTCCCGTGCAGTATACCGTCCGTCCCGGTCGAAAACTGCGTGTTCATCCTGTCAACGTCAACGTAGCCGTAGCCGTGCACAACTTTCACTGCGATTCCTGCAGAAAGCGAAGTCAGAAACGAGGGGCACGGCAGTGCCCTCCCGTAGGAAAGAGCGTATTCACGCAACCAGGTTGCGTATGCGGAGCTCTGTCCAAAATCGTATGTCGATCCCGGCGGATTTCCGTACAGGATGAATTTCGCATAGTCCTGGGGGATCATAATATTGATCGAGACATATTCGGTGACCGTGAGTGCTATCGTGCCGAATGCGGGCAACTGCAGCGTCACCCCTATCGGACGCACCTCCACCTGTGCAGAGGCACGACCGACCCCCTCCGGAAACGAGGCGAGAATAGTCTGTTTGTCTGCGTTGGTCAGCAGTCGTCCCACACGGCCGCCTGAAGTCTGTTCCCCCGTGAAGTATTCCTTATACAGACCATAGTTCATGAAGTCCGAACCAACGTGCAACCCGAAAGGCATGAGACCGATGGTAATCATACCCTCGTCCGGGGCAGCCAGATTGGCGGGGTTGATGCCGACGGCATCGAGACCCCGGGATGAAGCGACAAACGTCCTCGCCATCCCCATCCCTTGAATATTCGTCCGTTCGCCACCTGCAACGGCACTTCCTGCACATAGTGTGAATGCAGCTGTCAGCGTCACCGCAACAATTCGTGTCATCATGGATTCACCCTGTAGGAAAACTCCGACCACACCCGCACACGCACCTTGTCGGTCGTTCGAAAATTCACGGCTTCAGTACCGGGCGTCGCTACACCCACGCTCATGTGCACGTACACCGCATTGTTAACTGCGTTACTTCCGTTCCCTTGAGCTCGATCAGACGGCTCGAATGAGTTGATGCCTGGACATCACCATTCGCGACGACCCCTGCGTCAATCACAACGGAGTCCCCCTCACTTTGCGGAACCGTCAGCAATGGCTCATGTGCCTTGTCAAGAAGCACGAGCTTCACCTTCACACCCATCGGCAGGCCGTTGTCGATCTCCACGTGCATCCTTCCCGAGTTCACAGACTTCATTGTCTCCGGATCGAGGAGGTGATCGGCTCTTCCGTCGCCCGTCGTGTCGCCCATGACCAACGTATCTCCGAAACACCCGTCGGCGATACGCAGGCTCATGGGAACAGAAAGGTCGACAATCGCCGGCAAACGCACTGTTGCGTCCGATATTCGTCGCCATCGTCGTATCATAGTCCGGATTCAGAATCACCGCGCCGATGACCCGCAGGGAATCGGGTATGTTGCCCGATACCTGCGTCAGGAAATTTCCCACATCCCCGGGAGCGAAGTCGATAGCACTCAGCCCCATGTTCCCCTTGGTCACCGGAACCTGCAGGACGACCGTGTTACCGTCCTTGTCTTTCGACTCGAGGCGCAGATTCAGTTCCAGGGGAACATTCATGGAGGTGTGCGGCGTGAACCGCATATTCGCTCCCGGAATATTGAGTGACCCCTTAAACTTCTTCGTGATATCTCCAAGATTGAGGCCGACACGCTGATCAATGACAATCACTGTCGGTCTGAGGACTGCAATGGCGCTGTCGGCAATCACGCTTGACGATCCGACCCTCGCGGAAAAGTAGTCGGTGGAACTGATCGTCACATAGCTCCCTGCGCTTCCAGCCATGTCGGCTGTCACTTCGGCCGTCAGTGACCGCACATATCCGTTGGCGGGATCATGAAGGCGAAAGTGTGCCAGATCAACTGACACGTCCTGCGAATCACGAGCACCAAGCGAAAGCACTCTCTCGTACGGCTGACCGGATTGCGTGAGCAGCTCCGCCACCCGCAGATGGAGAATCGCCGGAAGCCCCACCGTGCTCACGAAATGGAAATTGAGCACCCCACGGTTGATCCACACATCCTTTACGAGCGTCTGGGTGTTGAGCGGGACCGTGCGAATGACCTGTGTGTGCTGGGGATCGATATTCGACACAGTCGCCGAGACGGCAACGAGATTCTCAGCCGTTATCGTAGCAACAAGCATCGGATCCGGTATCGTCACCACAGACATGCTGCTGCCCGGACTCGAGACACGCACGTTTTGCAGACACACCCTGTGCTTCACGACAACGCCTGCAACGTCGGCACTGACGGAACGTTCACCTCCGGCGCCGATCGGCGTCGTGCCAAAATCGAACTGCCCGATCGTTCCTCCGGTCTCGTTCACAAGTGCAATGGGAGATTCAATCGTCATGGCCACGGGCATGCGGTTCTGAATACGCAACGTCACCGTGCCGCTCTGGAGCTGTGCGGTCTCCACGAACGGAACATCAGAGCTCATCGACGCTATGTCTGTCGGTGGAACCGGAAGAATGACCGTGGTCTGCCCTGCAGGCAAGCCTGGGATGTTTATCGGCAGCGTGAACGGCTGGCTCTTAATCGTGAAGGCTCCAACCAGCGACGTAAATGACGAACTGATCGGATCAAGGACAATGCGATCACCGACGAATGTGGGTTGTGCCTCCACCGAGGTCTTCAGCATCAACTGGGTGCTTCCTGGCATCGCCTGGAGAAGATCGGGTTCCTTCTCTGCAATCTCCGCAAGAGAGTATGACTTATCCGTGACAGGGGCGGAAAGATCGACGTCCCAGCGCGGCATGACGGGATCCATGGGCTTGTCGATGCATTGAAATGCGCCGGCCGCAAGCGCGAAGGCCAGTGCGTGCACCGTGATTACAGAGTACTGTGTTCCCGGTTCATCCTCATGTTCTCTCCGACGTCTCCATTGTTAATACACTGGGACCTCGTGGTACAAAGCCGGTGCCAGCAAAGGAGGCCGTGTGGCGGGAATCGCAAACTGCCAGAACACGTTGATGTACTTCAGGTTAACGGTGGGGGTGCTGCACTGTAGCAGGAAGGTCCGGCTGCCCGAAATCACGCCGGCGTGTTGTTTCTACAATGTCACCAACAAAACGTGGTAAGCATGTCAATGCATTACTCTCGCTCCCCTGTGCCAATGCTGAATCCTGAGCTCTGAACCCAGCATTCAGCACTCGGGCCGCCGGAGGCGGTCCGGGGTGGTGTCACCTATCTCTCTTCAATGCACTTTCTGATCACTGATGACCGGCTGGAATCCGAATCCCGACGGCCCTTCGCCGTGGATCTTGATTTCGCCGAACTTCATCTCATATTTGGCGATGTTGTCTTCAAGCGCACGGAGCAGCAGCTTGGCATGCTGAGCAGTCATAATGACGCGTGCATGAACTCGGGCTTTGGGCACGCCGGGAAGCACCCGCGTGAAATCGATGACGAACTCCGCCGGCGAATGTGTGATGATCGCAAGATTGGAGTAAATTCCTTCCGCCTCTTTCTCGCCAAGCTCGATGTTGATCTGTTGCTGCTGGGGGACCGGTGTGTCGCTCATGAGGATCTCCTTCAAAAAAAAAGCCCCGCCCGATGTTGGGCAGGGCTTACGTTCAGTGTTCCTGCTACTTGCCTTTGGAAAGACGATCGTACCGTTCGAATGCGGCCTTCGACTTCTCGACCATGTTCAAATTCGCGTAGACTTTGCCAAGTTGCTGCAGAAGGCCCAGATCATCAGGACGAATCTCTTGTGCCTTCTCGAGGAACGGAAGGGCTTCCTTGAACTTCTCCTTGTACGTAAGTATCCTCTTTCACGTCTTTCCCCTTGTTCTTCGCGCGTTCCGCATCGGCTTTCTTGTCGGATTCCGACTTCATGGAGACACCCCAGTTGAGATACGACACACCCAGATTGTAGATCGCGTCACCATAGTTGGGATCGATCTCCACCGCCTTCTTGAATTGCTCGATGGCCTCGGGAAACTTGTCCTGCTTCAGCAGGAAGACACCATACGCATAACGGAAGACCTTGTTGTTCGGGTCTTTTTCCACGGCGGTCCGCGTCAGCGCCAAGAGCCTTGTCGGAGTTCTTCGTACGCTCGTAGACGTCGATCAAATTCGTGATATTGTCGGGGTTGTTGGGATTCGCCGTGTACGCCTTCTCAAACGCCTGGGTCGCCAGAACGAATTCCGACTGCGATCCCGCCTCATCCTTTGCGTTGACGCGTTCCATGGCCATATTGTAGTGTACCTGACCGGCAAGTCGGGCGGCTTCCTCAAAATCCGGCTTCAACTTGACGGCCTCTTCCAGATCCGCGAGAGCAGATTTCATATCCTGCTTTGCATAATAGGCCAGAGCGCGCACATAGTAGGTCCCGGAGCTATCAGGCACCATGACGATTCCAGTACTGAACCGATCGATCGCTTTCTGATAGAACTCTGCGGTATCCCGACCTTTATTGTACAGGCTTACACCATCATTGTACATCATCGCCCAGATCGCCAACCGGTTGCGTGCGATTTCTGCTTTGTGCACATCGCCGATCTGGAGGGCACGCGTGTAGGCCTCGTTCATCTCAGCATACTTTTTGACCTCGAGGCGGACCTGTCCCAAAAGAAACCACGCCTCTTCATTTTTGTCGTTTTTAGCCAGTTCCTTGACCAGACTCGCTTCGGCCTTGTCCCACTGTTTCTGATTCATATACAACTTGGCGCTCGTGGTCTCGGCAGATCCGCATTGGAATCCAGTCGTGGAAATATACACGAAGGCCAGCAGCAGAAGGCCCAGTGGCAAATAGCGTTTCATGAGTGCTCCTAGAATGGGGAAGATATAGCGGTAATCGTATGAATATATTCAAAATGGTCCGGATAAGCAACTGCGACATCCGGTAGATTAATAGTTTATCCGGATGATCGGCGACAACAGAATATAGCTGTCGTAGTGCCAGGAAGGCAGCGTCCCGAATCCTGTAAAGTACCTGATATCGACTCCCAGCCAGTTGCTCAAGACCAGCTGTGACTTGACCACAAAGAACGAATACCCATGAAGATTGTAGTTCAGCTGGGTGCTGATAGCATACTGAAGGAGGCTGCCGTCCTGGGAGATGCCGACTTCAAAGAAAGGAATCCAATTGTTTGACGTGGGCTCCAAACGCGTCATCGGCGCCGGGAGCTGACGAATGCTGTGAAGATCGTGCCAGGACAATCCTGCACCAACGTCGAAGATGCCCAGCAAATGCCTCAGCGAACCCCGGAGTGTGAGGTAATTGCGCACGGAATAGAAGGAATCCGGTACGCCGGCACCATACGCCTTTTTCTCGGTTATTGCCACAGCACCTTCCACCGTGAGTTTCATGAACTGCCCGACATCGGGAGTGTTGTATTCGGGGATCCAGGACACTCTCGTGAATACCCCGGCGCCGGATCCCTGAAGAATGCGTTCCTTAAGAAACGCGTTCGATGCACCGGTGCGGGTCTCAGGCACAGTGAAGTTGATGGCTTCCTCGTAGCCAACCCAGATACCCAGCTTCTCGTAGTCCCTCTCCTTCATGGCGATTTGCGTATTGTCAACATAGGACACCTTGAGCCCGCCGATGATGCTGCTCTTATACCACGACGGAAGGCTCAAGTAGTCACTCCCCAGCTGGCCGAACAGCGACACCGCCCACCGTTGCTGCCGCACAGGCCGCGGCGCGTTCGGATCTTTCATCTCGGAAGGATCCGGAGTCAACTGTGTGTCCTGCCAGATCATGAACTGTGGATTGAACAGATGCAGATACAGATCAAAGGAGATCTGCTGCTGCCTTGCGAGACGTCGGGTGGAAGTCCCGTTGATCGGGTACGCCCGCGATTTGATCCTTTCGTAGAGATCTCCGCCCAGTATCTCCGCCATGTACACCTTGTCGGCGATGGGGGCAATGCCATCAGTGACCTGGGGCGCATACGGGCTGAAGAGCACGAGCCGTTGTATCTCGTTGTCGAACCGGCGAACGCACATGATCTCAACGTGGTCCTGGTTGAGCAGTGAGGTCAGCTGCTGCTGTGCTTCCGGGTGGAGTGCGTTGCGCTGGAGATCCCGCACTGCCCCTCTGGCCATCAACCTGCTAATAATGTCATGCACAAGTTCTCGATCACCAACGAACCACGTCTCATTGTTGGTTCCCTCGGAATACTCCAGGCTTTCATATATACGCCAGATATTGGCGGACGTCGTATCGATCTGTGCACGCCCCGTCATGCGCGATGACACTCAACAGTGCACCTATCAGGGTCAGGAGCCGTTTCATGGTATTCATCCTCTTGCCCTTCAAAAGCCGAGCCGGTATCGGAATTGCATCAGTGTTCCCCCCGCCGTCTCCCACTCGAAGCGGCTGCGGCCGAATGGACCAATACTATGGATCCCCTCCAATCGCAACTCGTGGTATCCGATCTTGAAAAGGCTGAGCCATAATGTCAGAGTGGCGCGATTGTCAAAGTATGACACCTTCCCGCCAAAAGCCGTTTTTACTTGGGAGGCGTGCACGTATTCAGCGGCAACGTACGGCTGAATGCGACTGGACCTGATAACGCCTTCGCTCTGTGCAACCTTTTCCTCACGGTCGTACTCGACGCGGCAACATTGTACGTCCCTGCACCGAGATCCAGACGGACGATGTTCAGTCGCTTTCCGGATGCCTCTACGCCGTAGAATTCCGGTTCGGAATCAAGATTGAAGTAAAATGACATCGACCCGCGCCATTGGGTCGTTGACCAATATGCATAGTGCCGGCCCTCCGGGCCGAGCACGTTGATCGGATTTTCGTATGCCGTCGATCCTGAAGAAAGATAGAAATTCAGATACGGCAGACTCCACCACTTGGAAGTCGCGATCTCGAAGGCAAAACCCGGTGCAGCAACATTCAGCGTCGGCACATCCGAAGACACCAGCGGTGTGAACGGATATCTGAAAGCTCCGAGATCCTCGGAGAAACGGCGGGCATTGAACCGTGACTTGACGAGCAATTTGAGTTCGAGGAAGTCCTTGTCGAGAATATCCCGCTTGTCGCCGGTCGCATTCAACAAGAGTCTACCACCCCAGGTGATCGCCGTGTTCTGGTACGTCAGCACACTCAACACGGGATCGTCAAGCCCGATCTCCACACCAAAACCCGGTATGCCCAGTGCCTGCTCCGAATACAGAAGTTCATGCGCCAGGGTGATCCGCGACATGCTCAAGTCCAGTGTGTACCCCGGTCGTCCGGACCCGTTCGCTTCGGCACGCGCACCAATAGGATTCCGGGTGGTGAACCCCCTGACAAACAGCGTCTTCTGAACAGTATCGTCCGGGGACAGTTCCTGCACCCGCCAGTAGTATCGGGTATCATTCTCCAGGAATGGAAGGGCCGCTGTCGTATCGAGTGTGGATTGCTGGAATCTGATTTTTGTAAATCCAGTATCCCCGGCTACCGTTACGGCATATCTGGCGGTCGGTGCGCTGCGTTGCCAGAGAAGAACGACAGTGGTACTGACACTGTCAGTCTCCGTTGTCCCGGGCCGGATGATGCTTGGCCCGTTCGAGCGATCAGATATCAAGAGAGTTCCAACCGGCTTCTCGCGCGGCAACACGACCCTGCGGGTCTTTCCCTTCTCGAGCTGCGGAACCAGAAATCGGCTGCTGGCTTTTGAGTAACTCCAGAAATCCCGGTGGTTGGGAAAGATCTGCTGTGAGGCCTTGCCCTGAATCGGGACTTCCAGCACATCCCGCGCCATGGCGATGTTGTCTACGATGTACTCAAGCACCTGCTGCTGTTCCGCGACGCTCAGCCGCGCTATGTCTTTGAGGTGAAGCACCGTGCTAAACACGCGTTCGCCGCTCTGCGTTCTCCCGAGGATCGCCGAATCAGAACCGACCGCGGGCTGACGTTGAATCGCTGTTGGCACAATCTCAAACTTCTCAGGCGCATCCTTCCGGCCCTCATTCACCAGAAACAGAAGCTGACTCGGAGCTCCATCCGAAAAGTCAATCTCGCGACCATCGGAAAGAGCTACAATGCGCAGTGGGAATGTCTCAGGATTGATGGGAACAACCTTGATACGGGTGGACTTGAGGTCACGCTCAATTTTTCGGTCAATACGAAGATAGTAGTCTTCACGCCTCATACGCTCCCTCAACGCATCGCCATTGGTCAGCGTCTGGCCCCATACTCCGCCCTGACCTGCGATACAACAGATGACAGAGGAGAAGCACACCCGGTCTGATGTTCATCGCGTGTAACCTGTCTGGAAAAAGAGGTTTGCCGGCCGATGTCTTAGTACACGAGGGCACGATAGCTCTTCGTCACACGCCGTTCGAGCTGCGTGTCAAATGTCAGCCTCAGCGTTACGAGCTTCGGTTCATTCTGTGACCCGCTCCGCAAAAAGCCGAAGTTCGGACTGATCACGATATCGGTCCATACCCCTCCGATGACCGGAGGAGAGTAGTTGCTGAGAAACTCCGCGGGTTCCGACTCGACGGTCAAACCGCTGATCTTGGCCTGCGTTATAATCAGCGCATTCCCTTTGCGGCCGAGGTACACGTAACTGAAGAGTCTGGGATTGTAGGCCCCCCGGAGATCCATGGCGAGAACCGGCAAGCTGTCCACATCCGTCTTCGGATTGCCGTCCCATAAGATACCTATCGCATCAAGAACGGGCTTCCGAATCCGAAACCGCCATATGCTCTTATGGACGGCAGAGTCCTTCGGATTGATGTAGTCGAATGTCCGGCCCGCGTAATAGCCCCGGGCTTCGAATTCTCTTTCGCTCGCAGCACTTCTCGGATCGTTGACGATCTTGCTCAAAAAAACATTCGAGCCGCTCCCTGTGTCAACCCTGACACCATTCGTCTGCCAGACGCTGTACGTGTATCCCTGCGCTTCCGGAAACTCCCGTGTGGCAAATGCGATCACTGGAGATTCACCAAAGTAGTAGTAAGAATCTTCGGCAAGAGGGGCCGTGAGAATCGGATAGCGTACCACGACGTTCCACTGCTCCTGCTTCTGAATACGTTTCCCTGTCTCATCCGTCCCCGCAAAAAGCTTCTCAATCACATACTCCCCCGGTTCATCGAATGTGCAGCGAATGCGGTAGACAAACGTCTGCGAGCCGGTCCGTCCGTCTCTAAAACCGGTAATGCGGTCGTACACACCCGGCCACGATCTTTTCCCATCCTTGGTGCGAATGGTCACAGCGTAGGAATCCTTCAGAAATGGCGCCCAGATTTCGTTGTACCATTTCTGCGGAAGTATGAGCTCGACCCCGGTGGACACTTGAATGGCGGGGACTTCTGTAGTTGATCCTGACTGATTTCTGGGCTGTTGCGCTCGTCATGCCCATTGCCAACACGAGGATGAGAGGTACTGCAATGTGTCTTTGCAGACGAAGCATAGCAATGGACTCCCTGTGTAGACGATCGTTCAGCCTCCCATCTGCTTCCCGGATTGCAGGCTCTTCTCACCCTTCTCTACTACCTCGATGCGGATGCTGATCGTATTCCCGTGAACAATAAGAGAATCTTCTCCGAGCCGGTCGCGCTGCGGAACTCGCTCCCAGACCATGTTCCTCACTTCACGGGGAAACTCCCGGAGACTACGGTGAAGAACAGCGGAGATGGTGACCTCGGAGCTTCCCTTCTCGTTTCCGACAATCAAAAACGAAAAACCGCCGGCCGTCGTATCAGACACGAGTCTCAATTTCTCAAACTGCATCGCAGTATCCACTTCACCCGTCCGGTATTCCCTTCCGTCAATGATGGCACGTAACCCCTTCTTCTCACCATCATTCCAGAACCCGGTCACCGAGATGGGATTGGCGATCTCACTCCCCTTAACGACAGTAACGGACTGCGGTCCGGAAATGTGCAGCACCTGAGCCTGCGCCTGCGCGAATCGACCATAGCTTTCTTTGAGCTTCTCCTCCGCCAGATCCCGATCAACAATGAAAATGAGGAGCTCGAGCATCATCGCCACATAAAACAGGAAATACAGCGAGAGCTTCATGACTTAAGCACCGCCTTTCGCCTTCCCCCCCGAGCCCGCATGGCGGAGGGACTCCACATCTCCCTGGAGTCGCTGGATCACTGTGTCGACATCCGCACGCAACGTCCGCAGCGTCGTGTCCTTTTCCGCCAAGTCGCGCTTGATCCTCTCGAGCTCCGCGATAAGGGTAAGATCAACAGTGCCATGCTTCTCCTCCTCGGGCTTGTAAAACATCATCAGGCCGAGGACGCCGATCAGCGTGAATTCCAGCAACAACGCCGGAACGATGAACGAAGCATCTGCCCGGGTAAGCACTTCGATACCGCGAAGGCCAATAATGAAAATGAGGGCCGCAGCTCCAAGATAGGCAATGCCCTGGACGTTGTTTTCGTAATTGCGCACCATCTCAGCAACCATCCACTGGGAAAAAGGATGCCTGTCCATCAGATCCCGTTCTTTGTTCCGTCCATACTCCTGGAGCAGCATCTCCCTCTTGCCGGCATCATGCCAGTCCCTGAGCGATCGCAACGACTTGCCGACAGGCCCAAAGATGGCTTTCGGAAACAAGTAACTCAACAGGTAATAAATGCGGCCCTTTGCCCCGCCGTACCGCTCAAGAAGCATGAACAGAACACCGAAGAAATCGATAGCCCCGATTACCGCCGAGGTCGCAATGGCAACGGGTCTAAGTATGACCAAGATCTCTGGAGACATTGGTGAATCTCCCTATTGACAGTGGACGTTCTTGCACATCGAGGGGAGAGGTGGCAAAGGTTTCAAAGGCGGAAGGATCTCAACAACAAGAAAGACACCGGTCATCCCGGGAGTTGCCTACCTTTCCAATGATCTTAACAAACACACAGATCAATGTCAAGGTAAGCAGCCTCCAGCCTCACCCGGCCTAACTGCTCCACAGTGCGCGCCGGACTGTCGTTGACTTTGGGGGCTCTTTTGTTTAGGTTTTTGTTTCGGAAACCCACAGGAGACCCAGATGCCTACGTACACAAAACTCGTTCCTCCTTCCCATGGCGAGCGGATCACCAGGAAAAACGGAGAACTTCAGATTCCTGATCACCCGATTATTCCCTTCATTGAAGGAGACGGAACGGGGCCGGACATCTGGAAGGCT
The DNA here is from genome assembly GCA_963849385.1 of Ignavibacteriota bacterium. Taxonomy (GTDB): domain Bacteria; phylum Bacteroidota; class Ignavibacteria; order UBA10030; family UBA6906; genus Fen-1255. Next base: position 185,464 of record CAWKHH010000010.1, on the reverse strand, counting down.
TCACAACTGGTTCTGGATGCCGCAGTCGCAAGAGCTTATGCCGGCAAGCGCAAGATTGTCTGGTTTGAGGTCTATGCGGGAGAGAAATCCAACAGCATGTACGGAAAAAATACCTGGCTTCCGGAAGACACCCTTGCGGCAATAAAGGAATACTTCGTCGGCATCAAAGGTCCCCTCACAACACCTGTCGGTGGTGGAATTCGATCCATCAACGTGGCCCTGCGGCAAATGCTCGATCTCTACGTTTGCCTTCGTCCGGTTCGATACTTTGAGGGTGTGCCATCCCCGGTCAAGCGGCCTGAACTGATCGACATGGTCATTTTCAGGGAAAATACCGAAGATATCTACGCCGGCATCGAATGGAAGGCCGGAACTCCGGAAGCCAGAAAGGTCGTAGACTGGCTTCGGAAGGAAATGGGTGTAAAGAAAATCAGGTTTCCGGAGACTTCCAGCATTGGCATCAAACCTGTTTCACAGGAAGGAACCGAACGCCTCGTGCGCGCTGCGATCAAATACGCCATTTCCCAAAACCGTACATCGCTGACGCTGGTACACAAAGGGAATATCATGAAGTTCACGGAGGGAGCGTTCCGGGATTGGGGATACCAATTGGGGAAGAAGGAATTCGACATGCAGACTGTCGGATGGGATGATTGTGGTGGCCATCCCCCTGCCGGCAAACTCCTGATCAAGGATGTCATAGCCGATGCCTTCCTTCAGCAGATCCTCACACGCCCCGCGGAGTACGATGTTATTGCCACGCTCAACCTGAATGGTGACTACATTTCAGATGCTCTGGCCGCGCAGGTTGGCGGAATCGGCATCGCCCCCGGGGGGAACATCAACTACGAGAGCGGTCATGCGGTCTTCGAGGCGACACACGGCACGGCACCCAAATACGCAGGGCTCGACAAAGTGAACCCGGGTTCGGTGATCTTGAGCGGCGAGATGATGTTTCGATACCTTGGATGGACCGAAGCAGCAGACCTGGTCGTCAGTGCGCTTGAAAAAACCATCCGATCCAAGGTCGTAACGTATGATTTTGCCCGATTGATGGAAGGTGCAAAGGAAGTGAAGTGTTCTGAATTCGCTTCGGCCGTCGCCGGCAACATGTAATACACTAGGCGCTTTATCCCCGCGAAAGCCGGCCGAGAGAATCGATCGGCTTTCGCAATTGAAGGGGGGGATCCCTGGCAGCCGCCTCATGAGACTGCTAGAACTTGGGGGTTCTCTCGTTTGTTGATTAAATTGGGCAAAAATCGTATCTTTTTGTATGAATCCTGACGAAAATCCGGGCATCTGACAGTATAGATGGCAATGGACCTCAACGATCGAGAGCGCACCGTACTGCACTATGTGGTGCATGATTTCATTGAAACTGCCACACCAGTCGGCTCGCGCTATATTTCCAAGCGACACGAAGATGTCCTTGGACTCAGCTCCGCGACCATCCGGAATATCATGTCCGATCTGGAATACCTGGGATATATTGACCACCCCCACACATCAGCAGGGAGGGTACCGACCGATCGCGGGTACCGGTTCTATCTGGATAGTCTCATGATGGTCGAGGCCGTCACCCCGGACGAGCAACAGACAATCCGCGAAGGGTTGGATGCAATGCAGGATATGGAGGAAGTGCTCAGGGAGTCGTCCCGCCTGATCGGCAAGATTTCGCGTCAGCTCTGTGTCGTGACCTCACCACATCTCAGTTCCGGCGTGTTTGAAAAACTGGAGCTCGTCCCCATCACAGCGGGCAGGATCCTGGTTGTCATCTCGATCAAATCGGGCCTTGTACGGACCATCATGATGGAAGCCGGCATCGACATTAACCGCGGGAGGTTGGATGAACTTGCCCGGCGGATGAATGAGAAGCTGAGCGGCTTGACCTTGCAGGAAATCCGCGACACCTTCGTAGAACGCATGCGGGATGCGCAAGATGAGCCGAGTGGTCTGATTCGATTGTTTATCGACTCCGTCGACAAGCTCTTTCTTCCGCCGCGCACGGACAAACTTCACATCGGAGGAACGGAGAGACTCATCGAGCAGCCGGAATTCACAAACCCGAAAGAATTCCGGGGTGTCGTGGAACTGATCAACAACGAAGAGTTCATTATTCACGTCCTGCAAAAGCATGAAGAGGGAGCCACCGGGACACAGGTGACCGTCGGTACTGAAAACCAGGACGCAAAACTGAAGAGCTACAGCCTGGTCACATCGATGTACAATGTCGGCGATATCTCCGGTTCGGTTGGCGTCATTGGCCCGACCAGAATGCAATACAACAAAATGATCCCGCTTGTGGATTATGTCGCGCGGACGATTTCCGCAATGCTATCGAATGCGAAAGTACCTTGATGGGTGAAGAAGAAAACAACGTTGAACCTGTAGAGTCAGAACAGCCGTCTTCTCAGGATACTCCCCTCGCTCCGCCCGAGGATGCGGATCCCGTCGCCGCACTCCGCCGGCAGCTTGAAGAATCACAGCGTATGGCCCAAACGTTCAAAGACCAGTTGTTGCGGAAGGCTGCGGAGTTTGAGAATTACAAACGCCGTGTCGAATCGGAAAGTGCAGCAATCATGCGAAGCGCCAACGAGAGTCTCCTGCTCGCGTTATTGCCGGTGGTCGACGACTTTGCACGGTCAATGAAAGCGGGAAAAGAGCAGAAAGACTACGATGCCTTCCATGCCGGTGTGGAGATGATCCACACAAAATTCCAGAAAGTGCTGGAGAGGTACGGAGTCGTTCCGTTCACCTCCGCCGGAAAGCCGTTCGATGTCGGATTTCACGATGCGCTTCTGCAAGTCCCGCGGGCGGATCTGGATCCGCATACCGTCATTGAGGAAGTGGAGCGCGGGTACATGATGTACGATCGCATTCTGCGGCACGCAAAAGTGATTGTGTCGGCTGCCCCCGGAGCGCCGGAGGAATCCCATGGCCAAGCGTGACTACTACGAAATTCTCGGCGTCCAGAGAGGCGCTTCGCAGGACGAGATCAAGAAGGCGTATCGGAAGATGGCGCTACAGCACCATCCCGACCGCAACCCCGGGAGCAAGGAAGCCGAGGACAAATTCAAGGAAGCCGCAGAGGCCTACGAAGTGCTGGGAGACCCAACCAAACGCCAGAGGTATGATCAGTACGGACACGAAGGAGTGCGAGGCACCGATTTCCGGCCGTTCACCGACGTAAACGACATCTTCAGCACATTCGGCGACATCTTTGGCGGCGGGATGGGGGGAACGATTTTTGACGAGATGTTCGGCGGGCAAACCCGCCACCGCCGCAAAGGTGGTGCGGTCCCGGGATCGGATCTTAAACTTCGTCTCAAGCTTACCCTTGAGGAAGTTGCGGCCGGGGCAGAGAAGAAACTGAAGGTCAAACGGTGGAAACCTTGCGAGTCGTGCCATGGCACGGGCGCGCGATCCGGCCACTCGATGACCACCTGTCCCGTCTGCAACGGGGCCGGAGAAATCCGGCAGGTTTCCCGTTCGGTATTCGGACAGTTCGTCAACATCGCTGCCTGTCAGAATTGCGAAGGTGAAGGGCGCGTCATTAAGGACCCCTGCACGTCATGCAAGGGCGACGGCCGCGTGCAGGGAGAATCGACTATCAAGGTCAATATTCCCGCAGGCGTGACAGAAGGCAACTATATTCCCTTGCGCGGGGAGGGCAATGTCGGCCGTCGTGGCGGCCCTCCAGGTGATATCATCGTCGTGATCGAAGAGGAACAACACCAATACTTCACACGAAGAGATGATGATGTGACGCTTGATGTCTATATCAGTTTTCCCGAGGCAGTGCTGGGAGCAGATATCGAAGTACCGACTCTCAACGGGCGTTCGCGCCTGAAGATCGAATCCGGCACGAGTTCGGGCACGGTCCTCAGAATGCGGGAGAAAGGGATTCCGCACCTCAACAGCTTCGGGCGTGGAGATCAGTTGGTGCGCATCAATGTCTGGGTGCCCAAAGCGCTGAACGCCCAGGAACGCGCAGCAATCAAACAGCTTCTCGACTTTGACCACATCGGCCCGGAAAGCGGCACCGGCGGTGCAGACAAGGATCAATCCTACTTTGCACGGGTGAAAAAGATGCAATCCTGAGGAATCATGCACCTCCTGCGGTTATTCCAGGAGAGATTCGGTTTCACCCGCAACGAACTCACTGCTGTCCTCGTTCTCTCGACGGTCTTTCTCGTCGGGTCGGCTGTCAAAATCTGGATGCCTGCGGTGCCGCAGCGGCCGGCAACCACGGCTTTTTCGTATGCAGCCCTCGACAGCCAGTTCCTTGCACTTTCTCGCGCACCTCGAGACACGGCTTCGGCTCCGCACCAACCCGCAGTGCGGAAATCCGCAACAACTCTGGCGCAGCACAGCATCGAGTTGAACAGTGCGACTGTTGATGAATTGCAGAAGCTGCCGGGCGTCGGCCCTGCCATCGCACAGCGGATTGTTGCATACCGTAAAGAACACGGTGATTTCAGCACACCGGACGACGTCAGCCGCGTCAGGGGCATCGGACCACGAACTCTCGAACGCATCCGCGCCTATCTGGTCGTTCGACCTCGTGCACAACAACGTGAGCGTTGATTCCCATGAAACCAACTCCCGTCATCGGACTCAGTCTCGCAGACACTGAAACCCAGGCGGTCGTGCTTGCTCTGGAGAATGCCATTCCCGCTGTCAATGCTATCGCCGAGTGGCCCGGCGGCGTGCAGGAGGACCCAGCATCGATCGTCCATCGGCTCTTGACTTTCGCAACGGCGAATAGTATCGCCGCCCGCCGGGTTTCCGTGACCCTCGATATGGCAGCACTCTTCACGCACGTTCTTCCCGTCCCCCACGGCCAGGCTGACGCACTGTTGCACAAACATGCTCACTGGGATCTTGCGCAGTTCTTTCCGGACTCTTCGGAAGGGGAGTTCATCACGGATGTCCATGTGCTCCACCAGAATGCCGCCGCCGCAGAGGCGCGACTGTTGAGCGTCTCGGTACGCCGGACCTTTGCACGCGCGCTTCAGGAGGCCCTCGCCGCAGAAGATTTCGCGCTTCACGTGCTTGACGGCGATCACTTCAGCGCCGAGCACTACCTGACGTCCCGTCACCCTGAGGGGAGAACAGGACATGTTCTCATTGTGGGCCTGAAGCGCGGAAGAATGGATGTAAGCGCCTTACAGGATGGGAGCCTCGTCGACTATGGGATCCGCAACGAATGTACGCCCCAATCATGCAAGGCGATTCTCACCGAATATGCAGGAACGTACGGCTGCCCACGGAAAGTGTTTCTCTACGGCCCCCGGGCAACATCGAACCTGATCGGATCGCTGGATGCGATTGAGATCCCGCCAGTCGAGGTGTTGAACCCTTTTGTGGGCATGGACATCACTCCCGGGAATCCCCTCGCCACGCATTTCCTGGCGATGCCACACCGATTCGTCCCCGCGGTCGGGGCTGCTCTCCGGGAGGAATAGCATCCATGCGCGTTACTGGAGGCGATTTCCGTGGCCGTATCCTTCATACCGTGGATGATCTTTCGGTACGCCCGGCCACTGACCGCGTGCGGCAGACGCTCTTCAATATGCTGGTGAACCGTCTGGACTTTGACGATCTGTCGGTGCTGGATCTCTTTGCAGGAAGCGGAAGCCTCGGGATTGAGGCATTGAGCAGAGGAGCAGCGCGGGCAGTGTTTGTCGAAGCCAACCGGCGTGCCGTGGAGTTCCTCGAACGGAACCTTGATCACCTGGGGTGTACCGGGCGGTCCGAAGTGCTCAGTGTCGACAGCGTAGAGTATCTGCACCATTCGGGTGAGACCTTCGGCCTCGTGTTCGCAGACCCGCCATACTCCTTCGACGCGACGGCCTCACTGCCGTCGCTGGCATTCTCACGGAATGTCGTGGCCCCGGGAGGCTATCTTCTGATCGAACATACGACAGATGTGCAGTTCAAGGACTCGCCGCTCTTTGCCATAGGTCCGGTCAAGAAATTCGGCCGGACAGTGGTCACGTTCTTCACCGGAAAGGAATTCAATGAAACGACAGATCGCGATCTATCCGGGCACGTTTGATCCTATTACGTTCGGGCATATGGATGTCGTGGAAAGAGCCGCCCAGCTCTTCCCACGGGTGGTGATCCTCGTGGCGCGCAACGCCTCCAAACAACCTCTTTTTTCGGGGGAAGAGCGGATTGCCATGGTCAGCGAACTCTTCCGCAACAGAAAAGGGATTGAGGTGGAGGGATTTGACGGTCTGCTCGTGGAATATGCCCGGAGGCGAAAAGCATCGGTCCTGATTCGCGGGCTGCGCGCTGTCTCAGATTTTGAATATGAATTTCAGATGGCCCTCACCAACAGAAAACTCTCTTCCACGCTCGAAACGATTTTCCTTGTGCCACGGGAACAGTACACCTACTTGAATTCAAGTATTGTGCGGGAGATTGCCCGCCTGGGGGGAGACGTCTCCGATTTCGTGCCCGCCAACGTGCGGCGGCGGCTGAGACAACGGTTTTCAAAACACCCATGATGTAGAGAGGAAACAAACGTATGCCGACGTACCAGTACCTGTGCAAGTATTGCGGTCACCAGCTCGAAGAACTGCAGTCCATGACGGAACAACCGCTCACCCTGTGCCCGAAGTGCAACACCGAGAGTCTGGCGCGCGTGATGGGCACAGGTATTGGACTGATTTTCAAGGGGAGCGGGTTCTATCTGACGGACTACAAGAAGAGCAAGGGGCCGAGGGAAAGGAAAGAGTCGGGGGAGAAGAAAGACTCAGGGGAAAAGAAAGATTCAGGAGAAAAGAAAGATTCAGGGGAAAAGAAAGACTCAAGGGAAAACAAAGATTCAGGAGAAAAGAAAGATTCAGGGGAAAAGAAAGACTCAGGAGAAAAGAAAGATTCAGGGGAAAAGAGAGACTCAGGAGAAAAGAAAGATTCAGGGGAAAAGAAAGACTCGAAAGGGACTTCTGAGACGAAGGATGGGTCGTAGTGTCCCGTGCAATTCTGAATGCTGAGATCAGCGCCCGGAACTCGGCATTACACGGCGAACCTTTCATTCATACCGATCCAGCTTGAAGTTCTCCCCCAGATAAATCTTTCGCGCTTCGGGATCATTGGCCAAGAACTCCGCAGTCCCCTCTTTCAGAATCCGCCCCTCGAACAACAGATATGCACGGTCGGTGATGGAAAGCGTCTCGTGCACATTGTGGTCGGTCACCAGCACACCGATGTTGCGTTCCTTAAGGTTGGCCACGATTCTCATAATGTCTTCCACCGCGATCGGGTCAATTCCGGCAAAGGGCTCATCCAGCAGGATAAACCCGGGATCTCCGGCAAGAGCGCGTGCAATCTCCGTTCTGCGACGTTCGCCACCCGAGAGCATATATCCCTTGCTGCGGGCAAGATGCGTGATATTGAAGTCCGACATCAATTGTTCGCACCGCTTGTTGCGATCTCCGGAGGACAACTTCATGACCTGCAGGATCGACAGCAGGTTATCTTCGACGGTCATCTTGCGGAACACCGAGGCCTCCTGGGAAAGATAACCGATCCCCATTCTCGCCCGCTTGTACATGGCCATGCGAGTGATGTCCGTACCATCGAGAGTCACTATCCCTTCGTTCGGCCGTATCATTCCGACGATCATATAGAATACGGTGGTTTTGCCTGCACCGTTCGGACCGAGGAGACCGACAACTTCACCTTGCCGGACCGAAATGCTCACATTGCGCACCACGGTGCGCTTCTTGTATCGCTTGGCAAGGCCGTCAGCCTTGAGAGACCGCCCGCCGGATGGTGCTCTTGAGGAGCTCATTGAACAACGTCTTTCTGCGTTGATGCCCGGAGTCTCGGCCGATCGTCACGCCAGTGAAGACCGGGGAGCTGGTATTCGCGTTCACGCCGGTGAACCATGGGCTCGGGATAGTACTGCCCCTCCACTCCACCTCCGACGCGAATCGATTTCGCGCGTCCATCAGCGAAAAACATAACGATCCGGTCGCCGCTCGCCTTGTTCAGTCCATTGGCAAGCGAGTCGTCGTACAGGTGGTAGACACTGAATGCATGAACGTCGACATCAATCTGGAGAAGGACCCTATCGCGGAACTGCATGGTGAGTGTTTCCCCGGCAAGCTGGTCAAATCGTTCGGGATGCGATGAATCGCTCCGGGAAACCGCAAATGCCGTCCCCATCACCAGGATGCGGTCGAGGGCGCGTTTCTTCAGATACACGTTTATCGAATCTCCGGTCACCTGTGTCTCCTGGTACCAGAGAATCGGTGAGCGACGCAGTTCCAGGCTGTCCCCTGCCGTGTGCAGAAGCACCGATCCCGCACGACCTGCAAGGTCCTTTCGGACGAACACCACGCTGTCAGTCGCACGAAGCCGGCGAGTGGAATCCTGGTACGATTCCATGACGCGGCTGTGGACGATGAGGGTGTCGACTGCACCGCCAGCGGTGGTGTCGTACTTGACCAGCACGGGCGAACGCGTCACATAGCTCGACCGCGCGAGGCCATCATGGATGAGGTCGCCGCCTGATATCGTCACGGCATCCCGTTCGTTGATCACCCGCACCCTCCCGGTAGCATGCATCAGCTTGCGGTTTCGTTCATACGTCAGGGTGTCTGCAGTGAGCACAGAGGAGGTATCGCGCGCCACAACGCGGGAACGGAAGAAGGCAATGCGGGGATCAACATCGTACGCCCCGAAGTCGGCTTCAACGTGCGACACACCGTCGTCAAGTGTGACCCGGTCATATGCTTCAGCATGACGTGTATCGCGGAAATAGACTCCCCGCGGAGCCGTTATCGTCATGCTGTCATCAAACAAGACGACGTGCCCGGTCAATACGATTTTCCCGGAAGAGAGAAACTGGACTGCACGATTGCAGAGAATTGTAACATTTTCCTGCCGGATGCGCACGTGTCCTGTCAGCTCACGCGCTTCCTCCCCATCGATCACAAGGATGGCGAGGCTATCGGCACGATCCAGCACGATCAGCTTCGATGTCTGTGCACCCGCCGGGCGAACCCCGCCGCACAACAGCGCGAGACCGATACAGAGCCATCCCTTACTCATCGGTCAGTGCCTGCCCGGTGACCTTGAATATCCGGTAGCTCTTTAATCCCTGATCACTCTCCAAGCCGTGTCCCATGATGTGTTCTTTGGGAGAGACGATGTCTACAAATGCGTCGGTGTGGGTCTTCCGTGTGGCATTATTCCAGAAGAGTCGTTCTGTTGTCAGGATCGTGCCGCTGTCAGAGCGTACAGTAACGTGTTCATAGGCTTCAAGGTCGTGTGTCACATCATCCACCTTGCCGCGGTGCGACGTCAGCAGGGATGTGTGGTTCCCGTCTTCATCATAGAAATCCACCCGGACGCTGTCGTCAAGCATGGTGACGTGCTCCGCGGAGTACATCGAGATATGCCCCGACCAGAGAACTGCCTTCACCTGAGCGGAATCGGTGAAGACGACCGTACTGTTCCAACTCTCCTGCGAAGGAAGTGACTGTTGTGTGAGCGGCGCCACCGAGGGTTTGACTCTTTCCTCACACCCCGCCAGTGACAGCAGGATGAATGCCAGCGAAACAGTCAATGCCGGACTCCTCATGCGCTGTCATCTCCCCTTAACCCTGCGTTCACCAGTTCATGCAAGTGCATGACACCCACCGGCCGTTGTCGTTCATCAACCACGATGATCTGCGTTATTTTGAACTTCTCCATTTCCTGAAGCACAACCACCGCCAGTGATCCCGACCGTGCGGTCTTGGGATTGCGCGTCATCGCCATGCTGACGGTGATGTTGGCGACATCGCTTGTACCCTGCAGGAGCCGCCGTAGATCACCGTCCGTGAGAATCCCCTCGAGCGTTCCATCACCGCGCACTATACAGGTGCACCCCAGGCGTTTGGAGGTCATTTCAACGATCGCGTCTCTGAGGGGCACATCGCCCGTCACTCGGGGGATACCGTCACCCGTCACCATCAACTCATCGACCTTGAGCAACAGACGTTTCCCCAGAGATCCTGCCGGGTGATAAAGGGCGAAATCTTCTGCCCGGAACTTCCGCCGGTCGAGAAGTGCGATGGCAAGCGCATCGCCGAGCACCAGCGCAACAGTGGTAGAGGATGTCGGAGCAAGATCGAGCGGGCAGGCTTCTTCGGCGACGGAAGCGTCGAGCGCAACCGTAGCCTCTTTTGCAAGCATGGAAGCCGCACGGCCCACAATGGCGATAATGGGTACACCAAGCCGCTTGAACATGGGAAGCAGCGCATTGATCTCGTCCGTGTTGCCGCTCTTGGAGATGCAGATCACCGCGTCATCGGCGCGGAGGATTCCCAGATCCCCATGAACCGCATCTGTGGGGTGCAGAAATACCGCTGGGGACCCGGTGGAGTTCATCGTGGCGACGATCTTCCGGGCGATGATACCCGATTTCCCGACCCCGGTGATGATGATGCGTCCCTCACAATTGAAGAGGAGGGTCACGGCGCGTGCAAAGCCGCCGTTGATGCGCCCCGCAAGAGCCGCCACTGCAAGGTGTTCGATGCGCACGACTTCCTGTCCTGCGCGAATTGCTTTTTCGTCGTCGTTCATGATGTCATGGGCGTGTATTCGCCCGCTGCTTTTCTTGGACAGCCAGGATCAAATCAATTACTTCGCGAACGGCGCCATCCCCTCCCTCCACACTTGTCACATAATCGACAATATCCTTCACTTCCTTGCGGGCATTCCGCGGTGCGGCCGAGAATCCCACCGTCTCCAGCAGTGGCATGTCGAACAATTCATCTCCGACGAACGCGAACTCTTCATCCTCAAATCCGTATTTCACCTGCAATGCTCGCAGAGCAGAGACTTTGTCTTCGGTTCCTTGAATGACATCCTCGATTTTCAAGACCGCAGCACGGGCGTCGACAATCGGCGTCGACCGTCCGCTAATCAACCCGACTCTGAGTCCGTGGCGGTGAGCCCTCACGATGCCATAGCCATCATGGGCATGAAAGCGTTTGAGCTCGATGCCATCAGCGGAATAATACAATCCGCCGTCTGTCATGACCCCGTCAACATCGAGGAGAAGCATGCGGATCCGGCGCAGTTTTGCACTGAGAGCACGGAGGTTCTTCATTACCATTGGAGTACGAGACGATTGATGGCGGTCACCTGCCCGAGGAGGGCGTCCAACAGATCGAGCCGGAGCTGGCTCGCCGCGTCGCTGAGCGCTTTGGACGGATCGGGATGCACTTCCACGAAGAGTCCGTCACAGCCGGCGGCGACACCCGCCCGGGCGATGGGAAAAATGAACTCCGGCTGTCCACCGGATTGCCGCGCGGCTGCATCCGCGCCGGGCAGCTGCACGGAGTGCGTCGCATCCAGTATCACGGGATACCCGAGCGAGCGCATGATCGCCAATGAGCGCATGTCCACAACAAGGTTATGATAGCCGAATGTGGTGCCACGCTCTGTCAGGACAATGCGTTCATTGCCGGTGTCACGTACCTTGTCGGCCGCTGACCCCATGTCTTCTGGTGCCAGGAATTGGCCCTTCTTGATGTTCACGGTCTTGCCGGTGCGTCCTGCCGCCTGGAGAAGTTCCGTTTGACGGCAGAGAAAGGCAGGGATTTGAAGCACATCTGCGACCTCGGCCGCCGACAAAGCTTCGGCTTCTGTGTGAATATCGGTAAGTATCGGCAGGCCCATTGTGCGCTTCACTTCGGCGAGGATCTTCAGTGCCTCGTCCATACCCAATCCCGTGAACGATCCACCGCTTGTACGGTTGGCCTTTTTGTACGATGCCTTAAACACGACAGGGATGCTGTGCCTCGCAGCAATTGCCCTAACGGACTCAGCGATACGAAGCGTTATCTCGCGTCCTTCTACAACACAAGGTCCGGCAATAAGCGCGAGCGGAGCTCCTGAGCCAATAGCTACACCTGGTGCGAGTTCCATGGCGTGATCGGGGCTTTCTTGGCGAAATGTTGATGCATTGTACAAAAAATCAGTGCAACAATCAAAGACGGTGTTTTTCTCGTCAATTTTCAGTATTCTGGTTCGATTCCTCCATGATGCTCGCCTACGCCAAAATCAACCTCGGCCTTTATGTGTTAGCGCGCAGGCCCGACGGATACCACGATATCGAAACGGTCTTCTGCCGAATCGGGCTCGCCGACCGGATTACGTTCTCTCAGGCCTCGGACATCACAGTGTCTTCGTCATCCCCGGAGATTCCGAATGACGAATCGAACATCTGCCATAAGGCCGCGAGAATGCTCCGCGACCACTTCGACAGCAATGATGGCGTGCACATCCATATTGCTAAGGAAGTCCCCGTGGGAGCAGGACTTGGCGGAGGCAGTGCAGATGCCGCTCTGGTGCTCAAGGAGTTGCCCGCATTCTGGCGAAAACATCTTGACGCGGCTGATCGATCACGTATCGCACTCGCCCTCGGATCAGATGTGCCGTACTTCCTCCAAGAGGGAGCCGCTCTCGGACGCGGTCGGGGTGAACGGTTGGAGTTCTTTCCGCTGGATATCCCTTTTGCTGTCATCCTGTGCAACCCGAATATTCACATCGCAACCAGCTGGGCATATGGCCGGATTACGCCGGGATCAAGCGGGAAGCCCGAAAACCTCCGCAGCGTAGTAATAGAGGGCATGCGCAATCCTGAAATCCTGCGGCAACAGCTGCGGAACGATTTCGAAGGCGTCGTGTTCGAGGCCTTCCCCGAAGTTCGCGAACTCAAGAAACGGATGCTGGAAGCGGGTGCGGAATTTGCCCTGATGTCGGGGAGCGGGTCGACGGTCTTCGGCCTTTTGAAGGACGTGCCCGCCGCAGAAGGACTGGCACGGGAATTTGTCGGCCGTGGCTACAGGGCGTTCGTTACACCTCCGCATTTCGGTATCTGAGGCAGACCCCGCGATGAGGCGCACATATCAAATAGTGTTCCGATGGCAACTCCTCATAGTCCTTGCAGGGTGTATCGCCTTCACCCTCCATGCCCAGAACCGCATGCCCCAGAAACCGCCGATGCCGCCAAATGCCGCAAAGGCCGACTCGATCACACTCGCTGTGGCGGATACAACACGACCCCTCCCGGCAGACTCGACGAAACACGCCCCGCCTGACAGTCTCATGCGTTATGTCCTCCCTTCCCTTCCGGGAGCACTGAACCACCGTATGGACTCCCCCGAGGTGGTCACTGACACAGCGATGGAGTGGATGTCGGCGCGCACGCTCAATCAGGTACTCTCCTCGCAGCCGGGCGTCTTCGGGAGTGAGCCATCCAGCGTCGGGCAGTACTTCCCACTCACGATGCGAGGCGCAGAATGGCGTTCGAACGCCGTGCTTGTCGATGGGCGCCCCGTAGCCGATCCCGCATCAGCTATCTACAACCTTTCTCTCTTTCCGATGGAACAGGCCGAGAGAGTCGAGATTCTCACCGGGCCGCGCAGTTTCCTCTACGGCACCGGAGGAGCCGGAGGCACGGTGAACATTGTCACAAAAACCAGTGCACACCGGATTCCCTTCACAAAAATCCGCTACGAAGAGGCAGGGTACAACCACACGTACTCAGACGGCTCATTCAACCAAAATCTTACCCGCCGGAGCAATCTGTCCTTTGGCTACCAGTACATCGGTACTGATGGCCGCTTTTTGAACAGCCCGCACGAACAGTGGAATATCCGCGGAGCAGTGCGCTACCACCTGTTGCCAAACGTGAGCGCGATCCTGAGCGAACTCTATACGCAGACCCAGACGGGACTCAATGGAGGGATCAATTATCCGGCAACGGGATTCCAGCTGGCGTTCGACCCTCAACGAGCAACGACGTATAGCACCGTGGCCTATGAAAAACTCACGAGGCATGATCTCGACCTCCGGTTCGTCGGGATGTTCCTGCCGGACACCACCGATCTCAGCACGCTTGCCGTATACTACTCAAGCAACCTTCGCGAATATCGCGATGGGGGGTCGAACGGATCCCCTAACGTGTACCAGGATCAGCGGAGTTCGTGGTTTGGTGTGCGGGCACAACAGTCTGCGTCACTGGGAATGCACATCCTTTCGGCCGGCGTGAATCTCGAAGTCCGGCAGGTAGAGGGAAGCCCGACCCTCGGCCGCTTGCAGCACCCCTCATTCTCCGCGTGGGCAATGGATGAGGCTGTCGTTACCCGGGATCTGCACGTCGCAGCATATGGTCGATCGGAGACATTCCTCGCAGAACAGATCAGCGGATATGGTGCAGACATTTGCGCCACTCTCAGCGGAGGCCTCAGCGTCCGGGCCGGGGCATCGGTCGCTCAACGTGCCCCGACCTATCCGGAACTTTTCTGGGCGGATAGCACACTCGCCAGAGAAGGCCACATCACAACCGAGAAACACCAGCTTGTGGAAGCCGGCCTGGCCTGGGTGGAACCGGACTTCGGCAACGTGCGGTTGATGCTCGCCCACCGGACAATCAGTAACCCTATTCTCACGTTACCATACTCCGGAACCGCCCCGTTTCCCGGAGTGTTGCTGTTCAATGGCGACCGCATTAAGACACTCACCGCCGAACTTTCCCTGGAACTTCGTTTCTTCCAGTACATCAGGATCGAGGGAACCGGAACATACATGCTGCGGCACGACGCAACGGGCTCGACGTTGAATGACTACCCGGCTTTCTGGGGTGAAGGAGGAATCTACCTTGCGGGCACATTCCTCAGCGAGCATCTCGATCTCAAGGCCGGTGTGCATGGTCGCGTCACCACCGGATACAGTGGTTACCTGTTCTCGCCACCCTCGCTTTTCATGGTGCCGAACACCATGGCATCGCTGGGAATGGGATCGACACTCGATCTTCTCGCGATCGCCCACGTGGGTTCAGCATATATCCATATCATGTGGGAAAACGTGACGAGCACGAAATACTTCACGAGTCCATTTACACCCGCATTGGACCGGGCACTCCGCTTTGGCATCTCCTGGGAGTTCCTGAATTAGCAGGCAGCTCATGGGCGCTCCACAATCGATTCCACAATTCACTGTGAGACCTCCATGGATCCGCAGATCTCGTTGTTGCTTCGCATAGTTGACGAAGCCTACAATCACAGGGCCTGGCACGGACCAAATCTTCTCGGTACACTCCGAGGCCTCTCGGCCGACGAAGCCGCATGGCGTCCGGCGGAAGGACGCCATAACATCTGGGAGATTGCCCTTCACTGTGCATACTGGAAATACGCAGTGCGGAGGCGCATTGCCGGGCTTAAGCGCGGATCGTTCACGATCACAGGCAGTAACTGGTTTCCGCGTCTGGACAACCTGACCACATCCCGCTGGAAAGGTGACCTCCGCTTGCTTGGCGAAGAACATCGCCTCCTGCGTGAGGTTATTCAAGACCTCCCTGCCGCACGATTGAAGCAGGTCACCTCCGGCGGTACTATGCGCATCGATCGCCTCATCTCTGGCATCGCGGCTCATGATGTGTACCATGCGGGACAAATTCAGATCGTGAAGAGACTGTTCCGGGGAATGGACTGATGGAGGATTGAAGATCAGCCCCGGGCGAGCTCCGGGGCATAGCGTTGCAGGATTTCCAGCGTCTTTTCCGCCGCAGTGTCCCAGTTGAATTCCCCCGCCCAGGCGATGGCGTTACCGGAGAGACGGCGTCGCTGCACGGGATCATCCAGCAATAGGCGGATTTTCCCGGCAAGATCTTCTATGTTACCATGCGTGTAGAGAAGACCGGTGTCCCCGTTGTTCACGGCATCGCGAAGCCCCGGTACGTCGCTCGCAATCACCGGCGTGCCGCACGCATTCGACTCGAGCACCGTAAGCCCCCATCCTTCCTTTGTCGATGTCGTGACACCGAACCACATTTCCTGAAGCAATTCTACTTTACGCTTCTCCGGCACATAGCCGGTAAATGTCACAATGTGTTGCAGGCCGAGCTCCACCGTCACACGCTCAAGGCGGGACCGATCATCCCCCTCCCCGACAATTACCACGCGGAGGTTCGGGTGACTCGCACGCACCAGAGCCGCCGCGCGAATGAATTGGTCCACGCCCTTGTACTTCTTCAGTCGTCCGAAGTAGCCGACGAGCGGAACACGTGAGCGACGCGATGCATCCGGGCGATAGAGTGTGCGGTCAACGCAGTTGTGCACGAGATGCAGATCCTCCGGCCGAAATCCCCGACCCTGCATTTCTTCACGCGTGGAAGGAGAGACGACGAAAAACGGAATGCGGTACAATCGGTAGAAGAAGAGCGCCCATTGCTCCAGGAGATACACATAGGCGCCAACCATCGGATTCGTCTCCGCAAAGATACTCCGCCCGAACAGATGATGGACGATGCCCACCAACGGTTCGCGCACATACAGCGGGGTGAAGAATGGAATCTTGTTGAGATCATCGATCACAACATCGTAGTGTTCGCGGCGGAACCGCAGGAGGTACGCGGGTGGAACACGGAAGTTGAAGAGCTGACGGCCGCCCCGGCGTATGATGCGGATGCCGTCAAGCACCTGCTCGCGTTGCGCGCCGGGATACGAGGAACAGAAGAGCGTTACTTCATGTCCGCGCCGCGCAATGCGGGAAAATATGCTATGCAGATGAACTTCGGCCCCTCCGGAGAGGGGATGCGTGATGTCCTGCCAGTTGAAGATGAGAATGCGCATCACTCTGTGGACCGATCCCTCTTGATCTCCTATTTGCTGCTGTCCTTCGGCACTGCTGCCGTTTGTGCTGCAGCCTGTTGCTTGATCTGTTCAATGCGGGCGTTTAAGCCCGCATCGTTGGGATAGTCTTTTTGCAGCGCCGTGAGCAGTTCGAGTGATTTGTTGTATTCGTGCTTCAGGTCGTAGATATCGAGCAACACCCGATACGGGTTGTAATAGCTTTGCATGTTGGCCTGTCCGGCATCGATAAGCTGCCGCGCTGTGGTCTCAAGCTCGCCGGCGTATTCGTTGAACTTATCCATGCGACCGAAACGGTGATAAATGTTGGCGATATCCGACATTAATTCCCAGGCCATCGGTATCTTTGAACGCGGGATGAGATTCTCCATCCGGTCAAGGATCGCCATGCCCTTCGTAGGGTTCGGTTCGACGTTCATGTAGTACATCGCCAGGCGGATGAATGCGGAGCGGTAGTTCAACATGAGGCGGGTGGTGTTTTCGTCATACTGAACATGGGGATCATTGATCCCGCGGAATTGATACCCCAGCTGCGGACCCGTGGAGAACACTTTCGGCTCCTGTAACAGATTCTGTTCGAGCACGTCGCGATTCAGCCCCAGATCTTCCCTGTTGATCTTTCGCGGCTCCAGCCGCCATGCCAGACCCTGGAACCAGAGATACTCTTCCAGACCGATTTTGCTGTCGGGCGAGCAGGTGACGGCAAAACAAATGGGGCGCTTCCACTGATTCGTGAAGAGAATGTCACGGATCATGATATCCTGGACGCGGATTGCGCGTGTGCCTCCGATCTCCAGAGTGTGCCGCATCGTAAAGCTGATCTTGCCGGTCCGCGTGACGTTCGTGTCTGCCCCGCCGTACTTCGTCATCGCCTCGGGCGGCACAGGGAGATCCAGCTGACGTGTCTCCCACATCACCGGCTGCAAGTTGTCTATGGCCTTGTCCGAGAAGCTGATCGGCACTGCAAGTGCTTCTTTGAAGTACGGTTTCGCCTTCATCTGCTTGATATACCAGTTGGTATTCACAAGACTGAGGTTCACAATACGGACGTCACGCCGGATTCCCTCCACATCCTGCAAATACCACAGAGGAAATGTATCATTGTCGCCATTGGTGAACAGAATCGCATCTTTGTCACAACTCTGCAGCATATTGTAGGAATAATCCCATGCGACAAAATTACCCGAACGGTCAGTCTCATTGTAGTTCAGCTGTACCGACCTGCCGGGAATGGCCAGAGCACATACACCGAGAAGCCCCACGGTCAGCCCGGTTTGCATGCCGCCCCTATTCTTGAATTTCTTTGTGAGGTCTGTCAATGCGACAACACCAATAGAAATCCATGCCGCAAAGACAAAGTATGCACCGACGTAGAAATAGTCACGCTCGCGTGGCTGCGGTTCCTGCTGGTTCTGATACAACGCAAGGATGGGCCCCAGAATAATGAAGGTCGACCACAAGCACAAGCGCCATCTTTCTATCTTTGCGGAAATGATAGAACAGACCGATGAGACCCACAATGAACGGAATCGCCAGCGTGCCTTTGGCACTCACACCGGAATCCTGCTCGGACCCTGCCGCACCTATGAAATTCCACCCAACATAGCGGAAGAACATGTGGCCGAGCTGGTAGCGCACCATGTAGTCCATATCGCTGCTGTAGTTCTTGTAGATCCCCGTTTGATGGGGTTCCTGGCTCCAGCGTCGCGGCATGAATAACGGTGAATTGCCGTACTGCTCACGGCCCAGATAGGAGGTCAACTGCGCAAGGTTGCGCGGGTCGTTCTCGTTCATCGGGGGATTCGCGTTGGACCGTATGAGCACCGAGATGTACGTGGTGTAGCCGAAGAAGATCAGAAGGATCGATAGTAGTGCAATGTGCAACATCTTCTGCTTCTTCTTGTACGATGTGTATGCTCCGTAGCACACTCCTGCTATTACCAACCAGGGAATCCAGGCGACGATGACGCTCTTCTTGCCTGCAAAGTCACCATCCATCATGCCGGGAAGCCATTTGACAATGCCCGGATACACAACGAAAAAGACCAGGACGGCCACGATCCCGAAGCGGATGAATGTCGAAGTATTGACCTCGTACTTGCGGAAGTAAAATATCATCAGTACGGGGAATATCGCCAGCAGCGCGAGAAGATGGACGCCGAGGGAGAGGCCGATAAGGTACGCAATGAGGAGGACGTACTTCTCATTCCCTTCTTCATCCGCACGATCGATCCAGCGCAGAGCCAGCCAGAGCACCGCGGTGAAGAAGAACATGCTTGCGCCGTACACCTCGGCTTCGATGGAGTTATCCCAGTATGTGGGAGAAAACGCGAGGGTGAGTGCACCGATGGCCGCTGCGCCGTGCGCGATCAGACGGTCCACCAGAGACTCCGGAATGCCGCGCCAGTTGTTGATGACACGTACAATGACGAGATACGTGAACATGATGCCGATTGCGCTCAAGAGGGCGGAGAAGGCGTGTGCCCGCACTGCCTGGTCGGCGGCAAAAGGGATCATCATGGCAATACGGGTCGTCAGGAGAAACAACGGAGACCCGGGAGGATGCGGTACTTCCAGCAATTTGGCGGCAGCAATAAACTCGCCGACGTCCCAGAACACTACAGTCGGAGCAAGAGTTGCGATGTAGACGCCAAAGGAAATAGCGAACACGAGGGTTGCGATGATACGATTGAGCTTGAGGTCAGCCATGGAACGTCGCGCCTTTTCTGTGCGTTTCGCAGTCTACAGAGATCTGTTGAATATATAAGATACCCAAAATCAGTGGTCTTTTCAAGGAGTCATGAGATGAGAGCAGATTTCGTCACACAAGAGAAATCCTTCGCGGGTCAACCGCACGGTCCCGCCGCTCAGTCCGGCAAGATTCTTCGCAACAAGCTGATGAATATAGTCCCGTTGCTCGCAGGAGACTTCGTACCCCAGATCATTCTTGAGAGCAGACAGCGAGAGACCATCACTGCGTAGTCCCAGAAAAATCCTTTCGTTCACGAATTCGCGTGTGCCCAACTCCTCTGCCATTGCGACGGGCGACTCCTCCCGCCAGAGCAGGTCACAATATCCCCCGACCTGCCGGACGTTGGCCCAACGCCACGCTTCACCTGCATGGGCATCCACCCAAAACGAATGTGCAGACGGCCCGAACCCGAGATAGTTGCGGTGGTGCCAGTAGGCCGAATTGTGTCGGCTGCGACAGCCCGGCCGCGCGTAATTCGAGACTTCATAGTGGTCGTACCCGCTCTCTTCCAGCAATGCCATCGTCAATGTGAATTGGTCGGCTTCCTCTTCCTCCGGTACGGCCACAACACTTCCCGATTTCACCAATTCAAACAGCGGCGTGTGTTCTTCCACGATGAGGCTATATGCCGACACATGGTCCGGAGATAGTGCTATCGCCTCTTTCAAGGTCTCTTCCCATCCGCGTCGCGATTGTCCGGGAATCGCAAAGATCAGATCAATGCTGATATTCTCAAAGCCCACCGCCCGGGCGGTTTCAATACATGATCGCGCCTCGGCAACAGTGTGGATCCGGCCAAGAAACGAAAGGACACGATCGTCAAAGGACTGGATGCCTATGCTGAGCCGGTTTATCCCCACCTGTCGCAGCATGCGCAGTGATTCCCGCGTGGTCGTACCCGGGTTCACTTCGATCGTTCGTTCGGCATCCCCGGCGATAGTGAAGCACCCACCGATCCCGGCAAGAAGTCGCTCGATCTCATCCGGCGTCAGCAACGATGGAGTACCACCGCCTATGTAGATGGTATCGACAACTGCAGCACCTGGGCGAAGCGAAGCTCTGGCAATTTCCCTGTGGAGGGCGTTCAAATACCGATCCTTAAGGTCGGTTCCCTCTACCGAGTAGAAATCACAGTACAGGCACTTCCGTTCACAGAACGGCACATGCACATAGATGCCGAAGCGATCTGACACTGACGGAATTCGTCCGGGCTTCACGTTGCCGCTTCCTCATGCACATCGGTTAACGCGGTATGATGCCGATCCTGCTCCAGCGAATCATGCCGGGCTGCCCGTGCCCTTCCCCCGACGGCCGCGACGGACATATCGACCAATACACGACGGCAGCAGCACCGATGACATCCCTTTCCGGAATACACCCCCACGCACGGCTGTCATAACTTTCGGAGGGGTTGTCCCCGAGAAGAAAAAGATATCCTTCCGGAACACTAATGCTCCTCCCTTCCTGCTCCGCAAACCGTCCTTCGGAGTTCTTCCAAAGCGCGGCAGTCCCCGGGAGAAGCAGAGGCCGCCCGTTCACCGCGATGCTTCCGCGAACAAACTCAACGGTATCGCCCCCGGTGGCAATACACCTCTTTACAAACAAAAGATCGTCTCTCCGAACCCCGTGCATCACGCCGGCCGGAGGGCGGAAGAGCACAACATCGCCAACACGCGTCCGCTGGATGCTGTGTCCCAGCTTGTTAACGAGGACATAATCCCCGGCAAGAAGGGTCCCTTCCATGGAGCTACTGGGAACGTAGATTGCACCAAGCACAAATATTTTGAGAACGATCCCAAGAACCAGGGCAACCAGCACGCCCAGCAATGCATCAACCCAGAACCGGTCCCTTCGTAGCCACTGCGGCCACCCACCTTCCACAGCAATCCTCATTTGATGATCGTGCCCATTCGTGTCAGCCGAACCGAAGCAAGTTTTGTGAAAATATTCGCTATCGACACATCGGGATCCCACGACCAGTATACAATCATCGGCGTACCAACAATGTTCTCCTCCGGGATGAAGCCCCAGAACCGTCCATCGAGGCTGTTATCCCGGTTATCACCCATGCCGAAGATATAGTTATGCTCGACAGCGTAGCGGTCGACCGGAACACCATCGACAAACACCCGGCCCGGCGCCTCGAGTGTGGCGCGATGCCCTTCCCGCCCGATGAACGTCTCCCACCGATCAAAGTTCACGGCGTTCAGCGGGATGACATCACCCTTGCGTGGGACTGCAAGCGGACCCCAGTTATCTTCATTGAAAGGGGCACCTTTCGGAAAGATGCGGTCATCCGCGAGACCGGCAGGCTTGATATGGTACGTATTGAACTTCATGTGGCGGGGAATTGGCGCGGGTTTGCCGTTGACGTAGAGTACACGATTGACGATCTGCACCGTGTCCCCCGCGAGAGCAACCGCACGCTTCAGATAGAACATAAACTCGGGTGAGGTGACCTCTTCGCGCTGCCCAGGGAATTCGAACACAATCACATCGCCCTTTTCGACACTGCGGATGGCTGGAACGCGAAACCAGGGAAGACGCACATTGGTAAACGGGATTGTCCGCGGGGTTGTCCCACCATACAGGAATTTGTTAACGAAAAGAAAGTCCCCTGCCATGATCTCGTTTTCCATGGAGCCGGTAGGGACTTCAAACGACGCAAGCACAAAGCTGTTCAGGAAGAAAAATGCAACAAGCACAAACACCACATCCTTGAAGAAATCTTTCACCGGCTGTTTCTCGGGCGTCTCGGTCTTTGCCATGATAGTCTATTCATCCTCCATCGATAGTACGGCAAGGAAGGCCTCCTGTGGAATCTCCACACGGCCTACCTGTTTCATACGCTTCTTCCCCTCTTTCTGTTTCTCCAGAAGCTTGCGTTTTCGCGTAATATCACCGCCATAGCACTTCGCCAGAACATTCTTGCGCATGGGCGAGATCGTTTCCCGGGCGACCACCTTCGACCCAATCGCCGCCTGAATCGCCACCTCGAACATCTGCCGGGGGATCAGTTTGCGGAGTTTCACACACAACTTCTTCCCCCAATCATGGGCTTTGTCACGGTGGACAATTGTGGAAAACGCATCAACGGACTCTCCGTTCAGGAGAACATCCAGCTTCACCAGATCGGATTCCCGGAAATCCAGAAAATCATAATCAAAGGATGCGTACCCCCGACTCGTGGATTTCAGCTTGTCGTAGAAGTCGAAGATGATCTCCGAGAGAGGCATTTCGTACTGCAGATCTACACGCGTGGGATCGAGGTAGGTCGTGTTCTTGTAGACCCCGCGGCGGTCCATGCACAACTTCATGATATTGCCGACATATTCCGTGGGGAGAATAATCTGTGCGCGGATGAAAGGCTCTTCGACCTTCTCAATTTCCCCCAGCGGGGGCATGAAGGAAGGATTGTCCACCAGAACCACATTCCCTTTTGTCGTTGTGACCCGGTACTCAACGTTGGGAACGGTATTGATGATATTCTGGTTGTATTCACGTTCGAGCCGCTCCTGAACGATTTCCATGTGCAGGAGACCCAAAAATCCGCATCGGAAGCCGAAGCCAAGAGCCGTTGATGTCTCCGGTTCATACACCAGAGAAGAGTCATTCAACTGCAGCTTCTCGATGGAAGCCCTCAGGTCTTCAAAATCCTCAGCGTTCGTCGGATACATGCCGCTGAAGACCATCGACTTGACTTCCTTGTAGCCGGGAACCGGCTCCGTGGCAGGACGTGCAGCATGAGTGATGGTATCGCCCACTTTGGTATCATGGACATCCTTGATGCCGGCAATCAGATAACCAACGTTTCCCGCAGCAATAACACCCGTCCTGTTCCGCTTCATCTCAAGGACGCCGACTTCCTCCGCCTCAAAAACCTTGTCATTATGGAAGAGGACGACCTTCTCCCCTTCCTTAAGGGTTCCGTCGACGACACGCAGATAGACAATCGACCCGCGGTAGGTGTCAAACACCGAGTCGAAAATGAGCGCTCTCAGCGGCGCAGCGGGATCACCCTCCGGGGATCGGATCCGCTGAACTACCGCTTCGAGGATAGTGTCGATTCCAAGATCGGCTTTGGCACTCGCCAGAATTATGTCTTCATCCTTGCATCCGATCAGGTCCTTGATTTGATGCTTGACGGTGTCCACCATGGCACTGGGCAAATCGATCTTGTTGATGACGGGGATGATTTCAAGGCCGGCATCAATGGCGAGGTAGAGATTGCTGATCGTCTGTGCTTCCACCCCCTGAGACGCATCGACAACAAGTACGGCCCCCTCACAGGCGGCGAGTGATCTCGAGACTTCGTAGGAAAAATCGACATGACCCGGTGTGTCGATCAGATTCAGTGTGTAGACTTTCGCATCACGGGCAGTATAGTGCATCTGCACAGCATGGAGCTTTATGGTAATGCCACGCTCCTGCTCCAAAGGCATGTCATCCAGCACCTGGTTGAACTTCATCTCCCGTGCGGTGATTGTGCCGGTGCGTTCAAGCATCCGGTCCGCAATCGTCGACTTGCCGTGATCGATGTGCGCAATAATGCAGAAATTACGAAAGTTTTCCATAGCCCGTTGACTGAAAGAAAAAATCCGCCCCGCGGATCGGGACGGAATTGCCGGGGACAAACCAGAACGTCCAAAATATACCATATTGGCCAGTGACTTGCAATGCCTTGCTCTTCGGGGTGGAGCTTTGTATCTTTATATAATGGACTCGAAATCACTCCCGCAGCACCTCCCGAACGCTTTTTTTGAGCGTCATGCTTCCAGCAACGGGTCAGCGCGACCGCTCGCCGTATTCGATTGCGACGGTACGGTTATTCAAGGAGATATCGGCGAGTCGATGTTCTATCGGCAGATCGAACATTTTGCCTTTCGTGTTTCACCGGCGGAAGTGTGGCACGACCATCCTAACCGCATCCAACTCGATAGAGCCTACCGCGTGCTCGCAACGACCCCGGAGAACAAACGACTCGCGCACGCGGCATTCGATCCATTCGCCAGGTTCCTCCTCAGCTGGTATTTCGATCAACTCGCGGACAGCAAGATCACCAAAGCCTGTGCTGATATCGTGCAGCTGTTCGCAGGATTCTCCCTCGCAGAAGTACGCGCATTTGCCGAAGCAACCTTTGAGGAAGAATTGCGGGCTCCGATGGGCAGCTGCCGTCTGGGCGGCCGTCCCCTTGCCCGTGGCGTCCGCTTTCTCCGCGAAAGCGCCGACCTCCTTCACGCACTCCAACAACATGGCTTCGATATTCTCGCCATCTCCGGCAGCAACAAATGGAGCGTCGAGCCGGTGTTCGCACACCTTGGCGTTCCGGCAGAGCAGGTCATCGGTATCGATCTCGTCGTGAAAGACAATATTCTCTCCGCCGAACCCAGGACACCGATCCCCATTCAAAACGGCAAGGTCGAGGTACTCCGCCGGATCGATGCTCGTGCACCGGTTCTTGTGGCCAGCGACTCGCGGAATGACATTCCGCTTCTCCTCGCATCGACAGACGTGAAGGTGTATGTGAATTCCCATCGAAGGAACACGGATGATTTCTTTACCCTGGGAAAAATAGACCGGGATCATACATGGGTGGTAATTGAGGAACCTCTGATAATTCCAAACTAACCCTCTAGCGAGAATCCCTACGAATGGCTGATGTCGCAATTACGGTGATCGGAGGAGGAGTTGTCGGGCTGGCCATTGCCGCCGAACTCGCTCCCCGGTATTCCCCGCTCTTCGTCCTCGAGCGCAATGCCAGGTACGGTCAGGAGACTTCCTCCCGGAATAGCGAAGTCATCCATGCCGGCATCTACTATCCGCCGGGGACCCTCAAAGCCCGCTTGTGCGTTGAAGGACGAGAGATGCTCTACCGGCTGTGTGAAGCCCACAACATCCCCCATCGCCGTGTCACCAAAATCATCACCGCAACAAAGCACGAAGAAGAGCCGGAGCTGGAACGACTCCACAAGGTCGGCACAGGAAATGGTGCCAGACTGGAATTCCTGTCGGCCGCCCAGGTGCACGCAATGGAACCGCATATTACGACCGTTGGAGGGCTCCTCTCTCCTTCTACCGGCATCATCAGCGCCCACGGTTTAATGGACTTCTACCACCATACCGCGCGGCTTCATAGCGCAGAAGTGCAGTTGCATTGCACGGTCGTCGGACTTGAGCGACAATCGGACGGGTACCGTGTGACAATCGACGAAGGAGGCCATCGTTCATCGTTTTCCTCCGAATGGGTGATCAATGCAGCAGGACTGGAATGTGACACCATCGCAGCGCTCGCCGGGATCGACGTGCAACAGGCCGGTTACCGTCTACACTATTGCAAGGGATCGTACTTTGCGTTGCCCGGCTCAATGAACTCCCTGGTGTCACGTCTCGTCTATCCCGTGCCGACCAAGCATTCCCTTGGCGTACACGTCGTTATAGACCTGGGGGGACGGCTGAAGTTCGGACCAGACGTAGAATACCTCCCGGATCGCCGTCTTACCTATGAAGTTGACCCCTCCAAGCGCCACGCATTTGCAGAATCTGTCCGACGCATCCTTGCCCCCATTAAGGATGAGGATCTTACGCCGGACATGAGCGGAATTCGCCCGAAGACGCAGGCACCGGGAGACCCCGCCCGCGACTTCATTATTGCGCACGAAACTGCGCGCGGTCTCCCTGGACTCATTAACCTCATCGGCATGGAATCGCCTGCACTGACGGCGTCTCCAGCCATTGCGAAATACGTGTCAGACCTCGTGAAAACATCATAATGCTCCATGGATCATTGATCATCGATCTTCCTACACCAGAAGGGCCTTTGCACATGCGGAACCCGCGTCTCCTCACACTCTGTCTCTCCTTCTTTGCTGCTGTCACCATCGCCAATGCTCTAGGAACCGGCATGAAATCTCCTGAGGTCTCTGCCCCCGCGATCGTGCCACAACCCCGGCAAGTGAACATCGCACCCGGATTCTTCACGCTCAATCGTAACACTGTTGTCGTGTACGCTGAGAAAGATCGCGATCTGCTTCCATGCGTTACGGCGCTCGTGCAAGTTGCGCGCCGGTCTACAGGTTTTCCGCTACCCGTGCGGGACATGGCACGCCGGCCTTCAACAAACGCCATCGTTTTCTCTCTGACACCGGCCGACACGCTCGGGCCAGAGGGTTATCGGGTCACGGTGCAAACACGCGAAATTCTGATCAAGGCACAGACAGCCCCGGGAGCGTTCTATGGCGCAAACACTCTGCTCCAGCTCTTCCCCCCTGCTGTCTTCTCTGAAGGAGCTGCGAAAGGCGTCGCCTGGACAGCACCATGCGTGGAAATCGTTGATGCCCCTCGCTATGCCTGGCGTGGGATGCACCTGGATGTCTCACGGCACTTCTTTCCGAAGGAGTTTGTAAAGCGCTTCATTGATTACATCGCAATGCACAAAATGAACATTTTTCATTGGCATCTCACCGACGATCAGGGATGGCGGATACAGATCATGAAGTACCCGGAACTCACGGACATCGGTGCATGGCGCGTGGATCACGAGAATATCCACTGGAATGCCCGGCCCGCGCAAAAACCCGGAGAACGGGCAACGTACGGCGGGTTCTATACCCAGCAGGATATACGCGAGGTGGTGCAGTACGCAGCGGACCGGTTCATCACGGTCGTTCCAGAAATCGAAATGCCCGCACATGCCACAGCTGTGATCAGCACGTATCCTCAATACTCCTGCACCGGCGGACCATTTACCGTTCCCCCGGGAGGCCTCTGGCCCATCAAAGATATCTACTGCGCAGGCAATGAAAGCACGTTTGTCTTCATCGAAAACGTGCTGAAAGAAGTAACTGCGCTCTTTCCGGGTCCGTATGTCCACATCGGCGGCGATGAAGCCAACAAAACGGAATGGAAGCGGTGCCCAAAATGCCAGGCGCGCATTCGCGACGAACGTCTCGTCAACGAAGAGGAACTGCAATCATACTTCATCACGCGCGTGCAGAAGATCCTCAACGGATTGAACCGACGTATGATCGGTTGGGATGAGATCATCGAAGGAGGGCTTGCCCCGCAAGCCACTGTGATGTCCTGGCGCGGAGTGCAAGGAGGTATTGCCGCCGCACGCACAGGACATGACGTGATCATGTCCCCGACATCCAACTGCTACTTCGATTATTATCAGGCTGACCAGCGTTGGGAACCACTCGCCATTGGCGGCCTCGTCCCCATCGCCAGGGTCTATGCGTTCGAACCAACTCCCGACAGTCTGACCCGGGAAGAGGCACGGCATATCCTCGGAACCCAGGCAAATGTCTGGACAGAATTCATGCACGGTCGCGCAGATGTGGAGTACATGATATTCCCGCGTATCGCGGCCATCGCCGAAGTTGCCTGGAGTGCACGTGAACTCCGCTCATGGCCCGGATTTCTCTCACGGCTGGATCGACAGATCTTGCGCTACAACGCACGTCACATACACGTCGCTCCAAGCATATTCTCCGTGGCTATTCGTGAATCGATCGACGTTGCTGCTCATCAGGGCATTGTCACTCTCGAGACACAGGCCGGCGTGGAGAACATTCGCTACACCCTGGACGGCAAACGGCCCGGCGCAGCTTCACGGAAGTATTCCGGCCCCATACGGTTGCACAAAACCACAACAGTGTCCGCCGCGGCGTTCGACGGTAAACGGCAACTCGCTCCGATGAATGTACGGCGCGTATGGGTTCCGCAGCCATGACATTATCGGCCTGACGTGCGAGACTCCGCTTGACAGCATATACGCACAGCGTGGCGCTGCATCACTCACCAACAACCGTCGCGGCGATCCGACGCGCGATGATACCTTTGAGTGGAGAGGAGTAACCGGCAAGGATTTGTGCATCACCGTTGACATGGGAAAAACCGTTGCCGTCTCCCGTCTCATGATCGGGTTCCTCCACCAAACCGGCGCCGGGGCGTTCCTTCCGTCACGCGTCGATCTTGCACTCTCCGATGACGGAAAGGTGTTCACGAATGCCGGTCACGTTACCGGCCAATCGCTACAGACGAGAACCCCGACCCTTCGTGAAGGACTATGCGATTTCTTTGAAGAACGCAAAAGCACGCTTTCTGCGTGTCACCGCACAGAATCCCGGCCCATTGCCGGAATGGCACAAGGCGGCAGGGACTCCTTCGGTCCTGCTGGCAGATGAAATCGTCGTCGAATGAGCTCTACCGGCGGAGGGTATTCCGGATGCCGTTTGTTCTACATAGTTCTTCCGCATTGCTGATCCACACGACCGAGAGGATGCTCCATGAAGGAATCTGCCCTTGACCGGTTCATCCGGTACGCCAGGATTGACACCCAGTCTCAGGATGATTCAACCACCTATCCCAGCACAAAGAAGCAATTCGATCTGCTGAATCTGCTCGTCCAGGAACTGCAGGCCCTGGGGATCCAGGATGCATCGATTGATGCCTATGGCTATGTGATGGCAACGCTCGGGGAACACCTGCCGAAGGGACATCCCGCGACAGGCAAGGTACCGACCATTGGTCTCATCGCCCATGTCGACACCTCTCCGTCTGCGAGCGGTGCGGGCGTAACTCCACAGGTGATCACGTACACGGGTGGCGACATCGTCCTGCCGGCCAACCCCCAGGTTGTCATCCGCGCCGAAGAGAATCGCGATCTTGCGGAGAATATTGGCAAACAGATCGTCACAGCGGATGGCACTACGCTGCTCGGGGCGGATGACAAGGCAGGCGTCGCAATCATCATGACCGCAGTGGAGCGGCTACTTGACTCGCCCGCCGTGTTGCATGGTCCCGTCAAAATCGCTTTCACGCCCGACGAGGAAGTAGGCAATGGCACGAAGTACTTCGATATCAAGAAGTTTGGCGCAGCGGCAGCGTATACCCTTGACGGCGATTCCGTCGGCGAGCTGAACAAGGAAACGTTCAGCGCCAATTCCGCCATCATCACCGTTCACGGCCGCAACATCCACCCGGGATCCGCAAAAGGCATCATGGTGAACTCGTTGCGGACCATGGCGGACATCATCGTCCGTCTCCCGCGGTCCATGGCTCCGGAAACCACCGAGGGATATGAGCCGTACATCCACCCGCACCAGATGGAAGGCGAAGAGGCGAAAACAGTTCTCAGATTGCTGCTGCGCGATTTCAACACTGACGGGCTGAAGATCCAGGAGGAAATCCTCCGCCGCATTATTGCCGAAGTCCAGCCGCTTCACCCCAAAGCCCGTATCGAACTCCAGATCAAGGAGTCGTACAGGAATATGCGTGATGGCCTCGAGAAGGATCCCCGCGTGCTCGACTGCCTGTGGGAAGCGACCCGACGCGCAGGGCTCAACCCGAGCTGGGTCCCCATTCGCGGTGGCACGGACGGCTCACGACTCACCGAGTCCGGTCTACCGACCCCGAACATTTTCACCGGCGGACACAACTACCACGGACCGACAGAATGGCTCGCGGTGGACGGAATGGAGAAGTCCATCGAAACGGTCATCCAACTTGCGCAAGTCTGGGTGGCAAAAGCCATTGTGTAGAAGAATCCCCTATCCAACACTAACCACCGCGGTTCTATGTTGAGGAGTACCTATGGAGCAACAGACGTCTCAGGGCAAAGGCCTTCCGGACAACGCCTACAAGGAACTGAACCCCGGTGAACAGTACCACCCGATCCTTGGACCATCACGCACTCCCCCCGAGGTCACCCCGTATTCCGTCATCATCGGGCTCATCATGGCGGTGGTCTTCTCCGCGGCCGCTGCCTACTCCGGGTTGAAAATCGGACAGGTGTTCGAGGCGGCCATACCGATCGCTATTCTTGCAGTGGGTATCTCCGCGCTCGCACGCCGACCCGACGCCATCGGACAGAACGTCATTATTCAGTCGATCGGCGCCTCGTCAGGAGTGATCGTTGCAGGGGCGATTTTCACGATCCCGGCGTTGTACATCCTCGATCTCCCTGCGAGCTTCTATCAGGTATTCTGCGCTTCCGCCCTGGGAGGTTTCCTGGGTATTCTGTTCCTGATCCCGTTCCGAAAGTACTTCGTCAAGGACATGCACGGAAAATTCCCCTTCCCCGAAGCAACCGCGACCACAGAGATCCTCGTCGCCGGCGAGAAGGGCGGATCGCAGGCGCTTGTGCTCGTGGTAAGCGGACTCATCGGCGGCATCTTCGACTTTCTGTTCAGCGCATTCGGTCTCTGGGCTGAAGTGATCACCTCACGCATGGTGCACATCGGGGCAGTGCTCGCCGATAACCTCAAGATCGTCGTCCGGTACAATGTCTCCGCGATGATTTTCGGACTGGGATACATCATCGGCCTCCGCTACGCGGCAATCATCGTGGCGGGATCGATGCTCTCCTGGTATGTCCTTGTACCCTTGTTCTACTCTGTGGGTCAGGGACTTGTTCTCCCCCTCGGCGCCACGGCAACGAAAACGATCGCCGCAATGACAGCGGAGGAGATCTTCCGCAACTATGTACGACAGATCGGTATCGGCGGCATTGCCATGGCGGGCATCATCGGCATCATCCGGTCGTCGAAGATTATCGCCGGTGCCTTCTCTCTCGCATACCGCGAGATTGTCCATCATAAAGAAAACGACGGGGCCGCAAACCTTCGCACACAGACGGACATCCGAATGCTGTTCGTCGCCATCCTGATCCTCTTCACCGCACTGCTCATCTTCATCTTCTTCTACACCGGTGTCGTCTTCAACGTCGCGCATGCGCTCGTCGGTCTCGCAATCGTGTTGATCATCGCTTTCCTCTTCACTACCGTGGCAGCAAATGCCACGGCCATCGTCGGCACCAATCCGGTCTCCGGCATGACCCTGATGACGTTGATCCTCTCTTCAGTCATCCTTGTGCAGATCGGACTGACGGGAACATCGGGAATGATCAGCGCACTCATCATCGGGGGCGTTGTGTGCACAGCACTCTCTGTCGCAGGAGGGTTTATTACGGATTTGAAGATTGGCTACTGGGTGGGAACGACACCCAAGAAACAAGAAAGCTGGAAATTCCTCGGCGTCCTGCTCTCAGCGGCCACCGTGGGAGGCGTGATCCTTATCCTGAATGAGACATTCGGGTTCAAGGGTGACAACGCACTCGCCGCTCCACAAGCCAATGCAATGGCTGCAGTGATTCAACCGCTGATGTCCAATACACCCGCTCCCTGGACCCTCTATCTGGTCGGTGCGATAATTGCATTGATTCTTCTCCTCGTGAAAATACCGCCGCTGGCCTTCGCTCTGGGCATGTACATTCCACAGGAATTGAATTTGCCGCTGCTTGTGGGCGGGCTCGTTGCCTGGTGGGTTACATCGCGATCAAAAGATGAAAAGGTGAACAATGCACGGTTTTCGCGGGGCACACTTATCGCGTCCGGCTTTATTGCAGGTGGCTCGCTGTTCGGAGTCATCGCAGCCTTCCTGCGTTTCGGTGGCCTCGACCTGGCAATCGCCGGCTGGGCGGAACAACCACTCGGTGAATTGGCCGGGTTGGTTGCATTTTTCTTTCTGTTCATCTACGCAGTCACAGATTCCATGCGCGCAAAAGTGGAATAAGGAGGCACCGTGTTCAAATTCCTCAAACGTCTCTTTGCCTTTGCACTTGTCGTTTTCCTGGCTGGAGTATTCTGGGGAGTATTTGCGATCTGGACCGGCATCTACTCTGTCTATTCATACCCGCCGTCCAAAGATCGCCCGGATGGAGAGACCCTGATCGTCTCGCGCGACCAGGGTGAACCAATGTTCAACTCTCCCGCATACAAGCCTGCGCCTCCAAAAACCGAGCCGAAATCCGGAGGCCTCCAGTTCGGTGCGTCAAAGAAACCTGCCCAACCGTTGAAGGAGCGAACCATACTTTCGCTTCCTTTTGTTGAATGGGCTTATAAGAAATCACTTGAGCCCGAACCTCCCGCCGGAGAGTAATCGAAGGCAAAAATCCTTTTGCCTTCGAAACTTTAGCGGCAGGGACTGCGTTAGATATGTGACCTCCTATGACTACAGCATCAGCCGACCTTACATCACTGAAGATCCAGCGGAATTCTGCTTCCCAGGGCAATGGCCGCGGGTGGCCGAAGTGGGCTGTTTTGGTAATTATCACAATCGTCGTTGCCGTCTCCCTCTTCCTGTCGTTTCGCCATAGTGTGGAGGGGCCCGGGGAAGTGGAGGTCGCATCCGCTACCCTCACCTCTCCTTCCCAGGCAAACACCGTGCTCACCGCAAGCGGCTATGTTGTCGCACAGGTGAGAGCTGCCGTTGCCTCAAAGGGAACAGGACGCCTGGAGTACCTCAGCGTTGAAGAAGGTGACAGGATAAAGAAGGGCCAGATCATCGCACGCCTTCAGGATGATGACGTCCTCGCGGCACTTGCGCAGGCAAAAGCAAACCTGGCCGTGGCCCGCGCTGATTCGGCAGATGCACGGAGGACTCTCGAACGTACAGCGCAACTGTCCAAGAGCAATCTGGCATCGAAAGCGGAACTTGATGCGGCGGATGCACGGTTTTTGCGTGTGATTGCCTCAATCCGTTACGCCGAAGCAACAGTGACGTCAGCCGAAGTCGGCGTGGAAAACACGAGGATCCGTGCACCGTTTGACGGCACGGTCTTGACAAAGAATGCGGACGTCGGCGAAGTTGTGGCCCCGTTTGCCTCCTCGGCAAACTCCCGCGGCGCTGTGGTGACCATGGCCGACATGCATTCAGTGCAGGTGGAAGCCGACGTCTCAGAGTCGAATATCACACGCGTCAAGCCCGGACAACCATGCGAAATCGTCCTTGATGCGTACCCGGACAGACGGTATCCGGGATATGTGCACAAAATCGTCCCCACTGCCGACCGCGCGAAGGCCACCGTGATGACAAAAGTCGCCTTCCGTTCCATGGATGATCGGGTCCTTCCTGAGATGAGCGCGAAAGTCATGTTCCTTTCCAGGGAAGATGACGGGGCAAAAGCCGGCGCCGCTCCCATCCTCACCGTCCCTTTGTCGAGTGTCACAACCCGTCAGGACCGCAAGGTTGTCCTGCTTGTACGCATGGGGATCGTCACGGAAGCCCCTGTTACCGCCGGAGAAGTCATCGGCGACCGAATCGTCATCGGTGAGGGGTTAGCCCCCGGCGATCAGGTCGTACTTCGCCCGGACCCGTCGCTCACCACCGGCAGCAAGGTCAAACCACACGGCCAGTAACCCGATATCGCTCACCGGAGATACCCATGATCGAAGTACACAACATCTCGAAGTCGTACCGCCGCGATTCTCTCGAAGTCCCGGTACTGTCGAACATCACCATCGACGTGCCCGAGGGCGAGTTCCTCGCTCTGATGGGACCATCGGGTTCCGGAAAGACGACGCTGTTGAATCTCATTGCTGGAATTGATCGGCCGGACAGCGGCTCCATCGTCGTTAACGGCACCGACATCGCAACGCTCAACGAATCCACGCTCGCCACCTGGCGGGCGCACAACATCGGGTTCATATTTCAATTCTATAATCTGCTTCCGGTCCTCACAGCGTTTGAAAACGTGGAACTGCCGCTGCTCCTTACAAACCTCTCCAAGAAAGAGCGCCGCGAACACGTGGAAGCCTCGCTGACGCTGGTGGGGCTCGGAGATCGCATGAAGCATTATCCGAAGCAGCTGTCCGGCGGACAGGAACAGCGCGTTGCGATCGCCCGCGCCATCGTGACCGATCCGACGGTGCTGGTTGCGGATGAACCGACGGGCGACCTTGACCGCGTCTCGGCCGGAGAAGTCATGACCCTGCTGGACCGGCTGAACAAAGAGTTCAAGAAAACCATCGTCATGGTGACGCACGATCCGCGGGCGGCGGAAAAGGCACACAAGGTGATGCATCTCGACAAGGGCGAGTTGACCTGAGGAGCATGCCATGTTCATCCTAAAGCTGGTCCTGAAGAACGCGCTGCGGCACAAGCTCCGGACGTTTCTGACCATTCTCGGGATTTCCATCGCCGTGATGTCGTTCGGGTTCCTCCGCACCATCGTGACCGCCTGGTCGGCCGGCGTGGAGGCGTCTGCCGCAAACCGTATGATCGTGCGGCACTCGGTGTCGTTCATCTTCCCCCTCCCCTACGCCTATCGTGAACAGATCTCCCGCATACCGGGGATCACCATGGTCTCGTATGCAAACTGGTTCGGCGGTGTGTACAAGGACCCGGCCGATTTCAAGAACTTCTTTCCGCGGATGGCAGTTGACGCAGAGACGTACTTTGAAATGTATCCCGAATTCACTCTTCCCCCCGAACAACTGACGACATTCAAACAGGAACGGGACTCCTGCATCGTCGGTAGAAAGATCGCCCGGGAATTAGGATTCAAGATCGGTGATGCAATTCCCATCGATGGGGACATCTATCCCGGGCGCTGGGACTTTATTGTTCGGGGGATCTATACCGGAAAGGATGCGTCGACCGACGAAACGCAGATGCTGTTCCACTGGAACTACCTGAACGAACGGATCAAGGAGCTGCAGCCCGGCCGGGAAGGAAATGTGGGCTGGTACATCCTGAGAGTCCAGAACCCGGGGGAGATGCCCGCTATTGCACGAACCGTCGACCAGTCGTACCTGAATTCGCGCGCGGGGACAAAAACCGAGACTGAAAGGGAATTCCAGCAAAGTTTTGTTTCGATGTCCAGCGCCATCATCCGCTCGCTCGAGGTTGTGTCGTTCATCATCATCGGCATCATCCTGCTCGTTCTCGCAAACACGATTGTGATGGCGGCCCGCGAGCGGACCACGGAGTATGCCGTATTGAAAACCATCGGCTTTTCATCGTGGCACATCGTCGGCACTGATAAGCGGGGAATCGCTCATGATCGCCGGGATCGGGGGGCTTTGCGGACTGGCGCTCACCTTCCCGGTGGCCGCGGGGTTCGCCGGGATGTTTCCGACATTCTTCCCGGTGTTCAACGTCGAAACCGTGACGATCATCCTGGCCGCACTGGTTGCCGCCGCGGCAGGGGTGATTGCGGCGCTCTTTCCAACAATCCGCGCGCTGCGCATGAGCATCGCCGACGGTCTACGAGCCATAGGATAACCGCATGAAGATCCCCTTCGCGTACATCTGG
The DNA here is from genome assembly GCA_963849385.1 of Ignavibacteriota bacterium. Classification (GTDB taxonomy): domain Bacteria; phylum Bacteroidota; class Ignavibacteria; order UBA10030; family UBA6906; genus Fen-1255. Next base: position 149,952 of record CAWKHH010000010.1, on the reverse strand, counting down.
CGCAGCCTCTGGGCACGCCGTCTTACAACTGCTCTGACTCTCGGGGGCATAGCACTCGTGGCGTTCGTCTTTGCTGCCGTCCTCATGCTGTCGCGTGGCGTGGAGGAGACACTCATCGAGACCGGCTCGATCGACAACGCCATCGCGCTGCGCAAGTCGGCGAACTCCGAGCTTGTCAGCCAGATCGACCGTGACGGCGCCAACATTCTCAAGACCTTTCCCGAAGTGGCAACGCTGCCCAATGGCAAACCCTTTGCATCAACAGAGGTCTATGTCATTATCAACCTGTCAAAGAAAGGGAGCAATGACATGGGGAACGTGTCGGTGCGCGGGATTTCCCCTGAAGCGCTCCAGCTCCGGCCGCAGGTGAAACTGATTCAGGGCCGGTGGTTTACCTTCGGCACACAGGAGATCATCCTCGGAAAGAATATTGCCAGCCAGTTCCAGAAGTGCGAACTGGGCCAGGAAATCCGGTTCGGCGATGCGTCATGGCAAATCGTGGGCTACTTCGATGCTCAGGGGGCGGCGTTTGACTCGGAGATCTGGGGGGATGTGGAACAAATGGGTGCGGCCTTCGGACGGCCGGTGTTCTCGTCAGCAACATTCCGCCTTACCTCGCCGGAGGCCTTCGAAGCGGCAAAACTCCGGATCCAGCAGGATCCCCGACTGGCGTACATGGAGCTGAAGCGTGAACGCGACTACTACGAGGAACAATCAAAGCTGATGTCGGGCTTCATCCGCATTCTGGGACTCGTGGTCACCGTCATCTTCAGCATTGGGGCAATGATCGGCGCAATGATCACGATGTACGCAGCAGTGGCCAACCGGACGCGTGGAAATCGGCACGATGCGCGCCCTCGGGTTCAAACGCCGCAGCGTCCTGGGGGCATTCCTGATAGAGTCGATTCTCCTCTCCATCGTCGGCGGCGCCTATCGGGATCGCCCTTGCGTCACTGATGTCCTTTGTCCGGATTTCCACAACCAACTTCGGCACCTTCTCCGAACTGGCGTTCGGGTTCACCCTGGCGCCATCGGTCATCGTCTCAACACTTCTGTTTGCATTGCTGATGGGCATCGTGGGCGGGTTCCTCCCTGCCGTCCGCGCATCCCGTTTGAATATCCTCAGCGCGCTCCGGTCAGCGTAGCGCGCTGCAACCATCGGATGAACGGCATCGCCGCTGTGAACACGCGGACCACGCTGTCCAGAAAACGCGGCTTCAGGCATTCCTTTTCGGCCAATTCCGCCCCCACGTAAAACTGCTTCAATCGCAGATACTCTATCATCGGGTGATCTTTTGGATATCCCAAAGGTGCCTTCTGCAGCCTCTCGCCCAGGATTTCACCCAGCGTCTTGATAAACTCCGGTTGCTCGACGACCTCACGCAATTCCCCGGGCTTCGCGTCAATGAATGCACGGATCGATTTTAGCTGCTCTCCGTTTGGCAGGTAGATCCCCCCTCCCACAAAAATCTCTCCGAGCTCCACTCCGACATAGAGTCCGGCTGTTCCTGTTGGCGCTTTCGGACCACGCGCTTGAAAACTCGCCGCAATATTCGTCTTGTACGGCGTCTTGTCGCTCGAAAAACGCGTATCCCTGTAGACCCGGAAAATGGATTTGCGGGGCTGAAAATCGAAGTCAGGCGCGACCTCCGCCATGCGAGGTCTGAGCGATGCGATCAGAGCACTCCATCGGGAATCGCACAAGCTCCTCGTAGTCTGCTTTGTGCTTCTGGAACCAGGGGCGGTTGTTGTTGCGCTTGAGCCGCCGCAGAAAGGAGAAACCCTTCAGGTGGGAAACCCGCAAAGGGCGGGTAGGCCAGTTCTTCAAGAGGATGACGTGTCATGACGCTCTTACTCCAGTGTTTTGCGGAAGCGGATAACGCTCAGAGAGAATATAGCAATTCCCAGTCCGAATAGCGCGAGAGCCTGCGGCCAGAGTTCGGCAAGCCCCGCCCCCTTCAAAAAGACCGCACGGACAATCTCCAGAAAGTAGCGCAGGGGTATGAGATAGGTGAACGGCTGAATGAGCTTCGGCATGTTCGCAATCGGAAACGCGAATCCCGAAAGAAACATGAACGGCATGAAAAAGAAAAACTGCGCAATAAGCATTGCCTGCTGCTGACTCCGCGCGATTGTCGAGACAAACAATCCCAGCCCGAGCGTCGTCAGAATGAACAGTGCACTCAACGAGAACAACACCACGAGACTTCCCTGCATCGGCACCCCGAACCAGAACCGGGCAAGTGCGAGCACAACGATCACATCCAGGAAGCCGATGGCCGTAAAAGGGATCAGCTTTCCGATGATGAGCTGATACGGCTTCATCGGGGTGACAAGAAGCTGCTCCATCGTGCCGATCTCTTTCTCCTTTACGATGCCCAGGGAGGTCAGCGTCATGGTGATAAGCATGAGAACGAGCGCCACAACGCCGGGCACCATGAAGTTCGCGCTCTTCAGGTCGGGATTGAACCAGATGCGTGGTTCCGGTATGACCCGCGCAACACCGCCCGGCATCCGCGCACTGTACTCCGCCAACACTTTCTGTGAGTAAGAGGTGACAATCTGCGTCGCGTAGTTCAGGAGGATCGTCGACGTATTGGCGTCTGTCCCGTCGAGAACCACCTGCACGCGGCTCGTGCGATGAGCAAGGACGTCGTCACCGAAGCCCTCGGGGATCATCAGCGCAATCCGGGCCTGTGCCTTCTCGATATAGGGATCTACCTCGGCAGGAATATTCACGGAATAGCGATGTATGAAGTACCCCGAAGCCGTAAACTCGCGGATGAACTGCCTGCTCTCCGACGTCCGATCCTGGTCGCATACAACCAGATCGCTGTTCGTGATGTCCGTCGTTGCAGCGTAGCCCAGCAACAAGACCTGCAATACCGGAGCAACAATCGACACACCCAGCATCTTGCGGTCATGCCGGATTTGATAGAGTTCTTTCCGGATCATCACCCCGACGATATGGAAGGAACGGCGTATGCGGTCTGTCCGGTTCATGGACTGTAATACCCTTTATGCTTTTGCGCCCTGGCGCGACGTTCCTGTGATCTTCTCATCACGCTTACCGGGTCCGCTTCTGGAATCTCTTCACGCTGACGCCCAGGGTCAATGCAGCAAACAGTGTCAGATACACGAATTGCGGCCATACGGCTTCAACTCCCACACCTTTGAGCATCACACCCCGGACAATCACCAGAAAAAACTTCACCGCTGCGATATTGGACAATACCTGAAGGAAGACCGGCATGCTGGTGACCGGGAAAATGAACCCCGAGAGCAAGAACGATGGAAGGAGCGATGAGAAGACGGATATCATGAACGCGACCTGTTGGGATTCGGTGACAGTGGAAATAAGCACTCCCTGTCCCAGGGCACCCAGGATCACCAACAAAATCCCGGCATACAGCACCAGGAGACTCCCTTTGATCTCTATGGCAAAGAGGATGTACCCAAGAATCAGGATCAACGTCGCCGCAACAAGAGCGATGGCCATATACGGCAGTGTCTTCCCCAGAATCACCTGTATCGGCCGCAGGGGCGAAACCATGATCTGGTCCATCGTTCCCCGCTCCCTCTCGCGTACGATGGTCATCGATGTGGAGATCACACCTGTCAGCATGATGATAAAGCCGATCAGTCCGGGGACAAGAAATTTTGAGGAAACAAGATCCGGATTGTACCAGACCCGCGGCTCACATTCGACCGGCTGGAAGAATGCCCTGCCCGCCCGGCTGAATGCATTAAGAATAAGTGCCGACGAGAATTCCACGGTGATCCGCGTCGGCGTACCCGACAGCCTGGCCTGCAGTGTTCGCATCAGAACCATCCACAAGAATCTGGACGCGCGTCTCATGCCCGGCAAGCAGGTCGTGTCCGAATGCCGGGGAAATAACCAATGCGACTTTGGCATCGCCGCGGAGGAAAAGCCGTTCAATGTCCTTGTAGCTCCGCACCTCGTAAGCATAATCAAAGTATTCCGAGTGCTTGAAATTGTCGAGGTACTCCCTGCTCTCCGCGCTCCTACTCTGGTCAAACACCACGAGGGGGATATGCTTCACGTCGAAGTTCAACGCATAGCCGACCATAATGATCAACACCGCGGGGAGCACCAGAAGCATCCCCAGCGATGTGGGATCACGGCGGATCTGCCGGAATTCCTTGACGATGATCGGTTTGAGGGCATTCAGCATGCTGCTTCCTCGTCTGGCCGCAATCAGACAGCCTGTGATTTCTGCGCGTCATACTCGAGAAGGTAGAGGAAAACATCTTCGAGTGACGGCACGATCCGTTCAACACGCGCAACGGTCATCCCTTTTCCGGCCAGAAGATCCTGGATCGCACGGATGCCGGCCTCTTCTTCAGCGACCATGACGTGGAGCTTGGTCCCGAAGACCGATGTCTCCACTGCCCAGGCCTGCCCGCGAACGTCTCAAGGGCTTCAACAACGCTCCCGGTCGCCAGCACGACTTCCAGAAGCGGTGTGGTCATGTGTGTGGTCTTCAACTCCATGGGACTACCGGCTGCAATGAGCCGACCCGCATTGATCAGAATGATGTCGTTGCAGTACTCGGCCTCGTCCAGGAAGTGCGTGGTGACGAGAACTGTCACCCCCTCACCGGAGAGCCGGTTGATAAGTTCCCAGAAATTGCGCCGTGAGAGGGGGTCCACCCCGCCCGTGGGTTCATCAAGGAAGATGATGGGCGGTTCGTGGAGAATCGCACACCCCAGCGCGAGACGTTGTTTCCAGCCGCCCGAAAGGGTCCGGGTCATGCTGTCTTCCCTCCCCTGCAGGTCAGCCATCGACAGCACCCATGCCATCCGTTCTTTGAGTCGGGTGTCTGAAAGACCGTACATCCCTCCGAAGAAACGGATGTTCTGCTCCACGGTCAGATCATCATACAGGGAAAAGCGCTGTGACATATAGCCGATGTTCTGCTTGACACTGTCGGTCTGCGTGGTAATGTCGTAGCCGCCGACTTGTCGCGGTGCCGGAAGTGGCCTGCAGAAGGCCGCAGAGCATTCTGATCGTCGTTGATTTGCCGGCACCGTTGGCGCCAAGGAAACCGAAGATTTCCCCCCGTTTCACGGTAAAGTTCAACTTGATCGACGGCAGTGAACTTGCCGAATCGTTTGGTGAGATCATGGACCTCGATGGTCAGATCACTCATCGTGCGAGGTTCCCCAGAGAACGGGCAAGCCGGGTGCGGCTGATTTCCGCTTCAACCCGTGCGCCACTTTGCGTGATCGTCGCCTGCAGAAGTGCCACTTCGGCATCGCGCAATTCCGAGACCGTGACAAGACCACGCCGGAAGCGATCGGTGGACTCACGCAGATTTTCCTCTGCCTGCTGAAGGCCAAGGTTGGCGACATCCGCACGTTCACGGGCACGCTGCACCTGCAACGCGGCGCGGTGCACATCGAGTGCAACACCGTCACGCATCTGTTCATACATCAACTCGTTCTGACGCAAGGCCGCCTCGGCCTGGTCGGTTTGCCGTGCCGTCTGGCCCCAGTTCCAGATGTCCATGCTCAGCATGACACCCACATCCCACGTTCCCTTGAATTCGTCCCGCGTGGGCATGTAGCGTTGGTTGGGCCGGCTGTAGTAGTAGTTTGCACCCAGATACAGCTGCGGCCACCAGCCGGCCTGCGTCGCACGCATGCCCGCACGGGAGGCTTCGACACGCGATGACATCGCCTGGAGATCGGGCCGTCCCGCCAGAGCTGTCACGGTCAACTGGTCAACGGAGGTCGATGACGAATCCTGTACAACGCCGGGCGTTGACATTGGCACCAACGGAGTTTCCACAGGGCGCCCGAGCAGCGTATTCAGATTCATCGCTGCAAGTTGAACGTCGTTCCGTGCATCAATGAGGGAGAGCCGCGCCGTCGAAAGCTGAACATCCATTTTAAGGGCATCGTTGCGCGTCGCCATCCCGGCCTTCAGAAGATTGCCGATGTCCCGCACATACCCCTGGATGCGCCGCACATTGTCGGTCACAAACCGTTCCGTTTCACGGGCTTGATAGAGCGTCCAGTATGCGGCCGTAATATTCAGTACGAGATCTGCGCGATCGGTGGCATGATCCGAGACGCTGGCCTCCGCAAGGCGCTCCGCCGCCTGCGCATTGCTCAGCAGGCGGAATCCCGTGAACAGCGGCTGCTGCAGACCGACACGGAGGTTGGTGTTGTCCAGAACGGTCGGGGAGATCTCGATCGGTTGCGGCATGATCGGAAGCTGAACGAGAAACGGGTCCACATCCGAAAGGCGTTTGTAACTTCCTTCAAACTTGAGCGATGGAAGCATTCCCGCGCGGGCTTCCGACGCACGCGCTTCGGCCCCGGCCACACGAGCGGCAGATGCCTGGAGGGTGCGGCTGTTCGCCAACCCCAGGGACACTGCATCCTCCAGCGTCAGTGTGTCACGGGTCTGCGCCGTAACAGAGCCGGCGGCTATCAGCAGGAGAACCACTGCGCGTTTCATGCACCACCTTCAGTATGGGTCAACATGGAAATGAAGACATTTTCAAGAGAGGGACTGATGACGCGCAGAGAGGAAATCGCGATGCCTGCGTTCCGCAAGGTGTCGCGCAGGTCCGATGAGTCGTGTCGGGCGTTTTCCACAACAACATTCAGACGGTCGCCGAATGCCTGCACTTCGGCTGCAGGCCACCGCTCTTTGAGCAACCGGTACCCGTCATGCACCCTGTCGCAAACGATTTCCACAACCTCGCCGCGCATGGCATCCTTCATGGCGTTGGGGGTGTCCACCCGCATGAGTTTCCCTTTGTTCATCAACGCAACACGCGAACACCGCTCCGCCTCGTCGAGATAGGGCGTGCTCATCACAATAGTAATCCCCTGCTGCAGCAGACTCTGCAGAATCTTCCAGAAGTCGCGCCGCGAGACGGGATCGACACCTGTCGTGGGTTCATCAAGGAAAATGATCTTCGGTGTATGGACGAGCGTGCATGCAAGGGCAAGTTTCTGCTTCATGCCTCCGGAGAGGCGTTCCGCCAGACGGTCGCGGAATGGCGTCAACCGTGTGAAACCAAGAAGTTCCTCGCGTCGTTCACGGTAGTCGAAGACCCGGTTTATTTCGGCAAAGAACTCGATGTTTTCATCAACCGTCAAATCACCATAGAGCGAGAATCGCTGCGAGAGATACCCGATATGGCGCTTGATGGCATCGGCTTCCTTCACAAGATCGTACCCTAACACCGTTGCCGAGCCGGCGGAGGGGAGGAGGATACCGCATAGCATGCGGATTGTCGTGGTCTTTCCGGCACCGTCGGGTCCCACAAGACCGAACATCTCTCCTTCATGCACAGTCAGGTCGATGCCGTCGACGGCCTTCATCATGTCGAATACACGGGACAGATTCCTCGCCTCGATGATCGGGGTCATCACTTCTCCGGGCCGCCGGTCGCTATGCGGGCATCCGCGGGGAGGCCGGGTTTCAAAATGCCGTCGGGGTTCGCCACTTCGATCTTCACGGCAAAGACCAGTTTGGTCCGTTCTTCCTTTGTCTGCACGTTTTTCGGCGTGAACTCCGCCACCGGGGATATGTAGACAATGTTGCCGGCGAAAGAGCGGGCTTTGCCGAATGCATCGATGAACACTTCCGCTCGTTGACCCAGCGCAACCCGGCCCAGCTCGGCTTCGTTGACGTAAATGGTGAGCTTGACCTTGTCGAGGTATGTCAGCCGGACGACGTTGGACCCCATGCCAACCAGCTCACCGGGCTCGACCGCCCGGAGAGTGACGGTCCCGGGTGTCGGCGCAAGGATCGCACAATTGCGGACGCGTTTCTTCAGCAGGTCTGCCTGTGCCTGAGCACCATCGCGACGAACGCGCGAGCCGGTGATTTCTTCGGGACGCAAACCGGCCTTCAGTTTTGCGTACGTCTGCTTGGCTGCTACATAACGGGTGTATGCATCGTCATATTGCTTTTGCGTTACAGACTGGGCTTCAATGAGTTCTTTCATGCGCGTGTAGTCTGTCTCCGCAGCGCGGAATGCGGCCTCCGCCTGTACGATGTCTTCATGCCGGGATCCTTCAACTGCAAGACGGTAAGCGGACTCAAATGAGGCGAGGTTTGCTTCGGCCTGACGGAGCTGGATCTGGTACTCTTCGTCGTCGATGAGCACAAGAGTGTCGCCTGCGGCAACACGTGCGCCTTCGTCTACACGCACTGTTTTCACACGCCCTGCCACTTCACTGCCGATGGTGACGTCCGTGCCTTCGATGGTTCCTGAGACTTCGATCACGCCGCTGTTGTTGCCGCCGCATCCCATGAGGGCAACGACGAACGCTGCGAAGATGCTGGTAGTAGGGAAGCGATGCATGGAGGGTCCTTCTCTTATGAAGTATGGTGAAGTCTGTGAAAGGTCCCGGCGGCCTGGTCCGTAAGAATTCCGGTCAGGAAAATTGCTATGATGCTTTCAAGTGCATCGTCGCAGGAGAATGATTCATCTGCGAGAACGGTCGGATTCACGACGTTCTCCACAGCAGCATACAGCGAGAGCAGAAAAACGCGCTGGTTGATTTCGGGACGCACATACCCTGTGCGTGTTCCCTCATCGATGAGGCCTGACCAGGTCCTCAGAATTTCTACCTGCCGAAATTTCCGTATACGCGCCCATGCCTCGGGGACATGCGCCTGGAGGTCGCGCAACATCTGTTTGCTGAGGGTTTTGAATACTCCACCGACAACACGCACAAGGGCGTCAACTTTGTCAGGGAACGGAGCCTGCAGTGAGAGGATTCCCTCGATGCTGAGTTCGATGTCACCCAGCATCCGCGAGACGATCTCGTGGACGAGATCTTCTTTGCGAGCGAAGCTCTTATAAAATGTCTTCTTGCTCATGCCGAGATCCGCAGTGATATCGGCGACCGAAACCCGGGTAATGCCTTCCTCGAAGAACCTCGTCCGGGCATGCGTGAGAATTCTTTCCTTGACGGGATCTCGAATTTCCTTGGCAACCATGGAGACTCTCGGAGTATTTTGGGTTTCCGTTGAAGCAAGAAAAAATCCCACCTGGGATTAGGAAACTCTAACCGTTTCTCTGGTTTCCAAAATACTGAAATATACTTCATTTGTCAACAAGAAAAACAATTTAAGCCTGGCTTCTTCCCCACCTTGACAATCCAGCCCTGACGGAGTAGCTTGTATGGTGGTCGACGTGTCAATTCAACGGGAGGGCATATGCGCGGCATACGGCTTATTCTCTTTACAATATCATGTCTGTCAACCTTCACTATTGCAGCACACGCTCAGGGTGAATCGGCAGTCCCCTTTCTTCTTATCACTCCCTCGATCGACGGAAACGGCATGGGGGGAATCGGCACATCAGTGGGATCGGACAACGCAACCGCCCCGATGCAGAATCCTGGACAACTTGGGCTCTTCTCGCTCAACAATTTCTTCAATGCAGCGTTTTACACACCCAAGACCGACTGGCTCCCCGAATTCAACCTCTCCGGTTTGACCTACGACGCGTGGGCTCTCAATGCGGGGGTCAGATTCAACAGTTTCGTGGATCTCCCATTTGGTCTTTCCGTTGGCGCCGGCTATTCGCAGGTCGACCTCGATCTCGGAAGATTCGCGTATACCAGCTCCCTTGGACCACAGGTTATCTACGGCAATGCATGGGAAAAGAGCAGAAACTTCACCGTTGGACTTGGTCTGGAGTACACGATTCGGATCGGTGTCGGCATCACGTTCAAATCCATTGAGTCCCATCTCACTCCCATCGGAACGGAATCCGAGCAAGGAACCGGCACGGCGAATGTCAGCGCACAGGACTTCGGCGTCATGGCGCTCGTCCCGCTGCCCGAAGCCATCGAGGCGGTCGGCGGTGTGTCGCTGGAGATCGTTCCCAAGTTGCGCCCGCTGCTCGACATCGGGTTTGGCTACGCGCGCACCAATGTGGGAGGCTCAGTGGTCTATCTCGCTGCAGCACAGAGTGACCCCCTGCCTCGGCAAGCGGCGATCGGCACGTACATCGAAGTTGGACGATATCGTACCTTGATCACCCCGGGGTGGAAACCCTTTTCGTTTCATGCTCGTCCGCGAAGCGGAAGACATTCTGGTCAACAGGAGAGTACAACGGGAGTTGGGAGTATAGAGCGGGTCTCGGGGATATCCAATTCTTCGATAACGTTCTTCTGGGTAAAGCATCACCGAATGTCGGTCTCCGCCGCGGGTGGCAGCTGCAGGTCGGCGAGATGATGTACCTCAGGGGCGGCTCAGTCGACTCTCCCGGTCTGCAGTACGAAACGAGCGGATACACGCTCCGTCTCGGCGGTGTGTTCAAAATGATTATGATCATCAGTCCGGAAATGCGGAGAGAGGAGTGGTTCCGTGTTTTCGCCGACCTCCTGGATTTTCAGTACACATCGGCGAAGTACTCGAGCACCTCTTCTCCGATTCGCGACACGTCGTTCAAGGGGATCAATATCGTGCTGAAGAGCATTCCGTTTGTTGAGTAGCGTCGGCCTCGGTTGGAGTAGAAACACACAACCCCCGGCAGCTCGGCCACCGGGGGTTGTGTATGACGTTCAGCAGAAGCTTAGTACATGTCACCCATACCGCCGCCCGGAGGCATCGGCGCAGGTTTCTCCTCTTTCGGCTTCTCGACGATCGTCGCTTCGGTGGTCAGCAGCAATGCTGCTACCGACGCGGCATTCTCGAGGGCCGTACGGGCCACCTTCGTCGGATCGATGACGCCCGACTTCACCAGGTTCTCGTACTGTTCGGTGGCTGCATTGAATCCGTAGTCATCCTTCCCTTCTTTCACCTTGTTCACGACCACGGAGCCTTCCTGGCCTGCGTTCTGGACGATCATGCGGATCGGCTCTTCGAGTGAGCGACGGACGATCTCGATGCCCGTCTCCTGGTCCTCGTTTGCCGGCTTGAGTTCGGCAAGCTTCGAAGCGGCGCGGAGATATGCAACCCCGCCGCCCGGCACAATGCCTTCCTCAACTGCTGCGCGCGTGGCGTGAAGAGCGTCTTCCACACGGGCTTTCTTCTCTTTCATCTCCACTTCGGTCGCTGCACCGATCTTCAGAACCGCCACGCCGCCGGAGAGCTTCGCCAGGCGTTCCTGCAGTTTCTCCTTGTCGTAGTCGGATGTGGTCTTCTCGATCTGGGCCTTGATCTCGTTGATGCGCTTCTTGATGTCTTCCTTCTTGCCGGCGCCTTCAACAATTGTGGTGTTGTCTTTGTCCACCGTAACTTTCTTTGCACGGCCGAGGTAGCTCAGGGTCGCGTTCTCGAGCTTGTAGCCCTGCTCTTCGGAAATGACCGTACCGCCGGTCAGGATGGCGACATCTTCGAGCATTGCCTTGCGGCGGTCGCCGAAACCGGGGGCCTTCACGGCCGTCACGCGAAGTGTGCCGCGCAGCTTGTTCACGACGAGCGTGGCAAGGGCTTCACCTTCGATGTCTTCGGCAATAATCAACAGCGGTGAACCCGTCTGCGCGACCTTCTCGAGAATCGGCAACAGGTCCTTCATCGCGGAGATCTTCTTGTCGTGAATCAACATGACCGGATTCTCAAGAATTGCTTCCATCGTCTCGGCATCCGTGACGAAGTACGGAGAGAGATAGCCGCGGTCGAACTGCATACCTTCAACGACCTCGATGCTGGTGTCCGTGCCCTTTGCCTCTTCCACAGTGATGACGCCGTCGGTACCGACCTTCATCATTGCGTCTGCAATAAGATCACCGATGATCGCATCATTGTTCGCGGAGATGGAACCGACCTGGGCGATTTCCTTCTTGCTGGTCTTGTCGACGGGCTTGCTGATGGCTTTGAGGCCTTCCACGACTTTGGCGACGGCCATGTCGATGCCACGCTTGAGGTCCATCGGGTTGGCACCTGCTGCTACGTTCTTCAGACCTTCGCGCACGATTGCCTGCGCAAGAACGGTGGCGGTAGTGGTCCCATCGCCTGCCACATCGGATGTCTTCGACGCGACTTCGCGGACCATCTGCGCACCCATGTTCTCAATCGGGTTCTCGAGTTCAATTTCTTTCGCGACCGTGACACCGTCTTTCGTGATCGTCGGTGCACCAAACTTCTTGTCGATCACGACATTCCGGCCCTTCGGACCCAGTGTCACTTTCACCGCATCGGCGAGCTGGTCCACACCACGTTTGAGCGCGGACCGTGCCTCGGTGTCGAAATTAATGAGTTTTGCTCCCATTGTAACTCTTCTCCTCAATAAGTTATGCTAATTTCGTGTGTGCCTTAGACGATTGCGAAGATGTCCGCTTCGCGCATGATCAGATACTCATCACCTTCATACGTGACTTCAGTGCCGGAGTATTTCCCGTACAACACCTTGTCGCCGACCTTCACTTCCATCGGAACCTTCTTGCCCTCATCACTGACCTTTCCGGGCCCGACTGCAACTACTTCCCCGACCACCGGCTTTTCTTTCGCGGTGTCCGGGAGTATGATGCCGCCCTTCGTACGCTCCTCAGGGGTGGCAGGCTTGATGATGACGCGATCAGCCAACGGTTTGATCTTCATGTCTTGCCTCCATGATTGTAATTCATTGATTTTAAAAGAGTTAGTAGATTAACAGAACGGTGTTAGCACTCATATCAGACGAGTGCTAATAACATAACAAAAAAAAAGAGAAATGTCAAGAGTCTCTCCGGACTGCCCTGTGATCTGACACTGCAGGTAAGATGCAGAAACCCCTAAGCAAGGGTCAGCTTCTGAACCGTCGACACCTCAAAGAAATGGATACCGTAGCCAGGAAGATCGAAATACATGCCTCGAGACTGCAGGCCGAGCCGATCCCGCACATACACCGCCGGTCCGAGAAGATCACGGAATTCGACGAGCCCACCTTCGATTTCGACCAGCGGAACCTCAACATAGCACTGCCCTGATTGTGGTGCATAGTTCACCACAACCATCCGTGCGCCGTCTGAAGGATGAGACCACCAGAAGACCAGAAAGTTGTACCAGGAGTAGTTATCATGCCAGCCCGGATGGCAATCAAGCAGTCGCCACTCCCCCTGCCGCATGACCGGATTGTTGATTGCGAGCAGGAGTTCCTGGTAGAATCCCGCGCATCGCTCGTTCAACGGCTCCACAGGACGCCGCCCGAGCTGCGCCGGCACCCGCACCAGACGTCCCTCCATCTGTCCTTCGTGGAGAAGCACCATTCCCGGGACTGTGAACGTTACAAGAGCTGCAGCGAAGTGCCACGGCTCTGAGGGGAGCACACGGGCGGCCCGTGGCTCATCATGATTCTCGAGGAAACGGAGCGAACGCTTCTGATATGCGAGTTCAGCCTTCAGGTGATCACGCACCGAAGTGGCGCCTTCACGCAGAAGCCTGTCATACAGCGTCTTGTCATAGGTATATTGAAATCCCAGCTGCTGTAGATCCCATTCGCGATTCCAGTACGATTCGGCAAGAAACAGGAAATCGGGGCGAAGCGCATGGACCTGCCCTATGGCTTCCTTCCAAAATTCTTCGGAGGCATCATCATCAGGCGCGACGTGCGGGTGGTCTTGCCATGTACGCTGAAATACTTCATTCAACAACAGCATTGCCATATCACACCGGACACCATCACACAGAGCAGAAATCCGTTTGAGCTCCTCGATGATGGCTGAGCGTGCCGCCAGCGAACGATGATTCAGCTGCGCCGTATCGGTCCAGCCCGGAAACATCGGATCGCGTCCAAAGGCGATTACACGCTTTCCCTTTACGGTGTCCGCAACGGAAAAAACATCGGGGCGTTCCCGCTCGTCACCCTCCCGGCCGTGTATGTACCAGTCCGGATGTGATCGCACCCACTCACAATCCCGTGCCGTGTGGTTGGCAACGAAATCGAGTACCAGCCCGATTCCTCGTCGCGCGAGGCGGCTCCGTAAGCGGCGGAGGGAAGCGCTCCCTCCAAACTCAGGTGCCACGCGATATGACCGGATGGCGTACGGGCTGCCCATAACATCGCCCGGGGTGACATCAGGAAGCGCACCACGGTATTCCTCCTGAAGACTTGAGTGCGTGCGGGCGATTCCACGGCTGATCTCGCTCCGCGTCCAGACACCCATCAACCAGACCGCATCAAACCCCAGCGACGTCCACTCATCGATGAGCGTTTCGGGAAGATCTCCCAGGCTCACAGTCTTTCCTCGAGAAGCTGAACACTCCTGCAACACGACGCTCGCATTCACCTCATAGAGGACCGGATGTAACGTGCTACGCAGTCTCAGAGGTGGCGCTGCACTCTTCGCCATCGGATATCTCCCGGAATGACCTTCGTCCGTTTGCTCCCTGTATGACAATCACTATCTCGCCTTTGGGGGGTTTCCGCCGGACTCCTTCCAGCAGGTCAGACAGCCCCCCCCGCCGGATTTCCTCAAACTTCTTCGTCAACTCACGCGCGAGAGCGGCCGGCCGGTCACCCAGTGTTGCTGCCAGTTCATGGAGGGTTCTCTCCACACGGTGCGGTGCTTCGTACACGACAATCGTCCGTGGCTCTTCTTTGAGCATGCGCAGTCGTGTTGCACGTCCTTTCTTCACCGGTAGAAACCCCTCGAACACGAAGCGATCGGTCGGCAATCCACTCGCCACAAGCGCAGCCAGCACCGCACTGGCACCCGGTATCGGAATAACGCGGATGCCGGCTTCCACTGCAGCGCGCACCAACGCGAATGCCGGATCAGAAATCGCGGGTGTTCCCGCATCCGTCACCACCGCAACCGTTTCGCCATTCCGGAGGCGGCTCACCAGCTCGTCGACTCGCCGCTGCTCGTTGTGGCTGTGGTAGCTCACCATCGACTTCTTGATGCCCAGATGCACAAGAAGCACACCGCTGGTGCGTGTGTCCTCCGCTGCTATGCAATCCACCCCTTCGAGAATCTTCGCCGCCCTGTATGAAATATCCCCGAGATTCCCAATCGGGGTGGCTACAACGTACAGCGCACCCCTTACGATTTCTTCGCTCATAGACCCCAGTCCCTGGCATAGCGGAAGTCGATGTTCACCGTGCGGTGCGACACTTTTGCAATCAACGGCGGACGCCGTTTAAACTGGCTGCGCGTGACCATGCCTCTGATCCGGAGGATGAAGTCGAGCAAGAACCCGGCCGCAACACACTCGTCATCCGTGCGGCGTTCATCAATCATCAGGTACAACACCCGATCCACGTCGGCATACGTGAAGCCAAACTCGCCTTCATCGGTCTGCCCGTCCCAGAGATCCGCAGATGGTTTTTTCGATATCACCTGTTGCGGAAGACCGAGTGCGCGTGCAAGTTGCCACACCTGCGATTTGTACAGGTCGCCGAGAGGATTGATCGCGCATGCCATATCGCCGAACAGAGTACCGTAACCGAGCAGCAGTTCCGTCTTGTTGCTTGTGCCAAACACGAGCGCCCGGTCACGCTGCGAGAGATCATACAGAATGATCATGCGTTCGCGCGCCATCACATTCCCGGCCCGAATCCTGTCCACGTCACCGATGGTCTGCAAATACGGCTCAACCATCGCCGTGATTTCGATACGTTCGCTCTTGATGCCGATAGTGCGTGCCACCAGCTCGGCATCTGCACGGCTCTGCGGATTGCTCGTACGGTATGGCATAAGCACACCCAAGACGTTATCCGGCCCCAGGGCTTTGGCGGCCAGAGCTGCACATACGGCTGAATCGACCCCCCCCGAAAGACCCAGAACGCCCCGGTTGAATCCGGCCTGCCGTGTTTCATCTTTCAGAAAATCGACAAGAAGACGCTCCACAAGGCCGGTATCAAGAAGAAGCGATTGTTCAAGCTTGCTTGCAGTTTCCATGGCAGAAACTACGAAATTTCAGCGCCCTATTCAACACCCGCCCCCGTCGCAGAAATATTGACTCTCCGGTCCATATTAGGTATGCTTACTCTGATCATGAATCATCTCGAAGGCAGACGCACGTTATGAATTACCTGACAGGCATCCTCGTCCTCAGTGCGTTTCTGTGTACTCACTCCGCGTTTTCAGAGTCAAAAATCGGCGGGCGACTCGCCGGTCTCATGCATGCAAACGGACCACAGAATTCCTATTTGGTGTGGGTCACGTTCACAGACAAAGGGCCGGACGTGCTGCGCAAGAGCTCCAATCCTTCGTCCATACTGTCACAGCGCTCACTCCAGCGCAGGAGAAACGTTCTTCCGGCGGATGCCCTTGTGGATGAAACCGACATCCCTGTCGAACAGTCCTATATCGAAGCGTTGCACGCAACCGGCGCATCGATACGCCAGCAGTCCCGGTGGTTCAATGCAGCAAGTGTCGTGGCAAGCGGAGATCAGATCAACACCATAGCCCTCCTCCCCTTTGTCAAAGAGGTTGAGCTTGTAGGGAAGTACGGCAAGCGCAGAGAAGAAGTCCCCGCCGACCTGACCCCCCTGCCCGTAGCGCCCCCCGCCAAAAGCAACGGCGTTAACAGCCTGGACTACGGGCCGTCAGCCAATCAACTGCTGCAAATTCATGTCACCGAAGTGCACGATCTCGGCAACCATGCAGAAGGAGTCATCGTCGGCGTGTTTGACAATGGGTTCCGCCTTCTCACACATGAGGCGTTTGCAGCCATGAACATCATTGCCACACACGATTTTGTGGATCACAAGACCAGTGTCGTCCCCAACAATCCTGGCATAGATTTCGGAGACCATGGCGTCAACACGCTCTCGACTATCGGCGGCTACAAACCCGGGCAATTAATCGGACCTGCATTCGGGGCATCATTCATTCTCGCACGCACGGAAAACGACAGCAGTGAGACTCCGGTGGAAGAAGACAACTGGCTTGCCGCAATCGAGTGGGCCGACAGCCTGGGCGTGCAGGTCACGAGTACCTCGCTCGGGTACGGCAACGATCCCCAATACCCCTACCCCCCGCCGTACACCAGCTGGACTTGGGAAGATATGAACGGGCGGACCACACTGATCTCCCGTGCTGCCGCCATGGCTGTCCGCAAAGGAATCGTGGTTCTCAATTCCGCAGGAAATGGAGGGTATAATGCGACGCACAATACCCTCAACGCCCCAGCGGACGCCGACAGCGTCGTTGCCGTCGGTGCGGTGTCGTTGAGCGGTGCCCGCACAAGCTTCAGTTCGGTCGGGCCCTCAACATCGACTCCCCCGCACATCAAACCCGACGTCATGGCGCTGGGCACCGGGGTCTACATTGCCAGTGCGTTTGACCCGCACGGCTATAGTCCCTTCGGACAGGGAACGTCCTTTTCCTGTCCGCTCGCGGCAGGCGTTGCCGCGCTGCTCGTCAAAGCCGCACCGACAGCATCACCGATGGACATCGTCAATGCGCTCAAGCAGACCGCGACCAATGCTTCGACGCCGGATAACCTCATGGGATGGGGAATCATCAATGCAAAGGCGGCACTTGATCGTTTGACATCCACTGACACAAATGATACACCCGGAGTGCCGATGAGCTATGCGCTCGATCAGAACTTCCCCAATCCATTTAATCCGGGAACGACAATAGGATTCAGGGTTCCGGGCCCTGCCTGGGTTCGCCTTGCCGTGTATGATCTCCTTGGCAGAGAGGTCGCCGAGTTGGTCAACGAGTCTCTGGCTACCGGGTACTACCAATCGACATTCAACGCCACTGGGCTGTCGAGCGGTGTGTATTTCTACCGCCTCGAGGAATCCGGTGCCGGCGTCCGGGTGGTGGAGACCAGGAAGATGGCACTGCTCAGGTAACGAGCAGGGAGATCAAGATGGTGATTTCATTCTCTCATGAGGCACTGCATTCGCCAAGCGGGACCGATAACGAGCGAGCCGCCTACCCCTTGATGAACTTTGTTCCCAGGGTGCTGCACACAGGGCACTTCTCCGGAGCCTTGCCGAATTCGATGTATCCGCAGACAGGACAGAGATAGAAGTCTGTCACAGTGAGGTCCTTCCCCCCTTTTGCCGCCTGCATCGCCTGAGTGTAGAGTCGCGCATGAACCGCCTCCGCCTCCACCGCATAGGCAAACATCCTCTTCGCTTTGTGGCCATCCTTGGTGGCCTGCTCGAGCATAGGCGGGTACATCGACGTGAACTCGTATGTTTCGCCGTTGATCGCCGCCTGGAGGTTGTCCACCGTGGTACCGAGCACCGTCCATGCTCTTGAAGTGCCCGTCTGCATGTATCTTCTCCGCTTCAGCGGTCAGCCTGAAGAGCCTGGCGATATTGGGGAGACCGTCTTGTTCGGCCTTTTTTGCAAAGGCAGTGTATTTCTGGAAAGCCTGACTCTCACCAGCAAAGGCTTCCTTGAGATTATCGATAGTCGAAGGCATAGTGTGCCCTTTCTTCAGTTGATAGTCAGTCGTGTGCGGCATGTCAGGCTTGACTGTCATGTGTGACACGTGTGGTACTGCTGTTCATGAGACCGCGTTACTTCTGTAGTGCTGCTTCCTTCATTGCCTTTCGGATAATACCGATCCCTTCATCAATTTCCGCCTTTGTGACCGTCAGCGGCGGACGGAACCGGATGGAACGCTCACCACTCGGCAGAACGATAAGCCCGTATTCGTATGCCTTTGTACGGATCTTCGTCCTCAGCTCCGGTGTCGCCACATCAAAGGCCGCAAACAGCCCCAACCCGCGGGCGTTTGAGAGCACCGACGGAAATTCCAGGGCCATTTCGTTCAATCGTGCCACCAGATATGCACCGACCACTCTGGCGTTTTCCACGAGGTGATCTTCTTCGATGATCTCGAGATACCGCTGCGCTCGAACCATGTCCACGAGGTTTCCGCCCCAGGTTGAATTGAGACGGCTGGACACCGCGAAGACGTTGTCCTTCACCTCTTCAATGCGTTTGCTGCAAAGAAATCCGCACACCTGCATTTTCTTTCCAAACGAGATCATATCCGGTTCAACGAAGTGCTGATGAGCCCACATCTTGCCGGTCATCCCGACCCCGGTCTGAACTTCGTCAAAAATCAGCATCGCTTCGTTTTCGTCGGCAAGCTGTCGGAGGGCGCGAAAGAATTCCGGCCGGAAGTGGTTATCCCCGCCCTCTCCCTGTATTGCCTCGATGATAATCGCGGCGACATCATCTCTGTTTTTGTAGAACGCTTCCTTGATCTGGTTAATGCTCAGTTCTTCGTCACGCTTTACACTGGCAACATGCTCATCCCTCAGCGGGAACCGCACCGCCGGGTTCAGGACACGAGGCCAGGAAAATTTCGGAAAGAGATCGGTCTTCACCGGATCCGTGTTGGTCAGTGAGAGAGTGTAGCCTGTACGCCCGTGGAACGCTTGCCGGAAATGGATCACCTGTTTGCCGCGTTCTTCCTTGTACCCGCGGGCAAAATTCTTCCGGATCTTCCAGTCAAATGCTGCTTTGAGGGCATTTTCCACACCCAGCGCACCGCCTTCGATAAAGAGCGCATGGGGAAGATAGGGCGGCATCGCCACACGCTCGAACACTTCGAGAAACTCCGCCTGCTCGGCAGTGTAGATATCTGAATTGGATGGCTTGTTCACCGCTACATACGCCAGCTTCTTCAGGAAGCCGGCGGAGGTCATCTTGCGATGATTCAGTCCGATCGGCGACGATGCAACAAATGTGAAGAAATCCAGATACCGCTTTCCATCCTTTGCATCAACAATATAGCTGCCGCGGCTCTTCCGGAGATCGATGACGATGTCGAAACCATCGATAAGCATATGCTTCCGGAGGGTCGGCAGAACACGATCCGGCGCGATGGCCGGCGTTGCCGATGACACGCGCACAGATCGCGTCGATGGGCGGCGTACGTTCTTTGCTGAACGCAGTGCACGACGTTTGCCAGTTGCCATGGGTCTGCTCCTTAGTGTTCAAGTGAAGCGCATGAGAAACACAATGGTGTGGAGGGAGGGGACGAACGTCCCAACGGGACGAACGTCCCAACGGGACGAACGTCCCCTTCCCCGTTGGAGCAGAGGTCAGAAGAACTCGTTGTGCTCGAAGAGCGAGACGAAGTAGAGAGGTTGATGCGTCACAATCATCACTTGTCGTAGTTGTCAATCTGCGCGCGCTGCAAACCGCCACTGTAGTCGACGTACACCGTTTTCCATTCGGAAAAGAAATCGTACACGGTCCATCCGCCTTCGCGATGACCGTTGCCAGTCTGCTTGACGCCCCCGAACGGCATGTGGGCCTCGGCACCAATCGTGGGCGCGTTGATGTACGTAATGCCGGCCTTGATGTCACGAATCGCAGCGAACGCGTCGTTCACGTTTTTCGTATACACCGACGAAGAGAGCCCGTAAATTGTATCATTCATCACACGAATTCCCTCTTCGAGTGATCGGATCTTGATCACCGACAACACCGGCCCGAATATCTCTTCTTTGGCAATCCTGTGATGGGGTTGCACATCGACAAAGATCGTCGGCTCGTGGAACCATCCGTGTGCGAGAGCCGGATCCTTGGGCACGGCACCGCCGAATGCGATCCTCGCGCCTTCCTTCACGCCGATTTCTATATACTTCTTGTACCGTGTCCTGTTGTCCCTGGTTGACGCACGGACCCACGTCGACACCGTCAAGAAGACCATCGCCGAGCCTCAATTTGGCGGCGCGGTCAACGAGCATCTTCATAAACTCATCGAATATCTTCTCGTGCAGGAGAAGGCGGCTTGTCGCCGTACAACGTTGACCGGTCGTACCGAATGCACCCCAGAGCACGCCATCGAGTGCAAGCTGCAGGTCCGCATCAGCCATCACGAGCTGGGCATTTTTGCCGCCGAGTTCCAGGGAGACCCGCTTCAGGGTCGAAGCCGCGACTTCGGAGATTTTCTTCCCCACCTCGGTCGAGCCCGTGAAGCTGACGAGGTCCACGTCCGGGTGGCCGACAATGCCCATCCCGACTTCAGCGCCGCCGCCGTGCACAATATTGACGACACCCTCAGGAACCCCCGCATCCATAAGGATCTCTACGAGCGATGTCGCCGTCGCAGGCGTGTCCGATGCCGGCTTGAACACGACGGTGTTGCCACACAGCAGCGCGGGGAAGATCTTCCACGTGGGAATCGCCATCGGGAAGTTCCACGGAGTCACCACACCGGCAACGCCGATCGGCACGCGCATCGCCATGTTGAATTTGTTCGGCAGCTCTGACGGCACAGTGTGTCCAAACAGACGGCGCCCTTCGCTGGACGCATAGTACGCCGTATCGATCCCCTCCTGCACATCTCCACGCGTCTCGGCGAGTACTTTGCCCATCTCGCGGGTCATCTGACGGGCGAGTTCTTCCTTCCGCTCAACCATCAGGTCCCCGACCGTGCGCATGATATTGCCACGTGTAGGTGCAGGTACGAGCCGCCATTTCTCAAACGCCGCACGCGCGGCGTTCACCGCCTCATCCACATCTTCCTTTCCCGACTTGGGAAATGTTCCGACGATTTCATCCCAGTTGGCGGGATTGCGGTTTTCGAAAGTGTTTCCCGACTTCGCATCCACCCACCTGCCACTGATGAAGTTCTGAAATTTCTTTGCCATGGAATCCTCGTGTGCTTCGGTGTTCAATCAAGACCCACGCGCGCAAAGAGATAGTCCACATTGCGCATCGCCCGTTGAAGATCAAACAACGCTTCCACTTCTGCCTGCGTGAGCGTCCCCATCACTTCCTGCGATTGGAGCAGCAAACCCTTGAAGTCCTTTCCCTGTTGCCACACTTCCATTGCCGATGACTGCACAATGCGGTAGGCGTCTTCCCGCTTCATTCCCTTCGTGGTGAGTGCCAGCAGTACAGACTGTGAAAATATCAGGCCGTGGGTGAGCTCAAGATTCTGCCGCATATGATCGGGATAGACCAGCAACCTGTCCAGCACGTCCGTGGTCAGCGCAAGCATGTAGTCCAGGAGAATGCAGCTGTCCGGAATAACAATTCTCTCAACAGACGAGTGCGTGATGTCCCGCTCATGCCACAAGGCGACATTCTCCATTGCAGCAAGGGCGTTGCCGCGTAACACACGTGCAAGACCCGCGATTCGCTCACAGGTGATGGGGTTGCGTTTGTGCGGCATTGCCGAGGAACCCTTCTGGCCCTTGGAGAAATACTCCTCCGCCTCAAGAACCTCAGTCTTTTGCAGATGGCGGATCTCCGTGGCGAACTTCTCGAGTGAAGCGCCGATCACCGCAAGCGTGCTCATGAACTCCGCGTGGCGATCCCGTTGTACCACCTGGGTCGATATGGGTGCCGGTGTGAGCCCCAATTTCGCGCACACATACTCTTCCACCTTCGGACTCAGGTGTTCAAAGGTCCCCACCGCCCCCGACACCTGGCCGACGGCAATACGTTCGACTGCCGCTGTCAGACGGGCACTATTCCGCCGCGTTTCGTCGTACCAGAGAGCGAGCTTGAGTCCGAACGTCACCGGCTCAGCATGAATGCCGTGGGTCCGGCCCACCATCACCGTCGTCTTGAACTCCCGTGCCCGTCGCGCCAGAACTGTCGCAAGAGCCCGCAGATCTTCAAGCAGCAGTTCACCGGACTGCTTCATCTGAACGGCCAGACAGGTATCAAGCACATCAGAAGATGTCATGCCAAGGTGAATGTACCGTGATTCCGGACCGACGTATTCTCCGACGTTGGTGAGAAAAGCAATAACGTCGTGCTTCACCTCGCGCTCGAGGTCTTCAATGCGCGGAATATAGAACCGCGCCCTTTCGCGTATGACCTTC
The DNA here is from genome assembly GCA_963849385.1 of Ignavibacteriota bacterium. Lineage (GTDB taxonomy): Bacteria > Bacteroidota > Ignavibacteria > UBA10030 > UBA6906 > Fen-1255. The sequence goes on along the minus strand of CAWKHH010000010.1, from coordinate 127,255 downwards.
ACCGCCTCCAGGGGAATAACACCAAGTTCCGCCTGCGCTTCACACGCAAGGATCTCAATTTCCAGCCAGATCCGGAACTTGTTCTCTTCATCCCAGATCTTTCCCATAGCGGGACGTGTATAGCGACGGATCATAGGGAGCGTTTTTCCAGCGGTAGTTTCAGATCGATGAGCTTGTGTTCCCGCATAACTTTCAACGTAAGCGTGTCTCCCGTCCTGGCTTCGTTCACTACTGCCTGAAGCGATGTCTCATCGGTGATCCGTTCGCCGTTTGCGACAAGGATAATGTCGCCGACACGGAAACCGCTGCGTTCTGCCGGACTTTTCTTTTGCACATCGCTGACAATGACACCTTCCACCTTGTCAAGGCCGAAGTACCGGGCGATACGGCGGTCCACGGCTTGTATCTCAAGACCGGTCCAGAAATTGCGTTCAATCTTCCCGTTCTTCCGGAGTTCCGCAATAACACTCTTCACACGATTGATCGGAATGGCGAACCCCAGTCCGATGCTACCTTGATTGGGAGTATAAATGACCGCATTCACACCAATGACCTCACCCATGGCATTGATCAGGGGACCACCACTGTTGCCGGAGTTGATTGCGGCATCGGTCTGAATCATGCCACGATACACCCGCCCTTCCTGCGCCTGCAGTTTCACCCCGGTATTGCTGACAACACCCACCGTTACTGTTGGTTTGTCGTTGATATCGAAAAGCCCGAACGGGTTGCCCATGGCAATGGCCCATTCACCGATGATCACATCGTCGGAATTCCCGAGTCTCACGTACGGCAGATTCTTGCCGTCGATCTTGAGCAGGGCGATGTCGGAGACGAGATCTGTCCCGACAAGTTCCGCCTTGTATTGCTGTCCGTTGGTCGCGGTAACCGTGATTTCCTTTGCGTTGCCGGCCACATGGTCGTTCGTGAGGATATAGCCGTCGGGGGAGATAATAAACCCCGAACCGAGTCCCTGTACCTGCTGGGTGATCGTCCGATCCCCGAAAAACCGGAAGAACGGGTCGTCGCCCCAGGGGGACCACTCCCGGACCTGGCGCAGTTCCGTGACGTTGATCCCCACGACTGCAGGGCTGGCGGCTGTCACTGCGCGCGTAATAGCATTTCTCCGTCCGCCGGTGACCGATTCGCCGACGGAGTCACGATGTGCAGAATCGTCGCGCACCGTTTGCACTTCGCCTGGCGGCACCTCGCCACCCGCGGGTTGGGCGGAGGCAATACCACTTCCGGACGAAGTGTGCCCGACACTATATCCGATCAATCCGCCACCCAGAAACGGCACCAGCAGCACCAGAATGGTGATCAGGATATTGCGTTTCATTGTGCCCTCATTTTTTCTTCTACCAATCGCTTACTCTGTGTAAAGAACTCCTTCAATGGATCCTTATGCCGCAGAAGAATGACACCCATGAGTGCAACGGTGAACCAGCGAATGAGTCCGTCGTCGGATCCCGCCCCGAAGCACTCGTATGCCTCAGCCGGAACGATTGCTCCCGCAAACAGAAGGAGTCCCGAGGCCATCGCATTAGCCGGGTTGACGCTCCTGATGAACGCAAAAGCAACGGCCCAAAGAACAAGCCACGCAGGAACGATGAGCCAGTACACTACCATGGCAGCGCCGGCTGCGGGGGCGAGCCCCCTGCCACCACGGAACCCCAGCCAGACCGGATAGTTGTGTCCGACTGTCGCGCTAATGCCCGCCAGCGCAGTGTACAGCTGGCTACCGTCCGCAAGGGCGGCCCCGATCAAGGCAGCACCTGCTCCTTTGAGTATATCTGCACCCAGAACAATTCCCCCCACCAGCCACGAACGTGTTACCAGAAAGCTGTTCAGAGTCCCTACGTTACCGCTTCCGACATTGCGGATGTCAATTCGCGATTTCCAACGAACGAGAAGGTAGGCGGTCGGGAAGGAACCAACAACGTAACCCAGGAACATGGTCAGCGCAATTCGACCCACGCAACCTCATCAATCAGGTGTGCTTTTCTTCAATGTACGAAAAGGGTTGAGGAGAGTCAATCTGGCCGTTTTCTTGCTATTCCTGGCGGAATAGGGTATATTTCCGCGGCATGAGCAACGCAACGTTAAAGACCCTGCTCGCCCGCTACAAAAAGGGGACGCTGACCGACGAGGAACTCCTCCGCAACCTACCGGGACAAATGTTCGAGTCTCTAGGTTTTGCCACAGTCGATCATCACCGGGAAGTCCGGCAAGGCTTTCCGGAGGTCATCTTCTGTGAAGGGAAGACGCCCCAACAGGTGGCGCGCATTGCACAGGCTATTGTCCGACGCAAGAGTATACTCCTGGCAACCAGGGCCGATCGTAGGCACCTTAAAGCTGTGCAGGGCCTGGTCCGTTCAGCCCGCTACAATCCACATGCGCGTACGATTCTCGCAAATACTCATCTGATACGACAGCGCGGACGTGGAACCATTCTGATCGTCACTGCAGGCACATCCGATATTCCCGTGGCCGAGGAAGCACGTGTGACTGCCGAGACACTGGGCAACACCACTGATCGGTTGTTCGATGTCGGTGTCGCAGGCATCCATCGAATCCTGATGCAAAGCGAGAAACTCCGGAAAGCGCGCGTCATCATCGTTGTGGCAGGTATGGAAGGCGCTCTCGCCAGCGTGGTGGGTGGAATGGTGGCCGTGCCTGTAATCGCCGTCCCCACCTCTGTCGGGTATGGTGCAAATTTCCATGGCCTGTCAGCCCTTCTTGGCATGCTGAACTCATGTGCTGCGGGCATTACTGTCGTAAACATCGATAACGGATTCGGTGCGGGGTATGCCGCCGCATTGATGAACAGAACCGAAGATTGAATTCCACACCACTCTTTTCTATATTTTGTTTTCCAACGCCTATGTCGTTCCATCCACCACTTCGCGTGATGTGCAAATGAAAGCCGTCATAATGGCCGGTGGTTTCGGGACGAGGCTTCGCCCCCTGACCTGCAACACACCCAAACCCATGGTGCCGCTCATGAATAAGCCCATGATGCACCATATCGTTTCGCTGTTGAAGCATCATGGACTCAACGACATCATTGCCACGCTCTTCTATGCACCGGAGGTGATCACCAGCTACTTTGGCGACGGATCACAGTTGGGCGTAAAGATGCATTATGTCCGGGCCGATGCCGATTACGGAACTGCCGGGAGTGTCCGGAATGCCACCAAGGGGATGCAGGAACGCATTCTCATCATCAGCGGAGATGTGCTGACGGATTTCGACCTGACAGCTGCGGTCCGGTACCATGAGGAAAAGAAGTCAAAAGCCACGATCGTCCTCACCCATGCCGCCAACCCTCTGCAGTTCGGGGTCGTGATCACCGATGAGAACGGCAAGATCACGCGGTTTCTCGAGAAGCCCTCGTGGGGTGAGGTGTTCAGCGACACGATCAATACCGGTATCTATATCCTTGAACCCGAAGTGCTGGAAATGATACCGTACCGTGAAGATTTTGACTTCAGCAAGGATGTGTTTCCGCTCCTGCTCCGGCAGGATGCCGGCCTGTACGGATGTGCCACCGACGGGTACTGGCGCGACATCGGCAATCTGAATGAATATCAGGACGCACACATCGACGCATTGAATGGCGGGGTGCATATTGACATCCCGGGGAATAGTGTTGGCAACGCCTGGGTGGGCGAGGGGTCACACCTTGATTCAGCCACCGTTCACGTCACCGGGAAAGTAGTGATCGGACGCAACTGCACCATCGGCGAAGGGGTGAAGATCTCCAACAGCGTCATCGGTGACAATTGCGTCATTGGTCCGGGCACAAGGATCAGCAATTCGGTGGTCTGGAGCGACGTGGTGCTCGGTCATAGCAGCGAGTTATCCGCCGATGTCGTGTGTTCGAAATGCTCAATCGGTGAAAAGACCGTGGTCGCGGAGAATGTGTTCATCGGCGACGGATGCTGGATCGGCCGGGGCGCCCGCCTGACCGCCAATATCAAATTGTGGCCCGAGAAAGTCGTTGAAGAAGGCGCGATCCTCACCCGGAGCCTGGTGTGGGAAGACAAGTGGTTGCGGGAGCTCTTCACCGATTCGCGCGTTACGGGATTGTCGAACATCGAGATGAACCCTGAATTTGGCGCCAAGTTAGGGGCGGCGTACGGCGCATTTATCGGGGCCGGCAAGACTGTGGTGACGTGCCGCGATTCGGACAACGTGTCGCGCATGATGAACCGCGCTCTCCTTTGCGGGCTCGTTTCGGCCGGCGTCAACACCTTCGACCTGCGGGCACTCTCTATTCCCCTGCTCCGGCATGAATTAAGCAGCGGCAAGGAGGCCGGCGGCATCCACGTGCGCCGCAATCCCTCCGACAAGAACCTCACAGATATCATCTTCTTTGATGCCAACGGGAAGGATTTGCCCACCAATAAAACCAAGAACGTCGAACGTCTCTTCTTTGGCGAGGACTTTGCGCGTGCGCCGCGTGAAAAGGTGGGTTCAATCTCGTTCCCCGAACGCACCACCGAAGCCTATAAAGAGAAATTCCTGTCATCGCTGGATGTGGAGGCTATCAACCGGAAGAAATTCAAACTGGTGATCGACTATTCGAACGGCGTCGCATCGACGATCTTCCCGATCATTCTCGGCTCGTTCGATTGCCAGGTCGTTGCGTTGAACGCGCACCTCGATCCGAAGAAACTGACCCGCGACAAATACGAGTTCGAGTACTCCATGAAGCAACTCGCACATATCGTGACGTCGCTCAAGTACGATATCGGGTGCCTTATTGACGGCGGCGGGGAACGATTGTTCCTGGTGAACGAAAACGGCGCGACGCTCGATAGCGACCGGTTGCTCACCGTGGTGTCTGATATGTTCCTCCAGACGCACAAAAACGTCCAGAGCATTGCCGTTCCCATCACCTCCTCCGGCGAGATCGACATCATCGCGCTCCAGTACGGCGTGAAAGTGCTCAAGACACGCAACAGCCACCTTGCCATGATGGAAGCGGCATCCAACAAGAATGTGCGATTCATCGGCGGCACGAAAGGCGGTTTCATCTTCTCGGATTTCTTCTTCGCGACGGACGCGATGTACAGCCTTGCCAAACTTCTGGAAATGATGGCGACGGCAGACAAACGGCTCGGCGTCTTTGACGGGGAAATTCCACGGCTCCGCAGCGCGCGTCGCGCTGTCAATTGCTCATGGGAGCATAAGGGCAAGGTGATGCGCAATATCATGGCCGACACCGAAGGAAAACGACGCGACCTTGTGGACGGCATCAAAGTCTACTTCGACGGACGCGAAGAGGGACTCTCGGTCCTTCTTATTCCCGACAAAGAGCGCCCCCTGTTCCATGTCAGCGCGGAAGCGGAGGATCAGCAGACGGCGGACCGGCTGGTCCACCGGTACGAACAAAAGGTCATCGCCTGGCGCGATGAAGCATAGGAGAGCGGCAAGAATATGAAAATCAGCGATATCCTCACCGAAGACCTGGTCGTCTCACGGCTCAAGGGATCCTCCAAACAGGAAATTATTGACGCCATGGTTGATCTCGTCGGCGCATCACCAAAGGTGCTCGATAAGGCAAAGGTCCGTACTGCAATCTTCGAACGGGAGAAAATCATGTCCACCGGCGTCGGGAACGGCTTTGCCATCCCGCACGGCAAGACGGACGCCGTTTCGGATATCGTTGCAGCGTTCGCCGTGACCGAGCGGGAGATCGACTACGATTCCCTCGACGAAAAACCCGTGCGGCTCGTGTTTCTGCTCGTCGGGAAGGATAATCTTGTGGGGCCACACATCAAACTCCTGAGCAGAATCTCCAGACTCATGAACAAGGAAGAATTCCGTTCACAATTGCTTGCCACCAATTCTGCCAAAGAGATTCTCGATCTCTTCCAGCGTGAAGAAGCCACGTACTTTGAACTCTGAACCACGGATGCCCGCACACACATCAACGAAAGAAATGACCGAACCCGAATACCGCCTCCTCGTCGCCCCGCATTTCGCTGAGCGAACGCAGCAGAACGTGACGCGGGTGATCCTGGAAACCACCAGGACATTTGCCACATTCCGCTACGAGCTCTCAGTCGAAGAGAAGATCGACGCCCGGGTCCATCGCGCTGTCGATCGTCGGCTTCAAGACTCCGCATCTCACCCTTCCCGCAGCCGGCCCCGCCCGGTTCCAGAAGGACTACGAAGGACTCAAGGGTACCTACGCCGTGATCATTGAAGGCATCGATGGGCGTGTAAACAGTTTCTCCATCCGGATTACAGCAAAAAAGGTGGAACTCACCAAGTCGCCCCGCAAACCGTTCGTCCACGTCATCACGGATGCCTCACACTGGATCTCCCCAACAGCATAAGCGAGTATTCATGATTCCCGTTCTCTTCCAGATCGGCCCCTTGCATGTCTACAGCTACGGATTGATGCTGGGAATTGCGTTCCTCCTGGGAAGCTATATTCTTTCGCTGCACTTCAAACGCAACAACATCAACCCTTCGGCAGCCAACACGATTACCATTCTCGCCGTCATCTTCGGCATCGGGGGTGCAAAGATGCTGTATCTGATCGAAGAGTGGACCCTCTTCGTACGCGATCCATGGGGAATGACCTTCTCTGCCGGAGGGTTAACCTGGTATGGCGGTTTCCTTCTTGCACTGCTGGCGGTGACACTCTATGTCCGCGCAAGGCACATACCATTTATGAAGGTGTGGGACGGACTCGGCCTTGCGCTGATACTCGCCTATGGCGTTGGACGCGTGGGATGTCATCTGTCGGGCGATGGTGACTATGGCGTACCTACGCATCTTCCCTGGGGAACCATCTATGCCCAGGGAACGGCGAAACCCACGGTTATGCTGCAGGAGTATTTTCTCCATCATCCGGAAGAACGTGCCGCGTGGCATTACGACTCGCTTCGCGTGATCATCGCCGGCAAAGACCGCATGGGACACTGGTATTCCCGTTTCGATGAAATCACTCCGCTCCACCCAACACCGCTGTACGAACTGCTCCTGGGGTGTGCCGGGTTTGTCATCCTGCTCTGGTTGCGCACACGCCTCTCTGTAGATGGAATGCTCTTCATGGCGTACCTTATGCTCGCAAGCACCTTCAGGTTTCTTGTCGAGTTCCTGCGCCTGAATCCACGCCTTCTCGGCGGGCTCTCCGAAGCGCAACTCTTCAGCGTCGCGTTGTTCATTCTTGCACTGGCGGGCCTGCTCATCCTCAGTCGGCGAACACCTCCACTCACATCAGGAACGGGGTAGTCCCCCGCGGGACGCCATGGGACAGATGCTGACCGGGCGAAAGCCCATCATCGAAGCTCTCAAGTCCGGAAAGCCGATTGAACGCATCGGCATCCTTCAGGGTATTCGGGGAGGTGTCATTGAGGAAATCCGGCGCCTCGCAGAACAACTTGGTGTTCCTCTGGCGGAAATCGACAGGCAATCATTCCGGCAGATGGCTGTCGATGCGACCACGCAGGGCGTCATTGCGTTCACACCAACGCGACCCTCTGCCGACCTCGAACGTCATCCTGTCGTCACTCGCTGAACGCCACGCAACCGGCTTTCTTCTCCTCCTGGACCAGATCGAAGACCCGCAGAATCTGGGTGCGCTTGTGCGAACGGCGGAATGTGCCGGAGTCCACTGCGTGATCCTTCCGAAACACCATGCGGCAACCATTACTACCGCTGTCGTGAAGGCCTCCGCGGGAGCGACTGAACACATGCCGATTACTGAGGTCACCAATATCGTCTCGACAGTTGAACGCTTGAAAGAAGCAGGGTTCTGGATCGTCGGGCTGGCAAGTGAAGGAGAAAAGACGTACAACGAACCGGACTACACGCTGCCGGTGGTGCTGGTGGTGGGAAACGAAGGCCACGGAATCAGACGTCTGGTAAAGGAACATTGCGACCACCTTGTGCGCATTCCCCTCTTCGGCAAGGTGGGGTCGCTCAACGTGTCCGTGGCCGGCGCACTGGCGATGTATGAAGTGCTGCGGCAGAGGAAATAAGGCGATGCTGGGCTCTGCAGCGGGGATTCAGCTTCGGGTCATGACCGTTCCAGGCCGTACTTCTTCATCTTGCTGTACAGATGGCTTCGCTGGATCTGCAGAATATCCGCGGTCTTGCTGACATTCCATCCTGATGCTTCAAGCTGTTTCTTGATAAACGCCGCTTCAGCCCTGTCTTTGAATTCCTGAAATGTGAGCCCTTCCACTATGAGGCCGGCCGCTTCGCCGCGCTGTGCGGGCTGCGGGGTCAGAACTTCAGATTCGGCAATGATGGAACCCGGGGTCATGATGACCATACGTTCAATGGTGTTGCGCAGCTCCCTGACGTTTCCACTCCACTCCAGGCTTTGCAGCCTCCGGAGAGCTTCGTCTGCAATCGTTTTCGTCGCCATCCCATTCTGTGTACACACCTCTTCGACAAACGCCCGTGCAAGAAGCGGGATATCCTCGCTCCGCTCGCGCAAACTCGGAACGCGAATGGGTATCACGTTCAACCGGTGATACAAATCCTCGCGGAATCCACCGCTCTTCACAGAGTCGAGCAGATTCTTGTTCGTCGCAGCGATCACGCGCACATCAACGGAGATCGGGTGTGAGCCTCCAACCCGCTCAATCCGACCCTCTTCGAGAGCACGCAGGACCTTGGCTTGCGCGTTCATGCTCATATCACCGATCTCGTCAAGGAAGACCGTACCATGATCGGCGAGTTCAAACTTCCCCACCCTCTGGTTCGTCGCCCCGGTAAACGAGCCCCGTTCGTGACCGAACAACTCCGACTCAATCAATTCATTCGGTATAGCGGCACAATTCACCTCAATGAGCGGCTGCGTGGAACGCTTGCTGAACCGGTGGATCGCCTGGGCAACCAGCTCTTTCCCGGAACCGTTCTCTCCCGTAATCATCACCCGGGCTTCGGTGGGAGCCACCCGCTGGATGAGCACCAAGAGGTCCTTCATCACCTGCGTCTCCCCGATGATTCGGGTCTTCCGTTCCACCTGTTCGCGCAGATGCTTATACTCCGTCGCGTTCCGGACGACAATGATCAATCGCTCGCGGTCGAGGGGTTTAGGGAGAAAATCATAGGCGCCAAGACGCGTTGCCTCAACAGCGGTCTCGATCGTTCCGTGCCCTGAAATCATAACGATGGGAAGTGCAGGTGTGGATTCCCGCAACACCTGCAATACGCGCATGCCGTCAATTCCAGGCATCTTGATATCCAAGAGCACGAGGTCAATCCCCCCGGCTTGCACCCGGGAAACTGCCGATGGACCGTCTTCCGCAAACAGGACTGAAAACTTTTCGTATTCCAGAATCATCTTGATGGAATCGCGAATCGCCTGTTCATCATCTACAACAAGCACTGTCTTCATAGGTCTTCGCCTGACGTGGCTCCTTCGTTCCCGTATTATTCCGGAACTTCAATCGACCGTTGCGGAATTCCCAGAGGAGTCTGCATCTCCCGCGAAGGGAGCGCTTCGCGATCCTCACGCAACCGTGCGGCAAAGCGGCGCCCCCGCCCGTTTGCCTCAAGGTCACGGAGGTCATACGACCCGTCGACCACAAACGCATCCTCTCCCCACTCGATGAAGTCTCCAACCCGCTCTGCCGGCGCAGAACTGCCAAACAGATACGCGAGAAACGCTGAACCAAAGAAATGCTGCAATTTATCCTTGTCACCGAATTCGTCCGGCGGTGAATCCGGAAAAATAGTGAGCGGGCAATGCGTGGACGCGCTCAGCAAATTCTTCGGGGAATTCTCCGCTTAAGGGAAGCCAGAGTATCGGTCCGAGCATCGGAACCCGGAACCCCACGTTGCGATGCTCGATCATAGCGAGAAAGGCCGCCAGAAGCGCTACGGCCCGGTTGTTCCAGCACAGCTGCTCGGCCCATCGGAACGCGACATCGACAGCGTACCTGTCACCCCATCGCTCCCGGATATGCCGGAATTCTTCGCCCTGCAACAGGGTCTTGAGCCCCTGCACGGAATTCAACACCACCGGAATCAGCAGGGGGAATATTGCCTCCTGAAGCGGATGGATCTCCTCAAGTGCCGGGAGCGGGGGAACCAGCGGAACTCACCTTCTCTTCCTGTCCGCAACACCGGACTGTTCCCCACACGACGAGCACAACAGCGAACCCTACACTGATGCGATTCATCGACTACGAAAGAATTCCACGGTTTTACGGAGACCGTCCTGCAGCGTCACGCTCGGCTGCCAGCCTAATTCCAGGGCGATTCGCCGGCAGTCCAGTACACTGCGTGTCTGCTCGCCTTTCTTTGCCGCACCGTGAGTTTCTTCACAGTTGCTGGCTGTCGCTGCCCTGAGGGTACGAAAAATGGTATTCACATCGGTTTCGATACCCGTGCCCACGTTGTACACACGGCAGCCCTCTGCACGAAGTGCGAGCACATTGGCCTTCACCACGTCTCCCACGTACACGTAGTCCCGGGTCTGCTTCCCGTCACCATTCACTACCGGCTGGCCCCCCAGAAGCATCTTCGTGGTGAAAATAGCCACGACCCCGGCTTCGCCTTCAGGGTTTTGCCTCGGACCGTAGACGTTCGCATAGCGCAGTGCAACCGGGGCGAAACCATGGACCTGGGCATAATAGAAAAGATACTGTTCGGTGGTGAGCTTCGCCACGCCATACGGAGAGATCGGTCGTGTGGGGTGCGATTCGGGCGCAGGAAACGTCTCCTGCTCTCCGTACACCGCCCCCCCGCTCGATGCAAACACCACGCGGCGAATTCCCGATCGCAATCCCGACTCCATGAGCGTCAGCATGCCGATGATGTTGACTGATGCATCATAGACAGGATCCGCAACAGAACGACGGATATCCATCTGCGCGGCATGGTGGTTCACAACATCGAATTGTCCGCGAGACATCACCTTGCCGAGTACCTCAGCGTCACGAATGTCGACATTGTGAAACTCAGCGGCAGGGTTGACGTTGGTTCTTCTTCCCGTGGACAGGTTGTCAACAACGGTCACCCGATGGCCCTCAGCAAGATACGCCTCGACGATATGAGAACCGATGAAGCCTGCACCTCCAGTGACGAGAATGTTCATCGCGTAGCCGTTCCTTCAATATATGAACCGATGGCATAGATCAACGCCCGGTGTCCGATGTCACGTCGATAGTGCATGCCATCGAAGTGCACCTGAGCGACAGCTGCATAAGCGTCACGGATCGTTTCTACAATCGTCCCCGAAGAATGCACAGCGGTGATACCGAGAACACGGCCTCCGGAAGTGACCAGCTGTGTCCCCTCCAGCCGCGTCCCCGCGTGGAATGCAACAATCCCCTGCTGCGCATCGATGCGCTCGAGTCCGGTAATAACCTTACCTTCTATGTATGCATCAGGATACCCTCCCGAGGCAAGAACCACGCAGACCGCGGTCCCATGCTGCTGCGGCACCCACGACAGCCCCCGGTATGCGCCGATCCCACCGCGCGCCGCGGCAAGAAGCAGCTGCGCAAGATCACCCGCAAATAGCGGGAGAACGACCTGGGTCTCGGGATCTCCAAAACGGGAATTGTATTCAATCACCTTGGGTCCCGCAGGAGTGATCATTAACCCGACATACAAACACCCGGAGTACGGTCGCCCTTCTGCAGCCATACCTGCGATTGTCGGACGGACTATTTCCTCTTCCACTTGACCCAGAAGCGCAGCATTCACAACAGGTGCCGGAGCATATGCCCCCATGCCACCGGTGTTCTTCCCCTCGTCATTGTCGAGTGCACGCTTATGATCCTGGGCCGGAGCCAGAAGCACATATTCGCGGCTGTCGGTAATCGCAAATACCGATGCCTCTTCGCCCTGGAGGAATTCTTCCACAACAACACGCGTGCCTGCCTGGCCGAAAGTTCCTCCTCCGAGCATGCCAAGCACTTCCCCCGTGGCCTCTGTACGATCACGGCAGATGAGCACGCCCTTGCCCGCCGCCAATCCGTCCGCTTTCAGAACAATCGGCAGCGCGACCTGCTGCACATAGTCCCGTGCCTCCGCTTCCTGACCCCGTGCGAACGTGCGGCTCGAGGCTGTCGGAATGTGATGGCGTGACATGAAGTCTTTGGCAAACGCCTTGCTCCATTCGAGCTCGGCGGCCCGGCGCGTCGGACCGAATACCACGAGACCGTGGTGAAGGAACAGATCCACCACTCCTTCAGCAAGGGGCTGCTCGGGACCGATGACGGTCAGATCAATCCGCTCCTTTCGCGCAAAATCCAACAGCGCCTGCCGGTCGGTCGACGCGATCGGTACCACTTCGGCATGACGCGCAATCCCCGGGTTGCCTGGAGCACAGTAGAGCCCGGTGATCCCGGCGCTCCGGGCAAGTCCCCAGACCAACGCATGTTCTCTCCCTCCCGACCCGACAACGAGCACTCTCATGTCAGGTCTCCACCAGCAGAGATTCGAAGATTTTCACAACTGACCTCGTCAGGATGACGCGATCATACCGATCAATCACCTCCTGCTCAGGCCCGCGCAACTCATGCCGCTCCCAGCGATTGAACAGATTCATGAGTGCTTCCTTGATCGCAGGCACGTCATCAGGTGCAGTGACAATTCCTCCGGCCTCAAGAACCGCGTTTTTGATGAACCCGTCAGGGACACATGCCAGGATCGGCTTTCCCGCACCTATATATTCATAGGTCTTGCCCGGGTGAACCCAGATCATCACCGACAATCATCCAGAGGACATCAGATACCAGGAGTTCACGAATGCAATCCCCATGCGGCAAATACCCTGTTTCCGTCACAGTATCATGGAGGCCGAGACGGACAACCAGCTTGCGGTTTTCTTCCCTGAAGTTCCCCACAAAGTGCGCATCAATGCGTCCGCGCAAACGCGGCTGCTCGCCCTGCAGCTCGGCCAGCGCACGGAGAAAGTAGTCCGGCTTCCTGTCCTCCCAAAACACGCCGGCATATGTGATGCGCATCGCCTTCCGCGGGGGATACTCGAGATGCGTGCTGCGTGCCTTCTGGAAGTCCGCCGGATCAAATCCCTGTGAGATGATATCGATATCGTGATATCCGAGGAAGCGGTGTCTCCGCAGGATGGTCTCCTTGACCTTTCTGTTTGTCGTGACCACATGACTGCTCGCCCGGAGGGCCCGTCGTTCGAGACGGATATTCAGAAGCTTGTGTAAGGGAGTGGGATAGAATTTGAATGGATAGTCAACCCAGGGATCGCGATAGTCGAGGACAAGAGGGATATTGAGCCTGTTCTTTAGCTCGCGACCGATAAGGAAATCCGTAAACGGTGGCGCCGTCGCGAAAATCATGTCAAACGGTGTCTCCCGTGCAAGCGCAAGCGCCCGGGCAACAGCCTTGCGTTTCCACCCGATCTTGTTGTCCGGTATGAATACCGTATCGCTGAGGCGACTGAGGAGCTTCCGGCTCCATTCAGAAGGAAATGCTACCACCTGCTTCTTTGTAACGAGCTTGCCGGGGCCGGCAGCGGCGGTGCGGACTATGCGGACATCACGTCCCTCAAGATCGTCCAGCAGAGAGTCGTCCTGTGCAAGGTACCCCCGCGGTTGAACGGTCAGGACTGTGGGATGCCAGCCGAACTCGGAGAAGTACTTGACAAATTTCAGTGTCCGCTGGACACCACTCAAACCCATGGGCGGGAAGTAGTATGCGATGACCAGCACACGCCGGGGAGTATCTGTGCGTAGAGGCATAGTCAGAGAATCAAGAGTTCCTTTGGCGCGTTGGTCAGCACTGTGCATCCGGAGGAAGTGAGAACGATATCGTCCTCGATGCGAACGCCATAGCGTTCGGGGACATAGATCCCCGGTTCGATGGTAATCACACTCCCCACCTGCAGCCGCTCGGTACTGAGGCGTGATACACGTGGCCGTTCGTGGATCCGCAATCCCAAACCATGTCCGAGGGAATGGGTAAAGAACCTTCCAAACCCCTCCGCCGCAATCCGCGTGCGTGCTACCGCGTCAAGATCCGATGCCACCATGCCTGCCCGCGCAACATCGATGGCTTCACGCTGTGCTCCCAGAACGGTTGCGTACGCTTCCCGTCGCCCGCGCCCGATCCTGCCCACACCAACGGTCCGCGTCAGATCCGAGCAGTACCCGTTCACCGTGCATCCAAAATCCAGAGTGACGAACTCGCCGGATTTGACGACCTTTGCCGAAGCCCGCGCGTGGGGTGAAGCACCGCGGCTCCCGCTGGCAACAATGGGTTCGAAGGCATCACCTTCGGCCCCGTGGCGTCGTTGACGGTAGCTGATCTCTGCGGCAATCTCGAGTTCACTCACCCCAGGACGAAGCAGAGGGAGAATTTCCAGAAATACGCGATCAGAGATCTCCACCGCCCTGCAGATTGAAACAAGTTCCTCCGCATCTTTGACAACGGCAAGCCCTTCGACCAGGTCGCGCGAAGGAACCAGGGTTGCGCGGCCCACGGCGTTTCGGAAGAGAGCGTATTGCGCATACGTCACAGTCTCCGACTCGAACGCCACGCGACGGCATCCCGCGAGCAGCCTTCGCGAAGCAATCGTCTTCCACAGATCGTGCATCGTAATAATCCGGCGGAATCCCCGGACCTCGAGAGCGCTCTGTGTGCGGTATCGGGCATCGGTCAGAAACCATGCGTCCGACGAAGTAATGACTGCGACCCCATGGGAGCCCGTGAATCCGGTCAGATAGCGGACATTGGAAAGAAGAGAAACCACCAGTGCCGCAACGTTCTGTTCACGCATGCGCGCCCGCACACGGGCGAGACGGTCAGCGCGGAGTGACCGGTGCCGGCCGTCAGTGAACGTGGTAATTCGGAGCCTCTTTGGTAATGGCGATGTCGTGAGGATGGCTTTCACGAAGTCCGGCATCGGTCATACGGACAAATCTCCCTTTGGTCTGAAGTTCCAGGATGGTTCGCGCACCGCTATATCCCATTGCTGCACGCAAACCTCCGATCATCTGGTAGATGGTTTCACCCAGAGACCCCTTGAACGGAACGCGTCCCTCAATCCCTTCGGGTACCAG
The DNA here is from genome assembly GCA_963849385.1 of Ignavibacteriota bacterium. GTDB lineage: Bacteria > Bacteroidota > Ignavibacteria > UBA10030 > UBA6906 > Fen-1255. Next base: position 112,232 of record CAWKHH010000010.1, on the reverse strand, counting down.
CTTCTGAACGTCATCTTCTGCATCCTGAAAATACCGGTCTTTGCTTCCCGCTTTCATCGCCTCGATGGACCCCATCCCGCGGTAGATCTTGTAGCTCCGCCCTTCGTACAACACTTTGTCGCCCGGACTCTCTTCCACCCCGGCAAAGAGCCCTCCTATCATTACGGAATCCGCCCCGGCAGCAATAGCCTTCGCGATGTCTCCTGTTTGTTTGATCCCTCCGTCGGCAATGATCGGAACTCCGGCCTTGTGCGCGACACCCGCGCATTCCATGATCGCCGTGACCTGGGGAACACCGACGCCTGCAACAACGCGCGTCGTGCAAATGGACCCGGGACCGATGCCGACTTTTACAGCATCGACACCCGCCCGGATAAGAGCCCGCGTCCCCTCGCCCGTCCCGACGTTCCCTGCGACGAGATCGAGCGAGGGGAACTTCTTGCGCAGCAATTTTACCGTTTCGATCACTCCCTGCGAGTGACCGTGCGCGGTATCCACGATGACCAGGTCTACCCCCGCCTTGACCAGTGCGGCTACACGATCCCCGGTTTCCCCGGTTACCCCCACCGCTGCACCCACACGCAACCGCCCGTGTTCGTCTTTACAGGCGTTGGGATGGCGGATCTTCTTCAGGATGTCTTTGAACGTGATCAGGCCTTTGAGCACTCCATGCTTGTCGACGACCGGCAGCTTCTCGATCTTGTGTTTCATCAGCAAGTGTTTCGCCTGTTCCAGGCCCGTGCCCACCGGAGCGGTAATGAGATTATCCCGGGTCATGATTGCCGCAACCTGTTGATGCTCATCCGGATCAAAGCGCAGATCCCTGTTGGTAATGATGCCGATCAGCCGATGCTGATCGTCGACAACAGGAATGCCCGAAATCTTATATTTGTTCATAAGCAGAAGAACATCGTACACCTTCTGCGTTGCTTTGACGGTGACAGGCTGCAGAATCATCCCGCTTTCTGAACGCTTTACACGATCCACCTCTTCCGCCTGTGCAGCGATCGGCATGTTCTTATGCAGAATGCCGATCCCTCCCTCCCTTGCCATGGCAATCGCCATCGCGGATTCGGTGACCGTGTCCATCGCTGCACTCAGCAACGGTATATTCATCGGGATCCTGCGGGTCAAGCGGGTGCGCACTTCGACATCCCGCGGGAGAACGATGGAGTGATTCGGAACGAGAAGTACGTCGTCGTAGGTGAGCGCTTCGCCGATGATCTTTGCTGATTTCACGAGTAGGAACCCCGATGGCCGATGAGTGTCTCAGTGAGTGGTAATCAGGAATACGCAGGAATGCCGGTGATGTCTTCTCCCACGATCAACGTGTGCATTTCATGCGTCCCTTCGTACGTGAGCACCGATTCGAGGTTTGCAGCATGACGCATGACGGGGTATTCGTCAAGAATGCCGTTTGCTCCAAGAATGGTGCGTGCATCCCGGGCGATCCTGAGGGCGTGGTTCACGTTGTTGCGCTTGGCAAGGGAAATTTGCTGAAACCGCGCCTTGCCGGCATCCTTAAGGCGCCCGAGTTGAATGCAGAGCAACTGCGCTTTGGTGATCTCGGACACCATGTCAACCAATTTCGCCTGCGTGAGCTGAAACGATGCGATTGGTTTGTCAAACTGAATGCGGGTGCGCGCATATGCCAGGGCGGCATCGTAGCAGGCCATCGCCGCACCCAGGGCCCCCCAGGCAATGCCATAGCGCGCCTGACTCAGACATGACAGGGGCGCACGCAGGCCCTCCGCATGAACGAGCATGCTCGCGGCTGGCAGTATCACATCCTGGAATACCAACTCCGAAGTCACGGACGCTCGCAGAGAATGCTTTCCCTTCATTTCCGGCGCAGAAAAACCCGGAGTACCCTTCTCCACAAGGAATCCTCCGATGGTGTCATCCAGCTTCGCCCAGACCACGGCAACATCTGCCACTGTGCCGTTGGTGATCCACATTTTGGAGCCATTGAGCAGGTAGCCATCCCCGTGACGTGTAGCCCGGGTGAGCATGCCTCCCGGGTTCGACCCGAAATCAGGTTCCGTAAGTCCGAAGCATCCGACTTTTTCGCCCTTTGCAAGGCGCGGCAGCCAGAAGTTCTTCTGTGTATCCGAGCCGTAGACAAAAATCGGATACATCACGAGGGCGCTCTGAACAGAAGCAAAGCTCCTGACGGCACTGTCTCCCCGCTCCAGTTCCTGCATTGCCAGACCATATGACACATTATTCATCCCCGCGCAGCCATATTCCGTCGGCAACGTCGCGCCGAACAAACCCAGGTCGGCCATGCGCGAGATCAAATCGGCGGGAAATGTTCCTCCACGGTAGTGCTCCTCTATGACCGGGAGAACATTGTCTTCCACAAATTCCCGCACTGTGGAGCGGACAAGAATCTCCTCTTCGCTCAAGAGGTCATCAATACCGAAATAGTCAACCCCGTGGAATTTTGACATGCGTGGCACCGGCGCAGGTGAGAATGAACAAGATAGCAAAATGAAGAAGTGAAAAGCAAGGTGCTAGTCGGACACCGGCAAACCGTAGCGTTTGATCTTCAGGTAGAGCGTCTTCTTGCTGATGCCGAGAAGTTCTGCCGTGCGTGCCCGATTGAAATTGTTCTCCTGCAACACCCGTTTGATGTGCACTCGTTCAAGATCCTCGAGTGTTGTTCCCGTTTCCGGCAGGGCGGGCTCAAACGCGGGAGAGGAATGCGCAGGACGGTGTGCGGAGAGCTGGAGATCATTCTCGCCAATCACGTCCCCCGCTGACAAAAGGATTGCACCCTCAATCACGTGCTCCAGTTCCCGCACGTTTCCCGGCCAAGGGTATTCCTGCAACAGGCGGACAGCCCCCGGGGAGAGCGTTTTCACGTTTTTGGATTTTGCCTTCTGCTTCAGGAAGTATTCCGAAAGCAGTGGAATATCTTCCGCTCGTTCCTGGAGCGAAGGCATGGGCAACAAGATAACATTCAAGCGGTAGAGGAGATCCTCCCGGAACCGTCCTGCCGCTACTTCATCGCGCAGATGCTTGTTTGTCGCACTGACAACGCGCACATCCACCTGCAGCAGGTTGGTCCCTCCGACACGGCGAAACTCCCCGGTCTCCAGAAACCGGAGCAATTTCGGCTGGATCGCCGGACTGATATCTCCCACCTCATCCAGGAAGAGCGTTCCGCCATTGGCAACCTCCACGAGACCTTGCTTCGATGCGAAGGCATTCGTGAAGGCCCCTTTTTCATGTCCGAAGAGTTCGCTCTCGAGAAGGGCATCAGGAATGGAGGCACAGTTCACGGCAACGAACGGACGGTTGTTCCGGGAACTGCGCCGGTGGATCAAGTTTGCAATCAACTCCTTGCCAGTGCCGCTCGCACCCTGTATGAGAATGAAGGACTCGCTTTCGGCGAAGCGTGTGGCGTTATCGACAAGACGCACGAAGGCCGGGCTCTGTCCGACGAGTTCGTTGTTCCCCGCCTTCCGCGTCAGCTCGCTCTTCATCAACTTGTTATCGATGAAAAGCTGACGTCGTTCGATGGCTCTGTGGACGGTATTGAAGATCTCCTCAATGTCGTACGGTTTCGCCAGGAAGTCGTACGCGCCGAGCTTGATCGTCTCAATCGCCGTCTTGATGTCGGCGTAGTTGGTGAGAATGATGACTTGCGTTGTGGGGGAGTATTCCTGGACGAACTTGAGGACGTCGATGCCGGTGACTCGCGGCATGCGGATGTCCAGGAGGATGACATCGTAGACTTTTGCCTGAATGCGGTTGATAGCTTCGCCGCCATCGGCGGCGACATCCACCGCATACTCGGCAGCATCGCTCAGTTCAGCTTCGAGCAACTGCCGGAGTGGCTCTTCGTCGTCTACGACAAGCAGGTTGTACTTCTTTGCCATAACAGGACCGTGCGTCCGACCCGCACCCCGGCCGGTGCCGGCGCCTATTCGCTGAGCACGCGCTCAATCGTTGTGAGCAAATCCACCAGGTCGTATGGTTTGCTGACGAAATCATCGGCGCCCAATTTCTTGGACTCGATGGCATTCTTGAGATCCGCAAATCCGGTGAGCATCACGACCTTTGTTTTCCCGTGCTGTTCTTTGATGTGCTTCAGCACTTCGAATCCGTTCATCCGGGGCATCTTGATGTCCAGGAGCACCAGATCGAAAGATGCCTTGCCCATTTCCTGGATGGCATCATCTCCATCCGGAGCAGTGCGCACTTCGTATCCCTCGTTGATCAGCTCACTGCTGAGGACGGTGCGCAGAGAATCTTCATCGTCAACGACAAGGATCGAACGTTTCTTGGCCATCAGAGCGCTCTCCAGCGTGTAAGTGAGGTTCCGGCCCACGCTGCCCCGCTGACGCCATCATTCAGGGACCGGGATTGCGCAAAAGTATACCCAAAGTTGTGAACAAAATCAACAAGTTGCAACTCTCCCCCCATTGTGCTATTTTGACCGTACGATGGACCCCATCCAACCGATCAACCTGCTCTTCGTGGACGATGATACGGCCTATATGGCCATTGCCCGTCATCTGCTCACCAAATATCAGGGTTCGCGTTTCCAGGTGACATGGAAACAGGATGCCTGCCTCTTCCCTGGTCTATCTGGCAGGAAGCCCTGAAATCGACCTCATTGTGATAGATTACTTCCTTCCGGATATGAATGGCCTGCAACTCGTTGAGCGAATCCGAGAGCGAAAAATCGACATCCCGATCGTCTTTCTTACTTCGAATCGTGATTTCCGCCTCGCAATTGAGGTTATGAAATACGGAGTGGAAGACTATCTTATCAAGGATGAAGCGGTGGATTCGGTTCTCCCCCGAACCATTTTGAATATCGTCGAGCGGGTTCGCCTGAAACGGCGAATCGCCGAAGAGCAAAAGGCGGATTTGATCGCTCGAAAACGGACGGATGCAATCAAAGAGCTTGTCGTAACAGTATGCCATGAGTTCAACAATCCCCTTGCTGCCATCAAAATCAGCACGGACATCCTTTTGCGCCAGAGCCTCAACGAAGAAGAGTCACGTCTCGTGCATTCCATCGATGAGAACATCGATCTGGTCGAAAAGGAGATTTCGCGGCTGCGCGATACGAATTTTGAGCGCCTGGAGTTTCCGGCGTGGCTGCTAAGGCCGGTCTTGATTGTAAGGGAGATCTTCGCTATATTATAGTCCCAAAAGTGCGTCTGACCGGCATTGCCGGATCTTACAGAAACCGATGTGTCACTGGAACCAGTGAAACGGACACCTTATACCGACCGAAAGCTGTTTGAAGAACAACAGACAACCTCTCAATCCCGCCCCACGGCGGGATTCTTTTTTCACCGGAGGGGGATGTGAGCATGCGCGTACGGGATGTAGAGCACGTGCTGGAAGAATGGGCCCCGCGGACGACGGCGTGGAAAGAAGATAATATCGGCATCCAATGCGGTAATCCCAATATGCTTGTGCGGGGGATTCTGATCTGCCTTGACATCACGGAGGACGTTGTCCGTGACGCCCTCCGTCGCCGCTCGAATCTGATTGTCAGCCATCACCCCCTCCTGTACCGTTCCCTCGCATCTGTCACCCCTGCAACACACTCCGGTCGCACGGTCACCACACTCATACAGAAAGGGATCGCCGCAATCGCAGCGCATACCAACCTGGATGCCGCACCCGAAGGTACGAGCTACGCACTTGCCAGAGTGCTTGGGTGTTCGTCATCCGGAGACCCTCGATCGGTCCTTGCGGCTGCAGGTAAAACTGGTGACGTTTGTGCCCGCAAGGGAAGTGGATCGTGTCGCCCGGGCGATGACAAATGCCGGCGCGGGGGTCATTGGCAACTATACGCAGTGTTCGTTTCGCACCGAAGGAATAGGAACCTTTCAGGGGAATGCAGATGCGTCTCCGGCCCTCGGGCAGAGGGGCGTTGTAGAACGCGTCACCGAATCGCGGGTTGAAATGATCGTCGACCGTGATCGGCTTCCCGTTGTGGTCGAGGCCTTGCGCCGCGCACATCCGTATGAAGAGGTCGCCTACGACGTCTACCCGACTGAAAATGCACACCAGCGGTTTGGCATGGGAGCCATTGGTGATCTCGCCCATCCCACAACCCTGGCTGCGTTCCTCCGCCGGGTCCGGCGTGCCCTGGGCACCGGTTCGCTTCGATTCACCGGTGATCCTCACAAGCACGTTGTTCGCGTTGCCGTGTGCGGGGGAAGCGGAAGCAGGCTCATAGACCACGCCATCGCCCGGCAGGCAGACGTCTTTGTTACTGCGGATGTTTCCTTCCACCGGTTTCAGGATGCCGTGGGGCGCATTGCACTCGTCGACGCCGGGCATCACGAAACCGAGTACCCGGTGCTTTCAACCCTTGCCGGGAAGATCAGGGAGTCTTGCCGCACGCGGGGACGACGAACCCCCGTCGCCGTCAGCACTGTGCGCACCAATCCCGTTGCGTATGTCTAGCATTGTCTGAGGAGCCATCGTTGAAAACCAAGTTACAGCAGCTGTACGCCCTTCAACTCGTGGATTCACATCTCGATGAGCTCCAGGAGCTCAAAGGGGACCTGCCGGGCGAAGTGCAATCACTCGAAGAACACCTTGCTGCGCTGAACACCGAGCGGACAGGCTATGAACGGCACATGAAGCAATCGTTTTCCCAACGCGACGATGCCGACGCACACATTGTCTCGCTGAAGGAGCGCCTGGAAAAGTACAAGAAACAGCAGTTCGCGGTACGGACAAACCGGGAGTATGATGCCCTGACCCGCGAGATGGATACTGCGGCCGAGTCGATCACCAGGCTCGAAAAAGAGATGGAGCAACTCGAAGCCGCCGCGACGATTGCCCGCACACAGACAGAAGAAACATCGGTCAAGATCGCAGAACTTGAGAAGCTGCTGGCGGAGAAACGCGCCGCCCTCGCAGAGGTTTCCAAGACCACTGAAGACGAAGAGCTCCGCTTCGCGCATGAACGCGAAAAGCTCGTCGCGCGCATTGCCAAGCCCGACCTCGCAGCCTACGAACGCATCAGAAAAGCGAAGCGCGGTACAGCCATTGTTCCCGTGCGACGCCACGCCTGCGGCGGATGCCACAATCGTGTGCCTCCGCAGAAGCTCCTCGAGCTCCGGAAGAATGACCGGATCTATACATGCGAGCGGTGCGGACGCATCATCGTGTCCGACGAGATCGCTCAAACCAACGTCGACGTCGCATGACGTTGTACGCAGCAACAGACGGGGCCTCACGCGGAAATCCGGGCGAGAGCGGCGTGGGTGTGATCGTACGGGATGAATCAGGACGCGAAGTGTTGTCAATCTCGGGATATCTCGGCACTGCAACAAACAATGTTGCGGAATACACTGCGCTCGTTCTCCTGTTGCGCGGGATGCACAACGTCCCCTGCACCCGGCTAGTCGTGCAGTCCGACAGCGAGCTGCTGGTGCGACAGGTGAACGGGAAATACAAAGTGAAGAATCCCGTTCTGAAACAGAAATTTGACGAGGTGCAGCGGCTGCGCGCCGCGTTGCCATTCGCCCTCGAATTGAACTATGTCCCCCGGATACAGAACGCCGAAGCTGATCGGCTGGCGAACCGGGGCATAGATGAAAAAAAGACTTTGTATTAATTCACACATACCAATAACACAGCAGGTCGGGCAGCCGCGTCCCGCCGTTCGCGGGATGAGGAAAGTCCGAACTCCATAGAGCAAGGTGCCCCGTGAACAACAGGGGTCCCGACCTCGAAAGCGGTCGGGAACGGAAAGTGTCACAGAAAATACACCACCCTGAGTTCCGCAGGCTCTCTGTGCCGGCGGGATCAAAGGGAAAGGGTGAAAAGGCGAGGTAAGAGCTCACCGCCCCGGGAGTAATCCCGGGGGCACGACAAACCCCACCCGGAGCAAGGCCAAATAAGAGAGAAGAGGCTGCTCGTCTCGCTTCCCGCGGTTGCGGGATATCACTCTCGGGTAGGCCGCAAGAGCCAAGGAGCAATCCGAGGCCCAGAGAAATGGCTGCCTCCTTTGCGTTCAGAGGCGGAGCAGACAGAATTCGGCTTACAGACCTGCTCTGCTGTTGGGCATTGTTCTTGCATCGCCCGCAGCAGTTTACCGTAGCGGAGTATCATGTGCACCAGATCGTAAAGGAGCACCGGTGGATCATCGCCGACCCACCGGACGCAGGGATCGTTGCCGCCCTGGCAAAAGACATTAATGTACCGGAGAGCATCGCCAAGGTCCTCGTCTACCGCGGCATCACGGACTACGACAGGGCAAAGGACTACTTTCGCCCCTCCCTGACGCAGCTGCACGATCCATTCCTGCTCGACGGGATGGAAATGGCGGTCGACCGGATCCGCAAAGCCCTGGATAACGGCGAGCATATGTTTGTGTTCGGCGACTATGACGTCGACGGCACAAACGGTGCCGCGATGCTCTACCTGTTCCTCCGTGGACGGGGCGGGAATGTCGAGTACTATGTCCCGGACCGCCTGACAGAAGGCTACGGCATCTCGCGGCAGGGCATCGACCGCGCCATCGAACTCGGTGTCACCGTCTTTCTCGCAATCGACTGCGGCATTACCGCCGTCGACCAGATTGAATACGCGAACGAAAGCGGCCTGGATGTCATCATCTGCGACCATCATGAAGCAGGTCCGACACTCCCCAAGGCACTCGCCGTACTGGATCCCATCAAACCCGGCGATACCTATCCGTTCAAGTCCCTTAGCGGCTGCGGTGTCGGCTTCAAGCTCATCCAGGGTCTGGCACGGAGCATCGGGGACGATTCTCTCGTCACCCCGTTCCTCGACTTTGTCACGCTCGCCAGCACGGCCGACATCGTCCCGCTCATCGGCGAGAACCGTGTCCTCGTCAAGATCGGACTGCAGTCGATCAACACCGCTCCGCGACCCGGCATCAAGGCGCTCATTGAGAGTGCGGGACTGAAGCCGGGAAATATTACCACCGGGCAGATCGTGTTCGCCCTTGCACCGCGGATCAACGCCGTCGGCCGGCTTGGTGATGCGACGCGGGCGGTGCGCCTGCTGACATGCGAAGACCCCGAAGAGGCTCGCGCGCTCGCCCAGGTCCTCGAAGAGGAAAATCGCAACCGTCGCCGCATCGACGAAGACACCTTCGCCGATGCCCAGCAACTGGTCGAGGAATGCCTCGACCTCGACGCCGATCCTGCCATCGTCCTGCACCAGGAACACTGGCACCCCGGGGTGGTCGGCATCGTCGCCTCACGCATGGTCGAACGGTACTACAAACCATCGATCATGATGGCGACCGTCGACGGGGTTGCGAAGGGGTCGGCGCGCAGTGTGTCCGGCTTCGACATCTATGAAGCCCTCAAGCGCTGCGAAGACAAGCTCCTGCAGTTCGGCGGGCACAAGTATGCAGCGGGTGTCACCGTCGACCTGAGCCGCGTCGAAGAATTCCGGATGGCGTTCAAGGCCGCGGTCAAGGAGCTGATGACGGAAGAGTTCAAGACCCCGGAGATCCGGATCGACATGGAAATCACGCTGTCCGAGATCACACCATGGTTCATCAGGTTACTGCGCGAGTTTGCACCGTTCGGCCCCAACAACACGCGACCGACGTTTCTGACGCGCAACCTCGAAGTGGCGGGAACCCCGCGCATCGTCGGCCGCAATCACCTGCGCTTCCGCGTCCGGCAGAACGGCGTCGTCTTTGACGCGATCGGATTCGGACTCGGCGAGCTGCTTCCGCGCGTCCCGGTCGGGCGCAGAGACCTCGAATGCGTCTACACGGTCGAAGAAAATGAATGGAATCACCATCGGGATCGCGATCGGCCGACCCGGTCCCGCAGCTGAAAATCAAGGACCTACGTATAAGGAGAGATCCGACCATGTCAGGCCATTCGAAGTGGGCAACGATCAAGCGGAAAAAAGCGGCGACGGATTCAGCCCGCGGCCAGCTCTTCACCCGCCTGATCAAGGAAATCACGCATCGCCGCCCGTAATGGCGGCGGAAATCCTGATGGCAACCCGCGTCTCCGGCTCGCCATTCAGACCGCGAAAGCTGCGAACATGCCCGCCGACAACATCAAACGGGCGATCCAGAAAGGAACCGGCGAACTCCCCGGCGTCACCTACGAAGAGATCACCTATGAAGGCTACGGTCCGGGCGGTGTCGCGATCCTCGTGGAAGTGGTCACCGACAACGCCAACAGAACCGTGTCCGAAATACGCCATACCTTTTCCCGCAACAACGGCAACCTCGGACAGATCGGCAGCGTCGCCTGGATGTTCCACCGGAAAGGAACCATCGTCATTCCCAACGCCGGCCAGAAAATGCCGCTCTCCGAAGATGACCTGATCGGCATCATCCTCGACGCCGGTGCGGATGATATGCAGGCCGAAGCTGACCTGTATGCCATCACCACTTCTCCGCATGCGTTCGAAGCGGTGAAGAAAGCGATCGAGGACAAGGGCATCGTCGTCGAATGCGCTGCGCTGCAGATGGTCCCGCAGAATACCGTGAAGATCACGGGGAAGGATGCGGAAAACCTGATGAAACTCATGGACGCGCTCGAAGAGCATGACGACGTCCAAAACGTCTACTCCAACTTCGATATCGACGACAAGGAACTTGCATCCCTCAGCAACTGAGTCCGGACGAACGGCCCGTCAAACCCGCAGTCGTCCTCGGTGTTGATCCCGGCACCCTCGTGACCGGGTTCGGCGTGGTCTGCCGGCGCGGCACGACATTCCGGCTCCTTGCATCCGGCACGATCGCGAACTCTTCGCTCAGCAGTATCCCCGAACGTCTTCACGCGATTTATACGCGGCTCCGCATGTACTCGCGGAGCACCGCCCCGATGAATTCGCGATCGAGACCGCATTCTACGGAAAGAACGCACAATCGGCGCTGAAACTCGGTCATGCGCGGGGTGTCTGCATCCTTGCAGCAGTGCAGTGTGGCCTGACGCCCGCGGAATACTCGCCGCGGGAAATCAAGAAAGCCGTCGTCGGCAACGGCAATGCATCCAAAGAGCAGGTGCAGTTCATGGTGAAGGCACTGCTGGGTCTCAAGGACAACGGATGGCTGTCGATGCCTCCGATGCGCATTGCCATCGCTCTCTGTCACCTCAACAGAGCCTCGCAACCTACCACCCGGCATGACGACTGGAGGGCGTACGTGGAGGCTCATCCCGAGAAGGTGATTCCATGATTGCCCGGCTCCGCGGCGAGCTCATCGCCAAATACCCTACCGAAGTGGTCATTGATGTGAACGGTATCGGCTTCGGATTGCAGATTTCTGTGGCGACGTTCGAGAAGATCGGCGACCTCGCATTCCACTGTCCAGCTCTTCACGTACCTCCATGTGCGGGAAGACATTCTGCAGCTCTACGGATTCGCCACTGAGGACGAACGGGCGATCTTCCGGCTGTTGATCTCCGTGACCGGCATCGGTCCCAGGATGGCACAGGGAATTCTGTCAGGCATACCGGTCCCCGATCTCAAAACGTACATCGCTTCGGGTAACACCGCGGCTCTGACAACAATCCCGGGAGTCGGACGCAAACTTGCGGACCGACTGGTGGTTGAGTTGAGGGAAAAAATGGGCCGGCTGGATGTACCGGCAGGCGGAGTGGCAATTCCTGCCGATCCACAGGGCACAATGCGCTCGGAAGCGATGCTCGCCCTGACATCTCTCGGGTACAACCGGAACACGGCAGAGCGCGTCCTGCGTGCGGCACTTGAGGAACTCGCTGACACATCCCCGACCGTTGAATCGCTCATCAAAGCCGCATTGCGGCATGCGGCGGGATAGTTGCGGCTGGGTGCGGCGCGGAGCGGGGTCCCGTTCTGTTGCAATTCTCTACCGCAACGCGTACCTTTATGCTTCAGTGTACAGGCATTTCCCCCGATTCGTGAATCGAAGAACCGACCATACCAACCCGGAGCGGATGGAGAACGAAGCTGAGATGGATCAGGCCCTCCGCCCGCTCACGTTTGCAGATTTCAACGGTCAGAAGAAGATCGTCGACAATCTGCGGGTGTTCATTACGGCCGCGCGGCAGCGCAAAGAGTCGCTCGATCACGTCTTGCTGACCGGGCCTCCCGGGCTTGGCAAAACAACTCTTGCCCATATCATCGCCAATGAGATGGGCACGGCATTGAAATCGACCTCCGGCCCCGTTCTTGACAAGCCCGGTGATCTTGCAGGATTGCTCACCAACCTGCAGGAAGGGGATGTACTCTTCATTGATGAGATCCACCGGCTGAATCCCGTCGTGGAAGAATACCTGTATTCCGCCATGGAGGATTTCCGGCTGGATATCATGATCGACTCCGGACCGAATGCGCGCAGCATCCAGCTTTCGCTCCCCCGCTATACGCTGATCGGAGCGACCACCCGGGCTGGGCTCCTGACAGCTCCTCTCCGGGCAAGATTCGGCGTTACTAACCGGCTGGATTACTACACCAGCGAAACTCTTGCAGCAATCATCGGCCGATCAGCCCGCATCCTCAGAGTCCGCATCGAAAATGATGGCATTCAGGAAATCGCCCGCCGCTCACGTGGGACACCGCGCATTGCCAACCGTCTCCTCAGGAGATGCCGGGATTTTGCGCAGGCTGATCCGGCACTGAAACATCACCAGGGTGTCATTGCCCGTGAAGTCGCCAACCACGCACTCCTGGCCCTGGAGGTGGATGATCACGGCCTGGATGAAATGGACAAACGGATCCTGTTGTGTCTTCTTGAAAAGTATAACGGCGGACCTGTCGGTATCAACACGCTTGCCGTTGCAGTGGGCGAAGAACCAGGAACGATCGAGGAAGTGTACGAACCCTATCTGATTCAAGAGGGATTCATCAAGCGGACACCGCGGGGGCGGGAAGCAACGGCGCTCGCATACCAGCATTTCGATGTGCGGTTACCTGCTTCGGCCCAACATTCACTCTTTACATGAACGCATGAACCTCGACCCGGATCTCCAATCGATTCAGGACGTCAGGGATGCGCTGCAGAAGGTCAAACAGGCGCAACTGGAATTCCACGGCTACTCTCAGGAGCAGGTCGACCGGATCGTGCAGGGTATGGCTGAAGCGGGATTTTCCGCCGCAGCACGGCTTGGAAGAATGGCGAGCGAAGAGACTGGCTATGGAAAGCCCGAAGACAAACAACAGAAAAACGAATTTGCCACCCGCCGCGTGTGGGAGTCGATCGCTTCACTGAAGACTGTGGGTGTCATTGACGAAGACCGCGACAAGAAGGTCATTCGGATCGCCGAACCCATGGGAATCGTCGCAGCTTTTATCCCGTCGACGAACCCGACATCGACGGTGATGTTCAAAGCGATCATTTCCGTGAAAGCACGGAACGGCATCGTGGCAAGCCCGCACCCAAAAGCGGTCCGTTGTACCGTGGAGGCGATGAACGTCATGCGCGATGCCGCGGAAAAAGCCGGAGCCCCGCGTAACCTGATGATGTGCCTCCCCTTGCCGACCGCAGAGGGCACACATGAACTGATGCGGCACAAGCTGACCTCGGTGATACTGGCGACCGGGAATAGTGCGATGGTCCGTGCGGCCTACAGTTCCGGGAAACCGGCCTACGGCGTGGGTGCCGGCAACGTCCCGGCATATGTCGAACGCACTGCAAACGTACCCAAGGCGGTCGCAGACATCATTTCGGGCAAACAGTTCGATTATGGCGTGTTATGCTCGACAGAATCTGCCCTGATATGCGACGCTCCCATCAAGCGGACGGTGGTAGACGAGTGCGTTCGGCGCGGTGGACACTTTGTCAACGGCGAGGACAAAGTGCGCCTGTCAGGTCTCCTGTTTGACGATCGGGGTGCACTCAATCCCGACGTCGTCGGCAAATCAGCGGCATTTATTGCTCAGCGCGCAGGCATCACCGTTCCCGCACATACGGCGGTGTTGATCGCGGAACTGGATGGCGTGGGGCGAGCCTATCCGCTCTCACGCGAGAAGCTCTCACCGGTCCTCTCGTTCTACACTGTCAACGGCTGGCGGGAAGGATGCCATCGGTGCATTGAACTGCTGGAATTCGGCGGCATAGGTCACTCCATGGTTATTCATTCATCGGACCGGGACATCATCATGAAGTTCGCCATGGAGAAGCCGGCGTTTCGTATCATGGTGAACACGCAATCGGCTCTGGGTGCGGTGGGATACACAACAGGACTGGATCCCTCCATGACTCTCGGACCCGGCACCTGGGGCGGATCCATAGTGTCTGACAATGTTTCGGCACGGCATCTCTTGAACATCAAACGCCTGGCCTTTGAAACGAATCCCGTGAACCCTGCAGTATTGGCGGGTACGGTGCAAAACACGGGGCCGGCTGAGCCGGCCCGACAGCCGTCCTACGGAGTGGGCCTCAGTGAGAACGACCTCGACGGACTTATTGCCCGCTTCCGCAAAGAGCTCGGGTGAACATGTTTGTGCAATTCCAAAAAGAATGATGTACGCGGCATCGTGTCCCCATCCCTGTACATTCATACGGCATAGTGGGAGCGATGTAGGGCAACGCCCCGCGACTATTCCTTGCATCCACAACCAGGAGCAATCCATGCAATCCAGAACAATGCTCGCAGTCGTCTGTGCGCTGGCGATTGTCGGAACGTGCACCGCCTTCGCCCAATTGCGCGATCAGGGTTTGAGTATGGGTCTCAGCGGGGGCGCAACGCAGGGGGTCACCGATGTGACCAGCAATGTACGACAGTTCTTCGCCAGAGGATTCCTGCGCTATCCCCTGCTCAAGGGTGTGTCCGGGGAAATCGGTGCGGGCGTGGGAAGGATGGGGGGCAGCGATTACATGACCGAAATCGTTCCCCTGGACTACCGGTTCGTGCTCAGTCCCTTTGCGGCCGAAAAGTGGAATCCCTACTTCTATGCCGGTGCGGGCGCCCTGTTCTACGACGTGAAGCAGCCCCCGGAGAAACCTACGTCAACAAAGCTCGATGGCTGGACAGCGTTTGTCCCCGTAGGCATCGGCGCACAGATCAAGATCAATGACGGTCTCGTCTTCGAAGCAAGCGGTGGATACAACTATATCTTCAGCAAGAATGTCAATGGCATCGTGGAAACCAAAAACGACGGGTATCTCAGCGGCATGGTCGGTCTCACCCTCTACGGCGAAAGTCCGAACGCGGACCCCGACGGAGACGGCCTTACCAATGCTGAAGAGAAACAGCTGGGCACCAATCCCAAGGTTGCAGACACTGACGGTGACGGCCTCAACGATGGCGATGAAGTCCACAAATACAAAACTGACCCGTTGAAAGCCGACAGTGACGGCGACGGTCTGACTGATGGCGATGAGGTGTTGAAATACAAGACCGACCCGAACAAAGCCGACACGGATGGCGATGGTTTGACGGATGGCGAAGAAATCCTCACCTACAAAACCGATCCCCTGAAGGCGGATACGGATGGCGATGGGTTGAAAGACGGTGAGGAAGTACTGAAATACAAGACCGATCCATTGAAAGCCGATACCGACGGCGATGGGTTGAACGACGGTGAGGAAGTGCTGAAGTACAAAACCGATCCATTGAAAGCCGATACCGACGGCGATGGGTTGAACGACGGTGAGGAAGTGCTGAAGTACAAAACCGATCCGTTGAAAGCCGATACCGACGGCGGCTCAGTGAATGATGGCGTTGAAGTGGCCCGGGGGACAAACCCGCTCGATCCATCAGACGATGTACCGAAGAAAGAGGAATTGAAAGTTGAAGCCGGCAAGGCGATCGTCCTTGAAGGGGTGGTGTTCGAATCGGGTAAGTCCGTGATTACACCTTCATCAGAAACGGTTCTTGAGCAGGCCTACAATACGCTCGCGCAGAACCCCGAAATCGCAATCGAAATTCGCGGTTACACCGACAATGCCGGGAAAACGAAGGCAAACGTAAAACTGTCGCAGTCACGCGCCGACGCAGTGCGCGCATGGCTGCTTGCCAAGGGTATCGCTGCCGAACGCGTCACGTCAAAGGGCTATGGCCCTGAGACTCCGGTGGCACCCAACACTACACCCGAAGGCAAAGCTAGGAACCGTCGCATCGAGTTCTTCCGCACAAAGTAACCCAACATGCATCGGCGTGTGCTCGATGTGTACCGGGTGCACGCCGTTTCATTTTCGTCCTAAAGGAGCAATCCAATGTCCATGATCCAGGAATTCAAATCCTTTGCCATGAAGGGAAATGTCGCTGATATGGCCGTCGGTATCATTATCGGTGCGGCGTTCGGCAAAATCGTATCTTCGCTGGTTACTGACGTCATCATGCCGCCCCTCGGCCTGCTCATCGGAGGTGTTGATTTCAGCAACATGGGGATCACCTTGAGGTCCGCAGCGGAGGGGGTGCCTGCGGTGATGCTGAAATACGGCGTCTTCATCAATACCATCATTGACTTCATGATTGTCGCGCTCGCAATATTCCTGCTTGTGCGTGGCATGAATGCGCTCCGGAAAAAACAAGCAGAGGTCCCCGCTGCACCGCCGGCGCCGAGTAAAGAGGAAGTATTGCTCGGAGAAATCCGGGATCTTCTCAAGGCAGGGAAACACTGACCATGTGCAGAAGCATGCCTGTCAGTCTGAATGACTTCATTTCACAGGAAGGATTCAAAGATGCGTACAGTCACGGTTAGACCTCTCGCGATGCTTGTTCTCACGCTGCTCACGTCCGGAACCCTTGCAGCCCAGCAGGATACCGCGCAGACTCCTAAGTACGGATGGAAACATACAAGCGTCGGCACGCTGACGCTGACTCAGGTCGCGTTCTCCGACTGGACCCAGGGAGGTGACAATGCGCTTTCGTGGGCACTTGGCCTGGACGGCAAATCCGTCCTCGAACGCGAACAAACGAGCTGGTCCACGAGCTACAAATTCGGCTTCGGGCAAGCCCGCCTCGGCGATCAGGGGATACGCAAGACCGATGACCAGATCAACCTTGAGACGATGCTGACGTACAAACTGGGTGGCACCATCAATCCCTACGCTGCCGCTACGCTGAAAACACAGTTTGCCAGGGGTTTCAAATATGACGCAAACGGCAACGGGACGCCAGTCTCAAAAATCTTCGATCCCGCGTATCTGACGCAGAGCGTCGGTGCTGTCTATCAGCCGATCCCCGCACTTAAGACACGGCTCGGCGTCGGGCTCCGCGAAATCCTCACTTCTGAATTCCCGGTCTATGCTGACGATCCTTCGACCCTGGAGATTGAAAGGACCCAGGTCAACGGCGGTCTCGAGTCGGTGACAGAGCTGTCCTTGAAGATCGATGACAATGTCACTTTCGGATCGAAACTGGAGATGTTCAGCACATTCAAGAAACTGGATGAGGTTATTGTCCGGAACGATAATATTCTTGCGGCAAAGGTCGGCAAGTTCATCACGGTAATGCTCACCGTGCAACTGATCAATGAACGTGCCGCCAGCCCGCGGACACAGATCAAGGAAGTGCTGGGGTTGGGATTGAGCTATACATTTTTGTAACAACAGAACTCGCTCCTCAAACTCCCTCTCTCTGCACGGGGTCGCCCAAATCAACCCATTTCTCCTATGTCCCGCAAGAAACTCTCCCGCTCGTTCTACCTCCAACCAACACTCGATGTGGCCCGCGAGCTCCTCGGGATGTACATTGTTCACCGCACACACCGCGGCCGCTTGTCCGGGCGCATAGTTGAAGTGGAGGCGTATCTCGGCGCGCTGGATCCGGCAAGTCATGCATATCGCGGCCTTACGTCGCGGAACGAAGTGATGTTTCGCAAGGGGGGACATCTCTACGTCTACTTCACTTACGGGATGCACTTCTGCAGCAATGTCGTAACAGAGGGTGAAGGCACCGGACATGCCGTGCTTCTGCGCGCGGTTGAGCCTGTTGAGGGTGTACCGGTCCTGGCCAGGCACCGCGGCGTGAATCCCATGGTCATTGAACAACTCTGCAGCGGGCCGGCGAAACTCTGTCAGGCATTCGGCATCACGCGGGAGCACAATGGAACAGATTTGTGTGGTGAGACACTCTGGATCGAACAGCGGGATCGGCCCCTTTCCGGGGACCTGATCGGAGTTTCCACACGCGTCGGCGTCTCAATGGGCAAAGAACAGCAGTGGAGATTCTTTCTGAAGGGGAGCCGGTTTGTGTCGAAAGGGAAGCCGGGGTGAGGCAATAGGCGCGAGGCAACAGGCGAGGGACGCGAGGCAATAGGCAATGGGCGCAAGATAACAGGCGAGGGACGCGAGGCAATAGGCAATGGGCGCGAGACAACAGGCGAGGGACGCGAGGCAATAGGCAATGGGCGCGAGACAACAGGCGAGGGACGCGAGGCAATAGGCATGGGCGCAAGGCAATAGGGGGCACGGAAGCCACCCCTATTGCCTGTTACCTTGCGCCTGAAGCCCTACTTCAACAACAAAAGTTTCTTGCTCTCCGTATAGCTCCCCGCTTGCAGACGGTAGAAATATGTCCCCGTCGCAAGACCTACGGGCTTCCACTGAACTCTGTATTTCCCTGCCGCGTAATCATCGTTGATCAGCGTCTCGACTTCCTGACCCAGAAGATTAAAAATCTTCAACGTCACACGGTTCTGCGCGGAAATGCTGAATCCGATGGTAGTGGATGGATTAAAAGGATTCGGGTAGTTCTGAAGCAGTTCGTATTGCTCCGGCGTTCCCTCTGCAGTCTCAACGCTGCTCGCACCGGCCCCGCTGGTCACGATCGCCCGGAGCCGGAGATTATATCCTACGCCGATCCAGCTGCTGCCGTTGTACAAGGAGCCTCGAGTGCCAACCGTGGCAGTGTCGGTGCGGAATTTTAACGTGTCGCCCGGATTCGTCGCGGACAGGACGACGTGGTAGTTTGTACCTGCACTCACAGAAACATTCGCGCCGAGCATCTGCACATAATTCAAGATACCGGCACTCAGGAGTTGGTGAGGATGGTTTACTGTCGAACCGATTAGCGTGCCGGGACGGCCTGCATTATCCGTGTAAATCTCACATTTGAGGGGACCGGGGCCAACAATCGGCCGGTTGTTCAATGTAGTCAGATTTAGCTGGATGCCCGTCAGCAGGCCTGCAATATCCGGAGTGATTCTCACTGCGAATTTTTGCGACCCTGTCAAATTTACAAAGAAGTTCGATGATACCTGATCGTAATAAAAGGTCTTACGGGTAATCACTGCACCGGCATTGAAAGATCGTGAGACCGCATCCACAACGTCCATCTTGCCGTATCCCCAGACGTAATTCGGCACGGTCCCTGTATAAGTATCTGCATTCGCAGCGGTTTGCAGGAGAGTCTTGATTTGCGCAGCAGTGTACGACGGGTTGATGCCGAGGAACAGGGCCGCAGCACCGGTCACATGCGGTGCCGCCATGCTGGTCCCCTGCAAAAGCCAGTGTTTCCGTCCCGGTTGAACCCACGAGGACTGGCCTGTCGTGTCGCACATCGAGGAGAGAGAGGAGGTTATTCCCTGACCGGGAGCGGTAATATCAGGCTTCTGCCTCCCGTCACGAGTCGGACCACGGCTGCTAAATGATGAGATGCGGCTCGTGCTGTCATAGCTGTTGGAATACACGTAGTTGCCACCGAGGTAGGAAGGCCATCCCCATTTTGTAACGTACGAAGCGGCAGTGATCGCTCCTACCGAAGTAGCCGGCATCCCCACGGTCTTGTCTGTACCGCCGCCTACAAGAGTAACGGTTGTGGACCCGACTTTCTTTGCATAAAGCCAGCCGTCAAAAGTAGTTGATGCTGCACCAGGATTTGTCAATGCCAGTGTCCAGATTCCTGGCTTGGGAGGATTGGTGCTCACTGCATCATGAACATTCAACCAGACCTCTCGCAAGCTATTCCAACTGCTGATAGTATTCGCGAGCGTTATCGTCCCATCTGTTATCACAGGACCATCACCAAACTCTCCCGCATTCTTCATAAGTGTAATACCTGTCGGCGAGGTTACAGTCGCCGAAATACTGGGACTTCCGGTGAACCAGCCATCGAAAGTGAAGACATCGTTCTCAGTGCCCGTCGTTGCAGTGTACGTGGGCACGCTGAAGGTGGTCGTAAGCGTACCGCCCGGAGGAATTGTGCTGCCGATGTGCATCGCCTGGTCACCATCGTTACCCGCGGAAACAACAACAACCCGTCCGGGCTGGGCTACCATAGCATCGATAGCGACCTCGTAGGGTCTCGTACCGTCATGGGGACCGGATTGGCTGCCGATGCTCCAATTCAGAACTACCGGCTTCCCGAACGCGGCAGCTTTGTTCATCGCATATGTCACTCCATCAATCATTTTCGACTCGGAAAAGGACACGTCCCCCCCTTTGACCACTATGATATCTGCCAGCGGGGCCATGCCTGCATACTGCCCTCCAAACGTCCCTCCATTTCCCGCCGCTGTGCCTGTTACGTGCGTTCCATGGCCGTTAATATCCAGCTCGCGCACAACACCCGTCGGCGATCCGTCAATTTCGTCGTCGATCTGGGCTTTTGTGTATTCCACGCCGTAGCTGAAACCGTTGGGCACCGTCTCGCCTGGAATCGCCGTCAGCGTCTGGTCCCAGATGGACAGAATCCGGCTCTTCGTGGTGTCACCGGCGACACGGAAATCCTTGTGCTTCCAATCAATCCCCGTGTCATAGATGATCACAATGGCACCCTGGCCTTTGTACGAAGTGCCGTTGATGAGCCCCCCCTGCACCAACGATGCACCCGTTTCCGGAACGCTGAGGTCATTCTGAATATAATTTGTGCTTCCGGGATCAATGAAGGTCACATCGGACATTGCCACAAGCTTCTCGAGATCCCTCGCAGAGACTTGCGCGGTCACAAACGAAGGGAAGGATGAATTCACACGGACGCCCGCCGCCCGAACCGCATCCGGGTTCTTTGTGTACACTATGGCATCAAACAAGTCGCCTTGCTTGGACAGGCCGGATGGAACCCCTCTACCCGCCAACACCTGTAGGAAGTACGGATGAAGTTTTCCCTCGTTCGGTCCGCCGGGGACCCCCCCAAACACTATCGCCACAGAACACGCAAGGAGTAGCATTCCTACACATAACCGTAGCATACTGCTCATGGGTGTTGCCTTTCGGATAGAGAGTGATGTATTAATGGTGAAGCTGATTCTTGCTCCCCTGATCTACCGAGCGAACCGAGGGGAGGGAGAGCAGTGAACGGAGCTGTTCTTTTGAGACCCGGGCAGTGATCACATCGCCGATCACACTCTGCACCATTCACCCCGTGTGCCCGGAGTTCGTCGGCATTTGTCGATCGGATGATGATGCCATATTCCTTCGTTCCGTCGGTGCGCATCGAGACATCATACAATTCATCCGGTACCGATTCTTCAGTCAGAAGTGCAAGGAGACCCGGGGGGAGTTTTGCTCGTTCGGAAGAACTCAATTCCCGGGATCCACAACAGGAAGCAACGCAGAACAAGAGCAGCATTGCGGAAATACGTACCATTGGACCCTCCCGGATTAGCATAGTTATTTACTATACTGAATCCTGCAACCAGACACAAGAACCATGGAATCAGCGGCGGGAAAGCTCGTGACGCAGAAATTCAGCTGTCGCAGAATCTGGAACTGTGCAGATATCTTCAGGCGATCCTTCTGCCACGATCCGCCCCCCTGCCGCCCCTCCCCCCGGCCCCATATCAATGACCCAATCGGCGGTCTTGATCACGTCAAGATTATGCTCGATGACGATGACCGTATTCCCCTTTTCCACAAGACGATTCAGCACGCCAAGAAGCATACGGACATCCTCAAAATGCAGACCTGTCGTGGGTTCGTCCAGAATATACAACGTACTCCCGGTCCCCACCTTTGAGAGCTCCGTCGAGAGCTTGATGCGCTGGGCTTCACCCCCGCTGAGCGTGGTGGCCTGCTGCCCTATCCGGATGTAGCCAAGACCGACATCATGAAGGGTTTGAAGTTTGCGCTGAATTGAAGGAATATCCTGGAAAAAAGGAACCGCTTCGGCGACCGTCATCTCAAGGACGTCGGCTATCGATTTCCCCTTGAACACGACCTGGAGCGTCTCCCGGTTGTAGCGCCGTCCCTTGCACACATCACATTGCACATACACGTCCGGCAGGAAGTTCATCTCAATCCTGCGCACACCACCACCCTCACAACGGTCACAGCGCCCGCCCGCAACATTAAAACTAAACCTCCCGGGCTTGTACCCGCGAATCTTCGATTCCGGAAGCTGGGCAAAGAGATCGCGCACAGGACCGAACAATCCGGTGTAGGTGGCCGGGTTCGAACGCGGAGTGCGGCCGATGGGAGATTGATCGATATCGATCACCTTGTCGATCTCTTCAACGCCACTGATGGTCTTGTACGGAAGCGGCACAGCCTTCGACTTGTAGAACTTTCTCGCGAGGAGACGGTACAACGTTTCATCGATCAGCGAGGATTTCCCCGAACCACTGACACCGGTGATCACTGCAAACGTTCCTAACGGGATGCGCAATGTCACCTGACGGAGGTTGTTGCCTGATGCGCCTTCCAGGACAATGGTCTTGCCATTTCCCCGTCTTCGTTCGGCGGGCAGGGCAATGCTCTTCCGTCCTTGAAGATAGTGTGCCGTGTAGGAGATCGGTTCGAAACCACGATCGCTCACCCGGAGAGCGTCATTGCGTAAGGAAAGGCCGGCCGGGGGTCCCGCCGTTACCAGAGCGCCACCGTGTTCGCCTGCACCCGGTCCCAGATCGATGACGTAATCCGCGCTCTCAATCATCTCGCGATCATGCTCCACCACAATCAGCGTGTTGCCCAGATCACGAAGCTCCTTCAGCGATTCAATCAGTTTGCGGTTGTCACGCTGGTGAAGACCGATGCTCGGTTCGTCCAGAATATACAACACCCCGACAAGCTGGGATCCGATTTGTGTGGCGAGCCGTATCCGTTGCCCTTCTCCTCCCGAAAGTGTTCGTGCCGAGCGATCCAGCGTCAGATATTCCAGGCCGACATTGACAAGAAAATGCAGCCGTTCGGAGATTTCCTTGACCACCGGCCTGGCAATGGCTGTCCGCCGTTCATTCAACGTAAGGGAGCGAAAGAACGCCAGGGCATCATTGATAGGCAGCTGAACGACGTCCCGGATTGAATGGAGCGTCCCCGTAGCTTCGTCGCGCAGTTTGATGGCAAGGTTTTCGCGCTTGAGCCGCCCGCCCCTGCATTCTCCACAGGCTGTGGTGTTCATGTATGCCTCGACCCATTCCCTTATGGTATTGGAGGAGGTCTCGGCATAGTAATGCCTGAGTGTCTCGAGAATGCCGGTGAAGCGGTGTGTGTACGTGACCGTTCGCCCGCTGGCATAGGTGTACTCTACCGCGAATCGCTCATCCGTGCTGCCATACAGGAGCACTTCGCGGGCTCTTTTTGACATCTTCCGGATCGGCAGGTCGAAATCAAAGTTATACGTCTTTCCCACTGACCGAATTTGATTGAAAAGCCATGTTTGTCTCGGCTTCCCCAGAGGCGCCAGGCCTTCCTGGTTGATCGATAACGCATCATCGGGGATGATCAGATCGACGTCCAATTCCTTTACCTCACCCAGGCCGTTGCATGTGGGGCAAGCGCCATACGGTGAATTGAACGAGAACGCATTGGGTGCCGGTTCTTCGTAGCTGATATCGCACACAGGACAGGACAGATGGCGGCTGAACATTGTGTCCGCGGGACCGGCCTGAAGTTCTGCAACAGCCCGGCGTTTCTTCTTCCCGCCGAGGGTCGCAGGCATTTCTGTGCCGCCCCGTTCCGGACTCATAATCATTACCCCGTTGCCGAACCGCAGAGCAACCTCCACGGAGTCTGCGACCCTGCTCCGTGCCTCGCTTTTCACCACGAGCCGGTCGATGACGATTTCTATGTTATGCACCTTGTACCGGTCGGCCTGGAGTCCTTTGCTCAATTCATGGACGATGCCATCAATGCGGACGCGTATGAAGCCATCACGGCCGATTTCCTCGAACAGCTCGCGGTAGTGCCCCTTCCGTCCGCGCACCACGGGCGCGAGTATCAATACCCGCGTGCCCTCGGGCAGCTTCATGATGCTGTCGATGATCTGGTCGGTACTTTGCTTCTGCACAGGTCCGCCGCACTTCCAGCAGTACTGGATCCCGGCGCGTGCAAAGAGAAGCCGGAGATAGTCGTAGATCTCGGTTACGGTACCGACGGTGGATCGCGGATTGTGACTGACTGTTTTCTGTTCAATGGAGATTGCCGGACTGAGGCCTTCGATGTAGTCCACATCGGGGCGCTCCATGACATCGAGAAATTGCCGGGCGTACGCAGAGAGACTTTCCACGAACCGCCGCTGTCCTTCGGCATAAATGGTGTCAAATGCCAGACTGGATTTCCCGGAACCAGACAGGCCCGTGATCACGACCAGGCGGTCGCGCGGGATATCAACATCAATCCCCTTCAGATTGTGTTCGCGCGCCCCGCGAATGACAATCTGCTGCAATCCGTTCGTCTCGGGCATCAACCCACCCGCTCGCGTTTGCTGAGATATTCGATGAGGGCAACGTCAAAGGGGGTGCGGGTATCGAGGAGGACGTAATCGATGTGATGCTCGCGGCATTCACGTTTGTAACGATCGATGAAATCGCGAATGGCATCACGGTAACCGTTGCGAATATGCCAGGGTTGTGTGGCAACCGCTTCGGCCGTCTCCAGGTCGCGGAACGTGGCATCTTCGTCGAATGCAAAGCTCCGCTCCAACGGATCGAGAACGTGCATGACGATGACCTCGTTCTTCTTGTGGCGGAAGTGTTTGAGGGCGGCGATGATCTCGTCCGGGATCATCCAGAAGATCGCTGAGGATAATCACAAGCCCGCGACGCCGTATGCGCTCCGCCACCAGGTGCAGAGACCGCCCTGCCGCCGTTCCTTTTCCTCCGGAAACCCTTTGCAGTGTCAACAACAATTGTTTGAGATATGGCCGGGTGGCATGGGGAGGAAGATACGAGGTAATCGTCTCATCAAACGTGGCCAGGCCGACTGCATCCTGTTGCTTCACCATCATGTAGGCAAGCGAAGCGGCAAGATATGACGCATACTCCAGCTTCGGCATCTGGCCGGGGGAGGCATAGGTCATCGACTTGCTGATATCCAGGACCAGGTATGCTTTGAGATTGGTCTCTTCTTCATACTGCTTGATGTAGAACCGGTCCGTCCGCCCGTAAATCTTCCAGTCAACATGCCGGATCTCATCGCCGGGCATGTAGGGACGGTGCTCGGCGAACTCGACGCTGAAACCATGGTAGGGACTCCGGTGCAGTCCCGCGATAAACCCCTCGACAACGAGTCGGGCACGCAGCTCCATGTTTGCCAGAGTCGAAACAACCTGTGGCAACAGATATTTCCGGTAGTCGTCCGAGATGTTAATGAACCTTCTTCGCGACCTGCGTTTGCGCCGGCACGGGATCCGGGGGAAGGCAGTTCTTCGGGCCTCTTGCCCAGCGTGCTTAACTCATACTGCGCCGATGTTGCCAGCTCACTCTCCGGAAAGCGTTCAAGAAAACGCTTGTACGCAGCCGATGCGCTGTCGAGCATGTTCAGGTTGTTATTATAGATATACCCGATCATGAACATCGCTGTCTGGGCCTTCGGCCCGGACGGAAATGCTGACTCATACCTGCGGAACGCCTCGACCGCCTTCTGCGGGTTGTTCAGCACACCGGCCTGCAGCTCTGCCACTTTGAATAACGCCTGTTCCGCTTCCGGCGAGGTCGGGTGCTCGCTGAACACTTTCTCGTAGTCACGCACTACCGGCGCAAACAGTTCAGGGACATTTGCTCTCGTCCCGAGACTATCAGCAGCATACTGGGCGCGTTGCTGGTTCTCCTGTGCCTGTTGATACAACTCTGGCGGAGTCTTTTTGCCGCATCCAGCAAACAGTAGCGTTGCGAAAACAAGAAGAACAAACGCATTCTTCATGGGGACTCTCGATATGGATGAGCCGGTGGAGAAATTATGGTCGGACCTGTTCTAACGTATGAAAAGTGGAAATGAACTGCAACGACCGTCAAACGAGCGATCGCCCGCCCCCCTCCTCTCTCAGGAACACGGCGGCAAAAAACCCATCGGTGCCGGTCCGGTGCGGATACAATTGAAGATACGGAGAAGAGCGATCCACAACTATCCCCCAACGGGAGAGGATTTCGTATGCAGGTTGCAGCACGAATCCGGGATTTCTATTCAGAAAACGGAATACCACATCCTCGTTTTCGCTTTGCACCAGGGTACACGTCGAATACACAAGCCGCCCCCCCGGCATCACCAATCGTGCCGAGGAATCGAGCAGCGCTGTCTGGATCGTGCTCAGCTGAGTCGAACGCTCCTCGGTGTAGGTCATTTTCAATGAAGGATTGCGCCGGACAGTGCCGAGTGCCGAGCACGGTGCATCGACAAGAACTGCGTGGGCTTTATCGCACAGCCGGGCAATGCGGGCTTCATCGCGGTGCGCTGACAGAACCATATGCACCTTTGCACCGGCACGCTCCGCACGTCGCTCGAGGTTTCGCAGCTTCCGTTCATCCAGATCAATCGCGACCAGGCGACCACTGTTTTCCATCAACGCGGCAAGATGAAGCGTCTTCCCGCCGCCTCCGGCGCACGCATCTACTACTGTCGTTCCAGGCTGGGGCTGCACCAGAAGCGACAGGAGCTGGCTCCCCTCATCCTGCATTTCGAAAAGGCCGTCACGATATGCTTGCAGCGTATCCAGCGCAAGCCGCTTGGGAAGAATGAGCGCGAAGGGTGAGCACGCCCCCTTTTCGGTCTGCACACCTGCCGCTGCAAGCACCTGCCTGCACTGATCGACCGTGATTTTCAGTGTGTTCACACGGATGCTCAACGGAGCCTGCTGGTTAAGAGAGGCGGCCAGTGCCTCAGTTTCTTCGGGCCCCATCCGCGTGATCCACTCACGGATCAGGCAGTCCGGGAAAGAATGAAGAACGGCTATCCGGGAGACCGGTGAGTCGAGAGTTTCTGCCGGGAGCCGCGCACCTTTGAGAGCCTCAAGAAACCCCGCCGGCATTTCGCCGGAGAAGCATGAAGAGAGGTACTCGGTCAAGCTCGCGAACGTCTCGGCTGTGTCATCGTGTTCCACATGCAAGACGTACGCCGCCACAAGAAGAGACGTGGATTGCGATCCGGCCGGGGGAAAGGGGGTGCTGAACCCTGCGATGGCTGTATGGACGAGCAGGTCGAGCAGACGCATGTGGCGCAACGCGCCAAAGACCATCCCGGCTATCTCACGCCGGTCACGCGCACCAAGATACCGCCGTTCACGGAAGAAGTCGGCCAATACGGTATCAGCCGGCCGGTGCCCCTCGCGGATGAGGCATAACGCCTCAACGGCATGTCCAAGAAGAGAGGATTTCTTCACACTTCAACAATGGGCAGACGCATGGAAGATGTCTGGTAGGCGCGGGCCATTCGTACCGTGTTGAACGCAATGCCGAGGTCACCCTCCGGATTGAGCACAATGATACCGCCGTAGCCAGCGGTCTTTTTCTTAAGAATCTTCAACGCTTCTTCTGCGGCCCTGGAAGGGTTCATCTTGTGCCAGTCCATCAAATCGATCACGGTCTTTGCCATCACCACCTTGATCATCGCCTCGCCCCAACCGGAAGTAGACACCGCACCGGCGCTGTTGTCCGCGTAGGTACCGCAGCCGATGAGCGGAGAATCGCCGACCCGGCCAGGAGCCTTGTTGGGGGTGCCGCCGGTGGACGTGCCCGCGGCAACATTGCCACGGTGGTCCAACGCAATGGCACCGACAGTCCCCGAAGGATGGCGTTTCCTGCGAAGGCATCCTTGGCGCGTGAAGGCCCCATCTGCCTGCAATGCGCGCCAGCGTTCGAGTTCGCGGGAGGTAATCAGATCGTCCTGACTGCACGTTTTGATCTTGTGTTCCCGCGCAAAGCGACTGGCCCCCATGCCGACAAGAAGAATATGCTCGCTCTTTTCCATGATTGCCCGGGCCAGGGTGATCGGATGCGGTATATTCTGTACTGCAGCCACAGCACCCGCGCGAAACGTGGCGCCATTCATTATGCTCGCGTCCAATTCCACTTCACCGGCGCCATTAATGAACGATCCGCGACCCGCATCGAACGTCTCGTCTTGCTCCATCACCACGATGGCCTCTTCGACGGCATCGATCGCTGAGCCCTTTTTCTGCAACACATCCCAACCAACCTTCACTGCCGCGCGGAGTCCCTTCTTGTGAGGTTCCACCAATTCGTCGGGAATATCCCACGCTCCGCCGTGGAGCACAAGAGCGAGCGTACGTTTGGCAGGCGTGGTCATAGGGGTAAAGAGAATTTACGAATACCCGGCCTGGGATTCAAGAAGGGCATATTCACGCCACCTTCCGTTCGAATGAAATCAACCCTTCTTTCCCCAGACCAACGATCACGGTATCACCGTCTTCGAATGTTCCCTTGAGGATCAGTTCCGACAGCGGATTGATCACATGCTTCTGGATGACCCGCTTCAGCGGCCGTGCCCCGAACATGGGATCGTACCCGAGCTTCGCCAGCCAGTCTTTTGCCTCATCGGTCACCTCCAGCTGCAGACCCTTCTTCTCCATCAGCCCTCGTACACGCTCGACCTGGAGGGTCACGATCGCACGGATATCCTCCCGCCCCAGCGGCCGGAAGACCACGATCTCGTCGATCCGGTTGAGAAATTCCGGTCGGATGGTCTGCTTCAGGAGCTGCAGGAGCTCACTCTTCAGATCGGAGAACACATTGTCCCATTTGTCGTTCGAGCCAAACTCCGCAGCAACACGCTCGCTGATAAGTTGTGACCCGAGATTGCTGGTCATGATGATGATGGCATTCTTGAAATCCACCGTCTTCCCCTTGCTGTCGGTCAGCCGTCCCTCATCCAGGACCTGCAGGAGAATGTTGAACACTTCCGGATGGGCTTTTTCGATTTCATCCAGAAGCACGACCGAATAGGGCTTGCGCCGGACCGCCTCCGTGAGCTGCCCGCCTTCATCGTAGCCGACATACCCCGGGGGCGCGCCAATGAGTCTGGACACGGAAAATTTCTCCATGTACTCGCTCATATCGATGCGCACCATGGCGTTCTCATCGTTGAAGAGGAACTCTGCCAGCGCGTGTGCGAGCTCGGTTTTCCCCACACCGGTGCTTCCGAGAAAGATAAACGAACCTATCGGTCGTTTCTCATCCTGCAGGCCGGCCCGTGACCGCCGGATGGCGTTGCTCACGGCGTACAACCGCTTCATCCTGTCCGATCACACGCTGATGCAGGCGTTCCTCGAGATGCAGCAGCTTCTGCCGGTCGCTCTCCAGCATCCGGGTCACCGGAATGCCTGTCCATCGGGCAACGATCTCCGCGATGTCCTCGGCATCGACCTCCTCCTTCAGCATCTTCCGGTCCTTTTGCACATCCTGCAGCTTCGCCGATGCTTCCTTGATCTGTTTCTCGAGTGACGTCAGCACGCCATACCGGAGTTCCGCAACGCGGCCCAGGTCTCCCTCCCGCTCCTTGCGGTCCGCCTCCTGCTTTGCGGCTTCCACCCCTTCCTTCATCTTCCGGATCGAAAGAATGAGGTCCTTCTCGAGCTGCCAGTGGGCACGGAGACCCGAACGGATCTGTTGCTGTTCCGCAATACCCTGCTCGATGGCCTCGAGGCGTTCCCGGGACGCCTCATCATGCTCGCGCCGAATTGCCTCCCGTTCAATTTCCAGCTGTTTGATGCGCCGTTCGACGTCATCCAGTTCCTCCGGCATGGAATCGATTTCGATGCGCAGCTTCGCCGCCGCTTCGTCCACGAGGTCAATGGCCTTGTCGGGCAGGAAGCGATCTGCAATGTACCGATCGCTGAGCTGAGCTGCAGCCACAAGCGCCCCGTCCGTGATACGCACTCCGTGATGGACTTCGTACCGTTCCTGCAACCCGCGGAGAATCGATATGGTGTCTTCAACACTCGGTTCATCAATCAGCACCGGTTGGAAGCGCCGTTCGAGGGCCGGATCCTTTTCGATGTACTTCCGATATTCATCGATCGTCGTTGCTCCGATGACGCGGAGTTCTCCCTTGGCAAGGGCCGGCTTGAGCATGTTTGCGGCATCCACAGCACCCTGGGCGGCTCCGGCACCAACAACCGTGTGCAGCTCGTCAATGAAAAGGATGATCTCACCGTTCGACTCCTCCACCTCCTTCAGGAGGGCCTTGAGGCGCTCTTCGAATTGACCGCGAAAGCTCGTTCCTGCAACAAGTGATCCCATGTCCAGAGCAACGATGCGCCGGGTCTTCAGTGATTCCGGTACATCGCCCGTGACAATCCGGTACGCAATGCCCTCGGCGATGGCGGTCTTGCCGACGCCCGGTTCGCCGATGAGCACGGGGTTGTTTTTCGTCCGGCGCGAAAGCACCTGCAGGACGCGGCGGATTTCTTCGTCGCGCCCGACGACCGGATCCATCTTCCCTTTGCGGGCAAGCTCGTTCAGGTCGCGCCCGTAGCGCTGCAATGCCTGGTACTTGTCCTCCGGATTCTGATCGACGACACGCTGTGAACCACGGATTTCTTTGAGCACCAGCAGCACCGTTTCTTTGGTCACTCCCTGGTCGTGAAGGAGTTTGCCTGCAGCTGTTTCGGGGTTGGCAACCAGCCCGAGCAGCAGATGTTCGGTGCTGATATACTCGTCTTTCAGATCCTGCGCTTCCTTCAGGGACCGTTCAAATACGCGTCCGAGTGCAGCCGATATTCCCTGCTGGCTCAACGTTCCGCCGCTGACCTTCGGCAGCCGATCAACCAGCTCATTGAGCTTGATCTTGATGTAATTCAGATTTGCGCCCGCCTTCTGGACAATGGGCGGGACCGTGCCGCTGGCATCCTGCACAAGTGCCGCCAGAAGATGTTCGGGTTCAAGTGCCTGGTTCCCGTAACTCGAAGCGATCTCCTGTGCGTTCTGCACTGCCTCCTGGGATTTGATGGTGAATTTATTGAAGTTCATTGTTGTCCGCTCTTTTCGTCAATATGCAGAAGGCGAGGGGTAACCTCGCCTTCTGCCTTTCCAGCTGCGTGTGATATCCCCGAATGCGCCGTTCGATTATCCCTCTTACTTCTTGTCGTCCATGACTTCGAAGTCGGCATCCTCGACCTTCTTGTCGTCGCTCTTTGGAGCGGCATCACCGGCCGGGCCCTGCTGCGGTCCCGCCTGCTGCTGCCCGCCTGCCGTCGTCGCCTGTTGATACATCTGTGTGGAAGCTTCGTTCCAAGCGGTGTTGAGCACTTCCATCGAGCTCTTGATGGTGGACGCGTTGTTGCTCTTGATGGCTTCTTTCAATGCATTGTTGGCAGCTTCGATCTTTGACCGCAGATCACCGCTGACTTTCTCACCGAAGTCCTTGAGCTGCTTCTCCGTCTGGAATGTCAGGTTGTCCGCCTGATTCCGGAGGTCGATTTCCTCCTTCTTCTTCTTGTCCTCGGATGAGTGCGCCTGGGCCTCATGTTTCATCTTCTCCACCTCTTCCTTGCTCAAGCCGCTGGAAGAGGTAATACGGATGGATTGCTCCTTGCCCGAGGCCTTGTCTTTCGCCGACACATGGAGCATGCCGTTGGCGTCAATGTCAAATGTCACCTCGATCTGCGGAATGCCGCGCGGTGCCGGAGGAATGCCGTCGAGGTGGAACCGTCCCAGCGTCCGGTTATCCACCGCCATCGGACGTTCACCCTGCAGCACGTGGATCTCCACCGAGGTCTGGCTGTCCGACGCAGTGGAAAACACTTCACTCTTCTTCGTGGGGATCGTGGTGTTCGCATCGATCAGCTTTGTCATCACATTGCCAAGCGTTTCGATACCGAGAGACAGCGGTGTCACATCGAGAAGCAGAACATCGGTAACATCGCCGGCAAGGACACCACCCTGGATCGCCGCACCGATAGCCACAACCTCGTCGGGGTTCACCCCCTTGTGGGGATCGCGCCCGAAGATCTGGCGCACCACTTCCTGAACTTTGGGAACGCGTGTCATGCCACCAACCAGGATCACTTCGTCGATCTGACTCGGCTGCAGGCCGGCGTCTTTCAACGCACGTTCCGTCGGACCGAGCGTTCGCTGAATAAGATCATCCACCAGCTGCTCGAATTTTGTCCGGGTGAGTGTGATATTCAGATGCTTCGGCCCTTCGGGGGTCGCAGTGATGAACGGGAGATTGATCTCCGTCTGCATCAATTGCGAGAGCTCCATCTTTGCCTTCTCTGCACCCTCGCGTAACCGCTGGAGCGCCATGGGGTCCTTGCGCAGGTCAATGCCTTCCTGCTTCTTGAACTCGTCAGCGACGAAGTCGACGATGCGCTGATCGAAGTTGTCCCCGCCAAGGTGCGTGTCACCGTTGGTGGATTTCACTTCGAACACACCATCGCCGAGTTCGAGTATGGAGATGTCGAAGGTGCCTCCACCAAGGTCATAGATCGCGACTTTCAATTCACGATTCTTCTTGTCAAGGCCGTACGCGAGCGCGGCAGCGGTCGGTTCGTTGATGATACGGCGGACCGTCAGGCCCGCTATTTCCCCGGCCTCCTTGGTCGCCTGACGCTGTGCGTCATTGAAATATGCCGGAACCGTGATGACCGCCTCGGTGACCTTCTGTCCGAGATAGTCTTCAGCGGTCTGCTTCATTTTCTGAAGAATCATCGCGCTGATCTCCGGAGGCGAATAAATGCGATCTCCCGCCTCTATGCGCGCCGTATTGTTGTCTCCCTTCACCACTTTGTAGGGAACGAGCCTCATCTCCTCGTTTACCTCGTTGTGGAACCGCCCCATGAACCGCTTGATAGAGAAGACGGTATTCTGAGAATTCGTCACGGCCTGACGTTTTGCCGCCTGGCCGACGAGCCGTTCTCCATTCTTGGCAAACGCAACGACTGACGGGGTTGTCCTTCCACCTTCAGCGTTGGCTATCACCTGCGGATCACTACCCTCCATCACCGCAACTACTGAGTTTGTCGTACCAAGGTCAATTCCGATGATCTTACCCATTTTAGGTCTCTCCTAAGGAAATGTCAAAATGATATACTGGGTGTACAGTTGCAATGAACGTGCCACCTTCATACTGCTCCGGGACAATGCTATAACTCATTTATACATATACAATTACAGACGATACAAATATCCATGTTCACTTGATACATACTGCCAAAATGACATATATGACTGTGATGTATGCCACCTTGGCCGGCATAATGCCAATGTGACACTAATTCCCATGCTTGATTCTCTGGCTTTCGTTGCTTATATAAGAACCATGATTGATCCAGCAGTGCTTCAGCAAGGCCTGAATTGCCGTCGTTTTGGAGCGAAAATCCATTCGTTCGATTCCATCGACTCTACCAACACCCGTGCCCGTTCTCTCGCTATAGAGGGAGCCGCCGAAGGAACGGTTGTGATAGCAGAGAAGCAAACAGCCGGGCGAGGCAGGCTGGGACGACGCTGGCTGGCAAACCCGGGTGAGAATCTGACTTTCTCGGTGATTCTCCGCCCTAGTACACCTCCTGACCAGGTCAATCTCCTCCCCCTGGTCATCGCCGTTGCTGTTACACGCGGAGTACGAGAAGCCACATCCTTCCCGGTATGCTGCAAGTGGCCAAACGATGTGCTTCTCCAGGGAAAGAAACTCGCCGGAATCCTGATGGAGAGCGCACTGGGACCGAAAGGCTTCGAGTTTGTTGTCGTGGGAATTGGCATCAACGTCAACCAGCGCGTGTTCCCCGAGACCCTGAGCCATCGCGCAACATCGCTGGCACTCCATGCAGGTCATCCGCTCGACAGGATCACTCTGTTCAGAACCGTCCTTCAATCCCTCGAGCGTGAGTATGACTCGTGTACATCCGCTGGTCTCGCATCGGTCCTTCCGGCCTGGCTCGAGCTTTCACCAGTCATCGGCAAACGCGTCTCTGCCGAACTGCAGGGAATAACCGTCCAGGGAACGGTCAGCGGCATATCGCCGGATGGTGGACTTCAGCTTCACACAGATGCCGGCGATCTTACGCTCTTCGCCGGAGACGTCACACTCCTCGACATGGAATCCAATGCTCCTCGCGATTGATATCGGCAATACGCACACCGTGATCGGCATGTACCGGAAAGACAAGCTTGTGGCCGACTGGCGTATGGCGAGCCTTACCCACCGGACAGCCGATGAGAACTGGCTCACGCTCAAGAGTTTTTGCGCTGATGCGGGCATCAATAGCGCTGCTGTCAAGGCCGTCGGTATCTCGTCAGTGGTTCCCGATTTGACGTTTGTGTTCGAGCACCTTGCGCGCAAACACTTCGGCGTCGAACCGGTAACAATATCCGGAGCGCTCAGTTTTGGGATCCGTATTCGTTACAAGGATCCCTCGGCGGTCGGCGCGGATCGCTTATGCAATGCCGTCGCTGGTTTTGAGAAGTATGGCGGCCCGCTCATTATTATCGATTTCGGGACTGCAACGACCTACGACGTGGTTTCAAAGGAGGGAGACTATCTCGGTGGCGTGATCACTCTGGGGTTGGAGTCCACGGCCGCCGAACTCCATCGCCGCGCAGCTAAGCTTCCCCGCATAGAGCTGCGATTCCCCCCCACAGCCATCGGGTATGATACCGCCTCCAGCATGCAGTCAGGCGTGCTGTTCGGCACCGTCGATGCCGTGGAAGGGATCGTGAAGAGAATTCGCACCGAACTTGGTGCACCTGCACGGGTCATCGCCACCGGCGGACTGGCGAAAATTGTCGCCACACACACTGCCATCATCGAGGCGGTGGAGCCGTCCCTGGTACTCGATGGAATACGGTTGATAATGGAGAGGCTGGAGAAGAAGAGGCAATAGGAGAGAGAAGAAGAGGCAGTGGGCGGAAGGCAATAGGCGTGAGGCAGTAGGTTGGTGGGCAATGGGCGTTAGGCGGGCCCCGTGCTATTGCCTACCGCCTGCCGCCCATTGCCTCCTGCCTGCCCTTCCTGTCTTACGGCGTCCCGAAGATCTTCACTGACGCCTGCGCCAGATCGACAAGGGGCGTGAAGTACACGCCGAAGAGGAGTGTGGGGATGAGAAGAACCAACACCAGCACCCCTTCGAGCCGTGTCGTTACCAGGTCCGGTCCCGGCTTGTCACCCGCGCGCAGGAATGTATTCCGCAACACACGCACGTAGTAATAGAGAGCCACAACGCTGTTGAGCGCGCCGACGACCGCGAGCCACACCCATTCGTGATTCACCAATGCCGCAAAGAGATACAGCTTGCCGATAAACCCCGCCGTTGGCGGCAGCCCGGTCAGGGAAATCAGGAATATCGCGAGTGCGACCGCCAGGAACGGTGAACGCGATCCCAGCCCCTTGTAATCCTCAATGTCTTCGCTACCCGTCTTGTTCGCAATCAGCATCACCACGTAGAAAGCGCCGAGATTCATAAACAGGTAGATCACGAAGTACAGCATCACCGCGGCGATGCCATCGTTGCTCAGCACCACCAGGCCCATCAGCATGTATCCCGCATGGGCGATGCTGGAATATGCCAGCAGCCGCTTCAGATTGTTTTGCCAGATCGCCACCAGATTGCCGACAGTCATGGTTAATACGGAAAGCAGGACGACGATCTGTCGCCAGTCGAAGCCGGGCAGTATCGCCCATGAGCCTGACGGCAGAGAAGTCACAGCCGTGTCGATGAACGCCACTTTGAAGAAGCGGATCATCAACGCGAACCCGCCGGCTTTGGAGGCTACCGACAGAAACGCCGTGATGGTGATCGGGGCGCCTTCGTACACGTCGGGTACCCACCAATGGAACGGCACCGCGGAAATCTTGTACCCGAGGCCGGCGATGGTCAGGATACCCGCCATGGCCAGTGCGAGGAGAGACGAGCCGCCGCGTGCAATGATCGCCGGCAGCGCACGGTTGATCTCCGCAAATGAGAGCGACCCCGTGAGACCGTAGATCAGCGAAATCCCGTAGATCATCAGCCCCGAAGCCACCGCGCCGAAAATCACGTACTTGAGCGCAGCTTCGCTGGAATCCGGCGCCTCGCGCGTATATCCGGAAAGGAGATACGAGCTGATAGAAGACAGTTCGATCGTCAGGTACATCATCAGCAGGTTGTTCGCCCCCGCCATCAACATGATGCCGAGTGTGAGTGCCGTCAGCAGCACATAATACTCACCCACCTTACGGCCCGCTGCGTTCAGTTCGACCGAACCAAGCGAGAATACCGTCACCATGATGGCCGAGAGGAGAATCAAAAGTTTGAAAAACCAGGCGAACGGGTCAACCGCAAGCATGCCGCTGAAGATTGCGGCGTGCACTCCCGCTTGCCCGAGCACGAAACCGCCGGTGACGATCAGCCCCACGACCACGAGGCCGGCAACCACCACGGTGTTGCGCCGGAAGATGAGATCGGCGATCAGCGCCACCAGCATCGTGACGGTGAGCGCGACCTCCGGTGTCAGTAGCGCGAGATCTTGGAGGAGTCGGGCAGCCATGGATTAGTGCACCCCCATCATGCCCTGGACACCGGTATTCTGCAGCACACCGGCCAGAGAATTCAACGAGGTACTCATCAGGTCCAGCACCGGAGCCGGATAGATGCCGAGGAAAATGACAATGAGGGCGAGGGAGACAAGCATGAGCGTCTCACGTCCGTTCATGTCGGTCAAGGCGTTCCATTTTTCAGGAAGCGTTCCAAGGAACACGCGCTGCAACACCCAGAGCATGTAGCCCGCGGTCAGTACGATAGTGACAGCAGCGATAATTGTCAGCGTCTGGAATGTCCGGAACGCACCGAGCAGCGAGAACACTTCGCTGATGAACCCGCTGAGACCCGGCAAACCGAGAGCCGCGAAGAAGGCAATAGTCACCACTGCGCCGTAGCGCGGCATTTTGTTCATCAGGCCGCCAAACTCGTTGAGCCCGCGGGTGTGGGTACGGTCGTAAATGACGCCCACGATAAGGAAGAGCATCGCGGTGATGGTGCCGTGATTGAACATCTGGAAGACCGCACCGGTCAACCCCTGAGTGTTCATCGAGGCCAGACCGAGAGTGACGATGCCCATGTGACTGATGCTGGAATAGGCAATGAGCTTTTTAAAATCCGTTTGCGCCATGGCGACCAGCGCGCCATATACCATGCTGATCACGCCGAGCAGGGCGAGCTCCCAGGAGAAGTGACGCATTGCATCGGGAAAAATCGGAAAGCTGATTCTCAGCAGGCCGTATGCTCCCATCTTCAACAGAACGCCGGCAAGGATGACGCTGATCGGCGTGGGCGCCTCTACGTGGGCGTCAGGCAACCATGTGTGGAACGGGAACGACGGAATCTTGATGGCGAAGCCGATGAACAGCGCAACATAGGCGACGTAGCGCCATGTCGTCCCCCAACCGCCGAGCAGTGACCCGGGAATGAAGTTCTGCGGATCAGTCATCGCCAGAAGGTTGAATGTGTGGATTCTCTCCAATCCTTGCCCGCCGGTCTTCATGGCATCGGCCACCGAAACGATCGTGCCGGCAGGATCGATGAACACATTTGTACTGAAGTAGAGTGCCAGCATTGCGAGCAACATCAACACACTGCCGAGCAATGTGTACAGAAAGAACTTGATGGCGGCATATTCACGCCTGGGACCGCCCCAGACGCCGATGAGGAAGTACATCGGCAGGAGCATCAATTCCCAAAACACATAGAAAAGGAAGAAGTCAAGCGCCACAAACACACCCATCATGCCGGTATCCAGAAGCAGGAACAGGGCAAAGTACCCTTTCACCGACTTCTCGATGGTCCACGACGAGATGGCTGCAATGCAGGAGACGAGCGCTGTCAAGAGCACCATGACCACACTTATCCCATCGATACCGAGAAAGTACTCGATGTGCACACGTCCGAACCAGGCGACGCTCTTGACGTCGATCCAGGTTCCCTTCTCGACAAACTGCATGCCGGCCCTGCTCCGGTCAAAGTGCGCATAGATGATAACGGCCAGGATCACCTGCACTACAGTGAAGCCGAGGGCGGTCCAGCGGATGGCGTTGTTGCCGCCTTTGGGCAGCAGCAGCACGGCCACCATACCCACAACGGGCAGGAAGGTGATCCAGGTCAGGATTCCGATACCGAAAATGGTGAATTCCATGAACGATGTATCCTCCAGGAGTTACGCTTGCATGTCGCTCTCAAATGACACGGAATACGAAATACAGAATCAATACACTGAAGACGGCGAACAGAACATAGGACTGCACTTTGCCGGTCTGCGCCTTACGAAACACGAGGCCGATGAACCCGGAGAGGTAGGCCATGAGATTGACCATGCCATCGACCACGATCGCATCAAATTTGCCGCTGATGAAGGAGATCGCGGTGGTCAACCAGCCGGCACCGTTCACCGTGCCGTCAATAATTGTATCATCCGCCCAGCGCAGCCCGCGCGTCAGCGCGAGCGTGCCACCCACGACGACGGTATTGTAGAGATCGTCAAATCCCCATTTGTTCATCAGGAATTCATGGACGGGCGCAAGGCGGACAACAACGGTGTCTGCACTGATTTTCTTCCAGTAGTACGTCGCAAAGGCAACAAGGATGCCGATGCCCGCAACAGCAATAGAGAGCGCCATGGCCGTCCCATGGGCGTGATGCCGTGCCTCTTCGAAGATTTCCTCTCCCGGTGGAGCGAGAGCTTCCGGCACAACGGAGACGGGCCGTGCAACAGCTTTGGTAATCCAGCCACCTGACGCGTCGAACGGGTTGAAGCTGAACACCACGAAGATCGAGAGAACAGCAAGGATTCCCAGAGGAATCGTCATCACTGCAGGGGATTCGTGCAGACGAGCGGCGCGCTGATCATCCTTGTGTTCACCGAGAAATGTACATATCACGATGCGAAACATGTAAAATGCCGTCAATCCCGCCACAAGGAATCCGACGATGGGAATGATCACGTGCCCGGTGAGACCTCCGTAGGCCAGCGTGCCGGCGAGAATCTCGTCTTTGCTGAGGAACCCGGACGTAAAGGGGACGCCCGAAATCGCCAGGGTGTACATCACGAATGTCCAGAATGTAATCGGCAAGTATTTGCGCAGACCGCCCATGTTCCGGATATCCTGGGGGTCAGTCTGGTGGTCATGCTGATGATGCAACGCCCCGTGCATTGCATGGATCACCGAACCGGCCCCGAGGAAGAGACCGGCTTTGAACATCGCGTGTGTCACAAGGTGAAAGAAGCCCGCCGTGTACGCGCCGACACCGAGGCCCATGACCATGTACCCGAGCTGGCTGATAGTGGAGTATGCCAGCACCTTCTTGATGTCGTTCTGCACGATGGCGATGGTTGCCGCGATGAACGCAGTCGTTGCACCGATATACGCAATCACCATCAAGGCATCCGCGGTCATCAACGGGAACAGCCGGGCGATGAGATAGACGCCGGCAGCCACCATGGTCGCAGCATGGATCAACGCGCTCACCGGCGTCGGACCTTCCATGGCATCCGGCAGCCACACGTGCAGGGGAAACTGGGCAGACTTGCCGACAGCACCACAGAAGAGCAGAACACCGGCAGCGGTCAACCAGGGCTGGCTGCCGTAAGGAAGTGTTCCTGCTCCGATCCCGGAGAAAATCTCCTGTAGGTTAAACGTCGTGAACGTGGTATACAGTATTGCCATCCCGACAAAGAACCCGACATCGCCGATACGGTTCGTGATAAACGCTTTAATTGCGGCATCCGAGGCGCTCTTCTTCTCGTACCAATGACCGATGAGGAGATACGAACTGATGCCCACCAATTCCCACCCCACATAGAGAAGGAAGAGGTTGTTGGCCAGAACGATCATCAGCATCGAGAACGAGAAGAGTCCGAGGTACCCGAAGTACCGTGAGTAGCGCACATCACCGTGCATGTACCCGATGGAAAAGTAGTGCACCAGGGTGCTGATCAGGGCCACAACCACCATCATAATGGCGGCAAGATTGTCGACAGAGAAACCGAGGACGATTTTCAGGGGACCGATGCCCGGTGCATTGTGCAGGTCCACCCAGGTGAAGTTGATCTGCAGAGTCTCGGCATGGAAAGCCGTGAGCTTCTGCACCATGACCGTGATGGCTGCTGCCAGTGCCGCGGTGATAATGGCCGTCTCGAACCAGTCCCCCTGCCGCGGCAGTCTCCTGCCGAAGAACATCATGAGCACGAAGCCGGCGAGCGGAAGAATGAGGACGACGAGCGAGAGTGTGATCAGTGTGTCAGGAGACATAAGCATCAGCGATCGGTAGTCAGTGGTCAGTGGTCAGCGTCCGGCATTCAGCCGTGCGGACCGTTATTCCTTCAATGAGCTGATTTCATCCACGTTGACGGTCTGGAACCGGTGGTAAATATTGAGCACAATGGCCAGTGCGACTGCGGCTTCCGCCGCGGCAAGGATGATGACAAAAATCGCCGTGACCTGCCCGTCGAGATTCACGCCGCCGAAGCGGGCAAAGGCAATGAAGTTGATATTCGCCGCGTTCAGGATTAGCTCCAATCCCATCAACACAAGGATGGCATTGCGCCGCGTTACCATGGCATAGATACCGAACGCGAAAAGCACAGCGCTGACAATGAGGAAATGCGCCAGCTGGACATGCGGCAGCCAGGCGCCGAAAGTGGACAAGAACGAAGAGTTCATGCGAACAACACCTCTATGACAGTTTCTTCGGACGGCGCGCGATCATCGCGGCACCGACCATGGCAACAAGCAGAATTACGGACGCCACTTCAAAAGGCAAAGCATACGCGGTCATCAGCATTTCGCCAATCGGCCGCGCAGTCGAGACAAGAGTCGCTGGCGGCGCCGTCACGGTGCTCCACGTGGCGTAGAAAATTCCCCCGAGTAATCCGAACACGACGGCGGCAACGACCATCGCCGGAATCGTGTTGATGGTCCCGGTCTTCATATCCACACTGATTGCCTTGTTTGTCAACATCACGCCGAACAACAGCAGGGTGAGAATGCCACCCACGTAGACAAGGATCTGCGTGACTGCGAGAAAATCCGCCTGCAGGAGAACATAGAATCCTGCAACGCCGAAAAAGGTGAAGAGCAGGGAGAAGGCGGCATAGACCATGTTTTTCGAGAACACCACGATGAAGGCCGACCCGACCGTGATGAGCGCGAACAGGTAAAAGAGAATGTCGAATGTTTCCATAACCTAGGCTTTCGTCTCTGGCTGCTGGGGAGGTGCTGCTGGAGGTGCGGAAGCCGTTGCGGGAGTGGCAGCTTTTGCCGCCGCAGCCGCGGCTTTCTTGGCCGCCTGCTCTTTGTCGTACGCGACGAGTTTTGTTTTGGCCTGGTCAACCTCCGCCGGCGTCATGACCGCAAACGAATAGATCAGATTCTGCCGGTCAAACTCGGAGAACTCGTAGACATCCGTCATCTTGATGCAATCTGTCGGACAGGGATATACGCACAGGCCGCAATAGCAGCATTTCGCGATATCGATGTCGAAGCGGGGAACATACAAACGCTTCTTGGTCGCCACCGACGTCAGACCCAGGTCTACATCCGGCGTCGATTTGATGGTCTCGATAGTAATGCAGTCCACGGGGCACGCCATCGAGCACTGGTCACAACCGATGCAGTCGTCGATGTTGACGTACAGACGGTTGCGGGCGCGCTCCGGAAGCTTGGGCTTGACGTCCGGATATTGTATGGTGACGGCGGGAGTAAACAAGTGCTTCCACGTCACCTTCATGCCGATCAGCACGGTCACCAGACCGCTATAGACATCACGAAAATAGCTGCTCATTCCTTAGAGTCCATTCGATGCGATACAATTGTGCGTTGATGCGGACGCTGCGTTAGTGCAGAGCAAGCATCCAGACACCGACGCCCAGGATAAGCACAAAGGAAAACGGTATCAACACTTTCCAACCCACGTACATCAGCTGGTCGACACGCAGGCGCGGCAGCGTCCACCGCAGCCACATCTGCACGAAAATGAACACCATGCCCTTCGACAGGAACCAGAACACGCCCCACCACGGTCCGGAGAGAACATCGCCGAATGGACTGTTCCATCCACCCAGGAACAACGTGGTGGCTATGGCACTCACGGCGAACATGTTTGAATACTCGGACAAGAACAGCAGCGCGAACCGCATGCCGGCATATTCCGTGTGATACCCACCCACAAGTTCCGACTCCGCCTCCGGGATGTCAAACGGGGTCCGGTTCACCTCGGCGAGCGATGCTGTAAAATAGATGATGAGCGCGAGGAACAGGAAGGGAAACTTCTGGAACATGAACCAGTTCCAGAACATGCCGCTCTGCGCATGATTGATCGCCTGAAGGTCAAAGGTACCCGCGACCATCACCACAGTGAGAAGCGCAAGTGCGACAGGTATCTCATAGCTCACAATCTGCGCCGCAGAACGGAGCGCGCCATAGAGTGAATACTTGTTGTTCGATGCCCAGCCGGCCATCAGCAAACCCACGACGACGACCGAGGAGATCGATATGAAGTAGAAGAGACCGATGTTGATTTCGCTCCCGACGTATGCCGCGCTGAACGGAACGACGGCATATGCCGCATAAGCACCGCCGAAGACCACATAGGGTGCGAGCTTGAACAACTTGCTGTCCGCCGCAGTGGGGATGATATCCTCTTTCAATATGAGTTTGAGGATGTCGGCAATGGTCTGTGTGGCGCCATGCCACCCCGTCACCATGGGACCCAGGCGGTCCTGCATATGGGCCGAGATTTTTCGCTCCCACCAGACGGCAAAGAGCGCGAACGGGATCACCCAGACGAGCGGGACGATCGCCATCAGGGAGTAGACAAGAATCTCATTCTGCAAAAGGTTGATAAGGAAGTCTTTCATAACTACCTGTCGATTTCTCCGAGGACAATGTCAATGCTTCCGAGGATGGCCACCACATCGGCAATCATCGACCCGCGGCTTATTGCAGAAATTGTCGAGAGGTTGACGAAGCACGGTGGACGGACTTTCACGCGGTAGGGTGACTGCGTCCCGTCGGATACGACATAGAAACCAAGCTCTCCCTTGGGTGTCTCCGTACGCACGTACACCTCCCCCGCCTCGGGTCGAATACGCTTCGGGATTGCTGACTGCACGTCACCTGCGGGGAGCTGCTCCACTGCCTGTTCGATAATGTTGACGCTCTGTTCCATCTCATGAATGCGGACCATATAGCGGTCCCAGCAGTCGCCCACCTCACCCTTGATCCCCTTCCCCACCGGGATATCAAACTCGAACCGGTTGTAGATTGAGTAGGGGTCGTTCTTCCGGAGGTCCCATTTCACGCCCGAACCGCGGAGCACGGGGCCGCTCGCGCCATAGTTGATGGCTACCTCCGGGGGCAGGATTCCGACACCGGCGGTACGTTCGATAAAGATCTTGTTGTAGGACAGCAGTTCGTTCAATTCAACGATCTTCGGCCGGAAGTACTTGCAGAATGCACGGGTCTTGTCCTGGAAACTGGGCTTGACGTCATGAGAGAGCCCGCCCACCCACATGTAATTGTAGAGCAGGCGCGCACCACAGGTCTCTTCGATGATATCAAGGACATGCTCCCTATCGCGCATGCAATACAGAAACGGCGTGAAGGCCCCCATGTCGAGACCGTATGTGCCGAGAGCGATCAGGTGGCTGACGATGCGGGAAAATTCCGCCATGATGACGCGGATATACTCGACCCGCTCCGGCACCTGGATTTTTAAGAGCTTCTCCACGGCAATCGCGTAGCCGAACTCGTTGCTCATCGCGGCGACATAGTCGAGGCGATCGACGTACGGCACCACCTGCTGGTAGTTGCTCATATGCTCGCAATGCTTCTCGAAGCACCGGTGCAGGTAGCCGATGTGGGGAATAACATCAACCACGATCTCGCCGTCCACGACGAGTTCCAGTCGCAGAACGCCATGGGTGGAAGGATGCTGCGGTCCCATGTTGATGACCATTTCCTCCGCCCGGAGCGCACGCCCCAGTCCGGGGATGGTCACCGGCTTGCGACCTGCGTCGACATCCGCGGTTATGCCTTCCTTGTGTACTGAAACGGTGACGTCCATTAGTACGGTACTTTCATGCCATTGTAGAACTCAGGAACCTGGTAGTCCTTGCGAAGCGGAAATCCTTCCCAGTCATCAGGCATCAGGATGCGCCGCAAGTCGGGGTGGCCGTCGAACAATGACGCCGTACATGTCGAACGCTTCGCGCTCGTGCCAGTCGGCGGTTTTCCAGATGGCCTCGACGGACTGCACATGGGGCTGCTCCGCCGGTACTTCCACTTTCAGCACGATTTTGTGGTTCCACTTCATCGAGTGAAGATGATAGACAACACCCAGTCGCCCCTTGGTGTAGTCCATGCCGCTCAGCAGCATCAGTGCATCGAAATGCATCCGCTCGTCGTCGCGGAGGAACCTGGCAATCTCCCTGACGTTGTCGGGTGCAACTTTGATCCAGGGATCCATCACGCCATCCAGCTTCGCTTCCAGGATGGCCTCACCGAAGGTACCCTTCAGCGTGTCGTGGATTTCTTGAGGTATCATGTGGGTTCTTTGTCGGTAGTCAGAGGGTGGGCACTCAGGCAGGCCTTTTCTTTGCCAGGCTTTCGCCGCGGATTTTCTCCTTGAGCTTCAACAAGCCTTCGATGAGAGCTTCCGGACGGGGCGGACACCCGGGAACGTACACATCCACAGGGATTACCCGGTCGACCCCCTTCAGCACGTGGTAGCCATGTT
Organism: Ignavibacteriota bacterium; assembly: GCA_963849385.1. Taxonomy (GTDB): domain Bacteria; phylum Bacteroidota; class Ignavibacteria; order UBA10030; family UBA6906; genus Fen-1255. Next base: position 67,494 of record CAWKHH010000010.1, on the reverse strand, counting down.
CCCAGTACGGACCGCCACAGTTGGAACAGCTGCCCATGGAGATCACATACCGCGGCTCTGCCATCTGATCGTAGAGCACCTTGATCCGTGATGCCATTTTGAGGGTAACGGTACCCGCCACGATCATCGCATCGGCCTGTCGGGGAGAAGCCCGGAAGAACGTGCCGAATCGATCCAGATCGTAGTGCGATGCACCGGTCGCCATCATTTCGATGGCGCAACATGCAAGACCGAATTGAATGGGCCAGATGGAAGAAAGACGCGCCCAGTTGAGCAGGCTGTCGGTGGAGGTAATGATGATGTTGCTGTTTTCAAAGCGCTGGTCGAGCAGTCCCATGGCATTCCTGTCAGACGGCAATTTCTTCTTTAGTGAGCGATGCCTCGCGGACTCCTACTCCACGTTCATACCGCGGGATGCGCGGCGCGGGTTTGTCCCACTCCAGATCGCCCTTCCGCCACACGTACGCATAACCCGCAAGGAGAATTGCAAGGAACACCATCATCTCGAAGAACGCAAACCATCCGAGGGATGCATACACAAGCGCCCAGGGAAAGAGGAAGACCACTTCCACGTCGAACACGATGAAAATCAACGCAATGACATAGAAACGGATGTTGAACCTCATGCGGGTATCGCCAACAGGGCTTTCGCCGCACTCGTACGTCGTGCGTTTGCTGGGGTATGGACGGTGCGGACGGAGCAACCAGGCAAACACCAGCCCGATGGCGACAAACACCACACCGATGAGAATGAACATGAACACACGACCGAATTCGGTGAGCATGAAACGAGGTCTCCGGAAACCAGAGGGTGAGATTCTTCGTGAGACGAACCACAGGTGTCAAACAACGGTATCAGAAGATAAAAAAAACAGGCTGGAATGTCAAATCCCCATCTCCTCGCCGCGCGCTTCGAGCCGTAGCGCATTGCGTACTAATACAAGCGGCGGCCTTTCCGGGGCCGCCGCTGTTCATGTTCTTCCCGACCTCATGCTGTGAGGTCGGTTTGGGCCGGGGAGGGACTGGGGACAACTTCGCCGTGACTGTTGTATACCTGCACAGGAAGCTGATGCGCGGGTTCATTCACGCGCGGAGAGGTCTCCCGTTCATCCGGAATCTGGGCCTTGACCGTCTTGGCGGCTGTATGCTCCGTCACTCTCTCCATCGGCACTGCCGCCATGGCCTGGCCTGCCCCGCTCACAACGCCGTTACTTGTCATGTCATCTGCTCCACCATGTGGTACGAGCCCGCTCCCTTCATACTTTCTCGGCTACAACTCCGTGCAAATATCACGCCAACCGAGCGAAGCGGGAAAACGGCCCAAATGACGCCGCATATCAGTGCCGGTGTCCATCCCTCCCCCTGTACATTTGTACATCTGTCCACCCACCGACCACCAGCTCACGAGAGCTTCTTGACAAGGTAGCGTTTCACCTTCAAAGTCGTCGTCTTCTCGAATTCGTTGTCCCGGAGATGGAACTTCCGGATCTGTTTGAACCCCGGAAGCTCCTTGTTCACTTTTGCCACTTCACCGCCGATCACTTCTTTCATCAGCTCACCGGTAATCTGAATCCCCCGCCTCTCCGCAAGCTCGATAAAGGCCTCTGCATCGGGAACAACCTGAACCGCAATTATCTCGTCATGCTTTTCGTCCGGTTCGCCGAACACCATCGATTCCAAAACGAACGGGCTCCGGTTAAGGAGGTCCTCGATTTCTTCCGGATACACATTCTCGCCACGGCGGGAGACGATGATGTTTTTCATGCGGCCGCTGATATGAAGAAATCCGTCCTCATCCCGGAATCCGAGATCGCCGGTTCTAAACCACTCGCCCTCGAACGTATCTTTAGTCGCCTTCTCATTCTTGTAGTAGCCCAACATCACATTGTCTCCCTTCGCCCAGACCTCCCCCACCCCTTCGCTGTTCGGGGCGTGTATCTTCAGTGTCACACCGGGCAACGGAAGTCCTCCCGCTTCATCCTTGAACTTGAGCGGGTGGTTCAACGCAAGAATCGGAGCAGTCTCCGTCAACCCGTAGCCCTGCAGAAACGTGAACCCGAATTCCCGCAATCCCTTTGCCACCATCGGGTCCACCGCGGCACCACCGGCTATGAACAGCCGGATGTGCCCTCCAAAGCGCTCATGAATCTCTTTGAACACCTGCCGCTTGCAGCTCTTCCACCCGATCCACTCCATGAAATTGCTGGCTTTGATCAGCGGCCCGATCACCATAGATGTCAGACGCTTTTCCTGTATCGACTTGTAGATCCGTTTGAACATCTTGTCGTACAGCAGGGGAACGGCGAGCAGCATCGTCGCGCGCGACGCTTGCAGGTCATCCACGACCGTCTTTAACGATTTCGCGTAATATACCGACGCTCCTGCGTAGAGCGGGCACAGCATGCCGCAGGTACATTCGTATTTGTGGTGCATGGGAAGGACCGACAAGAACCGATCCTCCGGGTAAATCATCACCATCCGCACCATACTCATGAGGTTGGCGGCCAGATTGCGCTGGCTCAGCATCACCGCCTTGGCACGGCCGAGTGAGCCCGAAGTGTAGATGATTTCCGCCATTTCCTCCGGCACGATGTGCGGCAGATCATCCTCTTTGCACCCCGGACTCTGCTCGATCAACTCCGTCATCGATAATGTGCCGTCCGACTCCGCCGGACGGTCCATGTTGACGTACACCTTCAGCTTCTTCATGGACATGCGCCGTTCGCTGAGGATGGACTCGAAGGCCTCGGAGTAGATTACTGCAACAGCATCCGACTCGTGCAGAATATTCAGGATGTCGTTGACCCCAAGGTTGCGGTCGATCGGCACGGCGACGTAATTGAAACACATCAGCGTAAGGTAGCTGACGCTCCACTGCACGCGGTTTTCGCTGATGATGGCGATATGACTCCTCTCCGGCAGGTCGAGGTCACGGAGCGCAGCGCCAAACCGAAGCACCTGTGACAGGACTTCCGCGTACGTGAGCCGTGGGATCGGCGACTCCTTGAGATCCTCCAGCGCCTGCTTGCGCCCGTAGATGCGTGCAGAACGGAGGACAAGATCCTGGATGGAGCGGATCTCCGGAACGGTGTTGAAGGCAATCTGGCGTTTCATAGTTTCACAGGCTCCGCGAATTTCGCAAGTTCTACCGCCGAACGCTGTTCGACATCTGCATGGAGACTGTTCCCGTGGGAATCCATCGTGACAATCACGGGAAAGTCCTTCACCGTGATGTGCCACATCGCTTCTGGAATGCCGAAATCCAGAAAGTCCACACCCCACACATCCGTGATGCACTGCGTGTAGTACTGCGCCGCACCCCCGATGGCGTTCAGATATACCGCGCCGACCTCTTTCAATGCCGCGAGCGTCCTCGCACCCATGCCACCTTTACCGATGACCGCTCGCACACGGAACTTCCGGAGAATATCCGCCTGATACGGTTCTTCACGGCCGCTCGTGGTCGGGCCGGCTGCATGTAAGAACCACTTTTCACCCTTCTTCAGCGCCACCGGGCCACAATGATATATCGCACCACCGCTCAAGTCCACAGGAGAATCGTGTGTCATGAGATAGTGGTGGAGGCTGTCACGCCCGGTGTGCATGGGGCCATTCAGGAGAACGACATCACCCATCTTCAGCTGGCGAACCTGTTCTTCGGACACGGGGAGCGTCAATCGAATTTCCCGGCCGGTCAACGGTATGCCGGCGCCGCGTGCCATCTTGATGACCGGCGTATCATCTTTGTAGAGCCAGTGGACGAGCGCACCGGTCCTGCTGTCGATAATCGCTCCAAGACGGCGGAAAGCCCAGCAATCATACGCGACCGACACGAAGAAGCTCGCGGGCAACCTGTGCAGGGCGCCGATCTTGCATCCGATCAACGTCGCCTGTCCGCCGAAGCCCATGGTGCCGATCCCGAGGTCGTTTGCATGTTCGAGAATATACTGTTCGAGCTTTGCCAGTTCCGGCACCGGATTAATGTCGTCGAGCGAGCGGAACAGCTGTGCTTTGGCACACTGATATCCTGACGTTCTATCGCCGCCGATGGCAACGCCGATCGCGCCGACGCTGCATCCATGACCCTGTGCCTGCCACACCGCATGAAGGATGCACTTCCTGACGCCATCGAGATTACGGTCTGCGCGCCCCAGCTGAGGTAGTTCACACGGCACGGAATACTGAATATTCTTGTTCTCGCAGCCGCCGCCCTTCAACAACAGGCGCACTTCGATTTCGTCCTTTTCCCATTGATGAAAATGAATAACAGGACACCCTTCGCCGAGTTGTTCCCGCTGTTCTTTCCCGTCAAAGAATCCACGGCGTTGGGGCGGAGCTTTCCCTGTTTTGTTGCTTCGGCGATTGCCTCGCGAATGTCCGCCTCCATCCGCATCTGGTTTGCACCGACGGGCGTCATGATCTCGAACGTCGGCATGCCGGTGTCCTGGCAGATCGGGGCTTCGCCGTCGCACGCCAGGTCTACGTTCAAGGCAATGGTCTCCAGCGCAAGCATCGACTGCGTCGCCGGCGTCTCCCGCTCACGAGCGGCGAGTATCGCCCGGCGCACGTCAGGAGGAAGATTGCTGGACGTCTCCACGATCAGTGTGTACATGCTTGATTTGAAGTGCTCCATACCACCTCCTGTTAGATGCGATAGTCCGGTTGGACGGCGTACATAATGGGGTCGGCGATCCCGGCATTCTGGAAACCGCGCAAGCGAAGTCCACAGCTGTCACACCTGCCGCAGGCGACATCTTCCCGTTGATAGCATGACCATGTCAACTGAAACGGCGCGTGGAGTTCGACTCCCCTGCGGACGATTTCTGTTTTGGTGAGATCAATCAGAGGTGTGACGATGCGAATGTGCGTGTCGGGCCTTGTTCCCTCACGGATCATAGCATTGTATGCCTCGTAGAATCTCCGGCGGCAATCAGGGTACCCCGAGGAGTCCTCTTCCACGGCACCGATAAACACCGCTCCGGCAGAGAGGACCTCAGCCCAGCTCACCGCGACAGCGAGGAGGTTCGCATTCCGGAAGGGGACATACGACGTCGGAATACCCGTTGCGTGCAGGTCTGCCGGAGTGACCGGCATCGTCCGGTCTGTGAGACTTGAGCCCCCTATGGCCGCGAGGTGTTCCATCGAGACAACCAGCGATTGCGTGATCTCGAAATATGCGGAGATCTCGCGGAACGCCCGGAGTTCGCGTTGCTCCGTTCGCTGGCCATAGTTCAGATGGAGGAATGCACAGTCGTAGTCACGCACGGCAATTGCCGCCGTTACACAACTATCCATGCCCCCGCTGACAAGCACGACAGCACGAGGTCGTGGCATCATGCACCGTGGAAGGATCGACCGAGATAGACTGTTGGCATGCGGTGGTGGGAAATTCTCACCGGGTTAACATAAGAAGAACACCGAGGAAATGCAACACGGGAACAAGGGCGTCATTCCGCCGTCACGTGCTTACGCCGTAAGAGTGTCTGTGCAACTGCGGCTGCGATCACTTCGCCATCGGCCGGTTTTACAATGAAATCATCGACGCCAAAACGCTTGCCGGCAATGAGGATCTCGCGGTCTATGCGGGTCGCATGAAAGAGGAAGGGGATTTCCTTGTACGATGGATTGCTGCGCATCCACAAGAAGAGATCGAATCCGCGCGGTCCGGCCTCAAAGTTCACCTCCGAAACCACAACATCCGGCACGATACCCGCAAGAACATCGGTCGCTTCATCGTAGCTCGCCGCACCCATGCTGCGGTAGCCGTGATGGCGGAGGGTCGTGCCGAGGGCCGTCAGCACCCGTTCGTCCTGATCTACACACAGGATAAGCTCACCCCTCCTTGGGTGTCCATTGCCGTTCCCGTTATGCCGGTGGGTCAGTTCCTCAAGGGTCATCTCGATCCGGGAACGCAACGCCTGGCCGTCACCGTTGGATGGAGCCAGTGCCAGAATCGCATCGACGGTCTTCCGGGCCTGCGAGTAGCGTCCCATGCGGACGAATTCAGAGGCTCTCCGGACAAAATGATCAATTTTCGCCTGGTGATATGTCTCACGCGGTGTCATAGATGAACCATCCTCTTGTTGGCAGCACAGACGCGTTGGTTGGAAAGGTGCGTGGAACAATCTACGCAAACTGAAGGCGGCGAGGATGTGCCCCGTGTCACTGCCTGCCGGAGTGTCACCGATGTCCGGCAACACCCGGCAGCGCAGGCGGGGGATCAGGGTTGGAGGACGTTACTCATCAAGAGCGCGGTGAGCACGAGACCCAGTACCAGGCGGTACACTACGAAAACCATCGTGGTGTTTTTCATCAAATAGCGGAGCAGCCAGGCAATGGCGGCATAACCGGAAAACCCGGAAACAAGGGTTGCTACTACGAGATTTGTCATGCCGAGCTGGAAAACATCTGTTCCGGCATGGGACATCTCGTAGACCTTGAGAAGTTCAAACGCTCCGCTTGCAAGCACGGCAGGAATGCTCAGGAGAAACGAGAACCGGGCTGCGGTTTCCCGTCTCAGTCCAAGAAACAGACCCGCAGTGATCGTGGTACCGGAGCGTGATGATCCCGGAATCAGAGCACAGGCCTGGGCGAACCCGATCACGAGGGCATCCACCCAGTGCAATTGATGGATCTCGCGTGCGTGCCGCGCAATCTTTTCGGCCAACCAGAGAAGCGCAGCCAGGCCCACAAGACTTGCAACAATAACAAGGAGGCTCTTCGTCAGGGCACCCTCAATCTGATGCCGGAAGAGAAACCCTATCACAGACACAGGCAGCGTGCCCAGCACAATAAGCCATGCAAGCCTCGTTTCCGGGGATGCCGGCGCGGTCCATGCTCCTCCCATGCGCTGCCCCAGATCGCGGAACACAGAAACAATCATCGTCAGAATATCCCGACGGAAATACAGAAGAACGGCGGCGAGTGTTCCGAGCTGCATCACCGCAATGAATGCCGTCCATGCCTCGGGGTGCTCCTGACTGACAAGGCCGAGAGCCTTTCCGGCAATGGTAAGATGCGCGGTGCTGCTGATCGGCAGGAATTCGGTCAAGCCCTGCAGGATCCCCAGGAACACAGCTTCCAGTAAATTCACTCGGTCTCCTCCTGTGTACTCTTATCCAAGAATCGCCAGCAACACGCCGGCGGCAATGGCCGTTCCGATGACTCCGGCAACATTGGGTCCCATGGCATGCATCAGGAGGTAGTTCTGCGGGTTGTACTCCTGACCGACGTTATGCGAGACGCGGGCCGCCATAGGAACAGCAGAGACGCCGGCTGATCCGATGAGCGGATTGATTTTCCCCCCCGACAGACGATACAGCAATTTGCCGAGAAGAATTCCTCCCACCGTGGAAAACCCGAAGGCGACCACGCCAAGGACGATGATCTTGATCGTCTCCAGGCGCAGAAACACATCTGCCGCCATCGTCATCCCGACACACGTCCCGAGGAAAAAGGTGACGATGTTGATCAGCTCATTCTGGGCCATGTTGGTGAGACGCTCGACAACGCCACTTTCGCGAAGCAGGTTCCCTCCCATCAGCATGGCGAGAAGCGGTGCCGCGGGCGGGACAACGAACACACCGATCACGGTAACGGCAAGTGGAAAGATAACCTTTACTTTGTGCGATACCGGCTTCGGCGTTTCCATGACGACCACACGTTCCTGCGCTGTCGTGAGCAGACGCATGATGGGCGGCTGAATAAGGGGCACCAGGGCCATATACGAATACGCCGCGACGGCAATGGGGCCAAGAAGATGCGGTGCCAGCTTCAGTGTGAGGAAGATGGCTGTCGGTCCATCCGCCCCTCCGATGATGCCGATGGCTGCGGCTTCTTTGAGCGAAAAACCAAGTGCCACTGCCGCCATGAGCGCAATGAATACGCCGAGTTGAGCAGCCGCACCCAGCAGAAATGTTCGGGGATTTGAGAGAAGCGGCCCGAAATCGGTCATCGCCCCGATCCCAAGAAAGATCAGCGGCGGGAAGATCTCGAGCTCAATCCCCTTGGAAAGATAGTAATACAGGCCGCCGATTTCCGATCCCTGCGGCGGCGTCAGCAACCCATTTCCCGGGAGATTCGCCAGAAACGCGCCGAGCCCTATCGGCAGAAGAAGCAGAGGTTCGAATCCGCGGCGGATTGCCAGATAGATAAGAAGCGATGCGACGGCGAGCATGAACACCTGGCCCCATGTGAGGGACCAGAAGCCCATCCCGAACACGAACTTCTGGAGATGTTCGATCATGATCCGGCCGCCTATTCGAACGAGAGGAGGACCTGACCCGCCTCGATCTTGTCTCCCGCCTTCACTTTGATTGCTTTAATCTTTCCAGTCTGGGGAGACGAAATATTGGTCTTCATTTTCATCGCCTCAAGGACAAACAGCACGTCATTCTGTTTCACGGCATCACCTTCTTTCACGGGGATCTCCAGAACAACCCCGTTGATCGGCGAGGTGAGTGATTTCTTGTCCGCACCGGCGCCTTTCCCTTTGGGGGTACCGAAAGACGCAACAGGCATCGGCGCGGTCGGCGGGGTCACGTAGCTGTCCACCGTACGGACCGGCGGGCGGAATACCGATTGTGGTTCGATCAGATCATCATCCTGCACAACTTCCACGTCGACTTCATAACGTTTTCCGTTTACGGTGATCATGAGCTTTTTCATGTCTGCGATTTCCTTCTTGAGATTGCATGAGATGCCATAATATTGAGCCGTCCGGTGACAGCCCAGGCCGGCTCCGCTGCAGGCATCAGGAAACGCACGCGTCTGACTGAGACCGGACGTCCCAGGATGACCGCCGCTGCCGCCGCAAGCACGGCAACCACTTCATCATTCAGGTCGACATCCACCTGACGCGTTTCAACCTTCTCTGCATAGCTCTTGATGCGGCGGGTATTCAGCCGCTCATCGACAGCCTTGAACACCCAGATAAGACACGCCAGCCCGCTGAGCACTACCAGCGTCACCGACATGCCGATGACGAGAAGTTGCAGACTTTCAGTGAAGTTGTCCACTGTGCAATCCTTGTGGTCTTAGAGTGGAATCAATCCATGCTTTTTCTGCGGACGCAGGTCCCGTTTGTTGCGAAGGGATTCCAGTGCAACAGAAAGATACGCTCGTGTAGCCTTCGGTTCAATCACCGCATCCACCATTCCGCGTTCGGCAGCCTGGTACGGCGTGGAGAATTCTTCTTTGTACTTCTCAATGAGGTTTGCGCGGGTCGTCTTGGGATCGGCAGAGCTTTTTAATATCGTTCCGGTAGAGCACATTCACCGCGCCTTCAGCTCCCATCACGGCAATTTCCGCGGTCGGCCATGCGGCCACGCGATCGGCTCCCAGCGCCTTGGCACACATCGCCAGATAAGCGCCGCCATACGCTTTGCGCACGACCACCGTGATCTTCGGCACCGTGGAGGCAGAGAAGGAAAAGAGCATCTTCGCACCATGCCGGATGATACCTCCGAATTCCTGCTCCACACCGGGCAGGAATCCCGGCACATCCACAAACTGGATGAGCGGAATATTGAACGCATTGCAGAATCGTATGAAGCGCGACGCCTTGTCGGATGCGTTGATGTCGATCGCACCGAACTTCACCGCCGGCTGGTTCGCCACTACCCCGACAACCCTCCCGTTGAGCCGCGCGAAGCACACGATGATGTTGTTCGCGTAATGGCTGTGCACTTCAAACAGCGTGTCCGGATCGAAGATGTTTTGCAGAATGTCAAACATGTTGTAGGGATCGCGCGGATCATCCGGCACAACTCTGTTCAGTGCCTCATCTTCAATAATGGTCAGTTCACCCGTGTGCAGCGAAGGCGGATCTTCGGTGTTATTGTTCGGGAGATAACTCAACAGGCGCTGCGCAATCTCTATCGCGTCTGCATCGTCACGGGCGATGAAGTGGACGTTTCCACTTTGTGCCGTCTGTGCATCCGCGCCGCCGAGTTCCTCTGCGGTAATCGATTCACCCGTCGCTTCACGAATGACTTCCGGCCCGGCAATGAACATCTGTCCGATGCCTTTGACCATGATGATGAAATCCGTCAGGGCCGGAGAGTACGCCGCACCGCCGGCACACGGCCCGGCAATAATGGAGATCTGCGGGACCACGCCGGAGAGGAGCGTATTGTGATAGAAAATCCTGCCATATCCCTGAAGCGAATCAACAGCCTCCTGGATTCTCGCCCCGCCGCTGTCGTTGATGGCAATATAAGGAGCCCCGGCCTTCAGGGCCATATCCATAATTTCACAGATCTTCCACGCATGCATCAACCCTACACTCCCCCCCATCACGGTAAAATCCTGTGATGCTGCATACACAAGCCGCCCGTTGATGGCTCCCAGACCGGTAACCACACCATCCGCCGGCAGGTCGCGCCCCGCCATACCGAACGACGTGGAATTGTGCTGGAGCAACCGGAAGAGTTCATCGTAGAAGCCGTTATCAAACAGGAGATGCAGGCGTTCATGCGCAGTCATCTTGCCCGCTTTGTGCTGCGCTTCAATTTTCTCCACGCCGCCGCCCAGAACGGCGTGCGCGTTCTTCTCTTTCAACTGCCGGAGTTTCTCTTGAACCGTGGACATGCGCTGAGTTCCTGTGGATGGAGCCCGCCTCAATGGGCGGAGCAGAGTTCAACCAGTACGCTGTTCGTGGACTTGGGGTGCAGGAATGCGATCTGGAGCCCTTCGGCCCCGGCGCGCGGACGTGCGTCGATGAGCCGGGTTCCCGCATTCTGCAGTTCCGCCAGACTTGCAGGCAGGTCCGGCACGGCAAACGCAAGATGATGGATCCCCTCCCCTCTTTTCTCGATGAATGTCGCGATCGGACTTTCAGGTCCCGTTGGCTCGAGGAGCTCGATTTTTGTTTGCCCGACTTTGAAAAATGCGGTTTTCACCATTTGCTCCGCAACCTCCTCCATTGCATAACATGCCGTCCCCAGGAGACGCTCAAAGATGGGCAGGGATTCCTTAATGTTCTTAACGGCAATGCCGATGTGTTCAATGTGCGTGGGCGTCATGCGGATGTCCGTTGATCTCGTCGTTCGTAGAGTGAGAGCAGTTGTTCCGCCGCATGGGCCACGGTGATCGACCCGGCCTGCACGGCGCGCTCGATGTCCGGAAGCATCTGCTGGACTTCCGGGTCAGAGGAAAAATGAGAGCGAAGACGTTCGTCAATCATGCTGTGCATCCAATCCAGCATCTGCAGATTCCGTCGCTGCCGAAGAACGCCGCGCTGAGTTGCCGATGACCGGAATTCTTCCGCGGCGTTCCACACACCCGCAATGCCGTCGCCATAAAGCGCCGAGCATGTCAATACCGGAGACGTCCATCCTTCCGTCGCCGGAGCGAAGTAGTGTAGAGCAAGTACGGTGTCTGCACGCAGGGCCTCGGCGCGCACCCGGTTTTCCCCGTCGGCTTTGTTGATGACCACCGCATCAGCTAGTTCCATGACACCCTTCTTGATCCCCTGCAGTTCATCCCCGGCACCGGTAATGAGCAGCAGGAGAAAGAAATCGACCATTGACCGCACCACAATTTCGCTCTGACCAACGCCGACAGTTTCCACAAGGATGACATCGAAACCAGCTGCTTCACACACGAGAATGGCTTCGCGGGTTTTTCGCGACACTCCACCGAGCGTTCCACCGGAGGGGGAGGGGCGGATGAAACACTGAGGATCCCGCGCAAGCCGCTCCATGCGGGTTTTGTCTCCCAGCACACTTCCGCGCGTGACGCTGCTGCTGGGATCAATCGCCAGTACCGCGACTCGATGGCCTGAGGCTGTAAGGTGACATCCGATCGCTTCAATAAATGTACTTTTGCCCGCGCCGGATACACCGGTAATGCCTACACGCAAAGAGCGGCCGGTTGAGGGGAGCAATTGCGTGAGCACCTGCTGGGCGAGAGATACATGGGCGGGGACACTACTCTCGATGAGCGTGATTGCGCGCCCGAGGACCACTCGATCGCCAGAACGCACTCCATCAACGTACTCATTGATGGTGAGCGCGCGCCGTCTGGCACCGCCCGACTCCGGGACTCCCTGCCCGTTCGGGCCGCCGGTCATGCCGTCATGCCCGCCTTCCACACCGTCACGCACAGTGGTAGCGTACGTCCCCACGCCGTTCCGCGGAACCCACTCCGGTGTCCGCCCCTTCTTTTCCATGCTATCCAACTCTCCGTTGCAGTTCTTCCAGCATCTTTCTTGCGGCAACAGTTATTACCGTACCAGGGCCGAAAATTGACGCCGCCCCGTGCGCCCGCAGAAAATCATAGTCCTGCGCGGGTATGACACCCCCGACAACAACGAGAATGTCCTCTCGCCCCAGTTTTTTCAATTCACCCACCAGTGCCGGCAGCAATGTCTTGTGGCCGCCGGCAAGCGAGCTCATACCCACAATATGGACGTCGTTTTCCGCTGCCTGCCGGGCAGTCTCTTCGGGAGTCTGAAAAAGGGGACCGACATCGACATCAAAGCCGAGATCGGAAAACGCGGTGGCGATCACCTTGGCTCCGCGGTCGTGTCCATCCTGACCCATCTTTGCGACCAGTATACGGGGACGCCGCCCTTCGTTTTTCGCGAATGCATCCGCCAATGCACGGACGGTGCTGACCTCGTCTTGCACGGCAAACTCCCGGGAATACACGCCGTTAATCGTACGGATGACCGCAGTATGGCGACCCCACACTTTTTCCATGGCCAGGGACATCTCGCCAAGGCTCGCCCGGGCGCGCGCGGCTTCGATTGCCAGCGCAAGAAGATTTCCCTGACCCGATTCTGCACTCCGCGTAATGGCCTGCAGCGCTGCCTGTACCCGTCCTTCGTCCCGACCGGAACGGAGCTGCATCAATCGGGCAATCTGCGCTTCACGTACAGCACTGTTGTCAACTTCGAGAATTGCGATCGGATCTTCTTTCGCCAGACGGTACCTGTTGACCCCGACGATCGTTTCACTGCCGGAGTCGATATGGGCCTGCCGCCGGGCTGCCGCCTCTTCGATGCGCATCTTGGGCAAGCCGGTCTCGATGGCCTTGGCCATACCGCCCAAACCTTCGATCTCTTGGATGTGCTCCCACGCTCGCCGCATCAGAAGATCCGTCAGAGCCTCGACGTAGTATGACCCGCCCCATGGATCGATCACCCGGCAGATCCCGGTCTCTTCCTGCAAATACAGCTGCGTGTTGCGCGCAGATGCGGGCCGAGAAATCGGTCGGGAGCGCAATCGCTTCATCAAGAGAATTGGTGTGCAGAGACTGCGTGTGGCCCATTGCCGCCGCCATCGCTTCAACGCACGTCCTGACGACGTTGTTGTACGGATCCTGCTCCGTAAGACTCCATCCGGACGTCTGCGAATGTGTCCGCAGCGCCATGGACTTCTCATTCTGTGGATGGAATTGCCTGATCAGCTTTGCCCAGATCATGCGGGCACCGCGCAGCTTGGCGATTTCCATGAAATAGTTCATGCCGATCGCCCAGAAGAACGACAAACGCGGTGCAAATGCATCGATGTCAATCCCTGCCTTCAGACCCGTGCGCACATATTCCAGACCATCCGCCAGCGTATAGGCCATTTCCAGATCTGCCGTCGCACCGGCTTCCTGCATGTGGTATCCAGAGATGCTGATGCAATTGAACTTCGGCATATGCCGCGAGGTGTAGCCAAAAATGTCGGCGATAATGCGCATCGACCCTGCAGGCGGATAAATATAGGTGTTGCGCACCATGTACTCTTTGAGAATATCATTCTGAATCGTCCCTGAGAGCTGCTCAAGCGGAACACCCTGCTCTTCGGCAGCGACAATGTAGAACGCCATAATGGGCAACACAGCCCCATTCATCGTCATGGAGACCGACATCTTGTTCAGCGGTATTTTATCGAACAGGATCTTCATGTCCAGAATCGAATCCACGGCGACACCCGCTTTCCCCACGTCACCGACGACCCGGGGATGATCTGAATCGTAGCCGCGATGTGTAGCAAGATCGAAGGCGATGGAGAGCCCCTCCTGACCTGCCGCAAGGTTCCGCCGGTAAAAAGCATTGCTCTCTTCTGCCGTAGAGAAGCCGGCATACTGGCGGACGGTCCAGGGCCGCACGACGTACATCGTCGCATACGGGCCACGGAGGTACGGTGGAATACCTGCTGTGAAGCCCGTATGTTCCAGATGCTTCAGATCCTCTGATGTATAGAGTGGCTTGACGGGGATTTGCTCGGTGGTCTGCCAGAGCAGATCATCGACGAGCATCCCCGTCGTCCGTTCCAGTGCGGCTGCCCATGATGCAACGCTCCCGTTGCCGGAACGGGAAATCAGGTTCACCTTCGCAAAATCAGGCATCGGCGTCATGGGCGCACTCCCTTCTTCTCAAGAAGGGAACTGAGTGTCTCCAGCACATCCGAACGGAGATGTATGAATTCCTCCACTCCTGCGGCACGAAATGCCGCAATGTGCTCTTGCGGGTAGCCTGCCAGTACAATCGTCAAGTCCTTCCGACACTCCTTCACAGCAGCACAGAATGGAGCAACAAGGCCGGGATAGGTATCGTCTGTCGAACAGAGAACAACGATTTCCGCATCGGAGGCACATGCCGCCCTGGCCGCCTCTTCCGGCGTCGGGAGACCGGCCGCCGTTATCACCTCGCAGCCGGCCACGGCAAAGAACCCTGCGGCGAAATCAGCACGTGCTTTATATTGTGCAACAGACCCCATCGTTGCAAGAAAGACCCTCAGCGGGCGTCCGCGCTTCCGAGCCATCCACACCATCGCATGACGCAATGCTTCGAACCCCGATGCCAACCGGGTGGGATGCAGCGGAGTAACGCTCACCGGTTCATCGCTGGAGGATGGCGGAATAGCGCGCATCAATTCTCCCACCGTTGCTTCGTGGCGTGCCGCATCAATCAAGGCGGCCATGACACCGCCGGGGCCTTCCTTGAGCCTGAGTGCGATGCGTGCGACTGCCGCAGCGCTGCCGGAGCTGTCCCGGCGGGTACGGTATGCCCGCACCTCGTCTGCTCGCTGCGTCTGCATCAGGGCAAGATCCTCCCCCCTGCCTTCCAGAGGGATTTCGTCCGCATTGGCATGTGCACTCACCCCGACAATAACATCCTTGCGGCGCGCAATCCCATCAGCGCGCTGCATCGCAACCGCGCGGATCCGCTCCTGTATCTCGCCTTTGAGAATCGAGGATCCCATCCCTCCGGCGGTTTCGATTTCCTGAAAGAACGTCCAGCTCCGTTGCGCGATCTCGTCTGTCAAGGATTCCACATACCATGATCCGCCGGCCGGATCAATGACTCTGGGAAGGTGGGCCTCAGATTGGAGGACGATTTGAGTGTTCCGGGCAATCCGGCGGGAAAATTCGTCGGGAAGACGGACTGCCTCATCAAAGAAGCCCACGTGCATACTGTCACATCCGCCTACCCCGCCCGCAAAGGCCTCAGTTGTCGTCCGGAGCATGTTGACGTACGGGTCCACTGCAGTAGCAGCATAGGCCGATGTCCGGACGTGCAAGTGCATTTTCTGAGCCGCTTCGGAACCTCCGAAGGCATTGACCGCGGTGGCCCAGAGCAGTCGCGCTGCCCTGAACTTGGCCACTTCCATGAAGAACTGCGTCCCGGAACTGAGAGAGAACCAGACCTGCTGTGCAGCATCATCAATGGTCATCCCGCGCTGCAGCATCGCACGTACGTACTCGACTCCCGACGCAATGACACATGCCAATTCCAGAACTGCGTCTGCCCCCGCATCATGATAGACCCTGGAACGAACGGCGATCGACCTCAATGCAGTGGGCATGTTTCGCCGACCAGGACGCCGTAAGATGCATTCTGTCAAACGCCGTGGTCAGGCCGAACGGAAGGCTCCCGTTCAACAGGAGGATGCCAAGGGGATCTGTGGCAATCGCGCCCTGGAGATGGTCGGCCGGAACACCCGATTTCTCCCCAACGGCTACACACATTGCGAGCACTGCGGGCGATCCCAGATCCGCTTCGAAGTGCAAGGGGATCGACGCCATGTCGATTCCGGAGAGAACGGTGCTTAGATCTGCAAACGAAGAGATCGACAGCCCGTCAAGTCCGACAGCCGACTGGTCGGCCTTGTCTGCGTCAAGTCCGAGCCGGGTCGCCCGATCGAGGGGAATGTACACAGAGGTCTGCCCGCGTTCAAGATCGCTCTTGAGGGCAGCATTGAGTTCATCGAGCAGTGCGATAAGGTATCTCCTGCGCAACCTGCCAGGGTCGGAGGACATAACCCTCGACGGCGATACCCCGCCGGAACGGCGAAGAGCCAGGCATTTCCCGATCAATCGCCGGTGAGTTGCCATTATCCGGGGTGTATATCGGTTGAAGATCGATTCCTTCATAGGTGCGGGAAATCATTTTCTTGTCAAACGGGGCACCTTTGAGGAGCTTCTCGGCGGCCGCTCTCCATTGTTCAGGGGTCGCGGAGGAAAATTCACTGAATGTAAGTTTCTGAGATGTCGATTCCGGTGGCATGCAGTAACATCCTTGTTCACAATACCAGGAACTATGGGGTCCGACATAGAGGCTCAGGGAAGTCAAGGACACCCGAAGTATGCGGATAATATAGGGAAATAAACGGAAAGAGTGAAGCTCAGCCCAGGATAGCCTGCAGAGCTCCCCGAAGATGTAGGATACTTGAAGGGAAAAGCGGCTTCAAGGAGACGTGCGGGAATGATCCGACGCCCCTTGAGTATAATGCCGGACATCTCACCCGAACACCATGCGCAACACAAAGGAAGGCACCGGCATCCATGATGGTCTCCCGAGCGTACGGCCAATTTCCCGGGCCAATATACGCATGTTGACACACTCCGGGGATACCACGTTGAATCCCCCTTCACATTCCTGATGATCCAGAAGGTAACGTATCACGGCAATGGCATCATCGCGGTGGACCCACGGATACCACTGGTCACCGGACCCGAGAGGGCCACCAATGAACATCCTGAATGTCAATAACATCCGATGGAGCGCTCCCCCTCCCTCAGCAAGCACAACGCCGAATCGCGGCAATACTACTCTGACACCAAGCGGAGCGGCCGACAGTGCTTCCGCCTCCCACTGTTGACATGTCGTCCCGAGGAAATCATCTCCCGGGGAGGATTCCTCAGTCACAACATCGTCGCCGGACATGCCGTAGTACCCGACCGCAGACGCATTGATGAGAACACGGGGACGGTGCCTCGAAGCCCGCATCGCTTCGACAAGCGCCTGTGTAGGAGCGACCCGGCTTTGCAGAATGAGCTCCTTCCTCCTGGGTGTCCACCGTCCTCCGCCAATCGAGGCTCCGGACAGATTGATAACTGCATCGACATCCTCCAGGGAAAGGCGCCATGCACCAACGGTCATGCCGTCCCAGCGGCTCACCGTCACCCCCGGAGGGACCATGCCGGATGCGTCTGCACCGTCGCGGACAAGCGCAACAATCTCGTTCCCCTCTGCTGAAAGCTGTCGTATGAGCGCACGGCCGATGAAACCCGTACCCCCTGCAACGAGAATTCTCATGAAAAGACCTCGTTCAGTCTGGAGATTCCTGACCGATTATTCGGACAGCGTTTAGTCAGCTGTTGAGCGAGAAAACATGGCGCGCGTGAGTTCACGCTCTTCTGCATGTTCCACAACTTTCCCGGGGTAGTTCTTTCCAATGATGCAACCGCATGCTTCCTGATCCTGTTGCGTCATGCGCCATGGTTCATGAATTGTCTGAACCGGCACCCGCGCAAGTTCCGGCACATAACGGCGTACATAGGCCCCGTCAGGATCGAACCTTTTTCCCTGCAAGACAGGGTTGAAGATCCGGAACCACGGCGATGCATCGGTCCCGGTACCGGCTGTCCATTGCCAGCCGCCGTTGTTTGATGCAAGATCCAGATCCACGAGCCGCTCCGCGAAATACCGCTCGCCCCATTGCCAGTTGAGATGCAGGTCTTTGGTGAGAAATGATGCAACAATCATTCGTGCCCGGTTGTGCATCCATCCTTCTTCATGCAACTGCCGCATTGCCGCGTCCACAATGGGGTAGCCCGTAGTGCCTGCCTTCCATAGCGCGAATGCCGACTCCGAGCGACGCCATCTGATGCCCCGGAACTCCTCACGGAATGATGCACGCAACACGAAGGGGTAGGCTGCAAGAATATGGCAATAGAACTCACGCCAGATCAATTCGGAGACAAACGTGTCAATGCCTTTCCGTCCGCTGTTGCGCGTCTCCCGCAGAAGATCCATCACCTCCCAGTACAGACGTCGGGGGGAGATGGTTCCCAACGCAAGGTGGTGCGAAAGGCGCGATGTTCCATCAATGGCGGGAAGGTCGCGTTGATCGGCATAACGCACCACCGAAGACCCGAGGAAGCCTCGGAGACGCTTGCGGGCTGCAGACTCACCCATACCGGACTCCACACGCTCAAAACCAGGGACACGGTCGAGAGCGACAGACCCCGGGGCAAAAGGGATAGACGCGAAATCGCCAACGTCGGGGAAAGACCTGGGCAGATCATCGGCAGATTCCAACCATCGGCGCTTGAACGGCGTGAACACCCGGTACGCCCCGCCATCACCCGTCTGTATCTCCTGGCTTTCCCGGAGCACGCGGTCTTTCACCTGTACAAATTGCCTGCCGATCAGGCGCAGCGCCTTCACTATCCTTTCATCACGTTGCGTGCCCGGCTGATCATAGAGACGCACCGCATACACTGCTTCGGCATCATAGGCGATTGCCGCTGACGGAAGCTCTTTCTCTGGCACTCCCATCCGGATATGCAGGCGTGTTCCCCGTTGCCGGAGGTGAGCATCGAGATCCGCAATCGCCCGGCGGACGAACAGGCGGCGGTGCGTATCCGCGGTGTAGGAAGGATCCTCGCTGAGGACGAGAACCGGAACAACCTCTCCCGCCTCTTGCATGGCATGCCAGAGAGCCGCATGATCATCCACGCGGATCGCCCGTCGCATCCAGACGAGAACTCTCCGGTGTTTTTTTCGCGGCGGCCATTGCGTCTACTGCCGCCTGTCAAGAAGCTTGCGTGCGAGATCCCCGAGCCGGTCGCGCGATTCTGACTCGGGCAAGTTCTCAAGCGCCGAAAGCGCCTCTGCGGTGTGGCGGGCAACGATGGACCGCGTGTTTGTCAGCAGATCCGTGGAAGGATACGCAGGCGAATGGCATCAACATCCCCCTAGCTGCAGATTGAGAAAACTCCATCACGGTTCCTCCGATCTGCCAATCGACAATGCGGTGTTCATGCAACCAGGCCCTCGGATGGCGCTCCGGTGGGCTGTTCAGTGCCAGGTAGTCCAGAACGTCGCGGGCCGAACCCAATACAACATCCACCGATGAAACCTCGTGCGTACCCGGAGGAATCCCGGTTCCGCCGACTACGACGGCAACGCCCATTGCACGCACTTTCGCGCTCACATGGCGCAGATCTTCGAGAGATCGCTGTGGGTCACTCGGATACGTGAGAGACAGAGCCAGCACCGACGGCCGCAGCTCCTGGATCGCACTGATCACCGCATCCGTAGGTGTGCGGGCCCCGAGATAGAGCGTCGTCCATCCTTCCGACTCGAAAACATTGGCGGCCGAACGAAGGCCGATTTCATGCAGCTCTTCTCCCGGACATGCACACACCACCGACTTCCCATTGTCGGGCTTCACATAGATTTCCGATTGAAGCCTCGCAAGTGCATCCAGCGTCTCGTACGATGCACGGTGCTCCTGGTTGATGCCGATTTCTCCACGTTGCCAGCGGTCGCCAATCTCCCTCATGCCGGGGCAGAGAACCTTGTCGTAGATTTCCCATAGAGCGATGCGGTGTTCGTAGAGAAAGGAGAAAAACAGATACAGATCTGTTGGATCCGGTGAGAGCGCTTTCTCCTCAAAAGCGTTGACCAGCACAGGAAAATCCCGGTCGAGGATGGCCCTTTGAATAGAAGCGCCCAGATCATCATGCGCGGGCAGCGCCAGCACGCCGGCCGGTTCGAACTTGTTCCGCTCTGCAAACTCGACGACGTTGCGCATAGGAAATTTTCTGTGCCCGCCCGGTGTCTTGTGGCAGTGAAGAGTACCATCATCCGCCCAACGCTTCACGGTTGTTTCCGTGACGCTAAACAGGCGCGCAACATCGACCGTAGAGAGAATAGTTTTCCGCATGGATTCACCGTGTGGTTAAGTGCTACTCCGCGAGATCTCTGCATTTTGCGATAAATGCGTTTTGTGCGTTTCCATACTCTGGTTAACAAATTGGGTTGAAGTATTGTTCCCAACAAATGCTGGAATAAAGAAAAAAAGAGGGGAATTCCGCGTTAGCGGACGTCATCAACGATAAGGAACGTGACCTTGCCCGGTTGTACAACTACCCGCTCGGAAGGAATGCGAAAGGATTTGTCTGTCGCGGTGACGGTGAATTCATATGAGCCCGCCGCCAACTCTAATCGCGCCAGCTGGATTTGCGCCGGAAGTGTCCGCCAGGATCGTACGTCGGCTTGTTCAGTCGCGCCAACCGCAAGATCAATGGCCAGAGATCCCAAAAAGTTGACGAGTCCATTCTCGCTTTTCTCTCTGAGCTTTGACTTGGCAGCTTCAGCAGCCAGGAACTTCAGGAGCGCCCTCCCCCCACTCTTGAGGTACACAAGGGCAAGGCGGTCTTCCAGGCATTGGTGTGCAATCGCGGTAATATCTTCGGCCACGGTGGTCTGTGTAGTCATGCTCGTCACGCTGTCACCGGGAATTCGTACCGCAACATCATAGGCACGCTTCACAAGCATTCGTGGCTCGAATTTCGGAAGTGCAATCTGGAACGTGTGTATAATCCCGGCGCTATCCGGAATAGAGACGCTCCCCCGTATCTCGGTCTTGATCGGAGCCCGCCCGGCATACGCAACGACAATGACACTCCCTTGCCGCCCGCTTGTGGTCACGGTATCGATCCCCCCCAGCCGCAGGTATCTCTCGTACTCGTCGGCAAACGACAACTGCTTCGCCATCCGGACAAGATCGTTTACCAGGAACGCCGGCGCCTTCGTGCTGTATGTACGTGCGTACGTCTCGTATGCCTCGTGCGCCTTCTTGTACGAGATGAACGCATCATTGAGTTCGCCACCGGATTCATACAGAGCTCCCGCGAGATACCGGGCGAAGGCGTCTTCCTGAAAAGTGTTCTTTCCTTCATACTGTCGCGCGAACTCGCGCAGCTTCAGATCGACCTTCCGCGCCTCGACGATTGCCTCATCCGGGAGTTCTTGCCGGGCAAAGTTCAGCGCCAGGAAAACATTCACGAGTACCCGTTCAAAGTCTTCTCCGTCGTAGGGGAGCACATTGTCATTAAGCAGCACCGACATGGCCGCAAGAGCGACACTCTTCGTGTAGAGATCCTCGATCTCCCGCTCGCCTGCCAGGAGATACGAGGACGAAGAGTCGCTCATCCCGGCATAATGATACAGGAGGCCAAGATCGAGGTTGTAGAGTACGGAGCTTTTGTCGCCGTACGCGTCACGGTGCCCGGTGACTCCTTTGATGGCCTCCGCATAGCGTCCGGCCCCGATATCTTCTTCAACCGCTCGATAAAACTGGGCCGAAGAACCGCATCCGATGAGCAAAAAGAAAAGCGCCGGGACAATATACCACGGCGCTTTGGGAAAATGGAGTTGTACCATGTGGAACCGGCGTTAGAATTTCGATCCGCTTTGTTGAACCAACTTCTTGATCTTCTTCTCGCCGATCCAGACTTTCTTGTTTGTTTCGATATTGACAAGCTCGAGGTTCACCTGGTAGAACTTCACCCGCGAACCGCCGTCCTGGTCAATAATCGAAGCGATGTCGCCGCGCAGCATGAAATCCGCCCCTGTTTCCATTTGAAACTTTTTCAGCGACTCCGGAGAGGAGAATTCCTGTTGATCGGTGCGCTCGTCACGGACTTCGCTCCGTTCTTCTTTGTTTGCGACAAACTCCACGCGTCCGGAATTGATCAGCTCCCTCTCCAGATTCTTTGTGAATGCCGTGGAGGCGATGTGCTCGCTCGACCGGTTCCGCACGGTGCCGACGATGACCACCGGTGAACGCTTCTTTTCTCCCTGGAACTCCCCGAGCCACGGACGATTCAGTGCATCCTTGATCATCTCTTCGGCTACCATGCGTGAATCGGTGTCATTCCAGTCGCCGCTCAGGTCGATTGCCTGATCCGGTTCTACGCGCGTCACGGTTTTTGATTCCCCGCAGCCCAGGATCATCACGGCGAGGGCCGAAATCGCCGCAAGTACCAGCACACGAATAGGTGCCAAGAGTCCTCCTGTAAGTAGATATGACTCACTATACGCATTTCATGAGAAGAAGATACTAAACGGGAAGGGAATCGTCAACTGCCGGGAGTGAAGGATCAGAGAAATGAAGGATCAGAGAAATGAGAACGCAGAAGCCCGCCCAACGCACCGGGCATTGAGAGCCAGGCCGACACTGAGGCACAGAGAGGACAAGACTCCATCGACCCTGTGTCTCCGCGCGTAGGCAGCGAAATCAATCAAGGGTCGGTTAGTTCACACCGAGGACGTCCTTAATCGCTTCTTTGAATGCCTGCTTTGGCAGAGCGCCCATTGCCATTTGTGGCTTCCCGTCTTTGGGCACGAAAAGCAACGAAGGTATGCTCCGGATCCCGAACTTTGCCGCCAGGTCCTGCTGGGCTTCGGTGTCAACCTTGTACACATTGATCTTCCCCGCATATTCTTTTGACAACTCCTCAAGAACCGGGGCAACCATCTTGCAGGGGCCACACCAGTCCGCATAGAAATCGATAATACAGGGAAGTTCTCCCGCAAATTTCCAGTCCTTGTTACCCTCGAAGTCAAAGACCTTGGTACGAAATGTCTCCAGCGTCAGGTGTTCCATAGAAATATGGCCCTCAGAGTGATGTGTGCATGCGATTGAACGCACTATGTGTTCGTTTACCAATAGGATGCACACCATCACGCAAAGGGGTCACTCTCCCTCACCGAATTCTCATGCTGAGTTCAGCATTGATCGGGAGGTGAGCGTTGCGCCTAGTTGGTCACCGCAGCTGCAGCCTCGTCAATTGCCTGTCTAAACTGGTCGATGCTTTCTTTGAACACGCGAACGGTCACCCGCGATTTCTTGTCTCCGTCTTCGAGGCGGTTTTCTGTGATCGTGAGATACTTTTGGCCGTTTTTGGCCTCTTTCACGTCGACGAAATAGGTTGTCCGCCCTGAGCGGACCATGCTGGAAAACAACGCTTCAGGTGTTGCCATGCAAACCTCCCGGTGGCATATAAGGAATATGATGGGACCGATCCCGATTCACCATATCTACACGCAGGGAGGCGGATTTTCGATGGGCCGGAAAAAAAGAGTTATTGAGGAGGGGGTTCTTCGTGGAGATCAATAATTTGAAGATCGGCGGCATACGGTTTAGTGTTGATGCGGTTAAGCGATTGGGCCTTCCGAACGAGGCCCTCGATGCGGTGAAGTTCGGCACCAAGCGCGGTCAGTTCCCGGGCAAGTTCAGGGGCGTTTCCCGGATCGATACGCAGGGCAATACGTTGCTGAAGCAGCTTGGCGGCGGCAAGCGGGTTGCCGATTTCATGGGCAACCGTCCCGGCCATCTCCAGTACCGTGGTCTTGCGAATCTGTTCTGCAAGTTCGTCTTCGAGTCTTCGTGTGCGGAAGCCCACCCCGATGCGCGCAATCAACTCCGTATTGTCAAACGGCTTTGTGAGGTAGTCGTCGGCTCCTTCATGGATGCCGCGAACGAGATCCTGGCGGCCACTGCGCGCGGTCACCATGATCGTGTAGCGGTTCCTGTGGTCCGGAGAAGCACGCATTTGTCGGAGAAGACTGAGCCCATCCGATCCGGGAAGGTTCCAATCCAGCATCACGACTTCCGGGTTCTGCTCCACGAGCACATCCCAGGCAGTCGCGCAATCCGGAGCCGTGAAGACCGTGTACCCTTCCGCCCTGAGGAGGGCGATCATGCCGGTGAGGAAGTCCGGGTCGTCGTCGATGACAAGAATGCAGCCGTGATGTTCCATGAGAAAACCTTCGCTAGTGCTGCTGCAATGCGGTTATCCGTTTCCGGCACAACGCCGCCCGCTGACGAGCATCTTCGCGTGACGGATCAAGCTGCACGGCACGTTCAAGCCACTTCAACGCCTCTTCATCATGCCGGCCATCGTGCATCCACAGTGTTCCAAGCGTAAGAGCGGCAGCCACACATGCAGAATCGAGTGCAAGGCTTGCTCGCACTCTTTCGATTCCTTCTGCTGTGTATCCGCGCTGATACAGGAGTATCCCGGCATTGAGATGGGCAAGCGGATCATGCGTTCCCAGGTCCATTGCCCGTTGGTAGGCCCGCAGTGCCGTCGAAGCATCTCCCATCTTCGCCACCGTACCCGCAAGCTGAACTCAGAGCCCGTGTTCGGAAATAAGATACAGGAGCAGTGCCATCACAATTGCTCCGTGCTCGAGCTCGCGCGGGTGCACTTTGTCAAGAGTATCATTCTCAGAATGGTGATAGTCGAAGTATCTCTGCCGGTCAACAAGCAAACCAAACCCCGGTGTACCTTGCTCCACAATGGGCGTGATATCCACGCCGCCGTGACCGGCTTCCACTTTCCCTGCATCCAGGAGTTCCAGATAGGGCTGCCACTGCCGCACGCGTGCGACAGTCGCGGAGTCTGCCTGAACGGAAAACCCCCGTGGTGCAAAGCCGCCCCGGTCGCTTTCAAGGGCGGCGATATGCTTCTCGCTGCTGCGATTGGACGAAGCTGCGTAGCCACGTCCGCCCCTGAGACCGTTTTCTTCGTTCATGAACATGACGGCGCGGATTGTCCTTCGCGGCTGAACGCCTATCTCACGCAACAAACGCAACGCCTCAATCGCTTGCACACAACCGGCGCCGTCATCGTGGGCGCCGTTTCCCTTGTCCCAGGCGTCGATATGCCCCCCCACCACGATCACCTGATCCGGAAACTCAGTCCCGGTCAGCTCACCGAGCGCATTCCCGGACGGGGCATCAGGAAACGTCCGGCAATCGAGACGCATGCGGATGCGCGGAGTCGTGCCCTGGGCGATCATCGCACTGAGACGGTCCGCGTCCTGAATGCCTATAGCCACCGCAGGAACTTTGCGAACACTATCAACATAGCCCATCGAGCCGGTATGCGGAACATTGTCGTGTGCTAATGTCATGGAGCGTACAATAGCTGCCACCCCGCCTGCACGTGCAGCCTCCACCGCCCCACGCCCGCGTTGGTCGACGGCCCCAGAGTAGGCAATGAAGGGATCCAGTTGTGTCGGATCCATCGGACGGTTGAAGAAGACAACCTTCCCCACCGCTGCCTTTCCTAGGGCGTGGAGCTGATCGAACGATCGCACCTCAACAACATCGGCCGCGAGGCCTTCGACGGGGGTGCCAACACTTCCGCCGAGCGCACAGACCGCGAGTGGCCTGACGGGTTGACCGCCGGCATCCAGCAGAACAACCTCCTCAATGGTTCCCCGATCCCAGTGCGGAACCATCACCGATTCAACGCACACATGTGTGAGTCCGGCCTCACGCATCATCTGTTGAGTCACATCGAGCGCTTTGAGTGATCCGGCAGAACCACTCAACCGATGGCCTGCCTGTTCTGTGAGTTCTTTCAGGAGAGAGTGTGCCTTGTTATCGCCGAAGCCGGCACGAAGCAGTGCCCGCGCTACGGAATCCGGAGGAACGCCAGAATATACCGTGCCTGCGTAGCCGAGAGACAGAAGCAGAACCAAACGCGGCGCACACATCCTCATCCCTGGACTCTGCTCCTTCCGGATTGTCAATCAATGAGCGTGGTAGCGTTTACTAATAACGGGAATCAGATACTCTTCGAACGCGCGTTGTTCATCATAGGCGGGTGAAAGGCCCCAGTCTGCCCGCGCAGCGGAGTCATCAACATCCTCCGGCCACGAATCGACGATCGCCTGCCGCTTGTCATCGGGCGAAAAATGGATATCAGCATCAGGGAATGCGCTGAGGACGATGGCCCGAATCTCCCCTGCCGAGGGATTGAAGCTGCCGATGTTGTAAACGCACCGGGAAAGGTCCTTCCGCGGCGTGCCCTGAAGGGCGAGCAATGCGGTGATGGCATCAGGCATCGCCATAAAGGGAATACGGACGTCCTGCCGTACAAAGCAACCATAGCTCTTTCCCTGAGCCGCGG
Organism: Ignavibacteriota bacterium; assembly: GCA_963849385.1. Classification (GTDB taxonomy): domain Bacteria; phylum Bacteroidota; class Ignavibacteria; order UBA10030; family UBA6906; genus Fen-1255. The sequence continues at coordinate 41,274 of CAWKHH010000010.1, read as the reverse complement.
CATGAAGCATTTCGGGAGCATAGTCGCTGGTTCCGCCGCTCGGTACGGTGACCGCAGAGATCAGACCCGGGAATCTGATGGCACGGAAATCTACCCCCGCCTTCTCCGCATCCGCCGCCAGTTGACGGTAATGCGTAGTGTAGTAGCGCCCGAGATGTTCGCAGTACAGCTTGTTACAGCCGTACATCGTCACCGGTTGATTCCATTCATGCTCTTTGACTTTCCCGGCCTTCCGCTTCACCTCAAGCGAAGGTAATCCATACACAGCGATTGAACTCGGGAAGAGGAATTTCACCGGTGCACCCTGCCAGCGCGATTGCTCGATGGCAAGCTTCAGGAGATACATCGTCCCTTCAACATTCACCCTATGGGCGGCCTCGGGTGTGAATTCCGCGCGGGTGGAAAGCAATGCGGCCAGATGGTAGATGGTGTGGATCTCATACTCACTCGCCAGTCGCTCCATCAACCGCGCATCGAGTATGTCGCCGACCAGTACCGCACCGCACTGCGCTTTGATCTCATCGTCCAGCGGGCGCACGTCGATTGCAATGACATTCTGATTTCCGTCTTTCGCCAGCCGCTCGATCAATCCATGACCCATCTCTCCGTTTGCACCGGTGATAAGCGTCGCAGGAGTACGGATGTGGTCAGACATGAAGTGGCTTCCTTATGAGCAGATCGAAACACCGACACGAGGGGGAGAAGAGACTACCTCCCCCCTCGCAGTTGTTGGTTCAGGCGGGAGCGGGTACCCCCCGGGGGATACTTGCTGCGTTTTTCGACGGGCGTGGTCAGAAACGATATCCACTCTTTCATTTCTTCGACCGGGCGAGCCTTGCGGAGGAATCCGTCATACCGCGGGTCTTTCACAGCCTCCAGTGTGTGTTGGTCGTCGAACGCCGACACAAAGAGGAATGGCAATGTCGAAAACTCAGGAAGGGCCCGCACTTCCTTGTGGAAGCGGATGCCATCCATCAGCGGCATGTATATGTCAGAAATGACGAGATCGATCTTGTTCTCCTTGAGCTTCTTCAGGGCATCTTCACCGTTCTCCCCCAGAACAACATCGTATCCCGCATCCTTCAGAACAGTTCGCAGCACCAGCCTGTAGGCTGTCTCATCATCAACGACAAGGATCGTCATGGTGTAGATCCTCCAGTATGCGAAGGGGAATCGTTAGTGCTTCCCGGCACAGCCGGCTTCCCCCTCTTTGGCGCACTTTCTCTCACAACCTTCCTTGGCCTTGCCCTCGGCAGTCCTTCATGCACTGCTCCTTGGCCTTCCCTTCACACGCTTTTCCGTCGGCATGTTGCATTGCATCTTTTGCACCGGCCGCCGCAACCCGCTTCTCCAGCGCCATGCCGCACTTCGTGCACTTGCCCGCTTTGTCTGCGGAGACATCTGCGTGCATCGGGCATACGAAGGTCTCTTTTGCCTCCCGGGAAACCACTTGTTGTTTCTGCTGCTTCGTTGTCCCGGCCGTCTGGGCAACTGCGTTCAGCATCATACTTCCTGACAGAGCAACGACGGCGAGGGCAATTCCGACTTTCATTTGTGTCATCCTTTAATAACGAGTTAGGAGGTTAATTTGCCACTATATGTATTAAATGTACAACTTCACCGCCTCACACGCAACCTGATCTGAGGTGATCTCATTCAACCCGGCGGGACATATACTCTTTGCACCCTTTTAGTAATCACACAGGTGATCTCGTAGGGAATGCTCCCTATGATGCTTGCGATGTCCCAGGCCGTGATGCGTTCGGGACCCGATTCTCCGATCAACACGACTTCATCCCCCGCACGAACAGCGGATTCCGGTCCCAGGTCGAGCATCAACTGGTCCATGCAGATCGTCCCGACGACGGGATAGCGCACACCGTTTACGAGGGCAGTGGCCTTGCCGGTCAACATCCTGGGATACCCATCGGCGTAGCCCACCGGCACAGTGGCAATCCGGGTGGTGCTGCGCGTGTAGTACCGGCGACCGTAGGAAATACTGGTGTTCGCGGGGACGGTTTTCACAAACGCAACACGCGAAACAAGGGAGAGTACCGGCAGGACCGGAAAACGCTCAGGCATTCCAGCGCCCGGAGGATACCCGTAGAGCATGATTCCTGGACGTACGAGATCGAGAAGACGACTCCGGTAAGGAAATGATCGCGCCGCTGTTAGCCATATGACGCAGCGGAATGGAAATTCCTGATCGTTGCGCCGCATCAAGTACTTCTTGAAACCGGGAAAGCTGTTCACGTGCGAATCCCTGATCCGGTATCTCCGAAGTCGCAAAATGGCTGTACACACCCGCCAGATCGAGCCATGGCGACCGTGCGACACGCTCTACAACGCGGATGGCTTGAGCGGGCGGAAGACCGAGACGCCCCATCCCGGTATCCACCTTCACCTGGACTCGCACGTTGATTCCTGCGCGGCGCGCAGCATCTTCTATTTCGCTCGTGGTCTCATCCGAGACTGTCGTCAACTCAAGACGATTCTGGAGTGCCGCAGGAAGGGAATCACTCCGCGGCACTTCAAACACGAGGATTGAAGCAGACGGCTGGTGCAGACGCAATTCCACCCCTTCGTGCACACGCGCGACACCAAAATCGGTGACGCCAAATCCTTCTGCCGCCCTTGCCAGCTGCGGCATGCCGTGTCCGTAGCCATCGGCCTTGATCACCGCCATGATACGGACGTCTGACCCGACGTAGGACCGGACGGCCTGAAGATTGTGTCGGAATGCGCCGAGGTCTATACGGGCGCTGGCTGACGAAGATACGGTTTCGTTTGTCATGGTACACTGCTAATATCGACAGAGAACACGTGAATTTCAAGGAATTGCATAAAAGAACGCTCTTCGCTAAGTTAGAACGATAACTACGAATCCAAGGAGTCCCCTCCATGCGAAGATTTGCCCTGTGTCTTCTTGTCTGCTGCCTTGCCATTCCAGGCATCTCCCAAAAACGCGCATTTACCATTGAGGACCTGTACCGGCTGCGGACTATTGATGACCCTCAGATTTCGTCCGATGGCACGCAGATCGCCTTCGTGGTCCATGAAGACAGTCTTGCACAGGGAAGGGGGAACTCGGAGATTTATGTGATCCGTACAGACGGCACCGGGCTGCGCCGGATGACCAACAATCCGGCAACAGACAATGCACCGCGTTGGTCACCAGACGGCAAAAGCATTCTTTTTCTCTCCACCCGCAAGAACGGATCACAGGCCTGGTCGATACCCGAGAACGGAGGCGAACCCCGACAGCTTACCAATTTCAGCGCAGGGGTCAACGAGGCGATCTGGTCTCCGGATGGACGCGCGGTCGTTTTTTCTTCAGACGTGTTCCCCGAATGCGGCGCATCAGACAGCTGCAATACGTCGATCAGCGATGCCCGAGAGCATGGACCTCTCAAGGCGCATATGGCAGACGCACTCCTCTACCGTCATTGGACATCGTGGAAGGATGGCAGGAGGTCGCACATCCTGCTCTACGAAGTTGAGAAGAAAGAGTACCGCGATCTGACTCCGGGCGACTTTGATGCTCCTGCTTTCTCCCTGGGAGGTGGCGGATACGCACTCTCTCCGGATAGCAAAGAACTCTGCTACGTTTCCAACCATGATCCACACGAAGCCGAGAATACCAACAAAGATCTCTGGATCGTGCCCTTGGCCGGCGGAACGTCGAGAAACATCACTTCGTCTAATACAGCGTCAGACGGCAATCCGGTCTATTCACCGGACGGCAAGTACATTGCCTACATTACCCAGGCGACACCGAACTACGAAGCCGACTGTTTCCGCATCGCCCTATTTGACCGCAAAACGCAGCAGACGAGCATTCTTACCGGCTCGTTCGACAACTGGGTAACCGGGCTTGCCTGGGCACACGACTCACGAACAATCTACTTCACAGCCGACGTGAAAGGACACGTACCGCTCTACAGCATCAACATCGCTACAAGAACGATCAGTCTTCTTGCCGATGCAAAAACCATTGATGCCTTCAGTGTCGCCGGCATATGGCTCAACAATAGCATGTGTTCGGCGGTCTGTCGGCGAGCCGCGCGAACTCTGGACCATGGACTCACACGGGTCCTCCCTGCGCCGGCTCACAACATTCAACAAAGAGATGCAGGATTCTGTGGACATCCGTCCGGCAGAAGAGCTCTGGATTCCGTCACCCACCGGACGCCTGATTCACACATTCATCGTGACACCTCACGACTTTGATCCGACAAAGAAATACCCGTTGATCCTGAATGTCCATGGTGGGCCCCAGATGCAGTGGACGGATGGCTTCCGCGGGGACTGGCAGGTCTATCCGGGCGCCGGGTACATTGTGGCATTCCCGAACCCCCATGGTTCCACGGGATATGGACAGGAATTCACCGCAGCGATTTCCCGTGACTGGGGAGGGAAGGTGTACGACGACGTGATGGCAGTGACCGACTCGCTTGCGCGGTTGCCGTTTGTTGATGCCAGCCGGATGGGAGCGATGGGGTGGTCCTACGGCGGCTATATGATGATGTGGCTGGAAGGACACACGCAGCGATTCAAAGCCATCGCCGCAATGATGGGCGTCTACAATCTTCAAGCTATGCACGGAGCAACCGAAGAACTCTGGTTTCCAGAATACGATCTGCAGGGCCCCCCCTGGGAATCGAGTCTGTACCAGAAGTGGTCGCCAAACGGTTTCGTCAAGAATTTCAAGACGCCATGCCTGATCATCACGGGTGAGCGGGATTACCGCGTGCCATATACGCAGAGTCTTGAATTCTTCACTGACCTTCAGAAGATGCGGGTACCCTCGCGCCTGATCGTATTCGAAAACGACGGACATTGGCCAAGCGGCATCAAGTCCATGCCCTTCTACTATAATGCGCATCTTGATTGGTTTCACCGCTACCTGGGGGGCCCGCCGGCACCCTATGACATGAAGAAAATGTGGAGAAACCAGGCATTTGACAAGTAAGAAGAGGATCGACGAAGAGCATGATTGGAGCCAACGAGTCTGACAGCTGCGCCGCGTGGGTGGTTGCCGCCGACATGGGCTACGGCCATCAACGCGCGGTCTATCCTCTGCGTGGCATTGCAGAAGAAGGCATCATCGTGGTAGGCAAGAACGATGCGGCGAGCAATACCGAGCGCCAGCTCTGGACCCGCTTGCTCGCCGCCTACGGGGCGATTTCGCGCGCGCGCGGCATTCCGGTGATCGGCAAACAGATCTTCCAGATGCTCGACGCGCTACTGCACATCCCTTCATTCTACCCCAGCCGCAACCTTTCCCGTCCGACATTTCAGGTGGAGCTCCTTTCTTCCCTCATCCGCCAGGGCTTGTGTGCGGGCATGCTGGAGCATGTGGCCGATACCCACCTCCCGATCGTAACTTCGTTCTTTGCGCCGGCAATCGCCGCTGACAACCGTGGAACACATCGTGTCTTCTGCATCATCTGCGATGCCGACTTGAATCGTGTCTGGGTGGCAAAAAACCCGTGGGACAGTCATATTGCGTACTTTGCTCCCTGCGGCAAAGCCGCGCAACGATTGAAAGCATACGGGGTTCCCGAAGAGCGCATTTTCCTCACTGGATTTCCACTCCCTACCGAATTGCTTGGCGGACCGGACTTCCCCACATTGCGTGCGGATCTCGGACAGCGGTTGCACTACCTGGATCCATCCCAGCGATTCTGGCCGTTGCACAATCGGAATATCGAACACTTTCTCGGCGCTGAACATTGCACCTTCCACCACGACCGCGTCATGACCATTACGTATGCCGTTGGCGGGGCAGGTGCCCAAAAGGAGATCGGGTCGGCCATTGCGCGCAGCCTGACGGGTCGCATCCGCGCCGGAGAGATCGCACTTAATCTGGTGGCAGGAACCCGGACGGAAGTCCGCGACTACTTCCTCGATGTACAAAACACCATTCTCCCGGGCTCTCAGAACCTGCGTGTCTACTACGCCGCATCGCCGCGGGAGTATTTCGACCAATTTTCGCAGGTACTTCATGAGACTGACATTCTGTGGACAAAACCCAGCGAACTCTCCTTCTATTGTGCCCTCGGTATCCCGATCATTATGACACCACCCATCGGGTCACAAGAACGTTTCAACCGTCAGTGGCTTTTCGAAATGCAGGCGGGGATCAAGCAGGAGACTCCTGAATACACGAATGAATGGTTGTTCGATCGACTACACGACGGACTGTTTGCCGAGATGGCGTGGTCAGGATTCCTGAAAGCCAGAAAGCTCGGCACCTATAAGATCATCGAGATACTGCGTGAAGGGAAGATGACACGCGATTCCTCCCCCGTGATGCGGTGAATTTGCGGCGGTTCCTGTGAGTACACATCGGGGTGTGTCCCATATCACAAGAGCCGCCTTTTTGAACCGGGACCGTTGTTTTTGCCTTCGCCACATACTATCTTTTGTACAAGTTACTCTGAACTCTCCACCGGGTTTCGCTGTTGACGAGTTAGACACCTATGCCAAACGTGCCGGCTGTATATAGTGGTCCCCACGGTCCCCAACAAGCAGCGTCGGGCACCGTTATGAGCGTATACACTATCGCAGTGGTGGGCAACCGCCGCGAAGATTTCGAGCGGCGCCCGCTGCAACTCCTCGGGTGGAACCGGCATAGTCGAACGCAGACGTACAACGAAGGCGGCCGTTTAGTGGAAAGCACAGTACCCCCAACGCTTGATATTCGCATGTGATCACCGGGCACACTATGGAATACCTCTTCTCCATGCAACCGTACGAATCGACAACTGAGAACATCACCATTACCGTTCGCCCTCTCTATCTGGACGGGCAATCCGACGCAATCTCGAAGAAGTTCGTCTTTGCCTATTTTATTCGCATCGATAACAACAGTCAGGAGCCCGTTCAGCTTCTGCGGCGTCACTGGTTCATCCGGAATGCCTCCGATGAGCTTCGCGAAGTGGAGGGTGAAGGTGTTGTCGGCCAGCAGCCGGTTATTCATCCGAACAAGGGACACGAATATAACAGTTACTGCGTTCTTGATACGTTCGAAGGGACAATGGAAGGGACCTACCTGATGCGGCGTCCCAATGGCGAGCTGTTTTACGTGGTAGTTCCCCGCTTTTCGCTCCGCGCACAGGCCAATTGAAAGACTACACCTGATGCACGCCGAACCAACCCGCCGCATGCTCCGGGCGAAAATTCACCGTGCCCGCGTTACCGAGGCAAACCTTCACTACGAAGGAAGCCTGACGATCCCGCCCGATTTGCTGAACCACGCACACATCGCGGAGTACGAAGCGGTCAATGTGTGGAATGTCACCCGCGGCACGAGATTCGAAACCTACGCCATCACGGGCGTCGAAGGTTCGCGTGACATATGCGTGAACGGCGCAGCCGCCCACCTTGCAGGTCCCGGCGACATCATCATCATCGCCAGTTATGCCGAGGTCCCGGAATCAATGGTGTCCGGCTTCCGGCCCGCTGTAGTCTTTGTCGATAAGGACAACACCGTGACCGAAACCGGTCAGGAGGTCCCCGGTCCACGTACACATATCCGCGGTTGCTGACATCAACTCCCGCTTCTGTTCATCCACAACAGCATCTTCCATGCGTTCTCTGATCTGCATTGTTACACTTGCGATGGCCTGTATGTTCTCCTCCTGCACTGAGGACGAACCCCCCTCAAGCGTACCGAAATTCACAAACAAGCTCACGCTCGGTACTGGCACGAATGCTTCGAACTCCGCACTCTCCGGCGAAGGTACCGCCTTCAGAGGTCTCGGCGGCGTCGCCGTCATCTACTGGCGATTGGAATCGGCAGCGGATTTTGACGGAGCCGGCGTGTCATTGACAATCGAAAAAAGATCCGGAAGCACCTATACGACTATCGGCACCTATCCGCATGCAACTCCCAACAACTACGGCCACGTGGTCGTCTCGTCCATAAGCCTGGCAGACGCAGGATCATTCCGCGCTACGGGATTGCTGACGGGAACCTCTGTGGAGGTTGCATCGACGATGTTCACCGTACAATGGTGATTCATCCGGATCACGTCAAAACCGCACGCCAATTGAGAAGCGGTTCACACTCGGCAGCAAATCGTACATCGCATAGGCGTAGTCAAACGTCACCATGGCCCCTCCCACCGGGGCGATAACACCGGCCCCGAAGGTCCCCCGTTCAGTGTCATACCCGAATCTGTATCCGCCGCGGATAAAGAAGTTCCCAAGGATGGACAATTCCGTTCCGACGTTAACCCGCTCCTTGTTGTCGTTCGGATGGGCTGCATCGGCGGCAATATGCATCCTGAAACCCTCTGCATTCACCACTGTCATCGAGACACCTACCTGGAAAAACAACGGTAACGGGTAGTCCTCTGCGGCGAGTTGTGCCGGAGTCAGTCGATTCTCGGGATTCTGGGTGCTGCCATCGTACTGCACCGAAAGGTCGCGCCCGTCGTACTTCATATCCGGACCGAAATTCGACATGCTCATGCCGATCGCCAGATCCTCAATGCCGATCCGGTACTGGGTCCCGACATCGAACGCAAAGCCACTCGCGGTTTCATTCCAGATTCGCTGGTTGACGAGCTTCATGGTTACTCCGACAGAAAAATCTTCTGTCAGATGCCGTGCGTAGCTGACACCCAGCATGAGATCCTGAGCGTCAAACTTCTGCCCCGTACCCTCCGGCTGCAATTCCGTGGTCACTTCCATCTCTCCCATGGTCAGCAGACTCATCGAAAATCCAAAGGTCCCGATGTTCGCCGTCGAGACAACGAGAGCAGCATGACTGAGGTTGAGCCCCGCCCAGAGTGAGGTATAGGAGGCAAAGAGTTCATTATCTTTTACATTGACAATTCCGGCGGGATTCCAGAAGAGCGCAGAAGCATCATTCGCGTTCGACACGTAAGCTCCGCCCATTGCGGTTGCACGAGGACCCACGGGGATTTTCAGGAACTGCGCTCCCGAGGTGCCGATGTTCGGATTCTCTGCGAAGAGTTGGCCGTGGACACTGAATATGAGGCCCGCAACAAGAAGAATGGTTCGTTTCATGGCTGGTCTCCTATTTGATCACCGCGAAGCGGCCCAGTTTCTGCGCAGTATCGGTTTTGACAAGGAAGAGATAGATGCCCGGCGCAATCTCACGCCCGCCTGCAGCCCTCAGATCCCATGATTCTGTCCCGTTGTCACTGTGGTGTTCGATCGTCTGCACCTTGTCGCCTGCAACGTTGAAGATGTAGATCGTGCAATCGGAAGGAAGATTGTTAAACCGTATCTGGCGAATGGGCTCACGTCGTATAATGCCGAATTCCGGTTCGTACAAGGAGGAGACGAGGTAGGGGTTGGGAACAACCTTCACCTTCTCCAGGTCAGCATCGGTGATGGACTGTGTTGCGCCTGCCTGGCTGGTGGAGAAGGTATAGATGTCCTTGTACGTAACCTTGCTTGCCGGCAATGTGTCAGCGAGCTGTATTCCAAAAACCACACCTGTTGTCGTGCTGTACCCAACTCCGTAGGAAAACGGCCGGATGGGCAGTACTGTTTGTGAACTGCTCGTGACAGAGATCCCCGGGCCAATGACCAATGAGTCCCCTTGCTCAGGACGTTCCGCAACCGCCGCCGTGCTATCGTCGGTGAGTGTCAGACGAAGCCCTTCAAAAACAACCGGCGTGCCCGATTGATAGGTACCTGCAGCGTTCACCACCGTCCCTTCGGTGAGGTTCCGCAGCACAAATTGTGTTGCCGAGGCAAACGTGAGGCTGAATGTTTCTGCCGTCTTCGCTCCGTTCGCGTCGACGCTCAACTGGATCGCCGAACGGAGATTGCCGAGGTGGACCGTTGCAACGGGGCCGAATGTGATCTGGTAGTCCCGTCCACCGGCATCAACAACATCGAGCGGACGCACATCAAAGACGACGTGTGACGCACCTGTCCCGGTCTGGTGAGGGACAGTTGCCGTCACCGGAACCCGGCCGATTGCAGCAGACCGCGGAACGGCAATCACGTAGTTGATATCTTCAACGGTATTGCCTCGCGCACTCTCAAGCATAGTAGCCCGGGCTTCATCGATGCTGAAACCTGTTACAGAATACCGGTAGTCAAACCCGTTCGCTACGTTGGTATCAACATAGCTGTACTGGACACCATTGTCCGGCCCCTGCCCGTCAACCCGGTCAAATATGGCAAGAGGAATCGGATCGGCACCTGTATTGGGCATCAAGTTTCTGTCAATCTGGTCCCAATGCAGCCCCTTGTCGATACTCTTGTACAGCCGGTACCCCTCGAAACTCAGCTTACCTGAAAGAGGATCCCGAATGGTCTCTGATCGACTATCCCAGGTGAGGGTGACTCGTTTATCCCCTGCCACGGCGGTCACCTTCGGTGGATCCGGGGGCTGTGTGACAACGAAGTTCTTTGCCAGCAGGTCATAGGCATGGACCGTGGTGGAATCGAGCTCTGCAACCGTGTTACCGGCAATCATGCCGACAACAAACTTCAGAGTATCCCCAACCACCAGCCTGTACGGACCTGAGCTGAGGATGGTCACGGGATCGAGCCCTGCGGCAGGCTGGCTTGAGAAATCGTCAAAGTGCAAGTTGGGTGCATTTGCCCCGAGGTGGAAGTACCGCGGCCCATCCTTCGACGAATACAATTCCTGGGTACTGGCCATACGTCCATACAAGAGGTTTTCGTCATTGATATTGTCATCATCGTATGTGCACCAGTGGAGATCCGTAATTCCGGGTTCCACACCATTGATGTAGGGAGTTCGCATCATCATGAGGCCGAACACACCCGTCGGGGTCTTCCATTCATCCGACCATCCGTCGACGTCGTACCCGTATACCCTGTTCCATTTCTTGTCGAAAAGGTACCGGTCGTCGCCGTATTCGGTGGTATAACCACCGATATCGAAATCCATGTACATTCCGAAATACAGACTATCATATGTCCGGGTAGAGAAGTTGGTGACTTCGAACGTGAAGACAATCAGATCCCGGATGGCCTTCTCGCTGAATGCATATCCGGTTTGATTAATCTGAATGCCGAGCTTCCCTTTTGCGTTGTTTGAGTCGTTGTAGACACAGTAACTGTCTTGGTTTGAAACAAATACCGGCTTGCCGGATGCATCTTTCACGGGCCAGCCGGTCTTCGGCCATGTATAGGGCTTGTCGCTGAATGCGATCTTTGCACTATCCACATTATGATATCCCGCGGTAGCTTCCCATTCAATGGCCTTAGTAGTGAATCGGGACTGAATCACATTGCCGGGAATGCCGACATAGGGTCCGCAGCGGTAAATGTACTCATGCACGCTGCCGATCGGGAACTCGCCCGACACCCCCTGCGAGAGAGATGTAGCGAACAATCGGCCCCGGTTCTCGAAGAAGTCACCGATGTTGCTCTTGTTGTGCAGTCCGCCCGCACGGTCGACGATGCTCTCGATTCGCGGACCGGGATCCGCCGACTCCCGGTCCTTGTTGCTTTTTGCCCGCTGCGCATGCAGGTCTGGTGCAAGGAGCGCACTGGCAAGGAAAAGAATACTAAAGAACGTTTTCATGGTTGCCATCTCTCCTTGGCATAATTAGAAACGAAACCGTGCGCCCAACCGCATCCGCCGCGGCGGTCCAAAGTTGCTCGGGTCCAGCATGTATTCGGTTGAGGGAATCGGAGGAGCATACGTCACATCCGGTTCTCCCGTATCGGAATACACCCAAAGAACATTTTTGTGATCTGTCAAATTGAGAATCTCCAGGAATGCGACAAATGTCGCGGGACCGATCTTCCATTCCTTGCTGATTTGCAGATCGATGGAATAGGTCGTCGGCATTCGCGCGGAGTTCTTCTGGATGTAGCTTACGGTCCTGCCGTTCAATGTTGGTGTATAGGGTTCGCCACTGCTCGCCCGGACTACAAAGTCCCATATGGTATTCTCGAACGGCCGTCCGCCAAAAATACTCAGCCCGCCATTTTCCGAAAGATGATAGTTCACGTTGAGGTTGAAGAGATGGGGTCGATCAAACGACAATGGATAGAGAAGCGTGGATTGGGTCGATCCGGGATAGTCCTCGGTTTCCGACGACGCGCTTCCTTTTGCCACTTGATAGGTATAGGTCATTGCGCCCGCGAGATTCTCAGTCCTGCGCAATTCGAACTTCATCTCAAACCCTTTGATGTTCGCATAGGCTTCATTCATATACAGCGTGTACCCCACATAGCGTCCGTCAACAAACGGTGGAAAGTAGCGGGTACCCACAAGACCTAGGACGTCCTTATAGAATGCCGTGAAGGAACCGGCCAGCGCATCGGTGAACTGATGTGCAACGCCCACCTCGTACGCAGTGGTCCGCTCGGCATCAAGGTTTGGCTGCCCGAAAATCGGCTCTTTCACATTGATGTCGTATTGCGAATTCTCATAGAGCCGGGTATAGTCCGGATTCTGGAAGAAATGCCCGTACGAGAAATGCAGCGACGTCCGATCACTGATGGGGTGGGCGACACCAACGCGGGGACTCCATTGCACTTTGGGCTTCGAGGCGACAATGGAGTTGGCATCCAGAGGATTGCTGCGGAAGGGCGAGAGCTGATCGGCGTAGTCGAACCGGAGACCGAGGTTCATGACAAGTGAGTTCAACTCGATCTTGTCCTGCACATATGCCGCCAACTCAAGGGGTCGTTTCTGGAAGTCCGTGATGTAAGGAAACGTGCGTTTCGGATCATAGACATCGAAAAACGCCAGCTTGTGCTTCTTGACCTCGACCCCGCTTTTTACTTCATGATGCTTCCCCATTTGCCAGACAAGGTCCGCCTTGACATTCCATGTCTCCGTGCGGTTGTCAGTAAGTTCAATCGGATCTTCAAGCGCATAGAATTCGAAGCCCGTCCCTTTATCAGAAATGTACCTGTACGCCCCGATCGCCAGGTATTGTGACGTGTCCTTGTCGATACCCGAATAGTACGATTGACTGAAGTAGGAAGCTCTGATATCGTAGAAGAGATTTGTTGCCACCGAATGCGTTATTGAGGCCATGAGTTGCCGGCTCTTCTCCCGGATTTTCAAGTACTGATCGGGGATGTACTTCCAGGAATGGTTGTACGGCCGGTGTTCGTTTTCGCTGTAGCGCCAGGTGAGGATGCCTTTCACCTGCGGTAGGAGCTTCGTGCTGAACTTGGCCATACTGCTGAGAGTATTGTCATAGCCGAAGGGAAGCCACGAGCCCCGCGCATCGCGCTCGATGGTCGCAAAAAAGGTAAGGTCTTCCCCGAGAATCGGGCCGCTGAACGTGGCATCAACACGGTTTTCCTTGTAGTTCTTGTATGGCGCCACGAAAAACTGGCTTGTCCTTCCCTCGAGGTTGCCCGAAAAGGTCTTCGCGCCCTCCTTTGTCACCACATTGACGATACCGCTCAGCGCATTGCCATATTCAGCATTGAACGTCCCGCTGAGGAAATTCAATTCGGCTATCGACTCGTTGCTGATGCGCGTGGCCAACCCCCCCATCACCGGGTCATTGACGTACATACCGTCGATCAAAAAAGCGACTTCGTTGCCGCGCCCTCCGCGGACATAGAGTGTCTGGCCGTTGGCAACCACACCGGCCTGCATGCCGAGCACTTCGACGAAGTCTTTCACCGGCAGCATGCGGATCTGCTCGCTCGTCATGGTGTACGATGTCGCGGTCAGATCTTTCTGCACCATCGGACGCTCGGCCTGGACCACAACGTCCTCGAGTTCCACCGCGGAACTGGTCATGGAGGCATCGATCACCGTCGTTTGATCGGCGGTCACCCTCACCTGGTTGATGCTGACCGGGCCGTAGCCGACCAGCGTCACGCGGAGTTGGTAGGTGCCCGGCTGGAGGTTCATGATCACATAGGCGCCGTCAGGGTCGGTGGAAGCGCCGGTGTTGCCGCCGACGACCACCACGTTCGCGCCCGGGAGCCCTTCGCCTTTGTCCCGGTCGATGATGCGACCGGATATCTTTCCGGTTGTTCCCGCCCATGCCGCAACACTGCACACAAGCATGAGCGCAATGCAACTGCGCACGAGCTTCATCGGGAGTCTCCTCCGTTTACACAGAACGCTTAGTCGGCGGTGAAGTGACCGGCCTCCCTGTGAAGGCGGCCGATCTCCTTTTGGAGACGCAGAGCCCGTGACCGATTCTTGAGGGCGATTTCGGTCACAAGTGCGTTGATCACCACGGAGATTGCGGAAATGGAATTTGTGAAGATCATATTGGTGCTCCGTATGGGGAGCACAAATGCCGCGCGATAGCTGACCGGAGACGTGACGCGATCGGTAATGCCGACGATACGCACCCTCCGGCCTGCCGCCGCTTTCACAGCGTCCACCGTCTCACGCGAGTACGGCGGGAAGGAAAACGCAATCAGCAGATCGTCCTGCTTCAGGAAGGGCACCTGGTCAAGAAACGTTTCGTACTCGTGCACGAATGCCGTTGCCGGCACCGCCACCTGATTCAACGAGTACGCCAGAACTTGCGCCATAAGGGACGAGATGCCCAGACCAACGGTGTACACATGCCCGGCGTGAACGACAGCATCCGCTACGGCATGAAACACTTTCCTATCGAGATTCTGGATGGTCTGCTGAATATTCTTGAGGTCCTGCTGGGCCACCGCATCGAGAGTTTCGGTAATGGGGATCCCCGTCGGGAATGGATACACATCTGACAGTCCCATCTCCGACTGCAAGCCGGTACGCAACTTCCGGCGCAATTCGAGAAATCCGGTGAACCCCAGACTCTGAGCTAGCCGCACAACTGTGGCTTTGCTCGTACCTGACCTGTGCTCGATTTCCGTAACCGAGAGAAACGGCACTTCCCGCACGTTGGCGAGAAAGAAATCAGCGACCTTCTTCTGGTTCTCCGGAAGCGAGGGGTAGCGGTCGCGCACTGCGCACGTCAGTTCCGCTACCCCGTATCTTCCGTTCTGCGGCATGAGAGATGAGTTACTTCACCAGCACCATTTGCCGCACCGCCGAGTAGCTGCCGGCAGTGAGACGATAATAGTACACGCCACCGGCCAGTCCGGTCGCATCAAACGATCGGCTGTGATTGCCCGCCGACAGTTCTTCGTTGTTCACAAGAGTGGAGATTTCACGACCCAGAGCGTCAAACACCCGTAGTGTCACCTGCCCCGCACGCGGAAGTGCAAAGGCAATCTGTGTGGAGGGGTTGAAGGGGTTGGGATAATTCTGCTGCAATGCATATGCGGTCGGCACATCGGAGCCCCGGGTATTCAAGCCTGTTGGCGCGTACCGGATGATCTGAACGGCATCCATGCCTATTTTGTCCGAGTTGGAGCCGGCTGAACCGCCGTCATAAATGAGGTACCGGAAAGCAATGTAGCGGTTCGTCGCGATCGGGAGTTGGTACGCAAACCGCTTCCAAACGCTTTTGGGGGCCAACACGTAGTCAAGACGCTGCGTGAAATTTGCCGTATCCAGACCGGTTGTGGATACACGGATATCCAGCGAATCCGGATAGTTGCCACTGGCTGAGCGACGGGACGCGAGATAAAACACCAGACTGTCTATCGCACCGGCGGGTGCAGAGCCGCCCGTATTCGGCGTGATGAGATAATCATCGATGATATTGAGATCATTTGCCGCATAGTAGTCATCTGCAGCAAAGGCGAGCCCTTCGTAGGGAGGGATCGGCGATGCAGTCAAACCGATGTTCATACTCGCCCACCATACGTCGACCTCTGACGCGCTCCCGTCACGGTTGATGAATGTCCATCCGGTCGGTGGAAAATGACTCGGAACCGTATCATTGAATCCCTCCGAGAAAATTACCGTTCCCGCGTGTGGGCTCGTTCGGCATAAGAATAGGGCCTGTCACTGACTTGCTCTCCACCCTCCCAGCTTCTTTCTGGCCAGCACCCGCACCGGCAACACAGAGCACGAGCATGAGCACGGCAACAAAGCGTACGACGTTCCGCATGGTACCTCCGGGGTTTTGTAAGTGATTGTGTATGAGAAACGATGATTAGTGATACCCAAATATGAACGGTGGCACGAGCAAAAGCAATGCCAGAATGAAGAAAAAAATCTGCGCCGGCAACATCCACCTGAACCAGCGCTCCCACGGGATTCCCGCGAGTCCGAGCACACCCATGGTGACTCCGGAGGTTGGCAGGATCGGATTGATCCATCCTTCACCGAACTGAAATGCCAGCACCGCCGTCTGACGGGAAATGCCTACCACGTCCGCCAGGGGTGCCATCACCGGCATCGTCAGAGCCGCCTGCCCCGAACCGGAATGCACGAAGAAGTTGATGATTCCCTGCGTGACAAACATCGCCTGAGCTGCAAGAATGGGATGCAATCCGGATATTACAGATGCCAATCCGTACAGCATCACATCCAGAATTTTTCCGTCGGTCGCAACACGAGGATCGCACGTGCACATCCGATGATGAGCGCAACCCCCACCATATCCCGGGCGCCCTCTTTGAACGCCTCCGCTGTCGCTGACAATGAAAGACGGCCCAGGAGGCCGGAGGCAATGCCCAACCCGAGAAAGAGCGCCGCGATTTCATTGATGTACCACCCGAAACTCAGAACGCCGACAATCAGAAACACCATTGCCGCGCCGAAGCCTGCGAGCACCGCGCGCTGCGGTATCGATATTCCGGCATGCGTGGAGGCATCAAGACGCAGGCTGCTCTTGCGTTCCTCTGTCCAGATCGTACACGGGGCTCTTCTCAGGCGCGCCTTTGATGCGACGCGCATAGAGCATAATAAAGGTGATCATGCTGGTGGTGCTGAGGACCCAGATGACCAGGCGGTATTCGATGCCCGAATAGAGGGGAAGTTCTGCAATTCCCTGCGCAATGCCGACAGTGAACGGATTCAGCACCGAGCCGGCAAAGCCTGCCGCCGCTCCCAGAAACGGGATTGCCGTGCCGACAAGAGAATCGTACCCGAGCGAGAGTGCAAGCGGGATGAAGATGAGCACGAAAGGCATTGTCTCTTCGGACATGCCGAATATCGCCCCTCCAAGGGAGAAGATGGTCATCGTCACAGGGATGAAAAACTTCTGCAACCCCGGACGCCGCGCAAAGGTAAACGCCATCGATTGCACGCCTGCCGTCACAGCCCCGGTCTTCTCCAGCACTTTGAATGTCCCACCAATGAGGAAAACGAATGCAATGATATGCGCTGCCTCGATGAATCCTTTCACCGGAGCCATCAACAGAGCCCCGATTCCTTGAGGGGCACTCGGGACTTGTACAAACGATCCCGGCACGACAAGAGTTCTGCCGTTCTTCACTGCACGTGTGTACGTTCCTCCTGGCAGGATCCAGGTCGCAACGGCAACCAACGATACAACAGAGAAGATCATGACCAGCGTATGGAATCGAAACTCCTGTTTCACCGCTGTGCCTTTCCCTGCAGGGGTGCACGCCGGCGCATGTCAAAGCCGTCGCCGTCGAGAAGTATGTGCATGCGCAACCCGTCCGCGCCAAGATTTCCCCGGGTGTCATTGCGCACGTTCTCCGACTGCGAAGCGTCGAGCACGATGACGCTCCCGCTACCCATGACCCGGAAGGTACTGTCGGGCGAGACGATGATCGCAGTCGCCTCGTCGATCCCGACGCCGACATGCGGCGCATGCTCCAGCACAACACTGATCAGCCGATTCATTCGTTTGCGCCTGACGAAGTGCTGGTCCACAATCACCGTCGTGAGAAATCCGAGCCCTTCTGTAACAACGATATTATCCCGTTTGATGAACACGAACCCGTTCACGGTGTCACGGTTCAACCTTTCATCTCCGGTCAGCATCACAGCACTCATCACCGCGGCTCCGGCACTCGTTCCGCCAATCACTGCCCCGGAACGATAAAGCTCCTTCAACTTGTCCTGTACCGGAGTCCCTACGAGTTCCTTGGTAATCCGCGACTGGTCTCCGCCGGTGAAGTAGATGCCCGTAACGTTCCTGAATTGTTCAAGAATTCCAGGCGTCATGGCCTGTGCGCGCGTAATGAAGAGTGAACGCGCTGTCTGTACGCCCAGGCCGCGGAATTCCTCTGCCATTTCCGCCCCGTCGTGTCCCCGTCACCGCTTGCCATGGGCAGCACAAGAATCGAGGCACGCCCGGGCCCTCCTGCGAGTCGTACGTACTCTTTCATGAGTTCGGGTCCGCGTCGGCCGCCGCCGATAATAAGGAGGTGTCCACCCTGCGGCCCCTCACCTGCATCTGCCACAGAAAGCGCCGTAACGAGGAGCCCGATTATCGAGACGACAGCATATCGACGGCATGCGTGCGTCGTGGCGCGTCCGGCACCCTGCGCAATGACACTTGGCCGGGAGGTTTTCCAGAAGCTGCTAACAGGTATCATCGGGAGCCCTCTGTATCATATCATGTGCTATGGCGTAGGCCTTATGAAAATCCTCAAGCAGTATGAACTCATCTGTCCCGTGCGGGTTCTGAGCGCCGATGCCGAAGTTCACAGCAGGTATCCCCTTCGCATTCAGCATGTTGGCATCACTTCCGCCAAGATACTCGATGGGATTCGGCTCCAACCCGAGGCGCCGGAGAACAGCGCACGCACGGCGGAAGACCGGCGCATCGGCCGGCAGAACAAACGGCGCAAAATCCACTGCGCTTTTCATCACCATTGTTGTCTCGGATTCCCGGCTCACCCTCTGAAAGATCGATGTGATCTCGCCAATGTACCGGTCGATATCTGCAGGGGTAAATGACCTGACTTCCCCTTCGATGACGCAACTGGGAGGCACGACGTTGGTCGCAACGCCGCCCTTGATGGTGCCGATGTTTGCCGTCATCTTCGGTTCAAGCCGTCCGATGCGTATCTGTGCGATTGCCCTGGAAGCAACCTGAATGGCATTGATTCCCTTTTCCGGAGCAACGCCGGCATGCGATGCGCGTCCCAGAAACGTTGCCGTGTACAATGACGACCCGACGCACGACTGGATGAATGTCCCGGGCCGGCGTGAACAATCAAACACATAGGCCATGTGCACGTTGTACGGAGACAGATCCACATGCTTCGCGCCCCACATCCCGAGCTCCTCCGCAACGGTGAATACCACCATGGCATTCCCTTGCGGATTGCTCTGCACGGTTGAGCGCAATGCGTGCAAGAGCACGCTCACCCCTGCCCGGTTGTCCACCCCAAGAATCGTGGAGCCGTCAGTGCTGATGCGGTCAGCCGTGACCACAGGCCGCACGCCGGCGGTTGACGAGGGAGTATCAAGATGGGAAAACAGGACGGTAGCGGGTCGGTCAGACGAGAAGGTGTGGGGGATACAGATCAGATTACCGCATCCGGTGCCCAGCACCGATGCAGCGTTATCTTCGACAGATGCGTATCGGCAGACCTGCCAGGCTCTCCCGGATGAACGCAGCCATCGGCGCCTCATGGAGGGAGGGTGCGTCAACCCGGACCGCACCGAGCAACAGGTCGATGAGCGGTGAAGCCATGTGAAGAGGTTTCCAGGGATGGGAGACTGTGAGAAATTCTTTTCAAAGGAATATACATCCCATCCCCGGAAATGTCAAGCTATCGCTCGAATTTTGATTCGCCAAATGTCATCGTGATCTCCACGATTTCCGGCCGATTGCCGGTGCGCACAGGAGGCCCCCATGTCCCCACACCGCTGGACACGTAGAAATGCGTTGAGCCTTTCAGCAGATATCCCCAGCTGACTTCGTAGATCGCCGAGGTGATGTAATTGAACGGCCAGAGCTGTCCATGATGGGTGTGCCCGGAAAGCTGCAGGTCCACGCCGTGCGCTGCCGCTTCCTGCAAATTGAATGGCTGGTGGTCCATCAGAATCAGGGGAGCGTGCGGATCCACACCGGCAAGCAGAATATCCAGAGACTTCCGTTGCTTGCCGCCGAATTGCCTGCTGCTGCGGTCTTCCCTCCCCGCAATCACAATGCCCCCTTCGATCTCAACGCATGTGTCTCTCAGCATCCTGATGCCATGGGCTTCAAGATAGGCACAGGCCTGTTCCGCCCCTCCGATATATTCGTGGTTGCCGGTGATTCCATAGACGCCCTTGCGGGATCGGATTGACAGGAGAGTTTCGCCGATGTTCTCGCGTATGACGGGGGCGAGATCTTCATCGACAACATCTCCCGCAAAGAGCACCAGGTCCGGGCGAAGGTCGTTGATCTTTGTGACTATCCGCGCAAGGCTCTTTTGTCCGATGATCGTTCCGAGATGCACATCGGAAACTACGACCATCCGGAGCGAGTGGATGCCCTGCGTCTGCTTCGCGACGGCCACGGAAAACCGATGTATGCGTGGTGTCCGCGCGTTCCAGAATCCTCCTGCGATGACGAGCAGGACGATGAAGACAACGCCGAACATGCCGAGCTGACGGATCCGCACGGGATCACCAAACTCCGGTAGATGCAACGGGAGGAGTATCCCCAGAAGCCGCACGAGATCGACGGCGAGGCAGGCAAGAACAAAGTAGGCCAGTGCGGCAAGCCAGAAAGAGCCAATCCACACGAATAGATCACTGACCGCGGAAAGCCAGTAGTTTTCCAGCACGCGGCCGATGATGAACGACAGCGACAACACCAGAAAGAGTACAGCATACCACGTGCGGAGGGATGATGCTGCCGGCAATGCCTGCCAGCCGCGCAGAAAGATGTAGCTGTTGACACCGGCATAGACGGAGAAAACTATCAGAAAGAAGATAAGCATTTGGTATTTTCGCATGGTGGACCGAAATGGGAGGGAGTCAAGAAGTGCGGACTACCACTACAGTCTGGTCGTCGTGGGGGTCAGCACCTCCACCGAATGCGGAAAGTTCAGCAACGAGCCGATCACGAATCTCCTGCGCCGTGAGAGCTGCAGCGCTTCTGATGACCTCGGTGAGACGATCCTCACCATACTCCTGCCCGGCGGGATCGCGGGCCTCTGTGACACCGTCGGTGATGAGAACAAGAATATCGCCCTCTCGATAGTTTTCCGTGCGTTCTTCAAGCTCACTGGCGAAGATGGCGGCATCACTCAAGCCGAGTCCCAGGCCATGCGGGACGATGCGCTCCACGCGTCCCGTCGACGATCGATAGATGAATACCGGGAGGTGTCCCGCACGCACGAGTTTTACCTGCCTCTGCCGCGGTAGGAAGAGCGCAGCGGTGGCAGTGATGAACGAGTTCTTCTGCAGGTCGGCACACAGCAGGCGATTCGCCCTGAGAAAGAGCTCCTGCGGAGCAAGACCAAATTGATGCAACGATCGCAGGATGCCCTGCACCTTTGACATGTACAGTGCCGCCGATGTCCCTTTCCCGCTGACATCGCCGATGATCACCATCACATCATCTCCTGAACCATCGAGATAGTCAAAGAAATCACCACCCACTTCGAGCGCGGGGATCGATCGGCCGGAAACGTCAAGTCCGGCAATGTGCGGAGTACCCGAAGGCAATGAACTCAATTGAATCTGACGGGCGATGGACAGTTCATGCCGCATACGCTCCTGTTCAGCAAGGTTCTCATAGAGAAACGCATTGTCGATCGAGACAGAAACCTGTTGGGCAAGACCCGCCAGAAACGAGAGATCTTCTGCGCTGTGTGGTGTTTCCGACAATTTCCGGCCGACAATGATCGCTCCGGAAAGAGCCCCCTTGGCTCGTATCGGTATGATATACTCGAACTGCATCGCTTCCAGCGGTGCGGCCAGATCAGCAGGCAAATGATCCACACGCAACGCATCGGCAATGCCTGACAACGCTGCGGCGAATCGGGCATCTAAGACGCAGGAAAACCCACGCCAGGCCGCGTCGGACACACCGGATGCGGCATCACAGCAGCAGGTCCGACCATCACGGAAGACCAGCAATCCCGCCGCACGTATCTTCAGCAAATCCAGAAGCGCATCAACAAGACCCCTGGCAAGATCTGTCATACTCAGCTTCGTGGCAAGCACATCTGAAATTTCCTTTGCCGCCCGTTTGTAGTCGAATTGCGTACGATGATACTTCCGATCGAGCAATCGTTGGCCGATCGTACGCAATTTCCAGAGAAGGAACCAGACACCCACGCCGAGAACCATCGACATGGCGCGTTGGGCGGCAAGCTGTTCCTGGGGAGTGGGCACATCCTGCCGGACTTCCACGGAGAATCCGCTCAGAACGATGTGCGGCAGAGGCAATGGTATCGCCGGCACTACAACGAAAACCCAAATACATATGAATGCCACGAGCCCGCCCCAGAGCCAGCTGAACAATGAGTACTGAACGTTCCGGCGGACTCTGAGATCAAGATCCAGCAACCTGTAGTGACCGATAGTGTACAGGTATGCAAGAGGCAGGAAGACCAGAAAAATGCCGATAAGGCCGACGAGGTTGCCATACCCCAACACACTCAACAGTACGGCGCTGATGAGCGATCCGGCAATCGTCACTATTCCCACTATCTTAATGGGACGTCCGAGCGCTCGTTGCTGTGGCGTCCCTGCACGCGTGAATGGCGGAGTGACAAACAACCCTAGAAGTGGAACAATGGAGAACACAAGGAGTCCGAAGAACTCGTACTTGAGAAACAGGACGGCCGGAGAAACGAGCCCCAATGCAGTACATGGCAATCAGGCCTCGTCTTCTCCACACACCTATCGGGCGCTGCCAAGGGAAAACCAGCGCAGCATGAAATGCAAAAACTGTCCCCAGAAAGCACCCGTAGACTCCCAACACATTGCGGCTGACCACGAACAATGACGATGAAGGTTCACGCCGTATGGCGACAACTGCAATGAAATAGCCGATAGATACCATCCAGAGGGCAAGCATCCTCGCAGAAAAGAAATTCGGCCGCTTCAAGCCAAGAAAGGTCCCGATGAGAATGTAGACCGCTCCGGACAGAAAAAACGTAAGCGTCCCGAGGCCGAAGCCGAAACGTGCGAGAACGACGTTGAGGTTCAGAAGCGTGCCGTTCCGGAAGACCTCATAGGTATTCGCCTTGCCGCTCGTGCCCTGCCGCATCACCAGATCGGCTTCGGTTGAGGTTGTGAACCCCAGACCGTTGATACGCACAATGAGGTCTCCCATCTTCATGCCCGCCCGGTCTGAAGCCCCGCCGTGTGCCACATCAACGACCAGGACTGAGGGTGGCTGCTCAACAAACCTTCCCGGAAGAAGATCCGAACGGTGGACGGACCACCGGATGGTGCGGAGTTCGCTGGGTCTGAGACAGGCGATGGTTGCCGTATCTTCATTGAGCCCCGCCAGAACACGCCTGCAGGTTTCCATTGTACGGACCGGGGTTCGTCCGATCGAGAGCAGAAGATCATTCGCCAGCACAGAGTCGCGTGTTGCGAACGTCTCGACGAATGCCCCCTTGCCCAGGAATGGTTTGACACCGAGAGGCACAGCAGCGAACGGCGTTCCGACTGCAACGAACGAGGGAACATCCATGAACAAATTCTCGTCGGTGGGCATACTCGCGGCGTTGAAGAAGGTAGTGCCTGCGAATATGACAAGAATCGATGCCAACAAGACAAGAAAGGTTCGAAATGCGCTATCACCTATGTGAATTGGTGGCATCGAGGGCGTTCAGTCTTTACACAATGTACGCAATTTACCTGAAATGGTTCAGAAATGCCAGTCAATCCCACTGTTGAATTTTTCAACACTGGGATTCTGGCATGTCTGACGATCGGGAAGTTTTTGGTGCATCTCGTTGATCGATTCTGTAGGTTTGAAATCACCATCCTACCCCGCGGTCCACAGTAAGTTCGGCTTACCCCTAGGGGTTTGCAGAAGGCCGGCAGGTTCTCTAGCAATTCATCAACACATCACGAAAGGAAGAGCTATGTCCCTTGCACGTTTATTCTGCGTGTTTGCACTACTGGTAGCGTTGGCGACTGACCAGTCGCTCTGCCAGCGGGTTTCAGCTCAACGAACATGGCGCCCGTGCTATGGCCCAGGGCGGGGCCTTCGCAGCACGTGCCAGCGATCTTTCTGCGATGTATTTCAACCCCGCAGGACTGGCCTACCAGAAGGGTCTGGTGCCTACGTGGGCGGCACAATGATCCTTCCTAAAACAACATTCACCAGTCCCGCTGCGAAGAGCACCGATATGGTGAACCAGACTTTCATCATCCCGTCCGTCTACGTCGGGTATGGGATGGAGAACGGGCTGTCGTTTGGCGTGGGATTAAATGCTCCGTTCGGGCTTGGTACCGAATGGCCTGAAGGGTGGGACGGACGATACACGGCTTTGAAAACCAATCTTGAGAATGTCGCCATCAACCCGACGATTGCATACCAGGTAAGTGACTGCTTCATGATCGGTGCCGGGGTGAGCTACACATTCTCCACCGTAAAACTCTCATACAATGTCGCTGTCCCGCCCGCCGGGATAACCAACGGATTGGTTTCGCTCGATGCAAAGGGAAATGCCTTGAGCTTCAACGCCGGCGCCATCTACAAGCCGATGCCGTCAATGTCGATTGGCGCTTCGTACCGTCATTCGACAAAGATTGACTATGAAGGGACTGCAGTCTTCACAAATATGCAACCTCTGGCAACATACTTCCCGGGCGGGACCGGAAAAACCACAATCAAGGCCCCGGCCCAGTTTTTCGTGGGCCTTTCCTACGATTTCTCGAAGGACCTGACAGTCGAGGCGGACTATCAGTGGATCGGCTGGTCGTCATACGACTCGCTGGGTGTCGAACTGACCAATGGCCCGGTCTTCCCACCGTTCGGGAGGCCTCTGCAGGCAAGCTCAAAGACAGGAAAGAATTGGAAAGACACGTACATGCTGCGCATTGGCGGGGAATACCGGCACAACGATCTTTCATTCCGTCTCGGGTTCATCTATGATGCATCCGGGCAACCCAACCAGACCGTTGAGCCTCTCCTGCCTGACGCCAACCGGATGGAAGGTACTATCGGTCTCGGCTACAAGTTCGCACAACACTGGCTCGTAGATATCGCCTACCAGATTATTCTGTTCAGTGACCGCACTGTTACCGGTCCACCCCCGACAGGCGACCTGAACAAGTTCCCTGGCACGTACAAGAGCAGCGCCAACCTCTTTGGCATCAACATTGGATACGCCCTGTAATAGATGAATGCACTTTCCGCTGCCGCCGGATGAACCCGGATACACCAAGGCCGGTACCCAACGACGGGTACCGGCCTTCAACGTTTTGTCTCTCCCGACTTCCTACCGCTTTGTCCCCGCGGCGCTCATATTTCCCTGACTGCACCGTGCGCGCTTTTCTCCGGCCTGAACCCAAAGCTGGAGGCGGTGAAGTCTGCCTCAAAGATCGGCTCCAGTATCAAAAGAAAGGCTGTCTGCACAATGCGGTCCCGAATGGTTGGTATCCCAAGCGGACGCTGCTTGCCGTTCGCTTTCGGAATATAGACCCGTCGGACTGGTTTCGGTACATAACGCCGTTCCTTCATCTCAAGCTGAAGTTCGGCAAGGTAGTTGGCTACGCCCTTCTGTGCGACATCTTCAAAGGTCTCGCCATCCACCCCACTCGTTCCACCGTTGGCTTCGGCCTTGCGGTAGGCCGCAACCAGGCACCTCCATGCGATAACATTTGTCATAGAGGCTGTAGAAGCGGAACTTCGGCTCAGCTTTCGCTTTCTCATGCAGCTTCCGCTGGAATCCCTGAAGCCATTCCGTGCTTGATAGCTCTTGCAATGCACGCTCCATATCATTCCTTTGAAAGCTTACCTCCAGCAGGGGCCCTTCCCTCCATCATGTTTCCATGACTTCACCGGTACTGCGGCCCCAGCCGCCACCCTCTTCTGACTTCCCTCTCTTTTTGTCCTTATGGAGAGGGCTCTGCTCCTGTTCTTCCCAAGTGGAGTATTGGGTCTTCCAGGGTCAGCGAGGGTTTCCCAAGTCCCGTTCCTGATCTTTCCGACCATGTCGTCGCTAGCACTCCGGAGACGCCGTCTTGAAGATGTATTCTCTTTGCTCTCATCTTCACGGTCGAGACTTCGCCCATCAAATAGGGGCTCGTCCGTCTCAGTACTCTTTACGAAGCTATCTCTGCGTTCACGTGATGTTACAACCTGGTCGTTTGCGTAGCACCCTTTCAGGTTACATTGTCGGGCCGCTTAGCATGTGACCGTTACCAGTCGCATGCTGGCCTCTCGCTACATGATGAGCAAAGTCTCATCACGATCAGGACTTGAAGGTGGAGCGCCCTTCACCTCCGCACCTGACTAGATTAGGATCAGTTTAGCTTGGCACTCATTTGACGTACATAAGCTTGCGGGTTTGGCGGTACTCTCCTGCCTGAAATGTGCACAGATAAATCCCCGATGTGAATCCTGCCATATCCAGCCGGGCATCATGCGTACCGGCGGTCTGCACGCCATCAACATGAGTCATTACCTGCTGCCCGAGAATGTTGTAAATCCGGATAATGACGTGAACGTCCACAGGAAGCGAATACCGGATGGTAGTCGTTGGATTGAAGGGATTGGGGTAGATCTCCTCTAAGAAAAAATCCGCAGGAAGTTCACCGGGTGGTGGCGGAGGCGTGTTCTCGCCAATGGTGAATAGCCGGACATCATCGATGTCATAGGCTTCGCCTGCAGTTGCAGTGCGGGTGAAGGCAAACCGCAAACGCACATCATTTACCGGAGATGAGAAGTTCTTCGGTTTGAAATCCAGCGAGAACAATTTCCACGATGCCCGGAGATCGACGAGCTCCCCCGCAGGTCCATACACCGAATACGGCGGATCGGATTTGAACACGGTCACATCGCAGTCATCTCCGTTTGTCGATCTGGCAGCAAAGGTCAAACGATACGTGGAATCGGGGCTGAGGATCAAGCCGGTCTGAAAGAGTTGCGCAGTTGCACCGGTATCGTCAACCGTGATCCTTGCCGCATTCGAACTCTGGTACCCGGGTGAAGTGATCGAGAGCGCCCCCGCCCCGGCCGTGGAAAACGACCACCCCTCCGTCCCGTTGTTGAAATCGGAGTTCGTCACAACATTCGCAGCCAATTTGCTCGGGGGCGTAAAGGTCGTTAGGGTCGCGACTTGCGACCATGCACTCGTCCCACCGCTCCCTGCTGCATTGACACGCCAGTAGTACTCCGTGCTGTTCTTCAGTCCATCCACAAGCACGCTTGTGTCGGTGATCCCTGACCGATTCAGCAGCGGAGTAGCAAATGCAGATTCCGGCGACAACTGGACGGCATATGTTAATGCACCTGGGACGCCTCTCCAGGATATCAACGGGTTTGTCGTAACGCCTGTCGCGCCCATGGTCGGGCCGCTTATGGTTGGCACGCCCGGCACTACGGCTGTCGGCGCGGTCGTGAATGAATGAACCGATGACCATGCACTCGTCCCACCGCCCCCCGTTGCATTGACACGCCAGAAGTACTCCGTGCTAAACTTCAGTCCATTCACAAGCACGCTTGTGTCGGTGATCCCTGACCGATTCAGCAGCGGAGTGGCAAACGTAGATTCCGGCGACAACTGGACGGCATATGTTAATGCACCTGGGACGACGTTCCAGGAAATCAACGGGCTTGTCGTGACGCCTGTCGAGCCCAGGGTCGGGCTGCTTATGGTTGGCACGCCCGGCACTACGGCTGTCGGCGCGGTCGTGAATGAATGAACCGATGACCATGCACCCAATCCATTACTATTGCCGGAGCGGACCCGCCAGTAGTACGTGACGCTGCCCTCCAAACCAGTCAACGCAAACATCGTGTCACTGATCCCGCCCGGTGTTTTAACCAACGGCGTGAACGTCCTGCTTGTCGATATCTGAGGATAATAGGTGGTAGCACCTTGAACCCGCGACCATATCAGCTCGACGCTGGAGGGCTCGCTCGATGCACCATCGGGGGGGCCAGCAAGCTGGGGGGGAGGGGAAAAACCAGTTCGCCGGAGTCAAATTCATTCGCGCCGATATCCGGCGCACCTCCCCGGAAGGCAAGGTGAACACCGGCATCCGCATCCCAGCTCCGGGGATCGGAAAGCGTGATGGTGTTGTTGCCATAATCAAGAGAAGCGATTACAACCGGACTACCGTAACCGATCTGGATCTTATCTCCATCCGTTATTCCAAAACCATCACAGAAGAAGTACGCATCATCCACCCGCAACGTGATGCTGTTGGTCCCGGCTTCAATTGCCCTGGCAACAGGTCGGCCGGCATCAATTGCCGGGGAACCGGGTCGGAGGCTGAAATTCCAGCTGGTATCGTAGTCGACAGGATACTGCGGCACATTGTTGAACTCGGGATCCGCCTCGATGCTATTCCCTTCTTTTCCCCCGAGATACGAGTATCCTCCGAATGTCCCGAGTGCATTTTGCCACTGTGACAGACCTACACTCGTAATGGCATTGGGCATTTCATGATGGAACTTGACGGTCCCGCTGGGATCGTAATAGAGGTTATTGTTGATGTAGAACTTTGCGCCATAGTCCATGCTCCAGTTGAGCACTCCCAGATTGGGCTGCATGGCAATGATATTGTTCACGAATGCACGCTGCGCATTGGTAATATTCCACGCCCTGACTCCGGCAAAGTCGTTCCCCGCAAAATCGCCGTTCGATCCCCGATAGCTCCTCCGGTTGTTCAGAAACACATTGTTGTAATACCGGTCCCCGTCATACATGGTCGCACCGGTGTGGTTGTCCCATATAGTATTGTTCCGCACCACCAGGTACCGTGAGAATGTGCCGGAACCCCGCTGAATGCCGGTTCCTCCAGAATCATCGGGCCCATCGAGCTTCCCATTATCGTCACCCGAGGAGGAATAGATCAGATTGCCATCCAGAACGACGAATTGCGCTCCCTTCACATCAACACCGTTCTCTGCTGCATGGCCCAGTCGACAATGGCGGATAATCGTCCCACGGTTTGTGACAATGGTATTATCAGCATAATTCGACTCGAACTGAATATTGTCTTCGATCCAGGAAGTATCCATGACGCAGTATTCCACGAGGTTCCGTTCCATCGTGGTGTCGGTCTTCTCCCCGTCATGCGGCGATGTGATCACAAGATTGCTTTGTCCATGGCTGAGAAGCGTGTCAAAGCGCATTGTCGTATACCGTGGTGCCCCGCCGGAGATTTCCACTCCAATATTTTGCCCGCGAACAAAACACCGCTCAATCGTATTGTAGCGGCCGTAGGAATAGATGCCCCGCGAGGTTGCACCCAGGGTGAAGATGTTGGTGTAAGGATCCCCGTCGGCAATGACACGGCAACGCCGCATCACGATATGATCCCCGACGAGGTTCACCCAGTACGAGTTGTTCTTGAGAACGCGAAGTTGGGCACGGCTTCGAATGATGAACCCATCGATCACCGTGTAATTGCCTACATAGACCACAACAAGGTCGTCGAGAAGGCCATCCACAACTACTTCCTCATCCGGTGCAGTCACATAAACGATCGGCTGGCCGGAAAGTCCGGTTGTAACAGGAGTGATGGTCTCGTGGTACACTCCTGCACGTACTACGACGGTGTCTCCCGGCTGAAGCGTTCTGTTTGCCTTGTCCAGAGTGAGCCAGGGCTGATCGGACGTCCCGGGGTTTCCATCATTCCCCTGAGGTGAGACAACGAAGGTTGACGAAAGAAGCGTACCGGCAGTGCAAAACAATCCGATCAGGGAAACGACAAGCACATGTGCGCAGCGTCGTTGAGAAGTTGTCCTCACATGAATATCTCCTTCACATTGCCACAGCACTTCCATAATCACCGCTACCACCGCACGGGGTTACGGTGCTGTTTTGTAGTGATCCCAGAGCTTTTTCTGCAGAAGCTCTGCAAGAGAACGTCTTGCGTCTTCATATGCATAACCACGTTGAGCCCACGTCGGTTGATCTGATTGCGATGTGAGCGATGTACCGTCGTAGTCATTGAATGCGGCCGGGACGATGGCGTCGACAATGGCCCCGGTAGGAATCCCGTTTGCTCTTGCGAGCCAAAGATACTCATAGTCCTGAAACCCTCTCCGCAGATTCTTCAGACGAAGAGACATGATAGGCCCGTTCAAACCCCTATTCTCATCAGGATGCGTCACATCGACACCCGTGTACACAAGACTTCCTGCATACGGGGCTGCCCAGATATCATGCGCGGTCTCAGCATAGTATGCCGTCTCCCAGTAGAAGTACTGGTCAACCCCGTACTTCCAGCATATCCATGGATTGATCCGGGCATCAGTGGCAAAGTCGTCAATCGCGTGCGGATCTCCGTACGAAGGACGCTGGGCATTGTATACCCCTACGAGCTCTCCTGCCGCTTGACGCTGATGTGCCACCGGAATATCGAATCCGATGGTTCCTCCGGAATCCCGAAACCCGGCATGGCCCTCCACCAGCCAAAAGTCAACAGACCCGACAAGCTCCGGCGAAAGTCGCGCAGAAAATGCTACCTTGAGGTCTTTGCCCGGACCGGGACTCGACTTTATCCAGTGCGCCTTCCGGATGACGTTGGGCCAGTGGTAATACGGTGCTTCATCCTCCATGTACTTGAATCGGACGACCGCCGGTGCATTCGTCTGAAACCAGGATTCCCACGCATCAGCTGCAGCCTGCCATACACTCGGCGTATCTGGAAAGAACCCCGACACCCAGCCGTTCAAGGGTTGATCATACGTCCCGATGCTATAGGTCCCGTTGCCCGTCGCTGTGCCCGGTCCATCATACCCGTATTGGTGAGTATAGAATTTTCCCGTGTAATACCCGCCTAGCTGGCGGCTGAACACAGGGAGCTTTCGGCGTCCATCGATCAGGTCAAGCCGGTGTCGATGAAATGTCTTTTCGTAATTGTGAAAGACCTCCCAGTACTCCGGGCTGTCATCTTTGATGCCATGGCGATTGACAATCGCCAGCTTGTTCCAACTGAAATGATTCTTGAGATGGGTTGTATCTGGAAGTGTGAACGCGTACACATCCAGTACCACAGGGACGGTGTAGGTGATCCTCTTTCCTTCGCGCACACGGAGATTTCCACGGTACGCTCCTGAAGGCTGGCTGGATGGAATGAAGATATCGACCCAGATTGCCTGGTTGCTCGCTTCGGCAATCGCAAAAGGTCCGCCTCCGCTGCCGTGCGGAAATTCTCCAATCGTCTCAATCGGTACAAGAGCATCGGGAATCCAGCCAAGATGGTCCTTGTCCCGGAGCGGGCGTGTTGAAGCTGGAGCCCACCTTCCGCGAGATCGTATCTCCAAATAGCTTTCCGTGAACAGTTCGATCCTTCGTCCAACATAGTCGTACGGATCCGCAGAATGCCGGCTATTCGAGATCTCGTCACCGCCGGACCGAAGCGAATCCAAACTGACCATAACACTCTCTGCGCCCGAACCCGCGGCTTCCAGAATCACCTGGAATCCAACCACCTCGTTCCGCGCCCCGAAGAGCTTGACTGAACTCCCCTTCCAGACACTATTCCGCGGATCGCTCTTCCCCCAGTGGTCGAGTTCGTCCCTTCGAACCTTTTCACTTTCGTCGATCGCCCAGACTGCAGTGATCCCCCGGCGCACCGGTAAATCGCGGCAAGAGGAAATGACAAGCAAACCAAAGGGAACAAGAACGTGACTGATTGGCAAAAGGAATAGAAGGTACCGTGGAGTCGGCGTGAACCTCATTCCACCTTCAGGGCCATTGAATAATTGGCCTTAAAATAACCCCTTTTAAGGAAAGATGCAAGGTCTCAGTTAAGAGGAAGGTGCGAAATGAGGGATATCGTGAAGGTAAGCTCCCCCCCGGATGACATGTGGGAGCGCACCTTCGTAGGCAGCATACTAGCGTACGAGGACCATCTATTTCGTCGCAGTGAATCCGGTCGCGCGGAGCGTGTAGAAATATACCCCACTGGCGAACCGGGATGCGTCAAATATCACCTCGTGCATCCCTGCACTCCGGTCTCCGTCGTCAAGGGTGGCCACCTCCGTACCCAGCACATTGTACACCTTCAGGATCACATGCGCGTTGTTGAGCAATGAGTACCGCACCGTTGTGGAAGGATTGAAGGGGTTCGGGTAGTTCTGCTCAAGCGCAAAATCCACGGGTTGTGTCGTCCCGAGATTGCCGTCCTTCTTCTGGGCTTCGGTGAAGAAATTGCTGACGTTGCAGTAGTCTCCGTCTCCGCTGATGTTCGTCCCGCGCACGCGCTGATAGTAGCGGATGCCTGGCTGCAACGGGCCGACCGATACTGTGGTATCCGACACGACGGTATCCACCACCGTCACGGAGAAGAGGGAATCAGTGGCAAGCTGGAGCGTGTATGTGTCGGTATCGGCGGCGCCGGCCCACACGATGTCAAGCGCGACCGGTTGATCTGATGCGGCTGCGGCCGGCGACACGAACTGCGGAGCCAGAGGTTTCGGTGGTGCCGAGGACTTTACGATTGTGACGCCGTCAATCCTGTACTCCTCGCCGGCCGTTGCATAGCCGGAGAAGCAGATTTGCAGAAGCCCATCGTTCACTGTCGTTGTGAAATTGCCGGTTTGGAAGTAGGTGGAGAACGAGGTGTATTTCTTCTTCAGATTGAATTTTCGCGGAAGCAATCCATAGTTCGTGTTGGGCGCCGCATTCTTCAGCAGCCCGACGGTGAGGCCATGCGCCGAGGTGGAATAGGCAGTAAAGGCCAGACGGTAGATGGTGGCGGGTTCAAGGATGATTCCCGCCTGGAACAGCTGCGTATTGTCGCCTGGCTTGGTGATGTTGACCAATCCGGCCAGCGATCCATCAAAGCCCGGTGATGCAGCAGCGAAGGATCCCGTCCCATCTGTAAAGAAACTCCAGCTCGCGACGCCACTTTCGAAATCTCCATTGGCCACCACGTTGCCGGCACTCTTCGGCGGGATCCCGGTATCCGCGGCGGTGGTGAACTGTCGCACGGACGACCAGGGACCTGCGCCACCAGCGTTCCAGGCCCTGACCCTCCAGAAGTACGTGGTGCTGAAGCCGAGCGAGGAGAGAGAATACGATGTTCCGGCAATGCCGCTCTGGTCGATGACATTTGCGAGAAATGACGACGAGGTGGAGACCTGTACCTGGTTCGACGTCGCTGTCGGCGAGGCCGTCCATTGTATCTGTGTCGTCACGGCGACGCCGGTGGTGCTATCTGCCGGGCTCACCAGCGCCGGTGCTGCGGGGGGCTGGACCCCCGGAGCTGTGACGGTGGTGAACTGTCGCACGGACGACCAGGGACCTGCGCCGCCGGCGTTCGAGGCCCTGACCCTCCAGAAGTACGTGGTGCCGAAGCCGAGCGAGGACAGAGGAGACGATGTTCCGGTGATGCCGCTCTGGTCGATGACAGTTGCGAGAAATGACGACGAGGTGGAGACCTGTACCTGGTTCGACGTCGCTGTCGGCGAGGCCGTCCATTGTATCTGTGTCGTCACGGCAACGCCGGTGGTGCTATCTGCCGGGCTCACCAGCGCCGGTGCTGCGGGGGGCTGAACCCCCGGAGCTGTGACGGTGGTGAACTGTCGCACGGACGACCAGGGACCTGCGCCGCCGGCGTTCGAGGCCCTGACCCTCCAGAAGTACGTGGTGCCGAAGCCGAGCGAGGACAGAGGAGACGATGTTCCGGTGATGCCGCTCTGGTCGATGACAGTTGCGAGAAATGACGACGAGGTGGAGACCTGTACCTGGTTCGACGTCGCGGTCGGCGAGGCCGCCCATTGTATCTGTGTCGTCACGGCGACGCCGGTGGTGCTATCTGCCGGGCTCAGCATCGCCGGTGCTGCGGGGGGCTGAACCCCCGGAGCTGTGACGGTGGTGAACTGTCGCACGGACGACCAGGGACCTGCGCCGCCGGTGTTCCAGGCCCGGACCCTCCAGAAGTATGTGGTGCCGAAGCCGAGCGAGGAGAGAGAAGACGATGTTCCGGTAATGCCGCTCTGGTCGATGACAGTTGCGAGAAATGACGACGAGGTGGAGACCTGTACCTGGTTCGACGTCGCGGTCGGCGAGGCCGCCCATTGTATCTGTGTCGTCACGGCAACGCCGGTGGTGCTATCTGCCGGGCTCACCAGCGCCGGTGCTGCGGGGGGCTGGACCCCCGGAGCTGTGACGGTGGTGAACTGTCGCACGGACGACCAGGGACCTGCGCCGCCGGCGTTCCAGGCCCTGACCCTCCAGAAGTACGTGGTGCCGAAGCCGAGCGAGGAGAGAGAAGACGATGTTCCGGTGATGCCGCTCTGGTCGATGACAGTTGCGAGAAATGACGACGAGGTGGAGACCTGTACCTGGTTCGACGTCGCTGTCGGCGAGGCTGCCCATTGTATCTGTGTCGTCACGGCGACGCCGGTCGTGCTATCCGCCGGGCTCAGCAACGCCGGTGCTGCGGGGGGCTGAACACCCGGAGCTGTGACGGTGGTGAACTGTCGCACGGACGACCAGGGACCTGCGCCGCCGGCGTTCGAGGCCCTGACCCTCCAGAAGTACGTGGTGCCGAAGCCAAGCGAGGACAGAGAAGACGATGTTCCGGCAATGCCGCTCTGGTCGATGACAGTTGCGAGAAATGACGACGAGGTGGAGACCTGTACCTGGTTCGACGTCGCGGTCGGCGAGGCCGCCCATTGTATCTGTGTCGTCACGGCGACGCCGGTCGTGCTATCTGCCGGGCTCAGCAACGCCGGTGCTGCAGGGGGCTGAGTCGCGGGTGGTCCCGCCAAACCAGACTCCAGTGCGCCAATGTCGGGCGCGGCTCCCGCAAAAGGACGATTGACGGGGGCACCTGACGACCATGCAATCGCGCGATCGACCTGAAGGCTCTGGTTAGCATAGTCGATGGAGACGATCCTGACAGGACTGTTGGTACCCACAACAATCGAATCACCGGGGACAATACCGAAGCCGTCGCAAAAATAGCCGGCATCCGCCACCGTGATTGACGTGCCGGTACCCCCGCCGGCCGTGCGTGTCAGCTCACCACCGGCATCAATAGCAGGCGAACCCGATGACAGCGAAAAACTCGAACGCGGATACACACCGACGGGTCTCGGCGGGGCAGTCTCAAAGAGTGGATCTGCCTGCACGCTGCGCCCGTCTCCGCCCGTGAACCCTTGCGCTGCAAGCCGCTGTTTCCACGCCTCCAACCCGTACGGTGCATATTTGCTGCCCGCTATATCCGTGAGATGAACATCACCAGAGCTCCAGTACAGATTGTTGTCAACTGCCGGACTCGTGAGAGCTTCCAGATTCAGCGCAAGCTGACCATCTGCATGATGAGCGAAGATATTATTCTTGATCGCTATGCGCGCCCCTTTGAACGCCAGCAGGCCGGTGAACCCCCGACCTGGCCCCTCAGTGAAGGTGCTATTGGGACCCGTGTAGTCGCGGTTGTTTGCCAGGATGTCATTGTTGTAGACCTTGTATCCGGCCTCGACCAGGAGTCCGCTCAAATTGTCATAAAAGACGTTGTTACGAACAATGACGTCTTTACTCGTCGTATTTGAACCATGCATCAGTCCGCCCACACCTCCCCACCGGTCATTTCCATCAAAAGGACCATTATCATTTCCTGTGTTGGCATAGATAACGTTCCCTTCGACGAGAATATTTGATGCTCCCTTCAAATCAATTGCGTTCTCTGCGGCTCCGCGGATAACATTGTATCTCACAATGGTTCCCCTGTTCGACGTCGATACACTCGGGTCTCCCGCATAGTTCGGCTCGAACTGGATGCCATCTTCGATGGCACTGTTGCTGAGTGTGTTGTACTCAATGAGATTGCCCTGATAGCCATTCTGACCCGTTTCCGGATCGCCAACGTCAATCATGCTTGCACCGGTTTCATGGATGGTGTTTCCACGAATGACACTGAAGCTGGGTGGAGCTCCCGCGAGCCACACGCCCAACCAGGTGCCGCTGATATCGTTCCCTTCAATGAGCGTGTGCTTCGCATCCGTCACGAGGACCCCCGCATGCAGGTAACCCGTGGCATAGTTGTCAAGCGCATTCCCGTTCTGCACGATCACACAATTGCGAATGGTATTGTACTGCGACGCTGCATTGGCGATCTGGACGTAGCCAAACCGATTGGCCACACCTTTGTATTGATTGGCAAACTGGTAACGGATCACCAGGCCATCGACGATGATATAGCTCCTGGGGTCGCCCTGCGAATTACTTGTAAGATCCCACCCGATGCCCACGACGCCTTTCATCCCCGCACTTTCGCCGAGAAGTGTTGCAGTTTCGGACTGGTACCGCGTGTACACGATGGGAGCACCGGAGGTCCCGGAATTCTTCGGCTGGATCACATCGCTGTACGCCCCTTCCCGGACATAGACGGTGTCGCCAGCCTGCATCGTCGTGTTGGCCTTCCCCACCGTTCGCCAGGGCTGAGTCAGAGTACCTGCGTTTGCATCGCTGCCGTTTGTTGCGACATAATATCCGCGACCCGCGTCTGCCAGATTGACTGCCAACATCCCCACAATGACACTCACCAGCACCCGAATCATCAATTTGCGCGCTCCCTGAGTTGTTCCGCCACGTGTTGTAGATCACATGACATGCCACCAGGGATGCATACCCGGAATCACTGCGATTGATGATTTTTCCTGCTGTTCGCCCGAAGTCATCCCTCATCATCGCCTGGCACTGACATCCGGTGAAGATGATTCTACAATCAGCCGCGAGGAAGACTGACTGGTTACAATCGTCATTGCAGAAGAGACACCGGCGAGCCACTACACGAGCGAAGTGGCTCCGGGATGGGCGATGCCATGTGCGATGCCATATGCGATCGGTGACATACTTGATAGTTCGCCGTCAATCATGTATATTCATCGCAAGTTGTGCGGGTGGAATCGCAATGTTCTGCCATTGCTGAACATCCTCTCCCCGACACCGGGAACATCAGATGAATCGGAGTTGAATGAAGGCTGGACGGGGACAAACGCTTCGTGTTGGGTACAATGGGAATGGCTATGTGCAGGAACGCCTGCTCAATGGACTTCCTTTCCGTTCAGTAGAGCTGCTTCGGAAACGCGACTTCTTCGATGCCCTTGCTTTCGTCCGACGGAAATTCAACGCCCCCCCGATTGCGACTTCCCTGGTGGGATGTCTTCACCAGGATTTCGGACTGGCGGATGTGTCTCTGTTCCACCTCATCAATAAAATCAGCCTTGCGTCAACCCCGTGGATCACGACGTACGAACATTACCTTCCGCGCTGGAATTGGGATGCTCCGCTGGGATGGAAGCACATGGCGGCTCCGTCATGCAAGAAACTCATCGCGATCAGCCAGTGGGCACAACGGTTCCAGGAAAGCCTTCTTGCCAAGCATCCCGACATCGCTGACATCATTCGAACGAAGATGTGCGTCATTACACCCGGTCAAGAATTGCTCATTAACGAGTATGACGAGAAGGTTCTACACACTGAGATCATCTCGTTCGCGTTCGTGGGAGGAGACTTCTTCCGAAAGGGTGGGATGGAGGTGCTTGAGGTCTTCGCCCAGCTGGTCGCACGACAATTCCCAGTCCATTTGACAATTGTCTCCGGACTGGCGTACGGAGACTATGCGTCCCACGCAACAGAAAAAGACTACCAACGCGCATTGACCCTGATCGCCCGGATGGGAAAATGCGCAACGCACATTCACTATCTCAACAACGACCGCGTTCTACAGTTGTTGACACGAACGCATGTGTCATTGCTTCCGACGTATGATGACACCTATGGTTTCTCGGTCCTCGAGGCGCAGGCTGCCGGATGCCCTGTCATCACGACGGATGGTTGTGCCCTGCCGGAGTTCAACGACGACCTTACAGGTTGGGTCATCGCGGTCCCCAAAGACGAGCACAATATCCAACGCCACCGGACTCGCGAGGAAAGAGATCAACTCTCCGCACGAATACGTGAGGACCTTTTGCGCATTGTGCAGGAAATATGCGAAAGACCCTCAGCCATACGCACGAAGGGACGACACGCGCTCGAACGGATCCGACGGGAGCGTCGTCCTGAGGACCGCGCGGCTCTCCTGGAGTCAATCTACGCAGAGGCTGCAGCATGAACCGTCCGTCGCATCGTTATGTGGTGACATCGTTCATACGTGACGTGCGTCATCGCGTCATACACTCCACTGGTATACATTCCATGTTGTATTTCGCCCGGAATCTTTTCGGCCGGTGCCCCTTCAACGAATGATACTATCGCAGGAACATAGAGAACTCTTGTAATGAACGCACTGTGGTTTCTGGTAAACTCGACCCTGGCAATCGCTATCAGCTATGGCGCATCGCTCCTGGTGTTTCACAATGCCGAACCATCGAAACGCTTTCTGGCTGCGGTCGCAGGGCTTCCTATTGTCGCCGTTGGCGCTGTTCTCCTCACCGGAGCGTTTGGCGTCTTGAGTTCTCCTTCGGTGGCGTTGCTGCTCTTCGCCGTGATCCTGGCTGGGTGGTCGATCCCGGGTGTGCGAAAGGCAATTCTCAACTATGCGCACACGAATCCCGGCATGCAGGAGAATACCGTTCCCGCTCCCGAACCGGAACTCATTGGCCTCGCTGCAGCCGTGACCGTCGCTTTTCTTGGAGTGCCATTGGTGCGTGCGCTCTTCGCGGGCCTGAATTTTGGCGTCGATGATCTCACATACCATGCACCGGCATTTGCCGACTGGGTGACTCAGCACGGCATTGTACTGTCGCCATTCGACTACCACGCGTACTACTCATTCAACGCCGAAGCACTCGCTGCCTGGTGCGTGCTTCCCTTTCACGCCGATGGTCTCGTTGGAATGGCGGGAGCATTCTGGCTCGGACTATTGTGGCTTGCATCCGCCAGACTCGTCATGTTGCTGGGGGGAAACCGCATTCAGGCACTCATCGCAGCATCCCTTGTGACCGCCGCTCCGGTCGTTGCCACCATGGCAGCCCGGGTGTCTTCACCCGACATCGCGGGGACGGCCATGATTTTTTCCGCAACCACATTCCTGGCTCCTGACAACAAAAGGTCGCCGGCTGTGAGCATGGGTTCGGCTGCATATGCCGGAGTCCTCCTGGGATTCGCGTTGGGATGCAAGGTGAGCTTTGGTCTGGTCCTCTTTGTCGTTCTCTGCTGGGTCCTCCTTTCCCGTTCACTCGCGACAAATCCTGGCGGCCGCCTGCGGATTGCAGCGATTATTTTCCTCACGAGTATGATCACAGGCGGTGCCTGGTATGTGCGCAATATTGTGCTGACGGGCAATCCCGTTTTCCCCGCCCAGCTGGGACCCTTTGCGGGACCATTTACGCAAGCAGACCAGTCCCGGACGAAACTCATTGTGTGGATACTCGAACGCCCGATGGATCTTACCCAATGGTCGGCGATCGTCAGCGCTCTCACCGACTGGCCTCCCAGCCTTTTCGCCTTGTCCTTCGCCGGCTATGTCTGGGGGACCTGGCAGCTTCTCCGCTCGAAAGCTCAGAGTCATCGATCTCCACTGCGGACGCTGCTACTTCTTATCGGACTAGTCGTCGCTGTGTCGTACGTTGTCGTCCCGTTTTCGGCAACATATAATGAAGAACATGGCCTTCTCACGCCACAAATTCGATTCATCATCACCTCGTATGTAGTGGGGGTCCTCCTCTTGAGCAGCATACCGGCGATAACGCATCGCCGTAGGTTGTTTTTTGTTATCGTCGCTCTCATGGCGCTTATTCCCGCCTGGAGTGGAAAGCCCATGGTCGGACTGGTTCTTGTCGTAAGCGGGATGGCGCTTCCATTTGTCATACACCTGTTCGAATCTGCATTTACAAATTCACACATGAATACTCCGCGCTGGATGTGGGTGGGAGTGGCCATCGGTGTTGCGGGACTGGCATTTCTGCAACCCGTGATACAGCGTGCAACCGACCAACGTGTGTACGAATTTGGCCAGCCCGACCAACCGATAGGCCAGGCGTGGAAAGCAGTCGCAGCCTTGCCGTCAGGAGCCCGGATTGCCTGGTTTGCCAACAGTCCTCAAGAATATTACCCGCTTTTTGGCAGACACCTGAACCTGATTCCGGTTCCCCTCAATCAGGATGGTACACCTTCCGGGCGTTTGCATACACTCTTCGCGGAGAGTGGTGGCGCAATTCCATGGTGGGGTGGTGAACCGGCGCCGATCCCTGCAGTATTCCTGGAAAACCTGAAAAAAGCCCGGGTCGACTTTGTGCTCGTCTCCAAGTGGCACGGGCCTGCGTGGCCTGTGCAAGAAGAAATACTGTCTGGATCAGGGGCGTGGAAGACAACATACGAGGATGGATATTC
Organism: Ignavibacteriota bacterium; assembly: GCA_963849385.1. Taxonomy (GTDB): domain Bacteria; phylum Bacteroidota; class Ignavibacteria; order UBA10030; family UBA6906; genus Fen-1255. The sequence continues at coordinate 1,071 of CAWKHH010000010.1, read as the reverse complement.
AACATTGTGGAAGGCATCTGGGGCGACAACGTTCTAAACGATTTCAGGTGCGTGTGACAGCGCTCACGCCACACGTGCCATTTTTTCGTTTAGATTGATGTATATTCTTATGAAACAATCAGGAGCATGAAATGCGGGTACTCGTCACTGGCAGCAGGGGATATATCGGCTCGGTCATGGTCCCCTTGATAGTCGCAGAAGGGCACCAGGTTACCGGATTGGACACCGATTTCTATGAACAGTGTACCTTTGGAGCATGGCAGGACCCTATTCACACAATCCGGAAGGATGTCCGGGAAGTCGCAGTAGAGGATCTGAGGGGATTTGAGGCCGTAGTTCATCTCGCTGCTCTTTCGAATGATCCCCTTGGTGATATCAATCCCGACCTGACCTACGACATCAACCATCTGGCCTCCGTACGGCTGGCACGGCTTGCCAAGGAAGCAGGGATCCAACGCTTTGTATTCGCTTCCTCATGCAGCAACTACGGCGCTGCCGGCGACAATTTCGTGGACGAGACATCCGCGCTGCACCCGGTAACCCCCTATGGTGTCTCAAAAGTCCGCGTCGAGCAGGACGTGAGCAAAATCGCTGACACGGGGTTCAGTCCGACATTCCTGCGGTGCGCCACGGCGTACGGTCTGTCTCCCCGCCAGCGGTTCGATGTTGTCCTCAATAATCTGGTGGCATGGGCCTACACCTCAGGATTGGTGTACCTCAAGAGTGACGGTACTCCCTGGCGTCCCATCGTCCATATTGAGGATATCTCACGGGCATTCATCGCCGTACTTGCCGCACCGCGAGAGATCGTCCACAGCCAATCGTTCAATGTCGGACAGACCACCGAGAATTACCGGATTTCGGAGATCGCCGATATCGTCAAACACGTAGTTCCGAACACCAAGGTTGAATTCGCGGAAGGCGCAGGTCCCGATCTTCGCTGTTACCGCGCAGACTTCAGCAAGATCACGCGCGTCTTGCCTTCGTTCAAACCGCAGTGGACAGCCCGCAAAGGGGCAGAACAACTGTACGAAGCGTATAAGCGTATCGGGTTGACCCTTGAAGAATTTG
>CAWKHH010000009.1:0-175259 GCA_963849385.1 Ignavibacteriota bacterium | reverse complement strand
AGTTCGACGGTTCAGGGTTATCGAGCGGCGTGTACTTCTACAGAATGCAGGCGCGATCGTTTGTGGAAACTAAGAAGCTCCTGATGATTCGCTGAAGGGAATTGAGGTCATTATCCGAGACCGTGGGAGGCCCCATGTGAAAACACATCCGGTTTATTGCCATTGTCCTTCTCGTGATCTGCAATGATTTGCAGGCGCAATGGGTGCGAATTGACGCATTCGCAAGCAACTGGGTCGCTAGTTTTGCCGTCTCGGACACGAATCTCTTTCTCGCGACTTTTGAAGTCCTTCTCTCCAGCGGCAATGGAACAAGCTGGACTTCGGCCAATTACGGCTTGCCGCGGGGGTCCGTGTTCTAGTCGTCTCGGGCACGAATCTGTTTGCAAAGGATCGCCGCTACATCCTTTGATCGTGCGAGGCTTCTGGAGGGCGAGGCCGTCGTGTTGGAGAAAAGGTTCGCAGTATCGGGCAGACGGAGGGGCTGGCACTGAGTCTCGTGTTCAAGCTTTCGGGGAATCAGGTCGATATCTCGCATATGCGGCTTCTCGCGGATGACGGCGAGAGGAATCTTTAGACGCTTCATGTCACATGATGTCTTCCGACTGTTGGAGTGCTGGAAGAATGCGATTGTTGTGATGTGTTTTGTGGATAACCAATCTGGGAGGGCGAATCATGCAATACAAAACGGTTGCACTACTTATCCTTATAACAGTGGATTTCGCCATTGCGGGGCCACCACCGTCGGAAAAGGTTGGAGTTTCGGGAAAAGCATCGTCGCCTAAGAAGCCTCCCTCGGGTTCCGCCAACACAGCATACCGGCGAAGTTCCCCACTTGTCTGGCCCTCCGTGCGTCCGGCACACAGTTCGTCACTCGGCGGATTGTCGTTCACTATCAGGGGAACGGTTGAAGACTCGACAAGTTGGAACGGAGTTCCCGGGGTTTGGACCGAGGCACAGGAGACACTTTCCGTCTTCACGTGCGGGCTGCTTTCGCGTCAGGCGATTGTCAGCCCATTTCGGGGAGTCCCCGTGGAAACGCGGTCCTATGGCTATGACGAGTCTGGAAGGCTGATCCGGGAACGGATCTTGGCTCATTTGGAGCCGACCGCAGTAGGGGTCTTCTCATGGGATCGTGTCACGGATTACCTGTATAATGATTCTAGCCGCGTTTCGCAAATCCTTTTCGCAACCACGAGTCCCTCCGGATCGCAGTGGGTGTCCAGGCACAGCACGACATTCTTCTATCAGGATCTGACGGTGCTTCAATCAGTTTTGACAGAGGACTACGTTAGCGGTTCATGGTTGCCATCGTATCGATCAATCAACTACAACAACGCGGAGGGTCTTGCGGATTCCATCATAGACGAGTCCTGGGTCAACGGAGTGTGGCATAGAACGGATAAAACGGAGTACGTCCGCCCGAGCGCAGACTCCCTGATCGTCATCAAGCCATTACACGGTGAACGTTGGGTCTATGTGTACGACCTGCAACTGGGACTGCTCCGGCACGCGGCCCAATATTGGGACTACCCTGACGGGTTGCAACCAGGCGTCGAGTCCTCGTACTCGTACGATCCCGACCGAATTCTCCAAAACTCATTTTCGACGTATTTCGAGAATGGGAATGCAGTTCGCTGGGAAAAGTATGAGTCGGTGCGAAAACCTGCTCCTTCGGTCTTCTTGCTCTTCCCAAAGCCGGAAGAGCAGTACTTCTCAACTGACACAATCGATATCCGGTACTTTGGCAGCTCCGAGAGCCCCGTTAGCCTTGCCTACACCACTGACAACGGCGCGCTATGGACGACATTTGTAGCCGGGCTGCCGGACACAGGTGTGTCAGTGTACCATTGGGTTCCGACAAGTGGGCTCGGCAGTGTGAAAGTGAAAGCGATGCAAGGTCCGGCATCCGATGAAATGGACGGGATTCTGACAGTCTTCCCGGGGCTGGAGTTTCTGACCCAGGCCACGACAAACATCCAGTGCGGTGTATTCTCTACTGGATTTATCGGGGTGGATCCGCGGGGTTTCTCTCCAAACAACGTGCACAGCTATCCCGGCTTTCGATATAAAGGCTTGCCAAACTCGCTCTTTTCTGCCGGGGTGATTGTGGGACAGGCAGGCGGTCAGATGTGTGGAATGATCGGCAGCTTCGGCACGAGAACCTTTGCACCGAAGTTCCCATTCGCCGGTCCTGGTTCTGATGCGGCATTCGATCAGCGAACGGACTGCACGATCATCGAGCAGGCGCCGTACTACCCGGTGGAGATTACGCAGAAGACCGCTTCGAGGATGAGGGATGATTTCATCATCGTCGAGTACAGTGTCAAGAACCTGATGTCATCAACCTTGTCCGACTTCTACATTGGAGTTTTCGCGGACTGGGACATCGGCAACTTCCAGGCAAATCTCGGTGGGGTCGATGTGGACCGGGGTCTGGCATACCAATACGATCCTGGATTGAAAGATCCGAACTATTATGGCCTTGTCGCACTCAGCGGCATGTCTGCCGCTTCTGTGACAGAGGCCGAACCAAACATGGCTTTCCTGGTTGCCCCGCAGCTATCCGGCGATCCCCCCTCCCCGGGGGACCAGCGAACCTTTATTGGCTCCGGGCCGTTCAACATCCCGGCTGGGGGAAGTCAATCAGTCGCCTTTGCGATTTCAGCCGGTACCTCATTAGTTGATCTCCAGGCTCACGCGGATAGTGTCCACGTGCTCTGGAAGAAGACAGTGACAACAGGAGTTGCTCGTGCGGACCAACAGATGCCGACGTGCTTCAGTCTTTCGCAGAACTATCCCAACCCGTTCAACCCGTCGACCATTATCAGATATTCTTTACAGGACCATTCCGACGTGACACTGCTTATCTTCGATGTTCTTGGTCAACAGGTGGCTGAGCTCGTCAACAACGAGATGGAGGCTGGTCATCATGAGGTGCGGTTTGACGCATCGCACCTTGCATCAGGTGTGTACTTCTATAGACTCACCGCAGGCACGTTTGTTGAGTCGAAGAAGCTCTTACTTCTGCGATAAGGCACATGCCCATGAACGAAAATATTGGATTCCTTTTCATAGGGACATCTTCGATGAAGAGACTCACCGCAATCGGAGTCATGCTTCTGATGCTTTTGGGACTGACGTCCACAGTCCTCACACAGTGGAGACAGACCAGCGGTCCACAAGGTGGAATTTTTGGCTGCTTTGCGGGGCGCCCGAACAAGAATGGCGGAACGGATATCTTTGCCGGCGGCGATGGGATATTCCTCTCTGCCAAAAACGGCGTGAACTGGAGCTCTGTCAGTACGGGGTTGCCGAAACAAGGAATCCAAAGCCTCCTCGTCGCCGATTCTGCTCTCTTTGTCGCCTATGGTGAACCACCCGGCCCGTTTTGGGGAGAAGCAGGAGGGATTTCCATATCGATGGATGAAGGTGTTTCCTGGAACGGGACAGTGGTGGGCAAATACGTCTCCGCACTTGTTGCAGTCCCCGACGGGCAAGGCGCCAAGAATCTCTTTGCGGGAACATGGGGCGGCATTCTGCGATCGACAGACACCGGTAAAAGCTGGTCGTCTGCCAGCATTGGCATTCCACCTATGCGGATCTGTGCCTTCACAATGAGCCCCAAGGAAACGGGGGGGACAAATCTCTTTGCCGGTGGGGGACGCATACCCTGGCAGGGAAGCAAGAACGGAATATATCTTTCAACAGACAATGGAGAGAGTTGGAAGTCAAGGAACGATGGGATGCCGGATACCCTTGTGACAACCCTTCTGACAGCCGCTGGCGATGGAAACATCATCTTCGCCGGTACCGCTGGCGCCGGCGTGTTTACTTCCAACAACAATGGTATGACCTGGACTTCGGCCAACATCGGTTTGACGAATCCATTTGTCTCTACATTAGCCCAGAGCGGAGCTATCCTTTTTGTCGGAACAGATGGCGGCGGCGTCTTCGTGTCCACGGATGGTGGTATGCACTGGATCGATACGAAGCCGGGTTTGCCATATGAATATGTCCTTGCTCTTGCAGCCTACCCCGATAGCACGGGAGGGATGAATCTCCTTGCTGGGACAAACGGAGGCGGCATCTATCTCTCGACTGACAACGGCAACAACTGGTCGGTGCCGGGCATAGGTCTTCCCCTGGCCTGGGTCTCCGCACTTCAGGTCGTTCCCCTTCCATCGGGCCGGACAAAGCTCATTGCGGGCACGTACAGCTCCGGGATCTATCAGTCAAGCGACAATGGCGACAGCTGGAGAGCCACGGCAAGAGGTTTACCGAATGCTTCGGTTCAGGCTCTTGCTATGATCTCAGCCGGTCCGGGGGACGCACGGATTCTCGCGGGAACCAACGGGGGCGGCATCTTCCTCTCGAGCGACTCCGGAGCAAGTTGGGTGGATGCTAGTGCCGGCCTGACCAACAAACAGATTGCTTCTTTTGCTGCCAGCGGCGACGGTGCGCGTATTTTTGCAGGATCATTTTCGGATGGAGTCTTTCTTTCGACCGACAACGGAACAAGCTGGATCCGGATGGGCCAGGGCCCGACAGAACACTTGATCAATGCTCTTGTGGAACTTCACGGCCCTGGGGGGAGGCCGTATTCCTATCTCTATCTGGCAACTACCGAAGGGGTATTTCGATCGAGCAATGGCGGTGCAAACTGGGTTCCTGCCGGTCTGCCAGGTCAGGACGTGGACGCTCTTGCCATCGTCTCCGATGGAACAGGAGGAAAAATTCTCGTTGCCGGATTGGATTTCAGCCAGGGTGTTTTTCTGTCAACTGACAATGCGACAACGTGGATGCCGTCGAGTACAAGTATAACAGACGGAGCCGTTGATGTTTTTGCCGCGGCTGGCCCGGATCTGTACGCAGGGACGGTGGGTGGAATACGGGAAACCGGTTATGTTCCCGGCAAGGTATTTCATTCGACGGATGGGGGCGCAAGCTGGAAACCGATCAGTGAAGGCCTTATGAACACCGATATCCGTGCCCTTGCCGTCGGCGCCCCATATCTGTTTGCCGGGATTGAAACGGGCGGCGTGTGGCGTCGGCCGTTGTCGGAGGTGATGACGTCAGTCGCAAACACCAGAACTGATGTTCCGACGCGGTTCACACTTTACCAGAACTATCCCAATCCGTTCAACCCGAGCACGACCATCAAGTTCGAGTTACCGAAGACCTCACGTGTGAGTCTGAGAGTGTATGATGTGATTGGTCGGGAAGTCAGCACACTTGTAGATGATGAGAGACCAGCTGGCAAGTACGAGGTGCAGTTCAAAGCGCAGAAGCTGTCCAGCGGGGTGTATTTCTACCGCATCGAGGCGGGCTCGTATGTGGACACAAGGAAACTCACGATCCTCCGTTGATCAGGTTGAATCATTTGAAGTATCGAGCGAGTGATGGTTGGATATGTTTCAATTCGTCTTTCGAAAATACTCAGCGGAGTAATGTTATGAAACCCATCGACATTGCCGCGGCATTCGCACTCTTGGTCAGCCTCCTCACTTTCCCGCTGTTCGCACAAGGCTACGTTACCATGGATACCATCTACACTCCTCAAGGGTATCCAGAGGGCCCGCTACAGGCGACCATCTACGTTCCATCATCTTCGAATGGAATCGGTGTGGTCCTTGCCCACTGGTGGACAGGCACGCGTCAGACTTCTCATGCCTGGTGTGAGGCGTTTGCGGATAAAGGCTACGTGGCAATGACCATCGACTATTATGACTACTCGTCCCCCGCGAACAACGCGTACCCTAAGCCTTCGCGCGCGTACAAAACTGCCGTGGAGTTTTTGCGCCGCAATGCCACCCGCTTCGGGATTTCGACAGGGAAGATCGTCGCGTTCGGCCAGTCCGAAGGATCCATCCACTGGGGGGAGACCATTATTTGGGATAACGATGACAGCTTCTTTGGAACTGATCCTCTCGTCGATGATCACGTCGATGCCGCCGTTCTCCTGTACGGGGCGTACGACAATGAGCATTTTCTCCAGAGCGATCTGAATTTTGAACAGGTTCTGGCGAGCCATTTCTCGCCAGATCCCAGCTTACGTGCGACCAAGGGAAACTGTATTGCGAATTTTACCAATATCCACTGCCCGATCCTCCTTTTCCATGGGACCAACGACCCTACTCTCCAATTTCAACAATCGCTCGAGTTGTACGATAGCATGACGGCTCATCAAATGAACGTTGAACTCTTGTCGACCAACTACTGGGATCATGGGTTTGACGTCGTGTATCCCTCATTCAACTTCACAACCGAAGGTCTCATTGCTAAAGACAGCGCGTTCGCATTTCTGCGTCGCACACTGCACACGGCCACTTCGGCGACCGAAGAGATTCGGATCCCGCAGTCCTTCTCACTGTATCAAAACTACCCCAACCCCTTCAACCCGAGCACAACCATCCGTTACGGCCTACCTGAAAGGGCGGATGTCAGTCTGGTGGTACTTAACACGCTTGGGCAGCAAGTGGCCAGGCTCGTCGACGGCAATCAGGAAGCAGGCTCCCACGAGGTTCGCTTCGACGGCAGCAAGCTCTCGTCAGGCGTTTACTTCTATCGCATTCAAGCCAGAGCCTTTGTCGATGTAAAGAAATTCGTTCTGGTGCGCTGACACGTATTGCGTCCACCCCAGCGCCCGCACCTGACGCCGCGCGGGGGGCAGTGGGGAATTGACCGCGATCATCCCGCCAAAAGGCGGCGGGACACTGAGAGCGTGATTGCCGAAGGGCAGTAGTTGTCTCTTTCAATATGCACGATCGTCTTCGCGGCGCAGGTCCCGCTTTACGGGATCCTCGATTCGGCTGCGACTTAGCTGGACAACGCTAAGTCGTGCCGAATCGGGATGAGCCGCAGTCTGCGCAACCCTAGCGCAGAAGCCGCTCTTGCAGGATTTCCTGGATGTCGCGCCGGCCGTCCAACACGCAATGCACGTACACGGTCGTGGATTCGAGGGAGTAGATGATGCGATAGGGTCTGTAATGCAGCTCCCTGAACTCTATAACACCAATCTCGAAGAGTTCCGTGGGGATGTTGCCACGCCGGGGCAGCCTTTGGAGCTTCAGGCACGTCCGTCGCAGGGCGGTGAACAATCGGTCTGCTCTTTGGACGGATTCGTTCACTGCAACGAACGTGTAGATGTCGAAGAGGTCGTCCTCGGCATCCTGGTCGAAGATCACGTCATACTTTTTCATGCTTGAACGCCGCAATGCGCTTGTCAAGCGAACCGAATACGTCGTCAATCGATTTCGACTTGCCGCGCCGGATGTTCTGCTTGCTCCGCGTGAGGATCTTCAGGAGTGCGAGTGTTTCCTGCATCCGTTCATACGAGCGGATATCTTGGACGACGACTTTCGCCTCGCCATTGTGAGTGACGACGAGTGTCTGGCGGGTGTTGGTGATGTCCCGGATCAGCTCTGAAGCATGCGCCTTGAGGTAGCTGATGGGTTTAACGGCCGTACTCAGTTTCATGGGTGCCTCGATAGAAGTCGACTACAATATGGTCTGTATTCTGGTCATTGTCAAGTGGTGGTAGCGCGGTCTAACGCGGCTGCACCTGACGCCGCGCGAGGGGCATGCGGGGATTGACCGCGATCATCCCGCCAAAAGGCGGCGGGACACTGAGAGCGTGTTTGCCGAAGGGCAATAGTTGTATCTTTCAATATGCACGACCGTCTTTGCGGCGCAAGTGAAAAGCGCTCCTAGGTGGCCAATCACATTAGCAATCGGACCATTCGGGTGGATAATTCTCAACTGATTGAAAGAGCCAAATCGGTCCTGCTTGTGCGACGACTTACTGATGAGTGCATTGCCAGTGAGGTCAGCGCAGCACTGGTCACGAGGGATGGGAATGTGTACGTTGGAGTCAGTATTTCTGCAGCGTGCGGAATCGGATTCTGCGCGGAACATACAGCAATTGCCCAAATGGTCACTCACGGAGAATCCCACATCAGGAAAATGGTGGCTATCACGAGCGACGGCAAATGTCTGGCTCCATGTGGCAGGTGTCGAGAGTTGCTCTATCAGATTGACAGAAACAATTTGTTGACCGAAGTCATACTAAGCCCAAAAAGATGCGTTTCCCTGGCAGATTTGCTGCCAGACCGTTGGCAGGAATTATTGTAGCAATGCAGTGCTTGATACTTGCCACGCATATTCAAAGAGGTCAAATTGGCCGCTTTCCAAGTAACTTATTGGATACAGCACTGTCGGTCATGAAACTCCGAACGAACTCCGATCACGAATTCTGAGAGCGACGAGTCGTTGCGGCTCTCTTACCAGCGTGGTATATTGGTGTGCCGGAGTGGTATCACAAGTGGTATCCGGTGTGTGCGTGATGGTCGTAAGTCGTTATAGCGTAATGTCCTCCTGCGTATTCCTAAACCGCAGGCCGGGTGTTCGAGTCACCCCGAGGGCACTGTTTTCGCCACTTTTGGTCGTCGCGAGAGGTGAGTGGTCGTGGGGGGGATTAATTCCATTCAGCGAAACCATAGCCAGCAAAGTCTATCTCATCCATGACAATGCTCTGATGTTCAATATCGACTTCCTGGCGTACAATCTGGTATCGATCAAGACGAGCGTGGAGGCGCCGAACATGAACAGTATCTTGGAGCGGTTCTTCAGGTCCGTGAGAAGAGAGGCGCCGGACAATTTCATACTTACTGGCAGGAGTCAGATCGCGAGGATTCTGGAGGAGTATATCGCCTTCTACAATAGTCAGCGACCGCTTCAAGGGCTTCAGCAAGGAATTCCGAAGCCTGGTGAACTGGGAATCACGAGCGGTGCCATCCGCAAGAGTGCCGTGCTGGGCGGTTTGCACCACCATTATTTCAGGCAAGCGGCATGACGGATGCAATTAGTAACCCCCACGCGGTGGCGACCCGCCGATCTCCCCGCGAATTGACAGAATTATTATCACTTTCCATCCTGCTCCTTGACATTCTCCCATCTTTGAATTAGTATTCCCTCACCTGTTCTCTCTCACACTGCTTGCCGATATCCGCGATCGGGAATCGACTGCAAGCGCTTTATGAGATCGATTGCCCCCCCTTAGATTGTAGCACTCCCTCTCACACTTCACCCGCGTTCCCAGGATACTCCGATCCGTGAATAGTGCAGGCGATGCTCTATAATTGCACTCGTTCCCCGTGGGGTACTCCATGAAACCCATCATAGTCGCATTCCTTCTCTTCTGTCTCCTTCTCTCGTGCGATCGTGGCACAACGCCGCTCGAAGGATTGAGCTCACTTCCATCGACCAAGACTCAAGTTCAGATCCCCTGGCCGGGTCTAGCGGACTCCCCATGGCCGACATTTCTTCATGATCCCCAACACACAGGGAGAAGTCAATATCGGGGACCTCAATTTGGACTTGTCGAGTGGACCTTCGAAACAAACCATTACATCTACTCTTCCCCCGTGATCGGGCCGGATGGATCAGTCTATTTTCAGTGTAATGATCAGTACATGTACGCAATTACCAGTACTGGTGGGTTGAAATGGAAGTTCGATTTGGGAGGTGCTTCAAATTCCTTGACCTCGATTGGGTCCGACGGAACCGTTTATGCCACCCCCACATTGGGGGGAATTTTCCGGGCATTTGATGAAAGCGGAGTCATTAAATGGTCCTTCTCTACAGGTGGCAATGCTCAATTCAGCACACCCGTTCCTTCGCGAGACGGGGAGGTAGTGTATTTTTCATCGAGTGATTCAACGGGCACGACAAATTTGTATGCTCTGACAAAGTCCGGCTCACTGAAGTGGAAATATGCACCATCGATTCGGCACCTTACGTCCAATTCAATCGCACTTTCACCCGATGGGCGCACGATCTACTGCCCGGGCGGAGGTTATGCAGGTGCAAGTCTCTACGCAGTCGACACAGCGGGAAGCGAACGGTGGCACGTGGATGCTAATGCGTTCGGGAATTCGACGATAACTGAACCAGCCGTCGATAACGAAGGGAACGTTTATTTTGCTTGTGACCGCACACTCTACTCGGTCGACCCTGCGGGTAATTTGCGCTGGCAGATAAATAACCTTGGTTTAGCTCGGTTCGATGTTGGACCGGTGATTGGTGGGGACGGATCCATCTATATCGCCGGGACATCAATTTATTCAATCGACTATTCGGGCATTGTGAAGTGGAGCAAGTATATTCCAATCACCAATTGCATCCCGGCGATCGACAATGAAGGAACTATTTATCTGGGCACTTCTCGATCCGGTCCAGATTCCTCTAATTTCTATGCGTTCAAACCGGATGGCTCGCTCAAGTTTTCAATGGTCCTTCGGAGTGCTTCGGGAGAAATTGTCGATATAACATCTCGGCCGGCAATCAGCTCCGACGGGGCAATTTTCGTTGGGTGTGACAATCCTCAAGGGCGCCGATTATTCAAAATTCGATAGCATTGGGAAATCGAAGAAAATTGGAGGCTCAAATGAATCAGACCAAAATATTGACTCAGGTGCTGGCATTTCTGATTCTCATTTCAGGTCATGCAGTGTCCCAAGATGCACCCCGGAACTTAGGGGAGCTCAAGGTAACCTTTGAACAGGGCTATACGGGATGGATATCTGTAACCGCGGCGAGCGATGTCTTTGGAGATAGTGCACAGTGGTACCCACTCGTATCTGGTTGGGATAACTACTACGTGTATACAACTTTTGCGGGACAACATATCAATAGAACCGGGACTCCCGACAACTACGCTGACACGATTGGTTATGCTCTGTATGCTATCTCTATTGGCGGATACACAATCTATTATGATTTCCGAGACGCTGAATATGCCACAGGGGCCTATCGGTGTTTGGATGTCTATCTTACGTATCACCCGACTTCTCACCACTTTGAACGGACTGATATCACTCCACACCGCTGGATCAACCCAGGAACCACCATTGGAATTTGGGAAGATGGAAACAAATACGACGACGAGCTTCCGAAGCTCCCGGTAACGATATCGACCAGCTTCTCCGGTGGCCAACTCATCGTTGATCAATCTTCGCACTCTTCACCGCGTTGGGGGGACTAATTCCATCTGTCCTCTGAAATGCCGATATTTCACTCTGGAGAGCACTTCCCCTCACTTCCAGAGCCGACATGGTAGCCTTCTTCGCCTTCCTACTGCGCCTCTTTTTTCATGCCTTCCGCTCAAAAAAGACTGTCCTCTCGGAGAATGCACTGCTCAAGAAAGAGAACGAGATTCTGCTAAGGAGGATCGGGAAGAAGAAGGTCTATTTCGGTTTCTACGACAAGCTCTTCATGGTTGTGCTGAATAGGGCAGCTGACATCAAAGACCGGGTCACGGTGGTCAAGCCGGAAACAGTGCTCTCCTGGCAGCGAACGCTGATCAAGCGGTTCTGGACATTTAAGCACTCCCCGGCCAAGCGGGGTCGCAAGCCTGTCGACACAGAAGTCAAGGACCTGATCTTGTCCATGAAAAACGATAACTTGCTCTGGGGTGTGAAGAGGATCCAGGGTGAACTCCTGAAGCTCGATATCTCTCTGAGCACGAAGACTATCCGGAAGATTCTTCAGAGTTTCAGGCGGAGAGGGAAGATACGTAGTTCACTGACCTGGAAGAGGTTTCTCGAAACGCAGATACAGTTCATCTATGCGATGGACCTCGTCACGGTCGACACTATGCTGGGGAAACGATTCTATGTTTTCGCAGTCATCTGTCACAAAACACGGGAGATTGTTCGGTTTGCCATCACTGAGAATCCCACCAGGGAATTTGTCCGTCAGCAGTTGATGCTCTTCAGCGAACGCATTGCCAGCAAAGTCTATCTGATCCATGACAATGCGTTGATGTTCAATTTCGACTTTCTGGCGTACAATCTGGTATCGGTCAAAACGGGCGTGCAAGCGCCGAATATGAACAGCATTATGGAACGGTTCTTCAGGTCGGCAAGAAGAGAGGCACTGGATAATTTTCTGCTGATTGGCAGGAGTCAGATCGAGAGGATTCTGGAGGAGTACATAGCGTTCTACAACAGCCAGAGACCGCACCAGTGCCTTCAACAGCAGATACCGAAACCTGTTGGATCAGAGAAGATGGATGGTGTTGTTTGCAGAAGTGCTGTCCTGGGTGGGCTGCACCATCATTACTATGGACACGCAGCATGACGGATGGAAAAAATCCCCCGTAAGGGATGCTTCCCAGCTTTTCGAGTCATTGAACGTGCCTGTAACCGCTACTCTCCGTGTTGCAGATGCCGGCCCTGTTCAGATAGCGATCTCTGCTGGAATCGAGGCTGGTTTTCTATTCCAACAGAGTTTCATCATTGATCCAACCACGAGAGGGCGGTGGTTACACTCTGACCCCGCTCATGGATTCATAATTGGCACCATCATCGGCGTTACAGGACGCTACATTCTTTCAAAGGATCTGACGATTCTTCTGTCACCTAACTATTCCTATGCTTGGTATCCAGACGCCAGTTTAGGAACGATTCGTTTTCAGGCGATTGCAGTGGAGCTAGGTGCCTCGTGGACTTTGTAGCGGCAACCGCCTAACCAAGCCCCTGCACCTGGCGCCGCGTGGAGGTCAGTACGGGAAATGACCGCAATCATTTGAAAAGGGCAGCAGTTGTTTCTTTCAATGTGCGCGACCGTCTTCGCGGCGCAGGTTAACGCGATCCGTCAAGCGTTCCAACAACAAGATGCGAAAGTGAGGGACAAATGCTGATTCGTATGCTGATGCTAGGCCTGATGCTTGTTACTGGTCTGTCATGCACAAATGACGATCCGACATCTCCCACCCCGACCACACAGGAATTCACAATCCCGCTGTCGGAGGGAACAACCTGGGTGTACCAATACAGCTATAGTTCTTCCCAGAATCTCGTGGATTATTACCAGATTCACGGCGTCCGTACATGGCAGGTAGTCTCTCCTGAGGTCGGTTCACTCCCGCGCACGTACAGCCTGACGGCGTCGACACGCGACACTGTCCGCCACCAAATGATAACGGGATCAGGAACGGGGTTGGATACAACATATGTCATCGAGCAGTCAACGCCATTCTCCGCTATTCTATCGCCGGATTCGCTTGTTTTCGGTTGGGCCTTCATGGCGCAGGTACGTCCTGGGCCGTCTGCTGATGTTCTTCAACGCCTCCCTCGTGTTGTTCCTATAGGCACTGATACATTGAAACTCTCAATTGGCGCCTCAGGTGCGGGTGGAGTTGCTGCGTATGTTTCGGGTATCGGACTGACTCGCTATGATGCTGTGTTGTCGGCTGCACACTCCACTTATGTAGAGCATATCATTCTTGTGTCGGTATCAGTGAAATGATAACATCAATGCCTTGTTTCGTGCTGCCTAATCCCCGCCTACACTTGACGCCGCATCGGGGACATATGGGAATGGCTGTTCGTTTTCAATTGTACAATTCGTTTCACGGCGGAGGTCAGTAACTCTGTTGCACAGTAGTTGAGCCTCGTTCTGGTAGGTAGCCAGCCGTTACCTTTCGAAATCGCGAGGAGGTCGCAATGGTTGAAGCCTTTTTCACGCAAGTTGAAGCAAGTCAAAAGCTTGGTCGCAAGGTACGCTCTGCTTCAAACGTGCCTTCCGTGCCAGAGGGTACTGAAGGAATCGTCGTGAAGGTCATTCGCTCTCGGACTGATGATTGGCGCGTTCGGGTTCACTGGCAAGGTGCACGAACAATCTCGCTCATCGACACAGCAGAGTTGTCATTCTTCAAGAGAGAGAAGCCTGCTCTGAGCGATTTGTCGAAATCGGAGTACGAGAAGTCGGTTGAAGAAATCAGTTAACAAAGAGGCTGGCACCTTCCCACTGCCTACATCTGACGCAACGTGAAGTTATCCATTACGTTATGAGGCAACCGTGAGCCGCGTTAAAGCGGCATTGGCGAGATTGAGGACGAAAAGTTGCTGACGATGGCATTGGTGGTAGTCCCGATTATCTGGCTGCTCAAGTCACTCACTTATTGGGCGGTATTCCGGTTCCGTGCGATCCCGGCCACTGCGATGAACTGTCTGATAATTGCAGGGGCAGCTTTCCTCATGGCTCTCGTGCCGATTCCACTCCCCTTTTTCCTCTCCATCCCGGTTTCGATAGGTTTGGCAGTGTACCTTACGATGCACTACACAGGAGTGGAATTCATCCCCGACGGACTGTTCATACCCTTGGGAGTGGAATGCGTGTTTCGGGGAGGTTGGTGGGTGATTCAAGAATCGGGTATCCTCGCGTAGGGTTGGCAAGATTAACGAAGCTCCGGTAGATGCCCTACACCGATGCTGCAAATCCCACCCCACCTGACTGCCGCGAGTGGAGGCGGGGCAGAAAGCGACCGCAGTCATCTGCCTAGGTTAGCACCGGGGAATTCTTGTTCGTTTCAATTTGCACGACCGTGTTCGCGGCGCAGGTAAGGCGCGACCGTTGGGCGGCTCATCTGCGGGGAATTCTAAATCAAGGTAATCTTTTGCCTCTTACAATTGTCACGCTTTCCGATCGGCCAGATCTCCTCACGACAGTTGCCACTTGGATCTACGAGCAATGGTGGAGGCATCTCCCAGAACACAGTCCCAATACTGTTGCAGATATGTTGAACGAGAGGAGGATGTCAGATCAAATCTATGAATCGTTTGTCGCCCTGCTTGATTCAGTCCCGGTTGGAACTGCAACCGTCCTCGACCACGATATTGAAACGGAACGTCGGCCAGACCTCACACCGTGGGTTGCAGCAGTATACGTCATCCCCGAAGCGCAACGGTAAGGGATTGGTGAACGACTTGTATTGCAGGCGACTGACTTTGCTCAATCGAGAGGCTTTAAGACAGTCTACCTTTGGACGACTGACCGCGCCACCTGGTACAAACGCCTCGGTTGGCGGCTTTTGGAACAATTTGAGAGAAATGGCGCGCTTGTGAGTTTTCTCAAATTTGAGTGAGCGGCCAAACCAGTGGCTGCACCTGACGCCGCGCGTTGGTTACGCAGGGGATTGAGGAAAACCCATGGTGGGTCAGTTGGGTGAGCCTCTGGTTTCAGTCACGTGTCCTGCGTCTTCGGCATATACAGAGTGAGACGACTGCTCGTTGAATTGTCGTTCGAGGTGTTCACACGGGCGTCACGATCTCATCTTGGACTGTACACAGATGGTATACAGAGTATGCATTCCGTCGGGTCACAAGGATTAAGAACGAACCGATCAATGCCGATGTGTGGCAGACCCTCCCACAAGAACCTCTAAACCGACTCCAAAAACGACCTGTAGAGTTTCGCAGAGTCAAAAGCTCCTGCCCCCGCTACAAAAAACAGCGAGCCCAGCCGCAAGGCTGGGCGCAGCTGTTTTTATGGGATGAGCAGGAATTCGGATACAAGTTGAGGAGTCCCGTCCTCCTACAAACCTGAGTCGGGACGACGAAATCCCGACATGGTTTTGGTCGGGGTCCTGCCCCCGTGCTTCGACTCGTCCCAAAAGAAGGGACTCGCTCAGCACAGGCTACAAGCTCTCAAGAAGAATCCTCATCGGTGAAGATCGGTGGGGATTCTTTATCTCACACTGGAACTCCTTGATCACGCCCCATCCTTGTCGCCAAAGCCCTGCAACAGAGCCCTGCGATGTGCCTCCAAGCCTCAACGATGGTCCTCGTGTGCGTTGGGTGTCTCCCGATTTCAAGAGAGTGTTCCCCATGGTAGTTGGTCCTTTGCAACGCATGCCTTCGGAAGAACTCCGATTCGCGCTTGACATTTAGGTAGTATTAGATTATATTGTAGGCGCACCTAAATGATTGGAGACCATATGCCAAGCGAACAAATAGAAGACTATCTCAAGAATATCTATAAAATCCAATCTCTCGAAGGGAAAGTGTCAACCTCCTCTCTCTCTGATACACTTCAGATATCTCCAGCCTCTGTCTCCGAAATGGTGAAGAAGCTGGCTCATAAGGGGAGCCTAATGCACACTCCTTACAAAGGTGTGAAGCTGACCGAAAGCGGGAAACGCGCTGCACTCAAAATTGTACGCAAGCACCGGCTGTGGGAGATGTTTCTGGTGGAGATACTTCACTTCGGTTGGGAGGAAATCCACGAAGAAGCTGAGAAGTTCGAGCATATCATGACGGACAAGATGGAAGACAAGATCGACGAGGTTCTGGGTTCTCCGAGTATTGATCCTCACGGTCATCCGATTCCAAATAAGAACGGAACGATCAAGAACGTTCGTGCGGTACCTTTAAATGATGTGGAAGAAGAAACGACAGCCCGAGTTGTGCGTGTGAACGATGCAAACGCGGAGTTGTTACGGTATGCATCATCAATCGGAATCTCATTGAACAAGAAAATTGTAGTCAAACGGAGAATCAAATTCGACAGTTCCCTCATCATCAGAATCGGCGCCAAAGAGATAACCATCAGCTCGACACTTGCGTCGAATATTTCTGTGGAGTTGATGTGATTCAAAATACACGCGAGCAAATCCTGATCGCTCCTAGTCGCCTAACCAGAAAAGGGCTTGGGAGTCGAGCGCGTTGGCGTGCTGTCGATCGGATTGTGAGTCTTCATCAGGATGACAAGGCTGTCGTTTCCTCTGGCTTGATGGCTGGTCGAGGCTGGCTTGCGGCCATCTTAGTTGTGGTGAGCCTTACGGCTAGAGCACAGAACGTGGTTGACGAAGCGACTATCAAGACTACTGGGCGGTCCTCTGACAAGTCGATGTATTCCATTGTCAATCCCACCCCGTTCGGACTCATGCGTGAATTGAGCGCCGACCGCCCTGACAAAACCGATTGTCCTTTCACTGTGGATGCGGGGCACTTTCAGGTCGAGATGGATTTTGCGAACCTGACTAATAACCGTTCCAACCCCGATCGTGGCAACGTCCGGTCTACCGCATTTGAATTCTCGCCGATGAGTCTCAAGGTTGGGTTGCTCAACAATCTCGACTTCCAATTGGTCTGTACGCTCTACCGTTGGGAGAAAACAGACGATCCAAGCGCCAAGACCGTCGAAAGGAAGTCAGGTTTCGATGGCATCACTCCCCGTTTGAAGCTGAACCTCGTGGGCAATGACGGCGGTTTCTTTGCTCTGGCACTGATTCCATTCGTCAAATTGCCGTTGAGTGGGGGACACCTTAGCAATGGTTCGGTCGAAGGTGGTGTGGGTGTTCCGTATTCCTTCGACATTCCAGGCTGGGATGTGGGTTTCCAGACTACATTTCGTCTCAATCACAATGAATTCGGCGGCGGCAACCACACCGAGGTAGATAATTCTGTAAGCATCGGACATTCTCTCATCAGCAGACTGTCCGTGGCTGCGGAAGTTTTTAGCAATGTGAGCACAGAGCGAGGAACGGGCTGGGTTGGCACACTGGACGCGTGGTTGACCTATCAGGTTGAAGAAAATCTGCGTTTTGACTGCGGTAGCTATATCGGCATGACGCTTCCTGCGGACGACCTGCATCTGTGGCTGGGTATGACTTGGCGTTTTTAAATGAGGAGAGGTTCAAACTTCTGATCAATGTGAGAGATCTATGACTGAAGAAAATGACAGGAAGAGCGATCCCCCCAGACCAGCGGAAAGCGGAACATCCAGCGACTTTCGCACAAGCCATCCGTCCCTTGAAGGGTTGCATGGAAGCGTTGATGTGCCACGCCACGATGCTGGCTTCTGGCAGCAATGGAGGGCCTTCATCGGCCCGGCTCTCCTTGTAAGTGTTGGCTATATGGATCCCGGCAACTGGGGGACCGATTTGCTTGGGGGTGCGCTGTTTAAGTACGACCTTCTGTGGGTAGTCGGTCTCGCAAGCTTGATGGCCATTTTCATGCAAGTCATTGCTGCCCGGCTGGGTGTTGTGACTGGGAAGGATCTCGCGCAGTGCATGCGTGACTGGTATCCCGAATGGACTCGGTGGCCCAATTGGCTTTTCAGCGAATTGGCGATTGCGGCCTGCGACCTGGCAGAGGTACTCGGTAGTGCTGTTGCACTCAACCTGTTGTTCCACATCCCTCTACTCTGGGCGGTGATCATAACGGGGTTGGACGTCTTGCTGCTCCTTGCCCTGCAACGAATTGGTATGCGGACCATAGAGGCTATCGTCCTCCTGCTCGTGACAACGATCGGCGTGTGTTATTTCATCGAAATTGTAGTTCTCCCCCAGACGCAACCCAATCTCCTCGAGATGGGAAAAGCGTTGCTAACGCCGGGCTTTCGAAAAGTGGGAATGATCTACGTAGCGATCGGCATTATTGGTGCAACCGTGATGCCTCACAACCTTTACCTCCATTCGGCATTGGTCCAAAGCCGCAAGCTTCAGAAGGATGAACGGTCCATACGACGCGGCATCCGTTTCAACACTATCGATTCAATCGCCTCACTGACGGTTGCTTTCTTCGTTAACGCTGCTATCTTGGTGCTTGCGGCTATGGTGTTCTTTGGCAAAGAAAGTATGATGGTTCCGGGCGAAGGTGTGGTTGTGTTCGGAGCGGATGCAGATTGGATCCGGGTCGCGTACCTTACACTTGCCCCTCTAATGGGAACTGCGGTCGCGAGCGTGCTTTTCGCTGTGGCGCTTCTTGCGAGCGGTCAGAGCAGCACCATCACTGGTACACTGGCAGGGCAAGTCGTTATGGAAGGGTTCATGCATTGGAGAATCCAACCTTGGGTCCGGCGCATGCTCACACGCAGTCTGGCCATTTTGCCTGCGGTATTGATCATCGGGATTCGCGGCAACAGCAGCGTGAACGACCTGCTCACGCTCAGCCAGGTGATTTTGGCTCTTCAGCTCCCGTTTGCCATGTTTCCGCTTCTCCATCTAACTTCCTCTCGGAAGCGTATGGGAAAGTGGAAAATCGGATGGTTTCTCTTGATTGCCGGATGGGGAAGTGCAATCTTAATTACTGCGTTGGATCTCTATGGACTCCCAGACTCAATCCAGACCGCGTGGCGTGTCATTACCGGTGGATGAGTATTCCATAACACGGAGAACGAATGTACAAGACCATTCTCGTTACCCTGGACAGCACACCGACCGACCAGGCTATCACTGAGCATGTCAAACAACTCGCAAGACTTACACAAGGCCGTGTGGTCCTGCTTCACGTTGCTGACGGGTGGGCTGCGCGATTCTACGGACCGGATGCTGTGAGTTCTGAAATCACCGAAGACACCGCTTATCTGGAAAAAGTGCGGAGAGAATTTGAATCTGTGGGGATCCCTGTGGAGGCCGAGCTTGCCTACGGAGAGCCCGTCAAAGAAATCGTCAAATGGGTGGAACAAAAGGGGTGCGATCTTGTGGCGATGAGCACGCACGGGCACCGATTGCTCGCCGATGTCTTCCTGGGGACGACCGCTACCCGAGTCCAACACAGTATCAGGGTGCCCGTTCTGCTTCTCAGAGCGAAGTGAAGGATATTGGGTCTTGAGACTTCCGGACCTGTAGGAATGCTGCATTAGAAAGCTCACGAAACAACTGCAAGTTGACCATGTCGAAAACGGTTAGTATCTTCGCATGGAGCAACCTTTGTCCCTCGTCAAAATTGCATCCGCGACAAAATGCCACCATGGATCATGAATTGAGCGTGGTGTTCTGTGCAATGAGAAGGCAAGTGGGGAAGAGTTGCCGATTGAAGAAGGGGGAGGTGCGCAAGGATTCTATCCGAAGCGTCACATTTCCCCCGGCGAGGCAATACATTCCCCGCGATCCGTCTGTGAACTCTTCGTAGATGAGTTTCCTGGTCGCTTCTTACGCAGCGCGTCTGAAGTAACAGTGATGCAGCCCGTTCACCACAGTCACTTTGTCGATCTTCCCGCTGGCTTGGACTTCGCGTGGTTCGGGTGAGTCCTTCTTGATCCCCAGGTGAGTCCGTTGGGTGTTTTAGTAACGCGTAGGAGGGACTTATTCCATCTGACGTTTGAAGTGCCGATATTTTACTCTGGAAAGCACACCCCACTTTCAGAGTAGACATGATAATCTTCCTCGCCACCCTGATCCGTTTCTTTCTCCGTGCCTTCCGGTCAAAAAGGATGATCCTCTCTGAAAACGCGCTGCTCAAGAAAGAAAACGACATCCTGCTGCGGAGAGTCAGGAAGAAGCGGGTTCATTTCAACATATGCGACAAGATCAGGGGATTCAGCAACAGATTCCGAAACCGGGTGAACCGGAGAGGATAGGGGGTCCTGTTTGCATGAGTCCTGATCTGGGTGGGCTGCATCACCACTACTTCAGACACGCGGCGTAAGGGATGAGATAAGTCCCCCTTAAGAGGTTTCGACATTGAAATGAGTTGGCAGAACCGCCCCTTTTGCAGTGGCATAGATCAGATGTGTACGGCCAGGCGGAGAACCACGTTCCTTGGTTCCTCCCAGCTTGCACCGCTGAAATACGCCCCTTTGATCATGTGAATATTATTGAGGAGATTGGTTACGTACAGCGATGGTTCGAATGAGGCGCCTCCCGACATGTGCAATGTGTGGCCGAGGCCAAGGTTCACAATCCAGGATGGGGGGGTGTGCGTGGCGGTGTTGAAATCAAAGAGTCCCGTCTTATACGCAACTCCGTCCGGGTTCCCATTCGTGAGCCCTGAGCCGTAGATTGCCTTCAGATTGACGAACCAGTCACGGGGCTGGTAGTTGACATCCGCGACGATCGAAAGCCGCTGATCGTGATCCAGATCCGTCGCGGGTCCATCATCGAGGATGTCCAAAAATCCGCCGGTGACAAGACCGGATCCGTACGCATGAATGATTGAGCCGTTCACGTACCCTGAAAATGGCGTCTCGGGGCTGTTATAAGCGAGTCCAATCTCAATTCCGGTTGTCCTCACCGTCGAGATGTTCACAGGAGTCTTGATTGCGCTGCTGCCGACGGTCTGGTCATCAAGCCCGGGGGTGCTGTATTTGTAAAACGAGGCAAGTTTGCCCCGCAATCCTCCGGAAAAAGCGTGCGTGTACACGGCTTCGAAGAAGTCGTCCCGTTCCGGTAATGTCGGTGTCAGCGTACTGCTCACATTGAGCGCAATGCTCCTCAGCCCTTCGACATTTGTCGGCATAAAGAGCCGGCCGTAATAGAGATACGCCGTGTTGGACTCATCGAAGAAGAAGTTCCACTTGATTCTTGGACTCACCTGGCTCTGTAATGCGACATCCGGAGCAATGTGCTGGTCATACCTGACGCCAAGTTCGAAAGAAGTCCATTCAAGAGGGTGCCAATCCGTCTCGCCAAAGACGCCGAAATCCGATCCCGCAAAATCCGTGACAATCGACGGTCCGGGATTGCCTGCCGAGTCGCGCGATGTAAAACTCTCAGTCCCTTTTGTGCTGCTGAAGCTGAATCCCACTTTGTATGTAAGCTGATGCGAGAGTCTGCTGTCATACGTCGAGCGTACCCCGAGCGTCGTAAAACTCCTGTCTTCCGCAAGCAGGTAATTGTGGATAGTGTCCCCTGCAAACTGAAAATTGGGAGGATCGATTGACCCTGGAGTATGCTGTAATCCTCCCTCCCGAGCATATGCGCCGACAAACAGATTGGACTCCCTGTCGATGTCCGAATTGAGCGTCCGGAAATACGACAGTGTCTGAAACCCGTTGGTAGTTTTCTGGAGATCCGATGCAACCTGTTCGACAGAATCATAGGGAACCTGTGTGTAGGTGTTGCCGTAGTTGACATTGGAAGTCAGGTAGTCCACGTCGCTCAGCACATAGTCGAACTTTCCGTAGAGGAAGTAATCGAACCCGTGGTCATGAAAGAGGTCAGCGACAGGGGGGTCAATGCGCCTGTCGGTTTCCTGCCGGGAACCGGAAATGAAGTACCCCAGATTGCCGATGTGGTCGCTGAAGGAGAGCTGCTGGCCGTTCGAGTTGAGTGCCCTGAACGGTCCGACGCGCGATCCAAGCGTGTCTCCGGTAGAAGCAGGGGTGGACCCGTTCCCTGGCGAGAAGGGCTTCGTCCCGTTGAACACGAGGTAGCTCCCCGCGTATGTGGAGGCATCGAGGTGAAAAGTCCCCGTGGGGACGCGGTTGTTGAGGTCGATGATTGCAGCCATCTGTCCACCATACTCCGCCGGAAAACCTCCTGTGATAAACGTGGCCCTGTCGATGACCTTTGGGTCGACGACCTCGTTCAGCCCGCCGAATACGCCGAGAGGGACCGGAAGGCCGTCGATGTAGTAGGTGAACTCACCGTGCATGCCGCGCACATGGACTTCACCGGTCGGTGCGCGTGCCACACCCATCAGGTTCTCCTGAATCAGATTGGTCATCCGGGCGGTGGGGGGAGCGTGGTACGTCTCTGCCTCGAAAACCTGGTTTCCGGTTCTTGGATCGATGTGAGAAACTGCTAATTCCCGGTCCGCGATCACTTCGACTTCCTGCTCCTCAGTGCCCTCGGAGTGAAGTGCAAATGTATAGGAGGAATGCGACTCGTCTATGAGTATCGAGTCGGTGTACGTCTTGTACCCAACGAACCAGGCCGACACGTTGTACTTTCCGGGTTCGAGATCCCGGAATCGCACCAGGCCGGCGGGGTTGGTTGCGTCCTGGGTGATGTATCTCCCGTTCCGTCTCAAGACGACGTGGGCAAGTTCCATGGGGAGTTTTTGATCAGCATCCATAACCAGGATCTTTGCCTGGACACCTCCGTCAGGCGCATTAGAAGAAGGGCTTTCACCCGCATGAACGATCACGCACACAAGAAGGAACAGGCTTGCAAGCACGAACAAGTGTCGTCGAGTCATCATGGTCACACCTCTCCGATGTTGAGACCAGTGTTTAGGGTAATGAGTACGATGGACCAAAAGCTCACCGAGTGAATGCAAAAGCGGTCCGCAAGCACAATGCTCCACGAACTACTCATCTTACGGTGAGGTTCTGATATTGATGATTTACAGGAGAGGGAAAACCGGAGGTGCGCGCGCGGATCGGGGCTGAGGAGATGATTCAGAAGTAATCAGTATGCCAGCAAATACCATTGCCCGGTTTGGCGAAAGAACGGGGACGAACGGGTCGTGATTGACGAAATGTCCCGCGGTGAAGAGGCAGGCGAAGCAAATTCCGTTATCGAGCGATTTCGCGAAACTCTGAGTTGACTGCTTCTCTACAATGAGATGACCATTCCCGCCGCCACAGAGTTCATCACAGTGCAACATCGCGACCGAAACGCTGAGCGGGATGTAAGCTGCGAGAAATATGATTCGGAGCTTATTCTGGACGAAAGTTTGCATGGCTAACTGTGTTAACGAAAAACAATGCAAAAAGTTCCCGAGACGATCAAATCCTTGGTTCTCTCGGCCCCTACGAAAGCTTAAGAATCCTCCTTGAATTCAACCGGTTATTACCGGATATACGAGAACAACAGTTTGTTTGTTCACGGAAGCGATCGCCCGGGCCGAATCCCAGGCATTATCGAGGGGTTGAGGTTTGGAAATTGTAGGGGAAGACGAGATTGAAATATGGAAGTCAAGACAGGCACCACTCCGGTCGCGTGCAAACTTGGGTCTGAATACGATGCGAAACTCCAGAAACATCTTAAGTTTGGAAATTGGGCCGGAGACACGTTGGGCTTGTGGATTCCTGCCTTTTTCCTGAGCGAAATTCCGTTTGCACAGGTCGAGAGGGATGAACGTGTTCGCAGTGTGAATACCTCGCGCAAGGACATGCGTCACGTCGTGTGTTCATAACCGAACCTTTGTGCACTTCCGTAGTGCTTCTTGCGGTTGACCTGCTCTAACATCCCTCCGATGATCTGCTCGTTCGGCATAATTGACTCCTTCACCGAGGACTGAGATTTCACGAGTTCCTACCTCGACAGCTTGGTGGACTGTCTGCAACCCCAACCTAGGAAAGACGTGGACGAACGCGATCGTTCGCATGGCGGTGCATCGTAGACACGCAATTGATACTGCTGCTGTTGCTCGTCCGAAAAATACTCAGAAAGTCACTCATTGAAAAACAACGACTTACAGGCGCCTTCGTCGGCGAATTTGATTGTAGACGGGAAGAAAACGAGTACCAGATGATAGTGGATGCCGGATGTGGAAGACCAAGATTTCGCACAGATGTGACAAGTATTTTTCGATTGATTACGTTCAAGAGAGGGGGAGCAGATATCCGCAGAACCGGCACACCGTGCTCTCCCTGACCGTTGTCAACACGCTCGGCCAGAGCAGGTCGCCCTACTTCAGGATGGGGAACAGGAGGCAGGGTATCACGAATTGAAGTTTGACGGAAACGGGTTGTCAACCGGTGTGTACTTCTACAGGAATCAAGCGGGATCGTTCGTGCAGACGCTGACGCTTTGTTGACAATGGAGATACCGTTTGCTATACTGGCATCATAGTAACGCGTCATCGGGGCGAAGACGTGCGTGGAAAAGTAGTGACGAGACCTCTTTTGTCCGATGAATGGATAAAAGAGGTTTATCATTTCATGCGGTCAATGCGGTCAGGCAAGTTTCCTTATGACTTGGAGTCGCAGCCATCGAGCCGCCGCTCTGGATCCTATCCTGTTTACCTTCGTAGGGCCCACAGCGACGACACTCCCAGGTTGACAAACCCGCCTGTCAATCTGATAGCGGCAGAACATGGATCAAAAACAGTCGCATCATTTGGACTGAGCGGTCTTGCCCTTTAAGGGAAGGTACTGTCATGAAAAAATCGACATTGCTGTTCATGGCTGTCTTTATTGCTGGCAGCGTCTGCCTCGCCCCGTCCGGCGCGAATTCGCAAGCACAACCCAATAGTCCTGGAGAAGCATTTCCCTTTGCCATCGGCAACAAGTGGTACTACCAGCATACGATCTCTCAATCGTCCTGGGGGGTCTTAACGCAGATCGTCTTCGAATCGACGCGTGAAATCATTGATACGACCGCCGATGGGACGAGAATCGTGCAGGTGTTGAATCTATCGAACCAAACGATCGGCTCGGAACAATGGCTCTGCACAACTGACAGCTTGCTCTATATCAGCTCGTGGGGGCTGGTCTACAACCCCGTGGATGCTCATGGCACGATTAGTCTATTCGAGAACCAATATCCGTCGATGACCACGAGGCACGGATATCAGAACCCTCATGACTCGTTTGATCAGAGCGTGAGTGTTGCGTTAGGAATAGGGATTTACAATCTGTCGACTAGTGAGACGCATTCGGGACGAATTTATGATGACACCGAGAAACTGGTCGGTGTGTCACTGGGAGGAGTTGTGTACGGAGACACTCTAGTGGCAACTAGTAGTGTTGACAGGGAGCCAGAGCTACCCCTCCATGCTGGACTTTATCAGAACTACCCCAACCCCTTCAACCCCTCGACCACGATCCGCTACGGCCTGCCGAATCGTTCGCCTGTGACTCTCACAGTCTTCAACACCCTCGGCCAGCAGGTCGCCGTCCTCCAGAATGGGGAACAGGAAGCGGGGTATCACGAGGTCAGGTTTGATGGGAGCGGACTTTCCAGCGGAGTATACTTCTACAGGATACAAGCGGGGGATTTTGTCCTGACGCGCAAGTTGTTAATTCTCCGGTGACACCTATGCAACCCCACCGTCTGCACCTGACGCCGCGCCACGGGGGGGGTGCGCAGGGACTATTTGACGGACGATTCGCGACTTCATTCAAACACCCCAAAGATGTAGAAGAACAGTAAGAGTGAATTGAGACAGCACCCATCGGCGAATTTCCTTGCGAGCTCGGAGCATTCGTCGTATATTTAGGTCGGTATCAAAACAGGTATCATTCATACGTCACCAGCGCGAATTCTGATACCGCTCACCACCAGAATGCCAATAAACTCGCATACCGCACCGGGTCCTAAACCGCAGGCCGGGTGTCCCGCTCACTCAGATATTTCAAACGAGAGCGGGATCCGCGTTCCACGTCCTAAGTTAACTGCGCCTCCGGCTTGTTAACTTAGGGCGGAACGGGGTTCGAGTCACCCCGAGGGCACTGTTTTCGCCACTTTTGATCCCGTGCGCGGGACTTATTCCATCTGACGTTTGAAGTGCCGATATTTTACTCTGGAAAGCTTACCCCACTTTCAGAGTAGACATGATAATCTTCCTCGCCACCCTGCTCCGTTTCTTTTTCCATGCCTTCCAGTCAAAAAGGAGATCCTCTCTGATTGTATTGATGCTAGAACGTGTATCCAAAGCTGACCTGGAGTGGCGTTAGCATGAAATACGTATAGGTGATTCCGACACGGAAGAAAAAGCCGCCATCCCGCTGCTGATATCGATAACCGATTGCGATTGCTGGCATTACACTCAAGCTACCTGGATCGACACGACCCAAGAGATCGCCACCAGGAAAGCCGTCTTTGAAGTAGAGAAGTGAAAGCCCTATACCTGCTTCAAATTTGTAATCTCTTTCAGATGGCAAGTAGTTCAGCATCACCAGGGTGCCCACAGCGGTCTTTGTTACCCCCCCCCCAAAGTCCGCATAATAACCAGTGCCCAGTCCGGTTCGTAGGGAAAATTGCCGTGTCAGCACTCGTTCGTAGTTGATCGACACACCACCAACAAAGAGCATGGTCGCAACCTCTACATAGACTGTATTTCTGGCTGCCGGAAGAAGCGAGTCGTCAGTCTGCGCCGACTGACTCATGGCCTCAGGCGCAATGCCGAGGCTTAGAGTAAGAACCGAAGCGATGAAAATCAGTGTGTGTTTCATGGCCACCAAGGAAGGATAGGCGATTGGCTTTTTCGGTTTTTGCGCGTCCGGAAATGCTACAGCAAGTTACAGTAAAAGCAGGCTCGGATCAAGAGGCCGAATTGCCTCACTATATTTCTATTCGAAATGGCTTCGTTGCCTCATGTATGTTTCTATTCCAAATGCGGAGTAGAAACCGGACCTTCTGGGCAGATTGCAGGAGGTCCCCATGGGGCTCACGATGCGTGAACGTCATGCGATTGTCCGGGAACTGGCGCCCCATAGAGGGTTGTCGTTTGCCATCTGCTTGATCAGATCGATTTGGGCCTGAGGGATCTTCGGTCTGCCCGCTTCTGATCGGCTTTTCCATTTCCAAAACAATCTGAAGCTCTGCCCGTGCCAGCGGATGGCGGTCTCGGGCCTGAAGACCAGGAGTGTCTCTTTCCAAGAACTGAAGACATCGGTCATGACACTGAAGAAGATCCTATCAGAAGAGCGCAGTCGGGGTCTCGTGGACGTACGAGCGAGTATTTCGAGCTGTTTTCGGAGGAAGATGATCTCCAGCTGAAGCTGAATCCTTGATCTGAAGAATCGGAGACAAAACCAGAGGAAGGAACTGAGCATCTGGGCTTCTGACCGGTTGGTTGAAACACATTTCAAAGTAGCGAAAGTGGTCCGGATTCGCTATGTTGGACCCGGATGGAATATTGAAGAGTTACTATGAAAGTCATAAGCGGTGTGCTGGTCTTCTGCATTGTTCAGCTGGGATGCAGTTCTTCATACGTAGTATCTTCGTCCCAGAATGCCGACAAATCGTTCTCCACATTCAATGCCGATGCGTATGATAGGAGTGGTGTCATAGTTTTTCAAGACGACAGTGAGTTGGATGCGAGAAACATTATAGCATCTACAGGGTCCACACGATTTCTGAATGAGGCAACCGATTCGATAAACGTTGTGCCGACTCACACAATCAAGAGAGTAGTGTTCAAGAACAGGTTCATCGGATTTCTTGAGTGGGCTGGCATCGGAGCGGTCGTGTTTGGTGGGATTGGTATGGCATTGGGCGCTTCCCACGAGGGCGAGGAGGCGGGGGTTGCTTACGTGGTATACCCTGGACCCGTGGGAGTAGTGATTGGTGGAATTGGGGGTGTGGTTGCTGGTCACAGCTACAAGTACGACTTTCCCTTGACGAAAGGAAGAGAACAATGAGGGTAGTTTCTTGTGTTCTTCTTGTGTCTCTGTTGTTCTCGATTGGTTGCAGTTCGTCGTACGAAGTATCCTCGTCCCCCGATGCGGACCCCTCGTTCAACACATTCAATGTTGATGCGTATGATAGGAGCGGGACAATTGTGTTTCAGGACGGTAGAGAGTTGGGCGCAAGAAACATTATGGTCTCTAAAGACTCCACACGATTTCTGAATGAGAATACCAATGCAACAACCGTTGTGCCGACTTTCACAATTCAGAAGGTTGTTTTCAAGAAAAGGTTCGCAGGATTCCTTGAAGGATTCTGGATGGGAGCTCTCGTAGGAGTCCCGGCCGGCGTAGGTTTAGTCGTATTCGGGATGCCGGAAGGTGAAGGGGAATCTTACGTGATTGCTGCCGTTTTTGTGGGTGGCCTCGTAGGTGGATTGATAGGTGGAATTTCGGGTTTTGTCATTGGTCACAGCTACGAATATCAGTTCCCAACCAGCGCAGATAGTACGAAGAAATAAGTAAGCCGAGTCAATTCCTGAAACTGTGAGAACGCTCCGAAACCTGCGTTGACTATTCCGAAATCGTTCTGAAGATGCGCTCTGTTTCACGATAGAGGCTATCGGTGTCACAGACGGGGGAATCCACTACCATTCGTTAATTCTCTATAAGAAACCGACGGTCGGGTGGCAGATTTCCCTTTGGCATGTGGGACTTAAAGGAATGGAGGTGAACGACCGTTAGCGGAGCAGGTGAGCCGCATCGTTAGGCCGGTCGACGAGACACCTAGGCCCTTTGGGAGGCGATTATGCGAATCTACTGGCGGATCATTTGGGTTCTAGGTGTGCTTAAACTGACGTCTGTTTCGTGGGCCCAATCTCCAGGCTCATCGGATCTCTTCCCCTTGAAGTCTGGCTTTTTCTACGAGTACGATTACTACTATTCGGCTGCAACTCTTGATATGGGGAGTGGATCGTACACGGTCGATTCTGGTGCGGTCGCGTACTTGATTCTTGATTCACTTGAGATCTCACCGACTCTCCGCGCGTGGCATCTTCAGGTATCTAGGCATTTGATTCATCAACATTATTACGCCGGTCCTAGTTACCGGTCGGCGCCGGATACGGTCTTTTCAATGGATTCCGTGTACACCGACATCCTATATGAGACTCTGGAAGGGCAACACCAGCTCATATGCAATTCACTCGTGTGGTCATTTCCGATAGCAGACTCCCTGAAGTACATTGACACTAGTGCCCATTCCAACCTCGACGTGGAGCGATTTGGTTCAGAATCTTCGTCACTTCTTGTTGCTCACCTCTGGCTTCCGGGTCCTGGGGAGTGGCTATCAGACTCACTCTGGTTTGATTCCCGTTCTGGATTCACAAAAAGAAGGTTCTTTCAGTCTCAAGGTACAAACTATAGGAAGCAACGTACGCTGTCGGCAACCTTGCTTGCTTCGCCGACCTGTGTGGCGGCGACCCAATCAGTGTTTCCACAGAATATCGTGCTAGCTCAAAACTACCCAAATCCTTTCAACCCGTCGACGACGATACCTTTTCGATTGGGCCAACTCACGGGAGTGACTATTGAAGTGTTTGACATTGTCGGACGGTGCGTGGCAACCCTTTTCAGGGGAATACTTCCTCCCGGCACTCACGAAGTCCACTTCGATGGCAGGCGCGTTTGTAGTGGCGTCTACTTTGCCCGGCTGACGACTCCACAACGTGTAGTCGTGGGTCGAATGGTTCTTATGCGATGAAGTCGAGCGGCCTAAGTGGCTGTACCTGACGCCGCGCAGGGGGGTTGCGCAGGAACTATTTAATGGACAATTCGCAACTTCATTCAAACATCCCAAAGATGTAGAAGAACAGCAGGAGTGAATTGGGACAGCACCCATGGGCGAATTCCCTTGCGAGCTCGCGGCATTCGTCGTATACTGAGGTCGGTATCAACACCGGTATCATTCATACGTCACCAGCGCGAATTCTGATACCGCTCACCACCAGAATGCCAGTGAACTCGCACGCCGCATCGGTTTCCTAAACCGCAGGCCCCCAGTTCGAGTCTGGGCGAGGGCACAAACCGGGTGTCCCGCCGTCACTGTTCCACAGTGACGGCGAGGATCCTCGTTCCGCCTGACAAGTTAGCATCGCCTTCGACTCGGTAATTTGTGGCGGAACGGGATTCGAGTCACCCCGAGGGCACAAGGTGCATAGTGTAGTGCACACGTTCCGCCCGGATACAACGACTTACAGGCACCTTCATGGGCGAATTTGACCATGGCCGGGAGAGAATCGAGTGCTTGATGATAGTGGATGCCGGATGTGGAAGACCACGATTTCGCACTGATGTGACATCTCGCTCTTGAGAAGGTTTGCGGGCCCTCGGAACTAGCGTTGACAATTCCGAAAACCCGCCGTACATTGATATCAGGCATCGGGGGATGAACAGCGGTATTTTGCAGGCCTCTTCGTCCGGTGGATGGGGAGGCATTGTTGTTTCAGAGCCAGTCGCAGCCTATCGCGCCAATTGTGAACGATATACTGCGCTGGCACAGTGAATGATGCTTCATATGCGTACTTAATGCGAATCCATTATACACGAGAGGTACAGTGCTTGCGGTTGAATACCTGGTTAGGTGGAGGATCCCATCGAGTTTCTCGGACATTTTTCATGATCATAAAGACAATAGTCGTTGCAACGGCTGTTTTATCCCTCGCTCTGTTTTCATTTGCAGGTGCTCAGACCATTGAGGCGTACGGTCTGAAAGTCGGAGCGGTCCATGCAGAGCAGAAGTGGGAGTATTCCCCGCAATCCCCGGTTCAGGGTATCGACGCCGACCCCCTCTGGGGAGTCGACGCGAGTTCGTTCATCCGTCTCTCCATCAATTCCACTCTTGGCATACTGGCTGAGTTGCGCTATATTCAGCGAGGCAGATCCATTACTTCGATGGCCACCGTAGGGGCGGACAACACTCAAGGGTACACAGACATCGGGCTTGTCGAAACCAAACTGCGATTCCATTATCTGAGCGTTCCGGTTCTACTCCAGTTTCGCCTCGGCCGAGAGAAGGTTGTTCCGTTTCTTGACTTAGGCCCGAGAGTAGAATACTTGCTTTTAACCCCTGATTCACCGGTGTATGATCAATTTGCCAAATGGGAGTTCGGTGGGACTTGCGCCGTTGGAGTTGAAGTCTCAATAGGATCTCCCTTGCGGTTGCTAGCAGAGGTTTCCTACGATACCAACTTCACTCACTCGTTCGCCAATGAGTATGTGACAGTTAGCAATCGATCCTTCAGCTTCTTGCTCGGGGTATGTTTCTAGGGACTTCCCCTGAGAGTCGTGACATCGTCTCCCACCTGACCACCGCCTGCACCCGACGCGGCGTGGAGTTGGGCATCGCGTCTTCACGGCGCAGCGGGGGCCGCGGTTCGTTAGGGCGTGCCCCCTCATGAAACCAATTCTCTGGAGAAGGGAATGTGACTTTATGGTGAGAGTCGTGGTAATTGCGACAGTCCTGCTGTTCTTGTTGTCTGGATGTACCTCGACGCGGACCGTGGGTGGAGAAGGCGAGAGAAGTGAGAAAGGTCAGTTGACCTATCGTGAGGTGCAGGATCGACTTCGCGGCAAAACGGTTCGAGTGATCCTCATGAGTGGTCAAGAGTTCTCCGGGACTATCGGTGGGATAGCGAATGATTCGGTTCGATTGTGGGATGACCACGGTGCAGATTGGGTTGCCATTCCCACACACGAAGTCCGAGGTATTGAAAAGACAGATCGCGGTGGAGGTGGATTGTTAGGTTTTCTGGGTGGAACCTTCGGTGGATTGTTGGTCGGGGGCGCCGTGGGAGAAGTATTGACGCCTCATGGTGGTGATATGCGAGGTCTGGGTGTGGCGCTGTACGCACTGGGAGGGGCGTGTGTCGGTGCTGTTGGTGGAACGATCTATGGGGTATCCCACGGTATCGTCAATTCTTACCAGTTCCGGGGTGGATCAGTCGTCACGGGCACGCCCTAACCAGTACTGCATCTGACGCCGCGTCTGGGATATCACACGGGAATCGGAGAAATGGTTCATGCGAGTAGGGGGTTGGCCTCTCGTTAGTTCGTTGTACCCGATCGAGGTGATTGTTGGTTGTGGTGCCCGTTGGTGGCGCTGTTTTGTTTTACAATCCCAAATTCCGGCTGTACATTGATATCAGGCATCGGGGGATGAACAATGGTACTTTGCAGGGCCTCTTCGTCCGGTGGATGGGGAGGCATTTTTGTTTCAGCGATCTACGACGCAAAAGTAGTGCTGTACTAGCAGTTCAATAGACAGGTTCGGTGGCAACGCAGAGGAACTCGGATGGCACTATACCTCGACTCCAGAGCACACATGAAGCCTACTTTGGCAGCTTTCATGTGTGCGACCTTTCGAGCGATTGCTCTCTTACTCATTCTGCAAATTGCCGGTTGCAGCGAGGAATCTCCCTCCTCAATCGATGCAGGCTTGCTGAAGCGGACATTCCCTAGCAGCATCGGGACACGTTGGACGTATACGTACTCCTCCCATGCCGGCCCTCACGACGCGTTCGGAGGAACCATGTATGACAAATCAGGGAAACGATCATGGGTGATCACTGCGTCCGTTCTCGCTCATGACTCAATCATTTGTACGATCGAGGCAACACCTCAAGACACTGCCCGCGAGAGGGAATACTCCTACGGAGTCCTTATTCGCGACACGACGTATTACCCTGGTACGCCTTCCCAGTTTACCATGGTTGTAACCCCTGACAGTATCATGACAACCTGGATGGCGACTATAGGCTATAGCGGTCCGATTCCGAGCACGCTTTGTCGGGGTTCTCAGTCTGCTCTGGACACGCTGGCAATCGTCGGGTACCCTGCCTCCGAGTGGTACGTGTGGGGAGTGGGTCTGGTGAAATACTCCGCCGCTCACTCGAATCAGACTACCCAATGGAATGAACAGCTTACCCTGTCCTCATTCGTCGTGCACTGATCCGCCTGCCTTCATCGTGTTGCCACCTAATCGGCTGCACCTGACTTCGCGCTTGGGGCAGTGCAGGATTATCACGACGGTGGGCAGAACCTTTGTTGTTGTAGTTGACATGGTTGAAATTTCTCATTAACATTGAATAGGATGTTTGTGGTATCACCAATTGATGACGGGGGTCATCTCTTCTCCTTGCTACAGCGTTGAACTCATGAAGTCGCAATCGCTGAGGCACGCGCCTTTCGGGTAATTGCCACCAGCTGTATCGTCCTACATGTTCTCACTACGCCTAGCTTAGACAAACCATCGCTTTGCTGGTTATTGGCAAGCCAGCTGCAACGGCACACCAAGGTCTCTGACGAGGGAGTTTCGGGTAATTGAATCTGGACTGCCCGAGTTACTTCATAAGTGGGACAGCTTGTTTGGTGGCAAACATCAAGGAAGGGGAATGATCATGATACGGAAGATCATCCTGATGCTGTTCTCTGCGGTTACTGTATACGCTCAGCCGAAATTGTCGGTTCATTTGGGTGGCACGATTCCGCTCTCGGAAACCTATTCTAATGAAGAGTTCTTCCACGATGATTATTGGCCTGTCGGACCACTTTGCTCACACTTCCAATTGGGTTGCTCCGGTGTATTCCGTTGGCGGGTTCTATCGCCTGCAAATGAGGATCGATTGTCGTCTCCTCTTGCCGTCCGATACCAGCTGGATCAGGCCGTTCCTCCAGTTAGGAGGGGAGTATGTGTTTGAGCGCATCGGAACGATCACTGTGGATTTTGGAGGGCCATCTGCATCGAACGCTAAGATTGATGGTGAGGAAAGTCGTTTCTGGGCGTATGGTTTTGGGGTCGGAGCCGAATTTCATCTGTCACGACACATAAGGATCGAACCTGCTTTGATCTACCACTCAAGCACAGAGGATACACTTTATGGTCTCGTCAATCTCAACGTGGATTTTGATTTCGAACTTTGAGGCAGGATCAGCTGGAAGAGGTCGTGGCATTCGAACCTCAAGAGGCGCAGTCGGGATCGTCCTTTTCATCATTTGCATGACTTGTGCCACATCGCCTGCACAAACGACCGTTTCGGTTCACATCGGAGCGAACGTCCCAATATCATTAGGCGATCCATTCTTCCTGGACGGTTATTGGGCGGTTGGTCTTAGCGCGGGTGTAGTCGGAGGAATTGTGGTGGCAAATTGGCTTAGGATTGTCCCAAGTATCACATACAATCTGTTTCCCCTGCGCGATGACGACTGGAAATACATTACGATGAGCGCAAACGGAACATCAGGACAACCTTCCGCATCTGGCGATGGCATCCATCATCTTCGTTTGGATATGGGTATTCGCTTCACCGAGCCGTCCGATACAAACCGGATCAAGCCATTCTTCCAGATAGGAGGCGGATATGTCCTTGAACGGATTGGCAGGATATCGTTGAATAGGGAATCGAACGACGGATTTCAGATTGAACCGCGAGCCAGGCACTATTGGATCTATATGCTCGGTGCCGGGGCTGTCGCAAGGATTTCCGGGAACATATGTCTTGAACCCTCCTTAGTGTGTTTGTCAAATACTGACGATAGGGTTTATGCGCTGTTTAGTCTCAAAGTACTTTACGTCTTCGTGCTGTGATGACACGTCAATTGACAATGCCAAACCGCCACCTTACATTAATTACAGGCATCGGGGGATGAAATGAGAGGCCTCTCGATGGTGAGTGGCTTTTGCGCTATTTGCGGCGCAGGCGAGCCGATCGTTAGCGCGCACAATGACATTCAATCGTAGGAGAGTTATATGAGGAAACTCGTTGCGTCCACATTTACATCACTGGACGGTGTCATGCAGGCACCAGGAGGACCGACCGAAGATCCAACCGGCAATTTCACGTTAGGTGGTTGGCTATTCGCTTTCATGGACGCAGAGGTGGATCTTTCTGCGGCAGGTTTCGATGGTAAAGATAGAGAGCTTGTACTGGGTCGTAAAACCTATGAAATATTCGAGGCGTATTGGCCTTACCAATCAGAGGACAATGAGATTGCGAGGACGCTCAACGCGGCAAAAAAGCATGTGGCGTCCCGCACGTTGAAGTCATTGCAGTGGAACAATTCGTCGGTACTTGGCGGTGACATCGTTTCAGCCATAACCGCGCTCAAGGGTCAGCCCGGACAAGAGCTTCAAATCATTGGCAGCGGAAATCTGATTCAGACGCTACAAGCCGCATCGCTCATTGACGAATACACCGTATGGGCGTACCCCGTCGTTCTTGGTCGTGGAAAGCGACTGTTTGAAAATAGTGCAAGACCATGTGCACTGCGGCTCGTGGCTTCGAAGGTTTCAAAAACTGGCGTTGTGATGAGTACCTATGTGCCTATCGGCGATATCCGGCCCGGTTCGTTCGCGAGTATCGAGCCGAGCGAAAAAGAGTTGGCCCGCCGCAAAAAGATGGCGAATAATATGTGGTGATGTGAGGAGCATGCGCGCTAACAACTCGTTGAAGCGGACGCACCCTGCAGGTGCGCCGCTGAACTCAACCGTTAGGCGGCTCGCAATGGCTCGATCATACACTTAGGGGCATGTGCGAATCAACCCGGTTTCAACCGTGATACTCTTGATCTCCTTAGGGGTCAGCCTATCCTGTACCAATAGTGACAATTCAGTTGGGATGGCTGAATCGAGATATGATGGCCTCCCCCTTCACGCTGGTCTCAAGTACGTTTACGACTATCAGTATTCCGTAGAATACCGGCGCCAAATGGGTCAGTCATCGACCACCTCTGATTCTGGGACCGTGGAATACAGCGTTATCGATTCCACTACGGACTCCTATGGCAGAGTGCAATGGACTGTTGTGGAAAAATCACACTTGTTTCGTCGTGTGTCGTCAACGTTCGCAGGAAGCCCAGCGCCCTATTGGATTGATACTTCACTAACATTGACGCTGAGCGAGAGTACGGTTGGGTTGCATTCGCTCTCGGTGACATCGCGTGTCTGGCGGTTCCCTCTTCGGGAGGACAGCGTTCCAATCAAGGACTCGGTGGTGGTCATGAGATACTTGACTTCAACGTCCAGTCTCTTGCGGTTGCAGTTTCTCGACGCCACACAGACCATTAGCGCCAATGACACAGTCCAACTTGAATCTTTGCGCGGCGTGACCCGTTTCACCTCATATTCAAACGCGGGCACCAATTACACCGGTACGTCTTACATGCTGAGAGCACAGCTGAAGTAGTGGCGGTTGCCCGGTTGAGCAGTACTCGCAATGGAATGTGTCGCAAAAGACACTACTGACATATATCTGAGCTGGGGTTGGATTAAGGCGATGAATGCCGATGGAACTGGCTCGGCATGCGTGGCTCACATTTTGGCAGTTCGGGAATAGTTGTTTGTTGTCACTCTCCACAATTGAGTTGGCGGCGCAGGTGAGCCGCGTTAGGGCGCCACCCTTCGAAAGGAGAATGGAACCTTGATCCGATACGCATGCTTCGCAATATTGCTCGCATCAGCGATTGTTGGGTGCAAGGATGTTGGTTTGGTAATGACACCAGACGCTACGACTGCACCCCAACCCGGGTCAGGGAAGTTCGTAGTCGATGTGTTCGCAGTGGAATGTACTGTCAAGGTGAATCCGGGCAACGACAGTCTTTGGGCGTATTTCCCTTGCACTGTTAAGTATCATTTCGAGGGGCTTCCGGGTACGTTGGATGAAGTGGACTTCGTCCCGATTGGATTTATGTCTACTAGTGTTTTTTACTATTATCTATATCCGGGTTCGGTTGGCAGGTCGTATGTTTTATCACAGGGTTTCTGGACAAATAGCAGTCTTGCACATCTGGACAGTGTTGTGATTCAGTGTGCCTTGAGTGGAGGATTCTGGAATCCTGCCACTGGGCAGCCAAGTAGCTTGGGTCCCTTTGCTTGGACGGCCGAGCGGAAAATTCCAGTTCGTCATCAATAGGTTGTCCGCCTACCAACCGCCTGTACCTGATGCCGCGTGGATTTAAACAATGGTGTGAGGGGCGCAGGTGGACCGAGTGCTGCAGAATGCGCCGTGCGTTGTCAACATTCTGGGTTCTGGAAAAGACCTTATGACAAAGAGCATATTGACTTTCTGTCTGTTGATAATGAGTATTGGATGCAAGAATGCCACGGAACCGAATCCACCACAAGGCGAATGGAAGCTCGTTCGAGATGTTCAATTGGGTTATTTTCACGGACTATGGTTTGTTGACCGGAATAATGGATGGGCAGTTGGGGACGTTATTGCGTCAATTGGACGTTGTGCCGCCGACTACGGATTATCTGATATACCTTGACGTGAGGAAGGGTGCGGGCGCTTAACACGGCTATGGAGCTGACCGAACAACCGTCGGAGGAGCCATTGCGGGGGAAACACGATGTTCAAGATTACAAGAGGCTCATCACTCTGCACTCATGTGGAAAACCGTCCGTTGGGCAGGCAATGTTGTGGATCCGGTCTAGCCCATCGGCGGTCGTTGCGATGTGGTCCCACTTTCGCGGTTTCGTTCTCCCTAAGATCCTTGAACGCCTCGGGGGGGGAGGTATCTTGGAAGCGAAAGGTTCATCTTCTCACATATGGCCATGAATCTCGGATTTCCGAACAGTCGATCGAAATATTGCGCTGGTGTGGTGATGTAGGTCATGAGCGGGTCGTGCATCTCGAATCCCTTCTCGACCCAATCCATGGATTTATCGGGTTGATCCGCCACAAGATACCTGAAGGCCATATCCCAAAAGCCGACGGGCTGGCTTTCAGCGTATTTCTCAAGACGTTCCACGATCTTTTCATACGCCGTAACGATCCCCGATTCGCTGTAGATCCTCTCGATGTCCTTATAAGCATCTTCCTCGAGGGGAAAGGGAAGAACATATCGGACCGCTCGGAGGACTTTGTCGTACTGCTTTAACCTGTAAGCGGCGATCTCGATCATCTGATTGAGGTTGAAATTGTCCGGATCGTCGGCCAAAGCTTCTTCCGCGAGAGACAAGCTGGTCTGATATTCACCGGCCTGCAACAGCGTTCCGATATTGAAGAGCTTCATCATGGGATTCAGCGGGTCAAGGCTCAGCGCCAGCTCATTCTGGGCCAAAGCCTCATCTTTCCTGTGCAGGATCAACAAGAGCTGCGCATAGAGTCCCCTGGAAAGGGCATCGTTGGGGTTGATGGCCAGGGCCTTCAAGAACTCCTTTTCGCTCTTCTCCCAGTCCCAATCCACGAGATGTGCGATCAGGGCGCTGAGATAATGAGCTTCAGCAAGATCCGGGTCCAATGCCAGCGCCTTGTTCAGGTTCTCGATGATCTGGGGAGCGGTGACGGACGGCTGTTCGTACGCGTTCTGTTGTATCCACAGCCAGGCTTCCGCCAGACCCGCATAGAGAGGCGCCCAGCCGGGGTTTTTCGCGACGCCGCTGGTCAGGAACTTCAGGGCTTTGTTCAAAGCTTCCCTTCGACCATCATAAACGTAAGAGCGGGCCTTCAGATATTCGTCATAAACGGCAAGGTCCGCGACCGGTATCTTCTCAATGAGCTTTTTCTCTTCAGGGGATATGACCGCTCGGAGCTCCTCGGCTATGGATTTGGCGATTCTGATCTGGATGTTAAAGATATCCTCAACATCGGTGATCTTTTGCTGGAAAGACTCCCCCCAGAGATGTGACTCATGCTCGGCCATGATCAGCTGGGCCCTCAGGCGGAAGACGTTGCCGTATTTCTGACCGCTGCCCTCCACGATGTAGTTCACGCCCAGCTCCTCGGCGATCTCGCGGACGGTTTTTTTCCTTTCCCGATATTGTTCGACCGACGTGCGGGAGATGACCCTGAGCGCCTTGATCTTCTGGAGGTTGTTCAGAATCTCCTCCATCACCCCGTTGATGAAATAGGTATTCTCCTGGTCGGGGCTGTCGTTGATAAAGGGTAGCACGGCGATGGACTTCTCGGGATGGTCGACCAGAGGCTTGGCTTTGAGGGGTTTGAGGCCCTCGGCGACGGCCGCGAGATCGTCCCGGAACTCCTCCATGGTCTGATAACGCTCTGCCGGCTGCTTTGCCAGGGCATGTCCGACGATCTGTGCCAGGCCGGGGAGCGTCTCGGGACGGACCCTCGTCAACGGCTCCGGCTCTGTGTTGAGAATCTGATAGACCAGCGCCTGCTCGTATTCGCTGGCGAACGGCCGACGGCCCGCGATCATCTCGTAGAGCACCACCCCCAGCGACCAGATGTCCGTCCGATGATCAACGCTCTCTCCCCGCGCCTGCTCCGGGGACATGTAGGCCGCTGTGCCGAGCGTCGATCCGCTCCTGGTGAGCATTGTCCGTCCGGCGAGCTTCGCCAGGCCGAAATCCAGGATCTTTACCTCACCCCGGGTGGTCACGATGAGATTCGCCGGCTTGATGTCGCGATGGGTGATGCCCGCTTCGTGTGCACGGGAGAGCCCCCGGGCAACCTGGATCGCGATATCCAGGACAGCGTCAATCGGCATCGGCCCGTGATCGATCTTTTCCTGAGAGTCTCGCCTTCGTAGAACCCCATGACGAGGAACGTGCGGCCGTCGTGCTCTCCGAGCTCATGGACCGAGCATATGTTGGTATGCTCCAATGCGGAGGCTGCCTGGGCTTCGTGGAAAAGGCGTTCCCGTGCGGTCTGATCTTGCGTGAACTCGGGAGGGAGGAACTTCAGCGCAATGGTTCGCTTCAGCCGGGTGTCCTCGGCCTTGTAGACGACGCCCATGCCGCCGCTGCCGAGGTGTGCGAGGATCCTGTAGTGAGAGACCATCTGACCAACGAGGGCAGCCATGACAGTTCCTTCAAGTGGGTTCACGCCGACAAAATAACTCAGAACAAGAGAATAGTCAAACGCGAATTGGGTGAGCGACTGGCCTATTGAGTATTTGATCCCGTCCCTGGAGTTGACACGTCTTTCGAACGTGTCCAAGACGTGCACATGTCATCTTTGAGAGTTCTCCGGGTATGCCTGTCTCCTTGGCCAAACCGGCCGATGATGTACCTGTCGGGGTATCTCGAGTCAAAGAGAGGGGAGTTGTCCGTCGTCAATATTCCATCCGAGGCATACTCCCATCGCGGTTCATGAGTTAAGTGCGATATTCTGTTCCATGAGAAGGTGCGTGGGGGAGAGTTCTGGGTTTGTCAAGAGGGAAGAGCGCGCAAGTTCTGTCCGAAGAGACGCGTTTGTTCGACCGATGAAATAGATTTCCCTCGATCCACACTGCCAACATTGCGGCAATCAACTCTTCAGTAGCTCTTACACGACCCTTCGGTAGTAATAGTGATGCGGCCCGTTCACCACACCCACCTGGTCAATCTCCCCCCTCGGTCTGGGCTTCTGTCCGGTTGGTTGATACACATTTCAAAGTAGCGACAGAGGTCCGGATTCGCTATGTTGGAGCGGATGGAATATTGAAGAGGTACAGCCCTGAATCGATATGTCCAGAGCTATCACGAACGAAACTCACTGTCATCCTTAACTTTTGTTTTGCTTGCGAATAACCCCTTTCTGTCCTAGATTTCAGTCACGTTTCCCGTTCACTCACCAAACCCAAATGCGCGATATGAAAACAGCGTCGGGATTCACAGTTCTTGGAAAAAGAAAGAACTTCCTCGGTATTGAGAGCCAGAACTCTTCGTACGGTTCTTCACAAATCGTCGTGCTCCCCGTTCCCTATGAACACACGGTAAGCTATGGTGGAGGCACCGGACGCGGCCCCCGGGCCATCCTTGATGCTTCGCGGTATGTGGAGTTCTATGACGAAGAGCTTGGCACGGAACTCTGCGAGAGCATCGGCATCGCCACGCTGCCGGCCCTGAACCTCGGCAAGAGCACCGACGACAGAGCGATTGCGAAGATTTATGGGGCGGTGAAGAAGCTCATTGATGACGGGAAATTTGTCACCGTTCTGGGAGGTGAGCATACCATCTCTCAGGCGCCGATCAAAGCCCATCTGGAGAGATACCCCGATCTCTCGGTGATTCAGTTCGACGCTCATGCGGATCTGCGAGACACCTACGAAGGCTCGAAATTCAGCCATGCCTGCGTGATGGCGCGCGTATGCGAATTTATGGATCCGGCGCGGGTAGTGCAGGTGGGCATTCGCGCGTTGTCTCCTGAGGAAGCGGAGTTCATCCGTCGCAGCGGGATGACCACCCTGTATGCACACCAGATTCGCGCCACAGAAGACTGGATTCCCTCGATTCTTCCGAGACTTACGCAGCACGTCTACGTGACGTTTGATGTAGATGCATTCGATCCACCGATCATGCCAAGCACCGGGACGCCCGAACCCAACGGACTTTTCTGGGCGGAGACTATGAAGCTTCTGCGCATGATCGGCGAGCAGAAGACCATCGTGGGATGCGACGTCGTTGAGTTCGCCCCGATCAAAGCTCTGCCGTATCCGGATTATACGACAGCAAAGCTCACCTACAAGCTGATGAACTACGCTTTCCAGAAACCTCATACCACATAGCACATAAAGAAGGAAAACTATGGACCACTCTAAGAAACACCATGTTGACCGGCATTCGTATCTTTCGGGGAAACGAGTGCTACCCAAGCCAATTACGAAAGAGAGCGATGTCGCCAGTGTCATCGACAACATGGATGCCTACAATGGAGGAAGATTGAGGGCTGCATGTCAGTTGATGCGCGACAAGTACTCGCAGAAGGACGTCACCATCGGGTTGAGCATTGCGGGTGCGTTGACGCCGGCCGGTCTTGGCCCATCAACAATCATACCGCTCATGAATCATGGCTTCGTGGACTGGCTCGTCGCGACGGGGGCCAACATGTACCATGACATGCACTTTGCCCTTAACATGCCTCTGTTCCGCGGCAGCCACACTGTGGACGATGCCGATCTGCGAGACAAGGGAGTGACCCGGATTTACGATATACTGTTCGACTACCAGGACGTTCTGATGGCGACTGACCGCATTTTGCGGAAGATCATGCTCCAGCCGGAATTCCAGAAAGAAATGGGAACGAGAGAATTCTACCATCACCTCGGGAAAGTTCTGAACGAGTACGAACAGAAAAACAAACTGGGCGAGGTGAGCGTTCTGGCGGCGGCATACCGCAACGGAATCCCGGTGTTCACCTCCTCGCCGGGTGATTCCACGATCGGAATGAACGTGGCGGGACTGGAACTCCTCGCTGAGGCCGGGGGACTTCAGAACCATTTCAAACTCAAGATCAATCCAAGCATCGACGTCAACGATTCAACCGCCATTATCCTCAACGCCAAGACCTACGAGAAAGGGAAGACCGGCGTCCTCCTTATCGGAGGGGGAAGCCCGAAAAACTTCCTGCTGCAGACGGAACCGCAAATCCAGGAAGTGCTGATGATCCCGGAGGCCGGCCAGGACTACGATATCAACATCACCGATGCACGTCCGGACACCGGCGGGCTTTCCGGCGCCCCTCCCAGCGAAGCGGTGAGCTGGGGCAAGATCGACCCCACAAAGCTGGAAGAGACCGTGACCGCCTACGTCGATGTGACGGTCGCGTTTCCGTTGCTGGTAGCGTACGTACTGCAGACGACAAAGCCGAAGAAGCTGAAGCACCTGTACGATCGCGGCGATGAGCTGCGGAAGAAATTGATTAAGTCGTATCTGGAAAACAACAAGGAAGTTGAGGAGCTGAAATCCCTCATGAAAAAGCTTTCCACATGATGCGCTTCCCGCGCCTCAGAACCCTTACCTGGAGAGAGACTTGGACAGCCACGAGAAACTTCTGAAACTGGTGGAGCAGCACGGCTCCCCCTTGTTCATTGTGAACCATGACATCCTCCGGGAAAATTACCGGACATTCAAGAAACACCTGCCACGGGTTCAGTGCTACTATGCAGTGAAGGCCAACTCCCAGCAACAGATAGTCGAGACGTTGTTCGAAGAAGGATCGAGTTTCGATGTTGCCTCGTACAACGAATTCATGCAGGTCTATCAATACATCAAGCACTTTGAGAGGAAGGAAAAGAAGTACTTTGTTTGGGACAAGATTATCTTTTCCAACACCATCAAAGACCGCACTACGCTTGCGAAAATAAAACAGTACAAGCCGCTGGTAACGTACGACAACAATGCCGAGTTGATCAAACTCAAGCACCACTGCGATACGGCAGGATTGGTGTTGCGGTTGAAGGTTCCGGACACCGGATCGCAGGTCGAGATGGCCTCGAAATTCGGCGCGGAGCCGGGCGACGCGCAGCAATTGATCCAGCAGGCGTTCGATATGGGACTGAAGGTCGAAGGGGTCAGTTTCCACGTAGGCAGCCAGTGTACGAACTTCGATAACTACACTGTGGCGCTCGATATCGCCTCGACGATTCTCAACGATGCACGGAAGAAGGGGTTCCCATTGAATCTCGTCGACATCGGAGGCGGGTTTCCAGTCCCTTACGAACCCGGCGTTCCGCAATTCGAGCAGCTTGCCACAATCCTGAATTCCGAGTTCACGCGGCTGTTCCCTGATGAGATCGAAATCCTTGCCGAACCCGGTCGATTTATCGTGGCCACCACCGCGACTCTGGTTTCGGAGATCATCGGCAAGGCTCGCAGGGATGGCAAGGTGTTCTACCACATCAATGACGGCGTCTATCACACTTTTTCGGGTGTGGTGTACGATCATTGGATTCCGAATTTTCGCGCCTTCAAGGGAGGCGAATCGGAAATCTGTGCGGTGGTAGGACCAACCTGCGACAGCTTCGACAAGATCTCTCTGTCCGTTGAACTCCCGTGGAATCTCGAGGTCGGAGACTTCCTCTACACGGAGAATATCGGAGCGTACAGCACTGCATCCTCAACACATTTCAACGGGTTCGACGGAGCGAAGATCATCCACGAAAGATCCCGCGCCTCGCTGCCCTAATTCTACGGCCCAGTGTTCCCGGGAGTTCCCCGATAGCGGGGGCGTCGCTGGGCAGACAAGACTCGGACCCAACTCAGGCACGATCAATAGGAGGTTCAGATGAAACTTGCAGCTATCCTGTGTGCCATCGTCGCAGTCATCCTTGGAATTACGGCATGGTATTATTCGCAATCGTCGTCAGCGTTGG
The DNA here is from genome assembly GCA_963849385.1 of Ignavibacteriota bacterium. Lineage (GTDB taxonomy): Bacteria > Bacteroidota > Ignavibacteria > UBA10030 > UBA6906 > Fen-1255. Next base: position 131,357 of record CAWKHH010000009.1, on the reverse strand, counting down.
AGAAGGAGCGTGATGACCTGATAAATGCGCGGGAGGAGTTGCAGGTGCAGGTGAAAAATCTGGGTCAGGATAAGATAACTTTAGAAAATCGTCTCGCACTGCAAATCGCCAGTCTCTCAAAGGCGAAACAAGAAGAGATCGATCGGGTCAAGGCCACGTATGACACCCTGATGGCCGATATGAAGGCAGAGATCGAACAAGGCCAGGTGACGATCACAAAACTCGCTGACCGGCTTTCCGTCAGCATGGTGGATCGTATACTCTTTCCTTCGGGTGAGGCGGACATCACCCCGGCAGGACTCAAAGTGCTCCAGCGTGTCGGGAATGTGCTCAAGAACGCAGAGAAGAAAGTCATCCGGGTTGAAGGACACACGGACAATGTGCCGATCAGCAAACTCGCGGACAGATTTCCAACAAACTGGGAGCTCTCCATGGCGCGTGCAGCGAACGTGGTCCGCTTTCTGCAGGAGACAGTCGCGATTGACCCTGCACGGCTGGAGGCAGTAGGGCTATCCGAATACCATCCGGTTGCGGGCAATGCGACAGTGAAAGGCCGGAGTCAGAATCGCCGCATCGAGATCGCACTGCTCCCGGATCTGCGCTAGGCGCCCCTGGCGGCAACGTGAGGCCGCGATTACCTGGACCGATGCGCCACAAGAATGCTGACGCCGCCATATTCCAGCAGAATGGCGGCGTCGGTTCGTGGTCAAATGAAATGCTACTGTCGGTCAGGGACGCTAACCCCGCTTCAGTGCTTCTGTGATTCTCTCAGGGTTCATCGGCATCTGATGCAATCGTACGCCGACGGCATCATAGATCGCATTTCCAACGACCGCTCCCATCACCACGATTGCCGGCTCGCCCCCGCCCTGGGCCGGGTCTTCCTTGCTGTCAAGGATAACGGTCTCTATCTTCGGCAGCCAGGAAAACCTCGGGATTTCATACGTGTCAAAATTGACGTCCAGAATCTCTCCGTCTTTGAAATGGATGTCCTCCTTAAGGCATAGCCAAGGCCCATCGTAATGCAGCCTTCCATCTGGATAGTGGCTCCTTCCGGGTTGATCACCAGACCCATATCCTGAGCACAAACGACCCTCTTGGTCTTCACCCGTCCAGTGGCTTTGTCGACGGCCACTTCAGCGATGGCAGCCACGTACGTTCCCGCGTCAATCCCACACGCCACACCGTATCCTCTGGCGCTGGGTGATTTCGCCGGTTTCCATCCAAATTTGTCCGCAGCAGCCTGCAGGACGCGTTTCATTTTTGCGTCCGACAGGTTACGGAGCCGGAATCCGACGGGATCGATACCGGATCGAGCTGCCAACGCGTCAATGTGGCATTCGCGGCCAAACGTGTTCGTGTTGTTTCCCGGTGCACGCCAGGGCCCTGTGGCAAACGGGTGGGAACCCGCTGCTCCCACCCAGCTTGAATTGTGTGCAACAGTACGGTGGTGGGGGATATCGTAGAATTGCTGGGACCCGCGTTCGCCCGCAAAGTAGACATGATAATCCCAGAAAGTTATCCTTCCCTCCGCCGTCATTCCTGATCGCACCTTGATGACTGCCGCCGGCCGGAACGAATCGAAGAAAAACTCCTCCTTTCTGGACCAGGCCACCTGAACCGGCTTTCCGCTGAGTTTCGCACAGCGGGCGGCTTCAACAACCTGCAGATTCCTTGACTTGCCACCAAATCCGCCGCCGACAAAGGGGGTGATGACTCTCACATTTTCCGGACGGAAGCCAAGCTCCTTCGCGACTTCATCTTTCGCACCAAACGGCGTTTGTGTAGACGCCCAGACGGTTGCCTTGTTCCCTTCGATCTTCACCACAGCCGTGTGGGGCTCGATCGGTGAGTGCGCTTTGTAGCCGTCGAGATAGGTCTCTTCAATGGTGGCCGTTGCGGCGCGCTCGCCTTCCTGAAGATTTCCTCCCTGTGCCACCATCCGGCCTTCTGGGGCGACTTTCAGCAGATGATCGAAAATCGTTGCATCATTAATACCTGATTTGGGTTTGTCGAATGTGGCCTTAATTCTTACAGCGCAGTCTCAGCGACATCCGGATATCTATGGAGGACGGCGATGAAATCTCCCTCCTGGATGATCTGAACTCCCTGCACCTTCTTTGCTTCGGAGAGGTCGGCACCAAGGAGTTTCGCGCCATGTGCGGGAGGCCGAAGCAGTCTTGCATAGAGCATCCCGGGTAGCTGGATATCTCCGGCGTATTTCGCGCTGCCGGTCACCTTCACCCGTGCGTCTCTACGGAGTTCCGGTTTCCCCATCACTTTGAACTCCGAAGGCTTCTTAGTGACTGCCGGCTGTGTGAGGTGACGTTCGATTCTCTTTCCCTGGGTCAGCTGGCCGTAGGAGATGCGACGCAGAGTGCTGCCTGAGTCGACTACGACTCCGTTTTCGACAGCCAGATGTGAAACAGGTATTTTCAGATTCTCAGAAGCCAGTTCCAGCAAGACCTGTCTTGCCTGCGCGCCTGCGGTCCGAAGGGCGGGGCCGAAGATACGCGTTGTCATCGAGCCGAACGTCCCCATGTCCCACGGGCAAAGGTCGGTATCTCCCATGACCATATCGACGGCATCAAGAGGAACATCGAGTTCATCTGCCAGCTCCTGCGCGAGAGAGGTGATCGGACCCTGGCCCATCTCGATTTTGCCGGTAAAGCAGGTAACACGTCCGTCGTCTCCAATCTTCAGAAACGCGTTGAAATCAGTCGGCAGTCCGGGTGATGGTCTTCGACCCCCGACCTCTTGCTGAAGCAACTCCGGATCTCTGATGGTGAAGTAGAGGAAGATGCCGCTGCCTGTCGTCTTGAGAAAATCGCGCCGAGTGATACGGGAGTCGGTCGTCGACTCCTGGACTTCGAGATCCAGGCTTTCATTCATCTCAGGATCCTCCTTTCATCTCCAGGGCTGCGTTTTGGATGGCCTGAATGATGCGTGTGTGAGCCCCGCAACGGCACAGGTTGTCATCCATCCCGGCGACGATGTCGGCGGGTGCAGGGTGAGGGTTCTTGCGAAGGAACGCATAAGCGTTCATGATCATTCCCGGCGTACAGTATCCGCACTGGAGAGCATCGGATTCCATGAATGCTTTCTGCAGCGGATGAAGTGTCCCCTTGCCGGCCAACCCCTCAATAGTAACCACATCTTTCCCGTTGACGTCTCCGACGGGTGTCACGCACGACCGGACAGCTTCGTTGTTGACAAGAACCGTACAGGCTCCGCAGTGGCTCTCTCCACAACCGTACTTGGTTCCTGTGAGCCCGAGATCGGTCCGCAACACCCACAAGAGCATACGGTCGCTATCTACGGTCACCGACGTTTGCTTCCCATTGAGTCTAAACTGGACCTTCTCTTCCATGATCGACTCCTTTCGAAGATCACGCAGAACTATTGGCTTCCTTCTACTGCCTGGAACAGGTGACAGGACGGCGGTAATGTAAGAGAGAGGACATCCAAAATCAATTCGACTCAGTTGGATAGCGCGCCGGGAACCGTGGGTGCACCCACAGTGTTTATTCTATAGAGAATCCGGCTCTCCCGGTGAGAATGTGCCGCACACGAAACTTTATCTGCAAGCGCGCACCCCCTCCTGTATTACCAATAAACCTTACGCAGTGCAGAGTTGTCAAAGCTGTGAACAAGATAACGGACAATTCACTAATCAGCAAAATGGAGAGAAGGAGGGTAAGAGTATGAAAGGATTCGCAGTGGCCGCAATTGCCGCTGTGTGCATCCTTGGGGCGTCGGGATGCGCGTCAGAACATTATGCAACGCATGCCCGGCGTTCACCGCAAGACTCGCTCGCGATGATGACCAAAGAGGATGTCATCACGCTGACTAAGGCGGGAGTCGGCAACGATGTCATAATGAAGATGATCAACACTACCGGCTCGACATTCCAGCTGCACACACCGGATGTCGTGGCCCTCAAACAATCGGGCGTTGCCGACTCAGTCATTCATGCCATGCTCCAGGCGGATGGGTCGTCACAGAATGTGGAGCGGACAACAATGGCACACTACTATCCGCCTGACTACTACTGGTGGGGCGGTTATCCCTATTATGACCCCTGGTATTGGCCCGGGTATTATGGGTGGCCGGGTCGTTACTACGGCCTTCGAGTCTACGGCGGGTTCCATCGGGGTGGACGACATCACTAGGAATCGCTGAGTCCTCCGGCCGAAACGAGACGGGGACTTTGAACTCACATCCCCCCGGTCACGGTCGGGGGGAGGAGGGGAACCATATCGCCTTGACGGTGGTTAACATTACATACACACAAAAGGAGTACTGTTATGAAGAGTGCTGTTTTTGCGATTGTCCTTTGCCTGTTGCTTGTGACAGGCACCACGCTAGTTCGTGCGGAAGGGTTCCGTTCGGATTTGGCCGGCCAGATCCAGTACGTACAGAAACAGGTCCTCGATCTCGAAAGTAGTATCCCTGACAAAAAGATGACGTGGCGTCCGACCAAGGAGGTCCGCTCTGTCAGTGAAGTGTATTCACATATTGCCTTTACCAACTACCTGTTCGCTAAGTTTGCCGGCGCCACATTGCCCGAAGATATCACCGTAGGCACCCCGGCCGACGGATCAAAATGGGAAAAAGCTTCAACGGACAAGAAGGTCATCCGCGAACAGCTGGTGAAGTCATTTGACTTCGTCAAGAATGCGATCAATACCATGTCAGACGCCAGCCTGGAGAATATGGTGGAGATGTTCGGGAGCAAGATGACTGTGCGGAGCGTTCTGCTTGTCCTCTTGTCGCACATTCACGAGCATCTCGGACAGTCTATTGCCTATGCACGCATAGTGGGAGTGGTGCCGCCCTGGACCGCCGCACAAATGGCCGCTGAAAAAGCATCAAAATAGCCGCTATTGCTGATGCTCTTGAGGGGGATCGGTGACGAGGCGCCACGCACCTCAGGTATCCGAGCCCCCCCTTGCTCATCCCGATGACCCTCCGTACAGTGGTGCCGGGACGATCGGAATCCGGAATCGATGATCTCCGGAGCGGGCCCGCGGCATCACGTCCTCAGCGCTTCCAGTTCATGCCACCTCGCATAAAGACGTTCGACTTCTGCTTTTGCGGAGGCAAGCTCATCTCTTAACCGGGCAGTCTGCTCGCCGTGTTGCGCATAAAAGTCAGGCGCCGAGAAGAGCGACTCGATCTTCTCAACCACGTGCTTCCGCCTTCATGATGTCATCCTCGATTGTTTCCAGCTCCTTTGCTTCCTTCCATTTCAACTTCGTCGGCCGGGATTTCACGCGCGGATCCTCTTTCCGGGGCGCAGAGGGGGGTGCTGCCTCCGCAAGGCGGGCGTTGCGCTTGTCGATATAGTAGTCGTAGTCGCCTTCGCTGAAGTGGACGACCCCTTGCCCTTCGAATGCAAGGATGCCATTGCACACGCGGTTCAGAAAATAGCGGTCGTGACTCACGGCAATCACGCATCCATCAAATGCAGCCAGCGCCTCTTCGAGGATGCGAAGCGTCGCCAGATCGAGGTCGTTGGTCGGTTCGTCGAGAATCAGAAAGTTGCCGCCGTTCTTCAGTATTTTGGCGAGAAGAAGCCTGCTCCGTTCACCACCCGACAAACTTCCCACCTTTGCGTTCATCCTGTCGTCCGCGAAGAGGAAGCGACGCAGGTATCTCCACACGGTAATGCGTTCCTCACCCAGGAGGAGCCATTCCCTTCCTTCGCCGATTTCCTGGAGAACGGTGTTCTCGTTGTTAACAGAGACTCGCGATTGATCGACGTAGTTGAACGTGGTATTCTCGCCGGCATCCACCTCTCCGCCGGCAGGCTGGATTTCTCCAAGGATGATTCTCAGCAGCGTTGTCTTACCGAGTCCGTTCCGTCCGATGATTCCAAGCTTACGTGTCTTGGTAAAATTCAGCGTCAGGCCTTCGAACAGTTGTCTTCCCCCCTGAGCGGCACTGAGATTTTTCAGATTCAGGATTTTGGATCCGAGAGGGGTGGGCGGGGGGAATGATGAGTTCCACCTCCTGCTCCGCTTCGTAACCGCCCTCGTCAACCACTCTCGAAGTATTTCTGGAGCCGGCTTTTTGATTTTGTTCTTCGAGCCCGTGGTCCCTTGCGCACCCACTCGAGTTCCCGGCGGAGGAAGCTCTTTCGCTTCTTCTCTTCGGTCTCCTGCTGTGCCTCCCGTTCCGCCTTGTCGACCAGGTAGTCGCCATAATTCCCTGTGTGCGAAACGCAGACTCCGTCTGACAGCTCAACAATCCTATTCGCGATGGAATCGAGAAAATATCTGTCGTGTGTCACAAAGAGGCATGCTGCCGGAAAAGTGTTCAGGAACTCTTCCACCCATTCGATGGATTCAGTGTCGAGGTGATTCGTCGGTTCGTCGAGGAGGAGCAGGTCGGGCCGCGCAATGATTGCTTTGCAGAGAGCCACGCGTCTTCTCTCCCCGCCGGAAAGCGTGCGAATGTCGCGGTTCTTCTCGGGAACGTTAAGCGAATGCATCGCCGCTTCGATTCTGTTTTCGAGATTCCATCCATCCCGGTGATGTATCTGACTCTCGAGGAGATGGCGTCTTTCCGATGTATAGGGAAGCGCCTCATATTCGCGCAGGATATCAATGACGTCATGCGCCCCGTCAAGGATGTTGTCATACACGGATTTTGCCGGGTCAAGCTGGAAATCCTGGGAGAGATACCCGATCAGCAGATCGCGTCGGCGCGATATCGTTCCCGTGTCAGGTTGAATCAGACCGGCGAGTGCCTTCAGGAAAGTTGACTTGCCGGATCCGTTATTCCCGATCAGCCCGATTTTGTCATTCTGGTGAATGCTCAGGGTTGCGCCGCGCAAGACAAGGTGTTCTCCGAACCGGACGGAGACGGTGTGCGCGGTAAGCAGTACAGCAGCTGGTGGTTTCGACATTGTACGCTTCTGAGGTCCGGTTGTGATCATTCAGGATACAAAGAATCACACTCGACGGCAACACCGAAAGAGAACTTGATACTCGCACCATAATAGCGTAGGTTTAAACACTCTACCTCTTATCAAGAAAGCGAGCGGTCGTTGGCACTATCCGTGTTTAAGAGAATTGGCGACCTGATCAAGAAGATTACCGGTGCTCCAGGCAGCGTCCACCGGCACTCCCGTGATTCCCCCTCAACACCCTCACACACAAGTGCGTGAGCAGAGAACGCGTGTGAGACGTGAAACGCCTTCTCCCGGAGGCCGGCGTGAAGCTCCTTCTTCAGGGGGCCGGCGTGAAACTCCTTCTCCGGGGGGCCGACGTGAAACTCCTTCTCCGGGCGGTCGGGGTGACCAGCGCGGGCCCCGCCAGCCGCAGCAGGATCGACAGACCCGTCCACCGAGAACACGTCGTCCCAGGCCGGAACCGACGCCTGAAGCCCGGCGCCCGAAGGTCGCATGGGATCCTTCGGAATTTGCCGTCCCGGTCGAGGAGGGAAAGGTCCGCTTTCATGACCTCGGACTCTCTCTCGATGTAATGCATGCAATCCATGACCTCGGCTTTCTGTATTGCACACCCATTCAGGCGGGCATCCTCAACGTGACGCTCTCAGGGGCCGATGCATCGGGCCGCGCGCAAACGGGAACAGGAAAGACTGCGGCATTCCTTATCACCATCCTGACACACTTCAGCCGCAAGCCCTTGCCGAAACCTCGAAAGAGCGGAACGCCACGAGCCCTTATCCTTGCCCCCACTCGCGAACTCGTGCTCCAGATTGAGAAGGACGCGAAAGCCCTCGGCAAGTATTCGGACTGTATTACGATGGCGGTGTTCGGTGGAATGGAATACTCGAAACAAGAACGCCTGCTGAAAGACGGATTCGTTGACATCGTTGCCGCGACTCCGGGGCGTCTCCTGGACTTCAAGCGCAAAGGCAACATTGACTTGAGCAGCGTCGAGATTCTTGTGATCGATGAGGCGGACCGTATGCTGGATATGGGATTCATCCCCGATGTGCGCCGGATCATAGAGAGCACCCCGATGAAGGGAAAGCGGCAGACGATGTTTTTCAGCGCGACCCTCACGCCGGAAGTGCACCGCCTCGCCGCTGCATGGACCCGCGACGCGGTGCAGGTTGATGTAACCCCACCCCGCGATATCACGCTCGCCTCAATCGACCAGTTGGTCTACATTACCACAGACGATGCAAAATTTACGCTGCTTTACAATATCATCACCAGGCTCAATCTGGAACGTGTCATGGTCTTTGCCAATCGGCGCGACGAGACGCAGTTCCTTAAGGATCGGCTCGCAGCACGTGGGATCAAAGTGGGACTTCTGTCAGGAGACGTGTCACAGGACCAGCGGGTCAAAACGTTGGAGGCGTTCCGGGGCGGGAAGCTCAAAGTGCTCGTGGCTACCGACGTGGCCGCGCGCGGTTTGCACATTGAAGGCGTGAGTCACGTTGTCAACTACTCATTGCCCATGGATCCAGAAGACTATCTCCATCGGATCGGGCGTACCGGCCGGGCGGGCGCGAGCGGAACATCGGTCAGCTTTGCGACAGAAACGGAAGCGTACGAACTTCCGGACATCGAAAAGTTTATTGGTCGTGATCTTCCGGCGATACATCCGGACGCAGACCTGCTCACGCCATTGCCTCCCCTTGCTGAAGGAACCGTCGAGCCCCGGAAGAGATCCTCGCGCGCTCCGGGGCGGGGAGGACAGAGGCGAAGACCACGTCCCGACAGGAGACCGGGCGCCTGACCGGGCGGCGTGGGAACAAGTATCTGTTTGTGAATAATCCTGGAAAATTCTATATTCCCGGTACTCGTCTGACCGTCACTCACACATCAATCGGAGCAGGTAGATGAAAAGAATCCTGGCAGTTCTCACCGTGATGGCCGTCATCACCGCGCTGCTTGTTTCGGTGTCCAATGCGCAGGCCAAAAAAGGAGAAAACGTCATTACGGCCGGACTCGGCCTGGGATACCCGGGTGCGTACGGATCCGCCGGCATGCCGCCGATTTTCCTCTCCTTTGATCATGCAGTGGTGCAAAACATTGCGGTCGGAGGCATTGTGTCGTATGCCACTTCCAGCTACAATTTCGCAGTTGACAAGTGGTCCTACAGCTACATCTTCGTCGGTGCACGCGGAACGTACCACTTCGCCGACCAAATCAAAGATCTCAAAAATGTCGACCTCTATGGCGGTCTTACGCTCGGGTTTCATATTGTGAGTGCGTCGTTCTCGGGTCAAAATGAGAAACTGTACGCCTACAGTGCCGGTGGGGGCTACTTTGGTTTTGGGATCTACGTCGGCGGACGATACTACTTCACGCCGAAATTTGCCGCTACGGCCGAACTCGGCTATGACATAGGATTCTTCAAGGTTGGGGTGTCGTACAAACTGTAGCCGCACATCCGATCACCGTTCACGAGAAGGCCCGGCACATTGCCGGGCCTTCTTTCTCATTGTGCTGCGTGACGATGCCCGGTTGAGAAAAACCCTTTGCTTTTTGTCCGTCTCTTTGTACATTTCCGGTGCAGTCCACGCTGCGCCGGAAGTTTTACAGGGAAGCTTCTGTCGCGTTCTAAGTGCCCTGGGGAAGGGAGGTGATCCTATCTTGACAACAAACATAGGAGCCTCCGGTGAAGCCTGGTAGCGCGAGCTTTCGGGGCTCCGGATTAATGCGAAACCCCGCTCGGTGAAATGCCGGGCGGGGTTTCTTGTGCTATTCATGATCTTCCCCCTGATTGCCGATCCATTCCGCACGTTCTTGTGCAGTCCCGATCCGTCAAGAACGACTTTCCCGCCAACAAGAACGTACTGAATCCCTTCGGAAGGTGCCTCGGGGTGCTCCACTGTCGCCCGGTCGCGAATGCGCGACGCATCGAACACGACCACATCGGCATCGGCGCCCACCTGCAGACGTCCTTTCCGCTTCATCGACGCGCTTGCACTCTCCATGCGATGGGCCGGCAGAATAGTCATTTTCGCGACAGCATCCATGAGCGAGATGGTTTTTTGCTCGCGGACGTACACCGCTATCGTGCGGGAGAATGTTCCGGATGCCCGGGGGTGATTGTTGAAACCGGGCTCGAGGATCGCATCACTGCCGATCATCACGTACGACGACCGGAGTGCGGCCCGGTTGTCTTCGTCAGGAATTGCATACGCTACTGCCAGTTTGCCGAGCCGGCGATTCTCCAGGAATGTTTCACGCGTGAGTCGAGCTGATGATCCGCCGAGCTGGAGATCTCCATACGAAATATGGAACCGGTGCTGCCACCCGGCGTCAAACCGGGCACTGTTGAGGTATGTTGCCCAATAGGGGTAGGGATACATGCACGCAGTGATGTCCAGCCCTTCCGAGCGTGCAGAATCGAGCATGGCAAGCGACCGTGGCATGGAGAACGTGCCACCTGTGCTGTTAATATGATCAATGTGTACAGCCGCATGCGTCGTGCGTGCATACCCGATGATTTCCCGAAGACCGTCAAGGTTGGTGCCGGGCTCTTCCATGTCTGAATACCGCGCATGGAAGAATACGGGCAGTGCGTATTTTGCTGCAAGGGACATGACGGGGAGAATCTCCCCGCTGGCGGTGCCGGGAACATACTCAAGTGCAAACGATGCACCGAGAGCACCGCGGCGGAGCGCTTTCTCTGCCCGTGCCAGCAATATTCCCCGCGCCTCAGCCGATGCCGGCTGGTACCGGTCCTTGACGATCTGAACCCTTGCTTCGTTGTAGAAGAATGACGCGCCGTAATTTACAGGAGGTCTTTGTTTGGCATAAGCAGCATACCAGCGATCAGGATCAGCCGTTCCCCCATGCATGGCAAGCGTTGTGGTGACACCATCTCCTATCTTGGTCCATACACCTGGCTCGATCGGATCATAGGAGAGAAGGTCAATGAACCCCGGAGCAACGACCAACCCGGTTGCATCAATGATCTGGCGTCCCCGCAACGAATCAGCCGAAATTTCGAGGATTGTTCCCCGGGTTATTCCAATGTTCAGCACAGAATCCAGCCGTCGTTCAGGGTCCACGACCCGGCCGTTTCTGATGACGATATCGAACCGGTGGTTATCAGAAGTATCGGAGACTGACGGGAAAGTGGGCGGGCCGGCGACAGCGGGAAGAGTAGATGCCAAACACACCAGGAGGAAGATGCACCGCGTGTAGGTCTCTTTCATGATACATCATGCGCAAATCTCTTCTGAGACGCAATCTCACGCGGTTCGGGGCATTTCGTGGTCTGACCCCGCCCGGGGTGACCGGACGTCTTTGTCAGACTCGTGTGTCAGATCTGTCTGTCATAGATCTGTTTGTCACATAGATCTGTTTGTCACACTCAGGGGTGTAGACAGTTGTGCGGAATTTTCCGATATTGACAGCATCGTACTTGCCATTCCACACAAACGTTCAGGAGAATTCGCTATGACCCGGCGACTGCGGGGCACGCTTGCCGCCCTTTTACTGTTGCTCCCCGGCATCCTGCTTGCCCAATATGACGTGAAGTTCGAGCAATACGTACTCGACAACGGCCTGACGGTGATCCTCCATGAGGATCACGCGGCCCCTGTAGCATCTATCATGATGATGTATCACGTGGGTTCGAAGAACGAGAAGAAGGGCAAGACCGGCTTCGCGCATCTCTTCGAACATATGATGTTCCAGGGATCCCAGCATGTGCAGAAAGAGGAACACTTCAGGCTCCTCCAGCAGGTCGGAGCAAATGTCAACGGCTCAACGAGCGAAGATCGCACCAACTACTTCGAGACTCTGCCCAGCAACGGACTTGAACTTGCCATCTACCTGGAATCCGACAGAATGGGTTTTCTCCTGCCTGCCATGGACCAGACAAAGCTCGACAACCAGCGGGACGTCGTCAAGAACGAACGCCGGCAAACGACGGAAAACGTGCCATATGGAATGTCTTACGAGACGATTGCCAAAGCCCTGTATCCCGACACTCACCCCTATAGCTGGCCGGTGATCGGATCCATGGCCGACCTGAGCGCCGCCTCACTTGAAGACGTGAAGACGTTCTTTGCCACGTACTATGCGCCGAACAATGCGTGCGTCGTGATCGCCGGGGACATTGACCCGGCGCAAGTGAGAGACATGGGTCGCCAAGTATTTCGGTCCGATTCCGCGCGGGAAGGCCTTTGATCGTCCGGCACCGCAGGAGATCACTCTCGGCGCAGACAACCGCCTCGTTCTTGAAGACAGAGTACAACTTCCCCGGCTCTATCTTACCTGGCCGAGTGCCCGTGGATTCACGCGGACGGATGCCGTGCGTGATGTCATGACCGATATTCTTGGTGCGGGAAAGAACTCGCGGCTCTATAAGAGCCTTGTGTACGAGAAGCAGATCGCACAATCCGTCACCGCATCACAGGGTGGTTCTGAAATCGCAGGAGAGTTGTCCATTACCGTGACCGCCAAACCGGGCAAGACACTGACGGAGATCGAAACGGCGGTGTCAGCAGGTGCTTGATGAGATGCTGAAGAATGGCGTGACGGAAAAAGAGGTGCAGACTTCCTCTGAATCAGAAAGAGGCCTCCGTCATCAACCGACAGGCAACGGTGTTTGGGAAAACCATCGGACTCGCAAGTGCGTTCACCCTGAGCGGAGATGCCGGGAACCTCAACAAAGAACTGGAGAGGTTCAAAGGGATCACTCCCGCCGAAATCCTTGCCGATGCGCGTAAGGCATTCGCCCAACACAAGGTGGTGCTGAGTATCGTCCCGCAAGGGAAACCAAATCTGGCCGCCCAACCGCCTGCATCGAAATGACTGGAGACCTTCAATGAACCGCTCGCATAAGCTCTATTGCTTTATTCTGGCCGGGGACCCTCGCCCTGCACTCGCTTGCTGTGGCTCAACAGGACCCGGATCGGACCATTCGTCCGAAGCTCGGACCCACGCCGGAAATGCACCTTCCGAAGATCCAACGCGCGGAGTTGCCCAACGGCCTCCGTGTGTGGCTTGTCGAAAATCATAAGCTGCCAATCATTGCATGCAACCTCGTGCTGTTTGCCGGATCAGAACGTGATCCGTTGAACACGCCGGGTCTGGCCTCACTCACCGCCTCCATGCTCCAGGAGGGGACGAAGTCCAGAACCTCACTTCAGATAGCCGACGAGATCGATCGCATAGGAGCGAGCATGCGGGTCTCTTCGCAATCCGATTTTGTCAGTGTGTCCCTGGATTGTTTGACCAAACACTTCGACGCTGCACTCGATGTATACGCGGACGTTCTCACACGCGCCACGTTCCCCGAAAAGGAATTTTCACGCGTAAAGAATGAACGACTGACGTCGCTCCTGCAGCAAAAGGACAGGCCGACGGTGATTGCCTCGTTGGCATTCTCCCGTATTCTCTACGGTGCCAACCATCCGTATGGCAATGATATCTCCGGGACGGAGCAATCGGTCAAGGGGCTGACCCGCGAAGATCTTGTGAAATTCTATGGGACATACTACCGCCCGAACAGTGCAACGCTGATTGTATACGGTGATGCCTCAATGGAGACACTGCTGCCGAAAATCACGAACATGTTCGCCTCCTGGCTGAAGGCCGAAGTGCCTGTAGTTCAGTCGTTCCCCACGCCGCAGGTGGATACTCGAAAGGTGTATCTCATCGATAAGCCCGGCGCGCCGCAATCGGAAATACGCATCGGGTTTCCGGCACTCGCACGCACGTCCCCGGATTTTTTCCCTGTGAATCTGATGAATCTTGTTCTGGGCGGGCAGTTTTCGAGCCGCCTGAACTCGAATATTCGCGAGCGAAGGGGGTTCAGCTACGGTGTCCGTTCCGCGTTCCAGTTCACGCGGATGCCCGGGCCGTTTATGGCTTCCGGCGGCGTGCATTCTGCGAAAACGGATAGTTCGCTGCAGGAATTTTTGCGCGAGATTGATCTCATGCGCGAAAAAGGCCTGTCCGCAGTAGAACTGGAATTCGCGAAGAACCGGACAAAAGGCGTGTTCGCAACCGGATTTGAAAGTCCGCAACAGATTGCCGGTGCCCTGGTGAACCTTGTCGTGTACAAGTTGCCGGACGACTACTTTGTGAACTACTTGAAGAATGTTGATGCTGTGACACTCGCGGATGTCCAACGTGTCGCACAAAAGTATCTTGACACATCCCGGATGGCGATGGTTGTCGTTGGTGACACGAAGGTCATCAGACCGGGGATCGAGCAGATGAAGTTTGGACCAATCGTGATATCAGATGTAGACGGGAATCCGGCTGCCAACTAGTCCGGCCTTCCGGTCCCGATGTGCCACGCCAAGGGCGCCCTGCCGGGCGCCCTTGCTATTCCCGTTTCCTTGCTTCGCCAAACGCATTTTCGTATCTTTACATATTCGCCAACATGAAAAAGACCAGTATGCGTTTTAGTTCCGGATTCATTCCCACAGTCAAAGAGACACCTGCGGACGCAGTCATTCCCAGCCATCAATTGATGATCCGTGCTGGCATGGTCCGCGCACTTGCTGCCGGAGTGTATGCGTACCTGCCGTTGTGCTACCGTTCCTTCAAGAAAGCGATGGAAATTATCCGTCAGGAAATGGATGCCATCGGCGCACAGGAACTGCACCTGCCCGCTCTGAGCCCGATAGAGCTCTGGGAGGAAACCGGCCGCGTCAAGGCGTTCGGCGACATCCTGTTCCACCTGAAGAACCGGCCTCTGGTTCTGGCGCCGACTCATGAAGAAGTCATCTGCTGGCTGGCGAAGAACCACATCTCTTCCTACAAGGAGATGCCGCAGATATGGTATCAAATCCAGACGAAGTTCCGGAATGAGCCGCGGCCACGTTCAGGCGTACTCCGGGGCCGCCAGTTCATCATGAAAGACAGCTATAGTCTCGACTCCACGTGGAAAGGCCTGGACAAGAGCTATGATCTTCATGCGCATGCCTACAAGAAGATCTTCGCCCGCTGTGGACTGAACTTCTTCATCGTGGGCGCTTCCAGCGGAGCGATGGGCGGTACGGGCTCACAAGAGTTCATGATGGAGTCGAACGCGGGCGAAGACGTCATCGCCGTGTCGGCCGACAATAGCTATGCCGCAAACGTCGAAGTCGCAACATCTCGTGTACCGGTCGCTCCCCGGGACACCGAAAGCAAGGCGCTCAAGGAAGTCCATACACCGAACATCAAGACCATCGACCAGGTTGCGGATTTTCTTAAGGTTGACCACAACCGGCTGGCAAAATCCGTCGTCTACTGGGCGGATGAGATCCCTGTCCTTGTGCTGATGCTCGGCAATGATGCATTAAATGAGGCCAAACTCATGACAGCGATGGGCACGGAGGTCCGGCCTATCGAAGCAGAGAAACTGATCGCGCTGACCGGCGCAGATGGTGGTTCAATCGGTCCGGTCGGGCTTCGCGAACGCACACCGGCGAGTGCGAAATTCAGGATCGTTGCCGACAACCGATTGAAAGGCGCGAACAATCTTGTCAGCGGTGCGAACAGGAACGACTATCACATCACGAATATCGATCTTGAACGTGACTGCACGATCGACGGCTACTATGATTTGCGCACCATTACTCCCGGCGAGGAAAGTCCTAATGGCACGGGTCCGTTGCGCGTGGTCAAAGGAGTAGAACTTGGCCACATCTTCAAGCTGGGGACCAAGTACGCTGATGCATTGAATGCAAAGTTCCTCGACGAGAACGGAAAAGAACAGCCGATTATCATGGGCAGCTATGGAATTGGCGTAGAACGCATCGTCGCATGCCACATTGAGCAGAACCACGACGAGAACGGCATCATATGGGACAAGTCACTTGCGCCCTTCATGTTCCATCTCATTGCGGTGGGGACAAAGAGCAAAGCGGTGATGGATGCAGCGGAGCAGCTTTACGTTGAAATGCAGGGCATTGGACTCGAGGTGCTCTTCGACGACCGTACGGACGTGAGCCCCGGATTCAAATTCAAGGATGCCGACCTGCTCGGGATGCCGTTCCAGGTGATTGTGGGAGAGAAGAACCTCGCTCAAGGCAAGATCGAGATCAAGGTGCGGAAGACAGGGGAGCGGACGTTCGTGGAACGGGAGAATTCGATTGCTCACCTGAAGCTGTTGGCTGATGGGAATTGAGGATGGGGAAGCCATTCTACGTTGCCGGTCAGTGGCGGCGGTCGGATGTGGTTCGGGCCGTCCGCAACCCATTCGACGGACGCCCGGCAGGAGACGTGTGCCAGGCATCCTCCCGGGACATTGACGACGCGATTGGTGCTGCCACTGCTGCGTTTGAAGTGACGCGCCGATCCAGCGGGTTCGAGAGACACGGAATATTGAGCGAAATCGTTCGGTGTATCGAGGCCCGACGGGAGGAATTCGCGCAGATGATAACCCTGGAGACAGGGAAACCAATCTCCCTGTCCCGGTCTGAGGTTGAACGGAGCATCCTCACATTCTCCATCGCTGCAGATGAAGCACGAAGGATCGGCGGCGACGTGCTCCCGTTGGACCTCAATGCCCAATCACTAGGTCGGTTCGGCCTCGTGCGTCACTTTCCCATTGGCCCAATCAGCGCAATAACCCCCTTCAATTTTCCCTTGAATCTTGTCGCGCACAAGGTCGCCCCCGCCATAGCCGCCGGAAATACAATCGTCGTGAAACCATCCTCCAACTCGCCTCAGGTGGCACTCATGCTCGCCGAGGTAGTGTCGGGTACTGCACTCTCACAAGGGGCATTCAATGTCGTTCCCTGTACTGGAGATGAAAGCTCTCAACTAATTGAGGATCAACGCATTAAGTTGGTTACCTTCACCGGGAGTCCAGCAGTCGGCTGGCCCCTGAAATCAAAGGCGGGGAAGAAGAAGGTCACGTTGGAACTTGGTGGAAACGCAGGTGTCATAATCGAGCCCGATGCCGATCTTGATTCCGCTCTTCCCAAGACCGTCAACGGGGCGTTCGCCAATGCCGGACAATCGTGCATATCGGTCCAGCGGGTGTATATTCACAATTCCATCTGGGAGCACGCGAGGGAACGCCTGCTCTCCCTTACCACACATCTCGTGGCAGGCGATCCGTTCGACGATCGTACCATCGTCGGCCCGATGATTACCGGGGATGCAGCCAGGAAGATTGAAGCATGGATCAAGGAGGCTGTAGAAGGCGGTGCAAAGCTTGTTTGCGGTGGGCTAAGGGATGGTGCCGTCCTGACTCCTGCCATCCTTCAGGATGTCGAGCCCCGCATGAAGATAAGCTGCCTGGAAGCCTTTGCCCCGATCATGACGATAGAGCCGTATGACAGCTTTGACGATGCTTTGCCCGGGTGAATGCATCCGAATTCGGGCTGCAGGCCGGACTCTTCACGCGGGATCTTCACAAAACGTTCAAGGCCTTTAATGAATTGCAGGTCGGAGGAGTGGTAGTGAATGACGTCCCGACGTATCGCATAGATCACATGCCGTACGGCGGCATAAAAGATTCAGGCTTTGGCCGGGAAGGCATTCGCTACGCAATTGAAGAGATGACTGAACTTAAGCTCCTTGTGGTGAATACGTTCTAGCAAAGGGGGTTTCCCCGTTTCATTGAGTGTAGATTAGATGGGCCGCATGTGTTGTCCACGTCCCTATGCGCAAAGAATGTGTACAAATTATCTGCGGTGCCTCTTGACTTCACACGTCAATGAAACTACTTTGCTCAGAGCTGCTGCCTGAAATCAACGAGAGTGTTTCTCTGCGCTTATGCGCGGTGTCTGTCGATTCTCTCTGAATAGTCAATGAATCAGTTCGTACATCTTCACAATCATTCGCATTACAGTCTTCTTGACGCCGCCTGCCGTATTGACGATCTCATCGCCGCGGCCGTCGCCGAGAAAATGCCGGCCATTGCCCTCACCGACCATGGTGTGCTGTTTGGTGCCATTGAGTTCTACAAAAAGGCAAAGGACGCCGGGATCAAACCGATCATAGGGATGGAAGCCTACATCCTGACGAAAGGGAATCGGCGGGAAAAGAGCACGCAACAAACCGAATCGGGCGGGAAAACGGGGAGCATATCACCATCTGGTCCTGCTGGCAAAGAACGAGGTCGGCTATAAGAACCTTATAAAGCTTTGCTCAATCGCTCATCTCGAGGGGTTCTACTACAAACCCCGTATAGATACCGAAGTGCTCCGCATGTACAGGGAGGGGCTTGTTGCCACCTCGGCGTGTGCCGGCGGCGTCGTGTCTGCCCATCTGGCAAACGGCAACGACCGGGAAGCGTATGAAGCCGGAGAGATCTACAAAGACATTTTCGGCGACGATTTCTACATCGAGATACAGGATCATGGCATAGATCGCGAGGCGGTGATTCGCAGGAAGGCCCCCAGGCTTGCAAAGGACCTGGGCCTGAAGCTCGTATGTACAAACGATATCCATTACCTGAAGCATGAACACGCGATAGCCCACAACATCCTCCTGCTGATCCCGGATTCGACGAGCGGAAGCTCGCAGGATTATACCAAACTGCGCTATCAAACGGATCAGGCTTACTTCAAGTCCACCAAGGAGATGACCGAGCTCTTCAGAGATTATCCTGAGGCCATTTCCTCAACATTAGAGATAGCCGAAAAGTGCGACCTCAAGTTGTCGCTCAAAGGGAGCCGCATGCCGCTGTTCCCGATACCTGCCGACTGCAGGTGTCGGGAATCTTGATGATTTCTTCGAGCAGCTTGCGCGAAAAGGGTTCGTGGAGCGTTATCCGCAATCGACGCCCCAAATGGTGCAGCGGCTCGAGCATGAAATGGGTGTCATTAAGACGATGGGGTATGCAGGGTATTTCCTTATCGTGCAGGATTTCATTCGCGCCGCGCGCGAGATGGGCGTATCCGTGGGACCGGGCCGGGGGAGCGCTGCCGGGAGCATTGTCTCCTACGCTCTGCGAATTACCAATGTCGATCCGCTGAAATACGACCTCCTGTTCGAGCGTTTCCTCAACCCCGACCGCATCAGTATGCCTGACATCGACGTGGATTTTGCCGATGACAAACGGGAAAAAGTGATCCAGTACGTGAGGGACAAGTACGGCCCAGATTCCGTGTCGCAGATTATCACCTTCGGCACGCTGTCGGCCCGTGCGGTACTGAAGGACGTCGGCCGCGTCCTGGGCATTCCGCTGAGCACAATCGAGTCGATCACGAAGCAGATCCCGGTGGAACAGGGGAAGGTGCGCCCGCTTAAAGACGCTCTTGACACGATTGCGGACCTCAAGTGGGTGAAGGAAAGTCCCGACGAGAAGATACAAACCCTGGTATCGGCTTCATTGGCGCTTGAGGGATTGAATCGGAACGCGGGGATGCATGCCGCCGGTGTGGTCATCGCTCCCGGAATCATCTCTGATTATGTGCCGCTGTACAAGACGCCCACCACCGGGGTCATGACGCAGTACAACATGAAGGACCTCGAGAAGGCGGGTTTGCTCAAGATGGACTTCCTGGGACTGCGAACGCTTTCCGTGATGGAAAACGCCATGCGCATGATCAGGGAAAACCATGGCGTGACGATCGATCTGGATGAAATTCCCGAAGACGATCAGAAGACCTTCGAATTGTTTGCCCGGGGCGATACCGTCGCCGTTTTTCAGTTTGAAAGTTCGGGGATGCGCGACTGGCTGCGCAAGCTCAAACCGACGACGATCAGCGATCTTGTCGCAATGAACGCACTCTACCGTCCCGGTCCGATGGAAATGATCGGCGATTTCATTGCCCGGAAGCATGGCATCGAACCGATCAGGTACACGCACCGGCTGCTGGAACCGATTCTGCGGGAAACGTACGGCATCATCGTGTATCAGGAACAGGTGATGAAAATCGCCAGCGAGGTTGCCGGATTCTCACTGGCCAAAGCGGATCTGATGCGTCGTGCGATGGGGAAGAAAGACAAAGACCTCATGGCAAACATGAAAAAGGAGTTTGTGACGGGGGCCATGGGAAGGGGCCTGGACAAGAAGTCCGCGGAAGATATCTTTGACCTCATCGAAAAATTCGCGTCGTACGGTTTCAACAAATCGCACAGCGTTGCCTACTCTGTGATCGCCTACCAGACCGCATATCTCAAGGCACACTATCCGGCCGAATACATGGCCGCCACGCTGACCTCCGAAATCGGCAACACGGACAAAATTCCGCCGCTGATTGACGATTGCCGCCACGTCGGGATCCAGGTGCTGCCGCCCGATGTGAACGAAAGCGGAAAGGATTTTACCGTCGTTCACGGAGCCATCCGATTCGGCCTTGTCGCAATCAAGAACGTTGGACAGAGCGCCATTGAGAGTGTGGTGCTGGCCCGGAGTTCGGCGGGATTTTTCAAGAATCTCTTCGACTTCTGCTCGCGGATTGACCTCCGGCTGGCAAATCGCAAGTGCCTTGAAGGCCTGATCCAGGCGGGGGCGTTCGATTCGTTGTCGGGACACCGTGCTCTTTTCTTTGAAAACATCGACCGCGCGTTGCAGTTCGGGCAGTCGTCTCAAAACAGCACGGCGACCGGGCAGGAGAGTCTCTTTGGCGGAGCGGGGAGCGGCAGCGCGGACGTGGGCTATCCTCCGCTTGGCGACGTCGCCCCCTGGAGCGAGATGGAAAGGCTGGCGAGAGAGAAAGGCATGCTCGGACTTTATGCATCGGGGCACCCGCTTCTCAAATACGAGGAAGAGATAAAGGAATTTGCCACTGTGCGGCTCGGTGAGGTGGGTGATCTGAAAGGCAGCGCAACGGTGCGCGCATGCGGCATTGTCACTTCACTCAAGAAGAAGCCGGATAAGCGGAACAACATGATGGCGTTCGTGGGCCTCGAGGACTTCAGCGGTAGGTGCGAGTGTATTGTCTTTTCTGATCCGTACACCAGGTATCAGGATCTTCTCGTCGCGGATGCCATCGTGATGGTTGTCGGCAAAGGAGAGCTCAACGGAGACCAATTGCGCATCCTCGTGAACGAAGTGTACCCGATCAGTAAAGTGAAGGAAAAATTCACCCGCAGCGTGATTCTCTCGATAAACGTGGACGCCGTCCGTGAAAATGTTGTTCAAGAATTACGGAAACTCCTGGAGCAACACCCGGGGAATTGCCCGTGTTATATTGCTCTCGAAGGGACACAGCGAACACGCAGCATGTACCATTCGCCGCGATACAAAGTGGATCCGACGGACCGATTTCAGGAAGGAGCAAAACTCCTGCTGGGAGACCGGAGCGTGCGATTCATCGGTGATCTGTCGGCCCGATCATGAACATAAGGAGGGACGATGAAACCAACGGAAGTGTCTGACTCGAACTTTGAAACAGAAGTGCTGAAATCGAATGTTCCGGTGCTCGTGGATTTCTGGGCGACCTGGTGCGGCCCGTGCAAGATGATCGCACCGGTTGTCGAAGAAATCGCCAACGAATATGCCGGCAAGGTCAAGGTCGTAAAGGTCGACGTCGATAATAATCCCGAAACCTCCATGAAATTCAGCATCCGCAGCATCCCCACGGTCATGATCTTCAATGGGGGGAAAGTTGTGGAACAGCTTATCGGTGCCATGCCGAAGAAAAACCTCATGGACAAACTTCTGCCGCATCTCCACTGATTTGTCGGGGGCTATGAAGAAGATTCCTTGGATTGTCGGCGCAACCATTGCCGTCGTGCTGGCAACGGTGGCCGTGAAATTGTCCCTGAGCGGGCATGGCGTGCCCAAGTTGCTCGGAACGCTCAGCCTCGCGCAATCTGTTGCCGGATCTGATGCCCGCGTCCTGGTGAACAAGTTGCATGGAAGGGCAGTGACGCCGCAGGAGAACGTGGTGGGCACATACAAGGGGGATGACGGATCAGCGACTCTCTATGTGTCGTACTATCCGACCGCCGATTCAGCCAGAAACGTTTCGCTGGCGATGGCGCACCGGATCGCCGCCGGCCTCGCTCCCTTTGAACATTTCAGGACGTTCGAAGAAGGCAGGAACCCGGTGTTCATGTGCCTGGGCCTGGGTCAGGCGCACTTCTTCTTTGTCTGCAACCAACGCCTCTACTGGTTGGCATCGGATATCGGTAGTCGCAGAGGTGGCGCTGCATCAACTCCGGAAGGAAGTCTGCCAGCAATGAACCGGAGGAGAAACTAGCCGCTCTTCTGTCCGCTACGCTGAAGCACTCCGTCGACTGAGGCCGGAAGCACGTTGCGTGATAAAGCGATATTCTCGCAAATCATCGCGCGGATCCGTTCGCGCAGGGCCTCTACATCGTCGCGTGTGAGACCCGTCGTAGAAACTTCGGGAAGTACAGACACCGTGATGCTGACGGTGTTGCCGAATCGCCAGTTCTTCTTCGGCAGGGCATCTCTGGTACCCTCAACCGCCACAGGAAGGACCGGAACCTGTGATGCAACGGCCAGGTGAAACGCTCCGTCGGTGAAGCGGCCCACCAGACCGTCGGGTGATCGGGTTCCCTCCGGGAAAATGAATACGGGGCAATTCTTTCTGAGGTACCGGGCCGCATGCGCGAGAACACGGGCCCCGCTCCGGGCGTCTCCACGCTCCAGCGGAATGTCCCCAGCCAGTCGCATCATCCATCCCACAATAGGCAACCGGAAAAGTTCGCGTTTGGCAACCCACTTCATCTCCCAGGGGAGCCGGGAGATCACCGGAATGTCGGCCAATGACTGGTGGTTGCTGACTACAACAACGGCTTTGCGCACATAGTGTTCCGGGAGCCCTTTAACCGAAATTTTCCAGACCGGATTCACCCGGGTCATAGCAGAACCAAGCCGGCGAAACCAGCGTCCCGTTCTGTACAGGGCAGGATCCCGATCGAATAACCGGATAATGGCAAGGAGAGGGAGCCAGAACAGCATCAGAAGCATGACTGCCCCCCAGATCCAGAGTGTTCGGATATACGCTCTCATGAAATCAATCTACGACGCTTCTTCATCGGATTCAAGCAATGCGCATACTTGCACTCTCTGACATACATGGTGCCTACGAACTCGCGAGGCAGATCGCGCGCGCGGAGCAAGGCATAGACGTCCTGGTCTTAGCGGGCGACCTGACAACCAACGGCACCCGCGTCGAAGCCGCCGGCGCCATCGCCGATCTTCGTTCGCTTGCGCCGCGCGTTCTCGCCGTCGCCGGCAATATGGACACCCGGGAGATTGAACGCGCGTACGAAGATGATGGTGTGTGCATCAGCGGCCGGGGAGTATGCATCGGCGACGTGTCATTCTTCGGCGTCTCCGGATGCCCGCTCTCTCCCTTGCATACACCCTTCGAACTGAGTGAGGATGCGATTCTCGATCTTGCAGAAAAGGGGTGGAAGGAGGTGGCGGACTGTAAATACAAGATCTTTGTCCCGCATGCACCGCCGTACGGAACCACATTGGACGTCATCAGGAGCGGACGCCACGTCGGGAGCACTGCCGTGAGAACATTTGTCGAAAAGCGTCAGCCTGACGCTGTGATTTGCGGGCACATCCATGAGTCTTCCGGGGTGGACAGCATTGGACGCACCAGGATGGTAAACTGCGGCTCAGTGCGCGACGAGCAGATATGCAATTGTAGAGATTACGGCGGACATCGTATTGTATCAGAAGGTATTAGGAGAGTTTCCCTAGAAGCGCAGATGAAAGCATTACCGCGAGGCACTGAGACTCGGAGGTTCATTTATTTGACAGATCTTCTCCAATTCAGGAGTTTTTCCATCGCTCGGAAGAAATCCCATCTGCGAGGGTTCTCGGTTGGTGAGTTTCTGCACGTCACAGCCCCTAGAATGCTGTTCTGTCAACAATCAAAAACTAAGGGTCCGGAGGGACATACCTCCGGAGGATACTGAAAATGAATACGACGAAGACCTTCTTTCTGATGGCGATGATGACCGTTCTCCTCGTCTTTGTAGGGAGCCTTATCGGCGGACGGGGCGGGATGATGATGGCTTTTGTCATCGCGGTCGTTATGAACTTCGGAAGCTACTGGTTCAGTGATAAGATAGTCCTCCGCATGTACGGAGCTCAGGAACTCGCTCCTGCGGATGCTCCGGAGCTGTTTCAAACCGTGCAAGACTTGACCGGCCGTGCTGGGCTGCCCATGCCGAAACTCTACATGATCGAAGGAGATCAGCCGAACGCATTTGCCACCGGCCGCAATCCGGAGCACGCCGCTGTGGCAGTGACGAAGGGCATCGTCAGCATCCTTTCCCGCGATGAATTGAGAGGTGTGCTGGCACATGAGCTTTCCCACGTGAAGCACAGGGACATTCTGGTCGGAACGATTGCTGCGACAATGGCCGGCGCAATCAGTATGCTGGCAAATATGGCGCAATGGGGGATGATGTTCGGCGGCGGTCGCAGCTCCAATGATCGCGAAGGGGGCAGTCCGATCGCCGGCCTCGTCATGATGATTGTGGCGCCGATTGCCGCAATGCTCATACAGCTCGCGATCTCACGCTCGCGCGAGTTCATGGCTGACGAAGCCGGCGCACAGATGGCCGGCAACCCCCTCTCCCTTGCAAATGCGCTGCGCAAGCTCGAAACGCGTGCCCACCAGATTCCGATGAACGCTTCACCTTCCACCGCGCACATGTTCATTGTCAACCCGCTCAGCGGCGGCGGGATAGCGAAGCTCTTCAGCACGCATCCGCCGATGGAAGAACGGATTGCGAGGCTCGAAGCAATGGCGTACGGCCAGTCACTGCCATCCCACAAACCGTAACCGGCATGCCACACACAGATCAATCCCGCGAGAACGCCGCAGCATGGCACTCTCTCAGGGTGCACGACGTCCTTTCCCGTCTTCACGCCTCAACGAACGGTCTGACCTCCAAACAGGCGGACGACATCCGGCGGAAAACCGGTTTCAATGAACTTCCACCGCCGAAGAAAGACTCGGTGCTTCTTCTGTTTGCGAGACAGTTCTTCAGTCTGCTAATGGTGGTGCTGATCATTGCTGCTGTCGTCTCGGGTGCAATGGGCGAGATAGTGGAGGCCCTGGCAATCATCATCATCGTGGTTCTTGCAGGGGTCGTCGGCTTCATCCAGGAATACAAGGCCGAACAGGCTCTGCAAGCTCTGCAAAAGCTCGCCGTGCCGCACGCTGTGGTGTTGCGGAATGGCATCGAGATGTTGATACCCGCGCGGGAGCTGGTGCCGGGTGACACGATTATCCTGAAGACCGGTGACGCCATTCCGGCTGATGGCAGGTTGATCGAATCGATGAACCTGACGATCGATGAGTCCATGTTGACGGGCGAATCCCGACCGGCCGAAAAGAACTGCGATGCGGTTTTCGATGCATCGGCGCAAGTGGGGGACCGTGCGAACATGGTCTACACGGCAACCACAATTCAGTATGGCCGGGGTGGTGCGGTCGTTGTGGGGACGGGTCTCAACACGGAAATTGGCAGGATAGCTTCGCTGCTCCAGACCACGACGCAACGACAGACTCCGCTGCAGGCAAATCTCGACACACTCGGCCGCAACCTCGGAATATTTTCCATCATTCTTGCAGCGGCCATGAGCATCCTCGGCGTTCTCCGCGGCCATGGTATTGTGGAGATGTTCGTGTGGGGCGTCGCCATCGCCGTCGCGGTGATTCCCGAGGCGCTTCCGGCGGTCATGACGATCACCCTTGCCCTGGGTGTCCGTCGTATGGCGGAACGGAAGGCGTTGATCCGCAAACTTCCCGCAGTCGAAACTCTCGGGGCAACGTCGGTCATATGCTCCGACAAAA
Source organism: Ignavibacteriota bacterium (assembly GCA_963849385.1). GTDB lineage: Bacteria > Bacteroidota > Ignavibacteria > UBA10030 > UBA6906 > Fen-1255. Next base: position 105,710 of record CAWKHH010000009.1, on the reverse strand, counting down.
CGGGAACGTTGACCCAGAATGAAATGACTGTACGGCGCGTCGTCACCGGCGATCGCATCATCGAAGTGTCGGGAACCGGATATGAGCCGCGGGGTGTCTTCACCTTCAAGCAGACGGTCCTGGGGAAGGCGGATCCTGGTCTCCGCGAGCTGCTGCGCACCGCGGTTCTCTGCAATGATGCGGTTCTCCAGTTTCATGAGGCAAAGCGGAAATGGGAAATGCTGGGGGATCCCACCGAAGGAGCGCTTCTGGTTGCTGCAGCGAAATCCGGGTTGGACCTGCACGCGTTACGCCACGAGCATCCGCGGATGTACGAAATCCCCTTCAGCTCGGAACGCAAGAGAATGACCTCCGTCCATCGCGATGGTGCCGGTATGCTCGTGTGCAGCAAGGGTGCGCCCGAAGTGGTGCTGGACAACTGCAAAGAAGTACTCACCACCGCGGGCCTGAAGCCCCTCACGGCGGAGATCCGTGCACGGATCGTGGAAAGCGGGCATAGCCTTGCAGGCAGCGGCCTGCGCGTTCTGGCCTTTGCCTCCTCGCATCACCCGGCGGGTTTCAATGCCAATCCCGAAGAAGGAATGGTCTTGTTGGGATTGATGGCGATGCAGGACCCCGTGAGGCCTGAGGTGAAGGAGGCCATCCTGAAATGCGAACATGCCGGCATCCGGCCCGTGATGATCACCGGTGATCATCGCCTGACTGCGCTTTCGGTGGGTCAGGAACTCGGAATCCTCAAAGGCGGCGGCGTCCTCACCGGATCGGAACTCTCCACCATGACGGATGCCGAACTGGAAGCGAAGATTGCCACCACCGACATCTTCGCGCGCATCGCTCCCGAGCACAAGCTCCGCATTGTCAATGCATTTCTCGCACAGGGCAGCGTGGTCGCGATGACGGGCGACGGCGTCAACGACGCCCCGGCTCTCAAGCGGGCTGACATCGGCATCGCCATGGGCATTGCCGGCACCGACGTCAGCAAGGAAGCATCCGACATGATCCTGACGGATGATAATTTTGCCACGATTGTGCGTGCGATTGAGGAGGGAAGAAGCATTTTCTTGAACATCCGGAAGTACCTGGTCTTCCTCCTGAGCGGAAACATGGGAACAGTGCTGGCGCTGATTATCGCGTTGCTTGCGGGAATGCCCCTTCCGCTGGCCGCAGTGCAGGTGCTCTTCATCAATTTTATCATGGACGGCCTGATCGCAATTTCTCTCGGCGTCGAGCCACCCGAGCCCGGAATAATGCGCCACCGCCCGCGTCCGATCAAGGAGGGGATGCTGAATTTTTCGGCGTACATGTACATTGGCATTCTGGGGGCAGTCATCGGATTGGCAAGCCTGGGCGTGTACGCCGTGGCAATTGAGGTATGGCAGTATCCTCATCGGGAGGCGATGAGTCTCTTCTTTGCGACATTGATCGCCGCCAGATTGGTGAATGCCCTCAATTGCCGGTCCCTGACCGAATCCGCTCTGACGATGAAACGAAAGCGTAATGTCGCATTGATCGGCGGGATCCTCCTTACGTGCATGCTTACTGCAACAGTCATGTACGTACCCGCTCTGCAAGGAGCCGTTCCAAACGGCTCCATTGAAGTTGCAGGGATTCGGGGCGGCCCTTGTTGCGTCCATCGTCGGTTTTTGGTTCTGCCGAAGTGTTGAAGCTCTTGCAGCGGACACGCGCGGGGCGAAGCCACCGGGTAAAGCACCCGCACCCCCGTCTGAACGGCCATGGTGCCGGAGAGGCGATCAGACTCTCCGGGCCATCATATCCTCGATTGTTGCCTTCAACCCCTCCTCGAGCGTCGTATGCGGCGTAAACCCGACCCCTCGCACACGGCCGGTATCAGCAAGGGAGTGTTTCACATCGCCGGAACGAACCGGGGCGTGACGGACCGGTACGTCTGCACCGGTAATCCGGACGATCATCTCTGCGAGCCTGTTGATGCTTACGCTCCGTCCATTCGCCACGTTGTAGACCCCCGTAACATCTGAAGTCGCCGCCAGCAGATTCGCAGCAACGATGTCTTTGACATAGATGAAGTCGCGCGTCTGTTCTCCATCACCGTAGATCACGATTTCTTCACCGCGAAGACATTTGTCGATGAGTATCGGCACTGCCGCAGCGTACTGGGATGTGGGGTTCTGCCGCGGTCCGAAGACGTTGAAATACCGCAAGCATGTAACGGGCAGACCGAAGTCGGCGGTGAACATCCGGGCATAGTACTCGTCGTCAAGTTTGGTGATGGCGTATGGACTTCGGGGTTCGGGTGTCATGGTCTCGATCTTCGGTACGGTCGGATTGTCGCCATAGATTGCCGCGGATGAGGAAATCACCACCTTTTTTACCTTGCACGCGCGAGCCGCTTCGAGAACGTGCAGTGTTCCCAGTACATTGATTTCCACTGCTTCCCGGGGTTTCTCCATGGATTCCGGCACGCTCACCAGAGCCGCCAGATGAAAGACATGGTCCACATCCTTCATGATGTCGTTGACGAGCACGGCATCGGTGATGCTGCCGTGGATGAACCGGACTTTGAACGGGTCGACGTTGCTCTTGGAAGCCGGAGCGGAGGTTGTCGAGGACGATGACGTCGGCTTTTGTGTGGAAGTGTTCGACGATATGGCTGCCGATGAATCCTGCACCGCCGGTGACGAGAATGGTCATGGGTGGCTCCTTTCGCATGCAAATGTCGAAAATAATTCACGGAGATGCAACGACGCAGGAACTTTTCGGCTGCCCGCACCGTTATATATTTTGAATTCGAAATATATCAATTGAAAACATAAGAGGCCCATGAGCACCACCCGGCGTTATGGGAGGAAGGCAGACACCGCACTTCGCATGTGGGTGAAGCTTGCGCGTGCGTATTCCACCCTGAACCGTCTCTCGGGTGACGATATCCGCGCCTACGGAGTGACACAGGCGCAATTCGGTGTACTGGAGGCGCTTGGCCACCTCGGACCCATGCGTCTGGGTGAACTTGCCCGGAAAATGCTCATCAGCTGCGGGAACACCACGGTCATCGTCGACAACCTCGAAGAGGAAGGGCTCCTGGAACGGACTGCGCATTCCGAAGACCGTCGTGTTAAAGTTGTTCAGCTGACCCCGAAAGGACGCAAATTCTTTCTGGAGGTCTTCCCAAAACATGCAGCAGCAATGTCGGAACTCATCGCTGTGCTTGGGGAACAGGAACAGGATCGTCTCGGCGCGCTGCTCAAAAAGCTGGGACTCGCTCTCACAGAACGCTACGGCTAACCGGCCCATCCACTATGAACCTCACAAACTCTGAACTCTCCACGAACCTTACAAGGAGCATTACCATGAAACACATGTTCGCCATCGCAGTCGCGTTCGCCCTTCTCGGCAGCGTCGGATCCGCCCAGGCTAACGTATGGAAGCAGGATAACGCACATAGCCGGGTGAATTTTTCGGTCACGCATATGGTGATCAGCGAAGTCACCGGGGGCTTCAAAGATTTCGACGTCACGCTGACCGAAGGGAAGGACGACTTCTCCGGTAGCACGCTGGAAGCGACGATCAAGACCGCCAGCATCAATACCGAAAACGAGATGCGTGACAAGCACCTCCGTTCAGACGACTTCCTGAATGCCGAAAAGTATCCTGTCATCTCCTTCAAAAGTACCTCTTTTGAGAAGACGGGGGAGAACACCTACAAGATCACCGGAAACCTCACCCTGCGCGATGTTACCAAGCCCGTCGTGCTCGAGGCAAAGTTTCTCGGACAGGTTGCAGACGGCCGCGGGAATCTGAAAGCAGGATTCAAAGCCACGACATCCATCAATAGGTTCGATTATGGTGTTAAATGGAACAAGGAGATCGAAGCCGGCGGCCTCATCGTGAGTGACAAGGTGGATCTGACCTTCCTTATGGAGCTTCAGAAACAGAAGTAACACGGCGTCAGAACTATGCCCAGGGCGTTCGATCGGCATTCACGGGAACGCACCGTGGGTTGACATGGCCCCTTTGTAATTCGTCCTTTCTGTTTCTATATTCATGCTGCCCCGTTCCTTTAACAATTCGTACCCATTATCAAGAGCGTGCCATGTCCGACGCATCCAGCGGCCTCCTGATTGCTCAGAGCGATCAACCACTCTACCTTCTCCCCGCCATGGCCAATCGTCACGGATTGATAGCCGGCGCAACGGGCACGGGCAAAACGGTCTCGCTGCAGGTTATGGCGGAACAATTCAGCCGCATCGGCGTGCCGGTCTTCATGGCAGACGTCAAAGGCGACCTCTCAGGAGTCAGTCAGGCCGGAACGGCGAAACCGAAAATCGCGGAAAGAATCAAGCTGCTCGGCCTGAAGGACTTTGCCTACCGCGGAAGTCCCGTAACATTCTGGGATGTCTTCGGTGAACAGGGACACCCTGTCCGGGCGACGATATCCGAGATGGGACCACTCTTGCTCGCGCGCCTGTTGAATCTCAACGAAACGCAGGAAGGCGTGTTGACGATGGTCTTTCGCATCGCCGATGATCAGGGTCTGCTGTTGCTAGACCTCAAAGATCTGCGTGCGATGCTGCAGCACGTCGGCGACAATGCCTCGGGGTACAGGACACAGTACGGCAATGTCTCGGCCGCGAGCGTGGGTTCGATTCAGCGGGGCCTCCTCACGCTTGAGGAACAGGGAGGAACGACATTCTTCGGAGAACCCGCACTTGATCTCGATGACCTGATGCAGACCGACGCGGAAGGCGGGGGGATGATCAACATCCTGGCAGCGGACCGACTCCTTCAGACCCCGAAGATCTATGCGACATTTCTGCTCTGGATGCTCTCTGAGCTCTTCGAACGGATGCCTGAGGTCGGCGATCAGGAGAAACCAAAACTTGTCTTCTTCTTTGATGAGGCGCATTTGCTGTTCTCTGACGCACCGAAGCCGTTGCTCGACAAGATCGAGCAGGTTGTCAGGCTGGTGCGCTCGAAAGGAGTCGGCGTCTACTTCATTACACAGAATCCCCTCGATGTTCCGGACATTGTGCTCGGACAACTCGGGAATCGCGTGCAGCATGCGCTTCGTGCGTTCACCCCGCGCGATCAGAAAGCCGTGAAGGCGGCTGCAGACACATTCCGCGGAAACCCCAAACTCAACGTCGAAAAGGTCATCACTGAACTCGCCGTGGGAGAGGCCCTCATTTCTTTCCTCGAGCCGAAGGGAGCGCCGGGGATAGTCGAGCGGGCATTCGTCCTCCCGCCGAACGGGCAGATCGGCCCGATCACGCCGGATCAACGACAAGCCATCATCAAGTCGTCAACGATCTTCGGGCATTACGAAGCCGCCGTCGACAGGGAGTCGGCGTACGAACGACTGAGGGGAAGACAGCAGACGAGCCCGCAGGGGATGCCGCCTGCCGAAGCCCCACGACCTGTAAAAGAAAAACCCAGCGAGGCAGGAAAATTGATCTCCGCGATGGCTCAAAGCGCAATCAGGGCGGCCGGGACGCAGGTCGGCAGACAGATCATGAGGGGGGTGCTGGGGTCGATCTTCGGAGGGAAGAGGAGTGAACAGTCTTATCTTTTCGGTCCCGCCGCTTTCACCTCCGGTGCGCACCCATCTTCATACTTCTTGAAGTTCTCGACAAAGCGCGTCGCCAGCTCGCGGTACTTCTGCGTGTAGTAGTTCTTGTCCGACCAGGAACCCGACGGATCCAGGACGTTCTCGGGAACCCCTTCGCACTTCTGCGGCACTGCAAACCCGAACACCGGATCGGTCTTATAAGGAACAGTCAGCAACTTGCCATCCAGGGCGGCATTCAGCAATGCGCGAGTGTACCGGATGCTGATGCGTTTGCCCACCCCGTACGGACCACCGATCCATCCGGTGTTCACGAGCCAGCAGTTGGCGCCGTACTTCAGGATTTTTCGCTTCAGCAGGTCCGCATAGAAGGGAGGTCTGTGCACCATGAACGGGGCGCCGAAGCATGTGCTGAACGTCATCTCCGGCTCCTTGCCAAGGCCGGCTTCCGTGCCGGCGATCTTCGAGGTGTAGCCGGAAATGAACTGATACAGCGCCTGGTCGACTGTGAGCTTCGCGATTGGCGGCATGACCCCGGAGGCATCGCAGGTGAGAAGGATGATATTCTTCGGGTGTCCGCCCATCTTCTCGGGCACAGCGTTTTCAATGTAATCGAGCGGATAGGACGCCCGGGTGTTTTCGGTGATGGATTCGTCGTCGAGGTCGATCAGCCTCGAGACCGGATCATAGACCACGTTTTCGAGTATCGTTCCGAACCTGCGCGTGCACGCATAGATCTGCGGCTCGGCAGAGGGGGAGAGTTGGATCACCTTGGCGTAGCACCCGCCCTCAAAGTTGAAGATGCCGTCATCGCTCCAGCCATGTTCGTCATCACCTATCAGGCGGCGCTGCGGATCGGCTGAAAGCGTGGTTTTGCCTGTGCCCGAAAGCCCGAAGAAGAGCGCGGTGTCGCCCTTTGCGCCGATGTTCGCGGAGCAGTGCATCGGCATCACACTTTGCAGCGGCAGAAGATAATTGAGGATCGTGAAGATCGACTTCTTGATCTCTCCACCGTAACCGGTGTTGCCGATGAGACAGAGCTTCTGCGCAAAGTTCAGCACGATGAATGTGTTAGTCGCCGTGCTGTCTATCTGCGGGATCCCTTTGAAGCCGGGGGCTGCAATCACCGTGAATTCCGGGATGTGCCGGCGGAGTTCCTCGTTCGTGCGCGCCAGGAGGAACATGTTCCGTGCGAAGTGTGATTGCCACGCATACTCGGTGATAATGCGGATCGGAAGTTTGTAGTTGGGATCCGCGCCGGCGTAGCAATCCTGCACGAACACATCCCGGCCCTGCAGATACCCCTGCATCCGGTTGTAGAGATCGTTGAACTTTTCCGGGCTGAAAGGACGGTTATATTCACCCCACCAGATGTGCTCATCGGTACTGCCTTCCTTCACGACGAACTTGTCGTTGGCGGACCGACCCGTGTGTTTTCCGGTATGGACGACAATCGGACCGTCGCGTGCTACGCGTGCCTCGCGCCTGAATGCGATTTCTTCGTACAGCGCCTCGGTCGGGAGGTTCCAGTACGCCATGCGCAAATTCGTGAGTCCCTGGTTCTCCAGAGTGTAGTCGCTTTTGAGGGCTTGCGCCTCGCCCTGGGCTGGAGTTTTGATGTCGAGCAAATTGTTCATTGCCAATCCCGGATCAGTTTTCGTTCGCCGATGTAGATCTCATTGGGCGCATTGGGATCAAGAGCCCATTTGATGCGCTCCAGGCCCTGCTTGATGTCCTTCACGGTGGTCGCATAGCTCAGCCGGAGATGCCCCTCCATGCCGAATTCCTTGCCCGGGACTGTGACCACGAGTGCCTTCTGCAGAAGGAAGCTGGAGAGCTTGACGGACTCCTTGCTGTATGCCCGGAAATCAGGAAGACAGTAATAGGTCCCGTCGGGCTTGGTAGTCTTGATGCCGGAGAATGCCTGCAATTCCTGCATCATGACGTTGCGGTTATTCTCCAGAGTCATCCGGAGCGTCTCCACAACGCTCTGCAATCCCGTCAACGCTCCCTCGGCGGCGGCCTGCAGGATAATCGATGTGCAGGATGATGTCTGCGCCTGCACGTTGGTCATCACCTGGACGATTTTCCGGGGTGCGACAACCCAACCGATGCGGAATCCCGTCATTCCGTACAGCTTTGAAATACCGTTGATCGAGATGACGTGTGTGTTCTCAGTATCTTTGTCGGTGTGCTTGTAGGCGGAGATAGGTGTCTTGCCGTCGAAGACTAGCTTATGGTAGATATCATCCATAATCAGATAGATGCCCTTGCGTTCGCAGAACTCGACAATGCGGGCGATGAACTCCTCATTGTACATGACCCCGGAGGGGTTGTTGGGACTATTGACGATGATTGCTTTGGTGTAGCCGGTAACGGCCTTTTCAATGTCCTCCATCCGCGGATGAAACGATCCATCTTCCGGTGTCACGATCACCGGCACCGCATATACCATCTTGATCATCTCGGGATAGCTGACCCAGTACGGAGCAAGGACGATCACCTCTTCCTGAGGGTTGAGCAACGTGAACAACAGTTGGAACAAAACCTGTTTTGCGCCGGCGGAGACCAGGACGTTCTCCGGTGCCACAACCCGGTCATAATTCTCTTCGGTATAGCGGATGATGGCTTTGCGGAGAGACGGGATCCCCTCGGTGGGGGTGTATTTGATATCACCCGTGTTAAGCTTGGCCGCTGAGGAAAGGATGGCGTTGATCGGGGCCTTGTTCTTTGGCTCTCCGGCACCGAGATGAATCACGGCCTCGCCGCGTTCCCGCAGCAGCCGTGCCTGCTCATTCATGGCAAGGGTGGGGGACTCGGCAATCGAACGTGCCAGTTGGCTGATACCCATGAAGGACTGCGCCTCCTGATGTGCAATGTGAGGATGAACGGGTAAACTAAAACCTAGCAAAATGACTTCATTTAAGCAAGGAAGCTCAATTATTGCTATATTACTACATTACCGACGCCTCCAGCGACACTCCCGGACTGATTCATGGACAAAAGACTTCTTCAACACTGCGCGACCTTATTGCGCCGTCACAACACCGATCAGGAGTTTCTCAAGCGGGGCGGGGTCTTCACGACGGAACTGATTGAGCAGTGGGTGAGTTTAAAGGAGAAGGAGATCCGGTCAATCGGCACTATGCCGCATCCGTTTGAATACAAACTCTACTTCAATCTCTGACCTGAACGATCAGCCATACGCGAAGGAGCATCTGTGAAGCACACCGCCGTTCTCTGGATCATTGCCTTTCTCATCACCTCATCCGTTGCGATCTACCAGCGGATGACCGGACCCACGTATCCGCTTTCAGGAAGCGCGCTCCTGGACGAGAAGAAAGTTGTATACCGGTTCGATCGCTCTCACGGAGGGGACGGTGATCAGGAAGTACTCGTTCGAACCGAGGATCCAGCCGTGCGCGGCGTGCTTGAATGGAGACGCCACAAAACCGACGACGCATGGACCGCTGTGGAGATGAGTTATCGCGACGGCAATCTGTCGGGTACCTTGCCCCACCAACCCCCTGCAGGAAAACTGGACTACCGCGTTCAGCTCACAGGAAGGAAGGGGACGGCAGTCGTGCCTGCCGAGGGCGGTGTCGTCACACGCTTCAAAGGAGATGTCCCTCCCTTCGTGCTGGTCCCCCACGTGCTGGCAATGTTCACCGGAATGCTGTTCTCCATGCGCGCAGGATTGGAAATATTTGCCGCCAGGCCACGATATGGTCGTCTCATTGCCTGGACCATCGGGATCCTCTCCATCGGCGGGTTGCTGCTTGGACCGATCGTGCAGAAGTATGCCTTCGATGCCTACTGGACGGGATGGCCCTTCGGACATGACCTTACGGATAACAAAACTCTCGTTGCCGTCCTTGCGTGGGTGGTCGCAGCAATTGCCCTGCGCAGAGGAAAGAACCCGAAACCCTGGGTTCTGGGTGCCGCGATCATCGTGGTGATCGTCTTCCTGATACCCCACAGCGTGCTGGGATCGGAACTAGACTACAAGGCCATCGACGGCGCACAGGGAAAACCGCAAACGACGCTTATCAGTCCCGATCCCGTGTCGCCTCCGGCTGCACCTGCACAAATGCGCTTCTGACAGGGGCCGGCATGGACGAATGCTCTCCACGGATCGATTTCCAGATGATCTCGTTCAGCTCCACGTCCGGAATCGCATCCTGAATGCTGAAGTCCAGTTCGTTGCTCCGCAGTTGACCCGTAGATTTGTCGGCATTGCGCTCGAAGATACTGATGCGTGCAGGCCGGCTTGTATACCGCGTCGTATCGGGTACCGCTGAAAACGATGCATACATGGGCGTTGCAGCTGCATCAAACTGCGTGAGCGGCGGCAATCCGAGGATCAATTCCATTGTGCGCAACATCGATGTGGTGGAATAGAGCTCACTGTCAACCGTGCCGCGACGGACGAAGGGACTGATTACCAGGGCCTCCGTGCGATGCGCGTCGACATGGTCAGGTCCGTTCTGTGCATCATCTTCGATGATGAATATCGCGCACTCCTTCCAGAACCTGCTGTGGCTGATCCTTTCGATAAGCATGCCCACCGCCAGATCGTTCTGCGCCACATACGCCCTCGGAGTAAGTGACCCGGAGCGTGTGCCTGACGTGTGATCGTTCGGCAACTTGATGATCTGAAACTGCGGGAGGTCTACCCGTCCGCTCGAACTCATCAAACTCCTTCATCCAGGCTTTCACCCGGTCGACGTCAGAGTAGTCGAGATCCCACCCCCGGTAGAACGGCGCGAGATGGCCGGCAATGGACTCCTTTGCGGGTCTCGCTGAATCGCCGGGCACCTCAGGGTTGAATACAAACTCCCCGTATGTGCGGTATGACCTGCCATTGCGCAGGCAGTTGTCCCACAGATACCCCGATGAAGGGAAGACAATCGGTGTTCCGCCTTCGTACACATACTCACCGCCCCGGCCGCCATACTGGGTCGGCCATGTTTTTTCCGTGAAATCAGTTGCGTACGCACCCATCGACCAGTTGTGGCCGTCGGCACTGACTTCGGCATCCGCATAGAAATTGTCGAGAAGCACGAACTCACGCACAAGTGCATGCAGGTTTGGTGTGACCTCCTCCGGGAACAGACAGAGAGACGCGTCCCCATTGCCTTGAGGAAGATCGCCGAAGACCTGATCATAGGTCCTGTTTTCTTTGATAACGTAGAACACATGCTTTATCGGTGACGCTCCTCCGGTCCGTGCCGGAATCGGGTTCTTCGGATCATTGCCGGGCTGCATGCTGCGCTGGTCTGTGTAACGACTGTTCTGATAGACCCTCGTGGTGTAGGCAGCAAGTGCGGCCTCGTCCGGTGGAGTGATGCGCGAGAGGGAACCCTTGAAAAGCGAACCGATGTATTCCTCGTCCTTTCTTCAACGTTGTGTGGGATTCGGTCCGTGCGGGTTTGCCCGGGATGCGAAGCCCTTGCCGTTGGCCACGAGCAGTTCACCGTTGCGCGGGCGGACGCGAACGGTGGTCGGATACCACCCGACGGGAATGAACCCGATCGAGCGGGAACGGCCCGGTTGGGAAACGTCGAAGACCGCAACACAATTGTTGTCGGCATTGGCAACGTAGAGTCTCTTCCGTGCGGCATCGAACGCGAGAGCGTTCGGCGTGCTGCCGGGAGGAGCCTGCGGTGAAAGTGCCGTCGTGAGAGTTTCCACAACCTTGCGTGAACCAACGTCGATCACTGACACGGTATTCAGATTCGAATTCGTGACCCAGAGCGTATTGCCTTCTGCCCAGAATTCCATTGCCGATGGATGATCGCCTACCTTCAGCGAATCCGTCACCGCAAGAGTGATGCCGCATCGATGCGAACGACGCTGCTTCCTCCCCAGATGGAAACCCACACACTGCGTGAACGGGGATCACACAACACGCCGTACGGGATGGCAGGCAAGAGAATGGTTCTCCCCACAAGCTTTGCGGGCAAGATCGATCACGTACAGACGGCTGTCCTCTTTTCCCGCGACAAACAGAGTGGAGGTGGAGTGATCAATGTCGAGTCCGGCCAGCCAGATTTTATCCTTCGGCCACGGGCGACCGACGGAAACGCTGTCCTCCTCCGTTGCCATCCCATCCTCAAACCGGTAGATCCGAAGGCAATTATCATTGCCTCCGGAGGCGACGAATTTCTTCCCGCCATCGAAGAACTTGATGCCCATCCAGGCCTTCGGGATTCGCAACGTTTGCGTAACTTCCCAACGATCCAGATCGACTATCGAGATCGAATGCTGTGAGGTGCCGTCATTCGTAATGATTGCGTACCGACCATCGGGAGACAGATCCGCGTTGAGAGGCAATTCGCCAACGCCGAGATGCGTGCCTGCAGGGGAGAGACGCCAGCCGTTGGGCAGACAGAGTTGTGCCGTCATCGAGTGTCCCGGGCAACACTGCGTTAGATCCGCTGCCGCATCCGGAAAGCAGGAACAGTGCAGAGAGTACAATGCCGACGGTAGTGAAGCAGTTGTCCCATGGGGGTCCTCATTGTTGAGCTCTGAAGTCAAATAGGCGATCGTCGCGCTGGATCGAATCGACGATCCGCTGTCCATCAGTCACCCGGCCGATGACGGTGTACCGTCCATCAAGATGCGGTTGCGGTGAATGCGTAACGAAGAACTGTGAACCCTCGGTATCCTTCCCCGCCGATGCGATACCAATCGTGCCGGTGAGATAGCGGGCAGTTGAGAATTCCGAGCGGAGCGTATACCCGGGGCCGCCCCAACCGTCTCCGCGCGGGCAACCTCCCTGGATCACAAAATTCGGGACAACGCGGTGGAAGGTGAGTCCGCGATAGAAACCGCGCTGCGCCGAAAGTTTGAGCATGCTCATGATGGTGAACGGCGCAAGCTCCTTGTAGAGTTCCGCGGCAATATCGCCGCGTGCCGTGGACACCGTCACATGGATGGTGTCGGGGAGTGACCTGAGGTATGCGAAATCAAAGTCGGTGTAGAACGGCTCACGGTCGACGATCCTGCCGGAGTAGTCGATGCCCGTGATCCGACGCAATGCTGCGGCGGCCTGAGATGCGATTGAGCGCTCTGTCTGCGACAGCAGTTCAATCAGTTGCGGAACGGCCTGGTTCTCGCCGAGGGCGCCAAGACCCTTGATGACCTCCAACAGTGCTTCGACGTCGTCGGGACCGCGCACCCGGGAAAGCAAACGTAAAAGATCAGTTGTGCTCTGTGCGTCGGCAAAAAGAGAGTCGGCGAGCATTCCTGCCGCAGTGGCGACGACGGCCACGTCTCCGCTCTCGCCCAGCCCCGGCAGGGTCGCACGTACGGCCTTGCGCAATCCATGGTCTGTCGGGCGAAGGGCTGCGAGGGTTGCCAAACCTTCGAGTGCGCCGCACCTGACGATGGAATTATCGTCATCAAGGGCTGCAAGCAAAGGTGCGGCTGCTTGCGTAACACCGGTTGATCCCAGCGCGCGCAGCATCTCTGCCTGCAGGTTGGGGTTTGGCCAGGAAGCTTCAGCGAAGTGCCGGAACGCCGCTGACCGCAGGAGACCGGCGATTGTGTGGGCAGACTCAGCCTGATACTGCCACGCGAAAGCATTACCGTGGTTGGTCGCCATGCTGCCAAGCTGCATCAGAACCTCGCCTCCAGTGCCGGCTGTGTCGGACGGAAGTGATGTCCGATGATCTGAGCGCTGCGATGGCTGCCAGCGCGATGTTCATGTCGGCATCGAAAAATGCCCGGCGGTACACGTCCAGCGCTGCCGGATCGGATGCGATCGGGTAACCGGCAAGGGATCGAAGCGCGGAGACGCGCACGCGCCAGTCGGAGTCGGAGGAGGCAAGACGGATCAATGGATCTTTGGCTGTGCGCGCGTCGCGGAGTTTGCCAAGCAGCGTCGCCAGATTCATGCGAACAAGCGGATCCTGATTCTGCCTGAGAAGTACGAGATGTTCAAGGTCTGCCCGGATTTCAGGGTGATCACCTATGCGCTGCAGCGCATACATTGCCTGCCAGGGCACCGGGTCTGCTGTCCGGATTCCTGCCAGGAGATATCGCACTGCTCCTGCGTCGGTAATGCCGCGTATGGCAAATCGGGCGATCGCCATGGTCATGCCGCCCTCGTGGCTCCGGGGATACACATTGCCGATGCGGATGATTAAGTCCTGCAACCCGGCCGTAGTGCCAAATTTTCCAAGTTCTTCTATCAATTGATCAGGAACCTGCGTCGCTTGAATACGATTCCAGAGAAGATCATGCTCCAGCTCGGTTCTCCGCGGCAGAGAAAGACCTGCGGCGGTCTGTCCGATGGCGAATGCAGCAGCTTCTTCCACGGTGATGTCAGGGTCGCTGAGGCCACGAACGAGAAGCGGAAGCGCTGTGCTGTCCTGGATGCTGCCGTACGAGAGATATGCACGGCGTCGCACCGGCCGGATCAGCGTCGGAGAGGAGTGACACCAATTGTCCGTCGTGCAGCGACCGGCGGTCCTGCTATACGGAGGATCGTCTCGATCTTGTCGTCCCGAATACGGCGAAGAGTTGCCGGATCATCCTGTGCGAGAACCGGGATGGTCGCCGAATGCCAGAAATGCAAGGATGATGCGCATGGGTTGCACGATGTCGTTGGAGGTTTGATCAAAGTATGCAAATGCGTTGCCAACCTCAATCCTGGGGGTCATTCTGCACCGCCCGGGTTTGATACTCTTGCAGGTTTTGGCTATATTAAATGTTTGATATCCAAGGAGATCCACGTGCAGGCTTTTGCAAAACGTTCACATACATGCGGTGAACTCCGTCCCGACTTTATCGGGAAGAATGTGACCCTGAATGGATGGGTAGACGTCCGCAGGGATCTCGGAGGGGTGATTTTTATCGACCTCCGTGACCGGTATGGAAAGACGCAGGTTGTTTTCAATCCTCAACAGAACGGGGATGCCCATCAGCTAGCCAAGGAGCTGAGAAGCGAGTTCGTGATTTCTGTGACTGGCACGGTGGAAATGAGGCCGGAAGGGACCGTCAACCCGGAATCTGGCGACCGGGCAGATTGACGTGATGGCCGAGCAGCTGACAATCCTGAATCGCGCCGAGACTCCTCCGTTTCCGATTGATGGAGATGTGGATGCGGGTGAGGATCTGCGTCTCAAGTTCCGGTATCTGGACCTCCGCCGTCCGACTCTGCAGAAGAATCTTCAGTTCCGTCATCGGTTGTACCAGCTCGTGCACAGGTACTTTGACGAACACGGGTTCATCGAGGTCGAAACACCGATTCTGATGAAGAGCACGCCGGAAGGAGCACGGGACTATCTCGTCCCCAGTCGTGTGCATCGCGGACGATTCTATGCGCTGCCACAGTCACCCCAGACATACAAGCAGTTGCTGATGGTTTCGGGGATGGACCGCTACGTGCAGATCGTGAAGTGCTTCAGGGATGAGGACTTGCGTGCGGACCGCCAGCCGGAATTCACGCAGATTGACGTCGAGATGTCGTTTGTTGACGAGGAGGATATAAGGGACATTACCGAAGGGCTGATGCAGCGCATGTTCAAGGAGCTTAAGGGAGTCGAGCTCAAGCTGCCTCTTCCGCGCCTCACGTACGCCGAGGCAATGGAAACATACGGAAGCGACAAACCGGACACCCGATTTGGCCTGAAACTCAGAAGCGTGGGCCATATTGTGAAAGATGCCCCCTTCAAGGTCTTCGCAGATGTTGTGAAGGAAGGCGGTGTTGTGGCGGGTTTTGTCGTTCCCGGCGAAGCAGGCATGACCCGGAACCAACTCGACGGGCTTGTCGACTACACGAAGAGCCTTGGCGCAGGCGGACTTGTGTACGTCAGATGGACCGAGAACGGGGTTGAGTGCCCGATTGAGAAGTTCCTCGGCAAAGATCTTCTGCAGAAGATGGTCGAAGCCATGGGGGGCAAGAAGGGGGATCTGGCGCTGCTGGTCTCTGACACCTGGACCAAAGCGTACACCATTCTCGGTACGCTGCGTCTGGAGATGGGGAGGAGGCTTAAGCTTATTCAGGAGAACAGACTTGATCTATTATGGGTAACTGATTTTCCCCTCGTCGAATACAGCGAAGAAGAGAAGCGATTTGTAGCCGTGCATCACCCGTTCACTGCACCCAACCCGGATGACGCAGCCTTGCTTGACACTGACCCCGGGAAGGCCCGGGCACGGGCGTATGACCTGGTCCTGAACGGAACCGAGGTTGCAGGAGGGAGCATCCGCATCCATGATAGGGCAATGCAGAGCCGGATGTTCGAGCTCATCGGGATTGGAGAAACAGAGGCGGAGCACAGGTTCGGGTTTCTGTTGAACGCGTTCCGGTATGGCGCACCGCCCCATGGGGGCATTGCCTTCGGTTTTGACCGTCTGGTGATGATCATGACGGGAATGAAGTCCATCAGAGATGTCATGGCCTTTCCCAAGACCGCCAACGCTGTCTCCCTGATGGACGAAGCACCGAGTGAAGTGGACGACAAGCAGCTGCGGGAGTTGCATATCAGAATTGTCTAGCCCACCCGTGAATCCGACGTTCCGGCCGTAGAACCCGGATGGCGTTCTGTACAACAGCAGAAGGTTTTATGCTCGAAGATCAAAAAACGGAGATCAAGGAACTCACCGAGCGCTTGAAGGCGCTCCGGGGGTATCTTTGACATTGATGCCAAGGAAAAAGCGATAGCGGAATTGCAGGAGAAGAGCCAGGCCCCGCATTTCTGGGATGACAATGTCACAGCCCAGAAGGTGATGCAGGACATCAGTTCGCGCAAGGAGTGGGTTGATGCATGGAAGGGGCTGGCGAAGCGTCTCAGCGACGCGAGCACCTTCGTTGAACTCGCGGAAGAGTCGAACGATGCATCGCTGGCCACGGACATCGGCACAGAACTGGCAGGCTATGCGTTCCGGTCTTGCCGAGCTTGAGTTCCGCAACATGCTCAGCGGCGATGATGATGAGCGCAATGCAATTCTCACGATTCATGCCGGTGCCGGAGGGACGGAGGCGCAGGATTGGGGTGAGATGCTGCTCCGCATGTATTTGCGCTGGTGTGAACGGAAAGGCTTTTCTGTCGCCCTGGTGGATCGTCTCGAAGGGGATTCCGCGGGCATCAAGAGCGCGACGGTGGAAGTCACAGGCAAGTTTGCGTACGGCTATCTCAAAGCAGAGAATGGCGTCCATCGGCTTGTGCGCATCTCTCCGTTTGACTCGAATGCGCGGCGGCATACATCGTTCGCTTCAGTCTTTGTCTATCCCGAAATTGAAGACGATGTGGAAATCGAAATAAACCCTGTGGATCTCAAGATCGATACGTACCGGTCGGGCGGCAAGGGAGGGCAAAACGTCAACAAAGTGGAAACCGCCGTCCGTATCACCCACGTTCCCAGCGGCATCATCGTGGCCTGCCAGCAGCAACGGTCGCAGTTTCAGAACCGCGAGTCGGCCATGAAAATGCTCAAGTCGCAGCTCTATCAGCGGCGTAAGGAGGAAGATGAGGCGAAAAGGGACGCCATCGAAAGCACGAAGAAGAAAATAGAGTGGGGCAGCCAGATTCGCTCCTATGTGTTCCATCCTTACAACATGGTGAAAGATCACCGCACGGATGTTGAGACAAGCAACGTTCAGGGGGTGATGGATGGAGGCATTGACGATTTCATCAAAGGATTCCTCCTTGCCACCGGTCCGGGGAGCCCTGCGTAACCATGTCCTATAGCGATATGATCGCCCGGCGTTACCTCCGTTCCCAGCGCAACGCGGGGTTCTTTTCATTTATTGCCGGAATCTCCGTCATGGGTGTCATGCTGGGCACCGCGACATTGATCATCGCCCTCTCTGTGCTCGGGGGATTCGAGCATGAAATCACCGAGAAAGTCGTCGGGTTCACGAGCCATGTACAGATCGTCGGGTATCAGAACCTGCCGCTCAGGGATTACCGGGAGAACAGTGCACGTATTGCCGCAATGTCTCCCGTGGTCACCGCGGTATCCCCCTATGTGGCACGCGAGGCACTCGTGCGATCGCGCGAAGGTGTTGACGGCATTCTGCTGAAGGGCGTCGACCCGTCGATCGAGAACCCTATCGGGCGCAAGTACATGGTGGCCGGCATGTATGACATCGGTCACCCGCAGGGAGACGGGGCAAAGCTCGTCATCGGGCGCAAGCTTGCGTCACGTCTGGCCCTCAACGTCGGCGATCGGGCGGTGATATTCGGCGTCGGCCGGATGCTTGAGGGCGGACAGGCACGGGCAATGCAGTTCCGCGTGACGGGCATCTATGAAAGCGGCATGGCAGAGTACGACGACATCTATGCCTTCACCGACCTGCGCGATGCCCAGATCCTCTTCCAGATTGGTGACGCTGTCAACGGGTACGATGTCCACCTGAGCAGAGTCGACAGCGCGGAGGCGATCGCGGGGCGTGTCTCAGATCTCCTCGGCTACCCGCACTACGCGCAAACCGTCTTTGAGTCCTACCGCAATCTGTTCAGCTGGATCGAACTCCAGAAAAAGCCGATCCCGATCATCCTCGGCCTGATCATTGTGGTTGCCACCGTGAACATCATCGGCACGCTGCTGATGATGGTGCTCGACAAGACCCGCGAGATCGGGGTCCTTGCGTCGATGGGAGCTACGCGGTGGGGAATCACACGCATCTTCCTCAGGCAGGGATTGACGATCGCGCTGACCGGTACCGCACTGGGCAATCTCCTCGCTTTCGGCCTCTGCTATGCCCAGCAGGAATTCAAGTTCCTGTCGCTTCCGAGCGACATCTACTTCATGACCTCCGTGCCGATTCTGCTGCGCGCGGAATATTTCGCCATTGTCTCTGCGATTACGATCGGACTTTGCCTGCTGAGTTCCCTGATTCCTGCGCGTCTTGCGTCACGATTGAACCCCGTCACAGCGATCCGGTTCTCCTGATGAGCTTCGAACGATTCATGGCACAGCGGTATGTGCGCTCAAAGCGCCAGATGCGCTTCATCAACATCATCATGCTGGTGTCGGTTATCGGGATCACCGTCGGCGTTGCAGCACTGATCATCGTCCTCTCGGTGTTCAACGGATTCAACAGCGTGGTGACGAACGTGCTCGTAGGATTCGATCCGCACGTGCGTATCGAAGCTGCACGCGGCGGTCGCATGGGTCTCACCGACAGCGTGATGCAGGAACTCAGAGGCGATCCGCGTATCGCAGCCGCTGCGCCGTATGTGGCCAACAAAGCGCTGCTCGTTGCCGGCCGGATGAACCGCGTTGTCCTTGTGAAAGGGGTGGATGATTCTCTCGTCGAGGGCGTATCCGGGGTGAAGCAACGCACGGTCCTCGGAGCGTTCGCCTTCAACGACACACCGGAGAAGGCGGGGACCGTGCTCGGGTTGGGACTTGCAGACCGTTTGGGAACCACGGTCGGCGCCGATCTCACCATCCTGAGTCCGGTCGGCGTGGATGCCATGGTCGTGCAATTCGGGCAGCCGGTGATGCGCGAATGCACGGTTGTCGGCGTGTACGACTCCAACAACAAGGATTACGATGCCCACTATGCGTACGTGTCCCTGGCGACTGCACGTGCGCTCTTCGACATGGGCGATGCGGTCAGCGGGGTGGAGATGCGCCTGCACAGCATCAGCGACGCAGACGGCGTCAAGGCGGATCTGCAACGCGCTCTCGGTCCATCGTACCGGGTCTCCACATGGTACGATCTGCACAGAGATTTATACTCTGTCATGAAGATTGAACGGTGGACCGCGTACATCATCCTCTGCCTGATCGTCGGTGTGGCCACGTTCAATGTGCTTGGTTCGCTGACGATGGGTGTCATCGAGAAACGCCGCGACATCGGTATTCTCAAGGCGCTCGGAGCGACATCATCGAGCATCATGAGAGTATTCATGTTCGAAGGCGTGCTCGTGGGAACGATCGGAACGCTTCTCGGCACCGGCATCGGGCTCCTGGTCTGCTATCTCCAGATACGCTACCAGCTCTTTCCGCTGGACCCGACCGTGTACATCATTCCGGCCATTCCTGTCGAGGTGCGGTGGAGCGACTTTGTGGCTGTGGCTCTCGCTTCGATGTGCTTGAGCATCCTCGCATCACTCTATCCAGCCCGCAGGGCCGCAGGTCTGCTGCCCGTGCAGGCAATCCGGTGGGAGTAACAGTGGCATGACATCTACGCCAGGTATCATCACAGCGACCGCAGTCACCAAAACGTTTCGGGCAGGGGCATCGGACGGAGGCAAGCTCTGTGTCCTGCGCGGAGTCACGCTGCGCATCGCGGCAGGTGAGATTATCGCCATTGTCGGTGCGTCGGGGGCAGGGAAGAGCACATTGCTGCATATTCTTGGCACGCTCGACCGGCCGACTTCCGGCAATGTCCACTATGACGATGTGGATGTGTTTGCACTGGGGGATGATGACCTCGCGCGCTTCAGAAATCGTTCCATCGGATTTGTCTTCCAGTTTCACCATCTCCTGCCGGAGTTCACCGCGCTCGAGAACGTGGCCATGCCCTCGCTGATCATGGGGGCGAAACTTCAGGATGTTCGCCAAAAAGCCCTGCGTCTGCTCCGCGAAGTCGGTGTGGATGGCCGTGCGGAACAGACAGCCACCGCTGCTCTCGGGCGGTGAACAGCAGCGAGTCGCGGTTGCCCGTGCTCTGATGAACGCCCCCCGGGTGATTCTCGCTGATGAACCCTCCGGGAACCTCGACAGCGCCAATGCTGAGCACCTGCACGAGTTGATACGGGATCTGAGCCGCAAAATGGGGCCAAACGTTCATCGTGGTCACCCATAACGAAAACCTCGCCCGTCAGGCGGACAGAGTGCTTCGCATCGTGGACGGCGTGATTCATGAAACGACCCCGTTTTTGGCAACCTGATGAATATTAGCCAAAATAGATGCTTGCCGGGTCTTGACAATCGACCCTTCTTTTTGTATATTTATTGACGACCTATACGACAGTTACTCCCCTGACTGTTGTACGGTACATGGTCGAGCCCGGCGTTCCCCCCAACGCTGGGCTTTTATTTTGAGGGGTTCGAACACTATTTCGGAGCTGAGCACCGTGGCCAAGCCGACTAAAGCCAAAGTCCGGAAATCAATACGGGAAACGTCGCTTCCTCTCAACCGACAGAATTTCATTATCCTCGGCTTCGCTCTTCTGGTGATCGCCGCGGGTTATGCGGCAATGCTCGAGGGTTCGATCGAGGGCTTCCTGCCACTTGTCGTTTCCCCCATTCTGCTTGTGTTGGGCTATTGCGTTATCATACCGATCGGCATTCTTTACCGTAAACGTTCTAAGCCGGCTGAGCAGAAGAACACTATAGCCAGTTCAGCCGGGGCCTGACCCCTGAGGTCCTTGATGAGGAGCGGGGTAGTCGAAGCGCTTGTCGTTGCACTTTGCTTCGCGGGCGCACCGAAAATATCCGCACAGCCTGAAGTTGGCCGAGCCGCGTCGACAGTGAGCGTATATCAGTCGCTCGCCGCCGATGCGATTGCGCAGCTCTGTTCACAATTGCACCCTTCCGATTCTCTCCGGGTGCTGATTGCTGTTGAACCAGCCGGCACATACTGGTTTGTCGAAGAAGCTATTGCGCGCGCGCTGCGTGAACGAAACCTCCTGCCGGTCCCCGACGGAGGAAACTGGCGGCTCGATTGCGGTGTTAAGGATGCACATGTGCGCTACACGAATGTTCGCCGCGAAGGGCTTCTCGGTGCCCGCGTTCTCGACCGCACCGCCACGCTGGCGCTCTGGTTGCGCGTGAGCGACCGTCAATCGGCACGATTTCTGCTCGATCAGGAATGGCGATCTCAGCGCACCGATACGATCAATGTCAGTGACGTTGACCTTGTCGAGCATCCGGGAGTGGCTGCGACGCGCGCAGTCGTCCCTTCCGAAGGGTTCTTTACTTCGTGGCTTGAACCCCTGATTCTGGTCGGCGCCATCGGCGTTGCCATTTTCCTGCTCTTTACGACGAGGAGTTGATTCTTGACGGCTCGCGGCATGGTGTGGTGGGCGGCAGCTCTGCTCGCGCTCCAGGGAAGTGCGAATGCCCAGACGGTCGTCTCCTCCGTTGACGCGATCCCGCACCGCGGGGAAGTCCGGCTGATAGCACTAGGCGATATCAATCTCGGCCGGACGCTCGGGAAAATGCTGTTACGGGGTGACACGCTTCACCCGTTTCGGAAATTGGCCGGTACCCTGGCTGCGTATGACATTGTTTTTGCGAACCTGGAGTCATCGTTATCGGATCAGGACGGGGAGACTGAAGATCCGCACAACAACTATGTGTTTACAGGTCCGCCGTCCGGCGCGTGGTCCTTGCGCATGGGAGGTGTGACGGTCGTTGCGACGGCAAACAATCACGCATTGGACTATGGGATCCGCGGTCAGCGCGAAACGCTTGCGCACCTGGACTCCGCAGGCATCATGCATGCGGGGAGCGGAAGAACAACCCGCGAGACCTATGAACCGGTGCAGTTCTCGGTGAACGGTGTAAAGATTGCGTTGTTTGCGTGCGCCGGCCTCATGAATATCCGGCCGCCGTGCTGGGATACCCTGGTTGCGTACAGTGACACCGCGCGCGTTTTTCCCCGAATCCGGGCCTGGCGGGATTCTGTGGACTTTGTCATTTTGAGTTATCACGGAGGTGAAGAGTATACCGACCGGCCGACTGCGGGAACGATGGCGTTCACGCGCGCTGCGGCAAAGGCGGGCGTCGATCTGGTGCTGGGGCATCATCCCCACGTACCGCACGGGATCGTTCGTGAAGGCGGGAGTGTGATTGCGCACTCTCTGGGCAATTGTGTTTTTGAACAACCATCGCGGTACTGGACCCGCTACGGACTCGCGCTGGCGGTCCGTTTGCTGAAAGACGGTGCGGGCAATCATGTGGATGTAATGCGGTGCTTACCGGTGCGCTGCGGGTACCAGCCGGAGATTCTCCCTCCCGGTCCGGATGCCGCGCGCGTCCTTGAACGGGTAAGGCACCTCTCGACGGGAGCAGCAGAGGAGTGGTTTACATGGCGAAGTCCTTAGTTCTAGTTCTTGGTGTCACTGCCTTCATCCTTGCCGGATGCGGTTCCGGCGAAGTCACAAAAATCATGAGCGTCGAAGAGCGATTCGAACGTGCGAAGGCCCTCTTTGACAACGGCGACTATCTCCCGGCAATAAACGAGTTCACCGTGATCACATTGCAGTATCAGGGAAGCGCTGTGGCTCCGGAGGCGCAATTCTATCTTGGCGAATGCCGATTCAAGCGCGAGGAATACCTGCTCGCCGCATTCGAGTATTCGGTGGTGAGACGGAACTATCCGGCCAGTACACGGGTTGCTGACGCAAGCTACAAGACCGCGATGTGCTACTATAACCTCTCGCCAAAGCCTTCCCTCGATCAGCAGTACACACGCAAAGCCATTGACGAGTTTCAGAGTTTCGTGGAGTACTTTCCTGCCAACGCCAACGCGGTCGATGCAGAGTCAAAGATTCGCGAACTGACGATCCGGCTGGCCAAAAAGCAGTACGACACTGCCCGGTTGTATTCCACAATGCAGTACTACCGGTCCGCGATCTTCTACTACGACGACGTCATTGAGAAATATCATGATACCGAATACGCGCCGCTCGCGTACATCGGGAAAGTTGAACTGCTGGTGAGCCGGAACAAGTACCGTGAGGCAGCCGCCGAGGCATCGCGCTTCTTCGAGAAATATCCCAATAGCGTTTTGCGCGGACGCATGGAATCCCTGAAGACAGACATCGATCGGGAGATCCCCTCCCCGTCGGTCAAAAGCGAACCCGGGTCCGGAGGAAAGGGGATGGGGCTCTGATGCCGGCCAAAACCGTTCGTGCATCTCAGGTGACCACAACCCAACTCGTGTTGCCCAACGACACGAATCAGTTGGGAAATCTGCTTGGTGGAACGTTGATGCACTGGATCGATATTGTCGCCGCCATCGCCTCCCAGCGCCATTCCGGCATGGTGTGCGTTACGGCGTCTGTGGATTCGTTGAACTTTCATCACTCTGTGAAACTGGGTGAAGTGGTTACACTGGAAGCGTCGGTGAACCGGGCATTCCGCACCTCCATGGAGATCGGTGTGCGAGTTACTGCTCACGGCAATGCGAAGCTTCCTGTCCGCACGGCGAATACAGCGTATTTGACATTCGTTGCCATCGATGAACAGGGGACGCCACAGCCCGTCCCCGCGGTGCAACCGGAGACGGAGGATGAGCAACGCCGGTACACGGAGGCTTTGCAGCGCCGCGAAATTCGCCTGCAGCGCCGCCGGCACGAGTAAGAGCAGGGGAGAAGCATCCATCCATGAAAGCCCCGGTCGTAATAGCCGTCGTGGCGCTGGCGCTCTGCGTGAAATGTGTGGCGCAGGAACAGGCACTTCGGCTCGTATCCGGAACCTCACTCGCCATCCCTGCACACCTGGCCCCTCCGGATGGTGAACCGGTGAAATGCGGATTTCCCGTCATCAGCTTCGCTCTTCATCAACGTCGTACCGGTCCGACTGAGCAGGCCCGTCAGGCTGGTGTGGCCGGCATCCTCGCCCGGACTGAATTGCAGGTGTCCGTGCTGGCGGGCAACTTTCGCGTCCACTACGATACCATCGGCATAAACACTCCTGCCCTCCTGGATTCCGCAGGCGCACGGATTCCAGGCACTGCGCGCGCATATGTCGATTCCATCTTCTCCATCCTTTCGTATGCCGCATCTT
This sequence comes from Ignavibacteriota bacterium, assembly GCA_963849385.1. Classification (GTDB taxonomy): domain Bacteria; phylum Bacteroidota; class Ignavibacteria; order UBA10030; family UBA6906; genus Fen-1255. Next base: position 81,460 of record CAWKHH010000009.1, on the reverse strand, counting down.
ATGAGATCGGAACGCTGCACTATCTGCCTCCCATTAGCGACGGCTTGCTTGGCGGCGGACCTGAGTGCGATATTTACGTCATGGAGCTGGGCAACATGTACGGCTACACAACGCCGGATGAAAGCATTCCGGCAGGCGGACGCACGTCCTCTTCCATAACGATAGACAACGATTTCGTGTTCGTCCGTCCCGAGAAGAATCGGGGAATGCCGGGACTCAGGGTGACGATCGCCCACGAGTTGAACCATGTCTTGCAGATCGGTAACTACGGCTACTGGGATGAGGATGCGTTCTTCTACGAAATCACCTCCACCTGGATGGAGGATGTCGTGTACCCGGAGGTGAATGACTACTACAATTATCTGAAGGCCTCGTGGAGCCACTTCCGCAACCCTGAGACTTCATTCGCGTCGAGTGAACTGATCATGTACAGCCGGGCCATCTGGGGGCATTACGTGAGCAAGAGTTTTGGTATTGACGTGATGAGAGAGACCTGGGAAAACATCAAGTTTGCCCGTCCCCAGAGCGCCATCGATCAAACGCTCCGAGCCCACGGAATGGATTTTGCCGGGGCCTATGCCGCGTGGTCCCTCTGGAACTACTTCACCGGTGCGCGCGCAAACCCGGCAACCTACTACACCGATGGTGCAGACTACCCACAGGTTGTTCAATCACCCATAGATTTTGCGGGAGCTTCACGGGATGTGCCCGGTTCGCTGCAAAGTCTGGGGACCCACTACGCACAGGTGCAACACGGACTGGATACAATGACGGTCATGATGTCTAATGTCGACGTCGCCGGAACACTCCTCCCGTCAATTCCGCTGTTGCCGTACACGTTACGCCTGCGGTCCACCCGGGTTGACGACTCGTACAAACCGACACCGATCGGCATCTACAGCAAACTCGATGTGACGGACATAAGCCTCTGGTCCACGTGGTACATCGTCCGTAATACACCCAACCCGTATATTGATCCATCGTCGTTCTCCAGTGAACGTCCTTTCCCGTCACCGTTCCGTCCGGGCCGGGCGCCGTGCGTGTACCTTCCCGTAGAAGAGATGGAGCCGCAACGGGGTGCACTCTACATCTTCAGCGCGTCCGCAGATCTCGTTCGGGAGATCCCTGACGTTTCGTCAACGGTGCATCTTGGGCGTCAGATGTTTTCCTGGGATGGACGCTTGGCCGACGGGAATGTTGCTCCGACAGGAGTGTACATGTACGTCATCGAACTGCCCGGAAGAAGAGTGACGGGGAAAATCCCCGTAGTGCGCGAGTAACCGATGGCCCTACGGCTCGAAACACATGGCTTGCGTAAGGCATTCAACCGCAGGATTGTCTTTGAGAACATCGTCACCGCCGTGGGCGAAGGCGAGACACTCCTCATCGCCGGCAGGAATGGCTCCGGAAAGTCGACTCTCGTGAAGATCCTCTGCGGGGTTCTGAGTCCCAGCCAGGGAAGTGTCGAGATCGACGGGGCAGGCCCGTTGAATGCATTCAGCCGGATGGCGCTGTTCGGTCTGGTGTCACCATACCTCCAGCTGTACGACGAGTTTTCCGCAATGGAGAACCTGCAGCTGGCCTCGGCGTTGCGCGGTCTCCACGGAGATGCACGCACCCATGAAGACCTGCTCGCGCGCGTGGCCCTCGACCCGAGGAGGGGGGATCCCGTCCACGGCTTCTCCTCGGGTATGAAGCAGCGGTTGAAATATGCGTTGGCGCTGGCACATCGCCCCCGCATACTGATTCTCGATGAGCCCATGTCCAACCTCGATGCAGACGGCATGATGATCGTTCGCGGCATCATGACGGAGCAGCGGACCCGCGGGATCCTTGTTGTGGCAACGAACGACCTCTCGGACATCGATATCTACGAACGCACGGTGGATCTCAATGTCCGCGCGTGAGACCACAACGCTGAGGTGGATGCGTGCCGCTGTGGCGGTGTTTCTCAAGGATTGGCGATCCGAACTGCGAACCCGCTATGCCATGAGCGCCCTGGTGATGTTTGTCGTCACCACCATCTCGATCATTCTCTTCTCCCTCGGTGGTGAAGGGGCTTCACCTGATGTGCTCGCAGGAATGCTCTGGGTGGTGATTTTCTTTGCCGCGATGTCGGGGCTTTCCAGGACCTTTGTGATGGAAGAAGAACGGGGGACAGGCATGACCCTGCAGCTCCTGACTCCCCCCGGTGCGGTGTTTGCCGGAAAACTGCTTTTCAATCTTGTCCTCGGCGCAGGGCTGACACTGTTGACCGTTGTGCTGTATGCCTTTTTCATCAACGGATTCATCGTCCGCACCCTGAGTATTTTCTTGCTGACCATCGCCCTCGGCAGCATCGGACTCGCCGCAGCATCCACGATCATCGCCGCAATCATCGCCCGCGCAAATACCAAGGGAACGTTGTACCCTGTTTTATCGTTCCCTATTTTACTGCCCTTGCTTATGACTGTCATTAACGCCACACGGCTGTCCTCAGACGGTGCTCCTCTCGGCGAGGCTGCAGGTGAATTTCAGATCCTGATTTCGTACATTGTCGTGGTGATCACCGTCTCCACGCTTCTTTTTGAGTATATCTGGAAAGACTGACGGCATGGCCTTGCGAATACTCCTCGGCGTTCTCTTCACGCTCGTCATCGTTGCCGCTCTCGGAATGCCGATAGTGCAGCAGCCGCAGCACTGGTACGAATTCCCCTCCATCCCCGGTCTGGAAGAAAAAGCAAGAATCATTTTCTTCCATGTCCCGACCGCCTGGTTGAGCGTCATGGCGTTTCTGACCAGCATGTTCTACGGAATCCGCTACCTGCGCCACAGGGATCCGATTGATGATCTCACGAGCGCTTCGGCGGCCGGGCTGGGATTCCTGTTCTGTGTGCTTGCGACGATCACGGGAGCCGTCTGGGCGAAATTCAACTGGGGTTCCTACTGGAACTGGGATCCCCGCGAGACGTCGATCTTCGTTCTGCTCCTGATCTATGGCGCCTACTTTTCCCTGCGCGCGGCTGTGGAGGTTGAGGAAAAACGGGCCACGCTTTCCTCCGTCTATTCCATAATTGCGGCGGTCACGGTGCCATTTTTCGTGTTCATCATGCCGCGGATCATGACCGGCCTCCATCCCGGGGCAAAAGGGGATCCTGACGGGGCCGGCCCCGTCATCGAATTCAAAATGTCACCCAACATGCGCGTCGTATTCTTCTCCTCGTTGATCGCCTTTACGATGCTCTTCCTCTGGATGCTGTCCCTGCGCGTGCGGACTGCGCGACTCGAGTATTACCACCAGCCGAAAGGATAGCTGTGGATTTTCTCGCTCAACACCAACTGTATATCGTGCTGATCATCGCGGTCGGCATCTGGCTCGGCCTGTACATCTATCTCTTCCGGCTCGACGGGCGGCTGAAGAAACTCGAACGTGACATGCACAGAGAGCAGCATTAAAGGGAGCAATCGTCTCATGAACACGAAAACCATTGTCGGCGCAGTCGTCATTCTGGTCTTCATCGTCTTCGGTGCATTTTCGTTTCTCGACAGTAACGTCGAGTACACGGATATCGCCGGCGCCATGGCCAAGGGAAAGAAGGTCCAGCTTAAGGGAACCTGGAACAAGGAACGCGAGACGAAATTCAATGCCTCCACCGGTCAGTTCTCGTTTTACCTGGTGGATGATCACGGCAAGGAATGCCAGGTGATCCTCGAGGGCGCCGCTCCGAACAACTTCGAACTCGCGACAAGTGTCGTTGCCAAAGGGCGCTTCACCAAGGAGGGCTACTTCCACGCAAACGAACTCCTGACAAAATGTCCGTCGAAGTACGAGGCAAAGGGAAGCGAAGTGGTAAAACCACAGTCGTGACCGTCTAGGGATGCGTCGTGGGGAGCCCCGAAGGGGCGTAGCAATCTCTCCTCGAGGGTGAGATTGTCCCGCCTCCTGGATTCCGCCTATCAGCGGGATTCAAGGAGCGCGGAACTGTCGCACTGAGAAGCGTGTTCGCAATGACGGCAATGTGCACTGTTCTTTCAATACTCCGGAGTGCCTATGATCGGCGGCCTGTTCGTGAAGCTGGCGTTTGTCGCCTGCTCTATTTCAGTTCTGGCCTATGCACGGTACCACCTGCGGGAGTCTTCACAAGCCCTTACCATCGGCCGTCTTGGCTTTATCACCACCATCCTCGCGGTGCTCCTGAGTGCGGCAACACTCCTGTATCTCATCCTCACGCACCAATACCAGTATACCTATGTCTGGAGCTACAGCTCCCGCGATCTTCCCACGCCGCTGCTGATCTCAACGTTCTATGCGGGGCAGGAAGGGAGCTTCATGCTCTGGGCCCTCTACACCGGCCTCATCGGTATCTTTCTCATGCGGCATTCTGCCCGGCACGGGTATGAAGCTCAGGTCATGAGCGTCTTTGCCGGCATCGAGCTCATGCTGCTGCTCATGCTCCTCGTCAAGAACCCCTTCCTGTACGTCTGGGAATCGTTCCCGGGCGAGGTCAAAGCCGGATTTCTGCCAGCTGACGGACGGGGATTGAATCCGCTCTTGCAGAACTACTGGATGGTGATACACCCGCAAGTGCTGTTCAGCGGGTTTGCGGCGATGGGGGTGCCGTACGCTTATGCCATTGCCGCGATGCTCAAACGCGACTATGATTCCTGGTTCAGGGCTGCCACCCCCTGGCTCGTGTTTGGCACGCTCGTGCTCGGAACCGGCATCATGATGGGCGGTCTCTGGGCTTATGAGACGCTCGGCTGGGGGGGGTACTGGGGCTGGGATCCTGTCGAAAATTCCTCGCTGGTCCCCTGGCTGGTCGGAGTTGCTGCCATCCACACCACACTCTCACAGCGCAAACGCGGTGCCTTTGTCCGCACAAACCTCGCCCTCGGCATTCTCTGCTTCATCCTCGTCGTGTATTCAACGTTTCTCACGAGAAGCGGAGTGCTCGGAGATACTTCCGTCCACTCGTTTGTCGATCCGGGGATGTGGGCCTACTGGCTTCTCGTGGGCATGTTGATTCTTGCCGCGAGTATTCCGGTCTTCCTCTTCGCGCGCCGATGGAAGGAATTCCCGCGCCGCCCCGTGCGGCACCACTATATCTCGCGTGAATTCGCTCTCTTCCTGGGCGCTTCGACGCTTGTGATCATCGCAATACTCGTCACCATCGGCACTTCATCACCGATGATTACGGACATCCTGTACGGAAAAAAGAGCGCGGTGGATATCTCCTATTACTCCAGGACCATCATGCCCCTGGGGGTGGCTATCGGGCTGCTGGCGGGAATCGGGCAACTTTTGTGGTGGACGAAATCCGACGTGCGCTCGCTCCTGCGGTCGCTGATCGCACCGCTGGCCGGCGCTGTTCTTACTGCGGCGGTGTCCCTCGCACTCGGTGTCACACAGCCTCTCGTTCTTGCACTGCTCGCCTCCGCCATGTTTGCCCTCGTGACCAACTTCCAGGTTGGCTGGAGGATAGCAGCAACGAATCCACGGCTTGCCGGCGGTGCTGTTGCGCACATCGGCGTCGCGCTCTTGCTTCTCGGGGCTGTTGTGTCGTCAGAGTACGACAGGAAGGTGACCGTGTCATTGCCGCAGGGGAAAAGCGTTGAGGCACTCGGCTTCCGGTTGACGTACGAGGGATTCCTCGAATTCGAAAAAGATCGCTACGCATTCAATATCCGGGTCGAGCGGCAGAACCTCAATATCGTCCTCAAGCCGGTAATGTTCTACAGCTCGTACAACAACGGCGTGATGCGCCATCCGGACATCGCCAATCTGATCCTTCGCGACCTGTACCTTGCACCCCTTTCACTCGACCAACAGGAAACGGTTCAACAACCGGCGATGCAGAAGGGGAGCGGGACTGCGGGGACTGCCAAGGAAGACGTGCTCGTGGTTGAAGCCAGCGTAAAGCCGCTGATCAATCTGGTCTGGGCGGGAGTGATCGTTCTCCTTGTGGGTTTTCTGATCACGATTTTCCGGCGTGCCCCTGAGGGTGCGCAGATGGACATCGCATCTGAACCTCAGGGTGAGGGTGAGGAGACGCCAACCCCGTACGTGAAGACGAGTTCGCCCCCGAGCCAGCCGGTCACAAGAACCAGCACGACGCCAAGAGTCAGGGCCGCGAGGTAGAGCCGTGGCCATGCGGCAGGCAGAGCCCGGTGTGATGAAAACCGGAAGAACAGCAGCACGGCGAAGACGACCGAAGCCGCGAAAGCGAGCACCTCATGCCATTCAAACGTATCTGCCGCCCGCAACAGGGCGGTACCTCCTGAGGCCTCCGCAACCACTCCGCTGAGCGCAGCCGCAACAACTCCCACGGTTCCCAGCACTTGAAGCCACCAACCGACCTGAGAGAGCCCGGGCTTCGGGGAGAACCATGCCACAAGCTCGAAGACGAGACACACCGTCAGCAGAGCCAGGGGAAAATGTACGATGAACGGGTGAACGGTGTGCATGTCAGCGGTGGAGTGCGAACAGATCCGGCACAGGAATGCTCGCCGGTGAGAAGAATGCTTCGCCGTACTTCACGCCGATCTTGTCGCCGTAGTACTCGGCCCGCGTACGGATCATTTCAAGAAACTCCGGTGTGCTGAGGATTGTTGCAGGTTCGTTGCTGTCAGGATCGTAGAACTGCGAGCGGAATGCCCGCATGGCTTCGATCCGCTGGTCAAATGTCTCGGTAATATCGACGATGAACGACGGTGCGAATTCAAACCACTGCATGAAGTGGTAGTAGGAGCGGGGTCTATGCGCTTGCTGTGGCTTGCCGTTGAATTCCGTTTCGATCTTCCGTAGCCCGGCGTAATACCATGCCTCCCGGGCGAGCACGTGAGCATGTTCGTGGTCGGGGTGGCGATCCACGGGATGAGGAATGAGCAGCACGTCGGGTTGATGCAAACGGATGATGCGGACGAGAGCGAGCATGTTCTCCCGGCTGAGCTCGATGCCGGCATCGGGGATCCCCAGCGTCTCGCGGGTTGCGACGCCGAGAATGCGGCCCGCTTCAGCGGCTTCTGCCGCACGAATCTCACGTGAACCGCGCGTGCCCAACTCCCCGTCGGTAAGGTCAACGAGACCGACACGATGGCCCTGGCGGGCGAGTTTTCCCACGGTTCCTCCGCAGGAGAGTTCGACATCGTCAGGATGAGCCCCTATGGCCAGCACATCGAGTTTCATAGTCGTTCAATATACACCTTTTTCCCTCTCATTCAACGGTGGTTGCAAGCGGAAAAATCGCTATCTTATGACATTCCAGGAATGACTGCCACCCTACAATATACTGTCAGCGAGCTGACCCGCCGCATCAAACAAGTGCTCGAAACCGGGTTTGCCTCTGTTGTTGTGGTGGGCGAGATCTCCAACCTTAAGCTCCATACCTCCGGGCACGTCTACTTCACGCTCAAGGATGAAACCTCTCAGCTCTCGGCCGTCCTCTGGCGCAGTCGCGTCCCCAATCTTCCGCTGATGCCCCGCGATGGTATGAAAGTAATCGTTACAGGGCGCATCACCGTGTATGATGTGCGCGGAACCTACCAGATAGACGTTACATCGATCAAGCCGCTTGGTGCCGGGGAGCTGCAGATGGCGTTTGAACGGCTGAAGGGGAAACTCTCAGCCGAAGGGCTCTTCGATGCGAGCCGGAAGAAACCCCTTCCGGAGTATCCCGGACGCATCGGAATTGTGACATCGAAAACCGGCGCCGTCCTGCATGACATGATGCATGTCTTCGGACGCCGCTTTCCCGCGCTGACGATTCTCCTGGTTGCCGTTCGCGTCCAGGGTGCGGGTGCTGCGGAGGAGATCGCGCAGGGAGTACGCGACCTCAATGCCTTCGGGCAGCGTGGATGTCATCATCGTTGCGCGGGGTGGCGGATCGCTGGAAGACCTCTGGGCATTCAACGAAGAAGTCGTAGCCCGGGCAATCGCCGCATCCCGGATTCCTGTAGTAAGTGCTATCGGACACGAAGTAGATTTCACGATTGCAGACTTCGTCGCCGACCTGCGTGCTCCGACACCCAGCGCTGCTGCCGAAATCGTGGTGAAAGACCGCGCGGCGATTCTTGAGATTCTTCGTGATTATGCCTATACTATGCGTGAATCGCTTGCTTCGCGACTCAAACAGCATAGAGAGCACATCGGCTATCTGCTGAAAAGCCACGCCTTCAACAGACCCATTGACCTGCTCCACAGTCACAGTCAGCACATCGACGAGTTGACCCGTTCAATGGGTGCGTTTGCCTCTCATCGGTACGCACTTTCCGCGTCACAGGTGAGGGGCGTCGGGCAACGGCTCGCCGCTCTTGATCCCACGCTCACGCTGAAACGAGGCTATGCGATGATCAGGAAAGACGGCAAGATCATCGGTACTGCCGCGCATTTGCACACCGACGATGCCGTGACGATTTCTTTTCATGATGGAGATGTTCCATCGAGGATCAGCTGAATCCCATGCCCACCAAGAAACGCGATCAGGACACCCCGACATTCGAGCAGTCGCTGAAACGGCTCGAAGACATCGTCAACAGACTCGAACGCGGCGATGTTCCGCTCGAGGAATCGCTCCGGTTGTATGAAGAAGGACTTGAGCTTTCCAAAGTCTGCAGTGAGCGCCTCGCACACGCAGAGCTCACGCTGAAGCGTCTCAGCAAGAATGCCAAAGGTGCGTTCGAAGAACTTGATGACGAAAAAGAATGAGCAGCGAAACTCAGTATCCATATCTTGATCGTGTTTCCCTACCCGCTGACATGCGCACGATGTCGGTGCAGGATCTGAAAGGTCTTGCCAATGATGTACGGCAATTCCTGATCGAAGTTGTAGCGCACACCGGGGGCCATCTCGGCGCTGGCCTCGGCGCAGTCGAGCTTGCCGTTGCTCTGCACTACGTGTTCAATACGCCTGAAGACAAGCTCGTCTGGGATGTGGGGCATCAGGCCTATCCCCACAAAATTCTCACCGGACGCAAGGACCGTTTTCACACCATCAGGCAATATCACGGCATCAGCGGGTTTCTGAAGCGTTCAGAGAGTGAGTACGATACTTTCGGAGCCGGCCACGCAAGCACGTCGATTTCTGCCGCACTCGGCATGGTGGCTGCACGGGATCTGACCGGCGCGAAGTACAACGTGGTGGCGGTGATCGGCGACGGATCCATGACCGGCGGCATGGTGTATGAAGGGATGAATAACGCCGGGCTTCTGAAGAAGAACTTCATTGTCGTTCTCAACGACAACAACATGTCCATCGCACCGAACGTCTGGGCAATCTCCAACTACTTCACCGAGCTCATCGCGAGCCCGCAGTACAATACTTTCAAGAAGAACGTGTATGATCTGACCGGCAAGTTCGACCAGTGGGGGGACCGTATCCGGCGCGCTGCTGCCCGCGTTGAGGGCGGACTCAAAGTGATCGTCACGCCCGGAATGTTGTTCGAAGCTCTCGGGTTCCGGTACTTCGGTCCGATCAACGGTCACAACCTTACACAGCTGGTGCGCATCTTCCAGGAAGTGAAGAACTACAACGGCCCGATCCTCGTCCACGCCATCACGCAGAAAGGAAAGGGCTACAAACCGGCGGAAGAAGACGTCCAGCGGCTGCACGGAGTCAGTCCGTTCGACAAAGTCACAGGGCAATCAGCGAAGAAAACCGGCGGGCCTCCGGCGTATACAAAGGTGTTTGGTGCCGCAGTGGTTGAGCTCGCGCGGATGGTTCCGAACCTGGTTGGCATCACGGCGGCTATGCCGGATGGCACCGGGATGGATAAGCTCCAGGCGGAGATGCCCGATCGCTTTTATGACGTAGGCATCGCAGAACAGCACGGTGTCACGTTTGCGGCCGGACTTGCAACCCAGGGATGTATCCCGGTTGTTGCCATCTACTCCACCTTCCTGCAGCGCGCGTTTGACCAGATCATCCATGACGTTGCGCTGCAGCACCTCCATGTGGTGTTTGCACTCGATCGTGGCGGCGTCGTCGGAGCGGATGGGCCGACCCATCATGGAGTGTTCGATCTCGGCTATCTCCGCATGATCCCGGGCATGACCCTTATGGCCCCCAAGGACGAGAACGAACTGCGCGATATGCTGTACACGGCGGTCATGTACCGTGAGGGCCCGATTGCGCTTCGATATCCGCGCGGCAACGGGGTGGGAGTGCCGCTGAAGCAGCAGTTTGACCTCATCCCGATCGGCAAGGCCGAAATCTTGCGCACCGGTACTGCTATGGCCCTGCTGGCCATCGGAGACATGGTGTACCCCGCGCTGCAGGCGGCGGAAGAGCTGGAGCGCGACGGGATATCGTGCGAAGTTGTCAACATGCGTTTTGTGAAGCCGCTTGACTGTGCGGTGCTTGACGACGTCGCGACGAGTTTCAAACACATCATCACGCTGGAGAACAACGCCTGTATCGGCGGATTCGGCAGCGCCGTGGCGGAGTATCTTGCGTCACACCATGCACAAGGCCCTGAGATACATATCCATGGCATCCCCGATCGTTTTATTGATCATGGGTCACCCGCGGAACTCGCGGCGGAACTCGGCCTTGATGTCCCGGGCATCGTGCGTTTCGTCAAGGCATGCCTCCCTTCAATCACCAATCGTACCTCCTGAACATGGATCGAGTGAAGACGGCAATCGTTGGTGCGGGGTGGGTGGCGCAGGTCATTCATCTCCCGCTCCTCATGAAGATGCCCGAAGCGCAAGTCGTGGCACTCTGTGACCGCGACAGGGCAAGGGTTCGCCTGGTCGGCGAAAAATACAACATCGCACGGCAGCATACTGATGTCGACGAGATGCTCGCGAAGGAAGACATTGACGCGGTGATTGTCTGTACATCCACAGATGCGCACCGGGATGTCACGCTCTCGGCTCTTCGCGCGGGCAAAGACGTGCTTGTCGAAAAGCCCATTGCCCGTACCTATGCCGAAGCGGAGGCGATGGCCATCGCGGCGAAGGAAAACAAACGCAAGCTTATGGTCGGAATGAATCACCGGTTCCGCCCCGACACAATGATCCTCAAGAGTCTTATCGACGGCAAGGAGCTCGGCAAGGTGTACTATGCGCGCACCGGATGGCTGCGCAAACGGTCGTTTGACAGCGAGTGGATCACACAAAAGGAAAAATCGGGCGGGGGGGTGTTTATCGATCAGGGGATCATGATGCTTGACCTTGCCCTCTGGATGATGAGCTATCCCGAAGTGAAACGCGTTACCGCATCGCATTACTACCAGAGAACAAAAACAGTGGAAGACACTTCGATCGTTTCGCTCGCGCTGAAAAATGGGGCAAGCGTGAACATCGAAGTCAGCTGGTCGATGTGTCTCGATGAGGATTCTATGTATTGTTATGTCCACGGCAGCGATGGCAGTGCAAGCTTGAATCCCCTGAGAATCAACAAAGAACTTCACGGCAACATCGTCAACATGGCCCCCGCAAAGATGGGACCCACACCGGCACTGTTCAAGCGTTCCTACGAGAACGAATTGCGGCACTTTTTTGGCGCCGTGAAGAACCTGCACCCCGTGATCTCTACGGGTGATGAAGCAGTCCAGCGTATGAAAGTGGTTGACGCTGTCTATCGCTCAGCCAAACGCGGGAAAGAAGTGACCCTGTCCTGATGCCCTATGACTTCGGCAAAAAAAAGGATCCTGGTCGTCGACGACGAAGAAGATATCGTTGAACTTATCCGGTATAATCTCACAAAAGAAGGGTTCGAGGTGCTCCCCGCCCGCAACGGGAAGGAGGCGCTCGAGAAGAGCACACCTGCTCCCGATCTTGTCATCCTCGACCTGATGATGCCTGTTATGGATGGCTTTGAAACCTGCCGCCGTCTGAAGTCACACCCGTCCACCAAAACAACTCCTGTTGTCTTTCTCACTGCAAGCGCAAGCGAAGTCGACGAAGTGGTGGGGCTGGAACTCGGGGCCGACGACTACATTCAAAAACCCATCAGTCCCCGCACGCTTGTTGCCCGCGTGAAGGCCGTGCTCCGTCGTACCGCACAGCCGGGCGCAGATGGGAACGATCAGCACGAAACGATCACCGCCGGCCCTCTGGAAATCAACCGGTCAACGTATACGGTGAAGCTCGGCAGGAAAGAGGTGTTCTTCCCCAAAAAGGAATTTGAGATCCTCGCCCTGCTCGCCGGGCATGTCGGACGCGTCTATACTCGGGAAGCGTTGTTGAACACCATCTGGGGCACGGATGTCGTGGTCATCGATCGCACGGTGGATGTGCATATCCGGAAGATACGCGAAAAGCTGGGGAAGGATGCGGAGATGATTGAAACCGTGAAGGGTGTCGGGTACCGTTTCCGGGTATAAAGAATCCATGCGCCTACGCACCAGAATAGCTTCGTATTACACCGGTCTTCTTGTTGCAGGGGTGGTCCTCGTCAGCGCGATTTCCTCCTGGCAGATCACAAACTATCTCGATGAAGCCAACGGCCGCACGCTCGGTGATCAGACCGACCTCTTCACGCGGCTGATCGAAGCCGGGACGTTGAGAGTGGATGCCGCCGGATCCACGGACGACATACTTCGCAGTGTGGCGCATGCCCTGCGCGTCCGGCTGACCATCATCCGGAGTGACGGCATCGTGGTGTTCGATTCGAGTATTCCGCGGGATTCGCTTCGCCATCTCGAAAATCACTCGCAGCGGCCGGAAGTCCTGGCTGCGCAGCGGGGTGGACTCGGGCTGGCCACACGACGGAGCGCCACGACGCAGGAAGAGTACCTGTACGCAGCCCGCATGATTCACGAGGGTGCCGGCACGATGCTCGCAAACGGATTTGTCCGCGTTGCCATGGGCCTTGGCGAAATCCATGAGGTGACATCACGGGTCAGGTTCACGATCTGGACCATCGGACTCGGGACCATCGCTTTGATCCTGCTCCTTAGTGTTCAGGTGGCCCGGAGCATCACAAAGCCGATACTCGCCATCGCAACAACTGCGCAAGCGATCAGGGACGGGGACCTTCGACAACGCGTCACCGTGTCGACACACGATGAGATTACGTCACTCGCCACATCGATCAACGAAATGGCGGAACGGCTCGCCAATGACATCGAACGGCTCACAAGGCTTGAACATGTACGCAGCCAATTCCTCGGCAACGTGTCGCATGAACTGCGCACGCCGATCTTTTCCATCCAGGGCTTTCTGGAGACGTTGCTGGATGGGGCAGTCGATGATCCGGCGGTCAACAGGACGTTTCTGGAAAAGGCGCACAAGCATGCGATGCGCCTCAATGCGCTCCTGAACGACCTTATCGAAATCTCCCGCATTGAATCAGGGGAGATGAAAATGAGCTTCCGCTATTTCGGTGTGCAGGAATTTCTTGAACAGATGTGCGACGAAATGCAGCAACTCGCAGAGACGGGAAACCTCACGTTCTCGCTGGATTCAACACTGCCCGCCGACGTCGTGGCCCTCGGCGACCGCGAACGGCTCCGCCAGGTAATCATGAACCTCGTTGATAATGCAGTGAAAAACACAGAGGAGGGCGGGTCCGTGGTCCTTCGGGCGGTGCTTGAGAAGGATCGCTGCCGGATCGAGGTGCAGGATACCGGATGCGGCATTGCGCCCGAACACCACGACAGGATATTTGAACGCTTCTACCGGGTCGACACAGACCGCTCGCGCGATATCGGCGGGACCGGGTTGGGCCTGGCGATTGTGAAACACATTGTTGAAGCCCACGGCGGTACGATCGGCGTTCACAGCACCGTCGGGGTCGGAAGCACATTCTTTTTCACGCTCAAGCGATGAAGGCAGAACGGGAACTGGACATCCCTGCCATGCGGGAGTGTTTCCGGCTGGCACGCAAGGGGGAAGGATCTGTGAGTCCCAACCCCATGGTCGGTGCGGTACTGGTCAAGAACGGGCGCATGGTCGCGAAAGGATACCATCGAAGGTTCGGTGGGCCGCATGCCGAAGTGGAATGCCTCGCGCAGCATCGTGGATCGTTTGAAGCCACAACCCTCTACGTGAACCTGGAACCATGCGCACACTACGACAAGACCCCGCCCTGTGCCGATTTGTTGGCTGCAACACCGATTTCGCGGATCGTCGTCGCGATGGCTGATCCCAATCCTCTGGTGTGCGGAAAGGGGATAGCGCGGCTTCGCGCTTCCGGAAAACAGGTTGACGTTGGTGTTCTCGAACAGGAAGCACGAGTGCTGAACCGGCACTTCGTTACGGGGATAACACACAAACGGCCGTATGTTCATGCGAAAATCGCCCAGTCGCTGGACGGCATGATTGCTGCTGCACGCGGCAAGCGTCGCTGGATCAGCGGGCCACCCGCACGTGAACTCGTGCATCGATGGCGCTCCGTCTTTGACGCAGTGATCGTGGGTGCGGGGACCATTCGAGCAGACGATCCGCGTCTGACTGCGAGGATTGAAGGAGGGCGCAACCCGGCGGCAGTTGTCGTTGACGGGCACCTCACGGTATCACCTGAAGCGCGGGTGTTCCGCAATTTGCATGGCCGTCAGGTATATGTGTGCACGACCCGTCAGGCGCTCGATCGGAAGAAACGCGTGGTGTCCCGCCTGGAGAAAGCGGGCGTCGTAGTAGTGCCGTTTCGTTCAAGTGAACGGATTGCGGTGCGAGACCTGCTTCGGGCACTCTACGCGTTAAACCTGGGATCTCTCCTTGTCGAAGGCGGGAGCGATCTGTTCGGACAGTTTCTCCGCTCGCATCTTGTGGATGAACTGACGGTCTTCATCGCGCCCATTGTCATCGGAGAGGGAGTGCCCGCGTATGCGCCGAGCACGATGCCGTCGCGGCGCGCAGGATTCGACAATCTCACCACGGGAATGATTGGCAACGATATCATACTGAAATGGATCAGATCACAGGAGTAATCGTGTTCACCGGAATCATATCTGAAATCGGAACGGTCGAACGTGTTGAGCGCATGGGAGGCGGCATACGTCTGGCCATTCGTGCTCCGCGGAGTGCCGCGGAGCTTCGTGTGAACGATAGTGTCGCGGTAAATGGCGCGTGCCAGACAGTGGTCACCAATGATCGCCCGGTCTTTCGGGTGGAAGCAGTGGAAGAAACGCTCCTCAAGACGACCTTCGGTGAACTCACCCACGGTTCACGGGTAAATCTCGAGCTTCCATTGCGCTTGAGTGACCGTCTTGGCGGGCATCTTGTGGCGGGTCACGTGGATGGCGTAGGTATTGTCGAAGAAATCGTGCCGCAAGCCAGCAGTCAGCTGATCCGCGTAGCGTACCCACGGGAATTCGCACGCTACCTCGTCCCTGTCGGATCCATCGCGGTGGATGGAATCAGTCTGACCATCGCGAGGATGGAGGGGGCTGTCTTTGCCGTATCAATAATTCCCCACACGCTGGAGCACACGACACTGGGAATTGCGCGACA
This sequence comes from Ignavibacteriota bacterium, assembly GCA_963849385.1. Lineage (GTDB taxonomy): Bacteria > Bacteroidota > Ignavibacteria > UBA10030 > UBA6906 > Fen-1255. The sequence goes on along the minus strand of CAWKHH010000009.1, from coordinate 66,085 downwards.
GGGGACGCGGGTAAACCTGGAATTCGACATGGTAGGGAAGTACATCGAACGGATCGTGTTGGAGGGGCGTTCCGGGGAGACCGGGGAGGGTATTACCCTTGAGAAACTGGCCAGATGGGGCATGGGGGCTTGATTTTTCAGGAGCTGTTTCGTATACTACATTCTATAGAAACGTTAAAACGGAAACACATGTTCACCTTCCTGATTGTTATCGAGCTTATTGTCAGTGTGCTGTTGATCCTTGTCGTGCTCATGCAGTCGAGCAAAGGCGGCGGATTGGCGGGGACCTTTGGTGGTGGCAACGTAGGCGCGGTATTCGGTGTGCGCCGGACGACCGATTTTCTCATGCGCGGCACACAGATTCTCGCGGCGGCATTTCTGGTACTGGCTCTCGTCATCAATATTTTCTTCCTCCCGCGGTCGGGGAGTAAAGGGGACAGTGTTCTTCAGAAGAGTGCGACCCAGCCAAGTGCGACGACACCGCAGTTGCCGCCGGCCCAGTCGCCGGTGAGCACACCCGGGCAGTGAGGATGAGCAGGCAATAGCCACACTCAAGTTTTAGTCTCGCAAAGAAGGCCTCTCAAGTCATGAAGGGGCCTTTCTTGTTTTTACCCGCACGAATAGGTCTTATCCTCTTCAGCAACCGTCGCGTCCTTACCCGCACCGCATGACACTTCACACTGAGTTCATGTGACAGACGTCACCTGATCTCTTGGATCCCTGTGATCTGCCAGGGGGGCGTGCGCGTCAGATCGACTCGGTTCACTACAACACCGCGTTTGTGGATTTATCCTCTGTGTGTGCTGCATCACTCACTCTAACGAGAGATGATTGTATTATATCAGTACTAGAGTGCAAGATTATGCACGGCCTGATCTGAAGAAGATTTTGTTGTCGATTCCGTTGATTATGGCCTAGCCGTCGCGTCATTATTGTGTACCGGTCAGACGGTTCACCGTTGTACGAACCATGTTCATTGATGAACCGCCGTGTCCGGGCTTCAGCGCGTGGTACCTCTCTGTTCCGCCTCGCTGCGCGCCCCGGACTCCCCAGGATGGGGTTGCTGTTGTTCTTTCTCACAGCGGCAAGACTTGCCGGCCTGCTGAATGAGATCGCCGTCCGTAGCATGTCACCGTGGGACCGCTTTGCTGTAGTCGCACAGCGATTTTGCCAGCAGGACGAGAATCTGATCGCCTCGCCCTCTGGTTCACAATCGTCAAACTATCGTGTAGGCCAGGGTTGCACAAATGAACGCCGAGACGCTGCGGATACTTGCTGTTGAAGAGAATCCCGCGGACTTCCTTCTCTTGAAGGAATGTCTCAGGGATGACCCGGAGTGGGAAATCGTTCAAGCCGGAACGCTGAGAGAGGCATTGCGACTGATTTCAGACGGACCGTTTGACGTTGTGCTGTTGGATCTCGACCTGCCGGACACCAGCGGGTTCGAGGGGCTTGAGAAGATTCTCGGGAGCACGCTTTCACCGCCGGTCATCGTGCTGACCGATATCAAGAACGAGGAAATAGGGCGCCTTGCACTTTCGAAAAAAGCCCTGGAGTATCTGGTGAAGGGAATGATCGACAGGAACATCCTGGTCCGAAGTATTCGCTACGCCATCGGCCGGGCCAGAGCAGAGGAGGCATCCCGGGAACTCAACATCCAACGCAATCAACTCGTCGCCGAACGCGATACCGCCGAGCTTGCCGCTGCGCTGAACCATATCCAGGAAAACGAACGACTGATCCGGATCATCGTCAACTCGACACCCGCCTGCGTCTCTTACCTCGACAGTGAGTACCGGTACCGCTGGGCGAACAAGAGCTACCAGATTTGGTTCGACCGTGACCTCGAGTCGATCCGCGGTCGTCACGTCCGCGAGGTCGTTGGCGAGGCTGCGTGGGACCTGGTTCGCCCGCGCCTTGAGCGTACTCTCCGGGGAGAAACGGTCTCCTGGGAAGAACAGCTCCCATACGCCTCCGGCGAAACCCGCTGGGTCCACGCGACATATGTGCCGGACGTGGGCAGTGGCGGCCGCGTCGTGGGAATTATTGCCCATATCGTTGACATCACCGAGCGCAAGAAACGCGAAGAAGAACTTCACCGGCTCAATCGCACCCTTAAAGCCCTGGGCAAGAGCAATCTAGCGATGACGCGTGTCGGAGACGAGCTCGCATACATCAAAGAAGTATGCAGGATCATTGTTGAAGATTGCGGTCACGCCATGGTGTGGATCGGCTTTGCGGAAAACGATGAAGGCAAGACTGTGCGCCCCGTTGCCTCTTCGGGCTTTGACGAAGGATATCTGGATGAGCTCCACATTACCTGGGCGGATACCGAGCGCGGGCGCGGACCGACGGGAACGGCCATACGGACGGGGAGACCGACTGCGTGCAGAAACATGTTGACGGACCCGCAATTCGCTCCATGGCGCGATGCTGCCGTTAAGCGTGGGTATGCGTCTTCCATTGTGCTTCCTTTCAAGTCCGGCACGGGCGTGTTTGGTGCATTGAATATTTACTCCCGCGAACCGGAATCATTTGCTGACGATGAAGTGAGGTTGCTTTCCGAACTCGCGGACGATCTTGCCAGCGGCATTACAGCCATTAGATTGCGCATCGCGAAGGCAAAGGCGGAAGAAGCGTTGCTCGAAAGCAAAGAGCGGTTACGTTTGGCGCAAAAAGCGGGGCGGGTGGGCGTCTTCGATCGGAACTTCATGACGGACAAGATCCTTTGGACGGACGAGTTGAAAGCGATCTATGGTGTGCCTCTGGAGTTTGAGGCGACCAACCATACCTGGATGGGGGTAGTGCATCCGGATGACGCGGCCCGGGTGTCCAAGACGATGGAACGGGCACTTCTCGCGCATTGGCAGGAGATAGAGAGCGAGTATCGAATCATCCGTCCGGACAAAGAGGTCCGGTGGCTTGAAGATCGCGCGCTCATCAGTTATGATCCGTCCGGCGCTCCCAAACGCATGATTGGAACGACTATCGACATTACGGGGAAGAAAGAGTCGGAGGAGAAACACCGGGAGACCGAGCAGCAATACAGGAAATCAGCATTTCGCCTCATCAATACACTGGCGGTTTCGATCTTCGTTGCGGAATGCGTTGTCATGGTTCTTTTGTCACTTATTCATCCGCTTTCTATGATAGTCGAAGCCATCATGGATGGCCTCATGATGTTGACGCTTGTCTCGCCCACCTTGTACCGGTTTGTGTTCCGTCCACTCCTACGGTCGATCAAAGAGCGGGAGCGGGCTGAAGAAGCGCTTCGTCTGTCTCACGAAGAGCTGGAATTGCGCGTTAAAGAACGTACCTCGAGCCTGGCAATAAGCAACGAGAAACTGGCCAACGAGATTGCCGAACGAAAGCGAACGGAGCGGGCTTTGCGCGAAAGCGAGCAACGGTTGAACAGGGCACAGGAGATTTCCCATCTTGGGAGCTGGGAGCTCGATCTGGCGGGGAATAGCCTTTCCTGGTCGGATGAAGTATATAGAATTTTTGGACTACAAGCACGGGAGTTCGGCGCCACATATGAAGCGTTCCTTGATGCCGTTCATCCCGGCGACCGTGGTGCAGTCGATGCGGCATACCGTAACTCCATCCGCGATGGGGACAGCACCTACGAGATCGAACACAGGATCGTACGAAGACGAAGCGGGGAAATCAGAACAGTTCATGAGAAATGTGAACACATCCGCGATGCGTCCGGCAGAATCGTCCGCTCGGTCGGAATGGTCCATGACGTCACGCCGCGGAAGCTGGCCGAGGATCAGACTCTTCGACATTTGCGGAGCCTCGAGTTTATTTCAGGAACGGCAACACACTTCCTGAAAGAACAGGCAATTCAGGATGTATATCAGTACGTCGCCGTAAGACTTTCCGAATTGTCGCGGGATGGAGTGGTGCTCGTCAATGAATATGATTCTGCCAGGAAGTGCACCGTCGTTCGTGCTGTCGGAGGTTCGGACGAAGACCTTCGTTCGCTTTCACGCCTTTTCGGCCGTGGCATGGCCGGCACCAATATGACCTTTGAACCGGACGTCAAAGAACGTATGGGAAAGGGCGGGCTGACGAAGGTGCACGGCGGATTGTATGAACTTGCGTGCGAGGGCCTCCCGGAGACACTCTGTCTCGAAGTGCAGAAAACTCTCGGCCTTGGCGGCGTCTTTGTGATGGCATTCTCTCTTGAAGAGGATTGTCTCGGAACGGTGGCCCTTCTGACACGGGGGAAGGAACTGCCCGGGAACGCACGGGTGATCGAGACGTTCATCAATCAGGCAGCTGTTGCGTTGAAGCGGCTTCGCACTGAAGAGGAACGCAAGGGATTACTGGCAGAAGCTCAATGGGAGCGTGCCCGGGCGGAATCTCTTACCAGAGAGGTGAAGGAGGAACGGAGCGTTCTCGACACAATCATGGAGAACACGAAGGCGCAGCTCGCCTACCTTGATCCCGATTTCACGCTCATCAGTGCCAACTCTGCGTATGCTCAGGCTGCGGGTCGGCGGAAAGAAGAATTGACGGGCCATAACCATTTTACGGTGTTCCCCAATCCTGCTATTCAGAAGATTTTCGAGCAAGTCCGTGAGACGGGACAGCCCGTGGAGGTTGTCGCAAGAGTAATCGGGTTGCCCGAACAACTCTGGCAAGGTGAGACATATTGGGATTGGACGCTTGTCCCTGTCAAGAGTGATCAGGGTGAGATGCAGGGGTTTGCATTCTCGCGGGTGGATGTTACCGAGCATTTGCGGAGGCAGGAAGAGATTCGCAGGAACGCGGAGGAATACCGACTGTTGATGGAGGAAGCGTCCGAAGGGATTCTGCTGACGAACCAGGACGGCGAGATCTTCGCTGTGAACAAGAAGTTTTGTGAACTCCTCGAATGGAAGGAAGAGGATGTCTCTCTGCTCCGGTTGGTGAATCTGATGCCTGAGGAAGACGTCGCGAGACTTCGGGTGCACCTGGATGATCTCATCGCAGGCAAGACCATTGTGGTGGAACATCAATTGAGCAGGAAAGACGGGACGGTGATCGATGTCGAGACGAACGCGAAGATGCTCGCCAATGGCCGCATACAAGCAATTGTACGCGATATCACGAAGGAAAAAGAGCAAGGCCGGAGACTTATGCGGGTCATGAAAGAAGAAGTGTTTGACAAGCTCTTCCTGAAGGTTCGCGCCTTTAAGCATGGCCAGAGCAACGTGATGAATCTGAGCCGGCTCGCGTTTCTGATGAAGAATATGGATGATGTCCCGCGAGTGGGCACGGAGTCATGGCCGGAACAACCATCCAATCATGCAGCGGCCGGTACGCATGTACATCCGTTCATACGTTTTGAGATCGCGGTGCAGGAATTCATGACCACCGTTGCCCCCGAGCTCGAGCAGATTGCTTCACTGGTTATGGTCTCCGGCATCGATGCGGCACGACCGAATGCATCACCCGAGATATCAACGGGAGCCGATCTTTCGGCATTGGTGGGACGATTGCGGCATCAGCTGGGATCGGTCACGACTCTGGCATACGGAACCTCCACCGAACTTCCTGACCGCTCCTTTGAGTCATTGCGCTCTGAAGCACTTGACACTATCGGCCGCATCAAATATATGGTGGGCGACATTACTGCATTTATCGAGAACACGTTTGCCACCGAAGTCCAGGACTCCGTCAATTCTGCACTTTTGAGATTTGAGCCTCAACACGTTGGCGTGTGTATTGACGCGTCATCGGTGCAGGAGAAATGCCGGGTGATCTTCAATCGCGTTGACCTCTCCGAGGTCATCGCCTTGCTCATTCAAAACTCACTCGAGGCGTTTGCGGGTGAAACCTCGGCCGGGATTGCCAAGGGTCATACTATCCGGATCCTGACGGAGCCGGACAACGAGCACGTGAGAATCATTGTAGAGGACGATGGTCCCGGTGTCCCGGACGCAATCCGCGATCGCGTATTCGAGAACGGCGTTTCGGGGAAGTCAGGGAGCCGAGGCTTCGGCTTGAGTTATGCGGGTAAATGTGTCACCAAATACGGAGGGAGGATACTCCTGGATTCCGGGTTCGAACAGGGGGCCAGATTTGTCATCGAGCTGTCGCGGCTGTGAGTCCGCAATGGTGAACGAACTATAAACGGGGAATGCGTGATGAAGAAACTGCTCATCGTGGATGATAGTCTTCCTTTCCTGAGTGACGTCGGGGCCGTTCTGGGCGGGGAGTATGAGATTCTTACAGCAAGCACAGGCGACCAGGGGTTGCGTGTCTTGAAATCGGAACAGGTGGCTGCGGTACTCCTGGATTTGATGCTGCCGGACGCGAACGGCATCGACCTCCTCAGGATCATTCATCGCGATATCGACCCGCACCTCCCGGTGATCATCGTGACCGACTACGGGAATGTGGAAAATGCGGTCGGCGCTATGCGGGAAGGTGCGTACGATTTCACGACAAAGGATTTCAACCGAAGCATATTGATTGAGAAGATCACAAAGGCAATCGAACACCGGCGTCTTGAGTTGCGCGTCGAAGCACTGCAGGGAAGTTTCGACGATTTGCACGACAGATTAGTGTTTCGTAGTACTGCGATGAAAAGAGTTGACTTCGAGGTTTCGCGGCTTGCCGGTCTGTCGTTTGATGTGCTGATATCCGGCGAAACAGGTGTGGGCAAAGACCTGCTTGCCTTTGAAATACACAAACGGAGCCCTCGTGCGAGCAAGCCGTTCATTCCTCTGACAATCAGGGCGTTCAGTGAATCATTGCTCGAATCGGAACTTTTCGGCCATGAGAAAGGGGCATTCACCGGGGCCGAACGCGCAAAAGCAGGCAAGATTGAAGCTGCAAACGGCGGAACACTGTACATCCCGGAGGTTTCGAGCTTGAATGAATCCGTTCAGCTGAAACTGCTCCAATTCCTTCAATACAAAACGTGCTCCAGAGTGGGGCAAGACCCTTCCAAACCGGATATGAAGCTCGACGTCCGGGTGATCATGGCGACTAATGAACCGCTGGAGGAAGTGGTAGGGAAGGGGACAATGAGGAAGGATTTCTATCATCGGATAACCGGGGTGCGATTAAGGGTTCCCCCCCTTCGGGAACGAATTGAGGATATTGAGTCGCTGGCGGAGTATTTTCTCGCGAAGTACTCACGGGGAACCAACACGCTGAAGCACCAACTTGCTCCTGAAGTCCTTCAGGTGTTCAGGACATACCGATGGCATGGCAACGTCCGGGAGTTGGAGAACAGCATCAAGGGAGCTATCGCCTTCGCCACGAATCCTGTTCTCGCACTTGATTGCTTTCCGAGCCTTCTGGAGTCTGCCAAGGATTCAGTCGTCGATCAGTGTAGCATATGTCTGGCCGCCAATCATCCATTCCTGCCGGACTACAGGACAGCCGAGGCGCGGTTCCGTCTGGCGTTTTTCGAAGAGTTGCTCAAGAGAAACAACAACAATGTTGCCAAGGCAGGGAAAGCGGCCGGGCTTACCGAGCAAGGATTTCGGAGGTCCATCGCCGCATTACGCGAGTCGGCGGGCCTATAAGGCATCCCGTACAAACGGAGTCCCCGCAGTCCCGGCGCTCCGTCATTTTTCGCGATAGCTTCGTTCCCCTGGATTCTACTTCTCTCCTGCGTTAAGGCCCAGCGTCCTATCCGATTCATCAGTATGGAGGTTGCCGGAATGAACCCCCAGGTTCGTGACCGAACCTCAGGATTCGTATTCTCGTCTACGAGTGGTACTGAATCAACGAAATCCGCTCCTATTGACTCCATCATCTCTGGCACCAGGTTTGCGTAACCGGACAGCGAACATCCCATCCCTAAAACCAGAGCTTATGAATACCCCTAACAAGCAAATCAACGAAGATCCGGTGGCGATGGAGCAGTACAAACTCTGTCGTTCATGCGGGAACTATGCACTCTCTTCGGAGCCGGCAGTCTTTTGCATACTCTGCGGCGAGAAAGTTATCACAGAGTGCCCCGTCTGTCGCGCACCGCTGGTCTACCCGACGGCCCGGTTCTGTCATGCGTGCGGAGCGGGATTCTTCACGAAATGATGTCGTCATCTCAAAGCAATCACGCACGCAGCAATCGTACATGCGTTCACATTATCCGCAATACCCTTTTTGAAAAGGAGATTCCCATGCAAAAGGCTACTATCACGAAGCGGATGTTGGGTATAGCGGCCATCGTGCTGACCGCCTGCTTGTTTCTCGCGGCTCAGTCCGTCGCCAATGCAGCCAGTATCACTTCCGCCGCGACTGGAAACTGGAACAGTTCGACAACATGGGTCGGCGGGATTGTCCCGACATCCGCGGATAACGTGACGATTGCCGTCGGGCATACTGTCACCATGGACGCGAGCGCAGTGATTACCAGCCTTACCGTGACCGGTACATTGCAGTTCACGAACACGACCACCGCGTACACATTGGGGTTTGCCTCCGGCAGCGTCCTCACGGTGAACGGCACTCTGAATATGGGTCAACTCGGCGCTCTGCAAACAGGCGCAACCGGCACGACAACCGTGACCATGGGCTCAACCGCGAATCTCTCGACTTCGAATATCAACGGACTCGGACCGGCAGCGGGTGCCTCCCTGCAAACTCAGGGGGCAGGCTCCTTCATACTCACGAGTCTTGCGACAGCCGGCACCGTCACCTATGCGGGCGTCAACAGTGCCAACTTTGTCGTGACGGACAGGAACTACAACAACCTGACGCTCAACGGTGCGGGAAACTTCACATGGACCCTGGCCGCTGATCGCACGATCCTGGGGACCCTGCTTTCGACTCCCAGCAAGCTCACCCTGGTGGGGACGCAAAATATCTTCCTCGGTACCAACCTCAACACCCAGATGACCGCCTTTGACCCGGGCACCAGCACCATCGTGCTTAATGGCACGGCCGGTCAGTTCATCAACCATAACAGCCCTGCCCTCAACAACCTGACAGTCAACAAGTCGGCCGGAACAGTAACTACGTTCTTCTCGTGCACGATCAACGGCGCGTTCACGGTCACCGCGGGGACGCTGACGCCATCGAATACGTTCACAATCAACGGACCCTTCACCAACAACGGCACCGTCACTCTCGGAGCCTCCTGGAACTTCAACGGCAACTTCACCAACAATGGCACGCTGACAGGTTCCGCAGCATTCGCCGGTACTTCTCCGCAGATCATCGGCGGAACATCACCAACAACATTTGGCACGCTTACGATCAACAACGCCGCCGGGGTAACTCTCGCGCAGAATACCACGGTGAGCACCGCCCTGAACCTCACAGCCGGTGTCTTCACTCTCTCGAGTCCCCTGACGCTCGGCAACAGCGCCACCATCACACGCTCAGGCGTCGGAAGCTTCTCCGGTACACCGGTTTTTGGCGCCCTGATCAACCTCACGTATTCCAATACCGCCGCCGGTCCGGCCATCACGCCGGGGACGGAATTCCCGGTCTCGCCAACGGTGCTCAACAACTTCACGATCAGCAATTTTAGTTTTAACACAACAATCAACCTTGCCAGTGATCTTACAGTCAATGGTGCCCTTACACTCAGCGGAACACAGGCGTTTTTGAATGCCGGCACGCAAAACATCACCATAAAGGGGAGCTGGACCAATAGCGCTTCGACGACCGCATTCAACGCCGGCACAGGCATGGTGACCTGGAATGGCACAAGCGCCTCGATAGGAGGCACCTCCGCAACAACGTTCAATAACCTCACCGTTAATGTCGGCGGCGCCAACACACTGACCATAAGCACCGCGCCGACGGTGAATGGCGCATTCACGGTCACATCGGGAACGGTCGCGCTCGGCACCATAGGGCTTATCGCGAAGGGCGACGTCGTCAACAACTCTTCCGCCACCCCATTTACGGGCACGACCGGCGTCTTCCAGTTTGCAGGAACTACACCACAAACCCTGAGCGGCTCGTTCGCGACGACCTTCCCCAGACTTACCATGAATAACGGGGCAGGGTTGACCCTCGGGAACAACGCGACCGTCACGTTGGGAATGACCCTGACGAGCGGTGCAATTTCTACGGGGACAAATAGTCTAACCCTTTCCGCCGGCACGACCACCGTGACACGGACGAGCGGTCATGTTATCGGGAATTTCACAAAGGCCTTTGCCATCGGTTCTAACGTCACAAAAAACTTCGAGATCGGAACGGGTGCAGACTACACGCCAGTAAGTCTGACGTTTCCGAGCATCACCACGGCGGGAAACCTCACGGCAACGAGCATAGGGACCGAGCATCCGGACGTTCTCAATTCCGGCCTTGACGTGAACAAAGATGTCAACCGGTACTGGAGAGTCACCAACAGCGGCCTCGTGCCCACCAACTACAGCGCAACTTTCAATTTCGTAACGACGGATGTGGATCCGGGTGCGGACCCGACCAAATTCGAAGTCAGAAAACTTAATATCCCCACCTGGACGTTCACCACGACGGGGACCCGGACAGCAACCAGCACGCAGGCAACAGGACTGACCTCGTTCAGCGACTTTGCAGTCGGGACGGTTATTCCCGTGACGCCTGCATCTCCAACGTTGGTCAGCCCGGCTAATCTCGCGGCAAATCTCGTCATCACTCCAACCTTGACCTGGAATACTGTATACGGAGCAGACTCGTACGGTGTGACTGTCGCTACCGATCCCGGATTCGCGAATATTGTAATCAACCAGAGCGGGCTCACGGCTACATCGTATGTTGTCGTCACGCCGCTCAACAACTCCGCGACCTACTACTGGCACGTCACTGCCTCCAATGCTGCCGGAACGAGCGTTCCGTCCACCGACTGGAGCTTCACGACGATTATCGCCATTCCGCCGGCACCGATCCTTACCGCACCAGCTGACGCGGCGACCGGAGTCTCTACTACACCCGTGCTCACCTGGAATTCCGCAGTCGGAGCGGCAACTTACAGAGTGCAGATCGCTTCAGACCCTGCGTTCTCCACCATCATCATCGACCAGGCTGGCATAGCCACAACCTCGTACACGGTCAGCCCGCCGCTTGGGACCAGCAGTCCTTACTACTGGCACGTGAATGCAACGAATGTCGGCGGAACCGGGCCGTATTCCATTGCGAGCAGCTTCACTACGCTCCTTGCGGCGCCGGCAGTGCCGACGTTGCTCTCACCGGCAAATCTGGCAACGAATGTCTCGCCTATACCGACATTGAGCTGGAATCCCGTCCTCGGTGCCACTTCGTATGCGGTGCAGGTCGCCACAGATGCAGGATTTGGCTCTCTCGTTGTCGACCAAGCAGGCGTAACAGGCACCTCATTCAACGTGTCGGTGCCTCTGGCCCCGGGGACAATTCACTATTGGAAAGTCAACTCGACGAACAGCGGGGGAACCAGCGTCTACTCGGGTGCCTGGAGCTTCACGACGCGGACTCCGGCAACAATCACCAGCACCAAAACCGGCAACTGGAACGATCCGACCGCATGGAGTACAGGGTATGTGCCGAGTCTTGGTGATGGGGTGGTGATCGCCTCGACACACATAATTGCCATGAATGCGAGCGCAGTGATTACCAGCCTTACCGTGACCGGTACATTGCAGTTCACGAACACGACCACCGCGTACACATTGGGGTTTGCCTCCGGCAGCGTCCTCACGGTGAACGGCACTCTGAATATGGGTCAACTCGGCGCTCTGCAAACAGGCGCAACCGGCACGACAACCGTGACCATGGGCTCAACCGCGAATCTCTCGACTTCGAACATCAACGGACTCGGACCGGCAGCGGGTGCCTCCCTGCAAACTCAGGGGGCAGGTACCTTCATACTCACGAGTCTTGATGCAAACGGGACAGTCACTTATGCGGGCGTCAACAGTGCCAACTTTGTCGTGACGGACAGGAACTACAACAACCTGACGCTCAACGGTGCGGGAAACTTCACATGGACCCTGGCCGCTGATCGCACGATCCTGGGGACCCTGCTTTCGACTCCCAGCAAGCTCACCCTGGTGGGGACGCAAAATATCTTCCTCGGTACCAACCTCAACACCCAGATGACCGCCTTTGACCCGGGCACCAGCACCATCGTGCTTAATGGCACGGCCGGTCAGTTCATCAACCATAACAGTCCCGCCCTCAACAATCTGACAGTCAACAAGTCGGCCGGAACAGTCACTACGTTCTTCTCATGCACGATCAACGGCGCGTTCACGGTCACCGCGGGGACGCTGACGCCATCGAATACGTTTACAATCAACGGACCCTTCACCAACAACGGCAGTGTGACCCTGAGTGCCGCATGGACCTATAAAGGCGATTTTACCAACAACGGTACTTACTCTCCCGGCGCAACCATCACAACCTTTTCCGGAGTTGCACCCCAGACCATCGGCGGAACCTCCACGACCACGTTTGGAGGTCTGACCATCGCCAACACGACAGCCGCGGTTTCTGTGGCGACCAACCTCAATGTGACGGGAAGTCTCACGGTTAACGCGAATGCCATCCTTGCTCCGGCTCCTGCTGTGGTAATAAACAATGCTGCGGCGGCTGGCACCATAACCGGTTCTGGAACTGTACAGGTCACACGAACGGCTGCAACCGCCGATTTCTCCAGTCAGTACAAATTCACGACAAACACACTGACCAATGTGACCGTCGACTATGCCGGAGCAGCGGCGCAAAGCGTGAATGCATTGACGTATGGCGGTCTCAAGATCAGCAATTCGGTCGGAGCGACACTGGGAGGTAACGTCACAGTCGGAGGAAACTTCACCAACAATGGAGTCTTCATTCCCTCTACCTTCGGGGTCACATTCCTGAGCGGAGTGGCTCAGAGCATCCTGGGATCCTCTCCTTCGTCATTCTTCAACCTGACGATCAACAAGTCGGCCGGAACGGGACTCACACTCGGGGCGAACGCAACAGTAAACGGCATACTCACTCTCACCGCCGGCAATATCACCACCGGGACGAACTCGCTGACGGTCGACGCGGGTGGAAGTGTTGTCCGGACCTCCGGCCACATTGTCGGCAACCTTCGTAAGCAGATACCTGCCGGTGCGGGGATCGTCCGGACATTTGAGGTCGGCACAGGGACGAATTATACCCCGTCAACCCTAACGTTTGCCAATGTCAGCGGAGCGGGATATGTCACGGGATCAACGACGGCCGGCGAACATCCCAGCATTGCCGGGTCGAGGATCAATGCCGCCAAGAGTGTCAACCGTTACTGGACGTGGACGAGTAGCGGCGTCGCATTCGACACGTATGACGCGGGTTTCACTTTTGTAGCCGGTGATGTTGATGCCGGTGCGAATACTGCTGTGTTCGGCGTGGACAAGTTCAATTCGCCTACCTGGTTCGCGGCAACGGCTGGAACACGAACGCCGACCAGCACTCAGGCGGTCGGACTGACCTCATTCAGTGATTTTGCCATCGGCGAGGTGTTCCCTCCGGTCATCAACGTTACCGCTTCCCTCACTCCATTCAACAGTACAGCAGGAACACCTTCTGCGGAACAGAACTATACGGTGGCGGGGAGCTACCTCACCGGCAACGTCACAATCACCCCGCCCGCAGGATTCGAACTCTCGCTGGCGAGCGGTTCAGGATTCGGGTCGACACCGATCGCCTTGATGCCGGCCGGAGTGGCCGTTCCTTCTACAACGATCTATGTCCGTCTGAACAGTCCCACCCCTGGTTCCCCGTCAGGCAACATCACCCACAGCAGTGCCGGCGCGACGCAACAGGACCTTGCTGTGAGCGGCACGGTGACGGTGGGTACCTACGCGATCAACGTCGCCGTTGTCGGAAACGGAGCCGTGGCGAAGTTGCCGGATCAGCCGACCTACAATCCGGGGACGGTCGTCCAGTTGACGGCTTCGCCTTCTGTCGGCTACTCGTTTACGGGTTGGAGCGGCGATCTCACGGGCGCGACGAACCCGGTCAATATCACGATGGACGCGGCCAAAAACATTACTGCGACGTTCCTGATCAATGTGTATGCCTTGAATCTCAACATTGTCGGGAATGGTTCGGTGGCGAAGGTGCCGGATCAGCCGAGCCATGACTACGGCACAATCGTTCAACTGACGGCGAGCCCGGTGACAGGGTACTATTTCATGGGATGGAGTGGCGATCTCACGGGAACGACGAATCCGGTCAATGTCACGATGGATGCGGTGAAGAATATTACGGCGACATTTGCAGGCATTAAAGTCTTCGTAAGCAGCTCTCCATCAGATTCCACGGCGAGGATCATGTATCCTGATGATACCTGGCGCGCCGCTGTCTCGCCTCCCCCCTACAGCGGCGCGGACGACTGGAGCTTATCGAATGCTCAGCCACTGAGCTTCTACGTCGTGCCCGAGGTTGGGGCAACGGTTGGGGCGAGCGACATGACTTTTGAGTGGGATCCTGCGATTTTAGACCTGCAGAACGTGGATTTCACCACCTCTGTCTTCAGCGGCCCCAATCTGGCTCTTGCAACGTGGGATAAGCTGGGAACCACAAACCGCGTGACAATCAACGCGAGTCTTATCGCCCCGAACAATGCAATAGCTGCACCCGGGAGCTTCCTGGCAAAAATGAACTTCACTCTGAAGGCTCCGGGCCACTCGACCATCGCGTCGATTGCTTCCGACGTCCGTTTCTATAATCCGGACATGTCACAGGGGACGGTCCCTGTCACGCAGCACCAGGGGGAAGTGAAGGCGTATCTTGGTGACGTGGCCACTGCGAGTGTTTCGACAATGGGAGATGGGAAGCTCGACTTCAACGACTTTGCTCCCTGGTCCGCATCGTATTGGTCGGGTGTCCCTGGATACGTTCCTGCCATGGCAAACTACAAAGCCAAAGACGACATCGGTCCTACGATGACGGTAATCTTCTTCAGCCTGCCGGCACACTCCGTGAGCGGGGTGATGACACCAGGACCGGACGAGAAGATTGATTTCGAGGACCTCGTACATCTTCTCCATCGGATACGGCATGAGCCATCGAGGGGAACTTCCAAAAATTGCAGCGAAGCAGGATGGACCGATCGTGGTTGCGGTGGGTGACTATGTACCCGGCGACATGGAAACCCGGATTCCGGTGACTGTGAGCGGGGGAGTAACAGATGTGCGCGCGATCTCACTCGTTCTTTCGGGGCAATTCACAAAACTCATCGGAACGGAGAACGGTCTCCTGTTCCAATCGTATACGTCTCCCGTTCCGGTACTGTCTCGATCTCTTGGAACCAAGGTGTATGTCGACCTTGCAGTTATGGGCCTGGACAACAAGGGTCTTGGCATCGATGGGGAGGTGGTTGTGCTGCGCTTTGAAGGCCGTGCGCATGTCGGCATTGCCAAGGCGGAGTTCAGGAGCAGCCTGAATACATCCCTCCAGGTTGAAATCAAGGACCCGGTCAGAGATGTGCCCACGAGTTTTTCCATGTCACAAAACTATCCGAACCCGTTCAACCCGACGACAACCGTAGACTACCAGGTGCCCGCCCAATCAAAGGTCGAAATGGCGGTCTATAACATTCTCGGCGAGGAGGTTGCAGTCCTCGTTGCTGAAGTCCAGGACGGAGGATTCTACCGGGCAACATGGAACGGAACGGATAAGAACGGCGTGACTGTAGGCACAGGAGTCTATTTCTGCAGAATGCGTGCCGGTGATTTCACCAGCATCAAGAAAATGTTGCTCATGAAGTAGGCTCGTGTCCTCCCACGATCCAGTTGCGGAACGTGGGGGGGCGAAGTACGTGGATCAACCGATCGTGTTTATCAACTGCTATGAGGGAGATATATAATGAACACCAGCCATACGCTCTTCAGGATGATCGGACTGTTTGTTGCTTCCGCCGTTGCGACGGGGGTATTGTGCGCACAGACAGTCCAGATCAGTCCGGCCACCAACATTATTCCCAGAGGAGCAACGTTTTCGCTGAATGTCAACATCAACAGCGTGACGAACCTCCTTGCGTCGAATGTCAGGGTAACGTTTGACAATACGAAGCTGCAATACAACGGAGCGAGCAGCGGGACATTCATGCCGTCAGGCAGCTTTTTCAAAGAGAATATCAATGTGAATGAGATCTCGGTCGATCAGTCTGTTCTTGCGAACCCTCCTGCCACCGGGAGCGGGCTCCTCTTCACGGTTTCTTTTACGGCACTCGATGCGGTAAGCGGGAGTGGTGTAACACTTGTTGTCGATCTGCGAGATCCGTCGAACGTGTCGATCGCGGCAGGTTCAACCGGGGGGACGGTCACGGTGGAGAATCCATTCCCGAGTGTCTCGGGCATCATACCGGGCACCAAGACATCCGGAGATCCCGCGTTTGATCTCACCGTCAACGGGTCCAACTTTGTCCCTGCATCTGTTATCTGGATCAAGGGATCTCCCCATTCAACCGCCAATGTCAGTGCGACATCTTTGACCGCATCCATACCGGCGACGGATCTGATCCAGGCCGGTATGTTTCCGGTCACCGTTGTCAACCCGGGCCCTGGAGGCGGGATTTCGGTTGAAGTAGTGAATCTTCAGGTCGTCGCGGGGCCTGCTGCGACGATTGCAGTGACGTCCGGTGACGGGCAATCTGCTGCGATCAACGCTGCGCTCGCCAATCCATTCGTAGTTACCATCGCCGACGCCGGCGGGAATCCCGTCTCCGGAACAAGCGTAACCTTTGCGATAGCGACAACCCCGGCCTCAGCAACGGGGCACGCACTGGGCACGACGACAATATCAACCGACGCGAACGGTCATGCCTCAAGCATCTTGACGCTCGGCGACAAGGTCGGGAACTACACGGTGACGGCAACCTCGGGGACTCTGACCGGCAGCCCGGTGGCGTTCACGGCTGCAGCCAATGCGGGAGCATTACATCATTTTGCGCTAGGCTCGATTGCCACACAAACGGCCGGCACGTCGTTTGGGATGCTGATCACTGCCCAGGACATCGGAAACAATACAGTCCCAGGATTTGCGGGAACCGTGACATTGGCCATCAGCGCGGGAACGATTTCTCCCCCCACTTCCGTCAACTTCGCAGGTGGCGTGCTGACCCAGCCGGTGACAGTCACGGTGGCAGGCGCCGGTAGAACAATCACGGTCGACGATCTGGCCGGACACACAGGAACGAGCAACGCATTTGACGTTCTGGCGATGCCGAGCCTCTATGTGAGTACCGATCCGCTTATTGCGGGCGCGGGAATCGCATATCCGAACGATACATGGACGGCTACGAGTTATGATCCTAATGACTGGTCATTCCTCGGGAACCCGACGGTCAGCTTCTACATCGTCCCCGAGCCGGGTATGACGTTCAATACTTCCACGGTCACGCTAGCATGGGATGCAACGGTTCTCGGCTTCGCGACAGTCACTTTCGGATCCCAGGGAACGCCGAATGGAATCGTGGGGTCGGGGCAATCCTACACACACACGCAGTCATTCGATCAGAGCCTTGGCGCCAATACGGTGACGGTCATTGCCACCCGCACCGACGGGAACGACTTCCCGCTCATTTCGACGGGCCATTATATTGCACGGGTTGATTTCCACCTCCTCAGACCCGGGTATACCCCCGTCCAAGTGCAGAGTGCGAGCTTCCAGCGCATGCCATCCAACCTGGTCCAGGTGTCTCCGCAGGCAGGCGCTGTAAAGGCGTATCTGGGCGACGTCGCTTCACCGCTGCCCGTTGGCGGGGCTACAGGCGATGGACTGATTGGCTTCGACGATCTGGTTCCATGGTCTGTCGCGTACTGGTCCGGTGTTCCGGGTCACACAGGCCAGATGGCAGATTACAAAGTGAAGTACGATTTTGGCCCGACCGCCGACGGTGGAGTGTTTACACTTCCGACCGTCGATTCAAAGATCGATTTTGAAGATCTGGTCATTTTCTCAATCGCATATGGGTTAAGCTCTACCCACCAACTGCCAAAGGCAGCCCCGCCGTCGGACGAGCCGGTGTTTGTCTCACTCGGCGCGCCGTCGGTGAACGGTACGGAGACCCGTATCGGCATTATGGTCGGGGGTGCGATCTCCGATTTGCGCGCGATGCGCCTGGAGTTCAAAGGGCAGTACGGCGCGTTTCTCGGAGTGGAAAAGGGATCCCTCCTACAGGAATACGATTCGCCAGTTATGCTGTTGAGCCGGTCTGAAGAAGGTCAGGTATTCGTTGATATTGCTGTGATGGGTCTTGACGCTCATGCCCTGAATCGCCCGGGCGAGGTGGCGGTCCTTAGATTCGCAGGAACGCCGCACGTTCAACTGACCCTCAACGAAGCGCGCACCAGCGGCAACCAGCCAATGCCGGTGCAGAAGGTTAAGGGAGCAGGTGAAGCGGTGCCGACGAGCTACGGATTGAAGCAGAATTATCCGAACCCGTTCAATCCAACCACTACGATTGAGTTTGAGGTCCCGGCGGCGGGAGAAGTGACATTGGAAGTGTACAACATGCTCGGCCAGCGGGTCGCAACCCTTGTCCAGGAATTGAAGGAATCGGGGTTCTACCAGGCCCAGTGGGACGGTAGGGACATGGACCAGCATACGGTTTCATCCGGTGTCTTCTTCTACCGGTTGCAGGCCGGTCAGTTCACCGAGGTAAAGAGGATGTTGTTGTTGAAATAAGGGCTGCAATATCGTGAATCCTTGCCAATTACGCGGAGGTTATATGCTTTCCTTTTCCCGGATCTTTAGTGTTGCCGTGGCCATCGTGCTTGCGGCGCAGGTGATGCCCGGTCAGACAGCGACTTTAGCAGTGTCACCCTCGACAAAAACTGTGAACATTTCTGACGCGCTTAGTATTGACGTGACGGTGAACACTGTTACAGGCCTTCACGCGGCGAATGTCAGAATTGTCTTCAACAGCGCTGTTCTTCATTACAGCGGCGTCACCCTGGGATCTTTCCTCCCCGGAGCATTTCTACTGTCGCCCTTGCTCTCACCCGGTCTTCTAAACATTGACACACTCACCGTCGACCAGGCAATCCTCGGCACCGGTGCGTCGACCGGCTTCGGAACGATATTCACCGTGCAGTTTACGGCGCAGGGTTCAGGCACAACACCAATTCAATTACAGAGCGGAAGTCTCCGCACTTCCGGAAACACGGATATCCCATATACCGCGGTGCATGGGGAGGTCATCGTAGACCCTCCACTCCCCATCACTCTCTCTTCGTTCACCATCGGCATGACAGCAGGGAATAGTGTATTGCTGAATTGGAAGACGATCAGCGAGATCAACAACTTTGGGTTCTCCGTCCAGCGTCGGAGCGACAAAGAGACGGCTTTCGCCGATCTGCCCAACAGCTTCGTTGCCGGCCACGGAACAACCGATGAGATGCACGTCTACAGCTACGTTGATCCAACGGCCGGTGCAGGGATGTGGCACTACCGGTTGAAGCAGACCGACCTGGATGGTCTGGTTCACTTCACCGAATCTTTACAGCTGATTGTCTCCTCCATGACGGACGGGATTTCGCTTCCTGGCTCTTTCGAACTTGACCAGAACTACCCGAATCCCTTTAATCCGACGACGACGATTCGTTACATGTTGCCCCAGGCAGCACATGTGACTCTCACGGTTCACACGATTCTAGGTGAGCAGGTCGATGTACTGGTTAGCGGGGAGCAGGAGAGTGGCGTTCACGAAATCCGTTTTGACGGATCCCAATTTGTCAGTGGAGTATATTTCTATACTCTCCACGCGGGAAACGTCGTGACCACGCGAAAGCTGGCACTTGTGAAATAGCGCAGGGGGTTAAACCAACGACATTACCCGGGCCACCTCTGCCCGGGTTTCGTCGTTTTCACCGGATTGAAGGACTATGGATTTCTTGCTTTTGGGATCTCGGTTCCTTATCTTATATTTTGTGGACTGCTTTTGTAACACTTACAAAGCCGCACGCATTATGCACCCATGGCTCAATTGGTAGAGCAACTGACTCTTAATCAGTGGGTTCCAGGTTCGAGTCCTGGTGGGTGCACGAGACGATTGTGGATGGTGGATGGACAATCCACAAGTGTGGATTGGACAAAGAGTTACAGAAGAGCCCGACGAAGGTCGGGCTTTTCGTTTTTGTGGCGGGACCGCTGATAACCGGCTTTTGCAGGAGTGTAGTGAAAGTGTAGCAACATGTGATTTGCGATTGCAGGTCGGTTGAGCGATTTCTCTCTAAGAGATGTATCGTCTCTGCGATTTTCCCCCGCATCGCAGCCAAAAAAGAATCAGTGGTTCGGAGGTTCGAATCCTAACGGCGTTCTTGGCTTCGCGCGACGCCAATCGAGCACGGATGAGCGGTCTGGTCTCGTCCATCGGATGCAGGTTTTTTGCTCTCGTGGTCCGCTGTTCTTCTTCACAACTCTATCCTTGCACAACCCCCATCATGAACAAACCGTTCGACAAGGCCACGCGATCAATCACCCCGCAGACTTGGGCTCGTCTCGGTACACGTGATAGTTGTTCAAACTGAGATTGGTCCTTCGGTTCGGAATCCGATCAGTTAGGTTTGTGATCTGGTGATTGGCGCACAAAGGTAGCTTGACACTCTCCGAACGATTCTCTATTTTCTGACCCAAGGGCGTCTCCACTTTTCCAGTCTTTCGTCACCCTTGAGCAGAAGGAGGGGGGTCTCGTGCGCAGCTTGACCATCTGTTTCCTCACTCTTTTTGGACGAACCCATCAGGTCAGGACTGGATTGCTGGGGCTGTTTCTCATGCTTTCCTTCTGTTTTCCTCTTTCCGCCCAAGAGCGACTCCTCCCCGTCTTCCACTTCCAGCGAATACAGGGCCTCCCTGATGACAACAGCATGCACCGTCTGATCCGCGACCAGGATGGCATTCTCTGGATCTCTTCTGCAAATGGACTCGAGAAATATGACGGATATGGCTGTAAGGTATATCGCAATGTCCCGGATGATCCGAATTCCATTTCCTCAAACGTAACCTCCGTGCTCAGATTCGACAGCAAGAAGCGTCTCTGGGTGGGATCTTGGGAGACCGGGCTGAGCGTGTTTGATCTCTCCCGTGAACGGTTCGTCAATTTCACCCCCCGACGGGGAGACTCATCCTGGCTACAGGCTAAATCCGTTTATGCAATTCTTGAAGATCGGCGGGGCACTCTGTGGGTGGGGACGTCGGCAGGTGTGGTGCGGATTGACATCCCAACTAGCGCCGAACCCTATGGCATTGATTCACTTGCCCGCTATATCCGCTTTACTTCAGTGCCTCTGGGCCCCAGAGACATCGAAGTGAGCGATATTTGCGAACGTGCGGACGGGAAGCTTCTTGTCGCTTCTGTGGGAGGATTGTTCGTGTTGGATCCGGCAACTCTCTCAGTTTCACGACCAAACTTTACCGGTGCCGCCGGACGTCGCCTTGATTCGCTAGCCATTGCTTGCATGTACCAGGAGCTTGATGGAACTCTCTGGTTGGGGACGTTCGCAGAAGGACTGTTCCGAATTTCTTCGAGGGACGCTGCCGTCTTGAACTACAGGCACAACAAACACGACAGTCTGTCGATCAGATCTGACCAGGTCTCGGATATCGTACGTGATCGACAAGGTACTCTGTGGATAGCGACCCCGGAGGGACTTGATCGGTTTTCTCCCGAAGAGGGACGTTGCGATCCCTACCTGGCGTGGGGTCAGACCCCGAAAGGACAGGCAATAGCTCTGTCCGTTGACAGCACTGGTACGCTCTGGGCAGGGGAGAACGCAGGCGGGATATTCTTTGTGAGTCCAAAGTCCCGACGATTTCCGCATTACGGAGTTCAGGAACGAAACGGATGGTTGACCGGCTTTGCGACTGTCGATCATGACCAGGAGGGAAACTACTGGTTCGCATCATGGGCCGGAAAGCTCCTTCGCATCAACGTCTCGAATCTGCGGGTTCTCAAGACCATCGATGTCTTTCAGGGAAAGAATCCGGACCTCCAGTGGCCAGATCGCACTCTCTCGCTGATTGACGCACATGGCGACTTCTGGTATGGCACCAATGGGCTGGGCCTCTATCGGGTCACCCTTGCTACAGGACAGGTCAAAAACTATCGCTACGCGAGCCAGTTCGGCAATCGCCCTGAGATAATGAGTATCGCCCAGGGTTCCGGGGATACACTCTGGGTGTCCGGTGGGGAATGCGGCTTGATGAAGTTCTCTCCTGCCTCCGGGCAGTTCCAGAGCCTCGGCACTGTCAGGACCAATACGATCATGAGAGCTCGCGACGGTAAGATGTGGGTCACGACGGAGCATGACGGACTTCTGGTGATCGATCCGGCCACCGGAAATACGGACCGGTATGTTCACGATCCCTCCAACCCACGCTCCTTGAGCGGTGACCGTACGCGTTTGACCTACGAGGACGCGTCCGGACGCATCTGGATCTGCGCAACTTCTGTCATCAACCTCTGGGATCCCGCGACCAGATCATTTTCAAGATTCTCCAATCCCGCTCTCAAAGGCACAAAGCATGTCTTCCCGCTTGGTGCCGACAGAAAGGGTCGCCTGTGGGTGCGGAACATTCCTCACGGGCTTGAAATCCTCGATCCGGCGACCGGACTGTTCGCAGACTTTGATCCCTCTGACGGCGTCTGTGGCGAAGTGCGTGCGATGGAAAGCCTGGACAACGGGACGGTGCTTCTCGCGGGAACGGGGATAAACATGGTGGATCCCGACAGTGTTCAGCTGCGACGTCCGGTGCCCGCTTTGCTCATCACAAGAATGTCAGTCAATGACAATCCGACTTTCGCCCCGCCGCTTGCGGGTGGTATTGGCTCCATTGCTTCTAGATCACTCCCAGAATGTGATCGAGTTCGAATTTGCCGCAATCGATATTGACGCCCCACACCTGGTCCGGTACACATACAAACTTGAAGGTTTAGAGGAGGAGTGGGTGAAGCCGGAGGGCCGTCGCTTCGTACGATACCCCGGTTTGCGTCCCAGCGATTACCTGTTCAGGGTCAGTGCCGGATCGATGCGGAACGAATGGCCTAACCAGGAGATTTCTCTGGCTATAAGTATCGCTCCACCCTGGTGGCTGTCGAGATGGGCATACGCTGCGTACGCTGGCATCCTCATTGGACTGCTATTTGTGGGTTACCGACTTCGATTGAGGGGAGTTCAATTGAAGCAGCAGGCAGAGATGGATCACTTCAAAGCGGAGCATCTCGCTGAGATCGACCGTCTCAAATCCCGGTTCTTTGCCAACATCTCGCACGAATTCCGTACACCTCTGACACTTATTAGCGGTCCGCTCAATGGGTTGTTGGCTATGGAGACGGAGGAAAACAAGAGACGAAGCATGAGCATGATGCTGCGAAACAGCCAGCGACTTCTCAGGCTCATCAACCAGTTACTCGACCTCTCGAAGCTCGAGGCAGGGGCAATGAGATTGCGCGCCACACGAATGAACATCGTTCCTCTTGTGAAGGGCATTGCATACTCATTCGAATCGTCCGCGGGTTTGAGAGGCATTTCACTGGAGCTTGTATGCTAAACGGGAAGAGATTGAAGTCTATTGTGACAGAGAAATGGTGGAGAAGATTCTGACGAACCTGCTTTCGAACGCGTTCAAGTTCACGCCGGAGGGAGGTAGGGTCGAAGTGCAACTCTCCTCCTCACCCGTTGACGCAACTGCAAATCCTCGGGAGGGGGTGAGTGGGGGAGGTGGGGAATGGTTTGAGCTCTCCGTCTCCGACACGGGCATCGGCATACCACCAGATCAGCTCGACAAGGTCTTTGATCGCTTTTTCCAGGTCGATGCTTCGCAAACCCGTGAGCATGAAGGCTCGGGCATTGGACTTGCGCTTGTGAAGGAGCTGGTTGACTTACACCATGGGACAATCCAGGTGCACAGTGAAGTCGGACGAGGAACGTCGTTCACGGTTCGACTTCCATTGGGGCGAAGCCACCTGAAGGACGATGAGATCATCGAAGCACCTGTCAGCGACGAGCCTCCGCTTCATAAAGTGTACGTTCTTGATGCCGACAAGCCTTTTCAAGAGTTAGAGGAAGAACCAGAATTCGAAAAGGCCAAGGGGGAGAAGTCGATCGTCCTCATCGTCGAGGACAATGCAGATGTGCGTGTATACATCAAAGACTATCTTGTTTCAGCTTATCAAGTGGCGGAAGCACGGGATGGTGAGGAAGGCATTGAAAAGGCCCTGGAGATCATACCCGACCTCATCATCAGCGACGTGATGATGCCGAAAAAGGATGGTTATGAAGTCTGCAGAGCATTGAAGCTTGACGAGAAGACGAGTCACATTCCCATAATCCTGCTCACAGCAAAAGCGGCCAGTGAAAACAAAATTGAAGGACTGGAGATTGGCGCTGACGACTACCTCATCAAGCCATTCGAACCGAAGGAGCTTCTTGCCAGGGTGAAGAACCTGATCGATCTTCGCCGAAAGCTAAGGGAACGGTTCAGAGTCTCGGTTCCGCTGAAGCCGGGGGAGATTGCTGTCGCTTCAATGGATGATGCATTTCTCCAGCGCGCGAAGGCAGTAGCCGAAGGGCGAATGGCAGATGAGAAGTTCAATGTCGAGGAGTTTGCCACAGAGCTTTGCATGAGTCGTTCGCAGCTTCACCGCAAGCTCACCGCCCTCACAAACCTTACAGCAAGTGATTTCATCCGGTACTTACGGCTCCATCGAGCAATGGATTTGCTCAAGAGCTGGGACCGGGACAATCTCCGAAATCGCCTATGGGGTAGGTTTCACCGACCCATCACATTTCTCGAGAAGTTTCCATCGGCAATTTGGCGTCACACCAAGCGAGTTCCTCAAAGGCTCCGAGACCACCGGCAGGATCTAAGACTCGGCCTAGCCTACCCGCAGGCTCTCCAATCCGCATTTCTTGCCCTCCGCAGCGTTCTTTTTGAAGGAATGCAACGTAGTGGCCCAACACTGCAACGTACATCCTATTTGCCCCCCCCTCATAAGTAGTATTTTACCCCCTGGCCGAAGGTGAGTCCCCCCACCACGAAAGGAGATCAAATGCGATTTGGCTCCCCGTGGAATTCTTCCCCAGCGTTACAGTAACAACGCGCAGAAAGGAGTGTGGTCTATGAAACATGGGCAACGTGTTCTGAGCATTCTCGGATTTGTTCCTGCAATACTCCTGATGAATTCGGCGTGTGCTTTTGGCCAAAGAAACATATACGAAGAGAGACTCGATACCGAAAAGTGTTGTTGCCATCTCGGTCGCTTCCGTCAATGCCACCACCTCTGCAATGCGCGATAAGCTCCTGCTCTACGATGTGAAATATTATGGGTTGGATCTCAACATCTCCACCGCCGTTACAGCGTTCGGAGGAAACACGACCATGAGTGCATCGGTGGGCGGCACACCCATCGATACCCTCGTCATCGCACTGATCAACACGGCCGGCGGCGCAACAATGATCACCGATTCAGTCAGTTGTCGATGGGGTCCGACGGTCTTTTGTCCACCAAAACAACCTCATTCAGATCCCGATGAATCCACCCATTCCCGGTGGTGGCTCATTCATTTCACAGGTGTTTCTATCATGGTGACGACGCCAACGCCGGGGTCTGGGATTGGTCCGTGGATCCAAGTACGGTATGGCATTCATGTATCGTATACGTATGGCCGTTCTATGCGTCTTACTTGTTCCCTTGTAAGGACACGATGGAAGACTGGGCAGATTCTGTGGATATCACCATCGTGGCCGATCAGGCGAATACAGTCGTTGCGACAGGAGCGCTCATCGGCTACTCTCGAGTAGTGAGCGGAAAAATCCGATGGGAATTTTCCAGCCGATGGCCCCTTCCTCCGACCGATATCGAATTTGTGGTTGGACCGTACGCGGAATACAGAACCTCCTCTTATCTTCCAGCCGTCGCCGATTCGATGGTGATCCGCGGATTCCTTTTCCCAGCAAGCCCCTACTTGAACAAGCAGATCGCCGTCATCGAGAAATCCAAGGAATACCTGGCATATTTTACTTCGCTCTTCGGCCCGATCCCGTTTTGGCGCAATGAGCACCATTTCGTGACCACCGATTGGACCGGGCGGCGCTATGTACGTCCTAGGGCTCTCGCTCTTTTCTGAACTGCGGCTCGATACCGCAGTGGTGGTTTACTCGGGAGGCGGTCAAACATGGTTTGTCCCCCATGAGTTGAGTCATGCATGGTTTGGCTCAACAGTCGGTCCGTTGACTGAATGCGATCTGGCGCTTGCAGAAGGATTCGCGACCTATGCCGAGCAGATCGCGATGGAGCATTTTCTTGATCGGTCGGTAGCCCACCACAATTTGGCGTTAACTAGGAACTTTGTGATGTCCCTTCCCGGGTGGAAGCGTCTACATTCCACCGGCTGACAGATACAACGAATCTCGAATTTTGGATGATCGTCTGACGTATTCGAAGGGAGCCATGATTCTCCATCTCCTTCGATTTGAACTGGGGAGCGATTCTCTATTCTTCCGACTCCTGAAAGAGTACCTCGCTGAATTTTCCGGTCGCGCCATAACCGGGGAGGATATTCAAAGAGTTTCTCACGCGGAAAACAGGGAGAGATTTCACTGCG
This sequence comes from Ignavibacteriota bacterium, assembly GCA_963849385.1. Classification (GTDB taxonomy): domain Bacteria; phylum Bacteroidota; class Ignavibacteria; order UBA10030; family UBA6906; genus Fen-1255. The sequence continues at coordinate 39,581 of CAWKHH010000009.1, read as the reverse complement.
TTCTTTGCCCAGTGGTACTATGGGGAAGGATATCCCACCTTCACCATTCGATGGACTAGGGAATCGGGAAAGGTGAAGATTGTTTCAACGCAAGCTCCCTCGATGCCGTCGGTAACGCCGTTCTTTCAGACCTCTCTGGAGTTCAAGCTGACATTTGCAGGCGGAGATACTACTGTCCGGGTGTTCCAGAGTAGTCTGAACGACACATTTCGGATTGCCACTTCGAGAATCGTTGATTCGATCGTTGTGGATCCGAACGGCTGGTTGCTCTGCAAGGTGGGTAGTGTAACATATGATCCAACAGTGAGTGTCGATGGCCAGCAGACTCCGCTACCAGTAGAGTTTGCTCTCGAGCAGAATTATCCAAATCCTTTCAATCCAGTCACGACGATCAGTTACCAGTTGCCAGTGACGAGTCCGGTAAGGCTCGTTGTCCATGATATGCTTGGTCGCGAGGTGGCGGTGCTTGTGAGAGAGAAGAAGGAACCGGGGAACCATGAAGTGAGGTTCGACGGTTCAGGGCTGTCGAGCGGCGTGTACTTCTACCGGATGAAGGCAGGGGACTTTGTGCAGACGCGGCGGCTTCTTCTTTTGAAATAGCGCAGGAGAGCCTCGGCCGCTGCGTCTCGCATGTGGCAGAGTCGGATGAGGTCAGCTTGGTCCATGAATCACGTAGGACTGATCGACAACGGAGTCTCTGAAGTATCTGCTGAGGTCCTGCGGTGTGCGAAGGTCGACCCTCCGGCCTCCGAGAAGAGAGGATAGCTCACGCTCAAGCCGGGCAAGCCCGAAAAAACCAACAGCAGCTCCCTGTTCGAACTCAACAAGCACATCGACGTCGCTCTCGGGGCGGAAATCCGGGCGCAGAACGGAGCCAAAGAGCGCAACCCGACAGATCCTGTGCCGTGCACAGAATTCGGCTACTTGTTCGCTGCTGACTTGAATTGCTGGCGTCACGTGTGGACCTCTCTGATGCAACAAGATAGCGCAGGGCAGTCTTAGAATCAAACGGGCGCCGGTTGTTCCCTCGCGAGCGGTTGGTTCTGGATCCCACCATGGTTAATGCCTGCCCCGGATGAGTGCGGTGAACGTCAATGACAATGCTCTTTTGACAATGTCAATTACATCTTGAGATATTCATAGACGAAGGCGGTCCCCGCCCCAAATGAGTGTAGTGAAAGTGTAGTAACTCTATGCTAATCTGTGGCAATCTATAGCAGTTTATAGCAACCCAACTGCCGAGAAGTGCCCCATTTTGCGTATTTTGGGTCGTCATGGTCGGACTCTTAATCAGTGGGTTCCAGGTTCGAGTCCTGGTGGGTGCACGAAAACCCCGAATGTGAAACGCATTCGGGGTTTTTGTGTTGTGGGGGAGGGGTGATAACCGGTTTTTGATCGAGTGTAGTGAAAATGCAGTAATCTGTGATTTGCGATTGCAGTTCGGTTCGGCCCCTTTCCGCCTTGCAGACGCGGCCCTTCGGCGTTTCCAGCCCGTGTCGAGGCAAAAAAAGTCAGTGGTTCGGACCTTCGAATCCTCACGCAATTCCCGCCCGAAGGAGCCGCACGAATTCCAGTTTGTAAGAACATTCCTACACGAAGAATCATCATTCTTCCTACAGACTTTCGACGATCCAGTTTGTATATTGCTGTCAGCTTACACAAGTCGAATGCGGTGGTCGGGGTCCCCGCGTCAGACCTGGAAGCGCACCTGATCTTTTGTCTCCAGCTGCACTCCCTCCTTTCGTAGGTAGTGACTTCCGTATTCACAAAGTGTGGCTCGCTGTGGGCGCAGGTATGCCGCCGGGTGCTTCCGCACTATCGTCTCACCCGACGACCAGTGAGTCTTGCGCGAGTATCATCGATGCTTGCTCCGATTTTCTCGAAAGGGGGACAACATGAGAACACAATTCATCTGTCTCGCGCTCGTCATTGTTCTGTTCTGCCCCTGTGCGACTGCTCAATGGGTGCAAACGAATGGGCCCTACGGCGGCACCATACAGTGTTTGGCCCTCAGCGGCACGAATCTCTTTGCCGGGACTTATAGTGGCGGAATTTTTCTCTCCGCGAACAACGGGGCTAGCTGGACCGCCGTCAATGCGGACCTGACGAACAAGAATGTACGTGCTTTTGCCGTGAGCGGCACGAATCTCTTTGCCGGGACTTCGGGCAGCGGCGTCTTTCTTTCCGCGAACAACGGAGCGAGCTGGACCGCGGTCAATTCGGGCCTGACGAGCCCTTATGTCAACGCTCTCGCCATCTCTCCCCCTGGCGGCGGGACAGGCAGCACGAATCTCTTTGCCGGGACTTCTGGTGGCGTTTTTCTCTCCGCGAACAACGGCGCTAGCTGGACCGCGGCCGGCCTGACGAGCACGAATGTCCGTGCTTTTACCGTAAGCGGCACGAATCTCTTCGCCGGGACTGATGGCGACGGCGTCTTTCTTTCCACCAACAACGGCGGTCACTGGACTGCGGTCAATAACGGCCTGACGAACACTTATGTCTACGCTCTTGCCATCTCTCCAGGTGGTACTGGGACGGGCGGTACGAATCTCATTGCCGGGACCTCTGGTGGCGTTTTCCTCTCATCGAACAACGGCGATAGCTGGACCGAGGTCAAAGATGGCCTGACGAACACAGATGTGCGTGCTTTTGTCGTGAGTGACACGAATCTCTTTGCCGGGACTTTTGGTGGCGGAGTTTTTCTCTCATCGAACAACGGCGATACCTGGACCGAGGTCAATGCGGGCCTGACGAACACAGATGTGCGTGCTTTTGTCGTGAGTGACATGAATCTCTTTGCCGGGACTGCTGGCGGCGGAGTCTTTCTCTCATCGAACAACGGGGGTAGCTGGACCGAGGTCAATGCGGGCCTGACAAACACAGATGTGCATGCTTTTGTCGTGAATGACACGAATCTCTTTGCCGGGACTGCCGGCGGTGGGGTCTTTCTCTCCACCGATGGAGGGACAAGCTGGACGGCGGTCAATAGCGGCCTGGCGTGGCCTTATGTCAACGATCTTGCTATCTCTCCAGCTGGTGGCGAGACGGGCGGCACGTATCTCTTTGCCGGGACTTATGGTGGCGGAGTTTTTCTCTCCTCGAACAACGGAGCGAGCTGGGCCGCGGTCAATGAGGGCCTGACGAGCCCTTATGTCAACGCTCTCGCCATCTCTCCCCCTGGCGGCGGGACAGGCAGCACGAATCTCTTTGCCGGGACTGATTATGGCGGCGTTTGTCTCTCCACCAATTGGGGCACGAGTTGGACTTCGGTGACTCCAAGCATGGAGGACCTCTATGTACTTGTCGTTGCGGCGATTGACACGGATCTCTTTTTCGGGACGGTTCGTAAGGGCATCTTTCGCTCAACCAACAACGGTACAAGCTGGATCCACGCCAGCAACGGCTTGCGGTTCCTTGACCTCGGTTTCGGGGCTATTGCAGGTATCGCCACGAATCTGTTTGCAGGAGGAGGTTTCGACGGAATTTATCTCTCTACCGACAGAGGTGTGAGCTGGACTCCGGCTAAAACGGGCATAGCGGGTCCCGACGATCACGTCGCTGGCCGATGCTTTGCCGTGAGTGGCGCGAATCTTTTTTCAAGCACTAGTCGCGGCCTTTTTCTCTCCACCAACAACGGTACAAATTGGACGTCGATCGGTACGGGTTTTACGGGCGCTTATGTGGTAGCTCTTTCCGCAAGCGGCACGAATCTCTTTGCTGGGACGGCTGGCAGCGGAGTCTGGAGGCGTCCACTGTCGGAGATGATCCCCCCTACTGGTACCCTCGCAGTCACTGTGCACAACGCCGAGGATTGGGGGGGACCCGGAACGGAGGGAAGGGTCACCCTCTTCTCACCAACTGGTGCGTTCGTTGCACAACAGAGCACCGATACTTCAGGAGTAACGGCGTTCTCGTCTGTTCCGGCGGGCACCGGCTATTCTTACACGGTAAATCAAGTGCGACCAGAAAACGCGGCCATTCCTCACCTCTATTGGGGTAAGAAATCCGGTGTTTCCATTGCAGATACTGCGACAACAACAGAGAGTTTCACGCGCAATGCACCATACAATCTCGAATGGCACATCTATGATACGACGACAAACCAATCAGTCTACACGACAACGATAGGTCGATGGACAGGTCTTCGATCTGAAGTCATCGTGCGGAATCCTTCGTACTCAGGGGCTTTAGATCGAACCGTACGTTCACGTATGGTCATTGATCGCGACAAAGTTCCCCCGTATGACCTCGTCATTTCCAGCTCTAATGCGTTGTTAGGTGTCGGAGCGACGAGAACCGACAAGATGTATTTCACACTGAATGCGAACGGATCGTACTTTGTCACGAGTGTCGAATATGCTGACAGCGACGGTCAGGAGGTCGAAACAGACGGTGAGCCTTGGTCGACAACACCCTTTCTTACTGTCACAGATCCCGCATTTCCCATACCTCTAGCGCCCCCTCATATGACAGCGGGTTTGGACACGCCGGTGACAGTACTGTGGACTCGTGCCGCTGGAGCAAGTTCGTTCCACCTGCAAGTTGGTCGTGATTCCACATTTACCCCGGGACTCATTCTGCATGACTTCCCGACGGTGGACACGTTTGCGGTACTGCATTCGTTGTCGTTCCTGACCTCGTATTGGTGGCATGTCAACGCCTACAATCCAGCAACCGGCATCAGTGCCTTTTCACATCCTTGGCAGTTCTCGACGGGTCTCTCGCTGCCGGGTACAATAACTCTCGTTGACCCATCACAGAATGCTGTGGTAAATGCCGATACCCTGCTGTTAAGATGGAAAGCAACGGAACCACAGGTGGACAGATACTGGCTGGAATACAGCGTCGATTCAGTGTTCACCCTCAAAGCGATAGACTCGTTACTAACGGACACAACTGCCGTGATCCGGAATATGATCAAAAGCATGGAGTACTACTGGCGAGTGAGGGCGCATAATCTCTCGGGGTGGGGGCCATACAGCAGTACTGGACGTTTCTTGCGTTCACTCACGGCAGTCAATACTATGCCTCAGGGAATCCCGGGTGATTTGGTGCTGATGCAGAACTACCCCAACCCCTTCAATCCCTCGACGACAATCCGCTACGGCCTGCCTAATCGCTCGCATGTGATGTTGACTGTCTTCAACACACTCGGCCGGCAGGTTGCTGTTCTCCAGAATGGTGAACAAGATGCAGGCTATCACGAGGTCAAGTTCGATGGCTCAGGGCTGTCGAGCGGAGTATACTTCTACAGAATGCGAGCAGGAAGTTTTGTCCAGCAGTGTAGATTGTTGCTTTTGAAATAGCAGACTTGGACGATCCGATGTTTCTTCAATCCCACACAGTGTCGGCGATCCTCTCTTGCTCGCGCGGAGTGACAGAGACGTTTCGAGCCACCGTCTCTCGGAATCCTGTAAGGGGGGAGGCGAGCGACTTGAATGAGTGCAGTGAAAGTGCAGTAACTCTATGCTAATCTGTGACAGTTTATAGCAGTATATAGCAACCCAAATTTCGAAGAGTGCCCTATTTTGCGCGTATTGGTCGGTCATGGCCGGACTCTAAATCAGTGGATTCCAGGTTCGAGTCCTGGTGGGTGCACGAAAGAAGCCTGAATCTAGATCAGATTCAGGCTTTTATGTTCTTCTGAAGTGGTAGAATTATGATGGATCTTCGGAGTGCAGTGAAAGTGCAGTAGATTCTGAATTGCCTTTCGGTCCCAACGACACATTTCCACCTTACAACACCATATCCATCTGGCCTAGTATTTTCCCGGTATCAAAAAAGTCGTAGTGTCTTCTTGTCGTTTCGATGCTTCTGTGGTGAGCAAGCTTGGATATCGTGAGAATATCCAGGTGCATCGCTTTCCACCTGCCGACCGCACACGTTTTGAGTGTGTGTACATTTAGGGATTTAACATGTCCTAGAATCTTGTTGATACGACGCACTGCATGGTTGAGTGCCTGACTTGTGACGAATGCGAAAAACATAGGGTTCATATCGGTGCGGTAGAGCGGCCAGGAATTCCACGAACTGCGCATCCATCGGTTGGTCCTCACAGCGTTTTCCTTTCTGATTCCAATAGCGGATGATTCGTCGCTGAAAATCGACTTGGCTCCATTTTCCAGAGCACGATTCCTGACTCCGGAAGCCTGAATAGACTAGGAAAAGCATCTGGTCTGAGAGACCCTCGCATCCTTCCGCGTCAGCTGTTTGCAGCTGATTGCCAAGTTGGACTTCTGTGTAGCAGGTGACAGGCTCATCTGGTGGGCGAAATTTGACATCGGGTGTGATGGGGTTCTCCTGGATGAGCTTCTTCCTTTTGGCAAGGTTCAGGAGGACTCCCAAATGTCGCAACCAGATCGCAGCATTCGGCTTGCCGTCATTTTCAAGTAGCTTCTGACGCAGGTCGAGCATCGTATCTTCAGTGAGCTGATTCACATCAGCGTCGCCCAGGATATCTTCTGCTTTGCTTGTTGAAAGTTGATACATCTTGCGGGTGCTGTCGGCAAGTTTTGGACCTTTGACCTCGATGTCGTACTCCAGCGCGTTTCGGAAAGTCAGCTTCGTCTTCCTCCTGGGGAGATTTGTTTCCCACTCTCCGGTAGTGATGTGCGCTTCGACTCGGCGCTTGAATTCCTTAGCTTCTGGGGGGAATTGTCGGTGTGCCATCTCGTTTGCGGATCCATCGGATCCCTGTCGATCGGTCAAATCTGACTCCGCCTAGCGAATAACCTATCCAGACAAAAGGGGATCGTGCTCGAATATAAAGTGTCGCCATACTTGGAATGAGATTGTACCATCAATGGGGCCAAGTTCATCAGCTAACGAGAGGAGGAGTTGATTTGCGAAAAGATCGGGTGCTTGCCTCAGAAGCACCTGCACTTCTCAGTCGATCAAGCATCCGCTTGTGTTCAGCGATCAATTCTTCCTGGAATTCCCTCAGATGCCAGAAAGGAAATCTGCGTTCTCGTCCAACGTAGATCGCCGCAAGTCTCCCATCGCTCATCCACCGGTCCATCTGTCTTCAACTGACTCCCGATAGAGAGCAGGCCTCTCTGATCGAAAGCATTCGCTCTGCTGATGTTGAATGATTGTTTGGCATTGATGATTCCCTAATCGAGACGCCATTGCACAGAGGCCCATCCTCAGAATATTCATCATGACTAGTGGATCACTGGTCACCTCTGACCGATCCATTTTGTATGTGGAGCAGAAGCATTGCTGGAACGATGAGGAAGTCAGCGGAGACGATTTATTAGGAATTGTTCTTCAGGAATGTCTTCCAGCGTTGCTTGGCCGTCAGTGGCGTTTTCTTGAGGATGTTTCACATAGGGGCGGAAATCCGAGAGTTAAATCCCGTTTTTCGCCAGCTCTTCATGAATGCGAGAAACACCAGAGCGGGTTGTCGCTGGCCATCTGCTCAATCAGATTGACCTGAGTTTGAGTGATGCTGGTCGTTCAGGAATCGACCGTTCTTCCGCTGCCAGAATACCCGGAAGCTCCGCCGATGTCAGCGGATGACGGTTCTAAGATTGAATTCAAGGGTGTCTCTTTCCCAGGACGGAAGACATCGGTCATGGCACTGAAGAAACTCTCCAGTTTGCCATTACTGAAGACCTGACCAGGGAATTTGTCCGGCAGGAGTTAATACTTTCAAGCGAATCCATACACCGTAGGGCGTATTCTTATCCATGACAGTGCTCTAATGTCAATCCCGATTGTCTGGCATTCACTCTGGTATCGTTCAGAACAAGAGTGGCAATTCCGAACATAAGCAGCATCATGGAACGGTCTTTCAGGACAGTGGGGAGAGAGGAGCTGGATAATTTCCTGCTGACAGGCAAGAATCAGGTCCAGAGGATTCTGGATGAATATGTCGCGTTCTATGATGGTCAGAGCCCGCATCAGGGGATTCAGCAAAGAATTCCGAGGGCTGGGGAGCGAGAGAAAACAGGTGCTCCTGTTTGCCGGAGCGCTGTACTGGGTGGGTTGCATCATCACTACTACAGACAAGCGGCGTGACGGATGGAAAAAGTCCCCCTCAAGGAGTCTTGCTGCACTGTTGTTACGGGAACGAATTTGACTTGATAGTGGTTCCCAACAATATGCTTTAGCCGTTATTCATCTGTTCTTGTTCTTTTGCATGACGATTGCTGATGTACCTCTCCCAACCTGCCAGGGAGGTCATCATAAGCAGTCCCGGGAGGTCTTATGTGGAGCAGGCTGTCGGGATCGACGAATCGTTCCGCCTCACCGAGTAGCGGCGATCAGGGACCTTCCGCGCTGGTGACTCCTTCCCCCAGCACTCCGTCATCGACACCTTCCTCATCTCGATTCTCTCCATCCGTCGCTTCAAAACGCTCCGCTATCGTGGAGTGGCAGACTCTTTGAACCTTCAAATACTTCGCCCTTTACCCCTCTGGCTTGTCGACGACTCGCTGAAACCGATTGGAATGTCTGCCACCACAGGACGCTAGCACAGGAGGGATTCCACATGGACGTCAAGAGACTCACTGATACGCAACCCCATCCATCACAAATCCATAATCGAATTCGCCTTTTCGTCTTCCTCCTCTACCTCGTTGTGCCATCGATTCGGGCGCAATCGCAAGAGTTAGCCGGGCCGCCCGGAAGCTATCTGAGTGGTACCTTCTTTATCGATTGGTTTGGGGAAAGTGAAATCTATGGTTCATATGAAGATCACTCGGTGTGGATAGTCATCGCCGATCCGTCAGATCCCAACAATGCAATTGCAGCTACCGACGTACTCGTGTACCGAACACCTCCCGGACGGTCCGTTGTCAGCGCCGCCCAGAAATCCGGCACCAAGCAATCCACACTTCCTGTTGTAGTGCTCCTCGACGACGGATCAGTCGTGGTGTGCTCTCCCGGCCAAGATCCCAAGAAGCCGTGGTCAAGTCAACGATGGCTCCCACCGGGGCCCCTTGGTTCCGAATCGTTCAGAAAGATCGTGGGCGACGCACTCTACAGTCTTTCTTCCTCAGTGATCCGTGTCAGTCGGGACAGTGGGAAGACATGGAACGTGGACACCACCGGGCTCCATGGTGATGTTCCGACTGACATTGACCTTGACACTCTCCAGTTCGTTTATGCGACCACGTCGGGGTCCGGCGGCAACCAAGGATTGTACCGGCAACACGCTGATTCAAGTACATGGAGAAAAATCAGTTCCCTCCCGACGCAGCCACTCTCCGCAGTGTTCGTCGACCGGCGCCAGCGAATCTATGTGGGCTCGAACAGCAGCGGTGTCTGGTTCAGCACAGATGCGGGTACTTTCTGGTTCCATGATACGGCCGGCATGGGAAATGTGCAGATCACGCAATTCACCGATGATGCGTTCGGAAACATTTACGCGGTCAATGGCGGTGGTTTCTCCGGCGGCCCGGTGTACCGATCTGCGGGCGGAACACCGCCGTGGACGCGAATTGATGGAGCTCTCCGCTCGATCACCGGACAGAGTGTCATCGTGAACGGGATTGCCGGCGATACGCTCCTAAACGTTGCCACAAACTTCGGGTCGTTCATCAGCACAGACCGCGGAACGACTTGGATAGAGACCAACAAGCAAGTGAAGGCCAGAAACTACTACGGCTTCGCTCGTACCACGAACGGTCGTTTCGTCGTGTCTACTGATCTGGGGATATTTGGAAAAGGGTCGAAGGATACGTCGTGGACCAAGCTCTACCCATCGTCGGGGTACCTTTCCCGCCTTACTCTTCAATCAGGAAACCCGGGTAACATCTTTTCCTCGTACTATCCCAATACGAATTCCTTTTCGATTTTCACCAGCACGGACAACGGAATCTCGTGGAACCAGGAGAACGCGGGACTGCCGGCAAGGGCAGCGTCGCCGCTGTTCGTTGACGAAGCCGGGACGAAGCATATTAGAGCCGACATCGACCTCGCCGCCTATGCTGATGCGCCTTACGCAAAAAAGCAGGGCGGTGCATGGGCGATCGATACCGCGGGGCTCACATTCGTGGACTATGCCGGTGTGGCGGCATTTGGGTCAAACAGAGCGGGATGGTTGTATATGTCGGGCTCGTATCCGCAGAAGATGGTGAAGCGCCCGCTCGACGGAGGCCGGTGGATCACGGACTCGGTCGGACTGGGCTCGGTCCAATACCTGGTTGGATTGATGGCAGACCAGAATGGAAACATGATTGGACACCTCTACTCTTCGATGTTCCAGCAGCAGGCTGGAGTATGGAGAGCTCTCCCCAAACCCTCCGCAGTGTCCACCAATGCGAACATCACTGCAATGACGGTTGACTCCAGCGGCGCGATCATTGCCGCCTTCTCCCGGGGGTTTCCCCTCATAGGAGCAGGGGTCTTCTTTACCACCAACAACGGGACCAATTGGACAAAACTCGGGCTGGATAGCGTTATCGTGAACCAGCTGGTGTCTTATGGAGACACAACGTACGCGCTGACAGAAGGGCGCGGTCTCTTTGTGATCACCAAGGGATCCGCAACAAGTACTGTTAAGAACGCGGTCACCGCAAGCTCATTCTCGCTGTCGCAGAATTATCCAAATCCGTTTAACCCAACGACGAATATCGAGTTTCGAATTTCGAATCCCGAAGTAGTGAAGCTCTCGGTGTTCGACATACTAGGCCGCGAGGTGGCTGTGCTGATGAACGAGAGGAAGGATGCGGGAGCACACAAGGTCAAGTTCGATGGTGCCAATCTCGCGAGCGGCGTGTACTTTTACCGGTTGAGGGCAGGGGACTTTGTGCAGACGCGGCGGCTTCTTCTTTTGAAATGAGCGCAATTAGAGGATGCCCCAACTGTCCAAGTCCGAACTCGAACTATGCCCCGGACCTCATTGGCTTCACTGTTGAGACTGTTCCGGGGGGCTCAGGATTGTATCGATCTCGATGAGGAGGTGCGGAAGATCATGCGAGATTGTTTCCCACACAACGTCCAGATTGACATCGAAATAGCCGTGGATGAGTCGATTTCGCATCCCAACGATCTCCTCCCAGGGAACTGCCAGGTTGTCCTGTTTGACCGCGGGACTTACCCTGCCTGACGCCTCTCCGATGATCTCGAGATCCTTCAGGATAGCCAGGATGAGCATGCGATCGTGGTCAAGATCGGCACGCGTCTTCGCCGCCGCAAACTGGAGAGCCTCGGCCGCTGCGTCTCGCATGTGGCGGAGCCGGATCAGGTCAGCTTGGTCCATGAATCACGTAGGCCTGATCGACAACGGAGTCTCTGAAGTATCTGCTGAGGTCCTGCGGTGTGCGAAGGTCGACCCTCCGGCCTCCGAGAAGAGAGGATAGCTCACGCTCAAGCCGGGCAAGCCCGAAAAAACCAACAGCAGCTCCCGGTTCGAACTCGACAAGCACATCGACGTCGCTCTCGGGGCGGAAATCCGGGCGCAGAACAGAGCCAAAGAGCGCAAGCCGACGGATCCTGTGCCGTGCACAGAATTCGGCTGCTTGTTTGCTGCTGACTTGAATTGCTGGCGTCACGTGTGAACCTCTCTGATGCAACAAGATAGCGCAGGGCAGTCTCAGAATCAAACGGGCGCAGGTTGTTCTCCCGCGAGCGGTCGATTCTGGATCCCACCATGGTTAACGCCTGCCCCGGATGAGTGCGGTGAACGTCAATGACAATGCTCTTTTGACAATGTCAATTACAGCTTGAGATATTCATCAGACGAAGGCGGCCTCCGTCCCCAACGAGTGTAGTGAAAGTGTAGTGACTTTATGCTAATCGGTGGCAGTTTATGACAGTTTATAGCAACCCAACTGCCGAGAAGTGCCCTATTTTGCGCGTCTTGGGTCATCATGGCCGGACTCTTAATCAGTGGGTTCCAGGTTCGAGTCCTGGTGGGTGCACGAGACGATTGTGGATTGTGGATCGACAATCCACAAGTGTGGATTGAACAAAGAGTTACAGAACAGCCCGGCGAATGTCGGGCTGTTCTTTTGTTGTATCGGGCAGATGATAACCGGCTTTTGATCGAGTGCAGTGAAAGTGTAGTGATCTGTGATTTGCGATTGCAGTTCAGTTCGGCCAATTTCCCTGTAAGAGATGTATCCTTTCTGCGTTCTCTCCGCGCATTGGCGCAAAAGAAGTCAGTGGTTCGGAGGGTTGAATGCAGGTGAGGGTGTCCCTCGTCATTATTCCTTCCGTGTCGTGATCCAACCACGAACCCTGATCTGAGAGTACTGTTCGACGCGTCGTGGAGGGAATTGGGGGAGAGGGGATGGCTTGAGGGGAAGGGGGTTAGTCAGTTCTCATCCGAAGTTCTGTATTCTTCCTCGGCTTGGACATGGTTCTCCCTGGATCCGGCGTTCTTTTTTTCCAGCCTTGAGACGGGATAGCGATCTACGCAGCGTGCCTGAAGTAGTAGTGGTGCAGCCCGCTCACTACAGCCACCTTGTCAATGTCCCCGACGCTTTGTATTTGTCGCGGTCCAGGCGAATCCTTGCCGATGCCCAGGTGGGTTCGTCGCGTGCTGTGGTAGCCGACGTATTCCTGCAGAATCACCCTCAGATGGTGCTCATTCAGCACAATCACGTGGTCGATGCACTCACGCCTGAAGCTCCCGATCAATCTCTCGACGTGCCCATTCTGCCAGGTCCCTATCTCTTTTGTGACCACTTTCTTTGCTCGCCCAAATCCCGCTTTCTGTGATCCCGCTCATTCATATTATGTATGGTTGCGGGGAAAGGGCGTCGAAGTGGAAAAGAGAGATTCGCCATCGACTTCGAATCCAGCCGCACCAGGAATTCTACCTTGTGTGTGGAGGCCGCGCGAAATCGTTGGCGGATGCGGGCTGGCAAACCAATCAAGATTTGCAGTTTCGTTCGATTTCCCACATGGGCCTAATGTGGCAAAACGAAACCGCATGTTCCCGAGCCTGCGGTACATGAGCCTGTGGGCTACGATTTCGCAAGGATCTCTTTGGTTACTTTTGTTGCTTTCCGGATCCCGTCCCTGAAGGAAACCCGCATGGCGGGAATCTCTCGGAGAGAAAGTAACAACATTGGTGTGAAGGTTCGGAAAGATGTCAAGTTCCTACCTATCGGCCGAACTCAGATCGAGACGACTCTGGAGGAGCACGCCAGGTTGGAGAACATGCACTGTGGCTGCTTGCCACCATGACAAATCGTCTAAAATCACTTGAAACTATAGCATGGATTATATACACTAACTCAACAACGAAAGATCCATCCCCACCCTGCGTGCAAGTATCAAACAATCGTCAAAGGATACCCTATGAAAATACTCTGCACTTTTCTAGTACTGGTATTCGATGTTTTGTACGTCCTTGCCCAAGGCGTCCCTGCCGCCCCCGGGAGACAAGACCACCTTCCAACATCTGTCGATACCGCTCGTAGTATCGCTCCGTTCTTTACACAAGCTCAAGCATCTCCCAAAGCGCCCGATGCCGATGGTTTCATACAGCGCTGGCTCCTTCTAGAACCGATAAACAAACCTAACCGCAGCAACACCGTGTTTACCGACAGCTACATCCGGAAAAATCTCGACACCGCATATTTCCCGGGCCAGTTCACAACGATTCCACACCACGGCGACAAGGTTAAAGTCGGTGATCAGGAGCTTATCTGGCATGCCTTGGAAACCTCCAGTTTTAGCATCAAGCTCTTTCGCTTTGCATACGGACTGAACAAACAGACCTACGGTGTGGTGTTTCTGGCTGCCACCATCGTCGATTGTCCAAAGGAGTTGAAAAATGTACGCATTGCAGTCGGATCCAATTCGGCTTCAATGTGGTGGCTCAACGGAAAGGAAGCTGTTATCCTCTCCGGTGACCGTCGGATGGTGATGGACGATTGTGTTTCCAAACGCCTAACGCTCAACAAAGGCAAGAATGTCATCCGCGGCGCTATCATCAACGGCCCGGGCTTAAGCGATTTCTGCGTCCGCTTGATAGACGAAAATGGTGAAGCGATCAAGAATTTCACCATAAGTCTTGATGCCGGAAAATAGGACGTTTCTTTTCATTGCTCTCAATCGATATGATTTCGGAGGTCTAATGAAATTCAGAATTGTGGCAGTCACTGTTCTTACTCTGCTCTCTTTCCGCCTGATGTGTCAGGCTCAGGCGTTGAATGGCCAGCCGTATATTCACGATCCTTCGACCATTATGCTTTGTGACGGCAAGTTCTATACATTCGGCACCGGAGGCGGCGGATTGATCTCCGACGATGGCTGGACATGGAACACCGGCGCTGTGCGTCCCGGCGGAGGAGTGGCCCCCGATATCATCCACATCGGGGATCGCTTCTACGTCGCCTATGCCAAAGGAGGCGGAGGATTGGCAGGCGGGCACGCTAGCAACGTGTACGTTATGTGGACAAAAACTCTTGATCCCCAATCCCCCGACTTCGGATTCAAAGACGAAACAATCGTCGCCTCGTCTGACGGAATCGAAGACTGCGATGCAATCGATGCGGCATTCCTTCTTGATCCCACTGATGGACGGCTGTGGCTAACCTATGGAACATATTTTGGGTTCATTCGCATTGTCGAACTCAATCCCAAAACGGGCATGCGTATGTCTGGTAGTAAACCTGTGAATATCGCTATCGACTGCGAAGCCACCGCTATGATGTATCGCGACGGATGGTATTACCTCCTGGCAACTCACGGCACCTGCTGCGACGGTGCCAACTCCACGTACAACATTGTGGTGGGGCGCTCCAAGAAAGTTACAGGCCCCTATCTTGATAACATGGGACAGGACATGCTCAAGGGGGGCGGCAAATTTGTCGTGGGAGCTAGCGGCCGCTTTGTGGGGGCCGGCCATTTCGGACATTTGATTCTGGATGAATGTGTTGAGAAATTCTCGTGTCATTACGAGGCCGACCTTGACCGCAGCGGCTTTAGTGTGCTTGACATTCGCCCACTCCTCTGGAGAGATGGCTGGCCCGTCGCCGGTGACAACTTCAAGGAAGGTGTTTTTGAAATTCAATCCCAACGGAGCGGATTTGCACTTGAACTTGCAGTGGATTTCGTTCGTATGCAGCGCGTCGGGCGAGGATTCTTCGGTGGCCCCGGTCCGGGAACCCCACCCCCGGCCTCTCAACCATCGGGAACAAATCCACCAACCGTTACAGCGCCTGGGGTAATTCCTCCAGCACCAGGAATGGGTGCACCTCGTGCAGGCGCCGGGATGGGACCTGGCTTTTTCAATCGCGCCCCTACTGGGCCGGTGATTTCCATCCCTGCCCAGAGTCTCGATTCTGTATCAAACGACTGGCCGGCCGGCATTATCGATATTCGAATAAGCGACTATATGTTCCGACCGCATCAGAAATGGTCAATTACTCCCGTCGCCGATGTCGGCGGCTATCCCGGTTCACCGTACTTTAAAATTACAATTGCAGGAACAAATCGCGCATTAGCGGCCACTGCCGACGCTGAAGTCGTGGCGGTTCCGACATTTACCGGTGCTCCTGAGCAACTCTGGCGGATTGATCAACTGACGGACGGCACCTATCGCATTATGCCAAAACTCGTTCCACATTCAAAAGAACAATTGGTGTTGACCGCGGTAGGCGGCAGCACACCTACACTTGCCAGATTCGATCCCAAGAGTGACAAATCGCGCTGGAACTTCAAGACGCCATAAAGAATATGATCAAACCATCGATTCCTGGAACGTCCAAATCGGAATGATTCCGGACCAGAAGTATTCCAATACATGATTCTTCCACTCAAAACACCAGACGGCTTATGAAGAATCTATTTTTCTTTTTTGTGATATGGACATTATCCCCATCGCTCTTCTGCCAGGACAAAGATGCGAATCCCGTACTGACCATTGAAGGTGGAAAAGTAGTTGGAGTGATAACTCCAACGAAGGGAATTATTGCGTACAAGGGCATACCTTTCGCAGCACCTCCGGTCGGCGATTTGCGTTGGAAGGAGCCGCAGACCGTTGTGCCCTGGGAAGGGACAAGAGTAGCAGATAAATACGGCGCGGCTGCCAAGCAAGTAACCTGGGACCCCCAAAGTTTTTATGGCAAAGAATGGCGAGCCAGCGGTTCTGTCCCATTCAGTGAGGACTGCCTTTATTTGAATATCTGGACTCCCGCTGCAGGTCAAACGGATAAGAAACTTCCGGTGGCAATGTGGATACACGGCGGCGGTTTTCGTGAAGGTTTTGCCTTTGAACCGGAAATGGACGGCGGCGAGGAATGGGCTGCTCGCGGTGTCATTTTAATATCGGTAACGTACCGCCTTGGCGTTATTGGTTTCTTCTCACACCCGCTTCTGTCGGCTGAAAGCCCACATGGTGTGTCGGGTAATTATGGATTACTCGACCAGATTGCGGCTCTTAAGTGGATTCAGAAAAACATCAGACAATTCGGCGGGGATCCCAACAATATGACCGTCTTTGGTCAAAGTGCCGGTGCAGGCAGTGTTCAGGCACTGTGTGCTTCCCCGCTGTCGAGACATTTGATAAGCCATGCAATAAGCAAGAGCGGCGGTGGTCTCGGCAAGTTTCGGCTGGGTAGTACGGATTTCGATACTGTCCAATCAGCAAACAAAGATATGATGGACTTTTGTAAGAAAACGACATTGAAGGAAATGCGTGCGCTTTCTTTTGAAGAACTTCTTAAAATGTCAAATGACTACGCGGCGGCAACGAAGAAGAGCATTTTCTTTGGCCCCATAATAGATCATTATGTCTCGGAAGGTACCTTCGACGAAGAGGCAAGAGCAAACAACATAGCCGATATTCCATATATGTTCGGATACACAGCTAACGATCTGTTCGATATGACGAAAGCGGTTGAAGATTTCTGCGCCCTGCGTGCCGAGAAGAGCAGCAAGCCGGCGTATGCGTACCTGTTTGCCCGCCAATTGCCGGGTGATTCAAGCGGGGCTTTCCACTCGGCTGACTTGTGGTATATCTTCCATTCGTTCAGGTACAGCTGGCGTCCTTTCACAACGGGCGACCAGGCATTGAGCAGGAAAATGGTCGAGTACTGGACCAACTTCGCCAAATGCGGCAATCCAAACGGCGCAGGAAATGGTATCTGGACGCCTTACTCTGCCCAAAGTCCGAAACTCATGGAATTAGATGCAGATGGAAACGAAGCAGCCTGCACCATGACCAGCTCTCCCAAATACAAGGGCAGTACATTCAAGTGGCGATGATGACAATGAACAGAGGTATGAAGCCCTGGAGATGCAGTCCATATCATTGTGCAAGAAGTAGAAGGTGCCGCCCCGGTTGGTCAGATTGCAATTGTCCAACAACAACTAATCAAAACAGGAGGCAGCCGTCCCTCTTCATTATTCCGTCCGGGACACTATCCATCCGTGTATCATGATTTGTGTGCGATGTTCCAGGTAATGTGATGGCGGGGGGGAGCGATCCGGATTTGAGAGATCGAGATTCAGTCAAAGGAATTCTCAATTGCCCAGTCTGTGATGTTGGCTTTCTGTATCGCTGCGCTCAACCCAAACCTGAACCTAGGCCTTTCTTGGTGACGGCCGCGCAATGACCTCCAGTTGCTTTCGGAGAAAGATGTTCTCCAGACGGACCTGAGTAGCTGTTCCAGGGAACGAGAGGCAGAACGAGGGGATAGACCTAGGCATCTGAGCGGCTGTCCGGTTGGTTGGTGCACAAGTCAAAGGAGCGAAAACAGCCGGGATTCGCTATCTTGGACGCGGATGGAATATTGAAGAGCCACAACCTTTCTGACCCCAACAACCAAAGGGAACCAACGATGAAACGCGTCATGCTAGGAGTTGCTTCACTGTTGACACTGTCGGGTGTGCTAGGATTGGCCCAGGCGGATCAATCTGCCATCAAAGACGATTTCCAGCCGTCGACTCTGAATCAGCCAGGGCAGCAGTATCCCCAGGTGAACTCGCAGGGGTACGCCCGTTTTCGCATCATCGCTCCGCACGCTCAGAGTGTGAGCGTGAGCCTTGGACTCGGCGGGCGCGGAGGAACGACTCTGACGCAGGCTGCCGACAGTTCCTGGGTGGGCACTACAAGTGGGCCGCTGGACAAGGGATTTCATTACTACCACCTTACGATTGACGGAGGGGTATTCAACGATCCCGGAACGGTGAACTTCTATGGTTCCACGCGCTGGGAAAGTGGTATTGAGATTCCCGCTCCCGATCAGAACTTCTACGCCCTCAAGGACGTACCTCACGGGAAAGTACAGCAGATTTTGTTCGCCTCGAAAAGCACCAACACCTGTCGCCGCGCTTTCGTGTACACTCCACCGGATTACGACAATGACCAGACCAAGCGATACCCCGTGCTGTACCTACAACACGGCTGGGGCGAGGACGAAACGGCATGGAGCAACCAGGGGCATGCGAATCTGATAATGGATAATCTCATTGCGGATGGCGCAACGAAGCCGTTCATCATTGTCATGACCTATGGCATGACGAACGACGTGAAGTTCGGTGGACTCGCCAGCTTCAAAATCGATCCGTTTCGGACAGTGCTTGTTGGTGAACTGATCCCCTATATTGATGCAAATTTCCGAACGCTTTCCGATCAGCCTCACCGTGCGATGGCCGGGCTTTCGATGGGGGGAATGGAGACAAAGATGATTACTCTTGCCAACCTTGACAGGTTCTCACACATCTGCCTCCTCAGCGGCGGATCGATCTCGCTCGACGATGTGAACAAGGCCCCCGGATTCAAAGAGAAGGTTAGGCTGGTCTTCGTGAGCTTTGGCAGTCGCGAGCTCGGCGGCGATCGCGGCAACAGACCGAGTCCCTTTGGCGGCGATCCGAAGGTGAATGCCGAGGCGTTGAAAGCGGCCGGGATCAACAGCGTGTTCTTCGTCTCCCAGGAAACAGCGCATGAGTTCCTGTCGTGGAGACGCAGCCTCCACGAGCTTGCGCCTCTTCTCTTCAAGGATTGAACGTGCCTTGAATTTTGCCATTGAGTGCGACCTCAAAACGGACAGGAGAAAACTCGCTGATGAGGAGTGGTGGCGGGGCAATTAGTGATCTTGATACCTTGTGATTTCGGCCCAGTTGGAAGCGGCACGCCTTCCGTGAGGTAGCATATTGCTGCGATGCAGAAGGAGTGTTCAGCCAGGGGCAGGACGCACGTCTAGGCGGAACAGGAGCAATACAGAACCATAGGCAAACAGGTGAAGCAGATGAACAAACGGCTCAAACGAACACTAAAGGTTCAACCCGCGACCGCACCCGGAGCGATTCCACCAGCACCCGACTTGAGCCGCACGGCTCCACTTGGCGTGCGTGCCCCATTGACGGAAAAGGGTCTTGAGACAATGATGATCGTCAATGCAAGAAACCACTTGGCGCTCACCGAGATGGCGGACCACAAAGCGAACATTATGATAACAACAAATTCCATTGTGTTGTCGCTGATGGTCGGCTTGTTGTTGGGGAAACTCTCGGCATATCCGTTTCTGATTTTCCCCACTCTGGTCCTTGTAGTGATGTCTCTCTCCTCATTGATATTTGCCATTCTTTCGACGCGCCCGAGGATTACCAGCGGGGTATTCGATCGGGAGGAGCTCTTCAAGAAAAGGGTCAACCTGTTGTTCTTTGGGAGTTATCACAACTCTGCCTTTGAAGATTTCGAGTGGGGGATGAAGGAGATGATGGTGGATAGGGACTATCTATACTCGAGCATGTTCGCCACGGTCTACGGAATGGGGAGGGTATTGGGGGTGAAGTACCGGTTTTTGCGTTTCAGTTACAGCACGTTCATGTACGGACTTGTAGCGGCGGTGGTAAGTTTTCTGGTAGCAGCGCTTTTGTCGGGGACGAGCTTTTGATCAGATATCCACGTTCGCCAATGTCCAGCTCTTTTCCGCATCGTCACGGATGAGACTCATTGTGGTCAGCCCACACGCCAAATGTCGTAGCGTCTTCGCGTTTCTTCTTTCTACGGCGATTGACCGGGACAAGACGCGCGACAGGTTTTCCTCTCATCGTAATGGTCGCTTCCTCGCCACGTGCCACTGACTAAAGCAATGATTTGGTATTGAAACGAAGCTGTTTCGCCGCTGCATTCACGTGTATCTCCCTCCATAGTATACTCTGCAAAATATAAACTCGAATTGTCCTCTTTTGTTAAGTGGAAATCCGTTGATCTTTCCTTGTTAAGATAGTCGGAGATTGTCGCCAGGCGATATGCTCGCCGGGGGCCTCGCAGCCAATGCCAACGCTGTCACATTGGCCCTTCCCGCCTGTCCTGAGTTCACCCTCCCGGTTTCAGGAGCCACCGGGGTGACTACATTGACGACGTTTTCGTGGACGTCGATGGCGAACGGAGTATATGTTGTGCAGTTCAACGGGCCGTTGGGCAAGCCCAAATATCAGATAGTCACTTCGGCAACCACGGCGACAATTCCAAATCGCGCCTCCCGGGGGCTCGGACTCCCGTCCAGCGCTTCGTACGCCTGGACCATCAGCTCCTTCGCGCCGGTGGGATCGGTCGATGCCGCTGCTTCGGCCGCCGGCCTCGTTTGGGCGAGTGGCAAGACTGTAATGGTCGAAGGCTACATTTGTGATACAGGATCCTCGCGCACATTTGTCACGGATCCTTAGGAGAGCTCACAGATTCGCGGCTTGGAATTGGGATGAGTGAATGATATCGAACTTAGCTGGAAACCAGTGACGGGTCGACGGAACTCGGCAGAGATGTGTTGGTCCCGATCCCTCCCTGCGGCGTCAATGCGGGACGGTGCCGGGAACTTTCTCGGGCAGACCTGAATCTCTGAACGATTCGGTGCGTACAACCTATTATCGAGAATCTCTGCCTGCGCAGTGCCACAACAACATGCTTTCCGAGAAGTTCGGACAAAGTCTCACCGGCAGGCTGCCACAGCGCTACTGCGATCTACTCCATGGGGAGTGACCGCCTCACGATCCCTTAACGAACGGTTCCTTCGGGGGCCAGCCACCAGCGGGAACGGGGAAGGCCGTTATCCAACACTGCTCGTTCCGGCGCCATTTTGTGACTCATATGACACGCTCTGCATTGTCGCTGATCCTGGTACTCTCGTCGGTCGGTAGTGCTCAGACCATCGATACACTCACCGTCAAGTATTCAGAGTCGAAGTACGACTCTACCCTCTACAGGCGCATCGTCCAGTACGATCCGAATAGCACAGATGTACCACGTAACAGACACCTACCTCTCAGGCCAACTTGCCTTGAAAGGAGATTACCTGTCGATTGACCCAACTGTAAAGGAAGAGTTCTGGAATTATCATCAAACGCATATTAAGCACGGATATTTCAGAAAATGGTACGACAACGGTCAACTGGAGTGGGAAGGGCGATTCGACAATGGATTGATACAGGGGAAGGCAACGTCATGGTACCGAAACGGGCAGCTCCATTTCACAGGAGAGTATAGGCATGGAATGCAACACGGATCGTTTACATACTACGACGAGAACGGCAAGTTGCGATATCGAGCGGATTTTGAAAACGGATTAACTCTTCGACCCCAAAGAATTCGATATGACTATTTGACCTATCTTCCAAAGGATTACGAGGCAAACGTCTCAACAAAATGGCCTACGATCATTTTCTTGCACGGCGGCTCAAGTCGAGGGAACGACTTGAAGCGAGTGAAAGCAAATGGCATCCCGGACAGGATTGAAAGGGGAAAGGAACATTCCTTTCATCGTTATAGCACCTCAATGTCCCGTAGACAAGAGATGGGAAACGGATGATTGGTTCGACGTCTTGTACGCTGAGATCACAACTCGATACCGGATCGACACCAACAGGATCTATCTGACCGGATTAAGTCTGGGAGGATCAGGAACCTGGTATCTGGCGATGAAGCATCCCTCAACATTTGCAGCGATTGCCCCGATAAGCGGCAAGACATCGCACATGCAGTTCATATCGGATAGTGCCTGCAAACTGGCCGGAATACCCATATGGATTTTCCACGGTAAGGACGACGAGATCGTGGACGTCAAAGAGACCTATCACATCGCTGAGAGACTTGATCAGTGCAATGTTGCCTACTCGCTCTCAGTGTTTGATGGCCACAATCATTGGCAAACACAATGGGAAGTGTACGGCCAGGACGAGATCTACCGTTGGTTTCTCGGGTGCAGTAAACACCACTCACAGTAGGTCACCTGACGGTCCGGAGAACGTCGCAACACTGCGCGCTCCATAAGGTGAGCAAGAAGGACTATTCTATGAATTGTGCATCAATCCTTCGGATATCCCTGGTGCTCGGGTCCGTGAGCATGTCCAGTGCGCAGGAATTGTCAACGACTACAACGGGTGAGTCTGAACATCTCTTGACGTTGTCTTCCGGAATCAGTGCGCATACCGTCCGCGATGAGATGATGTCGCCGCTACTCTATCGCGGAACGCAAGTGCCGCTAGCACTCTCGTATCGATTTCGTGGAAGAGAGAACCGGCATACTCTCCTGTTGTCCTATGATAACACCCAACTGCATTCAACAATCACCAGAACTGTCAACGATGCGGCAGTATCGCATTACATCAACAACCTTCATCTGAATCTTGAATATTCATTTTCTACGAGAGCAGCTGTGTTTGAGAATCTCAATACCACGTGTTTCGTTGGTGGCAGACTCTCTAGCATCCTTAATCTGAGAACCCACGTGTTTCTGCAGGATAAGAACCACATGTCCGCGGAGCAAATGACTGGACTTGGCATTCACGTGTTGACAGAAACTGCTCTTCAGCAGGAATCACATAACGTGTTGCGTGTTGAGGTCAATATTCCCTGCATCTCCTATGTTCTTCTTACCAATCGCTACAATGCCAATGTCAGCGAGAAGCTTGACAATATTGATCTCGAGCAAAATCTGTTGTGGCAACTGTTTAAAAAGGGAGACGTTGTTACCTTCAACAAACTCTTTGAGGTACAGGCAGATGTGTCATATATCTATTTTGTAAGTAATTCTATCGGCTTTGACCTGCAGTATCGTTTGCTGTACTATTCCTTTGCACAGTATCAGGATGTGTTTCATGCGCGAGTTCTGAACAATCAGATTCTCCTTGGCCTGACGGTGAAACTATGAACACGATGATGCGCATTGCCAGTATTCTCATTCTCCTTGTCGTGCTGTACGGATGCGATAGCATGATCTTCGAACCCGACCCGGCAAACACACCGGAAAACAACTTCGAAATATTCTGGAAGGATTTTGACAGGTACTACGCACAGTTCACTGTACGACACATCGACTGGGATTCGGTCTATGCGTTGTACCGTCCGCAGATATCCCCATCCACCTCCGATCGACAGCTCTTCGACTATATTCTCAAACATAGTCCTCGGTATCAACGATATGCATGTAAGTCTGTATACCCCGATGGGCGATGTATCTTGGAAAAGTATGATTCCTGCTGCTTATCCCAGCATGAGAATTATTAATGCCGGCAAATATGTTCAAAGCGGCGCTCCGCAAAATACTGTAATCGGCTACAGGACAGGTCAGGATCCCACAATCGGCTATATATGGATTCAGACCTTTGTAGGGCAAGGTGAGGGATTATCATTGGCCGATCCACGCTATGTGATGATTGATGATATACTTTCGCGATGGAAGAATATGAAAGGCATCATCATCGATGTTCGCTGGAATGGCGGCGGCAACAGTATTAATGCAGAAACAGTAGCAGGCCGCTTTGCCGATCAATCGCGCGTGTATGCGTATCATTGCCAGAAGGTGGGACCTGGAAAAGACGACTTTTCCTCATGGAAGAGTCTCTCGATCGAACCTAAGGGATCGTATCAGTTTCTTAAACCTGTCGTTGTTCTTACAAGTCGCGCCACTTCGAGTGCTGCGGAAATGTTTGTCATGGCTATGCAGGTTCTGCCGTACGTTACCATCGTCGGTGATACAACAGGTGGCGGCGTTGGGGATCCCGTATTCAGGGAATTGCCAAACGGGTGGACGTATCGGCTATCGACAGCAATGGAAGCAGACGCTCAAGGCCGCATTGTGGAAGGTGTCGGTGTTTTTCCAGATGTCGCTGTGCTAACAACACCCGCTGATTCAGCAAACGGCATTGATAGAATGTTGGAAAAGGGGATTGATATCATCAGAAATTCACAATAGTCCCAGAGGTGTCTGAACGCGTCCTATCCCGCGGCTGCGAGCGCCGTTGCTTATGCGGCTGTATTGAAGGACTCCAATGAAGGCTATTGTTTATACAAAATATGGACCACCCGAAGTCCTGCAACTGAAAGAGATTCCCAAGCCCGACCCGGGCGATAACGCGGTGCTGGTCAAAGTCCACGCCACCACTGTCACCATCGGCGATTGCCGGATGCGCAGTTTCACCGTCCCGCCGGAACAATGGTTCTTTGCGCGGCTGTACTTGGGCATTCTTCGCCCCCGCAGGCCTATATTGGGTATGGAGCTGGCTGGGGAAATCGAAGCCGTTGGCAGAAGCGTAACCCGCTTTACGCCTGGTGATCTGGTCTTTGCCTCCACCTTTGAAGCGAATTTCGGCGGCTATGCCGAATACAAATGCCTTCCTGAGAATGGCTTGCTGGCCATCAAGCCTGCCAACGCTCGGTTTTGGCGAAGCCGCTGCATCAGTGGGTGGAGGAATCACGGCGTTGCGTTGCTTGCGGCGGGCAAACCTCCAGCCGGGGCAAAGCATCCTGGTCTACGGGGCTTCTGGTGCGGTAGGCACGAACGCTGTCCAACTTGCTCGCAATCTTTTCGGTGCAGAAGTGACTGGAGTATGCAGTGCTTCCAATTTGGAACTCGTCAAATTTCTCGGGGCCAGCCGGGTCATGGATTACACCCGTGAGGATTTCACCCAACAGGGCAGGAACTACGATGTCGTCTTCGACGCGGTTGCCAAGATTCCATCCGCCCAAGCCCGCAAAGCCCTGAAGCCAAGCGGCAAATACCTGAACGTCCACCGGGACGCCCATGCCAAGCGTGACACGACCCCGCTCCAGGAGTTACTCAAGCTCAAGGAACTACTGGAAGCGAACACGTTCAAACCGGTGATTGACCGCGTCTACCCGTTCGAGCAAATCGTCGAGGCGCACCGGTATGTGGATCAGGGACACAAGAAGGGGAATGTAGTACTCACTGTGCAGCATGATAGCAAGACCTAACCACTGGTCGCAGCCGATGTTGCTCCGCTGTGCTCCGCAACGCGGCTGAACCCGACCGATAGACGTATTTTCAAAAAGGGATACTATGAAGAAGGTTTGTATCATTGGTGCGTCTGGGAAACTTGGACAGTATATGGTGCAGCACTCGCTGGATCGGGGCTACGAAGTAGTTGGTGTGTGTCGGGAGCGCAGCGTAGGCAAGCTCGAAAGGTTCAAGGGACGTATCACCGTCAATCCTGGTGCAACGAACGACCGCGAAGTGATCAAGAAGGCTGTAGAAGGGTGCGACGGAGTGCTTACGGTGTTGGTTCCGTGGGGAGTTCACCAATACTCATCGGGAACGGCACAGGCGGTGCTCGACTTTGCTCGTCCGAGTGCGCGCCTCATATTCTCTTGCGGTTGGCACATTACGCAAGACGGTCAAGACGTGTACTCTCGGACCTTCAAGCTTGTATTAAAGGTTGCCGAATGGATTGGACGGACGCTCCGTGCTGTGGAAATCGACGACCAAGTGGAAGCATGCCGACGGATCTTTGCGAGCGACACCCGGTGGACCGTGGTCCGCGGCAGCGATCTTGAAGAAGGGGAGAGTCAAGGCCTACCCGTATGGAGCAGGCATATTGGCGATCCCATCCTTGCGAGTAATATCACGCGCCGGGTGGACTTTGCTCTGTTCATGGTCGCCGCCATTGAGAATGACGAGCTTATCCACGAGGCTCCAGCTATCGTCGGCTGTCGAACATCGTCCGCGCGTGCTGCCAAGACGGGAAGCTAGGGGATCAGAAGAACAAGTCGAGCAAAGCGCCTAACACGTCGTTCAACGTGACGTCGCCCACACCTCGTGGCGGACGCTGCAAGTCAACAAGGATTGGGTTTAAGCGGAACTGACTATCCAATTCTTCTGTTTGTCCATTTGTCTATTGACGTGCACGAAGGCGTGTTCGACCGATAATATCGCAATAGGCAATAGTTTGTTGACACTCCGCAAGTGTGTTTGCTTTGCGTGAGCGCTAGAGGACAAAGGAGGAGCGAAGATGAATCTAAGACAAATGCTTCTGGTGGTTATGGCGCTCTTCGGTGCTGTCTGGTCTGGCAACGCCGAGAATGCTAAACATGATGGAGATTGGGGGCGGAGAACTCGTTGACGGTCTTCACGTATTTTACTCGACTCTCGAAACAGAACCATAACAGTATCGAATGCTTCCCACGTTTGTTTTGAATAGTGTCGCTGGGATGCCCCGAGACGTACTACTCAAGCTGATTGAACAGTACAGGAAACCTGGTTGTTAGGCGGCGGGAAGGGCGTTTCGAATTGGTATTCAACAAGTCATGTGGTGCGGTGGTTTTCGCCGGAGGAGAACTATGCGATATCTTGCAACCCTATTTGCGGCGTTTGTTGCCGCAGCCTGCAGCACGGTAACAGTCGAGCGCAGTGAATCCCAAGCGGTGAGTCCCTCTCAGGTACCTGTTCCTGAACTGCAGACAGCGAAATTGGATTCCGTCGCGCAGTTTTTGCTTACGGCTGCAGCAACTGATTTTCATGCCCACGGCCCATCACATCCCATTCGCGTTCGGGGTGTTCGCATTGGGCACACTATGACACCCAGTGGAGAAGAACAATACATGCTGTGTGGAGAGTTTCAATCAGCGCAGGAAGGGGGTAAGGCCGAGTGGACACCTTTCACGACGATCAAGACGTCGGGTTACGAACAATTGATAGGGGGACTTGGTACGAGCCTTTGCCAGGGCTCATCGGTTGTCTGGGACAAGCTGGGCGATTTGTCGTCCTCGTTGCAGAGCCGACTCGATTCTCTGCGATAGGGTAGAAGAAACTGCCTCCAAGACGCGAGCGATAACATGTTTTGAAATGCCTCCGCTGCCTCTCAAGTAACTCGTGTGTGAGGGAGTGCGAAGGCTTGTCCGTTAGGTTCGTTGGGTGCTGTATTAGTCGAAGTAGTTCTGCAGTATCCCCCGCAGATGACTTTCCTTCACGATGATCAAGCGATCAAGACATTCCCTTCTTACTTTCATGTAATCTTTCAGCAAATCCATTTTGCCACGGGGACCGGTATGCAATCAGAAGTTGTTCCATACCGAAACCAGTAACAGGACTTCGAGGTGAAGTTGGGTATGTGATGAAAAGAGTGAATGGCAAAATGAGAGGAGAGATCTGACCATCCGGGCCTCTGTCCGGTTGAAGGTGTCTCTTGACATGGACATGAAGATAGTGTATATTACTTTGTCTAACAAAGTACTTTGTCATAAATTGCCGAAGCCACCTGACCATGAATGAACCCCGTGACCCCATCGAGGATATTGCGGAGATACGTTCCATCATGGAACGATCAACCAAGACTCTGTCACTGAGCGGTCTTGCCGGGATTTCCATTGGCATTGTCGCATGCTGCGGCGTCTTCCTCCTGGAATGGTTACGGCGCATCGCTTCTCCCGAGCGCCTGATACCGGACGGCATCACCCTTGCGCTTGGTGTTCTTCTGTCCGATCGCTCTGTCGGTATTCTTCTCGTGGCGAATGGCACGGCGCCGGGGCCTTCCAATCTGGAATCGTCCTGCAAGGTTTCTCATCACCGAACTCGCGATCCCCTTGGCAGCCGGTGGAGCCGTGTGTTTCGCTTTAATCATTCACGAAACGTATTTTCTCCTCCCTTCAACCATGCTTGCATTTTATGGACTCTCACTCCTGAACGCGAGCAAGTATACCTGTCAGAGAAATCCGTTGGCTGGCCTGACCCAGATGACGCTGGGGGTGGTTGGTGCGCTCATTCCGAATTGGGGCCTGGCTCTCTGGGCGGCAGGATTCGGCGGGGTCCACATTGTGTACGGGCTCAGGATCTTCTTCAGCTACGAAAAGTGAAGAGCATCATCCACGACATAAACAGGGCATTTGAAAGCCGCGTGCGTCTGGGGATCATGTCTGCATTGGCGGTGAACGATGCAATGGATTTCAATACGCTCAAACACACCCTTGATCTCACGGACGGCAATCTTGCGTCGCATGTCGCCGCACTCGAAAATGAAGGGTATGTGCGAGTGAGAAAAGCCTTTGTCGGAAAAAAGCCGCATACGACATATGTACTCTCGTCGGCCGGCAGAAAGGCATTCACCGAACATCTTGACGCGCTTGAAAGACTCATCAAGCACGGTTCAAGACAGCAGAGCAGCGGAATCCCGGAGAATCGTGAGAGAAATTCGTGGCAGATGACCACACATTCTCCAGTCGCTGCAACAAACGTTGGGGGCACCTCTCTCCCGACCATTTCTACATTGTCGATACTCCACCGAAGTTCCACAAGCAGCATATCGTCGTATGAAAAGGCAATGGCATCCCACGGCGATGCGAGTCGCACCCACGCTCGATGCATCATTTCGCCCGCGAGGCATCAAGAAGCGCCATGCACTCCTTATCAATCCTTTCTATCCGAAAGATCCCCATGCGAGCTTTGGCAAGCACGTTCTCACCCCTTCCTTAGCGCTTACAAGCATTGCGGCCAGCACACCCGCTGACTGGACGGTGAGGTATTGGGACGAGAACCTTCTGCAGGGTCCGCCACCAGGGTCTCCCTTCCCACAAGCCGTCGGGATTAGCGTCCACCTGACGTTTGCTGAACGTGCATACGAACTGGCCCGTTGGTACCGCCATCGAGGGGCGAAAGTTATCCTCGGGGGATTGCATGTGCTATCGTGTCCTGAGGAGTGTGCTCCACATGCTGATGCATTGGCACTCGGCGAGGGAGTTCAGCTCTGGGGGCGAATTCTTCAAGATGTGGAGAGCGGGAATCTCTTGAAGACATACACCGGCAGCTTTGTCAAACCCTACCACGATGATCCTCCGCCCCGCCGGGATTTGGTTCACCGCCGGGACTTCCTGACCACAACAAGTCTCATTGCGACACGCGGATGCCACAATCGGTGCGACTTCTGTTATCTCTCCACGAAGCATTCACACATTCCGTATCAGTGTCGGAATATCGACCAACTTGTCGATGAAATCCGGGAGAATCGACAACCATACGTGGTTTTCATTGACAACAATCTCGGTTCCCGGGCTGAATACCTTCGAGGCGTGTGCCGCGCCCTCGGCCCAATGGACAAGATCTGGAGCGCCGCCGTTTCACTGGATGTCACCGACAACCCGCAGGTGATCCGCGAGATGGCACTTGCCGGCTGTACGGGCGTGTTTATCGGATTAGAATCCCTTCATCCGGACAACATCATGGAGTCCCACAAAAAGAGCCCTCGCCCTCATGACTATGCTCAACGCGTTGGAATCTTTCATGACAACGGCATTCAGGTGAACGGGAGTTTTGTTCTGGGCTTCGATCATGATCGCTCTGATGTGTTTGAGAGTACCGTCGATTGGATCGAATCGAACCGCCTTGAATGTGCGACTTTTCATATTCTCACACCATATCCAGGCACGCCACTTTTCAATCAGATGGAGCGCGAAGGGAGAATTCTCCACAGAGAGTGGGCACTTTATGACACCGGGCATGCCGTCTTTCGCCCCCGGCATATGACGTGTGAAGAGTTGGAGGCGGGCTATCAATGGTCCTACCAACGGCTGTTCTCACGTGCCTCAATTTGGGAGAGACGACCGGCACATTTGTCCGCGGTCGTGCCGTACCTCGCAATGTCGTATCTCTACAAAAGATCGAATTGGTTCTGGTATTACCTTATACGTTTGCGGCTGACGGGGTGGGTGTGGCGTCCTCTTGTGGAAATAACCCGCCTTCGGCATCTCGCATTTCGCCGCAAGTTGGCTCACCGAACTGATCCGGATCACGGAGAAGGAACTGCCGGAACCAATGCCAAACAGGAGAGACGGGAAGCCGGCGTAAGAGCGAAACCGGCGTCGCCCATCAAGCGCGAAATGAGTGAGGAACGCAATTCGACTGTTCGCTCCGGTTGTGAGCACTAAACACGGTGGCGATTACGATTATGATTTGCTATTTTGGACGCAGGCGTGAATGTCGAAGAGGAGCCGGTTCTTTCCTCCATATAACCGAGAATACAACTATGAAGCGATTGATCATTCTGTGTCTCTTGTTGTTCATGACAATCGGCGCCAATGCGCAGAACGAAAACATCCGAACTGACTCTCTGATGTCGTCCACTTACCAAAGCGGCCATCCGGGAGCTGCCATAGCAGTCATCAAGGACGGTAGCGTCGTCTTCAAGAGGGGATATGGCGTCGCCGACGTGGAATCGAATATGCTAATAACGTCTTCAACCAACTTCAACATTTGCTCGATGACCAAGCAGTTCACGGCCTACGCGATTCTGCAGTTGCACCGTGAAGGCAAATTGTCGCTGGACGACAAACTGAGCCGGTTCTTTCCGGATTTCACATCGTCAGTGGCTAGCATTGTATCCGTGCGGCAACTCCTCACCCACAGCTCCGGCATCATGGAACACTATTCCTATGTGGATAGAGCGCGGTACAAAGAATTCTGGGACAAGGATGTGCTTACAACTCTCCGATCAGTTGACTCGGTCTATTTCCCGGCCGGATCACGGTACCGGTACAGCAACGCGGCATTCTGTCTACTTTCGCTGATCATCGAGAAAATATCCGGTGAGACCTATCCGGCGTATATCTGCAACCATGTGTTCGCCCCGCTGAATATGGTGCGTAGCAACGTCATACAGCCGGATTTCAAAATATCCGATCGCTCGTTCGGATATGAATGCGAGAAGGACACTTTCAGGATATCGGACGCCAAAGAGAGCCTCTTCTTCTCGACGATGGGGGATGGCGGAGTGTACACGTCAATTGACGACTATCTGCGGTGGATCACTGCCATTCAGCAGAAGCGTGTGCTGAACCCGGCGTTGGTAAAAGCAGCTCAGTCAGCGCAGTTTCCGATAGATACCGCGAGGAACCTCTCATATGGCTTCGGGTGGTTCGTGGCCGGTTCCGGCGATTCCAAACTTGTCTACCATACCGGCTCCAATGGAGGATTCAGAACCATAGTGTTGATGAAGCCCTCGGCGAAGTATGCGGTAGTCATCTTCTCCAACCGAACGGGAGTGGATCTGGAGGATCTGGTCCGCGCGATCAACATGATCTATGGGATTGACGACAAGGTATTCGTTAAATTGGAATCGCTGATATCGTAGAGGGAAGCGAGTGGAGTTCTCCCTGGGGCACCAATGCGGGATGCTGCCGGGAGATTTCTCCAGAAGACCTGAATCTCTGGACGATTCATTGCGTACACATATCATCGGGGATCTCTGCCTGCGCAGCACATATGCAATGAAAAGGAGTGTAGAATGAGCAAGGTCAAAGGATTTGGAGAGACTGTTGAGGGCTATACCATTCCGGTTCTCAATGAACGCGAAATCCGGGCATCCGCGGGACTGCTCTTTGTGGCAGTCTTCCTATCGGTGATGTTCGTCATGTTCAAATCGGATTTCGTGCCGATCAAGTATGTCGCTACGATGTTCCTGACAGATTTCATCATACGCGTCATTGTCAATCCGAGGTATTCCCCAACACTCATCATGGGACGTCTGATTGTCGGCAACCAAACACCCGAATATGTCGGAGCTCCATCCAAGAAGTTTGCGTGGATCATTGGCGTGACGCTGGCAGCCATCATGTTCATCTTCCTTGTGGTCGTGAACTCCTTCAGTCCGATAACGGGAATCATATGCTTGATCTGCATGATATTCCTGTTCTTTGAATCGGCGTTTGGTATCTGTTTGGGATGCAAGTTCTATCCGATGTTCTTCAAAGAAAGAGCTCAGTACTGCCCCGGCGAAGTCTGCAATGTGAAGACAAAGCAGGATATCCAGAAGACTTCCGGGGTGCAGATGCTTGTTGTCGTCGGATTCGTTGCGTACATTCTTCTCGCGATCTCCGTATTGAATGAGAACTTCAGCAAACAGCCGTATGACTTGTTCGGAATCGCCACTTCCTCACAATCGCGATAGAAGCCACAGTGATGAGGTCTGCTCTGATGAATCTCTTGTCGCCCGGTCTGGTGTCGATCACCACCGTTGGACGGTCGCCAACCCCGGATTCCTGAGGGCGCAGACAGGATCCTCCTCTTTAACCGTTCAAGTCCTCTCGATGCCCCCCGAATGAGTGTCGTGAAAGTAGTGATTTCCGTTTGAATTCGTTATAATGAGTGTGGAAGAAATTTGTGGAAGCACTGATCGGCTGACTTCAATGCTAAGGATAAATGGGCCGATCAACCGAAATGAATCGCCGAAGACAGGGGATCACGAATGAAATTCATGAGTGACAACTATTTCCGTTTCTGCCCTCGATCCGGCAGGTTTGTCGGTTTCAAGATACCCCGCGGCTTCGCGATGGTTCTGGCGCCGCTCATCGGCCTGCTGGCCCTCGCGTGGATACTCTTCCGGGTTGCCACGAAGCCAAGCCGTATTACCTATCCCTGCGTGCGTGCCGCGATGCCACTGGCATCGAGCTTTATCGGATATCTTCTCTTTACTGGAGTGTCGCTAGGACTCTGGGCAAGAGCGAAGAAACGGCAGACGATCCCGGCCATGGTTCTTACAGCTGCGCTGGCGTTCATGGGGCTCTTCATCTCGTACACCTTCGTCAATGATCCTGCGAGCGCGGTCGAGAGGCAACTCCCGACCCTACACTTGAATATGAACCAGCCGATAGGAACTGCCGTTGGCATCTACCCTGGGAGAGTCGTCTGGGTACACCGACCAGAAGCAACGAACGAAAACTGCAGTCCGGCATCTGTCGGCCACGAATGGTATCGCGCCGAAAACAACAACCAGCCTGTTATTGATACGATGGTGTCCACGGCCATCCGCAGGCTGACCGGCACATCGTCGGACACCTCCGCATGGAATGCCATTTTCCGGTTTCACAACTCCGCCCGCGGGAAGGGAGCAGTAGGATATGTATCCGGAGAGAAAGTCTTCATCAAGACCAATGCGACGAGCAGCTGGAGCGGCCAGTTCAATACCACCGATCTCAGTGCACGCGCAGGCGTCATGTATTATGCCGTATCTGAAACATCTCCTGCCATTGTTCTTTCCGTGTTGCGTCAATTGGTGAATGTTGTCGGTGTAGCTCAGACGGACATCTATGTCGGCGATCCCATGAAGCATATCTACAAACACTGCTACGATCTCTGGCACGCCCAGTTCCCCGGTGTCCACTACTTGGACACGGATGGCTACACGAATCTGGGAAGAGAGAAGGCCGTCAAGAGCACAACTGCAAAGATAAAGTATTCGGACAGAGGAACCGTTCTGAAATCGAGTGGATCGACAGGGACAGCCATCACAGAGGATCTGCTCTATGACATCTTTGATCAAGCCGAATACCTGCTCAATATCCCGATGCTGAAAGGACACAAGCGAGCAGGCGTGACCATGTTCGCCAAGAATCACTTCGGGTCGCACACGCGATCGAGTGCCTCACACCTCCACGGCGGGCTGGTGGCGCCGGAGGAGTATCCAAACACTCCGTATCGTATGAACTACGGGATGTACCGCGTCCAGGTGGATCTGATGGGCCATCAACTGCTGGGGAAGAAGAGCCTCTTCTACCTGATGGATGCGTTGTGGGCGACCGATTATGAGTTGGATTTCCCGGTGAAATGGATGATGGCGCCGTTCAACAACGATTGGATGTCGTCTGTGTTTGCTTCCCTGGATCCTGTGGCGATTGAGTCCGTAGGGTATGATTTTCTCCGGGCGGAGTTCACCGCAACCCGGGGGGCGGGCACGTATCCTCAGATGAATGCCACCGATGACTATCTTCACCAGGCCGCCGACACTGCCAACTGGCCCACCGGCATCAGATATGATCCCGAAAACGACGGCACAGTGCTTGCAAGTCTTGGAACCCATGAACACTGGAACGATAGCCTCCATATGCAGTATTCCAGGAACCTGGGAGCGGGCAAAGGCATTGAACTCGTGGGAGAAGGGGTGACTGCGTCCGTGAACGCGGATCAACCTACCGTGGCCAGCCAGATTGTGCTGCATCAGAACTACCCGAACCCCTTCAACCCCAACACGACCATCGGCTACCGTCTGCCCAATCGTTCGCGCGTGACAATTGCTGTGTTCAATGCCATCGGCGAGCAGGTTGCCCTTCTCCGGAATGGAGAACAAGAGGGAGGGGATCATGAAGTGAGATTCGACGGGAGCGGCCTATCCAGCGGCGTGTACTTCTATCGACTGGAGGCAGGAGTTTTCGTGTCAACAAGAAAAATGTTGATGTTGAAGTAAACCCGGGGGATGGAGTGTCGGAGAAGTAATGGAATTCACTCCCGTCGTCTATGAACATGCCGCGAAGTTTATCGGCAGGAGACCCTGGGAAGTCTCCAGGAGTGCCGACCTTCTCGTTGAGGCTCATGCGGCCGCCTATGCTGTGTACCGGCACGCACCGGTCGTAGCTGGCATCGATGTCTACAATGTTGAGGCCGAAGCGTACGGGGCAGTGGTGGGGGCTTCCCGGGAAAACGAAGTTCCATCAGTGATCGGACAGTTGTGCCAGGGGGCGGCAGATCTCTGCAGGCTTGAGTGGCCTGACGCAGCACGCAGCGGCCGATTTCCGATGATCATGGAAGCGGCGGCGAGATTAAAGGAAGAATGCCCGGGGGCTGAAGTGCGCATTCCTCTGAGCGGTCCCTTTTCAATCGCCTGTGCGTTGGTGGGATTTCAGGGAATTCTGACCGAGGTGCTTACCAACCCTGATACGGTTGCTGCGGCGCTGCGATATCTTGCGGCGGGGCAGCTTGAGGTGTGTCGTACGTTCGCCTCCAGAGGGTTTCGCGTCATGTTCTTCGACTCTGCGGCTTCCCCGCCCATCATTTCCGCGGACTCGTTTCAAAGCGTGGTTTTTCCTGCACTTTGCGAAATGATCGCCGGCGCCCGAAACCTCACGAACGAATCGCCGCCGTTGATCCTCGGTGGTGACACCGCAGGTATCCTGGAAGATCTCTTGAGGACAGGAACAGAGTATGTGATCTGTCCTGCTGAAACGGATCGTGAGGCATTCATGGAGGTCATGAAGAAGTATCCGTCGGTCACAGTGCGTTTGAATACTCCTGCGAGATTGTTTGCCTCGGATGATCGGGAAGCTCTTCGAGCGGAGCTGGTGCACCTTGCGAAACTTGCCGGGGGGCGGCCTGCAACCGTTCTCGGAAGCGGCGTTCTTCCGTATGATGCTGATCCGTCAATGGTCAGGTTTGCGCAGGAGGTTGCTGCTACGCTGTAAACCAACGCAAGCGCTCCTGCTCAAGTGGGCGCCCTGCTGAACCGACCATGAAGCCCGTCTCAACAAGCCCGGGGTTCCGTCTGCAGGCATCTTCATCGCGGACACCCACCGTTCCACCCGTGGAGGAGAGATGACAAATCAGCAGTGGGAAGTTCTTCTTGCGACCATAAGGGGAGAGATCGTAACTCCCCTGCCGGTCGGCTTCATCATTGATTGTCCCTGGCTGCCAAACTGGTACGGCGCCGACATTCTGGACTACTTTTCGAACGACGAAATCTGGCTATCCGCAAACCTGAGGGCAGTGAAGGAGTTCCCTGATGTGATGTTCCTGCCCGGCTTCTGGTCGGAGTATGGCATGTGTACAGAGCCCTCCGCCTTCGGCGTGCGATGCACCTTCCCGAGGAACGAATTCCCCCACGCACACAAGGCTCTCCTTGCAGAGCAGGATATTGATTCATTGCCCTCACCGGATCCCAGAACAGACGGACTCCTGCCACTTGTGTTGAATCGCCTCAGGTTGGCGCAACCGCGGATCGAAGAGGCAGGGCATAAGATCAGATTCGCCGTGGCCCGCGGACCATTGAATATCGCCACCTACCTCATGGGGACGACCGAGTTCCTCACCATGATGATGATGGATCCTGAGAAGGCGGAGAGGTTGATCAAGAAGATTACTCTCTTCCTGAAGCAGTGGCTCGACCTGCAACGGCAAACGATCCCTTCAATCGACGGCATTTTCCTTCTGGACGATATCATCGGATTCCTCGGCG
This sequence comes from Ignavibacteriota bacterium, assembly GCA_963849385.1. GTDB lineage: Bacteria > Bacteroidota > Ignavibacteria > UBA10030 > UBA6906 > Fen-1255. Next base: position 3,452 of record CAWKHH010000009.1, on the reverse strand, counting down.
AAGCGGAGTTCCGTGCATTCGGACTTCCGGCCTTCAAAGAGCTTTTCACAACAGACGTTAGCGTCAGGTTCCTCCATAATGATGCACCGTGCAGGGTGTCAGCACCCTTCCTGCCGGAGATGCAGGTCAATCTCCTGAATATGGGTTTCGATATCACGCTGAATGAGCTCAAAGCCCTGACGGGGAACAAGGTCGCCTTGCTCGGCAACATTCCCCCGAGGGATGTGCTGGCAAGCGGCACCCCGCAGGACGTGAAGCGTGTGACATCTGAGCTTGTCAATTCTCTTCAGGACAGAAGCAGAGTGATCTTGTCGTGTGGTGGTGGCATGCCGCCGGGTGTGGAGTCGAAAAATGTCACGGCGTTCATTGAAGCTGTGAAAAATCGGTAGCAGCCTTGGTTGTCAAGGGCCATAGAAGGGTCACACCGGAATACTGGCGGTGGTCATTGCGCCTTTGCCCTCGATTGCATCATCGACACTCCTGGGATATTGCTGCAGGTGCGCTCCGACGGGCAACATCCTTGACTCCATCGGCTGCTTTTTCCCCGTATGACCTTTTGAGAGGCAAGTGAATGAGCATTCCCGGTCTTACTATCATCGGTGAGTCGATTAATGACTCTGTCCCGTCTACGCACATGTTGTTTGAAGAGCAGAACCTTGATGGCATTGTTGATTTGGCCAGACAGCAAGCAGCAAAAGGAGCGGTGTACATCGATGTAAATGTTGGACCCCGCTCCCCGGAGTTTATGGCGGCGGTTATTCGGAAGATTCAAGAGCATATTCCGTCTCCGCTCTCAATAGATACTCCTGACTCGGCCATTGCGGCTGCGGCGTTGGAAGTATACGACGCCGAACGCGCGGGAAATCGAATACCGATTCTAAACTCAATCTCTGAAGCCCGGCTGCAAATGTTTGACCTGTACTCAAAGCACCCGTTCATGCCCGTGCTGCTTATCACCGAGGGAATGAATGATTCCGGTGAAATGATGCTGAATAGGACAGCCGACCACATCCATGCCACGGCGAAGTCTATGGTGAACATCGCACGACAACGCATACCGCGCTTGACCAACGACCAGGTCATCCTTGACCCTGGCATAATGCCAATCGGCAGTGATTCAAAAGGAGATTTCAGGCGGCTGATGGATGCGATTGCGCTGATTCATCAGGATAAGGATCTCGCTGGCGTGAATATGTCAGTGGGACTGAGTAACTTCACAGCAATGCTGCCTTCAAAAAGGGGAGACGGTTCGCCGGTGAAAGGCCCACTGGAGAGCGCATTTCTGACGATGTCTATGCCGATGGGATTGAATACCATCATCGGTTCTACAAAACGACAATATGCAATCGTGACGGACGAGAATCCCGCACTACAGTGTCTGAAGGATGTTTTGAAACTGGAAGGGGTTGAAGCTGTGATGAGAGTGATGCTGTATCTCTCTTGACAAGCCGGAGAATCCAGCGAAGTCGGCTGTTTTCAATCAAATCGTACGAATCGAAGAATGCTTCCACCTAATGGGCAAAGCAGCATACATGATGCAACGGTAATGTCCAGGAAACTCCCGTTATTGAAAAACCTTGTGACGTTAAACATACGCCCCATTACAGTACGTGAGCGAATGCTCTCACACGCTCTGCTCTTTCTTGAAGATATCATAAAAGTGCCGTTGTTTCGCTGTCAGCGTTGTGGCGAATGTATCTTGTCCTCGACAGCGTTCATCTGCTCCCAGAATTGTCCCAAACGGCTGCGCAATGGTCCGTGCGGGGGAACCGGCGAAAACGGTTCGTGTGAGGTGTTTCCCGATCGGAAGTGCGTATGGTACAGGATATACTTACCGGTCAAGACTGTTGCATCGCGTCAGCCTGCTCTACAAGATAAACAGCATCCACAACTGGAATCTGGAAAAAACATCGGCGTGGCTGAATCTGTTCATGCGACGCATCCCGGGGTCAATTCTGTTCCTTCGCAATGATAAGCAACGGGTAAAGGACATTATCTCTGATGACGCTGCAGGAAAAGCTTGAATCGAATCAGTTTGTCGTGTGTGGAGAAATTGCCCCGCCGCAAAGCTGTGATGGAAATGTCATCAGGGACAGATCGAGGCATTTCAAGGGCTTTGTCGATGCGTTGAATATCACCGACAACCAGAGGGCCATCGTTCGATTGTCGAGCATTTCCTCGGCAAAGATACTATTGGACGAAGGCATCGAGCCGATCATCCAGATGACATGCCGGGATCGCAACAGATTGGCAATTCAAAGTGATCTCTTGGGCGCTGCAGCGTTGGGTATCCGGAACGTGCTTTGCCTGACAGGAGACCATCAGACATTTGGCGACCAGCCCGAAGCCAAAGGGGTGTTTGACCTTGATTCCATTCAGCTCATCGCTGCCGTGGCCACCATGAACAGCGGGTTCTTGCTTTCTGGCTCTGAAATGAAGAAGCCCCCTGAATTTCTCATCGGTGCGGCGGCAAATCCATTCGCGGAACCGTTTGAAATGCGGTTGATCCGTTTGCACAAGAAGATTTCAGCCGGTGCGCGTTTCATTCAGACACAGGCTGTATTTGACTTGGGCACTTTCGCACGCTGGATGGAAAGAGTAGTTGAGCTGGGTCTCCATGAAAAGGCGGCAATACTTCCCGGCGTGATGCCTGTGCGGTCGGCGAAAAGGTTACTCTGGATGCGAGAGAAACTTCCCGGCATGAGAATACCTGCCGCATACTTCAACCGGATTAGCCAAGCGCGCGATCCTGAAGAAGAAGGCATCACCATCGCAGTCGAAATGATTCAAGCGCTGAAGAACATGCGCGGAGTGCGAGGTATCCATATCATGCCTTCGCTGTGGGAAAGCGTCACGCCAACGATAATCAAAAAAGCGGGTCTACATGTAGCACTTTAAGCAGAGGAATTATGGAAGAGTATGTCGAACGAATCGCCATGTGCGTTGCGCGAGGAAAAGTGTACAAATCGGCTCCGTATCCGCCTGATATGAAAGGTCAAGACGGGGCTGATGAGGTCGCCGCGGATGCATTGAAAAGTGGCATTCAGCCGGCCATTCTCCTGGAGGGTTGTATGCGGGGGATGGACAAAATCGGGAAAGAGTTCAGCGAGAACAAAGCCGCTGTGACGAATCTGGTGATTTCCGCCGCGGCAATGAATGCTGTCTTGAAACACATAAAGCCGTTCCTGGAGTCCGGCGAGGTGAAGCGCAAAGGGAAATTCGTGATTGGGACCGTCTCTGGTGATCTGCACGACATTGGCAAAAATCTCGTCTGCCATGATTGTCACAGGCGGAGGATTTGAAGTGATCGATCTTGGGGTGGATGTACCGACCAGCAAGTTCCTGGGCGCACTTGCTCAGCACCCGGGTTGCATCGTGGGGCTTTCTGCCTTGCTTACGATAACTATGCCCGCCCTGGAAAAAAGCGTTCGCGCCATCAAGGAGGCGTATCC
>CAWKHH010000008.1:0-188992 GCA_963849385.1 Ignavibacteriota bacterium | reverse complement strand
GAACAGATAATCATCTCATGCTGCTGGATTTGCGCAATCGCTCCATTACCGGCAAGGATGCACAGGAGGCGCTCGATCAATCAGGCATTACCGTCAACAAGAACGCGGTGCCGTTCGACGACAAAAGCCCGCTCATCACAAGCGGCATCCGCATCGGCACGCCGGCCCTGACGACGCGCGGAATGAAGGAACCCGAAATGAAGATGGTGGCATCGTTCATCCATCGCGTCCTCACACACATGGGCGATACTCACACATATGCCGGCGTTGCTGCCGAAGTGGAACACCTCTGCCTGGCAGTTTCCCCTGTACCCCTGGTTGCAGGCGTAATGCACACGCGGCACAACCCGACTCTCGATGACTGAAACACCACATACGGAACCCGAAGGCCAGGAGAGCCATGAGATGTCGTTTTTTGACCATCTCGAGGAACTCCGGTGGAGATTGATCAAGGCGATGGTCGGCATTGTGCTTGGCATGATCCTCTGCTGGGTGTTCATTGACTGGATTATACTCCAGGTGCTTCTGAAACCTGTCAGCCGACATCAATGCCGCACTCCCTTCCGGTCATGCGCCGTTCCATCTGCAGAACCTTAAACCCTTCGGACAGCTGTTTCTGTACATGCAGGTGGCACTTGATTGGCGGGGCCGTAATCAGTATCCCGAATATCCTCTACCAGATCTGGGCGTTCATCGCCCCGGGTCTGCTCCCCCGTGAGCGCAAATACATCCGCTCGATCGTCTTCTTCTCCTCCTTCTGTTTTCTGGCCGGCGTGGCATTTGCCTACTTCGTCATGCTCCCCGCCGCTCTCACGTTCTTTGCGACCTTCGGCACGGCAACGATTGAGAACAATATTGCCATCAGCGAATACATGAATTTCATCATCAGCGTGATGCTCTCTGCCGGGATTGTGTTCGAACTCCCCATGGTGTCCTGGTTTCTCTCACGACTCGGCATCCTGACACCCAAATTCATGCGCCACTACCGCCGCCATGCCATCGTGGTGATTTTCATTCTCGCGGCGGCACTGACTCCCGGCACTGACCCGGTCAGCCAGGTCCTGCTTGCCGTCCCGCTGATGGGGCTCTACGAGATTAGTATCCTGGTCTCCGCCTGGGCTTCGCGAAAGCGTGAAGAATCACTGGCGTCATAACTTACTGCTGACATTCCGAGGCCTGGTGTGGAACTCCAAGAAATCATCCGTCCTGTTGAGCAACACCTTACGCTGTTTGATCGTCACTTCCGTGAGGCCATCCGATCCCGCATCGGTCTCGTCGATCTGGTGACGAGGTACATCATCCGTCAAAAAGGCAAGCGCGTCCGACCGATTCTCGTGCTGCTCAGTGCCGAACTCTGCGGCGGGATAAACGAACGGAGTTACCGGGGTGCGACTCTGGTGGAGATCCTTCATACTGCGACGCTGGTCCATGATGACGTTGTCGACAATGCCGACACCCGCCGCGGCCTCGCCTCCATCAATGCCATATGGAAGAACAAGATTGCGGTCTTGATGGGCGACTACCTGCTCTCCCGGGGACTTCTTCTGTCTCTGGATCATGACGACTTTGCATTTCTGAAAATCACTTCAACCGCCGTACGCCGCATGAGTGAAGGCGAACTGAACCAGATAGCGCGGGCACGAAAGCTGGATATGGATGAGCCGGGATATCTCAGGGTGATCGGCGACAAGACGGCGTCACTTCTCTCGACCTGTTGTGAGATAGGCGCAACGAGCGCCACGGTCGACCCCGAACGCCATCGCCTCCTTCGCGAATACGGCGAACAGGTCGGCCTGGCATTTCAGATCCGGGACGACATCCTCGACTACACAGGACGCAAGAGCATTACCGGCAAGCCGACAGGGCTGGACCTGAGCGAGAAGAAGCTGACACTGCCGCTGATCCACAGCCTGGGGGTCGCTCCGAAGGCGGAGGGGAAGGCAATACTCGGTATGATCCGGAATGGAGGGAAGAAGATGAAGGTGCGGGAAGTGGTCGCCTTCGTCACGCACTATGGAGGAATCGCGTATGCGACGGAGCAGGCCTATGCCTTTGTACGGCAGGCACAGGAGCGGATAGCCGGCTTCCCTGATTCGCCGGCAAAAGCTTCACTGGACGCATTCGCCGACTTCGTGGTCGAGCGGGAAAAATAACCCTAGTAGTCCATCGGACGCACTGTCAGCACGGGACAGTGCGCGTGACGCACAACCCTCTCTGCCGTGCTTCCGAAGAGCATGTGTTCAACCCCGCTGTGGCCGTGCGTTGCCACGATGATAAGATCGACTTTTCTCTCTTCCGCTTCGCTGAGAATCTCGTGGTGGGGATTTCCGGTGCGTACCGTTGACGTCGCGTCCACACGTCCGCCGATTTCCTTGTCAATAAGCCCCTGAAGTTCCGCCGCCCCTTTTGCCCGCAACTCGTCCTCTACACCCGGCAGTACTACCTGTCCGAATCCCAGGTCGGCAGGATAGATCGTGGGTTCCACCACGTACACAAGGTGGAGTTTCGCCCTGAATTGTTCAGCCATGGTGACGGCAAACCTGAGCGCATTCTTTGAGTGAACGGAAAAATCGATCGGCACCAGAATGGAGTGGATGCCGATGGCTGCCGGAGAACCTCCGGGTGGCGCAACGGCGGGTGCCGTTCGCGCAGACTTGTTCTTCGTTGACGGAGCGGTCAACGGACGTGCAGCCCGCTCACGGCGCGGCTTGGTTGTACGCGGGGGCTTACGGGTGGGCTTCTTCATTGCACACCTCCTGGGTCAGAGAGTGAACGTCAACTCTTTCAAACGAATGTCAACCAGTTGTGCGGATCGTTTCCGTTCCTGATCACATCAAAAAATGCTGATTGCAGGCGCTTCGTAACGGGCCCGGGCTTGCCCGAACCGACAAGCTGTTTGTCCACGCTCCGGATCGGAGTGATCTCGGCGGCAGTCCCGGTGAAAAAGAGCTCATCAGCCACGTAGACCATCTCGCGCGGAATGACCATCTCCTTCACCTTGATGCCTAAATCCTCGGCAAGCTGCATGACGGAACTACGGGTGATTCCGGGGAGCAATGCAGAGCTGTAGGGAGGCGTATGAATGATGCCGTCTCTCACCAGAAAGAGATTCTCGCCGCTGCCTTCACTCAGATTGCCGTTTGAATCCAGTGCTATGGCTTCAGTGAACCCGGACTGGATGGCCTCGAGTTTCATAAGCTGAGAGAGAAGGTAGTTGCCCCCCGCTTTTGCCATGGATGGCAGCGTGTTCGGGGCGGGACGATGCCACGTCGAAATGCAGACCTCGATCCCGTCATCCAGCGCGGCCTGACCGAGATAGGTTCCCCATTCCCATACGGCAATAGCCACATCCACCGGACACCCAAGCGGATTTACGCCCACATCCCCGTATCCCCTGTACATGATCGGCCGGATGTAGCAGGCGCGCATCTTGTTGGCACGGATCGTCTCCAGAACTGCCGCCGAGAGCTGCTCTTCCGAATATGGTGAAGAGGTTCGGTAGATCTTCACAGAGTCAGTCAACCGCCGGAGATGCGGATCCAACCGGAAGATGGCAGATCCTTTTGCCGTGTCATAACACCGGATGCCTTCAAACCAGCTTGTACCATAGTGGACCACGTGTGACAGCACATGGATCTTTGCGTCGTCCCATTTGACAAGCGAACCATTCATCCAGATCGCATCAACTTTTTTGACGGCCATGAAGTCCTCGTGTCCGGAATGAAAGTGCTACCGCACAGACATCTGATACAGGCGATGCTTCTTGATGATCTGTCCGTTCATCATCTGTGCCCCGCGATTCATCATCACATTGTCTTCCAACACCCAGCTGGCTTCGCCGTGGGGCATGCCGTTCCGGGTAATGCGCCGGCCCGTTTCGTAGAAGAGAAGCGCACCAATGCCGGAATTCATGAATTCCGGAATGACACCCAGCATGACGACCCGTGCGTAGTTGATGCGTCTCTTGAACAGGAGAATTCTGAGAAGAGCCGGAACGAGCCAACCGTGCCTGTTGTCCTTCAGCAATTGATTGTAATCAGGCAGTGACAACCCGAATCCCACCGGCTTTCCCTTCACCTCTGCAAAAACTACAAGCTCGGGATTGACAATTGCCTTCAGGTCCGACGCCATGTAGTTGAACTCGTCATCCGTCAGCGGAACTTCCCCCCAGTTGGCAGTCCATCCGCGCGTGTACATCTCGTGGATCTTCTGAACTTCGTTCGCAAAATCCTTCATGTTGAGCGAACGGAAGACCAGGCCTTGCCGCTGGCGGGCTGCTTCGGACACCCGTACGAATTTCTCCGAAAAGACTTTTTCTCCATGGAGGTACCACGAGTAGAGGTCTTTGGCTTTCGCAAACCCGTATGCCTCTGTGAACACAGGATAGTACGGAGGATTGTACGACATCAGAATCGCGGGAGAACGGTCAAATCCGTCGACAAGCATTCCGTACTCATCATTCACCGACGGACTTGCCGGCCCACGAATGGCATCGACACCTTTTGCCGCGAGCCAGTTCCTGGCGGCATCGAAGAGGGCAAAAGCGACTGCCTGCTCTTCGATGCATTCAAAGAACCCGAAGAAGCCAATATTCTCACCATGCTGCGTGTTATGGTTGTGGTTCAGAATCGCACCGATCCGACCCACAACCTCTCCATCACGTTCAGCAAGAAAGAACTCCGCCTCCGCATGCTTGTAGAAGGGATTCTTCTTCCTGTCGATCAGCTTGCGCCGGTCCATCAGGAGCGGCGGTACCCACACAGGGTTATCCCTGTACGGAACCCACTGGAACTTGATGAACCGTCGCACGTCCGGTGAGGAGTGCACCGGTCTGATGGTTACCTCTGCCATGCACGTCCCCTCAGCTGATGACGCCGAGCTTCTTGCCGATTTCGCCGAAGACTTCAAGGATCCGGTCGAGATGAACATCCTCATGGGTGGCCATGTAGCTCGTTCGCAACATCGCCATGCCGGAGGGCACACCCGGACTCACGAACGCATTGACGAACACGCCTGCGTCGAAGAGTGCGCGCCAGAAAATGAACGTCTTTGTGTCCTCGCCAATAATCACCGGCACAATTGCCGTCTGCGAGTCGATCACGTTGAACCCCATCGCCTGGAATCCTTTGCGCATCTTGTCCGCATTGGCGATCAGGCGGCCGATCCGCTCAGGCTCTTTTTCCATGACCTCCAGCGAAGCCAGTGCCGCCGCAACAGCGGCAGGGGTCGGACTTGCAGAGAAGATCAACGCCAACGCGTGATGCTTCACGTAGTTGATCACTGCCCTGTCACCGACAACGAAGCCGCCGAGCGAGGAGAACGTTTTTGAGAACGTCCCCATGGTCATGTCTACTTCCTTATCAAGGCCGTAATGGCTCGCTGTCCCTCGACCGCCCTTGCCAATCACTCCGGTGGAATGGGCATCGTCAATCAGGATGCGCGCGTTGTGCCGATGGGCGGCTGCCACCAGCGGGGGAAGATCGACGATCGCACCTGTGGTGCTGAACACGCCATCAGAAACCACGAGCTTTGCGCTTCCGGGAGGAAGTTTTGACAGCACGCGCTCCAGATCCTCCATGTCGTTGTGTTTGTAACGGACGAACTCCGCAAATGATCCTTTCGCCATGAGGTTGCCGGCCACGATGCATGCGTGGTTGTCTTTGTCGGAGACAACGTAGTCTCCTTTCTGCACGAGCGTGGGGATGATCCCCTGGGCCGTCTGGTAGCCTGTGCTGAACAGCAGACACGCTTCTTTCCCAAAGAACGCAGCCAGGCGCTCTTCAAGCTTAATGTGCAGATCCAACGTCCCCGTGAGATACCGTGATCCAGAACATCCGGTGCCGTACTTCAGTACAGCTTTTACAGCGGCATCCTTTACCCGCTGATCGGATGTGAGGCCGAGATAGTTGTTGCTGCCGGCCATAATGATCTTCCGCCCCTCGATCATTACTACCGGACCTTCATTCTCTTCGATGGGTCGAAAATATGGATAGAACCCCGCAGCTTTGATTTCATCGGCTCGCGTGAATGACCAGCACTTCTGAAAGAGATCGACGGGTTTCTTTGTTTTCGAAACGGCAGAATCGTCGAGTTTCGCGTCGGGCGCGTTATATGATGACATTGACTCTCTCTTGGGATCCTGACTCGGTGGATTGATTAGATGAAAGCATTTTAATATAATTACACTGTGTCGAAAAGTCAATCATGAGGAATAGCATGCAAGCACTCGTTACAGGCGCAAGCGGATTCATCGGCAGCCATCTCGTCGAACTCCTTCTCGCAAAGGGCTATGCAGTGCGCTGCCTTTTGCGCAAAACCAGCAGTACGGCGTGGCTGACAGGGCTCCCCATTGAAATCGTGTACGGCGATGTCTTCGATATACCGGCCCTGGAATCTGCAGTCAGTGGCGTCGACTACGTGTTTCACTCGGCCGGACTTACGAAAGCGAAGAAAAAGGAAGACTATCTCCGGGCAAATGCCGAGGGGACGCGCCTGTTGCTCGATGCTTCCATCAAGGTGAGCCCCTCACTGAAGCGTTTCGTACTCATCAGCAGCCAGACGGCGGCCGGCCCAAGCCCCACGGCAACACCCATTACCGAAGAGGCCCCTCCCCGCCCGATCACCACCTACGGCCGCTCGAAGCGGGCTGCTGAAGAAATCGTCCTTGCAGCAAAGGGCAGAGTCCCCATCACCATCGTTCGCCCTCCGGCGGTGTACGGTCCCCGGGACAAGGACGTCTTCGAGTTCTATAAAACCATGCGAAGCGGCCTCCAGCCTGTCGCCGGATTCGGGGAGAAGTTCGTAAGCCTGGTCCACGTGACAGACCTCGTCCGCGGTATCGTCATGGCAGCGGAAAGCGCTGCCGCCATCGGACAGATCTATTTCATTTCCAGCAGCCGGGTGTATGGGTGGGAGGAGATCGGGAAGATTACCCGGCGGGTACTTGGACGAAAAGCGGTCACGATCCGGATCCCGGAGTGGGGCATCTATGCGATCTCCACATTTGCTGAGTTTCTCTCTCTCTTCAGTTCCAAACCCGCACTACTAAATTTGGAAAAAGCCAGGGATATGGTCCAGAACTACTGGACGTGCGACTCGGGCAAAGCCAAACGGGACTTCGGGTACGAACAGCAGATCAGCGCAGAGGAGGGTATCAGGGGAACTATTGCGTGGTATGTGGAGCGGGGGTGGCTGAAGCGATAGAGGACCGATTGACGTTAGAGGCCCGATTGACGATTGTCCATTGACTATTGTCAATTGACGTGAAGAAGTTGTCAGACCCCGGGTCCGTGCGGATGACGATGCTGCAAACTGTGCGGCCTCTCGAGCCCATGGTCGATCATCAGCTGCTCGTTCGAAAGAAGCCCGATCGTTGGACCATCGGCGACGATGAGCCCGGCATCCATCACGATCGTCCGTGAACAGAGCGCGACTATCAGCTCCAGATCGTGCGAGGCAATGATCTTCGTTGCAGGAATCGACATCAGGAGAACCTTGAGTTCTCCTCTTCCCCGCGGGTCGAGGTTGTTTGTCGGTTCGTCGAGCGCCAGCACGTCAGGACTGCTCGCAAGTATACCCGCCAGACAGACCCGCTGTTTCTCCCCGCCACTGAGATGGTGAGGCGACCGATCGCCAAATCCCTGAAGTCCGACCTTCTCCAACATTCCTGAGACAATCCCACGTACCTTGTCTTGCGGATATCCAAATTGCTGCGGGCCGAACGCCACATCCTCGAAGACCGTCGGACAGAACAGCTGGTCGTCGGGGTCCTGGAACAATAGTCCCACACGCCGCCGGATATCGTGAAGCGTACCTTGACAGAGTTGAATGCCCGAGACACGAACCGCCGGCTGCTCTGCGAGGCGCTCCGGCAGAACACCGTTCAGATGCAGGAGCAGGGTGGACTTGCCGGACCCGTTCGGACCGATCAGTCCGATGCACTCCCCCTTCGCAACCGAGAAAGTGACTCCTCTCAGTGCCTGCTTGCCGTCGGGGTAGGCATAGCGGAGATCGGACACTTCAATTGCCGGGTTCATCTCCACCCCCGTGCACACATCGCAGCATAGATCCTCTCCGCTCGTTCCGTCGAACGTATGAACAGCTGGGCGACAATCGTCGCCAGCGAGCGCCAAACCATACTCCGCTTGTGTACAAACGTGCGGCTAGCCCGCGCACGCTGCATCCGTCCCAGCTCATCTACAAGGACGAACATGTACCGGTACATCAGAGCCAGCATCGTCATCAGCAACGATGGTACTTTCCAGCTCTTGAGCGTCCGGAGGAGATCGGCATACGGCGTAGTCGTCGAGAACAACAATGCCGTGGTCAGGCACAACGTGCTCTTGATCAGCACCCGGGCGAAAACGGCTAGTCCGCCTGGCTGCAGGAGCGAGAGCAATGCGACCCCGCACACAAAGAGTTCAAGCAACAACACTCGCCGGAGAAGAAATGTCGGGGGTACCTTGCTGAGCCATGCCACGGAAACAAGAACACCCCCCGCACATGCAAACACTATCGGGTAGGACATCGGTGTTGCGGCGATCACAAGAAGCATGACGATCATGGCAGGGATCTTGACCTGCGTGCGGACGCGATGGATGGGACTGTCGACGCGACTAAAACGGTCCAGAGAGGAATGGAGCATCTCAGATCAGTGAGTGTGAGATGAGAATGTTCGCGACCTGCTCTTGAGCATTCGCGCAAAGACAAGCATAAGGAGGAGTACTGCCGCTACTCCGAGAGTGCCCGCCGCAATGGTGGCAACAGCCGCGGATCCCATTCCGGGAAACGAGTAGTCCGCAAGCGGCTGCGGTATGGAGAGCGTGTGAAGCGCTTTCTGTGAGAACCCGAGCTTCGATGCAGCCATCTCCAGACCGTCGGGCCACTCGGAGGCAAACGGTGAGACAAACAGCACGAGGCCGATTGCCGCGACGACTCCAAACACGACCATCCCCCCGGCGGTACGCGATGCACCCGCCGCCGTAGCCGGCTGAAGTATATCAGGCCGTGCGACCTTGATCGCACCCAGCACAATGCAGGTGATCGCTGCTTCCCCGATGCCGATGAGCGCATGAATACCCGCCATTGCGGGGAACGCCAAATACCATTGGACCGTTCCAGACCACGCCAGTTCGCCGGCGCACGAAACGGAGCTCACCACAACGCTTGCCCATGCGCCGATGGCGACAGCGGCAACGTTGCCCCATTCGCCGGGGAGAATGCGCCGCAACACGCGGTACAGCGCGTAGCCCGATAGCACGCCAAGGAGAGCCATGTTGAAGATGTTCGCTCCAAGAGCCAGGATTCCGCCGTCGGCGAAGAGGAACGACTGCACCAGGAGAACGGCGGCGATGACGATCGTTGCCGCACCCGGGCCAAGAAGAATGGAAACAAGAGTGGCGCCGATGAGGTGACCTGATGTGCCGCCTGCCACCGGGAAATTCAGCATCTGGGCAGCAAAGACGAACGCCGCGGCAACACCGAGCAGGGGCACGCGCTGCGGCGGGATTTCGCTCTTGACCATTCGCCATGCCATGGCAACCCCGACAGCCGAAAGTGCCGAAGTGGCCAAAATGGTCTTTGTGTCCAGGAATCCGTCAGGAATGTGCATTCGTGCCGCGCCGATCGTGCTACGTTTTCAACAAAAGTAACACGTTCTCAACTGAAAATCAACAGGCCGCTTACCCAACGGCAAGTAAACCCGGAAGGCTTTCCAGGTGTCCAAATACTATATGTATCATGTTGTTCCATCGGTCAATGAGCCAAAGATGAACAGAGCAACCCTGGTTCTTCTCTCGTTGTGCTGCCTATTTCCGTCGTGCGGCGGGATGGATGTCAACAGTACATTCCGCGATCGTCCAATCGTCATCGACGCGGATGCCGGTGAATGGGCCGGCCTCTCACTGCACACGGAGAAGAACGTCTCTTTTGCCGTCTGCAATGACTCGTCGTATATCTACATCCTGTTGACCACCTCCGATCATTCGCTGCAGCGGCAGTTTTCGGGCTTGGGCATTAACCTCTGGTTCGATGCTTCGGGTGGTTCAGAGAAAACGTTTGGCATTCACTACCCTCTTCGCATCGCCGGGTAGCCGTCAGCCTCCGACGGGGGACGAGACAGCCGCCATGGACGGCGGCCCGGGAGAGGCTCCACATATGATGGAGGGAATATCGGGTGACATGGAGATCCTGGGTCCGGGAGACGATGACAGGATGATCGTTCCGCTTGCTGAGTACGAAGGACATTCAGCTCAAGATGTCAACCGCCTCCGGTCAGCTGGTGTACGAACTCAGGGTGCCGCTGGTGCGCGATGCCCTGCACCCGCACGGCATTGGCGCAAACATCGCCGGCACCGTTGGTGTGGGGTTGGAGACATCCAAGTTCGATCCCGCAAAAATGCGTGAACGGGTGGGGGGCGGAATGCAGACGCCCGGGGGTCAGGATGGCGGAACGCCTCCCGGCGACGGTGGTGGCGGAATGCCTCCAGGCGGCGGCATGGGAGGAGGCCGCGGCGGGCGTGGAGGTCACGGTGGCCCCGGGAGGAGGCGGACAAGGAATGAGCGCGCCGACGTCGGTGAGCCTGTGGGCGACGGTGAAGCTGGCCGCAAAATGAGACTACTTCAGAACCCCTTCAAAACGGATTCTCCGAGGGATAATACGCCCCTTTCGGCATATTGAAGAACACATCGCGCACCCCGAGCATCTTGCTCGCGGCAAAAAGCGTCTTCCCTGCATGCTTGAATGCAATTGCAGTATGATGAGGGAAGCGCTTCTCTATCAATACGTGGCGGTAAAACCTCCCCATCTCCGGGATGGCAAAGACCCCGATGCATCCGAATGACTTCGGATTGATATTGAGCACTTCGCCGTTCGCCACATAGGCCCGCAACTCGGCTGAACTCGTCGCCTGCAACCTGAAGACGGAGATTGGTCCCGCTTTGATCCGCCCTTCGAGCGTCCCCCTCGTAATATCCGGTTCTTTCCCGGGCTCCATCATTCTGTGCATGATCAACTGATACTGCATTACGGGATTGATGAGGCATCCGGAAGAAGTGTTGCCACAGTGGAATCCCATCCAGAGATCTGTCAACGCATACGATCCCACATCTCCCTTGCTCTCCTCGTACATATCCTTCGGGACGGAGTTGTTAATGTCGAGGATCGCCGGAGGGACTTCCGTCGCACAAACCGCCATATACTCGCTGAGCGCACCATATATGTCCGCCTCACACGCAACAGGGACACCCTTGGCGGCGAGGCGCGAATTCAGGTAACACGGTACGTGGCCGAAGTACTTTTCGAACGACGGCCAGCATTTGTTGGCAAAGGCGGCGTAGGTCGACGATCCGAGGTGTGCCTGCATGTACTGTTCGAGTGCATATTCGTACTGTGCCAGTTTCCCCGTCAGTTCCGGGTAGGTGTTCCCCTTCCCCAGCTCCCCTGCCATCTCCTGCGCGATCTTCCTGACCTCGGGATTGTCTTTCTGTGCCTGGACGATATCCAGAAGATCCAGTTCGCTATTCTCCATGATCTCCACGCCGATGTCGTGCAGCGGCTGGATGGGAGCGTGACAGGTCAGAAAATCAAAAGGCCGCGGACCGAAGGAAATGATTTTCAGATTCTGCACGCCGATAACGACACGGGCAACGGGGATGAATTCACCCAGCATCGTTGCCACATCGTCCGGATCACCGATCGGGTACTCGGGGATGTAGGGATTCAACCGCCTCAGTCCTATGCAATACGAGGCGCTGAGCAACCCGCAGTATGCGTCTCCCCTGCCGTTGATCAAATCCTTTCCTGAATCTTCGGCAGCCGCAACGAACATTGTCGGGCCCGAAAATCTTCTGAGCCAGCATTGCCGAGGGTCCCTCGGGGCCGAAATTTCCAAGATACACAGCCAGGGCATTCACGCCCCGCGTGGACATCTCCGCAAGTGCTTTCAACACATCATGTTCATTTTCGACCACTGTTTCGATCTCGACAACAGGAATCTTCTTCGCAGCGCACGCCGCAACGACGTTCTTGCGACGCTGGCGGGAAAGTTCTACCGGGAAGCAATCCCGACTGACGGCAACAAGGCCAAGAGCGACAACAGGGACATTCTTCATTGGATGAACTCCTTATCGTTTCTTCTGACCGTACGATGCGTGCGGTCCGTGTTTTCGTTCGAAGTGTTTGTCGAGAAGATAGTGCGGGAGCGGCCGCGTTTCGGGATGAACACAATACACACCGAGCGCCATTTCAGCCACCCGCTCGAGGGCAATGCTATTGACGACGGAATCAGCGGCGCTCTTCCCCCAACAGAATGGCGCATGTCCGGCCACCAGGATGGCCGGCATGGACACCGGATCAATGCCGGTCATCCGCTCAACGATCACACGACCGGTATTGCGCTCGTACTCATTCGCGACTTCCGCTTCTGTCAGCAAACGCGTAACAGGCACAGCGCCGTGAAAATGATCGGCATGTGTTGTTCCGAAGCAGGGGATCTCCTGCTGCGCCTGGGCGAAGACCGTCGCGGAAGTGCTGTGCGTGTGTGTGATGCCGCCGATGCCGGCAAAACTCCGGTAGAGCTCGAGGTGCACCGGTGTGTCCGACGAAGGTTTCAAGCCGGCCCTCCACGATCTTTCCCTTCAAGTCAACGACCACCATATCCCCCGGTCTCAGCTGATCGTAGGGAACCCCGCTGGGTTTGATCACCATGAGTCCACGGTCGCGATCAAATCCGCTGACGTTTCCCCATGTGAGGGTGACCAACCCGAAACGCTCGAGGCTGATATTCGCTTCTGCGACTTCCCTCCGTAGACGGGGCAGCATCATGCTGACCTCCGTACTTCATCTCTCAGTGTCAGGAGGTCTTTCATGACATTCTGCAATCCGCCCGACCACTCCTTCGTGCCGAAGGCATCATGCAACTGCCTGTACAACGCATAGAGACGCACGTACAAGCATGACGTTCCGGATCCGGATCGTACGTAGCGCGCACCCCGTCATTGTTCGTTGGGCTTCTTCAACCGTGGCGTATCCCCCGAGATCCTTCCCGGCTGCCACGGCGCCGAAAATTGCCGCGCCGAGCGCAGGAGTCTGCTCGCTGCGGGAGACTTTCATCGGACGACCGGTGACATCAGCGTAGATTTGCATCAGAGAGTGCATTCCGGGCTGCAAGGCCTCCGCAGTTCACCACTTCCTTGATCGGCACTCCATATGCCTCAATCCGATCGATGATGGTGAGCGCCCCAAAGGCTGTCGCTTCGATCAACGTACGGTAGATTTCGTGAGACCGTGTGTGTAAGGTTTGTCCGAGCAGCAATCCCGTGAGACGCACATCCACAAGCACCGTCCGGTTGCCGTTGTTCCAGTCCAGTGCAAGGAGACCGCTTTCACCCGGTTTCAATTGGGCGGCAGCGATTTCGAGGTTCTTGAACCGATCGTCAGGCGTCGAACCGTATGCATCCGGGACAAGATTGTTGATGAACCAGAGGAAGATATCCCCGACGGCGGATTGGCCTGCCTCGATGCCGTAGTAGCCTTTCAGCACCGATCCATCCACGATGCCGCAGACGCCCGGGATGTCCTGCAGTTTCTGATCGTGAGGCCAGATCATGACATCGCACGTGCTGGTCCCGAGGATTTTCACGAGAGTTCCAGGCGAGATGCCCGCGCCAACTGCACCCATATGTGCGTCGAACGCCCCGACTGCCACAGCAACATGTTCGGAGAGGCCGAGCGTGCCCGCCCAGGCCGGAGAGAGGGTGCCTGCGCGCACGTCTGATGTGAAGGCATGTTCATAGAGATCCGCGCGCAGTGTTCCCAGGCCGGGAGAGAGCGCCTCCAGGAATTCTGCATCCGGAAGCCCGTTCCAATCGCGGCTGAACATTGCTTTGTGCCCTGCTGCACAGACGCTTCGCTTGATCATGCGAGGCGAGGTTTCGCCCGTTAGAACAGCGGGGATCCAATCACAGATCTCGACGACACTCTTTGTCACATTGTAGACGTCCGGGGCGGTCTCCTTGCAGTGCAGGATTTTGCTCCAGAACCACTCAGACGAGTAGGTTCCGCCTATCCTGGCGAGATACCGGGGACGCATCTTTGCGGCAGCCGAGGTAATTCGGGCCGCCTCCGCGTAGCCCGTATGGTCTTTCCAAAGCCAGACCAATGCCGGGGGATAGTCCCGGAAGCGCTCATCAAAAGAGACCGGCATGCCGTGGGCGTCAACCGGCATCGGGCTGCTTCCGGTGGTGTCGACGCCGATGCCGACTACATCGAGCGGTGAGAATCCCGGATGTGCGTCGTGCGATCTCGGCAAGAACCCGGCGCACGGTATGTTCGATTCCTACAAGGTAATCCGCGGGATTCTGGCGCGCAACGTTTGGATCGGCAGGATCCAGGATTACTCCCGCCTCTCCCGACGGATACGCAAACACAGAGTTCGCCAGTTCCCGGCCGTCACTGAGGTCAACAAGAAGTGCCCGACAGGAATTGGTGCCGAAATCCAGCCCTATAGCGTATTTGCCCATGGTGAGAATGCTCCAGACCGGTCAACCGACAAAGTAGAGATACGCCGCCAGAATCAGTGCAAGGACCAGGCACGACAGCACAACATCGATGGTTTTCCAGCTGGCACGGGTGGTCCGTTTGTCTTCTCCAGTCCGCGTAGCATATGTCAATCCACTGATCTGCTCGTACGAGGGTGCGGGCGTCATGTAGCTCACCACGATCATCACAATCGCAGAAACGACAAGGATGATGATACTGTAGTATTGGAAGAATATATTGTTCGTGATCCACAGGAACGATCCTTCCGTGTAGTGATACCCCTTGATGAGCTTCACAGGAGTGTCCACCGCCAGCCGGAAGATTCCCAGAATGAATCCCACCACGAGCGCGGAAAGGCATCCCTTGGCGTTGAGCCTCTTGTGGAACACCCCGAAGAAGAAGACCACAAAGATCGGCGGGGCGAGATACGCCTGCATGCCCTGCAGGTAATCGTAGAGTCCCCTGCCGCCGCGGATGACTGGTATCCAGAGAAGGCCGATGAGCACCATGACGCCGGTGGCAACGCGTCCAACCCATACGAGTCGCTCCTGGGAGATCCCGGGACGCATCCGGCCATAGAAGTCAATGGTGAAGAGCGTCGCACAGGCATTGAAAGCTCCCGCAAGAGAACTCATCAACGCTGCGAGCAGACCGGCGACGACGATGCCGCGAATGCCCACGGGGAGCACGTATGCGACCATCAGCGGAAACGCCTGCTGGGCATTGTCGCGGATGACTTTGCCGTCAGCCCCTATCAGCAGTTCTTTGAATGCCGGGACTTTCCCGGAAACAGCAAGGGCGTAGCAGATGATTCCGGGGATGATGAAGATGAACACGGGGAGAAGTTTGAAGAACGCAGCAGTGATGGACCCACGCCGCGCCTCGGTCTCGTTGCGTGCGGTGAGCGTGCGTTGCACGATGTACTGGTCTGTGCACCAGTACCAGAGTCCGATGATCGGGGCGCAAAAGAGCATGCCCAGCCAGGGGTAGCCGTCATTGAAGTACCACGCCATCTGCGTGGCGTTCTTGATGGGCGCCCAGGTGCTTTCGAAGCCCGCCGGTACCAGCGGCTTCCAGAGGTTGAACATTTCCGGAGGGAACGATGGCACGCAGTTCTGACCATCCGCCCAATGCCTGCAAACCGAACACGGTGACCAGGGCTGAACCGATGATGAGGATAATTGTCTGGATGGCTTCGGTGTACGCAACAGCGGTCATCCCACCGATAATCGTGTAAAGCCCGGTGATCACCACCACCAGGATAGAGCCGATCCAGAAGCTATCGAGTCCCATAACATTCATTTCGGGCAGCAGAACTGCAAACACGACGCCGCCGGCAAAGATCCCGACGGCAATCTTGGTGAGAACATAGGCGACAAGCGAGATCAAGGAGAGTACGGTCCGAGCCGCGGGGGAAAATCGGCGCTCGAGAAACTCCGGCATGGTGAATACTTTGGAGCGCATGTAGAACGGCACCATAACCCATCCAAGAACCAGCAAGCACCAGGCGTGGAGTTCATAATGTGCCAGCGCCACGCCGTCGGTGGTCCCGGAGGCCGCGAGTCCCACCAGGTGCTCCGATCCTATGTTCGAGGCAAATATTGAGGCGCCAATGATGAACCACCCTAATTCTCTCCCGGCAAGGAAGTAGCCGTCGGAGGTATTCTTCTGCTTCTTCGAGACCCACCACACTATCCCGATGATGATGCCGAAATATCCGACGAGGACAATCCAATCAATTGGCTGCAGAATGGACATGGGAGTGCTCTCCAGATTATTAGTAGTACAGAAGGAGTTCTATTTCAGGAATCACATGGTACCGGAAGAGGGCTTGAGTTCACACGTCTGTCATAATACAAGCATCTTTCGAGAAACGCAACTTGAACAGACCGCCTGAAACTTGAACCGATTGATGCAGGTTTGTCTATTTTCCGGTATCTTATCTTCATGACGGAGCAAAAACCTCTCGAACTTCTTTCTCCTGCACGTGACCTCGAATGCGGCATCGCCGCCATCGATCACGGTGCAGACGCCGTGTATATTGGCGCACCGAAATTCGGGGCACGCGCTGCAGCAGGGAACTCGCTTTCGGACATTTCCGCGCTTATTGCCTATGCGCACACATATTGGGCGCGCGTGTATGTCACGCTCAACACTCTCCTGTACGACCACGAGCTCCAGGAAGCCCGCGACCTGATCGTGCAACTCCACGATGCGGGGGCCGATGCCCTCATCTTCCAGGATATGGCCCTGCTGGAGCTCGATCTGCCCCCCATTCCCCTCTTCGCAAGCACCCAGACGCACAACTATGACGTCGAGAAGATTCAGTTCCTTGAGCGTGTTGGCGTGCAGCGCGTCATTCTCGCACGGGAGCTATCCGAGAAACAGGTCACGGCAATCCGGGCTGCAACCTCACTCGAACTGGAAGCCTTTGTCCACGGTGCCCTGTGCGTCAGCTTCAGTGGCCTATGCTACTTCAGCAAAGCAGTCAAAGGCCGAAGCGCCAACCGGGGGGAATGCGCACAATTGTGCCGTCTTCCGTATACACTCACTGACAGCCGCGGCGCGGTGCTTGCCCGTAACCAGCACGTTCTCTCGCTGAAAGACCTGAACCTCTCGGAATACCTCGCGGAGCTCGTGGCTGCGGGGGTTTCATCTTTCAAGATTGAAGGACGGCTCAAAGATGTTGCGTACACCAAGAATATTACCGCATTCTATCGTGCACAACTTGACGCACTGATTGCACAAGACGCAACCCTCACCCGAGCCTCATCAGGAACAACCCGCTTTACATTCACACCCGACCCTTCACGCTCGTTCAATCGCGGTTTCACTGACTACTTTTTCAAGCAACACCGGCATGACATGGTCTCACTGCAGACACCAAAATCGCTCGGCCAGGCAATCGGGACGGTACAGACCATTTCCTCCGGTTCGTTTACCCTCGCCGGAACGGGGCAGCTCCATAATGGAGACGGGATTTGCTTCTTTGACTCCAACGACGAATTGCAGGGTGTCAATATTAACCGGGTCGAAGGCCGCACAATCTCACCGAATTCCATGGCCGGTATTGAACCGGGCACGAGGCTCTATCGCAATCATGACCACGTATTCGTCCGGCAGCTGAGCGGCAGGAGTGCAGCACGCAAGATCGGTGTGGAGTTGGTATTCGAGGAACAGGATGACGGTTTCACACTTCGCGCGAAGGACGAGAATGACAATCGGGCTCAGGCGCACATATCCCATGTGAAGGACGAAGCAACCAACCCGGACAAAGCACTGGAGACAATCAGAACCCAGATGTCGAAAATGGGTGAGACCGTCTTCATTCTGACAGAGTTCACGTACACTCCTGCGACGACATATTTCATGCCGGTCGCTCTGCTGAACCAACTTCGCAGGACTTGCCTTGAGGCGTTGGAAGCTGAACGCCGGGTGCGCTATCCGCGTCGCACGCACACTCTGGTTCCGAATGCAGTCCCCTATCCCGTCGGGTACCTCGACAAGTATGCGAATGCTGTTAACACCAAGGCGTTGTCATTCTATCGCCGCCACGGTGTCGTGGAAATTGAAAAAGGCGTGGAGCTTCAGGATTCTTTTGCGGAAACAACTCTGATGACCACCAAGTACTGCCTGAAGTACCAGTTCGATCTCTGCAAAGGTGAGCGTGGGAGTGCCGAACAACTCTTCCTTTCAGATGGCAAGACGAGGTACAGGCTCGAATTCGATTGTGACCGGTGCGTTATGAAGGTAGAGAGCCTCAGCCGATCTACTTCTTCGTTGATGCGTACGTCAGTTTTACGTTGATCAGAGTGAGATCTTTGACGTTTTCCAGAACGCTGGGTTCCGCGACGTTTTCAAATGTGCAGTTGTTCATCGTAATGGTCGTGGCCGGGGATCGCTCGTACGCTTTGATCCATATGCCGAATTTGCTTTTCCTGCAGTGCACTTCCTGCACATCGATGTTGCGCACAACCGGCGTGAATGCTCCGCTGTCTCCCTCTTCGTAGTAAAAGTCGATTTTGATAACTGCTTCGGCAACCTGGCCAATTTCCACGTTGCGCATGCGGATATTTTCGATAACTCCGCCCCGTAGTGCATTGGTCTTGATGCGCAATGCACGATCCAGCCGCGGGCTGTCCATTATGCAGCGCTCTGCAAAGACGTTCTTCACCCCCCCGCTGATTTCGCTGCCTATCACGACGCCGCCATGCCCGTCGATCATGCGGCACCCGCGGATCACGACATTTTCCGCAGGGATGTTTACCCGGCGACCGTCGGCGTTCCGGCCCGATTTGATCGCGATACAATCGTCGCCGGTATTGAACGTGCAGTTCTCGATGAGGACGTCCGTGCAGGACTCCGGATCGCACCCGTCGTTATTCGGCCCGAGCCCCTCCACCGTCACACCGATGATTGAGACATTCCGGCTGAGCACGGGATGAAGAAACCACATCGGAGAGTTCTTAAACGTCACTCCCTGCACAAGCACGTTCTTACATCGATATGGCTGAAAGAAATTCGGCCGCAGATATGATCCCTCGCCCATCCGACGTTCACTCACCGGAACATCCCTTTCGGCCATCGCAAGGAGTCTTGCCCTCGCATCTTTCTGGCTCACCCCGAAGATTTTCCCATCACTCCCGGAATTCCCCTTCCAGAACCACCAACGATCAGGGCTCCCCTGTCCGTCGAGGAGTCCCTCACCTGTGACGGCAATATTCTCCTGATCGAAGGCATAGATGAGTGGCGAATAGTTCATACATTCCACGCCTTCCCACCGTGTATACACGAGGGGGAGGTACTTCCGTGTGTCGGTGCTGAAACGCAGGATGGCCCCCTTCACCAGGTGAAGATTCACGTTGCTCTTGAGGTGAATCGCACCCGTGAGGAATACGCCGGAAGGAACGACAACCCGCCCACCGCCTGACGTGTGGCACGCATCGATTGCCCGCGCCAGCGCGCCGGTGCAATCAGTGACACTATCTCCCAGGGCGCCGTAAGCAGTCACCGGAAAATCCGTTTCGCGGAAGGATGGTGGAACGATGTTTTTCAGGACGCGGGGAAGGTCGTCCCATCCAGTAGTGGATGGTGGGGCCTGCTGGGCTGAGGCAGCCACCACATAAAGCCCGAGGAGCACTGCACAGTAGCGAAGTCTCATTGGCGAAATCTCTGAAGTGTAGTTTCGATGTAGAATGTCTCTTGTTGCATCTCTGTCCTGCACGCATGCTCGTTAGCCTGCGCGTTCTCTACTTCAACGGATTCCACCCATCCACGCCGCCAAGTACGGCCTTCGCCGTAATGCCCTCGGCCTCCTTCTTGCTCAGCTGGTGTGACCACGTCACCCGCGTCGCGGGACTCGCACCGGGGCCGGAGCTCCTGTACTCCGAATAGCGTGCGGTTGATTCTGCTTCAGGCTTGCTCCAGTTGTGCCAACCCTCAGGGACGATATGCTTTCCAAGTTCGCAGCTGATGAAGGTGGTATATGCATAGGCACGCCAGGGCCGTCCGAGATACACTTTCGTCGCTCCAGTATCGGCAAGAAGTCTACAATTGAGGAATACAAATCCGTACCTCTGTGACGCGGCTGTTGAGGCTGCAGTGATGTATGAGTCCTTTTTGCTCAGAATCGTGCAGCGCTCGAACACTGCAGTACTCGGTCCGAAGATGAAATCTGTTGTCCCCTCGATGTAGCAGTCCATGAAATACTGACGGCTGCGTTCGCCTGCTCCCAGAAGAGCATCCTGGTTCCCGATGATGCGGCAATTGCGGAAAACGCAACGGTCACCTTCCACGTGGACCGCAACAGCCTGGCCAACCTGGCCTGCAGAGTTGATGAAGGTGATGTTCTCGACGGTAATGTCATTACCGGAAACTAGACAGGTATGCGTTCTGAAGGTGCCAAGTTTCTTGCCGCTGGAATCCAACTTTCCCGCGAAGTCGTTATACGTGATGACGGTGCTTTCGACATTTTCGCCGATGATCGTAATACGTTGCTTCCATGAGGGAATCACCAGCTTTTCCTGATACACACCTCTCTTTATAAAGATTGTGTAGTCCCGTTCGGCATAGTCGCGGCAAGCCGTTACAGCATCCTGGATTGTCGTGAATAATCCGCTCCCATCTTTTGCCACGATGAAATCGTATGCCGGAGATGCATGCAGGCTGCAAAGGCGAATGCTGACCAGGAAGAGAGTGGTAAAGGTGGGGGTGAATCTTCTCATGGAAACATCCCGCTATACGTGAAGGTGGAGCAGAAGCGTCGAGGCAGGCGGATGGTGGAAAGAATACGGGTTTGCCGGGGAAAAATCAAGGAACATAGAACCCCTCCGTAAACCACCCGCACCAGTGCTGATAGGAAAAGACGGCTGTCAGGCCCATACTCGTATTCTTGAGTGGCAAAACCCCCTCGGTGAATGTGTCTGAGTACTTCAGGAGCGATCCGTGTGCCGGCCCCCGGCCAAGCTGGCTCAGCACGTTCGTCACGGTCAGAAGTCCAAGCGTAATCGGGTATCTGCCACACCAGACGGGAATGGACTTCTTCATTGCTGAGTCGGGCCAGATTTCGCCCGTCAGCTCTTGAATTCCTGCCCGGGTGATCTCTCCGGTGAGATGGGTATTGATGATTCTCCGGTCGTTCTCCGTCGCGAGAGTGTGTGCCTGTGCATTGGTCCCGTATGGGGAGTTATTGAAATCCGGACCGTAGTGGTTTGCATCGTTGGAGATCAGGAAGAAAATGTCCTTCCCGAGTTCAAGGTGATACTCCGTGATGTAGTCAGCGAATATTCTGCCGAGACGCAGCGACAGATCCTCCATCCTTTCGAACGGCATTCGTGTTACCATGATCGGAGTGATCTTCACATCCCGGTTATAGTACTGAAGGAACGGCAGAAGCGCCTCGATGGAATGCTCGAGCGCATGGGCTCTATTGCTGGTCAGGATGTATTCAGCGGGCATCTGTTGCCGAATGATCGATCGAAGCGGCGACACCTCCAGATCCTTGTATGGTCCCCGCCATCTGTCATATTCGTCGAGTATCACCACATTCGAGAGCGGCCCAAGTTCTTTCGTGACACTCCCGTGTGTCACGCCGAAGATCACGACCTCTTTGGCGTGAATCAGCTTGTAGAGCGGATAGTACACTCTGCCCGCATACAGATAGTCATCATGAACCGATATTGCTGCGACAAGATTCCCTTGCTGCTGCTCGTGCGTTATGGTCGTGGTATCCAGGAATTTCACAAACGCATTCATTTCTCCCGCATTCCAGCAAAACCCGACCGAGTCCCGTATCGGCCGGATAACCTGGGCGCGAAGAGATTCTGTCAGAGGAAGCAGGACTGTCAGAGGAAGCAGGATGAACAGACTAATTACGATTCCTATGCACTTCCCCACCATATGTTTATAGTGTATCCCCATTACGCTTCTCTCTTCACCTCTCTATGCAGCGATCGATAGATCATCGGAAGTCCGAAAAAGAGGAGCAGGCTTGATGTCGAGAATCCTCCGATGACTGCGATCGCAAGCGGCTGTTGCATTTGGGCACCTGCACCCATTCCCAAGGACAACGGCGCCAGGGCCAGCACGGCTGCGAGTGTGGTCATCAGAATGGGCCGGGCCCGGAGGCGCGCCGCACCTATCAGCGCTTCGTCCATTGTCTTCCCGGAGGCATACAACAGACGGCATTCGTGCATCACGAAAATCGCGTTCTCCGCCACAATGCCGATAATCATGATAACCCCGACGAGACTGGAGATATTCAACGTCACGCCGGTAAGCCACAATGCGCCTGCTACGCCGACAAGTGACAGGATATTTACGATGAAGATCGACAGCGGCACGGCGAATTCTCCAAATTCAAACAGCAGCACAACGAAAACGAGGAGGAATGCCGCGAGGATGACAAACAGCAGGCCGCGGAAGGATTCTTGTTGCGTCTGATAGACGCCGCCGTATTCCAGCAGAATGGCGTCCGGCAAATGCACAGCCGAAGCGAGCTTCACTTTGATATCGGTGATTGTGCTGCCGAGGTCGCGCCCTGCAATGCGCGCAGTGACCGCAACCATCTGTCGCAGCCCTTCACGGTGGATTTCCGCCTGACCGACCGTCTTTTCAATTGTCGCAATGGCGCTGAGCGACACAAGGATGCCGGAGTTGTTTATCAGTTGAATACGCGAGATCCGGTCCACATCAGTCCGGTACGGCATCCGGAAAGCGGATGCGAACGGGGATCATCTTCTCCCCTTTCTGCACAGCGGTTTCCGCAGTTCCACGCATCATCGTTTCAATCTGATCGCGAACATCCGCAGCATTGAGGCCGGCAAGCGATGCTCGTAAAGGGTCGACATGAATGACGAATGAAGGGCCGGAAATTACAATGCCGTCAAATGCATCCACGACACCGGGCACAGTCTCGATAGCCCGTTTCACTTCCCGTGCTTTTTCATTCAACACCCGTGCGTCATCGCCGAAGAGCTTGATCTCCACGGGAGCCGGGTTGTTCGTCAGATCGCCAATCACATCCATCATGAGCTGACCGAATTCAATACGGAGCGCGGGCTCGGCTGCCTCCACCCTCGTGCGCACCTCGCCGATGATCTCTTCAATACCCCTTCCCCGTTCTCTCTTTAGCTTTACCAGGAAATCGCCGTCGTTCGGTTCCGTCAGAAAGAACCCGAGTTGCGTCCCTGTGCGGCGCGCGTACGATTCCACCTCGGGGGTCGCCATCAGGATCCGCTCGACATCTGTGAGCATACGGTGTGTTTCGTTCAACGACGTTCCCGCCGGCGACGTGTAGTCGAGAACGAACGTCCCTTCATCCATTTCCGGCATGAAGTCGCTCCCCAGTCGCATATACACAACGTACGTAAGGAACACTATGCCCAATGCCATCGGCACGACGATCCATCGATGCAGGAGCATTCCCCGAAGCAGCCGTTCATACCACCGGACGACCGCCGATTCCCCCTTTTCCAGCGATACTTCGCTGCGAAGGTCCTTCTCGCGAAGCACGAATGAGGAGAGGAGCGGTGCAAGCGTGATCGACAGCACGAACGAAATCAGCATGGCGAACACCATGGTGATGGAGAGCGAGGCAAAGAACGCGCCCGTCACGCCGCCGAGAAACGCCAGAGGGATATGAATGACAATGGTGCTGGCGGTTGAACCGATGATTGCCGGCATTAATTCGTGCACAGATGCCGACGCGGTTTCGATGAACATCGCAGGCCGGAAGCTGTGCGGGCCGTCTCCCTGTCCGTACCGCCGCGCGTACTGGGAAAAGATGTTCTCAATAATGACGATGGAGTCATCAATGATCAATCCCACAGCGGCGGCAATACCCCCGAGAGTCATAATATTAATCGTCAGGCCTGCTGCGTACAGGCAGAGAAAGGTGAGCGCGATGGTCGTGGGAACGATGAAGAGAATAACCACACTGATACGCCAGCTGCGCAGGAAGACCAGGAGCACCAGCATTGCCAGCACGATGCCGAAGAGAATGCTGTCACGCGTGCTGAGAATGGAATTCCGGATGAAGTCGCCCTGGTCGTAGCAGTTTTCCACGCGGACATCGGACGGAAGATGGAGCGTCTTGAGTTTTTCCGTGATATCCTGGCCGATCTGCACCGTGCTGCCGGCCGGGTGCTTCATGACACTAATCAACACGGCATCCTGCCCATGTGCGGTCGTCCGGATAAACTTGTCCGCGACCGATGGGTCGACATCAGCGATATCCCGTACCAGAACGGGCACACCATGCTGGACGGCAACCACGACGGAGCGTATATCGTCGGTCGTCAGGAAGAGGCTCGAAACGAGGGAGAGATACATCTGATAGTTGTTGTCGACAAGTCCGGAGGACGCGACCAGGTTTGTCTTGTTGATGGACTCGGCGACCTGGCGGATGTTGAGATGTCGTACGCTCAGATCCGCCGGACGAATTCTTACAAGAAACTCACGCGTGTCTCCGCCGGTGACTTCCACACGTGCGACACCATTGACGCGCATCAGTGCCGGCCTGATCTGATACAACGCGATATCCCGCAGTTCCACCTGTGAATGTGTGTCGGAAGTGAGACTGTACCCCTGGATCGGAAAGACAGACACCGTCATTTGTTCAGCCTGGATGGAGGCAGTAGCTGGCAACTCATTGCGGATGTTCGCGATGCGCCCCTGGAGAAGCTGCAGCGTCTGGAGGACGTTGGTGCCCCAATCAAGACCGATGGAGATCTCTGTCGAACCTCGTCCGGTGATTGACCGGACTGTCTTCACCCCCGGGATAGAACTCGCCGCTTCCTCAAGAGGTTTGGTGACCTCCACCATCATTCGCTCCACCGGTTGTTCCCCGTTGTCGGCGAGAACGACTATGCGCGGAAAGGTGACATCAGGGAAAAGAGAGAGCGAAAGGTTCAGTGTCGCGGCAACGCCGGAGATCAACAACACGACGACGGCAAAGAGGAATGCTGTGGCGTGACGATGCACGTACGCAAACAGGTTCATCGCGAATCCCGCCCGTTCAGGATGATCTTGGTCGAGTCGGGGATTGCGTAGTTACCCTCGGTAATCACATGCATGCCGCTTTGTAACGCGGCGTTGAGCACTTCGACCGTGGAGTCAGTGGATGCCCCGAGCTCCACAGGCACCGATAGCGCAAGGGAATCCGGCGTGACAATGACGATCCTTGTAGAATTCTTCTCATCGTCGCGCAACACCGCTGATCGAGGTACCAACAATGCGTTCTTGTGTACTCCGGTGACGATATCGACTGTTCCACCCATGTCCGGGCGGAGGTGGAGGGAACGTACATTCTCCTGGAAGCGGAGCCGCACGACTGTGGTCTGACTCTGCATGTCGGTTCCGGGGAGAACCGCGTCAACCACGGCGGTGAGGCCGTTCCCCTCTCTGGAGCCGAAATGTACTCGCGCCGTCATACCGCGGTGAATACGGCTGATCTCCCGCAAAGGCACTTCCGCCATGAATACCATCGACGCAAGATCAAGAATTGTGCAAAGCTCCACGTTCTCTGCAACGAGCTCTCCTGGATTGACGTTGCGTGACGCAACAACCCCGCCGAATGGTGCCGTGATGGCAACCGTGTTCTCCGTTACCTTCGCAAGATGCAAAGCCCTCTCAGCTTCTGTTTTTTGCTCGGGCGTTCGGGCCAGGCGTCCCAGAGCTTCCGCACCGGCAATTGCCGATTGTGATTCCCTTGTCAGAACGGTCGCCAGAACCTGGTGCGATTCAACGGATGAACCTTCAAGGACATTCAACATGGTTATCGTGCCGGCAACCGGAGAGAGCACTTTCTGACGCCGGAGGACATCGGTGCGGCCAGTTGCCGTAATTGCCTGCACCGCATCGCCGAGCGTGATGGGAACAGCACGAACCGCAACAAGGGGTTTGGGACCTTCCAGTTCTTTCTCCTCGTCACCGCCATGTTTTGCGCAACCCGCAAGAGTAAGAAGGAGAACAGCAATGCCCGCGAGGCTTGTATTGAACTTTGGATTCATGGAGAACGCGTCACCGGGTAAGAAGTTGATCGATATGTGCGAGAATAGTCTGAACATCCACCAGGGCCCGGGTCTCCACGCGCTTGCTTTCGATAAGCAATTGCTGCGCGGCAAGGACCTCAAGGGAGAGCGCGGAACCCGTGACATACTTCGATTTTGTCAGGAGAAAGTTGCCATCCGCCTGTTCAATGATCTGTCGAGAGGCGCGCACCCGTTGCAGTACATTCGCAAACTGAAGCTGCAGCGTACGCACCTGCGCGTTGATTGTCCTGAGCAACTGTTCATGGTCGAGGCGGAGATTTTCGGAAGCGATTTGCTTCTGCTGGATCCGCAGATCAGTTGCACCCCAGTTCAAAAGGGGAACTTCCATGGTGACGCCAACAGAAAAGCCCAGCATCGGCTCGCGCTCATTCTTAGGGAGGCGGAGATTCTCCCCCGAGGTAACCACGCCTGCGTCTGCAATGAGCGCAACTGTGGGGAACAGTTCGTGACGCGTCACGTCGACATCGAGAAGACTCTTTGCGATTTCCATCCTGGATCGCAGCAGGTCGAGATTTGAATCCGGCCGTTCAAAATGAATTGCTGCAAGTGAATCTATGACGTTGTTTGAAAGAGCCTGGAGCGTGCCGGCCAGCACGAAAACGGTGTCCGGGGGCAGCCCTATGGTCTCTTCGAGCGCGATCATCGAGATTCCCTCCTGTTCTTCGGTACGCTGGAGGTCGAGACGCGCATTGGCAATCTGCACTTCCGTCTTTATCACATCGGTGGAGGAAGCGGTGCCTCCTTTCGCAAGACGCTTGATGAGTTCAAGATACTCTTCAAGCTGACGAACACTCTCCCGTTCGAGCTCACTCTCGCGTTGAGCCCGGAGTACTTCAACGTATCCCTGACGGACGACAAAAGCGATGTCGCGCTCGCTCCGACGGACGTCGGTCCGGCGCTGCTCCATGTCGACATGCATCTGATCGGCGTGGAGTCCGCGCACACCTCCATCATAGACTGATTGCTGGACAAAGAGCTGCGCGGCGTATTCTCCCCCGTTCGAGATGGCCGGGTCATAACCGAATTGGTTGACGGCCGGCGCATAGATGGCTAACGCGCCGAGTTTCACCTGCGGGTACTTTGTGGCGGCGAGTTCCTGCAGTGACAGATCGGACGTCCGTGCGAGGTTGTGCGCGGTCTTCAGGGCCGGGCTGCGCTCTTTCGCCGTTGTGACACACTGCTCCATCGTCCAGCCCGTCTGCCCCCCGGCGCGAAAGAACGGGAGGCAGACAAGCACCAACAACGCCCTCCCGGCCCGGACGTTCATTGCTGTTCCAATTGCAGGATAACGAAGGAATCAGGAATAATCACCGGTCGAGGGCGTGGTCGCTCGGGGGTAGCAGGCGGTGCGGGACCGAAATCGGCAGTTGGCAGATAGAGGATGTGCCGTTGCTGATCGACAGCGATCGTCCGTGCTCCAACCTTCGTCGGAACGTTCCCTACGACGGAGAATGTTGTCGGCGTCTCTTCACGGATGACGGTGACCGTGCCGTCACCATTGGACGAAAACACGAGGCCCTTCCCCGGATCGAAGGCACAACCATCCGTACGATCGCCGATCGGGAGAGACGTGATGACCCTGCCGCTCTCTGCATCAACGACGACCATCAACTTGTTGCTGCAGACCGAAAAGAGCAGGTGATGTGCGACATCGATCGCCAGACCGGATGGCTCCTCTCCCGGCTTGATGGGCCAGCGGGAAAGGATCGTCAGTCCTTTTGCGTCCAGTGCAACGATCTCACTTTTGTCTTCGATATTTACAAAGACGCGGCCCGCACCATTGGTTACGGCAAACTCGGGTTTCCCTCCGAGTGCGATCGTGGCGAGTACCGAATCGGTTTTTGCATCAATGACCGTGGCATCGCTGCTCCGTCCATTGAATACGAACACCCGCTGCGAAAACGGATCGTACAGAATCGCGTCGGGGTTGGTTCCCGCCGGAATCGTGCGGAGCACGGCGAGCGTAAGAAGATCAAAAACGCTCACGTTGTTCGTGCGTCCGTTGGAGATATATCCGCGCCCCAGATCTTTGGCGAGTGTCACCCCATGCACGCCTTCGGTTTTCGGGATCTGCCCTATGACGTTCCCTGAATCCGTGTTGATCACGACAACGCTCATCCCGTGTGACGCATACAAGCGACGCGCAGCGGGATCGCAGGTGAGGTAGTCCCATCCACCTTCTCCTCCTACGCGAATGGTTTTAGTGACCCGATACTGCGCGTTCTCCTGGGCCCCGGCGTTTGAACGGAAAAGAATGAAAGCGAACATCGCAGCGGCGATGAGGAGCATGACGTGTGCTCGCCCAATCTTTGCAGACTGCATAGTCTCACCCCATACGAAGTTGTTCTTGAGAGAAGTGGAAATGAATCAACAAATTGGCCATAATGCAAGGGCCGGAGATGCTCTTCACCGGCCCCGGGCGCCATGTGCGCAGTGTCGCGTTAATCTTTCTCGTTCTCTTCGCCTTCTTCCTCTTCTTCCTTCTCGGACTTCCCGGCTGCCTTCTTCTCAAGAACCTTTCCGGCAGGGTCTATGGAAATCGAGTATTTCTTCCCCTTCACACTGACGGCCATTTCGTAGGTTACGCCGGATTCTTTTGTGGTCTTTTCCGCCTTGAGCACCTTGGCGTTGGGAAGTTCTTTCGAAAGCGCGGTCTTCACGGCTTCCGGAAGTTCTCCGGGGGCTACAGTCTCTTCGCTCTCAAAAACTTTCCCGTCCTGAGTGTACAACAGGTCACGCCGCATCGATCCGTCCTGACTCTCGATTTCGTAATACCTGACGCCTTTCTCTGTCTCGGTGCTTGCACCCAGGATCTTGGCTTTGGGATACGCCTTCTGGAATGCAGTGCTGACCGCGGCCGGCAAATCTTTGGCGGTGAATTTGCCCTTCTTCTGAGCGTACGCGCTGTCGACGTTGCATGCACATGCAAGCAACGCACAAATTGCGATGGACCAAATGACGGACTTCATGATGTAATCCTTTCATGATGATTGGTTATACTCCGACATGCCGACACAAAGATACCGCCGGAAGATGAAAGGGACATGAAAGACGATGGGTCAGCGAAATGCGCTACGGTTGGGGAACTCAATGAAGAAGGTGGACCCTTTGCCGGCAATGCTCTCTACCCTCACCCGGCCTCCATGGAATTCAACAATACGCTGCACGATCGCCAGTCCCAGCCCGGATCCCGGTTCTTCCGTGCGCGTCAACGCTCCCCGCCGGAAACGGTCGAAAATAAACGGCAACTCATCGGCGGGAATTCCTTTGCCCTGGTCCGTGACGGCAATACTGACTTTTGTATCATTGGTTTCCGAGGTGTATGCCCACAGTGCTCCCGGCAGGAGAGTATTTGATGGCATTGTCGATGAGATTGGACACTGCACGCTGGAGACGATCTTCATCGCCGTTAATCTCGCAGACGTCGACGATCTGCAGGTTAAGTGCTATGGATCTCTCCGCCGCAAGACTTGCCATGCGGCGGCACGATTCCGCGAGCAGTTCATCTAGCCGGACAGGCTTGCGGGCGAGCAACTGCTCCGACGAATCAAGTCTCGTGAGCAGCAAAAGGTCATCGGTCATCCGTTTGAGACGATCAATCTCCGAAAACCCGAGACGGATGCTCTCCTGCGCTTCGGCATTCGTGACCCTCACCGACGCGAACTCCAATTCGGAGCGAAGAATCGTCAGCGGTGTGCCATATTCATGCGAGAGGTCCGCAATGAATTGCTTCTGAGCTGCGAAGGCCGACTGGAGCCGCTCGATCATCGCGTTGAGCGTCCGGGTAAGGGCCGCAATTTCATCATTGCTCCTGGCCGGCGGAATACGCCCTGTCAGGTCGCGGGCATTGATCCGGTTTGCCGTTTCGATGATATTCGTGATCGGCCTGAACGATCGCTTGATGATCAACGACGTCGCTACACCAAGCATCAGGAGTGCCAGCGGAAGGGCAATCACGAAGAGCGTGCGCAATCTCCCGACAGCGGAGTCCACGTCGGTCAGCGGCGCAATAATGTGCATGGCAAAACGCTCGCCATCCTCAACATCGATCGGCAGCCAGAGAGAACGATACGTCGTCCCTGCAATCGTGATCAATCCGGGAGCACGTCCGTGGCTGCGAGGGTCTCGCCGGGATTCCAGCGGGAGGGATGCAATGAGCGAGTCAGTAGCTGTCATCCTGCCAAGCGTGTCGATTATTCGGAACTGCGCCCGGGGAAGTTCAGGCGGGATGACGAGCCTGAGATCGCGCATCTGCGGGAACACACCCTCGGCTTTCTGCTCCTCCAATTCCGACTCCAGCGCGGTGGCGCAGCGCTGCATCTGTGCATCAAGCGCTGCTATGGACGCGTTCTCGAAGCTCCTCAAGATCCCCGCCGCCAATGCGCCCAGAACCAGAGCGAACACAATGGATGAAGCCGTCACAATGCGTGTGCGAATGGAGAGCATGAAGACCCCGGTCAAGGTTCCCGATCGGAAAAGACATACCCGGCCCCACGCACCGTGTGTATGAGCGAGCGGGAGAAATTCTGGTCGATCTTCTTGCGCAGGAAGCGCACAAACGACTCAATAACGTTGCTGCGCGGGTCAAAATTCATGTCCCAGAGATGTTCGGAGATCTCTTCCCTGCTCACAATGCGGTTGGGCTTCATCATGAAGAGCTCGAGGAGGGCAAACTCTTTTGCAGTGAGGGCGATGTCGCGCCCTTCCCTTGACGCCTTTCGCAGATTGAGATCCAGCCTGAGTCCGAAGAGATCAAGTAGTGCGGTCCGGACCTCCGTCGATCTTCTGGCCAGAGAGCGAATGCGTGCAAGGAGTTCTCCGACATGGAAGGGTTTTACAAGATAGTCGTCGGCCCCGCTGTCCAATCCCTTGATCCTGTCTTCAACTTCGCCCAGCGCGGTCAACATGAGGATGGGTGTAAGCACCTTCGCCTGCCGGAGGTTGGTGCACGTGGTCCATCCATCCTGCCGGGGAAGCATGACATCGAGGACGATTACGGCGTACGTGTTAACCTTCGCGAGCTCCTCCCCCTTTTTGCCATCACAGGCGATGTCCACGGCGCAGGTATGCGCTTTCAAGTGCTTCGCAATGGACCTGGAGAGGACGGCGTCGTCTTCGATGAGCAGTATTCGCATGATCGTGTGTGATGAAGATATGCCTGCAAGATGAAAAGAGCATGAAAAACTACAGCGATAATTCCCATCCCTTTTCATATTCGCGACCGCAAAGAGCTGAGGCTTGAGGGTCGTTCACGACGTGTCCGTTCGACGCATCGAGCCGCAGTGCACGGTTCAGTTTCCAGGCAACATTTGAGAGCTGCAGCATTGTCACTGCGACATTGCCTTCATGGATGGGTGAGCGCAACGCTTCCCCCTCCCGGATCGCATTAACCAGGTTTTGGAAATGGCTGTCCGTCATGGAATCCATACTGCGCACGTCTGTCGTTGAGCTCCGGGTGTCCATCGAGTACTCATCGGTCTTTGTATTGTCGGGAGCGAAAACCTGATAGCCGCCGCGATCGATGAGCACCGATCCTGCTGTCCCGTGAATCACCACGCCGCGGTCCCGGTCATATTGCCGTTTGCCCTGACAGCTCAATCCCTCCCAGGTAATCAGGGCATCGTCGTACTCGTAGCCCGTCACCAGCGTATCGTAGAATTCCCAATCGTCCTTGTAGTGATACCTTCCGCCGGACGCGGTGATGACGTTGGGATACCCGAGACCCATTGCCCACCGGCAGAGATCCACTTCATGTGTGCCGTTGTTCAATGTCTCACCCGTACCCCAGTGCCAGAACCAATGCCAGTTGTACGGATGAATATTGTCTTTGTACGACCGCCGCGGAGCCGGGCCCTGCCACAGATCCCAATCGAGGTACTCCGGCACAGGCACAGGCTTGCCGATGCCAATGGACTTGCGGGAATTGCTGTACCAGGCCTTGCCGAAATACGGTCTGCCGATGATGCCGGACCTGATTTTCTGAATAATCTCTATGGTGTGTGGGGAGGATCGTTGCTGGTTTCCCATTTGCACGAGCTTTCCATACTTCCGTTGCGCCGCGACCAGCAATTCCCCTTCACGCGGGTTATGACTGCATGGTTTCTCGACAAAGACGTGTTTGCCCGCCTGCAAGCCCATGATGGCCATATGTGCGTGCCAGTGCTCGGGCGTCGCAATCGTGATCGCATCGACATCGTTCGACTCCAGCAGACGACGGAAGTCTTTTTCCTTTCTCGGATCACGACCGATCTTCTCCCTGGTTGCAGAGGCAAACTTGTCCAGCTCCCTCCGGTCGACATCGCACACAGAGGAGACCGTGGCATTCTTTGCCGATGCGATGCTTTCGAGATGGGCATAGGCACGCCCGTGCAACCCGATGATGCCGAATTGAATCCTATCGTTGGCCCCGAGAATTCGCGCATAGCTCTTTGCATCCCAGCCAAGTGCAACCGCAGACGATCCGAGGGCAAGGCCTTTGAGGAATTCACGTCGCGTTTTCATGCATACTCCTTCTGCTATGGCATCACAATGTGGCAAGCACTCCCCGAACGTACCCGACAGACTCTGCGAGTCCGGGGAGAGGATCGTCCTCGTCTTTTTCATACTCAAAGTGGAGAGTGCGGGAATAGCCCAACCGCACCATGGTCTTGAGAAACTTCGGAATGTCGATAATCCCCCGCCCGATTTCAACGGTGGAACCGTCCGCATCGGCCGCAGAAACATCTTTGATGTGGATGTCCAGAACTCTGTCGAAGAATCTTTCGGCCTCGACCGATGGATCAAGCCCCAGGCGTTGTGTATGGCCGATGTCAATGCACAAACCCATGCGTTTGTCCATCTTCGCAATTGGCGTGTATGCACTCTCCGGGCTCGGGAACCGCTGGTCAGTTGGTCCATGGTTATGGATGGCCAGGGCGATGTCCGATTCTTTGACGTACCGTTCGGCCACACGCAGGAGGGATTGATCGGGGACGCCGACAAGCATTTTCAGGCCGGCCAGCTGTGCGTAGGTGAAGGCATCCCGGATTTCTTCTTCCGTCTTCATGTAGACAACACCGCACGATGACAGCATCAGGCCGGCGGCGGAGATTTTCGCGAGGGATGATTTGATTTCGTCCTCGGTCGATTTCAGCGGAAGATGCATGTCTTTCAACGTGAGCCGCCGCACTCCAAGCCGCCGGGTCATGGCTATGGTCCGCTCAAGCGATACTGAACGGAACGTATACGAAGCGATGCCCAGATCAAACGGGAATGTGGCGGAGCGCGCCTCCGGGAATGTGCCGGAACAAAGAGAAGCCGGCGACGGGATGGAACCGGCGACAGCCAGTGCTCCTGCCACCTTCAGGAACTCCCGCCGGGGGTTGTCACTCATAGTGATGTCTCCAGTCGTGGTGATCGGCTCTCAGAAGGTCCTGATTCGTATGTTCCGGAAGCTTACCTGATTGCCGTGATCCTGTAACAGAATGTGCCCGCGTTCCGCTTCACCGAAACCCGGCACATCTTTGAATTTGCTTTCGGCCTTGTGGGCAAGAAATTCTTTGCCGCCCCGCTCATAGTCCAGAGCCTTGACGCCATTAAGCCAGTGCTCCACATGTTTTCCCTTCACGACGATGCGGGCTTCGTTCCAGTCGCCGATTGGCCGTGTTCTCTTGTGCACAGCAGGGATGAGATCGTAGAGAGAAGCCAATGTCCGGTTGCCATTGATCCCCAGTTTGGCATCCGGATGCTTCGCGTCGTCGAGAAGCTGGAATTCCAGTCCCTTGGCAGAACCCGGCGTCCTGGGTTGTTGTTCGGTGACGAAATATTTGATGCCGCTGTTTGCTCCCTCCGTCAGTTTGAATTCGAGAACGAGCTCGAAGCTGCCGTACTCCCCAATAGTCACGATATCTCCGCCGAACGCCGCTTCCCCCCCGCCGGTTTCCTGAACATTGAGAGTACCATCCTGAACCTTCCATCCCTTCGTGGGGAGGGAATCGAGATACGCTCCACGCCAACCGGTCAGAGTTTTTCCGTCAAACAAGAGCTTCCAGCCGTGCTCCAGTTCTTCACGTGTAAGTGTGTTGGGTTGCCGTGCCGGCTGTTTCTGAGCGGACGCTGGCTGCGCCGGCGCTGTGACCACACTCAGTATGAGAACGCATACACAGGCAACATTCCTTGCAAGGGCTTTCATCACACCTCCGGGAAATGAGCGGGTCGAGTGACAGTGGGTCAGGATCAAGAGAAGATAGGCTGTGCAGACGAGAAATGCATGAAAAATTGTGTTATCATATGCTGCCACCATCGGGAAACACCATGACTTCTCACGCACTCCACCAGGCCAGTGTGACGAAAATGCTGGCCGTTCTCGGCGTAGCTTCCCTGGCGTGTCAGCTTTCTCTCGCGCAGTCGTATGTTCCCGTTCGGAACGACAAGAGAATGCAGGTAGCACCTCTCGTTCGCACAAAGGCCTACGGCTTTGACCTGCGTGACGTATCGCTGCGCGAAGGCAGCCCCTTCAAGAACGCAATGGACAATGATGCCGCCTATTTGTTGGTGATCAAGCCCGATCGACTCCTCAGCCGTTTTCGCGCGAACGCAGGTTTGCCGACAAAAGGCGAAATCTACGGAGGGTGGGAAAGCGAAGGGCTTTCCGGGCACACACTGGGTCACTATCTGTCAGCATGTGCCATGTTTTATGCGGGGACAGGAAATCTGGACTTCAAAAACCGCGTCGAGTACATAACGAACGAACTTGCGCGATGCCAGGCCGCACGAAAGACCGGCTATGTAGGAGCAATTCCCGGTGAGGATACTCTCTGGAGCGAGGTGGCACGCGGAGAGATCCGATCATCCGGTTTTGATCTCAATGGAGCATGGTCGCCCTGGTATACCGTGCACAAAGTGATGGCAGGGCTCGTCGATGCCTATCTCTATTGCGACAACGCCAAAGCACTCAATGTAGTGCTGGGGATGGCCGACTGGACTGCGAGTGTGGTGGGACATCTGACGGACGAGCAACGGCTCAACATGCTGAACTGCGAATACGGCGGTATGAATGATGTCCTGGCAAACATCTATGCCATTACGGGGAACAGGAAGTATCTCAACCTCTCGTACATATTCCATGACGAGTTTGTCATGGGCAAACTGGCACAACGGATCGATCCCCTGCCGGGCAAACACTCGAACACCAATGTCCCGAAAGCCCTGGGCGCTGCACGCCGGTACGAACTGACCGGTGCCGAGTCAGATAAGACCATTGCGACGTTCTTCTGGGAAACAATGGTGCACAACCACAGCTATGTCATCGGCGGCAACAGCAACTACGAGTACTGTGGCGATCCGAAGATCCTGAGCGACAGACTCAGCGACAATACGTGCGAGACATGTAACACGTACAACATGCTGAAGCTCACACGGCATTTGTTCTGCTGGAATCCTGCGCGCGAGTATGCGGACTTCTACGAAAGGGCTCTCTACAATCATATCCTTGCATCGCAGAACCCCGACGACGGCATGATGTGCTACTTCATGCCTCTGCGGATGGGGGCACGTAAGACCTTCAGCGATCAATTCAACACGTTTACATGCTGCGTCGGCAGCGGCATGGAGAACCACAGCAAATATGCAGAGAGCATTTATTATGAAGCGGAAGACGGTGGTCTGTACGTAAATCTGTTCATTCCCTCCGAACTCCGATGGAAGAGGCGCGGAGTGACGGTGACTCTGCAGACGGGATTTCCGAAATCACAAAAAGTATCGATATCCCTGCGTGTGAAGAAGCCGGTACGATTCCCCCTCTACCTGAGAGAGCCGCAATGGGCTACTCGCGGGATCCGGATTTCCGTGAATGGAAAAGTCATCGCCTCCAAGGTCGGTATGTCAGGATACCATGCCGTTCTCCGCTCCTGGCACAACGCCGACAGGATTGAGCTCGACATCCCCATGAATCTCAGCACGGAGAGCATGCCCGACAACCCCGATCGCATTGCCTTCCTCTATGGCCCGATCGTGTTGGCAGGACAGCTTGGTACGACCATGCCTGACCCGGTGTACGGCACGCCAGTTCTTGTGACCGGGAATCACGACCCGGGCGCCTGGACTGAAGCACAAATTGGCAAACCACTGACTTTTGCGATTCTCGGCGTGGCGAAGCCCTTTGATCCGATCCTGAAGCCACTCTACAGCACTGTGGATCAATACTATAGTGTCTATTTTGATTTCTTCACTCTTGCCGACTGGCAGGCCAGACAGCAGGAATACCAGACAGAGAAGAAACGGGAGAAGGACATCGCTGAAGCGACCATAGACGATTTCAGAATCGGGGAGATGCAGCCGGAACGGGATCATACTCTCCGGGCAGGCGAGAAATCCTATGTCGATATGGCCCTGGGAAGAGCCGGCCGTGAAGTGCGAAGAGACAACTATTTCGATTTCGTCATGAAGGTCGACTCCGCTTCGCCCAACAGCCTCCTGTTAACGTACATCGGAGATGACAAGGACCGGATGTTTGACATCCGTGTCGATGGCCAGGTCCTCGCTACTGTAGGTTGGGGTGGAGGAAAAACCGGAAAGTTTTACGACGTTGAATATCCCCTCTCCGACAGTCTCGTGGCTGGCAAATCCAGGATCCTTGTGCGGATCGAGGCAAACCATGGAAAGACGGCTGGACGCATCTTCGGGTGCCGCACGATACGGCGGTGAGAGCGCCTCGCACTGAACAACACAATACAGCCGGCGCATCGCTTTGCGACGGTTGATCGGACCAATCGATGGAGGCTCAATGGAGGCTCAGGGGATGTCCAGCCCGGGAGAGCACAACCTGCAGGACGAGATCCTCGCTGCGCTCAGGAATCTCGAAGCACGAGTATCCCGTCTCGAATCACATCTTGACCTCCAGCCCGAAGCGGAAGGAGAGTCCCCCCTCCTGCCATCTCCGCCGAAGAGCGTGAAGAGGCTCTGGAACTTCAGATCGGGCAGAACTGGTTTGCCAAAGCCGGAATCGTCGGGCTGGCCAGTGGAATTGCATTCCTGCTGACATTCACCTATAACAACATCCCTCCCGTCATCCCCAGCCTCATTGGGTACGTGCTCGTCGGAGCCATTGTCTTCCTCTCCGTCATCTGGAGAAACACGTTCGAGCAAGTCTCCCGCTATCTGCTGGGAGTCGGATTAATGCTGTTCTATTTTGCTACGCTGCGGCTGGCCCATTTCTCACCAGAGCCCGCACTTACTGACAACACGCTCGAGGTAATACTCCTGAGTATTGTCGTTGGTGTCAATTTCACTATCTCTCTCCGGCGTGCATCTCCCTACCTGACATCGATGAGCCTGCTCCTGGGCTGCGTGACTGCGTTGATCGCCCTTCAACCCTACGCTACACTTGCGTTGCTCCTGCTGCTCGCGCTGGTATCGGCCTACGGATTCATAAGGTTCCGCTGGACCGGGGTGTTGGTCGTCGGCACGACTCTCGTGTACTTCTCGCATTTTCTTCTGGCGTTGAACAATCCCGTTGCCGGCAATCCCCTTCGTCTCGACGGCGGTCCTGAACCCTCGAACGTCTTTCTTTTGATGTACGTGATGGTATTCGGCATTGCCATTCTGCGGGGACTCAAAGACCGGGAAGAGACTCTCGCATACGGCTCTCTCGCGTTGTTGAATGGCGGGGCTGCGCTGCTGTTCCTTTTCGTGGCCACGGCGCTGGGCCAGCACTCAGACGTAGCGCTCTGGCACACCGCGCTTTCTGCGGTGTCGCTTTGTATTGCGGGAACATTCTGGACGAGCAGGCGGAGCAAGTACTCGACATTTGTCTACGCAATGGTCGGCTATTTCGCCCTGAGCGTCGCAATTGTTGCAGGTGTTGCAAAGCCCGACTTCTTTGTCTGGCTATGCTGGGAAAGCGTGCTTGTGCTTGTCACCGCCGTGTGGTTTCGGTCACGCTTTATTGTCGTCGCTAATTTTATCATCTTTCTGATGACGTTTATTGCATATCTCGCAACGGCAGGAACCCTTAGTATTGTCAGCATAAGTTTTGGTCTCGCGGCCATACTGAGCGCGCGAATGTTGAACTGGCAAAAGGACCGGCTGGAATTGCATACTGAAATGATGAGGAACGCATACCTCGGAAGCGCACTCTTCGCCATCCCTTACGCCCTCTACCACTCGGTTCCGTCAGGGTTGGTGAGTCTCTCGTGGTTGCTCGTGGCCCTGGCCTATTATGTCATCAGCAGGGTGCTCAGACTGCGGAAATACCGGTGGATGGCGATACTTACAATTCTGATGACTATCGTCTATGTCTTTGCCATCGATCTTGTCGGCCTTGACCAAACGTTTCGCATTGTGTCGTTCCTGGTTCTCGGGACCGCGCTGCTGGCTGTGTCGATGATCTATACGCGGCGGAAGGCCTCTCGCAAGGCTGCAGGAAATGCGGCGCCGTCGGATGATGCTCACACGTCCGCATGAGGACCAACCGCCATCGCCCCCGCATCTCCAGTGCGGCCGGACCGACTAGACCCTATTTCATCACAACTCAAACCACAACATGGAAGCAACGAAAATGCCCGCCAAGATCATCAACAGGCCCGGTCGTGCGAAATTGACAAACACCGAAATACGTTTCAGAGTGAAGCCCTTGAAGGGCTGGAGCATTCAGAAAGGTAAGCTCCATAAGGAGATCAGATTCGCTGATTTCAATGAAGCCTTTGGCTTCATGTGCAGGGTTGCTCTCATTGCCGAGAAGATGAACCATCATCCCGAATGGTTCAACGTCTGGAACAAAGTGAGAATTGACCTGACGACACACGACGCCGGCGGCATCAGCGAACTGGATTTTCAGTTTGCTGAAAGAGTGGAAAAGCTTGTGGCAGGCTGATATACCTGCAGGTAGAGGTCAGAACCCAAACCAATTGTCAATTGTCAATGGACTGTTGACAATCGATGAAAATGGGGTCAGACCCCTCGGGCTGTTCACACGATCTTGTAGATCTCTCGTTCCCCTCCCACTACGAGATCCATGTATCCTGCGAGAGCTTCGCGGAGCTCCGGTCGACTGCCGAAGGCGGTCATATGTGATTCGAATCGTTCGAGGGAATCGACCTCCGATTCCAGAACGACGGTCCAGTAGCCGGCGACGAAATCCAGCAAGACGCGCGGGTTCCTGAACCCGTCCAATTTTTCCATTGACGGGATCGTCTTCTTGAACATCTCCGCAAGCTGCCGGGATTTGCCTGGCTTGCAATGGAACACATCGCGGATGAGTAACATGTTGGCCTCCTGTTTTTGGTTAATCCAAGAATAGTGCGTCGATTGAGTATGGCGATCCGGAAAGAGACGGGTACGCTATCTCACATCAGGTGCAAAAGGCAACGGGGAACATCTCGAGGGCCTCTATTTTTACATAACAGCGAATGCGGGAAATAGTTCACGGAGGGCTGCACATTCAGAAATCAAAAACCCCCGCTTCAGGCGAGGGTTTATTGTTATCTCTTCCGCCTTTAGCTCCTTGTTTAGCGTCGCGGCAAGTGGCGCTTAAATGACGACGTTTCCTTGGGTGCAAAGTACGTCATGGGTCTTGAAAAGTCAACCAAAATTTACGACATGCACTGCGCACAACATGCACGGCGCAAAACGAAGCGGTCCGGCCGGAAGGTTGAAAC
This sequence comes from Ignavibacteriota bacterium, assembly GCA_963849385.1. GTDB lineage: Bacteria > Bacteroidota > Ignavibacteria > UBA10030 > UBA6906 > Fen-1255. The sequence continues at coordinate 149,267 of CAWKHH010000008.1, read as the reverse complement.
ATGAAGGAATAATCATTACTTTTGGCGAAATCCTCAATGGCTCTACATCCTTCGAGAACAGCTATACAATCGACTATCGGTTGGGGCCTGACCCCAATGAATCTTTGCTGCATCTCACATATAGATTGAAGGGTGCTCCCACCCCGCCACGTTAATCCTATCACCTCCAGGAACGTTCATGACAAAGAACATGGGTACAGCCGACCGCGCAATCCGCACGATTATTGCATTTGTCGTTGCCATTCTCATTGTCACCGGCACACTGACCGGCTGGCTTGCGATTCTGCTCGGCATCTTTGCTGCCATATTCCTTCTTACCAGCTTCATGAGCTTCTGCCCGCTCTACCTGCCATTCAAGATTTCCACAACCAGGAAACAATGACGAATCCCATAGTAAAGAAGACAATCTGGGTAATCGGTGGCGCAGCCGCCGGATTTGCGTGGTATTACTTTGTGGGTTGCGCCACAGGCACCTGCCCGATAAGCTCAAACCCGTACATCAGTACGGGCTACGGGGCATTGATGGGAGTGCTGGCTTCAGGCAGTTTCTCAACTTCGAAGAAGTCAGAAGTTCTTGACAAGGACGAGTAGGACTGGATGGACCCCGGATCTTCGAAGACCCAAATCTTCGAAGCAACCGTAACCAAGACATCCCACACTTGAACGAATTGGAGCTTTCCAGTGGACAAAACAACGTATGCGTTCAAGACGACTGTGCCTCTTTCCTTCGACAACGCGGTACTGCAGGTCGCTGAAGATCTGAAACGAGAAGGGTTCGGGGTGCTTACGGGAATTGACGTGAAAGAGACCCTCAAGAAGAAGCTCGGTGTGGTCTTCCGTAAGTACAAATGAATTGAGGACCGGGCTCTTATTCCGGCTCAATTGCAGTAGTCCCAGCCTCGTCGTACCGCCGTTCTCCGGTTCTATTTGTTCTCTTGCAGCCACTTCACTGCATCTTGCTGGCGCTTCCTGTCGCTTGCCATTTGCGGATGAAGCTCGGCACACCGTTGATACTGCATGCGCGCCTGAGCGACACGGTTGGTTTCCTCATAGAGAAGCGCCAGCTCAAATCGGTGACGAACAGTTCTGGGAGCGATTTCCACAGCTCGAAGAAACGCTCTTTCTGAATCCTCATATCCCCCAACGGGAAGACGGCCTAGAAGAAGGCTTGCAAGTTGCCGTTCAATCCAGCTGATCCCGCCAAGTAAACGATAGAATGTGCCAAGAATCGACCATGCGACGTCGTTCTGCGGATCGAGGGCAATAGAACGATCAAGGCAACGCTTGATTTCATTCGCCAACTCCACCTTGCGCCTGCTGCCGGCATCCATGGCCAGACTTCCGAGCGCCGCTGCAAGCCATGCATGCCCCTCGGAATTGGTGCTATCCAGGGCAATGCTGTGTCTTGCGGACTCTTCGGCGATCCTGTAGTGATCCATCCGCTCATTTTCCTCCGCAACATCGCCCATAGCCACGTGAAGACGTGCCAGTCTCCAGAATAGATCCGGATGCGGCGCTATAACACACAGAACCGAATCGTACTGCCGTCCGGCCGCCTGATAGTCCATGTTCACAAAGGCATCATCACCGGGAAACGAAGGCACGCGCGACGCCGCCGGCGAATGCACAAGAAGTGTCAGAAAAGCAACCGCAAGCAGAGATTTGGCGAGTTTCAAGAACGTTCCGAATTGTGAGCCCTTAACCTACCAGTCAAATGTTACAGCTATTCTACGCTGCTTCCTGGCGGGATCTCACCTCTGCATGGAGAAGAGGCATCTGCTCCTGACGCGGCAAGACATCGCCCTTGGAGGAGGTGAGCCTGTGAATCTCGGTGTGACAACCGTCATCCGCCATGCGTATGATATTGATGAAAAGATCAGGACTCTGATCGTGGAGCACTGACCCCCCGGCATTCAGAAACCTCACTCCATCGCGAAGATACTCATGTGCTTCGTGCACGTGTCCATGAAGGACCATTTCGACGTTTGTGCGTGCAAACAGCTTCAGCAACCGTGCTTTGCCCCGGAGTTTCATGGTGTGTTTTTCGATCGCGCCCCAAGCAGAGTGCATCGTCCCGGGTTTCACCTCCCCCAGCCTGCAGAAGTGGTGGTGCAGAGCAACAATCCGGCGCTTTGTACTCAGGAGCGGTGACTCAAGAAGCTCGACGAGGTGCTCGAACGACTTGTCGTCCACCTCGCCATTGGATCCGATCGGGTTCTTGAAGCGCGAATATTCGGCAACGGTGTTCACTCCTATGACCGCGACATCACCGATGACTTTTGCAAACGGGAAGAAGCGTTTTTCCGATTCTCGCAGGGTGAAATCAAATGTTTCGCGAAACGCGCAGCCGAACTCCCGCACCTTGGCTTTGTAGTCCGTGGCTTTGCACCTGTTGGGGAATGTCAGCACATCTTCCGCCGTGTGCACGCCGCCAAACAGATCGTGATTGCCAATTGTCACGGTCAATTTCTTCGATTCGAGAAGCCCTGCGGAGGCAAAGAGAGAGCGTGCAATCCGATAGTCGGCCGGATGCCCGTTCGCGGTGATGTCTCCGGTCACCACGATATGGTCGACGTTGAGACTTTTAACATAGGCAAGCGCTCGTCGTGTCCTTCGGATGTGATTGCGCCGGTGCTCTGCACTGAGATGAAAATCTGACAGATGTGCAATGGTGATTGGCATCATCACGCGGCTTTCCGATTCCGTGTCGATGTCCGCTTCACAAACACCTCTCGTACTTCTGCGTATGATTCAAGCATTCTCTGGAAGATCGTTGGCCATGATTGACGGCGGGCAAATTCCAGGGCCTGCATTGCCATCGCCTCGCGTTTGGCGGGAGCGTCGAGCAATCGCTCTATCGCGGCGGCAAAATCCGAGGCATCGCGCGGGCCGCTGAGGACACCTGTAACACCATGCTGAACAAGGCCCGACGCACCCCCTTCACGGGCACAAACCGACGGTACACCTGACGCCATGGCTTCGATGATGACGTTGCCAAATGTTTCCGTAGTCGAAGGAAAAACGAACAGGTCAGAGGAGGCATACGCGGTGGACAGGGCCTCACCACCGAGCTGTCCCAGAAACACTGCATCCGGCATCATTGATGTCAATTCACGTCGGATGGGACCGTCGCCTGCCAATACCAGCACAAAGTCCGATCGCTTCTGCCGAAGTAGTTCGTACGCTCGTGCAAGGGTGCGGAGATCTTTTTCCCACACTAGCCGGCCGGCATATAACAACATTCGCTTATCGCCTTGAATGCCGTTCGCAGAGCGCCATGCAAAGGACCGGAATGATGGATGAAATGCCTTGGTATCAACCCCATGGGGGAGATGCTGAAGACGACGGATCCCCTGAGCCCACAGGTCATCCAGTATCGGCAGCGATGGGACAAAGATGCGGTCGCAGCCTTCATAAAGATGACGCAGGTAGTTCCATCCAAAGGGTTCCAACAACTGGATGTTGTAGTATTTGGCGTAGCTCGTAAAATGCGTGTGATATGTTGCCACAACGGGAATGTTGTGTTTCTTTCCAAAACGCACCGCCGCATATCCAAGCGAACAAGGGCTATGAATATGCAAAATGTCGGGCCGGAAATCGAGGACTTGCTCGGCGAAGTACCGTGACCCCGGCGTTGCAACCCGGTAGTCCTTGTACAATGGAAAGGCCATCGATGGCACTTCGAACATAGGGACAGGCCGCTCTTCCGGCGGAGGTAGTATAGGCGAAACGAAAATATGATCAACACCGGCAGCAGTCAGCGCTGTGGTCATCCGGTACAACACCTTCGTTACTCCGTCATGATCAGGACGCATTGTACCGTTGAAGTGGGCAACACGCATCTGTCCTCCCTTCGTTGTCAATGCACAACACCCTTGCGCCGGGAACTGGAACCACGGTGACTTCCGGTGAAGAACTGCAGTATCACCATTACCCCTCCCATCAGGACGAACCATGGATTGCTCATGTCTAGTCCTCCATTCATGATGGCACAAATGTACTTTCTATATGTAAACCCAGCGTTATGGCAATATTATCTTCGTGTTAAGTTATCCCAAGCCACTTGAAGTTCATTCGTATGTAGCGGATATTTGGCGCTATCATTTCATGACTTTGAGAGACAATGAAGATGCCAGGGTTTGTCATTGCAGGGCTTGCGAGAAAGTTGCGCATCCCGGACCTCGCGGTCCGCATGTTCCGCGTTGCGACTGACTTGAGCGGATTGGACAAGTCCACTCTCCCGATTGAACTGTTGCCGTTGAACACCGTGCAACTCTCGCGCGGACTCTTAAACTTTACGGTGCTGCAAACTCTCGATCGATGGGTATTCCCCTTCTGGGCCGAGCAGCAGTATGACCCGCGCTCCCTATCGTTCATCCCCCGTTCTCATATGGGGCTGTCGATGAACATCACACATCGCAACTGGACTGCCGTGGGAAATCCGTGGTGCTCGATTGAGCCGATCGTCGATCCACGAGGGATGGTAACGCCACACCCCAACGGCTGGTCTATCGACAGCTGGCTTCGTGTGGATGGCCGCACGTACTTCCCTTCGCGCTGTGTTGGTGTTCAGCAATCATTGCGTGGCGGATTGCCGATCGTCGTGACGGAACTCGACGTGGAAAAGATTCTTATGCGGACAGAGGCGTATACCGCGCGGCAGCGCTTCATTCAACGCGTGACAGTCACAAACAGCCGGTGATACCCCTGTTGCCTGGTTCGCTCGGACTGGCAGTGCGGCCGTTTAATCCTGAAGGCGTCGCACTGATCCACGACATCGCCATCGAGCGAGGCGGGCTCGATCTCGTGATCAACGGTACCCAGTTTCTACATTTCGGCGCCACCCCGTCACGTGTCCTGCTGTCAAACAGAGAAGCCGGAGATGCGGCAAGGATATTCGAGGGGACACGGGAACACCATCACGAAAATACCATCTCTTGTCCATTTGGCCTTGCCAATGGAGTCGTCGAGTATTTTCTCACACTCGGTCCCGGAGAAGAGTGGAGATGCGACGTGTGGCACGATCTTGAAACCGGCGCGAGCTCCGACCTCCCTTCGGTCGAAGCAGTCTCGCAGACATGGCGTTCCTGTCTTGACGGAACGTTTACATGCGAACTGCCTGATGCGCATATTGCCAACATCCTGGCCGCTTCTCACTCATCATTGCTGATGTCGCTTGACGAAAGCACAGTAAAACCGGGTCCCGCAACGTATCACTACTTCTGGTTCAGAGATGCGGCGTACATGCTCCTGGCACTCGATCGCCTCGGCCATGGTACCCTGACCAGAAGCGTCTTCGCGGCATATCCTGAGCTGCAGGAATCATCCGGGATGTTCCGCTCCCAACAGGGGGAATGGGACTCGACCGGCCAGGCAATGTGGAGCATATGGCAGCACGCAATGCTGACGCACGACAAGAGTATTCTCGAGCAGCTTTTCGTGCCTTTGAAGAAGGGGGTAGGATGGATCGATGGCATACGGGAAAAGCGGCAGGATGATCCACTGATTGCAGGTCTCTTGCCGCGTGGGCTTAGCGCAGAACACCTTGGACTGGCCGACGTGTATTACTGGGACACGTTCTGGTCATTGGCCGGTCTTGAAGCCTTTGTACGCACCTGTCAGATTGTTGGCAGGCCTGATGAGGAGGTTCGTACACGCATGCTGGCTTCAATACTGAGGGCTGACCTGGAGAGGTCGATTGCTGCTGCGATGACATCACAAGGGATCGCCGTGATCCCACCGGGCCCGACACGAAAAGCCGACGCGGGAATGATCGGTTCCATCGCGGCATGGTATCCACTTCAACTGTTTTCCCCCGATGATGAGCGCATGCGGGCCACGGTCAAATCTCTGGTCGACAACTGGTTCCTACAAGGAATGTTTTACCAACCAATCGTTCATTCAGGGTTGAATGCTTACCTTTCGCTTCATGTTGCAGAGGCGCTATTATACTCCGGCGACTCCGAGAGGTTTTGGCAAATCCTGACGGATGTCTGTCAGAAAGCCTCTCCAACCTACACCTATCCGGAGGCAATTCATCCGTTCACGGGAGGCGGAGCAATGGGCGACGGCCACCATGCCTGGGCCTCCGCTGAGGTGGCATTGGCAATTCGCAACGCCTTCGTGTTGGAAAGGTGGACGGTTATGAATCGGCACCACACGCTAACGCTCCTTGGGGGCATTCCGCACAAGCTGTTCAGAGAAGGAAGAGATTTTGGAATCCAAAATGCTCCGTTGCCGGAGGGATTCATCGATATTGCGGTGTCTCCGAAGGATCAGGAGACAACCATAACAATTGACTTTCGGAAAGCAGGTTTTGTCTCAGAGGGCTCGTGGAGTTTGTCATTGCCTGAAGAGGTTGAATCCTTTTGCTATGATGGTGGCAAGGCATTGCATCTGGACCCCCCATGTGGACGGCATCGGGTGATCATTCCTGCCAGGAGTCAACGCATCACATGTTCCTTTTCACGGCACCAATCGTGACATGGTCAATTTCCGTGTTCTCTCGTCCGCGAAGATCGTTTCACTATGATGACTTCTGCACTTCGGAACGCACTGCAATTGACGCCGCGTCAAGCGTTTCATGAATACTCAGGAGGCTCGGAATCCCGGTTTTCTCGAGCACCAACCTGACAATGCTACGGCGGTCTTCGGAAGGGCGGCAACTGCCGCAAACGATGCTCCGTCTATTGATCGTTCGACGACCAATCCACCTGCAAACGGGCTATTCGGCGTCCATGAAACCAGCAGTGCCTCTTCGTCTTCAAAGTTGACGGCGAAGTCCGTTACATACGGGGAAGAGATCTCCAGCGCGCGGGAGAGGAGCAATGAAGTAGTATCCTGTCCGAGTATGTGCTGCCATGATACAAGTGTATGCAGAACGAGTGGGATGATCAAGGGAGAGATGGGGACAACTCCGTGTCTACGTTGTTGCAATCATGGACTCATATTCGTATACTATTTATCAATGCTTCATCTCTTCTCAAAATACGCCGTCCGGCCCGCAGGATTGCTGCTCGTCCTTGTCTTCATGAGTTCCCTTGTCTGGTGCGGTGATGAGGCTTGCTGGTCAGGGACGAGCGATGGTCAATGCGCTTCATTGATCTGTACACTTTTCGCCAACCATGACACTCCGAACGAGAACCACAACGGCAATTGCTCAACGCAATGCATGTGCGCCTGCCATATGCCGACGATCCTCGGCATTGCATCCGACACTGAACATCATTTGACCGCACAAATCACAGCGTACGAATTCACCACATCCACACCCTCTTCTCCGACTCGCTCGATCTACCACCCTCCCAAGTCGTAACCCTCCCGTTGTACCACTCCTTTCAATCGGGATACTCTAACTCATAAACTGTGAACCAGTTAAGCGAGGTCCGCCGTGGTGGAGATTCTCTTCACTCGGGGGATTGCTCTTCCTGTTTTGCCATGATCTGGCATTCTCTCAAACATCGGAACGGCTTTCCCTCAAAGATGCAATAGAGATTGCGCTTCAGCACAATCCAGAGATCGCGGGCGCCCGACGGGGTGTCGATGCAGCACAGGCGCGTTTCTGGCGGGGTATATCACCGCCGCCTGCGTCGCTTGCCGTGAGTTACGAGTATATCCCGACCGGCAGTGGCATACACGACTACGGTGAGCGGTCCATCGGGGTAAGTCAATCATTTGATTTTCCCACCACGATTGCGCTTCGAGGATCATCACTCTCATCCGAGACCGATGCAGCAGAGGCGGACTTTCTTTCGACTTCATTGTTTATCACGATGCAGGTGAAGTGGGCCTACTACGGCGTTCTTGCCAAACAGCGAAGCTCAGGCTTGCTGAAGAGAATCTCAGTGTTGCTGCTGACTTCGCCCAAAAAGCGGCGTACGCTATAACGTCGGTGAGGGAACGAACCTGGAACAACTGACGGCAAAGTGCAACGGACTCAAGCACAGAATGCCGTTGAACTTGCCAGAAACGAACTCAGGCTGGCAATGGGTGAGCTTACCCTGGCTCTCGGACGAGGGAAAGAACCAGATGGCGCAGGAGTTCACGCTTACCGATAGCCTTGCGTATCGTCCGTACGAGTTCTCTCTCGAACTCATTGATTGAGCAGGCACTTCAATCCAATCCTCAACTCCAGTCTGCTTCGTTCAGACGCAATGCCGCCTCCGTCAATCGCACAATAGCATGGTCAAGCATCCTCCCGAGCTTCACCGTGTCATACTACCGGCAAGTGGAAGGAAGCAACCCCAATCTGTACGGCGTGTCATTCGGGATTTCATTGCCGATCTGGTTTCTGCTCGATCAACGGGGACAGGTCCAGGAAGCGACTGCGACATACGCCAAAGCGGAGTCGGATCTCCGTTCGAAAGAGAACTTCCTGAGCCTGGACGTGAAGAACGCCTTTCTTGAATTCAAGAATGATGAGCGTCAGGTCCGGCTCTACAACACCGACCTGCTGCCACAGGCTGATGAGGTGTATCGGGCAGCGGCGACAAGCTATGAGGCCGGTGAAATCACCTATATAGAATTTCTTCAAGCGAGACAGACGTTGATCTCTGCCCGGGGGACATACATCGATGCACTGTACCACTACAATACCGCGATTGCACGATTGGAGAACGCAGTCGGCCGGACAATCAGCGAATGACACACTACGATCAATACGACAGGCAGATGGCTATGAAAACACAAGCAGGACTTCTTCTCACTATTCCTGGCTGCGATCGGGTTTCTACTGGCTGGATGCGCGGGCGGCACAAAGGAAAAAGCATCAGCAGAACCCGAAGCCGCGCTCGAACGGTCGCACACTGTGACACTGACATCCGCATCGATCAAGGAGATCGGACTAACCTTGTCGTTCGCCGCGATACAACCCATCTCGAGGGAGACAGTGACTGTTCCTTCGACACTGCTCCCGAATCAGGATCTTCGAAGCGCAGGTCGGCTCCCTCGTTCAAGGCAGGGTCCAGAAAGTACTGGCTAATGTGGGAGACGTTGTGAGAGAAGGTCAGGAGCTCATGCGCATCGAAGGCCTTGAGGTCGGAGAGATCAAATCGAATTTCATCAAAGCAAAGGCACATGTGAAGTACGCCGAAGCCAACTACCAGCGACAGAAGACGCTCCTGGAACAGAAGGTCGGGTCACAGAAGTCGTTCCTCGAGGCTCAAGCGGAGTACGAAAAGGCGATCGCGGAATTCAACGCTGAGGACAAAGGATCCACTCCATTGGACTGACAGACGATGATTTGTCGGAGTATGTCGAGCATACTTCACTCGAGAAGGTCGACCACAGCGGCGGCGTGCTCCCCATCAAGACACCCATCGCCGGGACTGTTGTCGAGCGAAATGTCGTTATCGGTCAACATGTGGATGCATCAACCACGGCATTTCGCATCGTCAATACATCCACACTCTGGGCCGATGGTCAGGTCTACGAAAAGGACGTGCCGAAGTTTGCGGGAAAGCCGGAGGTCACACTCACCGTCACCGCCTTATCCCGGTGAGGAGTTCCCGGGCAAGGTCATCTACGTCTCACCGGTGGTTGACGAGCAAACCAGAACCATCACAATCCGGGCATCGATTCCGAATCGCAACGGACGGCTGAAGCCCCAGATGTTCGGCGAGCTGCATGTTCCCATCGGCGGGAAGCAGAAGTGGTCTTATCATTCCTGCCGAATCAGTTCTGAAGGACAACGGAGACAGTTACGTGTTTGTTGCGACAAATGACACGACGTTCGAACGGCGGAAGGTCGCGCTCGGAACCACGTTTGATTCCATGGTTGAGGTGAAAGACGGAATCGCGCCGGGAGAAAGAGTCGTGACGAAAGGATCTTTCCAGTTGAAGTCCGAGTTGATGAAGGAAGCTCTTGAAGGAGGAGAATAGACATGCTTGAGCGGATCATAGCACTCACACTGAAACACACGAGCTTTGTGCTGTTGGCGGTCGCCATCATGGTGGCATTCGGAGTGTATGCGTACGTGACCATTCCGATTGATGCATTTCCCGATGTGTCCAACACGCAGGTGGAAATCTTGAGCAATGCTCCGGGACTTTCAGCACTGGAGATCGAGCGGTTCGTCACTTTCCCCATCGAGATGTCGATGCGCGGACTCCCGGATGTTGTTCAGATGCGGTCGATTACGAAGTTCGGCCTCTCCGTGGTCACTATTGTTTTCAAGGACGGCGTCGACACCTATTTCGCGCGCCAGCTCGTGTTCGAGAGATTGGAGGAAGCAAGGTCAAAGGTACCGCGGGGGGTCGAGGTCAGCATGGGACCCATTGCATCGGCCATGGGGGAGATTTATCAGTACACGTTGGAAGGCAATACGCCCGACGATCCCAAGGAGCAGGCACGCCAGTTGACAGACCTCCGGACGCTGCAGGAATGGGTCGTCACTCCATTGCTAAAGAGTGTTCCGGGAGTCAACGAGATCAACTCGTTCGGCGGATACTTCAAGCAGTATCAGGTCGTGGTGAAACCGGAGAAACTGCTCGCCTATAATCTCACGCTCGATGAAGTCTACCGGGCAATCGAGGAAAACAATCAGAATGTCGGCGGGAACATCCTCGACCGGTACGCGGAACAATACATCGTCCGCGGCGTCGGACTCGTGAAGTCCGAGGACGATCTCCGGAACATCGTTCTGCGATCCGCCAAGGGTACACCGGTGTATGTGCGCGATGTTGCCGAGGTGAGTGTCGGGCAAGCCGTCCGTCAGGGCGCAGCTCTCATCGATGGCAACCGTGAAGTCGTGGGCGGAATCGTGATGATGCTGCGCGGCGAGAACAGCCGCGTTGTCGTCGAACGGGTGAAGGAAAAGGTCAGAGAGATCAATGAGAACAACATTCTTCCGGCCGGAGTCAGGATCGTCCCGTACTACGATCGTTCCGATATCGTCAGGAGCAGCGTCGGGACAGTGACGATGGCGTTGATCGAAGGCTCGGTGTTGGTAATGATCATTCTCTACCTCATGCTCCGGAGTTTCCGGGGCGCTTTGGTCGTTATCCTCGCGTTGCCCTTATCGCTGCTCCTCACCTTCATCGTGATGAAGATCCTCGGACTGAATGCAAACCTCATGTCGTTGGGCGGACTTGCGATCTCCATCGGGATGATCATCGATGCGACGATCATACAGGTGGACAACGTCCAGCGGCACCTGAGCGAATCCGGCAGTTCTGAGCACAAATTGTCCACCGTGTTGAAGGCCGTGCTGGAGGTTGCCAAGCCGAGCATTTTCGGCGAAATCATCATTGCCACGACGTTCATCCCCATTCTTTCTCTCGAAGGAATGGAGGGCAAGATGTTTGCCCCGCTGGCGCTGACCGTGGCCATTGCGTTGCTCTCCTCGCTTGTGCTGTCGATATTCGTCATCCCGGTCTTCTGCGGATTGGTGCTCAAGCCCGGTGCTGAAAAGGAAAGCATTCGTCATGCGTTGGGCACGGAATGTATATTCTCCCCTTCTCACCTGGGCAATGCGGAAGAAGGGGCTCGTGATATCGCTGGACGCTGTTGCTGCTTGTCGCTGCGCTTGCCCTGTTCCCCTACCTTGGAACGGAGTTCATGCCGATCATGGATGAAGGCGCTTTCGACATGGACGTACAGCTCCTGCCGGGCATATCCCTCACAAAATCGTTGGAGATTACGAACCTCGTTGAAAAGAAGCTCAAGACGTTTCCTGAGTTGATCACGGTGGTCTCCCGGACGGGACAGACCGGTGTCGCTCTGGAAGCGAGAGGGGTTGACAAAACCGGTTTCACGGGCATCTTTCTGCCCAAGTCTGAATGGAAGACCGCCCGGGACCGGGACGACATGATCGACAAGATGCGGAGCGAGCTCTCGGGCATTCCCGGAATGGCGTTCAGCTTCAGTCAGCCGATTCAGTGCCGCATCGACGAGCTGGTGGCAGGTACCCGCACGCAGCTCATCGTCAAACTGTTCGGTGAGAATATGGAGGTCCTGAAAACCAAAGCCGACGAGATCGGACAGGTCCTTCGGCAAATCAGAGGCACGGCAGATCTTGTGGTTGAGCGCATCGCAGGCCAACCATACCTCTCGATCGACATCGACAGAACCAAGATTGCCAGACACGGGCTGAACGTGAGCGACGTTCAGAAAGTCATCGAGATCGCCATTGGCGGCAAAGCCGCAACCCAGCTCTACGAAGAGAACCGGTCCTTCGACGTCACGGTGCGGTATCCCATCGAATACCGCAACTCTGTCGAAACGATCAGCAATACGCTTGTTGCCACAAGCCACGGATACAATGTTCCGCTGAGTCAGCTGGCAGACATCTCTGTCGTTGAAGGGCCTGTACAGGTGAGCCGTGAAGATGGTTTGCGCAGGATCGGCGTTGAGATCAACATAAAGGATCGGGATATCGGCAGCTATGTTGCAGAAGCAAAAGAGGCGATCCGGAAAAGGGTCACATTGCCCTCGGGCTACTACACGACATGGGGCGGGCAATTCGAGAACCAGCAACGTGCAATGAACAAGTTGATGATCATCGGTCCGATCGCGATCGGACTGATTCTTCTTCTTCTCTTCGTGACGTTCAGGTCGATTCGCCTGGCTCTGCTTGTGATAACAAATCTCCCATTCGCCCTCATCGGCGGTGTGTTCGCGCTGTACATTTCGGGACTCTATCTGTCAGTCCCCGCCTCTGTTGGGTTCATTGTCCTATTCGGTGTGGCGGTACTGAACGGCGTGGTACTTGTCTCGCATATCTCCCAGCTTCGGCAGGAAGGCGTTGCGGTGCAGGAGGCGATCATCCGTGGAAGTCACGATCGCCTGCGTCCGGTATTGATGACTGCCTCGATTGCGGTCTTTAGTCTCATCCCGATGTTGTTTGCATCGGGACCTGGTTCGGAGATTCAGCGGCCATTGGCGACGGTCGTGGTCGGAGGACTCATCACCTCGACATTCCTCACACTCGTCGTTCTCCCGACCCTCTACCGGTGGTTCGAAGGACAGGTAGCCGGACCTGTCAACCCTCCTTCATCCACTGCGCCATTTGGGAGACCTTGAGCGTTCCCTTCTTCAGCGCGTGCAGTTTCATGTAGGTGAAGAGCACCGGCGTCACGACGAGAACGTGAATCGACGATGTCAGGAGCCCGCCGATCATCGGCGCGGCCAGCGGCTTCATCACATCAGCCCCGACCCCCGTGCTCCACATGATGGGAATCAGCCCGATGAGAGCGGTCCCCACGGTCATGATCTTCGGCCTCAGCCTGAGCACCGATCCTTCGATAGTCGCATCAAAAATATCCTGCGGCGTAATCGGTCCGCGCTTGCCGAGTTCGTAATCGCGCAGCCTCCGGTCAAGCGCTTCGTGCAGGTACACCACCATGACGACGCCAGTCTGCACCGCCACGCCATACAGGGCGATGAAGCCGACCCAGACAGCCACCGAGAAGTTATATCCCAGCAAATAGATCAGGTAGACCCCTCCGATCAACGCAAACGGCACCGACAGCATGACGACGCCCGCCTCCAGGAAATCCTTCGTCGTGAAGTAGAGCATGACAAAGATGATAAGGAACACCATGGGCATGAGCACCTCGAGGCGCTTCTTTGCCCTGATCTGGTTCTCCCACTGGCCGCTCCACTGCACGGTGTAGCCCGGAGGAAGTCTCAGCTCCTTGTCGAGGACTTCCTTGGCCTCTCCCACAAAGCCACCCATGTCACGCCCGCGTACGTTGAGATAGACGATGGAGCGCAGCTGCGCATTCTCGCTGGAGATCATCGGCGGGCCGGGAACCACGTTGATGCTGGCGAGTTGGGAGAGCGGGACATAGCCCTGACGCGACACCGTCGCGCGTGCAGCGGATCCCGGCTGCTCCGGGAGTTATCGTGGACCGGCTCGCCGCAGCGCTCGTTCCCATGCCCTCCGCCATCCCCGTCGCCTGCGGCGACAGCGCATCCCCCATTCCGGTTCCCGATGAAGCCTGCATGGCAGAGGGGACACGGCCTGATCCCATCGTGTTCACCGGGACGAGAAGATCTTTGAGCCGTTCGATATTGTCCCTCCACTCGCGCTCATAGCGAACGCGGATCGGGAAGCCGCTGTCGGCCCTCGATCACCGTGCCGATATTCTGCCCGCCGATGGCGGTCTCGATAATATCCTGCACGTCACCGACATTGATGCCGTAGCGCGCCACGGCCTTCCGATCGATGTTGATATCCAGGAAGAGACCTCCCTGCGTCCGCTCCGCATACAGATCGGCGGCACCGGGAACCTTTCGCAGGATATGCTCCGCCTCGATCGCGAGCGCCTCCAGCGTGTCGAGATCCTTCCCGAAGATCTTCACCCCCAGATCGGTGCGCACACCGGTGGAGAGCATGTTGATCCGGTTGATGATCGGCTGCGTCCAGCCGTTGCGCACGCCGGGGATCTGCAGCTTCGCATCGAGCTCCGCAATGATATCGTTCTTCGTGATTCCTTTCCGCCACTGGCTCTTTCGGTTTCAGGAGCACGATCGACTCGATCATGCTGACCGGTGCGGGGTCGGTCGACGTTTCCGCCTTTCCCGCCTTCCCGAGCACCTGTTCGACTTCCGGCACGGACTTGATGATCGCATCCTGCACCTGCATGATCCGGTTGACCTCCGTAATCGACGCCGAGGGGAGCGTCACCGGCATGAACAGCAGGCTCCCCTCGTCAAGCGGGGGCATGAACTCCGACCCCATGCTCATGACCATCGGAATCGTGATGAGCAGTGCAACGACGTTGATGGCGATAGTGGTTTTCCGCCATCGGAGAACCCAGCGGATCACGGGTGCATACAGCCAGTGAGGAAACCGGGTAATCGGATTCTGATCTCCCGGCGGAATTTCCCCCGTGTCAGCATCACCATCAGCATCGGCACCAGCGTGATGGCGATGATGGCCGAGCCGCCGAGCACGAACGTCTTCGTGAATGCCAGCGGGCGGAAGAGTTTTCCCTCCTGACCCTCAAGCAGGAACACGGGAAGGAACGAGACCACCATGATGGCCACGGCGAAGAAAATGGCCCGTCCCACCTGCTTGGCAGAGAGAATCGAAATCTCGGTAAAGTCCTCTTTTGTCAGCGTCCCCTTCTCTTCCTGCGCCCGTGCGACATTTCGATAGGCATTTTCCACGAGCACAATGGACGCGTCAACGATGACGCCGATGGCGATCGCAATGCCGCCGAGAGACATGATGTTTGAGGTGATGCCGAACGCCTTCATGCAGATGAAGGCAACAAGGACCGCGACCGGGATTTCGATAATGATCCGCAAAACGCTCCGCAAATGGAGCAGGAAGAGGAAGACAACGATGCTGACGACAATCCCCTCTTCGATAAGAGCTCCTTTGAGGGTCTCGATCGACGCCGTGATGAGATCGCTCCGGTCGTAGGCCGGTTTGATCTCCATGCCCTCCGGCAAACCCGGTGCAATCTCCTTGATCCGTTCTTTCACCCGGTCGATGACCGCCTTGGCATTCTCACCATACCGCATGACGACGATGCCCCCGACGGCCTGACCTTCGCCGTTCTTCTCGAGGGATCCGCGGCGGATGTCGCCGCCGAGCTGCACCCGTCCCGATGTTCCGGATATAGACCGGAATGCCGTTTGGTCCGGTTCCGACGACGATGTTCTCGATGTCCTCGATCGACTGAATGTATCCCTGTCCTCTGACGAAATATTCGGCGTCCGACATTTCGATGATCTTCCCGCCAACGTCGTTGTTCGAACGCATGACGGCATTCTGGATGCTGGCAAGCGTGATGCCGTATCCTTTCATCTTGTTCGGATCCACGTCCACCTGGTACTGGCGTACGTAGCCGCCGATGGAAGCAACCTCGGCCACTCCCTCGACACCCTGGAGGTTGAGCTTCACGTACCAATCCTGCACCGCACGAAGCGTTCCCGGATCATACTTCCCTTCCAGCGTGTACCAGTAGACATGGCCCACGCCGGTCCCGTCAGGGCCGAGCTGCATGTTTGCTCCCGAGGGCAAGGATGATTGTATCGTAGACAGTTTTTCGAGCACACGGCTCCGCGCCCAGTAGAGATCGGTCGTCTCATTGAAGATGATGTAGATGAACGACATCCCGAACATCGATTGTGCCCGGATTGCCGATACCTGCGGTACGCCCTGGAGAGCCGTCACAAGCGGAAAGGTGATCTGGTCTTCCACGAGCTTGGGAGATCGTCCCATCCACTCGGTGAAGACGATGACCTGGTTCTCTGACAAATCGGGGATCGCATCAAGCGGTGTGTGGGCGACAGCCCAGATGCCCCACCCCACCACGATCAGGTAGAACAGGATCACGACGAACTTGTTGCGGGCGGAAAAGTCAATTATCTTCTCAATCATTTGGCGTCCCGTTTCTCCGATGTGAGTGTTGCGGGTGGCTGCAGCTGGCTCTCCGAATCAAGCATAAACCCGCCGGTCATCGCAACCATATCTCCTTCCTGCAGCCCCCGGAGGATCTGGATATCCGTCCCGTCGCTGAGACCCGCCACCACATCTCGTGGCTCGAACACATTTGACTTCACCTCGATCCACACCACCTCGCGCCTTCCCGTTGAGAGGAGAGCGGACGCGGGGACGACGAGTGCAGTTCGGCAGGGGGATCCGGATTTCGGCTCTAACAAACATTTGCGGCCTGAGTCTTCCTCCGCCGTTGTCCAGCTCGACCCTGACCCTCGCCGTCCGGGTCTGGGAATCAAACGCGGGATCGATGAATGCAACCCGCCCGTTGAACGATTCATCCGGATAGCTGTCCGCTGTGATCGCCACCGGCTGCCCGAGCCTGATGAAGCGCATATCCTTTTCATAGATATCAAGATATGCCCAGACCTTCGACAGGTCCACAAGCTGAAACATCTGCATCCCCTCATCCACGTATTGCCCCTCCTGTACCTTCTTGGCCACAACCGTCCCATGAATCGGAGAGTCGAACGTCACGGTTGAGCCGGCCCGTCGTGATGTGCCGATAACCTCGATCTGCCGGGGGGTCATTCCAAAATGCACCAGGAGTCTGTCTCTCGCAGGCCTTCACCATCGCCTCCTGTTGCGCTTGCTGCACGCGGTCAGCGCCGGGATCCTGCAGGCCGGCAAGCGCGTTCAGGGCCAGGACGTACTCACGTTCCGCCGACACCAGATCGGGGCTGTACATCTCGAAACAGGGGCTGCCCTTTGTGCACCACCTCGCCGGTAAAGTTCACATGGAGCTTTTCGATGCGACCACGGAACCGGGCTGCGACAATCGCTTGATTGGGTTCAGCATAGTCGACAACCCCCACGGCACTGATGTTGTGTACAAACGCACGGCGGCGTACAGGAGCAGTGGACACATTCGCCAACACTCGCTGTGACGGTGATAGGCTCACAGCCTTCAAGCTTTCGCTATCCCCTGGAGACACACCTGACTTGGATGAACGCTTCACGAGCGACATCCCGCAAATGGGGCACGCGCCCGGCCTGTCAGCTATGACCGATGGATGCATAGGGCAGGTGTAGTACTCCTTCCCCGGAGAATCGACCGCCTTTACAAGGTCGCCATCGACACCCGCGTGTGAATCTCCGGCAGCAGGCTTTGTGCACGCGGGAAGACCCAGGATGACGATGACCGACAGGACAGCAAGAATGACCCTCATGATGTATATTCCTTTCTCTGGTGCCAGTTATCTTATCCCTGTGTCACTTCCGATCGCTCTCTCGAGCTGCGCAACATTCGCGAAATACTCCCCGACCAGCATGATATAGTCCATCTTCAGCATCTGCACCATCCGGTAGCTGTCGATGAGCGAGAGAAAGTCCGCCCGGCTGGTTTCATAAGCCGCCAGCGTCGACTGCAGCGACTGATCTGTTTGAGGCAGAATTACCTGACGGTACCTCTCTATCTGCTGCCACTGTGATGAGGTCTTCGCCCACAACTCACGAACCTCCGCCTGAATCATATTCCTCATGTCTGCGGTGGATTGTTCGGTCGCCCGGATGGCAAGTGCATTCTCCTCTATTTTTCCGGAGTACTTGCCACTCGCCCAGGGAACGAACGGAATATTGATGCTGAACATGGCGGCCCATTGGTCAGTCCCTGCCGCCATCTGCTTGTACATACCTCGAACCATGAGGTCAGGCAGGCGTTCGCGTTCCGAGGCGGCGAGCTCGGCCTTGTTCATCTCCCGTTCGTAGTCCATACCGCGAAGTTCCGGCCGGTTCTCCATCGATCGTGACACGAGATCTTCGAGCGTGTCCGGCACCTTCGCCAGCGGCACGTCGGCGACACGGCCAATCAGGGTAGTCGCCGGAACACCGCACAGGGCATTCATCATCGACGTAGCATTCACCAGTTCCTGTTCGAGCCCTGCACGCTCGTTTTGCAGTTTTGCGAGTTCCACCTGAACCTTGAGCAGATCGCCCTGTGCGATAAGGCCGACACTGTACTTTGTACGGGCCGACTCGACAATTTGTGTTAGGAGGCGCTGGTTCTCGGTATTGACCTCGAGTCGCCGCTGTGCCGAGTAGATCATAGCGTAGGTTCTCTTGACATCTCTCCGGAGGTTCCGCTCCGCAGTAACGGCGGTTTGTTCGGCCATCCGGGCGCCCGCCGATGCGGCGTCGCTCATGAGTCCCTTCTTGCCGAAAAGCGGAATCATTTGCTGGATGAAGTAGTCTGTCTCCATGCCGTCCCTGAAGGGATTGGCGGAGGTAATCGGCGTGGCAAAGAATTCTACTCCGACCTGAGGATCGTCCCAGGCGCCGGCTTGCGAAACGCGGGCAACAACGCTACGGGCCCGGTTCTGTGCGGCCTGAAGTCCGGGGTTGGCTTTCAGGGCTTGAACGACGAAAGAAGAGACCGAAGCGCTGCTATCCGCCGTATCTCCTGCCCGGACGGAAGCGGGAGAGCGCAATGCCGCAATAGCAGTGAAGAGAATGACGAATCGCTGGACGTTCATGAAAGACACTCCGAGTATATGTAGGATGACGGACACTGGAGAAGAACGGAGTTCTCCGGTTCCGCCAATGGTACTCTTGGAGTGTAGGCTCTAAATCAGGAATGTAGCGTTGAGGACGTACTTCTCCACTGAGGATTTGGAGACTTTCGAAGCAGCGGATGCGAGGTGGGAAACGCTCAGATCAAGCCCTGAATCGATCACCGTTTCATACAGAGTAGCCGCCAACAGATCAACTTTGAAGCTCTGCTGGCCATTGAATGCCTTTTCAACAATTGTCGGTTCAGTGAGATTGCCGCCCGCAAGTGTAGCCGTCAGGCATCGCTGGGCTACCGTAACCCCATGCTCGACGGAAGACTGGAGCCCCGCCGTCTCTCCGCCCGACACACAAGTGCAGCAAGCCATCCCGGCGCAACACCCTGTGCCCGACATTTCTTCCGTTGTTGTACAAGTGGACATGGTGCAGTGGTACAGGACTGCGGTAAAGCCGGAATTGCCAAGGAAGAAAAGCAACAGGAAAAAGCGGCCGAAGGCCAATATATGGTTGTTTAGGATTCTCATTGAGGTAATATCGTAAAAATCATAACAAAGTCCAACTCGTTTTTGTCCCCGGGTCGCGTCGTGACATCGATTCCCACTCTGTCTATCCTCTGAATCGTCTCAGCCTGAGCGAATTGCTTACTACACTCACGGAGCTGAGAGCCATCGCGCCCGCTGCAATAATCGGGTTCAATAGACCTAGCGCCGCGAGAGGAATGCCGACCACGTTATAGACGAACGCCCAGAAGAGATTCTGTCTGATTGTCCGGAGTGTCCGGGAAGAAAGGCGGATCGCGCGCACAACACCGTTGAGATCGCCGTTCATGAGCGTAATGCCTGCGGCCTCCATGGCAATGTCCGTCCCTGTCCCCATGGCAATACCGACATCCGCCTGCGCAAGTGCCGGCGCGTCATTGATTCCGTCCCCCACCATCGCCACGACCGTGCCGCCGGCCTGGAGCGCTTTGACGTGCTCGGCTTTTTCATGAGGAAGGACGCCGGCAATAACCCGATCCACTCCCGCCAGTGCCGCAATCGCGTGTGCCGTCTGCGCGTTATCCCCCGTCAGCATCACGGTCTCGATCCCCATTTCGCGTAGAGCCCGGATGGCATGAGGCGTTGTCGGCTTCATTGTATCTGCAATCGCAATCACACCGGCAGCTCTTCCGTCTATCGCGACGACGATCGAAGTCTTCCCTTCATTTGCGAAACGGGCGACATCGGACTGCACTCCCTCGGCGTTGACGGCATATTCCTTCATGAGTTGCAGGTTGCCGGCGACGACCGGGACACCGTCAACGACGCCTGCAACACCAAGCCCCGTAAGAGACTGGAATGCTTCGGAATCGCCAGGGGTAATTCCCTCGTGTTGAGCGTAGCGCACAATCGCATCAGCAAGAGGATGTTCGGACTTACGTTCGACGGAAGATGCCATGGTGAGTAGCCGCGCTGAACTGTGCCCGTTGATCGCAACGACGTCCGTCACTTCCGGTTTTCCCTGAGTGATCGTTCCCGTTTTGTCGAACACGATTGTACGGATCAACCGTGCCTGTTCAAGATTGTGCGCATTTCTGATCAGCACTCCCAGACGGGCACCAACGCCGCTTCCTACCATGATAGCGGTCGGCGTAGCGAGCCCCAAGGCGCAAGGACAGGCGATTATGAGCACAGCTATGAAATTGACCAACGCATGTGCAAACGGCAATTCCCCGACGATATACCAGAGTATGAACGTAACGATTGCGACACTGATCACGACAGGGACAAACACTGAAGCGATCGTATCGGCCAGATTCTGGATGGGTGCTTTGGAGCCCTGTGCCTCCTCGACCAGTTTCACAATCCGCGCGAGAACTGTACCCTGGCCGACCGCCGTTGCGCGAAACTCAACGCTGCCATTCAGGTTGATCGTTCCGCCGGTAACCGCTCCCCCCACGTTCTTTTCTACGGGGAGGCTTTCTCCCGTGATTAACGATTCATCAAGAGTAGAAGCTCCTTTTGTGATGATACCATCCACCGGAATTCGTTCTCCCGGACGTACCAGCAGGATGTCGCCGACACGTACGTCGGTGATGGAGATGTCCGACTCCGCACCATTCCTGAGGACACGTGCAGTGTGAGGCTGAAGTCCGATCAGTTTCCTGATGGCGTCGGAAGCCCGCGCCTTCGCAGACGCTTCAAGCAGTTTGCCCAGGAGAATCAGCGAAATGATTGTTGCCGTTGTATCGAAGTAGACTTCCGGCATCCTCCCCGCCAGGCCGAGAACTTCAGGAAAAAGGACTGCCATCGTGCTGTAGACATACGCAGCGCCCGTGCCCACGGCCACGAGCGTGTTCATGTCGGCAGTCAGGTGACGGGCCGTGACCCAGAAACCTCTGAAGAATCTCCGTCCCGAAATGAACATCACCGGCGTTGTCAGCAGAAACAGGATTCTGTTCGTCGCATCCATGGAAAGCGGGAATTCCCTCATGTACCAGTCCGTCATGCTCAGCATGCTGAGAGCCATGATTGGAACGCTCAGAACAGCGCTCAAGATAAGCTCGTTCTTCAGGAGCCTGAGGGCTTCGTGTTTTGCGGGGGATTCACCGGCGACCTCCCCGGATGCCGTTGCGGCGTTGTGAGGCAGCACGAGCGTGTAGCCGGAGTCTGCCAGAACGTTCTGAAGCTGCTCGAGACCCACGCGCGACGGATCGAATGCGATACGGACTTTCTCAGACGCAAGGTTCACCACCGCGTCTGACACGCCCTCTACCTTTTTGAGCGCCTTCTCGACTCGGAGTACGCAGCTTGCGCACGTCATCCCCTCAACCGGGAGGGTCAGTGATTGGATCGGCTTGATCGGATCAGTTGCCATGCCTTAGCTCATCTTCCCTTCACCTCGATATTTACGCAGGTGTTTCCGTAACAAGACGGTAGCCGGCGTTATCGACCGCGCGCTCGAAATCCCGGTGGGAAACCAGGGACTCATCATACTGTACACGGCTTTTGCCGATGTCAACAGATTCCACCCGAACGCCCGCGAGCTTGGCCAATTCTATCTTGATGTTCATAATGCAGTGCCCGCAGGTCATACCTTCGATTATAAGATCTTTGGTCTTCATGCGTCATCCCGGAGAGTGTATTCGACTGTTCACACATATAATGTACGTTCCAGGGAGCCTGATGGCGTTACAGAATTACAGGAAAATGTTATACCCTACTTGCGGCAGCCCAAAACAACGAAGGAGAATATGTCAATGTGTCTACCGCGAGGCAGGGGAAATCTTGTCGAGAGGAGTGCGGGTATTCTTCGTGAGTCTCTTGAATTGACTGGGGGTGAGCCCTGTAACCTTTTTGAACTGACTCGAGAGGTGCTGGACGCTGCTGTAGCCGAGCTTGTAGGAGATTTCACTCAGCGTGAGTTCACCGTATTTGAGCAGTTCCTTGACCCGCTCGATTTTCTGCAGGATGATGTACTGCTCGATGGTAATGCTCTCCATGGAAGAGAAGATCGCGCTGAGGCCCTGGTACTCCTGACCCAGTTCACGTGCGATATAGTCGGAGTACTTGCCGCCGAACCTGTTCTCGAGCGCCTCGCTGCGGACAAGATTCAACACAGCCAGCTTGATCTGCTCGATGGTCCTGGCACGCTTGTCTTCGATCAGCTCAAATCCATTTCGTTCGAGAGCTTTTGTGACACTCTTGAGCATCACCGCATCCAGCGATCCGGTCACGACGGCTTCTCCGAGACTGATGCTGCGCACGTCAAGTGAGAGTTGCCGCAGTTCATCGCTGACAACTTTGATACAGCGGTTGCAGACCATGTTTCGGATGATCAGCGTGGTGGTCAGATGTGTCGGCTTGCGGTGGCTATGTTTCATCGTGTGAGCGATCATGGCTATACAAGACCTTTCTTTGCGCATACGTCACATTCGAACTGGAGCGTCGTGTGTGTGATCCGGCCACCGGCGTGCAGAGTGTTTTCAATCTGCCGCTGCATTTCCGCCGTCTGACTTACAGGCATATCGTCGACATCAATATGCGCCTCGAAGTGAATGTCCGTATCGTTCAATTTCCAGATGTGTACGTGGTGAATATTCCTTACGCCGGGAATCGCCTCGACTACCCGCTGCAGGTCGTTCATATCGATCTCCGCGGGCGATGACATCATGATGACATCGACCGATTCCTTCACAATATCATACGTCTCTTTGAGAATGTAGAGGGAAATGAGAACCGTGAGCGCCGGATCGATCCAGGTGATGTCAAAGAGCATGATACAGAGAGCTCCGATAATGACCGCACAACTGGAGACGGCGTCGCTCAGCAGGTGAATATACGCGGCACGGATGTTAATGCTCCCGTGGGAGCCTTTCTTGAGCAACATGCTCCCGACGACATTGGCAGCAAAACCCACAGCCGCAACGGCGAGCATCACGTTTCCGGTAATCGGGGTTGGATTGGAAAACCTCCCGATCGCCTCCTTGATCAAGAAGAAACTGATAATAATGAGCGTGCTCGCATTGATGATTGCCGCCAGAATTTCTGCCCGCTTAAGGCCAAACGTATATCTCAGTGTCCGCGGCTTCTTGCTCAAACGGATCGCAACATAGCTGACGATGATGGCGATCCCGTCGCTGAAGTTGTGCATCGCATCGGAGAGGAGCGAAAGACTTCCGGAATAGATCCCGCCGATCACTTCTGCTACTGTGATCACAAAGTTTAACACCATCGTGACGAACAGGTTTCTTTCCGGTGTGCTTTCGGAGCCATAATGATTGTGTGACACATTTACCTCTGGCTTTGATTGAGTACCGATAGCCGCATACTGCTGGTGAATGAAGCTCCCTCCCGTGCCATCTTTGTCAATGTGAACCTGCCCGACCTCAGAATGCAGTGTAGATGTAATACACGCCGGCCAGAATAACAAGTACTCCCGCAACACGCTTCAGGTACGTCGCACCCCTCGACTGTTCCGTCCAGTTGAGATACTTCTGCACCGTTCCTGCAGCTCCTCCGGCCCCCACAATCACAGCACAGTGCCCCACTCCGAATGCAGCGACAAGAGAGAATGCCTGAAGCATACTTGTTGTAGCCACGCTGAAAGCCACGCCGAGCACCGGTGCCATATAGGCAAAGGTGCAAGGACCGAGCCCGATGCCAAAAATGAGGCCCAACAATAGCGCCCCTTTCCACCCGCGGGCAAACGACGTTCGAGGGATGATCCCACCCCATGAGAGACTGATGACATCCATGAGGTACAGACCAACAACGAAAAACACCCCGGCGACAATGAAGTTGCCCCACACGCCCACGTCACCCATCATCCTGCCCACAGATGCGGTGACCACTCCAATCACACCGATGGTGATGAGAATCCCGATCGCGAACACGAGAGAGAGCAGGTAGGATCGTTTCACTCCTTCCTGCCCCTGACTGCTGATGTAGCCGATAACGAGCGGAATACTTGAGAGATGGCACGGGCTGAGAATAATGCTGATGACGCCCCATCCGACGGCGGCAAGGAGAGCAATGCCAAATGTCTCGCCCATTGCCATTGTCAGCCACGTGAAAAGCTCATCGAGCATGGCTTATCCTCCGGTGCGGACGTTCAGACCGCGCTTCTGGAGAAGCTTGTCGATCTCTGCCTCGGGAAAAAACCCTTCATGCCGGAAGAACTCCTTGCCATCCTTATCGAGAAACACCTGCGTCGGAATGACTTTGATGCCGTACTTCTCGGCATACTCACGCTGATCGGACTTCCAGACGTCATAGAACACGACGTTCACCTGCTTGCCATACTTCTCCTCGATAGCCTTCATGACCGGTTGCATCTGCCGGCAGGGGATGCACTTCACCGAGCCGAGTTCGACAAATGTCACAAGCGGTGTTATGGCCTTGGCGTCATCATGTGCCTGCGGTTTGTCAGTCTTCGACTGTGTCCATGCACTCGCTGATGCGAGGAGGCCTATTGCGATAACGAGGAGCGAGGAGTACTTCTATTGTGATTCATTGCTCTGTTCCTTCATCCATTGTAAGAGTTGTGAGTCTTTGGGTACGATTCCGACGCTCTTGACAACACCGTTGATGACCAGTCCGGGAGTTGCCATAATTCCGTATGAGATAATCTCTCTGAGGTCTGTGACTTTGACGAGATCGAAGTCGAGATCATGCTTTGCCTTCAATTCCAGCAGGTGTTGGTGGAGGACCTTGCATTTCGCGCATCCTGCTCCAAGCACTTTGACTGTTGTCATCATTACACCCACCTGTTGGTGTCACATGATAGCGTTGAAAAGGTAACCCACAATCAGGATTCCCGTGGCCACCACACCCACGAAAATGAAGATGAGCGGCAGCTTCAGGACCTTCCTGAGAATGATTGTTTCCGGAAGCGACAGTCCGATCACCGACATCATGAAGGCAAGCGTTGTACCCAGTGAAGCGCCTTTTTCGAGCAGCGCATGTACGATCGGAATAATGCCGGCAGCGTTGGAGTAGAGCGGCACGCCGATCAACACCGATACGGGTACGGCCCACCAGGCTGATTTGCCCATGAGGCTTGCCATGAAATTCTCCGGCACGTAGCCGTGGATGCCGGCTCCCACTGCTATGCCCAAGAGCACGTAGAGCCACACCTTCGACACAATCTCCCGCACCTGGGCGAAACCATATTCCACCCTGTCGTTGAGTGTGAGCTGTTCCTCCTGCATGTCCAGCGGCTGCGACCGGATGGTGTACACCCAGTCTTCGACGTACCGTTCCACCTTCAGCTTGTTGATGATGAAACCGGCCAGGATGGCAATACTCAGTCCCATACTGACGTACAGAAGCGTGACATTCCAGCCGAACAAACCGAACAGCAGGACGATGGCAATTTCGTTGATCATCGGCGCGGCGATCAGGAAGGAGAACGTGACGCCGAGGGGAATCCCCGCTTCAACAAACCCGATGAAGAGCGGAACCGCCGAACAGGAACAGAACGGTGTCACAATGCCAAGCATGCTTGCAAGGACATTGCCGAGGAGCAGAGGTTTGTTCTCCAGAATCTTCCGGGTTTTCTCCGGTGAAAAGTACGAGCGCACGATCCCCACGCCGAAAACAACGATGGTGAGCAGGAGCAAGACCTTGGGTGCCTCGTACAGGAAGAAATACAGCGCAGAAGTCAGGCGTGTACCCTGTTCCAGATTGAGAACTCCATAAAGAAGCCAGTCAACGACAGAAGGAAGAAACACATAGGCAATCAGCCACACGAGCGAGGGAGAGTGCTGCTATCCATAGAGGCTTAAGCTTCACGATGTTGCCTTTGCTGAATGGGCAAGGATCATTTGTTTGATTTCTTCGACTGCGGGCACACGTCCGTATGACACCACTTTTTCATCGATCACCAATCCGGGTGTGCGGAGGATGCCGTATGTAGCTATCTGCATGATATCTTGCACCTTCTCTACCGCCGCAGAAATGTGGAGTGACGCAACGGCTTCCTGTGTGCGTTTCTCAAGAGTCTTGCAGTTCATACAGCCGGGTCCGAGCACTTTGATTGTCATGGTTTGTCCTTCTCTCATTTTGGATTTTGCAGTTTTCGCAACACTATCGACTGCCCCCCTTGCGCAGAAACTCTCTGACCTGCAGCTTGATTTGATCACGAATTTGCCGTGTTGCGGCGAGACGTTTCTCCTGGCTTCCCGTGAGAGCACCCGGGTCGGCGAAACCCCAGTGGAGACGCGTGGCTGGTCCAGGGAATACCGGGCATCGCTCTGCGGCCGTCTCATCACAGACGGTGATGACAAACGCGTACCGCCTCCCCTGCTGAAGGAACTCAAACACATCTTTCGTGCGGTTACCCGAGATATCGATCCCCTCCTCCTTCATCACCGTGACGGCGAGGGGGTTCAGAGTACCGGGCTCAAGGCCTGCGCTCTCCGCCTCAAAGAGATCCGCGCCCAATTGATTAAGATACGCTTCAGCCATCTGGCTTCTGGCGCTGTTGTGAATGCAGACAAACAAAACCTTCTGGCGGTCCATGGACTCCTTCACACTGTGTTAACCGCAGCGACGCAGAGGGACGGAGAAACACCTGACAGTGTGTTCTCTGTGTTTCTTTGTCTCTGCAGTAATCTTGTTATCCTTCAAGAGCCGGCGAGCTACTGAAGTAGCGCCCGCGTAACCCGAGGGAAACGTTCACCAGGGCAATCATGACCGGCACTTCCACAAGCGGTCCGATAACGGCGGCAAACGCCTCGCCCGAATTGATGCCAAAGACCGCAACGGCGACGGCAATCGCAAGCTCAAAATTGTTGCTGGCTGCTGTGAACGAGAGTGTCGCGGTTTTGCTGTAATCGGTTCCCATCCTCTTGCTGAGGATGAACGAGACAAAAAACATGACAACGAAGTATATCATGAGCGGTATGGCAATCCGCACAACATCCATTGGAATTTTGACGATGTACTCGCCCTTCAGCGAAAACATCACAAGGATGGTAAACAATAGAGCGATAAGGGTCACCGGACTGATGCGCGGGATGAATACGCGGGTGTACCACTCGTTGCCCTTCACACGACGCAATATGAGCCGTGTCAGGAGTCCCGCCAGGAATGGAATCCCCAGATAAATGAAGACACTCTGAGCAACCTGGCCGATCGTAATACTTACCGTGAACGTTTTCAGTCCAAGGTATGAGGGGATCACCGTCAGGAAAACATACGCGTACAAAGAAAAGAAGAGCACCTGGAAAATCGAATTGAACGCGACAAGACCCGCCGCATACTCCCTGTCACCGCAGGCCAGATCGTTCCAGACAATCACCATGGCGATGCATCGTGCCAGCCCGATGATGATGAGCCCGGCCATGTAGGCAGGATACCCCTGGAGGAACAGAATCGCCAGAACGAACATAAGCACCGGCCCGATGACCCAGTTCTGAACGAGGGAAAGGAAGAGGACTTTCTTGTTTCTGAAGACATCCCCCAGTTCCTCGTATTTGACCTTGGCAAGAGGAGGATACATCATGAGTATGAGGCCCACGGCGATCGGGATGTTGGTTGTGCCTGATTGGAAGGCACTCCAGAACCCCACGACGCCGGGGAAGAAATACCCCCAGAAAACACCCACCAACATGGCAAGGAATATCCAGATGGTGAGATAGCGGTCGAGGAACGACAGATTCTTCGAGATTGAGGGCATGGACAACTCCTGTGCTATATGCCGCAGATGGACTCTCGATTAACTTTATGAATGTTCTTTCGGTCTGAGCAGACTTGCTCATCGTCATTAAAGGAATTCTTCATCAGGGCAAGTTGAGCACGAATCAGGACCGAGTCCGAACTGCCATTCAACTTGTAGTTGACCCATTTGCCGTCTTTCGCATCCACAATCATGTCCGCATCGCGCAGGATGGAAAGATGTTTCGAGACCGTGGAGGTTGACAGGCCAAGGATCTCCCGCACTTCGCAAACACATAACTCTCTCTCTTCCAGCATCTTGACAATGCGGATCCGGTTCGGGTCGCTCAGCGCCTTGAAGACCCTGGCAGTAGTTCGATTCATGACTTTGTCACTTCGTTAGTTGTCGAAATATACAGCATGTCACGACGAAAAGCAACGCGTGGCCACCTTTTCCCGCGCTTCTAACATAAAAACGCCGTATTATTCTCGAGCCATGAATACCCTGACTGTTGAAAATAAGAATTACGTTCTCAAGATCTTCTTCCTGATTCAATTCTTTGTTGCTGTGCTGAAGATTGACGCTACTGCCTATTCAGCGATAGATTATGATGAACACCCTGTACTCACTCAGGTTGTGCTTGTTGTGTCTGAGGGACAGCCTGCTATTCCCGGTTACTGCAAATTCTTACCTTCACCGGACAACACTATTGAAGTCTCTTCTCCCGTTGTCGATCTGTCGACACTCCACAAATATGCTCTCTACTATTACGACGTCTTTTTGCGAGCTCATTACAAATCTATAGTAAGTGCTTTCATCCCTCACGCGCCATTGGTCAGGATCCTTCAAAGAAAGAATTCTGGCGATCAGACACACGATACAGCCCCGCTCCTCCTACATTTCGTTCAGTGAGCTAATCCACAACAATCCCCAGGCACACAACCCCGGTACACGTGGTTGTGGAGTTCCCATGCTATTCAATACAGGCAATCCGCCCGCGGGGATACCTGACTCACTCAATCACATTGCAGAAGGGACTGTATATGTGGCATCCGAAGGCATTGACACAAATCAGCAGATACCATCAACGCTTGAACGGCAGCACGATTGAATTTGGCGTCTCGCAATACCAACGTACTCTGGCAGAAATACGTGCACTGCAACCGGCATGCGAAAAGCAAAGCGACGAGCACCTTGGCATGCTGTCGCAAAGACTAAAGAGGAAGGCGCAGGCAAATGTACGACTCGATGATCTGTTGGTTGAGGCATTCGCGCTGGTGCGAGAAGCTATCATTCGAACATTACACCTCACTCCTTTTGACGTTCAGGTTATTGGTGGCATTGTCATTCATCAGGGCAAATTGGCGGAAATGCAGACTGGTGAGGGAAAAACATTGGCAGCGGTTTTTCCAGCATATTTGAACGCATTACAAGGCAAAGGCGTGCACATCCTTACTTTCAATGATTACCTGGCACGCAGGGATGCAGAATGGATGGGACCTATTTACAGTTATTTGGGTCTCACTGTTGCTTTCGTACAGGAAGGGATGAGTATAGCCGATCGGCAGAAAGCGTACAATGCCGATATTACCTATCTCACAGCTAAAGAGGCGGGATTTGATTTCCTCCGCGACAGTATCTGTTACAGTCAAACACATATGGTCCATCGAACCTTCAACTATGCGATCGTTGATGAAGCCGATTCGATCATGATTGATGAAGCTAGAATTCCATTAGTTATAGCAGGGACATCGGGTGAGACCACAGACAATGGCCGTATGATGGCGCAGTTAGCAGCAACGCTCGTTGAAACCGACGATTTTGAATTTGATGAGTACGCACGCAACATTCATTTGACAGACAGCGGGGTGAGGCGAGTTGAACGTACGCTGCATTGTGGAAACATCTTTGATGAGAACACTATTGATGTATTAACAAGCCTGAATTGCGCACTCCATGCTGAGTACTTATTGCACCGGGATGTGGATTACATTATTAGAAAGGGAAAGGTGGAATTGGTGGATGAGTTTACAGGGAGAGTGGCAGATAAGCGTCGCTGGCCTGATGGGCTGCAGGAAGCGATTGAGGCCAAAGAGAATGTAGCGATACAATCCAAAGGGAGGATACTAAACTCCATATCGTTGCAGCATTTTCTGCAGCTGTATCCCAAACTCAGCGGTATGACTGCAACGGCCGCCATGGGCGAAAGAGAATTCAAGGAGTTCTATGATCTGGATATTGTTGTGATACCGCACAACAGACCATGTATACGGCAAGACCGTGATGATATCATTTTCAAAACGAAGCGGGCCAAATACGAAGCGATAACAAAAGAAATAATGAAAGAAAGTAGAACCGGACGTCCTATACTCGTGGGAACACGAAGCGTAGATGAATCCGCCAATCTCGCTGAAGCTTTACGACGGCATGGAACTCAGTGTGAAGTACTTAACGCAAAAAGGGATGAATACGAAGCAAAGATAGTCTCAGAGGCGGGAAAGTTGGGGGCGATTACGATCTCCACAAACATGGCAGGAAGAGGCACGGACATACGATTAGGTGCAGGAGATGTGGATAATGCGAAACAGGTAATGGAGTTGGGCGGGCTCTACGTTATTGGTTCAGACAGATACGAAAGCAGGAGGATTGATAATCAACTGCGCGGAAGAGCCGGACGGCAGGGAGATCCCGGTGAATCGCGCTTCTTTGTAAGTCTTGAAGACGACCTATTTATAAAGTACCGGCTGAAGGATTTGTTCCCTTCCGGACTTCTTGCTGCCGAATCAGGAGATGTGATTGCTAATCCGGTCATTAAGAACGAAGTCCATCGTGTGCAAAGAATAATTGAAGGACAAAACCTGGAGACGAAAAAGAGTCTGTACAAATATTCCTTTCTTCTTGAACAGCAGAGAAAGATACTTGCCAAACGACGCAGTGATGTTCTGACCGGTAAGACAGGCCTTGAGTTTTACAGAGCACACCTGGGGGATAAATATGATCGGCTCCTGGAAAAAGCAGGAAGAGCGAAACTGCTCCGTATCTGCCAGCATATCTCATTGTTTCATATTGATCAGCATTGGTGCAACTATCTCTCAGAAATAACAGACATACGGGACAGCATTCATTTCAGGCGCCTGGGAGGACAGGAACCTATATTTGAGTTTCATAAACTATCGGTCGAGATATTTGCCGCCCTGCTAAAGAGTCTCGAAGGTGATGTGCTGAATTCCTTTACCCGGATTGATGTGGAGAACGATGATCTGGATGTTTGTTTTGCGGGAATGAAAAGTCCTTCCTCTACGTGGACGTATCTGATTAACGATGAAACGTTTGAGGATATTCTTGGTATTCATATGATCGGAAATATCGCGCTCTCTGCATGGGCGGGTTTGTTCTGGCCCATAACACTGTTACTGCCACTGATGAGGAGGGTGAGCCGTACGAGCCGGTCAGTAAGAGGCGAAAATGAAATGAAGCAGCGAAGCAAAAGAGACGAGAAAGGAGAGTTGACTATCGTCAATTAGCCGCTATTTGACCAGCTTGTACATTACCAACGTGGCGAGCGGGATTTTTTCAAAGCTCCGATATCCCGCGGAGACTGAAAGCTCTCTTATGAATTCCTCTGTCAGTCGATGCGCGAGGGGTGGACCGAATTCCTCCTGTGCGTACTGCCATTCCAGGATGAACGTACGGCTCCGGGTGACACGGTGTGCTTCACGCAGTGCTTTTGCGTAGTCGGACACCTCGTGAAACACCACTCCGAAAAACGTCGCATCAAATGATCTGTCCGGGAAAGGAAGATCCTCTGCGGGAGCGACGAAGAACTCACTCTCCGGCAGATGTCTCTTTGCCGCCTCGATCATCTCCGCGCTTATGTCGACACCGCTCACGGCAACTCCTGCCAGGTCAAAGGCCTCGGCAAACAGGGCGCTCCCGGTGCCAATATCCAGAAGAGTCTTGACATTGGCATCATGAAGGCATAGCTCTACAACTCTTTCAACCTCCAGGCGGGCCCTTCGTTCGGGTGCCCGGAGTTTGTCAGGACCCTGGTCATACACTCTTTCATTTGGGGAAGACGAAGGTCTGGTCAACTGGTTTCCTTTAGGCTCTTCATCGCATAGCGTGATTTCATGGCTTCAACGAGCAGATCAATTTCCGATTCAGACTTCCCCTCTCTTCTCGCCATCTCCTCGAACGTACCCCATGTCGGTCGCCGCACACGAAACAGGGAAGCCCTTCCTCCACCATGAATGCCACTGAGCGAGGGAAAGCGGTTATGAGGTCTTCAACGGAAATTCCCCTCTCAATCTCCATCAAATCATTTCCTTCCCCATTGTTCTTTCAATAGACTGTCGAGATGGAGGTTTGTTGCAGCGACCACGAGACTGCTGTCACATTCGTTCTTGAAGCGTTTGCAGAGTGATTCCTTCAGCCGGAGTGCCGAATCATAGTCGGGCGCTCCTGCGAGCACGGAGTCCGCTTCCACACAATATTTGCGGATGAGCTCCTCCTGCTTCTCTGACTTCCCTGATGAATGATGTGTTTCCATGGCTTTCATTGATATGTCATCAAAGCAATTTCTTAATCTCCGTCTCGAATACTTGACGGGGTCGGAACCCTTCGAATTTGTTGATGATCTGAGATGAGGCGGACATGTGTTGCGGAATGGTGCACCTTCCATCATTTTGTGGACATTCTATGCATAGGATGCAATGATGCCCAGAACGTGTCAGCCTCCCCTGCCGATCATCATCTTCAGGCCGATAAGGATGACCATTGCACCAAACACTCTTTCCAGTGCCGTCGCAGGAATTGCTACGGCGATCCGCGCTCCGGCCAGGCTGCCAAGGAAGAAACCCGCAGCGAGGAACGCCGCAACAGAGATATCGACAAATCCCTGCCGGTAGTAGACCCATGCCGCAAGCATCCCCACAGGTAAAACGAGCATTGCGATGGTCGTCCCCTGCGCCGAATGCTGCGACATGCCGAAGAGAAAGACGAGTGCGGGGACGATAATCACTCCTCCACCAATCCCAACAAGACCGCTCAATACTCCCGCAACCAAACCAAGTACGACGTAGCCGATAGATGTCATTGGGATATCCTTACTGTATGAGATGCAGGACCCGGCCTTCTTGAGTCAATCCGGTCGTCTGTCCGGAATTCCACAGTAAATATACACCTCCCGCATCAATATTGCTTGCCCCTTTCCGCCAGTTCAGTGCATCTCATTGGTAACAGCAAGGGAACCTGGACACAGCATGCAAAATCTCGATATGACATTGATTCTGGCCTGTGTCTGGCGGGTAACCCCCGTACTTATCGGCGCAGCCGGCGGATATCTCTTTTATCGCTTTGTGGGCTGCAAAAGCGGTGTTTGCCCGATCACCAGGAGCCCATGGCTCAGCACAATCTATGGGGCGATTCTTGGTGCGATGTTCATCGCGCGCTGACAATCGGGGGCAGACCCATCATTCGTATTCGGTGCATCTCATAAAAACCAACAACCAGAGGAATCACAATGCTGCAAACCAATCTGAAGCATCTCCTTTCGGCCAAAGATCTTGAAGAAACCATCAAGAGCAATGAAAACGTGATGGTCTGCTGCGGGCGGATGGGCCCGATGTGCATTCCGGTGTACGAGGTCATGGATGAATTGCAGGGCGAATACTCGCACGTGGCATTCAGGGACATGGAATTTGATACTCCCGATGCTGCCGCCATACGCAATCTGCCCGAATGCCGCAATTTCCGCGGGCTCCCGTTCACGGTGTACTTCAAAAATGGCAAGGTCGCAAAGGCAACAAGCAGCATTCAGAACAAAGACCAGGTCACCTCGGTTCTCAACAGCGAGTTCTCACCGAAGGTACCCGTACAATGAGCTCCACGTCGTTCGATGCAATCGTCATCGGTGCCGGCCCGGCCGGATTGACGGCCGGCATCTATCTCGCCCGTGCGAAAATGCGTACGCTCATCTTGAACGAAGGGACGGTAGGAGGCCAACTCGTGCTCACGCACGAAGTGGCCAACTATCCCGGCGTGGAAAGTACCAGCGGGTATCAGCTTGCGACAACCATGAAGAATCAGGCGCAAAGGTTTGGCTGCACGATTAGGTCGAACGTTTCTATCACGCGGCTGGATCTCGGTGGAGAAACCAAGAGCGTTGAGGTCAATGGCCGCGAGACGTTCAGTGCTCCTGCGGTAATCCTCGCCCCAGGCGGCAGGTCACGCACCCTCGGCGTTCCCGGGGAAGCGGATCTCAGGGGAAAAGGAATTTCCTATTGCGCAACCTGCGATGGAGACTTCTTTCAAGATAAGAACATCATTGTCGTCGGTGGTGGCAATTCCGCACTCGAGGAAGCGGTATCGTTGACGAAGTACGCCGCCTCGGTGACTATCGTTCACCAATTCGATCACTTTCAGGCCTCCGCCCACGCAGTTGAAGAAGCTAAGCAAAACCCAAAGATCAGCTTCATCATGGAGTCGACAATCGCAGGGTTCATCGGACAGGACTCGCTTGAGAGTGTAAGAATCAAGCATCATCCCTACCGGCGAGCTCACCGAAACCGCCATCGATGGAGCGTTCATATTCATCGGGTATATTCCCAACACCGAGACTCTGCGCGGACTCGTCGACCTGAACCAGGCAGGCGAAATCAACGTGAGTCCACTTCTCGAGACGAACGTCCCGGGCGTATTCGCGGCCGGAGATTCGATCACGAAGAGATACCGCCAAATCACCACTGCCGTGGCCGATGGAACGGTAGCGGCACTGAGTGCGATCGATTATCTTCGCACCGTCAGCGAACACCGTCCCGCAGAAGAATTCTTACACGTCTGATCGGGATCGTACTATCCACGGTCAGAATGTAGCCACTCTTAGCCAAAGTGACTTGCTGGCACAGCGCGACGGCACCTACTTCAGGCCGAGGGTGTCCACCAAAGCAGCGAACCGCGGCTCCCCCCGAAGGCCATCGAATTTAGGATCTACCTTCAGCCAGGGAAGCCAGCTGCTCCGCTCTTCGTACGCTTTCTTCAGCCACTCGAGCGACCGTTCGTGATCCCCAAGGCCGGCATATGCGGCCGCTACATGGTAGTTTGAGAGGTAATGAGGCGACGGTTGCGCCGTGACTTGTTGAATCAACTCCGTTGCATCTCTCCGGGCTCCCTCCAGTGCATAGGCATGCGCAAGAAACAACAGTACCGGCGGATCGTTTCCGATGTAGACCATCGCCTTGCGAAACTCGGCACGGGCTTCAGGGTATAATCGTTTCCCTTCGTACGCCCAACCGAGTTTGACGTGCGCAGACGCGAAAGTCGAATCCAGTTGCAGTGCCTCCTGACACACCGTGACCGCCTGGTCATACTCACGCGCGAAGTAGTGAACCCACGCGAGGTTCGCGATGACAATCAACGAAAGAGGGTCCAGGGACAACGCTTTTTTCATTTCCTCCCTGGCTTCTCCAAAGCGTCCCCGCATTGCCAGATAGAGTCCGTACCAGTGGTGTGCATTTGAATAGTTCGGATTGGATGCAATGGCAAGCCCATATTCCCTTTCCACCGACGGCCAATCCCAATCAAAGCGCATGGACGGAATAGCCCAATGATGCATGTGCCTCAGCCGACGAATTGTCTAGGGCGAGAGCCTGCAGTGCCGCCGCCCTGGCTTTGGGAAATGCCATCTTCGGCTCAAGCACATCGTAGTCACCCAGCATGTTGTAACAATCCGCCAGACCGACATAAGCGGGTGCGTAGTACGGATCTCTGCTGAGTGCGCGTTCAAAACAATCAATCCCCTTCCTGAACCCTACCTCTGTCCTCTTGTTCCAGTGGTAGCGCCCCTTGAGATACAACTCATAAGCTTCCGGGTCCGGCGATGAGCCATTGGACAAGCGGGCTTGTTCGGCGGGTGTCAACTCGACCGGGATTTCCTGAGCGAGCGTCCGGGCCATCATACGCAGCAGTGTGACCATATCGCGCTCGTCCCGTTCGTACGTCTCGCCCCACAGGCGGCGTTCTCCCCCGGCAGCAATGAGCGCCGCGGTAATTCGCACCCGTTCACCCGACCGGAACACGGAGCCCTCAATAACAGCATCCACGTGCAATTCTTCCGCAATAGTGCTGAGTGATTTGCGCGAAGTCTTGTATTGCATTGCGGAGGTCCGTGAGATAACCCTGAATCTGCCGATCCTCCCTATTTCTGCAATGAGCGCATCAGTCAATCCATCGGCAAAGTAGTCTTGCTCGGGATCGCGACTGAGATTTTCGAATGGCAAGACTGCAAGTGAGCTGATGGTGCCAGTACGGCCGACCGCCAGGTAGTACGTCAAGGCGATCGCCAGCAGGAGCAAGATCCCGGATCCGGCAATCGACATTTTAATCAGTCGCGAACGGCTTTGCGGAGACAGACGGGCGGGTATGGCTTTGGCGGGCTTGCCCGTTCCGGCGTCGGCCTCAGCATCATCCCTGAATCTCACCTTTAATGCGGTGTATTCCTCTTCTTCGATGACGTCTTCTGCCGTCGAGTCTTCATGCAATTCACGGACTTCAGCTATAAACCTGTACCCAACACGCGGAACTGTCTGAATGAACTGCGGATCGCGCGGGTCATCGCCAATCGCGTTGCGTATCTCCTCGATGCAGTGTGTGAGAGTCCCATCCGTTACCACAACATTAGCCCACAGGCGTTCGAGAAGTTCGTCCTTTGTGACCAGGCGGCCCTGACGCTCGACGAGAAACGCCAGCGTGTCGAATGATTTGGGACGGAGGTATATCGGATGCTCCGAGTGCTTCAGAGTATGCTCGCGTATGTCAAGCGCGAAGTCACCAAACCGGAACATAACTCCTCAGGGATGAGAAAATGCAGGTATCATCGATCTTTCATATGAATTTCATGGTTTTGTCAGGATTCTCCTGCCGCATTGTTCTTTACTTTTTGCCGTGCAAGACCAAAGCTCCATTCATGCCATCAATCAAAGAAGTCACGTATTATCACACCCGGCGGCTGACGATCAAGAGGCGGCGAACTGCATCCCGCCCTCTGTGCGCGATCTGTGGGGGCGATACAGAACTTATCTCGGTGGCGGCCGCTGCGCAATGTGCGGGCATCAATCCGGACAAGCTGTGTGATTGGCTTCGAGTTTCCCGCGGTCGGATAAGAACCTTCTTTCAGCAAAAGACTCTTGTCTGTCTTGGCTGTTTGTCCAAATGTCAAAAGGCAAGATTCGCCTCCAATTCTAAAGAATAGAATAACGAGATGCAACGTTGCTGACGCGGGGTGGAATTCACTGGTGAAAGCAACCAACACAATCGGTGTGCACAACTACATTCGGAGGTTACCATGATACGAGGTTGCTGGACAATTGTCGTACTACTGATGGTGCTTTCTGTCGCCTGCATGCAGGCACAAATTCCCAGGGTCCTGAGCTACCAGGGAATGCTGCTGGGGTCGAACAAGCTGCCGGTGGCCGACGGCCAATATGCACTAACCTTCAAGCTCTACAATGGAACCAATGTAGTTTGGACCGAAGTGCAAACCCTGGTAACCGTCAGCGGTGGTATGTTCAACGTGTCGTTGGGGTCGGTGACTCCCCTGAGCATCCCTTTTGACAAAGCCTACAACCTGGGCATCCAGGTCGGCAGCGATCCGGAATTACAGCCTCGGATGCCATTGACCAGCGCCGCGTACGCAATCCGTGCTGAAGATGCGGATAAACTGCTGGGCTATTCTGCAAGTTCGATACCCGCACCGAATAAACTGTTGCCGCTGGATTCCACTGGGAAATTCCCCCCGGGCGTCATATCCGGAGGGAGTGGTTCCGGAGATTTCTTGAAGAAGAATGCCCCTGATAGTTCACGTGGAACCAGCACGGGTCCCATTGTGCTTGTGTCAAATCTTGGCAGTGGCGACGGACTGAATGGGCGGAGCGCGAGCGGTGTTGGAATAGCCGGGAGGAGCACGAGCAACGACGGTGTCTCAGGGTGGACCGGTACCAGCAGCAAGAGTGGTGTCTTCGGATTCAGCACTGCCGGCGCCGGAGTGACGGGACACAGTGACAGCAGCGACGGGCTGGTTGGCTGGACCGGCGCTGGCGGCAAGAGCGGCGTATTCGGCCACACTTCGGCCGCCAACGCTTTCGGTGTGACCGGTCTGGCGGAGATGGCACAGGGCATCGGGGTGTACGGTTTCAACAATGCCTCCGGCAATTTCGGAAAACTCGGCACGGAGACGCACGGGCTGGATGTGATGGGATTGGCCCGCTTCGTTTTGCCAACAGGACAGATAAGTATCAGCACCCCGGGTGGCTGGCCGGGCATCATTTCCTTCTCCCAGAACGGCCATCGCAGAGACGTCATTGTATTCGATGACGGCATGAGTTTCGAAGTAAGCACCTCAAGCGCTCCTCCTGCGGCGGGGAACGGTATCACCGTTCTCGAGAATGGGAATGTCGGCGTCGGCACTACCACCCCAGGCGCAAAACTGGATGTCCTCGGCACCGTGAAATGCGCTGCATTAACGCTTACAGGAGGAAGTGACATTGCCGAGCCGTTTGATATCAAAAAGTCGGAAATGATCGAAGCCGGCATGGTCATGGTGATCGATCCCAACAATCCAGGAAAGCTCAAGGTCGCAGACAAAGCGTACGATACTCATGTCGCGGGAGTCATCAGCGGTGCCGGCGGGATTTCCCCGGGGATGCTGATGAGTCAATCCGGCTCGGTGGCAGACGGGGAATTTCCTGTTGCCCTGACAGGCCGAGTATACTGTTTTGCCGACGCTTCCGGCGGTTCGATCGCACCGGGTGATTTGCTGACCACGTCGAACATACCGGGCTATGCGATGAAGGTCACCGACTACCGCAAAGCCCAGGGAGCTATACTCGGCAAAGCCATGAGCACGCTTGATCATAAGAAGGGTCTGGTTTTAATCCTGGTCACCCTTCAATAGGGAGGAGGTGCGATCATGAATCGGACTATCCATGTAGGCTCTGGACTGACGAAGTTTCTGGGCCTTTTGCTTGTTGTCTGCCTGATGCTCATCCCCCTGTCGCTTTACGCAGGGGCGGTCAGTGAACTGGATGTTCGTTCGGCTGTCCAGACCTGGATACGTAGTGTGACGGCAGATGCCCGACCCGACGCGTTCATAGAGAGGATGGAACCCTATATCATCGGGGGTGGTGCTGTCGCGTACATTGCCCATCTCTCCGGCGGCGGGTACTGCCTTTGCGGGGCTGACGAATCCGTTCTCCCCGTGTACTTCTACAGTGCCAGGGGAACGTTTGATCCCGCGAACCCCGGCTGCCAATTTATCCTCCGGGAGATAGCAGACCGAATGAAGTACGTCCGTGACGGACAAGAAAAAGGCGATGTACATGTGACTGCGCTCCACCAGGAACTTTCGGAGAGGGCCTCATTGTGGAGAAACCTCATCGGGGGGATCGTTCCGAAGAAGGTTGATCGCCTCCAGAGTGTGCTTGCTGAACCCGATTCCATGAGTCTTCCTTTGACATGCAGCTGGGGCCAGGGTTCGCCCTATAATGATCAATGCCCACAATTGACCCCAGGAGCCGATGAACATACCATTGTCGGATGCACTGCCACGGCGATATCGCAGGTAATGTACTACTGGAAATGGCCCAACACCGGTGTTGGCACACACACCGGTAGCAACTACAACTACCGGTGGAGATCCTCATGGGATGAGGAGCCTCTGTCGGTTGATCCGAACATCCCTTCTACTGCGTTCTGGGCGACCCGCTTGAGATGGACGTCTGCCAGCGGTGGCAGATTGCAGATCAATGGGTATTGGGAAGCCGGGACGTACACCAACGCTCAAAGCATCAGTGCGAATGCCGCGTATCTGGCTGCCCTTGCTACACTCTACGGCCGGCTCACTCAGGCTTCGACTACAAACTCTGCCAATTTCGGCGCAACGACCTATCAATGGAATCTGATGCAGGACGTTCATACCGATCCGGCCGATGCCGCCGATGCCGCAGTCGCCGCACTCTGTTATCAGGTGGCGGTTGCCCTTGACACGGATTTTGGTCTCGGTTGGTCGGGGTCAGATTTGTGGCGGGCTGTCGATCCTTCAAACAACAGAAAACCACTTGTCAACAACTTCCTGTATTACGCCGACGCATACTATGGGCATGCGAACATATCCACCCTCGTCACAGAGGAGATTCAATGGCTCCGTCCCGTCGCGTTCAGTGGTTCCGGTTCCATCGGCGGACATGCCTGGATCCTCTATGGCTACAACAAAGGCACCGACCCGAACAGGCAGTTCAAGATGAACATGGGGTGGTACGGCGGCAGTGACGGGTGGTATTCACTGGACAATGTTCCGCTGAGTCTGACTCAGAACCATGGCTATCTCATCTATGTTGCCCCGCAAAATGTCGTGGGTTTCATTGGGAGCACCACGTCAGGCAATGGGTCTCCGCTCAATCCATATATCGATATCACATCGGCTGCCTCAACGGCTTCGAGTGGTGCCACATTGATTTTCAAAGCAGGTTCGGACAATACCTTCACGGCCCCTTTGACGATCACGAAGGCGCTGACACTCAAAGGGAGGGATGTCACTATCCGGAAGAAGTGAGGGCTTTGGGCCAACCTTAAGGAGGCACGAACAGATGAACAGAGCACATGTGAGAATTGTCGGAGCGTTGCTTGTGGGATTGACAATCGTTCTCATCTGCCACGGGGCCGCGTCAGTGGCGTTTGCAGGAGAGAAGAACACATCCACAACAGTTCAACAGGCAACCTACACACTTGGCCGATGCGTCATGGCCTCCGGCGGAACATTCGGGGCATTATCCTCGAACTATTTCCACCACGGGACAGTGGGCCAGGCAATCATAGGCGGAACTCAGAGTGCAAACAACTTTCTGATCGCAGGATTCTGGCAGCTGCCTTCACTTGCTACCGGAGTCGCTCCGGGAGAACGGCCGGACGTACCTGCAACATTTGTACTGTACCAAAACTATCCCAATCCCTTCAACCCGACCACTACCATACGCTATGGATTGCCGCAGAAGTCGAGCGTGGCTCTGTTGATCTTCAACACCTTCGGCCAGCAGGTCGCGCAGTTTGCGAATAGCGAAATGGAGGCGGGCTATCATGAATTTCAGTTCCACGGTCAGGGATTGGCATCGGGAGTGTACTTCTTCAGGCTACAGGTCCGCCCTGTGGACTCCGCCGCAGGGCGTGACTCCAAGAGCGGAGCCGGGAGTTTTATGGAGACGAAGAAATTACTCTTGTTGAAATAGTGTCTGGTGATACTCACCAACAAATAGTCTGGCCGCAAATGTCGGGGATACAGAGGGCGACAGGCCCACACTCGACGCGAAGAGTGCGTTGTGTATCGTGCGATTAATGGCAAGACAAATCACTCATGGAGTAAAACATGAAATCACGACGGATGTGGTGTGTTGCCCTGTCTGGGTGGTTATGGTGGCAGACTTGTCCACTTTGGTCACAAACGTTTGATTTCAACGACGGCACCACGCAGGGGTGGACTTTGGACCAGATGTATGTCACCTCGAGCCAGACGAAGTTTACGCCGGTCATTGGTTACACGCTCACGAACAGCAGCAATGCACTGTCAGCATCCACCACCTCATTGCTCATCGGTCGCTCGGACCAGAATGATATCTACCTCGAATCCCCGGATCTGTCGTCGAACTCGCAATGGCAGGGGATCGGCGGATACAGCATTGATGTCACACGAATGGTGCATTCTCACTGTTGGGGCGACTTTACGAACGTCTTCTACGTCCAACTGCAAATAAAAGTCATAGATGCCTCCGATTCCAACAAAGAAAAGCTCTTTGCTGAATACGATGGCACCAACTTTGTGTTTCATGACATCACAACGTACAGTCAATTGTATCAGTTTACCTGGAAACCGTCGTGGTTGGCCGACCCCCGGTACAAGGTCAAAAACATCCGGATTCGCATCACCGGTCCCGGGGACGTGATGGCGGAATGCTGGTACCAGGGCAGTTGGGATGTTGACAACGTCACCGCGGTGGCGGGCTCAGGAACCACGGCTTCCCTCAAAGTGACCAATCCTAATGGCGGCGAAAAATGGGAGGCCGGAACGCCTCGCATTATCAGCTGGACCGGACAGGAGATTGACAACAAGGATGTCAAAATCGAATATTCCACCAACGGTGGCTCCAGCTATACTTTTGTGACCTACAAAACAAACTACGGAAACGCCGGATCGTACACCTGGACCGTGCCGAATGAACCGTCAACCAATTGTCTGATCCGCTTGTCGAGCGCAACAGTGTCCGATGTAAGCGACGCAGTTTTTGAAATCACCGTCAACAAATACATCAAGCTGGATGTGCCCAACGGCGGCGAAGACTGGTCTGTAGGTAGTCCCCGCTACATTGTATGGAATACCCATCTGTACAGCGGACCGGTGAAATTGCAGTACTCCACAAACGGCGGATCGAGTTATGCCACCATCACTAACGCTGTCGCGGGGGCGGCATCGTATCAGTGGACGGTTCCAAATACGCCTTCTACGAATTGTGTAGTAAAAGTCTCCGATACCACCGACGGACTGTTGTACGATATCAGCGATGCCGTGTTTGCCATCTCTGCGGTAACCCAAACGAACACACCTGTCGGCAGTAATGTCATGGTCCATCCGAGTAGTTCTCTCTCTTTGAAGTTCGATCGGGTGATCAATGCGGGAAATACCGAAGCGTTGGTAGCACCGACTGGCCCCATCCCGCCTGCACATGCAGCAATCATCCCCGAAGGCAATCCTCACTACTATCAGATTACCACCACAG
Organism: Ignavibacteriota bacterium; assembly: GCA_963849385.1. Classification (GTDB taxonomy): domain Bacteria; phylum Bacteroidota; class Ignavibacteria; order UBA10030; family UBA6906; genus Fen-1255. Next base: position 106,351 of record CAWKHH010000008.1, on the reverse strand, counting down.
CGAACTTCTCGGGAAAGATCACCATCAATCTTACCTATAGCGACGCGGGACTTGGCGATCACGAGACAATCCTGAAATTGATGCGTTATGATGAAGTGCAGACGCAATGGATTGATATTACGACAGCTCTCAATATTGACAGCAACATGATTACGGGAACAAGCGATCATTTGTCCGTGTTTGCGGTGACGTATGCCAAGTCTACTTCGACTGGCGGAGGATTCCTGGTCACTACCTGCAGTGATACCGGGGCAGGCTCGCTACGTGAAGCCATAACTCTTGCCAACGCTCACGTAGGTCCGGACACCATTCTCTTCGCCATTCCAAGGGGTGTATCCGGCCATAATCCCGACGCCGGTATCTGGACCATCGCGCCTCTTCTTCGCCTACCATCTATCACGGACAATGAACTTACCATTAACGGCTTTTCGCAGTCGGAGTACATAGGTAACGATGAGAACCCGTTTGGACCGGAGATTGTCATCACTGGCAGCAGCTGTGAACCGTACTCGAACGGGTTTTCGGTGAAGGCGTCAGGGGTCACAATATGTGGTCTGACAATCAATAACTTTGCCAGCATCGGCATCGAGATGGACCATGTCGATGGCGCGCGCATCGGCGGCTGCTACATTGGCACCGATTTTTCCGGCATGGCGCCGGCGCCGAACGGCTATGGCGTATACCTCTACAATCGCAGCCAGTTTGTTACGATAGCGCCCGTCGACAGCTTTCGTAACATCATTTCCGGGAACACCAATGGCGGCATTTTTGTATCGGATACTTCCAGCCATGTGTCCATAATCGCTAACATCATTGGCTTGAACCGCACTGCCACGGCGCCCTTGGGGAACAGCAATTACGGAGGAATCTGCATTCAGTATGGATCGGACAGCGTTGCGGTTTTTGACAACTGGATCGGCGGGAATAAATACGGTCTGTTTGTGCTTGACGCAAGCGGGAATACCATTCAGAACAACTGGATTGGAAAGGTCCCGCCGGGTCAGAACGTGACGGATCTTGGAAATGAATTCGATGGCATCCATCTTTATGGCAAGTCGTACAATAACCGAGTTCTCGAGAATGTCATCTGGTTCAATAAGGGGAGTGGAGTTCGCGTGTATGGCACGATGCCGTCGCGCAATTTGGTCAGCCACAACAGCATCGCCCGAAACACTTACGGAGGTATAGTATACGATGGAGCCGGCGCCAACGAAGTGCCGAAGCCGATTATCACGTCCGTTACAGGCACGTCAGCCTCAGGAACCGCAATCCCGAATGCCAGCATTGAAATCTACAGCGATTCGGCGTACCAGGGCGAATTCTATCAAGGGGAAACGAATTCCGACCCGTCTGGTAGCTTTACCTGGTCAGGCAGCATTGTGGGACCCTATTCCAAGGTCACAGCAATAGCCATCGACCAGGCTGGGAGTACCTCGGCATTTAGTTTCCCTTTCAATCTTACAGCCATAGAGGGACCAGCGGGCGCCCCGACTCCCCAACAGTTCAACTTGTCTCACAATTATCCAAATCCTTTCAACCCGGCGACAACGATTCGCTACGATCTCCCACAACGAAGCCATGTAAGTCTCACAGTGTTCAGCACTCTCGGCCAGCAAGTTGCTCAACTTGTCAATAAGGAAGTGGACGCAGGCCAGCACTCCGTGCAATTCGAAGCGGGGAATCTGGCGAGCGGAGTGTACTACTATCGCATACAGGTCCGCCCTCCGGACTCCGCCGTCGGGCGTGACTCTGAGACCGGAGCAGGGACGTATGTGCAGACTCGCAAACTCGTGTTGTTGCGGTAAGTGTCATCTGATTCTAATCAACGATAGTCGCACCCCAAAGGAATTGTCGCCGGAACACGGCAATTCGCCTTGACATTGTCGCAAACCCCCAGGATATTGAATCTTATTCAGGTTTCTGATTCCCCACCTGAACGTCGGGACATATATGTCCAACGCGGGACCCAGGCACTCCGTTTCTTCTCTGGTCGTGGCCGTATCGACTGCGGCTGCTTTTGCCTTTGCTTCCCCCGCATTTGGTCAGACATATCCCTTCCAGAAGTATACGACGACTGAAGGCCTGAGCCACGCCGCCGTGCGAAAGGTATTTCAGGATTCCCGCGGATTGCTCTGGTTCGGCACTCTCGGAGGAATCGATAGCTACGACGGAAGAGCCTTCACAGAATACATGAAGTTCGGTTCGGACTCTTACCCGGTGTATGAAATCTTTGAAGACCGAGCGGGTACACTGTGGATTGGCACCTATGGATTCGGCCTGCTAAGACTCCTCCCTGGGAGTACCCGGAAACTGACGAGATCCTCCGGCGACAGCATCCTTCAACACTATGTCACTGCGATTACCGAGGATGCTCATGGTACTCTCTGGGTTGGCTCTGATGCAGGTCTGTTCGCATTCATCAACAACGGACAATGGGTTCGCATCCGTAGCCTCGAAGGAGTGGGCGAGATCTATGCTCTGGTGGCTGATACAACCGGCACCATTTGGGTCGGCACACACCGGGGTTTGTTCGCCGCACAGGTTGATGTCCCCGACAGAATGAAGTTCACGCGATTCCTCGAGAAGCCGACGAGATCCTTGCTTCTACGGAGGAACGGAGACATTCTTGCAGGCACCGACGGCGGCGGTAACGACCAATACGGCTTTGTCTGTCGGATCACCGGAGGAACACCCGATACACTACTCTCGTATGCGACTGCGAATAGTCTCATCAAGGCCCAGAGTATGTTTGAAGATGCCGAGGGAGCACTCTGGATCGGAACCGAATACGGGCTGTATCTAATCAGAAATGGGAAGACCACACACCTCCAAACGTTGAACGGACTGCAGAACGAGAACATCTACGATATCATGCAGGATCGTGAGGGAACAATGTGGTTCGGAACGGAGAACGGTGCGGTCAAACTCGCCCACCCGCTCATTGTTACCTACGGTATGAAGGAGGGGTTGACGGGATACGAAACACTCTCGGTCTTGCGGGATCGGGATGGCAACCTCTGGTTCGGAATGTGGAACGGGTTGAATCGCATCGATCGCCGCGGACGTGTCACCCACTGGGACCAGACGACAGGGCTGCCACACCATACCGTCCGTTCAATTGCCGAAGACAACAACGGCAATATCCTGGTCGGCACTATTCGCGGCCTTGCTGTCATAACAGCAAATCATGCATCGCATCTAAGCATCCGTGGATTGCCAGAGGAGTTGGATGTCTGGTCGGTCTATTGCGAGCCCGACAACACCCTCTGGGTTGGAGGAGGCGGCAGGTTTTACAGGACAAGGAACGGGGTGCTTGAACGCGAGCTTGACCTGGGCGAGGTGATCGCGGGTGGAGCGGTGGAAGTACAATGCCGCGACCGCAGGGGCTTTCTCTGGATCATTGCTTCCGGCCGTGCCGCCCATGTCGGTACCGATGGGAAGGTGGTATTTGTTCCAGGCGACGGTGATTCGATGCATCTGCAGATCCATTCAATTCATGAAGACAGTAAAGGAGTGCTTTGGGTCTGCACCAACAAAGGGGTAGCACTTCTCGAAGGAGATTCGCTCCGCCCCCCTTCTTTCGTGAAGCCTCAACTCCCCCAGAACCCAGTCTACTTCATGCTTGAGGCCGGCGGCAGCATCTGGTTTGGGACGGACCACGGCGTGCTGGCGTGGGATGGCAAAAGGCTCAGTCAATTCACGACGGCGGATGGCCTTGCCTCCGACATTGTCAACGTGGCGTGCGTGGGAAACGACGGGACTCTCTGGTTCGGTACCCACGGCGGAATTTCGACTTTGGATCCTGCAAGCGTGGCATACGTCGCTCCTGTGCCTGAGGTGTCTCTCGATCCGGTCCTCGCCGGGGATGGAACGAAACCCACTCCCGACCAGGCAGCAATCCCGTACGAAGACCGCACGGTCGTCTTCAGGTTCAACGCGCTCAGCTTCATCGCAGAACATGAGATGCTGTTCCAGTGGATGGTGGAAGGGTTTGACAGGGAGTGGCAGGAACCCCGCAAAGAGAGGCAGGTGAGGTACACGAACCTCGGCTCCGGCAATTACCTTTTCAAAGTACGCGCTGCCAACAGGAACGGACAATGGTCCATGCCCGCCGGTTTGTCCTTCGTGATTCAGCCTCCATTCTGGCGAACATGGTGGTTCATCACGCTCAGCGTCGTGTTCGTTGCATCAGTTCTGACGGTGGCCTACCGGTTTCGCGTGAATCAACTGTTGAAGATGGAACGTATGCGGAGGCGGATTGCAGCAGACCTCCACGACGATATCGCCTCATCGCTGTCCAGCGTGAGTATCTATGCCGCAGTCATCCAGCGACAGCTTCAGGAGATTCCTGAAGACACCCGGTCGTTGTTGGATCGCATCCGGGATCTCTCGCGCGAAAGCATGGAAAATATCGGACTTATCGTCTGGTCGGTTGATCCCCAGCGGGACGAGCTGACCGAGGTCTTCCGCTATTTCCAACGCTATGCTACACAGCTATGTCAGGCTGCCGGAGTTGAGTTCTCGACAAAGCTGCCGGAAGGAGTAGCCTCGGTCCTTCTCACGCCTGAGCAACGAAGGACACTGTTCCTGATCCTAAAAGAATCATTGAACAATTCCCTGCGTCATTCCCGCTGCTCCCGGATCGATTTCGCCTGTTCACTTCACGGGCATATGCTTCAACTTGCGCTGACGGACGATGGCTGTGGTTTCAGCGGTGGTTCGGCAGTGGGACACGGCCTGCACAACATGCAGTCCAGGGCGGAGTCAATCAGCGCACAGGTCAAGGTCACCTCCACGCCCGGTGAAGGCACCACGATCGCTCTCACTCTCAGAATAGCATGAATATGCCATAGCAATGGATGGTTGCCTTGGGTATCTTCCCGTCACACACAAACAAGTCCAAACCGATGAGCCCGATAGCAGTGGCAGTGGTCGAAGACCATCCGGATCTCCGGAAAAGCCTCGGCTTGATTCTTGCCGCCACTCCCGGCTATACTTGTGCCGGCATATACGAGCGGTGCGAGGAGTTGCTCGGAGATCTTCCCTCCATCAACACACAGGTGATCCTGATGGATATCGGTCTTCCGGGCATGTCGGGAATCGAGGGGATTCAACGCGTCAAGGCGCTCCACTCTGACATCAAAATCCTCGTTCAAACGATTTATGAGGACGACGACAGTGTATTCCGGGCAATCTGTGCCGGTGCTGATGGGTACGTTTTGAAGAAAGCACCTCCGCTGGAACTGCTGCAGGCAATCGAGCAGGTTGTTGAAGGGGGCGTCCCCATGAGTCCCTCTATCGCGCACAACGTTATCAAGATGTTTAAAGAGTTTGCGCCAAGGCAGGAACAGACTGTCGGGTTGACTGCCCGCGAACATGAACTGCTGAAGTCGCTGGCCGATGGCCTCGACTACAAGCAGATCGCCGAACGACACTTCATAAGCACTGACACTGTCCGCAACCATATTCGCCACATTTACGAAAAACTGCACGTTCACTCCAAGTCAGAAGCAGTTGCAAAAGCCTTCCGTCAGCGGCTCGTCTAGCTACTCTCCCACCGTACTCTTTATTGATCTCTAACAATCACAAATGGCACATCTGTGCCATTGTACGCGCATACTCTGCGTGCTACCTTTGGCGCATCGTCCTAGGTGTGGGTCTCTTGATCTTCATATGGAGGTGTGCCATGAATATGCCGTTACACGCGTGGAAAGTCGCAGCGCGCATCTTGTTGTTCATTGGAAGCACCCTGGGAAGCGCGCGTGCAGCAAACGATCCAGTGTTGTATTTCTCCGACATTACCAGCGGACCGCGCACCGGAAACACAGACGTATCGCTCGGCCAGGTTTCCGGACAGGATGGAGCGATTGTTACGATCTGGGGAAGAAACCTCGGCGCTCCCGGGACTGCCACCGTGTACTGCAACGGCGTACCGGCGGCATTCTACTACGCGCGCGAAAACGCAACCAGACCGGCCAATCTCTACACGTATCATCGCATGGAGATGATCTCTTTCCAGATCAGCGGCACGGCGCAGGACGGACCCGGCTCTATCGCCGTAGTGGTCAGCGGCAACCATTCCAATGCCCTCCCCTTCACCGTCCGGCCCGGGAATATTTTCTTTGTAAAGACCACAGGGACCGACGCGACAGGAAACGGACTGTGGACGAATCCCTGGCGAACCATCGTCGCCGCGAAGGATGCCATCGCGCCGGGTGACATCGTCTATGTGTGCGACCGTGTGCAACAGGCGACGGAGACCGAATATGGGGCATGCGTAAACCTTGGTACGAACGGGGAGCCGGGAAAACCAAAGGCACTTGTTGTGTACCCCGGTGCGACATCGATGGTGGGAAACGATTCTCTGTATTATGCCTTCCGGTCGTTCTACGCCGATACCGGAGGAACCTCGCGTCACTGGGTTCTTGCCAAGTTCACGATCCGGACAGCAGGTCTCGGGGTGGAGGCAGTAACCGGCAACCGGGTCGTTGGGAACTTCATGACGGCTCCCAACGGCGATGGGAATGACGCTTCCATCACCATTGAGGGAGACAGTGTGGTCGTTGCGGGCAATGAACTGGACAATGTCGGGAGGGCAGACTGCGATAAACTGTACCATGGGATTTATGGCAAGGGCTTCCGCACCGATTTCGCCCCCCGCGCGCCGACAGAATCCGAACGGGAAATCGCCTGGAACTACATCCACGGTTGCCAGTCCGACAGGGCGATCGACGTATACAGCGAGCAACCGTTCTCGGCATTCATACAGCGGCACAGGATCCACGACAATGTCATCATCAATCAGCATGGAGACGGTATCCTGCTCGGCTACTACGTCGTGGGGGAAAACTGGATCTATAACAACCTCATTGTGCGTGCCGGGCTTGGTCCCGAGTGGGCAGGCGGCGAGGCATCGTCGCACTCGGGTATCCGCATCGATTGCGGCCATGAAGCGTGGGCGGCCACCACTATCTACTGCTACAATAATACACTCGTTGGTTGCGGGTGGTCCGGCGCGATCTGGCAGGAGGAAAGCGGGCATGTATACATGAGTCCTCAGGCCATATCACGGGGAACCACGCTGGACTTCAGGAACAACATTATCCTCTCCACTGGAGAACCGTATGTTGCTGCAGCCTCCGGCACGATAGCATCTGGAAGTCTTACCAACTGCTGGTACGGGGTCGGTGGTGCTCCCTCGTGGGATGTCACTGCCATGAGTGCTTCCCCGATGTTCGTCGACACGAACGCAAACGACTTCCGTCTGGCTAATGGGAGCCCGTGCATCAACGCCGGCCAGGATCTCTCGTCGGTGGTGAAGCGGGATCTTCTGGGAACTCCGCGTCCCCAGGGGTCTTCGTTCGACCTCGGGGCCTACGAATACGAGTTAACCGTGGGTGTCGACCCGGACCGGGAAGCCTCGAACCTTCCGGCACACTTTCGTCTTCACCAAAACTATCCGAACCCCTTCAACCCCACGACAATCATCAGGTTCGGAGTTGACCGTCGGGACTATGTCTCACTGAGAGTGTACAATGTCCTGGGACAGGACGTTGCAACCTTGGTGCAAGAAGTATTGGATCCGGGAACGCATGCCAGAGTCTTTGATGCATCACACTTGCCAAGTGGCGTTTACTGGTACCGCCTGACAACCTCTGGATATGTTGACGTAAAGCAAATGATCGTTATGCGGTAAGGATTCTAACTTGCAGAAGCCAAGGCCCGGACCTTCGTCGTCCTTCGTCGTCAGAACGATGCTCCTCGTTCTTCTTTCGACGTCCTGGGAGCTCTACGGGCAAACACATTGGGCCACGCTAAATGGCAGGATAAGTCTGTCTACCGAATACAGTGAATCCTCCGGGATGAAGGACCGCCGACCGACAAGTATTTCGAGGGCAATGTTGCAGCCCACGATCACCCTCTTTGACCAGATCGTTCTTCCCTTTGAGATGAGCTATTCAACACAGGGTCAGGAGTTCCGGCAACCATTCAACCAATTCGGGGTGAGCCCGAGACTCTGGGGATGGCTCACCTTGCATGCTGGCTATTTCTCATCACGACTCTCCGAGCTGACCTTTGGTGATACCCGTCTTCTTGGAGGCGGTATTGAAGTGAAGACTTCGGTTTTCCGCTTCGCGTTCCTCTATGGATGCTCCCAGCGTGCGATGAGTCCAGACTCTTCCATGGGTGTGCGGGGAGAATTCACAAGGATGACCATGGCTGCCAAGATTGGTGTAGGCAGCGAGAGCCGGTTTCATTTCGATCTTAATTTCCTGAGAGCTGTCGATGACAGCGGTTCCATCTCTGTCTCGCCTGCAATTTTGGCGCCAAAGGAGAATGCAGCTCTCTCGGCGGAGATGGGCTTCCCTTTGTTCAAAGACGCCGTGAGGTTCAGCGTTGAGGTGGGAGTATCGGCGTACACTCACGATACCCGGGCACCGGAAGTGACAAACATTCCGGAGTGGATCAAAAGTATTTTTACTCCGCGCTTGTCCTCACAAATTGATGGGGGGGCGAAAGCATCGCTTCGCATCACGTTCTCGCGATTCTTTTCCATGAGTCTCGCGGGTCGCTGGGTCGGACCCGGTTATGTCACGCTTGGGTATGCCCAACTCCCGAGTGATGTGTCCGAGTGGACCGTCGCTCCTGTGGCGAGACTCTTCGAGAGCAAACTCATTCTCCGCTCATCTGTCGGCGTGCGAGTGAACAACCTGAGGAACGACCATCTTGCCAGCACCAGGCGGCTGATCATCAATGCTGGTGTCACGGTACAACCAAGCACGTCGTTCGGCTTCGACGCTCAGTACCTGAACCATGACATGCACTCACGCCCGCGGGTGGACTCCCTCGCCACCGGGAACGTCACACAATCGCTCAGCGTGACCCCGCGATACAGCTTCGCATCCTTTGGCGGGATGAACAATGTCGCATTGACCTATTCCATGCAGAGTTTCTCCGACCTCAATGCAGCGTCGAACACAACAACGTCACAATCAGTGCAGTCGGGTTCAGGATTCTGGACGCTGAGCTTTCCATCATCTCTCTCGTTCACGGCAAGTGTGTCTCACACATCCTCCAGCTCACAGGCTTTGAGCATTAAGGTGACCAGCCTGAACGGCACCGTGGGTCATACCTTCCTTGGCAACAAGCTTCAGGCGTCCATTTCTCTTGGCTATAACAGTACCGTATCCGTGGCGGCGGACGGTCAGCTGCACGGCAGTCTTCGAGCATCCTACAGCCTTGCCGCATACGGATCTTTCACGATCATGATGAGCACATACAATTCTTACTACGGAACTCCCGGCATTGCGTCAAACAACGAACTGTTCGGAAGTCTCCAATACGCGTGCACTTTCTGACGGTTGGAGGTAGACACTCATGAGAAGAAGGTTCGTCGGAGTGGTGACGGCCGCATTCATGCTTGCGGGCCATGTGTGTGCCCAGTTAAGCCTTGACATCAACTTACGAAGCCCGATGCCGTCGCTGCTCTCCCAGTGGCGGGTTGACCCGACAATCCTTCAAGCGAGTATTCGGAATGCAGGAGGCACGGCCTACCGGGGCGTGGGGATCTCATTCACCGTGACGGTGATCTTTGCCGAAGGGTTGGCGGACGGTGTTGTTGCGGCGCGATCTCGAGATGACAGTGGTGAATTGCCGCGCTTCGACATAGATCCCGGTCAGAACATCGTGCGGACAACACCGGAGTTGTACAATCCTCGTGCTATTACTCTCGATCCGGCAATCCAGGGGGACGTCACGTCAACGCAGATGTTGCCGGAAGGGACATACGAGATCTGTGTGCGCTTGATGGATGCCGCCGGGAACGAGTTGGCTACTTCGGGTATCAATTGTGCGACGTTCGGTGTTCTCAACCCCGATCCGCCGACACTCCTGCTTCCGGAAGAAGGAACGGTTTTCACCGCTGCAGGACCTCTGCCGACATTCAACTGGACACCTGTTGTGCTCTCTGCCGGTCACCAGGCACGATACAAACTCAGAATATGCGCCATTCTCGATGGCCAGACACCAAGAGATGCCATAGAAGGGCCCAATAGTCTTCGTGAAATCATACTCACCACGATGCCATATATCTACCTCCCATCTGATCCTTCATTTGAACTCTTTCCTCAAACCCATCACTTTGCCTGGCAAGTGCAGGCCGTTGATGACAACGGCTGGCCGATGCCTCTTCGCAACGAAGGCAAAAGCGAGATCTTCTCGTTTGCCTATCGTCCGGCGACAGACTGCGGACACGATTGCCTGTGCCTCGGCGCCGGTTACCCAAGAGATAATGCCGATAACATTCCGGTGCCTCCCCAGGCTGGTGCTTCATTTTCCATTGAGTTCCGTCCACACATCAACAGACAGGGAATCCGACTGGGGACGATACGGGTCTGGCTGCGGCCCGATCAAGAATCAATTCAGACAACGATCGCACGCAATCCCGACTTCACGGGAACATTTGATGGCGGCACAATGGATCTGGAAGGAGGATTTGCCAACAACCCTGACCTGATGATCTACACAGTCGTTCCGCTTGATGCCAACGCCATGCCGCTGCAACGCCAGGAAGCCAAGAACTATGTCTGGACGGTTGATCTCGAATTCGATGATGCAACCCTGCTTGCCGATGGAACCCGGTGCGGTACTGACCGTGCGCAGGGTGGGCCATGGTCGTTCAGAACTCTCGGAGGAGGCATCTCGGATTCTACGATTAGGTGTGTCATTGTACAAGCAATCTCGCCTGCGAACCAGACCCCACATGTCCCGCTGTCCACGCGGTCGTTCTCGATTGGTTTCGACCGTGAAATCAACACCGATGCGGTCACCGGAGGGACAATCAAGCTGTGGGTTCGACAGGGCCTCGAGGGAGATGAAGTCACGATGGCGAGGATCCCGTACTTCACCGGTACCTTTGCCGCAGCCGATCTGCAAGCTGCCGGACGCTCAGCGGAACTGTGGCAGTACAACATTACGCCCTTGAATTCCGGCGGTGCACAAATGCAACTGCAGTCTCTTCAGCAGTATCTCTGGACCGTGGACGTACGTTACGACCCGGCCCGGATACGCCGGGACGGCTCTGCATGTAATACACCGCTGGCACCGGGGGGACCGTACTTCTTCGGGTCGGAAGAAGGTTGCAGCAATCCTTGTTTCTGCATCGAAGCTGCCACTCCCTATAACAACGCGGATCGTATTCTTCCCTCGTTGATGACCTTCTCTATAGCTGTTTCCAGTCAGATCAATAGGAATGCTGTTACGCAGGGGAGGGTACAGCTCTGGCTCCGGCAAGGCGAGGAGGGACATGGCGTGACCATGGCACGGGCCCCGGCATTTGTCGGTACATTCACAGGTGCCAGCATGGAACAGGTCGGGGATTCAGGGAACCCCTGGATCTACCGCGTCACTCCGATAACGGACCTGGGTGCGCCGGCGCAACTTCAACCTCTCCAGCAGTATTTGTGGACAGTGGACATTGACTATGATGGAACCAGTATTCTTCAAGGTGGAACCGCATGCAACTCATCTCACAGCTCAGGCGGTCCGTTTTTCTTCCGCACGTCAGAGTCGTGCAGTAACGCGTGCACATGCATTGAGGCATTGTCGCCCCGGGATAATGCCAACAACGCTCCACCAGGCTTAGAGGAATTCTCATTCGGCTTCAGACCCCACATCAAGATCAATATGTTGAGTGAGGTCGTGACCGGAGGCACCCTGCGAGTGTGGAGGCGAAACGCGGGGGAGTCGCTTGAGAACACGATCATGAGGAATCCTGACTTCACAGGCGAATTCCTCGGGAGTAACCTTGATGCGGAAGAGGACCGGGACGGAATGTCTGTGGTGAGCCTCGAGCCTCACGACCGCAACGGAAACGCCATTCGGCTTCAAGCGGGGAGCAACTATGCGTGGACTGTTGATGTGAATTATGATCGCTTCTCCGTGCGCAGGGATAATACGGTGTGCGACGTGAGTTCAACGAGCGGCGGACCATTTCTCTTCACCGCAGAGACCGACCAGCCATGTGCTGATGACTGCACTTCGCCTGCACCAGCGAACCTCATTCCTTCCGTCAGATCGTTCGCCGCAGGCGATGTTCTTCAAGTAGGCCGGTTTCAGGCAACACTCACCAGTGCCTCGGGAACAGGTGCAGGTTTAAGCGGTGAAGGAACAATCCGCGTCCCGTTCTTGCGTGCACCGATTATTGTCGAATTCTCCAATGTCCAGGTGAACACGGAGAATCAAGTGTATGGTGGAGAGCTGACGGGCCGGCAGGATGGAGGTTCGCCTCTGACTCCTGCGCAGGCAAATCAACTGAGCAATGACCTTGGACTCTCGCAGGATGCCATTAATGCGGTCGGCACATACATTGCAGATATGTCCCGGTGGGTGACCGGTCTCTCCGGATTGGCACCTGTGGGTCTTCCTCTTGGTCTCGATAATACTATTGCCGGTGAGCGCGTGACACTCGCAATTATCGGACTTGTTTTTACTCCAACGCGCGCCGCGATGAACGTCGTGCTCGCCATTCCCATGCCCGATCTTGGCCCGGGTGTCGGCCTCGGCCTGGGTGCGCGAGACATCTGCATTCATCCGAACGGCTTTGGGGGTGATGGAAGGTTCACGCTGTACCTCCCCAATGACCACGGCTGGAGACAGGATGATTCGTCGACATTCGGCCTCGTATTCAAAGGCGTAGCCGAGCACGATTCGGGAACATATGCACGCTGGGACTGCCACGGAATCCGAGAGATCCGTCTCAGCATGGAAGCTTCATTCCCCCGCTCCTGGTTCACACCATTCCCCGATGACGGGTCCAGCCGCGTCAAGAGCCGGTTTACGACAGTGGTCACGTGGGAAACCCGAAGTGATTGGATTGCCGGTGTTTCGCTGGATCGCTGCTATATCACCGGACTCCCCGAGTTCATTATGGAAGCGCGGGAAATGTATTATGACCATTCAGATGTCCGGAATCCGGAGGGCATGGTGTTCCCTGCCGGATTCGTAGGCCAACAGGACAGACTCTGGCGTGGTTTCTACCTCAAGCGCGCGAGTTTCAGTTTTCCGAGAGACATTCATACGTTTGACTCGGATGCACCTATCACATTTGCAGCTGTGGACTTCATCATAGGCGGAGGAGGGTTCACCGGCAGTTGCCGGGCGGAGAACCTGCTGCGATACCCAGAAGGAATGTTTGGTTCGTGGGGTGGAAGTCTCGACACCTTCGCGATTGACTTTCTGAACAGTTCGGTGCGAGACGTCCTGATGAAGGGCCGTATCCTGCTCCCGGTCAGCGATGGTCCCATCGACTACTCTGCCCGATTGTTTCCACCGCAGGGCGGACATGGAACACAATGGGAGTTCCTCCTCCAGCCGCGCGATACTCTGAACATCCCGATGTGGGGTCCCGCAACGCTGGCGCTCTATCCGACATCTCGCATCGCTATCCATCCCACGGATGCGGGCCATCTCGATACAGCGAAGCTCAGCGGCGAGCTCACACTACTCGGTTCAGCCGGCGGGATTCCCGGCTTGAATTTCAGCGGAATCGCATTTCAAAATTTCGAGTTGACAAATTCTCCTCCGTATGTGAATGCGGGAACATGGAGTTTCGCAAGCCCACAGCACGGAATGGCGGGATTTCCTGTAACCATCAACGGAATGGGAGTGGTGACGGAAGACCGAGACGGCGACCCCGGGGTTGGTCTCCGGTTCACTCTTGCGGTCAACCTGCAACCCGGCAACAACGCGATCAGTGGCGCAACAACCTTAAGCATATGGGGGAAACTCTCAGGTGACGGGGGTCCCCAACGGTTCATGTACGACGGTGTGAACCTCGATTCCATTGGGGTGGACGCAGATCTTGGGGCTGTGCAGATTGCGGGCGGAGTACGGTTATACCGGTCCGACCCGACGTTCGGAGACGGTTTCCGAGGTGGAGTGAGGGCAACATTTGCCCGCCAGGTCACTGTTGAAGCGACGCTACAGTTTGGGACGGTGAGCGGGTATCGGTACTGGTATGTTGATGCCAAAGCCGGTTTCACCCCCGGCATCCCAGTGTTCACAGGCGTCGGCATCTACGGCTTTGGCGGAGGAGCGTGGTACCATATGCGAAGAAGCGGCGCTGACGCCACGGTGTCAGCAGACCCGTCAACGTCACGCACTGATACGAGTCTCACACCGGGTACTTCGAATTCCGGCTACAGCTACGTGCCCGACGATGGCACTTCATTCGGTTTTCGGGCGATGGTTATTCTCGGGACCCATCCATCCGCTGATGCATTCAATGCCGACGTTGCTTTCGAGGCGGAGTTTCTTGCCGGCGGGGGCATCTCCCGCATCGGCATCATCGGTCATGGATACATGATGGCCGGTATCAACAACAGAGACGAAGCGAAGGTTACCGCGGACGTCGACATCGAGTATGACTTCCCCGGCAGCACGTTTCATGGTGTGTTTGATGTGGACATCAACGCGAGTCCCTTCACAGGCGGAGGACAAATGGTGATGCACATCGATCCGTCACTTTGGTACATCAAGATCGGAGAACCCGCCAGCCGCGTGAATCTGAATCTGGCGAACTGGTTCACCATCGACGCGTATCTGATGATGGGCCAACAGCTGCCTCCGCCCCCTAGTCTGCCTCCTGAGGTGTCAAGCATTCTTGGTGAACTTCCCGTAAGCCGGAACCCGGCATTGGGTACTGCAGATGGATTTGCATTTGGTGCGAGTGCTGAGATCAGCACAGGCAGGCAGGAATTCTTGATTTTCTATGGTTACATCAGTGCCGGCGTAGGATTTGACATCGCGCTCCTTAATTTCGGGCCGGGTACAACTTGTGAAGGTGGCAACGGGACGATTGGACTGAATGGCTGGTATGCCATGGGTCAACTGTATGCCTACATTGAGGCGTCGGTCGGACTGCATGTTGATGTGTGGTTCACCGAGGGGGACTTCGAGATCCTCGGCATCAGTGCGGCGGCGGCGTTGCAAGCGGGCGCTCCGAACCCGACGTGGGTCGCGGGTGCGGTTGGAGGTCACTATTCTATCCTTGGAGGATTGGTGCATGGAAGGTGCCGCTTCGAGTTCAAATTGGGGGAGGAATGCCGCCCCGTTGTCGAGAACCCACTTGCACGACTTGACATCATTTCTGATATCAAGCCCGACAATGGTGCGACGGGTGTTGACGTGACTGTTGAGCCTCAAGCGGCCTTCAACTTCGATATTGACCGTTCATTCGAGATCAGAGAACTTGCTGCAGAAGGTCAAGGTCGTGTGCGGACGTTCCGCATGAAGGTCCGGGATTTCACGCTCGAAAAGACAAACAACCATGGGGCGATACCCGGCGCGTGGAGGCTCTCTGCAGACGCGGTGCAGGCAACGTTCTCCCCCCACGACATGCTTTCAGGAAATACCCGCCATACGGCAACGATAACCGCCTATGGAGAAGAGTACATCAACAATGCCTGGAGTCAGGCACGTCGTCGGGACGGAACAAGCATCGAGCAGTCAGCGACAACGACCTTCAGAGCAGGCAACGAACCGGATAAGATTCTCGAAAGCAATATCGCGTACACGTATCCCTTGGACCGACAACGGTTCTTCCTGCAAAACGAATGTCGTGGCGGTACGGTTGCGTTACGAACGGGACAGCCTAGACTCTTCGATACTTCAGGCGCACCGGCAGGGTATCGAATAAAACTCCTTGCGCGATTCATCCCGGCTCATGGCGGTGCGGAGATCACCAGTCCGATCACCTACAACAATGCAGCGCGCATGGTTGAATTCAACATCCCTACCCTCCTGAACAGCACTCCGTACGTTGTGCAGATCGTCCGAAAGGAGGAGCTCATCCCTGCTCCTGGTGCCGGTGCCGGAGCAAGAGTGGCGATCCCTGCCGGCATTAATCCTCTACAGGGACAGATCACAGCAATGACAACTCTTCATGAACGCTTCTCACGCCTCGTTCAAGGTGTCAACGTTACGGTAACGGCGCGGGAGCGGAACCTGCCGGGAACACAAGTAAGGACCGGAGAGCGCTTGTTGTATGTCTTCTACTTCAAGACGAGTCGTTACAACTCGTTGTCTGCGAAGTTGAACAACCTCACGCCGGCGGCAGCGACCGTTTCGCGCTGGGGCAACATTGAGACAATGAAGATGCGGCTCACGGGAGAGGAGTACTTCGACGTGTATGATATGCATGGCAAGTCCTTCACTCGTGACGGCTGGCCATGGCGTATCGGTCCGTTGGTGCAGCTGCAGGCGGCATTTCGTACATCGAGGTGGCATACGCAGTTTGCGAATCCTTGGATCTATGATGCCATCGAGCGGTTCCGAAGCCTGGGCCACTGGGGGGAAGAAGTGTACTTTGATCGAATGGCTTCGCAGATTGATGGAACCTATCTTGCTGAGTATACCAATCATCCCGAGCCGCTCATAAACGATCTCGAAATCCTGCCACCCCTGCCGGCGGGCGGGGGAGGGCTTAGAGCCGCGATTGGAGAAGCAGGTTTCGGTGGATTTGATGGAAACAGGCTCTTCGGCGGCGCAGCCGCACCGATTCTTGAAACTGCGATCTCGGTGGATTACATGCATGGCGGTGTTGCACCGCTTGACTTCGTCACTGTGCGGAACTTCGCGGCCAGAGTGATGGCCTCGGGGGTGTACCGGATGGACTTGTCCAGATCGTGTCTGGCTTGCAAGTCTTGTTGCAAAGGACTACGAGCGGATGTATCGGGGTGCATACAGGTTGGGATTCACATACGGTTTTGACGGATGCGAAGACCCGGACAGACCGTCTCCCACGTATTACAAGTCGTTCACATACTAGTGAGTATGAACAATGGATAGGCATCGGCTTAGACATCATTCCGTCTGCATCCTGTTCGCGATTGTGTGTGTCGCTCCGTGGGGCGAGCGGTCTGCAGCTCAGCAACCGACAAAGCAAGAGCGCAATCCTCGTTTTTCGCATCTCGCGCTCATCACCAGACCGAGCCCCGATTCGGTGGTGTTGCGCTGGGCGTCGTCAAAACCGGGCGGCTGGTCCATCGCCAACGATTTGGGCTACGTTGTCGAACGGATACGGCTGAACGCCGATGGCACCTTTGATCCGGGCGGATTTGAACGCCTGACCCCTCTGCCGCTGAAGCCTTGGGCCCTTGTAGAATGGAAGCGCCGGAGTACTTCCGACAACCATTTTGCCGCGATAGCAGCGCAGGCGCTTTATGGCAAGTCGTTTCTTCCAAAGTCTGTCGAACACGGTGAGCTGACCGCACTGCGCAATGCCGCCGACGAACTCTCCAACCGGCATAGTTTCGCTCTCCTCTGCGCGGACAACAGTCCGCTCGCTGCCACCGGACTTGCCCTTCGGTTTGTGGACAACAACGTTCATGACGGCGAGAAGTATGTATACCGTGTGTTTGTGGGTGGTGCGGACCGCACGTACTCATTCGACACGGCTTTCGCGGTCGTCCGCATAGAATCGCAGGACCTTCCCCCTCGTGTCCAGCTCTCTGCTGAAGGGCTCGACGGAAGGATAGTCCTTCGATGGAAGGAGTTCGTCGCGCACACCTACTCCGGCTACTATGTCTACCGGTCCGACGATGGCGGCAAGTCATACCTGAAGATGAACAACACGCCACTTGTTGCCGCTGTGCCTGAGGAGTTCACGGGACGGCCGGAACCGCGGTACACAGACACAGCAATCGTAAACTACAGGAAATATCATTACCAGGTTCGCGGAGTCACTCCGTTCGCCGAGCTTGGACCGCCCGCTGACATGGAGGTGTGGGGAAGAGACAGGACTCCGCCACCTCCTCCGCGGGTGGGAAAACCGATACAGAGGGGACGAACAAAGATAGAGCTGCAGTGGGAGGTTACCAAGCCTGGCGGTGACCTGCACGGCTTTGTTGTCGCGAGAAGTGCGAGTTCCCTCGGTGGGTTCCATGAGTTGATGAAGACGCCGCTGCCCTCTCAGTCACGGACCTTTCTTGATACAAATGCCACCGGAACAGAGCCGTACTACATTGTCGGCGCTGTGGACACTGCCGGCAACGTTGCTCTCTCGCTTCCTGTCTTCGGCACGATTGTGGATTCGCTTCCCCCCGCTGCCCCCACAGGTCTCCTCGGAACAATCGATTCCAACGGCGTTGTGCGGTTGCGCTGGAGGTTGGGACGGGAGCATGATATCATAGGGTATCGTGTGTTCCGATCAAACGATGCCGCTCACGAGTTTGCTCAATTGACTCCTGCACCTATCAAAGACACCACGTACATCGACAGCATCACCAAGAACACGCTCTCGAGTGCAGTGTACTACCGGGTGGTCGCAGTAGATAATCGGTACAATCATTCAGACTTCTCTTCTATCCTCGTGCTGCACCGACGGGACTGGATTCCTCCGGAGGCACCCGTATTCAAAGATGTTGCCGTCAGTGACACCAGCGTTCACCTCATCTGGATCCCAAGCCCGAGCAAAGACGTGAAGAGCCAATTGCTCTACCGGCGGCGACAGGGGGAGAAACAGTGGCTGACGCTTGCATCAACGCTGCCCGCGGCATGGGAATATGTGGATCGTGCCGTTGTGCCCCGTATAACATACGAGTACATGCTCGTTGCGATAGACAGCAGCGGGTTACGATCAGTTCCTGCAATGCCCATTCAAGCCCGACCATATGATACAGGAGTGCGTGCCAGTGTCGATACAGTCAGAGCCAGGTACGATCCTCAGAAGAAATCCGTGTTCCTTTCATGGAAGTACGCCTCGCCGCCGAAAGAAAAGTTTCACTTTGCGCTCTACCGGGCTGCCAACAGAGGCAACCTGACTTTGTTCAGGGCTGTCGATGGCGCGGCCCAATCATGTACAGACACTGCAATCCTGCCGAACGTCTCGTACCGTTATGCTGTAAGAGTGATCACATCTGTAGGAGGAGAGTCCCTTTTGTCTCCTGTGACCCAGGTGAATGTGAAATAGATGCTGGTTGCGGCATGACGGCCTTCGAGAACGAAGGCAAGGCTCTTCATGGTTTTCCTCCTGATCCCAGGCGCCGCATTTTGCCTTTGCCGTCCGCCCCCGTCATCATTCCAGCTCCTCTGGCACCAACGTCGCCGGAAGCAATTCCCGGCGGGAGTCGATGACATGGGACCAGCGTTCTCTCTATCTCCAACAGCTCGGCGGAACCCATGCTCTCCCTTCCCTGAATGGATTGGATTAGCTATGTCGACAGCATCCACGCACTGTTGCTGATGCAGGTAGTTAATCTGGCGACGCACTGAGTGATTGCGCGAACACGTCCATCATTATCATGCCGCATGGTGCTGAGCTTCAATGAGGGGTGTCAAAACCGGGATTGGTGTGTTGCGTGGAAAAGCAAAAGGTTGCTCGGGGAGCCGGTGGATCTCAGCCTGTATGCCGGCATCACTCACCCGAATGATGTTGATGTGAAGCTCGGGACTCTGATCGTGGAGCACCGATCCCCCGGCATTCAGAAATCTCACGCCATCGCGAAGATATTCATGCGATTCGTGCACGTGACCGTGAAGTACCAATTCGACATTTGTCCGCGCAAACAGCTTCAGCAGTCGTGATTTGCCACGGAGTTTCATCGTGTGCTTCTCAATTGCGCCCCAGATGGAGTGGGTTGTTCCCGGTTTTACATCGCGCGGGGCGCTGAGGACACCCGTCACACCGTGCTGATGAACAAGGCCCGACGCACTCCCTTCACGGGCACAGATCGACGGTACACCTGACGCCATGGCTTCAATGATGACGTTGCCGAATGTCTCTGTGGTCGAAGGGAACACGAACAGGTCAGAGGATGCGTTCGCGGTGGATAGGGCCTCCCCGCCGAGCTGGCCCAGGAACACTGCTCCAGGCATCATTGAAGTCAATTCACGTCGGATGGGTCCGTCGCCTGCCAGAACCATCATGATCGAATTCCGCAAGGCGGGTTTTGTCCCGGAGGGCTCGTGGTATTTGTCGCTTCCCAACGAGGTTGAATCCGTACGCATGGAGGGTGGCATTGCAGTGCAGCTGGATCCCGCAAGTGGGCGGCACCGGGTGGCAATTCCTGCCAAAACTCAACGGGTCACATGTTTTTCATCACGGCTCTCACCGTGAAACGATCAACGATTCCCTACACGGGCAGCCCCATTGATGTAGCAATGCCCGCCTGTACATCGGCGGGCATTGTCCATTCATGCAGTGTTCCGTCTCTTTGAAGCATCGTCAGTCGATGCTATTTCTTCACCAGCGCCGTGGCCAATCGCAGACCTACAGCGTTATCAAGAGTAACGGTCTCCCACCGCCGCAGCTTCGCGATCATTTTTCCAGCGTTCTCCTTGTCTCCCTTCTTCATATAGGCACGCGTGAGGGCATACTCGTTGAAGGGATCATCTGGAATACCGGTGAGTTGTCGAATCCCTTCATCGTACTTTCCCTCGATGACCGCGATATAGCCTTGAGCCGACTTCACTGCATCAGTTTCTCCGGGATTCCCCCGCCGTTCGACGTCCTTCGAAAATGCCGCGAGAAACTCCTTCGCTTTTTGCATACTCTTCGCCTGTGCATGGGCATACGACAGCCAATAATTTGACCAGAACATCAGGTTTTCCCTGGTGCGTTCCGGCATGCTCGCCGTCTTCGCCAGAGCGATTGCTTCATTGTACTTCTTGAGACCCTCTTGCGGGTTGCCGAGGGCACTCAGCAGATGTCCTTCGTATGCGACAGAGTTTACTGCCGCGGCGTTCTGGTTTTGGGCGAGAGCAAGTTTGCGTCGCTCCTCGAGGGTTTTCAATGCTTCAGGGATATTCCCCTCCTGCACGTGCGTTGCCCCGAGAGAGTAGTACCCGGCGAGCTTCTCGTTGATCTGCGACGCCTTCCCGATAAATTCCCGATAATACTCCCTCGCCTGTTTACCGTCGCCTCTACAAAGATAGCAGTCACCGATCCCGGAAATTGAGCTCGTGAAAGATGGGTCCATCGCCAGGACTTTCTTGTATTGCGCAATGGACTCATCATAGCGCCCTTCAAGTCTGAGAAACTCGGCATAGGAATCCACCGGATTCGGAAGAGTCGGCAACAGACGCATATAGGTCTTAAAGGCCTTCTCAGCAGCCTCGGGCTTCCCCAGGGATGTATTGTCGTAACCTGACATGTTGTATGCCGGAGCGTACGTCGAATCAAGTGCGACAGCCTTGTCGTAGTACTTCACGGCGGTCTTCAGATCACCGAGAGCCCGAAAATACAACCCCGCCATCATCTGCACCCGCTTGTCCATGGGG
This sequence comes from Ignavibacteriota bacterium, assembly GCA_963849385.1. Taxonomy (GTDB): domain Bacteria; phylum Bacteroidota; class Ignavibacteria; order UBA10030; family UBA6906; genus Fen-1255. The sequence continues at coordinate 85,072 of CAWKHH010000008.1, read as the reverse complement.
AACGCCACCAGAAGACTGTCAAGACATTGCTTCGCCTGGCCGATCTGTTGGTTCGTCTGCGCGACCAAATACTCGATGAGCAGTTGCTCTCCCGGCGTGACACTTCCGATCAATCCAACTGCTTTATTGCGGTTTTCGAGAGCGACTCCGGATCCTCCACCTGATCTCGAACGGTAGATGTACGCGAGCGCGAACTTGGGATCCTTCTGAATGGCCTGGTCGAACAATGTGGCTGCCTTATCCAGTTCTTGGTTTTCAAGCTTGTCCCTGCCCTGCAGGTAGAGCTGACGTGCCTCTTCGGACGCTGCTGTAATCGGGATGTCCGCCGGAGGTTTCTGAGGACTGCAAGCGTAGATCATGCAGCCCAGGATGATCACCCCAATTGGTGAGTAGCCCCATCTTCTATGCATACCTGCCTCCTGTGTAGTGTGTGTTGTTGGAATGATGGTAGTACATGGGAGTTGATTTGGGCGTAATATCGTTCGGCTCGTAAGCCAGGGGGTCGTCGGGGTGGGCTCTATAGCGGAAGAACTGGAACAGGGTCAGAGCGGCGGCCCGTTCCGTCACGCCCTGCGTGACGGAGGAGGCCCCGTCATCCAAACTTGTTACAGGACGACGGGCTCGATGACTGGGAGAGCCATCACATGAGCACGCCGCTAACATAACCAATGTGCGGTCGATTGTCAACCTGCATCGTGATTCCTGCATCTTTCCTGCATCTGTCCGGCATCGTGATTCTTGTATCTTTCCTTTCTTGTATCTTTCCTGCATCTTGAGTCTTCGTTTGCACCGGGATCGGTTTCCCCTTTCTTTCTCTTTTACGTATCTTTGCACTCATATCGACACATTTCTCTCTGGAGAAACATTCGTGCAAACACGCAAACTCGGGAGTCAGGGTTTGACCGTCTCCGCCATGGGCCTCGGCTGCATGGGAATGTCGGAGTTTTATGGCGGCCGCGACGACGCGGAGTCCATCGCCACCCTCCACCGCGCCCTGGAGCTGGGGGTTACCTTTTTGGACACGGCCGACATGTACGGTCCGTTCAAGAATGAGGAACTCGTCGGCAATGCAATCAAGGGGAAGCGGGATCGTGTGGTGTTGGCCACCAAATTTGGTATCGTGCGGGATGCTGCCGATCCCAACAAGCGCGGGATCAACGGGAAGGCAGACTACGTGAGGAAGTCCTGTGAGGGAAGCCTCAAGAGGCTGCAGGTTGACCACATCGACCTGTACTACCAGCACAGGGTCGATCCGGAGACACCAATCGAGGAAACCATAGGGGCGATGGCTGAACTGGTACGGGAAGGAAAGGTGAAGTACATTGGTCTCTCCGAAGCCGGGCCGATGACTCTGAGGCGCGCGTACGCCGTCCATCCAATCAGCGCACTCCAGACCGAATACTCACTCTGGACGCGCGACCCGGAGGAACAGATCCTGCCTGTGTGCCGTGCTCTTGGGATTGGGTTTGTGGCATACAGTCCGCTTGGCCGTGGATTTCTCACAGGCAGATTCAAACGTCCCGAAGATCTTCCGAAAGAGGATTTCCGAAGGAACAACCCGCGCTTCCAGGGAGAGAATTTCCAGAAGAACCTTCGGTTGGTGGAGCGCATAAAGGAGATTGCTTCAGAAAAGCAATGCACTGCAAGCCAACTGGCCCTCGCCTGGGTGGCCGCGCAGGGTGACGACATCGTTCCTATCCCCGGGACGAAGCGAAGGAGCTACTTAGAAGAAAATGTCCGGGCACTCGATGTCCGGCTCACCAAGCAGGAGATGGATCGGATCAACGAGGTCATGCCCAGGGGCGTAACTGCCGGCACGAGGTATCCCGAGTCTGTGATGCCCATGCTGGGAAGGTAGGAACAACAACTCAGAATATGGAATGCGGGATCTTTACTTCCACTCCTTTGGTTTCTGCAAAACAAACCCGTCGGCCTTCGGTACCTTGTCGGGGAAAACACTCTTTGCGAGGGTGGCCCTGCCGATCTGGAAAGACGCATGTGCCATCCGCTCCAGCTGAGCTGAGTGACGATGCGGGGGAAACACAACGACAACTCGTTTGTTTGGAAACAGCTTTTTGATTGCCAACACCGGTGCCGTGAGATCACTGTCGGCAGAGATCAATATCGCCACGTCAAACAGATCCTGATAGGCATCAGACATCATCTCGACTGCGATATTCACATCGGTCATTTTCTCGTTGGGAACCAGGGTTTTGTTCCCGCATTTCCGGCACCACTCAGGGTTTGCCTGGTAGTGACCGTGGTATATGCGGAAGTCATTCAGGGTTTCGAGGGCATCGAGATACGTGGATTGTCTTCGTTCCTTGTCGGCCGGGTAGGAAACGCGGCTCGTAAAGTACTTGGTGAACACAATATCCTGTCCGGGTTTCATGAGGTTCTTCGCCAGGGCCTGCAAGTTGAGCCAATAGTATCTTTTCCAGCGTGCAGATCTCAGGCCGAAGTAAAGATTGAATCCATCGATATATGCGATGACCCGCTGGTTCGTGAGGCGCTCACCCTTGACACGCTTGTTCACGACCCGCTTATTCACGCGCGTCTTCCTGGTTTTCACGTTTGACTTTCGGCCTACTGAGTCGTATATTGTGACGCAGTTACAGCACCAGCGTTAGAAGCGCTGGTCCGACGGCTCCAGGAGTAATCCCGGAGCCGTTTCTGTTTGCATAGAACGATTCCCCCTGCCGACACGCCCTTTTCTGAACCTTGCGACCTGAGTTTACTGAGCCGTGTATCTTGCTACCCATGCTGCAAAAGCACCCATGAACTTCCGCAACAATTCCCGGGTCGATTCATTTGTCAGATTTCCGCTGTCGTCAAAGAGCTTCGCGGCACCTCCGATATATGCCTCGGGCTGCGGCATAGCCGGGACGTTGAGAAACACCAGCGATTGCCTCAGGTGATGGTTTGCACCAAATCCGCCGAGGGCCCCTGTTGAAACACTGACAACGGCACCTGGTTTTCCGTCCCAGGAATTTTTCCCGGAAGGGCGGGAGCCAATATCAATTGCGTTCTTAAGCACCGCGGGAATTGAGCGGTTGTACTCGGGCGTAACGAAGAGGACACCGTCAAAGCCCTTCAGTCGATCGCGAAACTCCGTCCATGCGGCAGGCGGTGCCGCTTCGAGATCCTGGTTGTACATCTGGAGTCCAGCTATCTCCAAAATCTCAAGCATCAGGGACTCCGGCGCAAGTGCTGATAGGGTCTTGGCCATCTTCCGGTTATAGGATTCCTTTCGGAGGCTTCCTACCAAAACTGCGATTTGTCTTTGATCTCATTGTTCCATTCTCACGATTCTTACTCTCCGGCGAACTTTTGCGTTCCTTGTGAGGCCTGCGCATGGTAAGTTACAACGAATTTCGCAAAATGCCAGTTCAAGAATTGCTTGCATCTCACGTTGCGCGGTCGTATTTTTTTCAGCAATCAATTCCTGCCAATGGAAGACTCAGCCAACTCCGCCGATATTGCGCTTCTCCGGACTGATCCGCACGAATTGCTCGTTCGGTACCAATCGACCATCCGGATAATTGTGAAATCCTATGTCCGCAGCGGGATGTTTGAGTCTTCTGAATTCGATGACATAGTTCAGCATCTTAACACGGAGCTCCTCGAGAAACTCCCCCGGATCCAGAAGCAGTACAACGGGATGAGCCTTTTCCGCACGTACTTCTCCAATATCGTCCGGCATGCATGCTTGAGCCTGCACAAGAAACGGCAAACCGACCCCGTTCTTCTGGATCTGGAGAGAACTTCCGATCTCCTTGAATCTGCATCTGCAGAGCATACGCTGCTTATTGAGCATGATGTTCGTGTTTTTCGGGCGATTCTGGACCAATTCCATTCGGAGAAACCGAAATTGCTTCTTTACTTGAAACTCATGTATCGTCTGCCAATCACCAGACTCGACGTGGTGAATTGGTGGCCAGAGTGTCCGGAAAACGACATCATCGACCTGTTACGTTCAGTGTGCGAAGAAGGAGAAACTCTGACGCATAGAGATGTGTTCGTGTGTCTCCAACCGTTCATAAACAGAGCTGAGATGAAAGACACCTCCGCGGACGCAACGCGGCATTGGGTCGATAAGCGAATTCATCTTATACTCCGCCTTCTCAACGGCAGCCCCCCGACTTCGGCACACAATCGCGAAACATTAGGGATCTTGCTGGATGATTATTGCGCTCCATTCTTGCTGTCCCGATAGTATATACTTAGTGATGAAGCACTATTCGGAGGGAACATATTGCGTATGGAAGTTCCAAAAGGTTTCTTTCGCCCGGATTCGCATCTAACCGAGGAAGCTGTAGCGCTTTACGTCGATGCCCTAAAGCTCGACCGGTTGCGCATGCTTCCCCAATCCATGCTGGAACACGTCGAAACCTGCGAGACGTGCAAAGAGGAGATCACCGGTCTATTCTCCCTCCTTGCGGAGGAAGACTATTCGAAGGTGACGCTGCATCCGTTCTTGGTGGAAGCTGGGAACAAGACGCAGTGGTCAATATCCACATTCCTTCGCATCGCGGCAATTGTCGTGGCGGTTGCCGGCATTGGCGCGATCGTTGCCTCCCTCTTCTTGCGCGGCCCAGACAACGACAGTGCCTCCCCTGTGGTGACCGAGCGTGCACAGGGAGACACAAGCTCTTCTCGAAGCTTCGCCGGAACCGTCTAGGGACAAGCGAGAGGAAGCGACGAAGATTCTCGCGGCGCGATTTGTTGAGTCACCCGAATTCGAAGATTTGATGCGCAGCTCAGTACGTTCTGCAGAAACAGAGGTTCATTCACCGGCTGATGGCAGCACGTTTCACCCCGGTTCCACGTTCAGGTGGACTACCTCGGCGCAGCCACCGTTCGATCTGACAATTCTGAACAACAGAGGTTTTTCGATAAAATCATTCAAGCTGCGCTCCAACGCATTCAAAATGAAGGATTCACTGCAGGCGGGTCTATACTACTGGAAGCTTGTTGCGGAAGGCAATCTTCTTCACGTGGGTAAGTTTACCGTGCGGTAGACCCCGGGGCTGTGGCCCCCGGTGTGACTACTGTCCAATGAGAACAAACCCCGCCCACGCGAAAGGAAAGGCTGTCTGTTCCCGCGAGAGCATCTGGATCTTTGCCCTCTGCAGAGCCTTCCCGAAACGCCATCCTTTCAGTACGCCATCGTAGAAGAACTGCATAAGCTCGCTCGTGTGGTGATCCATCACCTGCCATAATGAGTAGACGATGTTGCGCGCCCCTGAGTACAGGAAGCCACGCATCAGAGCATATACTCCTTCGCCGGCAACAAATCGGCCGATCCCGCTTTCACATGAGCTGAGAACCACGAGTTCTGCATTAAGGTGCAGATTGTACGCCTCCGCGGCATACAGCACGCCATCCTCTCCAATGACGCTATCACCGGGCTGCACAAAGACAAGCGCGGAACGACTCGGATCCCGCTCATTGACAAGGGAATGTGTGGCAACGTGAAGATACGAGAATAGTGGCGCATTGCGTTTAAAATTCTCTTCCGTGGCCGTTCCATTGACAAATGCTCGCGCCTGCAGTTCCCGTTTTGTGAACTTACCCGCAATACCCTCCACCTCCGCATCTGAATAGGCCAGTTCACGAAACCGCTTTCCATCCACGCTTATGGATCGAAGCTGTGTCGTATCGAGACTGTTGGCGAAGCGATTCGAGGCGAGGATTACTCCCGTCGCAGTGGATTCACGGAACACCGGTGCGAATCCCGCGAAATTCATCGCCCGGTCCTTTCCATGAATAGACTGATCCCCCGATTCACACAGAAGCCGTGCCGATGGAGAGATCGCTATTTCATGGGACCTGACAAGATACGGCAGCGTTGAGAAGCCTCGCGTCATGTTTGTCACTCCTTTAGGCGCGGGCAATAATACTTCAAAGGGAACATTCGAAAGATCTTTGTCAGGAACAATTATCAAGCGTGAATGCGAGGCGAGAGCGCGGGCAAACGGTGTCACAACATACGCATAGAGCTGTCGAGCGGCCCCGAGAAACCCCTCGCGGTCAACTGTTCGAAGAGATTGCGTCAGAGCTGCGGCGGCAGATGCAATTCTTTGAGGAGATTGCAGGATGCGAACATCCGACTCCTGTTTGCCGATCACAAACAGATATCCCGTCGTGTCTCCCAGGAAATATTCTACAAGCAATGTGCTGTCGTCAACCGCTTGCTGGATTCTTTCTATGAGCGGGAGAGTGTCGCATGCGAAGAGGCGTGAGTAGGATGGGTACGTCCGTCGAAGGCTCTCGGCTGCAAGGCGCAATTCTTCTCGAAGGGAGAGCGCATTCCATCGCAGGGCCTGCACTCTCGCAGGGTCACAATTTGCCTGATCCAACGCCTTTGAGAGCTGAAGTTCTGTTGAAGTAAGACGGGTCTTCAGCGAACGTTCATTCAGGAGCAGATCGCGTGGAATGCCGGCAAACTCCTTCACCCGGGCATCGCGGATACCTTCAAGCAAGATCCCCGCCTTGCTCAATTCCGCGAAGGAAAAAGCGGACTCGAGATACACCTGGCGCCGGGTAAGCTCACGGAGACGCAGCGCGACGCGGATCCCTCTCTCGAATATATCAGAGAACTGCTCCAATAGACGGAATTGGGAACCTTCCGATGCGTAGCTCGATCGCAGTTTAAGCATTGTCTGGCCCGCCAGCTCGTAGGCCTGTAAGGCGGAGTTCAGCTGTCGGACCTCAGACCCCGTCCGTCGCGAATCTTCTTCAACAGAAATCCCCTTCTTACGCAGGATTCTCAGCAGGTGAACATCACGCGCAAGATCAACAGGAGAGTCGTGAATGAAGTGTGCCGGGTCTGATGACTCGGAAAGAAGCGAGGCAAGAGCAGCATCATACATTGCGACAGCTTCTGCCGGCTTCTTCCGTGCATGACAAATATCGGCCTCAACCTCATGGAGGCGGGCCATCAGCAACGGATTTTTCTGTGGAGATTGTTGCAGGTACATCGATGCCCGTTCAACGGACACGGTGGCGCTGTCCAGATGTCCGGCTCCCTTCTGTACACCGGCCATCTTGAGCATCAGGTTCGCCAGATCGGGTCGTCCTGATCCGCCGCGCATGAGAAGTTTTATGCGGAGCGCTTCATGGAGATGTTTCAGCGCCTCCGCGTAGCACTTCGTTCCCTCCTCCGCCTCGGCAAGCACCTCACACGCTGCAGCTACATCCGGGTGATCCTTCCCAAGGGATTCAGACTTGAGCCGATACGCCGCTTTGCGTGGTCGAGTGCAGAGGCGAAGTCACCCTTCTCGATATAGGTAGCGGCAGAAAACTGGTGGATCTCCCCGATGCTGGATGCAGTTCCAAACTTGTATTTTTGGAATCTGAAGAGTCCATCATTGAAGGCATCAAGTGCACGGTCGTAGTCTCCCATCTCGGCATAGACATTCCCCGCGCTCGTACGTATGCTCACCAACAACGCCTGATTGTTTGGATCTACAACTCCTGCAAGTGCAGCTGCAGAATCGTACAGCGCAATCGCTCGATCGAACTGACCGGCCTCAGCCCTACAACTAGCGAGATAGATCATCCCGGTAATCATCGAATGCGAGCGTTCCAGGCGGAGTGTTCGCAGGATAGTCAGGGAGCTGTCGAGACAGCGAATGGCCGCGTCATAATCAGCCCGCTCCCGGAGGATGTTCCCAAGGAGCATGAGAATGTTTGCTGTGAAGCCTGAATTCCCTGAACTTCAGCGGAGCAGAGACGGAGGGCTTCGCGGCAGTGAGACATGGCTTCGCCATAGAAACCCTTTTTCCGATATGCCAAACCAAGTGTGTAGTAGTTTCTAGCAAGAAGGGAATGGTTGGGACCAAGAACAGCGCGACGGATATCCAGGCTCCGACGATCATAGTCGATCGCAGAGTCCGGACGGTCATGATAAGAATGAAAATATGACAAATATGAATAGGTCTCAGCCAATGCCAGATTTGAACTCCGAAAGAAATGGTGATGCGAGGATGTGAGCTGCGTTGGCTGAGAGCCTCAGCAGAGTCAACATATGCCCTTTGGCAACCAAAGCTTTGGATTTGCCGTTTGCACAGCTCAGATATGATTCCCAATCCAGGCCTTTGAGAAGGTGCGCCGACTGATCAAAGCACGCGAAGGCGCTATCATATGTCTCGCGCTTGAGTGATTCCAGCCCTTTCTGAAGCAACGCCTTCCCAACCGAAACAGAATCGTCTCGCGTTCCGGTACCCGATAGGCATGGCACTGCCGCTATCAGGACTATGAAGAAAACACCCCACAGGGAAAATCGGCCTAAATATTTTCTGATCTGCGGCTCCAAGATCGCGTCCCTACAGGTACATACAGGTATAACCACAAATGCTCAAACCGTTAACTCCGTCACAGTCTGAGACGCCAATACCTCTTACAATTAAAGGAAAGTCAAAATGAAGACAAAAACGGTTTTGATGTTGGCAGCAGTGCTTCTCCTATCGGCTTCGGTAGGAGCAACGAGCTCGCAATCAGGTGTACAATCTAACGCCGATCACACAACAGATGGGCGAACGGCTGACCCACCCGGACTTCCCCCACCTGCCGTCCACTTGGCATAGTTGGTAATGCGTATCTGGAATTTGCGGCAACACTGCCCATCGGGAAAAATACTCATTCCCGTCACCAATCGCAAAGGACTGGCGTAATTCCCTGATTTATAACGAGTTGGGGAAGGTCCGAAAGCCCCGAAAAACGAGTACATACAGATATGGTGTTGAATATCATCGAAACCGAGGGGAATCCTTTCAGGAAGATCATCCTTAGCGGCAAGGCTCCGGATGATACCGGATGGCTCTTGCACCACGAAATCCTGGAGATCCTCAGAAGCCGGCAAGGGGAACGACTTCTTGTCGACATTACGGCTGTCCAGGGACGTTCAAATATTGTCGAAGCAATCTCCCGTGCCGATCGACTCAGAGGTGAACATCATATCCACAGCCACAGAATTGCAGTGCTTGAGCTTCTTCAAAATCAGACGATCGCACAGGATGAAGAGCTGGTATTGTCAAATCGCGGGATTCCTGTGAAGTTCTTCTTCGGCGAAGACCAAGCAATGAAGTGGCTCGCGGAGTAGTTGACCGGCGTCGTTGTCATGCACACTCAGCAAAGGTGCGTTTTATGACAATCCAGGAGACATTCTCTGAGTGGTTCAGACAACTCGATCAAAAAGAACAGAACATTTTGCTGAAGTACGTCAAAGATAGCTATTTCTCAAAGCCCTCTCCCCTGCCAGCAGTCGAGAGAGCGAACGCAAGCACGGCGAAACCTCCGGCGGATTCGGAGAAAACACAGGGTGTGTGTCCAACATGCAAGCGGGGGTACTAGCACTCAGTTGCATGTACGCCGCCTCGATTCATCATCTATATCGATCACCAGATACGCGCAGGCGCCTGTCGCAATTCTTACTACAAGGCCAGAGAATCCCATTGCATTTTGAGGAATCGCTCTCTACATTCGTTCGATAGAGCGCACGAACACGATCGCGCGACATCCGGTGTTTGCTCTTCGGAGTAACAGCCGAGTTGGGGATCGCACCATGAATTTGGGTCGCATCGCCACTTCCTCCCGCGAGTTCTGCCAGGCCACACTTGATGCACTTCCAGAGCACCTGTGCGTAGTCGATGAAAAAGGAGTGATCCTTTTCGTCAACGACGCATGGCGCCGATTTGCCGACAAAAACCCCCCAGCACCTGACAACTATTGCATCGGACACAACTATCTTGATACGTGTGACCATGCAGAAGGCAAGGATGCGGACGAAGCCAAGCTCTTCGCACGCGGCTTGCGTGACGTTCTGGATGGGACCAAGACTGTGTTCGAACTCCAATATACCTGCCACGCACCCGAGGGAAAAACGCTGGTTTCTCGGAAGAGCCACCTCTCTTACCCCCGGATCTAATGCGCTCGTGGTTATCACCCACACCGATATCACGAAACAATATCGGGTGAACGAAGCTCTCCTTGAGAGCGAAGAACTGTACCGCGCAACGCTTTCAAACGTTTCTGACGCGATTATCCTGACCGACGACGACAACCGATTCGTGCTTGTCTGCACAAATGTCGAACGCACCCTTGGCTGGTCGACCCGTGAAGTATATGCCATGGGTCATATGCGTGCACTTGTGGGCCCCGATTCGTTCATCCCCCGTGCACTGCATCAGGATATGAACGAAGTAGAGTGGACCGTTACCTCCAAATCAGGCCGGCTGCACAACCTCCTCGTGCAGATCAAACCTGTTCGGATCGGCAGGGCGACTCGATTGTTTACCTGCCATGACATTACCGAACGCAAGCTTGCCGAACTCGAGCGGAACGAAGCCGAATTACGATACAGAATGCTCTTCGAGAATTCCGGGACCGGCATTGTTATCATTGGCAGAGATGGAGTTTACCAGACAGTCAACCGGCGCGCAGCGCATGTCATGGGCCGCTTGCCGGAGGAGATCGCCGGGAGGACTATCGCCGATTTCTTCGACCCGGTGACAGCCCAAACGTACCTTGCACAAAATCAAGCCGTCATCGACTCAGGTATTGGAAAGGATTACCAGGCGACATTTGTCCTGGGCGGCCAACCGCGGACCTTCCTCATTTCAGACCGGTGCCTCAAAGATGTGAACGGGCGCGGGGTTGCGCTGCAGTCCAGCAGTATCGAAATCACCGACCGCAAGCGCGCCGAAGACGCTCTCCGGGTGAATGAGAGCATGTTCAGGGGCATCTTCGAGTACTCTTCCATCGGGTTATCGATTACCTCGCTTGACGACACAATGAGAGTGAACAAGTCGTTCTCCGCGATGCTCGGATTCACGGAAGAAGAAATTGCAGTCTGCACGTGGAGGGATATCACTCATCCCGATGATTTCGTAATTCATCAGAAGACCTTCGATGAAATGACCGGGGGAAAAGTGGAATCCACACGAACCACGCTACGCTTCGTACATAAGAGTGGTTCGATTGTCTGGGGGGATGTGAATTCGATACTGCTTCGCGATCAGCTCAATAAGCCTCTATACTTCTTCAACGCGATCCTTGATATCACCCAGTGGCATTCTGCGCAAGAAGAGTTGCACTCACTGGCAGGCCATTTGCAGTTGGTGCGCGAGGAGGAGCGGCGGTTCATTGCGAGAGAGATTCACGATCGTTTCGGCCAGGTCCTTTCCGCCCTGAAGATCGATTTGGGCTTGATGATGAAGGAGATCCGGCAGGATGCCGGGGACGGGCTTCATGGCCGGATCTTAAGCCAACTCGGATCTTTCGATGAAACCATCGAGTCAGTGGTCATCGAGTTGCGTCAACTGGTAACCCATCTTCGTCCGGAAGTTCTCGAAGCGATCGGGATCGTCGCCGCTATGGATAACGAGGTGCGAGAATTTGGACGCGCTTCCGGCCTCTCTGTCGGTTTTTCGACGAATATCGGTGACCTGTCCATCGGCCCGAATGTGTCCATTGCCCTCTATCGCATCCTGCAGGAATCACTGACAAACATTCGCCGGCATGCTCACGCCAGGCACGTTACGGTGACATTCGACAAGGTGCCTGATGAGTTGATCCTCCAGATCGCCGACGATGGACGTGGTTTGCCGGTGCCCTCCCCCTCACATATCGTTCCCTACGGCATATTGGGTATGAAAGAGAGAGCCCTGCTTCTCAAAGGACACTTTTCGATCGATCGAAGCCCCGCAGGTGAAACGATCGTCTCTGTCCGTATTCCTTGGCCCGCCATCACTGAAGGTGCGTACAAATGATAAGGGTCTTCGTCACAGACGATCACGAATTGCTGAGGGTGGGTATCAAAAAGGTCCTCAACGAGGAAGTCGGTATGATTGTCGGTGGCGAGGCGCGCACAGCGGCAGAAACGCTCGACAAGGTGCGGCACGACCAGTTCGATGTCGTTGTCCTGGATCTGAAATTGCCCGATCGGAACGGACTCGAGATTATCAGCGAGCTTAAGAGACAGAACAAGAAACTTGCGGTGTTGATATTGAGCATGCATCCTGAGGATCTGCTGGCCGAACGCGCACTTGCAGCCGGAGCAGATGGCTACGTGACGAAAGAGACAGTTTCCAGGAATCTGGTACAGGCTATCCAGACAGTTGCCGCAGGCAGGAAGTATGTCTCCCCCTCGTTGGCTCAGCTTCTGGCAAATCACGTTGGTACACCTGAACATACGCTGCCGCACGAGGCTTTGTCCGATCGCGAATTCGAGATCTTCCTGCGCATAGGGGCGGGGGAACCAATTGCCAAAATCGCGGAGGATTGCTCTTTGAGTCTCAGTACCGTCTATACGTACCGTGCCCGCATTTTCCAAAAAATGAGCGTGTCATCAGACGCCGAAATCATTCATTACGCCCTCAAATACAAGCTCATCGAATAGGTGTCGCAAAACCTGCCACACGCTTACTGCAATTTCTGCGATGCTGTCTTATCCCCCCAAAGTGCATACTTCATATATTTCCGACAAGAATGGACCATGGTAACGACGTTCATCGCCGATGATTCACAGGTGTATCGAAATGCTCTTACGAGAGTATTGACCTCCGTGAAAGGAGTTCAGATCGTGGGTCATGCTTCCACAGGCAGGGAGGCGCTGGACTCCATCCGCAAGTTGCGTCCTAAGGTCGTAATCCTGGATGTGTTCATGCCGGACATGAGCGGCATTGAGGTGCTCAGGACAATGCGAAGCGAGGCAATTCCGTCGATGGTGATGATTGTGACAAACCATGCTGATGCTTCGTTAAAAGAGGCATGCAACAGGCTTGGTGCAGATTTGTTTCTCGACAAGTCGTTAGAGTCTCAAAAGATTGCCCCTATCTTCGAGTTCCTGGTGAGCATAGTTTCAGAGAAAAATAGGTATTTCGCAAAATGACTTTCCATTCAATGATGAATTCCGGGCACACTTCACGTGGCGGGTTTCTTCCGCTGGTTCAGCAAGCCGCCGGGAGATTTACACTCAAATATGTTCTTGTGTTCATCTTCCTGGCATCCGTCATACTCACGATGGGATATCTGTACAACCGGGACTTTGACCACAAATATCGTTTGGGCGTGGAAGGGCAGATTTCCGCCATTGCAGAGCTGAAGGTCGCCGAACTTGTGCAGTATCGACAGGAACGGCTGGGTAATGCTGCCCTGATCTTTCGCAATGATGTCTTTTCCTCCCTTGTGGAACGGTTTCTGGAAAACCCGCACGATGTCATGGTCGACCGAGAGCTTCAATCGTGGCTGAGTAAGCTCCGGACAACCAATCAATATGACCGGATCTTACTGATCGATTCCCGGAACACTCTCCGCATTTCGGTGCCTGAATCGCTGGCCCCGATGGACACTGTCATTTCGCATCGATGCTCCGAGGTCCTCCAGGGAGGCCAGGTTGCATTCGAAGACTTCTACAGGAGCGAATTGGACCAACGCATCTACCTTTCACTTCTGGTACCAATCCTCGATGGCATGCGGCCACTAGGTGTGCTTGTAATGCGCATAGATCCAACGACGTATCTCTTCCCTTTCCTTCAATACTGGCCCATCCCGAGTAAAACTTCCGAGACACTCATTGTCCGACGGGACGGCAACGATGTGCTCTTCTTGAACAACTTGAGATTTGACACGAGTGCTTCCCTCGCTCGACGCATGCCACTCAGTAACAACAACGCCCCTGCAGTACGAGCCGTGTTGGGCCAGCTTGGAGTGGCCGAAGGCATTGACTACCGTGGGAACCCGGTCATTGCAGATGTCCGCACACGTGCCAAACTCACCCTGGTTTCTCGTTGCCCGCATGGACATCGAAGAAGCATACGCGCCGATGCGTGAGCACTTGTGGTTGATGATCGTTCTCGCGATCTCGCTCATCGCCGGAACGGGCGTAGTTGTGGTCTACATTGGGCGGGAGCAACATACCCAGCGCTACCGGGATCGATACCAGAAGGCAGAGATGTTGCGGCATTCCGAGGAACGCTATCGCACGCTTGTCGAACTCGCGCCCGACGGTATTTTCATCAGCGATGCACACGGCAAGTCCTCCGATGTCAATACCAGTGGATGTAGAATGCTCGGGTACGGGCACGACGAAATTCTCACAAAGAACATTGCCGATCTTATTGCCCCTGAAGAGGCTTCGACTGATCCTGTCTGCCGGGATGAATTGCGACGGGGAAGCACCATCATCTCGGAACGACAGTTCATTCGGAAAGATGGCACTCTTCTGCCTGTCGAAATCAGCTCCGGGATGCTTCCCGATGGTCAGCTCCAAAGAATCGTTCGCGACATCTCAGAACGCAAACGGGCAGAAGAAGTAATCCAGAAGCTCAACAGTGATTTGGAAATGCGTGTTGTCAAACGTACCGCCGAACTCGAAGCAGCCAACAAGGAACTGGAAGCGTTCTCCTATTCCGTGTCGCACGACCTGCGTGCGCCGCTGCGCGGTATCGACGGTTGGAGCCAGGCGCTGATCGAAGATTTCGGCAGCCAGCTCGATGACCGTGCACAGCGATATCTCACCCTCGTGCGCACTGAAACTCAACGCATGGGTCAGTTGATCGACGATTTGCTGGGATTTTCCCGGGTGACGCGAGCAGAAATGCGCCACGAACGGGTGGACCTGACATCGACGGCACGAACAATTGCCGTCTACCTCATGGACATGAGCCCGGAAAGAGATGTGGAATTCGTCATTGCGGAGGGATTGAATGCGGATGGAGACCCGCACTTATTGGAACTGACGCTCTCAAATTTGCTGAATAACGCATTCAAATTTACAGGCAGGACGGAGAATGCACGTATCGAGTTTGGATGTGCCTCACTACAGGGCAAACGTACGTTCTTTGTCCGTGACAACGGCGCAGGGTTTGATATGACCTATACAAAGAATCTGTTTGCACCCTTTCAGCGTATGCACAACCTGTCGGAATTTCCCGGCACGGGCATCGGACTGGCAACCGTCCAGCGCATCATTCATCGACACGGCGGGCAGGTGTGGGCTGAAGGCGAGGTGAATCGCGGCGCAACATTCTATTTCACGTTGGAGAGCAATGCATGAAGCCGAAGATCATTCTGTTAATCGAAGACAATCCCAGCGACATTGGCCTGACACAGCGTGCCTTTGCTCGAAGCCGGGTCGCAAATGAGCTGGTGGTTGCTCAGAATGGACAGGAAGCGCTGGATTATCTCTTTGGAACCGGGGCGTATGCGGGGCGCGATGTATCCGTGCTGCCGGAGCTGGTGTTGTTGGATCTCAAGCTCCCGCTGGTGGATGGTCATGAAGTGTTGCGCAGGATTCGTTCCGATCAGCGAACAAGGCGCGTCCCAGTAGTCGTTCTGACAACGTCCAAAGAGGAGCAGGATATTGCGCAAAGTTACGATCTCGGCGCCAACAGCTACATCCGCAAACCGGTTGATTTTACTCAATTTGCTGCTTCTGTAAAGCAATTGGGGTTGTACTGGCTATTGATGAACGAGACGGCGCCGCCAATCGTGGAGAAATGATGGGGATACCGATAGCCGTACTGATTGTCGAAGATTCGGAGAGTGATGCACTGCTTGTCGCCCGATTATTGAAGAAAGGGCGCTACGACGTTACCTTCGAAAGAATCGATAACGCAGAGCAGATGCGAACCGCGCTCGAAAAGCAACCGTGGGATATCGTAATATCGGATTACAGCCTTCCGCATTTTAACGGCTTTGCTGCACTTCACCTCCTGCAAGAAACAGGCCGGGATATCCCCTTCATCATCGTTTCTGGTGCCATCGGCGAGGAAAATGCGGCAGGTCTGATGAAAGCGGGAGTACACGACTACTTAATGAAGCACAATCTGACGCGTCTGGTCCCGGTTGTGGAGCGGGAACTCGCTCAGGCCGAGATTCGCCGGGAACGCGTGCGGACGGAAAAGGCCCTGGAGGAGAGCAAAGAACGCTATCAAACGCTTGCACAGGTCTCTCCGGTGGGAATCTTTCACACGAATGCGAATGGTTCCACAACCTATGTCAATCCTGAATGGTGTCACATCTCAGGTCTGCCGCCGGATGATGCTTTAGGAGATGGTTGGCTTTCAGTGGTTCATCCTGAGGATCGAGATGTTTTGCGCTCCGGGTGGTTGAGAGCCATGGCCGACGGCAAGGTCTCTTCGTCAGAATACCGATTCCTGCATCCGGATGGATCGATTGCCTGGGTCCTGGGTCAAGCTGTGCCGCTGAGAAATGCCGAAGGGCAGGCGACCGGGTATATCGGCACAATCACCGACATTACGGAGCGCAAACATATGGAAGAGGCGCTGCGCGAGAGCGAAGAAAAATACCGCTTGCTCGTGGAGCACTCGGGCACTGGGGTTGCCCTCTACAACAGTGCCGGAACTCTTCTTTTCGCTAACAGTACGGCCGCAAGAGTGCTTGGCGGAAAACCTGAAGACTTTGTGGGCAAGAATTTGGCGGATCTGCTTGGGAAGACTGGTGCCGAGCAGTACATGCGTAGAATAAGGATTGTCCTCACAAATCAATACCCGGAAGAGTATGAAGATCACGTTATTCTGCCTGGCGGCACCAAATGGTTTTTGTCAAGTTATGCCCGTGTAGTGGATATGTCCGGAGCAGTAATCGGCGTGCAAATTGTCTCGCACAACATCACCGAACGCAAGCAGGCCGAAATTGCTCTGCGTATGTCTGAAACAGAAAATCGGATGCTGTATGAGACCATGCGGGATGGGTTTGTACATGTAGACATGCAGGGACGTATCCTCATGTGTAACAACGCTTACTGCGAACTCCTCGGCTATTCTAAAAAAGAGATGACCCGCCTTAGCTACCAGGATGTAACGCCGGCTAACTGGATCGAAGTTGATGCGACGATGATCCGGGAACAGATAGTGCCGCGCGGGTATTCCGATGTTTATGAAAAAGAATATCGGTCCAAAGATGGTGCCTTAGTACCGATCGAGCTGCGCGCGGTGTTGATCCGGGATGAGGCCGGCATCCCGGTGGGTATGTGGGCCGTCGTTCGGGATATCACCGAACGCAAGCGTGCGGATCAAGCGCTGCGTGAAAGTCAGCGATCAACGGAGACTATTCTGAACTCTCTCACAAGCCATATCGCTGTCATCGACGAGGCGGGCACAATCGTCTCCGTCAATATCGCGTGGACGCGGTTTGCAGCGGAGGAAGGATGCTCTGAACCCGCCGACGTTGGTGTCGGTGCGAATTACTTCGACGTCTGCACGAAAGCCATCGAGAACTCCGGTGATGAGATTGCCCGAAAAGCGTTGAAAGGCATCGCCGACGTGATCTCGCACGCTTCCGCGAGTTTCTACCAGGAGTATCCGTGTGATTCCCCGGATAAGAAACGATGGTTCAGCATGCGCGTTTCACCGGTTTTGGGCGCGCGATCAGGTGTCGTCATTGCGCATGAAAACATCACCGAACGCAAGATCACAGAGATGCAAATCCGGGATTTGGCGGGTCAATTGCGGAGGTTTTCGATCCGCCAGGAGTCCGCGCGCGAGGAAGAGCGGACACATATCGCCCGGGAAATCCACGATGAACTCGGCCAGGCTCTCACGGCCCTGAAGATGGATCTGTCGGATATCAGCAGAAGCGACACCCAGTTGCCGGAGCGCGTCCGGAACCGCCTGTCCGTCATGGGAAAGTTGATCGATCAAACCACTGTGGCGGTTCAACGGCTTGCAGGCGAGCTCCGGCCCCCGATGCTCGACGAACTTGGCCTGATAGCGGCTGTCAGCTGGTACATCCAGGATTTTGAAGAACGCTCCGGCATCGCCTGCACCCGCGTCCGCTTCGACGATGAACCCAGTCCGCATCGGGCGCGGGCGACTGCGTTGTATCGCATTCTGCAGGAATCTCTCACGAACGTCGCTCGACACTCAAACGCCACCGAAGTCGAAATCAGACTGGAATTCGCCGGAGGTTCAGCGCTGCTCGAAGTAAAGGACAACGGGAAAGGCATCACAAACGAAGAGATGAAAAATCTCGATTCCATCGGAATCCTGGGAATGCGGGAACGCATGCAGGGATTTGGGGGAAGTCTTGAAATCCATGGGATTCAAGGATCAGGAACCACTGTGCGGGCGACAATGCCATGGCCAATATCATAAAACTATGCGCATTCTGATTGCTGACGACCACCAGTTGATCCGGGAAGGGCTGCGTCGGGCACTGGTCGGCACTTCCGAAATCACCGATGTGGGCGAGGCGGAAACAGGCCAGCAGGCAATTGACATGGCTCGGCAAGGGTCGTGGGATGTTCTGATACTGGACATCAACCTCCCGGGAAAATCGGGGTTTGATGTCCTCACCGAATTGCGACAAAACAAACCTGCGATTCCGGTGCTTATCCTCAGTATGCATCCCGCTCTTCAGTTTGGCGTACGTGCCCTTCACGCCGGAGCATCCGGCTACCTCTCGAAAACCGCTTCAACAGAGGAACTTCTCCAGGCGATTCGCAAGGTCGCGAAAGGCGGAAAGTACATCTCCGGGGAAATCGCCGAGGAACTCGCCGTTCAACTTGACCACAATCCCGATCTCCCGCCCCATACCCTTCTCTCCGACAGAGAATTCCAGGTCCTTTTGCTCATCGGCTCGGGAAAGACCGTAGGAGAGATTGCGCGTGAATTGAACCTCAATGTAAAAACCATCAGTACTCATCGAACACACATCCTGGAGAAGATGCACCTCCGGAATAACGCCCAAATCATGCAATACACGGTCGCCCGCGGTCTCCTCGACTGACCCCCCTTCCTCAGACAAACACTGAGCCTTGATTGCGCTTCTGTCCGATACCGGCCAGCCTCATTCTTTCGTATGTTCAGACAACGTGAAGAAGGAATTGCGCTCATGAAATGTCTGAAAGTCGAAATCGTAGACGATACCCCGATCGTCCGTGAGCGTCTGCGTGAGATGATCCAGAATATGGACAGATTCACGATCGTGGGTGAAGCTGGAACCCCCGACGACGCCGTCGCGGTCTTCATGCGTGAAAGGCCCGATGTCATCATTCTTGACATGAAATTGAAGGGCGGGACAGGTATCGATGTTCTTCAGGCCATCCGCAAGATGGACAAGGATGTTCGGATAATTGTCTGGACCAATTTCCCCTATGAGCGGTACCGGGTCATCAGCAAAGCCATGGGGGCCGACTATTTCTTTTGGAAAGCGACGGAATACGACAAGCTGATTGAGACATTGCAGGAGATGTCAATTGCTGATTGAGGGAATTTGGAGCGATGGAAGGGAAATTGTAAATGTACGGATCAGTAGGCACAATACGGAAAAGGACACCTCTAGCCTTGCATATTGTCCCCAGGCCTCCCGGGGAGGATCTGTCGCATCAGAGTTCCGTCATAGATGCTTTCCCGGTGCCATCATGGGAGACTGACGCCTCAGGTCGGTTCGTCATCGTCAACCGTGCATGGCAAGTGTTTGCCGGGCTGCAATCGCAGGAGTCAATGGGCGAAGGGTGGACTGCCGGCATTCACGAAGAAGATCGGCTTCTTGTCAATTCCTCGTTTCAGGAACACTTTCGCGCCCGGACGGCCTTCGATATGGTGTTCAGGATTCGTCGGAACGACGGCAGCTCGCGCTGGGTCCGTGCGGTCGGTGGGCCAATCCTTGAGGGTGGCAACGCTTCAACCGGGTATCGGGGGACGCTCATTGACGTCACGGGACAACGGCAGCAGGATGCACGAAACGAAATGACGATCTGCGAGAAGGAGACACTGCTCAAAGAGATCCACCACCGCGTCAAGAACAATATGCAGATCATCTCCAGCATGTTGCACCTCCAGGAATCGTCCGTGAAGGACCCGTTCGACCAGGCCCTGTTCCAGGAGAGCCAGAACAGGATTCGCACGATGGCGCTCATTCATGAGCATTTATACCACGCAGAGAATCTGGCGGCTATAAATTTCGGAGAATACCTGCAGAAGCTGGCCTTCACCATGAAGGATGCGTATATAGGCGAGGAAGACCGATGCACGCTGCAACTGGAGGTGGAGAATGCTCCCGTTGATATCAACAAGGCCATCCCTGCAGGGTTGCTCGTACACGAGATGCTGTCAAATGCGTTCAAGCATGCTTTTCCGGCGGGACGTTCCGGCGTCGTCCGGATTGTCTTTGCTGCTGAGACCGCAGGAATGTATCGCCTTTCAGTTTCTGACGACGGCGTCGGCATCCCGGGAACAATCGATGTGAGGTCAGGAGAGACCCTGGGCCTCCACTTGATCACATTGCTCACCGATCAGCTGGACGGCACACTTGAGATAGCCAGGACAAACGGATCGACTTTTACTGTACGATTCCAGGGCTAAACACCATGACACTGAATACCATGGACACCAGGAGAACGGGATGGCGGATCGTCGTGGCGGAAGACGAAAGCATCATTGCGCACGATCTGAAATGCCGATTAACGGGTATGGGCTTCGTCGTGCTGGCAATTGCGAAAACGGGGGAAGAAGCCATACAGGAGACTCTCGCCCGCAGGCCGGACATCGTTCTCTTCGACATTCGTCTCAAAGGTAATGTCGATGGCATACAAGCCGCGGCGGAGATCCGATCACAGGCCGATATTCCCGTTGTATTTGCGACCGCCTCTTCGGATCCGGTCACCTTCGAACGCTCGCGAATCGCCGATCCCTACGGATTCATCTTCAAGCCGTATGATGATCGGGAGATCAAGGCCACCCTTGATCTTGCGATAACCAAGAACATGTCAGAGCGGTTGGTTCGCCAAAGCGAATCGCGCTACCGCCTCCTTTTTGAGAACAACCTTGCAGGAGTGTTCCGGCTGGATGGCAAGGGGCGAATACTCGACTGCAATAAGGCATTACTTGCCATGATGGGTCTGCCCCCGGATAAGGCCCTCAACCCCATGTCCGCGTCAAGATTTCTCGTTGATCGCGCGGAAGGGGGCCGGATCGCGGACGAACTCCGCGCGCATGGCCGGATTGAGGGAAGAGAATTGTCCCTCATGAGAGGCGATGGGGCGCGCGTCTGGGTGGTCATGACCATCGTCGCAGCCGAGGAAAGTATTCTCGTGGGCACCGTTATCGATGTCACCGAACGAAAAAAGATCGAGACCGAGCTTTCCGAACAACGACAGTTCATGAAGTTGCTTATCGACAACATTCCGGACCAGATCTATATCAAAGACCTCGAACACCGGTTTCTTTTCTGCAACCCGGGCTGTGCGAGGCTTTTGGGAAAACCGGCCGACGCCATTCTCGGAAGGACCGATGCCGATTTCTTTCC
This sequence comes from Ignavibacteriota bacterium, assembly GCA_963849385.1. Taxonomy (GTDB): domain Bacteria; phylum Bacteroidota; class Ignavibacteria; order UBA10030; family UBA6906; genus Fen-1255. Next base: position 63,796 of record CAWKHH010000008.1, on the reverse strand, counting down.
TCCCGATCTCGCAGCGCAGTATGTGGAAGATGAACGACGCGTTCTTGAGGGCGGTGAGGCATTGGTAAATGTAGAAGAGCCGCAGATCGATGCGGCCGGCACGCAAGGATGGTCCCTCTCAACAAAGATCCCCACCCGCGGGCAAGATGGGAAAATAAACGGTCTGATGGGAATCAACCGGGACATTACCGCCTACAAGCGTTATGAGGAAATTCTCCAGGATGATGTCAGGTTTCAACAGAACTTGCTTGACGCAATACCGGCCCCGGTGTTCTATCGCGACAAGGTCGGACGGTTTCTCGGCTGTAATGCCGCATTCGAAGAGTTTTACGGCGTCACCAGGACTTCCATCACCGGCAAAACGCTTGCCATGATCTTGCCCGACGATCAGGTAGAGGCGCAACGGAATTCGGATAACATGTTGATTGCCAATCCCGGCAGCATTTTGTATGAAACTGTCACGAAGAATGCGACAGGAGAGAAACGCACCGGCGTTGTTCACAAAGCCACCTTCGAAGATGCAGACGGTACTGTGGAGGGCGTCATCGGCGTGTTTGTGGATCTTTCGGATCAGCATAAGCTCCGGGAAGAGCTCGTCCGCTCCGAACACCGATACCGGAGTATGTTCGAGGAGAACAACGCGGTGATGCTCCTGCTCGATCCCGAAACAGGGATGATTGTCGATGCCAACCCGGCCGCCGTGCGCTTCTATGGATATCCCCGGGAAGTATTGACGAGGATGAACGTCACGGAAATAAATCCGGAACCCCTCAAGAAGCTGAAGGAAGGCCTTGCCCGGGCCATCAGTGGCGCCCAGCGCGAATTTGTCTGGAAGCACCGGATTGCCAATGGTGAGATGCGCGACGTCGAAGTGCATAGCGGCCCTGTCGCAGTTGATGGCCGGAATATTGTTCTCTCCATTATCCATGATGTCACCGCCAAGAAGCGTGCCGAAGAGGCCCATCGGCTGAGCGATGAGCGATTTCGCATCATCTCGGAGAATGTGCCCGAACTGATCGCCGTGTTGGGACCGGACGGGCGATTCCAGTACGCGAGCCCTGCCTACCGCCACCTGGATATTGATGAAGCACTGCTGAGGGAACGCGCTTTGCAGACGTGGTACATCCTGAAGATGTCCGGCGCGTGCAGGAAGCCTTCGATGAAGCTTCCCGGACGATGCGTCATCAGAGTATTGAACATCAGATGCACGTTTCCGATGGGAGCTGGCGCACGGTCGACACCTCCATCACTCTCCTCGTCAACGACTTGGGAACGCGGTTTATCACGGTCAGCAGAGACATTACCGAACGGCGGCGGCGCGAACATCTTGTGCGGAAACTGTCAAGCGCGGTGGAACATAATCCGGCATCGATTGTCATTACCGACGCGAAGGGGACAATCGAGTATGTCAATCCGAAATTCTGCGAAATCACGGGGTACACCGCCGCAGAAGCCCTTGGCAACAACCCCCGGCTTCTCAAATCCGGGGACAAGTCCGCTGAGGAGTATGCGGACCTCTGGCAAACAATCAGTTCGGGCGGCGAATGGCGTGGGAGATTCTGCAACAAGCGAAAGGATGGCTCGCTCTTTTGGGAACAGGCTTCTATTTCGCCCATTGCCGACAACAATGGCGTGATTACCCACTTTGTGGCGGTCAAGGAAGATATCTCCGATCAGATCCGCCAGGAACAGGAACGCCATGCGCTCGACCAGGAACTTCGCCAGCGGAACGAGGCGCTGGAGCATTCGGTGATAGAGCTTCGCCAAGCACAGGACGGCCTCGTGCAATCTGAGAAGATGGCCTCCATCGGGCAACTCACCGCGGGGATTGCACACGAGATCAACAATCCTCTTGCTTTCGTAACAAGTAATCTTAATCGTTTTTCGGAATATTTCGATGACGTTCTGGGTCTTCTCTATCGATGGAAGGCTCTGGGCGGCCGTCTGCCTCAGTCAGAAGGCGTGCGGGATGAATTGGATACTCTTCACGCCTCGGAGAAGAAGTTGGACCTCGCATTCATGACCGAGGATTTCGGAAGACTCATGCAGCATACTCAAGAAGGAACAGGCCGGATCAAACGTATAGTGGAACAGCTCCGTGGGTTCACCCATGTCTCGGGCAACGGTTTCACGGAGGCCAACATCAATGAAGCCCTCGAAGATACCGTCATGATCACGTGGAACGAACTCAAATACAAGGCAACGGTGGTCCGTAACTATGGGGAAATTCCAGCCGTCACATGCAACATCGGAGAGATAAAACAGGTATTTGTGAATCTCATCGTCAATGCCGGTCACGCAATACAAGAGAAGGGAGAGATCCACCTGCGGACACATGCGAACGGAGATCACGTCTTTATCGAGATTCAGGACACCGGCTGCGGCATCCCGCCCGAAAATCTGAAGAGGATCTTTGATCCATTCTTCACAACAAAACCGGTCGGGAAAGGCACGGGGTTGGGTCTCTGGATCACCGCCACCCTAGTGCAGAAACACCTGGGAGATATTACCGTGCGCAGTGATCCGGGCAAGGGCACGACCTTTACAATTTCGCTCCCAATCCAGCAGCCGGAGCCTCAAAAGGACAATCCATGATTGCGGACATCCGTTCTCAACGATTCTCCAGCGCCGACACATCCACCTGGCCGCGAGTCATGTTTGTCGACGATGAAGTAGCCATCCTTGCAGCCCTGCGCAGCCTGTTCAGGAAGCAAGAGTACACGCTCGTGCTCTTTTCGGATCCCGTCGCGGCACTTGATCACCTCGCAACCACCCCTGCCGATGTCATTGTTTCTGATTTGCGAATGCCGGGTCTCTCCGGCATTGAGTTCCTGAACAAGGCAAGCGGCATTTGCCCTAACGCCATCAGAATTATGCTCAGCGGTTACGAAGACAAGAACGTCGTTTTGAATGCGCTTGCCAAAGGCCTCGCAAGGGACTATGTTATGAAGCCCTGGGACGATGCGCTGTTACGCACATTGATCAGTGAGTCACTCCGACTACACGGCGGCTTGCAGGAACAAAAGCTGGACGAGATTCTGGGCTCCGCGGATCACCTCCCGTCTCCTCCCCGGTGCCTCGGCATGCTCTCCAATATACTCGACGGCACCGACATGCCACTCAATGATATTGTTGAAGAAATCGAAAGAAATCCTCCTCTTATCGCCCGGTTGCTGCGCGTCGCAAATTCGGTGCACTACGGCACCCGGCGGGCAGTGAACACGGTGCGCGAAGCGGTGTTGTTCGTCGGCACAGAATACGTCGCCGGTCTCGTGTTAGCGATCGAGGCATTTGACAAGTTACATCCCGGTTCAGGAAATTCAGACGGAAAGATGGTGGAGGCACTGTGGAATCAGGCCTTGTACAGGGCAAGTCTCGCGAAAGCGATCGCAGAGCTCTGGGATGGATTCCATGATCGACATCTTGCGTTTGTCGCTTCGCTCTTCCAGGATATCGGGTTCGTCGTCCATGCATCTGCTGAATCCGATCGGATGCAGGAGTTCCTCGAGCTTACAGAAATCGAAAGGATACCACTGTTGGAAGCAGATGCCCGGATCTTCGGTATCACGCACGATGAAGTCGGAAGTGCGTTGCTGAGGTACTGGAACTTCCCCCCGGCAATCGTGGCCGCAGTCGCAAGCCATCATAGCCCGCCGGGCGACGATGCGCTCATGCAAATACTCCTCATCGCTGAGAATCTGGAGTGGTCATTCCGCTCCGCCGCCGTGGACCATCCTCTGGACGAAGCTACGAAACGCTGGGTCCCACGGCTTCAACACCTGTTAACAAGCCGCCCTCAATACGGAGAACCACAATGAACGTTCCGCCACAGAATACGAAAGTCCTGTATGTGGACGACGAGAAAAACCTTCTGTCGTCGTTCACCTCGTTGCTCCGCAAGGAGGACCTTCAGACGTACACTCTTGATGATTCCACGCAGATCGAGGCGATGCTGGCCAATGTCGGCCCGTTTGCCCTCGTTATCTCCGATCAGCGTATGCCCGGGAAAGACGGGGCCGCAGTGCTCGAGACTGTGGCCCGCACTCATCCGGATACGATCCGCGTTATGATGACCGGTCACTCGGATCTTGAAGCTACTCTCAGAGCCGTCAACAACGGCGGTATTAGCAGGCACGTTGCAAAACCCTGGAACGATGAAGAGCTGCGGGTACTCATACATGAGTTTGTCGCCCGGTTTAACATGGTCGCTCAGAACAAGTATCTGTTGGAGCGCCTGGCGAAACAAAGCCTCACGCTTGAGAAACTTCTGGATGGGACGATTGCACAGACCGTCAGCCTTCTTGGCGACATGATCAGCTATATCAGTCCAAACGCGGGTGCCTTCGCTGAACGGAGCAAGCGTCTTGGCGCGGCAGCGCTCGCGCTCTATCCCGATCTGGACACGAAGGAACGATGGGACATCATGCGGGCATTGGACCTCTTCTGCCTCGGTCTCGCGGTATTGCCGGCATGGGTGCAGGTGTCCGTTAACAAGCAGGGGCTCGCCGCCCTTGATAGGTTTCCCGTGGCAAAGAACCACCACATCTTTGCGGCGGGTCTGCTCAAAAACATCCCCCAGTTCGAAAATGTCGCACGGATTATCCGGCTGCTCGAACGCGATTTTGACGGCAGCGGCGAACCGGTGGGCGAATCACTCAAGGAACGGGAAATCCCGTTTGGCGCGCGTTTGTTGCACATCCTGGTGGACATCGAGAAGAACACCACGCCCAATTTCAGGGGAACCGAAGTCCTTGAGCGTATGATGCGCCTGCCCGGCAAGTACGATACCGACATCATCACCCATATGCTGGGTGCACCCCGGGTGAATGCGCGGCATGCGCAGCAGGCGTCAATCGATATTGAGCAGCTTCGCCCCGGCATGATCCTGATCGACGACCTGGCCACGAAGGGCGGGAACATCCTCCTCCGGGCGCCGTCGACGCTGACGGAGACCGCGATCCTGATTGCTGCTCAATGGAATAGAAGCGATCTGATCATCGGGCCCGTCCGTGTGATCATCCACCAATAGCCGGACGCGTATTTTGCGGACCCCGTCTTGTCAGTAGCAGAATTGTTCCGACTGCCCCGGCGACGAAGAGTCCGACATCCTCCAGAATACCGAGGTTGAGCGCGGCTCCAAAGCCTATAATCGACTAGAAGCATGGCAGAATAACCAGGGAGAGTTTCACCTTGCTCGTGGTCCAGAGCATAAGGCCGAATGTGAAGATTGTCGTCGGACACGGGGCTCCGATGAAACACAGAACATCATCCCACGTACTCCATTCCCGGCGCATCATCGCTACGAGCCCGGAACCCCCGTTTCTCATAGAACTCCCGTTTACCCCGGGCAGAGAACAACTGAATATCGCGGATGTTTGCAGCCTTGCACAAGGCCACTAGACGTTTGAGGACCTCTGCGCCAATCCCCGCACTCTGGAACTCTGGATCGACGATGAGATCGTAGATCATCGCATGCAGCACGCCATCTGAAACCACTCGGCCGAAGCCCACGAGATGATCATCACGGTAGGCCGAGATGACATGCCAGGCATGTGCGATTGCGGCATACAACTCTTCCGGAGTCAGGTGGTATTCGTCGTTCCAACCTGTCGTCGCAAACAGCTTCCAGAAATCATCCGGCCCGGGGACTCGGGATTCATATCGAATGTTCATCGAAGACTTTAGCACCGTACACCTCACGCAGGCAGCCCGTAGCGTACCCGGCAATGAAACGCAAAAGCCTCCCGCTCATCTGACAAAGAGGCTCTGAGCACACCGTGTTTGTTTTCCCCAAATGTTTCTACCTGAATGTACGGTGGCGATTCGGGATAATCAATGAGAAGAGGGCCCAGTTAGCCCAAAATTACCGCACTTAAAAATAAGTGCTGTTCTTCGGCTACCTCTGATACTATATTACTCTCCGTTCACACAAGGAGGGCACCATGGCCTGGATAGAAAGTCATCAAGAACTCCTCAACCACCCCAAAACGCTCCGTCTGATGAACATGATGGAGTGGGATATCAACACTACGATCGGTATGCTCCACAGGTTCTGGTGGTGGTGCATGAACTACGCTCCTGACGGCGACCTCCGTCGCCACAATGCATCACAGCTCGCTGCGGCAGTGGGACTTCCCGGCGCCGAGGCGAAGAAGTTTGTTCGTGCGATGTTACAAGCCCGTTGGCTTGACACCCAACCATACTTCCGTGTGCACGATTGGTGGGAGTATGCAGGGCCGTTTCTGCAGGCAAAACACAAGCGCCACCGAGAAGTCTGGCAGCACGTCAGGGATCTGTACAAGGAGGACTGCAGTACCATCCCAACCCCGCAGAATGACAGTGACAGTACGGCCCAAACCGACCAGGTGCACCAGTGCTATACCGGTACAAATGAGCAAATTGATGTGTGCAGTACCTCCGAAAACCTGCAAACGCACCGGTACTGCGCTGTTCCACCTAACCAACCTAACCTAACCCTACCTGACCTAACCAAACCTAACCTAACCATACCTAACCAAACCACACCTGACATAACCAAACAAAAAAAACAGCAGCAACAGCAAAACAGCGCTGCTGACGCGGCTGATCATAACGCAGAACACCCGGGCCGGCACCAGCAACAGTTCTCACAAACTCAACCTCTCGTCGCAGGAGCTGCGGCTGTCGCTGTCAACCCGGGAGATTTTGCCTCCACCCCGCCTCTCCACGCCTACCCCGGGAACGACCCCGAGCAGATTATCTACGACCGGGTTGGTGACAAGACTCCCCTGTCCCGGCATGATTTCGGAAAACTCATGGACTCAAAAACACGGACGGCCCGAAGTTTGCCATCGTGCATTCACCCGGACGTTTCAACAACTCTGTCACGCATTCGGCAAGAGCGCCAACCTGCAGACACTCCGGGAGCCACAAGGGAATCCCCACCGGGGTGAGAAGGAGTCAATCAGGATGGTCGTTCGGCTGGTTCGAACGCGACAAGGGCGCCGTTTCGCTCCACAAGCTCGCGTATCCGCGATTCCGCGCTGCGCCGGACTTCTTCGAGGATTCCCGAGTCTTCTGCCTTCTTGCGCGCGACGGATTGGAGCGTTTTGACGGCATCGGTCCTGTCTTCTTCTGTCAACCGATTCCACCATCCGCTCTCGTCCTGCAGAACGATGAACGAATCCATCTGCAGCGACAACAATTGCGGATCGGGCAATCGAGCCGTCACGGTGAGGGTGGAAGGAGAAATACTGATCTCGAAGGGCTTCCGCAGATCGTACCCTGCTTTTGCGGTGAATGTTCCCTTGACGTGGAGTGTCTTTGTGCTGCCGAGCCACGTATGCGACCATTCGTGGTCGACCAGCAGCGGGCGGGAAATTGTGGCGATCTCGAGAATTGGAGAGGTTTGCTCGATGATCACTGTTTCGTTAATGGTCACGCGCGGAGTCACCTGGAAGAGTGCCCGCAGCCCCTCCGCGGTAGCGTGTGCAAGCTTCGCCGGTGCCTGGATGAAAAGGCGATAGGCCACAACGGTCCCGCCAATGAACAGCAGGATCGCCAGAATGCCCATGATTGTTACAGCGCGGATGCCTTTCGTTTCTGAACCGGACTGGTTCATGCGCTATTTCGCCAACAACATTCGTGTGGTTGCTGTGAAGTTGCCTGCAGTCATTCTGCAGAAGAATACGCCGCTCGAAAGGCGTGACGCATCAAATCTCACCGTGTGCGTTCCCGGGTCCATCCGCTCGTTCACCAGCACCGCCACCTCGCGACCCAGAAGATCGTACACGGAAAGTCTCACCAAACCAGACCCCAGACCCGAGACCCCAGACCCAGTCTTCTCACCCGGCACCCGGAATCCAATCGTGGTAACCGGATTGAACGGATTCGGATAATTCTGAAGCAACTGGAATGCATTTGCAGAGTTGTCCATCGTCGCTAAAACTTCCACGGACGCAAACCCTGATTCGACCGGATAGAAGGTATACCCGACCCCTCCTTTGTCAAACCAGGAATGCGTGAGATCACTCTTGTTGAAGACGTAGGAATACCCATTGGCTTTTGCCGGATCATGAACTATGGGATCACCCCCCGCCGTAAAACCAGCAAGCATGATGAGGTGACCCGAATATAGTGGCTCACCGACAGACATCGAGATACGCCCGCCGTTTGCGAGCACCTCTCTCGCCTGGCTCCAGCTCCGATACCTCGTAACGGCACCATCCAGTCCGTATTCCGAAGCATTCTGAACTACTCTGGGCCAGATACCAAACATGTCGAAGTGAGGATCGTACGTCGCGCGGGCAAAAAGCAAAGGATCGACCGGCAATATTATAGCTGCGCAGGATCATGGACACCGATGTAGGAGAACAGATACTGCCGCCGATGTCTGGATCAACGCCATACTGATAGATAAAATTGGTCGGGATGAAAATCGCTGCCGGTTTGTCATTGAGAATCTGAGTGAAATTGAGTGAAGCTGTTGTTCGTGAATCGCTGACGAGAAAGCTCAGCTTGCGCACGGTCGGGGATGGTTGGCCAACCGTGGTGCGTGTCATGATGATCTTGAATTGCCACGCACTTACAAACGAATTCACCTTCACATTGTCATAATCGATTAACCCGCCGGAATAACTGATAGAACCGTAGGAACTCCAGATGTTCGCTTTCCAGAATCCAACGGTCAACCAGGGAGACCAGCCGGAATTGTAGGGAAAACGCATTTGGATTTTGAAGGAACTATTGTTGTCAGGTGCCGAGCCATTCCAGGATGGCAGCCCTTCGTTGAATGGGTACTGTGAGTACTGCGGGTTCAGGATCACATACCCATCCGTACGATCCGGCTGCAGCATCAGGCTCTTGCCATCAGTGCTAAGGGTCAATCCATCATTCGTTTCTATGCTCTGGAACAACGAGTCGATCCTGGAAATGTAGTGTTGATCAGGATAAATTTGCGCAAGAGCGGAATGAGAAAGGAAGAAACTAGAGGATGAGGCATTTCAAAGCTGTTTTTGGTCTCATAGAAAGAGCGAGTTTCTTTGTGAATGTAACAGTAGCCGAAGAGTCCACTCTGTAAGAATATACGAATGTTTGAGGGAAGATTCAGCCCGACAACTCTTCGTAGATTGCTTCATGTGCGCTGGTGCAATGTGTTGCTTCAGTGAAACCGTAATCGTATTATTACGATATAAGAAGCATAACAAATGCTCTCACTTCTCGCCCCGGACTATCGTTACTGAGCAAACCAATGGCCAAGAATAACGCTTGCGGATGCGCCACCCAGTCCTCACCAGCAAGAACGATCCCTCGCCTCTCGACGCACATCGACCTGTCCGACCGTTTTGGTGCGATAATGGTCCTCCTGGGAATCAGAAGAGATTACTATCGGATCGATAGTATTGCATGGAATGCGGTGCGTGCGCGCGAAATTGTTCCCAGGAGGCAATTTCCGTGAGAGCATGCGTCGGTTGCGCAACGGGAATCATCAGAGGGACACTGGCGAATTCCGAACCATCGTGCGGATGCGCCGAAAAAGCAAGCTGCAATTGAACCTAGAACCACTTTGGGTCGATGTAGGCGGAGTATTCAGACCCGACCTCCTCCAGGAGCAATTGCTCTTCTTCCCAGCGTCGCCTGAGCACCAAAGGGATACCAAGCAGGCTGAGCAACAATGCAGCCAAGGGTGCCCCGCAAATATCAGACAGACCGGCAAGGGAGGATAATGTTGCAGGGGAACGGGACGGGGAACGGGGATGGGGAACGGATGGGATGGGGAGCGGGGACCTCCCGCGGTTGACTCTCGCCCTCCTCTCCCCTATCTTACTACCGTTCCGCAGGCTCTTCGTGCAGTTGTTTCCACGCCCGCAACGAGTTTGCCGGAGCGTACGTACAAAGTACATCCAGCGTTCGCTCACGCACGCTCAACCCTATTCCGTCACATTGGAAGACCCCGTCCCATGAAATCCCCATGGTTTGTGACTGCCACAGTGCTGCTTATGATGTTCTCAGTTCCGCCTCCTTCTCCGGCTCAACTCGACGCACGAATGATGCGTACGCCGGACATTTCTGCAACACAAATTGTCTTCGCATATGCAGGTGACCTCTGGCTGGTCCCCATCGATGGAGGTACAGCCGTGCGGCTAAGCTCGCCGAAAGGAGAGGAACTCTTCCCCCGCTTTTCCCCGGATGGGATGACCATCGCATACAGTGCAAACTACGACGGAAATACCGATGTTTATGTCATTTCAAAAACCGGTGGAATGCCTGTGCGTGTCACCTCGCACGGCAATCCGGACCGTGTCATCGGATGGTATCCTGACGGTAAGCGTATCCTCTTCGCCTCATCCATGTTCAGCGGGCGCCAGCGGTTCAATCAGTTCTTCAGCGTTTCCCCCGAGGGTGGGCTCCCGCAACAGCTGCCCCTCCCGTACGCCGAGATGGGCTCGTTCTCCTCTGATGGAAAGAAACTTGCCTACACGTACATCACGCAGGCGTTCCGCACATGGAAGCGTTATCGTGGCGGATGGGCGCCTGACATTCACATCTTTGACCTCGAGAAGGGAACGGACGAAAACATCACCCACAATGACGCCAGCGACGAATTTCCCATGTGGCACGGGAAGAGTATCTACTTCCTTTCCGACCGTGGCAAAGAGAATCGCTCCAACATCTGGGTCTACGACATTCCCTCGAAGCAGAGCCGGCAAATCACGCACTTCACTGACACCGATATTCATTTCCCTTCGCTCGGCCCTCCCGGCATCGTTTTCGAGTCGGGGGGTACGCTCTATCTGCTGGATCTTGCCACAGAAAAAGAACATGAAGTTCCTGTCAAGGTTGTGACAGATGAAATAACGATCCTTCCCCATTCCGAGAACGCGAGCAACCTCATCACGGAGTTTTCCCTGTCGCCGGATGGCAAGCGCGGCTTGTTTGAAGCACGAGGGGACATCTTTTCTGTTCCGGCTGAAAACGGGCCGATCTACAACGTTACGCGCACTTCCGGTTCAGCCGAGAGATACCCGGCATGGTCCCCCGACGGCAAACTGGCGGCCTACTGGAACGATCGCTCAGGGGAATACGAACTCACGCTGTTGAATCTCGAGAAACGGACCGAAACGAAAGTAACCTCCTACGGGCCCGGATATCGTTACCACCTCTTCTGGTCACCCAACAGCAAAATGCTGGCCTTCATCGACCAAACCATGCGAATCAGAATCTACGATCTGGAGAAAGACCGGACCATCGACGTCGATAAGGCGAACTATTTCTACCAGGGCGCACTCGACGGCTTCACCATGAGCTGGTCACCAGACAGCCGATGGCTGACGTATGCGCGCGACCTTGACAACCGCAGCAGCGCCCTCTTTCTGTTCGACGCCAAAGAGGGAAAGAGCACTCAGGTCACCTCCGGCTATTACGCGGACGTGCAGCCATCGTTCGACCCCGACGGCAAGTATATCTACTTTCTTACAAACAGGACCTTCGCTCCGGTCTATTCAGATTTCGACGGGACATGGGTATATCCAAATTCTACGAACATTGCCGCTGCCGTGTTGAACGAAGAAACTCTCTCGCCGCTTGTGCCGAAAAACGACACGCTGACTGTACTGAACAAGGACACAACGAACGCCGAGAAGGCAAAGAAGGATGAGAAGGGCAAAAAAGACGAGAAGAAAGCAAAAGAGACTGTCATCACTGTTGCCGGTTTTGAACAACGGATCGTTATCCTTCCGCCGGCAGCGGGAAATATCAGTGCTGTTCAGGGCGTCGCCGGGAAAGTCATCTTTCACCGCGGACCCAATGCAGGTGCAGCAGACAAGAAGAGGCCGTTGATCTACTACGACCTCGAGAAGCGGGAGGAGAAGACAATCGTGGATGACGTCGACAAGTTCCAGGTAAGCGCTGATGGAAAGAAGGTTCTGGTCGTCAAAGGTGCACTCTACGCAGTCGTTGAGGTCGCCGAGAACCAGAAAACGGAGAAGAAGATGCCCACCGGCCAACTCGATATGGTCGTCGACCCGAAGGCCGAGTGGAAGCAGATCTTCAGCGATGTATGGAGGTTCGAGCGGGATTTCTTCTATGACCCGAACATGCACGGAGTGGATTGGGGTGCCATGCGCTTGCGGTACGGAAAACTCCTCGAGAACGCCGTCACGAGGTCCGATGTCAATTTTGTAATCGGAGAATTGATTGCCGAGCTGAACGCCTCCCATACATACCGCGGGGGCGGTGACGAGGAAAAGCCGGCTACACGTTCCGTCGGATACCTGGGAATCGATTGGGAAATCGCCAACGGGGCTTACCGGATAAAGAAAATCATCAATGGTGCATCGTGGGATAGTGAGGTTCGTTCCAGCCTTGCCATGCCCGGCCTCAAGGTACGAGAAGGAAACTATGTTCTTGCAGTCAACGGCATTCCGATCAATCCACATCGCGCGCCGTGGGAAGCATTCCAGGGGCTCGCCGATCAGACAGTCGAATTAACATTGAATTCCAAACCATCCATGGATGCGGCCTGGCGAATCTTCGTAACGACGCTTGGAGACGAATCGAGACTACGGAACCTGGCATGGATCGAGTCAAACCGGAAGCGGGTTGAGCTGGCTTCCGGCGGTCGCATTGGATACATCTATGTCCCCAGTACTGGAATAGACGGTCAAACGGAGCTCATGCGTCAGTTCAATGCCCAGTTCATGAAAGAAGGTCTCATCATAGATGAACGCTTCAACAGCGGCGGTCAGATTCCCGATCGTTTCATCGAACTGCTCGACCGGAATCCTCTGGCTTTCTGGGCTGTCCGCGACGGGAAAAACTGGCAGTGGCCGCCGGTAGCGCACTTTGGCCCGAAAGCGATGCTGATAAACGGGTGGAGCGGGTCCGGAGGTGACGCATTCCCCGATTATTTCCGGAAGGCTGGCCTCGGCCCGCTGGTGGGTTCCCGGACCTGGGGCGGACTGATAGGTATTAGCGGAGCTCCGCCGTTGATCGATGGAGGAGCGGTCACTGTGCCGACATTCCGAATGTATAATCCGGATGGGACATGGTTCAAAGAAGGACATGGCGTGGATCCGGACATTGTTGTTCCCGAAGACCCGGCAGAGCTCGCACGAGGAGTTGATACACAATTGGAGAAGGCCATACAAGAGGTCACAAAGAGACTTCAAGAGCAGCCGCCGTCAGTACCCAAGCAGCCGCCATACGAAAAACGGTAGTAACGGAAAGGATTCCGGTTCCTGCATAGCTTCCGTCACATATTCCCACGCTTGACGATCCGCGCGAAGCTCCTGATTGCTTTCGTGGGACTTTCTGTTATTCCTGTTCTCTGTGTGAGCCTCTACGGTATCTACGTCAACATCAGGACGACAGAGAACATCGCCTTTGAAAACCTGATACACGACGTGACCACTACACGGGGACGCGCCTCGAACTTTCTCGCCAATGTGGAGGGTGATATACGTTTCCTGCTCAACTCCGCCGACGTCGAAGGATATGCCCGAGCGGCTGAGCACCCGGACGGACGGGATCGCAATTCTCGACTCCGTCAGCTGTCTGCCGGGCTCCTGGCATTCGCGAGGACGAAAGGGATCTACTACCAGATTCGTATCATCGACGATGACCGGGAGGAAGCGCTCAGAATTGAATCGGATGACATCCTTGACTCGGTGCCCCACTTTTCAATTGTTCCCCCGGCGAATTTGCACCGTAGTGGTCAGGCCCTCTATTTCCTTCTGACGGAAGAGCTTCATCGGGGCGACATATCCTTCTCGCCAGCCGAGCTCACCTACCGGGGAGTTCAGAGAATCCCCGTTTTCAGTTTCGCAACGCCCCTCTGGGGTCCCACGAAACGGGTCGGCGTGCTTGTTGCCAATGTGTTCGCCGGAAATCTCTTCAAAGAGCTGGAAGCCGAACGGAATCTCGGAATGAATGAAACCGTCGTCCTCGTGAGCAGCGACGGACACTACCTCTACAACTCCGGCGAGCGGAGTGACTGGAACAAGCTCATCGCATCACGCCAGGAGGACAATCTCCAGAAAGACTACCCTCCCTCCGTTGCCGGAATGATCATCTCGGGAAATGAAGGGATCATCGCCGGAGAGACCGGGAAGATCATCGCCTATGCTCCGCTCCTTCCAATGCGGAGACCGTCCTCGAGTGGCGAGCCTCATCAAGGCTTTACGACGTCGCTCTATATCTTTGAAAGCGTCTCGCGGGAGACCATCACTCGTGACGCGCGAGAGTCAGCGATGACCTTTGTCGGATTCCTCATCGTCTTTTTCTGCGGTGCGCTTGGACTGGGATTGCTTGCAACACGCCAATTTACGCGCCCGATCTCAGAGGTACGACGAGGTGCTGACATCATCACCCGGGGAAATTACCGCCACCGCCTCAAAGTCGAAACTGGAGATGAAATCGAGGCACTGGCACGCCAGTTCAATGTGATGGCGGCTTCCCTGGAAGCACATGAACATGAGATCCAGGAGCACCGGAGCCATCTTGAGGAGATGGTACATCATCGTACCATGGAGCTGGTGGAGCAAAAGGGGAAGTTGCAGGCCATTCTTGACAATGTGCCAAGCGCGTTTGTGATGCTTGACGGAACCGGCCGAATCCAGACGGCCAGCGCTGCGTTCACTTCGATCACAGGCCTGAGTCCGGAAGAAGTAGAGGGCAAGGAGAGCAGCGTTGTGCTGCGCACCAGGGGACTCTGCCAGATGGCGTCCCGCGGCAACGTGGCGGGCAAGATCGAGAGCCACGTTGACCGCACAGTGGATAAGAGCGGGGCAGAACAGTTCCTCGAGCACACCACGATTCCGATTGCCGAAAATGGAGAGACCACCGCCATTCTTCAGATCATTACGAACATCACGAAACGCAAGCGTATCGAAGAACACCTGATCCATTCAGAGAAACTGATGGCGACCGGCGAAATGGCTGCGATCATCGCCCACGGGTTTCGGAATTCACTGACCTCCATCAAGATGATTCTCCAGTTGCAGCAGGAATCGAAGCAGCTCGGACACAGAAGCAGGCGGTCGCTGCGCGTTGCCCTCGATTCAATCTCCCGGATGGAGACGGTGGTTCAGGAACTGCTCGACTTCGCGCGCCCGTCACCGATGGTGTTTGGCACCGCAGACCTGAACGCACTCATCGATCAGGCACTTGCACTCCTCGATCCGAGGCTGAAGGAACATCAGGTGAGCGTCCGGAAGAGCCTTGACCAGCGTCTCCCTCCGGTGACGCTGGACGCTGCACAGATACGCGAGTCAATCGTCAACCTCCTGCTGAATGGCTACCAGGCAATCGAGAGCCAGCCCTCGAAGGCAGGGAGAGGGAAGATCACCATCGCCACCAAACGTGTCGTACTGCAGAAAACACTGCGCGAATACCACTCTCCGGATATGACGCAGGAACATCAAGAGCCAGACGACGCAAGCAGGAGCGAAATTATCCTGCGAAAAGGAAGGGAGTGCGTACGAATCACAATTACCGACAACGGCCCGGGCATTGATCGCGCGACGATCCAGAGGATATTCGATCCCTTCTTTACTACAAAGACAAACGGCACAGGACTCGGGTTGCCAATGGTCAAACGCGCGGTAAATGCCCACGGCGGCGTTCTGTCTGTCAAGAGCTCGAAGGAAAAAGGGTCAACATTCGAGATCATCCTGCCGCTTCACTACAATGTGACGATGCCCACCGGTGGGAATCTATCATCTTCAAGGGGAACAGGTGAAAGCAGAACGAAGCAAACTGCTGATCGTCGACGATGACGAAAAGATTCTGTTCGCGTTCCAGGAAGTGTTCAAAAAGGATGGCTATGACACGATCGTGGCTCGGGACGGAAACGAGGCGGTGAGCAAGGTCATTGGGTCGAACCCCCGTGCTGTCATTATGGATATCACCATGCCGAGACTCGACGGGCTGGAGGCGCTTCTCGCAATCAGACAACGCAACCCCTCGATTCCGGTGATCCTTGTAACAGGGTTCGGGACGATGCAGACTGCGATAAAGGCGATGCAGCTCGGGGCCTTTGAATACTTAACGAAACCGCTCGATGTCGGTGTGCTTCGCGACGTCGTCCGGCGCGCACTCACCAGCACCGGCCGCAAGGGGTCTTCTCCACAGGAAGAAGTGAGTTTCAACGCTCAGATCGTCAGCCGGTACGAGATTGTCGGACGATCACCGCAGATGCAGGGTGTGTACAAACTCATTGGTTCGATTTCTACCACACCCAATCACACATCAGTTTTGATCTTCGGAGAAAGCGGGACCGGCAAGGAACTTGTGGCGCGTGCAATTCATGCGAACAGTCAGCACGCACAGGAACCGTTCATTGCCATCAACTGCACTGCCCTTCCTGAAACGCTTCTGGAATCCGAGCTGTTCGGGTATGAGAAAGGGGCATTCACCGGCGCCGACACGCGCAGACTGGGGAAATTCGAGGCCGCAGGGCGCGGAACGATCTTTCTCGACGAGATCGGGAATCTTCCTGCGCAACTCCAGCAGAAATTGCTGCGCGTTCTCCAGGAACGGGAGTTCGAACGCCTCGGCGGCAATGAGACCCACCGCGTCGACGCACGGTTCATCTCGGCTACCAATCAAGACCTGGCGAAAGAGGTCAAACGGAAGGCGTTCAGGGAAGACCTCTTCTTCCGTTTGAACGTGGCAGCAATCCACCTTCCACCGCTCAGAGAACGGGGCGATGACATCCCGCTTCTTGCCGCACACTTTCTTATGAAATACAACGAGCAATTGAAGAAGAGTATTAGGGGATTTGCTGATGAATCGATGCTGCTGCTTCGCAACTATGCCTACCCCGGAAATGTCCGGGAGCTGGAGAACATCATTGAGCGGGCGGTCATGTTGACGAAGGGTGAAGTGATGCTCCCCCATGACATCGGAGAACTTCATGCACTACCCCTTCCCCATTCTATCGCCTTACCGATCGTGAGCCCGGTGTTCAGCAAATCTCGCGCCCACGTGATCGCTCTGTTCGAAAAGGGATTCCTCGCTCATCAATTGTCTCTTTCCAAAGGCAATGTCACCGCCGCCGCAAAAGCCTCAAAGATGACCCGCCAGAATTTCCAGCGGCTACTGAAGAAGTACGGACTGGAGTCATCGACTTTTAAGATGTAGTGTTCGGCCGCAGGGACGCCGGACTCCAGTCGCTGCCAAGACCCGCTTGGCACCGCGCCAAGCGGGATATTACACTACTCGTAGTCGCATCGTTCCACCCTCACCCGTTTCCGCTATTCTGCAGCCTTTTTCAACAAGACCCGTGCTGTGCTTACTGGCACGGCTCTTGCGCTCGCTTCGCATAGGAATGAGAGGTGTGTACGATGCAGCACCAGCCGAGGGTCTTGGTCGTCGACGATGATGAGAACATCGTCTCTGCATTTGAAGAGTTTCTCAGAAAAGAACACTGTACGATGGTGTCCGCCTCGAACGCGGAGGACGCCCTCTCTGTGATTTCTCATGAGACAGTGAACCTCGTGATCACCGATATCAGAATGAAGCGGCAATCGGGAGTCACCCTGCTGATGCATATCAAGCAGCTGCACCCCAAGTTGCCGGTCATTGTCATCACGGGGTATCCGAACCTGATTCCGGAAGAAGATATCAAGCATTACGGGGCCGAGTATCTTTTTGTGAAACCACTTGAACTGGATCAGCTCCGGGAGGCCGTCCGGAATTGCCTCGTTCGTGGCTGCTGTTGCCACTCATAGAAATTAGTGACACATGACGCCATGTCACACCATACTCACAATGTCAAAAGGTACACCATGAGGCGCTTCACCAATTGCGTCATCCTTGTTGCCGCGTTCCTGGTCCTCGGGTCCCTCCAATCGTACGGCATTCCGGCGTTTGCCCGCAAGTACAAAACTAGCTGCATGACATGCCACAACGGTTTTCCGAAACTGAATGCGTTCGGTGAGGCGTTCCGTCGAAACGGATATCAGTTCCCGGCAGATGCAGACCCGGAGGCCGTGAAAGAAGAACCCGTCAGTCTTGGAAGTGAGGGAAACAAGAAAGCGTTCCCGGAATCGATCTGGCCGGGGAGCATTCCTGGAAGTTCACCGCTCTCTGTGTTTCTGAATGGGGAGATGGACTACAACCCGAAGACCGATCCGCGGTTTACGTTCGGCGGGCTCGGCAGCAGCATCGAGGCAGTTGCCGGAGGCACTCTCGGGGAAGATCTCTCTTTCTGGGGGCAGCTGGCGCTCAATGCCGACGGGACAACCGAACTCAACAGAATCTTCGTGACGTTCTCCAATCTCGTCGGCGAGAACGACGCTCTGAATGTGCGCGTTGGCGTCTTTGAACCAGGCCTCTTTTCGTTCTCCACACATCGTGCCTGGCTCGAAGGATACTGGATGACGACCCGCCCCCTGAGTACCGGAACAGGTGATATGGGTTGGACCATTGAAGAGACTCAGAAAGGGATTGAACTCAATGGAATTGCACGGGGCCGCTTTGGATGGAACGCAGGTATCGTTGAAGGATTCGGCCCGGCACATACCGATAAGGATTATTATCTCCATGCCACATACAAGTTTGGCGGAATGCCTCTTGATGGCGTCGTTGAAGGAACCACTCCGGAGAGCAATACAAAGCCGTATGTTGACAACTCCCTGACGATCGGCGCATTCGGGTATTGGGGGAAGGCGGCACTTGGTCCGGATTCCACCGAAATGACACCGGAGAATTCATTCGGGATGGTGGGAGGTGACGTCAACGTGTTCTATGACCGGTGCAATCTCTTCGGCGGGGTGATGTTCCGGCACGATGGACAACCATACCTGAACGGAGCCGGGGTCGGCATTAATTCCACCGTCTGGTTCGCGGAGCTCGACGTCACGGTGTTTCCCTGGTTGCTCCCAGGCATCCGATATGAATCGTGGACGGGTGAAGCGCTCGATGCGGCAAACCCCGGGCAGACCGTCTCGTACACCGACGGGCAGATTGTTCCGGGTGTCATGTTCCTTGTCCGTCCCAACATGAAGATCACATTGCGTGCCAGCTTCGCAAAGGAATTTGGCAATGGTGATTCAAGACTTCAGCCGGGCCAGGTGGCAGCCGTGCTGTCACTCGGCATCTGATAAAGTGTTCACTCATAACAATTCAAAGGACTGACCCTATGAAACGGATCCATGTCACAGTGATTACGGCGGTAGTCGTGCTGGGAGGGCTACATCTTGCGCTTGCCGGCGGGATCACAGGTACGGTAAAGGCCAAAGGCGTCAAGAACAGCGGTGATGCCATCATCTATGTCGACAAGATCGCCGGCAAGACGTTCCCTGCTCCGAAGGAACACGCACGCATTGATCAGAAGAACCTGACGTTTGTTCCTCATGTTCTGCCTGTCCTGACCGGGACTACGGTCGATTTCATGAACAGCGACGATGTGCTGCACAATGTCTTCTGCCCGGACAAATGCTGCGACAAGTTCAATCTTGGTTCCTGGCCGAAGGGACAGTCCAAATCATACACCTTCAAGGAACCGGGCTGTTCGGCAACCCTTCTGTGCAACGTCCATCCTGAGATGGAAGGTCACGTGTATGTCGTTGAGACGCCCTATTACGCCGTGAGCGCGAAAGACGGCAGTTACGAGATCAAGAATGTCCCTCCGGGGAAGTATACGCTGAAGATCTGGCATGAGAAGTTGAAGGGTCAGGATGTGGCCGTCGAAGTTTCCGACAAAGGAAACGCAACAGTCGACTTTGACATCCACAAGTGATTGCCGGTTTCTGATCAATGCCCGAGCAAATCAAATTCGTCGACCTCGAATGGCTTGACTCAAACTTCCCGTGCATGGCGGCGTGCCCGGTACATACGGAAGCGGGGCGTTATGTCGGGTTGATTGAAGAGGGACGATACCGGGAAGCGTACCATGTCGCGCGGCGCCCGAATCCCTTTGCCTCCATCTGCGGACGCGTGTGTGCCGCCCCGTGTGAGACATCCTGCCGGCGCGGGACGCTGGATCAGCCCATCGCCATCCGCGCACTGAAGCGGTTCGTGTGCGAACGATTTGGCGTCGAAAGCATGGTTGATCTGGAGCGCCTCAGGGAGGTCTTCGGAACGTCGGTCAGGAAAAATGGAATCAAAGTTGCAGTTGTCGGCGGCGGCCCGGCCGGCCTCTCATGCGCACACGACCTGGCATTGCTCGGTTATGATGTGACGGTCTTTGAGGCGCAGGCCGTTGCCGGCGGGATGCTGCGACTCGGCATCCCCGAATACCGCCTCCCCCGGGAGCTGATACGGCTCGAGATCAATGCGATTTTGAGCCTCGGCGTGGAGTTGAAACCGAACTCCGCAATCGGCAGGGACTTCACGATTACAGATCTTAAGCAGCAGGGATTTCGCGCGGTGTTCCTGGGCATCGGTGCTCACAAAAGCCGTGACCTCAGGATCGAAGGAGTGGAGAACGATGGTGTTCTCCGGGCTGTGGATTTTCTCCTGAACGTCAATCTGGGATACCGCGTCGAGCTCGGGAAGAAAGTCATCGTTGTCGGGGGCGGTAACGTTGCGATCGACGTCGCCCGAACTGCCGCACGGCAGGAGAAACGTGAGGTCGGGCATGTTACGGATGTGACCGAGGCGCTCGATGTCGCCCGGTCTGCAGTCCGGTTCGGCGCGAAAGAAGTTCATATGGTCTGCCTTGAGGATTGGGACGAAATGCCGGCCTCAAAAGAGGAGATCCACGACGCCCTCGATGAGCGGGTTCAGATCCACACCCGGAGGGGGCCGAACAGAATACTCGCACAAAACGGAAGGGTTGTCGGCCTGGAAACCGTTGCCTGTACGGCTGTCTTCGACAGCTCCGGACGGTTCAATCCTCAATTTGCGAAAGGCTCAGAAGAGATACTGGACGCAGATACGCTCATTATGGCGATTGGGCAGACCTCCGATCTCACCTGGGTGCGCCCTGAAGACGGGATCGAGCTCTCGCCGCGGAATACCATCACCGTTGACCCAAAGACTCTCGCAACAAGCGCGGCAGGGATCTTCGCAGGGGGCGATGTATCGTTTGGCCCGAGGAATGCCATCGATGCCATCGCGAATGGGAAGAAGGCGGCACAATCGATCCATGCGTATCTCACCGGGGACCGGGATGTGAATGTAGAAGTCGCGCTCACCACGCGAGATGCAGAAATCATTGTCGCCAACACCGGGACCTACAGGCGGGCGTGGGGCTATGAGCAACTCCCCCGGGTTCCCATCCCAGCACTTCCGATCGATCGGCGCATCGGACTCGCACAGATTGAACTGGGCTACAGCGAGGAGCAGGCGCAAAAGGAGGCGACCCGCTGCCTGCATTGCTGGGAGAACACCGTTTTCAATGAAAAGGGTGAAGAAACCGGCACTGAGTGCATTCTCTGTGGCGGATGTGTCGATATTTGTCCGGAGTGTTGCATCGATCTCGTCACAACAGACCTGGTCGAGGCCGAACAGGTGCTGGCAACAGAAATCGAAGAGCAGTGTGACGTGCTCATCGGCGGGCAGAATGAAAGCGAAGTTGGTTCGATCATGATCAAAGACGAGGATGTCTGCATTCGGTGCGGCCTCTGCGCTATGCGATGCCCGGTGGGATGCATAACCATGGAAGGCTATACTGTTTCCGCTTCAATGAAGATCACATAAGGACACTTCTAGGGCTACAGCAGAATGGAAAAGTCCGACGACAATACACCGATCCTCCCGCCGGAAGAGCAACCGTCATTCTCCCGACGGCATTTTCTCGAACTGCTCGGCATAGGGGCCATTGGTGTCACGACCGTAGGGAGCATGGTACTGAGCGCTGAATACCTCTCGCCCAATGTTGTCAAGGAGCCACCGATGCGCTTTAAGATCGGCTCACCCGAAAATTATCCTCCGGGGAGCGTCACGCTCAATAAGGAACAAAAGGTGTTCATCATCCGGGCAAGGGAAGGATATTTCTACGCGCTGTCTGCGGTATGCACTCATCTCGGGTGCATCGCAAATTGGAAAGCAGAGGACGGCATTGTCGCCTGCCCATGTCATGGAAGCAAATTCGACAGGGAGGGAAATGTGATAGCCGGCCCCGCACCGAAACCTCTCCCCCGGTTTGCGATGTCGCTCGACGATCAGGGGCAATTGGTCGTGGATAAGTTCGTTGTTGTTCAGGGAGAGGTAACATTGAAGGTCTAGAGGACTGCAGCGATCCGCAGTGTTGTGGAGTGTACCTCAGGAGAGCAGACGTGAATACAGTTCTGAAGAGTGTGACTCAGTCGCAAGTGTGGCGGTCGATCTTTCGTCACGGGCTGCCCCTTTCGAATCGCACACGCGCTGAGGCGGTGTTTTTCAACTTCTTCCTTCACGTTCATCCGACGAAGGTTCGCAAACGTTCAATCAAGTTCACTTACACGTGGGGACTTGGAGGTCTTTCTGCCGGCCTGTTTGCCGTTCTTGTCTTTACCGGCGCCCTGCTCATGCTCTACTATCGTCCGTCGGTTCAGCAGGCCTATGGTGACATGAAAGACCTGCAATTCGTGGTCTCCTCCGGCCAGTTCCTCAGGAATCTGCACCGGTGGGGAGCGCACGCAATGGTGGCGATCGTCTTCCTTCACATGCTGCGGGTCTTCTACACCGGCGCATACCGTCCGCCGAAGGAATTCAACTGGGCGGTTGGTGTCGTTCTCTTTGTAATTACAATTCTTCTGAGCTACACCGGCTATCTCCTCCCGTGGGATCAGCTCGCATACTGGGGGATTTCTGTGGGAACAAACATGGTGAGGGCGATGCCCTTTGGCCTCGGGGAGAAGATCTCGTTCCTTCTGCTTGGAGGAAACATTGTCGGAGAAAATGCACTGGTGAGATTCTATGTCCTGCACTGCTTCATCCTCCCCGTCATTGCCGTTCTGCTGATGGGAATACACTTCTGGCGGGTGAGAAAGGATGGAGGGGTGTAGGGATGGCGGAATTCAAAGTAGAAAAGACCTCTGACGCCAAGAAAGTGCCAAAACGGATTGCGTTCATCAAAGGGCGAACGGCGGCTCGCGTCAGGAAGGAAGAGGAAGAGCTGGTAATGACGGTGCCCCACCTGGTAGTCAGGGAGGCGATCGCATTTATGATCATGGTCATACTCCTCACCCTGCTATCGCTCTTCTTCAATGCCCCGCTGGAATGGATCGCCAATCCTGAGCACACGCCCAACCCCGCAAAGGCGCCCTGGTATTTCCTGGGACTCCAGGAGTTGCTCCACTATTTCCCACCCGTCGTGGCCGGCGTCATCCTTCCTGCGCTGGTCGTACTCGCACTGGTGGCAATTCCCTACTTCCGGGTGAACGTCAAGCTGGAAGGGCTCTGGAAGGAAAACCAGCGAGCGACGCTAATTCTCCTCCTGGGTGCGGCTGCTGCCCTGACGATTGTGCTCCTGCTCTACAAGGTCTACGCGATGCTCGTGCCAAGCATTGGTCTAGTGGGATGCATGTTGCTTCCATATTTCTTTCCGAAAAAGACTGGTTTCATCGGCTGGCTTGGTTCACGACCGCTCACCTGGTGGATCATGACATGGTTCGTCATCATCGTGGTTGTCCTGACGGCGATCGGGACACTCTTCCGCGGACCTGAATGGAGCTGGACGTGGCCCTGGAGGGAAATCTATTGATGAAGAACCTCCGAAAGATCTTTGCAGTCGTTGCCATTGTCTGCCTCCTGGTTCTGGCAGTTTCACCAATGAAAGACCATCTCCGCGAATGGAGGAGGTATCAGGCGACTTACAATAAATATATCGAAGGCCTCCCACAGCGGGTGAAGCCCGCGGAGCCCGGCCTACGGCAGATCTGGGTGCAGAAGCTTGACCGTGTCGACCGGTGCGTGACGTGCCACCTGGGCCTCAAGGAGCCGGCCCTCACAAATGCCCCCGAACCCTATCGCACCCATCCTCACATCTACCACGACATCGAGGAATTCGGCTGCACTGTATGTCACGAAGGGCAAGGATCTGCCACGGAATACAAGGAGTCGACTGGAAAAGTGAAGTATTGGGACAGGCCTATGCTTCCACGCGCATTCATGGAAGCAGCATGCGCGAAGTGCCACAAGGAGGCCGAGGTTCCCCAGGCGCCGACGCTCAACCTCGGGCGCACACTCCTCCGCGAGTCAAACTGTGCCGGCTGCCACAAAATCGAGGGTTACGGCAAGCAGTGGGTGCCGAGTCTGGACGGCGTCGGTTCCAAGGTCAATCGTGCCTGGCTCGTCAACTGGCTGAAGAATCCTCAGGGATACTTTGTGAAAACAAAGATGCCGAATTTTCTTCTCTCTGATGATGAGGCAAACACACTCGCGGATTTCCTCGTGTCATTCAAACAGTTTGCCCGGGACATCCCGCTTGACTCACTCCCATCGCGACTCACCTCGGCCACGGAGACCCAGAAAACCAGGCTGGTTGAGCTCGGGTCGACTCGATTCCGCGAGGCGCGATGCATCAGCTGTCATGCGGTCAACGGCAAGGGCGGGTACGTTGCCACCGAGCTAGGAAAAATCGCGAGCAAGGTCAGCGCAGCGTGGCTCTACAACTACATCAGGAACCCAAAGCGATTCCAGCCTGGGGTGGCTATGCCCCGGTATAGGTTCAGCGAAGAAGAGCTTTTGGGTGTTGTAGCCTACATGGAAGGCGAATTCATCGACTTCGACATCGAAACCCCTTCTGCGCACACAGTTGATCCGGGCTTCTATGAGAAGGGTCTTGCACTCTTCCGGAAATACAATTGCGGCGGATGCCATTCGCTCGGCGGTGTGAACAGAATCGAGGAAATGGCTCCCGAGCTCACATCCATAGGAAGCAAGAACCTCTATGAGATCGATTTCGGAAACTCTGTTATCGATCAAACACTTCCGTCGTACTTGAAAACGAAGCTCCTGAATCCCCGAGTATTTTCCGAATCAATGAAGATGCCGAAGTTTGGCTTCTCAGAGAAAGATGCAGAAGCCATTGCGGTTGCTTTGCTCGGAAACACCAGCGAGAAACTCCCTGAAGAGTTCATTGTGCGGCCGACCCCGCCGGGCACATTCTCCCCACAGGGTGAATTTGGGCAACTTGTGAATGATCTCTCCTGCCTCGGGTGCCACGTCATGAACGGCCGTGGACGACTGGTGGCGACGGATCTCTCGCTTGAAGCCAGTCAGGCGCAGAGGAAATGGATCGAAGCCTATTTTAAGGTTCCGTATTCGCTGCGTCCTGTGTTGCCCGAGAGGATGCCGAATCTCTTCATGAGTGACACGGAAATCAACACCATTGTCGACTACATGGAAACGTCTTTCATTGCTGACAGCCTGAACCGCCTGGTGACCGCCGACCCCGTCACCGTAGCGACCGGACGAGGACTCTTCTTCGAGCGATACGGTTGTCAGTCGTGCCACCAGGTCAACGCAAAAGGCGGCTATGTCGGACCCCCTCTCGACAAGGTCGGGGCACGCTTGAATGCCGGCTGGATCTTCCATTGGCTGAAGAACCCGCAAGGACTGAATCCACGTACGATCGAACCGAACAACAATCTTCCCGATGCCGATGCAGAAGCCATCACGGCATACTTAATGACACTGAAATGAGAAACGAATATCTCGCACCTGAGAATTTGAGACAGACGATCGTTGTCCTGATTGCCTGTGTGGCAGCGGTTGTCGGCTGCACGGGAAGAAACGCTGACGAAGTGAAAGTCCGCAGCATGACTGACAGCGCCGGGGTTGTCGATTCCACCCGTCAGATCACGGTCGCGCAACCGGCGAGAAGGTTAACATATGGAGAGCAGCAAGGTGCGTCCCTCTACCGCCGATACTGTGCTGTTTGCCACGGACAAGAGGGAAAGGGAGATGGATTCAATGCATTCAATCTCGATCCCCGGCCTCGAGATCTATCTGATTCTACGTACATGAGCGCACTGAGCGACGACCAGATTCTGCAGACCGTCAACGGTGGTGGGAGGAGCGTGAATAAATCGCCGCTCATGCCGGCCTACGGCTGGACACTCAACAGGCAGGAGATCCGAGATCTTTCGTCCTTTGTGAGATCGATCGCGAACCAATCGATTGCGACCAAATCGATCGCGAACCAGGATCGGTGATTTGACTCTCGCCGTCCCTTGGCGTACATTAGCGGCGTACGGTTGGCTTTCCTGTGCCGCACGGATCATCCACTCCCGTGGAGATCTCTCATGGTCGGCAAAGTCGTCTCCCACTACAAAATCCTCGAGCACCTTGGCTCCGGCGGGATGGGCATCGTCTACAAGGCTCGGGATCTCAGGCTCGACCGCCTTGTCGCTCTGAAATTCCTCCCGGCATGCCTTACCAACGAACCCAGAGCCAGAGAACGATTTATCCGTGAGGCGAAGGCCGCCTCAGCACTCCAGCATCACAATATCTGCGCCATCCACGACATCGAGCAAACCGGCGACGAGCAGATGTTCATCTGCATGGACTTCTATGAAGGCGAAACACTCAAGAGCAAGATGGAGCAGGACCAGGGTAGGTGTTCAAGAAGCGCTGGAGATTGCCAGGCAGCTCGCACAAGGGCTACGCGAAGCCCATCGGCATGGAATAGTACACCGGGACGTCAAACCGGCAAACATCTTCATTACGAATCAAGGGGTTGTCAAAATCCTGGACTTCGGTCTCGCAAAGCTCTCCGACCTGACACGGGTTTCGCACGGATCTTCGACTGCTG
This sequence comes from Ignavibacteriota bacterium, assembly GCA_963849385.1. Lineage (GTDB taxonomy): Bacteria > Bacteroidota > Ignavibacteria > UBA10030 > UBA6906 > Fen-1255. The sequence continues at coordinate 37,128 of CAWKHH010000008.1, read as the reverse complement.
GAACGCCTGCCTATATGTCGCCCGAGCAAACCCGGGGCGAGAGCGTGGATCAGCGTACCGACGTTTGGTCATTTGGTGTCGTGCTGTACGAATTGCTGGTGGGTCGGTGGCCGTTCACGGGAGATCACCCGCCGGCCGTCATGTACTCCATTAACAACGAAGAACCCAGGGAGCCCTCCGTACTCGATCGCAATATTCCCGCCGAGTGGAGTGCGCTCTGCATGCGGTGCCTACGGAAGGACCGTGAGGAGCGGGTCGCGAATCTCGATGATGTATTGGTACTCTTTGGCGAATCCACTCGGACGCCCGGTCCCATGCACCGCCGTCTCTCCGCGCCTCCCACGATTCGTTCGATGGGGGGCGATGATCCCCGCGATGTTCATCATCGCGTTCCTGATATGGTACGTTGTACCGACAAGATCGATATCGCTGGAGAGAACAGACATCGTTGTCGTGGCCGACATCGAGAATCGAACGGAGAACCATGTCTTCAATCACTCTCTTACAGAAGGTCTCAAAGTCTCCCTTCGTCAATCCGAGCGGATAAATATCCTCTCCCCGGACCAGATCACCGAGGCACGCGAACTCCTGAAGATCCCGCCTGACCGACCGCTGGACGAACAGACGGCACTCTCCGTTGCGAAGCGCGAAGGAGCACGCGCGGTCATTTCGGCGAATATCAGCAAGCTCGGCTCGATGTACGTGCTCGAGTGCGGAATCATCGACGCCACGAACGGGGAGACAATCCGGATCTTCCGTGAGCAGGTAGACAGAATCGAGGCAGCCCTGTCGGGTCTGGACAACCTTTGCAGAGACTTGCGGGAGAGCCTCGGAGAATCGATGTCGCAGATCTCCAGGGCCGGCCTGCCTCTGGCCCAGGTCACGACCCCCTCACTTGAGGCACTGGAGCTCTATTCTCAAAGCGACCAACTTACCGCAGAGGGCAGGTATAAGGACGCTGCTGTTCTTCTGGAAAAAGCCGTTGCGATCGATTCGCAGTTTGTTATGGCGATAAGCGACCTCGCATATGATTATCGGAAGAGCGGCATGGACAGTGTCGCAGCATTGTATCACAACCGGATCCTGCCGCTGATCCACAGGGCAACGGAACGCGAAAGGCTCGAAATACTTGCGATCTATTACGGGCCTTCATTCGAAATGGATTTCCCGAAGGCATACGAACAACTCCAGGAGTTGACGGTGAAGTATCCCGCCAACGCCTTCGCCTACGCAACTCTGGGCCACCTGGCGATGTTCGCCGGCGACACGAAGGCCGCGCTAGAGGCCAATGCGAAGGCGGTGGCGCTCTATCCGCAATACAAAAAGACATGCTATAACAATTCCGCCTTTGCGCTTGCTCTCGACGGCCAACCGGAAGAAGCGCTCGCCTGGTTTCGCAAGGCGAAGACGCTTCGACCGGACTATGCTGCCATCGATAACTACATTGCGTTGACCTACTGGATGAAACAATCGTACGATTCCGCCGCGGCTGTTCTTCGGCCCGGGTTGTCATCGGACGACCCATCCTCCAGGAACAAGAGCCGCGTAATCCTTTCGTGCCTTGAATTTTTTCGCGGGAACCTTCGCCCGGCAAAGGAACTCTTCCTGGAAGGAATTCAAGAGTGCAAGAACTACAAGAAACCGTGGGACGAAGCGTATTTTCACTTTCTCCTTGGTGAACTTGCGGCTGAGGAGGGTCTCCATCAGGAATACCGTACACAAATGGCAATGGCCTCGGCTCTTTCCGTTTCACCCTATTTCGAACTTGCACTGGTGGGCACGAGCTACGCAAGGCAAGGCTTGCAGGCCGAGGCTGAAGGAGTCATCCGTCGGATCGCCGCCGTCAAGAGCTATGATCCGTTTTTCGTCCGTCGACGCGCACATATGCTCAATCTCATCAAGGGTCAGCTGGCGATGGCAAGGGGACAAATCGCGGAGGCGCGGAAACATTTCGAGGCCGTCGAGAGAGTTCAGGCCGGAGACCCGTTCTACTTGCTCGCCCGGAAAGGAGCAGCAGATTGCGCCGCACGTGCATCTGATTCGAGCGCGGCACAGATGTACGAGTTCGTCTTCTCGCGGAGGGGGGAAGTTATGATGGGAAGCCTTTCTTCAATTCGCCAGAGTGGAATCTGGACGCGCTGGCTCTGGCCTGAAGTCGACCTGGAGCTCGCCAAATACCATGCATCCATCAACAGAGTCGATCTGGCAGGTAAATACGTTGAGGCAGCCTTGAGTTGTTGGAAGACCGCGGATCCCAGGGACCTCCAAGCAGCCCAGGCACGTAATCTTCTCTTGCGTATCACAACGGACCACTAATCAACCGATTCCCTATCACACAACTTCAGGAGCACCCTCATGGCTCTCCGCAGAATCTCTTTTCTTATTCTGACTGTTTGTGCACTAGGACTGCTCTTCCTATCCTGTCAGAAACAGTCGAACGTCGGCTCGACGTATCCCCAGATGACAAGCAGAACATGGCCGCCTGACACGATGGCGGTTACAGCCCTCGGATCGGGCCGTTTGGCAATTCGTGCCTCCTGGAAACCGCGTGCTTCGGGCGGTCGGCGTGGCACCTTCAACAGCGTTTGAAGTTGTCGGAGTCTTCACGCCTCCCGACACGACACCCGGCATGGCTACGGGGTCACACGCTCCCGGATACAACTGCCGCGATGCTCAGGCAAATCATCGACCAGCCGCGACCGGGGCCTTCCAGGAATGCACTCCTTCTGGTGAAGTGGCCGCCAGACACGACCGGAAGCTAGGAATTACGAAAGCACAACCCTCGCTCTCTCGTGCAACTCGGGGCTGCGTCTCCGGCCGGCTCGGATCCGGCAACATTCCGTCCGAACCGTCCGGAAAGTCCGTGTTGTATGCGGCCCCAGTTTTGTCTGTCGCCCAGTGGCGAGGTCGAGGAACGCGATGCGTTGGCGGAGTATCCAAGACAGCGCGGTTCCAATATGCGGTGAAGTAGGCAATATCCGACGGGTTGAGCGCAGCTGGGAGGACAGAACGTGGAAACTTGCGGTGTTACGGATGTTTTTCAGGATGTTCAATCGCCGGAGTTGCCTCGCGATCGAGATTCATATCCTCCCGCGAAACCGGGTCGCCTAGTGGCTCAAGATGGATAAGAATCGTGGCGTTCGGCATTGCCCGGCGCATGTCAGTTTCCATATGTTCCAATAACTCATGACCACGCTGGACCGTCCACATCCCGGGAACCAGCACATGAAGTGACAAAAACTGTCGCGCACCCGATTGGCGCGTACGGAGTGCATGGTACTCTATTCCGTTCTGGGTGTACGGCTCCAGTATTCGTCGTAAGGAGTTTTGCTCGTCAACCGATAGTGCAGTGTCCATCAGCCCTGAAATGGATTTGCGCACGATACGAACGCCTGACCACACGATATTACCGGCGACCAGGATTGCGACTATAGGGTCTAATCGTTGCCAACCGGTGAGTACTACCGCGCCCACGCCGACAAGCACGCCCACCGAAGTCCACACATCTGTCATCAAGTGTTGCGCATCGGCTTCAAGAGTGATTGAGTCGTAGCGTTTACCTGCTTTGAGGAGGATTCGCGCAACAAACAAGTTCACGAGCGAGGCCACGACCGAAACCGTCAGTCCCAACCCGACCTGCTCGAGTGGTCTTGGGGCAACAAGCCTTGGAATAGCCGCCAGGGCGATGCTGACGGCAGCGATCAGAATCAGCGTCCCTTCGACGCCGCTTGAGAAATATTCGGCTTTACCGTGGCCATAGGCATGGTCTTCGTCGGCCGGGCGGGCGGCTATCGTCAACATTGCCAGCGCCATAAGTGCGCCAATAAGGTTGACGAAAGACTCCGAGCATATCTGAAAGCAGACCTACCGATCCCGTTAACAGATACGCAACGGCTTTTAGCGCAATCGTGACAATGGCCGCGGCAATCGAAAGCCAGGCAAACCGTGCAAGAGATGAGCGGTCTGTAGTAGGAGGCGACATAGACTGGATCGGTTACTTTCCCTCTTTTTCCTTTCGCTCTTCTAAACGGGGGGTAACGGGCGCCTTCGTCTTGCTGTCCACGCTATCTTTTGGAGTTTTCGTCGCTGGGGGCGACTTAACCGCCGGGGGACGCGGAGCAGAAGGTTTCGTCAGAACCGGACCAGTTGGTGCAGGAGTCCGCGGGCTGCCCGATTGACGCATGCCAGAGGGCAGCGGAGCGGGGGCTGCCTGTTCAGCAGGAATCGGCTGTGGCTGCACGGGCTGCGGTAGAATGGTATTGTCATTCGTGACGCGAACCCGGGTCACCGTCCGCGGGCCACTCCGCACATTCTCGTGAACGGTTTTCCGGGGAGCAATGCGCAGATTGGAGCGTCGTTCGATCTCGCGTATATCCGGCCCCCGTTCAACTGCCAGTGGCCGTCTCCCACCTTGGGGAGGAGGAGATGAGTACCGATATCGACCTACGTTTGGATTAGTGAAGACGTTTGACGGGACAAAGACCCAGACGTTTTCAAACCCCGGTTCATAGGCCATGGGAAAGGACGCGCGCGGCGGAGGAAGTGGCGACCATCCGATGTACTCCTCATCTGCATACCAGCGGACCGTGGCGGGAGACCATTCGTACCCCGGGACCCAGACCCATCCTGCAGCGCCCAATTGCATCCAGTTGCCGTAGTGATACACCACCCACCCGAACGGCTCGTCGCTCTCCCACATCCATCCGCGGTCCGTCCATACCCAATCCCCATTAACGTAAGGAGCCCAATCGCTTGTAACGCCCGGTTGCCAGACGCGTCCGTACACAGCAAGATCGATCCAGTTGCCGTAGCCGTTAAGCACGGGGAAGGGTTCCTCGGGCTGCGACTGGATGTGAGGGGCGGATCCGGTGCTCCCACATCCCGACAGCAAGAGCATAAGCCCGAATGCAAGCCAGCAGTTTTTCGTCATCTTATCCCTCTCGGGGTGAGGACATCACAAGCACAAGCTCGATTCCGGGCGAAGGGATGACCTGCATCTCCAGCTCCAGTTCGAGTTCCTGCAACTGCGTCCATATGATCTCGCGGTACCGCTCGGTCTCTTTCGTCAGCTTGGGGACGAGGGACCGGTAATACTCGATCCCTTCCTGCAGATTCCTTCGGAACGTCGTCAGATACCTGTGCTCGTTCGTCGTCAGCGATTCCAGCTTTTTTCCGATCTCGTTCTTCAGGTAATCGATGTAGAGCCGCAGTTCGTTGACAAACAGGTTCGGCCGATCGGAGACGGATATCAACTGGAGCCGCCCGTAAATGTGCCCGACCATTTCCTCCAGCGTGGCAATGCGGGAGAAATAGGCGAGATTGGGACCGGGACAAACCGCAACCGCATGCGAAGCGCATTTGTTTTCCGTTTCCTTTCCGACAAACGGTGACGCGGCAAGATCCTCACAGAGACAGGTTTTTTCCACAACCTTCTGGATCCGGAATTCGAGCTCCTCCGTCGGCAGATCCATGCCCTGCAACTGCTCGATCTTCAGCGACTGGTACTGTCGTGACGCAGTGCAGATAGGCTCTTTTGTGAACTCGGTATTGGTGACGAGATACTTTTTGGTGCACGGACTTCCGGGCCTTCCTTCCTCGACACGTCGACGAATCAGTTCTTCACTCGAGCTGCCCCGGACATTGTTGAAGGCGATACCGAGCGGCGATGCATCACTGATGTAGTAATCCTCTTTGCCGGCCGCAGCGAGTTTAGCCCTGGTCTCTTCGTCAACGTTTGTCGCTTCCGGAACCAGAAGAAAGGGTGATCCCCATCCCGTTCCGTCCATTTCGAAGAACTCACGCAGGAACTCGTCTTCCGCCTTCGTCCCGATGCCTCCCTGCACCGTGATACGAACCGGCCTGGGCTCCGCAGGAACGTTCGCCCCTTTCCCCTGCAGCGCGGCGCAATAGAGTGCGTGTAGTTCGAAAGTCAGGGATTCTCTCTTCTCCTTGAATTCCTGCAGAATGGGTCCGAGCAATATGCCGTCAGTCGCAAAAGCATGCCCGCCGCAATTCAGTCCTGATTCGATGCGATACTCCGAAATCCATATTCCCTTCTTCGCCAGGATCTTACCCTGGATCGAGGCGGACCTGTAGTCACTGACTTTCAGGATTACACTCTTCGGCGATGCGCCATCCGGGCCCGGAAGAAACTCCGGGCAACGCTCCATGTAGCTGAACAGACGCGGATTGAGGCCTGCAGAGAGGACGACGGATGACTGAAGCTCACTCCGGACGAAACCACGGAGAGCGGCAACCGCATCGGATGAATCCGGAAGCGGTTCCGATTCGTGCGCGGCACGGTTGACCTTGTCGAGTTTCGTCATGATGTTCACATCGATCGCACCCGCGACAATCCGGGACCGGAGTTCGTTTTCCAGGTTCGCACGATGAGCCGGGTCGCGCGCCATCGCCAATCGCCGGTACAGGGCCTTCAATGGAGAGTGTTCAGCAAGCATCTCGAAGTACTTCACGATTTCGCTCCCCTGCTCGAAGGCAGAGGCCTTGAGCCTTGTCGTCTGCTCATGGACGATCTGGTTCACAAGATTGAGGTAGGCGGTAATCCTCCGCGCACGGTGATCTTCCTCTTTCTGATTGATGGCCGTGTATGGCTTTCCATAGAGGTTCGCGTAATGCTCCCGCATCCGCTCGATGAGTATGTCGTCGACGATGGAAATCACCGACGCAATACCATAACGCGCCACACGCAGAGGCGTGTCGATGGAAAATGCCAGTCCAAGAACGGGAATGTGAAAGGTGTGAATATTTTGAGTCTGCAAGTGCCGCGCTCCGGGGAATATTCCAAAACAATCTGGTCAAAATGACCAGTTACCATGATCTGACGCTTCTTAAATACTCCTCTTTCTGGAGAAAGAGTCAACTGTTTTCTCTTCCTCTCGAACAGCTTTCACGAAAACACCATCATGGCTCTCACCTGTCGGCCCCGGGTGTCCGGTCCCAAGGTCTTGCCTCACGGAGCTCGAAATGCGTCCTGCGCTTCTGCAAGTTTATTGAGAAGGCCAAGAAAATCCTGCTCTTCCGAGACGCTCTCATCGTGCTTCTTGAGCGCCTTCTCCCACCGCTCCAACACTTCAACTTCCATCCGCTTGATTGCCAGGTCGATGGCGGCAAGGTCGGTCGACGAGCCGGGCTTCTTGGCGATATCAACTCGATCACTCCTTTTCGTTACCAGCGTTCCTTCGAGTTCGTACACCTCCTCCTGAGCTTCAGTATAAGCGACAGTCGCCTTGGCGGACTCCACCTCTCCCGCGCGCACCTTTTTGCGGATTTCCAGCAGGTCCCGTACCTTTTCGAGCAGGGCGATCTTCCGCTTCACGATTGCGATCTCGCCCGACTTCTTGTCTGAATCCAGGGTATCCAGATACCCTCCTAACGCTTCAAGATCTTTTTCACGCACGCTGATGATGTTTTCGAGGGTGCGGACTTCATCCTCCGCTTGTGCCTGGCGGTGTTTTGCCTGCATGCGTTGTGCATTTACTTGCTCGATGTCCTTTTTGATGTCCTCGATGGGACGGCGAGGGACAACGGCAACAAACGTATCGACAATTGCTGGAGCGGATTGTGTAGGTTGCGCCGGCGCATCGGCTCCTCCTGTGATACACAGGAGAGAGGCAAGCCCGAGCGCATGAGCAGCACGTCGAACGGTGGCAGTCATAATAAGACCCCGGGGATGAAGTGGATTGAATAGTGTTGGAATGCGGGTATTCTCGACCCATTACCCGTCTCCGTGGACAAAACACGCGCCAAGCTGAAACAGTTCTCTCCGCAAGAGGCACTCCCCAGACTCACTTGACGGTGTGTGACCCCCACACGCCGGATCGCGAGCAGCGGGGAGCAGGCGCTGACAGAACAGGCCCGAAGCCAGGGGGTCGTCGGAGTGGGCTCTACAACAAAGTAACCAAGACAGGGTCCAGAGCAGCGGCTCGAAGGCTAAGAAAGCCGTCATGCTATTCTATGGCGCAAATATATCTCGCCGTTCATCCAAAGTCAACCGATAACGAGGATTCAGGAGGATTCAGGAGGAGGATTCAGGAGGAGTGCATGTCCCTTCGTGCAATCATCGCGGCAGGCATGCGCGTAGCCAACCCAACACTTGAGATTGACCCAATTACTCCGTATGATTACGTACGTCCATTTCAAAACATCGGCTCCACTATCGTATAGGATGTTGCCCCGCCCCTTCTTCTACGAACTGTGCCTCATCTGTATCATCTCATTGCTCAGTTCATGAGAAAAATCTCGTTGCAGTCCTGGTTTGCATGTGTGCTTGTCGTCTCATTCTGCCTTGCTGCGGTTCTTCCGTGGCTTGCGGGCGCCGACTTCTACGAACGCAGCCTTGCGCAAAGACCCTTTCATCCCCTGTTCCACCTTCTGAAACCTTCCGGCGGGATCGGCCACCTCTACGGCATCGCAGGCAGCGTGATGATTCTCGCGGGGGTGATCGTCTATTCCACCCGAAAACGCATCCGCATATTCGAGCCCGTCGGCAAAATGAAGTACTTTCTCGAAATCCACATTGCTCTTTGTCTTGTCGGCCCGACCCTGATTGCATATCACTCGACGTTCAAGCTGGGAGGGATCGTTGGAGTCGGTTTCTGGAGCATGATGGCCGTTGTTGCGAGCGGGTTCGTCGGCAGGTATCTCTGGGCCCAGAATACCCAAAGGAATTAAAGGGCAAGCACTTTCGATTCAGGAGCTCGAGCTTCAGAATACTCATCTTCTCGCGCTCCTGAAAGAGCATCATATGCTCTCTCCAGAGCAGACTGTTGCGCTCGATACGCTGATGGACGCCACGATGCCTTCGAAGAGTTCTTCCCTCAAGACTCTCTGGGCCGTGGCGAAACATGACCTCCACCTGTTGTCCGGACGACGGGCCCTGTCAGCATGGCTTTCCGCCAACGGCGTCTCTCCAGATCATGTCGCAGCTTCTGCGAGAATCGCCGGACGACGGTCCATCCTGCACCGACGAATACTTCTTCTTGAACAACTGCGCAGCGTCTTTCAGTACTGGCATGTCATTCATGTTCCGTTTACCATAATCTTGTTCGTCATTTTCTTGGTCCACGTTGTCACGGCCGTCCTGTTTGGCTATGTGTGGGGTGGTTGAATGTTCGCAGGCCGCGTTGCACTGATACTTGTTGCCCTCGTTCCCCTTTCTGCTCACGCGCAAATCTCGCCCGGCAGACTCGCCCACGCGCATCATACGCTGGAAGGGATCGACAAATGCACCTCGTGCCATCCGTATGGGAGGACTCTCTCGAACGACAAGTGTCTCGATTGCCACAAGGAAATCAAGGTCGCTATGGACTCCTCGCGCGGAGTTCATGCACATGTAACCGACAAACGGTGCGCTGATTGCCATAGCGATCACAACGGCGAAGACTTTGAAATTGTACTGTTCGATACCACGAAGTTCGATCATCGGACCACGGCCGGGTTTGCGCTGGATGGGAAGCATGCCGGCATCGCTTGCGATTCCTGCCATTCGTGGAGACACGTTAGCGCACCAGAAGTGAGGATGCTTCAGGGAAAACGGACGCAGACGTATCTTGGTGCGTCATCCTCTTGTGTCTCATGTCATCCGGACATACACCGCAGTCAATTCTCCAATCCGTGCTCCTCGTGCCACGACACGAAAGGATGGAAGCCGGCGCCTTCCTTTTCGCATGATCGTACCCGCTACCCTTTGACTGGAAAGCACAAGCAGGTGGAGTGCAAGCAGTGTCACTCAGGGATCGTGGATCAATCCAACGCCGTTCTCTACCGGGGCATGGAGTTCTCAACATGCGAATCGTGCCACCGCGATCCTCACCTGAAGAAGTTCGCTCGCAGATGCGATGAGTGCCATTCTACTGAGAACTGGAAGACAACGAAGGGGGGCACATTCGATCACCAGCGAACGGAATTCCCGCTCAACGGAAAGCACGCGGACGTCAAATGTCTGGCATGTCACGCCCCTGCTGCGCGTGCAATAAATGCCAGCGGCGAAAAGGGATTTCACATCTCGCGGTTTCACCTCTGTGCGGACTGTCACAAGGATGACCATGGCGGACAGTTTGCTCTGCGAGCGGACGGAGGGAAATGCGAGGCGTGCCATTCAGACAAGGGCTTTGAGATCATTCTCTACACCGTCGAAAGTCATCTTCAGAGCAAGTATCCTCTGACAGGCGCGCACATTGCTACAAATTGCATCGCCTGCCACAAGGCCAACTTCATCCAGGCGAAAAGCACGAGACAATTCCGTTGGGAGGAGAACCTCACGTGCCGCACGTGTCATCCGGACCCTCACAAAGAGCAATTTGCAAAAGAGAACAAGAAGTGCGAGTCATGCCACGTCACCGAATCATGGTCGTCACTTCTCTTTGATCATAACAAATCCAAATTCCCGCTTGATGGCAAACACAGTACCGTGCAATGTGTGCAATGTCACGAAAAAGCCGCACCCGTGCAGTATGCCGGTGTCACGGTGGCGTGCGCGTCCTGTCACAAGGATGCACACTTCGGCCAGTTTTCCAAGGGGGGAGCAGTGCGCTGTGAGCCATGCCACAAGGCACAGTCCTGGAAGCGTATCACTTTCGATCACAATACCGGCTCGCGATTTCCTTTGAACAGGGCCCATGCTGACGTCGCGTGCCCAAAATGTCACCCGGCAGAATACCGGGATGGAAAACCAGTCGTCCGCTACAAACCTCTGGGGGTCGACTGCGAAGACTGTCACAAGAGCAATCTCCATGAAACCTTACACTAAGTCCCTGCAAAAACCGCTGCTCCTCTCACGGAGAACCATTCTGCTCATCGTATCTCTGGCGGGAATTGCCGCGGCCCAGGAATCACCTCATGGGCCCCTCGTCTTGCGATGCACTGATTGCCATGGCGGCGAGTCCTGGGCACAGCTGAACCCTGCCCCCAGGTTCGATCATGAGACAACGGCATTCCCCCTTCGTGGTCAGCACCGGGATGCTACCTGCAGGCTCTGCCATACCACACTCCGCTTCGCAGGCACCACGTCTGACTGTTTCGGGTGCCACCGGCGTGATTTCGAATCCGCAACAGCAGTCAACCATATGACAGCAGGATTTTCGACCCGCTGCACGGAGTGTCACGATGAATCAGCTTCTTCCTGGCTTTCGTCATTCGACCACGACAAGACCAATTTTCCGACACGGGGAATTCATGCGTCGCTCTCCTGCAAAACGTGTCACACGCAAAACCGATTCCAGGGGACTCCCGTCGAATGTGTGTCGTGCCACCTTCGCGAATACACGGCAACGACCAATCCCAAGCATTCGGCGGCGAACTTCAGCACAGATTGTGCGACATGTCATCGGGCTCTTACCTGGCAACCCGCAACATTGTTTCCCCATGACCAATGGTTCCCCATCAGCGCGGGAAGCCATCACAGTCCCGGCACGTGGAATTCCTGTTCCGACTGCCATGCGAACCAGGCAAACTATGGCGCGTTTGAATGCATCAACTGTCATCAACACGACAAGGCGAGCACTGACAACATTCATTCGAGGCGCAGCGGATACCAGTACCTCAGCTCCGCGTGCTACCGATGCCATCCGCAGGCATAATGACCGGAACCATAGAATGATCAGGTCTTCTCTGTTCATGGGAGTGTTGATTCTCGTAGCCATATCTGCCGGCGACGCCGGACAGCAGCGTTCAATTCGCTGCCGTGTCACCTATTTCACCTCTGCGCAAATCTATTTTGATGGAGGGAAGGAAGAAGGACTTTCCATTGGCGATACCCTGGTGATCGCCAGAGGTGATACAAGTGTGGGATCGGCGGTGATCACCGGAATCTCGACACATTCCTCCGTGTGTCGTGCCCTCGTCTCCCTGCTTCCACCGCGTATCGGGGATATCGGAACCCTCACGAAAGAGGGAATTGTGCCTGCGCTTCCACCCGCAGTCAGTGATTCGGCGACGGTCGTTTCCCCCCTCTCCCCTCCGTCACCGGCCGACGTCGAGAGGAAGCCCGGAGAAAACGTTCTTGCCGGACGGATATCATTTCAATATACCGGACAATATGCTGAGGACTCCCGCCTCAACATCAACCAACCGTCTCTGGGCGCACATATGAGGCTTGAAAACCTGGGGGGCACAGGAATGACGCTCACCCTTTATGGCCGGGAGTACTACGACATTAGTGGTCCTTACCTCCGCTATGGCGATTCAACGCATTCTCGATTCGATCTGTCGGAGTTCTCACTCAGTCTCGACCGGCAGACGTCTGTACTTGGATTTAGCGCTGGTCGCTTCATTTCCAGATACGTTGCAGGGGTCGGCGCGCTTGACGGTGCTGAAATGTTCGTGAGGCAGGGTCACTTTACCGTAGGGGCCATTGCCGGTGCCGGGGTCCAGTCGCGTGTAATGGGTTTGGGTGGAAATCAAAGAAGTGTGGGGGGATTTCTGGCGTATCATCAAGGCGAGTCCTTTTTCGACTCGTATGACGCAAGCGCGGCGTATGTTCGCCAGACTGTTGGTGGAAACCTCGACAGGGAATTCCTCTCGGTCCAACATTCCCTCGCCATCGGGAAAGACTTCAATGCCTACGGAAGTGCGGACGTGGAGCTGAAAGAGATGACCAATGGCGTCATCTCTTCACACCCTTTCGTGTCCAGTCTCTTGCTGTTCGTGAACTACGTACCCACACCATGGCTGTCGACGAATTTCGGCTATGATGGCACGCGGAGCGTATATCTTTTTGAATCCATGAAAAGCATTCCCGATTCTCTTTTTCATGAGGCGTTGCGCCAGGGATTCCGCCTCAACGGGACCGTTCGCCTGGGGAAGGGCTACACGCTGACCACCGAAGCGAGTGTCAGCTCCCATGCGGGTGATGGCGGGTCATCGCACACACTAGGGGCGGGAATCCGCGTGACGGACATCTTTGCTACACGCGTGTTCGGTAGTCTGCGGTATCGCAATGTGGGCGGGTCGTTTCTCAGTGGATCCCAGACGACGATCGAATTGGGGAGGAACTTTTTCCAGCGTCTGGATATCCTGTTACAATACGAATCTCGTTCGTACACTGTGGATCGCTTAAACCAGACGTACGTGACGCAGACATTCGCCGGCGATTTCAATTTCTGGATATCGCGCAACCTGTACGGAATGTTCGGTGCTGACTACGTCCTGGATAACACCATGAACGGATTCCACTACTTCCTGGAATGTGGATACCGCTTTTGACGTTGTATCGGCCCGCCAAAAGTCAACCTCTACCTGATACATTGCCAAGCATTCCTGGTAGGAATTCCATCCTAGGGCACATTCTCGAGCATATGTTCAACTGCCACAAACTCTGTTTCGCCTGGTCGGCCTCTGGACGTGATTGACTAGGCTCTTCGTGCGTTTAGCCAACGTTCCAGCACCGCGGCCAATTCTGCGGATTTCACAGGCTTGCTCAGATAGTCGTTCATGCCCGCCGCGAGGCACAACTCACGGTCGCCTTTCATCGCATTCGCGGTCAGTGCAATGATGGGGATCTCCATTTTCATCTTTCGAATTGCCCGCGTGGCCTCGAAACCGTCCATCTCGGGCATCTGACAGTCCATCAACACCAGGTCGTAGGGAATGTCCTCAAGGGCCTTGATGGCCTCCTGGCCGTCGGCCACTGCATCTGCCCGATAACCCATTCTCTTGAGGATCTTAAGGGCAACCAGCTGGTTGATGGCGTTGTCCTCGGCGAGCAGTATACGCCCCCCCCGCTTGTTCAACCCCGATCCACTTGTCCCGTCCGCAAGACCCGGAGACCGCACGGTCGCCGCGAGCGGCTCCGCACGCCCCAACACCATTGCCAGACACTCGCGCAGCTGCGATTGACGCAGAGGCTTGTTGAGATACCCGGTGAAGCCCAACTCATCAAACCGTGTCCTGTCGCCCTGTCCCCCGATGGAAGTGAGAATAATCAGCCGCGTGTCGCGAAGGTCCGGGCTTTCCTTGATCCTGCGACCCAGCTCCGCGCCATCCATGCCCGGCATAAGCATGTCGAGCATAGCCACGGCATAAGGATCGCCTTCAAGCGTTGCCTCCCGCAATCGGTCAAGCGCCGCCTCTCCATCTGCCGCTTCGGCGAATCGGCAGCCCCAGTTCTTGAGCAGGTTCGTCACAAGCAGGCGATTGGTTTCGTTGTCATCTACCACCAGCACGCGCACCCCGGTCAAATCGGCCGTTGGCGTCGGTTCGGGTATCTGTTCGGCGGTCTGTTTTTCGAAAACAGCGGTAAACCAGAAAGTGGAACCGCTCGCCTTCCCGCCCGGCCTTGTGCGGAGTCGAAGGGCTCTCAATGCCGATGACACCGCCCAACAGTTCGACCAATTGCTTCGAGATGGCCAATCCCAAACCTGTGCCGCCGTACTTGCGGGATGTGGAGCCGTCCACCTGGATGAACGGCGAAAAGAGTTTCTGCTGTTTCTCTAGGGGGATACCAATGCCCGTATCGGTGACGGCAAAACGAACGGTGGCCTGCCGCTCGTCTTCAGAATCAAGGCTCGCACGCAACGTGATCCCACCCTTTTCGGTGAACTTGACCGCGTTGCCGCCGAGGTTGACGATGATCTGGCGCAAGCCGGCCCGGGTCGCCCCGGAGGAGCAAGGGCACCTCTGGGTCGACCAGACAGACCAGGTCCAGACCTTTGTCCTGGGCTTTGAGCGCCAGAAGTTCGGCGGTGTCCTCCATGATCGCACGCAGGTCAAAATCGAGCACTTCCAGTTCGAGCTTTCCTGCCTCGATCTTTGAGAAATCCAGGATGTCATTGATCACCGCCAGCAATGCCTCGCCGCTCGCACGAACGACTTCGGCTTGCTGGCGTTGCTCGGGGGAAAGGTCCGAATCCAGGAGCAGCCCGGTCATCCCGATCACTCCGTTCATGGGCGTACGAATCTCGTGACTCATGTTGGCCAGAAACTGGCTCTTGGCCATGCTCGCAGACTCTGCCTGAACAGCCAGAGCAGTCGCGTGAGCCGCTGCATCCTCCAGAAGCAGGTTTGTTTCCCGCATATCGTTCATGGCCCTGTTAAGATCTTCAACCGCCTCCGCCCTTTGGAATTCAGCCTGCTTACGCTCGGTAATGACAGTGTCCGAGCCACGGTAGCCCAAGAGCGTTCCATCACCATCCAAGACCGGCAGCCCGTTGGTTGATACCCACACTTCACGTCCATCTGACGCCAATACGATATTTTCCAGATCACGGAAAGGTTCTTTCCGGGCAAACACCGCGAGAGCCGCCTCTTTGAACGCCTCGCGTCCGGCTTCAGGATGTAAATCGTAGAAGTGTTTCTTCCCGACGACTTCCTCCGCCCCATATCCGATAACGGACTCAGAAACAAAACTGAAGTAGGTGTACAGTCCTTGTGGATCCACTTCCCAGGTGATCGTCCGGCTCTGCTCGGCAACCTCATTGAGCCGTGTCTCACTCACACGCAACGCATCCTCTGCGCGCTTGCGCAAGGTGATATCGCGGTTTACTACGACGAGCCCGGTAGTCGTGCCGTTCTTGTCCCGAATGAGGGATTTTGACATAAGCAGAACACGCTTGACCTCACCGGTGATTGGATCAAGGCGTGCCTTTCCTTCTCTATTGAGAACCGGTTCTCCTGTAGAAAGCATCTCTTCCTCTTCAAGGATGCTTTCTTGGACAAACTCTTTTGGAATAAGATCCTCGTCTCGCTTGCCCAGTACGTCCTCTGCAGATTCTTTGCCAAGGGCACGAACACAAGGAGGGTTCGCCAGGACAAATCGTCTCTCAAGATCCTTGACGGCGATCTCATCGGGGATGGCATTGATGAGCGCGCTCAACACGTTTCTCTCATCCTTGAGCTGCTGTTCCACTTGCCTGCGCTCAGTAATGTCCCCTCCGTACATGTTGACGTATCCAGTACCCGGAATCGGCACTACCATAATCGAATAGAACTGCGTGCTGCACGCAACGTCCACGGTGGTACTAGTGCCATCTTTCACTGCTGTGGCAACCCTTTCCTGCCCAGTCTGGTGGCAAATAGTCACCCCTTGTGCAGCCCCACAATCTCAACAGCGATTCACTGGCTTGGTTTGCATAAATGATCTTTCCGTCCCCGTCAACTCGCAAGATTGGATTGGGATTCTCAGCTGGAAGGCGCGATAAGATATTGATCTCTACCTCAGCTTGCCTGCGCCCGGTGATGTCACGGTCGATGACGAGCGATAGTCTCTTCCCGCCGACTGTTATCTCCTTCACCGAGGATTCGACATAGAAGACCGAGCCGTCCTTGCGGCGGTTCCGTATCTCCAAGATCGCCCCCGCGGCAACCTGAGCCCGGATGCTTCTTTCTGTCGTCAAAAGAGCGAAGTCCGCTTCGGCATATATCATCGAAATGGGCTGGCCAATCAGTTCGTCGTGTGAATAACCTAGCATCTGTTGGGCTGCTGTGTTGGCATCTCGGATAATCGGGATCCCGCCCGGTGGCACTTCGAGCAACATGATGGAATCGCGAGCCTGCTCGAAAAGGAGTCGATACAGCGTCTCGCTCGCCTTCACCTTCTCGTCTTCAACAAAAAGTATTGTTTTGTGCTCGGCTGTGCTCATTGTTCATTTCCCTAGCATGTCGCTCTCCCGAGAAGGCAGTCTTCTTGCCCCCAATCCCTCAGAAAGCTCGTGAATATTCGGTTCCCCGGCGATTGAGCATTTGTATTCAGCTTGCCATAATGTGCCAGTCAGAACACCAAAATGAATCCACCGAAAGGATGAAAGAGTGGTTAATCCCGTCCCCATGCAAGATGTGCCCGGAATCAAAGGAATACACGGGTTTTCCCCGCGCCGACCCTCGGTAGGCGTTGGCTTGTCACCCCCGGGAATCATAATCGTCATTAATTGGTTCATCTGTAGTAGGATGCGATTTGCCAACTATTACTGGATTTTTCACTGTTCTTTCAAGTATTCCCTAACTACCTGGCTCCGCCAAGCACGATGCTGAGCAAAGCCCCAGTGCCCTTCTTACATACCGCCTTCTCTGTTCGGAACCGCGTCTATTCACTACCACTATGAAATCACATCGTTTCCTTGTCGTCTCCGACTTTCATATGACCAGTGGAAAAGATCCCCACTCCGGTGTCTGGGCTCCGACGGAGGATTTCTTCTGGGACGAAGAGTTCAGGGACTTCCTCGTTCACTATTCCGCCGGCGGTGATTCCACACTCATCATAAACGGAGACCTGTTCGATTTTCTCAAAGTCCTTGTCTTCCCGACTCCACCCGAATTGGCGGCGTACGGGATTCCCGAAGCCGACGTGAACCGTGCATATGGTCTCCGTTGTTCCGAATCGGCCGGAGTGTTTCAGATCGACAGGATCGTCGATGGACATCCGCTATTCTTCAGGACGATTGTTGACTTCCTGCTGGCCGGGAACCGCGTGATCATCCTCAAGGGTAATCACGACATTCAGTTGTTCTGGGGAGCCGTACGGGATCGCTTGTATGAGCGCCTGGAGGGAATGGCCCCTCCGGAGGCGAAAGAGACGATACGAAAAGCACTCGAGTTTCTTCCCTGGTGTTACTATGTACCCGGACTGCTTTACGTTGAGCACGGAAATCAGTATGAATACACAACATCGTTCAGGAATTTCCTTAACCCCGAACTTCCGGTCAACTATCCCGGCACAAGCAAACAGATTGAGCTGGACCTTTCCGGATTTCTCGTTCGCTATGTCCTCAACAGGCTGAAGCCGATCGATCCGCTGTCAGACAGCATCCGCCCGCAATCGAAGTATTTCGAAATGTTCCTGCAATCGCACCCCTTCACGTTCTTAACGACTATCGGAACAACACTTAAGTATGTCTTGAAGGCGTTTGCCAAGGCGAGGGAGTTGGGGAGAGGCTCGCTTGTCGATGCGGTTCAGCGCATTTGCGCGGAAAACCTGAGGCT
This sequence comes from Ignavibacteriota bacterium, assembly GCA_963849385.1. Classification (GTDB taxonomy): domain Bacteria; phylum Bacteroidota; class Ignavibacteria; order UBA10030; family UBA6906; genus Fen-1255. Next base: position 19,197 of record CAWKHH010000008.1, on the reverse strand, counting down.
GATCGGTACTGAAGCGAAACGGTTCTCTGAAGGGAATGAAAACCTCGCCGAATCGCTGGAGAGACGGCTGCGTTATGTTCGACTCGCGAAAAGCTCCCCCGGTCCTGACGCTCGGAGCATGGAACTTTCTCTGGATGGAAATACAGACCCCCCTGAAGGGACTCTTGCTGCTTCTCCCTTTGTATGTGCTGACATTCCTTGTTGACCTGAACGCCGCTTTCATGAGTGTAATCATGGACTGGAGTCCGTCGTTTTGGAAATCGGTGCTCGAGGAACTTTGTGCGCTCAAGATCCCTCAAATAGCGGCGGTAGTGCTGCTCGGCATGGGGATGATCTGGATCTACCGCCGGAGCAGGAAAAGCAAAACAGGCGCTTTCACCGACAACCTTGACGTTTCCCGAAAGGTCCGGGGGGATGCCCAATTCATCGCCCGTGAACTCGGTGTGAAATTCGTGACATTCGGACACACACACTACGCCGACACTTTTCGATGCTCGGAAGATTCCTGGTATTTCAACACCGGAACATGGATGACCATCTTTTCGCCGGAGGAACAAATCTACCGGGACGCGCACCAATTTACGTACCTGGAAATCGAAAACGGAGAAGCCCAATTGCTTCGCTGGAATCCCGACCGCATGGCTCCACAACCTGTGCGGGTCGTCGATACCGAACCCGCCGAAACCACGGCGGAAGATAGTATACTAAAAGTCATATTGGGTGTCCTCGGCATGAAATAGTCTCCCGGGCCCTTCAGTGACGATCGGAAAGGAAACAACCATGGCCTCACAAATCTGGACGTATGAATCGCTGGCCCAAGCGAGCAGCGAAGAGCTGGAGAACATCCTGCGGACCGGGACAGCCCCCGACTTGAATCAACTCAACGGGTACATTTACTGCGGCTGGAACCATGAGTGGATCGGAAATCTCTCCGGGAAGAAGTTTAAAAAGGGATTCATGAAAAAAGACGGAAGTAATTTCGGTTATAACGAAACGGTCATACAAGACAAAGACGGGTTCCGTGGCGAATGGAAACAAAACCTCCAGGATGGCGGCACACCGACACAGCTTGGGTATTTCCGCACCGCCTATGTTCGCGATGAACCCCCGATGAATATCGCCACACCGTACACACAGCTCGGCTTCTTTGATTACGATATCCCGCATATGCACAAATGGTACCTGAGTTTCTTCAAGGTCATTCGGGACTTCGTTGTCCTGCCCAATCCCGGGGACAATTCCCTGCTTCTGTGCAAGGCGTATCTGCGAATATTCCCATTTCTCAACATCTTCTACTGCTATTTCCAGCTCGGGCACAGAGATCCTATCAAGTATCGACCGTGGTAACCGCCTCATAGGCATGAAGTACTCATCCGGAGGAGATGACATGCTCACTGTTCAGGAAAAACGACTGCGGATCTATCTCTCATTGCTCCTTGCACTCTACGGTGCGGGCCTTGCCCTCAGTTGTGCGTGGTACGGTACCCGGCACAATGGAGAGGCCACACTCGCGGCCGTCGTGATGACGGGCGTTTGCGTTTTGCTCGCTCTGAAGCTGCTCATGTGCTGGTTTGCTATTGCAGATCTGAGAAGGTGGACATTGTTCATCAGGCTTCTGGTTTGGAGTTCTTTTCTCTCGGCCATTGTCGGGGCGATGACCCTCGTGAGTGATGATTTCGGTGGGTCCATTTCACTTTGGGGAAATGCCGTTCGATGGGAAACCATTGCTGCAACGATAATGACGCTCAGTCTCCTCAATGCGATTATCACTTCCGTCCTTCTTGCATCCGCTGAACGGGCCCAATACGGGTTAAAGTATTTTTCGTCACTGCAATTCAGAACACTCGCCGCCCTGGCCGAGGTGATCATTTACGGAGAACCCAGATTTCTTTCGAGTGAGGAAGTGGCCCGCAACGTCGACACGTATTTCAGGAGTTTTGAGGCCAAATCGAAATGGACAATGGCGTGGGTGGTGACGGGACTCTACTTCTATCCGATCCTCTCGCTCCAGCCTCCCCTGCCGTATCTCTCTCCCGTGCACAGGCGCTCCTTTCTGATGCGCCGATTCTACAGAGATGTTGAAACCCGCCGTATTCCGGAATTCTGGCGGGTCATTGTTCAGGGAATGATCCGGATCGCCAAGCAAATGTGCTATATCGGATATTATAGTGACAAAAGGACCTTCGCATCGGTCGGCTACATTCCATTCTCAGAACGAGCGGACGCCGGAAAACGCCTGAAGCAGGGATCGCCGAAGACACATCAACCCCTGCACGTGAAGTCGGAAGAAGATGTGAGGGGACGGACCATCGAGGGGGACGTGATCGTCATCGGCTCCGGCGCAGCGGCCTCAATACTTGCAAAGGGCCTTGTTGAAAGCGGCCGCCGGGTGGTGATGATAGAACGCGGCAATTATGAACGGCCTGAGACGTTTGTCGAAAATGAAATGGAGATGGTCTCCAGACTCTTCCAGGACGGGGCTATTCAGGCGGCAAGAGACTTTCGGTTTACTGTGTTCCAGGGGAGCTGTGTAGGCGGCTCGACGGTGGTCAATAATGCCGTCTGTTTCAAAATGCCCGAAGAAGTCCTCGACAGATGGATTGACCCTCAGGGACTCAGCGTAGGGCTGAACAAGCGGGGAGTCATGGCCTCTATGGATCGGGCCTGGGATATGATCGGGGTTCATCATATGGACGAGCAACAGGTCAGGCTCAACCCCGGCGGCTACCTGTTCAAACAAGGGTGCAGAAATCTGGGTCTTGATAAGGCACCCACACTCGTTGAGTCCGTCAATGCAAATATCTCAGGTTGTGCGGGTTGCGGTTACTGTAATATCGGATGCAAATACGATCGCAAACTGTCCATGCTTACTTCCATCCTCCCGGGAATACAGTCGACATTCGGCAAAGAAAGCCTCGACATCGTTGCGGGATGCGAGGCAGTGAAGTTGATCCGGACCGGCGAGAGGATTTCGTCGGTCGAGTGCGAATTTCGAAATGGAAGACGGATATCCGTCCGGGGGAAGACGTTCGTGGTTTCGGCGGGAGCCGTGTCATCAAGCATACTTCTCCTGAAATCCAAACTGGGAATCCGGAACGCCGGAAAGTCCCTTTCGTTCAACGTCGGCTCGCAATTGACTGCCGCATTCCGAAACAAGATCGATTCGTATGACGGCCTCCAGATTTCACACTTCCTGAAGATCTCACCCAATCCCGGGTATGTCATGGAATCGTGGTTCAACCCGCCGATGTTCCAGTCTACGGCGATGCCCGGCTGGTTTGAAGATCACTTTAACAACATGAGAAGATATGACCGGCTGGCTTGTGTGGGCATTCTTGTCGGCTCTGAATCAAACGCCGAGGCGAGAGTCGGAGGTCTGACGCACCGGGAGATCAGGTACACCCCTACGCAAAAAGACTTCAAGACGCTACTGACCGGTTTGGAATTGTCGGGCGAAATCATGTTCGCTGCGGGCGCGGAATCGGTGATGCCCAACAGTTTCAAATACTTTGAGTTCAAAAACACTCAGGAACTCAGGAAACTCTCTGACGTCATCAGAGATCCAAGCGAGATCACTCTTGGTACCGGCCATCCACAGGGGGGGAACATCATCAGCAATTCGAGCGCTACAGGCGTCGTCAATGCGGAATTCAAGGTATTCGACTTCACGAACCTCTATGTTTGCGACGCAAGTGTGTTTCCCACAAGTCTTGGAGTCAATCCACAACTCACGGTCATGGGGCTTGCGGATTACGCTGTACAATTCATAAAGGAAAATCGGGGCTGATCAGCGATTTCTTCCCGAAACCGCAAGGCGGGCACCAACGATCGGTCGGATGCCCGCCATAAAGGAGAAATGATATGCGGTCGTCACCGAATCAAGAGCATCCTGCGTGTCTGGACGAAATTGCCCGCGGTCAGCCTGTAGAAGTAAACCCCGCTTGCCAACCCGCTCGCATCCCATGTCACGGAGTAGTTTCCCGGCTCTTTCTTTCCATTCACCGGCACCGCCATCTCGCGGCCAAGAAGGTCGTAAACGACAAGACGAACGCTACTGGCCACCGGCAACTGAAAACTGACGACAGTTGTTGGATTGAAGGGATTGGGATAGTTCTGCTCAAGAGACCACCTGGCCGGCAACGCAGACACCTCGTCCTGCACGGCGACGAGAACGCCTGTCGGCACCGCCAGGTAGTCCACGTACATCCAGCCCCAGAACATCTGCATCTGCACCGTGTTGAGTCCGGAGAGTAAATCGACGGCCATTGTCTTCTCATACCATGTCGAAGTAGATGTCGCCGTGAACTCCAGGTTTGCGACTCTTATACCATTCACATTGATGTACTGCGTCTTCGGGGTTGCGTAGGCCAACTTGTATCCGAACGTCACAGGATAGGAGCCCGCCGGTTGCACATTGTTCACGCGCCATGTGAGCGTTGTCAAGGTGTCGTTTGACTTGACGTCCACGTAGGCGCCGCCGCTTGCGCCGGCGTCGGTGACCCTGTTCATTCCTGGTCCCGACCAGATTGCCGCTTCGGCTTCGAGTCTCGTCATGGGCGGCGTTCCTACAGTGATGCTGACCCTGTTTGAAGTCCGCACATGACCCTGATCATTCGTTGCCAGGGCTGTGATCGTATACCTGTTGGGTGGAATGTTTGTCCAGGTCATTGAGTAGGGGGATGTTGTCGCCTCGCCGATTTTTTGCGTATCCGCCACGAAGAACTCGACCGACACAATTGAGCCCAGCGTATCCGAGGCTGTCGCGACGATAGGTATAGTTGCAGTATCAGAGAAGACGCTGTTGTTTGCCGGATTCGTGATTGCTACGGTCGGCCAGTGGCCACCACTGCCAAGCAGATCGACGGCGCTCCGGTAGTTTACCCACATGGACCGCATGCCGGCAAGTATGTCGGCATGAGAGGAAAAGTTTACGTCACTCCATGACCACGCGAGCGCTCCTGCATATCCCGTTTGAAGGAGCGACTCATAAAGATGCTCTTTCGGCACGCTCTGAGCCTCTTCCATGGCAAACTCCGCAACCACTATCGGCTTTGTCAATCCCCACGTGCTCGCCGAATGATAGAATGGGGAAATTGCGGTCGGATTCGACGGATCAATTCCAACGTAGTAGTGGACCGTGTAGAAATCAAGAATGCCATTCTGATCACCGCCTGCGGCGATCAGGCGGCTATCGGAATAGTAGTTGTAGTTCAGCGTGCTTGATACCTTCTCCAAATGGAGAAGGATTTCCTCGGGTGTGATGGTTAATCGATTCTTCTTCCCTATCGCTGCTGCGTACTGGAGTTTCTCCGCTGTGCTGAGTTGAGCAACCGCTGCGCCGGCCTTTACAAGTGCAGCCACGGGCACATCCGTAAGAGCCTTGAAACTCCATGCGCCATTAGTGACTTTCGCCGTTGAGTCGGTCCGATGAATTGCGCCTGAACACAGATTGATGAACCGCTGAATCGTTACCATCGGGACGTGCTGGCAGGTGGACCATCCGAATTCGGTGCTCATCCCCTCCGGTTCATTGAATATCTCCCAGGCGATAATTGCAGGATGACCCTTGAGGGCTTCAACCATCGGAATGAGGCAGGTGGTAATGTATCTCATCGCGTACGTTGTGTCGCTGAGCAGGAGCAAGTTCCGGTTGAGAACGGCGGCGCTGTTTGCGGTTTCAAGCATGTTGAATGACCAGAGGCAGGGAATTACTCCTATCTCCCTCTCCCACGCCAGATCCAGAACCGCTTTCAGGTCTGCTATTGTTCCGGTACCGGGACCCACCACGAATCCGGAATCATTGAACGCGGGAGTGACCGTCCCGTTCGTGTGCAGCCACCACCGGACTGCATTGCCGCCACTCTCATGGAATTGAAGGAAGGTATCTGCGAATGCGACCAGGTCAGTGCTGCCGGGCCCAATGTCTTCGGCAAAATGGAACCAGGCCAGATTCGCCCCGCTCAGAAACAACTGCTGATTGTTGTACGTGATCCGGTTGGTTTGTGCAAAGGCTGCCTGTATGAACAATAATGCTAGTCCTGCGAAGAGGAACCCCAGTGCCGAACGCATGTTGATCTCCTGTGTCTCTTCGGAATCGTGTCCCTGGCCGAAACGCCGTGTGCGTGCAAAATAGCAAATCTGAATTGAAATCGCTACAAACTCCGGATCGTCACTTTGTCAGATCGTCACTTTGTCAGAAGCATTTTGCGAGACTCGACGAAGTCTCCCGCGGTCATTCGGCAGATGTACAGTCCGGTGGGAACAGCACTCATTGCTCCACAACTCAGGTGCTGCAGGCGCTTGCAGTAGGAGACGGCCTCGCCGATCATCGGAAACCTACACGGTCGTGTATGATTCCTACGGCACGAAAAGCCAACGGTATGGCGTTAAGATAGGGGAGAAGAGTGCGAGAGTCAAACGCGGCTTAGGTTCGCACTCTCTTCCTTGAGAGCCAAAATCCGCTCGCCCAGTGCGAAGAATGCGTCTTCCTGCTTGGTGAGCACTTCCCCGCGAAGCATGCCGGCCGGTGACCCGAGAAGCCACACTTCGGCATTGCCTATCTTGAAGGATTGGAGGCCGAGTACCGCAGTGACACCGGGATAGCGGAGCTTGAACAATTCCACAAAGAGATCGGCCTTCATCACGAACGCCAATATCTTGGAATTCAGCTTCACAGCCCTGACGACAAACTGTTGGATGTCCTCTTCCGTCGGTCTGGCGGCCTTGTCTTTGTCGCCGCCGGCAATGCCTCGCCGATTCAAGTCAGTAAGCCCGATTCCAAGTCTCAACAACTGAGACGTCTTCTTCTGAGTGAACATCGAACGCACGGGATCGCTCAGGCTCCCGCGTGCATGACCAACTGTCAGAGCTTTGCGCTCCGATGCGGTAATGATTCGAGTAGGTGTGATTCCACCAATCTCAAGAAGCTCCCAGAAGCGATTCCGGGGATGGAGGTAGTAGAAGCCCAGGGTGTCCGAAAGCTCTTCGACTGCAGCTCCTACGAACACGACTGCCAGTTCAGGTTCCCAGATATCTGATAGCATCTTGCTCCTTCACGTCTGATCGGTTGCCCGGATGAGCGTACCACAGCTCGTCTCGACCTCAGTTCGGCTCGAGGGTGCGTGATGGTCTCGCAATGGGAAACAGGATGGCCGAGCACCATCCATTAAAGCAGACTCCCGATCAGAGTCAAGGAATGGCGGAGGGGAGATGGCACAAAAGAGGCTTCAGAGAGAGGTCGATGTCGTCGGTGAGGATGAAGTTTAGGCCCGGATGGGATTTTGAAGAGAGACACCCTACGGAATATTCACCTCCACTGTCTTTGAGAGCGGGGGCTCCCCGCCTGCATCTGTCCGAACCTTGATTGCGTACCGGAATATCCCCTTCCCGATATTCATATCATCTTCAAACGAACGGGCAGAACTCTCCAATGCCTTGAGTGTCACTAGCCCCATCCCCGCTGTTTCACGGTATAGGACAAACCAGAAGTGCTCATTCTTCAACGAGGAGTAAGACCACGTGAGGCCGATCGTCTTCTTCTCGCGCTTGTAGGCTGCCCGGAGATCTGTTACCTGGGGACGTACACCTGTATCATACGGGCGGCCGATGACAGGGGTTGATGGCGGAGAATGGAGTCCGCTGCTGTCGATCGCTTCAACGACGTACTCATACGTCGCCCGCGCGACGATATTCCTGTCGGTGTATGTGGAATCCATCCTGCCGAGCGATCGGAGCGCCCCCCAGCCGGTATCAGGGGGTAGTCTTCGAAAGACCTCGTGTGAGCGCACATCGCTGCTGGGGCTTGGTGCCCACTTCAGAAACACCGCTGAATCTGTCACGGCAACGGAGACAAACTGCGGGCTGGCGGGCGGTACGATGTCAGGCCTCGTCAGCGTGATGATCGGTGAGAACGCCGAAGGAATGTACCTGAGATTCACCGCCGTGACCCTGTAGTATACGTGGCGAGTCAGGGTGTTGACTTCGACAGTATCCGTGAATGTCGTGTCAGGGATTGGGGCGTCCACGCGAACCGCAAACACGTCTGTTGCGGAATTCGACCAGTACACCCGGTAACCGAGAAGGTTCGGCTCCGGCCCGGGATGCCAGTGTAAACGGACCACGCCGAGCGTATCGATAGTGCCGTGAATGCCCGTCGGGATGGACGGTGGTATCGTGTCGATTCTTTCAGAGTAAACGGGGAGAGAACGGCCGAGATTTCCCGCAGTGTCAACAGCGGCGACGATGTAATAAGGCTCGGCAGGAGTCGCGAGCGAATCCGTAAATGACCTCTGAGACACGTTGAGGAGATGGCGTTGCAACGCCTGCTCCAGGACCGCCTCGTCGGATTCCGGCAGCTTCGCCGTTGCAGGTTCCTGGGCCGCATGATAGCCTGTTTGCCAGAACGCGCTTCTCAGAACAACGAAGCCGCGAACATCCGCGCTCATGACGGGCATATCCCAGGCGATCTGCATCCCCTTGCGGCCAAGGTCGACAGGCCGCTGGGCAACCGGAGCGGGCGGTGGAGTCAGATCCCGCGGCGTGGCCTCTGCTTCCGCAGACTCCGAGAGCTCTCCGAACGGGGTCACACCCTGCACACGATAGATGTACCGGTGGTAGTTGACGACTGCTGAATCCGGAAAGGCGACATGCTCATCGTCGGCAGACTGTCCGCCGGGAATGAAAAGATTCTGATGCAATCGCGCGAATGTTTTCCCGTTATCATCCGAACGGGAGATATAGAACCCGCTGTACCGCGCCCCGGGTACACCCTCCAGCCATCGCAGAATCACCAGTCGATCCTGCCCCTCAGCTTCCAGCCCCGGAGGTGCAGGATCCGGAAGTGTTACTCCGGGACTTGCTGTTGTCACCCCCTCCAGAACTTTGTAAGAGGTGTCCTTCGATGCCGCTCGAATGCTATAGATGTACCGCACACCGCTGACGACGGCGCGGTCGACGTACCGTACCGCCAGCCCGTTCGCGGCCACAGGATCGTTGTCAGCCGCAAGCATGGCGTACGAATAGCGGGCAAGCAGTTCGTCAGCAGCGGCCTTGATCTGCCCTGTCTCTGATCGTTGCTGCATCTCGGGAACGAACGATTTTGCATGAAGCGCACCGGATCCGACCGCGGCCCAACGATCTGCGTGATCCGCCCGCTGGCCCCATTCTTCTTTTGTCCATGGGATCAGAGGAGCGGCAGCCTCCCGGGGGCGCGCGTGGCGGACCTGTTGCAGGGAGCGGCGCCGGCGGGATCGAGGCGCTTCCCGGGGCGCAGCCGCCTGCTGGTTCGTGGAGCGCGACCCCGGCGCCGTGAGCGTGATCCGCGGGACCTTCGAGCCGGCGGGCCTCGCGGGCCCCGAGGCCGCGGTCGTCCGGGCCGATGCCATCGAGTGGCTGACGAAGAGCGCGCCGGCGCTTTCTCCCCCTTCGACCTGGTGCTGGTGGACCCGCCCTACGCCCAGCCCGACCTGCTGCTCGGCGTCCTGCGGCGCCTCGGCCAGCCGGAGTCCGCCGCCCCTTTGGCGGACGGAGCTGTCGTGGTGGCCGAGCGCTGGCGGCGAGCCCGCCGGAGCGGATCGGGCTGCTAGCATCCGATCGAGTGCGGCGGTTCGGTGAGACCGCCCTGACCTATCGCCGGCAGCCCACGGACGAGGAGGCGATGAGCATTGCGGTCTACCCGGGGTCGTTCGACCCCGTCACAACGGGCACCTCGACGTCATCCGCCGCGCCTCGGGCGCGTTCGACCAGCTGATCGTGGCCGTCCTGCGCAACACGAAGAAGTCCTCGCTGCTGTCGCTGGAGGCCCGGATCGAGACGCTCCGCGCGGCGCTCGCCGAGGCAGGCCCGGATGCCTCGCGCGTAACGGTGGAGGCGTTCGAAGGGCTCACCGTGGACTTCTGCACGCTCGGGGCGCGACCTTCATCGTTCGAGGGCTGCGGGCCATCAGCGACTTCGAGGTGGAGATGCAGTGGCCCACAACAACCGCCAGCTCGCCCCCGACATGGATACCGTCTTCTCATGACGGCCCTCGAGCACGGCTTTGTCTCGTCGGCATGGTCAAGGAGATCGCCGGCTTTGGCGGCGACGTCGAGCTCGATGATCCCGGCCGCCACCCTGATCGCTCCCCGGGACGCGTTCGCTCGTTGATCTGGGCAGCCGCCGTGTGATAATCGTCGGGAGTGCGGGAGACACGTCATTCGCCAGGAGAAGTGCCCATCGACATCACCTTTCTCGTGGGACGTCTCGGAGCTGATCGGGACCGGGCGCCGGCTGCCCACCACGAACATGGTCATCATCGATCGGGAGATCGCGCTGGGCTTTATCGATGAGCTGCGCGCGGCGATACCCAGAGGTCGGCGCCGAAGCGGATCAGCGCGAGGTGCGCGGATCATCGAGAAGGCGCGCAGAAGGAGGCCGACCGGACCGTCGGCCGCGCCCAGGAGCAGGCCGCCTTCCTGATCGACGAGCGCGGGCTCACCCAGACTGCCGAGAAGCAGAGCGCCCAGATCATCGCCGCCGCCCAGGCCGAGGGCGCCGAGATCCGCCGCGGCGCCAATGAGTATGCCGCCGCCGTCCTGATCGGGCTGGAGGGCGACATGATCCGCACCCTCCAGAGCATCAAGAAGGGCATCAGCACGCTCGATGAGCGGCGGATGGCCGCCGGTGCGGGACGCGCCGCCTCGTCCGAAGAGCCCGAGGAGGACGATCTCGACGAGGCGTCCGAGCCGGCCCGCTGGTGACAGATCACCTGCCGGTCGAGCCGCTCACCTTCAATGTCGCCGGTCTCCTCTCCGAGCCGGGTGGCTCCACCCGCGATTACGAGCTGGCCGGGATCACCATCCCGCTCGAGGATGACCGGCGTCTCTCGGACCCTATCGAGGGTCATCTGCGGCTGACGCGGACCAATCGCGGGGTCGTCGTCCGAGCCAGGCTCAAGACCGGGATCGAGGCCGAGTGCAGCCGCTGCCTCCGGCCCATCACCGTCCCACTCGAGCTCCAGGTCGACGAGGAGGTCCTGCCCAGCATCGATATCGCGACCGGCCTGCCCCTCCACGCCGATGCGGAGCCCGATGTGGCCCGGCCTGACAGGCCATCACGGAGCTGGAGATGGAGACCCTCGTCCGTGAGGCCATCGACCTGGCCGAGCCGATTGCGCCGCTCTGCCGGCCCGAGTGTCCCGGCCTGTGCATCGTCTGCGGCGAGCCGCTCGACGGCGGCAACCATGATCACCCCGATGAGGACGTGGATCCCCGGCTGGCCGCCCTCCAGGCATTCCGGGTCGACGGCGAGGCCGGGACCGAGTAGACTCCCGCCCGTCCCCATCACGCGCCACGGTGCCCCGGCTCGTCCGGCGGCCGGAGGCCAACACAGCGAATCAACGACTCGCCGGCTCCGGCGAGCTGCCGATCCTCGAAAGGAGCAGCAACCTACCGTGGGCGTTCCGAAGCGTCGCGTGTCGCATGCCCGCCAGGGCGAGCGCCGCGCCCATCTCGCCATCAGCGCGCCGCAGCTGGAGGAGTGCCCGCACTGCCACCAGCCCAAGCTGCCGCACCATGCCTGCCCGAGCTGTGGCTACTACGGCGGCCGGCCCGCAATTGACGTGAAGTCCAACAAGGACGAGTCCGCCTCGTAATCGAATGAGCGACCGCCTCGCTGACCGCGCGACGGGTGCCACCGGGATCCGGATCGCCGTCGATGCGATGGGCGGCGATCATGGTCCCAGCGAGGTCGTACCCGGGGCGCTCGACTACGCGCGCCTGAACCCCGGGGACCAGGTGATCCTCGTGGGACGCCCGGATGCGATCCAGGCATTTGCGCCCAACCTGCCGGTCAACGTCTCCATCGTGCCAGCGACCCAGGTCGTGGAGATGGACGAGCATCCCGCCCAGGCGCTTCGCGAGAAGAAGGACGCCTCGATCCTGGTTGCCTGCAACCTGGTTCGGGAGGGCGCGGCGGATGCTGTCGTGACCGCCGGGCACACGGGCGCGGGGATGGCCGCGGCAGTCCTCCGGATCGGCCGCCTCCCCGGCGTCGACCGCCCGGCGCTGGCGGTCCAGATGGTCCGTGCCGGCAGCCCGTTCGTGCTGCTCGACATCGGCGCCAACCCCGACTCGTCGCCGGAGAACCTGGCCCAGTACGGGCGCATGGGCGCGATCTTCGCCGAGCGGGTCCTGGGGATCGCCAACCCACGCGTTGCGCTCCTCTCGATCGGCGAGGAGAAGGGGAAGGGCGACCTCCGGATCCAGCGGGCCACAGAGCTTCTCGATGAGTCCGGGCTCAACTTCGTCGGCAACGTCGAGGGCAAGGACCTGACCGGCGACCACGCCGACGTGGTGGTCACCGATGCCGTCGCCGGTAACATCGTGCTCAAGTTCTTCGAGGGGCTGTCCACCTTCATCTTCGATCTCTTCCGGGCAGAGTTCCGCAGCGGGATCCGGGGCCGCCTCGCCTACCTCCTGCTCCGGCCGGGGCTCGGGCGCATCCGGACAGTCTTCGACTACGAGCGCGCCGGCGGGTCCCCCCTCCTCGGGGTGCGCGGCAGCGTGATCATCACCCACGGCCGGGCGCGCAAGCGGATGATCGGCTTCGCCCTCGACGTGGCCGCGCGCACCGCACGCACCCGGGTCCCCGACCTGATCCGCGAATCGCTCAAGGATGCGGCGCAGGCCGACGAGGCGACCGCGGAGGCTCCAGTGACAGCCGCCCCAGCTGTGGGGGGCGCGGGATCAGCGGCCCCACCCTGACGGTTGGCCGCGGCGTGGTGACCGAGATGGCCCGCCTGGCCGCGTACGAAGTGCCCGGCGTTGTCCGAGTGGCCCGGCGAGGCCCGTCGTGGCGGGCATGGCTGGCCGGACCAGCGGTGGGCGTGAAGATCCGCAACGGCCGGGTCCAGATCCGGATCCATGTCGTGGCGCGTCCGGCGCAGTCGCTGCCGGTCCTGGCGGCCGGCGTTCGCTCTGCGGTCGGGGCGACCATCGAACGCCTGCTCGGCCTGGAGATGGGTTCATCACGGTCGTCGTCGATGCCGTCGGAGGCTGACCGGATCCGATCCCGGCGGAGCGGCCGGCGCTACGCACTGGCAGCGGTCTTCGAGGCGGAGTTCGGCCAGCGCACCGCGGACGCCATCCTGGAGCGCCACCTGGCGGAGACCGAGGCGGACCCGGAGGTTGCGTTGCTCGCCCGGAGCCTGGTGGCCGCGGTGGTCGTCCATCGAGACACGATCGACGCCCGGATTGGCGCTGTGGCCCCGCAATACCCCGTGGTCCAGCTGGCCCGGATGGACCGTGCCTTGCTCCGTTCGGCCATTGGTGAGGTGCTACACTCGGCCACACCGGCCCGGGTGGCGATTGCCGAGTGGGTCGAGCTTGCGCGGATCTACAGTGGAGAACCGATGCGGCGCCTGATGAACGGCGTCCTCGGCCGGATTGCAACCGAGTCAGTCGGCGCTACGGCGCCGGCAATCAACTCCGAGGAGGGAGCCAGTGGCCACGACGTACGATCGCCTCAAGAAGCTCATCGTCGGCAAGCTCGGCGTCGAAGAGGATGAGGTCAAGCCGGAGGCATCGTTCGTCGATGACCTCAACGCTGACTCCCTCGATCTGGTCGAGCTGATCATGAGCCTCGAAGAGGAGTTCGGGACGGAGATCTCGGATGAGGATGCCGAGAAGATCCGCACCATCCAGGACGCCGCGGACTACATCGAGGAGCACTCCTCCTAGGCCATCGGGCCAGACCTCCGGCCGTGGGCGCAGCGGCGGCCTTCGCCGTAGCGCCTCGGCCTGCCGATTCGTAGCCTGGAACTCCTGGAGCGGGCGCTCACCCACGCGAGCTGGGTGCACGAGCACCCAGGCGAGGCCAAGGGCCACAACGAACGCCTCGAGCTGCTCGGAGACGCCGTGGTCAACCTTGCGATCGCCACCGCGCTGCACGAGCGCCATCCCGATGATGACGAGGGCGTCCTCTCCGCGCGCCGTTCGGCGATCGTCAGCGCGACGGGGCTCTCCCGAATCGCGGAGCGTCTGGATCTGGGCGCGCATCTCCGCCTGGGGGAGGGCGAGGCGCGCAACGGCGGCCGGGACCGGCCGCTCCTCCTGGCCTCGGGGGTGGAGGCGGTGGCCGGGGCCATCTACCTGGATCTTGGCTGGGAGACCGCGCGGGACTGGCTCATCGGGCTGGCCCGTCCGGAGATCGAACGCGATCAGCTGCCGGCCGAGCTCAAGAGCCCCAAGAGCCGCCTCCAGGAGCTGACCCAGCGCTCCGGCTGGGGACGTCCGATCTACGAGATCATCCAGGCCAGCGGCCCCGATCATCTCCGCGAGTTCGTGGTCCAGGTCCTGGTCGACGGCGAGGTGCGCGGGGTGGGGGAGGGCAGCTCCCGGCGGGCGGCGGAGACCCTTGCCGCCACGAAGGCTGTCGAAGCCATTGAGTCCACCGAGGCCGGCCTGCCGGCCAGCTCACCCGCATCCGCTTCGGGTGGCGCCGCGTGACCGCGCCCTGCTCGTCTCCTCGCGCTCCGCCTGCATGGCTTCAAGTCATTCGCCGAACGGACCACGGTGGAGTTCGGGCCCGGGATCAGTGCGGTCGTGGGTCCGAACGGATCCGGCAAGAGCAACCTCGCGGACGCCCTCCGCTGGACGCTCGGCGAGCAGGGCCGCTCGCTCCGCACTCGCCGCGCCGAGGATGTGATCTGGGCTGGCTCCGAGCGCCGCTCCGCACAGGGGATGGCCGACGTGACCCTCGTGCTCGACAACAGCGACTCCCTGCTGCCGGTCGACTTCTCGGTGGTCGAGCTTGGCCGGCGCCTCTACCGACCGTCCCGGCGAGAACGACTACCTCCTCAACCGCCAGCGAGTTCGCCTCAAGGACCTGGTGGACCTCCTCGACGCCGCCCACCTGGCGGACAACGCGTTCCTGTTCATCGGGCAGGGGATGGTGGACCAGGCGCTTGCGCTCCGTCCGGAGGAGCGCCGCCCGCTCTTCGAGGAGGTGGCCGGCGTCCGACGCCATGAGCGGCGCAAGAAGCGCTCCGAGGAGCAGCTCGTCGAGTCCACGGCGAACCTGGCCCGGCTGGAGGACATCCTTGCCGAGGATCTGCGGCCGCAGGCCCGGCGCCTCGCTGTCCAGGCCGAGCAGCAGGCGTCGCGTCAGACCGCCGGCGAGGAATTGGTGGACGCCCTGCTGCTGGCCGCTCATGCCCGCTGGCACGAGGCCGCGGCGCGGGTGGCACAGGCTGCGGCGCTGCGGGCACGGACTCGCCTCGCCGCCGACCGGGCGATGGCCGAGCTACCGAGGCCGAGGAGCGCGTCGTGGCCATCACCGGCCAGCTGGCCCAGCGGGCGGCCGAGGAGCGCGAGCGGCGGGCGGTCCACAGGCGGCTACGGGCGCGAAGAATGGGGTGATTGTCCGGCAGGACGGCTGGCCGCCGAAGGTGAGGCGCTGGGCCGCGACCGGGTGCGCCTGGCCGGTGAGCGGGCCGTGGTGGTCGCGGACCTGGACGCGCACCGGCGGGCGATGGCCGCCCCAGATGCCGCTCAGCGATATCGATCTCGAGGCAGCCCTGGCCGATGCGGAGCGATCGCTGGCGGAGGCTGCCGCGCCGAGCTGGCTGTCCTGCGCGCTGCCGACCGCGCGCGCGGCGAGGAGCTGGCAGCGGTCCAGCGGGCCGAGGCCGCGCGCGCGACCGAGCTGGAGACGGCGCGCCGGCGCGTGGCGGAGGCGGAGCGACGGGCCGCGGCGGAGTCCGGCTCGAGTCGGTAGCTGCGGCGTCCGCTCTCGAGGCGGCGCTGCGTTCGGCCCGCGAGGCGCTTTCCGGCGCGAATGATCGGAGACGGCTCGCGGTGGCGGCGCGGGAGGCCGCACGGACGGCTGCTGAGGCGGCCGACGCGGCGAGGTCCGCCGCGCTCGATCGGGCTGGGGCTCGATCCGGCGCGCTCGCGGCACGGCGCGGACGTCTCGAGGCGTTCGGCACGCCTCGGCGAAGAGGAGAGCCGCGGAAATCGCGCGTGCCGCCAAGCGGCGGGGCGGCCGCCGTCTCGATGAGGAGCTGGTTGTGGAGCCGGCGTTCCGGGCTGCCGTCCAGGCGGCACTGTCCGAGGTGGCGCGCGCCTACCTCGTGGCGCGCGCGGCGGTCGGCGAGCTCGGAGACGAGCGCGGCATCCTGATGGTCGGCGAGGCAGCCGCTTCCTCGGTGCGTCTTTCTGCCCGTGCTGCCGAGAGCATGGAACGGCGCGTTCGGGATCTCGTGGCGGCGAAGGGCGGCGGGCTGCTTGACCAGGCCGTCCGGCGCGATCCCCGTCGGAGGGGCGACCCGCGTCCTCGCCCGGGCCGCGTGGCTGCAGACCCTGGCGGACTGCCTCGAGATCCAGCCCGACCTGCCGCCCGGCTGGATCGCCGTCCCGCGGGACGGCAGCGCCGTGGTCACGGATCTGACCGTCACGTTCGGAGCAGCCGACACCACGCTGGAGCGGCGCGCGGAGGTGGATACGCTCACGGCCGAGGTGGTTCGGCTTGACGCCGAAGCCAGCGCCGCGCGAACGGAAGCCGACGAGGCGTCCCGTGCCGCGACGGCTACCGCCAGGCGGTGGACCAGGCACGGGCAGCGGAGTCTTCTGCCGCCGCCATGCGCCGACGCTCGGAGGAGGCTGAACGGCTTGCCGCTCGTGACCTGGAGGTGGTCGTCCGGGAGCTGGGCTGGCACCAGCCCCAGGCCGGCCTCGCAGGCGAGGTCGATGCGCACCGAGCGGGGTTGGTGGCCCTGGAGGCGGCCGCAGCAGCCGCTGATGCCGCCGCGCCGGATGCCTCCGGACCCGAGGACTCCGGCCACGCGACCCGAGAGCGCCGGCCCCGCGTCGGCGGTGGCCGCCTGGGAGCAACGCGCTGCCGATCTCCGTGCACGCCGCGATCGGCTGGCCGGTCAGGCCACCGCTGGGGACCTTGCCCGGCGTGATGCGAAGCACGCCGGGCGCGCGCGGGAGGCGACAGTCGTCGTACGCGGCGAGCGGCTGGTCGCCATCGACCGGGAGCTGGAGCGGCTCGGCGGATCGGAAGCGCGCTGAGCGAGGTGCGCAGGGAGAAGGACCTCGGCCGCGACGGAGCCGAGGTGGCTGTGCGTGAGGCAGCGGCGCGCCAGGCGCTCGACCAGCTGCTCGCCGCCGATGGGGTGGACCGGATCACCTCGCCGCCGCGGAGCGAACCGTGGCTGCCATCCGGGGGGCGCCTCCGAGCGACCGAGGAGCAGGCCAGGGCGGCGGAGCGAGCCACGACTCGAAGCGGATCTTGGCCTGGAGGCCCTGCGTGAGCAACTCCTGGTGGACCTGGCGGGGTTGGGTGAGGTGGCCCTGCGGCATCTGCCGGCCCGCGACGCTCCCGCTCAATCATCCGGGAATGTCCCCCAGCCCAGCCTGATCGGGGGTGGCCTTCCCGTCCCGGGGGCGGAGGCCCCACTGCAGACGCACATCCGAAGGCGCCGCGGAGGACGACCACCTGCGTCTCGAGCGCGGTCTGCTGGCCGCGGCGCGCCGCTGGACCAGCGATCCGGCCCCCGCCGACGCGACCAGCGCCACGCGCCTGGGCCAGCTGCGCCGGCGGTTCCACGATCTTGGAGCCGCCAACCCGTTCGCGGTGGAGGAGTACCAGGCGCTCCGAACGCGGCTGGAGGACCTCGAAACGCAACGGGCCGACCTGGGCCGGGCGATCGAGCGGACGCGTCAGCTGATCGAGGAGGCGCTGACCAGCCTGATCACCGAACAGTTCCAGACCACCTTCCGGGCCCTCGAGGCCGCCTTCGACGAACGGTTCCAGCAGTTCTTCGGGGGCGGGTTCGCCAAGCTGGAGCTCACAGATCGGCCGACCTGGGATCCACCGGCGTGGAGATCACGGCCCGGCCGCCCGGCAAGAAGAAGCAGCCGCTGGGATGCTCTCCGGTGGCGAGCGCTCCCTGACCGCCGTGGCGCTCCTGCTGGCGATGCTCCAGGTCCGGCCGGTCCCGTTCTGCGTCCTCGATGAGGTGGATGCGGCGCTCGACGAGGCGGAGAACGTGGGCCGCTTCACCGCGGCGCTTCGCGACCTGGCGCAGAGCACCCAGCTCATCGTCATCACCCACAATCGAGGGACCATTCGCGCCGCGGATGCGCTGTACGGGGTGACGGTGGGCGATGACTCGGTGAGCCGGGTGATCAGCCTCCGCCTGGACGAGGCGAACGCGATTGTCGCCACCGGCGCGGCCACGCTTCCCGCTGTGCCACAGGCCGACGCAGGGCCGCTGCCCGACGCCGCAGCCAGCTGAGGGGAGCGGGATGGCCTTCTGGCGACGGCGGCAGCCGTCCGAACCCAAGTAACCGGCGGACAGACGGGCCGAGGAGCTTCGGAGCCAGCGCGGCCTGACGACGAACCGTCCGAGAGCTCGGCCCAGGCGGCACCGGCCAGCGCGCCCAGCGCCGGAGCTCGCGGCCGACCTCCAAGTCGGGCCTGCGCAAGACCCGTGGCGGGTTCATGGCACGTCTGCGGGGGCTGCTGGGCGGGAGCGGCGAGGGGCCCGACTGGGATGACGTCGAGGAGACCCTGATCTCGGGCGACGTGGGCCCTGGGCTTGCCATCGAGGTGGTCGAGCGGGCCCGGCGGCGGCGTGACGTCGATGGTCCCGAAGCGGCCGTTCGGGCGGAGCTCACCGCGCTGCTCGCCCGCGGAGCGGGGCGTCATCCTTCGCGGCGCACGCCGGGATCCCCCGCCGTTGTCCTCGTGGTGGGCGTCAACGGCACCGGCAAGACCACCACGATCGGGAAGCTGGCCGCCCGTTTCAGCGCCGAGGGACAGAAGGTGCTGCTTGCGGCTGCCGACACGTTTCGTGCCGCCGCCATCGATCAGCTGAGAATCTGGGCCGATCGCTCAGGTGTCGCGATGGTCGCCCACGCCCCCGGCGCCAATCCCGGGGCCATCGTCTTCGACGCCCTCGATGCCGCTGTCGCCCGCGGGATGGACGTCGTCATCGCCGACACGGCCGGCCGGCTCCATACCAAGTCGAACCTGATGGACGAGCTCACCAAGGTTCGCCGGATCATCGACAAGCGCCTCCCAGGCGCACAGCCCGAGATCCTGTTCGTCCTGGACGCGACCACCGGTCAGAACGAGCTAGCCCCAGGCCAGGCGTTCCACGAGGCGGTGGGCCTGACGGGCATCGTGCTGACCAAGCTGGACTCCACGGCG
>CAWKHH010000007.1:0-622280 GCA_963849385.1 Ignavibacteriota bacterium | reverse complement strand
CCTCAGGAGCCCGTATTGCCTGGTTTGCAAATAGTCCTCAAGAATATTACCCGCTTTTTGGGAGACACCTCAACCTGATTCCGGTGCCCCTCAATCAGGATGGTACACCGAGCCGGCGTTTGCATACTCTCTTCGCGGAGAGTGGCGGCGCAATTCCCTGGTGGGGTGGCGAACCGGAACCGATCCCTGCAGTATTCCTGGAAAACCTGAAAAGAGCGCATGTCGACTTTGTGCTCGTGTCCAAGTGGCATGGGCCTGCGTGGCCTGCGCAAGAAGGAATCCTGGCAGGATCAGGGACGTGGAAGTCCACATACGAGGATGGATACTCAACTTTGTGGAAGGCATCTGACGCGACAACGTTCTGAACGAATTCAGGTGCGTGTGACAGCGCTCACGCCACACGTGCCGTTTTTGGCTTAGATTGATGTACACTCTTATGAAACATACAGGAGCATGAAATGCGAGTACTCGTCACTGGCAGCAGGGGATATATCGGCTCGGTCATGGTTCCCTTGATAGTTGCAGAGGGGCACCAGGTTACCGGGCTGGACACCGATTTCTATGAACAGTGTACATTTGGAGCATGGAAGGACCCTGTTCACACGATCCGGAAGGATGTCCGGGAAGTCACCGTCGAGGATTTGAGGGGATTTGAGGCGGTAGTTCATCTTGCCGCCCTTTCGAATGACCCTCTTGGTGATATCAATCCTGACCTGACCTACGACATCAACCACCTGGCCTCCGTACGGCTGGCACGGCTTGCCAAGGAGGCAGGGATTCAACGCTTCGTATTCGCTTCCTCATGCAGCAACTACGGCGCTGCCGGCGATAATTTTGTCGACGAGACGTCCGCGCTGAATCCGGTAACCCCCTATGGTGTCTCAAAAGTCCGAGTCGAGCAGGATGTGAGCAAAATTGCTGACAAGGCGTTCAGTCCCACATTCCTGCGGTGCGCCACGGCGTACGGTCTGTCTCCCCGCCAGCGGTTCGATGTTGTCCTCAACAATCTGGTGGCCTGGGCCTACACCTCAGGATTGGTGTACCTCAAGAGTGACGGTACCTCCCTGGCGTCCCATCGTTCATATTGAGGATATCTCTCGGGCGTTCATCGCTGTACTTGCCGCACCGCGGGAGATCATTCACAGCCAGTCATTCAATGTCGGACAGACCGCCGAGAATTACCGGATTTCGGAAATCGCCGAAATCGTCAAACAGGTAGTTCCGAACACCAAGGTTGAATTCGCAGAAGGCGCAGGTCCCGATCTTCGCTGTTATCGCGCGGACTTCAGCAAGATCACGCGGGTCTTGCCTTCGTTCAAACCGCAGTGGACAGCTCGCAAGGGGGCAGAACAACTCTATGAAGCGTACAAGCGTATCGGGCTGACCCTTGAAGAATTTGAGGGACCCCGCTACAAGAGGATTGATCACATCAGGCTTCTCCTGAAGAACAAGCGGCTCGACAATTCCCTGCGATGGACATCACAGACCGGCACAACAACGGCAGGATAGTAACGGACAATCCCGAGATCAGACTCAACCTGGAGAACTCAGACACAATGCAGACCTACTCTTCACACTTCAACGCCACTTGCCTGTTTTGCGGGACACCCCTGCGGCACACATTCGTCGATCTGGGCATGTCCCCTCTCTGTGAAAGCTACGTCAGCCCGGCGCATTTGAATTCCATGGAGCCGTTCTATCCGCTCCATGTCTTCGTCTGCGAGAAGTGCTTTCTTGTCCAGCTCCAGGAGTACGTGAATCCGGGAGACATCTTCTCTGAATATGCGTATTTCTCATCGTATTCCGATAGCTGGGTGGAACACGCACGGCTGTATACGGAGATGATTACAAAGCGACTCGGCTTGACATCGCGGAGTCTCGTCGTGGAACTAGCGAGCAATGACGGCTACCTCCTGCAACATTTTGTTCACAAAGGCATCCCCGTACTGGGCATTGAACCTGCGGCAAACGTTGCCCGGGCCGCGGAAGACCGGGAGGTCCCAACGCTCGCGGAGTTCTTTGATGAGGCCATGGCCAAACGCATGAGCGCGGAGGACAAACAGGCAGACCTGATCGTCGGCAACAATGTTCTGGCCCAGGTGCCGAATGTGAACTCGTTCGTCGAAGGCATACGCCTCCTCCTGAAACCCGGCGGTGTTGTGACCATCGAATTCCCGCATCTGTTGCGCTTGATGCTCGAGAATCAATTTGATACAATTTATCACGAGCACTTTTTCTACTTCTCGTTCATCGCGGTAACGAAAATATTCGCAGCCCACGGACTCCACGCTCTTCGACGTGGAGGAGATCCCGACCCATGGTGGCTCTCTCCGCATCTACGGACGACATGTCAAGAATTCCGCACTGTCGATCACAGAACGCGCGCGCGAGCTGCTGGCCCGCGAAGAGGCGGCAGGCCTCACGAAACTCGCTGCCTACGAATCATTTGAACTGCAAGTGCGGGAAACCAAGCGTAAATTGCTTGAATGCCTCATCGCACTCAAACGTGAGGGAAAGACCATTGCCGGCTATGGCGCGCCGGGGAAGGGGAACACCCTTCTCAACTATTGCGGCATCCGTCATGATTTCCTGGACTATACCGTGGACCGTAATCCCTACAAGCAGGGAAAGTTCCTTCCGGGAACGCACATCCCCATCTATGCACCCGAACGCATCCGGGAAACCAAACCCGACTATGTGATGATCCTCCCCTGGAACTTCAAAGACGAGATCATGTCCCAGATCAGTTACATTCGCGAGTGGGGCGCAAAAATCATCGTCCCCATCCCGGAAGCCAGAATCTATCCCTGAAGGGAGAAAGGCAAGCATCATGAAAGTCGTCCTCTTCTGCGGCGGTCTGGGCATGCGGTTACGGGAGTATTCCGAAGCCATTCCGAAACCCATGGTCACCGCGGGACCCAGGCCTATACTCTGGAATGTCATGAAATTCTACGCCCATCACGGCCACAAGGACTTCATCCTTTGCCTTGGCCACCAGGGAAACGTCATCAAGGAGTATTTTCTCAACTACAATGAAGCCCTCTCGAATGACTTTGTTCTGTCGGGTGACAGCAACAGCATCCGCCTCCTCGGGAGCGATATCCAGGATTGGACTATCACGTTTGTCGATACCGGCCTCTCCTCCTCCATCGGCCAACGGCTCAAAGCTGTCGAGAATCACCTGAAGAGCGAGGAGATGTTCCTCGCAAACTATTCCGATGGGTTGTCGGATTTGCCCCTGAACGATGTCATCTCGCATTTCCACAAGCACAACAAGATCGCCAGTTTTGTCTCCGTAAAACCAAGTCAGAGCTTCGACGTCGTTGTTTCGAACGACGGCGTCATCGTCGATGATTTGCAGCGCATCTCGAAGATGAGCGTCTGGATGAATGCCGGGTTCTTTACGTTCCGCAACGAGATTTTCAAATATATGCGTGAAGGCGAAGAGCTTGTCTACGAGCCCTTCCGCCGTTTGATGGCGGAGAAGCAGCTGATCACCTACCGGTATGACGGGTTCTTCATGTGCATGGACACGTTCAAGGAAAAGCGCATGATTGACGACATGGTGGCAAACGGGAATGCTCCCTGGGAAGTCTGGAAGCAACCGCGGTCCACTGCAGTATGACTCCAGCACGACTACCGAAACACGCAGTCTTATCATCCTCCGGAGTGATTCATGCAGGCTGGCAGTCTTGCACGTATGAGCAAAGTCGGGCTTGTGGTGAGCGTTCTTGCAGGGATCTGTGTGGTCTGGTTTGTCATCGTGGTTCCGCCACCCTTTCCTTTTGCCCGTATGCCTCAGGAGCAGCCCGTGTCAACGATGGGACCACGCAAGATCATTATTGCCTTTCGCAATGATGACATCACCGCCTACAGTGATCCGTTGCATGAGTCCAGGGTCCGCGCGGCATTCCGCCATTATGGAGTTCCACAAACCTTTTCCGTAATCCCCAATCCGGATAACCTGTCCGAAGATCTCGCTGAGCATGTCTTCGTACGCTCCACTATCCTGGATAGCCTTCTTATATGGCAAGCCTCGGGCGACATTACCTTTGCTGTTCATGGATACACGCACAAGCAACATCACGGGTCAGCCGGCGAGTTTGATAGAGTGCCGTATGAAGAACAACTGGATCGATTGCGTCGCGGTAAGACGATCCTTGAGCGGAGTCTGCAGACTGAGGTCCGGATGTTCGCGCCTCCATGGAATCAGTCTGACGAGAATACTATTGCAGCCTGCCAAACGCTCGGGCTGACGGAATTCTCCGGCTACCGGGGAGCCCCACCATTGCCCGGCGTCACCTTCCTCAACACCAATGCAGTCCTCTTTCCCGATACGAATTATGAAGAATCCGGTCACGAACTCCCGTCGCTGAATGTGCTCCTGCCGTACGCCCATCAGACGCGCGGTCTTTGCTTCCTGTTGGCGTTCTATCACTCGCGCGCTGATTTTGCCACCCCCGCCCGGTTTGAAGAACTGGACCAGTTGCTCTCCCTGCTGCGGCATGACTCACTCGTGACCATCCTCCCGCTCGACGAGATTGCCCGGTCCTACCCCGCACAGCTAACGATCTATAATATCGCAGGGCTGAACCTCATACAGAGCGATGACGCAAGACACTATGCCAAACTCTTCGGTACGCCGCTCTGCTGGGTCGCCCGGATGCTGGGACGAGAATGTGAGATGGACTCGCTGAAGGAAAGGGCTCTCGAACGGTACTTTTCCGGCAACTATCGGGAGGTGAACGTGCTCACAGCGGAAATCGTGCGGGTGAGCGAACTGCACACACGGTTGGGCCGACTCGCTCTTGCGCTCCTGCTGGGCGTTCTGGTCATCATCTTCATGCGGAGCCGCCGTCGGCGCGGAGCCGGCCAACCTTCCGCCGCTGCGAGGGTAGCTCCTTTTGCCTGTGCGGGCGTTGTCGTCATCACCTTTGGTATCCTGGTTGTCCTGCATGCGTTTTCCCCCAGCCGTACCGAAGACCTCGCCGTGCTCATCGGTATGACGGTGATAGCATTCCTGATTTCGGGATTTGCACGCGAGGGGAGGAAAAGACCATCATGATGCCGCTCAGAGTGGGTGCAAAGCGAGCACCGAAACTCCTTTGCCTGGGAGCACATTCGGACGACATTGAGATCGGGTGCGGGGGAACGATACTCCGGCTCCTCGATGAGTTTCCCGGGATGTCCATCCATTGGATTGTTTTCGGGGCCTCCGGGCAACGCGCCCGCGAGGCAACACGAAGCGCAGAGGCCTTCCTGAAGGATGCCCGATCACACACGATTGAGGTAAAAGGATTCCGCGATGGGTATCTCCCCTACATCGGGGGAGAAGTGAAGGATGTCTTCGAAGGGCTGAAAGCCGGCCCCCCTCCGGACCTGATCCTGACACACTACCGGCATGACCTCCATCAGGACCATCGGCTCATCTGCGAGCTCACCTGGAACACCTTCCGCGATCATCTCATCTGGGAATATGAAGTGCCAAAATACGATGGTGACCTCGGGACGCCGAATCTTTATGTGAGCCTGACCGGCGAAGTATGCCGGCAAAAAACGGACCATCTCATGAAGCACTTCCGGACTCAGCGCAGCAAACGGTGGTTCACCCGCGATGTCTTCATGGGGCTTATGCGTCTCCGGGGAATCGAGGCGGCCGGGCCGCATCCGTACGCGGAAGCCTTCTACGCACGAAAGGTGCTGATCTGAACCACCGGGTGTTCCGCAACCGGATCAAGAACGAATGCCGATGTAGACCCCCCTCCCGATGAGTCCTTCTTTTTCGTAGCGGATTTCCAGGCCGCTCGCGCGGAATGCCGCCATATATTCGTCGTGTGAGTAGAGCCCCAGCTCATGGAGTTCCGTGAAGTGTTCCACTCCCTGCGGCGTCCCCACAAGATAGTGAAACTCTATGATCGACTGATTGCCGCGCACCATATTGGTGTTGATACGTGCTACTTTGAGGTCCGGCTGGTCAACGAACGTCGAGAACACGGCACCCGGACGATACTCCTGGAGAGAGAGCCACGGCTCGACGACCAGGATGCCGCCGGAAACGAGATGGTCACCCATGGTGCGGATGGCCTGATGGAGCTTCTCGGTGGTGTTGGCGTAACCGATCGCGCTGAACAGACACATCACCACATCAAACTTTCTGTCGAGTGTGAAGTCCATCATGCTCGCACAATGGAACTCGACGTCCGGCAGACGCTCACGCGCTATGGCCAGCATTTCCGGATCGATGTCCAGACCCGTCACCGCGAAATCACGCCGGAGGTACTGTTCGTGCCCTCCGGTTCCGCATGCCACTGCGAGCAGGGTATTCCCGCCGGAACGTTTGTACCGCCTCACCAGAGCGGAAAACTCTTTGCTCTCCTTCTCCCAGTTCTTTCCCTTGGCACTGAAGATTGCATCGTAGATCGCGGCCGATTTGTTAAACATGGTCTATCCTCTGATATGATGAACGCTCAACGATGCTCGCCGCCGATGCCGACCACGGCGGCAGAAACCCCGAGCTGGGCCAGCGAGGCCTTGACCTCATGGTCATAAATGGGATTGAGAAGCACAACAATCGTGGGGTGATATTCCAACAGGAACTGTGGCGCAACGATGCGTTGTCCGGTACCGGCGACATAGGTTCCATGTTTCCGCGGGTTGATGTCCACAACGTATTCAACGGCCGAAGACCCCTTCACGAGGTTCAGGAAGTTGGTGCATCGTGCACCGCCACCCCACACAACGACACGATCGTTCCGCGACGCATAGACAGCGAACCGATCCTCCCAGAACTGCAACGTCGTTCCGGCTGCACCCGTGAAGCCGTCCACAAGGTCCGTCACCTCGCGAAGCCTCCTCATCTGTTCATCGTGAGGAAGACGCACGGGTGCAGAAGCGGGAAGTGCATCAATGCCGATAAAGAGGGGGCCAAAGAGTTCTCGCTGACCGCGGACATCAAAGCCGGCGGCAGAAAAGCCCGCTGCAAGTGACGCAGGGCTGTAGTAGGAAACATGTTCGTAGACCAGAGCCCACAGATCCCGGGAACCGAGATGGTCAAGAACGTTGGGTACTTCAAAGAACACCGCGGTGTCAGTCCGGGTGCCAATCGAACGCCGCACCTCGTGCAGCATCTTTTGCGGCTCGGGAATATGTTCCAGAACCTGGCGACATACAATCAGATCGGCCTGATAGTCGGCGTACCGCTCTGAATAGAGATCGCGCACAACCCTGATCCGGCTGTGACCGCTGCGTGTTGCCGGTGCTTCCACATAGCTCGGATCAAACCCGATCCCGCGACAATCCGCGCGTTCGCAAAGAAGCGCCAGGAAATCTCCCTGCCCGCACCCGATCTCCAGTACCTGTTTCCCCTTCAATGCATACCGGTGATTGAGTGTGCGCACGAGTTCTTCCACATAACCCTGGAACACATCTGAATGATGGAGCGAGTTCTCGTAATTGGTCGTATACTCTATCAGCTGCGGATCGAAGACGCTGTTGTACACATGGCCGCACTCCGGACAGAATGTCAGAAGTATGTCACCGCGTACGGTCCGCAGCGCTTCCTCACGCGACGGCCAGAGAACGGTGTTATGGACCGGCAACTGCGGCAGCTCAAGAATCGGCTGCACATGCGTTGAGCCGCACACCGGACACGAAGCGTATTGGGGAGAAGGAACCATGGCTATTCTCCTAGCGGTATGAGTTCCGCAACGACTCCCAGTTCCCGTAACGTGGCGTCGATTTCGTTCCGGTATATGGGATTCATGATGAAGACAATATCCGGCCTGTACGTCCGGAGAAATTCGGGAGGGACGATCTCCTGCCCCGTCCCCGCCAGGAACGTGCCGTGTTTGTGCGGATTGACGTCCACAGCATACCGGATCTCCTGACGCATTTGCATCGAGGTCAGGAACCCTACACCTTTCGAGCCTGCACCCCAAATGACCATCCGGCGTCCTTCCTTCACCTGGGCGCGCATGTAGTCGTTCCACTCCCCTGTTTGCCTCGTGACGTCGGTGGCAAAGCGCCTGACTGTATCGTGCAGGTCGAGGACACGACCGCGGTCAGCCGGAGTGACATCCCTCTGTGACTCTGCCGAAGGAAATGCATCGATCATGAGGTACTGATCGTCGTATTCAGTCCATACCTCGTTTACGACGAATCCGGCTCTCCGGAACAATCCCTCCAGCGATACGGGACTGAAGTACGAGCAATGCTCGTAGTACAGATCCCAGAATGCACCCTCCTTCAGGATCTTTGTCACCTCGGGGATCTGGAAGAAGACACGCGTATCCGTCTGCGTCCCGAGTGCCTTGCGGATCATCTGCATGAATGTCAGCGGAGAGACAATATGCTCCAGGGTCATCTTGCAGCACACGAAGTCCGCCTGAACATGTGCGTACTGTTCCGAGTAGAATTCCTTGATGAATGTCATGCGGTCTTTCGCCGGGCTGATTGTCCGTTTTTCATCATACACCGGATCGAAGCCCACACCATGGTTATTCCCGATTTCGCACAGCAGTGTGAGGAACTCGCCTTTCCCTGTCCCTATCTCCAGGACCTTCTTGTTGCGCAGGTGATATCGCTCCACGAGACGTGTGGCAAGATCGGTGTGAAACCGGGTGAATGTCGCGGAATAGCCCTGGGTCTCTTCGTACCGTGAGGAATATTCGATCACATCGGGATCAAACGCCTGGTTTCCGATGAATCCGCAGGAGTGACAAAACCCGAGGAGGAGATCGCCTTTCGTCATTCCCAGGGCCTCTGCTCGCGAGGGGAACAGGAGAACGCTCTGCACGGGTATCTGCAGCAGCTCGTAGAATACCTCGACGCGCCGGTCCCCGCACGCATGACAAGTATCAAGGGGCTCTGTCTTCATGCACGACCCTCTGTTTTCATTCGTGATCGTCGGGCCCGCAACAATTCAAGGATCTCCAGCAACAGAGATCGTTGCATGAGGGCGAACGCCGTCAGGTACACCGCAACGCCAGTTGCCACAAGTACGCCGAGGAGAACAAACCTGGATCCGGTGAACTCCATCGCCGGCAGTACTGCACGTGCACCCATAATGCCAAGAACCATCATAACGGATCCGACAAGGGCAGGAAAAACGGATTGGCCCATTCCGCGCACGCTGCCCGGGAGAAGCGTCTGGACCTGGAACACATTGTACGCGAGCCCGACGGCATGGGCGATGACAACGGCGTAGGCGACGCCTACAATTCCCCATGGAAGAAGGAGGAGAATCCCGGGGATGAGCGTCACCGTCACGGCAAGCCCTGCCCGTAAATTGAAACCGGGATGTCCTGTCGAGATGAAAAGTGCTGAAGTAGTGGACGAAAGGGGTTTCAATAGACTCATGAGTGAAAGCACCTTCAGCGCCGGGATCGCCGGAATCCAGGCTTTGCCCAGAAGCGTAGGAATCAGTTCATCGGCCACCGCGTACAATCCGAGCGCCACCGGTATGGTGATGCTGCTGATCATGCGAAGGCTCTTCAGGTAGGCGCGCGACAGTCGCGCCTTGTCTTGTTGTACTTGTGCATACGACGGGAAAAGTACCACCCCGATGGTACGGTTCACACTGTCAACCGTCTTGCTTGTCAGATTGAACGCCCGCCCGTAGTATCCCAACGCTTCGGTGCCCAGCATCCGGCCGACTGCGTAATTGTCAAGATACGAATAGAAGGTGTACACAGACGTACTCCCGACCATCTGCGCTCCGAACCGGAGCATCTGGGCCGCAATTCCCCTGTCCCACTGAGAGAGACGAAACCAGGTCACACGCGGGCAGAATGCCCACGCCAGCACCGTATTAAGTACCGCGCCGACAATCATCCCGTAGACAAGACTCCACACACCCCACCCCATCCAGGCAAGAGCAATTGAAACGGCTGCCGTCGACACCTCGGTCAGGACGCTAATAAGACTCATACGTCCGAACAGGAGCTCTTTCTGGATGAGAGCTTCAGGTACCCGTGTCGCTCCTGCAAGCATCACCGTGACAGATAACCACTGAAGAACCGGAACCACATGGGGATCACCTAAGAAGAACCCCAGCCAGGGGGCGGCAAAAAGGCAGATGAGAAATACCAGACACCCCGCCGAAAAGGTGATAAGAAAAGCCGAGAAAGCCGATTTTCCCCTGTCCGCAGTCGTTTGAATGACCGCCGAAGGGAGTCCCAGTGTGGAAAAAATTGCAACAATGGTAAGAACGACCATTGCGAGATCCACCTGCCCGAATTCTGTAGGAAGCAGCAGACGCGCCAGAATGATGGAAGTGATCACAGAGAAGATGCGTGTTCCGATGGTTGCGCCTCCCAGCAAGAGGCCACCCCGGAAGGTGGTGAGTTTCAGCGATCCTCCACCCGATTCCTCTGTTGTGGTTCTGCTCTCTTGAATCACTGTGTTACCCTGGTAAAGCTCTCTGAATACTGATCAGCCGGTGGCAGACCGATCATCAGTCCCTGCACGAAATGGAGACCGATAAGCAATTGCTCGTGGAGGTAGAGCCACACTCTGTGAAACCCTTTCCAGATCCCGAGAGTCATCGCTCCTGTCAGGGTGACGGCCATCAGCACTCCCAGGAGCAGGTTGGAACTCGTTGCTGCTGCAATCGCAAAACCAACAAACAACCCGACCACGAAGACCCAGAAAAGAAAGGGTTCCTTCTGTTCCTTAAGCAGGTCCCAGAAAATTGCCCGCATCGGATAGCGCCGCATGATCTGCCCGACTCCCCTGAAGTAGATAGCCCGCTCAACGTTTTCTTGAACGCTTCGGGGCTTGTTGAGGTGGTAGGCCATTGGAGACTCAACACGCATGACCTTGTATCCGCCGGAGAATAAACGGTAGGCAAGTTCACGCTCCTCCTCCCCTCGAAGGAATGGATTGAAGCTGCCACATTCCTGCAAGGCATGCCTCCGGTACACACCCGCCCCCCCAAGCCCCGGGACCACCCCCAACGGGAAGTCATCCCGATGACCAAGATGGAGATCCTCACCGGGAAGAATCCAGAACAAACGTCCCCCGACAGCCCCGATGCGGTGATCGCTCAGGATTTCAAGGGCCTGCGTGAGCCATCCCTCGATGACAATCATGTCGCCGTCAATAAAACAAACGTATTCTCCCTTGGTAAGGCGAGTTCCCAGCCAACGGCCGGCACCCGGAGAGAGGGGAAGTTGAGGATCGAGACGCACGATACTGACCGGATACTGCCGGGCAATTTCAACAGTACGATCCGTCGAGGCAGAGTCAACGAAGAGAATTTCCGCGTCCCGGTCGGCCACAGCCCGAACAACCGAAGCGAGGCAGCGGGCTATAGCATTCTCTTCGTTGCGAGCAATAACGACAACGCTCAGTTTGTGTGCGCCCATGATCTGTCCTGGCACTCCCGTGATCATTTCATCGCTGCTTTGCTGCTTCACGCGGATGTGTGGTGCGCCCTCGGCGATTGCGAATTGCCCGCACGGCAAAGAACGCAGCAGCAGGCACGTCGGTCATCACCGATCGCAGCACATACGCCAGGCATTCTATAGGACGCTTCTCCTCCCATGCAATCCGTCCCAGCGTCCAGAAGGACGACGCGACGCGTTGACGCAGGCAGTTGCGCTGCGAAGGAGCAAGGTGAGGCTTCCTGCGGAGAATATCGCGAAAGGCAAGGGTCCTGTTCTTGAACCGCCGCTTCTGAAGCGTGCTGGAAGTCAAGCGCGAACTACCGGGAGCATCCGCAGTCTGCCGGCATCCGATACCCCCAACGGCACACACGGGCCGCCCGATACCCAGCTTTAAGAAGAAATGCGTATCATGCGCGTTGCGAAGCTTTTCCCACAGTCCTCCCTCTTCCAGAAACGTGCTGCGACAACACACCGACGTCTGCAGCATCATGGGTTGAAATTCCCTGAGTACCCAGTCGGCGCCATCAGGGACCATGAGATGGTCCCCGGGAATGCTGAACCCCCCCAGGGTCCACCATGTGGCATCCGGCGCGTCGGGGAGAAGCATGTCGTCAAAATACAGCACGGCTTTCCCACCGGTATCCTGGATGGCCTGTGCAATTCTCTCGAGATGGGTATCCGTCCAGACATCATCCGAATCCAAAAAAGCGACCCACGCTGAACGTGCTTCCTGAACACCCCGGTTTCGAGCGCTCGCCCCGCCCCTGTTTTCCTGGCGGATAAATCGAACGGCATCGCCGAACTGACGAACAGCACTTTCGGTTTCATCCGTCGAGCCGTCATCGACCACGATGATTTCTGCGGGGGGGAATGATTGCCGAAAGACGCTGTCGATTGCCCGCGCCACGAGATCAGCGCGGTTGTACGTGGGAACTACCGCGCTGAATTCGGGTCGATGTGCCGGGGGCATAGTGTGTCAGTCCACAAGAAGCGTCATCGGATCAACGTCATGCGTTTGACGAAGACATGTTCGCCCCCGTTCACCGAGAGTCGATAGAAATATATGCCTGACGAGAGTCCGTTCGACGCGAATTGCGCCCGATGGTATCCTCTCTCCTGTTCTTCATCTACCAGTACCGCCACACGTTGTCCCAGCGCGTTGAACACTTCAAGCAGGACATGGGACCTGGATGGCACACCATATTCGAGCACTGTAGCCGGATTGAACGGATTGGGGTAGTTTTGTGCGAGCGAGGCTTCCCGGGGCACTTCATGGTCCACCGTGACATCGGTAAGACTGCGCCTGAATCTGCGGATCTCACTGTACGGCCCCCACCCTGTCAGATTTCCCGCCCGCACTCTCCAGAAATAGAGCTTTTCGAGCTCGAGGCCCCGGAGAATTCTGACTGTGTCGGTGAGAGAGGAATCAAGATCCGGCCAGGCAAACAAAGAGTCATCGGTGATCTCAAACCAGTAGCGCGTGCCGGGTTGGTTGTTCTTCTTCCAGACACACACGACACTATCCGCCGACGTACGCATGTTGTTGACCGGCGCGACCAGAGTGACCTGGTTCGGAACCGGAAGGAAGGTGGAGAACGACCGGCTCATACAATAGGGTCCCTTCCCGTCTGCACTGCGCGACCGCACATGCCAGTAATACTTCGTGAACGCGGTCAGGCCATTCACCTGGCGGGTAGTCCCTGTGATCAGCGAGTCGCTGACCGCGACGCCGGAGGAGAAGGATGGATCGGTGGCCACCTGGATATCATATCCCGTCGCGCCGGGTGAAGAAGACCACGCCAGTGTGACCGTCGTGTTCACACCACTCGCCCCGTTCAGAGGTGACACCAGCTGCGGAACCGGCGGAAGCGTCGCGTGGATGTAGTCAAAGAGGGCTGTGTTAGCGGGAACCGGTGATCCATAGTTCCCTGCCACGAGCCCGAGGTTCCGCACGGTGAGCGTATGGGCGAACGCTGCCGCCTGAGTCCATGTGGATCCGTTGAGCGAAACCGTTTGTGTCCAGGTGTTGCGCTCACGTTTGATGCGCATATACAACGGCGCCGTGCCGTTTGGACCAAGAGCTACGTCAGAGCGGCTCGATGGACTATTCCCTACCACGACTCCCGCATATGCCCGCAAGGATGATCCGTTCGAGTAGATTTCAAACTGAACGTAGTTCGTGGCGTCTGCAATAACATCAATGCCGACGGTCTGGACCTGCTGACTCATCACACTCGCGAACTTCACCTCAACGTCGAAGTCTCCGTCCGTTGCCGGCTGCACAATGCGCGGCATGCTGCTCCCGCTACCCGTAACGGTGTGCTCGACGTTTTGCGGAAGGACTATCTGGAGGTTACCCCCCTGCACCGCCACGGTCGCATCCCCGAGCGGATTCTGAACGGCCCAGAGTGCCGAGTCAAGGGGTTGGACGTTGAATTCATCTGTGACAATCGCGGAGAGACCGGTTGTCGTGAACACCTGGTCCGCAGACACTGCCGCGTTCCCCCACTCATCAAACGATTTCACACGGTAATGATATGTCGTGTTCTGTGTGAGTCCGGTGAGCGTGAAATCGTGCTGCGTGTCCATGGCCGCTTTAGCCATTTCGGTCCCGTAGGTGGTCGTTAAACCATATTCGATCCGGCTCCGCGCCAGTTCATCTGTCAGCCACAGGATTTCCGCCGACGTCCTTCCCCTGATCACGGACAATCCGCTCAGGAGAGGAGACTGGTGATCACTGGTGATTGGCTGTATGGTTACAGTCCCGAATGTCGCATCCACAAAGTGCGACAGGAGCACGATTGATCCCCGTTGAGGATCGGTCACAGGTCCCTGCCAGGTGAGATCGTACCTGGCAGGCTCCGAAACGCTTACGTCCCACGTTTTGAAGGAATAGAGAATGCCAGCTCCCGTCCATTCCACTCTCATCTTGAAGTAGTAGGGGACGTCGTAAGGAATAGTCTTGCCGCTGTTGTCTGAAACCTTGTCCCAGATCGCCAACCGCTCTCCGGTGGATTCAAACCTGTAGAACCCCCCGCAACCAAAAGGCTTGTACCCGGTCTTCGGCTGCCACCCCGAAATCGGGTCATCGGAATGACCGGACCACCCCAGGAACAGACCGACGGAGGGGCTCCCGTTGATTGAACCGTATCCCGCAGGATCGTAGCTGTGAATCGTGATAGGCACAGTGACCTCAAAATCTCTCCAGGTCGTATCGCCGATGGCGACAAGTCGATCATAGCCGACATTCGTAATCCTGAGGCCATCGGAGGTCAGATGCCACAGACCGTCTACCACCTGCACAGAATCAGTGAGACAGCTTGCATTTCCCCAGCTCGTTGTAGAGACGCGCGGCCACACGGTGCCGGAGAGATACTGTACAACCACCGTGTCACGCGTGAACACGCCCAGGCCATTCCGCGCTGTGACAGCGACGATGTTCGAGTCGGGGAGCGTCCGCAGTGCACTATAGGCAATATCGATGTTGAAATCACCGGTCCTCGACAGGCGTCGCGTATCCTGACCGACCCCCAGCGTGACCACCGTTCCGCCATTCAACGTGTAGTTGAGCGCGGCAATGCCATTCGGGTCAGACACATTTCCCAGGATATTCACCCACCGCTGCGGCACACCGATCCGGCCGAACGTCTGGCGTTTCCCGTACCAGAATGTCAGCGTCGTCCCACTGGTCGATGCAGAAGAGGCGACCCTCTCGCCCGATTCCTGACCATGCGCTCTCTCCGGTACGAGCCCCCCCCCTCCGAACAGCAACCAGGAGAACAGGAGAAGCGTAATCCAATAGCGAGCGTGCACTGGTTTCGTCAGCATTCTCACGAGTCCCGTCCTCTTTCATCACTTTGTGATTTCATATGGTCCGCAACACTGAGCCCGTTACCGCAGAAGGAGCATCGCCCGTGTCCACGCCTGGCCATTTATCTCGAGTCTATAGAAATAGACACCCGAAGGCAAAGAAGTTTCGGGCGCAAATACCACAGAGTGCAAACCGGCATTCTGGGATTCATTCACGAGAGTTGCAGCGGTCTGCCCCAGAGTATTGAACACTGCCAGCCTCACTCTTCCTGCAGCCGGAAGTGAATATTCGATAATAGTGGACGGATTGAACGGGTTCGGAAAATTCTGAAGAAGACGCACGGCATCCGGCATCCCCGCAGGGTCATTGACATGGGTCAGGCTGGTATTGAAGTTCCGGATTACACTATAGGGACCCCAGCCGGCTTCGTTCCGCGCACGAACCCGCCAGAAATACTGCCCCAGGTCAAGCGAGAGCACCGCCACGGTGTCCGTCAACGTGGAATCCATGTCGGGATATGCAAACAGCGAATCCTGCGTCCATTCCACTGCGTACCGCTCGGCGCCGGGCATGCGATTCCAGCGGCACACTACACTGTCGCTGCGTGCCCATCCACCATTTGCCGGATACGCCAATTTCACCTGATTGGGCACTCCACCCACCGTCTCGAATCTCCAGGCCTGACCGAATGGGAGTGTGTAGGAGGACATGCCGGCCGCGACACGCCAGTAGAATCTGGTGCTGGCGGCCAACGTGCCCGGTGTATAGGATGTGTCGGTTGGGGAAGCATCGGCAACGATCGACACCGGTACAAAGAGAGAGTCAACGGCGATCTGGACGCGGTAGCGGGTCGCCAGCGGATATGCCCGCCAGGAGAGACGGGAAGTGCGCGCCTGGTATGTGGCTCCGTCGGGGGGCGCCAGGAGTGTGACCGGTGTCATCTGAAGTTGCTCGGGCTGACCGATGGTTGCAGTCAGGACACCGCCTGCCGAGCGAATCAACGCCGCAGTCGGTGTGTAGCTTCGTCCCATCAATTATGCCGTACGTGAAATGCTGGGGAGTGTTGTACAAATACATGAAGTGAGACTGCCGCCCGAAGCCAAATACCGTCATTTTCCCGTCCAACGGGGGAGCAACAGACGTCATTGCGTAGTATTGATCGACAATATGGTCATTCTCCTCATGGAAAAGAAAGAGCGAACGATCCACGTTCGGATCACTGAAGTACGCCCATTCCTCCGGCTCCAGATCTTCAACCCACATCTCCGACGCCATGGTCTTTCTGCCGTCGCTCCGCGTCACGAAGTCCACATCCGGTTCCATCACACCGCCGGGCGTCCCTTCATAGAGAATCCAATACGCACTGTCAGTCTTGAGCATGGTCAGCCGTGCGTACTCGGGGTAGATATCCCACTGACATTCGAAGAAACCGGACGTCAGAATGGAGTGAATGGTGATCTTCAATGGGCCCTGATGGGTGATGGTGCTGATCGACCCTGCATCGCCGCTTGCGCCGGGATGAAAGAACCCCCGGGGATAGCATGAGTTCGGAATCCCGCGGGCGTCCCCGGCAGCTTCACTGTTGTACGTCGGGTTGTATCCTACCCAATCATTGCCATTGTTGTCCACCCAGCTCGAGAATGCAGCGCCGAGTTTCTGATAGTAAATCGTTCCTGAAGCATTGGTGATCTTGAAACATTCCTGGGCTTCATCCCAGATGCCGTCAGTGACTGTCACTCGGGGCGGCACGACCGCGGGGGAGCCTCCCTGGCCGGCAAAATCAAAGTACACCATATAGTTCCGCGCTGTGGAGGCGGGAGTCGTGCCGGTCATCAAGACAACAAGCGTGCCCGCTGCTTTGGTCGAGTCATTATAATCCGGATCGCGGTCAAATTGGAATGCGACTGTGTCCACCAGGGGTTCTCCTGCCTGATCCACTTCGACGACTCGGAGTGTCGCCGGATCGAACTTCCCCTGCGTGCCAAGCTGCCCCACAAGCGCAGAAAAATCAATATGCGCCTCGGCGGGTTTCCGTATCCGATCGACCTGCCCGGTCGAGAACTGGACAGGTACGCGAAACCGCCAGCTGGTATTCCACCAACCGGCATCGGCATGCGTTCCCGCAACGATGAGGAGTACCATTGCCAGGCCGAGAACTGCCGCGTTCATTCTCCGTGCGAACGTCACAATGCTATCCACGTGTGTCTCCTTTGATAGGAACCCTGTTCCGCGAACCGTAACTCCTGTCTGTCAGCATGATTTCGCGATACACAGAGGCCCTCGCAAGAAGCAAGCCTGCGAGGGCCTACACAAATACACCATCGGCGACGGAGGACTACTTCATGAGCACCATCTTTTTCATGAGGGTCACGTCATTTGCCGTCAGCCGGTACAGATACACGCCGCTCGCGAGTCCGCTCGCATCAAATTGCAGCTGGTGATATCCCGCTGCTCTCATTTCGTCGACCAGCAATGCCACCCGTTCACCGAGAATGCTGTAGACCTCCAGCGTGACGTGTGATTCGCGCGGAAGATCAAAGGCGATACGGGTTGTCGGGTTGAACGGATTCGGGTAGTTATTGTGGAGCCGCACCTCTTTGGGCAGCTCTGCAACATAGTCGACACCCGTCCAGGCCACATTGATGCGACGCAGCGTACTGAATGAACCCCAGCCACCGGCGTTCCCGGCACGTACTTTCCAGAAGTAGGTGTGGTTGTTCACCGCCAGCTTGAAGCCCTTCGCAGTGTCTGTCACCGCCGTATCAACCTGTGTGTATGTAAAGACGGAGTCGAATCCCACTTCGATCCAGTACTTTGTCGCCCCGTTCTGCCTGCGCCAGGTGAATGTGACACTGTCGCTCGTCAAATTGCTGTTGTTGGCCGGACCGGCCAGCGTCACCTGACCCGGAACGGGAACAAGGGTAGTGAAGCTCCATGCAGGCGTGAACGTACCGAAGCCCGATGCAGTCTTCGCGGCAACCCGCCAAGAGTACAGTGTATTATACGACAGTCCGGCGACGGCGCGGGTCGTATCGGTCAGCGTTGAATCATCTACGACAAGACCACCCGCAAATGACGGGTCGATGCCAAGCTGAACATAGTATTTGGTGGCCCCGGCAACCTTGCGCCACAGCAATGTCGGAGTGACGACAAGGCCCGTGCTGTTATTCGCCGGAGAGACAAGCGTAGGCAGGAGAACGAATGTGGTAAAGTTCCACGCCGGTGAAAAATCTCCGGCCATGGCCGCATTTTTCGCCCTCACGCGCCAGAAGTACTTCGTAAACGGCGTGAGGTTGCTCACCTGCCCCGTGGTATCGGTGATTGTGGAATCATCGACCACAACCGTGGCGAATGTCGAATCAGCGCTCACCTGCAGACGATACGAGCTCGCAGTCCAGGCTTTCCGCCACCGGAGTGTCGTACTGAGCGGCTGCGAATCGTTGTTGTTGGCAGGTGACGACAGTGCGGGTGCCGGCGGTTTGGGTGATCCGTACGCACTTCCCGTGTACCCCACCATAATCCCCGGTCCGGGCCAGTGGAACATCATGCCGGTACTTTGAGATTCCGAATAGAACTCCACCGTGTTTTCCCCCACGATAAGCGCCGAGGACGGGAATGAAACCACATCAAGCGAATAGAAATGGTCTGCACCAAACGACGGTAGTGCGTGGGAGTTCACCTTTACCCAGTGCTGTTCTCCCCCGGCGATCCCCACATCCAGACCATTGAACGACGAGATCCAGAATGTGGCCGCAGTCGCATCCGAAAGGTTTGTTCCGGACGGTATGGAAAAATTGGCGTATTTGGTTTTGCCGACCCGCAGCTCGCAGTTTTCAGGCATATTGTACGGCTTGTACAGCCGGACTGATTTGTTGGCGCGGACGAGAGAGACGTCTTCAACGTACGGGGCCATGTACATGACGCCGTTGTTGTCACGGATGAGAGCGCCGAGTGTGACACCACCCAGAACCTGGTCGGGGACACGATCGGTGTTCCACGTCACAGACCAGGGTGCACTCGATGCCGTTCCGATATGATTGTGCAACGCCTCAACCGTTTCCGTCCTCCCCCGGTGATAGTTATACTGCCAGTCTATGTACACCCCGTCGCCGTCCGTATCATAGCTTTCGTACCACCCGATGAAATCCACCCTGCTGATACCAACGGGGCTCGAAGCATTGACCGTGATGACGGGATTCTCTGTGAGTGCCCCTCCCTGTGCGACGGAGGTAATGGATCCGGTCGGATGGATCTTCGTGGAATCGTAATACACGCGCAAGACGATCCCGTTGAAGCCCCACTGGCCCCAGCCAAAATCATAGCAAATCTGCCCTGCGTTCGTTCCTTCAACGGAGTTCGCTCCTTCAGTGAGATTCGCAAGGGGGACATCCACCACCGGGTTGAATTCCGAAAGATAACACTCCCCGCTCCCCGGTGTCGTATTCAGTTCGGGCAGGAGAATCCAGTCATTCTCATTGAACCGGACCCGCTTTTGCGTTGTCCCTGCATGGCCACCCCACATGTCGATCACCGCTTCAGCACGGATCGCATGCTGAAGATCGGAGACCGTGAAATACAGCACCGGATTGGGGAGATAGGTCCGTGCATCCGCATTCGTCGCGTTGGGATCAATCACCCGCCAGTCAGCGTATGTCATCATCGTCCGCGAATACTCCTTGTAGATATCACCGGCCTGGGGACCGCGCAACAACCGCTGTGCATCACTTGTGCCGGCAGCTGCAACCATGAGTACCAGGATTGCTGTATGCTGGGCTAACTTTGCGAACCATCGTTTCATCGAGCAGTCTCCTTATGAAAGTCCCGCAGGATTCATTTGACACCTGGTGGTGAATGCAGCCGGGGAGACTGCCCCGGGAGTGAACTCCCGGTCAGGCAGCGCTCCCCGCGATGCAATCCGGCGTCCATCCTATTTCACCAACACCATCTTTCTCATCAACGACGCATTTTCAGTCACGAGCCTGTAGAGGTAGACACCGCTGGCAAACCGAGCACCGTCAAAGACCACCTGATGATACCCGGGCTGTTGTTCCCCATCAACAAGAGTGGCAACCTTTTCACCCAGCATACTGTACACTTCCAGCGTAACGTGACCGACGTGCCGGAACACCGAATTCAATACGTGTCGCAGGGTTGAACGGGTTGGGATAGTTCTGCGACAGAACGAATTCCTTCGGCAGCTCACGCTCCGTTGCCACAGAGGTGATCACCACGTTGTACGCACGCACTTCACTGTACGGACCCCAACCTGAGGCGTTCCCGGCGCGGACCTTCCAGAAATAGCGCGTATTGTTGGTAATCGATCGAATGATCTTTGTGGTATCGGTAATGCTCGAATCCGTAGCGCCAAACGCGAAGAGCGAATCCGGCCCATGAACCAGAGTATATTTCGTCACGGCCGGATCTGCTTTGCGCCAGACGAGGAGAACGGTATCCCTCGTTACAAAGGCGTTCATGGCGGGAAGGGCAAGAGTCACCGCTGTTGGCGGCGGGACTACCGTCCTGAAATTCCAGATGGCGGAGAATGGTCCAATACCTGACACGTTCTTCGTCCGCACTCGCCAGAAGTATTTTGTGTTCTGCGTGAGATCGGTAACCGCCTGGACCGTATCGACTATGGTGGAGTCATTGACGACCAGAGCCGTCGCAAACGTAGAGTCTGATCCCAGCTGGACATAGTAGGATAGTGCGCTCGACATCTTCGACCAGCGGAGAGTCTGGCTCACAGGCTGGTTTGAAGAACTGTTGGCCGGCGCGAGAAGCGTTGGCGCTCCGGGAACTCCGGGAATCGTCGTGAAGTTCCACACGTCCGAATATGAACCGCTTCCCTTGGTGTTCTTTCCCTTCACACGCCAGTAGTACTTGGTATCGGTCTGCAGGCCCGTAAGGTTCTTCACCGGAACCGTCAGCAGACTATCATTGGCGACCATCACCGTGAACAGTGAGTCCTTCGCGACCTGGACGTGGTATCCGGTCGCGCCGATCGTCACACTCCAGGTCAGCTGAACGGGGATCGAAAGACTGGTGGCGTCGTTCGCCGGCGCGCCAAGCTTTGTCTTTGCCGGAAGAGCTCCCTGGAAGAAATCGATCAGCGATGTGTAGTCCGGCGGCGACAGGCCCACATCGGCCGAATTGCCCGTGCTGATACCAACCTTGGCGGGGGAAAGAAAATCCCAGAAACTTCCCGCCTGAGTCCAGGAGGTTCCATCAAAGGAATAGTCCAGAGTCCACAACGCGCCGGATTGCCGTACCCGCATATAGAGAGGGGCTATTTCGCTGGGACCCAGCGAGACGTTGAACCGGACAACCGGATGCTCGAGGCCGAAGAAGCTCGCGGCAAACGCACGGGTATTGGATCCATCATTCAGGAAATCAAATCGCAGGAGCCGGGAGGGGGATTCCTCGAACACCATCCCCTCGAACCGAAAAGTGGATGCTGATCCTGAAACGCCCGTGTTGTATCGCACGATAAACTCGCGCACATCAGAGTTCGGAAGGGTCTGGACAACACGCGGGAGGAAATCCCCATCCGACCAGAGATCATGCGGGGTCCCCCCGGGCACCGTGATTGCCAGCTGATCATTGACGATAGCCGTCAGCGCATCCCCGCGGTAGTCAACCACACTCCAGAGACTTGTGTTCAATGCCGCATCACTGAATGCATCGGATCTACTCGAGACATCAGTGGCGCTCCCGGGAGTTGCCAGAGTAAAGTTTCCCGTTGTGGAGATCCGGCTTCCCGCATCACCTGCCTTCACCCGGTAGTTATATGTTGTCGAGGGATTGATGTTGGTGATCGTCACAAGATGCTCATAGTCTACTGTCGAGAGCGAAAGCGTTCAGACCGTAGGATGGTGTTGTCCCGTATTCTACTACGCCGTCACTCAGTTTGTCGGTATTCCACGCAATCTGTGTGGCATTCGAGGCCACGTTTTCGACCCGCACACCATGGATGTAGGCTGCCACGGTATCCGGGGGAGCGGCGAGACTGTCGTCCGGAGTCGCAACAGAATCCAGGTTATAGAAATAGTCCACAACAGCGGCAAAGTCCGCCGCCTTTGTTCCGGCGTTAAGTGAGAACGGACCGACCTTCGTCACTGTGAAGGACTGGGTAAATGTCACAGCGGTATCCCAGTTCGTGCCATCCAGCGAGTATTTGAACGTCCAGGAATTGCCCGTCCGCGAGACGCGCATCCAGAGCGGGCCTGAGCCCAGCGCGGCCATCTTCCTGTTCACCTTCACACTCGGAGAGCTGAGTCCGCCAACATATGCCGCCGCATAAGCGCGGACGCTGTCTGTTGTCCCCGTGGTGAAACAGAACATAATCTTGCTTGTCGCATTTTCTTCAATGAGCACGCCCTGTGCGGTGTATGCTTCGAACGTCCCGCCGACCAATCCCGAGAGAAACTTGACCTCCATATTGAAGTCTGTGTTGGTGGCTGTTTGAAGAATCCGGACGGTGTAGTCGCCGGTTGGAAAAACATCATGTTCGATGCCGGCATGCCCCTTGATCGAGATTGCGGCATTGATGGTGTTCGTGCCGATCATCGAGAGTGCCCCGTCTCCGCGGGGATTGACAAGGGTCCACAGATTCTTATTGAAGCTGTAGGAGTTGAAATCCGACGAGACAAACGTCGTCTTCCCTGCAAACGCCTCTCCCAGTCCCAGGAGAGAAATCAGGGCCAGGAGGACAAATACGGAAAACCAACCATGCAAGTGCTTCATCGTTGACTCCTTCTTGATGACAAATTTCGTACACATGCGCATTATTCTCCATCCACCAGTAGTTAATTCAATCGACTTTCCTCAGAACACGGGCAGGCACGCCAGCAACAATCGTGTTTGGGGGGACATCTTTGGTAACCACACTTCCAGCACCGACAACAGCCTTCTCACCTACCGTAACCCCGCATAAAATCGTAGTGTTAGTGCCAATCGAGGCACCGCGTTTGATCAGCGTGGGGACGACCTTCCAGTCAGCCTCAGTCTGCATCCCACCGCCTTCGTGGTGGACCGGGGGTATTTGTCATTGATAAACATGACACCATGCCCGACAAATACATCGTCTTCAATCACGACACCTTCGCAGATGAACGTATGGGTCGAAATCTTGCAGTTTTTGCCTACCCGCGCATTCTTCTGGATCTCCACAAAGGTGCCGATCTTAGAGCCATCGCCAATCTCACAACCGTAGAGGTTCACAAAGTCGAAAATCTTGACGTCTTTGCCCAGTTTTACTGAAGGCGCGATTTTCTGAAGGGACATGCGCTATTCTCCGTCATGGATGATTGATGAGATTCTTCGGGCAGAACTACTGGCCCAAATTGACCATAGTTCCCCCTGCACGCAAGGACTGTTGCGCAGCCTCCAGAATGCGTACAACTTTCATGCCAGCACGTCCGTCTGTCGTCGGGCGTCTTCCGTTCTTGATTGCGTCGACAAAATCATTGCACATCAGACTCAGGGCCTCCCCCAGATCAATCTTCGGCGCCCACATATCGCCTGTGCGATATTGCACCAGGACTTTGTAAATGGATTCGCGTTCCTTTATGTCAACGCCCTTGTCGTACACTTTCAACTTCTCGCTCGGTTCCATATCGTCATACACAACCATCAGCTTGCTGCCACCGATCAGAATCTTGCGTACCTTCACAGGCGACATCCAGTTCACGTGGAAATGTGCGAGAAGCTGGCTGTTGTAGCGAACGGTCAGGTATGCGATGTCTTCCATGTCGTTGAAATGCTTCGCGCCGATAGCGGACACCCCAACCGGATCCTGCCCGATGAGATAGTCCATGATCGACAGGTCGTGCGGAGCGAGATCCCACAAGACGTTCGTGTCATGCTGGAACAGGCCAAGGTTGACACGTACCGAATCGAAGTACATGATCTCGCCGAGGCGCCCCTCGGCGATCATGTCCTTGATCTTGCGCACTGCACCCGTGTAGATGAACGTGTGATCCACCATCAACACCAGCTTCTTCTTCGCGGCAAGCTCGACCATCTGCTCACACTGTGCACCGCTCTCCGCCATCGGCTTCTCAAGCAGAACGTGTTTGTCCGCTTCGAGGGCTTTCATGCCAAGCGCAAAGTGGGTCGAGACCGGCGTAGCGATAGCGATCGCCTTCACATCGTCGCGTTTGAGAAGATCTTCGTATCGGGTGACCGTCTCAATGGACGGGAACTTCTGCTTTGCGACCTGAAGTCGTTTTTCCGAGGTATCAAAGCAGACCACCCCGTCAACAGAAGGGGTGGACTGGAAGTTGCGAACAAGATTGGGGCCCCAGTAACCAAAACCAACAACGCCGATTTTCATGAGCAGGAGATCCTTATTTTGCCCCCGAACCAAAGAGCATGACGGGGAGCGTTTTGAGAAGCAAACCGAAATCCAGAAGGACTGACGCATTCTGAATGTAGTACAGATCGAGCACAACCATATCTTCAAATCCCACAACGCTGCGCCCTGCGACCTGCCACATCCCGGTACACCCGGGCATTACGCTGAGACGGCGTTTGTGCCATTCCTCATAGTGATCCCACTCATACGGGAGGCAGGGGCGCGGACCGACCAGGCTCATATCCCCCTTCAATACGTTGAACAACTGCGGCAGCTCGTCAAGACTGGTCTTCCGCAAGAAGCGGCCAACGCGCGTCACCCGTGATTCATTGACAATCTTTGTTGAGGCTTTTCCCGCCGGCCTGGTTTTGGCCTTCGTCTGAATGAATTGCACAACCGTTTTTTCCCGATCTTTGTCCTGATCACTTCCGATTTGCATGGAACGGAACTTGTAGAACTTGAAGGGTTTGCCGTTCTTGCCGATGCGAACCTGGGAAAAGAAGATGGGGCCGCGAGAATCCAGCCGGATCACAGCAGCGATCGTCACAAGAATCGGTGCAAGGAAAAGAAGACCGGCGGCGGCTACGATGGAATCGAAGACGCGCTTGTACACTTCGAGCACCGGACCGGGACTGAAATGAGAGATGCCGACAACAGGGAGATTCCCGTATTTTTCAATGAAAAGCCGGGAGGGCACGACATCGTAGAGAGGCGAGGAAATCTTCACGACGGCGTCTGTGGCCGTGGCGGTATCCAGAACATTGATCAGCCTTGTGTGATCCACGTTCTCAAGGCTTACGATGATCTCCTGTATGTCGAACACATTGACGATGTCCTTAAGCTCAGCAACCCGCCCCAGCACCTTGGACCGGT
The DNA here is from genome assembly GCA_963849385.1 of Ignavibacteriota bacterium. Lineage (GTDB taxonomy): Bacteria > Bacteroidota > Ignavibacteria > UBA10030 > UBA6906 > Fen-1255. The sequence goes on along the minus strand of CAWKHH010000007.1, from coordinate 596,854 downwards.
TGAACACAACCTTGCCGAGCGACAGGTCGTCATCAAGAAATCCCACCAAATTCAACCCGAGGTGATCGTTCAGGAATAAATTAATGGCCAGATTCTTGCCGTTCTGTCCGGCACCCACGATCAAGGCGTTGCGATGGAATACCTTGCGATGGGAGAGCCAAAGATAAATGTTCCTGAATACGATCACCCGTCCGCCAACCATAAGCGCGACGGAAATGAGAGAGAAATAGACCATTGCCAAACGACTGTCAAGAATCCACGAGGTCCGGATGAAGAAGGCGAGGAGCGCCAGACCCAGGATCGTAAAAAACAGGGCCTTCAGTATCCGCACTGTCTGATCAGCAACAGTGATAAAGACATTCACGCTGTATAGCCCGATGTATGAGAAGCCCATGGTCGCAGCAGCGCTGAAAAGGCAGAGAAAGATCGCCTCCCATTCCAGGGGAGCGCCGACAAACTTGAACTCCCCGGCAAATTCCCGGCCCCGGAGCGTAATGGCAATGGAAAGAGCCGCCAGAATCGTCAGCCAGTCGAGCGCCATCAGGATATATGTGTATGCAGGGCGTTTTTTCAGAGCAACCATGGTTCCTTCTCCCCTTTCAGAGAGTCGATAAAATTTGCGAAATAATTTACCATAAGGGCCGTCAAAAAGCAAACTGCAGGATTCAGTCAAATCTACCGGACGAGTTGATACAATGTAGAAAAGAGTAGCGCCTGGAACCGTGAGCTACGTCACAAACCCCAATTCAGGCCAAAATCAACAAATTATCCGGTTCGACTCTGTGTACTATGTGCAGAAATAACCCGCAAATAAACCATTCCTGCAATCGTGATGGCCCTCACTAATGCGCACCGCCCCCGGGGACATCCCCGGGGGCGGTGCGTCACAGCGTGACCAGTCAAACCGGCCCATCTTTACGAGTAGAACTCCCGGATCGCTCCACACACGTATTTGATCTGCTCCTCGGTCAACTCCGGATACATTGGCAACGACAGGATCTCGTTCGCTAATCTCTCCGTCACGGGAAAATCCCCCTCCTTGTATCCCAAATGAGCAAATGCCTTTTGCACATGGAGAGGAATCGGGTAGTGGAGACCGGTGGAAATTCCCTTTTCCTCCAGATACTTCTGCAGCTCGTCACGCTTTGTGACCCTGATCACATAAAGGTGGTACACGTGCTTCGCATAGGGCATCTCCTTCGGGGTAGTCACATGGGGAATTCCCTGAAGATGCTTGTTGTAGAGTGCCGCGTTGCGGCGCCGCGCTTCGGTCCACGCACCGAGGTGACGGAGCTTCACACCGAGCACCGCCCCCTGAATGCCCTCCATCCGGTAGTTGTGTCCGTACATTTCGTGATGATATTTCTTCTCCGCTCCGTGATCCCGAATCATCTTGAACTTGTGGGCCAGCCCGGCATCATTCGTCGCAGCAGCCCCACCCTCTCCATATGCACCCAGGTTCTTCCCCGGGTAGAAACTAAAGGATGAAGCCCGGGAGAGTCCGCCGGTACGTTTGCCCTTGTACTCTGCAAAGTGAGATTGCGCACAGTCTTCAACCAGCGCAATATTGTGCTTGCGCGCAATCTGGCTCAAGGGATCCATATCCGCTGGCTGGCCATACAGATGAACCGCCACAATCGCCTTCGTGCGTGGCGTGATTTTGGCCTCAACTTTTGTGGGATCAATATTGTAACTGTCGGGTTCACAGTCCACAAACACCGGGGTGGCTCCACACAGCGTCGCTCCCCACGCCGTCGCGATAAAGGTGTTTGCCGGCATGATCACCTCATCTCCGGGCCCGACGCCGAGGGCCCAGAGGACCATGTGATTGCCGTCAGTGCCGGAGCTTACGCCATAACAATAGCTGACGCCATGCTCCTTTCCAAAAGCCGCCTCAAAATCACTCACGGCTTTGCCCAGGACGTACGCCGTGTTGTCCAGGACGCCCTGGATGGCAGGAAGGACTTCATCTTTGATTGACGCGTACTGCGCTTTGAGGTCGAGAAACGGGATTTTCATCATAGTACACCTGTCGCCATTGTTGTTCGGGGGAGAGCGTGTCGCCACGCTGTAGATATATGCATTCTACGAAACCACCACATCGCCATATGTGCACTGGATCACATTCTCGCACCATCTGTACGCCTGCCATGCCCGATGCCGCGCCAAAGCTCCGGGGTCATCCGTTGAACAGGTGAAGGTATGCATTCCGCAGCCTTTCTGATTGCCGCTCCCAGGAGAGCTCATTGGCCACACGGGCCATGGCCTCCTCACCCATGCGGCGGCTTCGCGTGGGATCCCCGAGCAGCGTCAGAATCCCCTCCGCAAACGCCACGGGATTGTTGTTTTCAACATAGATCGCAGAACCCCCCGCTGAGTAGGAATTCTCCTTGAGATGGAACGAAACGATGGGCTTGCCCAGGGACATATACTCCATGATCTTCGTCATGGTGGACAATTCATTCAATGGGCTGGCGGGATCCGGAGAAAGGCACACGTCTGCGGTCGAGAGAATATCCAGGGCCTCAGCATCCGGAATGCGTCCGGTAAACACAATGTCATCCTGCAATCCCAGCTCCAGCGCCATCTGTTTGAGTCTCGGCCAGTCGTCTCCTTTCCCGATCAGATAGAAGAGAATGTCGCGATTACCCCGGCGGTTGACAATCTCATCCACGGCACGGATCACATACTCCACTCCATCCTGGATGGCCATCACACCGATGTAGGCGGCAAGAAACTTGCGCCCCTTCTTCAATGCGGGCTGGCGATCGTGAAGATGAAAACGACGCGTATCAGGACCGTTGCGGACGACGAAGGTCTTTTTTGCATTTCGCGAATCGACCTCACTCGCTCGTTCACGGTAGGACTCGTTCGTGGAGATGATCATGTCCGCATACCGGTACGTGAGTCGCTGCATCAAACGCAACATCCAGAGGATGATGCCGCCGGCATTCTCCTCCCGTTCAAATCGACTCAGAAACGCCTCTGGCGACAGGTCGTGTTCGTCAAACACGAACTTCACCCTGCGGAATCGCAGTGCGATGGCCAGCGGCCAGAAGATGTCCGGAGGGTTCGCCACATGCACTGCATCGATCCTGTGCCGGCGCATAAGGCGGAACGTCAGCCGGATGGTGCGCACAAATGCCACAGTATACTCGCGGAGATATCCGGCAACAGAACCCGGCGAGAACGCTGCGGGGTAGCGGTGAATATGTATCCCCTCGACGTCAACGGACGGCTCCCGATCTGTGTCTGACATCGGACAGACCGCTGAGACTTCTGCCCCGAATGCGGAAAGAGAACGTGCAATGTTCCACATCCGTCGATCAAACGGAACGGACTGGTTCTCGACGATCAACAGAATATGTTTACCAGCCAATGCCTTCGTAGGTTCCATGCGGGATTTTCCATTCTTCTGTAATTCTCACGAGGTCAAAGACTGCCTGGTGCGGTTTGAGCATCTGGACTGCCTTACGGAAGCCTTCGCCCTTGTTCGCTATCAGGATGACCTCTGCGTGTTCCAGCACCTCCTCGATGCTGTTCTTCATGAGCGAGGAGATATGGGGGATCTCCTGTTCGATATACGCCTTGTTTCCCCCGACAAGCCGCGCGATGTTCACATTGGCATCATAAATCGCGAGGTCGTAACCTTTTCCGATCAACGCCTCGACAACGTTGACAATCGGGCTCTCGCGCAGGTCATCGGTATCCTGTTTGAAACTGAGACCGAGGATACCCACCTTCTTGCGCTTCGATTGCACGACCCAATTGATCACCCGTTCGATCTGCGCTTCGTTGCTGGGAACAAGCGCTTGAAGGAGCGGGGTGTCAATATCGAGGCGCCGGGACTCATAGGTGATCGCGCGGACATCCTTCGGAAGACAGGAGCCACCGAAGGCAAAACCCGGTTTCAGATAGTATGGCGAGATGTTGAGTTTCGTATCCCTGGCAAAAAGGTCCATTACCACATGGCTGTCGATCCGCAGTTTCTTGCTGATTGCACCGATTTCGTTGGCAAACGTCACTTTCACCGCATGGAATGCATTGCACGCGTATTTGAGGATCTCCGCCTCGCGGATCTTCACCGCATGAAACGGAGCATGTACACCCTTGTACATCTCGGCAAGCATCTTCACGATGGTCTCGTCGGAACCGCCAACGACGGTGTAGGGGGGGTTCTCAAAGTCGAAGATTGATGTCCCCTCCCGCAGAAACTCCGGATTGTCCGCAACACCGAAATCCCGGCCGACTTGCTTTCCTGATTCGCGCGCCACAATCGCGGCCACCTTGTCAACGGTGCCGGGAAGCACCGTGCTCCTGATGACCAGACCATGATACGTGTTTTTCAATCGCAGCGTCTGACCCACCTGCTCCGCCACACGCATGACCTGATCCAGATTGAGGCTGCCGTTCAGACTGCTGGGTGTACCAACGCACACGAGACTGATCTCGGTTTGCTGTACCGCCTCGGTGAGATTTGTTGTTGCGGAGAGCCGCCGTTCATTGACGGCTTGCTGCAGGAGCGCTTCAACCCCGGGCTCGACAATGGGAGAGATCCCCTTGTTGATGAGCTCCACCTTCAAGGTGTTGGTATCAACACCGATCACCCGGTGCCCGAGTTTCGAAAGACACACAGCCGAGACTGCGCCGACATAGCCGAGGCCAAAAATGCTAATGTTCACGTGTAGTCCTCTCTCGTAGTAGGTGTGCCAGTGCGTGGAACATCGTCGCAGCCCCCCAATGCATGGTGGGGGTCTTATTGGTGAACCATGTGTTCTTCCAGAGATAAAAATACCCGCTGGAGTCCTGCATATTCCTGATCGTCCATGCAGCGACCCGATCGGCCAATGAAAGGAGTTCCGGACGTCCGAACTCCCGGCTGAATAGCGTCAGCGTGTCAATACTCTGGGAGGCACTCTGAATATCATACTTGTATGCACGATCCCAGTAGTATTTCGGCCCGCCGTCGTCTGTGAAGAAATGATCCACATAAAACTGCAACCCCCTGGCAAGCACGGGCTGGAACTCGGTGTTGCCGGTATTGATCTGGTAGCCGAGAATGGAATCAAGATTGTACGCTGTGTGCCAGTTATCGATCCAGTGGTACATCTCCGCATCACCATAATACCAGGCACCCGTCGGCAATTGGGCCAGTGCGCTATAGCGCACAGCGGGCGTGGCAATGTCATAGTACTGCCGATCCCCGGTTTCCTTGTACAGCTCGGCAAGGAACCGCGCACCCAGGAGATTCCCGTTGTGAATCGCAAGTTGTTTGTGCGTAACATAGCTGATACAGATGCCGTTCGGGACTTCGAATCGTTCCAGCCCGTGGAGAATGAAATGCCCGACATCGCGGGCAACCTGCAGGTACTCTTCTTTCTTCAACAGACGATACGCCTCGATAAATTCGTGGCCGATGAGTCCGGTCCACACCACGGTCGGCGCCCATTTGGGAATTGCCGAACCACGGGAAATGTAGTCAAACGCATTCCCCCAGCCACAACCGGGGTACCCCTGCGATCTGTTCTGCATCAACCAGTCAAAACACCACTCGGCCTTCTTGAGGTACGCCTGATCCCCGGTGATGTGATACAGCTGCACGTAGCCGCCTCCCAGAAAGCCCATGCCTTTGGTGCTCCTGTGAGGTTTGATCCCCAACACAGGGCGCAGATTGAAAGGATTCCTTCGAATAGCCTGCTGGAGCACCTGCTGGGGAAACTGCTTCTTGAATGCCAGCGGGCGGAGATAGGACATCAGCCCGTCAAAGGGATCATACGCCTTGTAGTCGTGCTTCTCCAGCCATGCATCCAGGCGTCTCAACGAATCCCACAGATCCTGCGTTGAGATGATCATTGCACCTTCCCTTTCGTGATCAGCTGAGAGTAGATCCTCTCGAGTTCCCGATAGCTCCGTCCCCAGTCGCCCCGTTCCCTTACCAGAGCGAGATTTCGATCGCCGTACTCCTGGCTCCTCACGGGATCCGCCGCGAGCATAAGAATTTTTGAGGCAAGGGTGGTTTCGTCACCCCGCGGAAAGATCTCGCCGTTGTATCCCTCCTTCACCCACTCCAGATTCGAAGGCACGTCCGACACTACCACCGGTATCCGGCTGGCCATTGCCTCCAGAAGCGACACGGACGTACCGTCACTCACTGACGCGGAAACATAGGCGTCACAGCCCTGGAGGAGCCGCAGCAGATCGGTGCGGGGTGTCTTACCCATCCAGCGGAAATAGCCATCCATGCCGTGCGTGGTCACCCACTCCTTAAAACCGGCCGTCAGGCTTCCCTCCCCCATCATGAGAACCCTGCATCGCGGTTCAACCTTCACGACACGCTCCATCGCGCGCAAGAACACGTCAATACCGTATACCGGTTCGTGATTCCGGGACATCACCAACACAAAGTGCTTCTCCCAATCCAATTCCTTGCGCACAGCCGCCCGCAGGGGATCGCGCAGCTGGGCAATCGACTCCACATCGATACCCTTAGGGAAGATCGTGATCCGCTCCGGAGGATAGCCAAAATCTGCAACGATTTTCCGTTTCACATGTTCGGCATCACATGCCACCCAATCCGCTGCATGGAATACCGCGCGGTTCGCCCGACGGAACAGGAAGGAGCGCTGCGTGTCCAGCAACACGTCCGAACCATACGGGATCACCAGCAGCGGATGAAAACCGGACAGGGCTGCAAGATACCCCTCGTTCCAGGTATTGCCGGCATGCATAACGTCCGGGCGGAACTCGCGGATCACCCTTTTCAACCGTGGCAGCAAATGCACCGGCAAAAACCGTTGTGCACGTGCCAGGAACTGCAGGTGGACCCTGGTCAGTGTAACATTCGGCAGCTGCAGAAGCTCTTCAGACACCTCCCGCCAGTGAAAGGAGAAGATCCTGACAATATGGCCCGCCTCGGAAAAACTCCTCACGAATTTGTCGTCATGGGCCGTCACACAGGAGACAAGAAAAAGTATTCGCATAGCTCGATCACTGTTGGGGCACGCTCGGAGACGCCTCGGCAGCGCCGTCGTCCTCTTCATCACGTTCATCGGACCGCTCATCCTCGTCTGAATACCCGGTAAGCCAGATGACAAAGAACCAGATGAGCAACGCAAACAGACGCTCCGTCATTGCTTCATTGTAGAACCACACAAGGAGAAGGCTGAACACCAGAAACCAGTGAAACCGCCTTCGCACATACGGGTACTGCGGTCGTCCCCACGCAAACCTGAACATCGTTGCGCCGACAACAAGGACGGCAAGCAGTCCGCCTTGAATCCACACGCTGAACAGCAATATGCGCGATCCCGTCACAAGGTAGTACAGTCGACGACCCAGACGGGAAACGTCCATAATGCTTCCCCCTCCCATGACTCCATAACCCATGCCGAGGGTGATCGCGCCAACATCGTTGTGCATCATCTGAAACATGATCGCGAGACGCTGCAGCCTCGGCAGATCTTCATTGGTTTGCGGGTTCACATGAATCAGGTATTTCTCAAAGTAATCCTGATCGAGGAGATTACTGGTGTCCTGTACGGTCTCGCTATAAAAGTAGTTCATCATGAACGCGATGATCACACCCACAAAGAAGAATCGCCACAGAACGGTAGATCTTCCTGCCGGTGGCAACGATCAGCACCAGAAACACCGGAAGCAGAATGAAGGAGATCTTCGTTTCGTTGAGCATCGTTGGAATCAACAACGGGACAAAGAGCAGGATTTTACCGATTTTGAAATGCGAGCCATCGTCGAGAGACGCGAAGCGGACAAGAAGGTAGAAGCAGATGACATACAGAATCTGCGTCAACATCCCGCTTCCTCCCCGCAGACCAAAGGTTCCTCCCACGGCATCATTGGCTCCGTACTTCAGAAACTGGTAGCCGGCAAACGGTATCTGCATGATCGCATACAAGATGATGAACTTCGTCATCAGGTCAACGAAAAGGTCACCGAGCTTTGACGTGAAGAGATCGTAAATGACGACAAGAGAGGCGAAATAGAACATCAGGGCGCGTACCCCATTCAATTGCTCCACCATGCCGAACTTGTCGGACGTCAGGATGATGGTCAACACCGCACCAATGACAAACAGAAACCAGAGTCGAACACCGTAGAAATTCCGATGGGTGAACACCGAGGACAATCCGAGCACTATCATCGTCCCATCGCAGACAGCCATCGCTACCTTGATCGTTCGGTCCGACGACGGGAAGATCATGGTTCCTAACGCACCGTTCATAGCGCTCATGAGAGCGATGATGAAAAAGAGGTAGAGCTTTAGACGCATGGCGTTGCCCTCCCATCCACCTGACCCGGGGACGATTGATCAAGCCCCGGAGAATCGCCCCGGGCGCTTCTGGTGGCCGCCACTAGTCCCGCATTCGTCAGGATGTCCAGCAACCCGGCTTCCCGGAGTCCTACCGCATGCATGAGCAAAGGGGTAAGCACTTCATCGATCTCCGTATACGGGAGTGACGGATGCAGCCAGACATGGGCAGCCAGACGTTCGTTGGCCGCGCAGGTGACAAACCGCTGCAACCGTGCCACGCGCTCGGGAATAGACCATTCCTTGCCCCGGTCGAGTGCGGAAGTCACGTGATGTGCCCACAGACCATCCCGCCGGCGAATAGGAAGCGTTACCACTCCCGGCGGCCGGGGGAATGCACGAACAGCACCTATTCCGTGCCGGACGAGTGAGGGAAAGTTGCCCTCATCGTTCCCCGGAAACACGAACGTTTCCGGCCGCAACCCGAACGGCGCCATGGCATCCACACATGCGTGCAGTTCGTCTGACGCCACTTCCGACGGACAGTACCGCCCGAATCCAACATGGGAGAACCCATGGCAGGCCACCTCGTGGTGCACCGGTGAACGCAGGATCTGCTCAACAAGGTCCGGACCGTACCAGGCGGGATCACTGTGTACGTCGGAACACGGATCATGCTGGAACCAATCCCCGGAGGAGAAACGCCACAATGGTGTCTCGAAATGCCCGACGTGCGTCATCTCTTCGTGCGCGAGACCTTGTGCACCGCGTGTGCACTTTTCGAGAAACAGATGCCCCACGGTAGCCCACGTGACCGGCACATTCAGGTCCTCAAAGAGCTTCAGGAGCCGGGGAACCTGCGCCCGCTCTCGAAGCCCCTTCTGCACGGGATCCTCCCCCGAACTGCGTGCGTACTGCCAGGCCCACGCGAGTTCGAAATCAATCGAAAGCGTGAGCACTCCGCGATGCAGCCGGTCACGCGGATGGACGCTATCACTGTGGTACACGCGCGGGACTGCGGCGTACGCATATTCAGCCCGGGCAACAACACGCCGGACGGTACGGGGAAGCGCACGATACGCCGATCGTCTCAAACCCCGGAGCCATGGTCAGTACGCCGGCGTTCATGCACCCACCTCCGGGGAACCCGGCACAAGAACCCGTTCCAGCATCGGCTCGAGGCGATCGCGCACAATACTTTCCCAGCTGTACCGGCTGGCCGCAGCGGTAATATGCGATGAATCATACCTCCCGAGCGAGTCCGCCATACGGTGCAACCCCTCACAGAACCCTTCGGCAGTGTCGTCATGCAAGATGCCCAGATCGGGAGTGACCACCAGACGGTTTTCTTCGGTGGCGGTCGCCATGACCGGCATCCCCGCCAGAAGGTACTCAAAGATCTTTGTTGCCGGCTGGCAATGGAAATACGGGGTCATGGGAACAAATGCTACGCCCACATTGCTGCGTTCAAGGAAGGGACGGAGACGGTCATAGGGAACGCGGCCATGGTAGCAGATACGCTCTTTGCAGGATGAGTGCGCGATGGCATCGATGAGCCGGTCATTGTCTGCGCGATCGCCGTCACCGACGATATCGTAAGCTGATCGGCACGGCATTCCCGACAGAATGATGGAAAAGCTCGACGCCCCTCACTGTTTCTTCTATGTGGCGCTGGATCAGAGTACCCACGTAGAGCAACCGGAGACCGGAGAATTGCCTGGGAGGAAGGCCCTGCGGCTCAGCACCGAGAGGAAGAATATGACACCGACCCTCCGGAAACCGGAGAACCTTGCGGAGGCTGTCCGAAATAATGGAGATGTGCCGGAAGGCTGATGCCTCGACCCGGAATTGCAGGTTTTCGAGCCACCGGGAAAATCGTCCGCTCTTTTCCGATCCCGTGCGGATATCGACAATGACCGGTGTTGCACCACCGCTGAACCGCAAGAGCGAACATCCCAGGAAGAGCACGATGAACACCAGGTCATGATTGTGCGTGCGCATCTCTCTGGCAGCGCGCAGGATATACCGGCCAAGCCGCCGGGCCATACCGCCTGTCCGCTTCACGGAAATAACCCGTACGCTTTCAAGGGAAATCGCCGGCAGGCCATAATCCCAACCGACATAGGTGATTGTGTACCGGCCTGCAAGATGACGGCAGTAGCTGTAGGTATCGGTGAGATACCCGAACTGGTGTCGGTCAATAATCAGCAATCGCTTCATCAGGTCCGAGACTCTCTTGAATCCCCAGGATGCAAGAACAGGTTTCTTCTTCGACCGGGCGGACCAGGGGGTAATCCGCGATCTTCCCAATCTGCATCTCCGCAGAGTATCGACGTGTGAGCACCGTCACAGAAGTCCGGTCGCACCCTGTTCCCGACATCGCACTCTTCCACATGCCATTCTCCACATCGTATCATGGGAAGAAAGAAACAGGATGGAGACCGAAGCCTGGGGACGTGCGGAGAGGAGCGCGGACAAACATCAGGAAGGTCCCCACTCCGAAGAACCGGGGGCGACGTCAGAGCGAGAAATACGTCATGCACAACACCACTCAACTCCCCAACAGTCCGGGATCCGCCGCGCATTGACCTTCCGATGGTCACCGATATTTATATGCAAGAAGCACGTTGGCAATCGTTGCAGCGATGAGCGCTGTTGTTGTAGCAATATCAAACACTTCCCTGAAGGTGACTGCCGTCGCATCGATGAAAATGGTGTCTCCGGGTTCGAGACGCCGCGCCTTTTCATCGAGCTTGTCCAGGTGATTCAGATTCACATCAAATTCCACCGTTCGCACAGCATCCACTCCGCGGACAACGCGGGAAATCTTCACAGAGCTGAGATTTGCCTCTGACATCGGTCCCCCGGCATAGGAAACAAGCTGCACAATATCCGTAGAGATCGGCACTTCATACCGTCCCGGGTTGCGGACATGGCCCCAGAGATTGATAGACATCGTTATCTCGCCGGGCTTTGATATGTAATAGTAGGCCGCTGAAGAGGCACCGGATTTGGACACACCGATATTGCTGTCCATCTGCGCGAGGAGACGCAACGGACAGAACACCAGAACACTACACACTGCGACATTCAGAATATTCTTCATGGGCGATGCACTCCTCAATCGAAACGTGGTCACGAGTCGCCGATCGGTTCTCGGGATCTCAGGCGGTTGCCTTGGGTTTTCCATCGCGTGTCTTTGCCTTCTCTGCTTTCCCATCCCCCGCCGGCCTGCCGTAGTAGGACTTCTCCGCACCATACTTGGCGCGGGAGCTGCGCCTGAATGGTACGCCATATGCGCGATGTGGATCGAAATTATTCAGCACAACACCCACGACCTTTCCACCAACACCCTCGAGCAACTCCACGGCCTGTTCAAGGTCTTGAATCCGCGTGGCTCCCGACGAAACGACCATGATCGCCCCATCGGTCATCGTCGAAATGACGGCCGGATCGGTGACGGCCATTACGGGCGATGTATCGAAAAGCACCAGTTCATATCTCTTCGCGGTCTCTGTCACGAAATCGCGCATTTCATCGGACCCGAGCACCTCTGCGGGATTGGGCGGAATATCCCCGCTCGGAAGGATGTCAAGGTTTTCCACATTCGTGTGCCGGATCACCCGTTCCAGAATAGCCTTTCCTGTCAGCAGCTCCGTCAGCCCTGCTCCCGGCTCGATACGGAAGATCGAATGCTGCATCGGTCGACGCAGATCGGCATCCACCAGCAAGACCCTCTTGCCGGTCTGCGCAAATGCCACCGCCAGATTGGACGCGGTTGTGGACTTGCCATCCCCCTGGGTCGGACTGGTCAGCATGAGCGTGCGGGCAGGCGATCCGACCTTCGCAAACTGCAGGTTCGTGCGCATTTGCCTGTACGATTCTGCGATCGACGAGAAGGGGAAGGAGACAGTGACGAGATGGGCATCCACGCCCGTGTCCCGCGCAGTAATCTTCTGTACCCCCAGCCGGGCGATCTCTTCATCGATATCCATAATCGGAGAGAGCGGGGTGTACCCGCGACGCTTCAAGTCCTCAGGCGTCTGCACCCGTACGTCCATGTATTCCTTCACGAACGCAGCGACGATGCCGAGCGTGAGACCCAGAACAATCCCAAGCATCAAGTTGATAAAGGGCTTCGGGCTGGATGGCTTGAGCGGCACACCGGCACGCTCCATGATCTCGATGTAGCCGATATTGGACTGCTCGGTGATGTTGGTTTCGTTGTACTTTTCCTCCACCATCAAAAAGAGCTTCTCATTGCTCAATCGTTGCCGTTGCAGGCGTGCAAGTTGAACACTCTTGGCGGGAATCCGGTCGAATTTCTTTTCGTACTCCGAAATCGCTTCACTCAGCGCGCGTTTCTTTGCCAGGTTCGACTGAACGCTGATTTCAGTTTCAATGATCTTTTGCTTTACAGACTTCAGATAGCCCGCCGCATCATCCGACCCTCCTTGCGACGGCGTCAGCGTGCGTAAGAAATCATCCGTCCGTTTCTGAAGCTTCATCCTCAACGCAGCGATCTGCTGGTCAATTTCCTTGACCTTCTCGTTGAGAATATCGCGCCCTGCAGAACCCGGATTCTGAACAACGGTCATGTCGCGCTGGACTTCAAGCCGGGCCATCTGTTCCTGCATTTGCTTGATATAGGTGTCGCTCGCTTCTCCGACTACGCGCGCAACATTGGTCTCCTGCTGGGGGAGCTGCTGCTGGTAGTTCTCCAGAGCATTCTGCATTTCTTTAAGATTGATGTCCGCAGCATCGCGTTGCGCCTCAAGAGATGCAAGCTGATCAATTAACCGCTTGGCTTCATCATCCAGCGACACAATGCCCTGCTGTTCCATGTAGTCTTTCAGAGTTACTTCGGTCTCCTCCAGCGCCTTACGTTTGTCACTTGCCTGCGATTCAAGAAATTCCCTGAACGAACGCGTCTTGTTGCGGCTCATGTAGATATTCCGGTCACGATACGCTTCTGCGTACGTATTCGCCAGCAGTGCCGCCTCCCGGGAGTTCTGGCTCCGCGCTGTGATCTTTATGATGTCCGAATCCCGGACCGGATCAAAATCCACAACACTCATCACCCGACCTGAAACAAGATCCAGGGAAGCCGCACTGTCCTGCGGGGATTCCTGGGGGGTAACGGTAATCACAGGGATCATTCCCCCTTTGGCGTCCAAAAAGTACCGTTGCCGCAACAGCCGTCTTGCGACTGAATCCGCAAGTGATCGCGAATTCAGGATCGCCAGTTCATTCTGGACCGTGGTCTTGTTCAACTCCCCGGGGTTCTGGTCGACGAAGATGCCCCCTTTTGCGTCGCGGCTGAGCAGGACCTGGCAGGTGGACTGGAAAACGGGATCACTCAATTGCGTGTAGAGAAGGGCGCCGGCAACAATGAGCAGGGTGGTGACAAGAATGGTCCACTTCCCCCGCAACATAATGGCCAGATATTCCTGGAACGCACGCTCGCTGGTCGGGCTGGATTCGCTACGACGCGTCTGATGTGTCTTCATAAGTCGACTCTCGCATCAAAAATACTGTGAACATACAACTCGAATTACGATAATGCGAAGAAAATGCTTGAATGTCAACATTGTAGAATTTACCAACATGTTCCACAAATGGATGATCCGTACCACTCACTGTGCCGCGCAAAACATACGAAATCCGCGCTTCCAGCTCGTTTGATCGGCGGGCATACTTCGTGTACCGATACTCACCGGGCCAGGGTAAGGGCCGATCGGGATACTCGTCGTAAAGCAGACTTCCCGATCCAACTTTGAGAGATATTGCGTACATTGTTTTCCGGGTAAGGAGGTAGCATCGTGACAATCGTTTTCGCCATCGCCGGATACTTCGCCATCGTAGGGATATGCGTCCGCTTTGTCCAGTTCTCTCACAAACGGGATCAAGCGATGCGTCTCATAACGACAGGATGGATTGAACACGAGTCCGGAGCTATGGAATAGTCCCCGCAACAGGCTTTACCCCCCGCCACGTCGCTCCCGCGTCAGAAATGTTACCAGGCGAGAATCCGCTACCCCTCCCAGCGAATCGTGAATGTCAACCTGAAAAGTAAGAATCTGTGAAGGCACATTCGGCGAAGCACTGAAATAGAAGATCGCATACCGTGTTGCGTTCACCGGAATATCGCCGACGGCAATCGAATCATTGAACGTCACACCCACTGGAGTTGCCAGCGGAATAACTCTCACTACGACATTTCGCAAAGATATTTTGCCGGAATTCGTCAAGACCACCCGAAGCCGCCCCGTTTCCTTGGGGTCAAGTGCGTTGTTCCCGGAGGGTTCCGAAAACTCCGTGTCGAACGTAACATTGCGAACGCGAAGAGTCGTCGGGGTGGAACCCGAATCCACCTGCGCCGCCACGCCGAGTGTGCCTGAAGGACTCCGTCCCGTGATCTTCTGCGCCATTGCCATACTCGCCGCCAGGATGAGGCAGGCCGCACAATCCGATCACTATTCTCATGTGTGTCCGATCCTTTCTCATTTTCGGGTGGTTCATTGCGGGCGACCCGGTGGGTTCGGGAACTCATTGGGCACCGGCGGAGGCGGGGTCACTGTTTTCGAACTCAAGAGGAGTATTGTCACTACCCCGCCGACAACCGCCGCACCACCTCCAACCCACCACCAGAGATCGGTGCTTTCCTTCTGTGTAGCCTCCGCTTCAACGACGAAATAGTAGTCCGTTCCACTCAAGCCTTCCGGAAATTCCTTCGTGAACTCCCAGATGATGGCCCTCCGGGCCCCGGGAAACACGATCGTTCCGACATCTCCGGTGAGATTGACCGGGTTGTACCGGAACGCCGGCTCAGTTTCGCGGTAGAGCGCAATACGCACGGCATGAACCTGATCCAACGGGGCGTTCAGGTCATAGAAGATGCGCACAATGTCCCCCGCAACTTCGAACCGGACATTGTCAATAGTTGACCCGGTATCTTGCGCGGCAGCAAACGCAACTGGAATCCCTTCCGCAACAATCAACAGTGCGAGGAAGAGATGCAGCACTTTCATGCGAAGAAAGACCGCAAACATGGTTAGTCCCTTCCCCTATTTCATGAGCAACATTTTCTTGACCATACTCACCCCTGCATCTGCGGTGAAGCGTGCGAGATAGACACCGGTGGCCACGGGAGCGCCCGCTTCGTTCTTGCCATCCCAGACGATCCAGTACCGCCCGGCTTCCACTTGACCTGCGAACACCGTCCGCACTTCCGCACCCAGTATGTTATAGACCTTCAAGGTGATCTCTGCCGCATGGGGCACAGAAACCGGCAGCGTCGTCGTCGGATTGAAGGGGTTCGGGAAGTTGTTATCCAGCGCAAACACCTTAGGCAGAACATCGCTCAGTACTGATGCCATGGCGTTGTGGGTTCCCACTGCAACGGTCATTTGCGCGCTTATTGTCGCCGGCGTGAACACATAGTCCTGGATTGAGCGCAAGTCGGCGTAGCGCGCATGGACATGATCGATGAGGTACACGTCCAGATCGTCCGGAATCTGGCCGATGCCTTCAAACCGGAGGGTGAGGGTTTCCTTGCCGGGCGTCTGCAACTCAAACGGCCAGCGAGTAAGGGATTTCACCGGAGGCCGGATATCTGCTGCAAAGACACTGTACACAGAGTCGAGGTCCGGCCGCCGGAACATCGTACCCGGCAGAGTGCCAATCGTACGCGGCTTCCTGTAGTCATAACGGTCAAGCCCTTCAGAAGCATCTTCACGAACACCGAACATCAGGCTGCGGTCCGTATACTCGCCCGTCTTTGCAGCGACCGTCACCGTCCAGCCATCCTGTACCGACGAATCCGCCTTCATCCAGACTCCCGAGGAAGCCCCGTAGGGAATCCGGATATACGGAACGTTGTCACTATTGAAAAAATAGTATCCCACATACGGCTCGAGCGTGGTAGCCTGCGAAAACCCGTTCACCCCGTCATATAACCAGATGGGCGAGCGGGCAGCAGGGCTATTGGCCAACTGTATGCTCGACCACGGTACGGAGTGAAGGAATGGGTTGGTGATCAGATTCCAGCCGTTCTGCAACGAAATGCGAACCGATACCGACGTATCGAGGGGCGCGGTGCTCACCGACGTACTCACCGTCCAGGGATTCTTCTTGATGAGCCAGTACGCCTTTCCTGCGGAGAACGTGAACGCGGACGTGCCGTCGTACTTGGTGAAATAGTTCGCCCCTGCGCCGTTGTCCGTATAGGCCTGCCAGTCCGTTCCTGCCGTTCCCGTCATATATTCGCCGAGCGGATTTGTGCCGGCTCCCGGGAGACCGACAATGCGATAGTCTTTCACCTTGTACTCTGCCGCAGTGGCATAGGAGGGGAACTGCACCGAATTGGATAACGGATACACATCCGGGTACAACGGCGTGAAACTCCAGGTGGAGGAGAATGAACTTGTTCCGCCACCATTGCGCGCCCGCACACGCCAGTAGTATGTCTGGTTGTTCGACAACGGTCCCACCTGACGGGAGGGGCCGGTCAACGACGAATCATCGACGACCGTCGTAAGGAAAAGCGAACTCGTCGATAATTGGAGATGGTACTGTGTGGCACCTGCCGCCGTATCCCACTTTAAGACGAGCGTCGTGGGGAGATTCGTCGCACCATTTTGCGGCGACGACAACGCCGGCGTCGGAGGAGGCGCAAGATTCACCGAGAACGAGACCGACGCCGATGTTCCACCGCCCGGCACCGGATTGGCTACGGTGACGTTGCGCAGGCCAAGCGTCGCCGCTGAACCAACGGTGACGTTCACCGTAAGCTGACGCGTACTGTCCACCGTGATAGAATTCACAGTAACATCGCCACCGGATCCGAATGAGGGTACTGTTGCCGGGATGAAATTCGTGCCGCGGAGAACCACATTCAACGTCTGGGACCTGTTGGCGAACGCAGGATTGATGCTCGTCAACGTCGGCGCCGGATTTGTGACTGTGAAGGCCGCCACCAGACTGTCTTTGCCGCCGCCGGGGGGCGCATTCGTCACAAAAACCGTCCGCGCTCCGGTTGCCGCCTTACCCGTCACGGATATGTTGGCGGTCAGCTTGCCTGAACTGTCAATATTGACATCGTTCACGCCTATGTCGGGACCGAGATCCACAGTGGTTACACCGCTCACGAAGCTGCTCCCCCGGAACACGATATTCAGTGTTTCCAGGCGCTTTGCACTTGCCGGAGCTATGCTCGCGAGCGTCGGAGCAGGATTGTTACCAACAACAAATCCGTTGGTCAGTTCCGACGTCCCGCCGCCTGGTCCGCTGTTGTTGACAAGCACATTGCGCGGGCCGGTTGTCGCCCCGATCGTGATGGTAATATTTGCCGTGATCACCGTATCACTGAGAACAATCTGTTCGTTGATCGTAATACCTGTGCCCATGCTCACCGAGCTGACCCCATCGATAAACCCGTTACCATAAAACACCACATTGAGCGTCTTCAATTGCTGGCCATTGGGGGGATCCAGATAGTTGAGCTTGGGCGACGGGTTGAACACCGTGAACCCGTTCAGCCGCGTCGCGGTCCCCCCTCCTGGAGGCGCGTTGGTGACGGCGATGGACCGTGGGCCCGTGGGAGCCGTGACATTGATGGTGATACCTGCCGTCAAGCGGGTGGAACTATTGACAGCGATGGGACCGTTGACGGTGATCCCCGCGCCAAAATCCGCTGACGTAACGCCGGCGATAAAATTCGTCCCGTCGATCACGACATCCAGAGTCCGCAAGCGACTCCATCCGTCTGGGGTCACCGCTGCAATGGTCGGGACGGGATTGTTCGCTACAGTGAACACCCGTTTTTCCGAATTCCCGCCGCCAGGGGTTGGGTTCTTGACAAAAATATCACGTGCACCCATCGTCGCGGTGGCACTGATGGTGATGTTCGCCGTCAGCAGTGTCGAACTGGTGACGGTAATGCTGTTCGTAGTGATATCCGTACCGCCGAAGTCCACCTGGGTGAAGCCGGGAATAAACTTCGTGCCGGTAAAGGTGACATCAAGGGTTTGCAATCTGCTCCCCGAAGCCGGGGCAAGGCTTGCCAGTGTCGGCACAGGATTCTGCACGATGAAGTTCTTGGTGTTCGATGTGCCACCACCCGGCGTCGGTGCGTTAACATCCACAACCGACGATCGGGCGGTGTCAATATCGGACACTGCCACTGTCGCAGTCATCCGTGTCCGGTCCACCACTATCGACGTCAGCGCCCGTCCACCGAGGCGAACGACCGCACCGGGAACAAAATTGGTCCCTGTAACAGTCATTTGCAGTGCGCCGCCGCCAACCATCGTGCTCTCAGGCGAAATAGTGGTGATCGACGGAATCGGATTGGAGATCGTCAGCGCTCCGACAAGTGAGTCACTGCCTCCTCCCGGTGCCGGGTTGGTCACTTTGACGTTTCTTGGTCCGAGCGCGGCACTTGAATCGACGGTGAATCCCACCCGCAACTGCGTGGGACTCTCCGCAACGGTTGCAACGAATGTGATGCCGCTCCCCAGAACGACGGTAGTCACATTGTTGATGAATCGCGTTCCGGTAAGAGTGATAAATAACGTCTGAAGCCGTGTTGCATTCTGGACCGACAATCCTGTCAACGTCGGTGCAGGATTGTTGATCGTCAATCCATTCTTCAAGGTGTCGGGTCCACCGCCGGGAGGAGCGTTTGTCAAAATGACATGATGTGGGCCGGTCGCTGCAGTCTCAGCAACCGTCGCCGTCACCCGTAGCTGGGTCGTGCTGTCAATAGTTGTTCCTGTGATCACAATTCCCGGACCCAGATTCACAGAGGTGATGCCATTGAAATAGTTCGACCCTTTTATGGTCAGTTCCAATGACTGCCCGCGAGTCACCAGCGCCGGTGAAATGCTTGTCACAACGGGAAGAGGATTGCTTCCGACGGTGAACCCCGTAAGGTTCGACATTCCTCCTTCGACACCCGAGTTGGTCACATGAAAGAGTCGCACTCCATCAAGAGCGCTGAGACTGATGGATATGTTCGCAACAATTGTCGTCGGACTTGTGACAGCCGTGGAATTCAGCGTAATGCTTGATCCCTGGATCCCGACATCGCTCACCCCAGTCGCAAAATTGGTGCCGGTAATCGTCATATTCAAAGTCTGACCCCGGACACCAGCAGAGGGAGAGAGACTCGTGATACTTGGGAGGTTCTTCACTCGGAAAGCTCCGGTCAACGTTGCGGAGCCCCCTCCGGGTGCAGGATTGGACACAGTCACATCACGCAGTCCGAGCGTTGCAGCCGGTCCGGGACGGACACGCGCCGTGATGCGCGTGGTCGACTCGACCCGAAGTGAATCGATCGTGAAGTCCTGGCCAAAATTGAGAACAGTCACCCCCGGAAGGAAGTTGGTGCCGGCAACGGTCACGGGGACAACTTGTGACCGGCTTCCTTCTGAAGGCACAATACTTGTGAACGTCGGGACGGAATTGTTCACCGTGGTGGAGTCAGAAGTTCCGGATTTTGATCCAACAGTAGAGGTTGCCGTAAAGGTCCCCGTTCCCGCCAGGCCCGTGTATTTCATTCCGAGGCCGGTCAGGTTCGCCACGCCGAGAACAAAATTCGGCGATTGATTCAGCACGTTGTTCCCGAGAGTCCCAAGTCCGCTGATCGCGGACGGAGACGCCGAAAGGCTTGTCGTCAGTGTGACGTTGTTCGTCGCCGCATCAAATGTCGGAACAGAGTTGCCCCAATCGTCTTGCGCCGTAAGCGTATTCGTGCCTGTCCACGGTACACCATTGATTTGAGGACTGGTGAGTACCCACGCGAATTTGCCAAGAGCCGCCGGGGCAACGGCAACAGTCAGCCGGTCCGCTCCGGTGGAACCGATTGCTCCATCGGAGACTGCAATCGTTGCGGTCTCTGCTTTGTACAGCTTCATCGCGCCATTCGACCCCGCGCTAACGGTGGCCACGCCGTTAGTGAAAAGAATAGATGTCGCCGAGCCGAACGACACAGCAACTCCCGCGTTGTCCGTCACCGAGGGTTGCGTCAAAGGACTCGTGGAAGGATTGGCCCCTGTAAACGTCAGCGTCTTAATCCCTGTATACGTCAGTACCAGGTTGTCTGAGGCGTCCTTGGCGGTGATTGTCAGACTCTGGGGTGTGCCGGCAGTTTGCGTTCCTGATCCGGTAATCACGAGCTTGCCGGCCCCTCCCGGTGTGATAGTGACAGAAAGTGACGTCCCGGCCTTTCCCGCCGATGTCGCTGTAAAGGTCCCTGACCCGATGTTCCCTGTATATTTCATCCCGATAGAGGTGAGATTTGCCACCCCCGCAACGAAATCATTCGCCTTGTTCAGGATATTATTACTGCTTGTCCCAAGACCACTGACCGTGCCGGTCAACGATGTGGTGACCGTGACATTGCTTGCCGACGCATCATAGGCTGTGAGCGGGTTCCCCCAATCATCCTGTGCAGTCAACGTGTTCGCACCGGTGAAAGCGACGGCGTTGACCTGAGGAGTAGAGAGTACCCATGCGAATTTCCCGAGTGCCGCCGGACTTACCGTCACAGACAACCGGTCCGTTCCGCTCGACGTCTGCGTGCCATCTGTCACAGAGACCATTGCAGCCTGGGCCCGGTACAATTTCATGACGCCATTGCTGCTTCCGGTAACCGTTGCGATGCCATTGGTAAATGTGAGTACCGTGCCGGCACCAAAAGCAGTTGCGGTTCCGCCGCTGTTGCTTACCGTTGGCGATGTCGCAGGATTCAGTGAAGAATCAGCCCCGGAAAATGTCAGAGTCTTCGCACCGGCATAGGTGGTCACTGTATTGCCTGACGCATCCTTGGCTGTAATCGTGAGGTTCTTCACTGCGCCGGCTATCATCGTGATAACTGAATCGCCCGTTGAAGCACGTACGACCAATCGGCTTGCAGAGCCGGCAGAAACGAGGATGCTCGGGGAGATCCCCGTCTTCCCTCCGCCTGTCGCTGTGAAGGTACCCGTTCCGATGGCGCCGGTGTACTTCATCCCGAGAGTGGTGAGGTTCGCAACTCCCGACACGAAATCACCCGCCCGGTTTAACACGTTGTTGGTGCCCGAGCCGAGACCGCTGACCACTCCAGCCAGCGATGTGGTAATCGTGACGGGAGCGGCGGAAGCATCGAATGAGGCGATGGTGTTTCCCCAATCGTCCTGAGCGGTCAGTGCGTTTGCCCCCGCAAACGGTACTCCGTTCGTCTGGGGCGACGTCAGGCTCCAGGCAAAGCGACCCAGAGAAGACGGGGCGACCGTCACCGTGAGACGATCCGCACCACTCGAACTGATTGTCTGGTCAGTCGCTGAAACAATCGCAGTTTGGGCGCGGTACAACCTGAGCACGCCATTATTGCTGCCTGCCACCGAGGCAATGCCGTTGGTGAACGTAATCGGGGTCGCAACGCCGAACGCGATCGCAGTACCCGATGAACTATTGACGGTCGGTGCTGATCCGCTTATTGAGGAATCTGCGCCGGAGAATGTCAGACTCTTCGACCCTGTATAGGTCGAGACAGTATTGCCGGAGGCATCCTTGGCTGTTATCGTGAGGTTTTGCGCGCTGCCGGCAGACATGGAGGCAAGTCCGTTGATCACCAGGCGTGTAGCCCCGCCCGCAACAATCTGCACAGTCCCGGATGTTCCAACCTTGCTTGTGGATGAGAAAGCGGTAAATGGAGCGCTGCCGGTCGCGCCGGTAAACACTATTTTCCCGGTGAGGTTTGCCACCCCCACAGAAAAATCAGAAGCCTGGTTGAGGAGATTGTTGGATCCGGAACCCAGTCCGGATATCGTACCCGAAAGCGGAGAATTTGCGCTGACAGTCACGTTATCTGATGCCGCGCTAAAACCGGTCACGGTGTTCCCGTAGCTGTCCTGCGCTACCAGAGTATTGGTGCCTGTGAAGGCGATACCGCTCTGTTGCGGAGAAGCGAGTGTGAACACAAACTTCTGTAATGCGTCTTCGGTAACCGTGAGGATCAGACGATCGCCCGACCCGGAACTGACGGTACCATCCGTCGTAGAAACGGCTACAGTGTCTTTGCCGGCACGGTACAGCCGCATTACGCCATTGGAGCCGCCTGAAACCTGGGCAATACCCGCGGTGAACGTAATGTTCAGCTGGGCCCCGAACTGAATGGCAAACCCATCCTTGTCCGACACCGTCGGGTACGTCACAGGATTTGACGACGGTCCGGATCCACTGAACCGCACCGTCTTGTCGCCAGCGTAACCCGTTGCGGTGTTCCCTGAGCTGTCCATTGCCGTAATCGTGAGGCTCTGGCCGGAGCCTGCCTGCTGATTGAGATTCCCCGAAATCGCAAATCGTGACGTGCTTCCAACGTTGATCGTCACGTTGCCAGACGTCCCGGTTCTCCCCGTCAACGATGTCGCCGTGAATGTCCCCGTTCCGACGGTGCCGGTAAACTTCATTTTTCCCGTGACGTTCGCAATTCCAAGAGCGAAATCACCGGATTGATTGAGGAGGTTGCTCCCTCCTGAACCGAGACCGCTGATTGTTCCTGCCAAACCCACAGGAGTCACGGTGACGTTGTTCGTCGAAGCGTTGAAATTCGTGGCAACGTTGCCAAAACTATCGATTGCTGTAACCGTGTTGACGCCGGTGAACGGAGTTCTGTTGATCTGAGAGCTCGTCAACACGACAGAAAATCTCTTGAGGCCGGCAGGTGTTACAGTTGCGGTCAACTGATCCGCTGATGATGCGGTTATGGAACCATCGCTTGCACCAACTGAAGCGGTCTCCACCCTTTGGAGCCGCATCATGCCGTTGTTCCCCCCGCTGATCGTGGCAACACCCGACGAAAATGTGATTGGTGTGTTCGGCGATGCCGAGAAATCCCTCGGCGTCCCGGCATTGTCAACGACGGTGGGATTCGTGCTCTCCGGAGCGGGGGATACATTGGCCCCGAAAAAGTAGAGTGTCTTTGAGCCGGTATACCCGGTTGCGATGTTGCCGGCTGCATCACGCGCGGTGATCTTGAGCCCCTGAGCGACTCCTGCACCAATCGATATGACTGAGTCCCCTGCCGTCGTCCGGACAATCAGTCGTGTCGCCGCACCGGCGTTGATCTGGATGCTTGACGATGTGCCGCTTTTCCCCCCACCCGTTGCAGTGAATGTACCGGAACCGGATGCGCCGGTGTAGATCATCTTTCCGGCTAGCGTCGCGATACCGGAGGAGAAGTCTGTGTTCCTATTGAGGATGTTGTTAACACCTGAACCCAGCCCGGTAATTGTCCCGCTCAACGAACTGGTCATTGTGACAGGCGTGACTGAAGCGTCGAAGGAGATGTGTGTGTTCCCCCAAAAATCCTGAGCCGTCAGGGTGCCGGTTCCCGTGAAAGCCACTCCGTTTGTTTGGGGAGAAGTCAAGCTCCAGGTAAACTTGCCGAGCGCCCCTGCCGAGACTGTCGCGGTGAGGGCATTATTTCCGGTCGAGCTGATGGACTGGTCGGTCACCGAGATGGTAGCTGTCGTCTGGACACCGTACAAGAGCATGACTCCGTTGCTACTACCACTGGCCGTCGCCTCGCCGTTCGAGAACGAGATGAGAGTGGCCGTTCCGAAATTCACAGCACCGCCGCCGGCGTTTGAAACGGTCGGGGCGGTCACAGGACTTGGCGAGGAATTTGCCCCGGAAAAGGTCAGGCTTTTTGTGCCGGTGTACGTAAGATCGGTGTTCCCGTTCGCATCTTTCGCCGTAATCTTCAGGTTTTGAGTAGTGCCGGCCTGAACATTGATGACAGAATCTCCGATAGCGGTTCTGAGCACTAGATGCGTGGCAGCTGCCGCGGTGATCTGAACCGATGAGGAAGTTCCTGTCTTACCGCCGCCCGTCGCCGTGAATGTCCCCGATCCTCCGACTCCGGTGTATATCATCAGTTGTGTGCTCAAATTCGCCACACCGGAGACAAAATCGCCCGCTTGATTCAACACGTTGTTGTTGGAGGCCCCAAGGCCGGTGATCGCACCGTTCAGCGAGGTCGTGATAGTAACGTTGTTCGATGAGGGAGAATTGGCATTGTATGAAGTAACGGTATTTCCCCAATCGTCCTGCGCGGTCAGCGTGTTTGTCCCTGTGAAACTTGTCCCATTCCTTTGCGGGGAGGTCAGACTCCAGGCAAATTTTCCCAGCGTCGATGGGTTTACGGTGGCCAGCAATCGATCGGTCCCGGTACCGGTGCCGATTGATCCATCCGAGGCTGAAATATTAACAGTCTCGGCCCGGTACAGACGCATGACGCCATTGTTCCCACCCGTCACAGATGCGACACCATTGGTGAACTGAATCGTCGTCGAGGTGGCAAATGCCTGGGGCACACCAGCGTTGTCTTCCACCGTAGGTGCCACTGCTGGGCTGATGGATGAATTGGCTCCGGAAAATGTCAGGTTTTTGGGACCATCGTAGGTGGTATCAATCACACCTCCTGCGGTCCTGGCGGTAATAAGGAGATTCTGTGACTGGGAGGCGGTCAATGTCACCGTCGAGTCTCCCGCGCCGGTGCGAAGCACCAACCGGGTCGCTTGCGCATATATCCCTTCGGCCAGGCCACATGTGAGCAAAACACTGGCAAAGAGAATTGTCGAAAGCTTTCTCATATCAATCTCTCTCTATTTCCCGGTGATCGAGACCTTGTAAAGGCACCAAGCATGCATCGAATAGGAATAGCCACGGACAGGCGGTCAGAAAAACCGAGAGCACCATCGGTCTGTGGTGTGTGCCATAGATTCCCCGGCGGGGGGTACTGAACCCCCTTTCATCTGGCGACCAAGGTGCCATCGAATGGATGAAGCATCTTTGCAGATTTCGTGTGAAAAGATACAAAGAATTCACCAATCTGTCAAGAAACGCGCAGAAGGCATGAATCTGCACGGACCAAGCCAGCAACACGGCACATGGTTGCCTGGTCAGGCAGCATTTGGGGATTGTTCCCGGAACGGGATCTTATCAGATCAATATAGAGTTTGTCATGTAACAGAATGTGACCTGGCTCACATTCCTCACAGTAGCGCACTTCTAATGCAGAAACAGCATTACCACCCCCGCCACGGCAATAAACGCCCCACCGACCGCCCCCCATGTCAGGCGCTCCTTGAAGAGAAATCGCGCGAGTGGAAGCATGAGGATGGGAACTGTCGCCATGAGTGTAGCAGCGACTCCAACATCCGTGTAAGCAACCGCCATCAGGCTTGTCGAGATACCGAGGAACGGGCCAAGCACTGACCCAAGAGCCGTCAAACCCAGCGCTTTCCTGTCGTTAAGAAATGTCCGGACGGGATGGGTGACACGACCAAGGAGAATGACTACAGGAAGAAGCACAACGAGTGCGGCTGCGATGCGCACAGTAGTCGCGACAAATCCGTTGATACTCCCCTGCAGAAATGCCAGCTTTGCGAAGATCAACCCGACACCCTGGGAGACTGCCGCAAGAGACGCAAAGAAGACTCCTGACGCCAACCCTGCTTTGGCGTGTGCCGGTCCGAGCCGCCGCTCGTTTACCACTATCGCAATGCCGGTCAGAGTCACAACCATACCGAGAATCCCCAACCATGACGTCCTCTCGTCCAGCACAACAAAGGCAAGCACTGCGGCAAAGGCGGGAGACATAGACATAACAAGCATCGCGACACGCGGTCCAATGTGCCGGTAGGCCCGGAACAGAAACGAATCTCCGACCGCCAGCCCGATCACACCGCTGGTCCCGAGATAGAGAACCTGTGCCTGAGTCAACGCCGTGTCGAACCCCACAAAAAGCAGTACAGGCGCCAGACAACAGAGCGCCATGATCAAGCGCGAGATGTTCACAAGCACGGACCCCACCCGCGCCGTTGCCGCTGAAAAAACAATCGAGCTGCCTGACCAGAATACAGCCGTGAGCAAGCCGCACAACTCACCAAAAAAAGGGAGAGTACTCATTGACAACGCTAGGGAGTTCGTTCGGGGGCAAGCTTTTCGAGGTACACTTCTATCCGTTCACGAAACAGCATGAGGTAGGCCGGGTCCTGCAGGTTGTGATGATCCGGAAGGTGGAGGCACACAACGCGGGTAGACTTCCCGGCCTGCTTGAGCCGGCGTCGGAGAATATGCCGCATGCGTTTCTCCATGACCACAATAACGTCTGCCCACGACGTCAGTTCTTCCTCCGCGGCAGTGAGCGGATCATCGCCCAGTAACGTGGTGCGGACATCAACGCGTGGATCACCGTTCAACACTTCTTCAGGAACCGGCTGGACCGGACCTCCACAGGCGTGGACGAAGAGCAGCTTCATCCTCCCGGTGCGGGATTGCCCGCTGTGTGGTTCGCAGGCCATCGACATTCGTTGCGCACATTCTTCCTGCGATGCTTCCACCAAAACCGGATCGGGATCACCAAGCTGCAGTCGGATGAAGACCAGCGTCCACTCCAGCAGTTCCCCTTTGTCGAAGTCCCCGCGACGCACCAGCATATCCATGGCATCGCTGATAACGTAGTCAGCACCGCCAAGCCGCTCCAACTTCTCTTCGCGCGTGCCACCGGTGAATGAGTGCAATCCTTCAAGAGTGAGCCAGTATGAGGAAGGACCTGTCGTCCCGTCGGGAGGGATCAGATACACGTCTTCCAGGGCAACACGTGCCGCCGGGTTAGTCCATGGGTCCGGGAAAGAATATTTCCACCGCATCGCATCTCGCATTCGTGCGCAAGGCGTCCGAATATACCCCCAACAGGATCAAAAAGCAATGCCACGCCTCAACGCGCGGCATTCACCGGGACGTCTATGGGTCGCTCACCGTACTCCCACCCCCGATCAAAGGCCTTCAGGTTCACATCCTCGGTTCCTTTCGGGACAGACATCTTTACAGCTTTGCGCATTGCCTCCTTTCCGGCGATCCCGGTCACTGCCGCAAAGAATCCCATCATCACGATATTCAGCACCAGCCGGGTACCCAGCTCTTCCGCGAATCGCGTCGCAGGGACGGAGAGGTGCCGGATGTCCTTGCGGAGATTCCGGACCGTCACAAGTTCTTCTTCCGTGATCAACGTACCGGCGTGACTCAGTTCCGGGACGAATTTGGCGTACGCTTCCTGTGACATCACGATCATCACTTCGGGTGAGGTGATGTAGGGGTAGGCGATCGGGATGGTATCGACAATCACCTGAGCGCTGCACGCACTACCGCGCGCCTCAGGTCCGAATGCCTGGATCATCGTCGCGAACTTGTTATCATAGATTGCCGCCGCCCTGCCGATGATGTACCCGCTCAGGATCACGCCCTGTCCGCCAAATCCACCGATTTTTATTTCGGTTCTTGCCATGTGTCATGCTCCTGTCAGCGTTGGAGGCACGTAGCGGTCGCCCAGATGCTGCAGATAGTACTCCACCATCGCATCATTGTACGTCTGGCGCTCGCGGTCGACAAATTTCCCCACGATGATTTTCCCCTGGAAATCCAGCGCAACATCTTTGGTGTCGGCGCCGTTGCGGATCTCGCTGTTCTGTTGATAGTAGACCATTTGCGCCAAACCGTCCCCCAGTTTGTTGCGCCGGCTGTACAGCGTCGGACACGGAGCCAGAATTTCGACAAACGAAAATCCCTTCTTTGCCAGGGCCTCTCTGATAGCCTTGGTTGTATGGCGGACATGGAATGCGGTCCAGCGCGCCACATAGACCGCCCCGCACGAAGCCGCGAGCGCGGGGAGGTTGAATGCCGATTCAAAGTTGCCGTACGGCGTCGTTGATGCCACTGCACTCATGGGTGTGGTTGGCGCCACCTGCCCCCCGGTCATGCCGTACGTGCTATTGTTGATGAGGATGACGGTCATGTCGACATTGCGCCGGGCTGCATGGATGAAGTGGTTGCCGCCAATTGCGCTCAAGTCTCCATCACCGCTGTATACCACCACCTTAAGCAAAGGGTTCGCGAGCTTCAGCCCCGTGGCAAACGGTATTGCCCGGCCGTGCGTCGTGTGAAAGGAATCGAGGTTCAGATATCCGGCCACGCGACCGGTACATCCGATCCCCGAGACGATCGATACCTTTGTCAGATCCAGGCCGCTGGATTCCAGCGCATGCGCAAAGCAGTTTACCGTTGTGCCGATGCCGCATCCAGGGCACCAGATATGCGGCATCCGGTCCATCCGCAGAAACTCCTCCACAGTGTTGGAGGGCATCTCCGCTTCCAACTCGTACAGTTCCTCCGGCATGCCTCACGCCCCTTTCACGCTGTTGATGATTGCGTCGTAAATCTCCACAGGTTGATGGACGGTGCCGCCGGTATGACCGACAAGTGTGACCGGTACAGCGCCATACACGCACCGTTCCACCTCAAGCACGACCTGCCCCAGATTGAGTTCCGGCACGACGATCGCACGGACCTGTTGTGCGAGCGCGCGGATCCGCTTCTCCGGGAAGGGCCACACCACAACAAGCCGAAGATGCCCGACCTTTATTCCTTCGCTGCGCGCCTGCTCGATTGCGGGGAGGGCGGTGCGCGAAGTGATGCCGTACGTCACCACAACAATGTCGGCTCCATCGACCTGGTCTTCATCATAGGCGGCAATGGCATCCGTGTTCAGGCGAATCTTGTCGTTCAACCGGCGCACAAGGCGTTCCTGTGCAGCAACGGTCATCGCAGGGTAGCCGTGTTCATCGTGCGTGAGTCCGGTGACATGGATCCTGTATCCATCCCCTGCTCGCACCATGGGCGGCACCATATCGCCGCCCGCACGGAACGGTTCATAGGCGTCCACAGCTCCCCGGTACCACCGGCGAGAAACAATCTCGATGTCCTCCGCCGGAGGGATCACCACCCGTTCGGTCATATGTCCGACGCATTCATCCATCATCAAAATGACGGGGACACGGTAGGTTTCGGAGAGATTGAATGCCTTGATCGCCAGATCGAAACACTCCTGCGGTGAATTTGGCGAAAGGGCAATCACCCGATAATCGCCGTGAGACCCCCACCGCGCCTGCATCATGTCCCCCTGCGCGGGTTGCGTCGGCAGCCCGGTGGACGGCCCGGCCCGCTGCACATCCACAAACACACAGGGAGTTTCGGTCATCGCTGCAAAACCGATGTGTTCCATCATCAGCGAGAAGCCCGGCCCCGAAGTCACCGTCATCGCTTTCTTTCCAGCCCATACCGCGCCCTGTATCGCAATGGACGAAGCGATCTCGTCCTCCATCTGGATGAACACACCGCCAACAAGCGGGAACCTCTCGGCGATACGTTCAACGACTTCTGTCGACGGCGTGATCGGATACCCCGCGACAAACCGACATCCTGCTGCAATTGCCCCCTCGCAACAGGCGTGGTCGCCGTCAATGAAATGCGCACCGGTAAGCACGCCGGCTGGATCAGCTTTCACGCGTCAGCTCCCTTGGTTGATTTCTTCTTCCGGATGAACCCGTAAATCGCAAAGTCGGGACACAGCAAACCGCACATGTTGCACCCGTTGCAGAGATCCTGAGACACGAGCACCGGCGGGTGGTATCCTTTTGCGTTGTATTGATCGGAGAGCTGCAGCGCCTTTGAAGGACAGAATTCGACGCAGAAACCGCAGCCCTTGCACCGTTCCACGGTGATCACCACCGAGCCGGTGACTTTGGTTCGTTTTTCAATCGCCATGGATATTCACTCGTTGGAAAAAGGAAAGAGATCCCGTTTCAGTTCGTAGCGTTGAAGCGCTGAAGCAGTTGGCGCAGATACCGGAAGCAACAACGTACCTATCGAAAGGCACTCTTCTGAGGTGATCACGGCACGGGAAACCACGCGTACGCTCACCTCCGGAGAAGCCGATGGAATTCTCCGATCGTCTGGAAAAAGGAGCCTGCTCATCCGGACGTTGGGATCCAGGATCGTCACCTCTCCGCCCGTGCGCGCTGAAAGGGCCGATCGGAAGAACCCCGTGCAGTAGCCGTAATGCGTGCAACAGAGGGCCGCCACGATGTTCTTCACGGGCACAGCGCTCTGCGCAACAGCCTCGGCTGCAAATTGAGCGATGGCTTCTTGAACACCTTTCCCCCGGGCATCCCGTTCGATCTTCCCGGCAAGTTCGGGACATGCCTGGGCGATAATGTCATCCGGCGGAAGGCCTCTCTCCACCAGCAGACGCTTATGTGTGCCCGCCCCCACCGTTGTTTCTGTACCGAAAACAATGGCGGTGCTTCCCGGACTCTTCTGCAACTCTTCCGCAATGAGATCGACCCCCATGGACACGATGCCCACCACCGGCATCGGAGCCTCCCGCGCAAATGACGTCAAGGGGTAGACAACGGAAAGCGTGTTGCATGCGATGAGGACGACATCGGGGCGGTACAATCCCACCATGCCCCTGATCGCTGCATCAAAGACATGCACTTTCGCGTCCAGCGATTTCATCCTGTTATACCCGCTGCCGGATTCGGGAAGGGCGTTGGCAAAAATGAGACGCATCTGTGTGTATCGACCGGTGGCCCGGGCAAGAGAGTCGACCGCTGCACAGACGGACAATCCACCCAGACCGGAATCCGTCACAAGCACCGTGATAGAGTCTTTCGTAACGATGTCGGCCAACTGCCTGTCCAGTGTCGAATCCTGCTGGCCGCGGGCAGACAAAGGGATCGTCATCATGGCACATCCAAGAAGGAGAGTTCGATGGTTCATTGGTCCCGGGAGAAAGAAGGTGTCAGAGCTGTACGCCGTACGACCCGTAGTACTCGACGACGTACTTCATCATGTCATGATACGACCGCCCTATGTCAGGCACTGATGCCTTTCCGGAGCGCATTGCCTCGAGGAGACGTCGCCCTTCAAGAACCAGACTCTGGTCCACGCCTTTCAACCTCTGGAGTGTACCGGTCCCCTGGCGGTTCACGACCTTTGCAAGATCAAGGTAATATCTCCCCTCCGGAACCTTCAGCGGAAAGCACCGACTCTTCAGCCTGAGGGAAGCATCATTCAGCGCAGAGGGACGGCCTTTCACAGCATAGAGCTGTACAGGAACCTGGTCGGCGTATTTCACCCAGACCGGAAGAACAGGAGTCGTAAGCGGCGATCCAAGCACCGTCCAGAGTGTCGTCAGTGATGGATCCTCTCCGTCTGCCACTCCCTGAATGATCATGGAGGCGGTGGTGGAGTATCGCGGGATGAAATCGGCAAAGTTCACAACACGTGCCATCTCGGCCGACTCCGGAAGCGCTCCCCGGGCAAGATCCATGCCGGTAAGGGAGTGGCGAAGGCATGTGGTTGCCTCATGCAATATGAAATCGACCGTGAGGCCTTCTCCCAGAAAGCCCCACTGGAAAAGATCAGCTTCCGTCTGGTAACGAATATATCCCTGACCCTTTTCGGGGGTCCCGGAGGCCGAGAAGTTCGTGCGTAGCAGATACCCGTTGGGGGCAGTCAGGGGATCGTTTGCGTCGTACTTTTTGAAGGCAAAGGGATCGGTTTCGTAGTAGGCCGCGCCGCCATGGGCGTCGACAACACCAAAGTTGGCCTCGACCCCGCGCTTCCCCGCCGTCTCTTTCAGCAACGCTTCAAAATCAGCAAGCGTTGCACATGTGGCGAGTGCCCTCTTCATCACGATCCCTTCCTCGTCCATCTTCCCCCTGTATTTCTGGTATTCGAGGTTGTAGGAGGCGGTGTTAATGATCGAAAAACCCACGGCATTACTTCCCATGAACATTTCGGCATTTGCCGTGTCGTCGAGATCGTGGATGCCGAGGAAGACGTACTTGCCGTCAGTGTGATAGACAAGCTTGTTTTCCAGCGTTCCCGTGTCCCGCTGCTTCCACACGATGGGCCGACCGTCGCGCGTGGCCTTTCCCGAAATTACTGCAGTGGTGCATGCAAAAAGTTGTGCGGCGGTGAGCAGAGCACTGCAAAGGTAAAAGATGAATCGCATCTGTATGCCCTCAGTATAAGAACGCAGGGGGGAATAAACGGACCCTAGCGGTGTGCTGTCAAGTTACGAGGAATATTGCAGGAAGGCAACACGCCGGATGCGTCTCCCCGGAAAAAGCAGGTAGTGTCTAGGGCCACCTGCATCCCTCAGCGAGCGGGCAGTATCCTGTATACGGGATACTCTCCGTTCAGGTCACGCATCCAGGCAAACGCCGGATACTGTGCGATCCCCCAGAGAGAGGACGGTTCCAGGGCGCTGACGATCATCGTCGACCGGAGTTGATGCACAGGGACAAGCACGTCTCCCGCCGAACATTGACAGCGAATCTTCCGCGCTTCCGGTTGCGCTATGTACGCTGTATCCCCCTCAACCATTGTCGTGGTAAACCGGACATCAGTGTACGCTTCGACATCAAGCAGCGTATCCCGTTCGAGCACCTGCGTCTGCACCTCGTGCCGGGCGAGGAGCCCCAGGATCTGTGATTGGCCGTGCGGAATACGGTACGCACGCGGACGCGTGACTTCGAACAGTGTGCGCACGACTGGCGTGTAAGGAAGGAGAACCGTTGAGTCCTTGCCCCCGGGGTATGTCGTCACCGGCATCGTCAGGAGAGACCCATCGGGGAAATGGTTCATCTGCATTGCCAGGGAACCCGTCGCAAAAGTCAGCCGGCGTCGTTCGGCGGTGACGAGAGCTGAAATCTCATTGGCGTGATCTGCAACGAATGCCAGATACGACCGCATGGCAGAGAGCTGGCCCCGGGTTCTCCGGCGCAAATCGTCATTCGTTTCCCGTCCGTTGCGTCCTTCAAGAATGAGCGACAATGAATGGAGGATCGCCAGACTTTGACGTCCGTCGTTGATGTCCGTGGTGCTGTGACGCACTGTATCGGCCGGCCCGCCTCCTATGCTATAATTGAAGAAGCGAATGCCGGCATTCCGCAGCCGGCTCTCAAGAAAAGGAAAGAGCTTGTCGCGCCCCAGAGCGATGATTGCCGGCGCAACATTCTGATTTGTGGGCAAACCAAACTGTTCGTCGATGGCCCGCACATACCCTGCCCGCCGCCACTCTTCACCCGACGCACCGAATTCATGAACATCCAGTGTCGCTTCCGGCATCCAGCGGTCATATACCCCGTGTACGGCACGGGTCTCCGGCTGGAAGAGCAGGAGATGATCGCGGTTAAGGTCCGCCCCGGCACCGTTGCGGCGCATTCCCGCCTCGTTGCCATCCGGATTTACAGACGGAATGAGCAGGATGTCCGTGTTGGCAAGAAGTTGATCCAGGTCTTCTCTGACGGCCTGGGCAATGAGCATGAGAGCGGCCTCCTTGCCCGAAGGTTCATTGCCGTGCTGCTGGCAAAAGATGAATGTCCGCAACCTCTGAGTTGCCATACCATCGCGCGACAGGATCACGAGCGGGATCTCTCTCCCCTGCGTCGTCTTCCCGATCGTTGTGACGGTCACACGGGTTGAACGATTGTCGGCATCACGGACAAACGCCAGGAGTTCATCGTGTGAAGTGACTCGGGCAAAATTGTTCACCTCGATCGGGGCGGAGATCCGCTCGGCGGCTCCGGCACCGGGCGTTGACAGGGTGAGACACAGACAGGTGATAAGGCATTTCATGAGTGTCAGCCTTGGTGCGTTGTTGTCTAGTGATTCAGCAATGTCCCCGCGAATTTCGCAAGACGTTCTGCAGGGAGATCGGCTTCAATCACGAGGAATGATGTGCCTTCGCACAATCGGAGGTACCTCCACCCCGGCCTCCTGTGGGTGGCGATGAAACCCGCAAGCGTGGAAGCGGCCTGCGCCGTGGCACAGTGGATCCACCCAATGGTTGCAGACTTCCCCTCAATGACCCATGGCACAATGGTGATCGAGCGATAGCCGCCGCTCTCCAGCGGATCAACCCAATCCGGAAATCCATTCTGCAATCCTAGCTCTCCAAACACCAGTATCGCGGTGCGCTGCCAGGCCTGAGGATCCGGACGGCCGGCGATCCAGGGAAGGACAACGGTTCCTGAATCCGGAAGGAGGTGGAGCACTCGTACTGCGACCGCTCGTGCAATCCCGATCGCATCTGACCCGCCGGTAATCCTCTGCACCCGGAAGAAGTAGCGACCGACGGCACCCAGTACCTGACCGGAAGTGTTACACCAGTATCGGGCAGTGGTATCCTCACCGCGGCAATCGCCCCGGGAGACACTGAACACACCGAACGCACCCAGTGGGTCACGCATGCGGAAGAGTTCCACGAGAATCTGGTGATCTTCGATCCTCATCTCCTGGACCGTCAGATCGACGAAGCCGTATTCGCGATACAGTTCGGCCCCACCGTCTATATAGCCAAACAGGGCCTTCCCGTCAAAATGTCCGGTCCTCGTCACCACCAAACCGGGCATGTCGCCTGAATTCAAGTATGGTGTGTCAATGACTTGCGTTCTCGCCAGAGCAACAACCAGACAGCCCGACAGGAGAGTGAGAAGCGTTTTCATTTGACGGGAATCCGCTCGAACGCAATTTTCGAGAGATCCCCGACGCCGAGCTTCATTCCCTCGGCCAGATCAATAAAGCGTCGCCCCTTTGCAGATTCTTCCTTTTGGATTTTCGCTTCGAGGCGCTTCTTAAGAATGATGTCGTAGCCGATACGATCAACCGCTACCGGGTCTGTGCCGACAAGGAGCGTATTGAAATTACAGATGAACTTTTGATCAGCTGCAGGTCCCCCCTGATAACACCCGCGGATGCCATCCACGATATTCAGCACTACTTTGTCTCTCAACGGGGGGAATGCCGGCACTTCCGCGCACGTTTCGGCCCATAACTGTTTGTGCAGCCGCCCGGTGTTCGTAATCGACCCGAAGGCAAGATTCTTCAGGCAGAGCGTAACCGTGGGGCCCGCATTCTTGAGAATGGGCACATTGATTATGCAATCAACATCTTTCGTGCAAATCCGGCTGAAGTAGGAATATGTTCCCTCATTAATCATGTAGGGAAGCGTTTCCGCGTCGTACTTTTCTTCGACATCTGCCCAGTAGTGCCAATCCTTGTCGATCATCTTCTCGCCGTACTGGAATCCTTCGGCATCGTAAAAGGATCCCTTCTCGTCCTTCAATTCCGTTCCTGCGAACGTGATACCGGGAAATGCTTCGGCCGTAAACCCCACTTCGGTCATTTCAAATGCCCGCCGATCCCAGATCACGATATTCTTCTTCGGGATACCCGCTGCCTCCAGTTGACGGATGATGACATGCACGAGTTCCGGACTGGTGGAAAGAAGCTTGCCGGCAACCGGGTTGACCTTTATTCCAACGATCTCGTTCGGTTGAACGAGCATGCGCCAGGCCTCAGGCACTCCCGGGGCACCGGTGAGGGCAAGCATGCCCTGTGCGAGCATAACGTGCAGGGCCGTGACATCGAACGTATCATTAACAATCGCTTTGTCGTTCACCAATTGTACCACGCGGCCGGGAAATGCTCCGGGTAACGAACGGGAGGTGCGGGGAAAACGCAATGCGTCTTTTCCATTCGTCGCGGGCATCGCAGGGACGTCTTGACCCATTCCGGACTGTGCCGTCAGGGAAGCAAATGCTGCGGCGACGCCACCGAACGCTGCGATTTTCACGAAATCTCTTCTGGTTACATCGCCTGATTCGAAGAAACGGCTCATACGCTTTCACCTTATCACATGATCGGGGGAACAAATCTGGAGCAAGGTGTATTTTATGAAAGTTTTTGTCTATACTCAATAAGGGGATGACAGATTGTACGGGTAACTTTCGAACACGTGACAGAGGCAGGCGGACATGAATAGACGGGATTTTCTCTTGAGCACAGGCGCCGGTATTGTCGGAGGAGCGCTATTGACACGAAGTGTGGATCCTCTCTTCGCGGCGCAACCGCCCCTCCAGGCGGTTTGGGTGGAAAACGGTGAGCCTGCACAGCTCCTGGCTGCGGCGCTCAAAGAAATGGGCGGTATCACCCGTTTCATCTCGCGCGGGGATGTTGTGGTCGTTAAGCCAAACATGGGATGGGACCGCGCCCCGCAATTCGCTGCCAACACGAATCCAGACCTGGTTGCCGCTGTCATCCGTGAATGTCTCAACGCCGGTGCCAAAACCGTCAAAGTGTTCGATCGCACCTGCAATAATCCACTTCGCTGCTACGCGAATTCGCAAATCGAAGAGAAAGCCAGGGCCGCAGGCGCCGAAGTAACGCAAATTCGCGAGAACCGGTTCGTCGACAAAGCAATCAATGGCGAAGCGGTGAAGGAATGGTCGGTCTATAAGGACTACCTCGAAGCGGATAAGGTGATCAATGTGCCGATCGCCAAGCATCATAGTCTGAGCCGCGTAACTCTCGGCATGAAAAACCTTATGGGTGTCCTGGGGGGCAACAGGGGTGACATCCACAACGAATTCAACAAAAAGATTGTGGATATCGACAGAACCATTCTCCCTACATTGACCATCATCGATGCGTATCGCATCCTGACCGCCAATGGGCCGGTCGGCGGCAATCTTGCGCATGTCAAACAACTTCGCACTCTGATCATGAGCCCGTGCATCGTCAGCGCCGATTATCTCGCGCTGGAACTCTTTGGATTGAAGGTGGAAGATGTCGGCGTGGTCAGTGAAGCGCTGAAGCGCGGACTCAACAAGTTCGACGTGAAATCCCTGAATGTCAAACGGGTGCGGCTGTCGTAAATATGGAAAAACTGCGGCGGGTGGTGCAGGTCGGCTTTCTTGCATTCTTCGTAATCCTGTTTCTCATCGCAAGATACCCCTATTCCGGAACGATGGAGGCGGACCTGTTTCTCCGGTTCAGTCCACTCATCCCCCTCTTTCATTTCATCCAGGACCTCTCCCTGTCCTGGGTTCTCTGGCCTGCACTTGTCATTCTCGCAGCCACACCGTTTCTCGGACGCTTCTTCTGCGGCTGGATCTGCCCGCTCGGTACAACCATCGACGCCGCAAGCAAGATCGTCACATCCCCTTCGAATCGAGTCTCGGGGAAATGGGAGAAGCTCCGGTTTTTCAAGTTCGCCCTCCTGGTCGCATGCATACTCCTCGCCATATTCTCTGTGCATGTATGGGGATACCTCGATCCCCTCTCGATATTTAACCGCGCACTGACGGTGGTCTTCTATCCTCTGGGAACGCTTTTCGTCAACCAGACGCTTCTCGCGACGACGAAGGTGCCATTTCTCGAGACTCCTGTGTTCTACGTGTACGATCTGTTCAAAGCGATTATTATGCCCGAAATGCAGGCTCGTCCCCAGCAGTTCTTCTGGATCGCACTCTTCATCGGTGCCATTCTGGGGGCGGAAAAGCTGTCACGCCGGTTCTGGTGCAGGAACATTTGTCCGGCGGGCGCGTGGCTCGGCTTTCTCGCGCAGTTCCGGATGTTCGAGCGAATCGTCGGCGAGGCATGCCCGGTCTGCAACAAATGCCAGACCGAATGCAAGATGAATGCGATCCCCACCGGCGATGTAAAACATACGAGCAAGGTCGAGTGCATCGACTGCTTCAGTTGCGGCGCAGTCTGTCCGCCAAAAATCAACGCCATTACGTACCGCTGGCGTTGGAAACCGTATCATACGCCTGTGGATTTCACGCGACGACAGCTTGTGCG
This sequence comes from Ignavibacteriota bacterium, assembly GCA_963849385.1. Taxonomy (GTDB): domain Bacteria; phylum Bacteroidota; class Ignavibacteria; order UBA10030; family UBA6906; genus Fen-1255. The sequence goes on along the minus strand of CAWKHH010000007.1, from coordinate 559,041 downwards.
GACCGTTGCCGGAGGTGCAGTTGCGCTCGGGATGCTCAGCGTCGGCTTGAAAAACCGCGATGCGAAGAATCGTCAGGTAAGGCCTCCAGGTGCGGTGCCCGAGGACCAATTCGCCGACAAGTGCATTCGGTGCCAGGAGTGTGTGCGGATCTGTGCATCCAACGGCGCTTGCCTGCAACCGGATGGCATCCAGACCACTGTGCTCGATCTCTGGCTGCCCGTTGCGGTGATGCGTGAGGGCTACTGCGAGTACAACTGCAATCTGTGCGGCCAGATCTGTCCGACAGATGCAATCGTGCCGATGACCCTCGAAGTCAAGCAGCATACGGCAATGGGTCTGGCACACTTCGACAAGAACCTCTGCATTCCCTACGCCCAGAATTCCGACTGCATCGTGTGCGAAGAACACTGCCCCACACCGGACAAAGCCATCAAATTCGATTTGAAGGAAGTGAGACTGCGCGATGGCAACACGAAAATGGTCAAGTATCCGTACGTTCTCCGGGAGTTGTGCATCGGCTGCGGTATTTGTGAAACGAAGTGTCCGTTACCGGGGCAGGCGGGAGTCTTCGTGACCACGGAGAACCAGCAGCGCACCGGGGCTCCCGCGCTGCAACCACAGAGCCCGGAAGCGTCACCCTACGGTTCAGGGTAAGCCGGGGCCGCCAGCATGTTTCACATTCCACGCAAGATCCCACTCCCACTTGTCGAAGTACAGATTTCCACCCCTCCATTCAACCTCACCCCGCTGCAGATCCACAGTCTCTGAACGCGGAAAGATCTTCGCCGGGTAGAACGGCTGCGCGATTGCATCGTTGAATATCAGACGGTAGCTGTCCATCCCGCTGACGTAGAAATATCTCATCGCGTCATCCGGGCTTTCGCGCATGCCGTATGTGACGTCCATCGGCACCCATCCGTACGGTTCGAAGTAGATCATCCCCCAGTCGTGCATGCTCTGGCCGGGTGGCCGGAATTCCCATCCGGACTGCCAGCGAGCCGGGATGCCGTTTAGCCTGCAGAGTGTGATATACAGCAGGGTTTGCATCCCGCAGTCGCCGTGCCGGTTCTCGTATGGATACATGCTGAGGCTTGGCACCGTCGAATACTCCCGCGCGCTTGCCCATGTGACATTCGTATCCACCCATGCGAACAGCTTTCGCGCAATCACCAACGGATTTGTCTCTTCTCCCACGATCTCCCTCGAGAGTCTCTTCAACTCCGGCGTAAAGAGAATGTGCGGCGCTTCTTCCCGGACGAACGGGGCCAGCTCCGGCGTGATGGTGGGAACCTTCACCCGCGCCGGGTCAACGGGAACGTACACTCCGTTGGAAGTATACTCATACTCAACCACGAAATTCGTTTTCGCATTGCCTGCCGAAGGTTTTTCGAAGTAGATGGTCCGTTGCAGGTATGCACCGTTGTCCGCAAGAAGATACCGCGGCGGGTCGGTGGAGAGAATGCGAATTGCCTCCTGGCGGCCCGCAATTTCGCGGGGGAAAGGAAGCCAACAGCGGATCACTTCTCCCTCAGGCACCTCATTACCGCCCACCGTGATGCTTTGGGTCACATGCAGGACAACCGGCTTGACGTATGGTTTCCCCGACTTGACCGCGGCTTCCATGACCTGGGCGATATGCCGGTCGAGCCCGGCTTCGCTCGCCAGTCCCGTTGGTTCCGCGTCGTCTCTTGTGCCTGTCTCTCCACACCTGGCGTGACTGTGGATCGATTCTGAAAAGATTGCGCGCCGCACTATTAAAAAAGAACTTCTCCCCGTCGATCGTCATCGCCTCGAGGACATGTGTCGCTTCAAACCGTTCGTAGTCTGCATGCGTGACCGACGGCATCTGTTTGGCGACGAAGTTCTTGACATCCTGTTCGGTCTTGCGGAAGTCGAGTCTGATACGGTTCATCCGTTCAATCTCAAACTCCCAATGCAACCGCTGGGATGCGGTGAGGGAAGTGTCCCGCACGAGAAGATCTTCGATTGCCCGTTGAGCCTGTGCGAAATTTCCTTCAGCAACCAATCGGTTGATCTTTTCCTCGCCCGGAGCGGCGCAGGAAGAGAGCAGGAGAACGGTCAGGGCCAGGGTGATAAGAAGACAGACGGCAACAGATCGATGGGCGCGCATATAATCTCCTCGTCGGGGAAGCAGAAAGAGAAAAAGAGCGGCGGATGCAACCGGTATGCACAATATAGAGCACTGGTACAGAATGTGCAAGGCTGCGACCCAACTCGTTGATCACCGGGCGGAGATGTAACGAATTCTTCACCAGGCCCTTGACAAAATAGTTTTGAATGTGTATTGTTCAAGAAGAGATCGGTCATGAAAGCAACGCCTCATATGCAGCAGGCTTGGTGGTGGTGGCGCCCGACGGTGTCCCCGCCCTATTGACCGTATAGATCGTATTGTCACAAGGTGGGAACGCCACGCGGAGTTCCCACCTTTTTTTATGCCTTCCCGTAAAAAAGGGCGCGACCTCCGGACGCGGCATCCACCCCCTCAGATCATCATGTACCATAACGCACTGGAGAGACTTCCATGCAACAGAAGATACTTCTCGAAGAACGGGAAATGCCGACAGCGTACTACAACATCCTGCCCGACCTTCCCGAGCCGATGGCACCTCCCCTCCACCCCGGCACACGCCAACCCGTCGGCCCTCAGGACCTTGCAGCCATTTTTCCCATGGAGCTGATCAAGCAGGAGGTCAGTCAGGAACGCTACATCGAAATCCCCGAAGAAGTTCAACGCATCTACAGAATCTACCGGCCCACTCCCCTTGTTCGCGCATTTGCTCTCGAAAAAGTGCTGGATACACCCGCCGAGCTCTACTATAAGTACGAAGGCGTCAGCCCTTCAGGAAGCCACAAACCCAACACCGCCATCCCCCAGGCATACTATAACAAACAGGCGGGCATCAAGAGACTTGCCACTGAAACCGGCGCCGGCCAATGGGGAAGCTCCCTTGCATTCGCATGTAAATTGTTCGGTCTGGAGTGCAAGGTGTATATGGTGAAAGTGAGCTATCATCAGAAACCGTATCGACGTTCGTTGATACATCTCTGGGGTGGTGAGGTGGTGTCGAGTCCGAGCACCGACACCGCCGCAGGGCGTGCCGTGCTCGCCGAGCATCCCGATTCCCCCGGCAGCCTTGGCATCGCCATCAGCGAAGCGGTCGAAGACGCAGCAGGCCGCGAGGATACGAACTACTCGCTCGGCAGCGTGCTGAACCATGTGCTTCTTCACCAGACCGTAATCGGTATCGAGGCAATGAAACAACTCGAAAAGGTCGACCGCTTTCCCGACATGGTGATCGGATGTGTCGGCGGTGGATCGAATTTCGGCGGCATCGCCCTGCCGTTCGTCCGTGAAAAGATCAAGGGGAAGAAACTGCGCGCGATAGCGGTGGAACCGGCATCGTGCCCCACGCTCACGCGAGGCGAATACCGGTACGACTTTGGCGACATCGCCAAAATGACGCCCTTATTGCCGATGTACACGCTCGGCCACACTTTCGTCCCGCCCTCGATCCATGCGGGCGGGCTCCGCTACCACGGCATGGCGCCGATCCTGAGCCGGCTTCTCATGAGCAACCTGATTGAAGCGCGTGCATACATGCAGAACGATATCTTCAAAGCCGCCGTGCTCTTCGCGCAAAACGAAGGAATCATTCCTGCGCCCGAATCTGCACATGCAATCAAGGCGGCGGTCGACGAGGCTCTCCTCGCCCGCAAAGAGGGGAAGAAGAAGATCATCCTCTTCAACCTGAGCGGACACGGGCACTTCGACATGAGCGCCTACGACGCCTATTTCGCCGGGCGGCTTGAAGATCATGAAATGCATCCCGAAGACATCAAAGCGGCACTGGCGGATATAAAGGACCTGCCGGCACTTGCACAGTAGCTCCGCACGGGGGTGACCAAAAAGTCAGGAACCGTCATCGCGACAAAGAACGCCGGGTGTCGCAATGACCAAGCTACGTATTGGTCACCCCCCTTATATTCAGAATTCAGGAGTTCCCCGCGCTGCAACCATCGGCTCTTTCCCCCCGTATCTATAGAATAGGCCCGGGAGACCCCATCCGCACAATTCCTCCCTTTCCATGTGTCACGTTACTCCGAGCAGCCCATGACGCTTGCTTCTGCACTTCGTAGGTCCTGGAACGACGGCGCAGCGGCACCTTTCCTGATCGCTATCGTTGTCCTGGGTATCCACCTCTACACCAATGCGTTCGCCGGCTACGGGTATTTTCGAGATGAGCTGTACTATCTCGCCTGCGCCGAGCATATCGACATCGGCTACGTCGATCAGCCTCCGCTGTCAATCTATGTCCTCGCAGTGTGCAGATGGGCGTTCGGCGATTCGCTGTTTGCGCTCCGTCTGATCCCGGCATTGACCGGGGCACTCCTGGTTCTGCTGACGGGGTTGATGGCCAATCAGCTGGGAGGCGGCAAGACTGCGGCTATGCTCGCGGCCATGGGAAGTGCAGCAGCGCCCATTGTGATCGGGATGACCGGCATCTATTCCATGAACTCTCTCGACCTTCTTGCATGGTCAGTTGTCGCCTTCACCACGATCCGCCTCCTGAGAACAGAGTCACCACGTTGCTGGTTGCTCCTGGGTCTGGCTCTCGGGGTCGGCGCGCTCAATAAGATCGGCATTCTCTGGTTGGGAGTCGGAATCGCTGTGGGAATGATCTTCACTCCCGCGCGACGGTGGTATCTGACGCGATGGCCGTATGTGGCCGGGGGGATTGCTGCGCTCTGCTTCCTGCCATTTGTGATCTGGAACTTCAGCCACGACTTCGCGCACCTGGAGTTCATCCGTAATGCGACCTCGGGCAAATATAGCGGGCTGACACCGCTGTCATTCATTACAGGTCAGATGCTGTTGCAGAATCCGCTTGCCCTTCCTTTGTGGGGTGCGGGCATCGCCGGGCTGATGTTCTGGCCACCGCTCCGGCAGTATCGTACACTCGGGTTCGCCTACCTTGTGGCCTTCACGATTCTTGTCATCAACTGGCACAGCAAAGCGGAGTACCTTTCGCCGGCATACCCCATGCTCTTTGCCGCCGGAGGAGTCGCCCTGGAGCGATTTCTTTCTCTGCCCCGCCGGCGTTGGATTGCTTCGGCGTACGCCGGACTTCTGGCTCTAAGCGGGATGGCATTTGCCCCCTTTGCCATTCCGATCCTTCCCGTGGAAACCTACATTGCATATGCCCGCGGGGTTGGCATGGCCCCATCGACCTCTGAACGCCAAAAACTCGAACAGCTGCCCCAGTTCTATGCCGACATGTTCGGGTGGCCGGAAAAAGCTGCAGCGGTGGCGCAGGCATTCTATCGGCTCACACCGGGCGAACAGGCGCGCTGCGCGATCTTCGCTGACAACTATGGACGTTGCGGCGCTCTGGACTTCTTCGGAAGCCACTACGGCTTGCCACGGTCCATCGGTCGCCACAATTCATACTGGATATGGGGACCCGGGGAGTACACCGGTGAGTTGATGCTCATTCTCGGAGGGAACCTGCGGGATAAACAGGAGGTCTTCTCGCGTGTCGACATTGTCGGTACTGTGCAATCGATGTACTGCATGCCGTACGAGAACAACCTGAACATCTATCTCTGCCGCGGGTCGCGGATGCCTTTGAAGAAGGTCTGGAGTTCGATCAAGATCTTCGGCTGACAGCTACTCTTTCACGCTGCCGGCCATGATGCCGGCAATGTAGTACTTCTGCACCGCGGCGAAGATCACCAGCACCGGCAGTACGGTCATCACCGAACCGGCCATCATCAACTCGGTATCCTGCACGTGCTCTCCCACCAGTCCGGCCAATGCCACCGGCAATGTGTACATCGACGCATCGGTCATAACAATCAATGGCCAGAGAAAGTCGTTCCAGGTTCCCATAAACGTGAAGATCGCCAGCGTGATGAGAATGGGCTTGCAGAGCGGCAGAATCACCGACCAGTAGATCCGGAAATCTCCCGCACCATCGATGCGTGCCGCCTCGATCAGACTGTCCGATATGGAAAGCGCATATTGCCGGATCAGGAAAATGCCGAAGATGCTGGCCATGCCGGGGATAATCACGCCGAAGTAGGTATTAATCATTCCCATCTTGTTCAGCATGAGAAAGAGCGGCAGCATGGTCACCTGAGCCGGAATAATCATAGATGCAATCAACAGCTTGAACAGCTGTTGCTTCCCTTTGAACCGGTATTTTGCGAAGGCATATCCGGCCATCGAGTTGACCGCCAGCGACACCACTGTGACCGCCGCCGACAGCAGGATACTGTTGAGGAGATTCCTCCCGAGGTCCAGCCGCGTGAACAGCCCAACGTACTGGTCGAGCGTTACTTCACGCGGAATGAACGGGGGCGGATAGGTACTCGCCTGCCCGCTCGGCATCAACGATGCAGACACCATCCAGAGTAAGGGCGCCAGAGTCGTTGCAGCAACAAGCAGAAGAAATCCCATCACCGCCATGGACTGGAATGTGCGCACACTCATTCTCCTCCCCGCCCCTGCAATCGCGTCTGGAGAATTGAAACGACGAGGATGCAGGCAAACAGGACAAAGGCAATGGCTGCGGAATAACCCATATTCCACCAGCGAAAGCCCTGCTGGTACATCAGGAGCACAATACTTAGCGTACTGTTCAGTGGCCCCCCCTGCGTCATAACGTACGGCTCCGCAAACAGCTGGAAATAGCCGATCATCGTGATAATGGTGATGAATACCGTTGTCGGCGCCAGCATGGGCAGAGTGATCTTTGTGAAGCGTTGCCATGTCCCGGCCCCATCGATACTCGCTGCTTCATACAGCGATGCAGGAATGTTCTGCAAGCCGGCGATGAAGATAATCATATTGTATCCGAAGTTCTTCCAGACCGCAAGAATGATGATCGCCGGCATCGCCCACTGTGGATCCCCCAACCAATCGATCATGTCGACGCCAAGAAACGAGAGGAAGAAATTCAACACACCAAACCGCGGATGATAGATGAAACGCCACACAATGGCAACGGCCACAAGTGTTGTAACGACCGGCGCAAAGTAGACAAACCGGAAGAACGGCTGGTAGCGCACAAGTTTCGATTGCAGCAGCACCGCGGCACCAAGCGACACCGCAATGGAGAGGGGTCCCCCCACGACGAGAAAATAGAGGGTATTCCAGAGCGCTTTCCAGAACAGCGGATCTTCGAACAGCTGAAGATAATTCCGCACACCGACGAACCGCGCATAGCGCAGATCACCCAGTGAATAAATATCGAAGTCCGTAAAACTCATCACGAACGCCGCAAGAACGGGAACAAAGAAGAAGAGCCCGATCGCCGCGAGTGCCGGACCAAGGAACACCAGAAGCGCGCGGGTGTGTGCATCAGTGTGCATGCATCATCCAGCGGCGTTTTTCGAGTATGACGTTGACATCGCGATCGAGCGCAAGCAACGCGTCGCGAGGACTCATGGTCTCCCGCGAAGCAATCTCAGCGTAGTCCTGCACCTTCATCGCGATTTGTTCCCACTGCGGAATCTTCGGCGGTGCAAGCACGGTGTTCAACTGCGCATAGAATGCGCGGGCGTACGGATTATGGGTGAAGGTTGTGTCGTCCCACGCCTCTCTCCTCGCGGGGAGATCACCCGTCAGGCGGTAGAACACAAGCTGCTGGGCGGGTTCAGACAAAAACTCTATCAGCCGCCATGCTGCGTCTTTCGAGCGGGATGAGGATGCGATCGCCAGGCTGGAACCACCCGCCAGAGAAGCCCCGGGCGTTCCCTCCTCCGGCCCCGGGAGCGGTGCGGTCATCCATTTGTCCTGCAGCGCCGGCGGCATGCGACGTCGGAATTCACCGATGTTCCACGGACCGGTGATATACATCGCAAAGTATCCCTCCGCGAAGCTCTGATAAAGATTGCTCACTCTTGTCTGACCAACCGGAGCGTATTTGCGACGGAAGAAATCAGTGTAGAAGGTAAACGCCTTCTGGAATTGCGCCCCGGAGAAATCACCGTAACAGCCCTGATCCTTCAGCAAACCAGAGCCGGCCTGCATCCCGAAAATAACGGGAGGTGCCCACTCGGTCGTGGGGAGAAGCATGGCAAAGTGCTCTTCGGGTCCGCCGCTCTCCACTATGCGGCGGCACAGGCTATCCCATTCAGCCCATGTGCGGGGAGGCCGTGAGAACCCCGCACGCTCCACAATATCGGTCCTGTAGAAAAGCACACGGGTATCGACATACCATGGTATACCGAAGAGGTGTCCTTCGTGCGTGTTCGTCTCCCAGATACCGGAGAAGTACGCATCGCTTCGTACCACTCCGGATTGTGCAACCAGCGTGTCAAGCGGCACAATGGCGCGGAGAATCAGGAACTCCGGTATCCACGTGTTGCCGAGCTGAAACACATCCGGCATCGAGTTTCCGGCGTATGCCGTCAGCAGCTTCTCGTGTGCGGCAGTCCAGGGAATGGCATGCAGCCGGACGTGAATCCCGGGGTTGCGCCGCTCGAATTCCGGCAGCAGTTGTTGAACGTTCTCTCCTTCCGCACCCAGGGCCCAGAAATGGATTTCTTCTCCATGTTCCGGCGTCCGCGCGCACCCGGTGATGAGTATGGAGGCGGCAATGGAAAGACAAAGAAGAGCCACCAGCAAGATCCGTCGCATGGTCATCGACGGTCTTCTCCGCTTGCCCAACCGAGCAGGTTCATCAGGAAACGTTGTGCCACAGGGTCCTTCCTGCGTCCGTACAATGACGCGCTTTCAGGACTTCCCATCAAACGGCCGCGCACCTGAATGCGCGAGATGATCACTCTGCCGTCACCGTACGGTATCTCTATGACAACCGGCGTGTTGAGTTTCAGGCCAGACCGGGCCAGCACGTGCGCGGGATTGCCGGGGAAGAGATCGTGCTGAGAGACCATCTCGCCTCCGAACCCACCATTGAGCATTTTCAGATGATCCCCGCGAATGCCCGTCCACAGGGGATGTTGCTGATCTTCCGCGAAAACATATGAATCATACCCGCCCCTGTCGGTATCGGCGCGCCTGACCACACGGATTGGCAGGCCCTCAAGTATCCCGAGCGTTACCTCTTTTTTCACTCCGTATTCCGGTTCGATCACGATGAGCGTCCCTCCCACCCGAACCCAGCCCGAGAGTACGGAAAGCCGGTTGACATAATTCTTGCGACGGTGCGCATTCCCAGCCACGAGAATGGCGCGCGGGCGCGTCATCGTCTTGTCATCTTCGGTCAGACACCGGATCCCGTGTTTACTGAGAAAGACTTTGATTTCCTGGGATCCGTCGAGGGAAAGAACAGCCCTGGTCGCACGGCCGGTAGTCTCGGCAAGCGGCTCAAAGACAAACGCGGGCTTTTCACTCACACTCACCGGGTGGGGCTCCCCCGACACCCGAAGCTCCGCCCGCACCGTGAAATCCCCGGGACGTACCGGAAAACAAATCTCCATCAGGAGAACACTGGCGCGGGATGCCTCCGCCGCAACATCAACCTCCTGTGAGATCACCCACTCCCCCCTGAAGTCGCGCACGCCATACGTCACCTTCCCCGTGCGCCTGGATGTGAAGTCGTTGAATACATACAGCGAAATTGTCCGTTGTTCTCCCGTGAAAAAGTGCCGATCCCACAGCTCTATGCTGAGGCCAAAAGGCGCAAATGCATTTTTCAAGGCGGCGAGGATCGGCTTGGGATTGAGCTCCGCGATGGGACCGGAAAACCAGTGGGCAGTCGGCCCCGCATTGTTGCTGAGATACACAAACGGCTGGATGGCGGCGACATTCAAACGGCGGAAGAGCTCCACAAGTTCTGTGGCCACGTATGACTGGTGGCGTATGAGATCTTCCGCCGAGTATTCCCTTCCCAGCCAGCGCTCCACCACTTCATCGGTCAACAACGCCGGATGCCCATCACGATCCAACCACCACCACAGAAACTCATTGACCACCGCCGGCGTTCGCGTTGCGGCAATATCCGCCAGAGATCGCGAGAACCCCATCTTCCGTTCATGAAGAACGGGCCCCAGCGAGTAGATATAGGGATGATCTTCCCGGAAGTCTACAGGCGCCCAGGGGCGGGAGGGGTCGAGAGCCTTCATCTTCGGAATGATCGCGTTTTCCACCGAGTGATCGGTGCATTCGTTCAGGGCGTCCCAGATCACAATGCTCGGGTGATTCCAGTTGTCGCTGAGCCAACGCGTGAATTCACGGGTGATCTGTTCCTTCGACCCCGATGTCGTCCAGAATTGCCATTCATTCTGGATCAACATACCGTATTCATCGGCAATGTCGTACCACCGGTTATACATCTGCCCGAGGTGGTTACGGAAGAAGTTGAAGTTGTTGCTCTTGGGAATATCAATGAGGACCCGTTTGATCCATCCGGTATTCCAGGGGAGTGTCCCGCGTTCGAAATCCGAGAGGAACCTGTGGAAGGCAATATTCCCGCCCCGGAGGGCAATGCGCTTTCCGTTCAGCATGAATTGATTCCCCGCCACTCCGAATTCACGCATGCCAAACGTGGTGCGCAGGAGATCCGTGGCGACCCCTCCCATCGCAACCTCCGACTCAAGGACATACAGGAATGGATCCTCCGGAGACCAGAGATGCATGCCCCGAAGAGCATGCCGGAATGTGAGGGATATCTCTCCTCCGGGGACCAGCTCCGCTTCAATCGCCGTGTTGCCGGTCACCTTCTTCCCGCTTGTCTTTTCAACAATCCGGGTAGTCACGTGGGCATGACTTCGCACGGGACTGGAAGCAGCCAGTGTGAGGTGTACTTCTGCTTCCGACTGATGAATATGGGGTAGTACCTGGACCTTTGTAACACGGGGATCTCCGCACAGCACTAATCGTACGTCCCCCCAGATACCAGGAATAAACGTGCTCCGTTCCTGATCACGGCCGACGGCGCTTTCCGGAGGAAGTGTGCCGCGATCGCCTATCCGGATGACAAGTTCTTGTTCCTTTTCCGCCCGGAGTGCGTGTGTAATGATGTATTCCTGGGACGTATAGCAGGCGATGTCACTGCCAACGAATACCCCGTTCACCCAAACCGCGGTTCCGAACATTGCCTGCTCAAGGACCAGCAGGGCCGATCCCTTTCGTTCGCCACGGTCAAGCGAGAATCGCCGCCGGTACCAATGATACTCGCTGCTGCGGTACGGGTAGAGGGGCGTTGCGGAGTCCACGAGCGAAGGGACAGGAACCTGATAATGCCACGACAACGGAGCGACCGTACGTTCTCCCGGTTCAAGTTCCCATGTGCCGTTGAGGAGTATGGTACGGCGTGGGTCGTGATGTCGATCTGTCATGCAGTTTCTGTGAGAACTTTCTGAGTGACCGTCTGACAGCGTTGGATGACGTGTTCCCCATTTCGGATCCTCTTCGCCGCACCGCATCGCCCCTTCCCGATGAATGCAGCCCGCTGATACTCACCTGAAGGAGTATGAGCTCTGCGTTCGATATGTTCTCAAATGTGGTATGAAGTTGGATCGCACTCAATGCACGTCGAGCCAACCACCTGTGAAACCTGCCCGCCGGAATCCCCGTACGATTGCCGGGCATCGCTTCGTGATCCGCCAGACGAACCCGGAGCGGAGATTCTCGATCATCAACGCAATAGGTCCCTGGTCGATGCCGAGAAAATCTTTGTCGAACCATCCATGTGGGGTCTGCGGGGTGATGAATGAGGGATTAAAGGCATCCCGGAAACCGTAGTCGGAGTACAGTTGATCACCGTAGCTTTGACGCATCGCTTTCAGTGCCGGAACGCAGATTTCCGGTGCGAACGGAAGCGAACCGCCTGCAGCTGTCGGAGCAAGAGTGCCGTCATCATACGTCCAGTCTGCCGAAGGACCGCGCGCATTGTACCTCTGAAAAACGCGGAGCGTCCCGTCGACCAACAATGTGGTATCGGCCGGACCGTCACACGCAGTCCATCCCCAAATCGTCTCTGAATAGTCCCGCCACCGTGCGGGATTGCTCTTCCCGTACGATTGGTGAGAATAGGTCGCCCGTCGCGAATTCTCAAAATAGTCAATTCCCCTTTCCCCGTACAAAGCTGTCCTGTATTCCGCGCATATCCAGCCAGCATGCCGTGTACTGATGTCCGAAGAGAGGGGCAAAGCTGATAAACTCCATCCCCTGGAATGACAACCACCGGTAACCGGTGAGCCAGTCTGAATATGCTGACTCCGGCACGGGATGCGTCGGCGACCCAAGGGCAAGAATGTACATGAACTGGGCCTCATTGTACCCCCGCCAGGTCATGTCATGAAAACCATGCTCCGGAGACCATCCCAGCGTGATGCCCGCTCTGCCATCCATCGACCATGTCCAATCCACCCTTCGGTAGAGCGAATCCGCCAGACGCCGGAGCCTCCGTTCGTAACGATCCATGCGATCGAAATACGACCGGCAGAATAGCACACCCATCATCAGCAGGCCGGTATCCACGGTCGAAAGCTCACAGTTCCACGCTCGCAAACCGGTCCGTGAGTCGAGGAAGTGGTAAAAGAATCCACGATAGCCGCCGCTGGCCGTGGGATGATCGCTCTGTGGAATTGCCAGGAGAAATCGGAATGCGCGAAGCACCCGTGCCGCCGCCTGTGTGCGTGTGATGAGACGGTGTTCGACCGCTATCGGAATGCATGTCAACCCGAACCCCGCTGCACCGATGCTGATGGGTGACGGAGTTGGCCAGCGATCAGGTGTCAGTCCGGATTGTTCCGGGGCCGCTGTCAGAAACCAGTGTAGGGTCCCGCGCTGGAGGGAGTCAAGAAAAGGATCCCACCCGCGAGAAGACCGGAGTGACCCTCCCGAAGTTGTCTCCGGGAGCGCAAAACCACATTCCAGAAGCAGGCTGAGGAGAAGGATTGCGTGAGTGCTCATGAGGTATTATCGCAACAGGATGAAGGTTCGCGAACGTGAAGTGCCGCCGAACTGTAGAGTGTAGATGTAGACGCCGGTTGCGAGCGCAATCGCATCGATGGTAACGTTGTGCGTCCCCGGTGTGAGCCCGGCATCGACGGGCGTCATCACGACACGCCCGAGCATATCCACCACGGTCATACGGACATGACCGGCCGCCGGGAGAGAAAACCCGATGTGCGTGGCGCCGTTGAACGGGTTGGGGTAATTCTGCTGAAGAACGAGTTGTTCGGGAACGGCCGGAGATTGGGAGTCGGCGGAGGCGACCGGTGAGAACCCCGCCCGCTGCATCCCCCGTTGAATGACCGGATTCTGCATGAATCGTGCCCAGACGGACCCTGTCCGGTAGTTTTCAATCATCAAGGCCGTTGTCCCCAGATCGAAACCGATGACATCCGGATCCCACCAGTTTTCTTTGATGTTGAACGCATCACAGAAGCCGTAAGGCGTGAGGATGGTTGAACGGTATTGATCATACATTGCGTGCAGTGCGGCAATCGAAACAGCGGGCGTGAACGGCATCGAACTGGCGGGTGCTGCGGGAGCCAGTGTCCCGTTGTCATTGGATGAGGGCGGGGCCCCGTGGGCGAGATAGCCCTGATAGCCGTTGCCCGATGGTTCATCGGATGCAGTCAAGCCCCATAGGGTTGCGCCATAGCCCGGAAACCCCAGCGGGTTGGCGATACAGTATTCACGCTGTGCAAGCGTCGCCCGTCGGGAGTTCTCGAAATAGGTCAGCCCCTTCGCCTTCATGTACGCGTCCTGTACGTTCCGGAAGTCGATCCAGGAATGAGAGGCTTGGTGACCGAAGAGCGGGGGGAACACCACAAATGAATAGCTGTAGTGAGTCTGCCATGAGTAGGTGCTCGTCCATGCGGACCATGCGTCAACGGGCATCGGATACGCACTGGCCCCCAATCCGATGATGTAGAAGATCATCGCTTCGTTATAGCCCTCGTAGCGGTACGGGTCAAATCCCCTTTCGGGATACCACGCCATGGCAAGCCTGGATCCGCCGTTCATCATCCATGTCCAGTCGACACGGTCAGCAATCGAATCCGCCAGAGCACGTATACGGGATTCCAGTGAATCCGTGCCGTTGAAGTACTGCTTTGCATACAGCACGCCGGCAATGAGATCGCCGGTATCGCCGGATGAGAGTTCGGAATTCCAGGCCCGCGCGGCCGTGGACATGTCGAGGAAGTGGTAGAAGAAGCCGTTGTGACCGATCGTACCTGACGCCGCTATTCCTTGCGGCTTTGTCCAGAACGTCGTGAGTGCGGCAAGCGTGCGATCGCGTGCACCCGCCCGGGCGATCCATCCACGGTCGACCCCGATGCACAGGGCCGTGAGGCCAAACCCCGTCGATGCAATGCTACACACTGACGACAGTGCGCTCCGGTCTTTAGTAAGCCCGTTGGCCGGATTCGCTTCATACCAGAAATAGTCCACCGCTGTTTGCTCGATGAAATCCAGAAACTGTTCATCGTCAGCAAAGACATGGGGAGTGGCCTGAACCGTGTCGGAGGCCGGACCTTCAATGGATGTTGCGCTTACACAAGTGACGTAGTAGTTGTAGGTACTTCCGTTGGTCACCGTCAGATCAATGTATGCCCGCGGTACGACGGGTACGGGATTTATCCTCATGAATGGCCCTGCGGGCAATACCGACCTGTAGATATTGCAGCCCGTGAACGCTGTGGCTGAAGAAAAGTCCCAGTGCAGAATCGCGCACCTGTCTCCTGAGCGTGTAACGACGTTGACGGGAGCCGCCGGATGTGTTGTGTCGCTTCCTCCAATCAGCCGGACATAGTCAAACCAGAGCGTATGCGCAACGTTGTCCGACGTTCCCTGGCCAAAATTGACATCCTTGAACTGAGCGAGTGAGAAGGATCCGAAAGGCTGGAACACGGAAAGCGGAATGACGATGCGTTGCCATGTGCTACTGTCTGCATCAATGCCTGAGGAGAGATACGCACCCATTGGAACGGCGCGCGTTGCTGCATTCGTGCTACTTTCGAGGGCAACAAGAGGAAGGCCGGAGGCATCTATGCGGACGGGAGCATTAACATAGAACTCAAGAGAATCCAGAGCACTGGCATCCCGTGTTGTCCACGCCGGGCTCGAGACAAAGAGCTTCCACGCACCACCCGAAGCAGATGTCCACTGCAGCAGTCCGCTTTGCGAGCCACTATAGGCATGGGTGTTATCAATAAGCAATTTGTCGTGTGACCCTGCCCCGAGCACCAACACACTCCCCCCTGAGGCAAAGCCAAACGAAGCATCATAGTATCCCGTCCCGGTCGGATCATCCTCATCAAAGATCACCAGTGAGGGCGTGGACTGGCCACACACCGACACGGGCAGAAGGGCAACAAGAATGCACCATGCCGTTCGACGCAGGAGGAGGGTATGATCCCGACCTCTCATTCATGGCCTCGTATCTTCCCCATCACTACCACGACTTCGTGCTCGCTGCCGGATGCAGCCTGCGGCAGCACTTTGCAGCGGGGAGGCATGGACATGCACACGGAGATCCCGTCCAGGAGCACCTCTCTGACACCGCATTCCACATGATCGGGATTCCGCACATGAATCATGTATTTCGATCCGCGGAATATCCGTTGCACTGAGAATGCACCCCATGCTGCGGGTATACAGGGATCCACCACCAGCCCATCCATCGTGGGTCGAATGCCAAGAATCCACTCAAGTCCCACCTTGAAGAGCCAGGCCGCCGAGCCGGTGTACCAGGTCCAGCCGCCGCGTCCGAAGAATGGAGACTCAGGCCCGTCGATATTTCCCGGTGTGACATAGGGTTCAGCACGATAGAGGTCGGGTTTCTTCCCCCGTGCAATCGGATTGAGTGCATTGTAGATCCGGTGTGCTGACTCGCCCCGGCCAAGCATGGCCGCCGCAATCACCGCCCATGTTGCGGCATGTGTGTACACTCCGCCGTTTTCTCGCACGCCCGGGCTGTAGCGTGTCAGGTAACCGATGTTTCTATCGGGCGTGTGATACGCGGGAGAAAGAAGGAGCGGTCCGATCGCCGTTTCCAATCTTCGCTCCACGACGTCGAAGACCTGTTGCCCGCGAGCATCATCTGCAACGCCGCCAATGACCGCCCATGTCTGAGGGTTGAGCCAGAGCGCCCCCTCGGCGTTTTCCTTGCTCCCAAGCTTCTCCCCGGAATCTTTCGTCGCGCCGTAATAGTATGAACCATCCCATGCTACTGCATTCAGACGGTCGCGCAAATCCTTTGCGCGTGATTGGTACAGCGTGGCATGCTCGTGGTCATCCCGGCGTTTCGCGATCCTGCTGAAATCGGTGAGAATCCTGTGGAGAAAATGTCCGAGCCAGACCGATTCCCCTTTCCACTCGAGACCGACTGCGCTCAAGCCGTCATTCCAGTCGCCTGCCCCGATGAGCGGGAGCCCGCGGGGACTGAACCTCTGGAGACTCCTGTCTATCGCCCGCGTACAGTGCTCGTACAACGGCAACGTGTCTGCAAGGTCAACGAATGGTTCTGCCAGATCAAGCATGGTGAAGTCGTTTGTCTCCTGAAGATAGGCATTCGTCACGAACGGAAGCCAGAGGAGATTGTCGGAGATATCGTTCCGGAGCCCGATTTCCGACAGGGGATGCCACCAGTGATATACAGTGCCGTCCGCAAACTGGTGACGTGCATGCAGTCTCAGCTGTTCCCTCGTCCGATCAGGTTCAATGGGAAGCCAGACCTGACTGTCCTGCAACTGGTCACGAAAACCAAACGCACCGCCGGTTTGATAATAGGCCGTCCGGCCTCCGATTCGCCCCGATATGGCCTGGTATTTCAACCATACATTCTCCATGAGGTCCATGGCGGAATCAGGGGTAGTGACGGTGACCCTGTTCAACCATGTTTCCCAGCGCCTGGCGACGTTGTCGAGCGCGCTCTGGACATCCTGCTCCGAGTGGTATCGTCTGTTGAGAGCATCTGCCTGTTCACGCGAATCTGCACATCCAAGCGTGTAGATGATGGTGACTTCCTTATTCGGGCGGAGCGTCACTTCATGTCTGAGACTTGCGCAGGGATCCAGCCATTTTCCGGTGCGTCCGGCAAGGCTCTTCCGCTCAAGTCCGGCGGGATTTGCCTGGTTGCGGTACATGCCAAGGAAAGACTCCTTATCGGTATCGAAAGAAGCCGGCGTCACGTTCGCGCCGTGAAATGCCACATACGGCCAGTCCGTGTTCCAGTGCCCATGGTCCGTCGGCACATCCCAGAGGCGCTTCGTCGCGTACACTGTGCGCGCGCGTTTGTCGTAGGATGTTTCCACAAATGACTTGTGGAATTCCCGATGCCAGTCGGGGGCCTGACCCAGTCCCCATTCGAGATATGTCGCAATACTCAGGCGCCGTAGGCGGCGGGATCGGTTCCGAACAACAAGGCGCCATACTTCCAGGGGATCATCCACCGGAACGAACACGAGGAGTTCCGTTTCGATGCCGAAGTTTCTGGAATGAATCACGGAGTAGCCGATGCCGTGGCGGCACCGGTAGAAGTCAGGCGGGTTGCAGACCGGTTTCCATCCAGCCGACCAGAGGTTGTTCTTCTCATCACGCAGGTAGATGTACTTCCCCCACTCGTCTTTGATGAGATCCTGTTCCCAGCGCGTCAGCCTGTTGAGTTGTGCATGCGTACGCCAGCTATAGCCGCTGCCCGTCTGTGAAACGACGGCACCATAGTCGCCGTTGCTGATGACATTTATCCACGGGCGAGGTGTCGTGGGCGTAGTAATAATGTATTCTATGCCGTCGTCGGAAAAGTCCCCGTATTTTGTCGCATGCCCGCGTTTCTTCATTCAGTCCTGCTTCTTAGAGTCCGACCCCGAGCGTTACCCGTTGAATGCTGCCCAGGTATTTGTGTTCAGTCCAGCCGTAGTCAACGTGCAGAAGATACCCAAGTCCATCCCATGCAACACCACCTCCTGCTGTCAGACCATATTGGTTGTCAGTCTGAAAAAGGCCGTTGTATCCTGCACGAAGGGAGAGCACCCTGAGAAATTGCCACTCGAGGCCCACATTGACGCATTCCGAATTGTCGCTTGGATGAAGCGCATCGACTGCAAAAGTGACAGTACTGGACCCATCGATCTTCAAAGGGTACCCGAGGCTCACGCGAAACACAAACGGCAGCGAGAAGTCGTCGGTAAGAAGGGCGGAGGGAAGGCTGCTATTGTCTCCGTAGCGCGTGGGGTCCAAATCGTATCTGACACGCAGGTCCGTGCCGTCGAAATGCGATTTGAATCCGAAGTTGACGAGACTCGCGCCAATGCGAAGGCCATCCGGTGAGAGCTGGTACAGCGTTCCCACATTGAAGCCAAAGGTGGTTGTTGAACTGTGCCAGATCCTTTCACTGATATAGTTCACCTGGAGTCCACACGAGAACCGATCGGTAATCCTGAAGCCGTAGCCGACGCCGAGGAGCAGGTCATCCACCGTGTAGTGTTCACCCGTGCCAAGAGGCTGTTCAACCGTGGTGACCGGAATGTCGCCCGAGCTGAGACTGGTCAATGCCAGGGTCGCCGTCCCGAGATCGCCGAGATGGAACACACCTGCGGCGTAGCTGAGAGAAATGCCGGCGAACCAGCTATTGTACGAAAACTGAAGATCCGAATGCTCGAACGCGCCGATGGCTCCGGGATTGTAGTACCCTGCGAAGGCTTCGTCGGCAAGTGCCCCCCCGGCCCCGCCCATCGCCGCAGTGCGCGCACTCGGCTCAATCAGCGTGAACTGCCCGATCGTTGTTCCCGTTTTCGATTGCCCGAGCATCACGCCTGCCGGCATCAGGTGTGCGAGAACCAGGAGAACATATCCCGCCGGCAGCACGGCGCGAAAGACGGAGCCCAGTGATTGTCTGAAGCCATTCATGGAAAACGCCCCTGACTATTTGATGATCGCAAACTTGCCAATAAAGGAGTCGAATCCCGGAGCCTCGACATGATACACGTAGAGTCCGGGTGCAACATCAAGGTTGTCTTTGGTCCTCAGGTTCCAGGGTACCATTCCCACCGTAGAACCATCGTGATGAAGAGTCTGCACCAGATCTCCCCTGACTGAAAAGATCCGCACCGCAGCATTGACCGGCAGGTTGCGGAATTCCATCCGGCGTTCCCCTCTTCCCGTCACGGCAAACCGTTCGGCCTCAAAACTCGCGGCGCCTGCATAGGGGTTTGGCACCACGTAGGGACCGGTGGCATACTGCTGCCGTGCCCTCTCCGGTGACACGACCTGTCCGGTCGTCCGGAATGCAAACACATCCTCTGTGCTGAACGGGACGAGAAGATGTACGCCATAGACATCGCCGGTGGACGGCTTGATGATCTTGCCGCGGGCAGCCTGTCCGACGGTGTCTACCGTAACTCGCCATGTTACCCGCGCACGCGGGTCTCCGGAAATATACGTCAACACATCGATGAAATCACCAAACGCACTCATTGTGCTGTCGTCGTTGCCATCGTGGAAGTAGAACGGCAATCGCATGGGACCGCTTGCCGTGGATGCTTCGATCCGGAATTTCACTGGAATCGCATCACTGACAATTGAGAGAAGGCTCGTGTCAAGGATGCTGTTTGAGAAAGTAATTTTGAAATCGTTGGGATATCCGGGGCGCCGGACGTTGATCGAGTCTACATCCTTGTTGGCGACCCCGAACCGCATGTTCGTGGCGGAGGCAGCGGCAAAACCCATCTGCGCGGTATCGGGCATCGTCACGTCTGTGGTGGTCACGACAGGAAGGATTCCCAAACCCACCGGCCCGCGCCCTTCGCCATGGAAGTCCGTTCCCGCGCCGAAAACTTCCTTCCCTGTTATACTATCCACCATGGCATATCTCACTGCATGGATCTGCCGCTGCGTGTCGGTCGTAAAACGCATCAGATACGTCTGGCCATCAGGAACCTGGCGGGAATCCACGACATTCAACGATATAGAACCGCTTCCCCCACCCGCAATGTGATGTATGTTCGATGCCGTCGCAGACACAAATCCCGGCACCTTCGGTTCGGGCCTCGTGTCCACCACATTCGCGGGTAGGATGGTCCCACCCCGCAGCGTGCGTGAGACCGCAATAGCATTTTCAGAGGGGAAGAACCCCAGAGAGTCCGAACCGTGATCAAATGAACACACCGCGTAGAAGTACTCCTGTCCGTTCTTCACGGTCGAATCGGTGTACGCGTGCATGAGGCCGGTGTCGTCACCAAGGTAGTATGCGACGCCGTCGATCAGCTGCTTCGAAAAGCCTTTTATGCCATTCTTCAGATCGAACTGCGCCATTGGTTTGCCGTTACCAAAGGAACCGGTCCCGCGAGCGTTGGTAATCGTTTTGGGATCGCGGAAGTCGACATCGGTGGAACGATACACTCTGTATCCTTCAAAGTCGTTTTCATGAGTAACGGGATCGCTTGCCCGCTCGGAATAATCGCTCCATGAAAGCCGCACAAAACCGTCGCCCGGCTCGGCCTTGACCAGGGGTGTCGGAGGAGGGACGGCGAACTGGTAGTTGGCATTGTAGATTTGCTGAACCGTACGTACCTGTTCCCGGAGCTCACTGAGATCGGCCCCGTAGGCCAGTGCAAGACTGAATCTCTCATGCGCCCCGGCCGGCAACTTGAAGGTCCCGGAAGCAAACAAGAAAGCGATATTGTAGTTCAGAACGACGGCAGAGTCAAACCGTGACGAGGGAGAAGGTGAGGTGAACTGCTGGTAAAGAACCGGCGGCCACAGGCCGTAGAAGACAATATCATCCACGGGATCGGCTTTTGAGGGACCTTTAATCCGATTCATCTTGAACGCGGTCAACCCGATCTGATCGGATTCGTCTTTGTCCGTTTGATCGAAGTCCGGTTCTCCTGCCGTCGGTATGCCATCCCCCTCGCCGGTGTCATGTGTGCCTGGCACGCCATCCGCACCGACATCGTCGTAGTCGGCAACCCAATTCATATTCTCGTCGCCGGTCCACCACCTTCCGGCTTTGAATGCCGGTCTGGTTTCCAGCTTCCCGTAGAACGCCTCGAATTTTGCCAGGTTGTAGTGCGCTTGCACGTAAATGCGAATGTTGTCCTGCCCGACAACCAGCTGTCCCGGACCGCTATCACGCCGTTCGTCGGTAATCCCGTCACCGTCATCGTCGATACCATTGTACGGATTGCCTGGTGTCTCCATATACGCATATCCAAGGTAGCCTGTCGGCGCGCAGTTGCTCCGGAGATCAACGCCATGCCCGTACTTGTCCCACGTATACACAAGGTTCAACCCTGTTGAATGGTCAAAATAGGCGTTGTCATCATCCGATTCCGCAACCCCGTCGCACGAGAACGCGGAACCGCCAACGCCGGAATCCATATACAGGCCGAAGATGATATCATCGGGGTAGTCTGTCGTTGCTTCGTTGGTGATGTCATAGTGCCAGAAGATGACGTTGGTCGCTTGCGGGTTGGCCCACTGAAATCCACGGACTTCCACACGAAGCCCGAGGCCCCGGCGAGTCTGATCCCGACTGTCCGGATAGTAGTTCCATTTGTCATAGAAATCATCGTCCATCACAAAATAGCTTTCCTGGTCTGCATTCGGACGCTTCCCGAAATACCCATTCCAACTGCCCGCCCAGCCCGGGTCGTCCTGATCGTTCGCTTTGTCCGGCCAGGTGGCCGGCCAGGTCCGGGAGTCATGACTCATGGCGATCGATCTGCCAACATTGATTGTCGGGTCGCTCTGAAGATAGCCGGGCCGCGGTTCAAAACGCATGATCTTGGATGTGGAGGGACTCTGTTCCTGGCGTTCACGAAACCCCGTTTCCATGATGTAGTTGTCCGTTCCTTGCACGTCCCTGATCTTCGCAAGCACGAACGGCGTAATACCATCGGTATAGTTCAGTCCGGATCCCTTGGGGATTTCCGCTGAATGAAAAATCGACAGGTCGACATTGATAGGATCCGCAGGATAGTCTCCCACCATCCCGTAGTTGTAGAAGATTGTCCGGATGTTCCCTGCGTCATGTGTCCCCGAGCGTTCGGCATCATTGCGTCCCCGCTGACTCTTTGGAACAACAGGCTGGAGCGTAGTCTGCGTCCATACCTGAGACGCTGACAGGAGAATGAAAACTGCAGCGGCGAGGCAATGCTTCGTCATAAGAACACCTTTCAGATTCTCATCCCGAGTCCGAACTCTATCCGCCGCGGTGCGGTGTAGCGCGAGGGATCGATGAGCGTTGTGCGATCTGCCGCGGGTGTCAGGGAATAGAATGGGCTGCCCGTGGTCGAGAAGACAAAACCATTCGCATAGCGTGCATCGAAAAGGTTGAATACACGCAGAAACGCGCTGAGCGTAAATGAGCCGATGTGGAACGGTTTCTCCGCACGCAGGTCAACCGTCACCCAGGTCGGCTTCGGTGACGAGTTTTTCTCGAGCTGCGCCCCGAACCCTGATCCCACCGAAGGAGTGTAGGGACTCCCGCTCCCAAAGCGAACAATGCAGGTGGCAAGGAGATTGTCGTGATCGTTCACTGTTGCCGCGACATTCAGTGTGTGACGCTGGTCCCAGTCGAAGGGTACTTGCCGGGGCCGGGGATCTTCGCCGGCGGCAGCCCGGTTCGCCGTCTCGTGAGGATCGCTGGCATTCCCCGTTGCATTTTGATACGTGTAGTTCAACGAGACGCTGAATGCCTCCGTGAAGCGCTGGTCGACCGCAAGGCGTATTCCGTAGACCGATCCAAAATCCACATTCGTAAAGCGGGCATACCGTGAATCAGCATACGTATCGATGAATTCTACTCCCAGCAGATCGCGAATGTCCTTATAGAATACGCTCAGATCCACGCCGAGGGATTGCCCGAACTGTTGTTTGAATCCAAATTCGTATTGCGTGGTGAACTCCGGTTTGATGTCGGGATTGCCCATGACGCCGTAAGACGTACTGCCGGATTGCAGATTGCGAAGAATGTAATAGTCGGAGTTTGCGTACAAATTGCCCAGGCCGGGCATCTGATAGAAATGCCCGTAGGAGAAGTAGAGTGCGCCGGTCGCGGTAATCGGATAGGACACGCCCAGCCGGGGCGCCACAGCGAACTTCTTCGTTGCCGGCTTCTGGACCGAAGCAGGTGCACCCTGGATGGTGTTCGCCGGATTTGCGAGATCACCGGGAACGGTGGCATTCGCGTCATAGTACTCCGCGCGGAGGCCCGCACGGACGAGAAAGTCGGCGACTTCTATTCTGTCCTGAATAAAGAGCGCCATGGACCTCGGATAATATGTCCGCACGTTCTGTGCAAGCGTATCGGCAACGACGTACACAAGGGACTGGGTCGGACCGAGGATCTGCGACGACAGCGTCCCGGGAGCGCCAAAGAGAATTGACGATGTCTGCAGCTCACACCCGACCTTCACCAGATGCAGGCGCGTCACCTGATACGTCAACGAGCCTTTGAATAGAAGGGCGTTGGTTTTCTGTTCAAACCTCCCCAGATCGTATCCCTGGATGATCGCACCCATTTCATAGTTGGGATCGCCGCGCGGTGCACCCGCAAGAGCGTACCCGGGGTCGTCGAGAGAAGAAAAGACCTCGTCAGTGTAATGGAAATAGTTCTGACGGAAACTGAGCGTATAAAAGGCATTCTCCGAAAGCGTATGCGTGAAATCGACGCCGTGGACGAGCGAGAAGTTGTTCTGCGTCCGCGTGCCATCCGGATTAAATCGATACCCGAACTCGAATCCCTTCCCTTTGCTCAGGACCCCGACCGCCTGATAGCTCAACTGCATGTCAGTCAATGAGCGATTGGCAATCTTGAGTTGTCCGGACCATTCCTTGTGCCATGCCATCGGCACGGCAGCGTTGGAGCCGGCGGGCGTGAAGCGCCTCGCCCCGAAATCTGACGCATCGGTGGGCAGGAAGACTTGCTGCCCCCAGAGATATCCATCATCGATGAAACGGCGGATGTTCAAGAGAAATGAGGTGCGGGGAATCCCCGCCGGACCGCTCAGTGACATGGTCAGGCTTTGCAGGGCCGGCGGCCACGAGACCGCGGTGTGCGGGAACACATCTTTATCAGTAGTGTATGCTCCGCCATAGATTTCGGCACTCGCTTCAAACTGCTCTTCCGATCCGCTCCGCAGGATGGCGTTCACCACGCCGCTCATCGCCTGCCCGTACTCCGCATCGAACGTCCCGCTGATAACCTGTACTTCCTGCAATACTGACCGATCCAGTTGAATGACGGAAGAGTTGTCGTACGGATTGTTCACTGAAACTCCATCCACCTGGTACTGCACTTCGCCTGCGCGGCCCCCGCGGAAGTGGCCGTCTACAACGCCGGCCTGAAGATTGACAACATCGTTGAGATTCTGCACGGGCAGGGCTTCAATATCATCCTTGCTCAGTATCGCGACTGCACTCGTTTGCCGCGTATCCACCATCGGACGTTGGGCGATCGTCACTACTTCGTCGGCCTCAATTGTGCTCTCGCTGATTGCGAAATCCAGCGTGGTGGTCTGTCCGGCATTGATGTGCACACCGCGGACGATTCTTGCCTGATAGCCGACGGCGCTCGTCCTGACATCGTACACACCGGCCGGCACATTGATGATGTTGTACTGCCCTTCATCGTTCGCGGCCCCACCAACCGTGGAACCAACCACAACAACATTAGCCCCCAATACCGGCTGTCCCCGCTGATCGACGATGTGTCCGGTGAGTTTGCCCTGAGTCTCGGCAAGGAGAGTGGTATGCGTCAGCATCGCCAAAGCCATGAGGATGGCACACACATGCCGGCAGGACGGAGTGAGTGATCGGGTGGAGTTCATGGCATTCACGTGACCTTCATAATGAACACCTTCCGGCCCCTCTCCCGCGGGCTTTCTGACGGGAGAGGGGTACACGGAAGAACAAAGCACCGTATACAGCAACTACTTCAGCAACAACATGGTTTTGGTTTCGGAGAGGTTGTGCGCGCCGGTCTTCTGCGACACGAACTCGACGCGGTAGAAGTACAATCCGCTGGACAGCGACGCGGCGTTGAACGTCTGTTCGAACGTTCCTCCGACCACCTGTAGAGCGGTCTCCCGCACCATGCGGCCGAGGAGATCAAAGACCTGCACGTGCGCAGTTCCGGCTTCCGGCACCCTGAATTGAATTTTCGTCGACGGGTTGAACGGGTTGGGATAATTCCCTACCAGACGGAACTCGCCCGCAACGCCCACCGGCTGATCTTCAACACCTGTTACCAGCGTGCCGTTGTCAAGTACCAGGAACGCAGGCGAGGACTTCCACGGCCATTCTCTGAACCACCAGACCCTGTATGCCGAGGTGTCTGTGGCGATGTCATAGTCATGGTAGTTGACCCCGAGTGCAACGACTTTATTGGTCTGACCCGTGCCGTAGCCGAGTTTCGAAAGGTCAATCGACATCTCCGCCGTGTAGCCGGCGTCGACGTCGGTGTTATTGTTCACGGTCGATGCGGGTTTGAGTTTCACGGCATACTTGACGGCCTTGATGAAGAGGCTGTCACCGACCAGATCCCACAAACCACGGGTGGTTCCTGCCGAAGAGTCAACAGCCATACCGAAACGCCGGCCGGCCATCGCATGCACGTTCTTGTCATAGAGGGTATCGACAGGAACGCTCATGTTGACCTGGATGCCGTCAAAGAAGTCGTCGCTGACATAGCTGTTCAGCGATTTGTCGGCAACATCTGCACCAATATACAGCTTGTCACCCTTGAAGAACATCTTGATCTTTGCCTGTCCGGCATCAAAGGCCGTCGTGCCCTTGGCCATGAAATTACCGCTCCGGTCTTTGCCGATTGTCGGATACGTGGCACGTAACGCGGAGTTGCCATACTGGATCGTGAACGATGTCACTTTGCTCCACACCGTGTCTTTCAGATCGCCGTCGATGACAGGATCGGCGAAGTTCGCGGCATTCGGAACAACCGCGTCGTAGGCGTACGCCGGAAGTGATGTCGTATTGATGTTGACGTCGTTACGGACGAGTATACGCCCGGCGAGGCCGCCGCCATCATTGCCCCATTCGTTGCCCCACCAGTTTTTCGTGGCAATCGACGTCCCGCCGCCGTGGGTCCAGTCTCCATCCCAGATTCCGATCGACATCTGGACTTCATCGGTTGTCGCGCTGTTGGCATTGTAGCCGAGGCTGTCCAGGGAAACGGACATTTCAAGCACCCATCCCTGGTCGGCAACACGCGCGCCACCAGCGGCGGTATCGACATTGGCTGTGCCGTTCACATGCAAGGCTGCTTTGATCACACCACGACTCGGAAGATTGCCGCCCTTCAGGTTCATCCCTGCGTTGGGGGCTGCAGAGTCGACAAACGAGATGAAGAAGTCGCGATGCAATGTAATCCCGAGATTCGGCTCACGTGCGGCGCGTTCGTAGAACCCGCCTAAGACACCATCGGAATTTTCCCATCCATTGCCGCCGATAGAGCTGTCTTTTGCGATGACGGCAAAATACAGCATGTTCGTTGTCTTGTTGACGAGGAACTTCAACACAGCATTTGCGCCGTCCCCGGGCGTCCCGGAACCATTCATGATCTTATAGCCGCTACCGGGGTTGCCATCGAGCGTACCATAGGTGACCATAACAGATTCGGCTTTTGCCCAGACCGCTTCGGTCAGGATGCCGTCGAGCGTGATCGTCGGACTCGCAGCGACAGAAATATCGCGGGCCCACACGTAGTCTTTTCGTGGCTTGAACTGTGCAAACAACGCACCGCACGCCACAGACAAAAGAACAATCATCAAAACAAATCGACGAGTGTGCATATGCACCTCTCTGCTGGTGATGTGTGAAGGAACGGGTGATTTACGATACATCGGCAACGGACTACCTGTCTGATTCGTGATGACAACCACAGGACTCCCGAAAACTCAGGGACGTCGGGAGAATGATTTGTTGTTTGTGATGTTCATTATGGTGACGCACTGCATGGAGGACGGTGTCAATGGCACGCACACCGAGATTGTGAATTCCCACGGTGACCGACGTCAGGGAGGGCGTGAGATAGGCGGCAATGGGAACGTCGTCGAAGCCGGCGAGAGCCATTTCACCGGGCACCTTGATGCCCGCATCACGTAATGCGCTCAACGCCCCGATCGCCATCGAATCGTTGCAGGCAAAAATAGCGGTTGGTCGGGGTGACCGCGCGAGCAACCGTTGTACGGCATCGTACCCTGTGGACTCACTGAAATCTCCCTCCGCCTGCAGGCATCTCTCGGGAGCGATGCCATGCTCCTCGAGCGCAACCGTGAATCCACGCAATCGCTCCGTGGCGTCGAAGTTGCGCTCTGTTCCCTTGATGATGGCAATGCGCGTATGACCATGAGCGAGCAGGTGCTCAATCATCGCACGCGCACCCTTGAAGTTGTCGATCGTGAGCGAGTCAAACTCGCGCGATTCCACCGGACAGTTCAATAAGACAACGGGCAGCGACTGCGGAAGGTTTTCCTTCAGGACCCCGGCATCAATGTGAGGAGACATGACCACGAGTCCGTCCACCCGCCCCCGCATCATTGTCAGGGCTGCATGGATTTCCTTTTTGTTGTTGTGCGAGCTGGAAACGACGAAGATGATAGTTCGAATGTTGCGCCGTCTGATCGCTTCCGCGCAGCACCTCGGAAAAGAATTCGCCGAACAGATCCGGCAGCAACAAGCCGATAGCTTCGGTCTTGCGTCTGCTCAGACTGCGCCCCACCGCGTTGGGCACATAGCGAAGTTGGCGCACGGATTCGCGAACGCGTTCACGCGTCCTTTCATCGACCGGTCCGACGTTGTTGAGGACGCGTGACACGGTTGCAATGGAAACGCCGGCGTGCTGTGCAACTTCTCTGATCGTTGTGGGCATCGTAACTTTGTAACTTTATGTAAACGTTTACATTCGGAGAGATAAAAAACGACTTCTTGTGAAGTCGCCTGTAAGCGTTTACATGGTACAATTTCGCGCACTCAAAATCAAGAGGAAAATGCTCTCACCTGCTACCCCCTTTGTCCACGGCCGGTTGCTGTCCAACCCCGAATCCAACGGGTATCGCACAAATCGACAAAGGAGCATTGCGGACAGTTCTTTTTGAGATCGGCTGTGGGAACAAATGGGATCTCTTCTGACGAGATCTCCTCAAGAAGACCGTGGATGACTTCTTCCAACTGCCCGGTCAGCGCACGGACGTCGTCGTCACCCGCGAAAAGCGGTGCCTCTATCTTCGCGCTGATGATTTCCTTCCCGAGCATGACATAGGCCGGCCGCAGTTGATCCACAGCCGCACCGGTCGTCCAATGATAGAGCAGAGAGTAGAAAGGAAGTTGAAGCGACCCGATTGCTTTCGCCCAACCTTCCCGGTCAGCTGCGCTCAACTTGTCAAAACGGATGCGGTAACGATTCTCATCGGCCCCGGTCTTGTAGTCTACAATGTAGAGTGTCTCCCCCCTCATCTCGATGTGGTCAGCTTTCCCGACAAGTATGCGCCCGTCCTTCACGTGACGCATGCGGTGTTCAACCGCAATGATCCGGATCCGCTCCTTTTCGATCAGCGGCCTGCGCCATTCGGCGATGTACCGGCCCAGCTGCCTTTGCACCTGCATCTTCATGAGGAGGCGCTGTCCCCGCGGATCACTGCCAAAGCGCGTGTCGAAAAGCTGCCCGACGACTGCATCCATCCGCTCAGGATCCGCAAGGCTCGTCATCGGAGCCGATGCGGGGATCTGCCGGTGGTAGGTCGCGAGAGCCTCGTGCACAAACGTGCCGATCCCTGCACGATCAATTTCCTCATCAACCTCTTCCCGCGCGGAAAGCCCCAGGACGTAAGAATAGTAGAAGCGCAACGGACATTTGAGATAGGTGTCCAGCATGGTGGCACTGTAGGAGAGTTGTCCGAGAACCGCGTGCATTCCCGGACTCTTGGGAATGGGATGGGGATCCTGATGAGTCAACGTCACCATCAGGTCAATCGGACGGATATCACCTGCCTCGCCAATACTCTGCCGTTGTTGCTCGCGCTCCCACAGTATGTTCTCGACAAACCGGCTCTTCTCCTTGCCGCCGCCCTCACGAAAGAAGAGGTGTACCTCCTCGGCACCGCCAAGCAAGACGGCAAACTGATGGGCGGCCGCCCGTTCACGCTCCCGTCGACCCGGCAGTGCAAGCGCCGTTCGCATGCGCGGCGGAAGCAATGGATCAATGTCGTCACCGCCCGGGAGTACATCGTCACTGACATCGAGTATACAGACGCGCTTAAACTGCAGGTTCCGCGTTTCCAGCCACCCGAGTATCTGCACGCCCTTCAGGGGCGTCCCGTGAAATGGCACCACCACATCTTCCATGAGTTGCCTGAGCATCACCCCTCCACCGGCCGGCGCATGCACTCGCACTTCACCGAGCCGCGAGTTGCGGACTTCGTCCAGGCGGCTGATCATCTTGTGAGCGAACTCAGTAAACAACGCATGGTACGCCGCCGTACCTTCCTCCGCAACGTACAACAGGAGATCGATGTACCGGCGCGCTGCTTCGCCTAACGTGCCGGCCGCCAGAGGGCGCCGGAGGGTGATCTCGTGAATGCCCTGCAGATGTCGCGCCACATCCATCGCCGCAAGGGGACGATCAGGAGTGCCAACCGCCGCTCCGATGCGCTCAAGTACTCCCCGGTGCCGTTCGAGATCCTCAACGCGGAAAAAAGCCCACCCTTTCTCCTTCGCAAGAAAATCCTCAATCGTGTGAAACATGATCCGCGTTGCGTCAGGCGTGTCATTCCACCGGATGCTCTTGAGATAGGGATGCAACATGCACCGGAGATAATCCCGGGCATACACGCACCCCTCCCTCATCGATGAAAGCATTGTCCAGACAGCCGCAAGAAAACCGAACACCGGGGTTCGCGCTGCAGGATAGCCCAATGAAATATTGTGCTCACCTGTGAGCGGAAGCACCCAGTGCGTGAGCGGAAACAATGCGTCAGGGGACGGCAGCACGATCACGGTCTCTTCACCGGGGGCAGTGCCGCGTTCCCGCATTTCCGCCATAACGCGTGCCAGTCCGGCTACCTGACCGTGGGTATCTCTTGCCGCGTACAGGTGAACAGCCGGCGGTGGTCGGGTCGGAAACCGTTCACTCACTTCTTTCTCCAGGGCCAGGAGTGTGTCATCCAGGCCGGGACCCTCCTCAACCAGGCATGTAACCTGCGGCAGCTCCAGCACATGCTTGAGCACTGTCAGCTCGGCGCGGGTCATCGTGGATATTCCGGCAAGCACGATCGTGGAGTACCTCTCCAGCGTCAACCCGGAAGAGCGGGCTGCACACATGTCGTGCTTCATTGCCCGGGTGATCTTCCCCTCCTTCTGCACCTGTGCAGCAAACTGCTCATACAACGTGGCAAGTACTAGACCATGATCGAATTGAAGTCCAGTGCTTGCAGCACGCACCTGGTCGGGAGTTGCACATGCGTCCCGGAGCTCCTCAAACACCTCGTACATCCGCCGGCCGAGCGGGAGAAAAGACTCCAATGCGGCATAGTGCTCTCCCCCAATTCGCGGCAACGCTTCTTGCTGCAAGGCAAAGAGCATTCCCACTGCATCCAGCGGACTGATCTCATCTGCTGATCCCGCAAGGTCCTCGAGATAAAGTGCATCCAGAAACGTGTCAAGCGTGTGCACCCGGGGGGGAATGAACGCCCGGCCGCGTGACGCGCCAGCGCCCGCCGCAGGAAATGACCGGGACGCTTTCCCTGGAATACCACAAGTGAGGAGGGATACTCGCTCACCTCGCGGGGAAGGAGTGCGATGACCTCGTCGATAAGATTGGCACCCATGGGCACGACCCGTATCCTGCTCATGAGACCCTCCGGATGACCCTGCGATCCACATACGCAATGACCCCATGAACCATTCTACCCGGATAGATGTCGCGAAGCACGTCCACATACCGCCGGATCTGCCGGGAATACTCTTCCTCATTTTCCACGGCTCCCGTTTTGAAATCCACCACCGTCACTTCACGCTGATCGATCACAATGCGATCCGCCCGCACCAGATTTCCTCCGCGATCAACGTACTCCTGTTCATTCAGCAGGACCCGTCCCGGTGTCTCCGCAAAAAGGGGAATGATCTCCGGCAACGAGAGAAATCCGGCGAGAGAAGATCTCAGCTCCGGCCATTCTGCGGGAGGCAGTCCGTGGTGTACCCCCGCAAGTGCCGCCTCCGGATCTGCAACAACATCGAGACCTGCCAGGATGGCGTGCACAACATCTCCCCTCTGCGTGGCCCAGTATCCGAGACGCGCCGGCGCGGCGACAGTTGTGATGCTCTGCTCCGTCACGTGTAACGGTGCGACACCCCGTGGGCCGGGTCTTCCTTTCTCTCCCTTGTTCGGCGCAACAGGAGGCTTCTTTCCTGCGCCTTCGGCAATTGATAAAACCCGCGAGGGAAACCCTTGGCGTTTTCGCGGATCCCCTACGGTAACCAGATAACATTCCTTCTCTGCCCGCGTCATCGCCACGTACAAGCGATTGAAGAGATCCGTAAGAATATCGCGCATCACGCGGTCGTATAGAGATTGCAGCGCCGGCGACCATCCTGCCATAGCGCTGTTCACCCGGACCATCTCGACACCATCGCCTTTGTCTTCTATTGCATGCCCCGGCGATCTGACTTGGGTATCATAGAAGAGGAGGATCACCACCGGGAATTCCATCCCTTTGGCTTTGTGAATCGTCATCAGGGTGACCGCAGTGCGTACAGGGGGATCCAGAGTCCACGCTGCTTCGTCTTCTCCGCTCTCACCGGCCGCAAAGTCAAGAAATTCCTTGAGGCTGTTGTCGCCGTCCCGTTCAAAGCCATTCACCACTTCCAACATCTTCAGCAGGGCCCCTTCCTCCTGCGGGAACAGCGTGAACACACCGAACGTCTTGTATGCTGCGCACACGAGATCATACAGCGGCAGGTGACCGACACCTGTGAACAGAGGCGCAAAGTGCTCCGCCCACACATCGGGAAATTCTTCCCTGAATCTCCTGTACAATGGAGACGCATCCTGCGACCGCGACCGGGCCGAGAACTGATGCAGTGCATCGATGCCCCCTGCGGTATTCCTGGTCCGCAACGTGGCAGCGCACACTTCCCCCAGCAGAAATGTCGCAAAGGAGAGCGTATCGACCGGCGTATCCAGGAACCGCAGCAACGCGAGGAGTTCCCCGATCACCCGTCGCGCCCGGATATCGAGCATGCTGTGCGAGACAAACGGAATCGATGCGCGGTTGAGCCACGTCCCCGCCTGCACTACGCCTTCATTACCCGGAGTGATCACCGCAATATCACCATAGGCGTAGCCCCGCAGTACGGCATCCCGGATGATGTGTATGATGCCTTCGGCTTCAGCCGGCGGATCCCCGTCACCATCAAAGCGAAGATACTCCACATAGCCCTTGCCGAGGTTGACCGCAAGAGGCCGCTGCCGGCAGAGATGGAGTCCACTCTGGACAACGGCTTCTGCATCTGCACCGCCCCCGCGGTGAATCGCTTCGAAGGTCGATGCCACGCACTCGACGATTGCTTCGCCACTGCGCCGGTTCTCGCTGAGCATGAGCGGACGAACCGGCACCGACGGAAACGTCTCTTCTCCCGCGGCAAGCCGTTGCATGATGCGCCAGTCTGCACCACGGAAACCGAAGATCGATTGCTTTGTGTCGCCGACGATAAACAGACTGCCGCCCGCAGCAAGGGCATTGTCGAGAAGCGGATGGATCGCTGCCCATTGAAGCGGCGATGTATCCTGGAATTCATCAATGAGGAAGTGGGCGAGCGATTCACCGAGCATCAGGTACACGTCCGGCACCGCACCGGTGTCAAGATACTTTACCAGGCGTTTGGTCAGATCCTCGAAACCGAATCGCCGGCTGACCGCGCGGGCAGTCTCAAGAAAGGGTGCAAGAGCGGCATGGGCATCTGCAAACGGACGCGCATCAAAACGCGCTGCCGTCTCGATAACATCGCCGAGCGACGCATAGAAGGCCCGCACCTGCCCCGCCAACTCCTCCCCGTGACGTGCGAGCGCAACCTCTTGAGCCGCCTTTCCCTTTTTCGTGTGCTTCGCTTCACGAGAGGTCCGCGTGAGCATCCCACGCCAGTTCCCTGAGACAACCAGAGTGAGGTCGGAACCGAACAGGCTCGTGATCGGCAAGTCATGCCGGGCAATGAACGTCTGCAACCCCCGGGCAATCTCCTCAAGTTCCCGGACACGGTTGCGCAGGTCGTCAGCGTTCGCCGACTGGATCAAAGGCTTGAGCAGAGGTGCAAGCCGACCGAGCAACGAACCTACTCCCTCGCGCACTTCAGCAAATGGATCCCAGAGAACGCGCGCGTCTCCGTCAGTCCGGATGGCCAGATCTCCCGCCAGCTGCATCATGGCCCGTGTCGCCGGTTCCCCCGGCCGCAGCGTGGCACCGAACAACTCGAACGCGTAGTCGATTACCGACCGAGGATCCAGTTGCAGTTCAAAGTCGGGAGGGATGCCGAGGTCAAGGGCCGATGCCTGTACCATGCGGGCCAGAAAGCTGTCAATGGTTCTGACCTGAAAATCGGAGAACCGCTCCAGGAGAAGAGTGATGGCAGCGCACGAGCGCCGGCGCACTTCCGGCGCATGGAGCCCGGTCTGCTCCATGACAGTACCTAACAGAGCATCATCATTGCCCAGGCAAAGCACTTTGAGAAAACGCAATATGCGCTGCCGCATTTCAGCGGCCGCATTATTGGTGAATGTTATGGCGAGAACATTCGACAGGTCATTGGCCGGGACACCGTCTGCGAGGAGCAGCGAGACGTAACGAAGCGCTAGCGCGTGGGTCTTCCCCGACCCCGCCGATGCCGAGACCAGCGTGAAATCGGGAAAAGAGAGAAGCGGTGAGGATGTGGTCACACCTGTCATCCAGATCTCCTGCGTGCAGTGTAGCGTACGCAGTGCGGATGACTATGTCAAGGAGATTCAGTTATCCTGGGCTCCCTGGGAAATCCACTTTGCAAGGGTTTGTATTTCGTCTTCGGAAAGATATTTGGGTGGCGTTGTGGTCTTCTTGCGTTTAGAATGCATGGGCATGCGCTCCCCGAATGGGGGGTTTTCGGACAGCTTCCGGATGATGTTGCTGGCATCCGGTTCGCCCGGCTTCACTGCTTCACCGTGCTTCCCTCCCTTCATGAGCAGCGCGAAGGAATCAAGTGCCAGCTCGCTCGGGTTATCGTTCTCTTCCGCATGGCACGGCAGACAGTACATCTTCAAGAGAGGGGTGACATCATTCTTGTAGGAGACATCATCATCTTTGCGACTGCCTCCCGGAAGTACCGCTCCGATGAATACCGGAAGCAGAAGGCCGAACAGACCAGCCATATGCAGTTTCTTCATTGGTCATCCTACAGGTAAATGTGGAAGAGAAGATGGAATTCATTATTCTTCACGTCGGTCGGATCTTCCTTCATCATCCGGTACATGGGGCGCACCTCTACGCCGCTGATGGGAAAGAACTCAGCCCCGATGCTGTACCGCGAAAACGCCCCGGTCCTCAGATCTTTGTCCGGATCATAGAAATCGTACGCGACTTTCAGATCAACACCGTCGATGATAGTATAATTTGCCTCGCCATATAACACCACACCGGTGGTTATCCTGGTAGGCGTCGCGATTCGAAGAAAATCCCCCTCTCCGATCAGGGTGAGACGCCCGAAGCCGAATGAACCGAAGCCGCCGTAGAGCGTGACGGATCCCGAGGCCAGGGTGCGGCGGAAGACGTTTGCCCCAAGTCCCAGAAATGCCTTTTCCGAAAGCCCGAACATCCCTTCGATACGCCCGAGAAAAGCCTTTTCACTCCCCCCCGTGGCTCCGAATCCATCTGTAGCATTGTAGACACCCGCCCCGATCACCACCGGGCCCGGCATTACCGAAGCTTCAAGTCCGGTGATTTCCGGACGTCCGGTTTCAGGGCTGAACCCGGTATACTTTCGGATGAATGCAGTATGATCATCCATCCGCAACCCGTAGTTCGGGATGAATTTCCCGATCTTCACATGCCCGGACAAAGGAAGCACGCGCAGCAGACCGTAGGCTTCAAAGCCGCTGTAGAGACCCTTCATAAAGTAGAGATTGATTTTCCTGGCAATGCGGAAATTAAAGTAGATATCTCCCTGCATCTGGAAGAACTCATTATCCATATGCGAGCCGGCATTGCTCGAATCCGGAATCTGGCGGACAATGTAGAGCGTCCGGAAATCGGCACCTATGCCAAGAAAACTCGGAAGGAGTTTAGAGAGGTCTTCGATGCCTTCCGTATCTGACCACTGCGGGACCGGCAACTCCTCGCGGCCAAACTGCGCACCGAAGCTGTTGCGCATGCCGCCCCCGGAGGGATTCACATGACAGGATTGACACTTTGAACCTGTTTGTGCAGCGAACCTTGGGAGCGCCAGCGCTTCAACGCCGCACAGGACAAACACCAACGCTATGGAGGAGAGAAGCGATGAGATCCTCATCTGGATGACCCTTTTGGTGTGATTACTCCCGGTACGTATACGGTCCGGTGGATTCATTTATTCGCCGCGCCAAGGCTGTCGCTCAGAGCCTCGGCCCACCCGACAACAAGGCCTCTCTCCGCAGACGAGAGGGTGGCATCACCGTGCAGCAGAAGATACGTCCCGAGCGGCATTCCCCCCTTGTTGACCTCGCCCATGACTGACTCCAGTTTTGATAACCGTCGTCCAACCTTGTATCCCTCCCACTCTGAAAAATTCAGATGTCTTCTCCCTTCGTTGACATCGTTAACAACCAACCACGAAGCAGGCGCCACCTGACTGTACCAGGGCCACCGTGTGCGGTTTGAATGGCAGTCAAAACAGGAGCGCTCAAGAACGGCACGAACCTCCGGGGGGAGAGACGACTGGCCAACAATGTCTTTCGCGGGATCTATTGGAGGGTTCGTGCGCTCCGGGCGGACAAACTGTATGCCTATCGCGACAACGACAACCCCTATGGCTGAATACTTGAAAACATTACGCATGGGTCGCCTCTGTTTTCCGGATGATGTCCACGAAGTTGCCCTCTCCGGATCAGTTGTTCGCCGCACCTTGATTGATCCAGTTTCTGATCACTGCGATAGACGCATCAGGCAGCGGTGCGCCGCCAAACGGCATCCGTTCCCCAAAAGGAGGCGGTGTAAGCAACTTCCTTACAAGATTGCTGCTGTCGGCCTTGCCGGGAACAATTGCGGGCCCGTGATCCCCGCCGGTCAGCAGTTGGGCTACGGATTCCATGAACAGATTCCCGGTTCCACCATGGCATCCCGTGCAACCACCATTGATAAGAATTGGCATCACATCACTCGAGAATTTGACCGGACCCGATGGGGGAGGAGGTGTCACCGTGTTTGCCGGCGGCTCCACCCCCATGTCTTTGCACCCTGCCACAAGGATAAGCGCGACGAGAGGAATAAGTGAAAACAAGCGCTTCTTGTTCATGACGACCCATAGCAATGAAAAGTACAGCGTTCTTTAAAGAACTGCATATCAGTCGAACGTGACTCATTTCAGGAGTAGCATGCGCTTCACCTGCATCCGCCCCTGTCCATCACGAAGTTCGTATAAATACGAGCCACTTGCCAGCGAAATTCCATCGAATGCGACAGTATACGATCCGGGCGATTTCACCTCGTTCACCAATCGAGCCACTTGCTGACCGAGCAAATTATAGACGGTAAGCTGTACCGAGCCCGATGTCGCCACCTGAAACGTTATGGTGGTACGGGGATTGAACGGGTTCGGATAGTTCTGGAGCAGTACCGACGACGTCGGAATGCCTGCAGGATCCTGTGCGACACTTGTCGGCAGCTGTTGTCGGAAACTCCATCTGGCCTCGGATCTCACCTCCCGCGTTTGCGGCGGTGTGGAAATTCACGTAGATCTTACCGGCCAACAGTGAGTCCACCAGCGCCGCTGTCATCGGCTGAGTAGCCAGCCGACTGAAGACCAATCACCGTTGACGCTCGCTGATGCGGGATCTCCGGAAAACGCGATAGCTTTGACCACCGGACCGGTCTTTCCGCTCTGGCCTGTATGAAAATGTCCGCCCGCGGTGAGGGTCCCGCTCAACCCCTGATACGTAAAGCGGTATCGAAGGTCATTCCGTTCACCGTTGAGAATGGCATACCCGCTTGATCGAGCTGTTGTGGTCACCGGTGGCACTTCCTTCGAGCCATCAAGGGAGACGCTGAATCCCACCCCTGTCGTCAGGTTCAACGGCCCGCGGATCTCACCTCCCGGGTTTGCGGCGGTGTGGAAATTCGCATACACCCGCCCGGACAGCAACGATTCGGCAAGCGCTATAGTCAAAGCCTGTGAAGGATCCGACGAACGCCAGAAGCCCGAGAGTGTTGCTGATGCTGCACCACCGCTTGTCGCGATGCCCTTGACGATAGGACCGCTGCGTCCGGCAGTGCCGGTATGGAAGTGCCCGCCGGCCGTCAACGTTCCTGTCAGGCCGAAATACGTTGCAGCATACCGGGCTTCCGTTCGCGTAGAATTGAGAATCACGTAGCACACCCCCTTACCGCCCGATGCTGTTGCAGGTGTTTCGTTGCTGGAGTCGAGTTGTGCCACGAAGCCCGTCCCGCCAGCGAGTATGAGTTGTCCGCGGATTTCGCCGCCCTGGTGAGCCGCGGTGTGATAATTCAAGTAGCATCTGCCCGCGATCAGTGAATCAACCAACGCAGGAGTGAGCGGCTGGGTACCATCAGAAGTGCGCCACTGCCCTTTGTTCAACCCCGAAGCGGGATCCCCACTCACGGCAATGCCTTTGACGATCCCACCGGTCTGTCCCGCCGCGCCTACATGCACATGAGCGCCAGCAGTCAGCGTCCCGGTGAGTCCCTGATATGCCACCGAATAGTCAATTTGCGATCGATCGGTGGACAGCACCAACACACCGGTGCCTGTTCCGGACACACTGAGCGAAGGTACCTGTTGGGTCCCATCAAGATCCGCAACAAACTGCAGTGCAGTACCGAGGTTTACCTGACCCCGAATTTCACCGCCCTGATTTGCCGCCGTATGAAAATTCACGTAGACCCGGCCTGTCAACAATGACTCCACCAATGCCTGAGTCAGAGGTTGTGTTGCATCAGTCGTTTTCCAGCTGCCCGACACCGTATTTGAAGCGGGATCGCCGGAGAACGCAATCGATTTCACCACCGGTCCTGTCTTTCCGGGCGTCCCGGTATGGAAGTGCCCGCCGGCAGTCAACGTGCCGCTCAGTCCCTGGTATGTTACTACATACTTTAATTCCGACCAATCTTCACTGAGGACGAACGAACCGGTACCATTCGCCGCCGTCACGACGGAAGGTACTTCATCCGCGCCGGTAATCGCAGCGGTAAGATGAATTTGTGCTTGCGCACCCGCTGCAATGAGCAGCACGGCAAGAATAACCAGATGTTTCATACCTTTACTCCTGTAAGTGGTGGAAGTGGTGGTTTACGATAGAACATTGTCATTGGTCGTCGGGTTCGCCGTCACGATTATCATCACGAAACACTTCCATCTGCGCATTCTTGATGCGATCGTCGATCTTCCCCGTCTGATTGAAGGGATCGAAAAAGAGAGGCCCCTCGGTGAACCAGGCATAGGGATCGATTTTCAACGTGACGTTCACCGAGCCCGACGCAGGGATCGTAACGGGAGAGGTAAAGTTGATGTCGATGCGGAACGACTCCTGCGATCGGAAGATGAATGGCGTTTCATGGTAGAGACCGACAACAACCACTGAGTAACGTTGGCTGCTGTCGTTTCCTGCAGCAAACGCCGAGTCCAACGGAAGTTCGCCGGCCTCCGGCGCATGGATGTTGAAACGCATGCGATCATAGCTGTTCGGAGAAAGCTGACCGATCAGCAGCTCCTTTGGTTTTGCGAAGAGATCAAGGTCTACCACGAGGGGGCCCCGAGTGATCTCGGTTGAATCCTCGAGACCCGACACTTTGAAAGAGATGTTCTTCAAAAGAATCTTGGCAGATATAATGTGCAGGATCTCATGACTGGGTTTCCCGAGCACGGTAGTCGGAGTCACTACCGTCAATTGAAAATTCCTCGGGTCCTCCGGATTGTTCACGCCGAGATCTTTGCAGCCGTACGTTCCAACAAACAGCGACAACCCGGCGAAGACACAGCCTCGAACAACCGTTGGGATCCTCATCATGCCGCCTGAAAATAGTAATTGACAAACCGGGAATTGATATGGTCACAGCAATTCGTGTGCCAAAGCGCAATTGGCAAAAAACGGCCGATTATGAACATGTTGGCCCTCAGGAAAAACGATTGGGGAGTCTATGCCACACTGCGGCGGCGCGGACAACGGGAGGGTGTGGCGTGAATGCCACAGTGAAATCTGCTACAGGGTCGGTTCCGCGTGGATCACCACGCGGCGAAGCTGGGGGAACCTATCGTACAGCTTGGTTTCAAGACGCGAAACGATCCGGTGCACCTCTTCGAGAGTCCGTTCGCGCTCAATGGTGCAGTTCACTGCAAGATTGAACCGTCCGCCAAGCCGCAACAAGCGTATATTCGTGCACTCAACCACATTCCGGTCGGCACTGACAAGTTTCTTGATCTCATGTTGCAGACGTTCGTCATCTGAAACCCCCACGACAGCATTAGGGCCGGGTTGGTCTTCTTCCATGTGAATGGTAAGATGCTCAATGTACGGAAGTTCGCGCCGGATCTCCTGTTCGATGCGATCGGTTAACGCATGCGCTTCGACGAAACTCTTCCCTTCCCGGTATTCGACATCGAAAGCGACGTGGTATCGCCCATCAGTGTAATGGACTTCAAGATTGTGCGGCGGCTGGAGGCCGTTTCTGCCGACAATGAGCCGGATCTTGTCGGCAATCGTCTCATCGTTGCTTTCAGCGGGCTCGGCATGAACGACAATGTCGATTTCTTTGTGGCGCGCATGAATCTCCCGCTCGATGTTGTCCATGATGGCATGGGCTTCCTGAAATGGTGTCGTCCGCCTGACCGCGATGGTGGTATCGACGAACACCTTGGCACCGGAAGGTCTCAAACGGATGCTGCGGACTTCCTCAACCCCATCCACCTGGCGGAGGGTATCCAGCACCTGTTCGTAGAGACCTTCAGGAACCCTATCCATCAATGCGTCAATGGTCCGTTTCCCGAGACGATAACTCACAAACAGAACCAGTAGCGCGACGAGGATTGCGGCTACCGCATCCACCCAAATATACCCGAGCGCTACAAACACCAATCCGGAGAGGACAACGAGGGAGCTCCAGACGTCGCTGGAGAAGTGAAGCGCATCAGCTTCAAGTGCCTGGCTCTTGTACTTCTTTGCGACACGTTTGAGCGCACGCGATCTGCTGATATCCACACCGATCGCTATGACGATAACAACAAAGCTCCAGATGCTTGCTTCCACATGGGATTCACGAGAGAGCAGCCGATGCGTTCCCTCATAGATAATCCAACCGCATGTAATGATAAGCAACAGCGTTTCGGCAAACGCCGAAAGGTTTTCTACCTTGCCATGGCCGTAGGTGTGCTCCCGATCGGGTGGACGGTCTGCCATACGCACGGCGAAGTAGGTCATCAGCGCCGCGAGGAAATCAAGCCCGGAATGTGCTGCTTCAGAAAGCAGCCCCAGGCTGTTTGTCTCAAGACCGACCACAAGCTTCAGGGACGTGATAAAGACCGCAGCGAACACCGAATTCCGGGCAATGCGCTGCTTTTCGTTTTCCGTGTCAATGACGAATCCCGTGTCAGAATGCGATCCCATATCTTCTCTCAGTACTCGGGCAGTCAGGGTTCAAGGCGGAAACGGATCCGGAGCGCACCTTCATCGAAAGACCACGAGATCAATCGGAACCGGCCAATGTCTTTCGTCGTCGCGACGTGCGCCCCCGCGCAGGGGCAGGCGTCAAAGTCACCGATCCGAATGATGCGCACGGTCTCTCGAACGTCCTCAGGAAGCCGGGAGAGATTGAAGGCCTGTTCGGCCTGTTCGCGGGAAATGAACTCCTCCCTCACTGCAAGATCACGGCCGATCTGTTCGTTGACCATCACCTCCACGCGATGAGCTTCTTCCTCGGTGAGAAGACGGCTGAAGCGATAGTCCGCTTTGGACTTCTTCTTTTCCAGATGCGTCGTGAATGGACGCCCCATGCCGAACATCTTCACGAGCACGCCGGTGACGAGATGTTCGGCGGAATGCATCCGCGGATCTGCTTCCTTCATGACTATCCTTTCATGACAGCGAGCGGGACGAGGCGTGCAACTTTGCGTGCTATGCCCGCCCCCTGAACGACATCCACGACTCTGTTGACATTCTTGTATGCATCCGGCTTTTCTTCGGTCAGGCCGCTCTTGCTGTGACCGCGGACAAGGATGCCTTTGTGTTTCATTTCCGTCAGCAGCTCATCCGCCGAGGTTTCGCTTCTGGCCTTCGTCCGGCTCATTGCCCTGCCGGCACCGTGGCACGACGAACCAAATGTCTCTTCCATCGCCCTGTCTGTTCCGACCAGTATGTACGATTCCGTGCCCATGCTGCCGGGGATCAACACCGGCTGGCCGACATCGCGGAGATCTCCAGGGAGCAGAGGATGCCCTTTAGGAAAAGCCCGTGTGGCGCCCTTGCGGTGAACGAGCACGGTCTTCCGCTTCCCGTCAACGAGGTGCTCCTCTGTCTTGGCGATATTGTGGCAGACGTCGTACACGACCTGCACGTTTTCCGTACCGACCACCCTCCGGAACGCTTCGCGCACCTGGTGGGTCATCATTTGCCGGTTGGCAAAGGCGAAGTTTGCGGACGCAGCCATGGCCTGGAGATAGTCCTGC
The DNA here is from genome assembly GCA_963849385.1 of Ignavibacteriota bacterium. Taxonomy (GTDB): domain Bacteria; phylum Bacteroidota; class Ignavibacteria; order UBA10030; family UBA6906; genus Fen-1255. The sequence continues at coordinate 517,186 of CAWKHH010000007.1, read as the reverse complement.
CCTTCTTGCGATGAGATAGGGACGCACGCAAGCTGACGGTCCACCACGCTGATTCCATACTTCTTCATGGTGCCATCCATGAGATCGAGGTAATCGGTACAGACCTGATGCCCCAGCCCGCGGGAACCACTGTGAATCAGCACGACAATCTGGTCTTTGTGCACGCCAAAGGCATGTGCCGTCGTCTCATCGAACAGGTCTTCCACCGATTGGATTTCAATAAAGTGGTTCCCCGAACCCAGGGTACCCAACTGCTCGTGACCACGTTCTTTTGCGCGTCCACTCACCTTCTTCGGATCGGCACCCGGAAGACATCCGCACTCCTCGATCCGCGCCAGATCCTTTTCAAGTCCATACTTGTGCTGCACCGCCCAGCGTGCACCGTCCGTCAGCACAGCGTCAATCTCCTTCCCTCCGAGAACCACAGAACCCTTGCGACCCGTGCCACACGGTACACCACGAAAGATCTGGTCCAGCAGAGCTTCCAGCTTTGTGCGTACATCTTCAGGGTCGGCGTCTACTGCAAGCAACCGCACGCCACAGTTGATGTCAAAGCCCACACCGCCCGCCGAAACCACACCGTCATGCAAACCTGCCGCCGCAACTCCGCCGATGCAAAAGCCATATCCCTGATGCGCGTCAGGCATGGCGAGCGACTTGCCAACCAGTCCCGGAAGTGTGGCGACGTTGGCGATTTGTTCCGGTGTCTGGTCGCCTTCAATCTGTTTCAACAATTCCGCGTCGGCATAGACCATCCCGTCGATCTTCATCCCCTTCTTGTACGAAGCGGGAAGCCTGTAGCGAAACTTGTCGACACTGATGAACACCTGCGAACTCCGGTGGACTGACGCAAGCTACGAATTGGGGGTTGGAAATACAACGCGTCAGATATCCAGATACACACGCACGCCCCATCCATCCGCATCCCGCCACACGGCGAGCTGGTGGTAGGTCACGGCTTTGATGTCCATGCGCACCTTGTGCTTTTCGGGTTGGATGGGCTCGCCAAAGATGGTCGCTTCGAGATGTCCCGGGGTGCATACAGAAATCCGGAATTCGCTTGAGACGTACCCGCAGCCATCATACAGGTACAGGATCTCGGAAAGCCAGCGGACGAGAAGTTGTTCGACGTCGGTCGCATCCAGTACGATCGTCCGTCGTTCGGCGGCGTCGACAGCCGTTGGATCGAGGATAAGTGACATGAAGGCGGCAGCGGCGCGGGAGAATGCTTCGGCACAGGAGACACCACGTGCTTCGATGCCGATGTCGGAGGGGTGGTCGAGAAATCGTACACCGTCGAGTATCATCTTCGGCTCGAGATCAATTCTGCATCCGAACCCGGAGTGCAGAAGCAGAATTGGTGTTTCGCCAATCGTGCAGGGCATACAATACAAAAGGGGCTGACACTCTTCGTATCAGCCCCTACAATTATGACGGGCCGGCAGGATCCGGGGACTTTCGTCGGGGCCGGACCATTTTCAGCGTCGGGGGGAGTACGCCTGAGCACAGCCCGCCAATACCATCACAATCGGAACACTCAAACAATACAGAATTCAGCTTTGGGATGCAAGTCGGTTGGGAAAAATAATCCTGGCAGTTGCGTTTCATTTCTAAAACTGGTGCATCCATCCTGCTATCACATCGCGATTGGCCCTGCTAAGAAGATCTCTCCCTCCGGAGGCATATAGACTCTGGATTCGCTGATCGTAGCTTTTCGCGATTTTTCCTCTCACCATCTTGAGCGTGCTGTTCATGAGTGCATTCTGCTCGGTGAAGCCTTCGGAGAGCACCGCGACCGCCGCGGGCAACCATCGGTCGGGAAAGACCCCGGCGAACTGTCCGCCCGGACGATATGCATCAATCTCGCGTTGCAGGTGCTTCAATGCGGCAGATTGCCCTTCAGGAGTCGATGGTTCATGGTGGTGTGTCTTCATCCACTCAAGCAGCGCATCCTTGTTGGGAACGATAAGTGCAACAGTGAATGGCGACTGATTGTTGTACAACATCATCTGGTCAATGTACCTTGAATGGCTGCAGATGGTCTCTTCAATTCCTTCAGGACTGTATTTCTCCCCGTCGCTTGCAATCAACAGACTCTTCGTTCTTCCCTGCACATAAAGGAATCCTTCCTCGTCGAGATAACCGAGATCTCCCGTGTAGAGCCATCCGGCGCGAATGACTTCCTCCGTTGCCCTGTCATTCTTCCAGTAACCGGTCATCACGTTCTCTCCACGAATGACGATCTCCCCCTGCTGCCCGACGGGAAGTGTCTGCCCGGTCTCGGAGCATATCTTGATTTCGAGAGGCGCGACAGCCGTCCCGGAAGAACCCAATTTGTGTCGTGCCAGAACGTTGGCCGAAATCACCGGTGCGGCCTCGGAAAGTCCGTACCCCTGCAGCATGGGAATTCCGATTGCATAGAAGAAGCGCTGAAGTTCGATGTCGAGGAGCGCGCCACCACCGATGAAGAACTCCAGACGGCCTCCGAAGTTCCGGCGAATCCTGGAAAAGAGAACCAGATCGAACAGGGCGACCAGAGGCTTGAGCAGTGCCCTGAACCCCCTCCCCCTCCGCCGGCCGTCAGCATTGTATACGTACCCAACACGCAATCCTGCCCCGAATATGGCTTGTGCAAGCTTTCCTTTTTGCCGTATCGCCAGACTCGATGCTTTTTCGGAAATTCTTTGCGAGTGCAGGAACGCTCAGAAGGAATGTCGGACGGCTCTCACGAATATTCACCGGGATATTTTTCAGCGTCTCCATCGCCGTCTTTCCGACCTGCACGGATGCCATGGATGCTCCGTTCCGCATCAGTGTGTAGATGCCCGCGGTGTGGGCGAAACAGTGATCCCACGGGAGAATCAGCAACGAACAATACCAGTCAGGAATCGGCAGCAGACCCGTGGACTGTTCCACATTTGCGGTGTAGTTCCGGTGCGTCAGGATGACGCCTTTGGGATCGGCTGTGGTTCCGGAAGTGTAGGAGATCGTCGCAGGATCATCGCCCCTCACGGAAGCAACACGAGCCTGCAGCTCGGGCCCGCGGTCGCGCAGAAACTCTTTTCCCGCACGGATCACATCGGCCGCCGGAATCTCACCCGGTCCGTAGTGATCCATCGGATCGAGCATGACGACACACTCCAGTGCGGGAAGCTGCTGCCGCAACTGCCTCACCTTTGCGGCCTGTGATGCTGAAACGATGGCCATGCGGCATTCCGCATGGGCGAGGCGAAATTGCAGATCCGCTCCCGCAGGGAGCTTTACAGAGAGCGGCACATTGATCGCCCCTGCGTAGAACATACCCAGTTCGCTGATCACCCAATCGTTTCTCCCCTCGGCAATCAAAGCAATCCGGTCACCCTTGCGTATTCCCCAACTCATGAGCCCGGCTCCAAAGACGTACACCGCCTCTTTCGTCTCCGCGTAAGTCAACGGAACGTATCTGTCCCCCTGTTTCTCCAGCAATAGGGGCTTCCGGGCATATCGGGTGACACTTTCTTCGAAGAGCGAGGGTAGCGTGAGCGCAGGCATGAGATTCCGGAAGTACTGTAGTTGTGGACCGGGATACTTCAAATGAAAGTACAAGATACGGGAACGAAGGTCAAAAAGTCAAACACAACAGTGGTCGGGGCAGCGCATCACGCTAAAACCGATGCGCCAGAATAACAAGGTCATTCGAACGGCTGGCATCATACGGGTCCATCGAAGTGCTCCCGAACATCTGAATATCTCCGAACCCCGCTGCACGCAACATGGTGTCAAATTCGGTTTCGGAAAGCGGGTACAGATCCACGCCCGTGACATCCGGCGCCGTTCGACCGCTGAGATCCTCGCGCGTAATCGTGAACCGGATCAGCGTTTCACCATAGTCGTACCGGCGCGTGAACCGGTATCCCTCCGCCTCTTTTATATTGAGTACGGTTTCGCGCGATGCAAGGATTTTGCGGTAGTTCAGAATCTGCGCGAACAGCACTCCTCCCGGGCGTAGGACCTTGTGAAAACCCTTCAGCACCGCGGCGCGCGACCCTGCCGTGAGGCAATGCGCCAGCGTGTTGCCAAGCGTGAACACTGCATCAAAAGGAGGGGTCAGATGCGTCGCCAGGTCCGTCAGATCGGCCGCGACGGTCTTCACCCGGAGTCCCATAGCGGCAGCATGATGCGACAGGACATCCAGCATGCGTGGACTGATATCAACCGCGGTGACCGTGACGCCAAGCTGGGCAAGCAGCAACGAATGGAATCCCGTTCCCGCTCCCGCATCCACTGCAGTCCGGATGTCGTTGTTGTCCACCAGCAACCGGAAGAACGGCCGTTCTTTCACAAACCGCCCCTCGAATCCCGTCATGGAATCGTAGCCGCCGGCCAGGCGATCGTAGAACTGCGTGATGTCTTCCGGCTGCGTGAGATCAGTCCTTTGGTCCATAGTTGGGTACCTCTCCGCGGAAGTGTTGATACAGCGGCGAATGCAATTCCTTGAACCGCCGGTGATATTCTTCCTGCGATATGCCGTTCTGCCAGACACCGGTCAGCATCGCCAGCCCGGTGACTGCCACAAAGACTCCCGCCACCAGCGTACCGTAGACCCACGTGGGAACCGCCTTCGCTTTCGCGGATACGCGCACATCGAGTGTGTGTTTGACCGGACAGACCTCAATACATGCCATGCAACTCATGCATTCATCGCTGACCACGCGCGTGGCCTTATGGACCTTTATATTGGAGGGGCATGACTTCGTACAGAGCTCGCAGTCAACGCATGTGGAAGTGTTGCGCGTGATCTTCAGCGGACTCAGCAGACTGGTGATACCGAGCAGCGCGCCATAGGGACAGAGAAATCGGCACCAGAAGTTCTTGATGACGACCGACAGCAGGAGAAACAGGAGGATGGTGCCAAGTGCGGCTCCGGAAATCTCCGCGAAGAAGACGTACATCTTCACGTCGGCCATCTTGTTGTACGGACTGTAAATAAAGCCCCGGAGTGCTTCGGTATCCATGTTGATGATCGACCAGACAAAAAACGCCATCAGGAAGTATTTCAGGGAACGCAGCGGATAGTCCAGCCACCGGGGAACAGTGAGATTTCGCTTGAAGAGTTTCTTTCCGAGCATCCAGAGAGCTTCACTCAGGGTCCCCACCGGACAGAGCCAGCTGCAAAATGCTTTCTTGAGCACGAAGCTGACGGTGAGGATTCCGATAAGTATGAAGAGGCCGGAGGGATGGATGCTGTTTACAATGCCCGTCTGTACCCAATAGCTGAAACTGATGAGTGCACTGATGGGCAGAAACCCTTCGACTCCCGGCGGCCGTGGCACGAAGGGAGTCTGCCCACCCGATTCCCCCCACTCCATGAAAGAGTGGAATTCCAGGCCAATCCAGAGGCACAACACAACAAACGCCAGCTGAATAACCGAGCGTTGATATTGCGAATCATCATGGAGACGCCAGAGCACGCGACGGTACCAGCGGGATTCAACGTTGAAATCAATTCTCCGGCGACGCAGCTCAACGGGTATCTTCTTTACGCGAAGGGCCCTCATTCCCGCCGGAGCAGCTGCCTGCGGCATGGATCCTGTGATCATTCCCAAACCTGGCGAAGGTTCTCCGCGGTATTCATCGTGAGTCCGCATCCCGTCCTCGTCTTCCCTTCACTATAGAATGTTCGAGAGCACGACGTTACAGGCTCCCGGAGCGATACCCGGGCTTTTTCATGGTTCGGGCCAGCTCTTCGATGTTCTTGTTCACCAGCATGGCATAGACACCGTTCCGAAGAACCTCCCATTGCCCGTGCACTGCACAGGGATGTTTGCCCGAGCATTCCGGAAATCCCATCACACAGGTGCGCGTGAAGTCGGCCCCGTCGATTGCATCGACAATATGAAAGAGGGTGATTTCTGATCGCAGGCATCGCTAAGGGCAAATCCGCCACGCGGACCTTTCGCCGAGACCAGCAAACCCTTGCGTGTCAGATCCTGCATAATCTTGCCAAGAAAATGATATGGTATCCGAAGTTTCCTGGTCAACTCTTTAATAGGAACCCGCGTCCCCTCCTTCCGGAGAGCCAGAAAGAGTACCGCCTGGAGGGCGTATTCGCATTGTCGGGAAAACATGAGGCTCATAGTATATTCAGACTATTTAGTCTGAATATACGTCAACAGATGGCAAATGTCAAGAGGAAAAAACTCCCCCACCCCGCTCGGACACGAGGAATTCCGATATCCCACTCCGGAATAGCAGGAAAGGCCACACGTGCATTCCCCCCATCCATGCACTGTGGCCTCCCTGTGCAAACCGCCGCGTTTCGCCGCTCGGCCGCCACCTGCTGTTCCCGGGACGCGGTTATTGACGCCGCCGTTTCGCCGGCACGTCAATTCCCGCGATATGGTTAATCATGAGTACAATATACGTGAACGATCTCCCGTAAGAGGATCACCCGCTGATCCTAATTGCCATTGGAATTCATGGGTCTTCAGCGTATCTTTGAGTGCCTGAATCCGATGTTTTCCATACCGCTCTCTTCCCGTCGACTCTATGGATTAATGATATGAAATCCTCCATCACGCGTCTGCTCCTCTCAAGCCTCACTACCGGCATCGCCCTCTCATTACACGCAGTTGCTCAACCGGGGCTGGTTTCTCAACGAACCGTTGCCCCCGGCGTACTTCACAAGGAATTCACTCTGCCGGGTCCGTACACGCTGGATGTTCTCGAGGTCGCACTGGCCAATCCTTTTATTACACTTGAATCGTACCGTCCGAATGGCTTGACGAAGACTACCGTTCAGGCGGCTGCAAACGATCGGGCCGGACACCGTGTGATCGGCGCTGTCAATGCAGACTTCTTTTCGTTCGAGACAGGTTGGCCCGTCGGTAACCAGGTTGTCAACGGCGTGGTCGCCCTCGGTGTAAGCTCGTCCCGTTCACATCTTGCCGTGGATTCCGGCAAGAAACCCTTCATCGAACGCCTTGCCTTCACCGGCAGAGTCTGGTCCGCGGGAGGGGCGTCCTCGGCAGTCTCCCAGGTGAACACTGACCGAGCTGCCGGAGCAATGGTGTTCTATACCCCTTTCCGGGGCGCAACCACAGGAACTGACGCCGGTGGCGCGGAGTGCGCAGTGGAGTTCCTCGACCAACCCCGTGCCGGCGATACGCTGATGGCACGGGTTATGGCAAAGAGCCCCGGGAACATGAGCATCCCCTCAGCAGGGGGCATTCTCTCAGCGGCTCCAGGAACTCCGGCGACATTTGTCTCGAACTTGCAGGTAGGGGACACCATCCGTCTCTTTCTCGGATTCAACCGTCCCCTCCGATCAATTGTTCAGGCGCTCGGAGGAGCAGGCAGATTCCTGTCGGGCGGCCGCAATGTCACCGACAGCACGTCAGCGCTGGAGGGCATCACTACAAGTTTCACTGGCGCCCGCCACCCCCGAACGTTTGTGGGAATCAATGCGGATACGTCCGTTCTCTATGTGTGCACCGTCGATGGACGCCAGGCATCGAGTATCGGGATGACCTTCGCTGAGATGGCGGGTTTCATGGTTTCCATCGGCGCTTCGGATGCTTTCAACTTTGACGGCGGCGGGTCCACCACAATGGTTGTCCGCGGAGAAATTGTCAATTCGCCTTCCGATCCAGCCGGAGAGCGCAGTGTGGCCAACTCGCTCCATGTGATCAACAATGCACCTCCCGGAGCGCTCCATATCCTTTCCCTGCTCCCCAAACGGGCAGACCTGTTCCAGAGCGGGACACAGCAGTTCACCGCCACAGGCGACGATGAGTACTACAACCCCATCACCGTCCCCGCTGACGCGATGTGGGAAGCCGATCCCTCAATCGGCACGATCACGCCCGCCGGATTCTTCACCGCTGCAAAGACCAATGACAGCGGGTGGGTGAGATTGCGCTGGCACGGTGTTGTGGACTCGGCCCGCGTGGTCGTCCACCTGCTCAACCCGGTCAGACCTGAGGGTGCACTTCCAGAGGGATTCGAACTGCTGCAGAACTATCCGAACCCGTTCAACCCGGCGACCACGATTTCGTATGCCTTGCCCCGGGACAGCCAGGTAACCCTGACGCTCTTTAACACGCTCGGTCAACGTGTTGGCGAACTTGTCAATACCGTACAGCCTGCGGGATTCTATTTCATCCCCTGGCGGCCCATACTGGCCTCCGGTGTGTACTTCTACCGGCTGGAAGCGGTTGCGGCGGCACAACCCGGCGAGAGGTTCTCAGACACCCGGCCGCTTGTCCTGATCCGGTAGAGGCTCCTGACCTCCGGACCATACCTGCAGACCGGAATGATTGCCCGGCACACGCGCGGTCATTTTGCCAGAATCATAGCTCTGGTTTCAACAGACTCCCCACCAGCGCGCGTGGGTGCAGAGAGCCGGTAGAAATAAACGCCGCTTGCCATGCCGCCGGCGTCCCATGAAACCGTGTACGAGCCGGATGCTCTTTTCCCGTCCACCAGCACCGCCGCCTCACGACCCATCAGGTCGTACACCGCAAGCCTTACCCAACTGGACCCTGGCCCTGAGACCCTAAACCCTATCTTTGTATCCGGATTGAAGGGATTCGGAAAATTCTGGTCCAGACCGAATGCCGTTGGGTGTTGCACCTCTCCACGCACAGCAGTCACAGTTGACCCAAAGAACTTCTCTGCGTTTAGGACGATACGCGAAAGGGATGTATCACTGGCCGTTGTCTCCAGAGGGAATCCCAGATAAATGAGTTTTCCCGGAATCAGGCCGGCCCCGAATGTTCCGGCATATTGAATCGCTGCTCCCCTGGCGTTTGCGTAGCGCATGCATGACAGCGCTCCGCCGGATGCTTCGATTTCATCGGGGTAGTCCTCGTCGTATGCCTGTCCGATCGCAAACGCACAACCTTCGAACACGCTTCCTGTTTGCCCGAGTACCGCTTTCGATCCGGCATTGTCCGAAACATATCGCGCCTTCAGATATGCCCCGTAGAATGCGCGGTCAGCCGTGCTCCCTTTCTCAAACAGGTCATAGCCAATCTCGCTTCCGGAAACGAACAGACAACCACCGGACTCCAGGTACTCCTTGACGAGAGTTTGTTCGGCGGATGAGAACGACTCGTTGAGCGTACTTTCGTCACCGAGCAACCAGAATACCTCGGAGTAGTCCGCCAGCCGGATTCTTCCGGCCGCAACTTCTGAACTCTTGCATGAGTGAAACGCCGTTCCCGACGATGTTATGGCCAGCCCATAACGAATACTGAACAGATCACCGGGTCCACGCCAGCTGCCGCTTTCGCGTTCGTATCCATCGATGACGAGGGCTTTACGCATGCCTGAAGGTGTTGATGAACCCAGCGCGTTTGACCATTGGCTCTCGCCCGGCACAGCGGTCGCACCGATAGCAGCAACACGGAAGAACTGCGCAGAGGCAGCCGCAGGAACCTCCCATGACGTCCCTGCCGCCACCGGCACATCACACAGGGCGGTCCATGTGGCTCCGGTAACCGAGGCGTACACGCGATATCCCACGACTCCTGTGGTGTCGCAGCTCCACGCAATATGCATATTCCCGGGAGACCCGGGCATTACACTTACCAGTGTCGGCCGGGATGAACAATAATCATCCCCCATTCCCGAATAAAAGCGCGGCGTGTATGCCGCAAGATCGGAAGGCAAATACGTCCAATAGTTGACGCTCCAATCGCGGCCGGCGGACTCTGCGACCCGGAGGGCGCCATTCGGCGTTCGCTCCACAAATAACCGCACATGTCCCACCTTGTGAATCGCATCACCGGGCTTGAGATCCGTCCAACTTGCATACGGAACCGTGATGTTCGGCATGTCAGCTGTGGAGGAGAGATATCCCAGTTGCCAGCACCGGCTGACAAACCCTGAACAATCCACTCCAACGGCGGATGATGACGATCCTGCGGTGTTGATATCCCCGGCAAACTTCCCTGCACTGATCCCTGCATCAAATTGCTCCGGCGTGCTGAATCCTCCCCACTTATAGGGAATGCGGGCATTGATGCCGGCGATCAGCCATGATGGCGTTCTGACAACGTCACCGTCGGGTGCGACAACATCCGCAGGAGAGAGATTTCCCGGTGTACAGACATAGTGATGGAGCACATAGCTTTCCGCCGATCTTGAGCGCCCGCGTTCGAGACGACAACACCAGCGGGAGCTGTCTGCAGTGTACCCGGAAATTCGGCGGTCGGAACGCAATCGTTGAAGTGGATGGTAGGTCGTGAGCTCCTGCGGAAGCTCCGACAGCGTTGCTCCCGACGGCGGCCAACGCACAATCGTGAATCCCGCGCGATCCGATAACAGCTGGTAGACATTGCCTTCGGCGTCTATCTCGAGATCCTTAGTCGTCGTGCAGTAGTTCACGATCGGAATCTCGAATGCCGAGCGCAGTATGCCATTCGGCGCCACAGAGAACACTTCACGTTTCACGCGAAGGGGGACGTGACTCAGGTAGTACTCCAGGAGAAGGAAGATGTTGCCATACCGGTCCACACCAAGGAGGTCGGCATAGGCAAGTTCCCCCGTGCGGGTGATCGTCAAGGATTCCCCGGGCATACCACGGATTGGAGAGAGAGCGATCGTGTGCGGCCCTGCCAGGACAACCCGGATCCGGTCATCCTTTGAGACGAGAGGACGTTCCGTGTCGTTGAGAGGCCGTGTCGACATGGAACGATCACGGGTGTTGAACACCGCGATCTCCGGCCTGTCGTATGATGAAAAGCGGATCACATCCCCTTCGACGTCGAACGCCTCAATGCTGTAGATGCCGGAGTTCTCTATGCGCAGCGGAAATGGAAAATCTGCGTATAGTCGATGAAACACAACAGAAGGTTGGCGCAACGAGCGTACTTGCGCCGGCGAGGAGAATGAAGAAGTATATACCGTCCTGGGGTCACGTATTGTGCCTCTGTTCTGCTGTCGGGCGAAGGTCAGCATCTCACGCGTACGCGTTTCCGCACCGTACCCAACGGCAAGGTCGAGCGGAATCGTACCGAGCGCACCTCACCCGCATCGCAGTCAAAATAGTTGTCCTCGAAATCGGCATCCTCGCCAATAATCTCCAGCGTTACCGCCTTCGCAAACCGGCGCGCCGTGACTTTGGCGCAATATGTTCCATCCGGTTCCGTCGATACACGGACTCTCAAACCGGGTTCTTGCAGCTTCAGGTGTTTCGGTTCTGCAAAGAACAGCCGGTTTTCAGCGACAAATGCACCACCGATGTCCAGCCGTCCATAAAGGTAGTGCGTTTGTTTCTGCAACAGTGTGAGGCGGGACACTGCGAGAATAGATACCAGGCGGGATGCATTGGCAGGGATGTGGATATGTTCCTTGATCAGAGGATGTACCGCTCCCACCACGTCCCGGAATTGCACAGTCAAGGTTCCCCGGATTGGTTCCGTTGTGTCGTTGGTGAGCCACACTTCCAGACTCGCACCATTGTCCTTGAACGAGAGGAGTTCGGGGGCAAAGAAACGGCGCGCAAAGAAGTACGCCGCCTTGGGCCGTAGTCCACTGTCGATGACCGACCAACTTGAAACCGGCCAGCAGTCGTTGAGTTGCCAGAACAGCGCTCCCGCAGTATGAAATTTCCGTCTGCGCCAATGCTCTACGGCGCACCTGAGCGCTTCTCCCTGCACAAGCTGGCAGCTTCGTATCCATTCCGCAAATGTTGCGGGTAACGGATAGTGTGCAGTGACGAAGCGCATCAAGCGCTCCTGTCCCTCAACCTGCTTGTTGTGATGCTCGACCGCCGGATGCGAAGGGGAACACTCAGCGGGGCTGAGTGCTTCCTGCCACGTCCGGAGGGTCGCCGGGGACTGAAACCCGAATTCACTGACGAAACGTGCCATGTCGCGTTCATATTCCGGGTAGTCTTTCCACATGCTCCAGACCTGCCACTGGTGATGATTGCCGCTCCGCTCATCGTTCGGAAATCCTTTGCCGAACGGAGAACTGCGCCAGTATGGACGGGTCCCATCTTCCCTTCGCACAACATCCGCCAGCACCGTCCGGAAGATGGGTGCACCACACATGTCATCAGGCGTTTTCGTGGGGTTCTCCATGCAGAACAACCACTCACATTCATTATTGCCGCACCAGAGCACAATACTCGGATGGTTGCGCAAACGGCGCACGGCCTTTGTCGCTTCCTCGCGGACAAGCCCGAGAAACCCCTTCTCCTGAGGGTATTCGCCGCAGGCAAACATGAAATCCTGCCAGACCATCAGCCCGAGCCGGTCACACTGGCGGTAGAATTCGTCGTCTTCGTACACCCCGCCTCCCCACACGCGGATCATGTTCATGTGAGCGCTCCGGGCCATTTCCAGGAGCCGCCGGTATTTCTCCGGCGTGACACGTGGCAGAAACGAATCGCAGGGAATCCAATCCGCACCCTTGCAGAAGATCTTTCTGCCATTGACTTCGATGATGAACGATTCACCGTCGGGATCATGTGCCTGGAGAAGTCGTACCGTGCGGATGCCAAACTGCACCTGTCGCTCGTCAACCACTTCACCGGCTGCATCAATCAATGAAAATACTCCACTGTACAGAGGTTGCTCTCCCTGGCCGTTCGGCCACCACAGATGCGGAGCAGGAACCAGCACCTGGAGGCGCACGGACGCGCCGCGGACCGTCACTTCCCGTTCGACATGCCAGCCATAGCCGCCCATGAACAGACGAAGCGTGAGAGGCGATCGGTCGGCACGCAGGACAGACGTGGCAATCTCCAGCATGGCATCGCGGGCTGAGATGCTTCTGGTCCGGATCACGGGATTGTCAAGGCGGGCGGTACTCCACGCTTCAAGACGGATACTGCGCCAGATGCCCGATGTTGTCAGCTTCGGTCCCCAATCCCAGCCAAAAGAGTATTGTGCTTTGCGTACATACACCCGATGTGGCTCAAGGGGCGCCCGGAGTACTCCGTGTCGCTCTTCGAGCTTTTGTGAATGTTCTACCGGTGAATCGAACAGGATTTCCAGAATGTTTTTACCCGCTTTGAGATATCGTTTGATCGGCAAGCGGTGTTCAACAAACATGTCCTCCGTCGTGCCTATGCGTTTGCCGTTACATCGAATCTCGGCATACGTATCAAGGCCTTCGGCGACCAATTCAATGTATCGCTTGTTCAGGAGCGGACCAGGAGACGTTGAACACTTTACGATACGCCCATTGCTGGGTGTTCAACCCATTGCGCCTCCAATTCCGCCATGCCTTTGTGGGGATCCGGGATGAGCCCGGAGGCCAGGAGATCTGTATGAACCGTTCCGGGAACGGAGGCGCGCATCCATCGGAGGGCACGACGACGGGCGGGCGGCAGTCTTCGATATGCGTCGATTGCCCGGAACTTCCAGGCTCCATTCAGATCCACAATGTGTATCATCGGTCACCTCTCAAGTCGCTCTGATCCCCCCCAGCGTATCCCGGTCTGAAGATAACACATCCCGGCGCGGGAAAGCGCACTCATCCTTGTCCGTTCCTCATCCCGATCATCTGTGCGACAATGCTGACCGCAATTTCTTCGGGGGTATGAGATCCGATCGGAAAACCCACCGGTGCGTGAACAGAAGCCAACCGCTCTTCTTTGACTCCTTCACGCCGCAAACTCTCAAACAACCCGTGCACCTTCTTTGCGCTTCCGATGAGTCCAATGTACGTCAACGGTTGGTCCAGTAACTGGCGTAGAACCAGGCCGTCGTGCAGGTGGCCATGCGTCATGATGACGGCATAGGCACCCCGCGGCAATGGCAAATGCGATACGACGGCGTCATACGGTGCACAGACTACCCGCCGCGCACGGGGATGCTTCGCGAGGGATGCCCATTCTTCACGATTGTCGTACACCGTGACATCAAAGTCCACCCATGAGGCGAGCCACGAAAGCGCAACGCCGCAATGTCCTCCCCCGAAAATGACCAGCGGTGCCCCGCCGTGGAGCGGCTCAACCAGGATTTCCTCCACGCCTCCACACGCCATGGACGTGTGAAATTCCGCACCGGTCTGGCTCCCCAGATCAAATCCCCATTTGGCTGTCAGACGCCGGGCCCTCAGCCTTTACCTTTTCGATCACCAGCTTCTCCAGCTCTCCTCCGCCAATCGTTCCCCGTATCGAGCCGTCGGCATAGACAATCATCTTCATTCCCAGCCGTGCCGGAGTGGATCCTGTCGTGGTAACGACCGTGGTCAACCACGAAGGCTGATGGCCCTGCACGGCATCGGCAAGCGCTTTATAGAAATCACGAACCATTGGTCAGTGCTCCGTTGTTGATAAAGACGAAAGATCGTCTCGTGTGTTGATATTCCTCAGCACTCCCGGATCGTCCACCGGCAGTCGCAGAACAGATAGTCGCGATGCAGCGATGATATCACGCAGGGTGTCCCCTTCCTCAGAGACAAGGACCCGACGGAAGATGGCATGTGGAAGGAGAATCGGATGACCCGCCTGATCGTTATGGACAGGTTTTATCACCGATGCTTTTCCACGGCGTGCGGCTTCCAGCAGTGCGAGCATCGTTCGTTCAGCGACACAAGGGTGGTCAACCGGCAGAATCAGCACGCCGCGGCATGACACGAGCGCGCCAATACCCAGCCGGACCGAAGAGAGCATATCGCCGGTGGCGGCGCGATTCACAAGAACTTCAACATCAGAAATCTCGTCGACCGCCCAGGCGGCCTCCTCCCGAGAAACGATGCACACTACGTCATCGACCCCTGCAGTCCGGAGCATACGCACACTGCGGCGGAGAAACGATTCTCCCCCGACTGTCAGTCGCAGTTTGGCCGTGCCGACCCGTGTTCCTTTCCCCGCTGCGAGAACGAGTGCCCCGAAGGCACCGGTCATCATGACAGGAGGCCAACTTCAGCATTAAACGCTGCAATCAACTCGTCGAACACCTTCACCTCTTCCTCGAAACGGATCGCCCAATACGCGGGATCCCATTGAGCGTTGAGCTCCTCCGATGTTTTGCCCTGCTGTTCAACCCAGGTGTAGTATTTCAGATTATGAATCGCTTTCCTGTCCGTGTAGGTCAGCTCCTTGAAGGCATCGGTCCGCTGGTGAAGCAGCGGTCCCTCAAGGTCTCGGTAGCCCTGGAGGGAGGTGTATTTCCCGCGCTCCGTGTTCAGTTCATCGAGACGCGAGTTGTACATGTCTGCTGAATCTGTGAACACGGTAAAGAGTACGTCGTTTTCTGTCAGTGCATAGTAGCGCGCAGTCTTGATCGCTGCAAGGAGATTGCAGATCGAGGAAATCCCGAGCAAAGGCAGTTCGCTGATTGTCGCTGCCGTAACCCCCGATGCGTTCAGAACAGCTTTGCCCTCTTCCTCATTGAAGAGACGCAGAACGCGCATACAATCTTCATCGTCGATCGCAGCCACACAATCGGTGGATTGCACGTTGTGAACCCAGGGCACATGCTTGTCGCCAATCCCTTCGATACGGTGCCCGCCGAAACCGTTCATCAGAAGCGTGGGGCACTGGAGCGCTTCAGTCGCTACAATTTTCACACCGGGATAGATCTTCTTAAGATAGTCGCCGGTCGGCAATCGTGCCCGCTGAACCGGTGGCGGAGACGAACGCGGCCGGGCGTGCGTTTGCACATACCGTGTGATGGACGTCTTCGATAGCGGGCCCGGTGACATTATAGTGGAAGATCGGATTGCCGAATTCGTCAAACTGGTTGAAGATGACGTTCACCGGGTCTTTTCGAAGTTCCCAGCATTTGTCGTAGATCTCTTTCACATTCGATTCACAGCCGGGTGTGGCAATGACCTGGGCGCCGATTTCTTTCAGCCATGTGAAGCGTTCCCGGGACATTTCCTCCGGAAGAATTGCCACAGCCGTACAGCCGAGCAACGCACAGTCAAACGCACCGCCGCGGCAGTAGTTGCCTGTGGAAGGCCACACTGCACGATCGCGTTCCGGATCGAATTCCCCGCTGACCAGCCGCGGGACAAGACAGCCGAATGCCGCGCCCACCTTGTGGGCGCCGGTTGGGAAGAACTTGCCGGTCAGGCCGATAATCCGTGCACGCACACCGGTGATCTCTTTGGGAACCTCCCGCCAGTTGACACCGCCGAACTTTCCGGTGTTCATGTCGTTCTTCCACGTGATCCGGAAGAGGTTTACCGGATTTACATCCCAGAGCCCGACACCCGCAAGGCGCTGAGTGATCACGGAAGGAATGCTGTGCGGATCCCGCATCTGCCGGAATGTCGGAATGACAATATGCCGTTCACGGCAGCGCTGTGCGGTTTTCTTTATGACATCAGGATGCATCGTCTTGATGATTGTGGACATACTTTCCTCTTTCTATAGAGCCCGCGATATGCTGCGCTGGATGAGCTTGTCCAGTGCCTTCACCGGTTCAGACATACGGGTGAGAAACATAAGCGCTGCGATGACAAATGGCTTGTATCCTGCCTGAAGGTATGTGGCTATACGATACCGCTCAAAAACGCCTGCCGAGACCTCCCCGTGGGCACAGCTCACGCCGGAGATGTCAGCAGGGAGGCAATGCATGTAGAGCGCCTTCCCTCCGTTCGTTGCCGCCATCTTCTTCTCGTCACATTCCCACGACTGGTGGCGTGCATTCTCCGCCAGGCACTGGCGTTCCAGCTCAGCAAGCCCCGGGCGGTCTCCGCTTCGGAGCAAACCGGTGCGCTTCTGCATGACGTGGAAAGGCGCCCACGATTTCGGATAGACGATGTCCGCTGCGGCGAAAGCCTCCTCCATGGAGTTGCCCACTGTTAGGGATCCGCCGCTCACGCGGGCCTGCTCCCGTGCACGTTCCACAACATCGGGAATCAGTGCATATCCTTCCGGGTATGCCAGCGCAACGTCCATCCCGAACCGGGTCATCAAACCGATGATGCCCTGTGGTACGGATAGTGGTTTCCCGTAACTCGGTGAATACGCCCAGGTCATCGCAAGCTTCCTCCCGCGCAACGACTCCAGGGAACCGAATTGCGCCTTCAGCTGCATGAGATCTGCGAGAGTCTGTGTTGGATGGTCAATGTCACATTGCAGGTTGATCACGCTCGGCCGCTGATGCAGCACTCCCTGACCGTATCCTTCCTCCACTGCCGCACCGACTTCGCGCATATACCTGTTGCCTTCCCCGAGATACATGTCATCGCGGATGCCGATGACTTCAGCCAGGAAAGAAATCATGTTTGCTGTTTCGCGCACGGTTTCACCGTGGGCGATTTGAGACTTCACCTCGTCGAGCTCCGACAAACCCAGGCCGAGGGCATTTGCCGCGGAGGCAAAGCTGAACCGCGTGCGTGTGGAATTATCGCGGAATATCGAAATCGCCAACCCGGTGTCGAACACACGGCAGGATTTCCCCTGGCGGTGGAGCTCTTTCAGACACCCGGCAACAGTCAGTACGGCACGTATTTCGTCGTCAGGATGATCCCACGTGAGAAGAAAGTCCGTCTTGAAAAGTGCTGTCCGATAGCTGAGAAGTTCGTCGATGAAGCGGTTCATGGGTATGTGTCCTGAAGGAGAAGCATGGGTCTGGGGTCTGGGGTTCTGGGGTCTGGGGTCTGGGGTCTGGGGTCTGGGGCCTGTGGCCTAGGGTCTCGTGTCTACTGGTCTGTAGAATACCGCAGCAGATTCGATGGCATCCACAATTTGCTGGTAACCGGTGCAACGGCAGAGATTTGCGTAGATGGCCCGGCGGATCTCGGCTCGCGAAGGACGTACATGATGAAGTAGAAACGCGTGTGCAGTCAACACCATTCCGGGGGTGCAAAAGCCGCATTGGATCGCCCCTGCATCGATGAAGGCCTGTTGCAGGGGATGGAGTCCACCATCCTCTCCCATCAGGCCTTCGATGGTCAACACACGATGGCCGGCGACGTCCTTTACACGCTTGGTGCAGATCCGCATAGGTTGTTCATCCACCAGTAATGTGCAGGCACCGCATGCACCGATATCACAGGCATTTTTGACGCCGGTCAGATCCAGATCTTCCCGGAGAAAATGAATGAGGCGCTCTTCCCCCTGTGCGTCATGGAGAAGATAATCTCTGCCATTTACTGTGATGGTCATGTTACCCTCCCACGCTCTTGCGTGCTGTTGCGCGCGTGGATGTACCCGCAGGACGGATGGGTAAACGATGGTACCGAACGCCCGTAGCGTTATAGATGGCATTTGCCACGGCTGGTGCCATGAGCTCGTTTGTCGGTTCTCCGATGCTCTTTGCACCCGAGGGGGAATTCGGATCGGGATTCTCGATGATGATGGCTTTCATCTCGGGCATGTCGAGCGACCGCGGGATACGGTACGTATTAAGGTTGGTGTTGACGATTTTTCCTCCATCCATAACGAGCTCTTCATGCAGCGCATAGCCGAAACCCATGGCCATGCCGCCGAAGAACTGTCCCTCGAGCATCTCGCGGTTTATCGCCCGTCCGACGTCATGCGCAGCGATTGCATTCAACAGCGTGACTTTCCCGGATGTGCGGTTCACCGTCAGCTCCACCGCCTGGCAGCCGTAGACCCAGGTGAAGTATGCCTTCCCCTGGCCGTGGTCTTCGTCCCAGGTCACGTTGGGCGCCTGAAAGACACCGAACGCATGCGGGAATTGTTTGCGGCGGAACATTTCCTTCACCGTCTGATCGAAGGTGACCGCTTTTGCGTCACCCTCAACCATCAACTGCTCGTCGCGGAAGACGACACGCTCTGCATTGCATTGCAGCATGTGCCCCGCCACAAGCGCCATTTTCTGGCGAAGCTCCTGTGCCGCAAGAACCACGGCGCCGCCGCCCATGATCGTTCCGCGCGAAGCAACTGTCGTGCCGCTATCCGGAATGACCGACGTAGATGCGCGGCGGTACCGGACGCGCTCTTTGCGAATTCCCAGCTCCTGTGCTGTGAGAAGAACCATGGCGCTCTCGGCACCCTGTCCGTTTTCGTGGATTCCGGTTTCCACAAGAACAGATCCATCGGCCTGCACGTTGATCATCGCGGCGCAGAAATCGACCCCCTCTGCGCCCAGACTCACGCCGCGGTAGCTCATCGCGAGCCCGACACCGTACTGTTCTTCCTCATTCCCCTTCCCATGCGCACACCGGGCCAGTTTCGGTTCATAGTCGAATTGCATTCACGACCGTGTCGAGCACCTGACCCATCGCCACCGTGTGATCGTCAAGCACCTGGCCCGTTATCGTCACACTTCCCTGTTTCACCATATTCTTCCGGCGAATGTCGAGGGCAGGGACATTCAGACGGTTGGCCACAATCTCAATCATCGAATCCACAACGAAATTCATTTGCGGCGATCCGAATCCTCTCATTGCACCCGTCACGATGTTGTTCGTGTATACGCCGAATGTATCGCAATGTACGTTCGGAACATCGTACGGTCCGCAGCATTGCACGGTGGAACGCCACGTGACCCATGGCGTCACCGAGCAGTACGCCCCTCCGTCGGCGACAATACGGCATTGCACGGCCTTGATCATGCCATCGCGCGTCAGACCCATTTTGTAGGAAACGCGGTAGGGATGACGTTTGTAGCTCTCACGGATCGACCACTCACGCCGGTACATCAGTTTTACCGGAACCCCGGTGAGTTTCGCCGCAAGCGCTGCGCGCGCGCAAACGATGGCCGCCGTGTCATCTTTCCCGCCGAATCCTCCACCCATTGGCGTCCCGATCACTTCCACTTCCGAGAGCGGCACACCCAGAAGGGCGGACACAAACCGGCGGGTGCTGAACGGGTGCTGCATGCTCCCGTGGACCTCGACCACTCCGTCATCGCGCACCCGGCAGACGGCAACTTCGGGTTCGATGTACGCATGCTCAATGAACGGGGTCTCGAAATGCTCCTCGATCACCAGATCGGAGCTGCGAAAACCACTCTCGATATCGCCACGACGGACCCGGTGGGTATTGATGACATTTGTGCCATGATCTTCATGGATCAGCGGAGCACCTTCGCGCAACGCTTCTTCCGGATCAAGCACTGCCGGCAGCGGCTCGGCCTCCACGCGGACGAGGCCCGCCGCCCTGATGGCCTGATCCCGGGTGCGGGCAATCACCAGCGCAACGACATCTCCGTGATAGCGGATCTTGTCGTCAGCGAATACCCGGAAATCATGCACGATCTGTCCATACCTGTTAGCTCCCGGCACATCACGTGCAGTCAAAACACGCACCACACCCTCGGCACGCTCGGCGTCCTCGGTATGAACCGCGATCAATCGGGCATGGACGAAGTCCGAATACACCGGCGCCGCATGCACCATGTTCACGAACTTCAAATCATCGGCGTACTTCGTCCGTCCGGTCACTTTGGCGACGGCATCATTCCGCCATGCCCCTGGAATCACGTGGGCCATAACGTTCTTCCCCTCCGATTCTCGGGGTTCAGGAGCTGTCCATCCAGCGCGACCTCCTGGCCGCGAAGGAACACGTGTTCAACATGCAGATGCGACTTCATTTCCGGATACGTCTCATGCACATCCGACAATGATGAGCGCACAGGCCGGTCCGAAGAGGTGATTCTGCAGATGGCGAGATCCGCGTCTGCCCACGGCTGTATGACACCTTTCCGGGGATACACCCCGAGGAGTCGCGCGGGATTTGCCGAAAGCCGGCGGGTAAGCTCCAGCATCGGCTCGTGATCGGTCTGTGCGAAGAGCCTGTACACGAGGTGAGGAAGTGCGCCGATCCCTGCGATGCCATTGGGAACTTCACGAACCGATGCGCGGCACTCATCCTTGTCTTTCCGCGTAAACGCACAATGATCCGTGGCAAAGAGATCCACAGCACCTTGTGCCGCCATCGTCACCAGGGCTTTCCGCATTTGCGCACTCCTGAGCGGTGGCGAACAGACCCACCGGTGGCCATCCCCGCGCTTGAGCCACGACTCATCAAGGAACAGGTACTGCGGTCCCGTCTCGCAGGTCACTCGTACCGACGACCGTGCATCCTGAATCAGGGCAAGACCTTCCGGTGTCGAAACATGCACGATGTGAACGGCAGCCCGCTGTCGTTCGGCCCGGCACAGCACTTCCCTGATCGCCAGAACCTCCGCTTGCGGTGGACGCGAACGCGCATGGGCAACAGGGTGCTTCCACTCTTCGTCCGTCAGATGAACTGCGGAGAGTGTGGCATCATCCTCACAGTGAATCAGAAACTGCATCCCGTGACCCGTGAGCGTCTCAAATATCCGCTCCAGCTGATCATAGCCGGTAAAAATGCCTGCCTCTCTGTACGTTGTGTAGAACTTCAACAGACGAAATCCCCGCGCGATCAGGCGATCGATGGCACGCCAACCTCCTTCATCGAATCGCATAGGTGTCAGATGCCACCAATAATCTGCGTAACATTTGCCCGATGCCCTCTGTTGGGCGGCACTCAGGGCTTCCTCAAGCAGCACATCGGCTGATTCCGTTACAAACGTGGCAAGCGTGGTGATCCCGTTTTCCACGGCTATCTGCGTCCCCGAAAGGTAATCATCGGCCAGCGCATAACGACCGATGCGATCGGCAACATGCGTGTGGATGTCCACAAATCCGGGTGCTACAAATGCGCCGTCTGCGTCGACATATCGATCGGCACCGGTCGCGATATTGTCTGCGACTTCGGCAATGCGGGCGTCGCGTATGAGAATGTCAGCCCGCTGTAGGCGGTCTTCGAAGCACACCGTGCCATTGCGAATGAGTGTTGTCACCGACATCCATCCCGGAGAAATTTTCTGGCGGATTCAAGATCGGGCGGCACCGGGGACGGTATCGTCACACCTTTCAACGCGGCATCCACATCTTTCAAACCATGTCCCGTGACCAGCAGCACGATGGATTCACGGGCGTCCACTCGACCTTCAGCAAGAGCCTTGCACAGACCGGCGACTGTTGCTGAAGCTGCCGGTTCCGCAAACACGCCTGTCGTGCTTGCGAGAAGCCGTTGTGCGGAGAGAATTTCTTCATCGGTCACGGTTATCGTTGCACCCTTCGAAGCGAGGACAGCCCTCCGGGCAAGATAGGCATTGCTCGGCGTCCGGACAGAAATGGAATCGGCGAGAGTGTATGGTGAAGGCGCATCGCTGTATGTGCCGCTTTGCACGAACCGGTGGATCGCATCGGATCGTTCTGCCTGGACGCCGAGCAGGCGCGGCAGGCGTTCGATGATGCCTGCGGCCTGAAGATCGAGAAACGCTTTGTGTATGCCGCTGATAATCACACCATCTCCCACCGGAACAACAATCACATCCGGTACGGTATCGCGATTCTGTCTGAAGATCTCGAGACCGGCGGTCTTCTTCCCCTCAATAGTCAACGGATGATACGCGGTATTGCGATTGAGACCGCCCTCCTCCGCAGTGAACTGGAGCGAAAGGGCAAATGCGTCATCATAGGATCCCGCCACCGGAACGACTGCCGCTCCGTACAGGATCATTTGTGCGAGTTTCGGTCGCGGCGCTGACGCCGGCACAAAGATGACGGCCTGTATACCGGCGGATGCGCACACCGCCGCGAGCGCGCTGGCGGCATTCCCCGTGGATGCGGCAGCGATCTTCCCGGCACCAAGCCGCTGTGCTTCCGCTACTACGAGAAACGATGCCCGATCCTTCAGCGACCCGCTCGGGTTGGCCGCATCGTTCTTGATGTGAAGGTGCGCGCACTTCAACGCTTTTGCCAGCCGGGGTGCCGCCATAAAGGGGGTCCGGCCCACGGCAAGGGGGGGGAAGAACCGGCGTTCGACAGGAAGGAAGATATCCTCATCAGGCACCCGGTTGTTCACCGCTGCACAGAGATCTCTGGCATCGAACATGACTTCGAGAACGCCCTTCAGCGGCGTCCCCGTCCGGTACTCACGACCGCACACAGGACAGAGATACCGCACCTCATCACGCGCATAGCTCGAGCCGCAAAGCGTGCAGCGGTAACGAAATGGTGTCACAGGAGTTCTCCTGAAAGCGTCCCCACGAGACCCGCATAAAAGGCCGCAGCGCCGGTCAGGTGTTCGATAGGCGTCGCTTCGTTTGGCGCATGTGCGTACACCTCATTGCCGGGACCAAGTCCCATACAGGGGATGCCATGAATGCCGGATATCGCCACTCCGTTCGTGCTGAAGGTCCACTTGTCCACGATCGCTTCACGCCCCATAAGCCCTCTGTACGCAGTTGTCGCGGCTTTCAGGTATGGCGAAGTTTCGGGCATCGTCCACGTAGGGTAGTACTTCTCCATGGGATAGACTTTCCCCGTGTACGCTGTCTCGTTGTACGTGAGAAGTGAGACGACCCCATCGGGGACGCCTGCTCTGACTGCCGCATCCTGTACTTCCGCCACTGCACTTTCTTTGGTTTCACCGGCGGTCAACCGCCGGTCAAGATGAAGACGTGCACCATCCGCCACGGCACAGAGCGAAGGCGACGATGAAACGACTTCAGTGACGGTGACCGTTCCTTTTCCCAGGAACGGATCGGACCGAAGGCGTTCATTGAGACGTTCACATCTCCAGGGCGACCCGTGATGCTTTATAGATGGCATTCACCCCACGCTCGGGCGCCGATCCGTGACAGCTGACGCCTTTGACGGTGACATGCATCTCCATCCGGCCACGGTGCCCACGGTAAATGTTCATGTTGGTCGGCTCGGTAATCACGACCAGCTCGGGCCGTATCTTTTCTTCCCTGATCAGGTGGAGCCAGCAGAGACCGTCGCAGTCTTCCTCCATTACCGTCCCGGTGAACAGCACGGTCAGGTCTTTGCCGAAGCCGAGTTCCTTCATGATGCGGCCGGCGGTGAGCATGCTGGCCATGCCGCCTTTCTGATCCACCGATCCGCGTCCCCACACCTTGCCATCTTCAACCTTCGGCGTAAACGGATCGAAGTGCCACTGGCTCACGTCACCCGCATACACCGTGTCGATGTGCGCATCAAAGGCGATCACCCGCGGACCGTTGCCGATGCGTCCGATGACGCTGCCGAGACCATCGGTGCGGATTTCGTCGAAACCGATGCTCTGCATCATCTTCGTGATCACCTGGATGACATCCTTTTCTTTTGATGAAAAGGATGGCGTGCGAATGAGGTCACAGAGCATGCGAACGGTATCCTGTTCGTAGGTGCGTGCGCGGTCAAAGATGTCGGTGTAGGTCATGAAAGGTTGAGCCTGAGGTTGAGTGTATGGCACTAGGCGTCGGGCACTAGGCACGAGTGTAGATTCAGAACCGGCTCCAAACGCCTCGGGCGCTTTCGCGCGCATGGGCCATAATTTCTTCTTCATCAATATTCAGTGTCAAGGTACCATCTTTCAGGAGGATTTCCCCTCCAACGATCGTCGTGTCCACACGCCCTCGCATCATGCCGAAAACGAGATGGCCCATCAGCGATTCATCGGTCAAGGGTGTTGCCGGGGCGTAGTCGACGACAACAATGTCGGCCGCAGAACCTTCACGAAGCGTCCCGATCTTCGCCCCCCAGAGGCGGCTGGCGATTGCGGGATTTCCTGACCAGAGTGCGGACGTGAGGTCAGGGAATCCTGCCGAAGGATTGTTTCGTCCGAACCGCTGCGCCCAGAGTCCGGTACGAAGCTCCTCCCGCATGTCGGTCGTCATAGCATCGGTGCCAAGGCCGACGGTGATGCCCTCCGTGATCCATGCACCGACATCGGCAATACCTACGGCATTATTCAGATTGGACTGTGGGTTGTGTACGACCATTGTACCGGTAGAGGCAAGCAGAGCGCGTTCGGAATCGGAAAGGTGCACACAATGGGCTGCGATGGTGCCGGTGCCGAGCAGACCACATCGATGGAGACGCTCCACAACCCGGAGCCCGTAGCGTTCCATTGTCATGCGCTGGTCAGCCTCCGATTCCGCCACATGCATATGTACTCCGCTGTGCGCCGCCGCCATCGCTTCACCGGCGGCTGCGAGTGTTTTGCCGGAGAGCGTGAATGATGCATGAAGCCCGAAGATCCCGCGGAGACGATCGTCGGGAGATTCCTTGCACCGTCGCAGAAAGTCCCGATTCTCTTCGATGCCCTCCAGGGCTTTGTCCGTACCGTCACGGTCGGAGACTTCATAGCAGAGACACGCACGCAGTCCGGTTAATGCCACCGCACGGGCAATCGCGTCAAGCGAGCCGCGAATTGCGGTCGGGCTGGAATGATGGTCAATCAGCGTCGTTGTGCCGCTGCGGATTGCGGCAAGCAATGCCGGCAATGCACTGTAGTAGCAGTCTTCCAGCGTCAGTGCCTTGTCCAGCCGCCACCAGAGATGATCCAGAACGCCCAGGAAATCCGCGGCAGGCTCCACCTGATGCAATCCGCAGGCGAACGTGCTGTACAGATGCGTATGCGCGTTGATAAATCCCGGAAGGATCAATTTTCCACCGACATCCAGTGATGTGACATCGGTCCGGAGAAAGGCGGCGCGAGGGGCAATGCGGGCAATACGACCATGTTCAATCAACAGCGCGTGGTCCGTGAGGATGCGTGGCGGAGAGGAAGGATCGGCAAGAAGACCGTTCATCAGAAGGAGTGGCGGCGGCATACTCATGCTTCCTGCACCATGTCGCGTTCGGCGACCGTGCGTGACCGCATGTGCAGCGCACCGGTGAAGCACTTCTGTACGCAGAGAGAACATCCCACACACTGCACAGGATCAATCACCGGAAGTCGTCCCTCGTCCAGCGTTATGGCAAGATAGGGACATCGGGTGCAATTGCCGCACTGCGTACAGAGTGATGCCTTCAAAGCGGGAACCGTCGTCGAGACAGGGAGATCATCAAACGCAGTGATCGGCAGAGGCAATGCTGAGCCGATAAGCTCTGCGACAGATGACATTCCACGGTCTGCCAGCAGGTAACTGAGTCCGGAATGCAACTCATTGACAATACCCGTCCCGTACTTCATTACAATCGTGCAGAATTGCACAGTCGAGGCGCCGAGCGCAAGGAAGTTCGCCGCCGCGCGGTAGTCCATCGGCCCGCCATTACCCGAAATGGTTACACCCAAGCCCGCTGCCCGGGCCAACGTCAGATTGCTGATGGGAAGGACTCCTTCACCCGACATGCCGACGATGACGCCCTCATCCCATCTCCGGCCCGCGGATGTGCGGAAGGCCAGCGTCGGAAAGCTGTTTGCGAGTGTGACGCCTGCGTGCTTCTGCGGATACCGTTGTAGGACCTCCCGCACCCTGAGCATGATCATCCGGATCGAAGTCACTGCGCCGGTGAGCTTGAACAGTTTTGGCACTCCGGGATCGCTGACCTCCATCACCCAATCAATGATCTTTGCGGTCAACTCGGCATTCTGCGACACCAGATCACCGTTGGTCCCATCCCCGCCCTGAGGGCAGGAAAGACTGTACTCGAGGCCCATCGCACCGGCATCTTCCAGAGATCGGGTATTCGCCTGCCACACTGCGCGATCGGCCGTATCGTTGCCTGTCACCGGACCTCCCGTTGAGGCCATGGTGAGTCTGTCGGGATACTCCCGCACAAGCCGGTTCACCTCGGCGGCGACACGATGGAGGTCATGAGCCGACACGTTATCACAATTACCGTAGGTGGATTTGTCGAATACCACCATGTACTCGCCGGGAATATGCACATGCACATTTGCGAAAGCGGTTTTCATGACACCGCCGGTCCAGCCTGCATCATACGCTTTCTTCATCTGCTCGTAGCCATCCGTGTGCGGCGCAGCCGAGAGCAGGAATGGAGAGCGGATGGAACGACCGAAGAAATCGCAGGTAAGGGGAACAGGCTGCATTGTGCGTCCTGCCAGTACCACACGGCTTTTGACAGACCGTTCTTTTCCCGGACGCGGCCCGCTGGTCAGGAATGCATCAATCTCTGCAGCTGCGTTCTTTCCAGACGCGACAGCCTCCACAACGGTGGCCGCTCCGTGGACCATTTCGCCGGCAAAAAACAGCCCCTTGCGTTTGCGCGGTGCAATGCTCGATGAACTCCCGATCGCAGCAATAACGATGTCACATGCACGAAACGCCGGCTTCTCCGATCGGTGCACTGAGAAACTGTCTGGATCCGGTTTCTTTCCGGCATCAAGGTATTGCCGCACCGTTTGCACACCAACCACCCGACCCTTCTTCTGGCTGATTCGCGTCACACGTGTTCCTGTGGTGATTTCCACACCGTAATCCAGCAGGAGTGCCCGCTCGTACGACGTCAACGGCATGTGCCCGGCTTTGCGACGGTACAGCAACTCCACGTGTGCGGCCCCGCGACGCACGGCTGTTGCGGCACAATCAACCGCGATCGCGCCACCGCCGATGATCAGAACGCGCTTCTTCCGAACCGTGATCTGTTTCTGATGTTCCAGGTATTTTTGCCACGGCACTGCAAGGTCTCCGCCAGGCATCCCTGCCCCCGTCGGCACATCCTGTCCGATCGTCACAAGCACCGCCGCATACTCCCCGCTCTTGAGGAGGGTGGCAGGAGTAAAGACCGTCGTCTCAGGAATGAGCCGGATGTCGCCAAGTCCCAGGGTGAAGTCGATGTCGCGTTTCAGCACGTCCCGATCCAACCGGAACTCCGGGATAAGATGGCACATCCCCCCGGCGCGATCGCTCAAGTCGAAGAGATCAACGGAATAGCCGAGCTGTCCGAGAACAGCTGCGCCACCCAAACCTGCCGGGCCCGCACCAATAACGGCGACTTTCTTTCCATTAGCAGGAGGTGTGACAAACCGGGGCATTCCTGCGCCGAAGGCTTTTTCAATAATGGTCGATTGTACTGCAGGAATGTTGATAGGGTGATCAAACGCATGGAGGACGCAAGCCTGCATGCACAGATAGTCCGGACACAACGCACCGCACGTCCCCCCGAGGGGATTGCTGCCCATGATGATGGCCGCAGCACGGCGGAAGTCGGACGGCAACCCGACGCGGCTTGCCATGATGAAATCCGCCGGTGAACAATCCGCCGGGCAGGCTTCCTTGCATGGCTTCTCCTCGCACGATTCGCATCTCTGCAACTCGTCGCGGAGTTGGGCGTCCGTCAAACTCCCCACCAGTCTCTTCTGCCCCATCGCTTACCTTATGATTGTCGGATTATGAAAAGTACCATTTGATTCCTGTAGAATCAACCTGGAATGGCCCGCCAAATTCCTTGCTTGGCGGGCAAAAGTTGTGTAGAGTGGATGCAACGTCCTGAAGGCGTTGCATCCTTTGCCCGTACCACGTCCAACACTACCTATTGACGCCGCTCTAGCCGAGATACTCCGTTCATTGACGGAGACTCCTGTTACCATCCTGACCGCCGCTCCCGGTGCCGGAAAGACCACACGTGTTCCACTGGCACTCCTCGACCATTCGATTGCCGCAGAAGGCAGGATTCTCATGCTCGAGCCGCGTCGTCTTGCGACACAACGTGCCGCGGAATACATGGCATCCCAACTGGGAGAAGAGCCCGGACAGTCTATCGGGTACCGGATGCGCGGAACGAGCCGGGTCTCCGGATCCACACGCGTTGAGGTGGTGACTGAAGGCATCCTGACCAGGATGCTTCAGGACACACCGGACCTGCACAACATCGGGGTTCTCATTTTCGACGAGTTCCATGAGCGAAGCATCCACGCCGACCTCGGCCTCGCATTGGCTCTGGATGTTCAGGCACATCTCCGGCCCGACCTTCACATACTTATTATGTCGGCAACACTCGACGGCATCGGTCTGTCACGGCTTCTTCCGGATGCGCCAATTATCGACAACCCGGGCCGACAGTTTCCGGTGGAAACGATGTACGCGGCATTCGCACCTTCAGGACCGGTCGAGCAGCAGGTTTCGCACGCAGTCAGGAGAGCTCTGGAAGAAACCGCGGGGGACATTCTCGCCTTCCTGCCGGGCCGCCGGGAACTCCGCCGGGCACGCGACACACTGCTCGACGCACGGTTGCCACAGGGCGTGCATGTGCATCTCCTGCACGGCGAGGCGGATCCTCTCGCACAACGGGCAGCCCTGATGCCACCACGCCCCGGCGAACGAAAGGTCATCCTCGCCACAAGTGTTGCGGAAACCAGCGTCACTATCGACGGTGTACGTGTAGTGATAGATTCCGGCCTGGCACGCGTACCACGTTTCGATCCACGCAGGGGTATGACCGGCCTGGAGACCGTACGCGTCTCCGTGGCAACCGCGGATCAACGCCGGGGGCGCGCAGGTAGACAGGGACCGGGTGTCTGCTACCGGCTCTGGACTGAAGCAGACCACCGTACACTTGAACCGCATCCGGTTCCGGAAATTCTTTCGACTGATCTGGCCCCTCTGGCAATGGATCTTGCACGTTGGGGATCACCGGACGCTGCAGGGCTGCGATTGCTCGATCCCCCGCCCATGCACCACCTCGCGCAAGCCCGTGCTCTTCTCCATACCCTCGGAGCACTTACCAGCGACGGCCGTCTTTCCCCTCACGGGCATGCGATGGCTGCCCTTCCTCTCCATCCGCGGCTTTCCCACATGGTACTGCGCGCAATGGAGCTCGGTTTCGGCTCGGATGCATGCGAGGTCGCCGCGCTTCTTGATGGTCCGCCGCTGTTTTCCGGCTCCCCTTCCGGCGATATCGATCTGGCAACGTCGATCCACGCGCTCCATGATCAGCATGCGGCCGATCGTTCCGCCCGAATGCGCATACGTGCCGACGCCGAACGGCTCCAACGGATGTTCGGTATCACGGCCACACCGGCATCAGATCGGCACCTTGCGCTCCTCCTTGCGCTCGCGTATCCGGACCGCATAGCCCGGCGCAGGGGTGATAGCGGCAAACGCTATCTCCTTGCCAATGGTACGGGTGCTGTGCTCCCCGGGTGGAGCCTGCTGGCACATGCGGAGTTTCTCGCCGTTGGTGAAGTCGACAACGCAGGCATCGAGGCGCGTATTCAGTTAGCCGCGCCATTGAGCTTTGAAGAAATCACCCGCGTTGCCCGGGAACGGATCGAACTCGTCGAAGAGGTTCATTGGGACTCCCGTGAGGGGGCAGTCGTCGCCCGCCGTGCCACACGGCTTGGCAGCATCCTGCTTGCAGAACAACCTTTTCCCCTCAGCGATGAGAGAATGTGTGGCGCCATGATCGATGGTGTGCGGGATCTTGGCCTCGCTGCACTCCCATGGAATTCAGCGGCCACTTCGTTGCGGTCCCGGAGCGAGTGGCTGCGGAAGAGCGGTCTCGCGGGAAAAAACTGGCCGGATATGAGCGATGCCTCATTAGTGGAATCGCTGAACCGTTGGCTTTCCCCTTTCCTCGGAGGGATAACCCGCAAAGAACACCTGTCGCGCCTGGATCTCACAAGAATTCTCTCCTCCCTTCTCTCGCCCTCTCAGCGGTCAACGCTTGAACGTCTGGCGCCGGCGTCGCTGTCCACTCCCTCGGGGAGGAAGGCAACTCTTCAATACGGTAGTGAACGGCAGCCGGTAATGCCCGTGCGCCTGCAGGAGATGTTTGGCCAGACGAAAAGCCCGACTGTTGGGGGTGGAGCTGTCAACGTCGTATTGCACCTCCTTTCCCCCGCCGGCCGCCCCCTGGCCGTCACGTCTGATCTCCAGAGTTTTTGGGCACACTCCTATACGGAGGTCAGAAAACAGATGCGCGGCCGATATCCGAAGCATCGCTGGCCGGAGAACCCGCTCGAAGCGGCACCCGGACCCAGCAGAAAGAGGTAGGCATGCGCGCAACCTGAAAAATGGAGCGAGTCTTTGGGCAGCCGGGAAGGAAAATGCGGGGTTCGGGGAGGACGTCAGCTTGACCTTTGCCTGTGTGCTTCCTACATTACTTGGCACACCACACCGTTTCCCGTTTTTCATTTGCCGTCCGTCAGACGCAGCCAACCACGCGGACGAAATCAAAGGCCTTGGAATGTTAGCGTTAACATTTCGGGGGAATCAGGAGCTCCGTAATGGAACTGCATTGGATCGACTTGACCATCATCGCAGTCTATCTCCTCCTCAATGCACTCATCGGCATCTACATTCAAAAGAAATCTACAAAAGGTGTCGACTCTTTCTTCCTTGCCGACCGGGACGTCCCATGGTGGATGCTCGGACTCTCGGGATGTTCAAGCTATATCGATATCGGAGGAACAATGGCGCTTGTCGGCGCAATGTTCTACCTCGGGGTTAAAAGCATATGGATGACACATATATTCTGGGGATGGCTCATTATCTGCTTCTACATGGCATTCCAGGCAAAGTATATACGACGGTCGGGTGTCATGACATTCGCGGAATGGAATGTGACGAGGTTCGGAAACACGCGCGACACCGAGTACGCCCGTATCGCCGCCGCTTCATTTCTTCTCGTCCTCATGGTCTTCAACCTGATGTTCATGGCGGTCGGGACAGGAAAATTTGCCGAAGAATTTCTCCCCTTCTCCCGATGGATTTCCACGTTGATAGTCTTCGGTGTGGTTGGTGTCTATGTCACCCTCGGTGGCTTCAAGGGAGTGATCCTTACCGACGTGTTTCAGACAATGCTCATAGCGGTGGGAGCGGTCGTTCTCACCGTTATGGTCTTTCAACAGGATGTCGGGGTCAATGCCCTCGCTACGAAAAACCCTGGATGGAGCTCTCTTTCGCCTGTCTGGAACCTCTGGCCCTCATACCTGCAAGATACACCCGCAAGCTATCAACACTACTTCCCGTTTGGAACGATGCTCCTTGCGGGGTTCGGCTGGTTGATCTTCCGCGTGCTGGCGGGTCCAAACGTATGGGATTTTCAATTCTTCCTGACTACGAAGAGCGCTCGCGATGCCTCCCTCGCCGCCGGAATGTGGACAGTCGGCTACACACTCCGCTGGATCATCGCCTGTGCCTTCTTGATGCTCGGGATCTACTATCTTGACACACGGGCCGGTTTCGATGCCGAAAAAATCATGCCCATGGTGCTGAAGCACCTCCCCGTCGGACTCCAGGGCATATTCATGGCGGTCCTTCTAGCAGCCCTCATGTCAACACTAAGCGCGATGATCAATGTCACAAGTTCCGTCGTGACCAACGACTTCCTGGCACGTTATTGGGCAAAAAATCATACGCCAAAACAACTCGTGCGCCTCGGTCAGCTTGCTTCCGTGGGTGCAATCATTCTTGGATTTGTGTTCAGTCTATCGTTCACAGACATCGTGTCCGCTTGGGAAACGATGATCTTTGTTGTAGTGACGATGATCCTGGTTCCCGCAACCTGCAGATGGCACTGGTGGCGGTTCGGTGCAAGGGCGTTCGTCTGGAGTATGGTCGTCTCGGCAATCCTGATTGTTGCTCAGAAACTCTTCCTGGGAGAATGGGGTATCGTGCTTACGCTGGCCGTTGATACCGCAGCGTCATTTGTCGCCACGATTCTCATCGGCTTTCTGATGCCGTCTGCGGACATGGATACCCTCACGGCGTTCTATGCCAGAGTCCGGCCGTTCGGTTTCTGGGGACCTGTCCGCCGCGAAGCCGTACGCCGCAGCCTTGTGCCGGCCGATGATTGGATGCCGCGGATAGACATGATCAACGGCGCCCTCACGGTCGTTTTCCAGGTGTCCTTTGCGCTCATCGCATTCTATCTCTTCCTGCGCGATTGGTCGAGCCTCCTGATGTGGGTGGCAACCGCTCTGGGTCTCGGAGTAGTCCTGTATTTTACCTGGTACAAGAATCTCCCTTCAGCAGACGAAGTGTGACAGAGCATGGCAACACCAACCATTCATCTCATCTGCAACGCCCATCTCGACCCCGTCTGGCAGTGGCGATGGGAAGAAGGCTTGAGCGAGGCCCTTTCGACATTCGGCACTGCAGTGCGAATGCTGCATCGGCACAAACAACTCATCTTCAACCACAACGAGGCCGTGCTGTACCGGTGGGTGGAGCAGAACGATCCTGCATTGTTCAGACAGATCTGCAGGCTCGTTCGTGAAGGCCGTTGGTGCATCGCTGGAGGATGGTATCTTCAACCCGACGCCAATCTTCCGGGAACCGAGTCCTTCATCCGGCACATAACGGAGGGGCGCAACTTCTTTTTCAAGCACTTCAAGAGCCGCCCCCGCGTTGCCTACAATTTTGACTCCTTCGGACATACCGGAGGATTGCCGCAGATTCTCCGCAGAGCAGGCTATGATCTCTATATCCACATGAGGCCGCAGTCAAATGAACTGGCCCTCCCCTCCGATCTCTATCGCTGGCGCGGGATTGACGGATCAGAAATACTCACCTATCGCATCGCGGTTGGCCTGTATCATACAGAACGCGACAATATCCTGCAGCGCCTGGAAGAGGGTACCGAGCTTGCACGCCGCCTGAAAAGGGATGTACCGGTCTTCTGGGGAATCGGGAACCACGGCGGGGGAGCAACGGAAGAAGATCTGGACACTATTGCAGCCTTCATCAGCAGAACGACGAAAGTACGTATCCGCCACAGCACCACCGAATTGCTCTACCGGGCCTTCCGCCCTCTTGCCGCCCGTGCACCCGTCGTCGAGGGAGATCTCCAACGCGTATTCACGGGCTGCTACACATCCCTTTCCCGATTGAAGCGGAGGGCTGTTACAGGCCTTGCAGAAATTGTTCAGGCCGAGACTGTCGCCTCTTTTGCATGGTGGTGCGACCGGTCTGAATATCCGGAAGACGAATTGCAGGAGGCGTGGAGGCACCATCTGTTCAATGACTTTCACGACATTCTTCCCGGTTCGTGCACGGAGCCGGCGGAACGGGATGCTCTGGATCAATACGGGTGTGCATCTGCGGTGGCCCGACGAGTCCGCATGAGCGCCGTGTCTGCCCTCAATCGGGGCAAACACCGGCAGCTCTACATTCCGGTCACCGTGGTCAACACCAACCCCTCGTGCGCCCGCGTGCCCGTTGACGTCGAATGCATGCTCGATCTCCGGCCGAAATGGACCGGGACATGGCATCTCGGACTCTTCACGCTTGACGGCACCGAAATCCCCTGCCAGGAGGAGCAGCCCGAATCTCTTCTCCCGTTTAATGGCTGGCGCAGAAAAGTCAGTTTCCTCGCCGACCTTCCGCATGTCGGGACGGCACGTTACGAATTGCGTATTGCCGGGGGACCTCCCGCCGCGCCAGGCAGTACACCGGCAATTAACCATGCGATCGACACACAGACCGGACTCGTGACTTCTTTCGACGCGGGAGCTGGGCGTGAATGTCTTGCAGGTCCGGCGTTTCAGCCCATTGTAGTGGACGACGATGGTGATTCCTGGGGTGCCAACCGATGGGCCTACCGCAATGTGGTTGGACGATTCGTTCCGGTCCCTGGTTCTGCCGTCCTGGTCCATCCGGGTCCGGTCCGACGTATCTACGAATCCGCCTTCTCCTGGCATGAGAGTTCTATTACATGCCGGACCATCAGCTATCCGATGTGGCCGGTAACCGAGTTTCATTTCCGCGTCCACTGGAAAGAGAAGCGGAAACGGCTCAAGTTTGCCATCCCCACAGTGTTCAGAGCTGACGGGATTCTCTGCGAGATCCCGGGGGGAACGATTACACGCCCTGCCGACGGGCAGGAACACGTCCACGGGCGATGGTGTATGCTGGAGGGAATGATTGATGATCGTCCAACGGCACTGGCAGTGATCAACAGCGGTCAACACGGGCTGGATTTCGCTGATGGCGAGATTCGACTCTCAGTGCTTCGAAGCGCCGCATACTGCCATGAACAGGGATTCGTTCTGACAGATCCCCCTTCTCGCAAGTATATGGATCAGGGAATTCACGAATTCCGGCTCCTCGTCACCGCCGGCAACTCCGCCGACGTGCGTCAGCAGGTAACCGGGCTTGCCGATTGGCTCAGTGCGCCGCCGGCTGCCTATGCGCATCTTCCCATAGGAGTCCCCCCGGACAAAGACTCTCTTCCGGGCACACCCGGAGGTGTCTCGGTTTTTTTCGGACTCACTCCCTCGAATGTCCGATTGTGCGCCTGTAAACGATCCCGTGACGGCAAAGCATTGATTCTCCGGCTCCAGGAAACCTCCGGACACTCCAGCAACGCACGACTTTCCCTGAGTATACCCAACATCTCTCTGCGGCTGTCTTTCTCATCGTACGAAATCAAGACTCTCCGCATCGAGCGCAATGGCACATGGCGTGAAGTTCATATGGTGGAGGAATCATGAAGTTCCTGTCTGTTGTCGCACGCATCATGCTGTTCGGTTGCCCCCTTCAGTGGACTCTGCCGGCCGACTGTGCGGCACAAAGCCTGAATGATCAGCCCAGGTATTTGAACAGACAGGCGCCAATTGAGGATCGTGTCACCGACCTCCTCGCGCGCATGACCATCGAAGAGAAGGTCGCCCAGCTGCAATGCACTCTGAAGAAGATCGAGTGGGGCAACAACCTGACCGCAGTCGGGCTCGGCGGTGTCGGACCGCTGCTCCGGTCATCTCTTCCTGCAGATGCCGCACGCAAAGGGAACGACATCCAGAAACTGGCCGTTGAGAACACACGCCTCCATATCCCCGTGCTTTTTCATGACGAAGCGCTCCACGGACTCATTGGCAACAAAGTGACGAGTTTCCCCCAGGCGATCGGTCTTGCTGCAACATGGGACCCTGCACTCGTGACGGCGATCGGCGGTGTCATCGGCAAGGAAGCGCGAAGTCGCGGTATACGTCAGGTCCTTTCGCCCACGATCAACATCGCTCGGGATGTGCGATGGGGCCGGGTCGGAGAAACCTACGGCGAAGACCCCTACCTGCAGTCACAGATTGCGGCGGCTTTCTGCAGAAGCATCGAACAAGAAGGTGTCATAACCACCCCGAAACACTTCATTGCGAATTATGGAGACGGAGGAAGGGATAGTTATCCCGTCCACCTCTCCGAGCGCGAATTGCGTGAAGTCTATTTCCCTCCTTTCGAAGCAAGCGTTCATCAGGGGGGTGCAGGATCGGTCATGGCCTCGTACAACGCCGTCGACGGAATCCCCGCCTCCGCCAATGCCTGGCTGCTGACCGATGTTCTCAGGAAGGAATGGGGATTCACAGGGTTTGTCGTCTCGGACTACGGCTCTGTTGCCGGAATCCGGGAGAAGCACTACGTCGCTTCGACAAAGCGTGACGCTGCAGTCCTGGCCGTGCAGGCCGGCCTCGACATGGAACTTCCGGACATCGACTACTACGGCGCGCCGCTCCTCGAGGCGGCCAGGCAGAACAGCGGAACGGCTCGGGCCGTCGACGTCGCTGCCAGGAACATCCTTCGCGCAAAGTTCCGTCTCGGCCTCTTCGAGCAGCCGTACGTCGACCCGGGCAAAGCCGACGCAGCAAACGACAGCAAAGAAAGCAGAAATCTGGCCCGCCAGGCAGGCCGGGAAGCAATGGTGCTCCTGCGGAATGAGCGCAACGTGCTCCCCCTGCGCCCGAATCTGAAATCCATTGCCGTCATCGGCTCGTGTGCCGATTCAGTGCTGCTGGGAGACTATAGCGGTTATGGGATGAACGTTGTCACGCTTCTCCAGGGAATCAAGAATGCAGTCCCGTCCGGCACTACGGTTTCATACAACATAGGATGTGATGTCGGCTTTGCATCACTCCCCCCGATCCCGGCCGCGTGTCTTCGACCGCCGGAGGGAAAACCCGGTGATCACGGATTGCGAGGCGAGTACTTTGACAATCAAACCTTCTCGGGAAAACCCAGACTCGTGCGCATCGATCCTCAGATCAATTTCACCTGGGCGATGGGCTCTCCGGACACGGTGATTCCGCGGGATAACTTCTCCGTCCGATGGACCGGCAAGATTATCGCCCCGTCGACAGGTACATACCGGCTTGGCGCCAGCACCGATGACGGCGTCCGCCTCTGGCTCGACGGAAAACTTCTCATTGAGAGCTGGTTTGATCGAGGCGCGACACTCGATCTTGTCACCATAACACTCGAAGCCGGCCGGGAGTATGACCTGCGAATCGACTACTATGAAAATACCGGCTGGAGCTACGCAAGTCTCGTCTGGCAACGCGTAACAGATACTGATCCCCTCCGTGATGCAGCGGTCAATGCGGCAAAGGGGGCTGATGTGGCAATTGTCGCGGCAGGGATCATTGAAGGTGAAGGATACGACCGATCACACCTTGAACTGCCGGGTAGTCAGGAACAGCTCATCAAAGCTGTGGCAGCAACCGGCACACCGACAGTCGTCGTGCTGTACAATGGCAGCGCGGTCACGATGAATAACTGGGTCGACGACGTAGCGGCGGTTCTCGAAGCATGGTACCCCGGAGAGGAAGGCGGCAATGCCGTGGCCGATGTTCTCTTTGGTGCCTTCTCGCCGGGCGGGAAGCTGCCCCTCACGTTCCCGCAGTATGTCGGACAGGTGCCTCTCTATTATAATCATATGCCCACCGGCCGCGGAAACGACTACTGCGACCTAAGCGGGGAACCCCTGTACCCCTTCGGGCATGGCCTCAGTTACACGACATTCACCTACAGTGACCTCCGCATCATCCCGGAGACTATCAGCCCTGATGGCAATGTGAGGGTCAGCGTCAACATTCAGAATACGGGTTCCTGCAAGGGCGATGAAGTCGTGCAGCTGTATACCCACGATCCTATGGCTTCGGTCACCCGTCCGGTCATGGAACTCAAAGGATACAACCGGATTACGCTTATGCCCGGCGAAAAGACCACCATGGTGTTTCATCTCACGACAAAGGAGCTGTCCTTTCTTGACCGTGAGATGAAGCCGGTCGTGGAACCCGGCACTATCGAGGTCCTGGTGGGCAGCTCATCTAAGGATATCCGGATGCGGGGGTCTTTTGAAGTGAAAGCGCAGTGAGTACCAGGGTCCCTTGCTGTGTAGCCCCCCCGCCGGGTGGACCGGTATCGATAACCGCACTACGTAGTCCCGGATGAACGCGGAACACCATCTTCCGGACCAGGGGACCCGACCATTCAAGCACGTAGCCCGTCGGAACCACGCGGAGGAGAAACCGGGTGTCGCCTTCGTCTTCATGGAATACGTAACTCGATTCGCCGGCAAGATAGACTTCAACTATGAGGGGATCAACGACTGCAGAAGGGATGCGGTGCACAGGCGTTATCATGGGGATAAAGGCACCGGCGCGAACGTACAACGGTAGCGAAGCAAGAGGCGCTCGAATCTTCAATGTGCGCGGCCCCCGAGAAACCTCGCCGGTCCAGTAATCGTGCCACTCTCCTTCCGGCAAGTACACAGTCCTCTCGCCGGAGCGGGTGACGATGGGCGCAACAAGAAACCACGGCCCCAGCATGAACTGGAGATCTTTGTCGTAGGTATTGGGATCATCGGGGAATGCAAGCGCCATGGCGCGCAACACCGGCATCCCGGTGCGATGTGCCTCATGGGCACAGGAATAGTGATAAGGGAATAATTGATACCGGAGCGAGACATAGCGGCGTACGATGGACAGCGCTTCTTCGCCAAAATGCCACGGCTCCCGTGGGCTATCACCGTGCATTCTGCTGTGTGAACAAAAGAGTCCGAACTGTGCCCAACGTACAAACAGCTCAGAATCCGGCATACCTCTATATCCGCCGATATCATTGCTCCAGAAGGGCACGCCGGAGAAACCAATGGAGAGTCCACCGCGGATTGTGCAGGCCAGGCTCTCAAAATCCGCCGCAGGATCGCCAGACCAGCACACAGGCGTGCGCTGACACCCTGCTGTTCCCGAACGACCCCAAACCGTCCCTTGCCCCGTCTCCTGTCGCGTCACCTCGGCAACCGCCTGATTGTATATGAGGGGATACAGATTGTGCATCTGGCGCCCGGTCTGACCATTCGCAAACAGCGCATCGACGGGAATATCCTCGCCAAAATCGGTCTTGAACACATCCACGCCCATGCGCAGAAGCGGCCGGTGGAGATCCTGGAACCACGCGCACGCCTCGGGATGTGTCAGATCAACTACTGCCACACGGGCATTCCAGGAGTTCTCCGGTGTGGCTACCCGAACCACTCCATCGGGACGCGGTGCGAGTGAGAGACCATAGTCAATAACATAGACGCTGCCGTCTGGTCGTTTGACGAAGAAATCCCTCTCCGTGCCAACGGCAAAGAGGTCACTTTCAATGGAAATGTATGGATGCTCCCACAGGCAGAGTTTTAGCCCCCGTTCGTGAAGAAATCGAATAAATCCTTCCGGGTCGGGGAACGCCGCGGTGTCCCAGCGAAAATCGCAATATGTGCGCCATTTCATCCACCACGGATCAACATGGACAACATCGGCCGGTATGCCGTGCTGTTCAAGGCCGTCGATAAGTTGTTGCATCGCATCCCGATCTCGATATGTCCCTCCCGACGACACCCATAATCCGAAAGACCATTTTGGGGGCACGGGCGCATGCCCTGTGAGATCGGCATAGCGAGAGAGAATCGCAGCCGGAGTATCACCCCCGATGATGTATCCGGAGAGTGACGAAGAGACCGATGCGACGGTCCCTGATTGGCATGACGTCGTCCCCAGGTCCCATGTTACCCGGGCCCCGGTGTCAAGGAGAAGACCGTAGCCTCGCGTGCTGAGCAGGAAGGGGATATTCTTGTGGGATCGCTCGCTCGTTGATCCAAAGGCATCCTGAGTCCAGGAAATGATTCTCTGACCGATCTTGTCAACAGCCGTGAACTTCTCACCGAGACCGAACAGATGTTCATCCGCTTCAAGGTGGAACGAGAGATACAACCTGTTGCACGCCCGCATCATCTTCCACGAACCCCATAGGGAGCACAAAAGGCCGACCCAACCCGTCAACATCACCGGGGTTATCACGAAATACCTCTTTGCCGGTCCCGTCTGCGAAACAGAACGACCAGGGATCTCTGGTGATGTCTCAGAGTGAGGTCACCTCCTCCGCGCAATGACGGATGCCGGCGTTTCTCGCACTGTCAGAGGCAAGGCCGGGCCCGGAGTCATGCACACGATACCCGTGGATGGTGGTTCGACCGATCCCTCCGGAAGAACTATCCAATGCCAGATATCCCGTGCAATCAGCTGAAACGAGACTCGTGCATGGCGACCCGATTCGGTCGACGCGTGTACGTGAAGACAATCGCCATCGACTGTTGCGTTGTCCACCCGGGTAATCCGGACGAAGCCGGGAGGCGCATCATACGGCGTCGGGCCCGTGCTCACGTCTTTCCTGCGCAGGTGGTGATCATACGAGCAATTTCCTGGATGTCGGTTTCCGGCCATGTCTCATCAAGAATGCCATTGGTCACATCCACATTGATGAACAACCCGCGGTAGGTTGGTGCCGCTTTGAGAATCTGCCCGACATAATCCTTCATTCCTGCAAATCTTCTGTCCCGGTGCAAACCAACCCGGCAGGCCAACACCGTTCGTCCGCTGAAATGTTGAAACACCCGCTCAAAGGGCGCCTCGGTGGCACCGAACTCCAGGCCACGAAGATTGCGGATCTTGTCCAGACTGGCAAACTGGTGGGTCCAATCGCCACACGAATGCACTGCTACACCGCCGAACTCTTCGGAGAGCATGTTGATGTAGGGCACGCTGAACGCGTCGTGCATCGCCGCAGAAATCATGACACATTCATCATTGGACACCGAGACCCCGGTTCCTTCCGGAATCCACGGCTGGAACATGCTCGGGACGAATTCGACGCCATGCGCCTTGACCAGTGCCCGTTGTGCCTGCACGAGATCGATGGCCAGCTCGGTCACCGTTCGCAGGAGATGATGTGCGGCTGCAGGATCGGTCATCATCAGGCCCAGGAATTCGGTATGACCGACGATAAGCGCGGCGCTGTCCAGCGGTCCCTGAATGTCGGTCAACCGGATCGGCACACGCCCCCCTGTCATGCGGATGAATTCTTCCGTGTACTTCATTACACGTCCGAGCTCACCGTCGTGCACGGACGGTTTGCGAATCACACGTATCCGCTCTGGATCGATGTCGATAAGAGGGCGGACAGCGGGAAGATTATCCTCCCACCACACCACCTCGCATCCAAACGATGAGGGTATGCCGACAACGCCAAAAGCCGGGCATACCGAAGGGACGACGTCGCCGGGCAGTGACACCTGTCCCCGGACCTCTTCGAGTTGTGCCTGCAGGAATCGCACCGGGTCGCGCAAGCGGTCACGAACAGTGCCTTCACCTTCAGGTGTGAAGAGAGCGCTGCGAAGAGGAGACCCGCCTTTCACTTTCGGTCCGACGAAACCGAACATGAACCCGGGCCGGAGGTGGTTTTCAAGATGCCACATCTGCGTCAGAAACTCCCGCGCTACCGCAGCACGATTGGACATGTCGGGCAAGTTCGTCAGTGATAGCGGCCATACAGCTCTGCGGC
This sequence comes from Ignavibacteriota bacterium, assembly GCA_963849385.1. GTDB lineage: Bacteria > Bacteroidota > Ignavibacteria > UBA10030 > UBA6906 > Fen-1255. The sequence continues at coordinate 475,934 of CAWKHH010000007.1, read as the reverse complement.
TTCCATCATTGCGTTGATGTTTTGAAGGGACGAACCCGGTGGGATGTTGCTGCCATCCTGAATAATGAGGCCCCGGCACGGTCCGAGGACCTCTATGACCCGGCGCGTCGCTTCACGCACGTCTGCCGGAGTTCCGCTGTGAATGAGCATCGGATCTACATTGCCGATGAGCACCACGCGGCCGCCCATGGCTCCGGCAATCCGTTCGAGTGATACCTGATATCCAAAACCCTGGAATTCGTGAATCAGTAAATCGTTCACAAAGATATCAAGCAGGTGGTCCGTTGCACCGCACATGTGAAGACTCAGACGGCCATCAAAGTGAAACCGGAGTCGGCGTTCGAAGGGCAGCACAAGAGAACGGTATGTGTCGGCGGAAAGCGACACGGCAAGATCGTCGGTCCACGCAAGATCTCGCGGGAGCAGGAAGGCGTTCTTCTTCCCAGCAAAAGTCAAGATAGGCGATGAGCTTGTCAGTCACAATCCTGAGCAGCTCGTGCACAAAGTCCGGCCGCTCCTTTGTCGCCAGAAACAGTTCCGTCTGACCCATGAGGTCACCTGCGACGCCGAACGGACCATCGGAGGTATGCGTCAGGGCAGGAGTCGCACCGGGATAAAACACTTCTCCCCCCTGGAATCTCACAGGGTATTTCTCCCCTACGGCAATCATGCCCCTGCGAAAAGCGATCTGACGTGCATTGATCCCTGTGTGAAGAAAGTCCATGGCTTCCAGAGTCTTCAAGTCCCCGTCAGTATTCACCCATCCCGGTCCCACCCACGGAATATCGTCGTCCGGGAAGACCACCGGACAGCCGAGGCTTCCCGCTTCGAAGGTGTTCTGGAAATCCGTCCAGGCGCCGACCCATGGCCCTGTGATGCTGAAGGCGTCAGTCCGGATATTCTCCATGAGCCACTTCTGGGCGATGAGCTGTGTGCGGAGCATTGTCTCGGGATCGGCGTAGTACTCCCTGAATCGTGTTCCTGTCATCGGCACAAGAAAACGGTGAGCAATTGCGGGTATGACCGGCACCCGGTCAGGGAGCTCAAACCGTTTTGTCTGTTCGATCCTGTTGCGCCGGGCGGCGAGCTCGTCGACCGTCACTCCGATTTCAATGATCCTTGGCATCAGGAAGATTCGCTTGTGTGTGGAGCAGTCCATCGATTTCCGCCCGGTGGGGGGCAGACGGCTGGGCACCGGGACGCGTAACAGAAATCGCGGCTGCCGCGCAGGCAAACCTGCAGGCCTCAAGCGGTGATTGGTGTTCCGCGAGAGCGACGGCGAACGCACCCGTGAAGACATCCCCGCTGCCGTGGTATCGACCGCGTTCACGTGAAATGAAGGGATCCACTCGTTGTGCGTGCCATTGGTGAAGTAGACACCACGGGCACCGAGGGTCACGATCACCGTTGCCACACCCCGGCGCCGGAGGGCCTCGGCTGCACAAACGATCCCGGCGTCGTCACGCACGGCAGTACCCGTCAGCAGAGCGGCTTCATGTTCATTGGGTGTGATGATGGCAACGTTTTGCAGCAAGCGGTCGTCGAGTGGCAGCGCAGGTGCGGGGTTGAGTACAACTGGAACTCCAGCCGATGCAGCAATCAGTGCGGCGGCCCGGATGGACTCGACAGGTACCTCTAACTGCGCAACAAGGATGTCGGACGATGCAATGACCGCATGCGCGCGGTGAACATCTTCCGGCGTCACGTTCCCGTTCGCTCCCGGTGCCACGGCGATGGCATTCTCTCCCCGGGCATCCACAACAATCAGTGCGACGCCGGATGGACATCCCGCATCTGTCGCAAGAAACTCCACATTAATCCTCTCGTTCTCGAGTGCTATCCTCGCCTGCGCACCAAAGGAGTCGTTCCCCACACGACCGATGAATGCAACCGCTCCCCCCGCACGCGCCGCAGCCACTGCCTGGTTCGCGCCTTTGCCCCCCTGTACCATGGCGAAGGTGCCGCCAAGTACTGTCTCACCTGGAACGGGTAGATGAGGGAGTCGTACCACCATGTCCGTATTACAGCTTCCGATCACGGTAACACGGGCACTCATAGGGCGTCTCCTGGAAGATGGGCTTGTGGGTCCCGTCCGCAACCGCACGACGCACGAAGCACCAGTTCCGTCTTCACCACCAGCTCTTCGGGTTGCACATGTCTGTCTCCGATAGCCGCGAGAAGCCTCTCTGCGGCGAGTTTCCCCAACGAGTACGCGGGCTGTCGTATTGTTGTCAACGGTACGGTCATGAGCGGCGCACGGATATCATCAGAAAACCCGACGATTGCCACATCACCCGGGATGGCCAATCCCCGATCCAGAATAGCCTTCATCGCTCCAAAGGCCGCCGGATCGTTCACCGCCACCACCGCCTGAGCCCGCTGCGCCGGAGGAAAGTCCAGAAGGCGGTTCATGGCTGCATAGCCACCCGATTCGTGAAAGCCCGATTCGACAATCAACTCCTCTGCGACGGGGACACCGAAACTCGCCAATGCCCGACGGAACCCATCAAGCCGCTCACGACCCACAGAGATCTGCTGCGGACCGGCTAGATGTCCGATCCGTCTGTAGCCATGGCGAAGGAGATGTTCCGTCACAATAAACGAGCTTTCTTCGTCGTCAATGCTGACGCAGGTCGCTCCGATCCCGCGGATGCACCGATCAAAGAAGACCACCGGAACTCCTATTTCAATCAGCTGTTCGTACACGCGGGTGTCGGTAAGATCCTGCGCGGTGGAGATGAGCACCCCATCAACGCGTCTCGATCCCAGAGTCTGGATGGCGTCCCGTTCCCTCAGTGCACTTTCCGCTGAATGGGTGAGGATCAGATGGTACCCGGCATTGTAGGTCGCTTCTTCGATGCCCCGAATAGCTTCGGGAAAGAATGAATGGGAGATTTCCGGAACAACAACGCCGATGGTGTTGGTCTTGTTCAATGCAAGACTCTTGGCGATATCATTCGGACTATATCCCAGCTGCCGCGCTGTTTTGAACACCTGTGCGCGGGTCTCTTCATCGACATTGGGCCGGCCGTTGAGGGCCCGGGACACGGTCATTGTCGAAAGACCAAGAGCTTCGCGACATCGCGGGCCGTCACCCGTCGGGCTGTCGCGGTTCCCGGTCTCCGATTTCTCTGAACTTGGCGCTTCATGGCTGGTGTGGTCTAACGAAGTTGCATACGAATAACCACCTGCTGCAATGGGATCGTCGCCGGATCGAATGTGACAAGTAGCTCGGCCCATCCCGGCTTCTGTCCCACGGCGAATCTCCGCTCCCTGAACGATCGGAAGTGCGTCGTCAAAAATTGCAAGAGGCAGGAGCGCTTTCGTTCCTTGCTTTCCTTCAACAAGCACCGTGTACGTCCCATCATGAATTTCCGTGGCAACAATGCGAACGCCGGTGGCGCTGTCGCCAGGATCGGCATTGTGCATCAGAGGAATCATGCCGATGCCACCGGTATGCTCCAGGCTACGGTCTGCGGGCGGTCCAGGGTCACTGCGATCGGAGTCTTCAAGACTCCGCGCGCCACGGTCCGTTCAAACGGTACCGGCATTCCATTCACTGTGATAGCGTTGACTTCCATCGACGCTGGTATCTCCGGCGCGAGAAGCACTGCACAGGGAGGTCCTTCCGTCCGCTCAATCCGGTATGTCGTACTCCTGAGACCCCGTTCCATCGTCATGGCGATTGCAGTCGCGCCCATCCGGAGGTTTGTTACCCTGACGGTATCCCACTGCAGCGGAAACCGCGGCGTGAGAGAAACAGACGCATGAACCGCATCCGGCTTCCATCCAATCATACCTTCGATGACTGGATGCAGGATATTCGTCTCGGACCAGCACTGGTGCGGACACACTCCTGCGGGCCGGTACACGGCACCGTGCATGACCTCCTGAACGAACCCGAGGGCCCAATGCTTCTTTATCGACAGCACATCCATCACGTGGCTGAATGCCTGGCCGCTATTGCCATAAGAGTACTCACCCAACGCCGTCCAACCGGTCATCAACGGCCACACGCTTCCTTCCTGATAGCTTCGTGGGTTGAAGTGCGATGATGCGGATGTCAGAATGCGAACCCCCCAGTTTGTGGAAAACCCGTTCGCCGCGAGAGTCGCAAGAACCGGCTTCGCTTTGGCATCGTCCAGAACGGTGTAGAGCATTCCTACCGAGGGAAATACCGTCTGCTCGGCATTGAACGTCCCGTTGATGTATTTGCCGAAATTGAAATAGTTTGTTGCGGGATTCCAGAACTCCGTGTTGAGCAGCCGGTGGACCCTTTCCGCTGCGGCGCCGTATGCTGCGCTGAGATCCTCATGCCCGAGGAGTCCGGCGATGGATCCTGCGTTGCGCAGGGCTTCAGACCAGAGCACGGAAAGATAGAACTCGCTGTGCACGCCGAACAGTGAGCCCCCCGGCTCTACCCATCCGTGTCCGACATCGGTATTCTCTATGAGGCCATCGTTGTCTGTATCTGTCGCAAAGAGAAAATCCATGGCGCGTTTCACGTGCGTCCAGCTTCGGGCAATAAACGCCCGGTCCCCTGATGCGCGAAGGTAATGCCCGGCCAGAATAACATACAGTGGCGTCGCATCCGATGCGTCGAAATGGACGACACCGCTCGTGCTGAGCTCGTGATAGATCTTTCCCGATGAATCCTGGTACTTCTGATACAATTCCAGCTGTTTACGCACAGAGGCGAAATCGCCGTATCCATCAAACGCAAAACCTGACCATGCGGCATCCCGTCCGAAATACCACGCGTACCCGGGACGGCCGCTGATCTTCTGGGCTCCATTCCATCCCCTGTTGACCGTGGAAAACCCGGCAAGCAGCCCCGTTCCGAGACCCGGTGTATGCGCCACAAACCTGTCGGCGCCGATAATCGCCCAGGGAAAAAGTTTGTTAAATTCGGCATCAGGTGAAGTCACCGAAACGCTCCGGGCAAGAAGTGCCCGGTAGTGATGAACCATCTCTGCAAGAGCGGAGTCCGGATGCTCCAGCAACGAGCGATAGTCTGCGCGGGCCACCGCACTCCCCTCATTTGAGCCGACAAACGCAAAGCTCAATGCCCCCTGCCGGCCGGCACCGAGTCCATATTCTGCACCGAACGCAACCTGGTTCTCTGCAGTGGGTGTGCCGCTCAGCCCTCGCGGAGACCAACTGACGATCCCGTACTGCCCCGCAAGATGGGACCGCGGAGAAGCGTCAGCGCCAAAAAGACACGCGAAGGAACCGCTGCTGTCTCTCACGTGGAGCGCATTCATACCGTGATCGTACGAGTAGTACAGATTGCCAAGCGCGCCGGCATCATAGGGCCACTCCCAGCGCAGATCCGCACGAAATCGAACGACAAGTCGCACAGGAGTCGTGCTCTCGTACTGCACAATTCCACCCGCACGCTCAAACGAGGCATAGACAATTTCCGTAAGCGCACCCCCCGGCAAACTGTAGTTACGTGTGAACGATTCAGGTCGTACTTCGATCGTCACAGGGAGATTGCGCAACCAGGCAACAGAATCGCCGACAACAATGCCGGCCTCATAGTCACGAAGCACTCTGATCGGGTGCACCCATACTTCATCAATCCCTCCATTCTCCCGTCCCATAATCAACGCCCGTCGCCCGGCAAGATCGTAGAAATCGTTGTTCGGACGATCGCGCGTCAACAGCAAACCGCTTGACGGCATGTTGCTCGGCGCTATGCGCCGCGACGGCCGCAGCGATGCCGACGTCGACGGAAACTCCCGCGGTATGCCATCCGACGGTTTCCATGCCGTCACAGGCTCCTGATTCGGCCGTCGCACAAGGTACCGGATGGCGTTCCCCGCAAATTTTTCCATGTTCTGACGGAGATTGTTCCCGCGCGCGAAGTACACCAGTCCCCCGATCGAAACGATGCGGGCGCCCTCGTGTCGAATCTCAGACACAATCTTTCGTTCGGCATGCATGAACACGTACGATTTCTCCACTGCTACAACGGTGCTCCGCGCAGGCCACGCAGATCCGTAGTAGCCGATGATCGGCAGTATCTGGTCCACGCGGGCATCCCATACATAGTCACCGCCAAACAGTCCGGCCAGAAGGGGGTGACCCCGGTAACTCTGAAACCCTTTCTTGTCCCATAGCCAGTCGTTTTGCAGCGTGTCGAATCGTATAGTCGGACGAACGGGCTCCAGACCAAGGTCGTTGGCAATGAAGGCTGCGTAACCCGTACAGAGCATCATCCCCTTTTTCCGCACAAAGTTGCGCAGGGCGTGATTGCGAAGTTCACCTTCCGCGTAGCGATGGTAGGCAAGCGAATCCGGAAGGTGGACCCAGAGCAGATCGCATGGCGGGACGACGGCGTCGGAGGCACCAAGCCGCACAACGCGCACCGAGAATGACGGAAGACGCGCAAGCCAGGCAACCGCTGCACTGTCTTCCTGATCCGGCAGCTCACCGAACAGCGCATACCCGACACTCCTGTGCTTTGCACTTGCCCCTTCACCCTGTGAGAGAAAGCAAGAAGTGTGACGACAGACCGCCAGGGTCCTTCGCATCATCGCACCATGATCATTTTCTTGGTCTGGACTCCGAGAGGCGTCGTTAAGCGATAAAAGTAGACACCCGACGCGCATCGCGTCCCGTCAAAAGGGATGCGGTGCACACCTGCTTCCATCACCCCTTCCGCAACGGTCGCAATACGCTGACCGAGCATGTTGAATATCTCGAGCGTTGCCTGAGACGGGCTTCCCAGTGTGAATTCGATCGCCGTGGAAGGATTGAAGGGATTGGGGTAATTCTGTTCGAGACGGAACGTTTCGGGCAGCCGCGGCTCCCGATCAAAGTCGCGTGAGGAGAGCGTCGTTGCCAGCTGTACGGCTGCTTCGTAGTCTGTCGCGTAGTACCACCAGTTGTTCAGCACTCCACCGGTAACACCCACATACCGGGGCAGATGGCCGTACCACCAGCGCAAATAGCCGAGATGATCAAGCCCTTCCGCAAGTGGTTCTCCTGGTGTGTAATACCAGGTTGAAATATTCACTTTACCGGACTGGCTGAACAGATACGGATAGCGGTACCAGTTTTCTGCAAAGGAATTCACGAGCGTCGGGTTGCCATAATCGTAATCGTGCGTGCCGTTGGGAGGAAAGTGCACGTTTCCGACATGTGCCATGTCGGGCATGTCTTTCTCGATCCGCGTGAAGAGATCCCATGGCGTGGGATCTGTGGATTTTGGATTCCACGGCTTTCCCTGTGCTTCCTGGTATGCCTGGACCATGGCGCTTTCAACACGATGGCCGAAACTGTGAAACGCCTGATCCACGCCACGCTCATAGTTCAACCCCATTACCGAGAGGAGCTTCGTGAGCGCAGTACCGTCTTTGATGGGCGGCGAATTCCACCAGAACGCATTGGGTCCGAGTAGCTGCGATTCGTACATCGCGAGATAGGGCGCGGCAAAAACCCAGACTTCGTCGATCTGACCGCTGTTTCGCTTCACGTCAAAATTGTAGTACTTGACAAACTCGCGGTAGTCAAATGCCAGGTGTCCCGAATCGGACGCTGCCTTCAGAGTCACCCACCCTGGTTCTTTCAGGAGCTGCACGTATTGCGTGACCGAAAGGTAGGACCCATTCATGCGGGTGAACAACCTGGACGCTTCGATCGTCTCTACGATTTGAAAATTCACAACACTGTCGGTTGCTCCCAGGAAGTGCCGCACCAGCGACGGAACCAGAAGGCGGGGATCCCGCCAGTGGAACTCTTCGTGCATCCGGTTGGTGTTCGGTAACACGGGATCCTGATAGACCACTGCAACCTTGATGGTCATCGGAGGCACCTTTTCAGCACGGAAATCGGCAAGCACCGTAACCGGTGCGCTTCCCGCGATCGTGTTGCCGTCCGTACGGACTGTGACAGTCGTTGACCCCAGCGCTTTGCCGGTCACCTGCCCGTATGCATCCACCGTAGCAATGGACGGACCCGATGTGCCCCAATCCAACGGCTCTGTCAGGAAGTTCGGGTAGACACGTTGCTGGTCGTCCAGAATGTTCAGGCGCAATTGCAGTGAAAAACCGGGTATCACGCGCAACGGTGAAGGAAGTATCACGAAACTCGTGAAGGTCACCGTACCTTCCAGAGTCCACTCACCCAGGTACGTACCTACTCCCGGTACGGCGCTCACGCCCGTCAGCCGTACGCAACGGACGTCATGCCGTACAAACGACACAGAATCCCACGCGAACGAAGGAAACGCTTTGTTCTGCGTCAGCATGGCGTACGATCCGGCAGTGGGTTGACGAATTCGGCAACCGAATCTGCTGCTTCAAGCTTCCAGATGCCGTTGCTCCAGAAGAAGACTTTGCTCTTTTCGATGCGAACCGGTTTCTTGAACTCCAGCGTTATGCTCACAGAGTCACTTGCGAGCAGTGCCATTTCCGTGAACGGATTTCCGTCGAACGGTTTCGTGGAATCGACAGCAGCCGGCGGTGCCACGGTAACGCGGACATCTCCACTGGTGATAGCCGCTCCGATATCGATCGGGCGGATTTGCAGGATCTGCGCCTCAGCCAATGACATGACCCCCGACAACGCACACAACACCAGGAGCCGTCCGGCGGACAACTGCAACCGACGGTGTTTCATACCAACTCCTCACGGTCGATGACAATTACTCGATGAACGGGAACTCTGAGATTCTCAGTTTGGTGCAACCGTACGGGATCAACACTACCTCCTGCGGTTGTTCTTGTGAACGAACCGGACTCCACGGAATCGGGCCTGTGACGCCGTTGTACTGTTGCCACATAGGGAGCCGTTTTGCCTGTGCCATGATCCGGATCGGTGCAGCAGAGAGAGTCCAGGGTTGGGCAGCGACAGTCCCCCGGTCGACCCGAAAACTTTCGGCCGGCTTTTCCAGGTTCGCAATCACGAGACCGACATTCCAGGGATCCTTCGGATACACCGCATACGTGGCGTATGACCCCGTGCCGCGAATGGGTTTCCACTCTTCTCCAATACGAAGTCCAAACACCAGCGGGCCGTATTCAACGCCGACGGATTCTTCATGCCAGCGGGATACGCGGACCGTCATGGGGAAGCGAAGCTGGACACGATCGCCGTCCTTCCACGTTCGCGAGAGTACCTCGATAGTCCCGGGTTTCGGAACAGGGCGAATGATCACCGTTGACAGATACCGAAGCCGTTGTACACCATGCCGGAATCCGCAAATGCAGCGGAAACGTCACATCTGCCGTTGAGTGAAATACCAGCGTAACCGTTTCCCCGAACGGATACTCCGTCTCTTCGGTGAATTGGACTTGCGTGTTTCCGCCAACGCGGGCACTCACTGCCGAAGGGGCATACACCAGGGCAGCCAGCCCGGCATCGGGCGTTGCAGACCAGAGATGGGCGGTGAATTTCGGCCAACCCTGATGGTAGTTCGCAGTACAGCATCCGTACCCATTCTCCAGTCCGAAGAGTATTGTCCCCCAGTGCCGGGTATTGAAGTTCTGGAATGTCGTATCACAGAGTATCTGGTTTGGCATCTGGTAGTACTGCCGGCCCGTGAAGTCAGGCTTCACCTGCGCCGGAAGCGCGTTGAATGCGACACGCTCGAGCCGTTCAGCGTAGTCTGTGTCTCCCGTGATACCGAGGATCGTCTCGAGACTAAACATGTATTCCACCACGGTGCAGAGCTCTGTGCCCTGCACCGGATCCGTGCCATGGAGCAACTCGTCCCCGGAGAACAAGCCTTCAACCTGTCCGTGATATTTCATGAGATCGTTGATCCCTTTTTTCACGGCTTTCAGGTACCGCTCGTCGTTGCTCTGTTGATAGTACACCGCCGGCTGCTTCACTCCCATCCCTGTGTTCACGCCATGCCAGTACCGTGGATCACCCGATGCCAGCTCACCGGTCCAGTCTTCCGTCTGCGAAAAGACCATTTTAGCCAGATCCAGGAGGAAAGCATCACCGGTCCGATTGTAGAGCCAGTAGATCGTCGCAAGGTTTTCTCCTCCGCGGGCTTTGGCCCAATCTGTCCAGTGATCCAGCGTATGTACCGGCAGTTGTGCCGCTTGATACCTGAAGTAGCTGGTCATGAACGACAGCACCCGCTTATCTCCGGTTGCCTCATAGTACTGCTCCATCACCTTCAGCATCACCATATGGGGCCACCAGTCTTCCTTCCGCGGCTCCTGCCACGCAAGGACCCGTTGATCGGGTGTAAATTTCCTTGTAGTGTCGCTCACCGGGCCGAAATAGCCGTCCCGTCGCTGGTTCTTCAGGCTCCATTCTATCCAGGGCTGCACTTTGGCTATCAGCGCCGGATCTTTCAGAGTATAGGCAAGCGGCAGGAGCCCATCGAGCCAGTACGGTCCGCGTTCCCAGCTATCTCCTTTCCCGCCGAGCCAGCCATTCTCCGGGCCGACATCTTTCCAGATCTCGTCCAGGTGACCCGTCATGCCTTTGGCGGACAGCTTCAGCTGCTCGAGAAGCCAGCCGCGTGCCTCAATCGAACCGAGTGGAAGTTTGATGTACGGGTTTCGTGCGAGAGGTGGCCGATTGGCGACAATTTCCGGAGTGCCCGCGTGCAATGTGAGCGGTAGACAACACACAGGCAACAATGTGCAGAATGTACATCAATCCATGTCGGATGCGCATAGTGTTCACTTTGTATAGAGATCCATGAGAACTTTGGCCATTATCGAATCCCAGATGTAATTCGCAGGGCTCTCCTGAATGGGGAAGTCCGGACTGTACGACTCCCAAAACCGGTGATTAGTAGAAAGCTGCGCCGATACCGCATTGAACATTTTCCCCCCCACTTCACGCGCGAGGTCGTCGTATCCATAGTTCTTCAACCCGCGCATCACGACATAGTCCCAGAGCAGCCAGACAGGCCCATTCCACCTGCAACACCCATCGACAAACGGCGTATAGTGGGGATCGTCGGCTGCAAGCGTCGGGATACCGTACCGGCGCCAGAAGGACGTTGAATCGGTCAAATGCTTGACAAGTTCGCGTGCCTGTTCGCGGGTGGCCACGTGGGCCCACATCGGCAGGAAGCCGATCAGCTCCTTCCTCTTAAGACTCTTGCCCTCAAACTGAAAAGAGTTGTCTGCCATCGCAACATTGTAGTAGAATTTGTCCCGTGGGTCCCACATATAACGGTTGATGAGACCTGCTACACGTTCAAACTTCTGAGACCACTCTCGAATTCCCGATGTGTCGCCGAGTTCCTGTGCCATCTGTTTCAACGAGTACATTTCGTTGGCCACTTCAGCGGTCAGATCAAGCACATCGAGTTCGTGGGAGATATCCCGCCCCTCATCCTCGCCACCCGAAAAGAGCTGGAACACCACGTTCCACCCATCACGCACATTTTCAATAATACCGTACGGTCCCCATTCGAACATCCCGTCGTTGTCCTGATCGCGCTCCTGTTCGAGATACCGGATGAACCGGGCACCTGCAGCATATGCATCCTTGAGAAACGTTCTGTTTTTTGAGACGGTGTACATCTCCCAGTTTGTCCAGGAGAAGAACGGCGCGGATGTCGTTGGCGTTCCTTCGTGGGGATATACCTGAGGGCCCCGTGGGCCGTGTCTGTACGCAATCAGGCCGTCTTCATACTGCTGGTCGATATAGATTCGTTGGGATTCTTCTGCAGAGCGGGCATCAAGGTAGACATAGGGTATCATAGAGAGAGATTCATGCATCACCTGATGGCCATGACCCCACCCCCACACCGGGTTGCGCGAAAACACGTAGAAATTCCGGGAGGTCTGGCCCGACGCGGGAAGCATGCACTGACGGACAAGATTGAATGCCCCGAGATACACGATCTTCTCACCCGGAGTCTTGAAACGTATCCGCGGGACCGACTGGAAAAGAACTTCGTTGTCATCCACGCATTTCTGCAGGTTGGCTCTGCCTGCCGATCGCGCATCATTGAAAAGTTCAGCTTCGGGTTCTCGTGCATCCTGCACACTACGGATGAACCGCAGTGAGGCCTCTTCCCCCGGCTTCAAGGAAAGCGTACGCTGAAGAGCGACGATTGCCGCCGGGCCTTCCGTCCGACCGTTAAGTGTCAGGAGATTCTCATGCACCTTGCTCAGGCGCTTGACCGAAAAATAGAATTCCTCAAGTGAACATGCGTCGTACATGCCGTAGCTCTGAGGGGCCGGTTGCGCGGAAAGTACATCGCGAAAGTCCGTCGGATATCCCCGGTCCTTGTAGAGATTGCTGTGCAATCGTACGAGCGGTTCATGATGGGCAAACACCATTCCACCCGCAGCGCTGTCGTACCGTATCACCCGCAACGAATCCTGCGGCAAAAATAGCAGCGGATACACCATGATCGAGTACGACGTCGCTCCGGCGTTTGCAATGTGGAGATCGATGATCGCCGATCCCGAACTGTACACGGAGAACGTTTCCTGGACACGGACATCTTTGAAGGGCTCATACTCCAGCACCGCCATGTCGGGGAACGATGCCGTGACAACCGGCGGCCGGGCAAAATCGCGGGTTTTGTTGACCACAATATTATTGAATTTCCAGACAACAGTGAGATCACCGGCATACTGACTCGTGTAGGTTATGGGCTTATCCGGTGTGAAATATTCCATAAAGTACGCTTTGTCTGCAAAGAAGCGCGATCGGCTCATCGGTGCGGCATAGGTCGTGAACAGAGGATCACGTGCGCCGGCACTGATCTTGAGATAGGGGTCATGAATTGTGACTTGTCCGCACACGGGCATGATGCCCAGCACGCCCAACACCAATAGCATTCTGAATCCCGCGGTCACTGTGAGGCCCCTCTCATGGCTTTTTGATGGGACTGAAGACAAGGGAGTGCGTCGGATCGAGCACGCGTGCGAAGAAGTTGTATCCGCCGTAGTTGTTTTCGATTTTGAGCATCAATGCATTCCACCCCTTCTTCAGGGGGAGCGGAACACGATCCTGATCGGGCGCGGCCACGCGGATACCCAGAAATCTGTGTATTTCCCGGGAATTCAGGAACGCTTTCACTCCATCATCACTCCCGAGCAGCAACGGAAGCGTTTGGTCCATCGGTGAAAACACATAGGTCAGCGCGTACACCACAACCATCTCGTACGGATCAAACTGATAAAGATCCATTCTTCCCTGCGGCGGGGTTTTCGTGAGCGTCCACCCGATCAGCTGGTCATTGACCCCTTTGTATGTCGCAGACACGTCAATCTCTTTCTCCGGCGCGTACGGGATGTCCAGGCCTAACCGCTTCAGTTTCGCATCCCGCGGGTTGGCAAATGGCCCTATGAGATACCATTCAGGAATGTAGTGCCGATGCGGTTGAAGCACAAAAGCATCGAGCCCGACATCATTGCCTGACGCCCTCGGTGGCTTCTCTCCTGCAACACATCGCAGCTGCAATGTTCCCATCGCAGCCTTGAGCCCTTTCAGGACGAGTTTTCCGCCGTGGACGGTCTCGTCACTGTACCCGTCGCATGTCACCAGCTTTTGTCCATTCTGCGTCACCGCCCAGTTTCCGTACGAAGGTCCCCGCGTAAAGAACAGCGACACATCATATTCCTCTTCTTCTACGGGTAGACTCACCGTGAAACCGTCCGCCGGCTTCTCCAGGTGCACGCAGAGCTGTTTCATGCCGCTCCATTCCGCACCGAACGGGGACATGTCTTGGACATCCCACTTCGCGTGTGTTTCCAACGGGCGCAGCGATTCCGCCTCGACTGCACCATTGGGGACAACAACCCGCAAGGGAATGCGCATGCCGGCCGGTGCCATTTCCGCGAATGGCTTGTGCGGCTCTTTCTGGTACCAGTAGGCCGTGCTGCTGTAGTCAGCGATCTCCGCATTCCGGTTGCCATGTTCAATCGTAAAACGCAACGACGTAGAGAACGGGATCACATCGAGGATGTGGAACCGGTACGCAGCGATGCGTTGGAGAGAATCATCCTTCAGGATCAACCCGTGGTACGGGGCGGCAAATTCACCCCGGTTGAAATACCAACCGCTGTTGAAGTAGTCTTCCGTTCCCGTGCCGGCAATCGACGGCTTCTTTTCCCCATCAACATAGACAAACTCATTACCTTCCAGATATTGCATGTCATTGTTGTAACTTTGCATACTCATATTCAGACCGACAAAATGACCTCGTCCTTCGGCATCGAGAATGGTATAGCTGGTCCGGGGATCGGTTCGCGGTTCACGATGCCAGCTCGCATGGAAGTACGCGACATCAGCGTCGAGTGGCGAGGGCAGTTGCTGGTAGTCAATGTGGTAGTAGAATGAGTTGATCTCCTTGCCGGTCTGATTCAGCACCTCAACCCGGGCTGAGGCATTGAAGGGCATGGGAAAATAGCAGTAGTACCCTCCGCTCGACATTCCGATATAGGGTGTGACATATTGTTTGTACTGAAAACCGGTTCCGAAGAAATCTCCCAGAGGCACTTCTACAGACGGAGTCGTCTCGCCGTCCCAGAAGAAACGTAGTACTGTACGCCGGAGAAAGTATTTGTCGGGGGAAGCAACAGTGCACCATATGCCGACAATAACCCCCGGCCCCCTGAGGTCGGCAATGACGGCAGTCGCACCGGGTGCGATCGCAATGAAGTCATCGTTGCCTCCGCTGGTATCACAGCTCGACACCTGCTTCATCCGGAAGTCTTTCAGCACCGGGAGCCGTGATGGCGAGAGCATGTTATCGAGTGGGGTCTGGGCCGCGAGTGGGAGCCCGGAGCCCAGGAGAAGCAGAAGGAGAAAACCCGGACGAGTCATCATCGTATGTTTCCTTTGTCACCACCGTTCATCGAGGAGCATCTTTCACACAACGGAAGCCCACCGTTGCACATCTGTCCAATCCAGGCGAAACCAGCAACAGAATCTGCGGGTTGTCCACAGGTTGTGGCCCCCCCTGAACATACCACCAACTCGCCGTCGGTTTATAGTAGCAGCCACCTCGCAACATCCCGAAGTAGAACGTGCCGTTGTCATACTGGTCATTCATCAACTGCCATACGTTCCCCACGAGATCCATCACCCCGAACGGACTCTGCCCCTGGGGGTATGCATCCACTGGGCTCGTCGTACCAAGGCCGTAGTTACATTTCGTGGAATCGAATGTATTCCCCCACGGGTATTTGCGGCCGTCAGATCCCTGTGCTGCATATTGCCACTCAACCTCAATCGGAAGTCTCTTCCCCGCCCACTGAACGTATGCCCGGGCATCAGTCCGGTCTACATAGACCACAGGATGTTTCTCCATCCCTTTGGGTGGAGTATTGTTGACCCAGTGCTTCAGGAAATTTGTCGTATCGGCGGGCCTGTAGCCCGAGATTCTGAGAAACTCCCCGAACTGCTCGTTCGTCACCGGATACTTGTCCATGTAGAAGGCAGAGAGATACACGGTCGATTTCTTTAAACCGGGATAGGGAATGACTTCGTTCGGACTCAGAAAGCTTCGCGTGGGGACGTATGCGAATGTCCCGGCAGGGATCAGCACCATACCGGAAGGAAGCGTTTTGGCAGGGGCCGTACGCTCACCTCGCGTGACCAGGCGTGGCGTCGCCAGAGGAACGTTCACCACACGTTCGTCACGTAATCCGGACTTGTCAAAGAGCTGTACTACGAATTTCTCTTCATGCCGCCCGAGTGCAGCACGCAATGAGATGGCGATGTGGCCGGCTGCAAACCGCACGGACCTGCACGAGTATGACGGCATTCCCGCCCACACGATCACCGAATCGCCGCGGTCCGTGTGCACTGTCAGCGAATCCTGATCGAGGTCCACTTCCAGCAGGCGCGGGAATTGCACTATGCAATCGACATTCCCCTCCCTGCGTGTTCCAAGCCATGAGCGGCTGAAACCCTCCAGCGTCGCCGGGATATACGCTTTTCCCCCAACCGCAACTGTGTCGAGTTCCTCATGATGCCAGATATCGACAAAATGAGAATCCTTCGAGACGGGAACTTCGAAGAGAGGTCCGCTGACGCCTTCCGGCCGCAGACTGTAGATCGTATAGAGTGTCTTATCCCCAGCAGGCCATTTGTTCACCCAGACGCTGTCGACGGTGGTTGGCAGCAGAGGAACCCAGTCACGACTGAGAAATGCGGTGGAGTTTTCCCGGAGGATTTTCGTGGTTCTTCCCAGGTATGCAGATTCTTCATCGATCCAGTCTGGCCTCCCGGGTCGCATGATATTCAACTCCGTCCCGTACCCATTGAAAAACGAGACGGCGATTTCCCGGTGGATCCGACCTTCGGCAAGCTGAACAACCCGGAAAATGCCAAACTCCGGTTTGATGAGTTTGTTGAGATTCAGCGGCGGTGGCATGAAGATCGCATCATGCACCCGTCCGGCGACGATGCCGGGCATATCTTTGGGAATCGCCATGCCCTCGCTGTATAACACAACACCCGGCTTCACCCTGTCGGCTGCGGCCTGGAACTCCTTGCTGGATTGCCCCCAGGTGTCCAGCACAACCCCGTCTGCATCGAGTGTCCGCAGCATATCCTCCATCCCTGCAAGATGATCCTCGCGGCGGGTGCTTTCATCCCATGGGTTATAGGCAATGAAATACTTCGTACCACGGGCATGAGAGTATTTCACCTGCCTCCCGAGCTCCAGCAGTCCGCCCGGTAGATCCCTGTACATGTCCCACTGATTCCGCTGATCCAGGCCGAGCCGCGGCCAGGTCGGCCAGATCATGTACGCTTCGTACCCCCCGAGCACTGCGTCGCGACTTGCAAGGAACGCATCGAATTGTCGTTTCCCGCTCGAGGCATCCACGTACTCATGATCCCACGCGAACTGCAGAAGCAGAAGATAACTTTTCCTGATCCACAGAAGATCCGGCCGCTCAAAGAGCGTATTGTCAAATGCTTCCAGATCGTACAGCCAGCGGTCCCGGAACATCATGCGCATGCCGTCACGCCAGTCACCGGAGTGAGCGTCAAGGAACAGATCATACGTGACCCAGCCACCCGGAGGGACCGCAGCCCGAAACCGGCGGAGCTCGGCCTGTGCAGAGTCACGGCGGCGTGCTATGGCAGCCAGGCCGTCTCCCTTTCCGACCCTGATGTCACCGAATCCCATCTCCCACGCATTGTCGGGGAGAACCACGCCTATGGGTCCGACGCCCGGGCGGAACAGGGTGGACCTGCTCAAACGGTTTTGATAGGTCTGAGGCTCCGACAGAACGGATGTAGACATGATCAGGGGCTTCGCCCAGCGGCACAATGTTCGCAAGCTGCAATGTGTCGCGCGAGCTGTTGCGAAATGTAATGGCACCCTTCCAACCGCGCCTGAACTCTCGGTCGACCTTGAGCGATCCTCCAAAACCCGACGCGGACGTCCAGCGAATGCTGTCTCCTTCCCGGCGCGCCGTACAGGAGAGAGAACTTGACAGCTTCTCGTTCACCGTGAAGGTGAACAGTGGCACCCGGCGTGACAGCGAAATGCGTGTTCCGGTCGCATCGGTATAGCCGTCGACGCCTATGCCGGCACCGGTGGTGACATCCAGAGATCTCACCCTTTGCGCCTCCACTCTGGAGACCGGTAGAGCCAGAATGAACATGAGCGTACAGAGCAGTGTCGAGCGGATCATTGGAATCTCCATTACTCTTTGGCATCCATCATCATTCGCGTGATAATCCCCGCCCAGATGTATGTCTTGTGATATCCCGCCCACTGATCATCGGGACTGTAGAATTCCCAGAGATTGTGATCCTTTTTCAGCTGGGCGATCATGTTCTCCGCTACCCGGTCGACCATTTCTTTTGCTTCCTTCGTGTAGCCATACTGGAGCAGTCCGCGCTCGATAAGATACACCCATTCGATCCAGACCGGACCATTCCAGTACCCCTTGGGGTTGTAGTAAGGATCGTCAGCAGCCAGGGAGGGAACGCCATAGCGTCGCCAGAATTTTTTCGGATCCGTGAGGGTACTGACCAGCCGGCGGGCGCGGGCAGAATCCGCGATGCCTGCCCAGAGCGGCAGAAAGCCGATAATTTCCTGGCGCTTCAGATCGTTTGGTTTCTTGTAAGTGAATTGATGGCTCTTCCGGTCCACAAGATAGTAGAAGCCGGTCTCGTCATCCCAGAACGTCTCATTGATCCGCCGGGTCCGTTCGGTTGCATCTCGTTGCCACTCTGCGGCTTCCTGCGTGTGTCCCAGCTCTGTGGCCATGGAGGCGAGAGCTTTTGCTTCCATCACCAACATGGCATTACCGTCCATCGCTTCGAATTCCGCAGGCCATCCGACCTGGTCCCACACGGCAACGAGTCCATCGCGGACGCATTCAAGTACTGCTTCGCCTCCCCATTCACACAGTCCGTCTCCATCCGCGTCACGATTCTTCACATAGTAGCGGTAGAAGGATGCGCTTGAACGATACATCTCTTCGAGAAAGGCTCTGTCTTTCGTGATTCTGTATATTTCCCAGTTCTGCCATGCGTACCAGGGCGCCGAAGTCGTCAGCTGTCCGTTGTAGGGGATGGTTTCGTCCAGATACGGTCCCGTGCGGTAATTGATGTACCCATCTTTGTATTGTCGCTCGCGGTAGATGCGTTGCGAGTTCATGGCACCGGCAGGGTCCATCAGAGCGTAGGCAAGCATAGTAAGGCTCTCATGAAACACCTGTCCTCCGTGCCCCCACCCCCATTGTGGTTCTCGCGAAAACACGTAATAGTTGTAGCCACACTTCCCTTCCGGAGGCAGCATCACCTGACGCATCATAGCGAAGGATGTCCAGTAGAGCATCTGCTGTTGGGGATCCGCCATCCCCGGCTCCGGAATCCCGCTGAACAACACTTCATCCGCTCTCAGGAATTTTTCCAGGTCTATAGTAAGCAGACGGTGCGCATCGACGAGCAGTGAATCCTGCGAACCGCCCGGACGGTGTACGCCGCGCACGATCCGGAATCGTTCACTCGCTCCTGGCGCAAGATCCAGAGTCTTCGATGCGGCAATGACGCGGGCAAGGTCACGGGCGTCACCCTTGACCTGGCCGGGATATTTCACATCGGTGAGGAAATCACTCCCTTCGATGTTGTTGACTTCGTTCGAATGAACACTCATCCTCCCTTGTGCATCGACGGCGGTAACGATATAGCCGTACACTTTGTCATCGGGGATATTTTTGTCAGTGAAAAATGTCTGGACCAGATCAGCCGCGAGACGTTCATAGATACCGCCCGCGTGATAGTCCCGACGGTACACGCTATACTGCACACCCGGTGCGCCGGCCTTCCAGTAGAGACGAAGTTCGGTGCCGCTCCCCCAGATATCTCTCCTGACATTCTCGGGGCACCGGGGGGCGGGACCCGGGGCAAAACGAAGATCGATCCTCCGATCACGTTCCTTCGCAGTGTCGCCGATCGCCGCCGTCACCGAAGCCTGCTCGCGCGTGGCTTCACACGAGAGCATCACGGTAACAGAATCGCCCGCCTGTATCCGGCCGAAGTTGCCGAGTTCGATGCCGTAAAGCGCTGAAGAGTTCAGGTTCGCCTCACCGCTTCCCCATCGAGGAGCGTTTTCAACGAGAATCCGGCTGCGGTCGTTGTTCAGCATCACCAGCATTCTGGGTGACGGATCCCTGTGCTGGCATCGTTCACCGTCCCCGTGGGTCATGCGCCCCCACAGGGCGTACACTCCCTTCTTCTCAAGATCGATGACCTGCGGAATCTCCACGCCACCCCATCGGTAACTTCGGAAGCTCGCCATCCTTTCAGGTTTTGCAGAAAAGGCCAGTATATTGTGCACCTTGTCGACATACGGCACGCCATGTTCGAGCACCCAGCCGTCCGGCAACGCCTCGTGCGTGAAGGCCACGGCGCTTTCCGACGGGAGCATATGCACATCATTGAATGCCCTTTGAGAATTCTGCAGATACGGAAGAAGATCCACCGTTGTCCGCTGCGTACCCATGTTCGTCACGATAACCTCATGTACTGCAAGGTGAGAGCTGTAGACGAGGAATGTGGCGCTCACCTTGATATCGGAGAACGGAGCGAATTCGTATTTCACGAGATCCGGATACGACGCTGTGATGACTGGTTGCGCGGCCATATCCTTCAGCGTGTTGACGAAGCGGGTCCCTTTCCGGATCCCCATCGAAAGGATCCCCGCGTTGTCCGTCGAGAACTCGATTCCACGTGAGGAATCATAGAACATCATGTGGTAGCCTTCATCCAGCGTGAACTCAGACCGCTCCATCGCTGCGGCGTACGTTGTGTACAGTGGGCTGTCTTTCGTTGCATGAAGATTGGAAAGAAAGGGCAGATGGGCCTGCGCTCCACAGGTGCAGGAAACCGCAACCCCCAGCACGAACATCGTAAACATTTTCACAGTGTGATTGTCCTTTGCGTTGCCATGGATCGCCCTGACACCGTTGGCATGTCCGGGTGCGCTACATTCACCTGCTCTGAACTGTATAGACCTTTCCGTTCACTCCCGTCCAGGAGAGCATGGCTCCTTCACCGGACATTGTCTCTGCCACAACGCGCCCTGTTTCCCTCTCGACGACCCGCAACGAACATGATGCCTTTGCACGGGGACGGAGCGATATCCTGAGCTGGTTGTCCGCTGCACAGGTGATCTCCATGCTCGTCGTTACATTTCCGAATCTCAGATTGGTGATGCCATAGGTCTTTCCGGCATGCATCAACGACGAAGGCACGTACGGCGCGACGAGGAAGCTGTCTGCCGAAAGGCTCTCCGTTTCCCGGAATCCCGCAATATTGCGAATAATGAACATTGGCAGAGTGGCTCCCCAGCCGTAATTCTCACCCCCCGGCAAGATATCCTGGACGGGCCAGTATTCATTTGCCACACCGGGGACCCTGTACGAAAAGGGATCAGTCGCATTCCGGGAACTCACTCTCCGCGCATCCGTCCTCCGGTATGTGCGATCAGCTGTACTCGCGACCGCGAGTGACGCTGCTTCCCGTTCGCCTGCACGCCAGGCCGCCTCCGCAAATGTGAAAAGAAGCGGAGGCCATTCCAGGCTCGGCGTCGGATGGGCCAGAAAATAGCCAAACTTCGCCTGCAGTGAGTGCATCTGGTCCGGTGTTGCGACCCCGCAGGCAACCGGGGCTAACATCATGACATCAAAATAGCCGTGGAGGTCAATGGGTCTGCCATTTCTGCCGTCAACATCGTGGAACCATCCGTCAGAGAACATCCCGCGTGCATTCTGCACCCGGCGGAAAGCCAGTTTCTGCCAATCGTTAGCCTCTGCACGCTTGCCCAGCATATCCGCAAAGAGCCCCATGGTGGTGAGTGCCTCTGCCATGCTGGACTCGACGTCAACCGTACGAACGAAGTCAGCGACGGCACCTTCGTTGTGTTCTGCAACGAGGAAGCGCCGCGACCCATCCTGACCCGACTCCCAGCTGTTATTGCAGTGCAGCCAGCCCTCACTATCCGTGCGATTCTTGAGCCACCAGAGAAGATAGGCGGAAAGATGGGGATAGAGACCCGCAAGCCAGCCGGTATCCTGCGAGGCTGCAAACTGCGAACGGAGCACGTGGAACGGATACCCCCACATCGGAGCGGTACCACATTCAGAGCCGTCGGCAGAAATCATGTTCACGCTCCCGTCTTCCCGGGCACAGGGGATGTTGGGGGCCAACGCGTCGGCGAACGTCCCGTAGAGTACCTCGCGGGCCAGGGATGGGGAGGCGTACCCGAGCGTCATCATGTCAAGGCTCGTCTCACCGAGAACAACACGTGGCGAATGAACCTGCATGCCATCCCACGGATGTTTGAATATTCCGAGCGGTCGCCTCACTGTCATGCGCAATGTTTCAAAGTCATAGACCCAACCCCGGCGCCATGCATCAGGCCAATCGCCGGTCAACACAGGGCATGACGCCCAGAATTCCTGGTCTTCCGCAAGCTGTTCGCCGAGCACCTGCTCAGCCTCTGCAAACGCGTGTCTCAATTCATCCAATGTCGCCGACTCGTTCTTTCCCCGGCACAGCATCACCCACATTCCCCGGCGGTCATGCGCAGGTATACGGAGGAGAAATCTCTGGGCTGACCAGAGGGGACCACGCCCCTGTAACGAACTCCCGTTGATCGATGAGGGGTCGTTGTTCCGAATCCACCGTTCCCAGACCGCGCCTGAATCTGTCGACATGAACGACGCGCAGGGAACCGATCCTGCGAGCGCGAACACATCGCCGTAGGCCCAGACTTTGCTGATGCTTGCTCCGTGTTGACGGGTATACCGTGAGGTCAACCCATCGCTTCCCCACCATTTCGTCGACCCGATGCGATAGATGTGTGTCGCATGCACGCTGACTTCCTTTGGGATAGCGCCCGCGTTCGTCACCTCGATATAGCAGGCAAGGGCATGTTCCCGTGCAAGGAAACAGCGCATGCTGAACGTCACCGCGTCAACCTGCCAATCGTAGCTCAACATGTGATTGGTGTGGTAGGCAGAGCGGAGAGCGCTCCCGTTTCGGGGAAAATCGTCCTCTGTCAGGAACACCGTATCGCCGATTGCGGCACTGAGCTGCAGAATTGAGATATAGTTCAGATGATCGCGGTCCCCGTATCCGTAGCCTCCCGCCGTGGCCTCTGTCCGCCACCAGCCGACGCCCAGCGGAGGATACGTCCTGATCACACCGCTCCTGTTGGCCACCATGCTATGGTAGGGATTGTCGATATAGCCGTGAGGGGTATAGTCGGTCGACGGGAATGCAGGAGGAAGCGAAAGCGAAGAAATGTCAGAAGGGTGAGGGGGATCGTGTTCTTCCGGTTGACCGGAAACTGCGGAACAGGCAAAGAGTGCGCATGCGAGAGGTACGCACACGATCCCCTTCTGAAAAAGCTTCCCCATACAGCACATGCTCCGGAGTGGCCGAGTGCTTCAATTGCTGTGTCTTCACGCTGAGATGTGAAACCCGTGAACGCGGCCTTTAGAACGACAGACCCACACCGAACCTGTGTGTGCCGCCCAACGTCGTGTAGTTGCTGAAGGCATAGTCGGCCCGCATCCCGAGTCCGGCCATCGTAAACGCAACGCCTCCACCCAACGAGTAGGTCGCCGTGGAGTAGTTGAGCTTGTAGCCTCCGCGCAGGAAGAGCGTCCTTTGGAAATTCCACTCTCCGCCTACCTGCGCCTGGGGCTCACCTTCGTTGGGTTTCACCGCCGTGAAACTCACGAGAAGTTTCTGGTCATCTCCGTCAATGACATTCATCGCCATGCCGAACTGGAAGTTCGTGGGAAGAGGGTAGGACTCGTTCACATATTGGATGTTAGAACCGAAGTCGGCAATTTCAAGGGCAAATCGAAAGCCGCGGAAATCGGAGACATACATCACTGCCAGGTCAAGCGACATGGCATCCGCTTTGAAACTCTGATACAGCTTCATATTGATATAGCTTACTGTGAACCCGAGGGTCACTCGATCGGTAAGGAACCTTGCATAGCTCAACCCGAACCGGTAGTTGCCTGCATAGAAGGTCTCGCCGGTGCCTTCCGGTTGCAGGGGTGTGCGGACTTTCATTTCATCGGTAGAGAGTGCTGTAACGGAGAGTCCGAAGCTGCCGATATCTCCGGCATTATAGGTCCCCGCTGCAAATTCATGGTTGATGCTGGCAAACCATTTGGTGTGGTTGAACACAACATCGGCCCCTTTCATCCACGGGAGCGCGGCAACGTTGTAGTATGTCGCTTCGGCGCCTTCGGCGCATGCCAAGAAGGCATCGCTCATGCCGGCGCCTCGAGCGCTCACGCCAATCTTGAGAAATTGACCGTCAGTGCTTCCGGGACGATCATACTGCGCACTCAGTACTCCTGGAAGCACAAGCAACACACAAAGTATTGTCCGTTTCATCACTCTTCACCTTCGGTTGGGCGGTGTCAACGCTATTTGATGATCACGAATTTCCCGACCTGCACTTTGCCATTCGTCATATCCTGGACGGTAAAGAGATAAATACCGCTGGCGACGGCTTGTCCGATATGTGACGTCAGATTCCAGTCTTCGTACCCTTTGTTGGGATCGGCGTGGTCAATGGTATTGACGAGATCCCCGGCCAGCGTGAAAATCTTGATCTGGCATTGACCCGGCAGGTTGATAAACTGAATGCGCCGGTCCTGCTCCATCCACCATGGTCGGTTCCCCTGGGGCCTCTCCCACGGAGGGTTGTACGAATTATAAGCGATGTCGCCCCGGTAGGGATTCGGCACAGCAGCGACCTCCCCGACCGTCGCCGGCGGCGCTGTCCCCGGCACGACCACTTTCATATTTGCCGCGAGGCTTGTCTCCTGTGAAGGAAAATTGATGACGTTGTCGGGTTTCGAAAACGCCGTCAGGGTATAGTAGACCTCCACGTTGTTGAGGAGACCGGTATCCTTATAGTTGTACTGCAGTCCCGTGTTGTAACCGATATCGTCAATGACGTCATACTCCGCCAGCAGTGTCCACGGACCTTCCGAACTCTTGGTGCTCTTGTAGAGCCGGTACCCTTCAAATGGGTGCGAGATTGTGTCACCGCGGTTTGGGTCCTTGTACGTTTCCGGGTTGGTCACACCTGACAGCGGTTTCCAGTCGAACGACACTTCGTGACTTGCCGTCGTCACGCGCAACACGGGGCGCGGCGGTGGGGAAGGAACCTGGAAGTTCTTGCTTTTCAGGAACTGGAGATAGGCCGCGTTTTTCAAGGCACCCGCGAGGCCGTAGCCGAATATCTCACCCATTTCCACGACCATGGTATCTCCGACCGCCACGCTAAACGGGCCGAAGCCCAGGATGATATGCGCACGAGCGCGTTCCAGCCGGTCCGGCATGATCGTGCCGCTCGACATCTCCCGGTAACATGCCGGGTCGGTGGTGGGAAGATCTTCATGTTCGTAGTACTTGAACGTCCACTTCTGCACGTTATCCACGGGGCGCAACACGCTGAAACCTACGGGGCTGATCGTGGTACCGTCATTCCCCCCCGGTGAATCTTCATCCACACCCATATGGTACGCCGCATAATAATGAGTGAATTCATCGATGAAATTGTCCGCTGCGTCAATGGTGCCTGACGACCCGTGCATCCAGAAAGCGATGTAGCACTCCTTGAGCGGAAACTTCTTGGGCGTGATATAGTACCTATGCAACAGGAATTCACCCAGTTGTCCGGAACTCCAGGAATAGGTGGTTTGGGTGACATCGAGGTAGAGCGGCACGTGGTTTTCGATGTTGAGTAGGTTGTAGTCGCTGTACCGGCAGACGAAATCCTGGTCGGAAACGCATGTATAGTTCTGCCAATAGGGAATCTGAAGCGTATCGCCCTTCGCGCCGGTCCAGACCGTATCCCAGTTGTTGGAGGAGGGATAGAATTCATTGGGCGAGAAGTGCGCCTGGGTTTGTGAGACGAGTGTGTCACCTGTCGGCGCAATCGCGCCAACCCAGATCCCCCCCTGGTACAGATGCTCTTCGCGGCTTCCCGCAGGAAATTCCGCGTTGATTAACCCGGGATAGTTCGTCCGCGCTTTGTTCAGTGTTCCCATGTTTGTGAGGACCTGGCGGACTTTGCCGACGGTGGTCAGCTTCCAGTCCAGCTTGGTAAATTGTGCGAATGTCGCCGCAGGGGGCAGCAATGCACACGCGATCGCAAACACAATCACTCCTCTGTACAGACGCATGGGTAGCTCTCGCCGCTGTTTCATATCAATGCCGTTCATCAGAAGTCGACCCTCAGGCCGAGTTTCGTTGATCTTCCCTCCGAAAACACGCTCGGATTGCGCAGACTAAGCATGGTATAGTAATCATAGAGGTTGTTCTGCGGGCTCTGCAGATCGCCGTAATGGTAGGGCTTCCCTGTCCACTGGTTGAACCCCAGATCCGAGCGCACTGTCTGTACGTTCCGTTGGTCAAACAGGTTGAAGACATCGAGGGTCAACGCCAGCCGGATGCCGCCCCAGGAGAACCCCTTCTCGAATTTCAGATCCGCGCTCGACGTATACGGACCGTATGCGGTATTCTCTTGTTTTTGTGCTTCAACCGGATTGAGCGTCGCCTGGCCCGGTGTGTACGGTGTCCCTGTGGCGTACCGGTAAAGCAGTGTCAGGTTCCAATCGTCGGGCAGCTGGAATCCGAAGATGTTCGGGTGCTGTCCGGGTTCGACGGCCGCCGAAGCCTGCACAATGACCTGGTGCCGCATATCCCAGTCCAGCGCACGTTCTCTGATCGGATACGGGAAATTGTTGGTGGACCTCACATAATCGTCAAATGCGGAGGATGAGTATCCGTTCGCCCACTGCAACGTATACGTCGCACGGCCCGAAAGGAAGTCCGAAGAGTTCTTCACCACCTCGAATTCCAGTCCCCGGGCGCGGCCATAGCCCAGATTGTCGTAGAGATCTACAGGTGTGCCCAGCGTGCTATAAACGCGCGTCGTGCCGATTTGCTTGGAGATATCCTTACCGTAGCTCTTGATGTCGACGGCCCAATAGTCATTCAACTGGTGCGTGAACCCGAACTCGTAGAGAATCGTCTGTTCATAGTCCAGACCCGGATTGCCCGTGAAGGAGCTGCTGTAGGGATCGCGGTAGAAGTACTGCAATTCCGGCAGCTGGTTGAAATGGCCATACGAGAAGAAGACCACGGTGTTTTCGGAGATGGGGAACGATACTCCGAAGCGCGGGCTGAGCTTGTAGATCGACCGCTTCCAATTCGCATGAAGGCCCGTGGCTGCCTCCCACCGTTGTGTCCAGGCACCTTGCATCACGGTTGACCCCAGATCAAAGTAGTCCACGCGGATTCCGGCATTGATGACCAGGTACTCCAATTCGAACTTGTCCTGAAAAAATGCAGAGGCAATCGTGGGTTTGACGTCAAACACCCAGCGATTCTGCCCAAACATCGGATAGGGGCCGGGAGGGGCGACGGAATCAGCTCCCATGGCGAAATTGGACAATTTGGTGCCGCCGTCCTGGATGTCGATATAGCTGATGGTGTTGTATTGGAACTCGAAGCCGGTCTTGATGAGATGCGCGGGATGTACCTGCGATGTGAGATCGCCTTTGAAGGTGAACGTCTTGGTGTGATCGTCACGCCAGATGGATTGCATGCCGCTGGGATCGTTGAATCCCGTGCTCTGGTCAATCGTCGGGGAGTTGTAGATGGCGTTGAGCTTCCCCGTGCTGTCTGTCCGCCAGAAATCCGGCGGCGTCAATCCTCCGAGAGACCCCTTATATACAACGTCCAGGTAGCCGGCCATGAGCGTATAGTAGGTCGCCTTCGAGAGGACATGGTTGAATGTGGCGTTCAGGGTGTAGTTCTTCCGCATGTAGTCGGCTGTGTTGTCGGGCGAGTTGATCCAGAGCCAGTCGAAATCACTCCATTGTTTGCGCGTGCCATGGTAACTCAAGGTCAGCTTGTGTTCGCCGGAGATGTCCCAATTCAATTTCGCATTGATATTCGTGGAGTTGTCCTGGCGTTCCTTGACAGTGAACCCGAAGAGATCCAGGTCGCGCCGTGTCCGGTGGTTGTCATACGGCGTGTTCGTCAGCGTGGCATTGGCCGAGAAGAAGAAGCTCAGCTTCTGCCCGGCGTCGATGCCCAGCAACGGGAGGAGCAGGTTGGACACCGGCTCCGGCCCGCCGACATAAAGCGTACCGTAGTCCGTCATGTACGAATCGCCCAGGAACCCCGCACGGTCGGTCTTGTACTCGACGCCGCCTTTGAACCGTTCGCCGCCGCTCTTGGTCACGATGTTCACCACGCCGGACTGTGCCTGGCCATACTCCGCGTTAAACGCCCCGGTGAGCAACTCCACGCTCTCCACGTCCACCAGGTTCAAATCCATCACACTGCGGCCGCCGTAGATCGGATGCGTAACGGGCATACCATCGACCATATACAGGATTTCGCCGCCGCGCCCGCCACGGATGTGGACATCCTGGAGGCTTTGGTCGCGCACCTGGAGTTGCGTCCCGTCGGCGAGGCGCAGCGTAGGGGGACCGGCCGTCAACACCGCCCCGGCCTGCAACTTGAATATATCCCCCATCGCGTCCAACCCCGGCGTCTCGCGAATGGTGGCCTGTGAAACGGTACGCCGGGTGGACGTGACGTCCTTCTGCACCATCTTCTGTTCCGCGATAATTGTCACGCCTTCCACTTCGATTGCCGTCTGATCCAGTTTGATGTTGACTTCCGCCGTCAGATCGATCTGGACACGGACGCCTTTGACGGTCAGTCCCTGATATCCGACGGTCGAGACCTGGAGATCGTGCATGCCGGGCGGGACACGCAGAATGAAAAAATGGCCATCAATGTCCGTTGATGCGCCGAAGGAGGTCCCCTTCACGGCAACATTCGCTCCCACGAGCGGCTCGCCGGTCGCTTTGTCGCGAACAGTGCCCGCGATTTTCCCCGTATTCTGCCCGAACGCGGCGGGCACGAGGAGAACTCCGGCTAGAAGAGCCAACGCCGGCCGGACCAGCAAACGAAGTACTGCGTGGTACCGCGTCATATCAGACTCCTCACTGAACATGCAGACTTCTCAGGATTTCTTGTGTCATCACTTTGGCATCATCTTTTTTGATGAAATAGAGCGGGAACCCGAGCACAACAGCATCGTACACCGTCCCGTAGTACCGCAATGCAATTGCGCGTCCGCGGTAGGTCACATTGGGACTGTTGTCGTCATTGACATAGGAATACAGGATGTCCGTGAATCCCGCCATCGAGGTGATGAGATTCACCTGTGACAAACGGCCGTCGTACGGGAAAAAGGCGAGACGTGCCGAGTCCACACTGAAGCTGCTGAACGAGCCGATTTTCCCCTGGCCTCCCGACATGTCTCCGAGGATGTCCGTCTCGCTGACCATGCGAATATGGAGATAATCATACACAAAGTTACCTTGCGTAAACGTGAACGGAAAATTGTTAAGGTACGCGAACGACTTCAAAATGCGCCAACCGCTCATCAGGAATTTGCCGCCCACTTTGAGATAGTCGGTGAACACGGCGATATTGGCCGGATCGGAAATCTTGTGCGGCTGGCTGGCCGGAATATCATCCGCGTGCCAGACGAGGAGTTTGTACTGCGCAAGAATCTGACGCGGCGGCATCCCGCTTTTCTTGAAGTCCCACTGGGTGGCGCCCGGGAAGAGCTCCGCGTAATACGCATCGGTCACAGAATCGGTGATCCCCATGGTGATGAACGGATTGTTGAATTCGTCCGTCTCGTCGATGACCAACACGCTCTTGTCAAATGTCGGGATTAGAAGATTGACCAGGACGGAATCACCGGTGGGGTCGATCAGATTGGTGTTGTTCCGGGAGATAACACGGAGTTTGTGCTGACCGCTGAACGGCTGGGCGAACTTATCAGGAGTCACGAACACCGACGTGTCCTGCGTCCAGGTGACCGGGCCGTCGTCGGCAGACCATCCGAACGCCACAATCTTCCCAAGCTTGGTGGGGTCGGTTGCTTTAAAAATCAGCGGCACGCCCGCCCACCAGTCGGTGATCTGCACGCTGACAAGAAGCGTTGCATTGCGGGCCGGTGACAGGATCTGTGTGATCGGTGGAGCGGTGCGAAGGGTATAGATGATCTTCTCCGCCGGCTGAAGATCGGCATTCCCGTCGTTGTCGATGGCACGGACAAGAAAACGCTGCTTGTTCAATGCTTCCGTGGAATTGAAGGCGATGACCACGCCGGAGCCGGTCGTGTCGGTCCAGGCTGTGGAGTCAAAGATCACCCAATCTGTCGTTGCACCGGCGGCCAGATGATACGTGAAGTAGCGGTACTGATAGCGCATGATGAAGCCGTCGTTGTCGCCGCCGCTCCAGTTCATTGTGACCAAGGCAAAGACGGTGTCATTGTCCTTGGGAACATTTGCCAGCCGCGTGTGCGGCGCTGCATTGGGATTGGGGGGGGCCGTCGGCCGTTCACAGGAAATCCCTGCCAGCATCAGCCCCAGCATGAGCCACCGCACACTATATGTCAACTGTTTGGTCATAAGCCACCTGTAGTCATCCATGCAGCCCTATTGCCGAGTGCAACGAATTATTGCTGTAGCATCTGAATACGCACGACGGAAACCTTCCGTTCAAAGTAGAACTGATCCTGGTACCGCCGCAGCGATTTGTACGGCAGCACTTCCACATCAACCTCTGTGACGCCGTTTTCCTGGATCGTGAAGGTACCGGCAAGGTCCATACTGGGCGCATCGCCGGGAGGGAGACCGACGGGATTGAGATAATGCTTCGGGATGAAGATTTCCATCTCCGAGGCGGTCAATGCAAATGTCAACTTATCGTATGTCCCCGGCGGCACATAGGATTCGAAGATCGTATATTTCCGGTACCTGCTGTTCTGGGGCGTGATGGTCGCTGTGTCCAGATATGTAATGGGCGTTCCAGTCAGCCATTCGCGGCCGAGGGCGTTGACCGTGTCGCTGGTCTTTCGTGCACTGGAGGCGTTATTATAGATGCTGGCGTACGTATCTCCCTGGGACAAACGCCCTTGCGAGACAACCATGCCGAAGTTGTCCCACCGTGAAAAGTGCGAGGTATCATTCAGGAGAACAATGTTGGTATCGCTCTCCGCGCTTTTCAAGGTGACCCGCAGAATGCCGGGAGACGGTGAAGGCTCAACACTGGTCTTGCAACCGCCCAGCACCCAGGTGAGCATGATTATGGCAGCAAGAATACCGCACCGCGTGGACATACGCGCCTCATGCAATCATTCGTGACTCTGCATCGCAGGCCCCGCCGACTGCACCGTGCAGTCGGCGGTTCCCTGCTGTGTGGCGAACTGTTCGCCGAAACCTACCACTGCACCGTACTTCATCAACATCATCTTGGTGACTTTCTCGTTGCCACCGGCAACTAGACGGCAGAAATAGACACCGCTGGAGACCGATGCACCCGTGGCGTTCGTGCCATCCCACTGCACAAAGTGCTCTCCGGCATGCCGCACCTCGTTCACGAGGGTTTTCACCTGACGTCCGAGGACATCAAACACAATCAGATCTGCCTGCATTGCGCTGGGGAGCGTGAAGGCAATTCTCGTTGTCGGGTTGAACGGATTCGGGTAGTTCTGTTCCAGCGCGAACACGAGAGGTGTACCCTGATCGCCGTTGTCGACACCGGTGGTGATACCGGCCTGAGCATAGTTGTACACCTTCACGTTGTCAAGCCTGCCACGGAATGGACCGACATAGTACGGGTCACCCGGATCCACCCATGACCGTCCGATACGCATTGGCGCCCCAGCCATGAGCGGCGGCTTGATCCCATCCACGACCTGTTTGTAGATCAGGACGTCGTTCTCATTCTTGATCACCATGGCAAACTTTCCCGTCGAGCTCTTCCGCTCAATGATGATGTGGCGCCATTTGCCAATATGGGCGGCACCGGCAACCGTGTCCTGCAGGACATTTGCGCCGGAACCGTCATTGTTCCAGTAACGGGCCGTGTACACCGGGACCCCCGGGGCACCATTGCGGAAGCTGATCTCGAAGTTGGCGTTGTTCCAATCGTGCTCGGCGGAAGGATTGATGATGATGCGTACCGCGTGCCTGTCGGCGGAATCGGCGTTGACCCAGAAGTCGAGCGTGAATTCTTCGACCGCAAGGAACGGCGAGACAGCCTCCACCCAGTCGGAATCCCGAGCGACGCCCGCATGAGAGCTCAGCAACCAGGAGTAGGTGCCACCGCCCATCGGAACATTCGTCGAATAATCCCTGTAGACGCGCGTTACGATCGTGCATGCATTGGGTGAATGGTCAACCGGCACGCCGGACGGACCCTCTTCGAACGTCAGGTTCAGCACCTGCGAGTTGGGTTGGTAAATACCGAAGGACAGCCGACCTGGATTTGTCGTCGCTTCAGCATTGGACGGGAACACAGACTGTCAGGCTGTTGTTGTCCGTCACCTTGTAGTAGTATTGCACCGTCTTGCCGAACGGCTGGCCGGGGATGGCGCCGGTGTACGTGTTGTTGGGTCCCGCACTCAGCGTGATGCTGCCGAATGCACTCACAGTATCGGTGCGGTACTTCAGCACGGCGCTCGTGATGCTTCCGCCGGCATTCAACGGGAACGCAGTGACGCTGACCGGATAGGACGTTGCGGTCGACGGTTGGTTGGGAAGTATGGTCTTGTCCGAAATCACCGGAGGTCCCGCAAAATTCCGGACCACTTTGCTGATGCGGAGTTCATCAATGAATCCGTCGAGCCAGGAGTCGCCGCTGGGATTGGTGATGCCGACCGCTCCCGCCCACCCCATGTGCATCGCCTGCTTGGTGTTACGGGGCTTATCGCCTTTGGTAAAGCCTTGCGTGATAAATCCTTTCAGGTTTTTATCCTTATCATGAACCATGACCGCGATGAACGCACGCTCGGCGTCGCGAATAAACGTCAGGTGGACCCATTCTCCCGGAACGAACATGTTGCTGGGAGACGACGTCGTCACGTACGATCCTGACTCTGCGACATAACCGGTTTGGAACGAACGACTGTCGCCCCACATTTCCATCCACCAGTTGGCGCCATCATAGAACGTCTCGTCGGCGGGTTTCATGGATACACGCGGAACCCACCGGTAGTCCGGCGAGCCGCTGCCGAACGTGAAGATGTTCGCCCATGCTTCGATCGTCCAGCTGCCCGTGAGATCGAGAGCTGCGGTATCGGGAATTGTCAGATAGGTGGAGTCTGTGCTGGCACCGTTGTCCAACCGCACGCACTTTCCCATGCCGGGGACGCCGGTGTTGTTGATGAAGTAGATTTTCGACGGACTGGTTGTATGCTTGATGGCTTGTGGTGCGGTCTTCCCGACCGCCGCGGCTTCGTTGACCATCGTCGAATCGAAATGCAGCAGGACCACCGTGTTGGTGTCGACCGTATACGGTCCGCCGATGGGTTCGAGCGCCTGCGCATGAAGGCCTGCAGCAGAGACCATCGCCAGAACTGCGATGGCAAAAACGTAGAAACGGGGTTTCATAGCTGCTCTCCTTGTGATGATAGCTTGACCGACAACGTGGACTGCCTGCGTAGCAACCTCCGCTTGTTCGAGCGGCAAACGGTAGGCGTTCCTTGGGCCTGCTTCACCTCCTCCCTTCTCAGGCGATGTTCTGGTTGAGTGGGTTACACATCTCGTGGAAGAAATGTTAGCGGTAACATTAAAATTCACAAAACTACTCCGCGACAAAAGCCGCTTGTACGACCTGTTAGCGGGGGATTGCTTGTAAAGTTACAATCTGAAATCGCAAAGTCAACAGAAAAATGCGATGCATCCCAGAAAACTATTGCGCCGAAAATGCATAGACAATGCGATTTTTGTATGTTTCACCCGGTTTTACGACAACCGATGGAAAAGCGGGCTGGTTTGGCGAATCCGGGTAATGCTGGGGTTCGAGACAGAGCCCGTATCGATGCACATACCTCCGGCCGTACTTGCCAATCAGCGTTCCATCAAGGAAATTGCCCGAATAAAACTGCAAACCCGGTTCTGCCGAACGCACTTCCAGGATCCTTCCGGTCTTCGCTTCTGTCACACGGGCAATCACCCGCATTCCCTTGCCATACCCGTTCAATACCCAATTGTGATCGTACCCGCCGCCACGCTTTAACTGTATATCGTCGATGCCTATCCGGGCGCCGATTGCCACCGGGGTCCGGAAATCCATCGGCGTCCCCGTCACGTCCTGCAACTCCCCTGTCGGTATTAACGTGCTGTCCACGGGCGTAAACCGATCCGCGTCAATCATCAGCACCTGATCGAGAATTGTATCGGCCCCGTTCGCTCCGGCGAGATTGAAGTACGAGTGATGCGTGAGGTTGACAATCGTCGTCCTATCGGTGGTTGCCGTGAATTCGACCACAAGCTCATTCGACTCTGTCACCGTGTACACCGCCTTAACACTGAGCGTTCCCGGATACCCCTCCTCACCATCCTTGCTGACGTAGGTCAACACGAGCGAAGGGCCGTCTTTCGACTGCATTGCTTCGGCGTTCCACACGACTTTGTCGAAGCCCTTGACTCCGCCATGTAAGTGGTTGGCACCGTTGTTGGTGGCAAGCATATACTCGCGGCCGTCAAGTGAGAATTTTCCATTCTTGATCCGGTTGCCGTACCGACCGATGAGGGCACCGAAATACGGTGTCTCCTTCAGGTATCCGGCAAGGGAATCGTAGCCGAGCACCACGTCGTCCAGAGTACCCGACCGGTCAGGTACACGTAGTGACACGACAATGCCTCCGTAATTCGTGATCTTTGCTTCCATGCCCGCATTGTTCTTCAGCGTATAGAGAAACACTTCGGTTCCGTCCGCCGTTTTTCCGAAGGGAACGGGTTTCATCGGTTTCCCGGCGTGATCGTTGCGCGCGCACCCGCCTATTCCCGCCACCATCATTACGATGGCGAATATTCCTGACACTCGTGACGACCACATATCTGCACCTCGATGGACATGTGAATGGAAGGTTGACAAGTTATCAGAGACGCAAGGCTCTCTCTACTCTTACACATTCAGGAGCGTACACGTGCCGACGTTCCGGATCTTCAGGCGTGTCACTGACTGATCGCCGTACACACGTCCCATCATTGCAGCATAGTCAGGCACGACCGCATGGGGAAGCACGGCGAGAATTGTACCTGCAAACCCTCCCCCGTGAACCCGGCACGCGCCTCTGCCGGTGATGTTGATAAACCATTCCGAAAGGGCGAGACCGAGCATCAATGCCTGTTCGCGAGGGTCTTGATACGTTGCACAATTCTGCAGCCAGCGACACGAAGAGCTACCGGATGCGTTCATGATCCGGAGAAACATATCGACATCGTCGTTCTCGAGAGCGCGCACCTGGTCGGCAACCCGTTCGTTCTCCGCGAAGAAGTGAAGCGCGCGAAGAATTGCCCTATCGCCCAGTTCCGCACGCACTTCGGGGATAGCCTTTAGCAGGGTTGTGCTCGACAAATCTCGCAGACTCGCATACCCGAAATGCCCCGCTACTGCTTTCATTTCTCTCGGCACCGCGGCGTACTCGGCCGTCAGGTCTGCATGGTTCCCGCCCGTATGGACGACAAGAAGGCTGAGGGAGTGTTCTTCAAAACGTGAGCGGAGTGTGTGGGTCACAGGATGCCGGGGATCAGCAAAATCGATATTGACGATGCCGCCGATCGCACAGGTGAGCTGATCCATGAGACCGCACGGTTTCCGGAAGTATGTGTTCTCCGCGTACTGGCCAATCTGCGCGAGTTGCGTTGCACCAATGCCACCGTCGTTAGAGAGCACATTGAAGATGGTGCCGATGAGCACTTCAAAAGAAGCTGAAGAACTGAGACCGGAACCGGGGAGGACGCCGCTGCTCACTATTGCATTGAAGCCTTCAACTGCATAGCCAAGCCCCTGCAGGCGCGCGGCAATTCCACGAATCATGGCCGACGTTGTTCCCACTTCCTCGGGGACCATGTCCAGGTGATCGAGATCGACACGGAATGGCGCTCCAAAACCCTGGGATCGAACGGTAACAAGTGTATCCCCTGAAGATGCTGCCGCAGCAATCGTGTCCAGATGCACTGTTGCTGCAAGGACACTGCCGTGATTATGGTCCGTGTGGTTTCCGCAGAGCTCTACGCGCCCCGGTGTGCTGGCGAAAGTTGAAGGCACCCCGCCGAATTCCTGCCGGTAGAGGTCGCCCAGCCGGAGGAATCGGTCTGTCGCAGCACGGATGTCACCTGGCTCCTCTCCGTAGATGGCCGCAAAGTTACGCAGAGACACCGGCTTGGTGAGATAGGTTTCCATCGTCAGGATGGGCTCAACCGTGAAATGAATGTTACCGCTAACATTTGAAGGGCATAATTACACACGCGCAAATCTACAAAATCAAACTCCCATTGTCAACAACCCCTTTTTACATCTTCCCGTCCGCTTTCAGCTTCGCCACGATCTTCTCCATCTCCCCTACCATTGCGTCGAAACGCCGCAGGGCGGCTTCGCCCGGCCCGGCCGAAGTCATATCAACGCCGGCGTTTTTCAACAGCTTCAGCGGCGAATCGCTCCCCCCGGCCTTGAGCATCCCGAGGTATCGCTCTGCATCGGCCTTCGACCCCTTTAACGCCTTCTCACTCAGCGCAAGCGATGCGATCATTCCTGTACTGTACTGGAAGACGTAGTAATTGAGATAGAAGTGGGCAACAATACTCCACTCGTTCCCGATGAAATCGTCAACCCGCATTACTCCCTTGTCATGACCATAGTATTCCCTTGTGAGCGCGAGATAGCGTTCCGTCAGCCAGTCCGGTGTGAGTGATTGACCTTCTTCCACGTGACGGTGCATGGCAAGTTCGTATTCTGCAAAGAGCACCTGACGGTAGATAGTCGCACGCACGCCATCCAGATATGCATCAAGAATCTTCAGCTTCACAAGATCGTCTTTCTCGTGCTTGAGCATATAGTCCACGAGCAGATTCTCGTTGAACGTCGAGGCAATTTCAGCAAGGAATGTCGGATATCCCGAATTCCCGAATTCCTGGTTCTTGTCGGCAAGATATGAGTGCGCCGAATGGCCCAGCTCGTGTGTCAGGGTCGACACGGCGTCATAGTTCCCGTTGTAGTTCATTTTAATGAACGGATGAACACCGTAGACACCCCCGGAATACGCCCCGAGTTGCTTTCCCTTGTTGGGATAGATATCGATCCACCGGTTGTCGAATGCGCTGGTGAGTATCTGCCGGTATTCGTCACCGAGGGGCTGCAGGGATCCCATGATGATTGTACGGGCTTCTTCATACGTATACTTGCGATCCACCGCCCGCACAGCCGATGCGTAGATATCGTCGTAGCGGAGCGTGTCAAGACCGAGCATCTTCTGACGCAGTCTGAGATAGCGGTGGAGCGGTGCAAGGTTCTGACGGACTGTGGCGATCAGTTGATGGTATACCGTTGTGTCGATATTGTCATCGAACAGCCGCGCATGCAGACAGCTGTTGTATCCCTGGACGCGGGCGGCAAACAAATCTCCCTTGATACCACCATCGAGGAGGCCTGCGAGAGAATTCTCGAATTTCTTTCGTTCCGACCAGAATGACCGCATCACGAGTGAGCGGTCGGCATTGTTCTTCGTTCCGCGATAGCGCATGTACCCGGCCACATTCGAGAGTAACCCGGGAGCCATCCGACAAAGTGACGTCCTGCGCGGGGATTTCAACATTGTTAAGCACATCGGCGACCTGTGCGGTAGCTCCGGAAAAGAGCCCTGTCAGCGAGAAGATTTTCTGCTGGTCTTTCGGCAATACGTACTTCCTTGCCCTGAGCACCTCCTCCACGCGGAACCGGTATTGCGCGAGTTTCGGCTCCTTCTCGAAGTATCCCCGCAGTGACTTCTCGTCCATCTTCAAAATGTCATCGTTCCGGAAAGCCACCTTCGCGCCGAAGGTGGCCCCTATGCTCTGCATCTCTCCCTGCATGCTCCTGTATGTGGCATTGCCAAGATCCATATTGCTCTGATTGCCGGCGTACGCATAGAGCTTTCGCATGATCAGGCCGATGGAATCGGTGAATTGATATAACGACAGAAACTTTTGCGGAGTTGACGTCCAGTCCTTGGCACGGGTATCAATCTGTGCGATCAGACCCTGGACAACGTCGCGGTCCCGCTTCCACGCATCCATGTCAGGGTACAAATCTTCGATGCGCCATGTGTACGCTGCCGGCACTTCGGAGCGTGGAAGATTCGAAAAGTCGGGGATTTTCGTCTCCTGTGCCATACCCGATGCTGCAACGCAGACAAACATCAGGACACATACGCTACCGCAGATGATTCTGTGAAGCATGGTTCTCTCCTCGGAGGATTGAGATTCTCCTACTGGGAAAGGCCTTTCCCATAGTATCGTAGTGTGGCAAAAACGATCAGGATCTTCAAGCGCTCTGCGACGAAATGCACTTCCGCGCGATGAATGGGGCCGGGATCAGTTGTCAGACCAGCGAATGCTGCTCCCGGTCTTTCCTTTCACCACCTCAAGCCGCACCGGTATGCGTGCTTTCAATTCCTCGACATGGGAGATGATTGCCACAAGCCGACCATCGGCCTGGATGTCCATCAGTGCACGGATGGCAACATCCAGCGTTTCGTTGTCGAGCGACCCGAATCCCTCATCGATGAACATGGCATCCATCCGCACACCGCCCGTATGCTGTTGTGCGGCATCGGCGACGCCCAGTGCCAGCGAGAGCGCCGCGTAGAATTGCTCACCCCCGGACAATGTCTGCACCTGCCGCTGTTCGCCGGTGTAGCTGTCGAA
Organism: Ignavibacteriota bacterium; assembly: GCA_963849385.1. GTDB lineage: Bacteria > Bacteroidota > Ignavibacteria > UBA10030 > UBA6906 > Fen-1255. The sequence goes on along the minus strand of CAWKHH010000007.1, from coordinate 437,685 downwards.
CACATCAAGATCCAGACCGGCCCGTCTTCTCCGGTCGTCACTCTCGGTCCGCCGGATCAGCGCATAGCGATCGTGCGATATCACGCGCAGACGTTGGTTCGCATACGTGACGATCTCATCCAGAAACACCGAAAGCACATAACTCGAAAGTGCGATACCCATCGCATTCTTCCCGGAGACGGCATCGGAGAGGTCCTGGACCTGTCCGGCTTCCGTGCGAAGGGACTCAAGCCGGTCTGTCAATTGCCGGAGTTGCACGATCGCTTCTTCAAGCCGTAGTGCGGTCGCACGTGCTTCCGTTGCGTGTTGCTGTTCTGCGTCATGGGCGCTCCGGGCATGCTCCTCCGCCTGCACAAGCGGTGCAAGATCCGGTTCCGACCGGCCGGCGACAACGCGCTGACGGTCTTCCACAGTGCTCCGCAGACGTGACTGACCTTCTCGTCCCATTGATGCACCAGGTCATTGAGTCGACGCCGCTCGTCTTCCGGCAGAGCGCCTTCGCAACATCATCGACGTGCTGAAACCGCATCTCCTGAGACTCTCGGTGAGTTCTTTGCGCCTGTTCGCAATACGCGCCACCTCGGCATGCCGTTCCCTGGTCTCCTCGTCACGCCTTGTATGAAGGCGAATACCGTCTCCCTGCCAGTGCGGCATGGCGGGTCTGCGCATTTTCCATCTGTCGCCTCAGTGCCGCGGTGCGCGTTTCGGCTTCCGTCCGTTTCTTTTCAAGTGTCTGCATGTCCGGAACATCCTCACCTATTGCGTTCACCGCACCCTGGATCTGTGCCATCGCCGTGGCCCGTTCCCGGGTTATCGCGGTCTTCTGCTCCTGGCCGGCACTCAATATCCTCCGGAGCTTCTGCAGGCGCTCTTGAGAGGAGCGTCTCGCTTCTTGCGTACTTCGTCCAGTCGCTCCGCCGATTTCCGCGCGAGCGCAAGGTCTCTCTCCTGCTGACGGAGTTGAGCGTCAAATGCGGTCTGATCGTTGCCGGCGAATTCACCCAGGATGCCCGCATGATTTTCTTGTGACGCGACACTCTGCGACAGCGCACTCCGCGTGGTAACGAGACGGGCCTGAGCATCCTCGCCGTTCACGCTCCGTTGCGTCCCGTGCCGACCGTGCTGCGGCAAGCGCCGCGTCGGTTACCTCTTCATCTCCACGTTGCGCGGGGTGCGGATGGTCGGTGATCCGCACACGGGGCAGGGCTGACCCTGTGTCAGCGTGCCGGACAGTCGGGACGCCTGGCTTTCAATCCACCGTCTTTCAATGATGGTGAGTGCTTCGGCGGCCGATGTGCATCGCTCTATTGCCGACCGAATGACGTTTCCGCACCGGAAACCTCCCGTTGAAGCGCCGCGAATTCCTGCCGGAGCTTCTGCAAAGCATCGAACGGTGACTGCAGTTCCCGTGTGCGCCGCACGCTTTCCTGGAGTCCGGAGAGTGCGAACGCCGTCGCTTCGAGACCCGGCAGGTCAGCATCATTGCCGCGCGAGCTCCTGCGTCACGTCTCCTTCTGAAGCGTACACTCCTGCATTCGCGTACCGAGTTCCCGGTGTCGCCGGTCGATCTGTCCGGCGATGTGCCGGTCATTCTCGAGTTGCACAAGTTGCGGCCTCGCACCTTCAAGCCGGTGCACCTCGACCTGAAGGCGGAGGATCTCCTCGTTGCGTGTGCCAGCCAGATCCACTCGCGTTGTGCGTCGTCCTTCTGCCTGCTCGTCGCTGTAATCGCTGCCGTGCAGCGTTTCAATGCCCTGCTGTCGTACACGGACACGTTGTTCGCCTTCCTTCGATTTCGGCGAGGCTCGACCGCAACGGTTCAGCGCGGAGGGCAACTTCAATCTCAACGTTTTCTTCGATTTCCGGTTGCACCGCAAGATGCTGACGAAGAGAGTCCTGCGCGTTCCGGAGTTCCACGTGGTACTCGACCAGGCGCTTACCCTCCTCACGCGCACTCCGTGCGTCATCCCACTGTTTGCGGAGACCGGGGAGGCGGGCCGCAATCGCCACGGAAGCCTGTTCTGCATTGATGTGCGTGCTCATGAGGGCCGCACCATCTTCGACCCCGTGCGACGCGAGAAAGCCCGAAATCCTATTTTTCAGCTCATCGAACGCACTTCGCTTCTCCTGCGTCATTTCCGAGAGCATCTGGGTCATCCGTGAGTACATTGAGGCACGGAAGAGTTTTTCCAGAATCAACTGTTTCGCGCTTGGTATCGGCAAGCAACATCTTCTGGAAGTCATTCTGCGGCAACATCACGATCTGGCGAAATTGGTCGGCATCCAGTCCGAGCAGCCGTTCTACCTCATCCCGAATATCGCTCTTCTTTGTCATCGGCCGACGGATGGCCGCGTCGCCGGCGTCGAGAAACTCCAGAACGTCCTTTTCTTCAAAAGCATCCGGTGTGCGCCGCGGCCTGAACTCCCGTGTTATCCTGTAGACACCCGATGGCAGCGAGAACTCACACATGACCCTGGTGGGCGTTCCCGGCATACAGTGGTCCGAACGCAACTGTTCCGGCTTTCGGGCGCCCGAGGAAATGCCATACAGCGCGAAGCAGAGCGCGTCAAAGATGGTGGTCTTGCCCGCGCCGGTGGGTCCATGAATCAGGAGCAGAGTGCTTTCTGCGAAGGTCGACAGATCGATTTCCACCGGTTCGGCAAACGCCCCGAATCCTTCGATGTGGAGTCTGAGAGGTCTCATGATAGAACCTCCCTCTCAACTTCTTCGACGGCTTTTTGACCAAGGGCGATCTGCGCATCGGACATCTCTCTCCCCTGGACCATGACGGAAGAAATCCTTCAGAAGACCGAGTGGCGTCTTTCGCCGGATCTCTTCCATAGTGGTGGTCGTGCGTACAGACGAGGACCGGTGACCGCTCCCACCGGAGCTTGAGCGCGTTCGGATAACGCGCCTGAACAATCGACATGGCGTCCGCCACCGGTTCGATCGTTCTGCAATGTCACCTCGACGAAGTCCTCCGTCTGCGGAATCGGATCCGCTCCCATCGAGCACGAATTCCCCCCTGATGATCCGCCCCCGTAACCGTCGCATCGCTCTCAGCGGAACCAGCGGTATGCGCCGGATGTCACACGACCCGTCCTTGCTGATATCGACAATTTCTACCGATTTCTCCTGTCCCGCCTCATCGAAGGAATATGCAAGAAGCGATCCCGGATATCGGACCTTTCCATTGAGCACATGTTGTGGACGGTGCAAATGTCCAAGCGCAACATACGTGAACGGTGCGAAAATATCGGCCGAAACCGCCTCTGACCCCCCCACAGAGAGCTGGCGTTCGCTCCCCGTCGATTGGCCACCGGCGACAAATGCATGGCCGATGAGTACTGTCCGCGCATCCGGTCCTTGAGGAATGGTTCGCAGTAAAGCCTCGTATGCCTGCTGTTGTGTCCTGATCGACTCATCACCCATGAGGTACCGGGCCACATGCGGTTCCAGGTACGGCAACACGAACAGGCGGACTGATCCGAAGACATCCGTGACAGTCACCGACGGTAACGGAATGCGAGGCACGCCGAACAGGTAGAGACCTCGTTGCCGCAGGAGATCGCTGAAACAACCGATGCGTTCACCACTGTCATGATTCCCGGAGATGAGTATGACCTTCCGGCCCAGATCAAGCACCAGGCGCCCGATCGCCCAGTCGAGCAGAGCGACAGCATCCGGTGGCGGTGAAGAGCGGTCGAAGACGTCACCCGCAATAATCACGACGTCCGGTTGTTCTTCTTCTGCAATCCCGAGTATCTGCTCAAGAACGTGGCGCTGATCATTGACGAGTGAAACCCCGTGGAGGGATAGCCCGAGGTGCCAATCGGCGGTGTGGAGAATGCGCATAACACACACAATGTCAGACTCCCGGAAGGCGAAATGCAAGTGAACATGTTGAGATTCTCGATCTATTTGCATATTCTCTCTTCATGGAACCGACGCAATTCCCCCGCGTGAAGATCTGCTGCATCTTGAATCCCCTTGAAGCGCGACTCGCGATTGCGGCCGGGGCAAGCGCCATCGGCCTGGTTGGCAAAATGCCGAGCGGACCGGGCGTCATCAACGACGAGCAAGCAGCAGCGATCGCCCGCGCCATCCCTCCGCCCATCGCAACGTTTCTGTTGACAAGCGCCCAGACCGTCAACGAGATCATCGCACATCACCAACGGGTGCACACCACCGCTCTGCAGATTGTCGACGAGCTCACGGAAGGTACGTATGAGGAGTTGCACGCAGCTTTGCAGGGTGTGAAACTGGTGCAGGTTGTCCATGTAACGGGACCGGAGTCAATTGATCGCGCCCTGGTGATCGACGCGCATGTCGATGCAATCCTGCTTGACTCCGGACGTCCGGACCTTGCCGTGAAAGAACTCGGCGGGACCGGACGCCGTCACGATTGGTCCATCAGCCGGCAACATCCGAGAAGCCCTGAGCATTCCCGTGTTTCTTGCCGGAGGACTGAATCCTGACAACGTGCGCCAGGCCATAGACGAGGTCGGGCCGTTTGGCGTGGATGTGTGCTCGGGAGTGCGTACCAATGGCGTGCTGGACGCAGTGAAGCTCCGGAACGTTTATGGAGGTGGTGCACGCCCTCGACGGTGGGAAATGAGCCCTACCTGTACCACGATCAGCCGAACAATCCCTCAATCGAAAGATAACGCTCACCCGTGTCATAGTTGAACGTCAGTATCCGGCTTCCTTTTGGCAGCTCGGGAAGTTTCTTCGCCACCGCTGCCAGGGACGCACCGGATGAAATGCCGACAAAAATCCCTTCCTCCTTTGCTGCACGCGTGGCGTAGCTGAAAGCCTCTTCTTTGGTAATCTGGATCACGCCGTTCAGGAGTTTGGTGTTCATGATGGCGGGGACAAAACCTGCACCAAGTCCCTGGAGAGGATGTGGACCGGGAGCCCCACCACTGAGCACAGCAGACAACGCCGGTTCTACCGCGAACGCCTGAAGTTTGGGAAATCTCTTCCTCAACACTTCAGTGACCCCTGTGATGTGTCCGCCCGTTCCCACACCGGTGATCAGCACGTCGAAGCCTTCCGGGAAGTCATCGAGTATCTCCTGTGCGGTCGTCCTCCGGTGAACCTCCGTATTTGCCTGATTCTCAAATTGTTGGGGAATCCATGCATTGGGTGTCGCGGCCGCCAGCTGTGTGGCTCTCTCGATTGCACCCTTCACCCCCTTCTCCCGGGGAGTCAGATCAACCTCGGCTCCATAGGCAGCCATCAACCGCCGGCGCTCGACGGACATGGATTCAGGCATAACGAGAATCACGCGATACCCTTTGACGGCAGCAACCATCGCCAGGCCGATACCGGTGTTCCCGGATGTCGGCTCGATGATTACACTCCCCTTTTTGAGGATGCCCTTCCGTTCAGCGTCTTCGATCATCGAAAGTGCGATGCGATCTTTGATGCTCCCGCCGGGATTCGCTCGCTCCATCTTCACCCAGACTTCGTAGCCCTCCGGGTAGAGACGATTGATCCTGACGGTGGGAGTCCGCCCGATGGTCTGCAGAATACTCGTTGCTCTCACGCTACCTCCTTGTGAATTGTGAATGCACGGTTGCCCGATGACTACTCAACAAAAAAAGCCCTTCACATTCGAAGGGCTTGCACAATCGTCGACCACTTTAGGGTTACAACAGATAATGACGAATGCTGCCCCTCGCATGGCAGGGACAGCAACAACATGCTGCAGCGTGAACCGATGAACTGTGCCGGTGATTCATGGTCGTGTGATCCGCGGTCATGCGGCCCCGATGATTCATACGTGTGCAATATCTGTAACAGCCGCAGTATTGAATCCGTTCCCTTCACAGGGAGGAATATGGCATATCTCAAAAATCCTTGTACATTATGTACATAGGTGCCCCCTCTTCAAGTCAAACTCTCTCGCAAGGATTCCAGCCATGCGCACAATACTCCTGGTACTCTTGATGCAGCTGGCAGCAGGCCTCTGCTCATCCCGCGGCACTGCTCAATCCCACGCCGATCTCTCGGGAACGTGGGAACTTCTTCCATCGCAGAGCACCGACATCGATCATTTTCGAACACTCACGGTCACCATCCGGACTGCCGGTGAACAGCTGACTATCCTGCACCGCTGGCAATCGCGACTTGTCGTCAATGATTCCCTCACCATTACACCCGGTGGACCGCAAATCGATATCCCCGCAACCCATTGGGTCTTCTCGAGCAACATCTTCATGGGCATGCGCTATCCCGAAGGAAGCATTCGTCAGTTTACCGCCTTGTGGGAAAACGGAGGCAAAACGCTGCTCATCAAGGAGAAATCCACAATCCGCGGTTCACAGGGCAAAACATCCGTCACATTCTTGCACAGATTCGCCCTCGTGGAAGGAAACGACATCCTGGCATACCGCATCTCCCGGTCAACGCGTATGACCGGTCCGGAAATCAAGTACATCCTCAAACGGCAGGGTGCACGCCATGCATTCGTCGCCCGCCTGGATGATGACTGGACAATCAAGGGTGGACTTCCGCACAATGCCATGATGATCAGTCTGCAAGGGCTCTCAAACAGAAAGAACCCGCTCGTCTACCTGCTGTATCCGCAGGACTGGCCGTTTACATACGTCGACTCCGTGTATGCCTTCTACAAAACCAAACGATACTTTTCATTCACAGAATTGAGGACTCCGGCGGATGCCGTGAAGCAACTGGCACAATACGCCAAAGGATATGTCGTGTGGGATACATCCGTGCGCACATCGCTCATCGTTGCATTCACCGTGGCCGGGCTTGAAGATGCCGTCGTCGTGAGCGAAGCAGAAATTCCGCTCGTGAAAGAGGCGGGACTCAAGCCTGTTGAAGATTTCCGTGGGAAGTTCGCAGGCATGAACGACGCACAGATCTACACGTGGGCCCGTCAGCAGTACTGGAACCGGTGCAGCAAAGAGTACATCATCTGGCTCGGCGGGGAACATGGGAACGTCATGAAACCTGCAGTCGCCGATTGGGGAATTGTCAAGGGCGTCTTCTTCAACGATCTCTCTACCCGTCGAACAGACACTCTTGAATACACACTGGCAAAGACATTGCTTGCTGAAATGAAGCCGATGTCGATGGTCATGGGATGGCATTCCTACAAGAAAGATCTTGAAGAAGAGCATGTCGCGTTGACTTCGCAATTCGGGCACCGTGTTGAGGGATTGAATTCCCTGCCGAACCTGAGTTTCAGCTCACAGATTCCGGTGTCACCGGGGTTTGTGTTCAAGAACAACCATCACGTGAAACCGGGAGAGAAGATCGTCCCGAAGAACAAGGTGTATATCAGCTGCATCCAGACGGACGGGATGGGCCTCGGTGCATGGGAGAAACCCGGCCGGGGGGAAATTCCCTACGCATGGGAATGCCTGATGAACTACACATGGATGGCCCCCGGGATGGCTGAATACTTCTACTCTACTGCAACACCCAATGACTACCTCATCGGCTGCCTCTCGGGACCCGGTTACCTGTATCCGAAGGCGGTGCCGAAGAAGTACCTGATACAGCTTATTGCGATGGCGCGCGACCAGATGAAGGAACTTGACCTGCGCGTTTTCGAAACCATGGACTGGTCAGAAGGGGACGAAGTGTCCGGCAATACCGACCTTCCGAAGAACGTCATTGATCTCTATTATACCGGCATGCCCGAGGCGCTGGGATTTGTCAACGGGTACGGTCCCGGCCACACGTTCACCGTACGCGACGGCAGGCCTTTCGTTTCTTTCGACTATTACCTATCTCCAAGGCGTCCGGAAGCTGACGCCGTAGCTGATCTGGAGGAATTGGCAACACTTAATGCAAAGCGGCCGTACTTCCTTCTCGTGCATGTGCGCGAGTACAGCGATGTCAAGAGGGTGAAAGAGATTCTGGACAACCTCGGGCCAGAATTCGAGGTCGTGCCTCTCGACGTATTCCTGACGATGGCGGGAACCCGGCCGACTTTTGAAGAGCAAACGTTGCAGCACTAGTCGGCCTGTGTTTCTCAGCTGATCCGGACGGGCAATCACAGGAATCCCCGGGCTTGCCGGGGATTCCTGTTTCGTCCTTCCTCAGGCAAGTTACATTCCATTACGAATGTGGTGAGTTACGTTGTAACTATTATGTGCACACATTTCTTCCAGCGCCTTCCGTGCTTTAACCCGCAGAGGATACCCTTCCTCCGGATACCCCAGCGTGATCATCAGCCCCACCCTGATCCCGCGCGGAATCTCAAGAAGTGCTTTGATGGTCTGTTCATCGAACCAACCAAGCATACAGGTCCCCAGACCGAGATCAGCGGCCTGCAAACAAAAATGCTCCGCCGCAATGCCGATATCGATCAACGGGAATTCCCGTTTCTTCATCCAACCGCCAATCTGTGTAATTGCTTTGGACTTCTCCACGGTCAGCACTGCGATGACCGGGGCCTGAGGCGCGAAGCGGTTGAATGCTATGGCACTGCTGAATGTGGCCTTCGCCACCGCATCGCGCAGTGCCGGATCATCCACAATGATCAGCTTCCACGGTTGCGAATTGCTGGCCGAAGGTGCAAGCCGCACCGACTCGATGAGTATCTGCAACTTCTCCGGCTCTACAGGCCTGTCGGAGTAGCCCCGGACGCTCTGTCGTGTTTTGATGAGATCTGAGAAATTCATGGGCTCTGCAGTCGTGAGTACATGTCAATTGTGCATTGTGGATCCGCCATCCCCGATTGATGGCTTCCTCCCCCGTACCGTCCCCCGCGCGAGCGACGAGAACACCCCTGCGACACACAACACTGCAAAAACTCCGAACGCGATATCCACACTCTTGACGAACTGCGGATAGAACTCCGATGTGATCTGCACGCGGCCGATCATGAGCGCAAAGATGAGCATTGCGATCCCGATGCTCAGCGTCTGACCTGTCATGCGCATCGTTGCCAGAGTCCCGGCAGCCACACCGTACACCGATTTTTCCACTGAACTCATCACCGCATTGGTGTTAGGAGAAGAGAAGAGCGCAAAGCCAAATCCCAGCAGGGCGAGCGCTGAGATAATCGCCCAGAATGGTGTCGTCGCGCTGAGGAACGCAAGAAACGCCAGGCCAACCACGATGACACCCATGCCAATTGAGGCAACAACACGGGGCTCGATGCGGTCGGAGAGTTTTCCCGCGAATGGTGAAAACAGTGCCATCATTGCAGGTTGAACGATGAGCACCACACCCGTCTGCTGGGGGGTGAGTCCACGGATGTACGACAGATACAGACTCAACAAGAATGTCACCGCGAACGTCGCGCTGTAATTGATGAATGCGGCAAGATTTGAAAAAGCGAATACCCTGTTGCGAAGGAAGAGGTTGATGTCTAACACCGGACTCTCGATCCGCAGTTCGAGACGAATGAACAGGAGAAGCCCGATAATTCCCGCCGCAACGATCCCGGCTCCCGACATGCCCGGCAAAAGCGAGAACCCGTACATGACGGCTACGAGGGCGAAGCTATACAACACTGATCCTGCCAGATCGAATCGGGCGCCACGGGATTCCGACCATTCCATGTTCATTTTCAAGAGTACAAGCACGATCATGAACACGCCGAGAGGAACGTTCACCCAGAAAATGCTGCGCCATCCGAGTTGCTGTGTCAGGATACCCCCTACAAATGGCCCGAGCGAGAGTCCGATGTACACCGCCGCAGAGTTGATTCCCAGTGCTTTTCCCCTTTCGTGTGCCGGAAACACAGAGGTGAGGATGGCAATGCTGATACCGAACATGAGAGCGCCACTGATCCCCTGGAGAACCCGCGCTCCAATAAGGAAACCGGCAGAAGGAGCCACCGCACAGAGCAGGGAGGAGAGCGTGTAGAGCATTATCCCACTCAGGAACATCCGTCGACGTCCGACAATATCCGCCAGCCGGCCAAACGGAACCAGAAAGACCGACGAGGAAAGGAGGTACGACGTCGGCACCCAACTCAGGAGCACCGCGCTCATGGTAAACTCATTCCCGATGCTGGGAAGAGCCACATTCAGAGATGATCCCATGAACGGCGTCAGGAAGGATGACAGCGAGGCAACGAGAAGAGCACTGTGTTTATCGACGGTAGTGGACATACGCGAAGCTCCTAAGGCACCGTGATTACTATGTTCTGCCTGATGTCCGTCGATGATGCTCCAACAAGGAGTTCATACCTGCCCGATTCCACGCGCCATTCCCCGGCGGTAGCATCATAATACTGCACCGCTGAAGGCGCAAATGAGAACGTTGCCGTTGTACTTTCCCCGGGCTCAAGTGCCACACGCGAAAAACCCCGCAGGTCTTTGAGAGGACGGGGAACGCGGCTGTCGACCGCTCTCACGTAGAATTGCACGACCTCTTCACCGGAGCGAACTCCGGCATTTTTGACATCTACATCACACTCCACTACACCATCCAGCCTGAGCGCGTCGTGCGCATTGAGAATACGGATACCGGAATATTCGAATCGCGTGTAACTCAAGCCATGGCCGAACGGAAACAGCGGATTTCCCGTGAAGAAACGATAGGTGCGTTCCTTCATTGCATAGTCACCAAATGGCGGGAGGTCTCCATTGGAATCGTAAAAGGTCACCGGCAGCCGGCCCGACGGATTGACATCTCCGAAGAGGACCTCAGCAATTGCAGTCCCTCCTGCCTGCCCCGGGTACCAGCATTCGAGAATCGCCGGTATTGCATCAAATTCCCCGGCCGCGATTGCGCTGCCGTTCAAAAGGATGAGGACAACGGGTTTTCCTACCTGTGCCACAGAATGGAGCAGATGGCGCTGACTTTCCGGTAGCCGGATATCTGCCCTGTCTCCTCCCTGGAAACCTGTAACGGCGACCTTCATCTCTTCGCCTTCGAGCCGTGGAGAAAGACCGAGCGCGATGATCACGATATCGGCATCCTTCGCCAACGCAAGCGCCTCTGCTTCCCTATCTGCCCGGGGGATCTCCCAGAGAAGCTGCACCAGCGATCCGCTGCGTCTGCACGTTCCCTCTATCCGTATCCGGTATGGCCGTCCGGCCTGCATATGGATGGGGCCAAAGGTTGGCGTCTCGCTCGCTGTTTCGGCGCCGTCAACCGTCGACCCATCCACGACGATGCGATACTTCCTGAAGCCGAAGGTCCCGAGCTGATAGAGACCGGTCACGGGCGGTGTGAGAACGCCTGTCCATGTCGTCGTGAAGTGCGTGGAGTCTCCGCAGTCGACGGGCAGCGATGCACACCAGTTGAAATCCACCGTCGTGTCAACACGTGAAGAGACCGGCATCCCGTTGGCGGACTGACCACGGAAGCATTCGGCACGCAGGCCGGGCGCCAGACCGTTGTTGGAGGAATGACGGAGGTAGGTACCGGCTAGCACTTCAAGGAGAGGGACTCCTTCAGCAAAAGCGCACCCGGGGCTGTAGTTCACCTCGGTCTTGTCCCCCGCTCGTTTTCGGATGCCCTCCAGAGGGAGTACCGGCTTTTCGGGTGTGCCGTAATAGTTGCCCAGAAGGGAGAGAATATCATTTGCATTGGGACCGATCACCGCAACGCGGCGGAGTCCGCTCTTCAACGGCAGAACACTCCCTTCATTCTTGAGCAACACAATCGACTTCCGCGCGGCTTCCAGTGCGAGCGCGCGGTGACGGTCCGAACCGACTACCGATATCGGGATGGATGAGTATGGTACCGACTCCGGTGGGTCGAACATACCCAGACGAAAGCGCGCCCGCAAGAGCCTCCCGATGGCTCGATCGAGTTCTGATTCCGTCAGGAGTCCACGGCGAATTGCTTCGACCGGCGCTGCGTCACCAAAGCTGCAATTGAGGTCGGTTCCTGCTTTGATCGCCATGCCGGTCGCTTCGGCAGCATCACGTTTCACTTTGTGGCCGTTGTAGATGTCGCCGATGGCACCGCAGTCGGAAGTAATATAGCCGGAAAACCCCCATTCCTGTCTGAGGATTTTGGTCAGCAACGTATCGCTGCCACAACAGGGTACACCGTCAAAGCGGTTGTACGCACACATCACCGACTGGACGTTCGCTTCCTTGACGCACATGCGGAAATGGGGCAGGTACGATTCGCGGAGATCCCGTTCGGTGGGGACAGCATTAAAAGCATGACGTTCCGGCTCGGGGCCGCTGTGAACTGCGAAGTGCTTCATCGTTCCGACCACCTGCAGGTAGCGCGGGTCCCGTCCCTGCAACCCGCGGATAAACGCGGAACCGATCTTGCCCGTGAGAAACGGATCTTCGCCGAATGTTTCCATCCCCCTTCCCCACCGCGGATCGCGGAAGAGATTGATATTCGGTGACCAGAAGGAGAGCCCCTGATACATCCCCCGTTCGCCCCGGCGGACAAAATCGTGATGCTTCGCCCGGGCCTCTTTGCCGATGGCTGTCCCGACGGCCTCCATCAATGCCGTATCCCAGGTTGCCGCCAACCCGATCGCCTGGGGAAAGACCGTTGCGTACCCCGCCCGTGCCACCCCGTGCAGTCCTTCACTCCACCAATTATACGCTGGCACACCCAGCCGACCGATGGCCGGAGCGTCGTGCACCCATTGCCCGGCCTTTTCTTCCAGGGTCATTCGGGAGAGCAGATCCCGCACCCTCTCATCGATGGCAATGGATGGATTGAGGTATACTGGTTTGGGCTCCTGCCCGGGCGACGGAGAACAGGCAGTCGCCGCCAGGATGATCAAAGCCGTGGGGATGAGTGCAAGCGACTTCAACGTAATGCCTCAACGATCGATAAGTAATCGCATCAATAATCAGGAAGTAGATTGTGCCGGTGCTAACGAAGAAACGCCTTCATAAGCCTCTGCACATCGACGTTTTGCTCCGGCCTGAACACGACTCCGGCCATATACTCCTCAAGGCTTCTCCGCATCTGCCGCGCTACAGGCCGATGCTCAAGATCAGTCATCACATCGGCACCGGAGACAAGGAGCTTTCCTTTGCCGACCCTTGCTTCGAACATCAGTGCCAGATTGCGGTTCTTATTCCAATCGTCCACAACGCGCACCAGTGGTCGTATGCCTCCCTGCACACTATCAAGATTCACTACCGAACTGTGCGCCACAAGATCCCACCACTGGAGATTGCTATGGAACTCTGACGGAAACTCAGCGAAGGCGGGATGGGCAGGAGTGCACAAAATGCCCAGAGTATGAGGCGCCTGGCCGCTCGTCCAGACCGTATTCCAGAAAATACTGCTGAAACCGAAAGCAACTTCACCTCCCCATCCTTCGATCACTCTGCCCCGGCCAAGCGACAGCAACACCGTCGCACCGGCCTGGAGCTGCGCAGCCACGCCGGAGTCCAACACATCAGTCACCATGACGGACGAGGCGTTCCGTGATGCGTCGTGCGAGGGATAGACCCAGAAGTCCCAGGTATTCTGTCCCCCGCCGATTGTGACGCTCAACGTGAACTTGTGGGGTGCATCGAACCCTGCGAGAGGAATCACGATGCGACCGATGGATTGGCAGTTGTCCAGCTCAATATCGCGAGGGCCAAATGTGCCTCGGTCGATCGCTATTCCCCGGGCATCAGTAATGCGCCATGCAGACAAGACACCGGACAATCGTGATGGCCCAAAATGTGCAACCTCGACATCCGCCCTGAGCGTGTCGTCTTGTGAATAGACAAAAGACTCCATGCGGAGCAAGGGCACGGTCGCGCTGCAAAACTGCCGGAATTCTGCGGCGGTCACATATCCTTTCGGTTCGGAGAACACGTCGAGCACCCCGACAATGGCTGTCCCCTGGCCCGGAAAATCGTGAAGGCCCAGCGCCTGAAACCCCGCCATCCCCGGTGTCCGCAGAGCAGCCTCAATGTCCGCCTTGTAGCAGAGGGTTTGCAGCTTTCCGGAGGCAAGTAGAAAACTGTCGGCAAGGGCGGCCATTCCGCGGGACGCCAGCTCATCTCTGACGATTTCGTAGTTGCCGGCACGGAGCACACCGCTGTACTTTGAAATCTCCCGGAGATTCGGAAATGCACACCACTGCCCGATCTCATGCGAAATAACCGGCTTCTCTTCTTTGCCCACGAAGTCTCGAAAATCAAACAGCGTCTGGGGAGCTTCCCGGTTAATGATGCTTTGCAGTCCCGCCCCCCACATCTGGATACGGGGATACATGGTGCTCTGGTAGTCATTACCGGGAAGCTGCGGCCAACCTGCCGCGCTGGTATAGAGCCGGCGATGATCTTTGTGTTTCCAATACCGTACGAACCCGTCAAGGAATTCGCTCATTTTCGGACCGCTCGGTTCATTTCCCGCGGCCATCAGACAGAACGAAGGATGATTGCCATAGGTCCGTACAATCCGCTCACTCTCGTCGTACAGCCATTGGTCAACGGGTGTGGAGTCTCCAACGCGTGTCCAGATTGAACACTCAATCTGGAGATACAATCCGAGCCGATCAGCGGCAACGAACGCCGCCTCCGGCGGGCACCACGAATGAAAACGCACGTGATTCATCCCGTGGTCCTTGATCGCTTGCATGATCTTTTCCCAGTCCTGCACGCGGGTCGAAGGGTACCCGGTGAGCGGAAACATGCAGCAGTCAAGCGTCCCTCTGAGAAATGTCGGTTGGCCATTGATGCAGAACCGGGTGCCGATCACCGTGAAACTGCGCAGACCGAACAGATGAGTCCGCGTGTACGATTGGTCACCCGGCACGGATACTTTCACCTCGAGCCGGTAGCACGTTGGTCGAAATTCATCCCACAGCTCTGCATCAGCACCGAGTGCGATCATGGTGTCGATATCGCGGCGACCATCCCGCCCCTCAAATCTGACAGTGAGTGCACGACCTTGCTGGTGATGGGGTGCACGATCCGTGATAACGCGTAAACCTATTGTGCAACGCTTCGGACCTATCCGGCATGCTTCCGGTAATTGCGGTTCTGATGCGAATTGCTTTCCCCGCAACGTCCGGATCGATGCGCAGTTCTCCTATATTCACTGAAGGGAGGGCGAGTAGTTCCATCCGGCCGACAACACCATTCCAGTCGGTTTGCGTATGGTCGGTAATGCTGTGCGCATTCTGCCCGATGTCGATTGCCTTGATCCGATTGTCTATGCGGAGTGTCAGCGTGTGGCGATCGCCGTGCAGAAAAGGTGTAAGATCGTACTCATGAGGTGTGGACAGACCATTCTGCATCCCGAGTTCCGATGAATCCACCCAGAGACGTGACTCCCAGTGAACGCGCTCCAGAGAGAGGATGATCTTCTTCCCGGTCCACATCCCGGGGACATTGACTTCACGCTGATACCATGCGGCGCCCTGATAGACCCGGACGGGCGTCAGCCCGAACGGGAGCTTGACATTTCCGGGTTTCCGATAGGGTGCAAATTTTTCCGATACATACCAGGACCGATCGACGATTCCTCCGGCCCACGGGGTCACCGGGCTGACCTCATCGCCCTGCATATTCTCCGCCATCGAGCCGGGCAACCGGATATAGTCGGCAAGGCTCGTCGACCACCAGTGTTCCTCTATTCCCCGATCGTCCCTGTCGATCGCAAATCGCCATCTGCCGGAAAGATCCATCGACTCTTGCGCCTGGCATGCCGCAATGCAAAGAAGCACCGCGGCAGCAATCTGCGCATTCAAAGGCCTGAACACGGGTAGCTCATTCTTCTTGTACGAGAATGTTGGAAGGTACGGCAGATGAAACGCAAAGACAAGGAATCAGAAGAAGGCGCTGTGCGCGCGTACAACGACGCAATTGCGCTGGCCCATGAAGTCGCCGACCAGGCATCTGTCGACCTGATGATCAAGATCCTGAAGATGGAAGAGGACCACCTCGATTGGAACGAGGCGCAGCGCAATCAGATCAAGCAGATGGGATTACAGAACTATCTCGCAAACCAGACCGGGACGCCTGCCCGAATCGCATCGAGCGCAATCACGATCGGGTTTTCAAACTGTGCATTCCTTCGAGGACCTCGTCTCTGGGAAGATTGCCGGCGGCAAGTCGGTCATCAGAACACCGCAGGAGTCGCTCGTAGAAGAGCACGCCTTCCGTTATGAATGCCGGTTCGGATTCGATAATCGCATACAATGCGTTCTCGGCCTCCGCAAACCGGCCTGCCGCCTCTTCGTACCTGAACACTCTTTCGAGAAGGTCGACCGGGAGCGTTTGCCCACGGAGTTTCCCCAGCACTTCATCCGTGAATTCCAGGTGCCGCGGTTCCACAGCCTCGCCGAAGCGCAGGTAGGTTTCGATGAGCAGGTTCAACGATTTGCTGTAGAGTTCCAAGGAACGGGCCTCCTCTGACATCAACGCTCGAACCTCCGCCTCTTCCTTCAGCAGAACTCCCAGAACGTAGGATTTCGGTACCATCACGGAGAGATCAGAACCAAACAGCTGCATCAGTTGCTGAACAGAGAACTGGTCGACCAGCTTCCTGTCGATACCCAGGAGTGTCTTGCCGGTCGTCTGTATCTCCAGGAGGGCCTGCGGATATTCTTTTTTGTTTTTGAATGCGAGCATGCGGACCAGTGAGGCAACCAGCATGTTGATCATCCGCATTATGTAGTCTCGTTCGATCATCGGAAGAGCCCCTCAGCGCGACATCGCCCGTGCTTTTTCAAGGATTCCCGGTCGGGCGGACTCCATCATCTCGCGGTTATCTTCATAGCGCATTGTGCGTTGCTCGAAGGTTCGCTTGTTCAGGGCGCCAAGAAATCGCCCTTCAAATTCGTGGAAGTACGATCCGTAAATATGGTAGCTGTCTGCGAGATGACAGTACCGCCCGGGAATGACATCTGTCCCCGTTACGGCAGAGACGCGTTCCGCAATCTTCCTCTGCAGCTGAACAAGGGCGAAGATATTCATAAACGCAGCTTTGTACGCATCATTGGAGCGAAACCGCACATTCATGCTCAACACCTGCTTGCCTTCCTCTTCGGTGATCCGGCACCAGATGCTTTGCAGGCATGGAGGATCGTAGCAATCATTATCCTCCCACACCTTCCATGTAATGGATTGAGCACGGCGCGTGTAGGGTGTGGAGGCGAGTTTCTGGCACATCGTCTCTATTTGATCTGTCGGCAAGAGTCCGGGAGTGATGTACGTGAACAGACGCTGATGATACGTATACTCCCAGCGTGTATCCTCCGGATCGTCCGGCCGGCGGACGAGATGGTCTTTGATCCCCTCACAGACTTCCATCGTGTACTCCTGCAGATCCTCGGGGCCGCCGGGGAAATCCTTGTGAATCATCGGTTCTGCAAGCGGATCGTGTATGGTGATCAGCATGGTCGAATCGATACTCGGAGGATCTTCCGCCTTGTCGTACTGTGTCTTGATGTGGCAACCGTGTTTGTGGAGCTCGATCAGCGAATTTTCCCATGCTCTCGCGATGCAGTCACCTTCAACATGGAGAACCGGTATTCCATTCATTGTGGTCGTCTTTCGGCTTAATCAAAGAAGGACAACGAAGCTCCCGTTCGGGTGTAATCGCTCCATAGTCTCCTTACGTGGACCGCGTTTCGCGGTGGATGATCATATTCGCCGTACATGTGGCGACAAGCTTTCCCTTTCCGTTGACACCATCGGCGGCAAGGTGCATCGTCGTGCTGCCCCTCGTAACGACCCGCCCTTCCACTGTCAGGTAATCTCCCGCCTCGATACCCCGCAGAAACTGAGTCTGAATATCGATGGTGGAGCAAACTGCATGTGCAGCAGCATAGCTCAGAGGGCCAAAGACATTATCGAATGCAGCGGTAATGAAACCTCCCTGCATTCTCAGGACGGGATTGAGCATCTCGTCCTGAACAGGGAAACGTACCTTCAGCATCTCCCGTGATCGATAGTCCAGAAACTCTCCTTTCATGGAACGGAAACAGTTTGGCAGGAGATCCCCGCCGGGAGCAAAGCGATCTTTCACAGAGCGGAGATCCGCTTCAAGAACGGAGACGAAGTCCGACGCAGGCATTTGGCAATCGACGCAAGGTAAGTGTGAGAGCTGAACTTCTATTTGCGCTGATGTTCGACGTTCAGGGCAGCGTTCGTTTTCATGAGGTTCTGTACGACTTCCTGATAGTACGGCTTCTCTTTCAGACTCGCATATGACCCGGGGAAGTACGCCAGAGTAATGTCGGCGCTGTTGTCTTCGAAAGCATTCAGCACGATCGCGCATCGTTGATCGTGGTCCAGTCGGGTATTGTCGATCATCGGAAAATCAAAAAAGCCCGCCCAGAATTCAGCGCTGTTGGTCTCGACATTTCCCAGTGTGTCTATCGGCGTTCTGACTTCAAGCCGGAATTTCAACTCCCTCTTTGTTCTATCGGCGTCTTGAACGACAATCGAAAAGAGTCCGTGTTATGCCATCGAGTGTAAGAGTCGCTTCATCCAGCGCGATTCCTCCGGGATTTCTTTTCAGTGAGTCGAGGTCGATGATCCTGTCGAACTTCGCCCCTGCACCTTCGAGAACCAGCATCTGCTTCCGCGTGATCTCCGTGCCGACCCTGTGAAGTCGATCATAGTATTCCTTTTGCGACGGTCCCTGCGCCGCCTGGACCTGCTTATCGATGTAGACAAAGAGAGGTTTCAGGTTGAGGGACTCATGGAAATTATGCGAGAGAAGTTCCAGATTGAGCACCTTCTCGTCAAGCGAACCGGAACCGGGTTTCAAAAACGTCTGGATCATCGACACAAACATGTCTTTGCGGAGAGCGCTTTCGGCTTCTTCGCGCCTGCTCATCAGCTCGGTGTAGATGCGGATGTTTGCCTCGTTGGCCTGCATCCGTTCACGCAACGCTGATTCAGCGCTCTCCCTGTCTTTGAGGTAGTTGGAGCCGATGAATCCGAGGATTGTCACGGTCACCGCAGTGAGCAGTCCGCCTCCCGATTGCAGGAGGACTGCCAGCCTGTCCCAGCCGTCCCGTTTCTTTTCCTGTTCCATGTCTACTTTCTCCGGAGCAGCGCTTTCCCACCCTGCATTTCACAAATCCAATCGTACCGCGTCGATTTGTCGTAGGAGAAGAGCTCCACGGCAGCCGTGTGCTCCTTCAGGTACACCGTCAAGATGCATTTACCCTTCTCCTTGACAAAGATGCGGTACGACCCGAATTTGTCGGTCTCGGCTGTATACACAGTACCGGATGCCTTAACGTCCACCTTTACCCCTGCCCCGACCGGCTTGGTGCCGTCGGTGATGGTTCCGTAGAGCTCTCCCGCCAGCACACAGGAGGCACAGAACAGCAGAGCGAGTACCGCCATACCCAATGATCGCATGGTCATCCTGCCTCGTTGAACGAACGACTGTTCATGGAAAACATGTGCGCTCCAATCTACACTATGCGGGAACGAGAATCAACGAGAGGGAGATTCCATGATCGGCCTCACCGGCTCGTTCTTTTCGAAATCCCAGAGGGTCCGCCGCTTGAGGTCGGCGAGACCGATTTTGTAGTCGATCAGCGCATTCAGACTGTTGGTCTTTGCAGAGGTCAGGCGCTGCTGGGCGAGCGTGAGGTCATTGCGCGTGATGGCGCCGTTTCTGAACCGCTGAAGACTGATGTCGTACCCTTTTTGCGCAACCGCGACACTCTTCTCAAGAACGCAGGATTCGCGATTCGGCGACCTCGATTCTGTTGAGCAGATCGATCACGTCCTGCCGCACCTGCTGACGGGTGTACTCGGCAGCCGAAATCGCATTCTTGTATTGTACTTCTGCCGCTTCTACACCGAGGCTGTTGCTCCCCCAATCGAAGAGGGGGACCGAGAAAGTCAGCGATGCACTCCTGCTCCGGTTGAAGTCCTGAAAGACATTCTGCAACAAGGTGTCATTCCTGTCCAGGCCGTATCGAGCCGTGACGTCAAGTCGGAAGTCGTTGCTTGATTTGGCTGTACCGATGCCCCCTTCAGCCAGCAGGATTCTTCGTTGGGCCGAAAGCACCTCCGACCGATAGCGCAGGGCCGATTCCACCGCCACTGTCGAATCGATGACGACAGGGGCATACACAACCTCCTCCGTCACAGACAGATCCTCTTCTGTGGGAATACCGAGAAGAAGCCGGAACGAGTTTTTGGCGCGTTTCAACTCTCTCTCCGCACTAAGAAAGTCGTTCTTGCTGGAGGCAAGATCGACATCCGACTGCAACACATCCACTTCCGGAATCAGCCCGGCCTCGTACTTCCCCTTTGCCGTGTTGAACGACTCCTCGTTTTGCGAAACCTGTTCACGCGCAATCTCGAGCCGCCGGGCAAGCTGGTAAACGGAATAGAAGTTGTCAGTGACGTTGTATACCAGGTTCATCTGATCGGCAAGATAGTCTGTTTCCGCCTGTGCCAGCGCAGCTTCATTCGCCGTCTGCGTAATTGCTGAAAGATTGGGGGTAAGAAGCGGCTGTGTGAACTCGATGGAGAAGTTGTTGAAGTAGTCTTTGAAGTGCTGCGTCGCTCCGGTGAGCCCGCTTGTCTGGTCGCGCGAAAGGAGGAGCTGGCTGAAGCGCAGGTTGCCTCCTGTGAAGACAAGGGGCTGGTTGATGGTCAGGTAGGTCTGCATGTTTGTGGACTTCAACTGATAATACTCATAACGGCCGGTCATCGGGTTGAACTGCTGGGAAAGAGTTTCCTGAAAGTTGGGAAGATTCACCGTCAACCCCACCGACGTCCAGAGTCGCCGCCGGGCCGATTCGGCGTTCTTCTTTGCAGCAAGATACCTCGCCTTCACATCAGTCGCCGTGAAACCATGCTCCACCGCCATGGCAATGCTGTT
Source organism: Ignavibacteriota bacterium (assembly GCA_963849385.1). GTDB lineage: Bacteria > Bacteroidota > Ignavibacteria > UBA10030 > UBA6906 > Fen-1255. Next base: position 416,951 of record CAWKHH010000007.1, on the reverse strand, counting down.
CTTGAGGGTCAATTCGGACCCGACCTGCGGCTGTGCACACACCGGAAGAAGTGCGAGGACCGCAATACACACGATTGAGCGATTCATGGAATCCTTTATTCGTACCGCAATGCGTCGATCGGATTTTGATAGGCGGCTTTGCGCGCAGGATAGTAGCCGAAAGAGATCCCCACCGCAGCAGAGACGGTGAAAGCAAGGATGATCGCTTCGGGCGACACGACGGTCCGCCATTCCGCGTAAAACGTGATTGCCTTTGTCAGGATAAACCCGAGAATAATGCCGATGACTCCGCCGACGACGCTGAGAAATGTGGCCTCGAACAAGAACTGTCCAAGCACGTCTCCCCGCGTGGCGCCGACTGCACGCCGGACCCCGATCTCTTTGGTGCGTTCCAGCACTGAAGCAAGCATAATGTTCATGATCCCGATCCCTCCGACCAGCAACGAAATCCCTGCAATCGCACCCATCACCACATTGAAGATCTGTTGAGTTTTCTGACTCTGCCGGACCAGCGCTTCAGGCACGATGACTTCATAATCTTCCACACCGAAGTGGCGGCGCGCCAGAAGACGATTGATCACATTGGTGACCTGGTTGATTACTTCCTGGCCTGCGATCTTGACTGTTATCTGATCCAGCAGGAATCTCGGTACGGGGCTGCGATCGTCCGACGAAACGCTGACCCCACCTCCGAAAAAGCGTACATTGGCATTCCCCTGTCCTTTGTACCGCTGCATCTTATACTGTGCAGTGGTGAGAGGGATGTACACGTCCATGTTCAGATTCCTCACATCGAGGTTTTCCAGTTTCTTGCCGGGAGCAACCTGGGGCGCCATGACGCCGATAACGGAGAACCATTGATCGTCGAGCTTGATGGATTTCCCGATGGGATTTTCGTAACGGAAGAGTGCATCCTTGGCATCACTGCCAAGAATGCAGACATTTTCCTGTTTTGCCAGATATTCATTCTGTAGAAACCGGCCGGCGCTGAGTTGAAACCCAAACACCGGGAGGAACTCCGGAGTTGTACCGATCACTTTGACATCTTTTCGTTCACTCTGGTACTGTGCCTGTGTCGTCTTCTCCCATTGGGATACCGTTTGATCGACCCCCGGTACGATCTCGACAACAGCTTCGGCGTCCAATGCGACAAGCCCGGGAGAGAAGTTCGCTTTCGACTTGTCACTGCCGGTTTTGGGCGCCTCCTTCGAGCGAATGATGATATTGTTCATCCCCATAAGGCGGATCTGTTCCAGGGCTTCGAGTTTTGCGCCCTCGCCGATCGAGAGCATTGCCACCACAGCCGCGACGCCGAAGATGATCCCGAGCGCCGTAAGAACCGATCGGATACGATGGGTCAGAAGCCCCTGGATCCCGAGGCGGGAGCGCTCTGCCAGAGTCATAGCTTCATCCCCTGCCCGCTCTTCTGCTGCGAGCCACTGTCCTGGGTTTTCAGCGTAGGGTCGCGCAGCGAGATCTTGTCTCCACCCTGAAGGCCGCTGGATACAACGATGTAGTTGCTGTTCTTGGTACCCATGCCGACTTCGAGCGGACGTGCTGATGATCCGAACATCTTGTACACGATGGCCTTCCCGTCTTTTTCAAATACCGCTTCAAGAGGGATATACAGCGTATCGGCAAGTGTCGCCATCACGATCTCGTTGCTCGTCGTCATCCCGGGCTTCAGTACAGGATCCGTGCCTTTGATGTCGACGACGACTTCGAAGGTCTTGACGCTCGAAGATCGATCATTTTGCTGTCCGATCGTCCCGACAGACTTCACCGTACCGGGGAATTCCCGGTCGGGAAATGCATCGAGTTTCACCTTGGCGTTCTGGCTCGCTTTCACTTTGCTGATATCCACTTCGTTGATCTGGCAGACGGATTGCATTGCCGAAAGGTCAGGCAGACTGACAATGGACATCCCGGGCCAGGGTGAATCGCCGACGGAGACTTTTCGGCCTGTCTGCCAGTTCGTTTCGTAGACAACCAGGCCGTCCATAGACGCCTTAAGGGTGTATTGTTCCTTTTCCTGTTTGGCACGGTTCAGATCATTTAGCGTCTGCTGGATTTTGAGTAGCTGTTTCTGCTCTTCCGATTTTTCGGCGACCTTCTGGGATACGATTTTCTTTTTTGCCTGTTCAAAGGCGATGCGATTCTTTTCCAGATTGATCTCCGACTCCTTCCGCTGCACCTCCGCCTCAAACTTCATCTTTTCGACCTGCAGCTTTGCCTGTTCATAGGTGAGTTCCATGGTTTTGAGATTGCCTTCAAGGTCGGAGATGCGGACAACATTCTCCGCTCTGAACTTGGCAAGTTCTGAACGGAGAATATTCAGCTCCGATTCCTTATCCTGGATGGTCTTGTCAATAGTCGTGGTGGCAAACCGGACAATGACGTCGTCCTTCTTGACCGTGGTGCCTTCGGGGAGCAGGAAATTGATCTGCATCTGACCCCATGTGAGGCGGGGGGTTGTCAGAGTGAAAGAGCTTGCGGCGCGGATTTCGCCGCTTGCCTTTATGCTCACGAGAAATTCGCCCCGTTTGACCTCGGCCGTCGGCAACGGCTCACCCCCACCACCCGAAAACACCGCAACGAGCGCAATAACAACCAACACCGCCCCGATGGGGATGGTGTATCTTTTGTCGCCTGCATGGCTTCGAAGAAGCTCTAACGGTTTCATTGAACGACCTCAGAATGTCAACCGTGAACGTGATGGAGAGAACGCACGCAGCAAGCCGATAAGCACGACGAAAAAGAAGAAGGAACAGGCCTTGCAACGTTGTTCCATGACGGAGAGAATCGTGATGGTCTGTGGTACATCTCAATTCTGACAACATCGTCACAAGTGGCGGAGTGGAGGTCTCGCTCAGGATGAGTACGCGCGGGGAAGCCCCTGTTCAAGTGCACAAATGATAGCCAATCGCATCTGCAAAGTCAAGACGCCGGATGGCTTTCCCTGAAAACCTCCCCTGAAAACCGATTCCCTGTGTTCACGATCTGCTGCCGGATGTCTTTTCCCGGAACTCTACCAGAGCGCGTGCGCGGTCCAGATCTTCAACCGTGTCGATTTCCAGGCAGTGCAAGGCCCCGACGTCCACCGGGAAGAGTCGATGGCCGCCGTCAATAACCTCCTGAAATGCAGCCTCGTAGAAGAGATTGACCTTCCCCTCCTGCCGGATCATCCGATCGAGCACGCGAAAGAGATGCTCGAGAAACACCGCGCCGAATTTCTCGATGCCGATGGATTCGCCAAGCGCTTTCACACGAGGAACTTCTTTGCCGATCTCTGCGATCGCCCCGGTTTCATCCACCCGGATCTTGATTTCTTCATCCCCCAGCGCTACACCGGAGACAATTGCGAGGCAGTTCGCATAGCCCGATCCGGTCAGCAGCCCGATCACCGGGGGATCAAAGACGATGTCGCTGTCCATCAAGAGCATCTCTGTGTCGCGAAATGCATTCCGCGTCATCCAGAGCGAATAGATATTATTCGTAGACGCAAAATGTTCGTTCCAGAGGAATTCCACGCCCAGATGCGGATACCGGGTTTCAACAAAATCGCGGATCTGCCGCTCGCGATACCCCGTCACAATCACAATCTCCGCTATGCCGTTGGCCGATAGCCCTTCGAGAGCTCTGCCCAGGATCGTTTTCCCCCCGACATCGAGAAGACACTTCGGCACCGTGTCGGTCAGCGGCCGCAACCGTGAGGCAATCCCGGCGGCAAGAATTACGCCTTTCACCGGCCTATCCTCCGCATCATCATACTGTCCTTTCTTTTCTGGACAAGAAACATGATCGCCGCCATGACGTTGAACAGCACCGCGATCACCCACAGGATGACATACGGCCTGTTGAGGAGCGAACAGGTGATGAACACCGACCATTGTGTCGTGGGGCCGATGTATGTCCAACAATGCATCAGCACTCTGTTCTCTTCGCGGAAGGTCGAAGGATCCACCGCCGGCGCTTCAGACAGTGAGCTCCCTCCCATAAAGCGACGCTGTACGGCTGAATACCGGAGATAGATCCAGAGCAGGGCCTTTTCGACCCAGCGTCCCTTCCGCTGCCGGAGGGCGTTCAATTCATCCCGGAATGCCTTCTGCTCCTCGCCAAGGACGCTTTTGCGTTCGAGCGTGATATCCAGGAATCGATTCCGGTAGAAATCGAGCAGGCCGCACTGCAGCGCGGTGCTGGCTCCCGCAAAAATCGTGAATGACCACATCAGAGCTGGATTGGCCGAGCTATTGGCATAACCGATCGCCAGACCGACGTACGCCGCGACGGTGACGGCGTAATCCGCCACGCCGTCAAGAATTCTCCCGATCGGGGTTCCGGAGTGTTTGAGACGGGCCAGCTGTCCGTCACTGCAGTCCAGGATATTATAGAGAAGGTAGAATATTGCCCCCGCTGATATGCTCACCGGAGTGCCGAAGGCATAGATGACACCACCGCAGATGCCGAGGACCATGGAAGCCAGCGTGAGCTGGTTGGGAGTGATGCTGGTCCGGTAGATCAGCTTGACGAGCAGAAAGGCAAGCGGGCGGTAGAAAACCAGGTCAAATACTTCTTCCACCGCAACAGCCTTCAACCCCTTCTTATACTCCTGGACGATACCGTTGCTCATGCTACCCCGCATAGTATGCTTTGATGGCATCAATAACCATGCGGTTTTCTTCCCGGGTGCCAACGGTGATTCTGATGTGGCTGTTCAACATCGGTTCGTTCAAGAATTTTAGAATCAATCCGCGTTTCTTAAGGAACGTCTGCAAAGGCTCTTTGTCGCGGGTAGGAATTTCGGTGAGGATGAAGTTCGCTTCGGATTTGAATACGCGCCAGCCGGCGATGCTTCCCAACTCTGCGTAGTACGCCTCTTTGTCTTTTGTCATGTAGTCCGCAATTTCCCGATAGTACTCGGGGGAATCAAGTGCCGCCAAGGCGACCTCTTCCGAGAGCCTGTGGAACCCGAGGTACCGGTTGGCGTACTGCGACAGAGCGGTCAGGTTGGCCCCCAACAAAGCGAAACCGATGCGCATTCCCGCAAGGGCGTAGTATTTCGAAAACGTCCTCACAATCAGCAGGTTCGGAAACGAACCAATCAGATCCTTGATGTAGTCCACGGTTCCGTGGCACGCATACGCTTCGTCGATCACGACAATTGTCTCATTGAATGCCGCGAGTACCCGCTTCAAGTCCGGCAATGTCAGGGCGTTCCCTGTCGGGTTATTCGGGGTGCTGATAAAAACAATTGCGGGTTTCTCCCTGCGGTACACTTCCATCATTCCCGGCAGATCGTAGTAAAAGCGGTCCGTGTCCATGATCAAAGGATATTCCACGCATACACCCCCCACCTCCGAAGCGATGACTTTGTAATACCACCATGAGTACGCCGGGACGAGAAGCTTCGCACCTCTCCGGAGATAGCATTGGATCGTCTGCTTCAGTATATTTTCGGCTCCGTAGCCGAGGAGGACACGGCTTTCATCGACGCCGATATCCCGGGCGATGCGTGCAGAGAGAATGCTGTTGATACCCCGCGTAAACGACCGGTCATACCAGCTGAGTTCCGAGAGGACGGCGTTCTTGAGCACAGCAAAGCATGCCGGTGCCGGCCCGTAGTTGTTTTCGTTTCGATCGAGATAGATCATGTTGTTGTTCGCTGGATGTGATGCTGGCATCATGTACCGATGAATTCTAAGTATCAACCTCTTCGTTCCAGAAGATAGAAACACCTGTGAACGGGGCCGACGGGATCGTCGACAATATCATCAATCTCGAACCCCGCGGCGAAGAGCGATTCCATCACCTCGCGCAGTGATAATCGCCAGGACATCGCCAGAGTTACTCTCTCACGTTTGATGGTCTGAATACTCCGGGGGAATTCAACCAACGCACGATCGGACGTCGGAAGCACAAAGATGCCCGGCTCGGTACTATTGACACCACGAATGACAGCCCGATTTACAATCGGAACTCCTTGCTCTATCAGATCCGTAAAAAGCGGTCGTTGCCATCCCTTTTGCAGACGTGCCCGAACGCGGGAGCTGTCAATCCACCATGCGACCTCAAATCGGTCGGTGGGCATTCCCGCATTGAGGGCATCGGGCATTGCGCCATAGAGATCCCGCAGGTAGCACCGGCACACCGCACCGAGCTTGCCGATGTTCAGCACGGCATTGCCCGATTCGATCGGATCGAAAGTCCACGTCGCCAACGGAATCCCCTTCGACAGCAGCCACTCTCTCTGCGCAAGTTTCAGACGAAAACCGATTCCTTTCCCTTGCCATTCGGGAATGACACCCAGGGCGTGTGAACAGTGATGCAATCGGCCGGGTTCTCCAGTTGCGGGATTGTCTTCTCCGGTGATTCCCGGAAATCCAAACAGAAAGCCGATCATCCGGCCGGCATCGTCAAACGCTCCCAGTACGAGTCCGCCGTGCCGGTGAATAGTAACCAACACATCCGAAGGAGTTACCTCGATCTTGTCGGCTCCCCAGATCGACTGCTGAAGCAGCTCGCACTGCCCGAAGTCCCGGATAGTCTCCAGGCGGATTATCGTCACCGGATCCGGCATTCGCGTTTCGTGCCTCCAGGAAGGCCGCGCGTCATTTCGTTCTATGATCTGGCGGCGGCGCGTGGAAAGATACTCATCGCGGGCAATAAACTCAAACAGCCGGCTGTAGGCCGGATCTGAAGTAGCACGGATCTGAAGTAATCGGCGTTACGGAGATACATGAGCCGTATCGGTATTCCAAGCGGAAATTGACTGTGTCTGTCAAATTCCGTATATCTTTCGGACCATGGTCTACGTCAAGTGAACAAGAAAACGCTCAGCACCGCTGGTTTGGCACTACTTTCCCTGCTTGTTTGGGCCGTCACCCCCATGATGGCTCAGCAGAAAGAGCCGGTGGTCCCCGGTCCTCCCGCTCCTTCCGGCGAGATTCATGGGAAGATTACATTTACTTCAACGGCAAGAGTTCAGGGCGAGCGCCTGCACGATCCGCTTTCGCAGAGGTATGGTGCTCATGGGACCAAACATACAGATTCTATGCATACAGACGCTATGAATGACGCGTCCGGGGGGATACAGGTAAGGCTCTCGGAGAGAACCGTGGTGTATCTGGAAAGCCAGGAGTTGAGCGGGAAAACGTACCCCGTCCCGGCCAAAAGACCCATCCTCGACCAAAAAGGCCTTCAATTCCATCCGCAGGTTCTTCCGATCTTGCTGGGCACAACAGTGGATTTTCCCAACCGCGACAACCTTTTCCACAACGTGTTCTCGTACTCCAAGACGAAACGCTTTGACCTGGGCCGATACCCGAAGGACGATTCACGGTCAGTGACGTTCGACAGGCCGGGAGTCGTCAGGGTGTATTGTGACATTCACTCGGATATGAATGCGACCATCCTTGTCCTGGAGAATCCATTCTTTGCAGCACCGGACGGCACCGGGGCATATTCCATGCGGAACATACCGGAAGGCACACACACGCTCGTTCTCTGGTGCGACCGCGATATCGTAGAGCGCCGCCTCATCCAAGTCAAAGCGGGTCAGTCCATTGAAGTTGATTTCGCCCATTGAGACCTGGAATGGACAGCCATCATATCCTCTTCTTTTGCCTGCTGGGAATCGCGCCGATCCCGGGGATCGCACAGGTCACACTCAGCGGGCAGGCGGCAGCCGATTTTCTCAAGAGCGCACCCACGCAAGCACAACGATCAGTCAACGCCGGCCGGCCTTCATTCGGGTGGGACGCAGATCTGTTCGTGGATGGGCACGTCGCAGATAACGTTGCTGTCCTCGGCACCTTGAGAATCAATGAGTATGAACGTCTGTACGTGGATTATCTGGTGATCCGGCTCTCCGATGTATCACCTCTTGCGCTTAAATATTCAGGCGGGAATATTCGACTTGCCATTCGGTAATCTCGGAGAGCGCCGGTATCCCCGGAAGAATCCCTTTTTCAGGCTTCCCCTCATTCATGAATATCGCACTGCTCTTCCGGAGTACATAAGCACCGAATCGGCACTGGTTCAGAATAAGGGAAAAGGAGCCGGCATGCGCCTCCTCGATCTCGGCGTGTATGATCTGGGTGCGATGATCTCTGGCTCGTTCGGCAATCTTGATTATGCCTTTGCACTTTCAAGCGGAACAGTCAGTGCCACCTCCTACGGATCACAGAACTCAAACAGTGACCTGGGTAAGCTATTTCGCCTTGCGGTCACTCCGATGACCGGGCTCACCATCGGTGCCTCCTATTCGTGGGGCGCCTACCTGGAGGAGCCCGATCCTTCGCCGCCACGCACTGTTGATGTAAACACGTACCAGCAACACTCTGCCGAGATTGACGTTGAGTTCAGCCGCGGACATCTTGTGGTGAACGGACAAGCCGTATATACTACGTGGTCTGTCCCTCTTGAATCACGCGACGAGAATCTCTCGCTCTTCGGATACTACCTGGATGTGAAATACACCCTTCTCCCCGGATTGTACGTTGCCCTCCGATCGAGCGGCTTGCGGTTCGCCGACGCGCTCTTGGAGGGGATCAATCAACCATGGGACTACAATGTGACGGAATGGGAAGGCGCCCTGGGGTACTTCATTGACCGGGACGTCCTGCTCAAGCTCGTCAGGGGCGAGACGCGTACCTTTGGAGGGAGCAATCCTAAGGACAATTTCACGGCTCTTCAACTTGCGGTCGCGTTTTAGACACGATGACATTTCGAAATAAGATACTCTTTTCGATCTGGACCGTCGTTCTGAGTCTTCTCATTATCACGTTTTTTATTTTGAACTACTGGATGAGAAGCAGAATCAAAGAGACGTTTGCCGGTGAACTGCAGACCGGCCTCTCAACGGTCACTGTGGACGAGAAACTCCAATCCGCACAGCTTATCAGAGCGTGCATGGTCATTGCCGAGTCACCACGTCTCCGTGCCGTCGTCGAGCTGGGGGATGAAAGGACCGCGTTCCAGCTATTGCAGGAATTGAACAAGACTACGCTCAGCCAGCTCATTGTGTTGACCGACAGAAACGGGCGGCCGCTCGTGCAATTCCGGCATGGGACCAAGGACCAGTGGGAGATTGCATCCTCGCAGACCATCAAAAGTGCCTTAGGCGGTGTTGCATCTACCGAGGTAGCCCTGATCCGTGGTGGCATCTATCGTCTCGTATCAGTCCCGATGCTTATCGAAAACGAACTTGTGGGAACGCTTACCATCGGCTTTGAGATCACCGGCAACGACCTCGCGACATTGAAACATGCCACGAATTGCGACCTCCTGCTGGTCAACGATCAGAAAACTTACCTATCGACTCTTGATTCGGCCGAAGCAAGCTCACTGGTATCGGCCATCGGACCTCCCCGGACACTTCAATTCACGTCCGCAGAGGAAAGTTCCAGTACCACCTTTTCTTTCAGTACCGACGACGGAGACTATCTTGGCACAACATATCGCCTGAGCCGGCCGACCGGAACAGGCTCAAGCGAAGTCTTCTATCTCATGCTGAAGCCGCTGAGCCGGGAGGTTCGTCAGGCGATGACCTCGATTCTCGGCACATTCGGAATGGTCTCGTTCATCTTTCTTGTGCTCACAACAATTATCGGCCTGGTCATATCAAGGAGTATGACTCGTCCGATCTCAGAACTGGTCAGGGGGACCACGGAGATCAGCCAGGGAAACTACGATTACTCCATTCATGTCCGCGGCAGAGATGAGCTCAGCATTCTTGCACAACGCTTCATGGCAATGAGTTCCGCCCTCAAAGAGAAGATCTCAGAGCTGGCAAAGTTGAATCAGGACCTTCTGGAGAGAAACAGGGACCTCGACGAGACCCTCCACAAGCTTCAATCGGCGCAGGAGGAAATTGTCAAGAGCGCGCGGCTTGCAGCAACAGGCAAGATGACAGCCCAGCTCGCGCACGAAATCAACAATCCTATACACAACATCCAGAGCTGCCTGAATACCGCCCTCAAGCGACTCCCCCAGCAGACGAAAGGGAGGGATCTGATCGAAGTCGCGTATGACGAGGCCGGCAGACTTTCTCGCCTGACCGGCCAGATGCTCAACGTGTACCGGGGCTCTCTGGTAGAGGAGGAAATGAAGCCAACGAACCTCAACGAGATGCTCGATGAGGTCATCGTGTTGGCGCGAGATGAACTGTCGGCGAACAAGATCACCTTGCGTACAGACATCGAGCACGTGCTGCCGGTTGTCAGTGGGTCACGCGACAAACTCAAACAGGTGATGTTAAACCTGATCTCGAATGCGCGGGATGCCATGCCACAGGGCGGCCACCTGGACATCATCGCCGGAGTCGAGAATGGCAACGTCCGCCTGGCTGTCAAGGATGACGGCGTCGGGATCGCCCAGGAGAATCGTAGTCGGATTTTTGACGCCTTCTATACCACGAAAGGCAAAGTGAGCGGCGTCGGCCTGGGACTCTCCGTATGCTACGGCATCGTGAGTCAGCACCGTGGCTCCATCGACGTGGAAAGCACTCCCGGTAAGGGCTCGACGTTCACTGTTGTCCTTCCGCTCAATGGGTAGATCATGACGATCCCGGCAAAACCAGAAATTATGATTGTTGATGATGACCTCGCGTTTCGCATCGGCACACAGGCATTGCTGGAGGATCATGGGTATGCCGTCACCCATGCGGCGACCGGTGATGAGGCAAAGAAGAAACTCGTAGACGAACCGTGCGATTGCGTCCTGACAGACCTGGTTATGCCCGGCATCAGTGGCATTGACCTCCTGCAGTATATCAGGACCAGCCACCCTGCGGTGCCCGTCATCATGGTCACGGGTTTCGCCTCGATACATACGGCGGTGGAAGCCATGCGGCTCGGCGCACACGACTACGTGACAAAGCCTTGCGAGAACGCAGAGCTGCTGATCAAAATAGAGAGAGCACTGGAGGTTCGAGGGAAGGACCGCGAGCTGAAGCATCTGCGTGAGGAATTAGGGATGAAGTTCAGCTTCGGCACCATGATCAGCCACAGCCAACTCATGCAACAGGTGTTTCGACAGATTCAGCAAGTGGTCGATGCCGACGTCACGGTTCTCATTCAGGGCGAGAGCGGAACCGGAAAGGAACTGGTGGCCCGGGCTTTGCACGTCAACAGCAGGCGAGCCGCACACCCGTTTGTAGCGGTCAACTGCTCCGCAATTCCTGAAGGCCTGCTTGAAAGCGAATTGTTCGGACACGAAAAGGGGGCGTTTACCGGAGCCGAGAGGCAGCGTTTGGGCAGGTTTGAGGAAGCGCACAACGGAACGCTCTTCCTCGATGAAATAGGTGACGCTCCACCGTCAGTGCAGGCAAAATTGCTGCGCGTTCTTCAGGAGAAAACCATCGAGCGCGTCGGAGGAGGGGTACCTATCGCTGTGGAAGCCCGGGTGGTCGCAGCCACAAACCGTAATCTCGAGCTTATGATGATTCAGGGAGATTTTCGCGAAGACCTTTTCTACAGACTCAATGTCTTTCCGATAACGCTGCCTCCGCTTCGGGAGCGGCTCGAGGACATCCCGATTCTTGCCAATCACTTCCTCCAGCAGTACGCAGATCTGGGAAACGGGAAGGTAAAGTACTTCGGGCCGGCGGTCATGCGCGACATGGTAAGCTACGGTTGGCGCGGCAATATCCGCGAACTCGAGAATCTTATCAAGCGCGCCATCATCAAATCTTCGGGAGACACGATTACCTCCCTGGAGATCCCCACCCTCAGGGAATCCGGGAATCCGCCTGCAGGTGAAAGCCAGGTACCGGCCGACATCAACATTCCGTACAACGACTATCTCTCATCAATCGTTTCCCGGGCCGAGGAGTCATATCTTGTGAAAATGCTGCACTTCCACAAAGGGAACATCAATGCCGCAGCAAAAGTCATGAAGATTGACCGGAAGACTATCTACCGGAAAATCGCGGAATACCACCTCGACCCAGCGTCGTTCCGGCATTGAGGCCGGTGGCCCGTCCCCTCGTTTCACGTGGTCATCATTCCCTGGTGGCAACAAATTCGTCAGGGTCGTACAGTGGGAGACTCTGTGCCAGTTTTTGGCGCAGCTGGCAGTTTTCGGTCGTCAACGCCCTCTCGTTCGCCTGCGCAAGCAGCGCTTCATTCCGCCAAGATTCGCATTTCGCTTCCAACTGATTCACGCGCTCCTTTGACCAGGCGAGCTTATCCATCAGTTCATCGTTCGCAGGTTGTCCCATTACATCCTCCGGCTAATGTGCGCGCGCATGAAGTATTCACCCTGGCGGCGCATGGACAGATTTGCTAAGCACTTGGGGAACAACTGTGAGCTTAAGCTGATGCGGATGTCATGTGGGTCGTCGGAATGAAACCAGACTGCGGAAACCCTCGGCGGCTCGCTGACTCCAACATCGAGCCAGAGCGCACAAGTATGTCATTTAAATATAGTCGTCCCCCGGACGAATGTCAATGTTGCAGAAGTCAACAGTATCGACGGAGATGTTAAATGATGCTTCAAAACTTCAAGCATTCGGCAATTGCAGCTCGATTCAAAATCTCTAACGTTGTCCTCTCCTCACCATCGAGAAATTCATCAGCTAATCCCTTTTTCAATCCTGCGAGCGATTGTCCAGCAGACGCATTTTCGGTACGTTGGACCCATGCGGGAAAGGTGCCTCTCACTTGTACGTTGCCCTGGTGCGGAGAGGCAAACACTCGATGCTTAATCGAAGAAAGGAAAACCATATGTCAACCTTACTCATCGTGCTCTTGGTGCTGATTGTGTTGGGTAGTGGCGGATGGGGCTACACCCGTTGGCGCCGGTAGCGCCTGCATCGATCGTTCACAATTTGGTGGAATTGTTAGCAACAGCTCTTGCAGCGGAACGGGAATGCCTTTACCATGAAGGTGACACAAGAACAAGGCACTCCGCTGTTGACAGAATTGACGACAAGAGGGTACCGGAAAGAGAAAAAACAAACGGTGTCACCATCACTGATGACACCGTTTTTGTGGACGGGGACGGAATCGAACCGCCGACACAAGGATTTTCAGTCCTTTGCTCTACCAACTGAGCTACCCGTCCAAGAAGACTCCACAAAACTGAATTATTAAGATACACATTCATCCCAAAAAACGCAATATCCCTATTCGGGCTTCCATCTTCAATTAGAAACCCATCCCCACATCAAGGTAGAACTCCACCCCCTCCCTCGATCCCGCAGCTATGACACTGAGCGTATTGTCTCTCGACCAGGGGGCAATCCAGATCGTCCCGCCATAACTTGCGTGCCATCTGTCCGAGGTCTCGCCCGTAACAAACACCCGACCTGTTTCAGCGAAGACTGCAAGTCCCATCGTCGAAGGCACGAGGAAGTCTACGCGCCAGAGCGACGCTCGCAATTCCAAGGTTCCCAGAGCAAGAGCGTCGCCAAGGTAACGGCCGATCGGGAACCCACGCAGGCCGGACCATCCGCCAAGATTTGGCTGTTCAAAGTATGGAACATTGCCCCAGGCCTTATCTCCCAGCAGACGCAGCGCAAGTGTTAACGCAGGCAAACCCTTCCCTCCGTAGAACGCGCGCAGATCGCACTGACTTTTGCTGAACGACTCGGAGAGTCCGTGCGACGCCGGATACATCGTCCCGCTGACACGAAAGAGAACACCCTCTTGTGGATTGGCCGGCTCATCACGGGTGTCATACTGCACCGTTCCACCAACACCGAAGAATGCGAGCCCATCAACACCATACGGGCGCACAGCGTTCACATAACGATCAGCTCCGCCTTCCGGATGCATGTAGTTCGCTGAGCCGGATAGAGTCATCCGCGTTGTTGACGACACTGGCACAGTCAGTGACGTCGTCAGTCTGTACTGCCGCAGATGAGGAGAGTAGTACTCCGGGCTGTGGTTTCCCTGCTCTTCCACTTCGTTTCCCACACCATAGAATCCCGACATTTCATACCCCGACACCAGCGCGTTCAACCCAAAGACGGCACCGCGAAGCAACGAGCGGGAATCTAACGAAAGCCTGATACGCCCATTCCCTCCCAGTGGCGCGTACCCCCCGATTACACTGAACGTCCAGGCGTATGGCACATGACGGAAGCCATAGCGATAGTATACCGGTCCAAGACCCACGAGGGGGCCATATGTTGAATTGAAATCCAGCATCATCCCTATTTGCCATGATGATCCACGGTCTTCGGAGGCTGTCGGTTTCTGCGTCAGGAGGTCCCGGTCGGCCACGAGATCATTATTTTCCGGCCTTATCCCGTTCAACCCGGCGGCGTTCGGGGCGGAGTCATCGTGCGACGCACTATCTGCAATGATGCGAACCAGCACGCAGCTCTCCGGGACACCGCTCACGAGGACATCATCGACACCGCCAATGTGCACACGCACCTCATCCGTCTCACCCGAATCGAAAACACGTGAGAACGTACAGCGCGTGCTGTCCCTGGCGCCATCGGCAGAGCGCACATAGATGTTGACGGCAAGACGGCCGGCATCACAACCTGTTATGTCGATCCACTCCGGCGTCGTTGTAGTGTATATGTCCACTGTCTGCGCAAGCATGTCGTAATAACGCCGTGCCAATGCAGGTAATCCCCTACGCCGCTGTTGCAGCATTCCGCGAAGTAAAGGACCATCCAGCTCCCCCCGTTCTGCAGGGATTTGTTCAATTGCACGCTGTATGACTGAATCGGTAATCCGCTCGGAGAGAAATGTGGCCAACGAATCATAGGCATGCTCCGACAAGGATGAAAAGAGTCTCCTGTCAAGATGACGACCATTCCACGCCAGATCCTTGATGTCGGGATACCCGTCAAGAAAACTCGGCAGCGGGGTCGCCATGAATCCGGAGGCAATCGCCAGCGCACCGTCAAATTTGCAGAACGCCAGGGGATGTGGAGTGTCGACGGGCTTCCAGATTCTGATTCCTTGATTCTCAACCGACGTCCATTTCCAGCGTGCAGATGCGTCGTACCATGAACCCAGAGTGAAATCCAGCAGCCGGATCTTGAGCACTTCAAGTGCATCAATTGTCTCGTTCGCATCCGAGGCGACGAGATTCAGGACATCGTGCGTCCCGCACAATGCTGTGTCAGTGTTACCGGGGAGCGGACAGGTGAGAAGCCCCAACCGGTCCCCATGAGCTGCGGGGACGACGCCGCGGGCAGAGTCTGCAGGGAACACAACAAGTCGGGAATACCGGTGGCCCACATCTGCAGTACGGCAAATGACATCGACCATGAGGTCGGCGTAGGGATATGTACCTGCAACCAATTCATCAAGTATCTTCGGCGCAAATCCGGCCACCACTTCCGACGGAAAGATGTTCGCAGGATCCTGTCGCAGGGTGCGAAAGGAACAGCGCGCCCCATCATTTCCGTGGAAAACGAACTCTGCAACTCCGACTTCTGCGGTCCACGCATCGCGCCAGAGTGCACCAATCATGAATTTGCGCCAGGCACTTGTGCCGAAATCGGAGCCGGGAGCGACATGCGCGATGCGAGGAGATGTTTTGTGGAGTGTGTCACCCTGCGGGAGTGCGGACGAATGAGGAGATGTTTTGTGGAGTGTGTCACCCTGCGGGAGTGCGGACGAATATGGAAGCACCAGCAACAAGAAGACGGCACACCGGGTGAAACTCATACTGCAAATCCCATCAATGAGTGTGCTCTTGCTCTTGGGAGAGTGCTTGTATCACCGCATCGGCGACTGCCGGCCTCACTCTTGATATCTTCAGGTTCGCCCTGGTCGGATGCACACGGTTGGTCAGAAGAATGAGACTGATCCGGCGGACGGGGTCAACCCACACTGAAGTACCTGTGAACCCCGTGTGGCCGAACGAGGTTGGAGAGAATAGCGATCCTGCCGACGACCCCGTCGGGGATTTCATGTCCCATCCGAGGTAGCGATCCTCGCCGGCCAAGTGTCTGCCGGTGAATGCCACAACGGTGCTTTCCGCCAGATACCGAACACCTGCGTACGTCCCTTTGTTGAGCAACAATTGCGTAATGATGGCCAGATCTGAAGCTGTGGAAAAGAGACCGGCGTGACCCGCCACTCCCCCGAGAATGCAGGCGTTCTCGTCGTGCACAATCCCCCGGACCAGAGACTTCCTCCAGAGCGTATCGACTTCTGTGGGAGCGACATTATCCCACATATTCCTGGGGGGATTGTACATCGTGTTTTTCATCCCGAGTGGTCCATAAAACTCCCGCTCGAGAAATTGATCCTGCGGCATGCCGGCGATCTTCTCGATCACTTTCCCCATGGTGATCATGCCGATGTCGCTGTACACAGTGGTGTCACCCGGGTTCCAGATCAACTCCGTAGCGAGCACAGAATCCAATGCTTCCGCCGCGGTCTTGCAGGTCAAGAAGAACCGCTTGAACGGAGGGAAACCGGCCCTGTGCGTAAGCAGGTGTCTGACGGTAATTTCCGCCTTCTTTCCGGTGATGAACTGCGGCAAGATATTTGCTCACCCGGGCATCCAACTGCAGTTTCCCCTGATCATAGAGTTTCATCGCCGCGGCGGTCGTACCGATCACCTTGCTCACCGAGGCAAGGTCGAAGAGCGTTCCGTTGTCAATCAAACGAGCGGAAATGTCGTACGTCTGCGTGCCGAATGCTTTTGAATAGGCAATCACACCATCTTTTACCACCAGCAGCTGCGCTCCTGGAAACGCGGAATCCCTGATGGCCTGTCCGACAATAGTGTCCAGTTTCCTCAGTCTCGCAGGATTGAATCCGACCGTGACCGGGTCATCCCTGCGGAGACGATCCATGGTCATCCCAAGACCGGCCCCGGCTGCAAAGCTTCCCGGAATGGTAACCGGCAATTTCCCGCCGATCGGGATCTCGCCGAAGAGCGCCTCGACTGCGGCCTCGATCTGTGGTTCGGTATCGCCATACGTGCACATGAGTACATCTGCATTGGGGAACTGAGCGGCGAGATAAGGACTGCCAAAAAGAACGACAACCGTGGGCACACCTGCCGCCCCGGCCCGTTTGATGAATGGGAGAAGCCGCGGAGGCATCCCGATGCGCCCGGACGATGAGCGGACCTTCACAAACACCGGCAAAAGAAGGAGATCTGCCCGCCGGAGCAAAACGACGGCATGAGCAATTTCTTCATCATCACTGTTCGGGTCGAGACGCACTACTTCCATTTGACCGTTTCGGCGTTGCAGCAGATGATGAAAGTAGCTGCCCACCTGTTCGGTCGAGAAGTGCGCGTCCGGGCGATGTACATCCACCCGGTAGTCATCCGAGTCACTCAATATCACCGACACAACACGGCGGCGCCCGGTGGGTTGGAGCGGAACAAGAGTCCCCCGATTTCTCAGCAAAGTGACGCCGTGCCGGGCGACTTCGCGCGCAAGTATCTGATGTGCGCGGATACCGACAACATCATCCACACGTTCTACGGAAATCGTACGCAACGTATCGAGCCCGAGCTGCTTCTTCAGCGTCAGGATCCTGCGCACCGAGGCCCTCAGCCGGATGCTGTCGATCTCGCCCGAACGTGCCGCAGCAACCAATGCGGCAAGCGCAGACTCCTCATCAGGAGGCATGAGCACAACATCAACTCCGGCCTTCACGGCGCGAACGGCGGACTCCCCGGCGGAGTATCCACCTGACACTCCCCGCATATCCATGGCATCCGTTATCACCAGGCCCCGGAAACGCATCTGTTGTCGCAGCAGATCTGTAACAATGCCGGTAGAAAGCGATGCCGGGGTTGTGCTGCTGGAATCGAGTGCAGGAACGGCAATGTGCGCTATCATCACCGAAGGAACGCCGGCGGCAATTGCGGCACGAAACGGGGCAAGCTCAACAGAATCCAAATGTTCTTTTGTAAGGGAGAGGATCGGCAATTCAAGGTGCGAATCCACTCCGGCGTCGCCATGCCCGGGAAAGTGCTTTACTGTGGGCAGCACGCCGCCGTCCAACGACCCGCGAACAAAGGCAGCCGTCATCTCCCCGACCAGCGCGGGAGAATCTCCGAAGGAACGGGTATTAATGACAGGATTCAATGGGTTGGTATTGACGTCGGCGACAGGGGCGAAGTTCTGGTGGACCCCGATTGCACGGGCCTCGTGCGCGATCGCTCTGGCAACCTCGTATGCATACTGCGGGTTCCGGGTTGCTCCGACCGCCATGGCATCAGGAAACGGGGTAGCGCGTCGGATGCGCATGGCAACGCCACGTTCAAAATCTCCGCTCACCAGCAATGGAACACGGGAGAGACGCTGAAGCGAGTTCAGACGAACCGCCGTCGCCATGACATCCCCCGGCCAGACGATAACCCCGCCAACGTGATATTCGCGCACCATGCGGTCCAGACGAATGTATTGATCACTTTCGACACTGAAGTAATGACCATAGACACCGACTACCACCAGCTGGCCCACCTGATCTTCGATGGACATGCCGGCAAGGACGCTGTCGACCCATGACTGGCGCGGCGGTGCAGGAACGTGCGCGGGTATCTCGCGGAGAGGCACAACACTGCCCGGCGAGCAGGAAAGAAAAGCGAGAGAGGCAAGAACAACGATACACATCGTCAAAGACATTTTCTCCAGGCGCATCTAGATCCTCTTTAAGAGATTCAGAGCCATGATCACCGCGCCCCTGACCGGCGGAAACCGTGCCGGGCGGATTGCGGCACCGGGGATTCGCGTAAGAAGTGTTTCAGACACGATCCGGGAATACACGGTCTCGTGATCAATAAGCCCCCCGACAAAGACCACTCCCACGGATGGCGGCGATCCCATGCGGGCAACCATTGCGACGAGCTGGTCCACAAGCTGGGAAGCCGCAGTGATCAGGATGCCCCTGGCCGTCAGGTCTCCTTTGTCCGCTGCTTCCAGCACCAACGGGGCAAGGGACGCAAGGTCGAATTTCTCCTGATAGACAGCAGTGATGATGGCACCACGCGCCGTCCAGCCAAACCGCTCCGCAAACATCCTGCGAAGCATCTGTGCATCACCCCGCCGATCAATATCACGGGTCACCGCACGAATGGCTTCCGACCCGATGGCAAACCCGCTTCCCTCATCCCCGAGCATTCTCCCCCACCCACCCACTGAAGTGACACTACCGTCGGACCCCTTGCCGATGAGGTTGGATCCCGTGCCGGCGATAATCACCACCCCGGCTTCTCCTCCAAAAGCCCCTTCGAGTGCGACACGAGCATCTGTCTCAATCGTGTAGGTCAGCTGCTCCCAACCCCGTGACGCTCCGCCCACCCGCAACGATTCACTGAGACGGTCCCGAACTGCACCGCTTCCCACACCCGCCAACCCGAACACCACCGCCCCCAGAGTACGGGGATGCACTTTTGCACGCTCACAGCAACCGGCAAGCAGATCCAGAAGATTCGCGGCGGCTCCATCGACACCAACCACATTCGGATTGCCGGGTCCGACCTGAAACCGTGTGAGCTCTTTCCCTTCAGCGTCGGCGAGGATACCAAGGGTTTTTGTGCCACCACCATCAGCACCCAGGACAAACGCAGGAAGCGTCGTCATAAGGCGTCATTTCCGGGATAATTCGAGGGCAAGAGGTGAACAATCATGTGAAATGTACCGAATGACGAGCCCGACAATCAAGGCAACAACATTTGACTATGTACGCTCTCGTGCGTAGCTTTCATAACCATTCGGCCGGTCACACCTCATACGTACAGGATCCCATGCGCACATTTCTCTTTGCCAGCATAGCACTTTGCACTCTATCGCTTTGCACCCGGGGTAATGAAGTGCCGGTGAAATCCGGCATAGAAGTCCTGCGTGAGCGGAACTTTGATCTTCTTCAGGGAAAACGGGTGGGGCTCATCACCAACCCGACCGCTGTAGACGCAACACTTCATTCGACGATTGACATTCTCTACAATGCACCTGGAGTGAAGCTGGTGGCTCTGTTCGGTCCGGAACATGGCGTTCGGGGCGATTTTGCCGCCGGTGACAGAGTCGATACCTATACGGATCCACGCACTGGGATCCCCGTCTATTCATTGTACGGGGCAACCCGCAAGCCGACGCCCGAGATGCTGAAGGGGATCGATATCCTCGTGTACGATATCCAGGACATAGGCTGCCGCTCCTACACCTACATCAGCACCATGGGAAAGGCGATGGAGGCTGCTGCCGAACAGAAGATTCCGTTCCTCGTTCTCGACCGTCCCAATCCGCTGGGCGGTGAACGAGTGGAAGGTAGCTGCGTCGAACCGGGATGGGAGTCGTTTGTCGGCCAATTTGCTGTGCCTTATGTGTATGGCCTCACCTGTGGTGAGCTGGCGAACATGCTCAACAGCGAAGGAATGCTTGCCGGCGGCGTGCGGTGTTCGCTGGATGTCGTCACGATGAAAGGGTGGAAACGGTCGATGTCATTCGCTCAAACGGGACTGCAATGGGTTCCCGCGTCTCCTCATGTCCCAGGCGAGAACTCTGCCGTGCATTATGTGAGCACAGGCGTTCTCGGAGAGCTTGGCGTGATTTCCGAAGGAGTGGGGTACACCCTTCCGTTTCAGGTTCTTGCCGCTGAATGGATTGATCCGATGAAACTGGCCGACCGCATGAATGATCTGCACCTAGCCGGCGTGATTTTCCGTCCTATAACATTTAAACCGTTCTACGGAAGGTCAACCGGAAAACCGCTCCACGGAGTGCAGGTACATTTCACAGACGAACGGAAGGCCGATTTGCTCGGAATCCAATTCCTCTTTCTTCAGGTCCATCAAGAACTCTATCCGGACAAGAATCCGTTTCAGCTCGCAGATTCATCGCGGTTAAGAATGTTTGACAAGGTGATGGGAACGGACAGCGTGAGGAAAACCTTTACGAAAACAATGCGCTATGACGATATTCGCGGACTCTTTACAGAGAAGGCGGCGGAGTTCCAGAAGAGATCGCAGAGGTTTTACCTCTACCACTAGGATGTGACGCTAGAGCGACAGTACGACTTCCTGGAACTCCGCATTCCCGAGCGTCACTTCTTCGAACATTGTCATGATGTGCGCCCGCGTCACACGATGAAAATCCTTCTCAAGAGGCGTAATGCACACCCCTCCAAGGTCGACTGCCGCCGGACTGATCAGCATCTTCCCGTCTCCTTCAGCAAAAAAGAACGACGGGCGGTGGCGGGCCCGCGGAAAAATCAACACTTTCCATCGCTCCTCATAGGCAACCAGGATGTTCAGCATCGGCTCTTCGGTCTCCGACAGCACGAGCTTGAGCCTCGCCAGAAGACCTGCAAACACTTCCTCCAGAATCGGGCGGGATGATGATTCGAATGCAATGAACCGACGGAGATACCCCTCGACGGCGAAGCATCGGAGATTCTGATCGTCCTTCACCTTCCGTCCGTATCGGCGTATGACCTCAGGATACTCCGTATCAAGGGGCATGAACCCTTTGAGCCCTGCCTGAAAATGCAGATGGTCGGGGGCTGATGCGCCACAACGGGGACCATTGTAAAAGAGTGTGTACCGGTCGCCCATCGCTTTCGCCAATTCCAGCAGGGCGCCGAACGATCCATCTATGCGTTGTGGTATATGTTCACGATGAGGAATGGTGAAATGCTCGGGGAAGATCGGGAAGGGATTACAGAGAAGAACATAGGAATCCCCGAATGCCACGCCACGCTGCTCCGGGGGAAGGTGCGCCAGGCAGAGGAAACACTTTCTCTCGCGAATCGATTGTTCGTCCACCTTTGCCGACGAAGACGTCATTCTGCCGGGATTGAACTGCACTTTGACCACAAAACCGTCGAACGCAAATTCGCGCGTTTCTACTGAAGCAAGACTTGCATAGCCGGCCCGCAGCAACGGCCAGCTTTCCCGCTGATGATGCAGCAGTGCGGCGCTGATGGAAGAGAACGACGCCCCTGCACCAAAGCGCTCAAGATCCTCTGGTGCAATAACCACCCGCGCTGCAGCATCCCTGTGATGCGAGGTCATCGGTTTACCGGCGCCTTTTTCCCGCAGTGCGTTTCCTGGGCGCGATGCGCTTCCCCTTCGGCTTCACGCTGCTCTTCTTACCAAGCCCGATCCGTGCCATCAGTTCCAGCGTGCGCACCTTGTCTTTGTAAAAATTGAATCCGTTCAGCTTCGCAATATCAAGATCGGCATCGGAGTTCCCTTCCCACCTGCGGCACAAATAGATCGGTTCATAAACCCGCCCGATCTGATATTCCCGGGAAATTGCCAGCCCGAGTGCGTAGTCTTCGCCGTAGCTTACGTTTGGAATCTTGATCCGGCGCAGTACCGGTGTGTAGAATGCCCGCGGAGCACCCAAGCCGTTGATGCGCAACGCGTTGTTCCGGCCGTTCCCGGGCGTCCACTCCCGATGATCGATCACCCCCGGAGGAATCGGTTCGAGTGCAAAATTCGTCATCTGATACGTCCCGACAACCATTGCGCACCGCTCGGCCAGGAAGACCTCAACGACCTTCCGCAACGTCGTCTCGTCCTTGTACATATCGTCGCTGTCCAGCTGGACCGCATATCTCCCGCACAGCGCATGATGTGCCGCCTTCGTTCCAGCAGCCGCCGATGCCGAGGTCGTCACGTTCAGGAATGACGTGCACAACGCGCTCATCACTGCTCGCCAGACTCCGAAGCACATCGGTGGTCCCGTCGGTCGAATGATTGTCGACAACGATCACATTGAAGGGGAATGGAGCTTGCTGTCGCAACGCCGAGGCCACAGCTTCCCCGACCGTCTTCACGCGGTTGCGGACCGGGATGATGACCGATGCTTCCACCGGGAAGTTCCCCGCAGCCGGGTCCACCTTCTTAAACCGTGGCGCCAGGTATCCCCCGATACGCTTGAGATGGGCCGTTACGGCTTTTTCCATCTCGATCTGAACCTGACGGTTCTTGGGATCGACGTAGTCAAACAGCTTCTCGCCCGACCTGCGCACGTCGCTTTCAACCTTGCTGTACAGGAATTCTCCGATACGGATGACCGGCGTTTGTTGCGTCATCGCGAGCCGCAACGCGTACCACCCGGCAAACAGGTATTTTTCACGGCCTAGACCGGCGACGGCCTTTTTCATCGCGCCCGAATGCATCAAGACCACCGAACCGAAATTGAAGTCATCGCGCAGACTCCCCGCCTGATACTCGATAACCGGATGGGGCGTCCGTTTTCCTTCTTTCATGTCATAATAGTCCGAAAACACAAAGCCCGCCCCTGTCGTTTCGGCGACGCGCAGGAAGCGTTCGATGCCGAACTGGCCGAATTCGATCTCTGTATCATGAAGCACAAAGAGGCAGTATGGCGTACCTGCCGCTGACGCCATCTTCCGCATCGTGGCTGCTGAGGTCACTCCATCGATCTTGTAGAGCGTGCACCCCTCGAGGGCGGGCATATCATCGCCCGCCAGGAGGATGATCTTCTCCATCAACCCTGACAGTTGTAGTTGATCGACAGTCCGGCGGGTAGCATCATTTCCGCTGTACGGCACGAAGGCGGTGATCATGGCGTTCATTATTTCTCCTCGGGATCTCGTGTTTGCTGTGGCGAATCTCAACCCATTTCGTTATCTTCTGTTGTTGACAGTCCCTCTTCCATCACCCGCACACTACTTCTCATGGCCATCGAAAAAGCAACCTCACGCAATCCCTGGACGTTTATCCCGACGCTCTACTTCGCAGAGGGCATCCCGTATATACTGATCAATGCAGTGTCCGTGATTTTCTACAAACGGATGGGCGTTGACAATGCCACACTGGCCTTCTGGACGAGCTTTCTCTATCTCCCGTGGGTCCTGAAGATGCTTTGGGGACCAATTGTCGATACACATTCAACGAAGCGATCCTGGATCCTCGGCACCCAGTTTGCCATGACCATCTGCCTTGCGCTCGTTGCCGCGGCCATTCAACTTCCCGTCTTTTTCGCCATTACGCTCATCGCTTTTTTTGCGGCTGCCTTTGTCTCCGCCACACATGACATCGCTGCCGACGGCTTCTATATGCTTGCACTGAACAAAGACGACCAGAGCCTCTTCGTCGGCATCCGGTCAACCTTCTATCGTTTTGCCATGATCTTCGGCCAGGGGATCATCGTATGGCTCGCAGGCCGGCTCGAGGTGAGCACCGGCAACATCCCGGGCAGCTGGACGGTCGGTTTTGGACTCGGCGCGACGATCTTCGGAGTTGTGTTCATCTACCACCGGTTCATCCTCCCTTATCCTGCAAGCGATCACGCGGGCAGCAAGGGCACCGAGAAACGAAGCGCGTTCGTCGACGTCTTTTCGTCCTATTTCAAACAGAAGCACGTTGGCATCATCATCGCCTTTATCCTTCTGTACCGTTTTGGCGAAGCCTTCCTCGTGAAAATGGCTTCCCCTTTCTTCCTCGACAGCCATACGGCGGGCGGACTGGGACTCTCGACCCAGGAAGTCGGGATCGTCTACGGCACCATCGGACTCGGGTGCCTCCTGACAGGAGGCATCACAGGCGGCATCGTCATCAAGAAATTCGGACTTCGCAAATGCCTCTGGCCCATGGCCTTTATCATCAACCTTCCGATGTACGTGTACGTCTTCCTCTCGCAGGTCCAGCCCTCGGTCTATCTTGCAGCACCGATGGTGGCCCTTGAACAATTCAGCTACGGATTCGGGTTCACCGCGTACATGGTCTACCTTATGTTTGTTGCGCGCGGTGAGTACAAAACCTCGCACTTTGCGATTTCCACCGGTCTGATGGCCCTCGGGATGATGATGCCCGGGCTGGTAAGCGGGTACCTGCAGAAAATGCTCGGGTACCAGCATTTCTTCATCCTGACTGCCGTGCTCGGCATCCCGGGGATCATTACGCTCTTCTTTATCCCGCTGCCGGAGGACGAACCTCAGCAGGGCTGAGGTATCGCCCTGGACCCGATGAGATGCGTCACTGTGGTCTTGCCCATCGTGAAAGGCGCCTCTTCGATGAACTGGAAGCCGATCTTCTTGTACCATGCAAGCGCGCTGACGTTCTGCACCATCACTCCCAGCCAGATTTCCGCAACTTCGAAGGTGCTGGCAAACTCTTCACCTGCGGCAAGAAGCCGGCTGCCAATTCCCCGCCCTTGAAAAGCAGGAAGAACATAGAGCGATGAGAGGTAACATCGCTTTTCTTCGCTGTTGAATTTCACTTTGGCGTACCCCACGGGCACCCCATCTTCAACCGCCAGAAGTCCGCGGAATGACGGTGCCTCCATGAGTTCCGCCAGCGCACCAATATTGTAATGCTCGTCGCAATACCCGCGCAGATCTTCCATCGGAATGAATGACGAATACGTCGCCACCCATGTCACCCAGGTAATGTCCCGCACTGCCGCCAGATCCTCTTTCGTCCACTCCCGTATCGTCATCGCTCTTTTTCGCCGATTATCAATCCTCGATCTTCAATCTTTCATATTCAATTTGTGCCCCTTGTCGAGTATGTTCATTGAGTTGGAGGGGCACTACTCTTCGCATTCATCGAGCCACTCTTCCACACCATCCACGATCCGTTCCGAAATCTCCGTCCTGAACCCGTCATCCAGCAACCGCATCTCATCTTCGGGATTCGACATGAACGCCAGCTCCACGAGAACATTCGGAATGTCCGTTGGTGCATTTAGACTGAAATTGAACCCTCCCACATTGCCAAAGGGCATCAATCCGGTCTTCAGGACATTGCGATAGATTGCCTGCGATCAGCGGTCTGAAGCACTGATGGCGATAGTATGTACTCACGCCTTTGGTCGCTTCGGGATCTGTGGTGTTGCCGATGGAGTTAGAGTGAATGCTGATCAGCAGATCGGCCCCGCCTGCCAGGGCCGCAGTGACCCGGTCTGACATCCCCACGGCGGTGTCAGCTTGGCGTGTCAGAATGACGCGTGCACCTTCATCTTCGAAGAGATGCTTCAGGTGCATCACCGTCGCCAGATTGATCTCCTTTTCTTTGACGCCGGTGCCTCCTATTGCTCCGTCATTTGAGCCGCCATGCCCGGCATCAAGAGCTATCGTCAACGACTTCAGACGGAGACGTTCGGGTTGACGGCGCACGCGCACCACCAGCATAGTGCCCCTGTAGCTGACGTCGTACCCCCACACCTGACGATGCCGCAGTTCAATGGTGATCCGGAAGACATCTTTCTCCACCTGCCGGTACCACACGTTGGCAATTTCTTTTGCGGTCAATTGCTGCGTGATCCAGTTCGAATTCGAAACAGCTCCGTACACATCCACCTGAATCCGCGACGGGGAAAATTCCTGGAAAGAACAGTACGGCAATCGATCATTGAGTCCGATGGTTACATAGTCGAACTTGCTGTCGCCATAGACACTCCATGAACCGGTAAGAGAAAATGGGGGTGCGGTTCCTGCGGACTGCAGGTCAACCTGGTTTTCCGGAATCCACGCTTCCTGGTTTTCCGTGAGCGCCACCCTGTACTGATGCCGCTGTTTGCCCGTGATCGCCAGGCGCACCCCCGACACAAGAGCAGCTGCGCTTCGCCCCACCCAGGCGGTCTTCGCCGAGTCCGTAATTGAGCGCGGCGCGGTCTCCCCTGGTCACGCCCACCAATGGATAGTCCGCGCTCTTGTTGGTTACCTGCCCGCGTCCCGACCTCGTGTCCAGTGTTCCCGGCGCTATCCCGTATCGCCTACGTTATCGGCATCTCAGCCCAGGTCTCGGTCCCCTGTACCCTGTATGCGGTCCGGTACACTCCTCGCAGTCCGTTCATATCACCGACAGGGCACCTCGATCAGGGGAATGCCTTCAAGCGCAGTCACGCTGCATCCGGGTGTTGCCTTGCACTGCAGTCGCAGAATGTCTCCCCGGTTCACCCACAATTCACCCGCCGGTTCAAGCATCTCCTCTTCTATCCGGAGGGTATCCAACGGAGTCGCCGCGATCGGCGGCTTCCGGATGATCAGGAAAGATTTCTCAGAAACAACGCCCTCCTCTGCTCCTCGCAGACAGGAGGAATCTATTCTCGCCGATCTCAAGATTCATCAGCGCGGCGGTCGCGCCGCTTGTATAGACCTTCATTGCTTTGCCGTTGAGAGAAATCATGTCCCCGGGCAGCGTGCTCGCCGAAAGCCGATACGTCGCGGAAGTTGTCACCGTGGTGTCTTCTTCAGGCACAACAAGCAGCAATGGAGACCGCGGCTGCGATTGGGCGAGAGCGAACGCCGACGAGACAGCTGCGCAAATGATGAGCGTGATTCCCATGCGTGTTGAATTCATGATGCTATTTCATAAGAACGATCTTTTGTGAGGCGGTGAACTGGATGTTCCCCGATGCACTCCGCACCGCAAGCCGGGCGACGTACACACCGCTGGATGCACCGCGTGAACCGGTCGCATTCCATGTCGTCGTGTAGAATCCCGGCTCCTTCTGTTCATCCAACAGCACCGCCACCTCGCGACCCAGAAGATCGTACACGGCGAGTCTGACCCAACTGGGCCCCAGACCCGAGACCCTAAACCCGATCTTTGTACTCGGATTGAAGGGATTCGGGTATGCAGGATGAAGAACGTATGTCTGCACAGTCGTGGAAGACTCTCCGTCAACACCGGTTGTGCCCCGATGGAGCACTTCGACTTGATCGACATACGCTTGCAGGAGGCGCTTGCTACTACCTGGAACGTAGCGGAATTGCATGCCATTGAAACGCATGCTGCCTTCGAGTATGCCGTTACCACTGCCACCGCCAACGGTATCGGCTTCGAGATCCCAGAGGAGTGCGCGCCAACCCACCCAGTCGATGGTCGACCATCGGCTCACCTCGATATGCGAGGCCGGCCCGGTGGGAAACGCCTCTACGCTGTCGGCTACACAGAACCGCACCTGCGATCGACTCCCATCGCCGTACACATAGGCACGCAGAATTGTCCCCGTCTTCAGGAAACGGACCCTTCCACCTGCAGAGGAGGTGTCCAGCGGGATTCGCACGCCCCATGAAGTGTTCGTTGTGTCCCACACACAACGCATTGACAGCGACCCCGGATTCCCGGGGATGATACCAATGCTCCTCGCAGTCGATGGCGTCACCACGAGAGAGTCAATGCCGACTTTGTCTGTTACATCCTGGGGTGCACTCAAGCCCGTTGTACCGGGGTTTACAGAATCAATCACCGTGTTCCCATAGCTCCCGGCGTCAATCGCAAAATTCCATACAAGCGACGCGGTTGTGGGAATCGCATTGCCGAGCAGATCTGCCACCCGGCTGACCTGGAGTCCATAGCTGTTCCCGGCACCAACACCACTGGGCAAATACATCGTAACACCGCCCTGGCCGTTCTCTTCCCGATACTCCAGAATGCGCGCCTGCAGCGAACCACCATTCTGCCGGATCACAAAATTCGACGTATTCACGGTGCTCGGATTCAATGGCTCGTTGAACGTGATGTTCACCACAGGCGTCGGTGCCGGCATCTGAACCAGATTTCCCGGGAAGACGGAGGTGATTGACGGAGGGAATATGTCGGTATACTTCGTTCTGAATCTCAGCACAAAAGGATCCCCGGACACGCCATCACCATTCCCGTCGAACGCCTGCCCCGTAGCCGACCGCGCGGTGGTGTCCACGCGAACCTCATACAACACCCACGGAGTGAGATAGCCCGCGGGTGAGAATGTCATCGTCGAATTGGCATTTGTCCACTGGAGTGTTCCGGACGTTGACGGAGCGATGGAGAACGCAGTCCGCACCGACGCCGTATCCATCGGCTTCGAGAAAGAGATCACCACCGGCGACGAAACGACCACCGTCGTGTCGTTGTTAACCGGAGTGCTCACCAGTACAGTAGGATTGGCCTGCGCAATCAACGATCTGTCGACAAAGGTCGTGGTGCCGGCTCCGAGAGTAACCTGAACGGAATCTGCACCGTATCCGGGTGTTTCGAATCGCACCGTGTATGCGCCGGCGGGCAGATTGTCAAACATGTAGTACCCGTTGTTGTACTGATCACCCGTCACCGTACGGTCGGTGGGAAGCAAGCGCACGCGGGAGTAGTTGATCAACTTCGCCGTTGCCAGATCCCGTTGCACGCCTGCAATGATGCAGAGCGTGTCTGCCGGCACGCCGAAGTATTGCATGAAGGCGTTCCGGATGGCATAGGCCTCCATCTTCCGGTACAAGTTATTCATCAACTGCCGCGTCTCGGGGAAGTAGTCGTGGAACGACCCTTCCGACAACTCGCCCGGCATCGTCAGGCCATTGAGAACACCGAGATTGAATCCTCCGTTCGTTCCGCCATAGAAGGTATAGTCAAGGTATGTCCATGTCGAACGGGCCTGCGTCCGGATTTTTGACTGTATGGAAGGTCCTATCAGGTTGCCCATGGTGACCGCCTGCGGAAAAACGGCCTGCCGGGTGGTCTGATCTTCCTTTACGAGAACGAGCGTGTAATCGACGGTCGTATTGATCGTCCATCCTGTCGCATTGCTATGGATGGAGTGGAACCAATGCACATTGTTGGCGTTTGCCAGTTGCCAGCGAGCACTTAACGAAGGTTCATCCGCATCGTTCGGGTAGTCATTGGTATACCGGGTGAGGATCACCCATGCCCC
The DNA here is from genome assembly GCA_963849385.1 of Ignavibacteriota bacterium. Lineage (GTDB taxonomy): Bacteria > Bacteroidota > Ignavibacteria > UBA10030 > UBA6906 > Fen-1255. Next base: position 387,403 of record CAWKHH010000007.1, on the reverse strand, counting down.
GCGGGCCTTCAGGAGCGTGTCGAGGCGCATCGCCTTTTGAAAATTGCTTTCCGATTCCCAGAATTCCGTCCCCGGGTCGGGGACGAGATACCGGTCATTTGCCGGGTTATGGCCGCCATGGCCGGGATCGATGCAGAATTTCAGTCCGCTCAGATCAGTCCGTTGGGCGTGCACAGACGGAGCAAGGCACAGATGCGCCGGCAAGAAGGAGGGCCAGTCTTTTCATCGGCCGGCCTCCTCGTATGCCATGATAAGGACAGCACCATCCGCCGTAGCGCAGAGAATGCGATTATCCACCGGCGAACAGGCCGGTGCAAGTTCCACAACCGGAGTATTGGTGAGCTGGATCTTTGTAGAACCATCGCGCGATGTTGCGTAGAGATCGGCACCGGTGACGACATGACCGTCGTTCTTCTCGTGCATGGAAATGATCCAGGAACCGTTGCGCGTCCATACCGGAGCATCAATGCGACCCAGCCGGACCAGCGCATTCCCCTGCAGATCGCACACGAATGCCCCGCGGGCCATGTCGTAGGCCAGAAGGAGTTTCCCATCAGGTGAGAGCGATGGCCAGATGTAGCTGCCGTCGCCAAAGGGATCCACAAGAACTTTTTCCCCATTCTTCAACAGCGCAATCTTCGTACTCTCAATACCGAGAACAGCCACGGTCCCCGCGGAAGGCAGATCATTGCCAAGGGCTGCGTATCCACGAGGGGCATCATTGACGAGGAGGGCGTCGCCGGAAAAGACCGGAGTGTCAACCGAACCCCCGCCAATCATCGTGCTTGACGATCCAGTGGCGAGATCGACGCGCACGATCTCCTGTGTCCGGTCACCCTGCCGCAGGCCATCGACAGTTCTCCGGTAGGCAATCCGTGCACCATCTGCTGAAACCGCCCATCCGAAGCCGGCGCCGGCGTCATCAGTGATCTGCAGCAGCGCACCACTGCGAAGATCATAGCGCCACAATCCGCGGTATTGAGAGGACGTCACAAAGAACGCCTGTCCATCCGGAGCCCAGCCGGGAGCCATCCAGAATCGGCCCGACGGGAGCACCACAGTCTGTGTGTTCGTAATACGGATCTGGCCGGCAGAAATCGCACAGCTACCGGCAAGAAGAATGGTAAGTACGTATTGCCGCATTATCTTAGTCCTTCGCTTCGGTGATCTTCTTCAGTTCGCGGACCTTTTCGTAGAACTCCTGCAGGTTCATCTCCTTGAGGAAGATCATACCGCGCGCAGAACGGAGACGGGGATGGGTATGCCGCTGGAAGAAGTCGTTGCCCAGGCAGGTTTTCATCATATCGTATTGTCCCACCTGGATCTGTTGTGCAAGCTCTGAGAACGGGCCGTCGTATTCGTAACTCGGGAACGAGGCCGCGCTCTGCGAGCCAAAGCAGTTCATAAATGCCGTGTGCAGCAATGACAGCGAATTGAGGGAGACCGGCACCATCAGGTCGGCTTCAGACGGCCGGAAGCGATACCACACATTCCGGTATCCCCACACGCGGATGGAGGTGTCGCCGCTCTCTTTCTCGTACATGCGCAGCCCTTCCGCGACCGCCTGCAGGGCCTTGTAGTGCGTATCGGGCCCGCTGCCTTCCGGGTCGAAAGCAACGGAGAGGACGTTGGGTTTCACACGTTTGATGAGTTGATAGATAGGTATGACATCGCGGTCCACTTCCGGCTCTTCAGAGAAGATGTCGCCCGTGTAGAATCCGAGACGGAGAGCGGAAATCGCCGACGTTTCAATGCCGAAATACGCCCAGAGCAAATCCACCTCCCATTCGCGGATGGTTCCTTTGAATACCTGGATGTCCGGCGGATCCTTTGCACCGGGATACTGCGTTACGAAGTACTCGTCCAGTTCCTTTACCCGCAGGCGCAAGACTCGCATGTCGCTGGTATGATAGACTTCGATGAGGTTCCGCAGGATGCGGCGTGCTTCGCCCTCGTTCTTTTTTTCTGCGCTGTTTCCCGCGACACCGTCAAGGTACAGAAACACATCTTCCATCCGCTTTGCGCTGCTCTTTGGATTGAAATACCCTTCTTTCAGGAGGCGCTGGAATGCCGCGGTCTCAAGGAACTGTTCGAGATTCTTGACAATGGAAAGGCAGAACGGATTGGAGACCGCCGTGAATCCGGAGGTCAGGTTGGCGAAGAAGTGCTTGTTGCTGGGATCGCGCACAAGGTGATAAATATGCGCAAGGTAGCCGAGCATGATGTCGTCGTGATGCGGCTCGGTGTGAAGAAACACGGTTCCGGTTACCGGCGAGAGTCCCCTTTCGATCTTTGCGACCATGCGCTGGCGCACGCCGTCCACCAACGCGGCGGCGGGCTTTCCCGTCTTTTTCAGCAACTCCCGTCCGAAGCGGTCCGCGTCGATATCCTGGCTCGTCAACTTGGAGAGCTGCAATTGATGTTCGAGGGCGATCGATATAATGACGTCTTCGACATCCGCATCGGTAAGGGTTTCCTTCCTGCAGAAGTCCACAAGACGGCGCTCCACCAGGTGACTTGCGCCTCCCCGGGTCAGGTACAACCGCCCGCCGTCGAGGTCATGGAGCACAGAGGCAGGGTATTGCGGGCTCTTGTTCTCCTGCACTGCGGAGGCAACAATGGGAGCCTTCGCATCTCCGGCGGCGATGATGATTGCGGTTGCCGTGGGGTTGTAGGTGATGGTTGCAAGACCGATCGTGATGACGAGCCTGCTCCGTGAAATCTCAATGCCCCCCAGGTCTGTCGCGGCGGCGGCCTGGGTTTCATAGTTTGTGCCTGTGAGACGGGTGACAGAATACACGCTGGAGCCACGCACATTGAACGCGATGTGCCCGTCAGGTCCAATGCCGCCGAGGAAGAAACCGATGCCACCCATCTCACGGATCTTCCGCTCGTATTCGCTGCAGAATTCATCCACGCGGTTGATGGTTTCGCGCTGCCGTCGCTCGTGATCCGTTCGCGTCTGGCGGACCCGCAGCGAAAGATCCACGATGTTGTTCGGGAACACCTCGTTCATGGTCATGCCGGCGGGCACACCGAGGTCTGTTGCATCGATGAGCAGAGCATTCTCGGGCCGTAAGCCAAATCCCCGGATATAGTACTCATTGACATACCAGTAGAAGCTGTTCAACTGGGTCGTATCCATGGGATAGAATTCATCGATCTGAACGAAGTGCAGACTTTCCATATCCGGCCGGCGGCTGCCGTCAACACCGTATGCTTCGAGTTGCCGTCGAATTTCGGGGGTCTCCCAGCGATCAAGGATGCGGCCGACCCACTTGATGAAATGCTCGGGGGTCTTCCCTGTCGGCAGCGATATGACGCCGGCGGGATTCTTCAGTACCCATTCGATAAACCTGAATGCCGTGAGCTTCCCGAGCAGAGGAAAGTTTTCAACCTCGATGATCTTGATTTTCTCGGTCGGCGGATACATGAACTGCCGGCTGGTTTTCTGAAGTTCACATGCCTCAACCGATGAGTATGTGTCGTAGGTCCTCACGTTCTTCCCTGCAGATGTCGAACTTAGCGTGATTGCACTGTTTTCCATTCGTCGGGCAGGGTACGCAGCCAGGGTCGCATATATGCTTGCGGCACTTCGTCATGATCTACCGTCGATGGACGCACGTGGAAGCGCGCGGCCGTCATCGAATCCAGACTTGCTGTAAACCCGGTGTGTTCTTCTTTGAGGTGTTCGGTGTACGCCGCTTCAATAATGCCCTTTCCGGATGACAGCCAGTTCCGGAAGTACTCGAGGTTTCCGTAGAAAGCATCAAACAGGAAGAGATGGGTAATGTGATCATTCATACCGCCCCGGTCGACGCAGAATGCCGCAGGATGATATCCGCCGCTATGTGCGGTAAGAACCATCTTGCCTACTTTCGCTTCCTTGATAACACCCTCGCGTTTCATCGTCGACAGCACGTCATCCACAAGATGCTTCAATCCGCCGGCATCCTCCATCTTACCGCAGAAAGAATCCCGGGCGCGGTACGGCCCCTGGGGCAACACCAGAATCGCATTGATGTGCTCATCTTCCATGGCCTGTGGCAGCATGTACTTTTCGAGCACGCCCATATTGTCGTTCAAATGCCCATGGAAATGTACGATCATATTGACACCATCAGCACCTTCGTTCAGGTCGTTAGGAACGAAGACCACGATGCTGCTGTCTGCATAGTGCGGATAGTAAGGAAACAGAGTGCTATCGCTGGACGTGTGACCGTTTGCGCGCGCAGGATGCGGAAATGGTGCCGCCGGCGAGCGCCAGATACCCCACCGGCCGCCGGGCATCATGTTCCAATCGACATCGGCGGCGTTGATGCGCCCCGGACCATAGCCGGTCGAACCCGTAAAATAGTTCCAGATCGCCCGGCTGACGTGTGCTGCAAGAAGAATCCCGGTGTTGTTGATCCCCTCTGCGTGATCCGGCTGTTTGTCGATGAAAATGCCGATCGCCATGTCCAGCTTGTCTGACAGCACAAGTCCGGCATCGGTCTTGGATTCATTGACGAATCCCGACTTATGGGCAACAGCGAAGGTTTTGCACTCGGAAGCAGGGAGCAGGCGGGGAATCATGTCATCGTAAAACTGCCCCTTCAGCACAGTGATCATCGCTTCTGAAGAGGCCGCGTCAATGAGTTCCTTCTTGTACATCGCTTCCGAAAGAATGACCATATCTTCCGGAGTCGACACACCAATCCCGTACCGGATCCCTTCAGGAGTCCTCTGCTTGGTGTCCCACGAATAGAGCCGGTTCAACAACCGGGTGTTTTTGAGTCCGAGACGGACCATCAGATCGTTCACCCGTGCCAGCCGTTCCGCATGCGTGGAACCCATCCGGTCGAGTACCAGGTTGGTGGCCGTGTTGTCGCTAAGCGTAATCATCAGATTCACGGCGTCCTGCAGAGTGATCGTCGCACCATTGTCGAGCCGTTCGAGAACACCCGATCCGGTCTTCTTATCGGCGGCTGTAAGTGTCACCGTGCTCTTCGGATCCAGCGTCCCCGCCTTGACCATCTGGTAGTACCCCGCCATGATCGGCAGCTTGATCAGGCTCGCCGTCGGGAAACGTTCTGCGGCGTTGTACTGCACCACTTCCCCGGTACGGAGATTCTTGGCCATCACGCCAAGGTGCCCGCCGTACTCGCGTTCCAGACGCTGGATCTCGGTGAGCAATGCGTTGTGATTCGACTGTGCAATGACCGTTGTGAGCATGACCGTCACGAGAATGAATGCACACACCAAGTATTTCATGGGCTATACCTTAAGAAACCATTTCATTTTCCACATACACCATACCACCAGGAACATCACCCCGATAAAACAGATCGCAAAGAGAAGCGAAGCATTTAACGGACTGGCAATGGGTACGAACAGGTGCACATAGATATGGCGCTGCAACGAAATCAACGTGCCGTCATCCTGCGTCACTTTGATCATTCCCATGGTCTTGGCAACAAGACCGGAAAGGACGAACACGGTGATGGCGTTCATTCCGTAGATATTGAACGGAAGCGCCCACTTGGAATATCCCTTGACATCAATCAACCAGTAGAACATGGCAAAGATCACCGACGCCCATCCGGCCATGAAGATCACATAGCTGCTGGTCCAGAGATTCTTGTTGATCGGCAGCCACATATCCAGAATTGCGCCGAGCAGCATCAGGAATTCACCTGCAACGAACATCCAGACCGTTTTCTCTTCCACACTCCGTTTCGTACGCAGCCAGTGTCCCATCATCACGCCGAAGAGCGTCGTTGCAATTGCCGGGATCGTGCTCACAATTCCTTCCGGATCGAAACCCATAACCGGGGCTCCCCGCCAGGTGTGCCCCGCAAGGACGGTCGAATCCACCCACCAGCAAAGCCCCCCCTGCGGTTGCATCACACCCGCACCGTAGCCGGGCACGGGGATAAGTTTCACCATGAGCCAGTACGCCGCCAGGAGTCCGACGATCCAGGCAACCTGCCCGCGCCACGAGGTCCAGAGAAAAATCGCACTGGCGATCAAATAGCAGACGGCAATGCGCTGAAGAACGCCCGGGATGCGGATATTTTCGAAGGAAAACTGGTGCCCGAAGAGCAGGCCGAACGGGAAACCCGCAAGGAACAGGCCCAGCCCAAAGATGATGACTGCACGACGAAACACATGAAGCAGGAGTTGAGGTTTGTTTGCTCCCTGTTCAACGCGTTTGGCGAACGACAGGGTCATGGCGACGCCGACAATCCAGAGAAAGAAGGGAAAGATGAAGTCTGTAAACGTCCAGCCATCCCATGCCGCATGACGGAGTTGGGGATAAATGTCGCTCCATGTGCCGGGGTTGTTCACCATGATCATGCCGGCAATTGTGGCGCCACGGAAGGCGTCGAGCGACAAGAGCCTTTGCTGACTTGATGTTGAGCTCATTGAGCAGTCCTCAGGTTGAATATCACCGCAGAGTCGCAGAGAAAAACTCCCCCATAGATATGCTCTCTGCCTCTCGGCGCCTCTGCGGTAAAGTCGTTCGTCTGAACTTCTAGCGTTTGATCACGCCTATTCCCGGTCTATCCGGAAGTGTGATCTTGCCGTCAACGATTGTCGCACCGTCAAACAGATCATTCTTGATCAGTACTGCGCCATCGAGATCCGCCCAATCCACCAGCGGCGACAGTTGCGCTGCCGCGGAGATTCCACAGGATGTTTCCGTCATGCATCCCAACATCACTTTCATTCCGAGGGCGCGTGCCAGCGTGATCATTTTGTACGCCTCCCGCATGCCTGTGCATTTCATGAGCTTGATATTGATGCCATCAAAGACCCCCTGCGCCTTCTTCACGTCGACCAGGCGTTGAACGCTTTCATCGCCAATCAATGGGAGCGGGCTTCGCTCACGCAGCCACGCGATGTCATCAACCTGCTCCTTGGGCATGGGCTGTTCAACAAACACCACTCCCTTTGTGGCCAGCCACTCGATCATCTTCAACGCTTCGTCCCGATTTGTCCAGCCCTGGTTGGCATCAGTGGTAATCGGTGTGTCGGTAACCTCCCGGATGGTTTCGATCATCATCTTGTCCGTATCGCGGCCCAGCTTTACTTTGATGATCTTGTAGATACTCGCTTCTTTCGTCTTCTGCCGCACGACGTCTGCCGTATCGATGCCGATTGTGAACGACGTCAGAGGGGTCTTGGCAGGATTGAGTCCCCAGATGCGGTACCACGGGGCTCCCAGTTTCTTGCCTGCCCAATCGTGGAGGGCGATGTCCACCGCAGCCTTCGCCGCCGGATTCTTCGGGGCGATGCCGTCAATCGCTGCAAGAATTTCTTCGAACTGGAATGGATCGGGGAATTTTGCCAGATCCACCTTGCTGAGAAAAGCGGAGGCCGATTCCTGGCTCTCCCCGAGATAGGGAGGCATGGACGCCTCGCCATAGCCGATGATCCCGTCTTTCTCCACTTCCACCATCATGTCGGGTGTCGTCGTGCGCGAACTTGTGGCAATCGTAAATGTATGCTTGAGTTCAAGCGTGTAGGGATAGAACCGCAGTTTCATGTCATTCACCGTATGATGGATCGGGGAGGAGAGGATTCCGCGCGGCGCAAGCACTGCCGCAGCGCCTGCCAACGCGGCGCGGTGCAAGAACGATCGACGATTGATGCTCATGGTTTACCGGTGTAATACGGAATGTGAGTGAGAGGCCGAACCCCGGTGCTGTCCGGCGCACCGATGATACGCTGAGCCCGGAGGAATGACTTTAGCCGGTGTTCACTGAAATCGGGATCCTTGGGGTCGAGACTGTTGTACCGCACCTGACCGGAGGCATGGATGAAGCGCTTCCCGCCGATGGAGATCGCAACGTGGGTGACGCGTTCTTTCCGGTCCCCCTTTGCCTTTGCACCAAAAAAGAGCAGATCGCCGGGCTGGAGACTGACACCGCCGGTCGTGTCTATGGGCTCACCTACAAAGACCTGCTGGCTGGCGTCGCGTGGCAGCTGAATCCCATTCAGATAGTACACCGTCTTGGTGAATCCGGAACAATCCAGCGCTTTTGCCGAAGTCCCGCCCCAGAAATACGGGATGCCAAAGAAACGCTTTGCCGTGGCCACAATGGATTTCCGTGTCGCCTTCGCTCTGGCAAGATACACCTCAAGACGCGCTGCATCCCTTTTGCGGACGAATCCGGTCCGGCCATCCGGATAGCCGACTTCAAAGTGCGTCCGCGCATCTTTTTTCAACGCCAGGATGCAGCCGGCGACGATATCACCGATTTGCTGACTTCCGGATTCTTTGGATGCCCGGACCGAGGAGACTTCGGTGGTGATGATGATCTTCGGTCGTGCAACCCACGCCCTGTATTCGGCGGGTGTCATCACCTGAATGTCGTCGTCCGTCCAGCCCAGATAGTCGTCGGGCGTCTGGATATACAACCATCCATGTTCTTTCTTGAGGATGCGGACCGGCGTTCCGAGAAGGGCCTGGGTGGCCATCTCGGCGGGGTGATCGGGCTTGTACCGGATGTTGGCAACGCTTACGCTTATCACACCACGCGTCTTATCGTCGAGTGATGACTGCGGCAGCGCGGTGAGACTGTCCGCCAGGGTTTTCATACCATGCTCAGTAAAGATGGCCACAAGTGCACGTTTCATATCAGCACTGTGGATCTCACCTGTCAGCACCACGACATCACCACGCGGCTCGCCTTGAACATCGAACACGGCGGTTCGTCGATCCGGCGCGAGTTTCTGTTTCGCTTCCTTGAGCACATCGGTAATCATCTTGGTCCCCTCTGTTTGTGCAGTCGCAGCGCTAACGTACACAAGGAGCGCAGCCAACGTGCCTGCGAGCAAACGAAGTGCTTTCACAGAATAATGCATCGGTAGTGGTTCCCGCTATATGAATGGCGTTTGCTGTAATCATCTCACCAGGAGCATTCTCTTCGTCGCCATGAAGTCTCCCGCTCTCATGCGGCAGAAATACACACCGCTCGCAACCTTGCTTGCATCCCAACTCACCGTGTACGTGCCGGCAGAAAACTCACCGTCAACCAGGGTCGCTTGTTCCTGGCCGAGCACATCATACAGGGTCAACACCACTCTTCCGGTCCGGGGTACCGCGAAGCGAATCGAAGTCACCGGGTTAAACGGATTGGGGTAGTTCTGGCTGAGAGCATAGTCGGTGGGGAGTCCCTCCCCGTTCTCGACAGCACTGATCTGCACAGTCCGGAAGCGGTAGTATGCCGTCCAGTCGGTCTCCCCGATGGCATTCTTCGCCTTCACCCGCCAGAAGTAGATCTTGAAATAGTCCAGCGCCGGCGGGACAATGCTCGTGTCGACTACCCCCGTCGTATCAAAGTACCGCGGGGGTGAACGTCGCATTGAGTGCAAGTTGAAGACGATACGAAGTCGCCGCCTGTGCCTTGTCCCACTTGAACGGAAGCACTACCGGTTGATCAAGAGCGACGTTGGGCGGTGAGACAAGTATTGCGAGAGCCGGCACACCTGAGACAAACGAGAATGTTGACGAAAAGGCCGACGCTCCGGAGGCATTGCGCGCGCGGACCCGCCAGTAGGCGCGTGTCTGCCCCGGGTATCCGCGAACGATTTTCACAGTGTCGGTAATGGTGGAGTCGTTCACGAAGAAACCCGATGCAAACGTTGAATCAATGGATCCCTGGAGATGGTACGAAGAGGCGAGTGACGAATTTTTCCAGACCACCAGGACACTCTCAGGTACTGCCGGTGTGCCATTTGCAGGGGACGCCAGCACCGGGACGCCGGGCGCACCCAGCGGAAGCACGCTGCTTGGCTCGCTCTCGTTGTAATTCCTATCGAGCGCGGTCACAACATAGGAATACGGCCCGCCGGCAGGAGGGGTGGGTGGAACGTACTGACGCTCTCCCACAACCACCAGCATATTGCGCGCGTCGGCGAGCTCACCGGGCAACGCCGGCGCATGGTCAAAACGGTAGACCGCATAGCGTGATGCGCTGTCGCCATCGGGAGCAATGATCGGAAGATCCCATCGTAGAGCCGCAGGGCCTGTCGGAGAGGTCTTTTCGTATCGCAAATTACGGGGCATGTACGGAGGGACGATATCCTTCCATGCCATAGTCGGCAACAACGAAGGATATGCATAGTATGACTTCTTCAGTGAATCCGCGTAGCCCAGCTGATTGGCAAGAAGCAGGGCTGCCCGGAAAATCACCTGACCGCCCACCTTCGGGTTCGCCCGATCGAGCTTGAGCTGGTTCGGCAATTCGGCCGCAGTGTACGATCCGAAAATCTGACCGGGATAGAAGTGGCGATTGTTGGCAAAGCAGGAATCCGCCCACCACGGCATCAGCTTGTTGTAATCCTGGCTTCCACCGATTTTCCAGTAAAGCTGCGGCGTCAGGTAGTCGACGGTCCTTTGGTGCAACCACGCAATGGCATCACCGTAGATTTCGTTATACGCGTCAAGGCCGATGATCCCCGGCGGGACACCATTTTTCCAGATCCCGAATGGACTCATCCCGAATTTCACGTAGGGCTTGATCGCGCTGATGCTGTCGGTGATCATCTTCATCAGCAGATTGACGTTGTCCCTGCGCCAGTCGCCGATGTCAGAGAAGCCTCTCGGATATGCTGCGAATGTCGCTGCATCTTGCGTTGAGATGATGGGATCGTAGGGATAGAAATAGTCATCTGCGTGGACACCATCCACATCATAGCGCCGGACGATATCCGCAACGACTCGGGCGACATGCGTACGTACATCTGGAACTCCCGGATCGAGAATCTTCAGCTTCGAGCTGCTGAACGTGAGAATCCACTCCGGATGCAGAACCGACACATGGTTTGCAGCCTGGGTGTAGTTGCCGATGCTGCGGACTGCCCGGTAGGGATTGAACCATGCATGCAATTCCATGCCGCGCTTGTGCGCTTCATCAACGGCGAACTGCAGCGGATCCCACAGAGGTCCCGGTGCAGAACCTTGCGACCCGGTCAACCAGTACGACCAGGGTTCGATGGTGGAAGCGTACAGTGCATCGCATTCAGGACGAACCTGAAAGATGACCACATTGATTCCGGCCGCCTGCAGTCCGTTCAGTATGTCCGTCAATTGCGACTTCTGCGACGCGGTTGATGCGCCGGGCGACGTCGGCCAGTCAAGATTTGTCACGGTAGCCACCCACGCTGCGCGGAATTCACGCTTGGGGGGGGGTTGGGACACTCCCTGCTGCACTCCGGCACACAGCATGAGGGAAATACATATGCAGTAGATCACTCTCATAACGACATTCCTCTTTCCCCTGATGTACGGTATGATCGTTGAAGAACACTACACAATATGTCCGTATCCGTTCTCAATCACGACAAAGGCATCCCGCCTGGGCGGGATGCCTCTGCCTGGTACCTCACACAAACCCCACACACCTTGTGTGAGACTTCTTTCTTACTTCATGAGCAACATCTTGTTGTTCAAGCGGGCGCCATTCGACGTCAACGTGTACACGTACGTGCCGGAGGCAAGCCGTGAGGCGTCGAACTTCGTCTTGAATGTACCCGGATTCAGATTTTCGTCCACCAGCGTGGCAACTTCCTTGCCAAGCATGTCATACACCTTCAACGTCGTGTAGCCGCCCTTGGTCAGTGTGAACTGAATTTCGGTCGACGGGTTGAAGGGGTTCGGGTAGTTCTGCGACAGTGTGTAGCCGCTCGGCATGCCATCGTCGATCGGGTCTACACTTGTCAGGGTGCGTTTGAACATCTGGATCGCCGCCTTGGCATGGTTGTAGCACGCCACATAGGCCGTGTCACCGGTCACCGAGAATGCAATACCACGCGGACGCGGAGCATTGGTGACAGGAGCGACATTGTATGGATATGCACTCCAGTTCCACACGATACTGTCTTTCACAGCATTGGTTGCTGCATCAACGGCATACCACACAGTCGGAGTCCACGGTGCCTTGATCGCAGGTGTATAGTCGACTGTGTCAATGTTCCCCGAACTGAAATAGAGATATCCGTCTTTGGTGTTCCATGCAATGGATTCTACCTGGCATCCAATGGCAAGGCTGTCTTTCAGCGTGTACGGTCCAAGCGTACCGTTGTCACTGTGGTACTTGTAGATTCTCCCGGTTGAATAGCCGCACCAGTAGACGTCGTTGCCGTCTTTCGAGACTTCGATTGATCTCGAATAGCCTGGAGGAGCAGTAACCGCCATCCCGAGAGAGGAGAAGTCTGCACCGCTCCAGATGTCAACGTTGCCCGTGCCGGCGAGAACGTAGCCGGTGAACATTTCGTTGGCGCTCGTGAATGCCGGAGCAATGCCGCTGCTCAAGGTCCCCAGATACGCCATGCCCACGCCGGTCTGGAAGTTAAGCTTCCAGTACTTGGACCCGCTGCAATAGACGACGTTCCCATCTGCATCTGCTCTTGCGCCACGGCAGAGGGCTGTCAGGGTATCGCTTCTCCCCGTCGTATTGATGGTCTTGATACGGGAAATCGCATTCTCGGTCCCGTCAGGATTGTACACATAGATCGCTACGACTGCTCTTCCCGTGGAAAGAGAGTCGAGGTTTGTACGGCCCGCGGGTCCAACCCAGATCTTGTTGGCTTTGTCTACGGCGATACCATGAATACCGGTACCAAAAGATATGGTCGTGTCAGGAAACACCTTGACAAACTGCCACTTCGTGGCGGCAAAGCCCGCCATCGCGCAGCAGATCGTCAGAATGAGCGCAACGGTAAAAGCTCTCTTCATTGCAACCTCCTTTGTGTATGGACATAGTTGACTAGTACAAAGATGTTACAGCCACTGCGACATCTGAAGCTGACGATCATGCGAGCGATCCCGTCAAGCTTCATTTCTCGGAATGGGCCGTTTAGGGCAACGTCCGGCCGTAGTACGGCGCTCCTGTTTTCTGCGTATTGATCTTGACCGCCGATGCAGGACCCGGAATTGAAGAACGGCTCTGGAACAGATCGGTCCCCTTGCCCCAGGTGATCGAAACCGTTGTGCCCTTGATGAGACCGGAGTAGTATGCTTCACTGGCTTTGCTCGGGTGCACCAACCGGATACCTTCGGCATTGTCCGTGCCGATGTACAAATCACCGTCCAGCGAGAACGTCATGGCGTTGACACTTGATCCGTTGGCACCATAGACCGATGAAAGATTGAAGTATTCCTGTTCAACGTCAAGACTGTCCGTTCCAATAATGGGAAACTTCCAGACTTTTTCAAGAGAGTCGCGTTTGCCGCCGACGTAGACGGCATTATTGTACACGCGGATCGCGCGGAGTGTTCCTGCGCACGGGAAGGCCTTGATGACCTTGGTCGGGCTGACTCTGTAGATGGTGCCGTTTGTGCCGGATGCCCAGATGTTGCCATTCGCATCGAAATCGAGGTCTGCCAGCACGCCGAGCCCGCCGGCGGATTGCCATACTGCGGAGGCTCCGCCCCCCGGGGGGATCCTGAAGATGATCGACCGCCCGGTGGCAGTGCAGAATATCGCACCGCCCGGCCCGAACTTCATATTCTTCCAGCTCGCGACGCTGGCGCTGAAGAGCGGCGAGTAATCGCTCTTCACGCCGGCGGGAGTAAATTTTTTGACGCCGATTCCACCGGTTGTGGAAATCATCGAGACATAGAGATTGCCGGCGGTGTCACATTCAACGCCCACTCCCTCTTCGCCCGACCCGAACGTCGCAAACTTTTCGTTTGCAGCGAGATCCAGCTTATACAGCACCGCAGTACTGAAGAGGTCTGATTTGGCCACAGCGACCTTGACACTAATGGAATCTTTCGGCAGCACGGGCGCCTTGGCCGTCAGCTGTGTCGTCGTCGACGCCAGAACCGTGACAGGAGTCTTGTCGAAGAACACCAGATTATTTCCCGCGACGGGCGAGAAGTTCTGGCCGTTGATGGTCAACGTCGTCACTCCGGCGAGGGCACCAGTGGCAGGGAGGATACCCGTGACGACAGGCTGCGGGCCGCTCACGTAGTTGGGATCATAGAGGCTTGCCGGCGGATCCTCCTTGCAGCCCATCCATATTCCCGCAACCAGGATGACAGCCAGAAGCAGAATAGTAGCTCTTGTTCTCATGATGAATCCTGTGGCGAATTCAGAAAGAAAGTGATTTCTCAAAAGGAGAATCTCAGCGCAAACGTATGGACATTGTCAAAGACTCCGAACGGCGTATAGGCGTAGTCGACGCCCAGACCGACAGGACCCAGAGCTTTTTGCAGGCCGACGCCATAGGAGAATTTCTGTTCATCGGCAAGAGAGACGAACCCGGCGCGCAGAGAAAGAATCTGCATGAACGTGTATTCCCCGCCCATCTTCACTCTCTCGGGATAGTCCCGCGGATGCTCCGCATCGATCGACAACATGAACTGGTGCATCTCCTTGTCGTCCGTTACAAAGTCGAGAACATTCATTGACACCCCGACTTTGAACGTCAGCGGAAGCTGGAAGCCTTCGTCAATGTAGCGCGCCTCCTTCGAAAAATTCCTCACGACGACGCCGAACTGCAGGCTCTTATACCCGGTCTTGTACAGCATGCCGAAGTCAAACGCAAAGACTTGTGTCTCATCGTTCCGGGTGAGATACTCCCCGCTCTGGAGCACCTGAATGACGCCGTCGCCGAGATTCTGGTGGACCCACTTAATGGCACCACCGACCGCAAATTTGTCACTCAGGGCTCTGGCATACCCCACACCGATCATTGTCGCTTTGGGGTTGAATGTGCCGATATCCACAAACCCTGCCGTGTTGCCCGAGCGGATCGTTCCCTGCAAATCTCCGTAGTCCACGGTCTGGACCATAATGCCGAGCACTCCGTATTCGCCCTGCGAGGGACTGATCGAAGCAGCAACGTAGTTGTGTTTGATATCGGCAATCCACTTCACCTGGCCGAGCGAAACGTTGGCGAGATCAGTCGTACGCGCCATTCCGGCCGGGTTGAAAAACAAGGATGCCGCATTGCCCTCGACGGCGGTAAAGGCTTCACCCAATGATGTTGCCCTTGCGTCGACGGCAACGTTCAGGAATTTCATGCCTGTCTGCGCAAGCTTCTGCTGACCCGGTGCGGTAACGGTCAGCATGCAGAGGCCGGCGAGAAGGATCGGCACGAAAGTCATTAGTCTTCGCATGATAGTCCCAATCCTGTGGTAATTCATGTTATCGTATGATCGACAGTTTGCGGATTGCCCGCTCACCGGTGTCAAGATTCTGGAACACCACAATGTAGATGCCGCTCACCACAACCTGCCGGGATGAAGTCACAGACGCCCAGTACGCATCCCCGCTCCCGTCCAGGTGGTCGAACTCGTAGATCATCTCTCCAAGTTCTGTGTAGATACTGATATGGCACCGGCCGGGGATATTATAGAACGCAATCTTGTCCGGCTCATCCGGAAAGCGCAAGTCTATGGAATTCGATGAAAGCACAAACGGATTCGGGACGACGCGGATGGAATCCATGGCCTGTCCGGGAGGACGCTTGGCTTTGAGGAAAGCAGCGGTGAATGTCTGCGTGTGCACCCGGTTGCTGTACAACGTATCCAGCGGAGTTAAACCGGTGCCGGTATTCAGCGCCGGATCTCCGATGGAGACGATGTAGTAGAAATACGCGACCCCGCGCAAGGCCGTGGCATCGTTGAATGAGCGCTCGGCTGGTCCACCGACGTGGATCGGCAAATACTCTGCATCATAGCGTCCGGTGGCGCGGAAGACCTTGAATCCCCTCAGGTTCGGGTCCCCCGGATTTGACACCTCCCACGTCAGACTGATCGGGTCGCCGCTGGTGACAGAGAACGAGCTGGGCGGAATCGGGGCGGCTGGAATCTTATATCCTGTCTGGTAGTTGGCGATCGCACGCCTGAACGTCTGGAACAGGGAGTCCTTCCCTGTGAACACCGAGTCATTCTTCTGGAGCGCGGTCAGCTGACCCGCCTTGAATGCACGTCCGATCGAGATACAGCGCTTGCGATCCAGACCTGCAGCAGCTTCCGCAACCACAATATGGACGCTTTGTCCGGGGGCCAGCGTATACGGACCATAACCCTCCGCGGCCGAGTACCCGCCGCCGGCAGCGTTCGGGGCATGAGAAGCAGCTGTCGAAGGATCGCCTTTAGGATCGTTAAATTTCCCCTGCGGTTCGATATACCATGCATGGCGGGGGAACAGATGCCCACGCTGAATCCAGTCTGTGTACTCACTCTGCATTTTGGTGCCGTTGAATTCGCTGTTGCCCGTAGCATTCGGCTCGTCCGATCCTTCCCAGGACGTTGTCCGTGGCTGGGCCATATCATCCGTTGAATCGGTCGGCGACTTGTCCGCGTGGAGCGTGACGTGACCCACAAAATGGGGAGCACCCAGCCGGCCCGTGGTGTCGGTCTTGTCGTAATACGGAATCCAGATAGGACCGCCGATGTTGTCATACGTCGTGAACGGAGGGAATTTGCCGTGCCAGACGAACTGAGCGCGCATATGCGGCGCGGTATAGACCCCCGGGATATTCACGGCATCATCCACATCGGTCTGGCCGGTGGTAGGAAGAATGTATCCGTCGCCTCGATTTTCAATCATCGCATTTTTGCCCCACGACGTGGGATTCCCGATCACATAGCGGACGTCGGCGACAGGAGAATACCGGTATTGCCAATAGAAATAGACGCCGGTCAGTGTTTTACCCGGCAACTCGATCGCCGGATCGGCATTGGTGTTTCCGGTGTTCGTGAAGACGTAATCATAGATCATGTAGTTGTCGTGAAACTGGTTACTGAACTGCATGATCTTCCGGGTCATCGTGATGCCGATGGACGTATTCACGACATTGATAATCATCCGGTCGGGTGCCATAGTGGGGTCGACACGGTTGTTGTCAACCGATTTCCCTTCTGTGGCTGCCCCATCAACGCTGATCTCCGGCGGAGCATACTTGCTGACCATCTCGAATTTTACTGGCACGAACTCTCCTGTACCGCGCACGCGGGGGCCAACATGGTCGACCTTGTACGGCCACACTGCGCCAAGAGCATCGGTGAAGTTTGTTGTACCGATCCAGAGTCCCTTCGCAGCCTGACAGTCCTGATAGGGATACCATCCCGGCCATTGCAGACCATCCTGCTGGTCTGCGCTGGAGGAACGACCGACTTCAATCTCGCATCCCAGGCTTGAGAACCAATTCTGGAGTGAACCGGCCGCCATCCATTTCACTTCCTGTTGGGCCAGGGCAGTCGCGCCTCCGGCAACAAGCAGGAGCCCGAGGATGGCGATGGATCCGGTGCGTTGAATGTTTCGACGAACGTGCTTCATGTGTTTCCTCACAAGTACATAGTCTTTGTTGTGGTATCGAACGCCGTTGCGCACCGCCTTAGAGCTCGAACCACATACGAATCCCGAAGAAAACCCTGCGGGGGTTCAAGAACGTAAAGGTATCCATGTTGGGCATATCGATATACGCCTTGTCATCAAGAGTCTGTTGCAGGCGCCCCTGATCGACAACCTGCCAGGCTCCGTTCACATACTGATAGTATTGCCCGGCATCGGCGGCATAGTAGAACGGTCGCGCTTGCGGGTTCGGAATTGACTGCATTGCGGCCAGCGTTCTGTATGCAACGATCGGCTGAAAAGCCACGCCATCTTTCCTGTAATTTCCGGGATGATCATTGCCCGGGATATTCACATAACCGAGCTTCGTATCAACTTCGGGAGCGAACGCTTCGAGATGCAGCGACTGGAAGTAATCATTGTAGTCTGCCGTTGTGACAAACCCGTAGGTCGTCATATACTTGTAGTTCAGCAGATTCGTGAGGTCGGCATAGAGCTGGACATTCATGCGCCCGAATTGGAAGCTCTTCGTAATGCGCATGTTCACGTTCCAGTAGTCCGACCACTGCACGTTGTTGAGTATGCCGGGAATCGATGCACCCCCGGTCCACGTCAGGTAGTAGCCGGATGACCACGACCCCACGAAGTTGACCCGCCAATCTCCCAGCAGGTGCAAACCAAGCACTGTCGGTCCGAACTCCTGCGGGGTGAAGAAATCCAGATTCATCCGGGCAAAGGGTTGCGGAATGGGCTTGTTTTGTTGCGTCGTTGCGGGATTGGCTAGTTCGTACTTCAACTGGTCAATCTGGCTCTGGAAGTACGAATCGACGCCATACCATCCATTTGACCGGACATCGTAGGTGTAGTTGATAAATCCCTGGACCCAGTTGCCACGGTTCTTGTAGACACTCAACTCAAAGCCGCGTATGTCACGGTAGGCATTGCTCGTGTATTGCGAGTACTCCACCGTCGATTTCTTGTTGGTGTAGGTCACGAGCAGCGGTTCATCAGTGATGTCTTTATAATATGCCGCCACACGCACGAGATACTCATCCGCCAGACTATGTTCGTACCCCAGCTCATAGGACACGGTGCGCGGAAGAGGAGCATTAGGATCGGCCACGCGGACAATGGAGTTGTCAAATCCTGACCGGCGCAGCAAATACATATTGTCCGGCGTGGGTTGCTGGTAGAAATGCCCGTAATTGAAGTAGAGCTTGGCGTCTTCGGAAATCGGGAAGGAAATCCCCAGACGAGGGCTGATGTTGATCCGTTTCTCCACCTGCTGCTGCACGAGGAGCGTGTCGATGCCTCCGCTCCCGATGGCGGAGAAGGCATCGGTATACAGCCCGTAATTGTACCAGGTGCCCTGCGGGTTGATGTACTCCATGCGCACGCCGAGATCAGCGACCATGCCTTCGAACTCAAGTTTGTCGCGAACGTAGAGTGCCCCCTTCAGGGGGAACCGGTGGTAGCCGTTTGCGTACGTCGCATCCTTGAGATATGCGTCGTACAAGCCGTAATGAATGTTCTGATCCGTGTATATCAATTCCGCGCCGGCCTTCACCTGATTGTACTTGTCAAGCTGGCTGGTGATGTCAAACTTGGCGGTGTATGACGTCACGCGGCTGGTGTCACGCGTGTTGCTGAACCCGACGCCAAAACGGATGTCAGCCAATCCACTTGCCGGATCCGGAAGTGAATCGAATCCAAAAGGAGCCTCATCGACATAGTAGCCATTGCCGAACAGATATTTCTTTTCCTTGTCTCTCCCCCGTCCCGGATTCGTGTTGTACTCCGAACGGAACATGCTCACACTCGCATCGTAGTACGTCCTCGCACTCAGCGCATGCGACAGCTTGGCATTCAGAGAGTAGTAGTCGGTGTACGTCGGGGCCCAATAGTCCGTGGCGAAGATGCGCGTGTCGATGTAGCTCACGCGGTTCATCACGGCGCCGATATCTTCGGGAGTCTGGAAGATCCCGGGGTTCCCGGCGTTGTTGTTGTTCGTTCCGCTTGTCCGGCCCATCATGCCTTCGACCGTCAGCTTCATACCGCCGGTGACGTCCGAGGTCAACTTTACCGTCCCGTTGTAATCCCGCCAGGCATTGTCCGACAGAGGAACAAGGTACACCTGCTGGGTTTTGTGGAATGTCGCGAAGAAACGTGTGTTACCAAATTGTTCACCGAGGAAGGGAACCGGACCGCCGAAGGAAAGGTCGACATCGTAATCGGCATCATTGACCTCGGCGATCTTCCTGCGCTGCCAGAGGAAAAGTTGTTGCAGCGCCTCGGGGGTGAGCTCCAATGCCGTGCCGATATTCTTCGTCGCAATGGAGTTCCATCCCGCAAACGAGGGAAACTGCTTCTGCGTCCATTCATCCCAGAAGGGCTGGCCTGTTGCAGGGTTGATGGCTGTTGTCCCGAGCCATGCAACCTGATCGTCGACGTAGGGTTTGATCCAGTAAGAATTCCTGTCGTAGATCGATGGACCGAAGTGTTTCGGTGCTTTGTTGCTGGCACGCGCCATGACACCGACACTATAGGCCGACTTCCCGCCCTCTTTCGTCACGACGTTGATCAGACCCGAACGGACGTTGCCATACTCCGCACTGAACCCGCCGGTCTGAACCTGGATATCCTGAACGGCAAGAAGGGAGACTGACGAATACGGAGCGTTGGTCCGTTCATCGCGCAGGGTCATCCCATTCACCATGAACGCCGTTTCCGAAGATGTTGCCGCCACGAATCGACAGCCCCTGGATACCGGCCTGCAGCCCGACCGCGGCAGTCACGGAGGTCACCGGAAGTTTCTCAACCTCCGCAATCTCGATATTTGCACGGCTTGCAGCCACGTCACGCTGGACCACCGGACGGGTTGCGACAATCGTCACCTCTTCACCGGCGATTGCTTCTTCGCCGAGGCCGATGTTCAAATCGGTGGTCTGGTCAATGTCCACACGCACATCGATGGTCGACGTGGGTTTGAAGCCGACGAGAGTCGCAATGACCTTGTAGCGGCCTGGAGGGACGTTGATGATGGCGAAATACCCGTCGGGATTGGTCGCCGCTCCGAGCGTCGTTCCATCAATGAGAACGTTGACGCTGGGTAACGGTTCGCCCGTTTTGGTGTCCTTCACCGTCCCGGCAATCTTGCCGGTTGTTCCTGAATACGCGATTGCAGTGAGAAGGACCAGGGCAGCGGTGCACAGAGTAACAATCACCCTCATAGACGCTCCTGAGTTGGTAGGATCGTAGTACTAAAAGACCGGAAAGAACCTTACGAACGCGGTTGATTGTCTGCAAGAAAGGGACTGAGGGTTCAAATGGAGCAGACGATCAGCAGACATAAGAGATTATAACGAACATGTTCGTAACTGTCAAGGAAAATCATGAAAGCTCAATTACCTCAACGACTTACAGCTCCCCGTTTCCTGGACGAAATGTTCGAAGCTGGACACCATCCGATAGACACAACCAATGATAAAATGGAACGGACGGCGCATAAATTACAGAGCGCGGCCCATAAAGGCCGCGCTCTGTTTCTGGGGACGATAGCAGCGACCCGCCCTATTTCACCAGCGTCATCTTCTTCACCTCGCTGAAGGATCCTGCCTTCAGCGCGTAGAAATACGTCCCGCTGGGCAGATTCGTCGCATCGAATATTGCACGGTACGTACCGGCCGCTTTCTGTTCGTTGACCAACGTCATGATCTCGCGCCCCAGAAGATCATAGATCTTTAAGGAGACAGATCCGCTCACCGGAAGCGTGAAGTCAATTGTTGTCGACGGGTTGAAGGGGTTCGGATAATTCTGCGACAGCGTGTATCCCTCGGGCAGTGTGCCGCCGACTTCCTCGACGCCGGTAGTAAAGCTGGGAAGTGTACCGTTGTATGCCCACTTCTCGACCGTCCAACCGTACATCGACTGGCTATACAGATTGCCCTTCTCATCCCACTTCACATCCATCGTGGAGGCATAGCCGGATGCAGTACCGGCTCCCTGTGCGGCATACGATCCCGAGACTGCCAGGTTCCACGCGGCCTGGTCGATCATTGACATGCTTGTATCTGCCGAGATCAGCGCGCCGGTATTGCCATTGACCAGATAAATGCGCCCATAGCCGTAGTTGGTTCCGCCGGAGGGTTTCAGGCACGAATCAGATGCCACGGCGAGTATGTTTTTCGAGTTCAGATAACCCAGGCCAATCGGACCCGCACGCTTGGCCGGCGTCGCGCTGATGGTGTCCTTGGGGCCCAGACTGAACGAAAATCCGGCTGCAAGAGTGTACCCTGTTGCAGGTGTGCCGGTATACTTGATGACCCGGCGGTTCATGTAGTCGGAAATAAATATCGCGCTGCCGTTCGCGGTCACGGCGATCCCTTTGTAGACTCCATCAGGAAGATTGATCGTCGTAATGGGTGCATCCGTATGACCACCAGGGGTCCAGGTGTTGATCGGGCGGTACACTTTCAGGTCCGCCGTGACGCCGGTCGTCGAATCGTTGCACACGTACACGTAGCCGTTGTTGTCAACAGCCAGGCCGAAGATGCTATTGCTGCCCGTCTGCTGACGCGGGAATGGGCTCACGACGGACATCGTGTCGTTGATGAACTTGAACACAAGCACGTTGTGATCCACATCGTTGCTGGCAAGGTAGACGGTACTGTCGGGCCTCGCGGTGATCGACCAGACATTGTTCACGGTGACCTGATCGAACCCGCCGTCAGTCCAGATTGCGTACACACCGGTCGTGCCGTACCCGAAGAAGTTCTTCCTGCCCAGCATGGAATCAGCGTTGACGTACGGAACCATGTAGCTGTACGTGTCCGGTCTCGTGCACAGCGCGACAAATGTGTTTTCCCTGATCACTCCGACGCCGGTGGTCCGGTCTCCCGTCCCGTTGTCCGAATTGTCCAACGTGACGTAGAGGCATTGCCATTGAGCGTCAGCATGGGGTGCCAACGTGCTGACGACTGCAAGCAGAAGCAAGCTTAGCACAAGTGCTCTCATCGATCCTCCTGTAGTTGGTAAGATGTACACCGTTAAGACGCAATGCAACTTGTCGATGGAAACAGCGTGGCCCGTCGGGGCCACGCTGTTTGTTGTGCCGTGGTTATTTCACCAGCGTCATCTTTTTCACATCACTGAACGACCCTGCCTTCAGCGCATAGAAATAAGTTCCGCTAGGCAGATTCGAGGCATCAAACGTCGCGCGGTATGTCCCCGCCGCCTTTTGTTCGTTCAGCAGTGTCATGACCTCGCGGCCGAGAAGATCGTACACCTTCAGTGTCAGGAAGCCAGATACAGGCAGCGTGAAATCGATCGTCGTCGAGGGGTTGAACGGATTGGGGAAATTCTGCTGCAGCGAGTACCCGTTCGGGAGCGTTCCGCCGACCTCTTCGACCCCGGTCACGGTAATCGTGGGCAGCGTGCCGGTGTACTGCCACTTGTCGACAGTCCAGCCATAGTACGATTGCGCATAGAGGTTCTTCGCCGCGTCCCACTTCACATCATAGGTGGAGGTATAGCCGGAAGCGTTGCCGGGGACGGTGCCGCCGCTGCGTGTCTGGTAAGACTCCTGTCAGGTCGAAATTCCACTTCGCGGTATTAATAAGATTGAGGGAGGTGTCGGGCGAGATCAGGTTTCCGTTATTCACGTTGACCATGTAGATGCGGCCGTACGAGTAGCCCGCACCGAGAGTCAAGTATCGAGTGCAGGCAACGGCCAGAATATTGTTCGGCGCAAGATATCCGGCACCCGGCGGGACCCCCGGTGAGACCGGATGAGGTTGTGTCGCCGGCGGAAAGCGCGAAGTTGAACCCGGTATCAGCGGTGTATCCCGTGGTCGGTGTTCCCCTGAACTTGAGAACCTTCCGGTTTGCATAATCGCACACGAAGATCATTTTTCCGTCCGGGCTCACAGCGATGCCTTTGTAGACGCCATCCGGCAGGTCTACGGTGCAGGTCGGAGCGTCGGCGTGACCGACAGTCCATTGGGAGACCGGTTTGTACACTTTGATGTCCGTTGTTCCGCTTGTCGTTGTGTCATTACATACATACACATAGCCGTTCGCGTCCACATCGATGCCGTGAATCTTACTGCTGCCGGTCTGTTGACGCGGATAGACCCCGGTGGACGGCACGGGGACTACGGTAATGGTGTCGCCGGTGAACTTGAACACAAGGATATTGTGCTCGGGATCGTTATTGGCGACGTAGATAAGACTGTCGGGCGTGGCTTTGATTTTCATGGCGTCGAGGAACGTCACCTGGTCAAAACCGCCATCAGTCCACACTTGATATTTGCCGGTCACATCACCGCCATAACCGTAGGTATACTTTCTTCCGTTCATGGAGTCGGCATTGACGTACGGCAGCATGTAGCATTCGGTGCTGTTGGAGACCAGTGCAATGAACATATTGTCCTTGATGACCCCGACAGAGGCAGTGTTGGAACCTATGGCATTGCCGTCCGCATTGTCATCGTAGGTGGCATACAGACAGCGCCATTGTGCGCCGGCGGTGCTGACCGCAACAAGAAGAAGGAGCACGAGAAGACATTGTACACATCGTGACATATATACTCCTGCTGATAGTGGTTCGAGGCAGAATACCGGGGTTGAAGTGGAGCTTTGAGGCATCTCTACAAGAAAACTACAAACTTCCCAACAAAAGTCAAGGTTGTTCAGGCCCGCAGTTCTGGCCCGCAAGACAATCGTTCGCTTGACTAACGATTGTGCATTCTCTATATTATGTGCCAGTTACTATTGGCCGCACCCTCTGCCGTAACCACGGATTCGTAGGGAAGATTCCAGTTCTATCCTCCCGAGTATTCCCGGATTCTATGATTCACTCATCATCTAAAGGTACCCTATGCGCATCTTTACACGCTTTGCGACGGGCGTACTCTGCTTCGCCTTGGGATTCTCTGCACTCTGGGCTGGCAGTACCGGTAAGATTTCCGGTGTAGTTCGCGACTCGCGCACAAAGGAACCGCTCCCCGGCGTTAACGTTGTTGTTCAGGGAACGACCCTCGGCGCGTCTTCTGATGTCAGCGGGCGGTATGTCATACTCAATATCTCACCCGGTCGCTGCAAAGTCCTTGCATCCTTCATCGGCTACCGCCGGTTCGAAGTGAACGACGTCCAGGTTTCCACCGACTTCACCACGTCCCTCGATATCGACATGGTGGAGGGAAGCATCGAACTCGATGCGGTGGTGATCCAGGCCGAGCGCACTCCTCTCATCCGTCAGGACCTCACGAATCCCGTCGCATCCATTTCTTCAGAGAGCATCGAAGCTCTCCCGATCACCGACATCAGCGAAGTCATCGGACTTCAGGCCGGTGTCACTGTTGATGACGACGGCACGATCCACATTCGTGGCGGCCTGGGCAACGAAATCGCCTATACGCTGAACGGCATCAATATCAACAACCCGTACAGCAACAGCAGAGCCGTCGGTGTGGCAACAAACGCAGTCCGTGAAGTTTCCGTATCCAGCGGCACGTTCAGCGCGGAGTACGGCAGCGCATTGAGCGGCGTGGTCAACTATGTGACGAGGGACGGCGGGCCGAAGCTGAGCGGGAGCGCGAAATACTACACCGGCGACCACGTGAGCTCCCACAAGGACCTCTTTTTCAATATCAACAAGATCACCCCTTCCAACGTGAACCGCACCGAGGCAACGCTCGGCGGACCGATTCTCGGCGAGAACCTTTCGTTCTTCGCATCGGGCGTGTACAACTGGAACGGCGGGCATCTCTACGGCCAGCGGATCTATCTCCCCACGGATGCGTACCTGTCGCGCGAAGGATTTCCCAGTACCGACCCGCGCTTCGGAACAACCAGCGCTCCGTATTACTTTGGACCGTTGTCACACGACACGTCCAACCGGGTCGGCGGGAGCAGCGGCGACGGTGCCGTCGTCCCTCTGGATTGGAGCAGGTCGTACAACCTTCAGGGAAACGTCAGCTGGCGTCTGACTCCGGGAATGAAATTGAAGTACGAGTTTGTGTACAACTTCAGCGAGGAACCCGATTACGGATCGTATTCAACCCGTGCACTCAGGTATAAACCGGATGGCAACGCGCTGACCGGCAGCGAAGGAACGGTGCACTCGATCGAATTCACGCATTCCGTGAATGAGAGGATGTTTTATACGATCAAGGGATCTGTGGTCACCGACAAAGCCCACACATGGGCGTTTGACAGTCCCAACGATCCCCGCTACCTCCCGGATTTCTACACCCAGCTCTTCCCGAATACCGACTATTGGACCGGCGGTACATATAACGATCGGTTCAGCCGGAAGACGGTCACCTGGGCTGGCAAGGTAGACGTCGTGGCACAGATGTCGAGTGCGCATGAAGTCAAAGTCGGCGTGGAAGTGCGGAAGCACAAATTGACTGTCGAATCCTATTCCCTCCAGTTTAAGGATCCGAACTTTCCGAACACGAACCCCAGCTTTTCGAACGCCCTCACGGGAAAATACAACTTCCTGCCGTACATTCCCGATGCAGCGGGCGGGTATGCCGCCTACAATCGTTCACCGCTGCAGATCGCGGCATATGTACAGGACAAGATCGAGCTGTTCAAATCGATCATCCTGAATCTGGGCGTGCGGTATGAATACTTCGACCCGGCCGCCAAGTACAACGACTCCATCAGTGCGGAGCTTGCGTTGCAGCAATCCATCTTCCTTCAGGGCAATCTGATCGATGCTTCGAAAAAGCACATGGTGAGTCCGCGCGTGAGCGTCTCGTATCCCATCACAGATCAGGGAACGATTCGCTTCTCCTACGGTCATTTCTATCAGATTGGCTCGCTCTCCAGCCTCTACAGCAACCCCGACTTCCGCGCGCCTTCAGGGGTCACGCTGAGTTTCGGGAATCCCGACGTGAAACCGCAGAAGAGCGTCCAGTACGAACTGGGCTTGCAGCAGGGATTGACGGAGGATATGAAGATTGAAATCACCGGCTATTACAAAGACGTTCGCGACTATATTTACTCGCAGACAATCATCACCCCGCGGGGCGACAAGCAGTACCTCCTGCTCACGAACCTCAGCTACGCCAATACACGCGGGATCAGCATCTCGTTGATGAAGCGGCGCTCGGTGGATGATCTTCTGTCGGCCACGCTGGACTACACCTTCCAGGTAACCGAAGGCAACCGCACGCTGCCGACGGACGAAATCTTCTTCAACGAGCAACAGGGGCGGTTGAGTGAAACGTATCTTGTCCCCCTGGGATTTGACAGAAGCCATACCATCACATCGACTGTGTCATTGTCGCAACCGAATGACTGGTCTGTGAGTATGCTCGGATACCTGCGTACCGGTACTCCCTACACACCGGCATTCCCTTCGAACGTCGTTCCCATCACGTTCACGCAGAACAGCGATCGTCAGCCCCTGCAATGGAACGTCGACCTGAAGATCGAGAAGTTCTTCAGATTCGGAGGTCTTGACCTGTCGGTCTTCGTGCTGGTCGACAACGTCTTCGACGTCGAAAACGAAATTGCCGTCTATGCGAACTCTGGTCGTGCATTGTACAATATTGCGCAGACCCTGCAGCCGGAGCTTCTCGCCGATCTGCACAACCGCATCGTGCGGGGCGACCCGGGTTTGATTCCATTGAGCGGCGTAGATAACTACTACGCAAACCCTGCGAACATCAGCACCCCGCGGCTCGTCCGCGTCGGCGCGTCGGTCGTGTTCTAATCATTCTATAGCCATGATGGGAATCTGTATGAAAACAGCGCTTCTCCACATCCTAACCATCGCAGCATTGCTCCTGCCGCTCGCGGCGACGCGCGCACAGGAGAATGACCTGCTGCGGCTCGACCCCAAGAAGGCGACGCCGGAGGAATGGCAGAAACTTGTGGACTTCCTGGATCAGCAGTCGAAGAACTCGCTGGCAAAGACCACCGGGAGTATGTCGGAAATCCGCAGTCTGATCATTCACGGCAACAAAATCACAACAATCGTGTACAATTACGGCAACATCACCCGTCCCAACACGCTCGGCAACGTTGCCGACCTTGTCTGGAATCGGCTCGGCTATGGGTATGAATTCGACCCGCTCGTTGCCGCCCGTGTGAAAAGCATCCAAGGAGATTCTATCTGGATGCTCGACGACGGTATGTATACACCCAGCCAGGGCGCATACGCGCCGGACGGCTCCCTGAAGTGGGGCTGGCTGCCAAAGGCCGGATATGCCGCCCCCGGGCAGCAGGACATCGCCGCCTGGAGCGCCCGCTCGGATGTCGCGGGTGATCTGACACGCAAACCCCACAGCTGGCCCGAGTCGTGGTACAATCAGGCTCTCGGCCGCTATGTCTGGCCCTCGTTCCTCGGCAACGATGCCACCTCACCGGATGAAGAGGTCTACTTCGTGTGCGATGACTACACCAACGCGAAGTGGAAAGACCGCTACCGGCCTTTCGAGAATGACTCCACAAAGCTCGGTCTCGGGCTCGATCTTGAATGCCGCTTCTTCCAGTTCAACAACCCCCTGGCCGAAGATATCATCTTCCTCGTCTACCGCGTGACGAACAGGAGCCCGAAGGTTCTTCCGAGGGTGTATTTCGGCATGTTCGGCGACCCGCACGTCGGCGGTCCGAACGACTATTCGGATGACCTGGCCTACTTCATTCCGCCGAAGGGCCCGCTCGCCGACCCCTTCGATCAGCGCGCACGCAGCATGGTGTATGCCTGGGACTCGGACAACCGGGGTGACGGCGGACTCGTTCCCGGGTACTTTGGGTTCAAGTTCCTCGAATCCCCGTCGAACTCCACAAACGGCAAAGACGACGATGACGATGGCATCATCGACGAGAGTCCGTTCAACGATGCCGGTTTCTACATCGACGGTATTACCACCCCTTTGACCTATGGCATTGCCGACACGACGAAATACATCAGACTGTACGGCCGCCCCAAGCCCCGCTGGTCGGGTGACGAAAACGGCAACTGGCGTCCGGACAAAGATGATGTCGGCCTTGACGGCATCCCGGGCACCGGAGACTTCGGTGAAGGGAACGGCAAGCCGGATATCGGCTACGATGCCAACGGCAACCTTGTCGCCGAACCGAATTTCGGCATCCGCGACGTCAACGAGTCGGATCAGATCGGTCTGACGAGCTTCAATGCGCAGGCTGCGGCATCGCCCAACTTCCCGGTCAATGATGCGCTCTTCACGCAAGCAGCTCTCGTCCGATAGCATTGCCATCGATCAGACGTTTTTCTCCACGCCCGGTGACAATGAGTTCCTGTACGGTTCCGGACCGTTCGCTCTCGAACCGAGCTGCAACGCAGCGTTTCTCCATCGCGCTGATGATGGGCGAGAACCTCGCCGATCTTCTGCTCAACTCCGAAACCGCGCAGCGCGTACTCGAGGCAAACTACCTGTTCGCCCAGCCGCCGCCCAAGCCGGTGGTACATGCCATCCCGGGCGACGGCAGAGTGACGCTGTACTGGGACGATCTCGCCGAAAAGACAACAGATCCGCTCACGAACACACAGGACTTCGAAGGCTACAAGATCTACAGAAGTCAGGACTATACCTTCAGTGATATCTACACCATCACCGATGCTAACGGCGCTGCATTCCTGCCCACCCCCCTTGTCGGCAAGAACGGCGCCAAAGCGCAATTTGATCTCGTCAACACCTGGTCCGGTCTGCACCCGGTAGAGTACCAGGGTCGCGGTGTAAAATACAACCTCGGGACCAACAGCGGGTTGGTGCATGAATACGTCGATTCCACGGTGACAAACGGCGTGACATACTACTATGCCGTCGCATCGTACGATCACGGCTTCGACAGCCTGGGTGTGGCACTGCCGCCGACGGAATGTCAGATTGCCATCTCGAAAGACCCGATCACCAGCGAGCTGAAATTCGATCAGAATACGGTTGGCATCACTCCGGGTCCTCTTCCGAACGGACAGATCGCCGCGCTGATCAGCAACAACTTCGCCCCGCAACGGGTGGCCGGCATCTCCACCGGCGCTATGAAGGTCAAGGTGTTTGATGACTATTCGGTGGTCGATGGCGCAACGTACAATATCGACTTCCGGACGGCTGCCGGCAAAGTCGTGTACGACGTCCAATCGACGACCACGACAACGGAAAAGTTTCACTTCGCGCGATACGATCTATGTCCCCCTGTCGAAGAAGAACCTGATCACCAGCAGCATCGTGGTGAAAGATGCCGCCGGGACTACCGTGCCGCCGGCATCATACCGCGTTGATGCAGCCGGCGGACGTATCCGCGGCGTCGCACCGGGCAACCTCGTCAACGATGCATCGTACTCGATGTCGTATCTGTATTTGGCCGTCTCCGGCAGCAACCTCCTGAACGCAGAAGACAATAACCCGGTGTTCGACGGCGTGCGTCTCTATCTCTATGACGAACCGCTCGGCATCGACTCGCTCCGGAGCGGCTGGGCCAGCAAGAACAACACCAACCTCATCGCCCGGGTGCTCAAACCTCTTGCCCTGCCGTCGGCACCCTTCCGCCCGGCACCGCTTGATTTCCAGATCCAGTGGAACAAGACCGACACGCTGGCGAACGGCAAGTGGGCATTCCCGGGTGACACGCTGCTCAACAACAACGGCCGAAAAATCATCGTCTGTCCGTTCAAGATCGTCAACGTCACTGACACCTCCGCATTCCGCACACTGGTGGCACTTGCGCCAGACAGCATGTGGCGGCCCGGACGCGAAATCGTTATCGTGACGCCTCCGAAGTATGCACCGCAGACTCCGATTCCGGTCATGATGTCGGTCATGTTCTCCGTGCCGGCCGGACAAACAGCGATCCTGCCGACGCTCGGGAACGTGTACGAAGCAAAGACCACGAAGCCTTTCGCCGCGGGCGACCGCTACATGTTCACGTGCAACGGCATCCAGATTCGACGCTGCGACAGCACAATCCGCACTCGACCGGATCTGTGTTGTGCCGAACCCGTACGTCGCATTCAGTTCGCTTGAACAACCGGGTCCAACAGCCCTGCGTCGCGGCGAGCCCAAGCTGCAGTTCCGCAATCTCCCGCCGCAATGCACGATCCGTATCTACACGATGATCGGGGAGCTCGTGGATACGATTGTGAAGAGCGACGCGCACAAGCTACGCCGACTGGCGCCTGCTCTCCTATGAAGGGCAACGGCTGGCGTACGGAGTGTACCTCTACCACGTGGAGGTGCCGGGCGTCGGAGAAAAGATCGGGCGGTTCGCGTTAATCAAATGATGAACGACGACGAATATCATCCTGCATACGGAGGTTTTATGAATATCCATCATCGCAGCCGGGTCGCGATGGCGGGGATGCTGGTGGCGGTCCTGATCATCGCCCTTGCTCTGCCCGCACAGGCCCAGTTGTTCCGCAGTACCGCGAAGGTGGGCACGACGGCTGCGCAGTTCCTGAAGATCGGCGTGGGTGCCCGCGCCGTTGGCATGGGTGGGGCGCAAACCGGGGTCACCGGTGACATCTCCGCTATCTACTGGAATCCCGCCGCCCTTTCCCGGATGAACATCAACAGCGAGTTGATGTTCAACCATGTGAACTGGCTGGCCGATATCAACTTCGATTTCGCCGCGGGCGTTTTGCCGATCGGCGAACTCGGCACGTTCGGTCTCTCGGTTACATCGCTCCGGGTTCCCGAGGATATCGTCCGCACGGTGGAATTCCCCGAAGGGGACGGCCGCAGGTGGGACGCCAGTTCCATCGCGTTCGCGCTTTCCTACGCCCGTAATCTCACCGACAGATTTTCCATCGGCTTCTCGGCCAAATATGTGCGTGAAGCCGTCTGGAGCGAAAGCGCAAGCGGATTTGCTCTCGACGTCGGCACCCTCTACCTCACGGAGATTCCCGGCCTCAGCATCGGCGCGTCGATCTCCAACTTCGGCACCAAGATGCAGCTCGACGGACGCGACCTGCAGTTCAACTACGACCCTGACAACAACGCCGGCACCGGACCCAACAACGTTCCGTCGGATCTCCGCACGGAATCGTTTGACCTTCCCCTGATGTTCAGGATCGGCCTGGCGTGGGAGGTTCAACCTGATCGAAGATATCCGCACCACCTTCGCGGTCGATGCAACCCACCCCAACGACAATACAGAATATGTCAACTCCGGCGTCGAGGTCAGCTGGAAAGAAATCGTCTTTGGCCGCGTCGGATACAAGTCACTCTTCCTGAGAGATACCGAACAGGGACTCACCTGGGGCTTCGGCGTGCATTACGGAATTCCGAATGTCGCCACTGTGAAGCTCGATTACGGTTTCGCTGATTACGGACGGTTGAAGAATGTGCAGTATTTTGAACTGGGGATTCGCTTGTAGCAACGATCAACTCTGCCACGCACAAGAGCCGCAGCGGAATGACCGCTGCGGCTCTTTACGTTCGTCCCGGCCTTTTCGTCTGCGAGTTACGTAAGAAGCACTCCCGCCCAAAACCGGCGGGACTGCTGCTGCGTTGATAGTTTCTATTTAAGCAGCAGCATCTTCTGTACCGCCACCCGCCCGCCCCATTCCAATTGCGAGAAGTAGACACCGCTCGCCAGACGCCTGCCATCGAAACGCACTTTGTGGAGACCGGCACCCTGCACCTCATCCACCAGCGTGGCCGCCTGCTGTCCGACAATGTTAAACACCTTCAAGGTCACCGGACCTGCCGATGGGATTGTGTACCTGATCGTCGTCGTGGGATTGAAGGGATTCGGAAAATTCTGACTCAATGCAAACACGAGGGGAACGGCGGGCTGCGGCGGAACATCCAGAATAAGTGCACGCGATGTTGTGAACGTGTACCGTTCTCCCTGCTGGATCGGGCGGGTAGTGAAGACGATGTTCGTATCCCCGGGGGCCGGCATGATCACCGCTCCCTCAGGAGCGACCGGACGGACTTCTCCATGCGTGTTGTTCGGTGCACTCCGATATTGCGGTGGAGTAAGGAAATCGATCTTCTCCCCCGGATTCCACCGCTTGTCAGCCCTGGATTCCACGACTACCATATCCATTCGCGCATTGTCCGTCAGGTTCCATGCCCGAAATGGCACCATGACCTTCTGGCTTCCCTGTGTCGGCAATGCCGAGTCCGATACCGTGACATAGTTGCCGTTCGCCAGCGTGTCAGTGGGTCCCCAGATGAGCGCAACATCAATCGGTGCAATCTTTCTTGAGCCCTGCTGACGGATAATTGAGTGCCCATGTCAGGTTCGTCCCGGAGTGATTGACGAAATACGACTGCTGGAAATCAAGGTCCAGATCAAACTCGGGAATAACCTGCACGGCAACGCCCTGGAACACCGGTGTGAGATAGAAAATCCCCTCACCGCGATCGATCGGATAACGGCGAACCACCGAGTCTCCTGTTGTGACATTCCTGATGGTCAGATAGGCCTTCGTGTTCCTGGCAGCCGTGTCAAATACCGCTTCATACGTGTGACCCGTCAGGGCGAGTGAATCGACAACATGAACGGAGAGTCGTGTGGTTGACCGTCCGGTGGTGTGACCATAGCTGCCGGCGTTCAGGATCCCTTCCGGTTGGAGTGGCGCGATTCGTCTGCGGATGATTTCATAGTCCTTGCCAGCCTGGCCCCAGCTTGACCAGACAGCCGTGATCTCACCCGGTCCATACGGGATAACATCGGGTTCCCATTGATAACTCTCTGTGGTTGTGTTCACCTGGGTTTCGAACGAAGTGCGTCGGAGTGTCTTGTCGAACAATTGCACATAGACTCCTTCGCGGCTGCCGTCCTGCTTCCAACTTGACCATATGACGGCAATGCCGCCGTCGGCAAACTTCCGGATTTTTGGAAGCCACTGATAATTCACGGTTGTGGCGTTTACCGGTATCTCGCCGCCAATCTTGCTCCCATCGGACCCGCACTGCTGGAGGACTATGCTTCCCCCCGATCCGTCCTGCCCCCAGCTGCACCACACAACGATGAATCTGTTGTCATCGAATGTCTCGACATCAGAGTACCATTGGTAATCGGCAGTTGTAGTGTTGACGCCGAATTCGCCTCCCAGGGGCGTTCCCTGCCCCGAGAAGAGACGGCCGTACACGCCGTAGCCGGCGGGCGTGCTGCTATCCTGCTTCCACGACTCCCAGGTGATGATGATGTTGCCGTTACGAAACCAGCGCACCGCAGGCTTCGCCTGACTGTAAGCGAGCGTGGTGTTCACGGCGAACTCATCGCCTTTCGGCATGCCATCCGTGACCGTACACACGTGCTTTCACATCTCTGTCGTTCCCGTCCGTCCACGTGTCCCAGGTGATGACCACATTGCCCGAAGAGTCGATGTCGACGGCAGGGTTGGTTTGCGTCAGGCGGCGGACCATGTTCACCACAAACTCGGGTCCCGTTGCAACACGGTTCTTGAACACTCTGGCGACGATATCGTATGCCGAATCGCTGTCAAGAATCGACGCCCACACGACAACCAGGTCCCCCGCCGCATTCATCGCAACGGCGGGCTTCTCCTGGTCTCCCGCCGTTGTGGTGTTGACAAGCACTTCACCTCCCTGCACGGCTTCGGATGTGTCAAAGAACTGCAGAACGATATCGCCACGCGAGCCGACAGTGTCAAAGTCCACGGCGTTCCAGACGACGACAAAGTTCCCGGCGCCGTCGCGTGCTATGTGCGGGTCGCGTTGCGTGCTGTCCCGCGTAGTGTTGACTATGAATTCGGATTGTGCCTGCGCAGAGGCGAGCGAGGCAAAGAGACTGAAGAACAGAAGGAATGTTTTCATAGGTGAGGCATCTCGTTGTCAAAAGAACCCGGCCGGCATGCGCATCTCATTTCATCTGGAAATCCAGGAGTGGAATTGACAGAGACGGGTTGTGGGTGTAATGCCACCATTCGGAATCATAAGATGCGAAACCTCCCACATTCTCCATCATGGTTTTCAGAAGCGTCCGGTTGGCCACCTGTTCCGCACTGAGCCCGATGAGCCACCCGTGCCCTGCTTCCGGCCCGAACCAATCGAAGGGTGTGGGCATGGCAAGTTCCTTGCCGGTGGCACGATCGACGAGAGAGAGGTCCACGGCGGCGCCCCGGTTGTGATTTGAGCCTGTGTACGGATCCGCGACGTAGGTGGGATTGGGAATAATCTCCCACATCAGAAACTGTATGGCGCGCGGACGATACCCGTCGTAGATCTTCAGCCCGAATCCCATCTTCCGCAGGCTATCCTGTACCAGCTGGAGTTGACGTACCGCGCCGCGCGACAACAGCGCCTCGCCGATCGTATAGAGTTTCTGGTGAGTGAAGTTGTCGGGGGTTGCATACCTGACATCAAGGACGATGTCGGGGATCAGGTCCTTCACGCGCACAAGTTCGTCGTCGGCGCTTTGCGCAAAGGCGAACAAGGGAAGGAGCGGCAGGAAGAACAGGAGGCGTAGCGGTTTGAACATGCGGACCTCCGACGCTGTAGGGGACATACGGAAACGATCGCCTTATCCTCACCCGGACTTCAGAGCCGCACGCCCAGTGACAGGTAGTGCACATTCTTCAACCGGCCCCAGTCCTGGTACGCGTAATCCACTTTCACCTTCAACTCGCCGACGATGCGATACTGCACGCCGATGCCGGCGGTGAAGCCCTGATCCGTATCACGCTCAAAGAGCGATTTCCACCCGCCCCGCAGGAACAGCATATCGCTCCATCCGTATTCGACGCCGACATTCAAGTATTCCGTGTTGTCATTGGGATGGACGGCATCCACCGCGGCGGTAATGCGGTTGTCGTCGGTCTTGACGACGTCAGCCGCGACGCCCACGCGAAAGACCAACGGAAGGTCGTACTCGTCGAGCTGTATGTCCGTATTGATCAGGTTGCCGCTGGATCCGGCCGGAGCAACGATGTAGATATTATCCCGTCCCTGCAGCTTCATCTTGGTCCCGAAATTGGAGATGCTGGCGCCCAGACGAAACTCATTGAGGATGGGGATCTTGTAGATCGTGCCGATATCCAGTGCGACACCATTCGCTGACATATTCCAGAGATATTCACGGACATATTTGACGTTGAACCCGATCGAAAAACGATCCGTCAGATTACGGGCATAGCTTATGCCGACGGCCATGGCCCCTGCCGTGAAGTACTCGCCGGTCCCTTCGGGATGGTCTTCGGTACGCACGAGCATATCGTCCATCGATTCCACGCTGACGAACGCGCCGAGTGTTCCGATGTCGCCCAGGTGCGAGGAAAACGCCGCAAAATCATAGTTCACATCGGCGAACCATCGCACATGATTGAACGTGGCCTCGCTGGCATAGACATTCGCCATGCCACCCGGGTTCCAGTACATCGCGGTAATGTCATCAGCGGTAGCTGTAAAGGCACCACCCATACCGATAGCACGCGAACCGACGCCGATCTTCAAAAATGGCGCTGCGGTGGTTCCCGTTTTGGTCAGGTTCTGCGCCAGGACGACCGATGCCATCAGGCAGAGAAGCGCGATGCTTTCCAGCACAATCATCGTGTGCCTGCGGTCATACAATTTCATAACACCTCCATAGACAATTTCAAATTCATACTCGCCTATTTTATCAATGCGAATTTTACAATTTTTTCGCCGACCCCGGGGGCATCGACATGCGCCACGTACACACCATAGGCCACACTGAACCCATCCCGATTCAGCAGGTTCCAGTATTCACGGGCGTTCTCCATCCCGGCATCGTGCTCGAGGGTTTGCACGAGATCGCCGTTGATGGTGAAGATCCTGATGGTGCATCGCGACGGGAGATTCTCAAAATAGATTCTCCGCTCACCGCGTGTAGCGCCGGGAAGCCGGTTTGTGGGTTCGATCACGCTGAACCCGACATACGGGTTGGGGACAACGTAAATCTGATCCATTCGTGAACCGGCAAGCTGCAGATCCATTTTTCCCGCGTTGGTCTTCAACGTGAACTGATCGGTGCCGTTAAACGGCCGTTGGGTTCTGATGAGCAGCTCGTCGCCGTCGGTCGGCACGTGTGTGGTAATCGTCGAGTCCGCAGGCTTCGAAATGATCACACTCCATGTCGTCGTGTCGGTAGCGACTCCCTGCGACCCGGGCCGGAAGAGCACAATTTCCTCTCCCGGATCCCACTGACTGTTCCGGCTTGCGACGTTTTCAACGAGGAATGACATGATGCGCTGCGGCGCACCTTGGGTGATATCACTGACGCTGTAACGTACCGGAACCTTTTTGAGTCCACCGCTTTGAATCATCGCGGAGTCGATGTTCTGACCCGAGAACTTGATCACATAATCCGCAGGCCACAACTTCCGGCGGGTCCCGAGATTGGTGAGACGGGCTATGAAATTGTACCTGCAATTCCCTGTCGCCCATTGGGAGCGTGTCGAGTCCCATGTAAGCACAGGGTGGTCGGTGAGGAGCAACTGCACCCCGTCAAACACAGGATTCGAGTCCTCGGCCTTCAGCGCACGACTCTGGAAGATAGGATAGTAGCGGTACTCGATGGTAAACTGACCGTTGTTCGGCATGCTGCTTGCACCGGTTCGGCGAATGGATCCGCGTTCAAGATTCAGCACGTAATCCTTCCCCGCAAGGTACACCGTCCCGTCTTTCCCTGTCACCTTGATATGGCTGTCGTTCGCGAGGTTTTCATGGACAAGGGCCGAGTAGTTTGTATCGAACGGCGCGAACGTCTCCTGCATCACCGCAAGATTCAGAACGGAGAAATTCTTGCCGCTCTGCTTCTTGCCGCTCACGAGAAACGAATCGCCAAACGAAATCTGGTACTGCCCCCCCTCCTTGACGGTGCGATCGTTCAGAATGCGGAAACTCACATCGCCTGTGCCAATCCCGTTGTCGTGGATGACGTTTTGAGTGCTGATGACGGGTGGGAGGTAGCCGCTTGCGCGCGGACCGGGGACCACCATCGCTGTGTTCACGTCAAGTTTGAACTGAGAGGTGATGGGGTCCACCGTGACTTTCTTCGTGCATTCGGTGGGGGGAATGGCGACCGAGTCACCGTGGTCGTAGGACACCACCGCATAGAAATATGTCTGGCCGTTGACCACGTTGTTGGAATCAACGTAACTGTGCACCAGACCGGTGTTGTTGCCGAGATAGTAGTGTATGCCACGGTCCTGATACGCCACGGGCGCGTAGCCCTTCCACGGGTCATCTATCAGATCCCACACCCCGGATTTGTTAACGTCCTGAAATGGTTCACCTAGATCATACTTGCCGTTGCCGTTCACATCGGTGAACGGTTCACCCCGCAGTGCGATATCGAATTTGGCCTCTTTGCCGTTCGCATCTTTGAGGGGTTCCGTCAGGAAACTCGACCCCTTGCCATCTGTGACAGTCTGGATATCATTGAACCCGGGATCGGTACTCCGGTAGATCACATATCCCTCAAAGTCCAGACCGGTGAGCGGATCGAAGCTCTGCTCTGCACCCGTGTCCCAAAACAATGTCACCTTCCGGTCGCCCGCGACTGCGGTCATGTGCGGAACGAGCGGCGGGCGAAAGAACTGGTAGTTCTTGTTGTAGATTGTTTGCACAGTCTTGGCGGTCGTCAGCAGTCCGTCAAGATCCCAGGCAAGCAACAGTGCCATGGAGACCCGTTTCGTTTCGGCGGGCGCAAGAGAGATATATCCCGAACCGAAGATGAATACAATGTCGGAGTTTTGCTGGATAGCCCCGAAGTTCCTAGGAATCGAACGGTTCCACATTGACTCGTCGTTCGAAATCTTGTCCGAATTCCACGGCCAGCTGTTGAAACTCGTGAGCCCGATCTGATCTGCCTCGTCGAGGTCAGTCAATTCGAAATTCGGCTCGCCGGGATGCAACGGATCGAGTGATCCGTTGGCCAACCGGATGCCGGCATCGGGAACACCGTTGCCTTCGCCCTCATCACCGGTGTTCGGGATACCGTCAATACCGACGTCATCGGTGGCGGGATTCCAGTCGTGATCGTTGTCAATGCCGTCGTCCTGCCGTTCGTCAATCATCCCGTCGCCGTCGTTGTCGATCCCGTCATTCGGATTTCCGGGGCTCTCCAGAAATTTGCAGCCGAGGTATCCGAGGGGAAGCCCCCGGGCTCCCTTCATGTCCGGGTCCCAGAAATACACCATGCTCCGGGAATAGACCGGTACATCTTTGATTGCGCCGGTGGAATCATACGGCGGTACGAAATACCCGTTGTCATCGGTGTTCTCGGGAGATCCGCCGCCGAGGTCCGGATCTCCGTAAATCCCGAAGAACACGCTGTCAAGGCTTTTCGGACTGACGTTGGTAATGGTATACACGAAGAAAATCGTGTTCTCGGCAAGCGCATTACTCCACTGAAATGCACGTCCGTCTACTTCCACACCGAGTCCTTTCCGTGTTGAGTCGCCCGGAAAGGGATAGTAAGGGAACTCCATATTGAAACGGTCGTCCATCGCCCAGAACACTTCCAGGTCGGCACTCGGCGCATCCTGCGAGAGGTATCCGGGCCACACGTATTTTCCCAGGACGGGGTTGTACCACGACTGGGGCCAGCTGTCCGGCTTACCGTCGCCATTCTTGTCGTCGGCAGGGTTGGATGCCATGTACGGTTGATCGGGATCGGCATATCCGGGCAAAGGCTGCCACTGCCAGAGCGTATCCCCCGTTGGATTTACCTCGCGAAGCGCAGGATAGTCCCACAGGCCGTCGGAGATGATGTGCATCCTTTTGCCGGGTGTACGGGAATCGGGAACGGATGCGCCCACAATCGGGCAAAATTGAAACACGTAGTCCAGATTGTGCCAGACCACGTTGTTCACGGCGCGCAGCGCATCATACCCTGGTGCGATACCGCCGTAGTTGAAGAGCTGTGTGGCGATCTTATTCCCGTTCATGAAATATGATTTTCGGTCCTTCTGCGCCTCGATCGCACCGGTCTTCGGGAGTGATCCCAACGATCCTTTGGTCACGCGTGCCGCTGAAGCGGGTGTATCTGACACTTGAGAAGAGGATGCCGTCCCTTGAGTCACGTAGGCTTTGAATGCCTGGTGATCCCGTTGATCTTTGTCATCCGGAACACCGGCCCGGGCGACTGCCGCCAGAATCACCAGCACCGACACCACAGCCCACCGGTGAACCATCGTTCGTGTCTTCATGCGCAATTCTCGTCGTTTCATTCCGTCTATCCTCTAGAATTCCAGCGACGCGCCGACGCGCATCTCGCGCGGCGCGGTATAATAGTTCGGGTTGACAAACCATTCGCTCGCTGGATGCACGCCGGGTATGGTGGCCGCCAGCTTGTCGGTCGCCTGGGCGGGACCTTGATCCGCAACGAGTGTGTACGTCGCACGACCCGTATCGTCATAGACATAGCTCTCGTTCAGGGTGTCGAAGAGATTGTACACCTTGAGAAACGCCGTCATGCGTAAACCTGCAACGGTGAAGGTCTTGTCTGCCAGAAGGTCCACACGCGATTGCGAAGGCTTCCGGTTGCTGTTGGTTCTCAGATAGACCGTCTTTGCGGTGATTTGCGGTGTATAGGGCAACCCCGTCCCGAGACGGCCGACCAGCGTCACGTTCCAATCATTCGCCTCGCCCACGCTTACCGTTGCATTCAATGTGTGGGATTGATCCCAATCAAGATACACCGGTACTTTTTCACTCTGCCTGCCGGAGGAGAGATCAACAAAGAATGCATTCACATTCGTTTCGTTCCCCTCGGCAATCTGGAATGTGTAATCCAGTGTCGCACCGAAAATATCATTGGCCGTCCGGCGCTTTGTCAGCGAGAACGTGATGCCTTTCACGTTGCTGTAGTCTTTGTTGACGTACTTGTAGTACGTCTCTTCCCCGCTGACGCGGATCTGCTGAAGGGCCAGAAGGTCGCGCACGTCCTTGTAGAACCCGGTGACATTGAAAGAGAGATTGTCCGTCAATTGCTGCTGGAGCCCGAGCTCGTACGTCACGGTTCTCTGGGGATTGAGATCTGCATTGCCGTAGGTCGGATCCCCCGTCGCAAAGCTGTACTTGAAGAGAGGGTTCGTATAGAGATACGAGAACGGCGGCATCTGAAAGAAATGGCCGTACGAGAAATGGATGATCCCATTGTCGGTGATCGGGAAAGAAACGCCGATGCGCGGGCTCCACTGGTTCTTCCCCTTGGAATGCGCGAGCAGGGTTGACGGGTCGACCGTCGTCGGCAGCGTTGGACTGTTGGGTGACGGATACAGCGTGCTGGTCGAATAGTCGGCATCTGCCGAGAAGAAATCATAGCGCAATCCGACGTTCAGAATGATGCTGTTGAACTCCATCTTATCCTGCAGATAGGCAGAGATCTCGGTCGGCTTCTTCTTATATGCGTCATGATATGCGGTACTCGTTGCCGGTATCGTCGGGGTGAAGTACCTGACCGTATCCCGCAGCACGGTGAAGTTCTCGAAATTCAACGTGTGGGTTTTGAACTCCACACCGGCTTTTACCTCATGATTGGTCGTCACCTGGCTGGTAACATCAATCCTTCCGCCGGCAGTAGTCGAGCGCTGATAGTAGTGACCGTTTTGTGTCCCGCCGGAAAGGAATGTATAGGAAGCCGCAGCAACATCCTTGTAGTCGGGTTGGTAGCGGGGATCGGCGTGCAGCGTGCCGATGTCGAGATTCCCCCCTGCCGTATAGGTGACTGCGTTTCCAGCCGCGTCAAGAAGCGGATAGAGGTACTGCTTGTAGTCATTGATGTTGTACGATCCGCGCACGGTATAGTAGGTCGTGCCGCTGACCGCATGCCGCAGTTCGAGAGAGTTCAGGAGACCCCACTCGTAATTGTTATAGCTCGCATCGGGATTGTACTTGTAGCTCTGGGAATAGTT
The DNA here is from genome assembly GCA_963849385.1 of Ignavibacteriota bacterium. Taxonomy (GTDB): domain Bacteria; phylum Bacteroidota; class Ignavibacteria; order UBA10030; family UBA6906; genus Fen-1255. The sequence continues at coordinate 346,270 of CAWKHH010000007.1, read as the reverse complement.
TTTCGAGTAGGATTTCGAATAGAGTGCGTCGTAGCGAATCTTCATCGTCGGGATCGGCGTGAACGTAAGTTTCCCTGTGCCGCTAAACTCATGAGAGGGGTTCATCGGCACCAGCGCACTGTCTCCCGTACTGATCACCCGCATATCAGCGGGGTTCAACGGGTTCTTGAATACATAGTCATCCGGAGTGTGCTCGCGTATGCCGTAAAGCCACCCCTGCTCGTTATCATACCGTCCCGACAGAAACACCGTGAGCGCATCACGCACGATCGGACCATAGAGCGTCATTTCCGTGACCGTATGACTCAGCGGCGTGATCTTGTCGATATTGGTGAAGATGTCCGTGTGATTGCTGACGAAGTCACCGGTGTTGAATGAGATGCTGCCCCCGTACGCATTTCCCCCCTCCTTGGTGACCGTGTTCACGACACCGCTGAGGGCGTTGCCATACTCGGCGTTGAATGTGCCGCTCACGACAGAGAGCTCCTGGATCGCATTTGTCGCGATCTGGACGGTCCGGGTGTTGTCAAATGGATTGGATATCGAAACCCCGTTGACGGTATAGGCAATTTCCGTTGACCTGCCGCCGCGGATGTGGATTTCGCCTCCGGCGCCCTGCACGATGCCGGCCTGAAGGGTCAGAAGCTGTGTGAGACTCTCGACCGGCAAGGCTTCAATGGCAGCCGCATCGATGCTTGTATGTGAAGAGGTCAGGTCACGCCGGATCATAGGCGCTTCCGCCTGCACCTCAACTGTCTCCAGGGCAATGACGTCGGTGGAGAGCTTGAGATCCAGCCGGGTCGTAAAATCGACCGACACCTTCACGTTGCTCACACGTTTCTTCTGGTGTCCGACACCACCGGCGAGAACGGTGTACGTCCCGGGAGGAATATTGATGATGACGAAGTTGCCTTCGACGTCTGTGCTGGCACCGGTCGTTGTGCCTTCAATGACAATGCTGATGCCGATGAGGGGCTCGCCGGTTTCGGCGTCCTGTACGTGACCGGCGATCTTCCCTGTTGTGCCCGCAAGGAGCACACCAGGCACCAGAAGCAGCAGGAACGCCGCAAGCATGTAGCGTGAGATCATGAAATCCTCCTGAGGACGGAGCATGCAAAAAGAAGGCCGTGAATACTGCAGTATTCACGGCCGGTTGTGTCAGAGAACAAGAATCACACAGAGGAGCGTTACCGCACCAGCATCATCTTCTGCGACTTCTGGAAGTTGCCGAACGTCAGCGTGTACACGTAGCTTCCGCTGGCCACAGACTTCCCGGCGTTGTTCGTGCCGTCCCAGGCAATCGCGTGGGATCCCGATGCATACTCCTGATCGGCAACAAGCGTCTTCACCTCCTGACCGAGCATGTCATACACGGTCAGCGACACCTTCTTGTCGACCGGCAGAGAGAACCGGATTTCTGTGCTGGGATTGAAGGGGTTCGGGTAGTTTTGTTCGAGGGTATAGTCCTCAGGTCCGATCGTTGTGTATTCGATCTCTTTGAATCCGGATGCACCCTGATACTCGAGCACACGGACGTTAATCACACTCGTATTGAGAACCTTCTTGGTACTGTCGACCTTCCACGTCTTGGGTATTCCTGTAGTGTCCCAATGGTACCAGGTGTTAGAGATGGAGTCGGCGATGCTCTGGTACGCAATGGCAAGTTCTTTCTTTCCATTGCCGTTGAGATCGCCGCCTGCAACGATGCCTGAGAGGAATGGGCTCTCCGAGAAGGTGGTGTCGCGTTTCAGGCCGAGGGAATCGTAGTACGCAAGCACGTGATACCGGGCTTTGTCGCCGGGATAGACGATGGTGTTTGTGTAGCTGTTCTGGTCGAGAATATTTCCCGTCCCTTTGTATTTCATCTGGATCACGTTGTAGTCAGCTGATCCGCCGACATAGATCTCGTCCTTGCCGTCGCCGTCGAAGTCGTATGCCGCAAGTCCCCAGTGCGAACCATCGGCTTTCCCCGCCAATGTCCAGAGTTTCTGGCCGATCAAACCGAACTGGGTGGAGTCTTTCCACACATAGACCCCGGTATCGCCTTTGGTGAGGCTCACGAGGGCGACATTGTACTCGAAAGGAGATCCGCCGGTGTAGATGATGCCGGCAATTTCCTGCTTTCCGTCACCATCAACATCTGCAGGCTTAACGCCCATATAGGCACAGGCGTCATATCCCGAGCTCTTCGTATACTGGAACACGTAATTGGTTTTTCCCTCGGCCACGGGCTTCGGATACCTGTACGAATCCGAGCCGGTCGGGTCGATGGACCAGAATCCGTAATAATCGTAGTAGTGATTCACGATCTCTTTTTTGCCGTCGCCGTCGATATCTGCGGGCACGGCATGCCAGAACGAAGGGCCGATGAAACCGTTCTCAGGATTTACGGCCGGGTCTCCGCCTTCGATGCCCCACGAGCCGAAGCCGCCGATATCGCCTACGACGCCGATGATATACACCTTGTTGTCCTGGTTTGCCACGATCATCTCATCGCGGCCGTCGCCGTCATAATCAACCACCTCGGTCTCTTCGCGGTCAGTTCTAAAGCTGCTGTTGGCGCCAAGTGTCGGAACAAACTGGTTCATCGGCAGAATGAGATCCGGAACCCCCGGCGTCGCACCATAACCATTGTCCGTCCCATTGTATTCGAACACATACACTGCACCGGTATATCGTGGACCCGCAGGGTAAATGATCTCACGATTACCGTCGCCATCAAGATCCCCATCGCGAACCCAGCGCGGTGCTGAGTAGGGATTCGATGAGTAGAGTCTGGGAGACGACCACACAAGCTCCAGTTTGTTGGGCGCCGTGAATTCAAACACGTGAACCCGCCCGCCATTGGCATAATCGGTGGCAATCAACTCCTGCTTGCCGTCTTTGTCCATGTCCTTCGTGACCCACACACGCCGGACACCCTGGTCGTTCAGGCACGGCTTTGTTGAATCCGGGCCGACGTAGTTCACCTTGGTGGTGTAGGCATTGTGCTTCACCGAGCAAGTTGAACTGAGCCAACCCGGTAGCACACGCCAGAGCCAGAAACAACGCTACGATAGCAATGTTGCGCATTGAGGTGCTCCTTCGATTTGGTGTAGTGATACGATGAATGGAGTACGACGAACTCGCTGGGGCAAACCCGCCCCGTATGGCACAGCCCTTCTCGATGGTGAACGATGAACCGGGATGCCGGGGAATGCTACGGGAGGTTTTACCAAACAATGAACAGGATGCTACAGAGTAATAATACCACTCATTGAAGGAAATGTCAAGACCAACTTGCCTTTCTTGAATCAATTTACGATTTTACGTCGTTCACAGTGTGAAACCCTGTTTCCTCTATAACACAAGGAGCCGTTCATGCACCCTGGAAGACCGCTTCTCCTCCTCGCGCTCGTGATTGCGCTTGTTCTCACGGGCATACACCAATCAGAGGCGAATGTGTTTGCCTCCAACATCCGGATCACCCAACCCAATTCCACTTCGCCGTTCGATGCGAAAGTGAACGACGGCTCGGGCGTCGGAATCCGCTTTGTCCTGAGCGATCACGCGGATTCCGTAGTTGTCAACATCAATCGCGGCCTCACCTTTATCAACAGCGTGAAGGGTGTTAATTTCAACGCCGGTGATACCGTGATTGTCTGGAACGGCAAAGACTTCAGCAATACCTTTGTCGGCACCGGTGACTATTCTATCACCGTAACGGCCTTTGACAAGGGGTACAACAAATACACCGAAATTTTTTACAACGACACGTATAATATCTTTACCCGTGGCGTTACGGCGATCACCAACGACAACCTGAAGAATTTCGGTTTCATCTACAGCGCAGACAATGGTGGATACAATGGTGCCGGTACCGGCATCGCCCGTCACTCCGCCGACGGCCGGCCGTGGGGAAATGCACAGGGCGTGGCAAAGCTGAACAACACCGGCGCGGTCGTCGGTCCGGCGAACCTCCGCTATTCCTCTGAGGCAACTGAAGACGGCTATGTGTACCTCATCGGCCGCGACGCCAAACAGATCTATCGCTACCACACCGACACGCTGAACGTTGTCATGGTCGATTCAGGCGGGTACACGACCAACCTCGAAGGCCTCGCTGTGACCAACGCCGGTGGCGGCTCAAAGCTGCTCGCCGTTGCCGGGAATGCCAAGGTCTATCTCTTCGCAGACGGCGGCCCGAGCCTGGCTCACCCGAAGATCGTTATGGTCGACGGTGACTCCACGGTCGTCTATTGGGATGTCCAGTTCGGTGGTCAGGACTCCGTTGTCTTTGCAACATTCTACGGCGCAAAGGATCAGATTCGCCCCGGCGTGGCAAAGTTTGATTTCCATGGATGGGATGGCATGTCTCCCAAAGAAACTGGCCGATGCTGCATGGACAGCCACCGTGGATTCGGGTCGCGGAAACACCATGGCCATTCGTCGCGGCCAGGATACTCTCGGCGCAGACGACCTGCTCTATTTCACGATCGCGCGTCGCAAAGCCGGCGATCTCAACGCTCCACAGAAAATCTACGTGGTCAAGAATCTGTACACCGGCTCACCGACACTCGACACCGTCTATTCCGACAAACAGAACAACATGACCCCGTCCCGTTCTGACATCGCCGTGGATGCGGTCGGCAACATTATCTACTTCGAAAACTCCAACGAAGAAGTTGTACTCATTTCGCCGCCAACGGGTCCGAACAGCTTCATGACCAGGGGACTCTCCACCCTCAAGGTTATTTCCTCGGAGTCTATTTCAGCCGTTCGCCGCCAGACAATTGATCCATTCAGACCCGACCGGCTGAACGACACAGTCACCGTCATCGGCACGGTGAATTCGGTCAACCCGACCGCGAGTGCCAATCGCTTCCAGTACTTCATCCAGGACGATAGTGCCGGCATGTGTGTCACCAAGGGAAGTGTCACGGGCGGCGGACCCGTGTATAGCGTCGGGACCCGAATCGTGGTTAAAGGCGTCGTGGGCCAGAACCGTGGAACGACACAGCTCAACATCCTCAACATGGCCGATGTGTCTGTTCTGGATTCCGGCAACGTCGTGACACCGATCGTGCTCGCAATGGATCAGTACCTGTCCAACGCCGAGTCGTACGAATCGCGGCTCATCAAATTCGTCGGGGCCGTGAAAACGGCCGCATCGCCCGCCTGGCCGATACTGGGCGCGGATGCGAATATGATTATCACCGACGGCTTCCGCACAGTTATCCTGCGTCTGGATTCGGATACGGAAATTGACGGGACCACTGAACCGGTCTGGCCGGTTGCGGTACAGGGCGTCGCGACGCAGTTTACTTCCGCAGCAACTGTATACAACGACGGCTACCAGATTTCGGCGAACTTCTACTCTGACTTCACACCGAACGTCCAAGTGCCGCCCAACCGGTATTTCGCTTTGATGGACCCGGCCAACAATTCACGGATCGTCTTGAATGACACCGCACAGACCCTGCAGTTCACTTGGCGTGCCGCCGTCGACCTGAACGGCGATCAGGTGATCTACCAGTGGTTGCCGATCGGCTTCTCTGCCGTGCCAACGCTGAACGCTGCCAAGGACACGTTCCTCGTCCGTACCGGCAAGCAGCTGAAGACGTATCTCGGCACTGCCGATTCCGTGAACCTGAAATGGGCAGTCGCCGCCAAGGATCCGGCCAATCCGGCAGTGGCAAGCAGGGATACACTTACGGTGAAGATTGTGCGCGGCACGATTACGGGTGTCGACGAGCTCTCTATGATCCCGACGTCATTCTCGCTCGCTCAGAACTATCCGAATCCATTCAACCCGTCCACAACGATCCGCTTCGGTCTGCCTCAAGCATCGAACGTGACACTGCGGCTGTATGATGCTCTCGGCCGTGAGGTCGCAACGCTGCTGAGTGAGCAGCGCCCGGCAGGATACGTCCAGGTGATCTGGAACGGCATGAACAACAGCGGCGCGCGCGTAGCAAGCGGTATCTACTTCTACCGCATCGAAGCGCAACCTGTTGGTGGTGGGCAAGCGTTCGTGGAACTGAAGAAGATGGTGCTGATCAAATAAGGCAGGTTGAGTGTGACTGCCTGGCAGGATTGAGATCGAGAACTCGATCGAGATCTGAGCCGTGGTAAATTAAGCGAGCCGCACCGGGAAAACCGGTGCGGCTCGTCTATTTTCCGGTGGACCACTGGCGCCGATCGCTCAAGGCCATCGCCAGACGCATTCTCCTCTACCCCTCCCGCTTCCCCAGCACCGCCAGTCCTCCCCCAATCCCCACAGTGGCGATCACCCCAATGAGCGTGAACCAGGTCCACGCAACCAGCTGAAGCGAAATTACCGTGACCATCACAAGGATGCCGCCGACAAATCCGGCAAGGGCATCTTCCTGTGTCGGACGCTTGAAAAGCAGGCCGAGGAGAAAGGTGCCCAGCAAACCACCGTACGTGAACGAGGCAATACTCAACGCAAGTTCAACAACCGTCTGCGTGGTGCTCATAAAGAACAGAGCAGAGAAAACAAGGACCACGGCCCAGAATATTGTAGCAAAACGCGAATAAAGCACCTCTTTCCCGGGAGTCAGCTGTTTCGTGACGCGCGGCTTGTAGAGATCGAGCACCGTTGACGAGGCCAGGGAGCTGATCGAACCTCCCAACGTCGACAGGGAGACCGCCGTGAGGCCGGCAATGACAAATCCCGCGATGCCCGTGGGCAGCCCCTCAATAATGTACCGTGGAAACACCTCGTCGGCACGCAAGAGGCCTAGGGAAGAGATGGAAGCGCCGTTGTAGTGCCCGTACAGCATCAGGCCGACGACCATGAAGAGTGCCATTTGAAGAATCACAATGACGCCGCTTCCGATGAGCGCTTTGCGGCCGGCAATCACAGACTTGGCTGCGAGCACGCGCTGGACAATCAACTGGTCGGTTCCGTGGGAGGCCATCGACAGAAAAGCCCCACCCAGCAACCCTGCAGGAAGCGTGTATGCGGTCCCCCAGAAATTCCCTCCCGTTCCCAGATTGATCAGTGAGAATTTTCCCGCTTCTGCCGCAAGCCCGGTAATACCCTCCCACCCGCCGGGATGAGTGCTGGCAAGCGTGATTGCCGCGACTACCGCACCGGTCAGATACACCACCATCTGCACCGCATCCACCCAGATCACACCCCGTGCACCACCCGCATAGGTATACAATAGAGCAACCACGGCGAGCAGAATGATCGCCGTCGGATAGTCCACACCCAGCACGAACTTCAGCGGTATGGCGGAAGCAAACAAGCGCACCCCCTCCGCAGCAACCCGCGTAAAGAGAAACACTACCGAAGCCAGGCTTCTGGTCTTGCTCCCGAATCTCCTCTCCAGGAATGCATACGCGGTCGACAATTCACCCTTGAAGTACGCCGGGAGAAAGAGATAGCCGATGACGATCCGGCCCAACAGGTATCCGAACGTCACCTGCAAGAAATTGAGATTGGTCAGGTAGGCGAGACCCGGTATGCTGATAAACGTGAGAGCGCTGGTCTCGGCCGCAACAATCGAGAAACAGACAGCCCACCAGGGGATGTTGTCGTGGCCAAGAAAATACTCTTTTGCCGACTGCTGTCTGCCTCTCCGGAGAATGCCAAAGAGCGCAACAGCAATCAGGTATACAACGAGTATGACGTAGTCGAGAGTTCGAAAGCCCATGGGCTACAAGATAAGCGGTTCCGGCTCCTGTTGCAACATCCACACACAACAACGGCGTGCCCCCCAAAGGACCACGCCGTCGTTTCTCTTCTTCCCCCCTATTGCCTCATGCCCGGTACCCGGCGACGCATCGCCCATACTATTTCATCAACACCATCCGTTTCATTTCACCCTTTGACCCGCTCTCCAGACGGTAGAAATACGTTCCACTTGAAAGCCCCGCCCCGTTAAAGGATGCAGTATAATACCGGCCGGATTCCACAGCACCGTCAAAGAGGGTAGCCACTTCGCGGCCGACCGCGTCATACACCTTCATCCGTGCCGTTCCGCCGACCTCTACGGAGAATCGGATGAGGGTCGCCGGATTGAAAGGATTCGGATAGTTCTGGGCAAGTTCGAATGCAGCCGGCGCGGTTCGAGCTCCCGACTGACGTCAGACCGGATATCTCCACTGACACTTCCTCAGTCGATGATTCTGTTCCATCCAGATCTACCTGGCGTAACCTGTAGTACCATGACCCGGCGGAGACCGACGCATCACTCAAAGAATACTCATGTGCAGTGAGGCCGTTGCCCTGTGTCGGAACGAACGAAACCTGATCGTACGTTTCACTTTCCCTGGACCGACGTTCCACATAGAAGCCGTAGTTATTGATTTCGCTGACCGTTCGCCACGTCAGCTTCACTCCGTTCGCGTACGTGTCGAACGCCGCATGGAAATAGGCCAGCGTAATGGGAAGCGGATGCTCGCCGACAATGAAGCGGCCATTGTTCACCACCTGCGGCCACGGGCCGGTGTATTTTCCGACAACGTAGACATCGACACCATCAACGATAAATTGATGTTCCGAGAGAAGATTTTCAAAGACCAGCATACGCGAGCCGGTGATACGCTGCGTTTTGCAGCCAAGCAGCACCACCGCAGGATGTCCCGTCGCAATACCGGTCAAATCCCATGTGCCATTGTTGATGATATTGCCGCCGATAGCCACAACCGGCCCATTTGTGCCGCTGCCGCCGACCCCGAGGAACGACCCTCCGGTTTCGACGGTAAAACTCGTGAGGACCGCAAGAATCTTGCCGTTGTCGCTCTTCCTGATCACGAGCTTGCCGCCCGATTTCACGCAAAGATCCAGGGCAGTGCACACGGTCCCTGTCACCGCGACATACGGGCTGGCATAGGCAATGGACACCGACGTAAGAAGTGTCGGGGGAATCGCCGGACTCCAATTTGCCGGTTTTTCCCAATTGGTATTGTAGGGAGCGGTTTCTCCCCCCACGAAAGAGCGGACATCCGGATCGCAGGCAAGCGCGAGTGCCGGAGCCAGAAACAACGCGAAAGCCACACGAAGTAGTGTGCGCATGGCATACCTCCTTTGAAAAATGTTCTTACGCTGATAAGTCTGTCGCCGGATCACGTGGTACCGCATGACTGGAGATGCGGTGACCGGAAGTACAGTACAATGTGTGGAGATAAGATACTGAGGATCGGAGGCGTGTGCTGTAACGGCAATCACGCAACGACATGGGTATCATCAACGGTTGCATGTTTCGCAGGAATGGCATAGGATTATGCTCAACCCGATCACCATTCTCTATCAGCGGGGGTCACATGCCCATTCGCATATTCATCACCGGCGGTACATTTGACAAAGAATACAACGAACTCGACGGCCGCCTCTATTTTAAGGACACGCACCTGCCCGAAATGCTGACCCTTGGCCGGTGCAAGGTGGACATCGCCCCCCGCACACTGATGATGGTCGACTCACTCGAAATGACTGAAGCGGACCGGCACCTGATCATCGATCAATGTCAGCGCTCCCACGAACGGCGTATCATCATTACCCATGGCACCGATACAATGGAGGTGACCGCTCAAGCGTTGGGGAAGGTCGTGAGCGACAAAACCATCGTCCTGACCGGCGCGATGATTCCGTACAAGTTCGGGAGCTCCGATGGACTCTTCAATCTCGGGAGCGCAATGGCGTTCGTGCAGGTCCTCCCCCCCGGAGTCTATATTGCGATGAACGGCCGCTGCTTCACGTGGGATAACGTACGCAAGAATAGAAAAACGGGGGAGTTCGAAGAAATCCCCCGTCAATAGCGTTCTATCTTTATGCTGGATACGCCGGCGTCAACTTCGATGAATATCTGCTGCGCAGCGCTGCCATAGTTGTCACTCTGAAAATGACCTTTGGTGATACGGCTGAAACCGGGAAAGCTTTTGCTCGATAGCGGTGCATCGACCCGCACTTCACAGCCGATATCCGATGGCACTGCAATCCTCAACGACGACGCTCCGGCATTCACCCTGACCTTGCTCTCCGGAACCCCTCCCCCCAGACGGAGTTCCACCTCCGCAGCTCCACAGTCCACATTCAGGTTCTCCACCTTGAATGGACTCAGATCACACCGCATCTTTGCCGCGCCGACATCAAGGTCGAGATCCCACACCGGCCCCTTGTTCAATTGCACATGGGCCTGATTGCGCATACGTCCCGGCGGCCACCCCCTGCGCATACCGTTCAGTCGCAGTGCAGAACTCCGTTCCCTGAAGTCCACCCTCCCGTTCAAGCGAATACTTACCGAAACTCGTGGTAGTGCGCACCGCCACAAAGTCCGCCGTCGTATCTTCGATCGTGAATGATCCCGCGCCCGACTCCAGCTTGAAACTGGCGTGGGTGCTGCCAGGAACATAGTCTTCACGCAAGACCTGCTCCTGTGTGATGGCTCCATGTTCCCACGCATCGTCGGTCCAGGAAAAACTCAGCAACGCAACGATGAAAAGCGCCAGCACGGCTGCCGCGACAACCACCGCAATGAGTTTGATGGTTTTACCGCCGACGAGAATGGCCGCGCCCCATGCGATCAACACCACCGGCCAGTACCGCCAGGAATGCTGCCACTGAAGATTCAACACGCCAAACCGCTCCAGCAAGAAGGCAGTACCCAGCGTCAGGAAGAATACTCCCCAGAACACACGGCCTGTTTTCATAGGATCTCCTTAAGACTTCACTTCGTTCCGCGATTTCCAGAGCAGTGCCCCGCCGATGACAATGAGAATCACCGGCCAGTAGTCTCCGAAACGGAAATCGGGAAGGAGATTGTTGCCAAGAAACAATAGCCCGAGAACAACGAGAACCAGGCCGCCAATCAACCCTCCGTGATCCCGTTGACGGGATGGGGGATCGGTTCGGCGTCGGTGTGGAAGCTGAAGAATCCATGGATGTCCTTTCAAGGTGAGGGTAGGTGGTCACTGTAATGTACGCGCCCACGCCGCTTTTGTTACCCTACCGCACAACTCGAACACTCCCCTGACCGCTTGTGGAGGAGTAGCTCGCATCGTACATCGCTTCTGCATTGACCGGCGGTAACACAAACGTCCCCGGCGTTACCGCCCGTACCGCATAATAGAACTGCTGCTGTCGCTTGCCGCCGCGGAAACTTGTATACAGGAGAATCCGATCGTCACGGATATCCATATATTCCGCAATCACCGGATTCTGAATAAACGCGTAGTTGGTCGTCTCGGTAATCCGCGGGTTTTCGATCTCAAACCCTGCCGGCAGGAGATCACTCAAGGCGACATACGCCAACCTGTCCACACTTGAGGTAAGGGTCAGCCGCACAACCAGAAGGTCATTCTGGCGGACATTCGCGATATTTGCCGCTGAACCGCTGCGAGTAAGGAATTCCCGGCGGATCTGCAAATTGCGATCTTCCATTTTCACGACGCCGTCGGTTCTGATGCCTTCAACGGCAAGCGTATAGTACACGCGTCCGGTTCCCTGGAGCGCCACGGTAACCGTTTTCCCGTATGGTTCGAAATCGATCCTTTGCGTACCACCGCTGTACGCGTAGTTCTTCTCTCCCGCGCTCACTGTACCGGTGATTTTTGTCGCGGACGCCATTCGTGCCGCTTTGCCGAAGGCAAGAAGCGTGAACGCATTCTCCTGTGTGCTGTACCAGGCATCATGCCGGTAGTTCCCGGAAAGATATTCCATCATGCGCGGAATGTTCGGATTGCCGGGATCGGTTTCGAGCAGTGTCAGCAGCATCAACGCCATCGCGCGAACCTGCGAATCAAAGTCGTCGCCGGCAGTGCGCACCGGTGATTCCACCGCAAACTGCGCAGGCAATATCTCCGCCGCGGTGCGACGATCGCCGGCAAGGGCATACGCACCGGCCAGCAGGTGGCGCGTGTCAGCCGTGAGCAACGAACGTTCACCGCGATAGAAGTCCATTACCGGACGTTCGGACTTGCCCGCCAGCGCAAGGGTAAAGAGCGCATACACCGAGCTCTTTCCCGCAATCCTGCGGACGGTGACACGGTTTGCCTCGTACGAATAGTAGTCCTCCGTTTTCTTGTCACGGGCGATCCTCCCGACCGCATCCAGTGCACGTTTCAACGTGCCTTCCATCACCGTATACCCGGCCCGTTGCGCTTCGAAGAGGAAGTGCGTCGCATACACTGTAGTCCATGGGTTGGATTCGCTTCCGCCCGGCCAGTATGCGAAGGACCCGTCGTGAAGCTGCATCCCGGTAATCTTCGTGATGGCTTCATTCACATAATAGCCCGGGCTCCCGGACGTCAGCGCTGCCGGCGCAATCACCGAGGCGATGTCCCGGAGGTAGATTTGCGGAAAGGCCTTGGACACAGTCTGCTCGAGGCACCCATGCGGATAGCCGAGCAGCGATTTCAATTCCTTCGCAAAATTCACCACCGGGTACGGACTGAGCGAAATATATGCCCGGCGATTCTGCGGGAGATAGACGTCAGCAATAGCATGACTCACCGACTTCCCACCCTCGATGTACCCTGTGATGGCATCGGTGGCAAACGGGGCGACCGGACGCACTGAGAGTTCGGTCACTGATTCCAGTGACTCGCCGAACGCTTTCGTCCGCACCTTCACCGTTGCCTTCCCGATGGCATTGGTCGCACGGAGGGCAACGACGGCATACCGTTCCTGATTCGCGCCCACCTCCAATGATGCCGTCTTCGTTTGCGCCACCACTCCACCGGTTGTCTCAATCTCAAACGTCAGGGAAGTCGGAGCGGCCGTCGTGTTGAACGCGGTGATCGGCATGAGCACGGAGTCCCCGGGACTCAGGAAACGCGGCAGAGCCGGGGTAATAACGATGGGATCAGCCACCTTCATGGACTTCTGTGCCGATCCGAAGCGATTCCCTTTATACGCAAACGCCATCAGCCGCACTTCGCCGCTGAACTCCGGAATGTCCAGCACAATATCCGTCTCGCCATTTCCCTTCGATTGCCTGATGCCGGACCAGATCGCCAACGGTTTGAACCGCTGAACGCCGAGCGGGTTGGTTTTCTTCCCCATTTCCGCCTCACCGCCGCCGGTGCTGCTCCGCTGCTTTCCCTTGTCCGGCTCGGGCAGGAGGTGTTTGAAGAAGTCGGCGGTCTCCGTTTCGAGTGCCTTGCGTGCATAGAAGAAGCCGTATGGATCGGGCGTTTTGTAATTCTTTACCTGACAGATGCCCTCATCAACGGCCGCAAGAGTCAGGTAGACATTGCCCTCATTACCGGTATTGACCGTGACTTTCTGTGTTGTCCGCGGTCGGATTTTCTCCGGCGCCCGGATCGAGACATCGATCTTGTTCGATGGCTTCTCGACCATCAATGGAGCGATGCCATGTCCGGCCATCAACGGAATATTCATATCGGTGATCTTGCGGAAGAGCACCGCCGTCACGTACACGTTCGGCAGGAACTGTTCTTCCACCGCGATATCCATTGAGGCGGCATTGTTCACAACATCAAGGTAGCGATACATGAACAGGCCGTTGCGTTCCACCGATACAAGCAGTTTGCCGCTGAACGGGGTCTGAAACAGCACATGGGCCTTGTCCCCCGGGGCATAGGTCTTCTTATCAAGGACAATATCCACCCTCGCTTCAGGGTCGACTTCAAATGAAGTGAGATCCGATGTCCCCCAGCTGTACGCGTAGAACTGGAACTGGTTGTAGCCGGTGTCTCCCGCCTTTGTCACCCGAACAACATAGTCGCCCGAACGGGATGCGGTGTAGACGACGTCGAGAGGATCTCTGCCGAGCATCACAACATCGCTCCGTTCAACAATCTCCCTGCGTTCGGACACATACCGCAGAGTCTTGGTATCCGGATGTTGTCTGAGGACGGAGTGCCATTCGTATCGTACGATGTCCACCCTGGCAGAGAAGCCCTGGATGGCGTTATCGTGCACATCCACTGCAACCAGTTGCATCTTCTGGGGTGCGTTGGGCGCAAGATAATAGGCACCCAGGTTCTTGATCCCGACGAAATACGGTTTTGGATATACCATGGTCTGGGCTCCCTGATATACCGGTCTGCCCGATTCATCGAACACCGCGACCCGCCCCCGCGCTTTCAGCACTCCGGAGGCAGTGAGATTCCCGGGAAGGGTGAACGCACATTGCGCCTTCCCTTCCTCGTCGGTCTTGCCGTTGAGAACAACAGGCTCGCCCTTGTACACCGGTGCCGCATCATCCGAAAAACGGAAATCGGGGAAGGCTTTCGAAACAAACGGCATCGCGACAAATGAGCCCTCGAATTCCCATGTACGCCCGGCCGCAGGCGGTCCGAAGAAGTTCAGCGCCTGCACCTCATACCGGACGGTTTCTCCCGGCCGCGCTTCGGCAACAGACGGAGTCAACATCACCCGCAATCGATCAGGCACGAAGTCTTCCACACTGACTTTGTACGACGCGAGAAACAGGTTGTTGCCGGTATACAGCTCATACCGGTATTCGCCGGTCAGAGACGACGACTGAGTTCCCATCGACGTCTCGAATGCACCTTCGGGATTCAACACATGCTGGGTTTCCTGGACCAGTGTTCCCTGCGGATTGAACACTTTCAGTCGTACAGGCAGAGAGGCCGGGAGAGGATGGGCAAGATCGCGCACGATACCGGAGATATACATCTTCTCCCCCGGCCGGTAGATGTTCCGATCGCCGTACAGGAGGGCGTCGTATTGCCCCGCCTCGTCATGACGGCCGGCAACATCGAATCGCGACGTTTCCACCCTGTAGTCTTCAAGATTGATGAAGTTGTAGTCGGCATCCGTTTCCGCAGTCACCAGTTTCAGGGTGAAGTCCTTTGTCTGCGCCGCATAATCAGCAAAGCGTGCAACACCGTCACGATCGGTCGTTGCCGTGCCCAGCACCTGATTGTTTGTGGAATGCAGCGTCACCCGCACACCCGCCATCGGTTCCGTCGTCACAAGATTCGTCGTGAAGACCACAAGCTCTTTCACGCTCTGCTTCACGATCATCCCGATGTCAGAAACCGCCACGAGCTTGGACGTCGAACGCCATCCCTGAGCCGGATCGGCAATTTCGATGACATAATATCCCTTATAGCCGGTCGAGAGAAACGGTTGAACGTCGAACCACGTGCTTACCTGACGATTGGCAGGGCTGGCGATGCTGAGTGTATCGTAACTGAGTTGTCTTCCGTAGTTGCCGACAGAGTAGCGGTACTTTGGACCGATCCGGCGGCTCTCTCCGGACTCTTCATCGTAGTCACCATACGAATAATCGTAGTAACGGCCATTGTCAATGAAGTGGACCAGGTTGTTCTGAAACACCTGACTGACGCGGACTGCAAGGCGAGGCATGTTGATCGTAGTGATTTCCACTTTGTGCTGGCCACCCAGCAACAGGTATGTTCCCGGCCCGGAAGCAAAGCCAAATGACGGCGCAACATTCCCCATCACGATATCCGCTTCATATTCATGCTGGGTCTTCCCCCCCAGAACGCTTTCCATCCCCGCGGTGATGCGCAACCGGAACGCTGCGCCGGGTTCGAATGTCCCCTGCAGGGTAAAACCATCACCATCGTTCCGTACGGCAAACGCACGTGCCGGTTCGAGCACCACATGGGCGCGTATCATCGCGGAGTCGATTTCCTGCGAAGTGCGCACTTTGATCCATCCGCGGGAACCGTCGGTGCCGGACTCGTGGCCATAGATCTGCACCTCTCCCAGCGCGGGCATATGATACACGAACGGCTTCCCCATCACAATATGCGTTTGCGTCTCCGGTGACACCAACCCCTCGCCGAATGTGATCGCGATATCCCGCTCCTTCTCGAGCTGCGTCACCGTGCCGATTTCGAGAGCGATCACCGTGCTCTTTTCCGTGGTCATCACTCTTCCAATCGTCTGCTGCGCATCATCGACCGTGAGCTTGATGTTGGCCGGTATATCCTGCGGGTTGACAGCATACGTGAATTCGAGGTTGGCCCTGATTCCGACCAGGCGTTTTTCGCCGATGCGGTCGTAGAAGAATTCCGCCTGCCGCAGGGTGAAACTCTCGGTGGAGAAGGTAAACTCCCCGGATCCCTCAAACGCCGTTGCACCGGACATGTGCGCCAGCAACGCCGTGTTCAGCGTTGCCGTGAAGTGCGCGTCCCCCGGCAGCTGACCGTCGGGACTGAACACAAGCCTGGTGGTATCTTCCCAGACGAACTTCCCGGGGAGTAGACGGTGTGAAGCTGATAAAAGGTGTTTCCGTCCACTTGTTTACAGAATCCTGAGGCACTACGGCACGGGAGAACGTCACCGGTATCATGGCATCACGGCCCAGAACACCCGCCGGGAACGTCGAAGTGACACGCAGCATATTGGTGTCAGGCCCGCCACATTGCAGAGCAAATGCCGCAAGAAGAAAGAGCATCGACAGCAACCGGAATCGCTTCATGGGTCTACCTTTCGGAGTCTTCACCTATTCTTTTCCAATCGTCTTCACTGTCACATGCACCGACGACATGCGTCCGCGGTCATCCAAACAGGCGATGGTATGATCGCCTTCATGTACGTCGACAAACAACTTGTCACCGGGCTTCCTCGTGCCCAGATATGCATCATCCAGGTACCACCGGTGTGTACGAACGTCTACGCCTGACCCGGCCTGGAACGGCAGGCCTCCGGTCCGCGGATCAAGATAGTATGTCATACGATCCCCCGGACTGATGATCTTGGGACCCTCTCCCATCGCAATCCGGGCACATTCGGGATTATGCGGTGGCACCACCGTGTGGCGCATTCCCTGCCGGCTCCAAAAATGAAGCAGCTCCGGGGGATACTGCACCACGGTTACCGTTACGTACGGGTGATCCCCCAGACACGACGAACAATAGCTTGTGCGATGGTCCGGCGACAGCAACACTTCGCGGCACACATCGCATTGCCGTGTCTGCGAAGTCATCAAAGAACTGTAGTCGTCAATGAGCCGCGTACACCGGGGAGAGGGAGGGAGTCCGCTCAACGCACACACCTTCCGCAAACGCAACTCCCGGGAAGACGGGAGTATTTCCCTGTTCGGTGAGCGGGAAATCGACGTAACAACGTCTATGAGCAGCGGCGCGGCAGATTTGCTCCCTACAAGCTCCGGGTTCCCTCGATTGTTGACGTTGCCAATCCAGACGCCGACGGTGAATTCCGACGAATACCCCATGCACCACGCATCTCGCCGCCCGTAACTCGTTCCGGTCTTAAAAGCCACCTTCGGCAGCGTCATTGCCGATTCGAAATTATTCGGCAGATCCGGCCGCTCCAGTCCCGAGAGAATATCCGTGACCATGTACGCGGTTGCGGCACTGAACACCCGTCGATACCGGGTCGTGTCGATCGGGGCATCCGGGGCGAATCGGAGCGGGCGGTACAGGCCACCTGCCGGAAATGTCGCGTACGCGGCCGTCATCTCTTCGAGCGTGACCCCGCAACCTCCGAGAATCATGCTGAGCCCGAGCTGCGGCCGCTGGCCGGCGAGCGAGGAGATTCCCATCGTGCCGAGAAAATCCACGAATGGCGACAACCCGGACTTCTTGAGGAGCCGCACCATCGGTACATTGAGCGATCGCTGCAGAGCTTCTGATGCGTACACGAGGCCGCTGTACGTGCCATCGTAATTCTCTGCATAGAACCCTTCCGCATCGTACGGGGTATCGAGCAACATCGTGCGGGGAGTGAGCGTTCCCTTCTCCATTTCGATGGCATACAGGAACGGCTTCAACGTCGATCCCGGAGACCGGATGGCACGTACGGCATCGACCTGACCACCGGATACGTTGTCGTCAAAATCCCCTGTCCCGACATACGCGCGGATCTCTCCTGTCGCATTGTCGACGACAAGCACCGCGCCATTGTTCACACCGATTCGTTTCCAGGTGCGCAGATGCTGCGCCAGGAGCGAGGCAACCTGGTGTTGCATATCGAGGTCCAGTGAACTCCGGATGTCCGATGCATGCTTTCCGGTCGATTGGATCCGGTCGGCAAACTGCGGCGCTTCCCGTGGAAGCGTACCCCGTGATGCGTTCGCCGGGGTCGACAGGATGACGGACGAATCGTCCCCGGAAATCAGTCCCATTGCCTGCCACGCAGAGGCGTGCCGGATGCGCGACGCAAGGAGGGCTTCCCCGCATTTGTCGGGCCGCAAGCCGTTCGGGTCATTGGGAATCAGAATCAGATCGATAAGGCGGGCGATGTTCAAACGCTCGAGGGGCGTCTGATAATACAACAGTGATGCCGAGCGCAACCCCTCAATATTGCCGCCGAGCGGAACTGTGGAGAGATACATCTCCAGGAGCTCATCCTTCGAGTATCGCCACTCCAGCTGAAGTGCCCGGAACATTTCGACCAGCTTGCCCCCATAGGTCCGCTCCTTCGGTTCCAGCAATCGTGCGATCTGCATGGTGATCGTCGAGGCACCTGACATGCGCCGCCCTGATACGCTATTCTGAAGGACCGCACGAACAACCGCAACAGGGTTGATGCCGGGATGATAGTAGAACCACCGATCCTCCTTGGCGAGAAGCATCCTCTTCAAACGATCGGGGATTTCTTCAGGGGAGGTGCGAAGACGCCAGATGCCATCGCCCGCCCGGAAGGCCTGCACAAACTTGCCATTCCTGTCCTCGATAACAAGAGAGTACGGCTTCATGGGAGGCGGGGGAAAGAGCCGGTCAGCTGATGATGAACAGACCGGCTCCACCGGAGGCCGCGAGTGCTGCAGGCAGCAGAAGAGATCGAAAAGTGATCACCACCGAATATAGCCAAGGGGGTGTGTGAAAGCAAGAAATCCGCAGGCACAGCCTGACAGGCCAGCCTGACAGGCGCAGCCTGGCAGGCGTGGCATGTCGGTCCATGGTCCATTGATTGGTAATTCAGTCTTTTTTTTGTATACTCTCTCACCATCCTGGAGCACCGCACACATCGCTTGATTCGTCGGGGGTCTGACCCATACTTTCGGAGATCCTTCATGAAAGCCCTGATCGTGTTCTTCATTCTTGGTACAGTGACGGCACCGGGCCTGGCGCAATCTCCTGTAGACAGAGTTGTCGATGAACTTTCTTACCAGTCCACCGGAACACTCACGACATGGCGCTATGCGGAGTCCTTTACCGGGGATCCCACTTCTTCCAGATTTGACGATCATGCCTGGCCGGTCCTGACCATCAACCAGTCTCTCGTCATCGATTCCTGCTGGATAAGGAAAGAAATTATTCTCCCCCCTGCCTTTCTCGGAACGCCGGTGAAAGGCAAGATCCGTCTTCTCCTCACCGTTGATGACTACGCCTATCTCTGGATCAACGGCAAATCCATGGGAAAGGTCAATTGGGATGGGGAGTACGATCTGACCCCGGACGCAAAGCCTGGACAGCGCTTCCTCGTCGCCCTCAAGGCCATCAACACGGGCGGGCCGCTCCGGCTTCTGCGCGCACGGCTTCAGACCGAACTTGCCGACACGTTTGCCACAACCGCGGAAGGGATTGCCCTCAGCCTCCGGGTTGGCCAGAAACTGCTGTCGAAGGACACGTATCAGACAAACGCACGGCAACGGTTTGATCCCGGCACAGATCTGGGCAAGAACGACCCTAAGGAGAAGGAGCGCCTGAGCGCCGAACTTCAACGCCTGGCCGGAACAGTGGACCTGAAAACACTGCGCACCGGTACACGTGCCCGGATCGTTGATGCCCTCACCCGGTTCCGCTCCGGCCTCGCCCCTTTCCGCGCTTTTGCACAATCCTACACGCTCTATTTCGACGCCAACGCACATATCGATGCGGCGTGGCTCTGGCGCGAACGGGAAACATGGGAAGTGTGCAAGAGGACCTTCTCCTCCGTCCTCAACATGATGAACCAGCGCCCCGACTTCACCTACACCCAGAGCTCTGCCGCCTACTACAATTGGATGGAACACCAGCAACCCGAACTCTTCAAAAAAATGAAGGAGCGCGTCACAGAAGGACGATGGGAAATCGTCGGCGGCATGTGGGTGGAACCGGACTGCAATCTCCCGGCAGGTGAGGCCTGGGCACGCCACCTTCTCTACGGCAAGCGCTACTTCCGATCGAAATTCGGCACCGACGTGAAAATAGGGTGGAACCCCGACTCGTTCGGATACAACGGTAACATGCCCATGTTCTACACACAGGCAGGCATCACCGCTTTCATCACGCAGAAGATCGGCTGGAATGAAACGAATGTGTTCCCCCACCGGGTGTTCTGGTGGGAGTCGCCGGACGGTTCGCGCATTCTCAGCTATTTTCCCTTCGACTACGTCAATACTATTGAAGACCCGTACGCACTCGTCGACTGGCTCCGCCAGTTCGAAGCGAACACCGGGTTTGCCAAAATGCTGATGCTGTTCGGCGTCGGCGACCACGGGGGCGGTCCATCGCTTGAAATGATCCAGCGTATCGAGAACCTTAAGAACCTCGACATCTATCCACGGATCGAATACGGCACAGCGGGAACGTATCTCAACTGGCTGTCGACACAGAATCTCTCGACCCTGCCCGTGTGGAAGGATGAACTCTACCTGGAATACCACCAGGGGACGTTTACCACACAGGCAGCGATGAAGAAGTTCAACCGCGAGGGGGAAACACTCCTGACCAACGCCGAGAAATTCGGGATCTTCGCAACTCTCTCCGGCGCAGAGTACCCGCAGACAGCGCTGCGCGAAGCATGGCAGGACCTTCTCCTGATGCAATTTCACGACATCCTCCCCGGTTCGTCAATTCACGAAGTCTACGTAGACGCCACCGAGACACACCAGCAGATCCGTGACACCGGCAACCATCAGCTCCAGAGTGCCCTGCACCATTTGGCCGGCCGCGCAAACACCACCGCATCTGCAGCGGGCACACCCCTCGTGGTGTTCAATCCACTTGCCTGGGAACGAACCGACCTTGTCCGTGTGCCACTGCCGGAAGATGAGACGGGCTCGTACATTGTGCTGAATCACGACGGCACCACGCTGCCGAGTCAGATCGTGCAGGCATCAACGTACACCCGCGAGCTTCTCTTCATCGCGCCGCGAGTTCCTTCGATGGGATACTCCGTCTTCACGGTTCGCCCGGCGCCCGCGACGAAGATTTCTCCGGAATCTGATGTTGCGGGAGCGATTGAGAATGATGTGTATCGCGTGAGCATCGATCCGGCGACAGGGTGGCTGCGCAGCATCATCGAGAAGAACAGCGGACGCGAATTGTTGGCGGGCCCCGGCAACGAACTCCAGCTTCTTGAGGACAAACCCGCGGCATGGGATGCCTGGAATATCGGATTGACCGGAACGAAGTACCCGATGACGTATCGCGGTGCGCACATCGTCGAACAGGGACCTGTCCGGACGGTGGTACGTGTGGAACATACGTACCTGAAGCCCGGCACAAAGAAGGAATTCCCCACCGAGGACTTCCCTTCTTCTTTCTTTACACAGGACATCCTCTTGTACAACGGGCTCGCCCGCATTGAATTCTGCACGAATGCCGATTGGTGGGAAGAAAAGACGATGCTGAAGGTCGCATTCCCTCTTACCGTGCAGGATTCCGTTGCCACCTACGAAATACCGTACGGCACGATCAGCCGCTCAACGCAGCTTCGGAACAGCTGGGAAATTGCGAAGCGGGAAGTCCCCGCGCTCCGGTGGGCCGACGTGTCGGCCGCCGGCTATGGCGTCGCTTTGCTGAACAGCGCCAAGTACGGTTATGACATTAAGGGAAACACGATGCGCCTTTCCCTGCTGCGTTCTCCGAAATGGCCCGATCCGCTGGCTGATCGCGGAAAACACGCGATGCACTATGCCCTGCTGCCGCACACCGGATCGTGGCGGGATGCCGGTGTGATCCAGAGGGGATATGAATTCAACACGCCGCTCCTTGCGCTCTTCACCGATGTGCACGCAGGGCCGCTTCCTGCACGTCAGTCGTTCCTCCGGTTGTCGCCATCGAACCTCGTGCTCACCACAGTCAAGCGTGCGGAGGATCTCAATGCCTGGGTGATCCAATGGTACGAGACCGAAGGCCGCCAGTCCATTGCGGAACTTGAACTCCCCGCGCAACCCAAACGCGTTCGTTTGACGAATTTCCTGGAGGAGCCGGGCGCGCCGGTGACAGTGCAGTGGAGTTACCGTGCGGGTCCCGACTCCCCATAACGGCGTGCAGACGGTGCTGGTGGAATTTTGAAGGAGCTTCATGCGTATGTTTGATCCTGAAACACTCACGCGGGCCCGGGCGCTTTTTCCTTACCTCGCCGGCGGTCGCATCTACGTGAATCATGCCGCGACGAGCCCGTACTCCACCCGCGTCGTCGCCGCACTCCAGCGGCATATGGATGCACGAACGACCGGGGATATCGATACGTATTGGTCCGACGTCAAGATGGTGGATGAACTGCGCGAAGCGGTCCGGACGACGATCAACGCGGAGGCGACCGACCGTATCGCGCTCCTGGGCAATACCACCGATGCGCTGAACGTGATTGCCTCCGGCCTCCAGTGGCGCTCCGGCGATCGTGTGCTGCTGAATGATGCCGAATTTCCGGCGAACCTCTATCCGTATATCAACCTCAAACGACTCGGCGTCGAACTGGACTTTCTGCACGCAGCGAACGGTGTTGTGACCGAGGAAGATATCGCGCGTGCACTCACGCCGCGTACGCGCGTTCTGGGTCTGAGTGCAGTGCAGTTTTTATCGGGATATAGGGCCGATCTTGGCGCAATTGGTCGGCTCTGCCGTGAACGGGGTGTCATATTTGTGGTCGATGGAATCCAGTCGGTGGGTGCGGTGCAGACCGACGTTCAGGCGATGCACATTGATGCGCTGGCTGCCGGCGCGCAAAAGTGGCAAATGGCCACGCAGGGAGCCGGGTTTCTCTATCTCACCGCGGCCCTGCAGGATCAGGTTTCGCAGGCGCATCTCGGCTGGCTCTCCGTGCACGACCCGTGGGAATTCCGTGCACTTGACCAGCCCCTTGCTGCGGGTGCGCGGCGGTACGAGGGGGGGTCCCTGTACATGTCCTGCCTCCATGCCATGCATGCCTCACTGGGGACATTGCTCGAATTCGGCCTCGATCGGATCGAACAGCACCTCACGGCGCTTACCGGCATTTTGCTGGATGCATTTCTCACTATTCCTGGCATTGAACCCATCACTCCCGGTTCTCCCCAACGTCGTGCAGGCATCGTGACGATCCGCACAGCCCAACCGGAGGCGTCGAAAACACTCAGGAAAGAACTGCATCGCCGTCACATCACTGCTGCGGTGCGCGAGGGGTGCGTGCGGTTCTCACCCCATTTCTACAACACCGCCGAGGAGATGAACGCAATAGCAGCTGCGGTCAGGGAAATTTCTGCGGGTTTCTCCGGATCCCACCCGAACGGGCAAGAGGACTCCTCATGAAGACGGGCGCTCGCATCCTTGTGATCGATGACAATGCCGAAATGCGGATGCTGCTGAAGGAGATATTGGAAGAGAAAGGTTTCACCGTGTTTGAAGCGGTGGATGGCCAGGAAGCGCTCGAAGTGCTCGAACGCACGTTGATTCATCTTGCCATCGTGGATCTCGATATGCCAAGGGTGAACGGGCTCCAGTTCACGCATCGGGCAAAGGCCGGACATCCGCAGCTGCCTGTCATCATGGTAACTGCCTATGCGCAGTTTTACTCGCCTGCCGAGATCCTTGCCGCCGGTGTTGATGCATTCCTGCAAAAACCCCTCGACATGGCCCGGCTCATGAAGGCTATTGAGCAGCTCTGACGGATCTCTTGTTACTGCCGGCCGGTCTCATCACAATCAACACCACTCCCCCCACAATAATCAGCGCAGCAAGTCCCATGCGCGCAGTGAACTCTTCCCCACCGAGTGTCCAGCCAAGGAACACTGCGATCACGGGATTGACGAACGCGTAGGTCGAAACCCGTGCGGGCGAGACAACGCGCAGCAACCAGACATATGCAGTGAATCCCACCAGCGAGCCGAAGACGGCAAGATACCCCACGGCAATCAACGATTTGAGAGCGACCGTCGAAGGATCACAACGCCATGGTTCGCCGGTGAGCGCGCTCACAAGAAGAAGCAATGCACCCCCGCCGATCATCTCCATCGCGGTCGCCATGAACGGTGATGAAGGAAGGGATGCGCGGCGCGAATAGAGCGACCCCGCCGCCCAGGAAATTGTGGCCAGGAGCAATACCAGGATCCCGCTGAGCGGGAACCCGCCGCCGTGCAGGATCCTGTCGGGACCGATCAACCAGACGACACCTGCCAGCCCCAATGCCAACCCGGCCACCACCCTCCCCGTCGGCCTCGCCGCACCGAACCAGAGCCAATCCAGAACGACAAACCAGATGGGCGACGTGCTGATCAGCAGCGCAGTGACACCTGACGGAATCATCTGCTCGGCCCAGGTCACCCCTCCATTACCGACAAGCAGCAACAGTGCGCCGATCATGGTCGCCGAGCGCCATTGCAGCATCGTTGGCGCAGGCATGCCGCGCCACCGGTTCCAGCCGTAGAGCACCGATCCCGCAACGACGAATCGTGCCCCCGCCATCATGAACGGCGGTATCGTTTCCACGCCGAAGCGGATAAAGAGGTAGGTCGATCCCCAGATGATGTAGATCGCGAGAAATGCAAGAAGTATCTTTGACCGCGAGGGCGGAGATGATTGTGTGATGGGCGCCTCACTCGTGAAGGAGCGACTCTTTCGCTTTACGCAGTTCCTTCTGCTGCTGTTCTGTCAGCCGTGGATAGGAAAGCTTGAGCGATTTCATCTTCTCGATGATGATCCGTGCGACGAGTGCGCGGGTGAACCACTTATGATCCGCAGGAATGACATGCCAGGGAGCCCACTGCGTACTGGTGCTTCCCAGCATCTCTTCGTAGGCGCTCATATACTCCTTCCAGTACGAACGCTCCTGTATATCTGCCGCCGAGTACTTCCAGTTCTTCTCCTGCGTATTGATGCGTTCGAGGAAACGATTCTTTTGCTCTTTCCTGGAAACGTTGAGGAAAAACTTCAGGATCACCGTCCCGTTGCGGGAAAGGTATTTCTCGACGGCGTTGATGTCTTCATACCTCTTTTTCCAGAGAGTATCATTCACATCATCCCGGGGAATACTCTGCTTCTGGAGAAATTCCGGATGCACACGCACCACGAGCACTTCCTCGTAGTATGAACGGTTGAAAATCCCGATGCGACCCCGCTCAGGCAAGGCCTTGAGACAACGCCAGAGATAGTCGTGGTCAAGTTCTTCGGCCGACGGACCCTTGAAGCTGACCACCTGACACCCCTGAGGATTCACGCCCGACATCACATGCTTGATCACGCTGTCCTTCCCCGCTGCATCCAACGCCTGGAAGATCAGGAGGAGCGCATGGCTGTTTTCCGCATAGAGAACATCCTGCAATGCAGTCAGCGTTTCGACATCATCCTGCAAATCTTTTGCGGCGTCTTCCTTGTTCTTATATTTTCCGGTATCGTCGGGGTCATGGTCTTTCAGCGACACCGTCGATCCCGCCGTCACTCGTATACGTGTCCAGGTTCATGACCGCTCCTGACAATTGTGGAGTTCAATCTCCGGCCCGGAGCATCATCGCAATCCTGCTCACGACCATGTCGATTGCCACCGTATTCATTGCGCCCCGGGGGATGATCACATCGGCCCAGTGTTTGCTCGGCTCTACAAATTCAAGGTGCATCGGCTTCACCGTGCTCATGTACTGCTGCATCACCGACTCCATCGAACGTCCGCGCTCGAGAATATCCCTGCGAATCCTGCGGATCAGGCGTTCATCGGCATCCGTATCCACAAAGATCTTGACATCCATGAGCTCGCGCAATTCTTTGTCGATGAAGATCAGGATGCCGTCGATGATGATAATTTCCCTGGGCTCGAGGCGGCGGGTGGAATCCAGACGGCGATGGGTCGTGAAATTGTAGATGGGTTCGTCGATGCTGTGCCCGGCTTTCAACTCCCTGATATGCCGGATCAGCAGGGGGGTCTCCAGGGAGTCGGGATGGTCAAAGTTAATCGTCGCCGGGGCAATTCCGCCGTAGGTGCTCAGATCTCTGTAGTACGAATCGTGCTGTATGACAACGACGCGGGATTTGTCGAGACGGTCAAGAATTGCCTCCGTGACCGTCGTTTTCCCGGAGCCGGTTCCACCGGCGATACCGATGACGAGAGGATCCATGTATTCGGGCTTGATGTGATGAGAAACGTGTGGCAGGGGAAGATACGGCTTTTCGGCGAAGAATGAAATGGAGGAGGAGGAGAATACGGGCGTTCAGAAGAGAGGGCGTTCAGAAGAGAGGGCGTTCAGAAGAGGGGGCGTTCAGGAACGACGGCGACGCGCCAAGCGCCGTTCCCAGCGGGTCAACGCGGAGCGCACTTCTGCAGGAGAGGTGGAACCCGCCGATCGTTTCGCCGAAAGTGAAGTGCGCGCCGAGAGAAGCGCAAGAACGTCGCGGTCGAATGCCGTTGCATAGGAGCGAAATTCCTTCAGCGTCAATGTGGCAAGAGAGCGACCTGCGTCAGCACACGAGCGAACGATGTCTCCGGTGATGCCATGCGCCGTGCGAAACGGCATCCCCTTTCGTACAAGGTAGTCTGCAATCTCCGTAGCCAGCAGCGGATCTCCCTCCAGTTCCGCCTCGAAACGATCCCGGCGGAATTTCACAGTCCGCATCATCTTTGCCATTACCTGCAACGACGTCAACACCGTGTCTGCGGCATCAAACAAGAACTCCTTGTCCTCCTGCATATCCCGGTTGTACGCGAGAGGCAACCCCTTCATCACGGTCAGCAGCGTCATCAGATCGCCGTACACCCTGCCGGTTTTGCCCCGCACCAGCTCGGCCATATCAGGGTTCTTCTTTTGCGGCATGATGCTGCTGCCCGTCGTGAAGGCATCGCCGATGGAAACGAACCGCCATTCCTGCGACGACCAGATCACAAGTTCCTCCCCGCAACGGCTCAGATGCATCATCACGATTGCGCACGCCGCCACAAACTCAATCACCAGATCGCGGTCGCTCACGGCATCAATGCTGTTCTCAACGATACCGTCAAGTCCGAGAAGCACTGCAACGTGGTGCCGGTCAATCGGGAAGGACGTCCCGGCCAGAGCCGCCGCTCCCAGTGGTGAGCGCGAAACACGCGGGAGCATCCCCTGGAAGCGTTCAACATCGCGGTGCAACATTTCAACATAGGCAAGCAGGTGGTGGGCAAGGAGGACGGGTTGCGCCCGTTGGAGGTGCGTATAGCCCGGCATAATGACATCTTCATACCGGCGCGCGACGGCCAGCAACGCCCGCTGCAACGATCGCAGCCTCTCCACCGTTTCGGCGATTTTGCGCTTAAGATACAGGCGTTCATCCAGCGCAATCTGGTCGTTGCGGCTGCGGGCGGTGTGCACGACACCCGCGAGCGGTCCGAGCTTCTCCCGCAGGCGCTGCTCAATCGCCATGTGGATATCATCCGCAGCCATCCGGTTCCCGCCGCGCCGCCCGGCGTCCAGAGAGAAGCGTCCGGCGGCGATCTCCTTTGCAATTCCCCGCAGCGCCGCATTGATACGGCGTGCACCGGCTGCCGGAATAATGCGCTGCCGCGCAAGCATCGTTACATGCGCGATGCTGCCCGCAATATCTTCACGGTACAGCTGCCGGTCGACAGGAAGGGACGTTGAATATGTGAGCGCTTCCGGGTCCAGGGGAACCCGGAAACGGCCGCGGATGTGTTTCACGAATGCTGATCTGTTGTTGCCATCAATTCGGACGGCGTCACCATACCGGCGGCCTGGCGCTCGACCTGATGATAGGTCTTCACCGGCAGGCCGTAGATCTTGATGAATCCTTCCGACGCTTTGTGGTCAAACGTATCTTCCCCGGTATAGGTCGCCAGCTTCGTATTGTACAGTGAATGCACCGACTTCCGGCCGGCGATGATGACGTTGCCTTTGTAGAGCTTCAAGCGCACAAGTCCGTTGACGTGGCGCTGCGTTTCGTTCACGAAAGCATCAAGCGCCTGGCGGAGTGGTGTGAACCAGAGCGCGTTGTATACCAGGTTCGCATACTCTGCGGCAAGCTGGTTCTTCATGTGAAACACCGCCTTGTCCAGAGTAAGTCGTTCCAGCTCCGTGTGGGCA
The DNA here is from genome assembly GCA_963849385.1 of Ignavibacteriota bacterium. Classification (GTDB taxonomy): domain Bacteria; phylum Bacteroidota; class Ignavibacteria; order UBA10030; family UBA6906; genus Fen-1255. The sequence goes on along the minus strand of CAWKHH010000007.1, from coordinate 318,140 downwards.
AAGTGCAGAATGGTGGCGGCGGGCGCTTCGTAGATCTCGCGCGACTTGATGCCGACCAGCCGGTTCTCGACAAGGTCAATGCGGCCTACACCATGCGCACCGCCAATATCGCTCAACGCCTGTACAAGTGCAACGGCTTCCATGGTGGTACCGTCGACGGCGACGGGAATACCCGCTGCAAACTCGATGTCCACATAGACCGGCTCATCAGGCGCCAGTTCAGGCGCCACCGTCCGCTGGTATGCATCGGCCGGGGGCTCCACCATGGGATCCTCCAGGGCGCCGCATTCCACGGCCGTCCCCCAGATGTTGTCGTCAATGGAATAGGGCTTCTCCACTGTCACGGAAACAGGAATCCCGTGCTTGTGTGCGTAGGCAATCTCCTCTTCGCGGGATTTGAATTCCCACTCGCGCAACGGGGCAAGGTTCTTCAGATCGGGAGCAAGGGCCGAAACGGACACCTCGAAACGCACCTGGTCGTTGCCTTTGCCAGTGCACCCATGGGCAACCATGGTGGCCTTCTCCTTGCGCGCCACTTCCACGAGGCCCTTCGCCAGCAACGGCCGACCCAGAGCGGTCGCCATCGGATAGGTCTTTTCGTATAACGCACCGGCTTTGAGGGCCGGGAACACGTAGTGCTCGACAAACTCTTTCCTCAAATCGCTGACGTACGCGCGGACCGCGCCGGTGCGAAGCGCTTTCTCTTTCACCCCATGCAGCTCACGACTGTAGCCCAGATCACCGGTGAACGTAATGATCTCAGCGTCCATCTTTTCGATCAGCCAGCGCACCATCACCGACGTGTCGAGGCCGCCGGAATATGCAACGACAATCCGTTCCTTGCTCATGCTGCACCTTCAATCAATGTATGTTTGAGAAATTGCATCACCTGTGCTGTCTTCTTTATTGACGATGGCACCACCAGAAGGGTATTATCCCCCGCCACGGTCCCGATGATATCCGGAGAGCGCCGGACATCGACAAATTCTCCCACGGTATTTGCGCATCCCGGGAGCGTGTGAACCACAATGAGCGATTCATTCGCGTCGATGGACACCACCTCCGCGCCGACCAGCGGCGTCAGCGCGCTCATATCCGCAGCTGCGGGAATCGTGTACCGGGGAATCCCTGCCTGCGACGTCCGGCTCACTCCCAGCTCGTGCATGTCGCGCGAGAGCGTCGCCTGCGTGACGCGAAACCCGCGCTTTCCGATCTCGCGCCGCAGAATTTCCTGTGTACTTATCGGGCGGGCGCCGATGATTTCCTTGATCGCAAACTGCCTCGCTGCCTTGGTCATGGTATCGTTCCTCGGTGTGTTACTCGACCACTTCCGTGCCTACACCCTCGTCAGTGAAGATTTCCAGCAACAGCGAATGTTTTACCCGCCCATCGATGATGTGGACTTTGCGTACGCCGGCCTCAAGAGCGGTAAAGGCTGATCGAATCTTCGGCAGCATGCCGCTGCTGATCACACCTTCTTTCACCAGCATCTCGGCATGAGCGCGATCCACCGAAGGAACCAGAACACCTTTGGCCATCACCCCCTCAACGTCGCTCAGATAGACAAGCTTCTCGGCCTTCAATGCTTCCGCAATGCACCCTGCGGCAATATCTGCATTGATGTTGTAGACCTGACCGTTGTCATCGACACCGATTGGAGCGATCACCGGCATGATTTCATGCGTGAACAACAGATCCAGGAAGGACGTGTTGACATGCACGATTTCGCCAACCAAACCGAGGTCGGTTCCCCCCACTTCCAGTTTTCGGGCCCGGAGGAGACCGTCATCGATGCCGCAGATCCCCACAGCCCCACCGTCATGTTGATTGATACGCGCAACGATGTCCTTGTTTGTCTTGCCGCCGAGCACCATCTGGACAACGTCCATCATCGCCGCATCCGTATACCGCTGTCCATCCACAAAACGTGAAGGTATCCCAAGCCTGCCGGCGATATCGGTGATGTCCTTTCCGCCACCATGCACGATAATGATGCGGACGCCGATCTTCTTGAGTATAGTGACATCCTGCGCGAAAGCCTCCTTCAGCTCGTCATCCACCATGGCGGCTCCGCCGTACTTGATGACAAAGGTCTTCTGCTCATACTGTTGGATGTACGGCAGCGCCTCGATAAGCACTTCAGTTTTTGTCGCAGTACTGAGAACCATGCGTCAGGTCCGGTAGTTGGCGTTAATGGCGACGTAGTCTTTCGACAAATCGCACGTCCAGAACGTGGCAGATGCAGAACCACGATGCAGATCGATAGTGAGAACGATTTCCCGCTGTGCGAGCACCTGCGCTGCACGCTCTTCCGAAAAGTCGATGGCGTAGTGCTGGCCGAGAATGGCGACACCGCCGAACTGGATTGTGACAAGCGCGGGATCGAAGACGATGCCGGAATAGCCGATGGCGGCGAGGATTCTTCCCCAGTTTGCGTCTTCGCCATGGAAAGCGGTCTTCACAAGGTTCGAATTCGCCACCGCCCGTGCCGCCTGCTCAGCCTCCTTCTCCGAGGCAGCACCGAGCATCCGGATCTCAATAAACTTGGTGGCCCCTTCGCCATCCATGACAATCATCTTGGACAGCGTCACCAGAAGCTGTTCAAGGGCGGCTGCAAACAGGACATAGAGGTCGCCGGCAGGCTCTGCGATCGCGGGATTCCCGGCCAATCCATTGGCCAGCACGATCACCATGTCGTTGGTACTCATGTCGCCATCGACCGAAATCCTGTTGAACGATCGTACCACCGCGTGGTGTGTGGCCTGCTGCAGGGCATTGGCGCCGATGTTGGCATCGGTACTCACGAAGGCCAGCATGGTCGCCATGTTCGGGGCAATCATCCCCGAACCCTTTGCCATGCCACCAAGCGTTATGGTCACTCCGTTGTGATCGAACTGCACAGCGGCTTCCTTGGTGAATGTATCGGTGGTCCGGATTGCTTCGGCGGCGGCGGTACCATCGGTACCGAGCGCCTGGGCCGAGAGCGTAATCCCCGCAGCAATCTTTTCCATGCAGAGATACTTACCGATCACGCCCGTGGAGGAAACGAGAACCTCATCCTGGCGAATATTCAGCGCTTCGGCAGTCAGCCGGACCATTTCCCATGCGTCGTGCATGCCCCGTTCGCCGGTACAGGCATTCGCATTGCCGCTGTTCACGGCAAGAGCCTTGAACCGGCCTCCCCGCCCGCACAGCTCTTTGTCGACAAGAACCGGAGCCGCCTGTACAACGTTCGTCGTGAACACCGCGGCGCCGACGGCCGGAGCGGCGGTATACACCAGCGCAAAATCTCTTTTCGCTTTCTTGATGCCGCAATGCACGCCTGCAGCCTGAAAGCCGCGTGGCGACGTGATCCCACCCTCGATCTCATTGATGTCGTTGATGCTCATGCGCAGTCCTTACTGCAACAGGTGTCGTTCGGGATAGCCGAACATGATGTTCATGTTTTGAAGGGCCTGCCCTGCCGCGCCTTTGACGAGGTTGTCGATCACGGAGAGAATGATCAGTTTTCTGGTCGCCGGGTCCACGATCACGGTCAGGTCACAGAAATTCGTATAGGCGACCGCTTTGATCTCCGGAATCTCGCGCCGCACCCGGACAAACGGTTCGCCCGCATAGTAGTGTTCATACAGCGCGAGCACATCCCCGGTGGTGACGGGCTCCTGCAACTCGGCATGGATCGTCGAATAGATCCCCCTGGTGAGGGGAACGAGATGCGGAACAAAAGAGAGCGAGACGGGTGCCCCTGCGGCGTCTTCGAGCACCGAACGGATCTCCGGCGAATGCTGGTGTTTGCCTACACGGTAGGCACGGATCGACTCGTTCACTTCGGTGAAACTGAGCTCAACACTGCTGCTGCGCCCTGCACCGGACACACCGGACATCGAGGTGATCACGATCCCCTCCGGCCGGATCACGTTCTCCTTCAGAGCCGGCAGGAGACCAAGAATCGCGCCGGTGGGAAAGCAACCGGGATTGGCTATCAGGGAGGCGGAGCGAATACGATCGCGATAGAGTTCCGGAAGTCCGTACTGGGCCTGCCCGAGCAGCGCGGGCGCGGTGTGTGGCCGTCCGTAGTACGCCTCGTACACCTTCGGGTCGGCAAGACGGAAATCCCCGCCCAGGTCAATGATCCTGCCGACCCGGCCCTGAAGGGCGGGCACAACACGCATGGCCTCTCCGGAGGGCAGGCCGATAAACACGCAGTCCAGGCCGTCAAACCGCTCTGCAGCGAACTCTTCAAACGCGAGCTGGAAAGACTCCCCTGAGCGATGCATGGACGCTGTCGACAGGCTTTCCCGCGGAGGCATTGGCGGTGACGCGCACGACACGCACGTTCTCCGCAGGGGCAAGCAATCGCAGCAACTCACCGCCGGTATACCCGGACGCACCTACGATACCGCACTGCATGGATCGGGTCCTTTTTTGTCTTGCATAAATATACATAATGTTGTATTATTATGCAAGCACAAAAAACGCGGAGACCTGCGCGATGACACTGCACGAACGCGACACCGAACTGTTCTTCCACACCTACAAACGGCTGCCGCTCGAGATCGTCCGCGGCGAAGGGGCCTATCTCTTCACCGCCGACGGCACACGCTATCTGGATATGTTCGGCGGTATCGCCGTGAACGCCCTGGGCTACGGCCATCCGCGCGTCCTGCAGGCCATCACCGACCAGGCTGCACGGTATATCCACATCTCCAACTACTTTGTCCAGGAGCCGCAGGTCCGGCTTGCCACCCTCCTCACGCGGCTCTCCGGTCTCCCCCGGGTATTCTTCTGCAACAGCGGCACCGAGGCAATCGAAGGGGCATTCAAGATCGCGCGCGCGTGGGGCAACGCCCGGGGCAAGCAAGACATCGTCGCCTTCAGCAATGCGTTCCATGGCCGTTCCATGGGCGCACTTTCCCTCATGGATCGCCCGTCGTATCGTGACGGCTTCGGGCCCTTTCTTCCGCACTGCACCGTCGCGCCGTTCAATGACCCCGCGGCACTGCATTCCGTTGCCGGGCCCAAGACGGCCGCCGTGCTCCTTGAATGTATTCAGGGAGAAGGCGGCATTCGCCCGGCATCAACAGAATTTATCCACGCACTGCAACGGCTCCGGGGCGCGTTCGGATTCCTCGTGATTGCCGACGAAATCCAATCCGGCTGCGGCCGGACCGGCCGGTTCCTCGCCTGCGAACATGCCAACCTGCGGCCCGATCTCGTTACGCTCGCCAAACCCATTGGAGGAGGCCTGCCTCTGGGGGCGATTCTCGGCACACAATCCGTCGCCGCTACACTGCAGCCCGGCATGCATGGCACCACATTCGGTGGCAACCCTGTCGCATGCGCCGCCGGGGCGGCCCTGCTCGAGGAACTCATCGCCGCAAACCTCATGCAGCAGGTAACGGACAATGGTGCGTTTTTTACCGGCCGGCTGATGCAACTCTGTTCCGACTTTCCCTCCCTCTGCAAAGAAGTGAGAGGGAAAGGCCTGATGCTTGGCCTGGAACTCGCGCACGATGGCGGCCCGGTTGTCGCCGCCATGCGCGATCGCGGCATTCTGGTGAATTGCACCGATACCACCGTCCTGCGGTTTGTTCCCCCGTTGATTGTTTCCCGTGATCAGATCCGTGAGACTGTTGACACGCTGCGCAGTGTCTTCGCTGGAGGAGTGTTGTCTCCACCGCAATAGTCAATGGTCAATTGACCAAAGTCAATCGGAGCACTCGGGGACTGACCCCCACCGATTGACGATAGACAATGGACTCTTGTCAATTGACGGAGTTTCATGGGACTGTCAGACCTGCGAAGCGCGTTTCTGTATTTGCGAACAAGTGGGAGCAATTGCCCGCAATTTTCCCTATTTTAGGAAATCCCCGGGGGGGCCAATTCTGGCACAGGGATTGTTGAATTCTGCAAGAGAAAGACTTTTGCCAATTACCGAGGCGCTCAACACCATGTATCGCATTGTCCGGAAGCAAATCCTCGCACCAACAATAACCCGCTTTGACATCGAAGCCCCCTTTATCGCGAAGAAACGCAAAGCCGGCAATTTTGTCATGATCCGTGTAGAGACTCACGGTGAGCGCATCCCACTTACCATCGCCGACGGCGATCCGGCACAGGGGACCATCACGCTGATCGTTCAGGCAATCGGGAAGACCACGAAGCTTCTCTGCAGCAAGGAACAGGGTGAGGACGTGCTCGACGTCGTCGGCCCCCTCGGCAACCCCACGCCCATCGGGTATATCGGACATGTGGTGTGTGTCGGCGGCGGTGTCGGTACCGCGGAACTCTATCCCATCGCCAGGGCATTGCGCGATGCCGGAAATACCGTGAGCACCATCATCGGTGCCCGCTCGCATGACCTCGTCATCCTTGAACAAGAAATGCGCGCGATCTCCGCTGCCACGTATGTGACCACCGATGACGGATCCTACGGGAGACGCGGATTTGTAACGGATCAACTGAAAGAACTCCTCGACAGCGGCAACGCAGTCGGTACCGTGTTCGCCATCGGCCCGCTTCCCATGATGAAGGCCGTAGCAGAGCTTACACGCCCCTACCAGGTCCACACCCTCGTTTCATTGAACACGATCATGGTGGATGGCACCGGCATGTGCGGCGGATGCCGCGTGACAATCGGCGGAGAGATGAAGTTCGCCTGTGTCGACGGTCCGGAATTCGATGGCCACAAAGTGGACTTCACCGAACTCATGATGCGCAATCGCACGTACGTCGAAATGGAGCGCATTTCCGATGAACGACACCGCTGCAAGCTTGCCGGTCTGACGCAGGAGAATGTCCAATGAGCAGTGTGAATCCGCTGAAACCTTCCGCACGCATGAAGATTCCCCGGCAGGAGCCGATCGAACAGGCCGCGGCCGAACGGATGACGAATTTCCTCGAGGTTTCCTTCGGCTTTGACGAGGAGCGTTCCGTCATCGAAGCGACGCGATGCCTCGAGTGCAAGGAGCCCCTGTGTATCGATGGATGCCCCGTCGGGATTGACATCCCGGGATTCATCGGCCTTGTCATCAAGAAAGACTATGTGGGAGCCGTCAACAAGATACGCGAGGCCAACTATCTTCCGGCAATTTGCGGACGGGTCTGCCCGCAGGAAAGCCAGTGCGAGGAGCTCTGCGTTCTCGGAAAGAAGCTCACACCGGTGGCGATCGGGAAACTCGAGCGGTTCGTTGCCGACTACGAGATGCAGCAGAACCTTTTCACGCCGCCGGTGATCACCGAACACCACGAAGAGAAGGTGGCCATCGTCGGTTCAGGACCGGCGGGCCTCACCTGCGCTTCAGAGCTTGCCCGGATGGGATACCAGGTCACGGTATTCGAAGCCCTGCATGCAGTCGGCGGCGTGCTCCGTTACGGGATCCCGGAGTTCCGCCTCCCCAAGGAAATCCTCGACATCGAAACCGAGCGCATCAAGGCGCTCGGAGTGCAGATCTATACGAATTTCGTAATCGGCCGGACGGCAACCATCGATGAGCTCTTTGACGAATGGGGATTCAAGGCGATATTCCTCGCCACGGGTGCCGGTACTCCCACGTTCATGGGGATTCCCGGCGAGAACCTGAGCGGTGTCTATTCGGCCAATGAGTTTCTGACGCGCGTGAATCTCATGGGTGCGTACCGGTTCCCCGAGTTCGACACGCCGATTCGCATCGGCAGAAGTGTTGCAGTCATCGGCGGCGGCAATACCGCAATGGACGCCGTACGCACGGCAAAACGCCTCGGCGCCGAGCACGCCTATCTGATTTACCGGCGTTCCCGGTCCGAAATGCCGGCGCGGCAGGAAGAGATTCATCACGCCGAACAGGAAGGCATTGAACTGCTGCTGCTCACCAGCCCGACCCGCATCCTCGCTGACAACAACAACTGGGTGTGCGGTATAGAGTGCCAGCGGATGGAACTCGGTGAGCCGGATGATTCCGGGCGCCGCCGCCCTGTGCCGGTGAAGGGGTCGGAATTCGTCGTGGAGATACAGACGCTTGTCGAAGCCATCGGGCAGAAACCCAATCCGATCATTCAGGCGACAACGCCGGGATTGGATACCAGCAAACGGGGCACGGTTGTCATCAACGAGCAGCAGGCAACAAGCCGCCCGGGAATTTTTGCAGGCGGGGACCTTTCACGTGGCGGCGCAACGGTGATTCTGGCCATGCGCGACGGGAAGCAGGCTGCCGCCGCCATCCATGACTATTTAGACAAGACATAGACCCAGCTGATGATCGGATCCACCTGGTGGCGCGCCCGGATCCGGTCGATCATTCCCCTGGTCAGCGTTGATTCTGCCGGCAGGAGTTTGATGCCGCTTGATGTCTGAAGATCGGCAGCGATGACCATTCCCTCTTCAAGCTGTGCCACGCTCACCTGACGCTTTCCCTCAGCCCACGACGGGCGCTCAATGACGTTGAGATATTCTTCGGACACTACGAGCAGGTGGGGATCAAAAAACGTCCCGCGTCCTCTCCTCAGGCACTCAAGCACCTCCGCCAGGGTCCCCCTTCCTTCGGCGCGCTCTTCCTGTACTGCATTGACGATCCGCAGGATCCGGGATGCAAGGGGGATTTCTTCGCGCATACGGTGATCCGGATGCCCCGTCCCGTCATAATTCTCCATTTGATGGCGCAGAACACGCCCCACGTCCCCGAGCTGCAGCACGTTGCCGACAACCATCTGACCGAACAGAGGGAATTGAGAAAGTGTTCTCCGATCGTCTTCCGTCCATTCGCTGCGTGATTTCCCCAGCACGCCATCGGTCATGATGACCTTCCCGATTTCATGCAGTGTAGCCGCGAGGTCGAGCGTTCGCCGTGCCTCGGGCGACAATTCCAGACGTTCGCCGATCCAGCGGGCAAATGCCGCAGCGGCTTCCGAACGCGCCGCCGCATCGGGCACACGGAGGTTGATCAGGTTCACCAGGAGTGCGGTCACGGCGTCCAGGGTCGTCACGAGAGCGTCGTTCAGGCGTGCGAGCTCCTCACGGTCGTGTTTGAGTTCGTCCTGCATCCCTTTGATGCGCATCAAGGCGCGCACTCTCGACAACAATTCCGGCGGATCAAAGGGTTTGGTGAGATACTCATCCGCACCCGCTTCGAACCCGCGGAGCTTCTGTTCGGTGAGCGATGCACCCGTGAGCATGATGATCATCGCATCGCGCAGTATGGCATGCTGCCGCATCCACAGACAGAAATCGAGTCCGCTCTCGCCGGCCAGCTTCACGTCGATGATGGCAAGGGACGGCGTGTGCAGTTCGGCCATGCGTTGCGCCTCCTCCACCGTCGTCGCCGGAACCAGGTGATAGGCATTCTCCCGGTCCAGCGCCGCACCGAGCAGCTCCAGCGCGAAGGGTTCATCATCCACGAGAAGGATCGTCGGCCGGGGGGTCATCAGTGTTGCCCTTCTGCATATTTCACAACAATGCTTATACGGCGGTTGGTGACGTCGAGGGGATCCCTGGGATTCTTCAATCGTGTGTCAGCATAGCCCCGCACCTCGTCGATCCGTCTGCTGTCCACACCGTGCGTCACGAGCAAACGCCGCGCACTGTTTGCGCGATCGGCACTGAGCTCGAAATTGGTGTAGCCGTCCGCGCGCGAATACGGCCGTGCGTCGGTGTGTCCCTCAAGGATCACTTTGTTGGGCAGCTTTCCCAATTCGCGGGCGATGACGTCGAGCACCGCCCGTGCTTCGGGCTTGAGTGTTGCCGTGCCGACATCGAAGAAGAACGATTCGGACCTGTCAAGCAATTCAATACGCAGCCCTTCCTTCATGATTTCCATTTTTACCTGGGCCGCCAGTTGCTTCAGCCCCTTCTCGCCTGACAGCTGTTGAATGATTTCCTGCGACATGCCCTGCAAATGAAGGGAATCCTGCTGCCGCTTCAGCTGGTCCTCCGTCATCCGGGCGCCGATGTTCAGCTTGTTGAATTCAAATGCCCCGCCACCTTTTGTGTTCTCCAAAAAAGCACCCGGGTCTTTAAAGTACTGTGCCACATACTCCTTGACCTGCTTGCTCTGCCCGACGATCCACAGTACGATGAAGAGCGCCATCATGGCGGTGACGAAATCGGCGTACGCCACTTTCCACGCACCGCCATGGGATCTGCCATGATGGCTTTTCTTTTTGACGATTCGTACCGGAACGTTTTGTTCGTAGTGATCCATGCGTCTGCGATCCTGCTGCTATGGCGCCGTCTTCGTACCGCGCACGGCTTCTTCCACTTCATTGAAACTCGGACGCACGGCGCTGTAGATCACGCGTCGCGCAAACTCCACCACGATGATCGGCGCATTCCCCTTGGCATACGCCACAATTCCTGCTTTGATGCATTCGAAGTACCGCCCTTCAGAGGCCTGCAGCAGCTCGATATGTGTTGACAGCGGCTGTACGAACCCGTACGACAGAAGAATGCCGAGGAATGTCCCCACGAGCGCCACGGCAACTTTCTCGCCGATTTCTTCCGGAGGGCCGCTGATCGCCTGCATCGTGATGACGATACCCAGCACCGCCGCTACGATGCCGAGGCCGGGAAGCGCATCGCCGATCTTTTGTACAAGCATCGGTGCGCTCCCCTCTTCACTGAGGCGCGAATCCATGTCCGCATCCAGCATCGCTTCGACGTCGTACGGCGGAACACCGCCGCCGAGCAGGAGCTTCATGGTATCACAGAAGAAGTCCAGCGCGAGATGCTGTTTGAGCAGGAACGTGTTCTTGCTGAAGATTGCGCTGGTGTGTGGTTCCATGACGTGCGGTTCCACGGCGATCAGCCCGTCGCGCTTCGCTACATTGAACAGCTCAAACATCGTCTTCAACAAATTGATGTACTGTTCTTTGCTGTACGGGTCCCCCTTCAGAACGCCGAGGCTGTAGCTCATGACCCTTTTCAGGGAGGCGAAGGGGGACATGACGAGCAGCGACCCGAGTGCAGCCCCGCCAATAATCAAGTACTCGCTCGGCTGGAAGAGAAGGAGGAGAGGCCCACCTTCGAGGAGGAACCCGCCGATCACACCCACAAGGACAACTGCTGCGCCAATGATGACGAACATGGAAGTACGACCCCGTTAAGTTTGGTGATCCGGTTCGTTGCTCGCTATGGTGGTGATATTCCCCGGTGCGGAGCCTGCAGCGGGTGGTTCGATGCGCGCCGGCTGATGTGACTCAATCCGTACAATGCGTATGCCCGACGGCGCTTCAATGCCGATCTTCACCTGACCACCGCGGATGGCAATCACCTTTACGGTGATGTCATCGCCGATTTTGATCGCTTCAGTAGCTTTGCGCGCGAGAACAAGCATGTGTCACTCCGCGGTCTCATGTGGTTGTAGAAGCACCACCGGAAAACGCTCCGGCAGCGACGAATCATCCAGCGTCACCTGTTCGCCCTTCCGCTCCGCCGTATCGATCAGAATCGGGTGCCGCAGATCGAGCCACCATGCCACGCTCCCACTCCCCGGCACCGCCACGACAAACGTGGTTGTTGCTCCGCCCGGTGCGGCCTGCCCGCCGACCTCATCCAGCACCAGAGCCGGATCGAGCACGGTGATCGCGCACTCGGGCCGTTCCACGCACACGAGCCACTGAAACGGTGCAGAGTCAGGATCGTCAATGATGACGAAATGACAGCTCGCCGGCGCCGTCAGAACCCCGGCCGGGAACATCACCATCTGTTCTTCCATACACGAGACAACGCCAAATCGCGGAGTGGTCAATCTCATGTGCCGCTCCTGCCTGCGCCGGACCGCCGCGGAGCCGCAGTCACAGGTCGCTGTGGAAACTGCCTCTGGAATCCCCGCATACCATTGGCGACGATGACGATGTCGACCCGGCGGTTGCGTGATCGGTTTTCGGTGGTGGTATTGGGTGCGAGAGGCTGGAATTCGGAATATCCGACGACAGACACGCGCTCCTGTTTCAAGCCGTGCCGCTGAATGACGTAGTACGCAACGTTCAATGCGCGCGCCACCGACAGGTGCCAGTTAGATGGGAACTGCCCTGTGCTGATCGGAACGTTGTCCGTATGGCCCTCCACGCGCAAATCATTGGGCAGCGACCGCAAGACCGCTGCCAGCGTGTCCAGGGTCACCAGGGACGCCTGTTTGAGGTCGGCACTTCCTGACGCGAACAACAGCTCTTCCATAATATGCACAGTAACTCCACGCTCATTTTCCGATATGGTAATCGGAAGCGTCCGTTCATCCAAATGCAACGCCGAGCGGATTTCCTGAGCGATGCGCTGTTTTTCCGACTGGAGAGCGTTTGCCGGGTTTTCCAGCAGGGTCGGGTTTCCTGTCAGGATTCCGCTCGGCGCGCCGAACACGCCGTTCAACGCAGTGACAACTTCAGCGTATTTGCCGGCATCGATCTTCGACATGGCATAGAGTATCACAAACAAACCCAGCAGGAGCGTAATGAGATCGGCATACGTCAGCAACCACCGGTCAGAGTTCTCCGGTTCGGGATGTTTGTGCGGCGCTTTCATCGGGTGTCCGGCGCCTGCTGTTCTTCAGGCAGCATGCTGTACAGTTTTGCTTTGATCACCGAGGGGATTTCTCCGGCCTGAATGGAAAGAATGCCCTCCACAATCAGGTCCATAAACAGATACTCTTCGGTATGGATGTGCCGCAGTTTGTCGGCAATCGGGAGCCAGACCAGGTTTGCCATGAACACACCCCACAGCGTCGCCACAAATGCGCTGCCGATGTGACGAATGAGCACATCGGGGTCGCTCCCCGCAGCGGCGAGTGTGGCGATCAGGCCCATCACCGTGCCGATGATACCCATCGTCGGCGAATACCCGCCCATTTTCTGGAAGAGCATTGCACCGCTCGTGTGGCGCTCGCCGACGTAGCGCACCTCGGTCTCGGCCAGCTCACGCAGCACGTCCGGTTCCGTCCCGTCAATGGCAAACCGGAGAATCTTCCTCATGAAACTGTTCGAGACGCCATCCAGTTCTTTCTCAAGCGCCAGCAGACCATCGCGGCGTGCGATCGTGGAGAAGCGGACAATCGTCTGGATTGCCTCTTCCAGAGCGAACACGGGGGGAGCAACGGCAATTCTCAGCAGCTCTCCGATGTTCAGGAACGACTTCAGGGAGGTGCCGATCATTGCCGCAGCAAATGTGCCGACGAACACGATCAACATGGCCGGCCCCAGGAGAATACCCCCCAGATTCCCCCCTTCCCAGAGGAACGATCCGAAGACCCCGAGCAACCCCAGGGAGAGACCGGCAACAGTGGTGATATCGACGGTTCTGCGCATGCTAGGTCAGGAAGTCCAAGAGTGATTTCGGAATGATCTTTGCCGCCGCGCTGAGTGCGGCGTCCAGCATGACCTCCTCCTGCTTCAACTTCATGCCGATCTCCGTGAGATCGACATCCTGTTTCGCCGACCGGAGATCCAGCAGATGCTCCCTCTGTGCGGTAAGATACTCATCGGAGGTTGTCAGGTTGCCAGAAAGTGATCCGGCCCGCGCCTGTTCACGCATGATCACATCCTGCATGAGACCAACCATGGCGATGTCGTCCGCACTCGGCTGGCCTCCGGAACGCAGCGTGTCGCGCAAGGCAATGAGCTGGTTGAACACCGATATGGGGGTGTGCGTCCCCGTCAGTGTGGACGCTCCCCCCCCGGCGGGGGTTCCCTCACTCAGTCCCGTTCCGCGTATCATCAGCGTCAGAGGCGGTGCGGCCTGAGCCGGAGGAGTTGCGGCAGGCGTGAGAACCAGCGGCGCGCCCCGCACGACCGATGCGAGCGACCCTGTGGCCGGATCGAAGGTCACCGTTGCAGTTCCTCCGGCAAGCGATGCATCCGTCGCACCAGGCGGCATGGCCGCCGAGAGTGTCCAGCTGTTGGCACCGGTTTTCTGCATCGTCATGAGCACGCCATGCGCGACACCGTTGCCGTCGGTCAAGCCTACCGTGGTCGTCACGGTCGTGTTCACCGGAGCCGCACGGTCGAGAAGCCCTGCAAAGTCTATGGCGCCCGTCGAGCCAAATGCCGCCGCACCGCTTACGTTCACCACGGAAGAGATCCCATCCCCGACCTGGAACCTGACAGCATCTGCATTCCCCTGGTATGTCACCGTTTGCGGAGTACCGCTGCTCACAAACGGCGGTGCCGTCGTGCCCGTCCCCCCAAAAATGTATTTGCGGTCAAACTTAGTATTGGCAATGTCCACCGACATATTCAGGAACTGGTCCATCTGAACTGACAAATTTGCGAGTAACGACGGGTCGGCATCGGTGGAACCCGCCAGCAGGCCTTTGACGGACTGGAGAATGTCTGAGACTTTGCCGAGGCTGTCCGTCGTCATCTTGAGCGTGCTTTTCCCGTCAACAATGTTGGTCTTGTACGAATCCAGGCGGCTCAGATCTGTGTCAAGGCGCAACAATGTGTTCGCCAGGACCGGGTCGTCTGACACCTTCTGGAGTTTCTTCTGCGTTGCCAGCTGTAGGTTCAGACGATTGATCCGTTCCCTGCTCTTGGTCAGATTCGCAAGGAAATCCGTGATGATTGAATTATCCGTTATGCGCATGGCTACACCATTTGAATGAGTGTATCGTACATTTCGCCGACGGTGTTGACAACCCTGGCCGCCGCATCAAATGCCCGCTGGAATTTTATCAGGTTGGTCATTTCTTCATCGATCGACACTCCCGAGACGGCATCCTGCTGTTGTGTAAGCTGGGCGATGACAAGCTCCTGTGAGGTCACGGTGGTATCGGCCTTGTTCACCGCCGAGCCGATATTGGTCACCGTGCGATTGTAGTACTCGGAGATTGACAAGCCATCGAGCAGCGTTGTCCCGCCGGCCGTTGTCACCGGCCGTTTGTCGAGGATCCCCGCAATCGCCAGCGCAATGCTGTTGTCGCCGCCGGCGCTTGCCGAGGATGATGCAGCGATGTTGTCGATGCTCGGGTTGCTTCCGGGGGCAGCCGAGGGGTCGGTGAGATCAATCGCCATCGACGCGGCGTCTGTGCCGGTGAAGAAGTTGATGCCGGTACGGGGCGGCTGCTGCCGTCCGAATCCCGCACTGTGCTGCTGATTAACTCCGGAGATGATCGCGCTCGCAAGTTGGTTAAGCCGGCCCAGGGAATCAGGGATCGTGGTATTGAACGACTTGAGCATACCACCGGCCTCTCCCCCTGTCAGATTGACCGGAGTACCCCCGAGTTCCGTGACCACACGCATCTGTTCAAAATCCGTGCCTGAGACCGTAGCGGACCCTCCGGCCATCACCTTCAGTGCCAGTGAGGTTCCGTTGCCGGCAATGGTGGTACCCCCGAGGGCCACAAGCGCAGCCCCCTGGCTCCCTTCCGACACGGTGATATTCGCAAGCTTTGACAGTTCCGTAATTTTGGCGTCGCGTACATCCTGCATGTCGCTCGGGTTGAGCCCGCCGACCGAGGCAGCGGTAATGTCTACGTTCAGATCACTGATCTCTTTGGAGAGAGCGTTTATTTGATCGACTTTCGCGGTGAATTCGCCCTGGAGGGAATTCCTGAACGACTCGACCTGAGTGTACAGACGGTGGAAGGTATCGGCCAACCCCTTTCCCTGGAGCATCAAGGCATTTCGGGAGACGTCGTCTTCCGGATGCGTTGAGAGATCCTGCCATGCCGCCGCGAAAGCATTGAGCCCTGCACTGAGGGAAGAATCTGACGGTTCATTGAACGTTGCTTCGATCTGACTGAGAATCTGGTTGTCCGACGCCGCCGACCCGAGAGAATTGTTCGCGGACCTGATCTGTTGATCGATGAAGCTGTTGCGCAGGCGGGACACGCTTTCTACGGTCACCCCTGTTCCCAGCATTCCGTATAACGTCTGCGCGGGGGGTGTTGCGACGAAATCGGCGCGCTGGCGGGAGTACCCCGGAGTGCTCGCATTGGCAATATTGTGCCCGGTCACGCTGATGCCATACTGTTGCGCCATCAGTGCCCGCCTGGCCGTTTCCAGAAGCTGTGATATTCCGCCCATACATCCTCCTCTATGCTACATACGGTGATCGACAAGCTGCCGCGTGTGATCATCGGTAACCAGACGCAGTGTTTCCTGCACGAACCGCAACGAACGATGCAGCAGGATACGGTTCTGATCGTTCATATGGATGATGCGCTCCGAGACCGTCCGCAATCGCGCAGACATTGTTGAGATGCGCAGTGCATCGGACGGTGAAAGGTGACGTAACAGTTCCGTTATGGTAGTTGCCGTTCCCTTTTCCATAAGCACGGGCCGGCCGGCGATTTCCGCGGCGAGCCGCACGCGCCGTTCTTCGAGTTGCTGAAACGGCTTGATCAGCTCCTCCTCCTGTACGACAAGGGAGGTGAGATCGTCCCCGTGCAGTCCGACAATGGACCGTTGTTTGTGCATCATCACGCGCAGCAGTGATTCACCGAGTTCCACTTCCGATTGCATCACGCTCCCCAGTTCTTCAATCATCGTTTCCATTTTCTGACTCCTGCTGTTCGAACAGCTTCAGATAATTCATGACTTTGTCAACGTAGGCGCGGGTTTCCCTGAACGGCGGGATGCCCCCGTGTTTTTCCACTGCACCGGGGCCCGCATTGTAGGATGCAATAGCTTTCTCCCTGTCACCGCCAAACTGCTCCATCAACTTGCTCAGGTACTTTGCCCCGCCCAGCAGGTTCTCGCGGGGGTTCCAGACATTCGTCACTCCCATCGCTTTCGCAGTGGAGTCGATCAATTGCATCAACCCCTTGGCGTCTTTCGGTGATCGCGCCTGCGGATCACCGTGCGATTCCGTCGCGATGACCGCTTTCAGCAGATTTGCGTCGACACGATGCGTGTCTGCCGCCTCCTGTATCAGCGGCGCCACCAGATCCAGGCGTCTTCGCAAGGTATCCGGCACTGCATGTGCGGTGTCCGACGATGCCGCTGACACGGCAGCACGGTCTCTCTGCGAGACCACCACCGCTGGTATTGCCATGGTGGCCGGCTTTGCCGCCGCCGGCACCGGATCCGCGGTCGCCGCCGACTCCAGCGCGAGTCTTCTTTCCTGGTGCTGCGCCGGTGGGGCTCCCGCAGCTACAGGACGCGCCGTCGGCTGCCTGCCTGACGGCATCTCTTCGCCGGTCATACGCCGGTACAGCATCTCGGCAAGGCCGAGAGAACTGTTCCGTGAAACGTGCTGTGCCATCTGGCCGTCAAAAAGTCCTTCCAGGACATCGCCGCCGTAACTGTCACCAAACATCTCACTACTCTTCACGCTGGAACGCATGCTCTTCAGCATGTACCCGACCAGCAGCGATTCGAATTCTTTCGTCGCGTGCTGCAAGCGTTGACGCGTCCGGTCATCGATGGCCTTGTGCGTTTGCGCCGCCGTGGTGTCCGATAGTATGTGCGTGGCATCCATTAGATAATCACCAACTCCGCATTCAGTGCGCCCGCCCGTTTCAGGGCCTGGAAGATCGCGATGATATCGCGCGGTGCCACTTTCAAGGCGTTGAGCGTCTTGGCCACATCCTGCACGGTGGCCGATCTGTCAAATGCCTGCACCGTTGACGAATCCTGTCCTGCATAGACTGCCGTCAGTTGTGTCGTCACGGTCTGACCCTGTGAGAACGGCGCGGGCTGTGAGACTATGGGGATGGACTCGATTTCGATGTTCAGTCCCCCATGAGAAATGGCGACCGACATGATGCTCACCGAGCCTCCAATAACAATTGTCCCCGTGCGCTCATTGATAACCACCTTTGCGACGACGTCGGGCGTGACTTCGAGCCCTTCGATGGAAGCGATAAACTCCACCAGGCGCCCTTCCCCCCTGACCGCCTGGGGCACCTGGATCGATATGCTTGCACCATCCTGCGCACGGGCCGCTCTCTGGCCCAGCTTCGAATTCACCGCATCCGCAACACGCGTCGCCGTTGTGAAATCCGGCTCCATAAGCACAACGGCAATTGTCGAATCCTTGCTGATCACCGAGTCCGTTGTTTTCTCGACCACCCCTCCGCCTGGAATGCGTCCGGCGGCCGTGTGATTGCGGCGAATCTCGTTGCCATTGGCCTGGACACTCATGCCGCCGACCGAGAGCGGTCCCTGTGCCATGACATAGACGACCCCATCAATCGCGGAGAGCGGTGTCATCAGCAGCGTTCCTCCCTGCAGGCTTGTGGCATCTCCCAGGGATGAGACGATCACGTCGACTTCACTCCCTTCCTTGGTGAATCCCGGCACAGTGGCTGTCACCATTACCGCCGCAACGTTGCGCAACCGGAGATCGCTCTGGGGCACGTTTATGCCAAACCTCTTGAGCATGCTTGACACTGACTGGAGGGTAAACGTGGACCGTTGTGTATCGCCCGTGCCGTTGAGTCCCACCACCAGGCCGTATCCGATAATCTGCTGTCCGCGAATGCCCTGCACATGGGCAATGTCTTTGATGCGGATTGCCCCGAAGGCTATGCTGGCACTCACCAGCACGACCGCCAATACTTTTTCGAAACGCCTGCAGTTCCGTTTCATACCCGCCTCTTTCAGAAAAGCCAGTGCAACAGTTTCGTAATCCACCCCGGTCCCTGGGCGTTTGACACCACGCCGTTTCCTTCGAAGGCGATACGTGCCTCGGCGATGTTGTACGAGTAGACGCTATTGTCCGCCAGAATGTCCGGCGGCCTTACGATACCCGATAAGGTGATTCGCTGTTCCTCTCCATTGACGATGATCGTACGATGGCCCGTGATCATCAGATCACCGTTCGCCAGCACCGAATCCACGCGCGCACTGATTTTGGCCCGGATTGAACCACGGGTGGATGTCGCGCCGGAGCCTTTAAACCCATTGACCGTGCCGACACCGAGAGCAACATCGGGGATATTTGACGTGCCCACATTTCCCGAAGCGTTCATCGAGATATTGCTCTCACGATCCGATGTCGTACTTGCATCATTCGATGCACTCGACGTTTCCACGACGAGAACCATCATCGCATCACCGGCCCGGGCCGCCCTCGGATCTGCGAATAATGACCGGCCGACATTTCCACGCATGTCCTGCGCTTGAGCAGCACAGGCAATGACCAGGACGCTGAGGCCGAGCACACATTGGTGTTTCATCTCTTTTCCCTTTCCCCATCCAACAGAACAGTGACACTTCTCAACCCGTCAATCCGTGCGCGGACGCGGTCACGCCGGCTTGCCAGCTCCACCATCACATACTCCCCGCGATCACCGTCATCCCGGGAGGTTCCCTCCGTGGTCGTGGATACTCCACCCGATCGGACGCTCACCATCACCCGGTCTCCACGCTGGACGAGCGGAATGCGCTCAAAGAAATCCTCGTACAGTATGGTCCCGCGAGGAATAATCTGCCGTGACCGCAATCCTTCAAGGGAATGGCGGGCGGGAAGAATCCGCCGCTGGATGACGGTGGTCTCCATGTGCAACACCCGGACGTCTTCAGGCCCCGGCCCTGCATGCCGTCCGATTGCACGCTCGGCAACCAGAACATCCGCATAGGTACGTATCAGCACAGACACCAGGCACCGGTGGACAACCCGTCCATCCGACTCGATCTCCACGCGTACCGCAAGCGCACCTTTCCACTCTGTCCGTGTATCATCAGCCACGTGCAAACCATAGCTCACGCCGGGAACTTCGATATTCTCCGGCACTGCACGGAACGTGATCTCCGCCTGCTCTTCTCCTGCAGTGAGCCGATGTGTCAGAAACGCCCGCACGGCGTCTTTCAGTTCTGCGGCCGGTACCCTGGTTCCTCCCCGCATCCCGGGAGCAATCACCAGGAGCACACACACGAGGCTCCGCAACAACGCGCTTTGTGGGCGGCTGCTCATGAGGCTACCGTTTCACGTTGGTGGCAGTAGTGAGCATGTCTTCTACCGTCTTGATGGTCTTGGCGCTGATCTCGTAGGCACGCTGGGCCGTGATCATTCCCACCATTTCTTCCACAACATCGACGTTTGACGACTCCAGATATCCCTGCATGACCTCTCCGAATCCTTCGTTCGTCGCCAATCCCGGGATGGGTGCTCCGGAGGCGCCGGTCTCCACGTAGAGGTCTCCGCCAATCGCGCGCAGCCCCGCAGGGTTGACGAACTTCACGAGTTCAAATTGGCCGGCCTTCGTCGATTCAGCATCGCCGACAGTTTTTGTTTCTATGGTGCCGTCACGGCTTATGGTAATTTCAGTGGTATCGGACGAAAATGTCACTGCCGGCTCGACAAGGTACCCTTGCGACGTCACAAGGGTCCCATCCCCGGACTTCTTGAATGTTCCATCACGCGTGTAGGCAAGCGTGCCATCAGGGCGGCGTATTTGAAAGAATCCTTCTCCCTGCAATGCCACATCCAGTTGATTCTGGGTTGGCTGGATATCCCCCTGCACGAATGACCGTGCGGTTGCAACGGGAACAGAACCATTTCCTACCTGCAACTCCGATGCCTGCTGCAGATTCGGATTCTGAGAAACGCCGGTGGCCTTCAGGGTCTGATACATCAGGTCCTGGAATTCCGGCCGGCTCTTCTTGAATCCCGTGGTATTGACGTTCGCCAGGTTGTGAGCGATGGTGTCAATGTTGAGTTGTTGGGCAAACATGCCTGTTGCCGCTGTACGCAGTGCGCGATTCATACGGGTCTCCCTCTCTTCGTGATATTATACTCTTCCAATGTCCATGCTGCGGTCCAACGTCGCGTCCTGCGACTGAATGATTTTCTGGTCTGTTTCAAAACTCCTGCTGATCTCAATCATGGCTATCATTTCTTCAATTCCATCCACATTGGATTCCTCAAGGAAGCCCTGGCGGACATGGAGTTGATCGCGGGGAACATTGACTGGAATCTGGTCCGGGCCCGGTATCAAGAGGGCTTGCTGATCCTTCTGGAGTTGATCGGGATTGGCCACAGTCACAATTCTCAGCCGGGTCAGCGGCTCACGATCTGACAGCACTTCTCCCGCCTCGTTGATGGTGATGTTCCCTTGTTGGAGTTTGTCAACGTTCGGTACCACGACATTGCCATTCTCCCCCTGGACATGAAACCCTTCGGCTGTCACGAGGCTGCCATCAGGAGCAAGCTTGAAGTGGCCGTTCCTTGTCAACCGGAGTCCGTTGGGTGTGTCGACGGCAAAGAAGCCTGTTCCTTCGAGCGCGAGATCAAAAGGGTTGTTTGTCGGCTGGAGCGAGCCGGGTGTAAGATCCATGCTTTGCCGCACGCTCGATCCGGTGAGATCACCCCGGCCGTCAGAAGAGGCGGCTCCGGACTCCTTCAGCATCTCGATGAACACCCGGTCCCTCTTGAATCCGGTGGAATTGATGTTCGCCAGATTGTTGGCGATCACTTCCATGCGTGTCATCTTGGGACGCATGGAAGCTTCCGATGTATAGATTCCTTTTATCATAGTGCTGCTTCCTCCTTCTTCTCTGCCGGGCGCATGGAACGCAACTTCATCGCGAGGTCCATTTCTCCCTGTCCCACGCCCATCTTGCGCGCAAAACGGAGTCGCTGACTCGGCGTCGTGGCACGGGTGAGTGTCTCTTCCATCCGCACGGCCGAGAGTTGCGGCGTGGTGCGGTCATGTATCCGCCGGGCAAGGGTGATTTCTTCGCTGCCGCGCCGGAACGAGCGCGCGAGTTGCAGTGATGTCTCGTGAGCGAATTGCGGTTCCTCATCCTCTTCTGGTTCATCCTCCGGCAAATCGCGGGCAACGATCTCCCGTTCCGGTTCTGACTGGATGGGGAGTGCACCTGCTGACCGGACTGGCCGCGGCGCTGTCACCGGGGGCTTCCCCGGTTTGCTCCGGAAGGCAAGCGCCAGCGTCGCACCACTGCCGGTCAGGATAACGACAACAATGGCTGAAAGCGCGAGAGCCACCGCGGGCGTCAGATTGGCAGGAGCGGACTGTTGCATGCGTGCACGCGAAGGCGGCGGTTCAGCACGCAGTTGCTCGCGAGCCACGCCCGGGATGTCAATGACCGGATGCACGGACGGCACAGGCGATAGCACAGCGGCCGCTGCGTGTGGCTCCGGATTCATAGGAGTCTTATGCCGGGTGGAGGCAATTGAGGGACGTAGCGGGGCGGACTGTCCTCCCGAGGGTACGACATCAACAAAGAGGGCATTCCCCGATGCCGGCAGGACACACCGATAGGTTGTCGCCGGCCGGAGCGTCAGTGACACGATCGTGCTGTCGCCGGGCAGCGGCGATACGGAGATCGCTGTCACTAGTCCCGTGTTTAACAATTGACGCCGGGCTTTCAAGGGAATTGCCACGCCCGTGTGGGAGAATCCCAGCCGGACCATCCCGTCCGATGCAAGCGGGGAGTAGCGCACCTCACCGCGGAAGAGCAGTGTCACCCGGCTGTAGCCCGCCTGGGTGCTGTACCGGACATCGGTCAGCGTTGCCTCTTCCCCTGCCGTTGCCGGCGGTGAATTCCACAGGAAAACCGCCAGCACGCCCATCATCATACACTTGCGTATCATCGTTGAACCCTCCACGCCGGAAGAAAAATCGTGAATGTCGTTCCCTTGCCAATCTCGCTTTCCACCCGCAGTTCTCCTTTATGCTGGGTAATGATTTTGCTGCAAATTGCGAGACCGAGTCCCGTTCCCTTTTCTCCCTTTGTGCTGAAGAACGGTTTGAAAATCTTCTCCTGCAATTCCTTCGGGATGCCGCATCCCGTATCACCGATCCGGATGGACACGTGGAATCCCGTCAGCGCCGTCGTGACGGTGATCGTTCCGCCCTCGGGCATCGCATCACGCGCATTGATCAGGAGGTTGAGAAACACCTGTTGCAGGTAGTTGGCATTTCCCCCCACCGCCGGAAGATCTTCGCCCAGGCAGAGGTCCATCTTGATGCGATTCCCTTCGAATTCGTGTCGCACCATCATGACAATATCTTCAAGGGCCTTGTTGACGTTGATGGGCTCGTTTGTCACATCCTCGGAGACGTTGCGCGAAAAGTTCATCAGACGCAGCGTGATATCCGACAGGCGTTTCAATTGTTTGCTGAACATGTCAATCCAATTGGGCAGCGGGCGGCCGGCCTGCACCAATTCGAGATGGAGCATCAGCACCTGGAGTGGATTCTTGATTTCATGTGCGATCCCGGCTGCCAGTTCACCGATGGCTGCCATTTTTGCCGCCTGCACCATCTGTGCCTGTGACGCTTTCAACTCCTCATTGGCTTTCAGCAGCTGCTTATACGTGCGCCAGTTTTCGACACCGACCGCGGCCTGGTTGGCCAGCACAGACAGGAGCTGTATGTCCTGATTGGAGAACTCCTGCTGGGCCTTTTCCGTGTGGATGACGAAGACCCCGATCCCCTGACTGCGCAGGATCAGCGGCACAATCACGAAGTTCCGCGCACTCGACTTCGAAAGCATGTGCTCAAGGTCCGGTATGATCACGGTTTTCTTTTCAGAGATCACCCAGTCCACAATACCCGCTTCGAGTTGACGCTGCGCCTCTTCACCCAAACGCGGCGACCCTTTGGAAGACAGCGGAAGGAGCATGCTGGAGGTGGACTGGAACAGGAAGATGTTGCAGTCCAGCACCGGCACGACCTGACGTGCAAGCTCGATCAACGCGCTCACAATCAACTCGGGTTCGGTGGCCGTACTGATGATATTCGACAACCGCTGCGTTGCCACCAGTTCGTCGATTGAGCTCCTGATGGCAAGGTTATTCTGCGAGGTCTGCACGTTCTCCTGGCGAAGGATCTCGATCGTTTTCTCGAGAGCCTTGATGTAGTTCTCACGGCTTTCAATGAACTGTTCGAATTGCGGCAGCCCTTCTTCCAGCAATTGTGACCGGTTCTTGCGTTTTGCGACGTGTTCCATGAGCACTCGTCCCTTACCGGGCATTCTCAAATTGGGTGACCTGCTGCAAATCGGCCTTGATCAGATCACTGTAGGATTGGATATACTGGTTGAGCACTTGCGGGTCATTGAGCTGCAAATGCTCGAGCGACACGGGATCGAAATCGATTCCCTTGTCGAAATCCACCGCCTGTGGACTCATCCGTATGGCAAACACGTCCGCACAATGGATCAGGGCGACCAGATCTTTGTTCTTGTCGGCGAGCGACGGATGGTGGTGGTAACGGATGGCTTCCACAAGGTGATCGGGGAGATTCCATCGTTCGGCCAGCCACCCCCCCACTTCTGCATGGGTCACACCCATGACGCTTTCTTCCGCCTCAAGCGCATTCAGATCCGTTTCCTTCAATATTTCCACGATGCGTTTGAATTCATTCAGGAAGTACCTGTGCAAAATCGAGACTCCCATGTCATGCAGCAATCCGCCAACGAAGACCTCACCGCTCACACGGTACCCGAGATCCCGCGCAAGCCGGCGTGCAAGGACTCCGGCGGTAATGGAGTGATCCCAGAATCCCTTGGCGTCAAAGACGGCATCGGATTTCTTCTGCAATGAACTGACGAGCGAAATACTGATCACGATTTCCTTAAGAGCGTCATACCCGAGAACGATGATGGCAAAGTCAATCGTCGAGATCCTTCGCGGAAAACCGTAGAACGGCGAATTGGCAATCTTCAGTACCTTCGCCGTCAGAGCCTGATCCGTGGAAATGAGTTTCCCGAGCTTTGACGCACTTGTTTTGGGGTTATCCACCAGCTCCACCACTTCCATGGCGATCGTGGGAAGCGCGGGCAGCTGAATAATCGTTTGCACTTTCTCTTTGATGTAGTCCGGTGACATCATGTCAGATCGTCTCGATGTTCCTCTTTGTCGGCAATGCGGGACGCCAGTCTCGACAGCGCCCGGGTGTGGAGCCGTTCGGCTTTCTCAGCCGTCATGCCCAGCACCACAGCCATTTCTTCGCATGACAAACCCTCTTCGTAGCACAATGCAAGGGCCAGACGTTCGCGGACCGGAAGTTCTGCGATGGCGCCTGCCAACCACGTCCGGGCTGATGCACTATTCTCAGGCCCCGCCGGCAGTGACACTCCACCACTGCTGGTGGTCAGATGTTTCAGGGCCTGTGTAGCCGCGCTGTTCACCGTTCTTCTCCCACGTTGTTCAGGACGCCCTTCTGCTCACGTCCCTCCATCGCCCGCATCCCTCGTTTCATCAGGCCTCCAGTGCAAGAAGACGACCGCGGAGTTGCCGCAGCACTGCAGAGTGGATTTGCGAAACACGGCCTTCCGTCAGATGCAGAATCTGAGCGATGTCCGTAAACTTCAATCCTTCGTAGTAATACAGGGCAATCACCGTGCGCTCCCGCTCGGAGAGCCTCTCAATCGCCTCCGTCAGGCTGGCACGCGTCTCTTCATCTCCCAGCCGCTCCAGCGGACTCGGGGCCTCGGAGGCCGCCTGATCCAGCGGCTCGGGGCTCTGGCGCTCGGTCACGATTTCCACGTCGCGGATGAACGTCGACCCGCTCCCCACCATCTTCTGGAAATCTTCAATGGACATGGACAGTTTGCTGGCGATCTCCTCATCGAGAGGTTCCCGGCCGTGCTCCTGCATCACATCGTGCGCAGCCTTGCCGATTTTCCGCGTGGTTTCGCGCACTGACCGCGGCACCCAGTCCAGCTTTCGTATTTCGTCGAGAATCGCGCCGCGGATTCGCGGAACAGCGTATGTTTCGAATTTGACACCCTGGCTGGGAGAAAACCGATCGATAGCCGTCAAGAGCCCCAGAACGCCAAAATGCACAACGTCGTCATATTCGAGACCGTGCCCCCGGCCCTGTTGCTGCAAACCGAATTTGCTCACAACATACCGCACAAGATCCAGGTACTGGAGAACCAGCTTGCGCTTCAGCCCGGCTTCATGCGTCTGCAGGAATTGTCCCCACAGATCCTGTGTCGCCATCTCCGTCATTCAGTCTCGCCCCGATGTGCTCACGATGGTACACCTGTCTGTTGTGCTTGCGGCTCAGTCGCCGGCGGTGCCGGGCGCGGCTCCGTACGCCGTCTTTCGGGCGTGCCGTGTTTTGTTTTCTTCATCGAGGCGATGATCACGAAAATCACCACCTGCACGAGCACAATGGCGATAAAGACGATGAAAGAACGCAGCACCATTGCCATGAGGGGCATTCCCTGTATGCCGAAGTACAGAGCCGACACAAAGAATCCCAGCAAACCTACCTGGAACATGACCTTTGTCATAGGGCCACCGACAATTTGACCGACGCATGAATTTCATTTTTCAACAGAGTGCTTGCCAGCACATGCAGCGAGAGAGCCGCCGCCGACCGGGGGTACCGCCGCACCAAGGGCTCCTGGTTGCGGATCGCCTCACTGACGCGTTCGTCCCGCGGAATACACCCCGCCCATCCGATATCCCTCCGCAGGAAATGCCGTACCGCAGCCTGCAGCTTGGCGAAGGTCTCATCCCCTTCGCGCGGCGTCCGCACGCTATTCACCACCACACTCACCGGCTGAACTATCCCGCCCAGACTGATCACCTTGATCAGGGCATACGCGTCCATGACAGCGGTCGGCTCAGGTTCCGTCACCACCAACACGGTGTCTGCTTCTTCCGCATACTGCACAATCCCGGGCGTCAGGCCGGCAGCAGTATCGATGATCACCACATCCGCCGCGGCATCCATCCCGATCAGCCCGCCCATGAGGTCACGCTGCGCCTCCACACCCAGCTGCGGGTAATCCAATTCGCCGGAACTTCCCGCCAGCAATCGAACACCGTTTCCGAGAGTCACCAGGGCGTCTTCGATATCACACTCCGCGCGCAAAACATGCCCGAGACGAAAACGTGGTGTCACCCCGCTCATGATGTCCAGCCCTGCGAGGTTCGAATCGGCATCCAACAGGACGACCTTCACTCCGAGATCCGCGAGCACCATCGCGGTGTTGAGGGCCACCGTGCTTTTGCCCACGCCGCCTTTGCCGCTGGTCACGGTGATCACAAACGGTCTTGGGGGTGCGTGACGCCTGCGCATACACGCGTGCAATCTGTCTCATCCGTGACGCCTGATCATGCATGGGCTGTTTCTCCCGAAAAGACCATCGCCGCAAATTGCGCGGCATCAACTGTCCGGATATCATCCGGTACAGCTTGTCCGGTCGTGATGTACGACAGCGGCAGGTGATGCCGGTGAACAAGGCTGAGCAGGGGTCCGTAGGTCACCGCTTCGTCAAGCTTCGAGAAGAGCAGCCGGTTCGGCTTCACGACCTTGAACTGATTGACGATATCCTCTGCGGTCCTGAGATTGGTCGACGCATTGACGACGAGATGCGTTTCATCGGGGTCGGCAGCGGTGACAAATCTGGCGAGGTCGGTCAATTCTTTCCGCGAGCGCTGACTCCGTCCGACCGTATCAACGAAGATGATGTCTTTTGCGCGGAACTTCCGGAGAGCCGCGGGCATCTCTGAAGGCTTGTACACCACCTCCATCGGGATGTCGGCAATTCCCGCAAACGTGCGCAGCTGTTCAATCGCACCAATGCGATAGGTGTCCGCCGAGATCAAGCCCACATCCTGCCCGTTCACCAGTTTATGGATCGCGGCCAGTTTGGCAATGGTGGTCGTCTTTCCCACACCCGTCGGACCGACCAGAGCGATCACGCGCGATTTCTTCCTCCGGGCATGTTCCGGGGCCGGCTGGGGAATCAATCCTGCGAGCGTTTCCACAATCTGCCGTTCGAGATACTGCGCGTTATCCATCTGATCCTGGTTTGACCGGGACAGCACCGCCTGGACGACATCCGCTGCCAGCTTTTCTTCGACTTCATGCTGCATCAGCCTGCTGAAGGCTTTCTGCAGCGTGTCCGGCAGAGTGGGCATCCGTGAGTATTTCAAGTGTTCAACAATGGCCTTCAGCGTGCCTTTGACATCTTCCATGTCGCCGCGGAGTTCGACGAGCTCACCCGGATTCTGCGTGCGGCGCACTGGACGGGATTCTTCCCGGCCGCCACGTTCGTATTGTGTCGCGATCTTCCGCAGGCTCGCGAGCGTCTCCTGTTCGTCAAGGTCCTGTGTGGTACGCCCGAGCTGTTGCTGGAAACCCTGTGCCGCAGGACGGCTGCGGTAGGTATTCTGCTGCCCCGGAATGATGTCATCGATCGCCGCAGTGATTTCAAACGCCTCGCGACCGAAGAAGTTTAACGGTCCGCCGCGGGTGATTCTGCGGCTGCTCACGACAATGGCATCGGGTCCCAGCTCCCGCTTCATCTGTTCGGTGGTTTCTTTGAGCGTATGCCCGATGAACTTTTTAATTCTCATGCGCTGCCTCGAGTCTGCCTATGAATTCAACTTCGGTGTCCGGTGGCAATTCCGTAAACGACAACACGGCAAAAGTCGGAAACGATGTATGAATCAGTCTGTGAAAATACGGCCGCACTGTCGCCGCACACAACACAATCGGCGTCACGCCGCGGGTTTTGCACATCTCGCTGTGTGCCGTCAGGCTGTGATGCACCGCCTGGATCGTTTCGGGTGCGAGCCCCAGGCTGGGACTGCTTTCCCGCTGGTTCTGAAGGGCGGAGGTGATCATCTGTTCCAGCTGCGGATCCATGGCGATGGCTTGAATGACGCCGCGCGCATCGCAATACAATCGTGCGATCGTCTCCGCGAGCGAATGGCGCACGTACTCCGTTAACACATCGATGTTCTTGGTGACACGCGAATAATCGGCGAGGGACTCAAGAATCGTCACCAGATCGCGGATGGGTATCCCCTCGCGCAGAAGATTTTGCAGCACTTTTTGAATTGTCCCCGTCGGCAACAGTTCGACCGTGAGTTCTTCGACCACGGCGGGGTAGTCTTTTTTGAGATTATCAATGAGTTTTTTCGTTTCCTGGCGGCCAAGAATTTTGTCCGCGCCTCTGCGTAACACTTCCTGCACATGGGTTGCGAGCACCGCCGACGGCGCGACGACCGTAAAGCCCATCAATTCCGCCTGTTCGCGTTCGCCCGCCAGTATCCATACGGCCGGCAGTCCGAATGCGGGTTCCCGCACATCGACGCCCGGTACGGCGCCGTCCGCGGTGCCGGGGTTCATAGCGAGAAAGCGGTCCATCATCAGCGTCCCGGTTGCTGCAACATTGCCCCGGATTTTCACGACGTACTGATTGGGGTCCAGCTGCAAATTGTCCCGAACTCTCACCGGAGGGATGACAATGCCGAGATCGATTGCCAGCTGTCGCCGCAGGTTGGTGATGCGGGCAAAGAGATCCCCGTCGCGCGCTTCATCCACAAGCGTTATCAGGCCGTATCCGATCTCAAGTTCAACCGGATCAACCTGAAGATAATCTTCGACCTTTTCTTCCCTGGGCGTCACGGTGGGAGACGCCGCCGGTTCCGCCATCCGCACCTTCTGATTCTGCAGCGTTACATATCCCACGCCGCCCGCCGCCAATCCGAGAATGAGAAAGGGAATAGTGGGAAGCCCCGGAACCACTGCGAACATCAGCAGTGCACCCGAGGCGATCAGCATTGCCTTCGGCCGCCCGAAGACCTGACTCCGGATTTCCATGTCAAACGCATTGCCGGCTGCACTGCGGGTGACAATCATGCCGGACGAGACCGCCACAATCAAGGCAGGTATCTGCGTCACCAGTCCATCCCCCACCGTCAGCAGCGTGTAGGTCTGCAGGGCATCCGAGAACGCCATTCCCTTTTGTGCAACGCCGATCACAAAGCCGCCGAGGATATTGATGATATTGATCAGCAAGCCGGCGATGGCATCCCCCTTGACAAACTTGCTCGCACCATCCATTGCCCCGTAGAATTCCGCTTCGCGCCCGATTTCCCGCCTGCGCTCGCGGGCTTCCTTCTCGGTGATCATGCCGGCATTCATGTCGGCGTCAATGGCCATCTGCTTCCCGGGCATTCCATCAAGGGTGAAACGGGCGGCTACTTCAGCGATACGTCCGGCTCCCTTGACAATCACGACAAACTGGATCAATACCAGAATCAGAAAGATGATGAACCCGACGACATAGTTCCCCTTCACAACGAACGACCCGAATGCAGAGATCACTTCGCCTGCATACCCCTCCCCGAGTATCAATCGGGTCGCCGCAACATTCAGTCCGAGCCGGAAAATTGTCAGAATCAGCAGGAGTCCCGGAAAGACCGAAATTTCCAGCGGATTGGTCAAATACATCGATACCATAAGAATCAGAATGGCGATGGCAATGTTCGTCGCCAGGAGAACATCCAGGAGAATCGGCGGAATCGGCACGATCATCAGCGCAAGAATCAGAATCACGCTGATAGCGAGGACCACGTCGCTGTTCGCACCGATCAGGCGGAGAGCCGGCAGGTTCATTATGCTGCGTGTGCGCGTTGTGGCGACAGCTTCCATGTTCTCAGTTCATTTCGTAGGACGACTGCTTCTCGTGTCTGAGGCGGTAGATGTAGGCCAGCACCTGGGCCACCGCCTGGAACAACTTTTCGGGAATTTCTTCCCCTATCTCCACCGACCGGTAGAGCGCCTGCGCCAGAGGGCGGTCTTCAACGATCGGCACCTGATGCTCAAGGGCGAGTTCTTTAATCTTCAATGCCACCAGATCCGCCCCTTTGGCAACGACATTCGGCGCGTGCATCTTCTCCGCATCGTATCTCAACGCAATCGCCAGATGTGTCGGGTTGGTGACCACCACATCCGCTGTGGGGACGTCCGCCATCATACGCCGGTAGGCGATCCGCCGCTGGATGCCGCGCACCCTGCTCTTCACCATCGGATCGCCTTCCGACGCTTTCGTCTCTTCTTTCACCTCTTCTTTGCTCATCCGCATCTCACGTTCAAACTCGAAGCGCTGGTAGAAGAAGTCCGCGACGGCCAGAACCATGAACACCAATCCTGTGCGCAACCCTACAGTGAAGGATGATTGTCCGATGAACCCGAGGAGTCCGGCGACGTCGCTCTGGACGAGTGCCGGGCTCTCGGCGATCACATCCTGCACCGACCACCAGGCCACCATGCCGACCAGACCGACCTTGACAAGGCTCTTGACGAGCTCGATGAACGAGCGACGCGAGACGAGGATCTTTCTGATGCCGGTGAACGGATTCAGTTTTTCAAAGTTCGGGCGCATCGCTTCCGGGGAATACACAAACCCTACCTGAAGATATGCCGCCGCGAGACCCACGCCCATGATGCCGATGATCACAGGAGCAAGCAGAGCGCCCACTGCCACGATCCCGCGCCCCGCCATGCTATGAAACGTGGTCGGCGTCAACACCGTCGTTCCGGAACGCTGCAGCGAATCGCGGACGAGCTCCGCCATGCCGCCGACCAGGGTCGAACCGCCGAACGAGATGATCAGCAGGCCGAACAGCAGCACGAACGCGGAGTTCAACTCCACGCTCCGCGCGATCTTGCCTTTCCGCCGGGCGTCTTCACGTTTCTTTTCACTGGCGGGTTCGGTTTTTTCCTGATATGATTCGTCCGCCATGACTTACAATGTCCTCACAAGAAGCACGAGTTCTTCCTCGAAATGCAGCAGGAGTTCTCTGAATGCATACACCAGGATCGGCGCCGCCGCCATGAGCACGGTGACTCCGACGGCAATCTTAATGGGAAAACTGATGATGAACACATTGACCTGCGGCGCGACCCTCGCCAGCACTGCGAGCGCAAGGTTCATCAGAAACGAGGCAACCACAACGGGTGCCGCGCATTTCATGCCGATGACGAAGATCAGGCCGGACATGGTCAGCAACTGGTCGACACTTCCCGCCGTGACTACCAGGCCGCCGAGCGGTACGGCGTCATAGCTCAACACCAGGGCCTGGAGGATGAACTGCGGACCGTTCAACAGCAGGAACACGAGCGCCATCACGAGGTACAGGAACGTTCCGATGACATTGTTGGGACCGGTGTCCGGGTCGAACGCCGTCGCAAGAGAAAGGCCCAGATCAAAACCGATCAATTCTCCTGCGGCTTGCACCCCGGCGAAGATAAGACCGGACGCGAAACCGATCGCCAGTCCCGTGACCACCTCCTGCATCGCCATCACCGCAAGGGCGCCCAGCGCCAGATCCACGTGGACCCCGCGCGGGCTGTCATGACGGGGTACAGCAGCAGCGCCATGAACACGCCGAGGCCGACTTTCGTCTGCACCGGGACCGCCGTGTGCCCCATCACCGGCGCCAGCACGATCACCGATGTGGCCCGCAGGAACAGGAGCACGAACAGCACGAATTGGAGGACGTACACTTCCATCGGAATCAGTGGCCCAGACCCGGTATTTGATTGAAAACGTTCACGGTAAAGGTGATCATGATTTCCATCATCCACGGCAGCGTGAGCACCGCTACGATTGCCACGATGATGATCTTCGGGACGAACGTCAGCGTGATTTCCTGAATCGACGTCGCAGCCTGGAATATGGCAATGAGCAACCCGACGATCAACGACAACAGCAGCATCGGCGAGGAGACAAGCAATGTCGTGTAGAATGCCTCCCGGAACAGGTACACCACCATTTGTTGTGTCATCACCCGCTCCGGTCAGTGGAAACTGTCGAGCAACGAACGCACCACCAGATGCCATCCATCCACGAGGATGAACAGCAGGATCTTAAACGGCAACGAGATGAGCACCGGCGGCAACATCATCATGCCCATCGAGAGAAGAATGCTGGAAATCACCATGTCGATCACCAGAAACGGGATGAAGAGCATGAACCCGATCTGGAAACCTATGCGGAGCTCGCTCAGCGCGTACGCGGGAATGAGCGCGTGGAGGGGCACGTCGTCGCGGGTCTGGGGCTTTCCCGCGTTTGCAAGCTTCACAAACATGGCAAGATCCTCTTCGCGCGTTTGCCGCATCATGAACTCTCTCATGGGAACGACGCCTTTGTCGAACGCCTGCTGCAGTGTTACTTTCTTTCCCAGATAGGGTTGCAGCGCCTCATCGTTGACACGGGTCCACGTGGGTGCCATCACAAAAAAGGTCAGGAACAGTGCAAGTCCGATGATGACCTGTGACGGAGGAATCTGTTGCGTGCCCATCGCCTGCCGGAGGAAATGCAGCACGACGACGATGCGCGTAAATGCCGTCGTGAGAATCAGAATGGCGGGGGCGAGGGACAGAATGGTCATCAGGAAGAGAATCTGCAGGGTGATCGAAACGTCTTCCGGGTTGGTTGACTTGCCCAGTTCGATCGACAGCTTCGGCATCGGCAGGCTCTTGTCCTGCGCGACCGCACTGAACGCAATCGCAGTCACCAGAAGGAGCAGCATCACTCGCCGCGTCATGAAACCACCCCCACCTTCTGCCGCCGGCGAAGGGTGCGGAATGTCCTCTGCAGATGCGCGGAAAACGGGAGACCGGGCATTGACGAATCGGGCTCCGGACAGGCCGCCTGGACTTCTTCGCGCGTCAGCTCTGTCAATGTGTGCATCCCCTGATCACTGAGGCCCAGCACAAGCACCTTCCCTGCAACGCGGACAACCACTATTGATTTTTTCGGCTGAAGGGCGCGTCGGCCGAGCACCTCGACCTGCAGCGGCATGCGGACCCCCCCTGTCCCGGGGAGCACGAAGCGCTTTACCAGGAACAGCAGTCCCGCCATCAAGGCGAGCACTGCCGTCAGCGACAACACCATCCTGATCACAATGCCATCCATCGCTTACTTTCCTCCCAGGCCCTTCACCCGCTCCGCGGCATCAACGAGATTGGTGATCCGGATGCCAAAGTGCTTTTCGATAACAACAACTTCGCCTTCCGCCATCTTCTTACCGTTGATGAGCACATCCACAGGCTCGCTGGCGAGTTTCTCGAATTCAACCACGGACCCGCGCTGCAGGTCGAGAATGTCGCGGATCATCAGGTTTGTCCTCCCCAGCTCAATGGCCACGGACAGACTGAGATCCATCAACAGATCGAGCTTCTTGTCTTTGTCTGCCACGGGCCCTGCATTCGATTCAATCGGTTGGAACTGCGCACTGCGCACTTCCAGTGGCGGGGGACCGCCTGCACCATCCAGCGATGCAACCGTGGTGTCTTCTGTCGACGTCGGATCTTGCATCTCCCTATTCTCCTGTTAAATGATTCCGTTCCGTGCGGGTGACTTTCACCGCCATGTGTCCCTTCGACACCCCGGGGCGTCCCCACACACGCGTCTTCGCACCGATCTGCATCTGGATTTCGTTGCTGATCGGTATGTTCGTTCGTACGATATCCCCTTCCTCGAGCTCCAGAAGTTCGCGCAGCGTCAATGACGTCTCTCCCAGCAGTCCGGTCACCTGCACCTTGGTCGAGCCGAGCTGCTTGATGATCGCTTCGGACCAATCCGATTCGCCCTTGACCGCCGACAGCCCGCTGAAGTGCTGCAGATTCAGCTTGGCGAGCACATCTTCCAGCGCAAATGTGGGAAAGCAAAGGTTCATGAAGTACTTCTGGACGCCGATGACCACTTCAAAGGAAACTACCATGACGATTTCACTCGCGGGCGCAATCTGCACGAAGTCGCCTTCGCTCTCCAGTCGTTCCAGCTTGAACGACAGTTCCGCCACCGTCTTCCATGCCCGCTGAATATCGGCGAGCGCACGTTGCACGATCCCCTTCACAATGCTCTGCTCGATCTTGGTGATCTGCCGTGCGTTCTTTTCCCCCTCCGCAACGCCGCCCATCAGGTGCTCAACCATGGCGAGCACGAGTTGCGGGCTGAACTCAAGCACCGCAAGAGCGTCGGATTCAAGAATGCGGAAGATGTACAGGCAGCTCGGGCTGGCGATCGATAGGACGAATTCGGAGTAGAACAACTGGTCTACCGACAGGACATTTATGGTTACCGTGGTCTGCAGCCGGGACACGAGATAGGACACCAGCGTCTCGGCGAAGTTTTCGTGCACGGCCTGAAAAGTCCGCAGCTGGTTTTTGGATAGACGGTGCGGCAGCCGGAAATCGAAGGTTATTGCTTCCCGATCCGATTTCTTCGGTTCAGGGGGTGCATCTGCAGAGTCAATCTGGCCTGTCGAAATGCCGGATAGAAGGCTGTCAATTTCCTGTTGTGAAAGTATCTCAGGCACGACTCCCCCTGTTACTGTATAATGAACTTGCTGAAATAGACGTTTGTGAGCGCTCCGGCGCGCATGAGGCTCCCCACCTTCTCTCCGATCTCCTTGCGGATCGCTTCGCGCCCTTCGATGTTGACTATCATTGTAAGATCCTTGGAGGTAAATATGGTGTTGAGGGCGTCACGCACCATCACATCCTTGAGTTCAAGTTCTTTGAGCGCTTCAGGTGTGGTGACTTCGAATCCCACTGTGGTCAGCAGAAAACGCGTACCGTTTGTGCCGGCTGGATTGACGATGAGGTCTTTGACAATGTAGACTCTGCCCTCGCCTGTGTCTTCGCCTTCCTTCTGTGAACCATGGCCTGCTTTTCCGCCTTCGGCAAGCGCCTCGGAGTTCTGCGTCGCGCTCCCGGCGGTGTTTTGAGGCGAGGGGACCAGGAACTTCGTGATCAGGAAATAGACGAGAACAAGTTGGACCAGCAGAAGGGGTACGCCGAACATGATGAGCTTCTTGATGGGAAGCTTCTGCGCGGGAACCGCCTCAGGTGAAGCCGGAACACTTTGCTCCGGAGCAGATGTTTGTTTGGCCATGTCGTCGACAGGGATTGTGGCACACAAACCTCACTTCGTCAAAACCTATGCCACGAAATGGCTTCGAAATCCTGTGCGAACGACGGTCGGTGGGACCTATTTAGCGGGCTATTGAGAAATGTCCGGTGGTTAATATCGGTCAGTTGGTGGCTGCTGTGAACCTCTCCTGCCCAAATTACCCCTTTTTTCGAGCAACTGGCATGCAGCGGCGTCGGTACACGACGACCTTTTCAATCACCTCTTCGACGCTCTCTCTTACCATGAGCTTCTTGCCGGTGGTCGTCGATATGAGTGTGTCCGGCGTATGTTCCACGAACTCGATGAGATCGGCGTTCACGACGATCTTTTCGTCCTTCTGTGTTGCGAGCTTTGTCAATTCGATCATGAGATACACCGTCCTGGAGGTGCCGGGCATCCCGCCATGCGGGATACCCGGCTCGCCTCCACCTGTAATGGTGATGGTTAGATGCAGATTATCGCTTCAAATTCACGACTTCCTGGAGAAATTCATCGCTCGTCGTGATGACCCGTGCGCTGGCCTGGAAACCGCGTTGCGCAGTGATCATCTTCGTGAACTCATCCGCCAGGTCGACGTTTGATTGCTCAAGCGACCCTGCGTAAATCTTCGTGGATCCGCCCGCACTGACCACGGACGGTGTGCCGGAGTTGCCGGTGATGACGAACGCGTTCTCGCCGGCTCTCTCCAAACCAGCCGGATTGCTGAATTCGGCGAGCATGAGCTTTGCCAGCGTCTGAACGGTCCCGTTGGTAAACGTCCCCTGAATCGTACCATCTGCGCCGATTCTCACGTCCTTGAGAGTGCCTGAGGTGTACCCATCCGCCGCGCCCGAGACGCCTGATTCTCCCGACGTCTGGGTCAAGCCGGAGAACTCACCGACCTTCCCGAAGTCGATCGCAATGCTCAACGGGTCTGCGCCGCCGGTCGGCGTGATGGTAATCGGAGTGCCGGTGGGAGCTGCCGCGAGTCTGCCATGGCTGTCGAAGCTCACCGTTCCAGTTCCTGCGGGAATGGTCCCTCCCGTCGTCGAAGCTGGATCCGGAATGCTGGCGGACCAAGTCCACGAATCCCCTCCGTTACTTCTGAGTTCCAGCGTCAGCTGTATGGGGTTGCCCAGAGAGTCGAAGACAGATACTGTGGACCGGGTAATACCTCCCACCTCCGGCGGTCCGGCAGAATATGCAGCGGTCGTGGGTTTAAGGTTGCCGGTATATTCAACCTTGGACGTGGCTTTAGCCGGAGACTTGATGCTCTTGTTGATGACGATGTCTTCCAGTGAAGTTCCCTGTGGAACCACACCCTGGGCATCAGCCATCTTCCCCTGCAGTATTGCACCGCTACCGTTGACAAGACGACCATCCGCATCCGGCAGGAAATTTCCCGCCCGGGAGTACAGCGGCTGGCCATCTCTGTTGACGACGAAAAACGCCGATCCGAGCAGCGCGAGATCGAAATTGTTACCTGTGGTTTCGATGTTTCCTTGAATGAACTGCGTGTCCAGTGTATTCACCGCCATCCCCAGTCCGACCTGCATCGGATTGGTGCCGCCGAGAGTGCTCGTCGGGCGGCTGGCACCGCGCACCGTCTGCGCGTACAGTTCACTGAATGTCGCGCGTCCGCTCTTGAACCCCACCGTGTTGATATTGGCAATGTTGTTGCCGATGACGTCCATCATGGTCTGTTGGTTCCGCAACGCGGAAACGCCGGAGAACAAAGAACGCAAGAAAGACATATTGCTACCCTCCACTCACTAGTTGTTGTTGAACAGTTCTGTCAGACTTCAATCGGTCGGTCTGACGGGAGGGGCCTCCTCATGCGAGAGGGCCAGCCCCGGATCTACTACGATTGTGCGATTACTGCGCTGTCAATGTTCGTGAACACGTTCTCTTTGAGGTGTTCACCGTCTACTGCTGTCACGACTATTCTGTTCTTGACGCTGACGATGAATGCCAGGTCCCGGAGCAGAACGAGCGAGTCCTTCGCTCCTTTTTCTTCGGCACGCGACACAGCCCGCTGGAGACTTACCATATCCGTATCATTCAGCCGGATCTGGCGCGCATCCAAACGCTCCTGTGCATGCCTGGAGAATTTCAGACCACGGAGTTCATCCTGAAGGACATTTTCGAACGCCTTGTCCGGAACACCACCGACAACCGGACGTTCTTTGAGTCCATCAACTCCGCGGGCAGGAACAAACGGCACCCGCACGCCATGTATGTAGGTATCAGCCATTGCCCTTTCCGTTCACGATTTCTATGATTTGTGACAGGGGGATTTCCACGCCGTCAACGACGAATACCGTACCTTCGCTCTTGAAACGTATGCCGGTGACCGTTCCGGAAACGAACGCCGTCGCAGCGACCGACGTCTTCGCAGAGTCAACCGCGTCGACAGAGAAGGAATACGTTCCCGCCGCCACCTGCTTCCCGTGATCGTCCCGGCCATCCCATACGGCGGTCCCATCCCCCTTTTGACCACCATCAACCGTGATGGTACGGACAAGGTTTTTGGAATCGTCGTAGATTTTCACCGTGACCGTGGCAGCGTCCTTCGCGAGAGTGTACCCGAGTTTCATCTCCCCGCCGCCCACAACGTTAAACGCATTGCCTGATGCTTTGACGGTCTTTCCTATCATGGTGGAGGCCAGTGCGTTGTTAATCGACTGGGTCATCACCTGATTCGACGAGATGCTCTCCGACAGACTGCTGCTGATATTGGAGAGCTGCTCGACAGAGCTGAACTGTGCGAGCTGCGTGGCAAATTCCGTCCCTTTCATCGGGTCCATCGGATCCTGATTCCGCAGCTGCACGATCAACAGCTTCAAGAAATCATCCTTCCCCAGCGCGCTCTTCCCTTTCGTGGCGGTCGTTGCGGTTGATGATGTCAGCGGAAGTGTTGAGTATGCTGTGCTCATGGGTATCTCCTTACATGACCACTTCCATGGTGTTGTATCCCAGCAACCTGCCGGTGTCGTACTGTACGATGGCATCCGTCGCAGACGATTGATGTTTGCCACCCTGACGGCGATAGCGTTCGCCCTGATCGCCTCCGGTGTCGCGTGCCGCCGACTGTCCGCTGTGGTAGACGTCCAATCGTTGCACATCGATACCACGGCTGCCCAGCGCATCCCGGAGTTGACCCATGTTGCTTTCGAGTACCGCCTTGACCGCCGCGTTTGAGACGTCGATCTGGGCCTGCATCTGTCGCCCATCCATGCGCACGGTGAGCGTAACCTCACCGAGCGATGCCGGATCGAGTTTGATGCGCATTTCAGACGTTTCTCCGCGGATCTGCATGGCGGCTTCCTTCACCACCTGGTCGATCACGTTACGCGCCGTCTCGGGCGGCAATGACGTGACAAAACCCGGCAGACGTGATGGGGCCGACTCCACCCGGTCGCCCGACGGTTTCACCGGGCCGATTTGCGGCTGCGTATGCTGAAACAGGTTCTTCGCCGTTTCTCCATCGCGCGTTTCCGATTCGGCGGCCGGCTTGGCCGCGACAACCGTCTTTGCCGTTCCGTCTTCGGCCTTCACCGTCGCCGGAACATCCTTCTCCGACACCTCCGATGCCGCCTGCCCCGGCTTCCCGGATGCAAGAGGCTGCGCAGCAGGCACTTGAGGCGAAGGGGTGGCTTTCTCCCTCTGATCGGGTTGTGAAACCCCGAGCGGGAGCGGAATTACCCCCGGACGCGCCTCCTGCGTGTCCATCCTTCCAGCCTGTTGCTGCGGTGCTGCATCTTTACCCTTTTGGTCGGGGGACGCAGGCGCAACGACCTCCATGTTCCCCGGGGGGGAAGGACCCGGCGGTGGCGACGCGGCAAGAACGGGTCTGTCGGGTTGCTCTGCTGAAACAGAGTTTGCTGCAGCTGGGATGGTCGACTGTACAGAGGCATTCGAGAGCGCTGTGGTGCTGCCATTATTCGCCCCCGACTCCTGTATGTCGGGTACAGGCGGCACCGATAGCGCAGATGCCATCTGGACCGAACCCCCCATCATCTGTTGCAGAATACCGAAGAACCCATCCGAGTCCGCCTGTGTCTCCGCGGGTTCGGGAGGTCGGCCTGCCATTCCCGTGACCTCCGGCATGTCGCCGGGCGATGCAAGGAGTGTGGCCAAACCATTCATAGTGTTCACCTCATGATGCGCGCGGCACGATCCGGTTGAAGCGCTGCCAGGATCTTTGCCGCCTGACGCTTCTTCATTGTGAGTAGACAGGTTTTGATATCACCGTCCGGGAAATCATTCAGGATCCGGGCAGCGCTTGTCGGATCCATATTTTCCAGGACCTTTGTCATGGACTTACGCTGTTCTACCTGCGAGCTGTCCGCTTCAGCTATAGCCTTCCGGCTACTGTCCATGACCGCACGGAGCTGGTCCGCGAGGTGCGCGGATTTGTTGCGCTCGTCCTGGAGCGCCAGCTGTAACACTATCGTGGAATCTGGTTTCGCGGAATCCGGTTTCGTAGAAACCGGTTTTCCGGGCGGCGGCGCCACCGCCGCAGTGGAATCTCCCGTGGGAAGCTCCTTGAGTGCCGGACCGGACATCTTGACTGCAGAGGTGCGCCTTCCCGAACTGTCACTCCGTGCCTCCGCGACGGGCGCAGCGGGACGCACCATCATGAACACCACGGCCATGATTGTCGTGGCGACGGTGGTGACTGCGAGAACGATGATATACGGCAAGAATTTCTTCATGACTCTATAATCCTGACTTCATACGCTGCGCGAGGACGTCGATCACCCGTTGTGCCTTGCGCTCAAGTTCCTTCTCCCGCTCATCCTTGCGGCGCTGGTCGATCTTTTCGATCATCTGTTTTGATTGCGATTTCTCCAGAAGTTCTCCGCGTTTGCCTTTCTCCTGCGTGATAATTTCTTGTACCCGTTCTTCCTGGTGCTGGATCTGCCGCGACAGACTCTGGATGAATGCCTGGCTTGTCTGAAGATCCACCGCTTTGGTTTTCATTTTGCGCACAGCATCCGACATCGCCGTGCTCTGCCGTTCTTCGAGCGATGTCAACGTTCCTTCTTCCTGGACGCGGCTGATTTTGATCACCGCCAGTTCACGCTGGGCCTTCTTCACCTGGAAGTCCTTCACGCGGATCACTGTTCCAAGATGTGATTCGGATACTCGCATACCATTCTCAGTTTGCCATCATGCCGGTCAGTTGCGCGATACTCTCGTCGAAATCTGTCTTTTCGTCGGCCTTCTGCCGGAGAAACACCCGGATCTTCTCCCAGTTCCGCAGTGCTTCGTCGATGCGGGGATTACTTCCTTTGACGTAGGCACCGATATTAATGAGATCCTCTGCCTCTCTGTAGGTCGCCATCATATCCAGCAGTCTGTGTGCCGCGTGACGGTGTTCGTCGGTGGTGATTGCCGGCATCACACGGC
The DNA here is from genome assembly GCA_963849385.1 of Ignavibacteriota bacterium. Taxonomy (GTDB): domain Bacteria; phylum Bacteroidota; class Ignavibacteria; order UBA10030; family UBA6906; genus Fen-1255. The sequence continues at coordinate 277,190 of CAWKHH010000007.1, read as the reverse complement.
TCACGCTTTCGAGCACATCGATCGCCGGATAGTGTCCGGCGGAGGCGAGCCGGCGGGACAGCACAATGTGACCGTCGAGAATCGATCGCACCGCGTCAGCCACCGGATCGGTCATGTCGTCACCCTCCACCAGCACGGTGTACATCCCGGTGATGCTGCCGCGCCGGGCAGTCCCGGCACGTTCCAGGAGCTTCGGCAACATCGCAAAGACCGAGGGGGTGTATCCCTTTGTCGTCGGCGGCTCACCGATCGCGAGTCCAACCTCCCTTTGTGCCATGGCCAGACGCGTCACCGAGTCCATGAGCAACATGACGTTCATACCCCGGTCGCGAAAGTACTCGGCGATTGTTGTGGCAAGAAATGCAGCCTTCAATCGGATCAATGCGGCCTTATCGCTGGTGGCCACCACCACGACCGAGCGTTTCAAGCCCTCGGTACCGAGTTCATGATCCATGAATTCCGCCACCTCGCGGCCGCGCTCTCCCACAAGAGCAATGACATTGACGTCTGCGCTGGTGTTCCGTGCGATCATCCCCAGCATCACACTCTTGCCCACCCCGCTGCCCGCAAAGATTCCCACACGCTGGCCGTTGCCGCATGTCAGGAGGGCATCGATGGAGCGAATCCCTGTGCGAACCGGTTGCGTAATGCGTTGACGGTCGAGCGGGTTTGGTGGTGCGTTGTAGATTGACCGCACTTCCTTCGTGACAATCGGCCCCTTGCCGTCAATGGGATTGCCAAGACCATCGATCACACGCCCCAGCAGCTCTTCTCCCACTCCCGTCGAAAGCGCGCGGTCAGTCGCCACTATCTCGCTTCCGGGCCCGACACGGGCCGCATCCCCGAGAATCATCGACAGCACCCGGTTATCACGGAATCCGACGACTTCGGACAGGCAGAGATCCTGACCATCCCTCGATTTAATCATGCACACATCACCCATGGAACAGTTCGGGCCCACCGATTCAATCACCAGTCCGATGACCTGCTTGACGCTTCCGTTGACTTTCAGCAGATCGGTGTGCCGCAGGCGCGTCAGGTACTCCGCCAACGAGGATTGCGGCAATCCCGCTTCTGCCAGAACGGCATCCGGGTGCAGGTCCGGCGCGCTCATGTCACCCCCTCCGCGGCGGTGGGTGACACGCCAAAGAGAGACGCTTCGATCTGCCGCAGTTGCGTGGAGATGCGGGCATCGACATTTCCTGACGCGCTCTCGATGATGCACCCCCCCCGCTCCATTCCTTCATCTGTTTCAATGACCACATCCCGCAGATTGTCCAGAGACGAAAGGAACACGGTACGGTGCGCACGCACAACTTCTTCGTCGGAGGGATGCACACGCAGCTTGATAGACTCCACACCCACAATGCGTTGAATGGCTTCTTTGATTTGCGTGATGACGATATCGTCCGCCAATGTCACGTCACGCCGAATAATCCGTTCGGCCACGGCAAGGGCGAAACGATACGCATCGCGCTCGACCATCTTTTGAAGAACTTTCATCTGATCGGCGATGGCGGCAAACAGGCCGGACTGACGCTGGTGCTCTTCCCCGCGCATACGGGAAAGCGTTTCGCGGAACTCCATCCCGGCGATCCGCTGTCCCTCCTCCACACCTCGTCCGAATGCTTCGGCAAGAGACTCGGCCGGTCCGGACTCGGGCCCGCGTACCGCACCGGGCACAATCGCCGGAGGGGCCGGTTCATGGAATGCTGAGAACGATCCCTCCCCCGAACCGACGGAATCTTCCTGCACCGGATGCGGCGTGTGGACACGTATCAGCCGTACCCGTGCGCCGGGAATGCGCCGCATGTGAACGACGTCAGACAAAGACCTCCTCCGATCCACCGCGACCGGCGATCACTATTTCGCCCTGGTCTTCGAGCTGCTTCACTATTTCGACAATACGTGTTTGCGCCGACTCCACCTCTTTGAGGCGTACCGGACCCATGTACTGCAGCTCTTCCCTGAGCAGATCGCGTGCGCGTTCGGACATGTTGCGCAGCACTTTGTCCTTCAATTTGTCGTCCACAACCTTCAATGCAAGCGCCAGCTCACGCTTGTCCACCTCGCGAAGGATGCGTTGAATACCCCGGTCGTCGACGTACAGCAAATCCTCAAACAAGAACATCAATCGCTTGATTTCGTTGGACAGCTGCGGATCCTGCTGGTCGATATGTTCCAGGATCATTTTCGCTGTCGCGCTGTTGCACTTGTTCAGCAGTGACGCCATGGACTTCGATCCGCCCATCGAGCTCATGCTCTGACTGATTTCCGTCCGCGCGATCTCCTCCACGACGTCTTCCACTTCGGCAAGCAGTGCCGGCGACACCTTGCCGAGCGTTGCCATCCGGAGACTGACATTATTCCGCAGCTCATCGGGAAATTCGGTCAACACGTGGGCACCCTGGTCCGGAGTGAGATTGGAGACGATGAGTGCGATGGTTTGCGGATGTTCCTTTGCCAGGAACCCCGCCAGCTGCGAGGCGTCAGCCTTCTTCAACATGCCGAAACCCTTGACGTGCGTCAGCGCTTTCACTTTCTCGAGTACATCCGTCGCCCGCGAAAATCCCAACGTGTCTTCCAGGAGCTTCTGGGCGTAGTCAATCCCCCCCTGCACCACATACTCCTGGGCGGTGATCATATGGTGGAATTCCTCCACAACGGTGTCGACCACCGGCGACGGAATACCCCGCACGTTGGAGATATCGATCGTCAGGAGCTCGATTTCCTCCTGCGAAAGCTGACGCATCAGGCGTGTTGCGGTTTCTACATCCAGCGAAAGCATGAGCAATGCTGCTTTCTGTCTGGGTGTCAAACGATCCGCAGCTGAGATTGGGCATCGGCACCTGGTCTACTCCGGCTTATTCTTCCGTTAACCACACTTTGAGCAACCGCGAGCTGTCCCCCGGCTTCTCGCGAATGTACTCCGATATTCTCTTCCGTCGTTCATTCCGCAGGAGTGCATCCGTACTGATCTCTTCCTCCGGGATTCGGGAGCTCGATCACTGACCGTTTCGCATCGAGCTGTGCACCCAGAGACTGGATCTCCGTTTCGAACACCGGCAATTCGATCCGCGACCGGAATCGCCGCATGAGTGACCAGAGTACCAGCACCGTGCCGAGCATGGCGATACCCAGGAATACCTGCTCCTTGTATTCCGTCCAATCCGCGAGCGGAGATGAGCGGTAGACGAACTCCTGCTCCGGAAGATGCGTGCCGAATGTCAGATTCGTCACCGACACCTCATCATTCCGGACGGGATTGAATCCCACCGCCTTCCGGACCAGGTCGGTCAGCTGCCGCATCTCCTGTTCAGGACGCGGTTGAATGTCAGTCACTTTTTGACCGTCGCGCGTAACCGTTGACGGTACTCCATTCACAAGGGCGGCAACCGTCAGACGTTTGATGTTGCCAAGATTCTCGACGATATGTTCAACCGTCTTGTTGACTTCGTAATTGGTAACGGTGTTCGAGCGGGTGGACGGCGGCAGTGAATCCCCCGAAGAGGATTTCTCTTCGCTGATCTGTTCGCTGCGCACGACGGTCTTGTCGGGATCGTACAGCTCGAGCGTTCGTTCCACCTGTCGGAAGTCCAGTTCGGCATTGACCTGCACGAGGGCATTCCCGCTCCCCACAACGCCCTCCAGGAGCGTCTGGGCTTTCTGGCCGAGATACGCTTCCACCTGTTGCTGCATTTCGTACTGTGTCGCCGTCAGTGCCGCGACGGAATTCGGTTTGTGGACGTCCGAGAGCAGCCGGCCGCGTGAATCCACGATCGTGACGTTGCCCGGACTCGAGTCCTTCCACGCTGCTGGACACGAGGTGTGCGATTCCCTGCACAACCTCCGCCTTCAAGGGTTTGCTGCTCTTGAGCTTCAATACCACCGAAGCCGTCGAGGGCTTTTCATCTTCCTTGAAGAGCACCTTTTCCGGAACAACAAGGTGCACCCGGGCCGCCTCTACTTCCTCAAGGGTCAGTATGGTCCGGGCGAGTTCACCCTCAAGTGCCCGCCGGTAGTTCACCTTCTGCACGAAATCCGAAATGCCGAGGTTGGTGCGGTCGAAGATCTCGTAGCCGATCACACTCGACTGCGGAAGGCCTTCGCCCGCGAGCGTCAGTCGCATCTCGTACACGTTCTGTTTCGGTACAAGGATGGACTTCCCGCCGTCATCCAGCTGGTATGGAACGCTCTTTTTCCTTCAGCTTCGCGACGATCTTCGAGGCGTCTTCCGGGCTCAGATTGTTGAAGAGAGTACTGTACGTCGGCGCATTCACCACCGTCACGAGAACGATGATCCCGGCAACTGCCGCGAGCGTGACAAAGCCGATCATCATCTTCTGGACCCGACGAGAGCCGGCCCACGAGGCCGGTCAGCTGTTGCTGCAATTGCGCGCGGTCGGCCATGGATTACACCTGCATCCTCATGATTTCACGGTAGGCATCGAGAGCCTTGTTGCGGATTTCCATCAGGAGATCGAAGCTGGTCTTGGCTTTCTCCACGGCGACCATCACTTCATGCAGATCAACGGTCTCCCCTACCACCATTTTCTCAACCGCCTTCCCAGCTTCATTCTGCAGAGCGTTCACGTCTGCCATCGCCCGCTCCAGCGTTTGCCCGAAAGACGCATTGGTTTCCTTGAGCGTCCTGTCAATGAGCGAGCGTTTGTCCGTTTGCGTGACATTGGGCAGCAATGTCAGGGCCTGACCGATCTTCATGGTTTATCCTTTGCGATCCAACAGAGTACCTGTGGGGGCACTCTTCTGTTGTTCTCCTCTACCCGAATAGGCCTGGTAGGCGCGTACGTCGTTCCGGGATTCAGGAAAGAGAGTCCTCGAAGAACGACTGTTCATCCGTGGACAACACCGGTGCTTTCTCCGGGCGGGAACGGCTCGTCCTGCGGGGATGTCCCTGTCGGTTCCTCTGCTGCCACACGGCTGCCGTGATTGTTGACAGAACCGGTGAAGACCGGTGATGATTGTATCGGGCGTACGTCCATTGCTAGATCTCCAGAGAATCCTTTGCCATGTTCTTCGCAGCGTTGATCGCCACAACGTTCGCCTCAAAAGAGCGTGAGGCAGAAATCATATTGACCATTTCCGTTACCACATTCACATTGGGCATCGCCACATACCCGTTCGCGTCGGCATCGGGGTTTCCCGGATCATACACCATGCGCGGCGGAGTGCGGATCCACCGTCTGCTTCGCGTCGATGGCCGTCATCGTCGCCGGATCACCCTGTGCGCCAAAATCGGCCCCCTGCACGTGCCCGGCTTGTGTCGTGCTGAGCGGAATGCTCGTCTGCTGGAACGTCGACGCGAACACCTGGGCACCGCGCGCTTTGAGCTGGAGAATCTTCCGCCGGTACGGTCCGCCGCTTTCGGTCTTCGTCGTCTCCGCGTTCGCCAGATTCTCCGCAATGTTGTTCATGCGGCGACGCTGCACGCTCAGCCCGATAGAGCTGATGTTCAAGCCCGCGAAAGATCTTGTCAAGTTTCATTGCGTCCCCCTGATGCTCTTCTGAATACCGCGGAACGTGTCGCCGATCAGGCGGGCGGCAAACCTGAACCGCAATTGTGTCTTCGCAAGTTCTGCCATCTCTTGATCGATATCGACGTTGTTCATCCCGCTGGCGAGGGCATCAGTGCTCTCTCCCACCGGTGACGTCTGTACCGTCGGCGTGGTCGTTCGCCGCGTTGTTCGCGCCGATGGGCATATGCCGCGGATCGGTGGTCACGCCCGGAATACTGCCGGTCTGCAACGCCCCCGAGAGTTCCTCTTCAAATTTCACCGACTGTGCTTTGTAGCCCGGCGTCGTGATGTTTGCGAGATTCCCCGCAATCACCTTCTGCCGTGAGGGCGTAGGCATCCAGAGCCCTGTTGAGAACAGGGATTTTCGTCCCGTCAAAGAGTCGCATAGTTTGTTTTGAGATTGTTCGTGCTTCACTTACTGGCCGTCCGGAACACACTTCCTGCACTTTGCGAATTGTCGGCCCTCACTTCCATGTTCCGGCCGCCCAGATCCTCCCGCCTCTGCTACCTCGGGGGAGCCGCTCCGTAGACACTGTCAGGCGGGGGGATCCCACCATCCTCCCCCCGCCTGAAGTATCAGGCTGCCCAGACTATCGTCCCAGCCGTCGTAGTGGTACTGAAGTTTCTGAGTGGATGAATTCCTTCGTGAAACTACCGCATACGCTGTCACGAGTGTGGCAAGTATGCCGGCGATAAAGGCCAGGCCGCCTACACCGAAGCTTCGCGCTATTGGGTCCGTGTGTCATTGTGCTTCACCCTCAGTGTCATGAAGCACTTGGTTGAATCCTCGTACAATTCTTATATCAACTGCGGTGCCAACCTTTCTGCACCCCCGCAAGGGCCAAACTGTTTCACTTCTTCCTTCCGGATCGAAGCGCGTGCTCTTTTCTGTGGCTACTATTCGCCAAGTGATGGCTACTCTTCGTCATACGTCAGCCTTAAGACTCGCAGAACGGCCGCATTTGCAAAGAAAATCGACCCCGGTCACCAGATCCCCTTCGCGCTGCACAAACACCAACGGGTCTTCCGGGCTGTTCTCATCGACTCCAACCTCCTCCACTCCCCTTCGCAGCACCTGAGCACGCTTGAGCACATTTTTCTTGATACTCACCGCCTGCGGTTCTGCACCTCCCAGCGAGAAATCTGCCAGCTCTGTGAACTCCATAGTCCCCTTCCCAAGGCTCATCATGACACCCCTTGCGCAATATGTGTGAGCGCTTGAGGGATGTCCTCAAGCGACAACACGAGATCCACAACTCCTTCATCCACGGCCGCTTTGGGCATGCCATATACCACGCATGTCTCTTCATTCTGGGCAATTACCAGGCCACCCTTCTCTTTAATATGTTTCAATCCTTCCAGACCATCCTTCCCCATACCCGTCATGATAACACCTAACAACGGACCGTTACACGCCGTAACGGCGGAGAGCATTGTGACATCGGCGCACGGCCGGTACAGTGTGTCCGACGGTTCAGCGGAAATCCGGGCAATGAGCTTTCCGCCGCCGTCATGAAATGTCAGGTGTGCTCCCCCCGGTGCAATAAGCGCCACACCCGGGGCCAGCACATCCCCTTCTTCAGCCTCTTTAACATGAATCCGGCTCAGGCCGTCAAGACGATCCGCCATCGACTTTGTGAACCGTGCAGGCATATGCTGCACCACGGCAATGCCGAGGGGAAAATCCTTCGAAAGCTTCGGCAGCATCTGAAGAAGAGCGCACGGCCCGCCGGTGGAAATGCCGAGCACAACGGCACGCAGGTCTTTCCTGATCGGCCATGAGCTCCGCGGTATCCCTGCCGTCGACGGAACACATGCACCCGCATTCGATGCGGTGTTCCCTTTGATGTCCTGGAACATGCTGCGAATTCTCCGCAACCGGAATTCGAGCGAACGGCTCTGGACAACCTGTTTGACCTTCTGAACGAGTTCTTCTTGAATCTTGACGATATCCAGAGATGCGGAGGAGAGCTCCTTGGGAATAAAGTCCACTGCGCCGAGGGTGAGGGCGTCCAGAGTGGCCTTCGCCCCTTCATTGGTAGCCGAACTGACCATCAACACCGGGAGTGGCATCTCTTTCATGATGATTCCCAGGGCGGTCAGGCCGTCCATCCCCGGCATTTCAATATCCATCGTCACCAAATCCGGCCGGAATTTACGTATCTTTTCGATCCCCTCCTTTCCGTCGCGTGCCGTCGCAACCACCTTGACCTGGGCGTCCGATTCAAGCATCATGGACAGAGTCTTCCGCATGAATGCCGAATCGTCCACAACTATCACAGTGATGGTCCTAGTCATTGGCAGTCCGCGAACAGCTTCATCATTTCGCCGACGTCGAGAATCATAATGACGCGCCCGTCGCCGAGAATCGTCGAACCCGCAATTCCCGGGATCGTCCCCAGATAACCTCCCAGAGACTTGATAACGACCTCCTTCTGTCCCAGCATCGAATCCACGACAATGCCCAGCCGTCGCTGGGCCAACCCGACAACGACTATGTAGATCCACTCGCCCTGTCTGGACCCGTTGGCTGACATTCCCATCACCCGATCAAGACGGGCCAGAGGCAGAACGCTGTTCCGCAGCCGGAAGACTTCCCGTCCGCCAACCGTAGTGATGTCTTTCGGTTCGATGCGCACGACTTCGAGCACTGTTTCGATCGGGATGGAGAACACCTCATTGGCCACTTCCACAAGGAGTGCCTGAATGATGGCGAGCGTCAGCGGGACTTTGACAATGACTTTGCTCCCTTTCCCGTGTTCCGACTCGATCTCTATAGTACCCTTCAGTTTGGAGATGTTCGTTCTCACAACGTCCATCCCGACACCCCTGCCGGAGACGTTGGTGACCCTTGCGGCAGTGCTGAAGCCGGGCGCAAAGATCAGATTAAAGGCGTCGGCCCTCGACATTTCGTTCGCGTGGGCCTCCGTGAGTGTCCCTTTTTCAATTGCTTTCGCTTTGAGTTTCTCCGGATCCATCCCGCGGCCGTCGTCGCCAACGGAAATGACAATATGATTTCCCTCGTGCTCCGCCCGGACGGTGATGGTACCCTGTTCAGGCTTCCCCGCCGCCCGCCGATCCGCCGGCGATTCTATCCCGTGATCTCCTGCATTCCGCAGAAGGTGGACAAGCGGATCGTTGAGTTCTTCGATGATCGACCTGTCGAGTTCCGTCTCTTCCCCGGCCAGTATAAGTTCGAGATCTTTCCCGGTTTCTTTCCTGAGATCACGCACAAGTCGCGGGAGCTTGTTGAAGACTTTCGCAATCGGGACCATGCGGGTCTTCATCACCGACATCTGAAGTTCGGTGGTGATAAAGTCGATCTGGGAGCTTGTTTCCGTCAGCGCCCTGGAGGAGGGTGTGCCTTCGTCCTCCTGACTCAATTGATGGGCGATTTGCATCAGACGGTTACGGCCGAGCACAAGTTCACCGACAAGATTCATGAGGCTGTCAAGACGCAAGACATCCACCCGGATTGTCGTACCAACAGACATCCTGGCCCCGGTGTCCGGGGGATGTGCTCCCGTGATGGAAAGACCGCCAGCCGGCTGTCCCGTGGGCTGAACCGGCACAGCTTCGGGTGATCCGGCGGGACGGGTCGCAGCAGCGACCCCGTCGACTTTCGGAGGCGGAGGTTCCTGAACAGCTCCCGGAGGAGCCTGAAGTGCAAGAGCAGACCCCCCCTGCGATATTGCCTGAAGCCTGCTGAGGATGGGGTCCAGATCAACGTGCCGGATATTCCGCGATTCGATCTGCGCGAGCAATTCTTTCATACAGTCGTAGGCGTCGAACAGGACATCCATCTTGACCGACGACGCCTGGAGTTCACCCCGGCGCAGCTTGTTCAGAACATCCTCGACGCTGTGCGCCAGCTGCGTCATCTGTTCCAGGCCAAGAAATGATGAAGTTCCCTTGACGGTATGCACAGCACGGAAGATGGCGTTCAACAGATCGGGATCCGTTGCACCCTGTTCCAATGTGATAAGGTCCTGCCCGAACTTTTCGAAGATCTCGCGGGTTTCAGCGATGAAGCTCTCGAGGATTTCCACCATTTCACTGTCGATGGCCGGCCCCATGCCCGCACCCTGATCACTCATTGTCCGCCTTGTTCCATTTTCTGATGATCGCGTCAGCATCCTCCTGGCGTGCAGTCGACCCCGTGAATGAGGCATTTCCGTCGAATGCCGGCGCCCCCCCACCGCCGGGAGCGGCAGGACATTTCCGGCCGGGTTCAAGCTGGCCGAGAGCGTCGAGCAGTTGGCATCGAACGTTTTCTATCACCTGTGAGACACCGGCGATCTTCTGGGACGTTATGTCCTGCACCTGCAATGCCATGGCGATACTCGATGCATCCTGGCGTGTGTCTGCCAGGGTTTGGGTGATGGCTTCGAGCGATGCATTGGCATTGCCCGTGCCCAGCCGCAGTTCGTGGACAGCCTTCTCCGCGGCTTCGATGTGCCCTGTCATGCGGTCCAGCACATCGAGTATATTCACCGTCGCCAACTCTGTTGCCTGGTTGACATTGGTCAACTGGGTTTCAGCCCGGGGAATCGCGCCCGTGGTCTGTTCGATGGCCTGTTTGATGTGATCCAGCGCCGGAATGATGCCGACCAGCACATCCACGACAGTTCTTGTTGACATTGACGGTGCCTCTATTATGACTCCATGGTGTGCACGTTGCGCCGGTCCGCACTCAGGCCGGTTTGCTGTCACTGCCCTTCAGAATGGCGTCGATCTTCTCTTTCAAACCCTGAGCCGTGAAGGGCTTCACGATGTAATTGCTCACCCGGATTCTCATGGCTTCGATGACGTCCTCCTTATTCCCCCGCGTCGTGACCATAAGAATGGGAAGGTCGGTAAACTGCTCGGTGCTCCGGACCCATTTCGTCAATTCGAGACCGTTCATCTCCGGCATATTCCAGTCGGTAATGAGAAAGTCCGCTCCTTCGCTCATCAGTTTGGTCATGGCGTCTTTCCCGTCAACCGCCTCAATTATTCCGGAGAAGCCCAGGGTCTTGAGGGTGTTGACGACGATGCGGCGCATCGTCAACGAATCATCAACCACAAGAAATTTTGTTTCACTCATATCACACCCCTGCATAGATGAACAGATTATTCCGCCCAGCGTACATACTTCGACACTTCATACTGGATCTTTTCGAGACTGAACGGCTTGACGATGTAGGAATTTGCACCGACTCCTGCGCTTCTGCCCTTGCTCTCCTCATCATTCAGCGACGTCAGAACAATCACCGGCAGATCCTTGTAGTGTGGATTTTCCCTGAGGGCGGTGATCAATTCGAAGCCATCCATGTGTGGCATGTTCAAATCGGTGATCACCAGATCCACCTGCTGGTTGGGCAACTTCTCCAGCGCATCCATACCGTCACATGCCGTGACGACCACGAATCCCTGTATGCTCAACGCCACAGAAATGAACTTGCGTGCCGTGGCGGAATCATCTACGGCGAGGATCGTTCTGCCCATAGCGCTCTATTCCTTCTTGTAAGCGACGGTCCTGGGAAAATTCACCAGTTTGAATGCGGTGGAGATGCCGTGCAGCGATTCCGCATAACCGATAAACAGATACCCACCGCGATTCAGCGCGTTATAGAGATTCGAGACAACCTGGATCTTCGACCGGATGTCAAAGTAGATCAGCACGTTGCAGCAGAAGATCACGTCAAAATTGGCCATCTGCCTCATGCGTGTCTGGTCGTACAGATTCAGATGATCGAAACGGACGAAGTCCTTGACTTCTTCGTGGAGCACATATCGCGCATCTTCGACCGCGAAGTACTTCTCCAGGTAGTGCCTGGGCATGTTGCGAATGGAGTATTCGCGGTAGACTGCCTTGCGGGCGGTCTCCAGCACCGCCGCGCTGATGTCCGTTCCGACAACCTCAAATTCAAGTCCCTGGTACTTCCTCCGGAGCTTCTCGAGGTAGATCATTGCCAGGGTGTGGGCTTCTTCCCCTGAGGAGCTCGCTGCGCTCCAGACACGCAATTTCTGATGCGTGAGTGATCCTCTTCGCGCCAGGAGCGCCGGCACCAGCATCTGCTCGAACGCCTCAAACTGAGGCTCGTTCCTGAAGAAGAACGTCTCATTGATTGTGATGGCATCGTAGAAATGCGCCAGCTCTTCCGCACGCCGCGTCCCGTACTTGAGGAGTTGAAGGTAGTCCTCACATGAGTCGAGCCCGAGGAGTTGAACGCGCTTGATGATCCTCCCTTCAAGGAGATATTTCTTGTGTTCCTGGAAGTATATCCCGGTCATACGATAGATGAATTCCCGGAACACACAGAACAGGTCATGTGACATCTTCGCCACCTGCGTCATTGAGGGCCGGCGTGTATCCCTTCTTCTGCAAGGCGCTCAGGGCCACCTCACGGACCATTTCATTGTCGTCCCGGAGGAAGCGCGTGATAAATTCCGGAGCGCGCGGATCAGCGATCGCAGCGATGACATCTATGACATGAATCCGCAGCCACGGATCAGGATCGTTCATTATTGCATCAAGGAATTCCACCGCCCGGTCACCATCCAGACGGAAGAGCACGTCCACGATGACCGCCCGCGTCTCCTCGTCTGCTGCACTCCACTGCCCGGCGACGGCCGCAAACACACGGCCGAACACCTCTTCATCGCCGGTGGTGATCGCCTTCCGCATCACACTCTCGATTGCCTCCATGGTGAGGCGGCCCAGCAGGCCGATCACGGCTTTTCTCTGCCCCTGAGCGAATTGTTCCAGTGCCGCCGTTGCCGCGTGCAGCGCATCGTCTCTCCGCAACAGAGCCGGCACGGCGATGGCGTCAATTTCCGGATCGGCTCCAAGAGCATGGATGAGTGCTTCGGTCACGTCCCCGCCGGAATACCCTGACAGTCCTTTCACGCCGCTGATGCGGACGGCCGGGTCGGCTTCGTTCGCCGCCCGGAGATAGTCATGTTTCAATCCTTCTCCGGCGGGGAGTGCGCGGCCCAACCGCTCGGAGATGCGTACCATCGCGTGCAGGCTAGCCGAGCGGAGTGTTCCCCTTACCGCATCCAGGGTCTGACGCAACTCGGCCAATGCATCGCCTCCGCCGAGCACGCCGAGGGCTTCGATGATGGCAAACGGCGTTACGGGATCGGTGGCAAGAACGCCAAGGGACTGCCGGAAGCGATCCATCAAAAATTCCTCGGCATCCGTGGCACAGATCTTGCCGAGAGCCTCGGCAACAGCAGGGCGGGCATAGTGCATGGCGGTCGTATGTTTCGTAGAGCCCCTGCAGACCCGCTGTGCTCCTCATGTTGCCGAGCGCTTCAACGGTCGATACCACGACATTGTCATCCGGATCTTCCAGCAGGGGCAGCATGCGAGGGGTCGGTTCGTCGCTTCCGATGAGCCCCAGAATATCCACCGCGAATTTGCGCACGTCCCGGTTCTCATGCTTCAGGTACGGGAGTATTTCCGGGATGGAAGTGTCACCCAGTTGTATGAGGAGTTCCGCCACAAGATTCCGTGTGACGATGTTGTGGTGCTCGATATGCTCCACGATGGCGCGGGCGACGGCGATGCCGCCGGTGGCAAGCAGCGATCGACCCGCGGCATCCCGCACTCCCTTGCTCTCATCCTCCAACGCCACCGCCAGCGCAGTAATGGGCGCAAGCCCCGGAGCGGCGGCCAGTTCCTCCGCAGCCCTCCGGCGCACATCCGGCTCGTCACCGTCGAGGAGCAGGGCTATGTAGTTCCGGATCACCGGTGTCATTGAACCATAGCTTCCTTCAGTTGACCGCTTCGCTAGAGCGAGCGGGCTTTAAGAGCACCTCCCCATTCGACAAATTCAACGCCACACACCGCACTCTCGAGAATCTTCCGGGCACCATTGATTTCGATCATCGTTTCCGCAGAGACCTTGCCATGGACGATGATGCGCGCATCCCTTTTCTTCTGGAGATCCGCCTGCAGCGTCGATCGAGCCGCCTGAAGTTCAGCAATCCGACCCGGGAGCGATCGTTGCACGGCCTGAAGCTTGACCAGGAGTGCCGCCTTGTCGGCCGTCAGGAGACCCCCGTCAACCTTGACTTTCATGAGCTTGTAGACTGCTTCTTTGACTTCCCGGAGCTGGCGCTCGGCATTTGTCAGATCTTTTTCCGCTGTGCCGAGGTGCGCAATGAGTTTTGCCCGCTGTCCGACACGAAGCTTGGCAGTGACGTCATCGGCATATCCGAGTTCACCCACTTCGATCTCCGTCATGGCATCGAGTTTTCCGCCCGAGACCACGGCACGGGCAGCGGAGATGCGGCCCCCCGCAAATATCGTGGCATTGATGCACTCGTTCCCGACAATGACATCCTTTCCCGCAATCACCGTTTGATTGCGAACATGAGAGAGCGCGACCGTGCCCGTTGCGGAGATCTTTCCCCTGCCGCTTCCGGTGAATCCCTGCCGGATCACGAGATCGCCATCGACGTCAAGCGTTGCATCTTCCACGTTCCCCCGTATTTCCAGAAAGCCGCGTGTGCGCACGCTGAAACCCGATAGTACATCGCCATGGATCACAAGTGCGCCACGGGCATCGATATTGCCGGTGGTGTTATCGACGTTTCCCTGGATGACCTGCGGCCTCCCCTCCGCAACTCCAACCCCGACCGGTTTCCTGTGAGACTCCATCATTACACCTGCGTTCTATTGCGCAGCCGTAGGGCCGCAATCTGCGGCTGCACGATATCCCTGTTACAATCAGGACAGATGCCGTGCGAGAAGTGGGCTTCCGACCGTTCCGTGATGTAGGCCTCGACAGGCTCCCATCGTTCGCCGTTTGCGTGAATCCGCTTGCATTTCGGGCAGATCGGAAGCAACCTCTCCAATTGCCGCATCTCGCCTTGCAGCGACAGGATCCGCTCTGCCACGCGAAGCCGCACGGTTAGCTGTGCGCTGTCGGCGGGCTTGACAATGAAATCGTCAGCACCTGCATTCAAACCCTCAACATATGCGCCCTTGTGCCCAAGAGCCGTCAGAATGATGATATAGGTGTACTCGGGGCGGTTCATGGAACGAATGCGGCTGCAGAGCTCCAGCCCACTCATCTCCGGCATCATCCAGTCGGTGATCACCACGACAGGTCGCTCCCGTTCGTACACCTCCAGCGCACGGGCCCCGTTTTCCGCTTCCAGCACCTCATGCCCCAGTTTTTGCAGCTGAACGGAGAGGATCGTGCGCGATGCCTCGTCATCCTCAATGATGAGCATTCTCATGCTTTGTTCTCGGAATAGACGAATTCACTTTGCAGCTCTTCCTTCACGTATTCGAATTCCTCTTCCAACGCGCGCAATGGCACCTCGACACGTACTGAGATTTCCCTCCTGACCCGCAATCTGAAGAGTCTGGCTCATCTCCATCATCTTCATGATGCCGAGATTCCCGCTAATGCCCTTCAGAGAGTGCGCCGCCGTGAAGAATGCATGCGCATCGTTCGACTCCAGGGCATGCCACATGGTGATGATGCGAACCGGGGCATCATCAAGAAACGATCGTATCAATCTCTCGAACAGGGTCGGATCCTGCCGCTTGCTCAGGTCTTGAAGGTACTTCAACCGCTCGTGGTCGACCCGCAGTGCAGGCTGTTCTTCCTCCGGGGCGGTTGTGCTGACACACTTGTGACGGGGATGCATCCGCGCGGACCCAGGCGGCGAGCTTATCCGCAAGATCTTCGAGCATCACCGGTTTGCTCAGAAAGTCGTCCATGCCGGCGTCGAGGCATCGTTCTCTTTCCCCTTGCAGAGCATTTGCGGTCATGGCAATGATAACACGGTGCTTTCCTGCGCCCTCGGAACGCCGGATCATTCGCGTCGCTTCGAACCCGTCCAGTACCGGCATATGACAGTCCATCAGCACGATGTCGAATTCCTTCCCGGCAAGGGCTCTCCACAGCCTCCTGCCCGTTTGTCACGATAACCGAATCGCATTCCAATTTGCCGAGCAGGATCGACGCGACAAGACGGTTGGCTTCATTGTCTTCTGCGACGAGCACGCGTGTGCCGCGCATCGCATGATTCTTCCGTGGCATGGCGTGCGCTTCCGGTGCCTGCCCGGGAACCTCCTGACCAATGTCGAACGTCGCGGTGAACCAGAACGTGCTGCCGTGTCCAGACTTCACTCTCCACACCGATGGTCCCGTGCATCATTTCTACGAGTTGCTTGGAGATTGCCAGCCCGAGTCCTGTCCCTCCATATTTCCGCGTCGCCGATCCATCCACCTGCGAGAACGAATGGAACAGTGTCTTCAAACCGGCGGGGGAAATCCCGATGCCGGTGTCGCTGATATCGCAGCGGAGAGAAACCTGGCGTTCAGTACGCTGGGTGGTTTTCACCGACACTGTAATGCCGCCAACCTCGGTGAATTTGATGGCGTTCCCGACAAGATTGGAGATGACCTGGGAAAATCGGACGGAATCGCCCATGAGCACCGCCGGAACGCCGGGATCACAGTCGATGACAAGACGGATGCCCTTTTGCTCGGCACGGCCCGAAAACAGGTGTACGGCCTGTTCCACTGTCGCAAGCGTCCCGAAGGGTTTCTGATCAAGAGTCAGTTTTCCCGCTTCGATCTTGGAGAAATCAAGAATGTCGTTGATCACCGTGAGCAATGCCGTGCTGCTCCCCTGGATGATCTGCACATATTTCCGCTGCTCCGGCTCGAGCCGGGTATCCCGGAGAAGGTCCACCAGTCCCATAATTCCATTCAATGGAGTGCGGATTTCATGGCTCATGTTTGCCAGAAATTGCCGTTTGGCGATGTTGGCAACCTTGGCCTGCTCCAGAGCGCCCTGCAATTCACGGGTGCGTTCCCTGATCGCTTCTTCCAGAATGCGGTTGTAGTCGATCATTTTCTGGTACAGGGCGGCGTTCTCGAGGGCATTCGCCGTTTGGAACAGGAGAATCGACAGAAGGTTCAGCGAAACATCGGTGATCAGCTGCTCTTCACCCGGCAGGACACCGACGAACATGCCGATGACGTGCGAACGCGTGGCCAGCGCGTGCAGCACGATGTTATTCGCAGAAGTCTTCGCGGGGACCACAAGCGCACGATTCTGATTGAGTGCCCACGCAAACGTCCCATCGTCGATCTGCAAATCGATTTCGCGCTGCAGTTGCGTCAGCGTGATCGTCCGGACTGCAATCGGTGATGACCAGTTCGCCGCCGGACTGTGGCTCGGTCATGAATGCCGTCACCTCAAGCGACAGAATACGGCTGACATTTGATCTGGTCGCCGCCATGATGGCGGAGGCATCCTGATCGGGATTGATGCTGGTCTGGAAATCGCCCAGGGAGGCGACAAAGTCGAGGGCATCAAGCACACGCCGGTTTACCCCTTCCAGATGGCGCACCCGTCCTTCTGCCTGACGGAGTTGTTCTATGAGCTCATTGAGATCTTCCATGTCACGCATCCGCCATCATTGTTTGGATCGCATCATGAAATTGACGGTCGATCTGTTCCTCCACACTGCCGAGAACGCTGGGATGAAGCCCCAGTTTCTCCCATGCCGTCGCATCCAGCGGCGGGATGAAAGTTTCCCCGCTGGACCCCAGATCCATCGCATGGACGATGATGTCCGAAAGGTGAATGATGGCCGTTTCCATGGGAAACCGGGTCGCGGACATCGGGTTGTGATGGAACATGACTATTTCTTCAAGACTCGTGGGAAGTTTCCAGGTCTGCAGCAAGAGACCGCCGACCACCGCATGGGTGAACCCCAGAGCCTCCCTCTCTGCTTCATACAACAGCATGGGGGCCGTACGCGCACGATGCAGGATTTCCTGGCTCCTGTCCGTGAGTTTGGTGTAGAGGATGAGTCTCCCGATGTCGTGGAGCATGCCTGCGACGAAGAAGCGTTCGGCGTTATTATCGCGGCGCATGGTCGCCAGCACGCGCGCAGCCAGACCGCAGGCAACGCTGTGCCGCCAGAACGAATCCATGCTGACAAGATTTGACTGAATGCCTTTGAACATCTTCATCACCGACGTGGCCAGTGCAAGTGCGCTGAGCTGCTGCGTACCTACAATCGTCACCGCCTGCGAGATCGTTTCCACCTTCGACGGGAAATTATAGAAGGCGCTGTTGACGATGCGCAACAGGCGAGCCGTCAATCCGGGATCTTCGCGAATGACTTTAGCGATATCCGACATCGACTTCTTGGGATTATTGATCGCCTCTTCCAGCCGGAAATGAATGGTGGGAAGCGACGATATTTCGACATATCCTCTGAGAAGATCACGTGGACTGGTGTCCATCCTGGGCCTCCGTCATCGTGCGTACGTATCGTAGAGTGGCGAGCCGTGCGAGCTCTTTTGTACCACCGATCCCCAAGTCCGCAAATCGGAATCTCTTCAGGATTTCCTGTTCGGCCTTTTCGCGTACAACGGGATCGATTGTCGCGGCATCATGGGCGGCAACATCTTCCAGCGCCACCCCCTGAATATCAGCTTCTGTGATTCCCCACATTTTAAAAATGCGGATATGCTTGTCGGAGACCTCAACCCCCTTTGCCAGCAGGGTTCTGCCGTTCCGATCCTGAACATCCGCTGCCAGCACCATGCCGGCACGTACATCGCTTATGTTGATTTTTCCCATCGGTGGTTTTCCTTATGTGTCAGAGCTTGCTGCACTCCGGACAGAGTGTATGTGTGAACGCGGTTTCGGTTTTCTCTCCCATATAGGATTCCAGCGGATGCCAGAGATTGGCACCGTCCCGGATCTTTTTGCAGTACGCGCAGATAGGCAATAATCCTTCGAGCCGGTTCACGTCCTGCTGCAAATTCACCACGCGCTCGGCGACGCGCAGACGTGCCTGCAGGCCGTCAGCTTCCAACGGTTTGGTGACAAAGTCGTCTGCGCCTGCTTCCATTCCTTCGAAATACTTCTCCCTGCCGCTCAGCGCTGTCAGGAGTACTATGTATGTATAGGCGCGATGTTCTACGGAACGTATCCGCCGGCAGAGTTCGAGACCGTCCATTTCGGGCATCATCCAGTCTGTGATCACAAGTCGGGGATGCTCCGCCTGATAGGTGGCCCAGGCGCAATTCCCGTCCGCGGCGGTCAACACCTCGTGCCCCATTTTGCGCACCCGTGCGGCAAGCACGTAGCTCGATACCGTATCGTCTTCGGCAATCAGTACCTTCATCGGACATGCTCACGGGTTGAGGTATACTGCTCGATCGCCACTTTCACGCGTGCGAAGGCGTTTTCGAGTGTACGGACCATGTCTGCGGCGCCGGCAGTGGTTCCACTTCGTCCCAGCTCCTGGAGCTCCTGGGCGATGGAGGCCATTTGCATCGCACCGAGATTGCTGCAACTTCCCTTCAGCGCATGTGCTGTCTGACCAAGAGCCGGGGCATCACCTGTCTCCGCAGCGACTACCAGCTTCACAATCCGGGAAGCGCTATCCTCTTCAAATTTCTGAAGAATGGACATGACCCATTCCGGATCTTCCTCATCGCCGAGTTCCGCCAGTTCGTCAAGACGCGCCCGATCAACGGCGGGTTCTTCCGCATCCCGTCGAGTGGCTGAAGCCGCGATCCCTGTTGGTGCTTGCTCCATTGTTTTTTCTCTCCATTCATTGACGATGTCTGTGAGCACCTTCTGACTCACGGGCTTGGCCACATAGTCATCCATGCCCGCAGCAAGGCACTTTTCGCGGTCCTCTTTCAGCGCATTTGCAGTCATCGCGATAATTACTGTATGTTTGTCCCCGGCTTCCATCTTGCGAATCATCTCCGTAGCGGTGAATCCGTCGACCTCGGGCATGTTGCAGTCCATGAACACCAGGTCATACGGAATGGTCCTGAGTGCGTCCACGGCTTCCTGCCCGTTACCCACGACGTCGGCCCGGCAGCCAAGTTTGGTCAACATCCGGAGGGCGACCTTCTGGTTCACCGCATTGTCTTCTGCTACCAGCACCTTCAGCGTCCGGACCGGCCCCGCGATGTTCGGCGATGGCGTTGGCGACGGCGTTCCCTGCAGACCGGGCTGCTTTCCGTTGACGCCGGCGACCAGCCGTACGAGGGCATCATGGAGAACCCCCTCTTTCACGGGTTTGGTCAGGCTGAGGGCGATCCGGCAGGAGTTCATGCGCGCCGCCGGCACGGCACCAATCGAGGTGAGCATCACCAGAATGGCGGATGCTATGGACGGATCTTCCTTGATGGTGCATGCGAGTGTCGTCCCGTTCATTTCCGGCATCTGCATATCAAGCAGGACGATCCTGTACGGCATTCCCGCAACTGCTGCGCTGCGAAGCTCCAGCAGCGCCTCCTCTCCTGTCGACACGGCAGTGTGGGTCATCCCCCAGGAAGTGACTTGATGCGCGAGGATGGCGCGGTTCGTTGCGCTGTCATCAACGATAAGCAGCCGCACATTGTCGAGTCGCTCATCCCGATGTCCCGGCTCCGTTGCCAGAGACTGTCGCGAGAGGCGCGCGGTGAACCAAAATGTGCTGCCGAGGCCCGGCTCACTCCGGACATCGATGCTGCCCCCCATCAACTCCACAAGTTGTTTGGAAATCCTCAGACCGAGTCCCGTCCCTCCGTACTTGCGCGTGGTCGAACCGTCAGCCTGGGAGAATGCCTGGAACAATCGCAGCCGCCCCTCAGGTGAGATGCCGATGCCGGTATCGGTCACTTCAAACCGCAGCCAGACTTCGTCGCCGAGGGATTCGTGGAGCATGACGCGGACCGCAATTTCTCCCTTTTCGGTGAACTTGACGGCATTGCTGACAAGGTTCACAAGTATCTGACGCAGCCGGCCGGGGTCACCGTTCAGGGCCACCGGGACGTCAGTGTAGACAGCACAGGAGAGTTCCAGACCTTTCTCGTGCGCCTTCGGCGCGAGAAGATCCACCGCCTCCTCCACCGTGGTCCGGAGGTCGAAGGGAATGCACTCCAGCGACATCTTGCCTGCCTCAATCTTCGAGAAGTCGAGAATGTCATTGATGATGGCCAGTAAGGCGTCCCCGGAGGTGTGGATAATTTCCGCATACTCCCGCTGCTCGGACGTGAGCGATGTGTCGAGGAGCATGCCCGTCATCCCGATCACTCCGTTCATGGGAGTACGGATTTCGTGGCTCATGTTCGCGACGAATTCCGACTTGAACTGCGAGGCCTGTAATGCTTCCTCCTTCGCCTGGCGCAGTTCCACGGCCTGGATTTCCAGCATGCGTGCCTGCTCTTCGGCCTTGGACTTTGCGATGAAGAGATCCGACGCATGACGTGCACGCAGGCCTTCCGCCATCTTCCGTTCGGTGATATCGCGGAAGATGCTCAGGAGAATCGGCGGCTGCCCCTCGCGCTCGATATACGCGTTCGAAACCGCAAACCACATCGACCGGTCATTCCACAGAAGATTTTCCTTTTCAAAATATGCAGCGACCTTGCGATCGACAAAATTTTCCTTGTAGTTCTCCATGACATGGTGTTGAAGTGACTGCTTGTACATCACCCCGATCAAATTACCTTCAAGTTCCGCCCGGGAGAGGTTGACGAGTTCGCAGAATGCGTTGTTCACCATCAGAATGCGGCCCTCTGCGTCGGAGAGGCGCATGCCGTCACGTGACTTCTCCCAGAGCAGCCTGAACTGCGTTTCAGACTTGCGCAATTGCTCCTCTGCGAGTTTCCGATCCGTGATGTCACGGGAGACTATCACGACGCCGAGAAATCGGTTCTCATGCGAAATCACTGACGTGGTCAGTGACATCCAGAATTCTTCACCCTTCTTCGACAATCCCATGATATCTCCACTCCATCCTCCCTGCATCGTGCCCCGCATTGCACCGCGGAGCTGGTCGGACGGCATCCCTGACGACAGCAGGATGGAGACCTGTTTGCCGATCAGTTCATTCAACGTGTAGCCGAAGCGGTCTGTCACGGCGCGGTTGGCGTAGCTTATCCTCCCGCGTGTATCCGTGATCAATACAAATTCCCGAATGGAGCGCGTCACGTGTGCAAGGCGAATCAACTCCTGCTCGATCTTCTTTCTCTCGGTAATGTCCTCCTTGACCGCCACATAGTGGGTGGTCTGCCCTTCTGCGTTCCGTATGGGGGAAATCGACGCATACTCCCAGAAGATCGCTCCATCCTTGCGGCGGTTGGAGAATTCGCCCCGCCATTCCTTTCCCTGCAACAACGTCTGCCACATACGCCGATGAACATCCTTGGGCGTGTGGCCGGACTTCAGGATGCGGGGGTTCTGGCCGATCGCCTCCGCTGCGGAATACCCGCTGACCTCCTCGAACTTTGGATTGACATATTCAATGGTCCCCTCAAGATCGGTGACGACGATCGACGCCGGACTTTGTTCAACCGCCCGGGTAACCTTACGGAGTTGCTCCTCTGTTGCTTTGATCTCGGTGATGTCGAGCAGCGCCGCCACGACCCCGCCCGCCTTCTGACCCGACCGGGAGAACGGCGCCACGTGAAATTGCACCGTACGCGTCTGTCCATCGGCTCCGCGAATTGCTATTTCCCGCATCAGTGTGCGCTCGTCGCGCAGCACAGCCTGTTCCAGGTCGAGTACGCTCAACGCGTTGTCCGAAAAGCCCGTGCTTACACCGGTATAACCGATGAGAATTTCTTTGGCGGCTCCGGAAAAGGTCTCGAAGGCGTTGTTGCATCCGAGATAGTACCCCGTGGCGTCTTTGAAATACACAGGTACGGGGATGGCATCAATCATGAGCTGCTGGAAGTCGGATTGCTCTTTCAGCGCCTCTTCGACTTTCTTCCGGTACGAAATGTCATGGTAGGCGCTCAGGTACAGGTTCCCGGAGGCGAACGGCAACACCGTCGTCGACATGAGAAGCGTCTTCACGGTGCCGTTCCTGGCAAACACACGGGTCTCTACATCGCGCGAGAACCCGGCCATGAGCGTATCGTTGAGATTCGCCACGGCATCATGGTAGGCCTTGGGATCCGGGTAAAGAAGCGCATGGAAATCGGGGGAGGCGTTTGCCTCGTCGATGGTGTAGCCGGTG
Organism: Ignavibacteriota bacterium; assembly: GCA_963849385.1. Taxonomy (GTDB): domain Bacteria; phylum Bacteroidota; class Ignavibacteria; order UBA10030; family UBA6906; genus Fen-1255. The sequence goes on along the minus strand of CAWKHH010000007.1, from coordinate 254,648 downwards.
ATTTCCTGCATGTGCGAATTGAAGATCAGGAATTTGCCGTTCACATCACTCAACGTGATGCCGTCTGCAACAGTCTCGACCACCGTGCGCAAACGGTTGTTCAACTCCTGCATCTCCTCCTCTGCTCTCTTCTTGTTGATGCTGAGGGCAACCTGTGGAGCGATCGCCTCAAGAAGCTGCATCTCATGACGCGAGAAGCGAATCCGTGCATCATAGCTCTGCACAACCGCCACGCCAATGGTCTTCCCTTCCACAATGAGCGGCACGCCGAGCCAGTCCACTGATGGCGCGCCCACGGACACCACCTCGCCGCTGGCAACCAGTTCGGCAAAGACCTCCTCATTTGCCAGCAAAGACCTTCCCGTACGCAAGACGTACGCCGTGAGTCCGCGCCCGGGATTCATCGCCGGAACGACCTCGTCGAGCGTGTCGACGAAGTACGGAAACGTCAGGAGATCCCGCACTTCATCATACAAGCCGATGTAAAAGTTTTCGGCGGGCATCAACTCGCCGATGATTCCGTGCACGGCCTGGAAGAGGTCTTCCAGACCCCTGGATTCCTGTGTGAGCGTCGCAATCCGGTTGACCGTCGACTGGATGCGACTGGCGTGTTTGTGTTCTGTGATGTCCAGCGCCAGTTCAAATCGCACATCCCTGCCATCAGACCATTTGATGATCTTGTCAGTAGCCAGGTAGTCCCGATTCAGGCGCGGATTATGAAACTCCCAACGGTATGGCTGACCATCGAGCCGGGAGATGATACTGTTAGTACAAGTCTGGCAGGGGGCATCAAGACCATACAGGGCGTGGTAACACGTGTCGCCGATCAGCGGTCCACCGAGGGAATCCTGCAAATGGGCATTCGCATAGAGAAGCTGGTACGATTCCAGATCACTCACGTAGATGGCCTCGGCGATGCCGTCAAAAACAGAAAGAACCTGTTCCCGGTCACTCCTGTCGCGGAACGCATGCACCGTACCGATCGTCGCACCACGTGCATCCCGAATGGGGGTCACGATCCGCTGCATGTGCGTCCGTTTCCCCGTCCGGCTTACCATGATCACCGAGTCACCCGACTTGATGGCTGCCTGTCGAGTGTCATCATTGATGAAGGTGCATACCTCTTCAATTCCCCGGCCGATCGCTTCCTGTGATGTCCACCCTGTCATCCGTTCCGCAACGGGATTGAAGAGATGTATTCTCCCTTCAGTGTCCGTCGTGATGACCGCATCATCAATCGTCTGGAGCGTCGTCGACAGCCAATGCTGGTGCTCGCGCAACCTTTTGTCCGTGGCATTCTTGTAGAGCGCCATTTCAATGGTTTTCAAAAGCTCCCGTTCGTCGAACGGCTTAAGTACGTATCCGAAGGGATCCGTGATCTTGGCCCGTTGAAGCGTAGCTTCGTCAGAGTGGGCAGTGATATAGACCACCGTTACATCGATGCGCCGCCGCATCTCCTCTACCGCTTCCACGCCGTCCACCCCTCCCCGGAGAGTGATGTCCATCAGGACCAGGTCAGGACGGTGTGCGACTGCGTACTCAACCGCCGCCCGACCGGATGATATCACATCCAGGACATGATATCCGATCCTCTCCAAGCGACCCCGGAGGTCTGAAGCAACAATGCCTTCGTCTTCGACAATCAGGATCTTCGCGCTCGGCATACGGTTCGTACCACCTTTTGTTGAATTAGCCGTCGGAACAGTGCAAAGCACTCTTCCCGGCAAGCAAACTCATCTCTAATGCCATGCCAAGGAATTTGTGCCTGCACTCCTCAAAAATGGTCTAAAATCATCATAAATCGTAATCACAGCTGGTGCATACGGACCGATTCAATGGTCCGGAAAGACTACCGCCGAGCTGGTGGCTATTTGTAGCCACATGGCCATGCATGTTCGTGCTTCCCGGCGACAGACCCGGAGCCGCTATTCTGTGCCAGAGCCTGTCATGCATCCCGTGCGCATAAATGGACGAGGCACTTCGCCCCGGGTTCTCCCTATGGGGTCCAGTGCCTCGTCGTGTCTCCCGTACGCCTGCGTTACGACCTTTGGCCTATGCTTGGTACATGAAGAACAGGAACTGCAACGATCACACGAGTGCGTGCCCGTGCCTGCGGGTTTCCACCCGGGTCCGGTTGCCCGTCGCCCCGAGGTTCCCGGCGCTGATGCTGAACCTCGCCACGAGTTCCTGCAGTTTCTCGGTGAGGCGGTTGAGGTCATCCGCGGCGCGCGCGATCTGCTGCGTGCCCTGGGCCGTTTCCCCCGTCACCTTCGAGATCCCCTCCACGTTTTTCGAGATCTGTTCGCTGGCGCTCGACTGCTGTTCGCTCGCTGCCGCAATCTGTGTCACCATATCCGTCACCTTCTGACTCACCCCCACAATCTCCCGCAAGCTCGCTCCGGCCCGGTCTGCCAGCTTCTTCCCCTTCTCCACCTCTCCCGTTCCCTCCTCCATGCTCGACACCGCTCCCGTCGTATCCGTCTGTATCTTCTTGATCATCCCCGCAATCTCTTTCGTCGCCTTTGTCGTCCGCTCCGCCAGCTTCCGCACCTCATCGGCCACCACCGCAAATCCCCGCCCCTGCTCACCCGCCCGCGCCGCCTCGATCGCCGCATTCAACGCCAGCAGATTCGTCTGATCCGCTATGTCGTCGATCACGCCGATGATCTCTCCGATCTGGTCGCTCGACTTGCCCAATTCCCGCACCGTCCCGGCACTCAACTGCACCACCTCCGCGATCCGCTTCATCCCCTCCACCGTCTCGGCAACCACACCCATCCCCCGCTCCGCATTCTCCCGTGCCGTCTTCGCCGTCTCGGCCGCCACTCCCGCGTTCCGCGAGTTCTCCAGGATCGTCCTGGTCATCTCTTCCACTGCACTCGCCACCTCACCCGCCTGACTCATCTGCTCCCGGGCACCCGCCGCCATCTCTTCCGTACTTGAACTGATCTGGCTCGACGCGCTCGCCGTCGCCGACACGGCCTCACTCACTTCCCGCATCGCCCGCTCCAGCGATTCCGCCACCGTATTGATACTCTCCACGATCTTCCGGTGATCCCCGTGATACTCCCCCTCCACCCGCACCGTCAAATCCCCCTCCGCCATCCGGCTCAACGCCCGCGCACTGTCTTCCACCGGACGCATCAACGCATCCAGCGTCCCGTTCACTCCCTCCATGATTCTTCCGGAAGTCCCCCTGGTGCTGACCTGCATCCGACCGCACCGACAGCTGTCCCGCCACCGCCGCCGTCGACAGCTTCGTCGCATCCGCCACCAGGCCGTTCACCGCATCGATGCACGTGTTCAGAGTGGTCTTGATCGCATTGAAATCCCCCCGATACTCCTCCACGATCTTCGCCGGTATATCCCCCCGCGCAATGCGATCCATGTACTCCGTCGATACATGCAACGGGCCGATCACCGCATCCAGCGTACTGTTCACCCCGCGCACGATCTCCCGGTAGCCTCCCGCAAACTTCTCCGCATTCCCGCGTGTCGACAACTTTCCCTCAACGGCAGCACGCGACAACGCGGTTGTCTCCTCCACCAGACCGCAGAGACTCTGCACCGCCCCCCGCATTGCCTTACCCAATGCATCCCGCTCCGAACGCACTTCCGCCTTCACCGTAAGGTCTCCGGCTGCTATCCGGTCGGCCGTCGTTGCCTGCCCTTTCATGCTTTCAACCATCGCTCGAAACGCCACCACCAATCGCCCCACTTCGTCTTTCCCTGCTGGAGGAAGGGTGATGTCAATGTGACCTGCGGCCAACCCTTCCGCCGCTGACACCAGCCCTTCCACAGGCCGCACAATGGTACGATTGACGAGGACCACCGCAACAAGGCTCAACAGGAACATCAGTACTGCACCTGTGATGATCATGACCGAGCGCACCTGCGACAACAACGCTGTCAGATCCGTCCGGGGATACGCCGCAAGGACGGTATAGTCCCACCGGGCAAATTTGTGCTCTTCGTGTATCCAGTCCTCCAGAATGTTGGCGTCGTGCGACTCAATGGATGTGATGACTTCCGGCGGGGCCATCTGGGACTTGAAGCGCGCAACACCCTTCTGATCCAGGATCGCAATGAACCCGTTTTTGGAAATGCGTGCCCTCTCGATCACGCTGCCAATGTCTGTAACCGTAGAGAGGAGATAACCGACGTACCATATCCCCACGACATCCCCCCTTTTGTTGCGCATCGGCTCGTACGCGGTGTAGTAGGGTTGTCCGAAAATGTCGGCAATTCCCCTGAAGGCCCGCCCCTCCCGGATAGCAGCAATCGCTTTGCCCTTGGGATCCAGCAGTGTACCGATCGCCCTGCTACCATCGGGCTTGCGGACATTTGTGCTGACACGGACAAAATCTTCCCCCCGCCTCACGAATATCGTTGCGGTTCCACCCGCCAACGTCATCACCTCATCAACGAGGGTGGGATTGTTCATCTGGGATCGACCGCCGAGCAGGAGTGTCGGGACCGTCTCATTGCCGACGGCAACGGGAGGGCCGAGAGACGGCTCGCCCCACTCCCGTGCGCGGTCTTTCAATACGGCAACACCTGCCGACACACGGGCATCCATCAGATCATCGGTGATCTGCAGAGCATTTTCTATACCTTCGATGCGCGAGACCAGCAGATCGTACGCATTGGAAGTCAACTTGTCAGTGATAATTCTGGACAACACAAAGAACACGAGAAACACGAGGAGTCCGATGGCCGTTGCCGTCGAAACAATGAATTTGGTCAGGATGCTTCGTGCGATGAACTGCGGAGCCTGAAAACGTATCATGGAGATCAAAGGCCTCTTTTCTGTGTTCCCGTCGTGTACCATCCTGCATCAGTTGTCAGCACCAAACACCTTTTCAAGATCCAGCAGGATAAGAATGCGGTCATCCAGCTTTCCCCACCGCGGTGATGTATTCATGCTGTCGCGCACCCAACATGTTCGGCGGCGGTGCGGTTACGCTTCGCGGGATGCGCAACACCTCCCGGACCGCATCCACCACGAAACCCACCACCCTGCCACTCAATTCCACCACGATGATTCGCGTATGCTTGTCATGCTGACGCCGCGGCATACCGAACCGCAGCCGGAGATCGATGACGGGAATAACTCTTCCCCGCAAATTGATAACCCCGTCAACATACTCCGGAACATTCGGAACACGCGTCACTTCCAGCATCCTGTTGATCTCCTGAACGTGCAGGATATCAACAGCGAACTCCTCCTCACCGACAGTGAAGCTCACCAGCTGCAACAGTCTCATCGACCGCCGCCTGCTTCTCACCCGTCACGTCTGCCATTGTCGTGCTTCCTCGTTGTCCGCCGCTCTCTTCGCCCGGCGAACCGGGCCGCGCGCCGGAAGGCTTCTGCCTGCATCTCAGTGCACCGTCAACGAACCATTCGCTTTGACCGCCACCCCGGACCGGCCGGCGTGCGGGGCTCCCTTGCCGACGTTGAATCGTGCCACGAGTTCCTGCAGTTTCTCGGTGAGGCGGTTGAGGTCATCGGCGACGCGCGCGATCTGCTGCGTGCCCTGGGCCGTTTCCCCCGTCACCTTCGAGATCCCCTCCACGTTTTTCGAGATCTGTTCGCTGGCGCTCGACTGCTGTTCGCTCGCTGCCGCAATCTGTGTCACCATATCCGTCACCTTCTGACTCACCCCCACAATCTCCTGCAAGCTCGCTCCGGCCCGGTCTGCCAGCTTCTTCCCCTTCTCCACCTCTCCCGTTCCCTCCTCCATGCTCGACACCGCTCCCGTCGTATCCGTCTGTATCTTCTTGATCATCCCCGCAATCTCTTTCGTCGCCTTTGTCGTCCGCTCCGCCAGCTTCCGCACCTCATCGGCCACCACCGCAAATCCCCGCCCCTGCTCACCCGCCCGCGCCGCCTCGATCGCCGCATTCAACGCCAGCAGATTCGTCTGATCCGCTATGTCGTCGATCACGCCGATGATCTCTCCGATCTGGTCGCTCGACTTGCCCAATTCCCGCACCGTCCCGGCACTCCACTGCACCACCTCCGCGATCCGCTTCATCCCCTCCACCGTCTCGGCAACCACACCCATCCCCCGCTCCGCATTCTCCCGTGCGCGTCTTCGCCGTCTCGGCCGCCACTCCCGCGTTCCGCGAGTTCTCCAGGATCGTCCTGGTCATCTCTTCCACTGCACTCGCCACCTCACCCGCCTGACTCATCTGCTCCCGGGCACCCGCCGCCATCTCTTCCGTACTTGAACTGATCTGGCTCGACGCGCTCGCCGTCGCCGACACGGCCTCACTCACTTCCCGCATCGCCCGCTCCAGCGATTCCGCCACCGTATTGATACTCTCCACGATCTTCCGGTGATCCCCGTGATACTCCCCCTCCACCCGCACCGTCAAATCCCCCTCCGCCATCCGGCTCAACGCCCGCGCACTGTCTTCCACCGGACGCATCAACGCATCCAGCGTGCCGTTCACTCCCTCCATGATTCTCCGGAAGTCCCCCTGGTGCTGACGCTGCATCCGACCGCACCGACAGCTGTCCCGCCACCGCCGCCGTCGACAGCTTCGTCGCATCCGCCACCAGGCCGTTCACCGCATCGATGCACGTGTTCAGAGTGGTCTTGATCGCATTGAAATCCCCCCGATACTCCTCCACAATCTTCGCCGGTATATCCCCCCGCGCAATGCGATCCATGTACTCCGCCGATACATGCAACGGGCCGATCACCGCATCCAGCGTACTGTTCACTCCCCCGACAATTTCCTTGTATGCACCGTCAAACCGTGCTGCGTCTCCCCGCACAGACAATCGGCCCTCCATCGCTGAACTCGTCAGGGTTGTCGTCTCAGCGACAAGACTCCGGAGAACGACGATTGCCTGCTGGAGTGATTTGCCGAGTTCATCCCTGTCGGAAGCGAGTGGAACATCCGCCAGGAGGTCGCCGCGGGACACCTCGATCGCCGCCCGGGTTTTGCTCCGCAGACCATCCTGCAGACGTTTGACCGATTCACTGAGCTGGCCGATCTCATCAGTGCGATCGACATGTAGATCCTGTGTCACATCTCCTTCGGAGAGGATCCTGAGGTGACGGACGGCTGACCCGAGGTCTGTGAGAACCTGCCGCTTGATCATGAACATGACACCGAAGAGAATCAACACAATGGCTGCACCGGCCAGGCCCGCCGTAAGCGTACGCATGGTGCCAACAGCGGCTTCGTGTTCGGCCAAAGAGTAGCGAATGCTCACCGTCGCCAGAGGTGTTCCGACGGCTGCCGAATGGCAGGCGACGCATCCCTCATCGGCAATCACCGGCTCGACGGCCCGGATCACGGGCACCCCATTATAGGTCTCTTTGGCAACGATTGATTGGCCCGATGCGAGGACTCCCTTCTCGGCAGCGTCCATCTGCTCTTCACCGCCGGCTTTGACCTGATGCGACGGAAGGATTCTCAGCTCTTGAACATTCTTAGCTTGTGCTACGGCGGCTATGCACGGCGCCACATCGGTGATCCCGTGGCCCATGGCGAAGGTGATCGATTGTACAAGAAGTTTCGTTTGCTGGACAATCTGATCCTGTATCGTCGAAAAGGAGCGTGATTCCTCCGTGGTTCGAAGGACTCCGAAGGTCACAACCAGGGTGACCGTCAACACTCCGGCGACAATCGCGCCGACTCGTTTTGCTATCGACACTTTTTCCTCTTCTTAACCCCCCGGACTCAATTGGAGCAACAGTCGAGCGGTGTTGCGTAGTAGTGCTTGCCATGACACAATCAGACTGCTTCGCTCGGGAGATACGCACATTCACCGGGAAGTACTATTGGATCCTCATCACGATCATCATCCAAAGAGAAATAGCGGCAATCCGTGAAATGCGCCGGACCGACTTCGTTCCATGCGTGTCCACATTCCGGACATCGTTCGCTTTCGTCGCAAACAATTTGCATGCTGTCAGTTTGCGGGTCCATACGCTTCTCCTTCTTCGCATAGGGGTTGGAGTTTTTCATCGAGGCTCTCCATGTCGTACGGTTTGTGTAGAACCGCCTCAATCGATGCCGCTTTGGCTTCGTCGTATACCGACGGCGGAAGATATCCGGACATCAGAACGAGGCGGGGGTGGCTGATATGTCGTTCGCGGAGCGTCCGCGCCAATTCAATGCCGTTCATGCCGGGCAGAAAATAGTCGATTAAGACCAGATCCACCTTCGGCCATTCAGTATTCGCCAGTGCTTCCTCGGCTGATGCAACGACCCTTGTGTGGAACCCCCGTGATACAAGGTATGTCGCCAATGCTCGCCGGAACAATTGATCATCTTCGACAATCAGAATCATCCGGTCTTCTTCTACCCCTTTCAGCGTGTTCCGTCCCCTGCCAGGCTCCCTGCCTTGCGTCAGTACCATCCCAAAATTCATGCCATCGGGCGCGGGCTATGAGACAGCGTCAGATTGTTGGAATTTGGAGGAATTGGGAAGAAATCAGCACGATGCCGGAAATCCGGGATTGCCGAATATCAGCCACTTGAAGGAAGAAGGGGGCTCAGGCCCCAGGAGGGGGAAAAGTACACTGCAGATGACCGGTGACTCGAATCGGGCGTGCCGACCTGCGTGCGGCAATGAGCTCCAGGGGACTCAGAAGGCGGATGTCCGGGATCGCGGCGCAGCGCACCGGCGCACGTCACGGCGTTGCGTCAAGAACATCCCTCACCAGTTGCACAAACTGATCGGGGTTGAAGGGCTTCTGGATTGCGTGGAGATGCTCCTCTTCAAGCAACGCTGAAATCACTGCATCCGGCATATAGCCGGTGCAGAAGACCGCCTTGACGTTCGGGTTGCATTTCTTCAATTCGAGGTAGGTCTGTCCGCCGTCCATGCCGGGCATCACCAGATCCAGGATCACGAGCTTAATGATCTGCGGTTGACTGCGGTAGACCTCTATAGCTTCCGGGCCGTTGCTGGCAATGAGCACCTTATAGCCGTGCTCTTCCAGCAATTCGCGTCCGAGATCCTGCATCGACTCCTCGTCGTCAACGACGAGAATCGTCTCTTGCTTCCCCTTTGCGGGAGCCTGCAGCTGTCTCGACGCCGGTGCCGGCGCCGCAGCCGGTGCAGCGGGAAAGTAGATATGGAACGTTGTTCCTTCGCCCTCTTCGCTGTCGACAAGGATCGTTCCCCGATGATTCCGCACGATATTATAGACCACAGAGAGCCCCAGACCTGTTCCGCGACCCCTCTCCTTCGTCGTGAAGAACGGATCAAAAATCCGTTCGCGTATCGGTCCGGGGATGCCCGTACCGTCGTCACTCACACGAAGCTCCACGATCCTGTCCGTCTGCGTCGCCAGCATCTGGGCGCTGACTCCCTCGCCCACCTGCCCGTTGTACGCGCCGATCGAGACGGTTCCCGACGCGTCGATTCCGCGGGACAGCACCGCATCGCGGGCATTGACACAGAGGTTCAGCAGCACTTGATATAACTCGCCGTGATCACCCTGGATGGCATACAGATCAGCATCGATATGGCGGTTGACGGTGACAGATCCGGGAAATGTTTCCATGCACACCGAAAACACCTCCTCCACGACCTGGGCGGCATCAACCGTCACGCTCTCGCGCTTCGCCTTTCGTGCGAAGGAGAGCAGCTGTGACGACAATTCTGCTCCACGGGTGGCGGATTTTTCTATCGTCTGGCTGTACTTGAGCACCTTCTCCGGCTCGCCTGCATGCTTCTTGATTTGCATGACGAACCCGATGACGTTATTCAGAATATTGTTGAAATCGTGCGCGATACCGCTCGCGAGCGTGCCGATACTCTCCATCTTGTGCGCCTGGCGGAGCTGTTCCTCGAGCCGCTTTCTCTCGGTAATGTCAAACATGTATCCTTTGTATTCGATCAGCTGATCGTTGGCGTCGAACACGCCGATTGCATTCTCCACGCAATGAATGAGCTGGCCATCCGGCCGCAAGAAATCCTTTTCGTACTCGACAACGCGCCGGTGGACCCGCAGGAGAGCGAGAAAGGCGTCGCGAAGAGTATCGCTGGGGTAGAGTGTGTGCAGGTTGCAGGTGAGCGCGGTGGCAACGTCGGGAAACCCCATGATCCGCGCAAACGCCGGATTGCAGTCCAGTAACGTGCCGTCCATGCTGACGATGTAGTCTCCCGTCAGATCATCCTCAAAGAACTGACGGTAACGTTCCTCGCTCGTCCGCAGCGCTTCTTCCGCTTTGACGCGTTCGGTGATATCGCGCAAGATAATGGTATACAATCGCTCTCCCTGGGATTCCACCTGAGAGATCGAGGCTTCGATCGGAAACTCCACGCCGCCGTGCCGCAAACCGATCACCACTCCCAACTTGCCCATGCGGCGTTTTGTAGTCCTCGACCGTCCGAATTCGTCGATCTCCTCCCGGTGCCGCGCGCGGAACCGCGGGGGGATGAATTCATCCAGATGTCTCCCCAGGGCCTCATGACTCGTCCAGCCGAACACATGTTCGGCTGCGGCATTGAACAGGATAATGCGCTGGTTGCTGTCGGCGGTAATGATGGCATCCATCGCCGATGCGACAATCCCGGTGACGCGGGCTTCGCTGACCCGCAGCGCTTCCTCCGCATGCCGCTGTTCGGTAACATCTCTGAACACCACCACCATGCCTTTGGTGAGCCCCCGATCATCCTTGATCGGTGCAGCGCTTTCTTCGATGGGGATACGCTTCCCGATTTGCTGACCAGCACGGTTGCCGGCGGCCCGGTACCGATGTCATCAAACGCAGTACTAAACACCTCTGCCAGTTGATGCTGCAGGGCATCCGCGCTGCGCCATTCCGTGAGTTGTTCCGCCACCGGATTCACAAAGGTGATATTCCCCGACGTATCCGCTGCAATGATACCGTCGCCGATACTCCGGAGGGTCGTTGCAAGCCATCGCTCGTTTTCACGCAGTCGCGCCTCCATCCGGTGCTTGTACAACGCCATCTCAATGGTAATGTAGAGCTCGCGCTCTTCGAACGGCTTGAGAATATATCCGAACGCATCCGTCACTTTGGCCCGCTGCAGCGTATGTTCATCTGCATACGCCGTCAGGTAGACGACCGGAATTGCGTAGAGATCGCGTATCTGATCCGCTGCGGTGATGCCATCCACCTCTCCGCGCAACATGATATCCATCAACACGAGGTCGGGATGCGTACGACCGGCCGCCTCGATGGCCTCCGTTGCTGTGGAGGCGATACCGACTACTTCAAAGCCCCGCCGCTGAAGCCGTGCGACGATGTCACGGGCGACAATCTGTTCATCTTCGACAACAAGTATTGAAGTCTTAGTCATCCCTGGTCACTCCCTTTGCGATCGTTGCCGCCACACCTACCATTGCCTCACCCCCTTGACATTCGCCATTGGTTCCCGCGCCCCGTCGATCATCCGGTACAATGCCGTGGCATTCATGGTTTCCGGAAATACAGACAACACCCGCCCGCCGTACCCCCCGAACCATGGAGAAGAAACCCCTGTCACGTGCGCGTCGAGCGTCCCGCCGTCGGCATGACGCAACCCGAGCGGACGCGAATCGAGCGTGCCCGTACCGTGAGGTGTGCGTAAGAAGTTCGGTAGCGCTGCGTCGCCGGAGACAGAGATCCTGGAACATCATGCCGCAGAGACGATCCGCCGGCAGATCGAGAAGCAGCTCCAGGGCTGGAGTGGTTCCCAGAATGACGCCGTCCGGAGATGTCAGAAGCCACGCGCCGTGCAACGGGAGCTCCTGCAATTTGTCCGGAAAGTCTGCCGCGCCTCCCGCCGTGTCCGCTGCCGGTGTACGGGCAACCGGCTCTCGAGGACGCACTGGGTCATCTCGAACATGCCCCGGTAGTCCACCGCGATGCTGCCTTTGAATATCGCCGACTACCCTCATCCCGTTGCGGGTGATGACATCGAGCGTGATAGTGTCGGTGACGGGACTATCGCGAAACTGCGTAAACGTCGCGATGAAGCGTTCCGTACTGTTTGGTGCAAGAAACTCGCCGAACCAACGGCCATTCACCTCTTCCTGCGTGTACCCGAACAGTTCTTGCCATGCCTTGTTCACCTGCAGGAGATGGCCATCAGCGTCCAGCGACTGAAATGCAACCGGTGCGTTTTCGTACAGCAGTCGAAAGCGTTCCTCGCTGTTACGGATTCGCTTTTCCGACTGATGTTTGTACAGAGCCATTTCGATGGTGGAGTACAGCCCGCGTTCATCAAAGGGCTTCAGAATATATCCGAACGGTTCCGTCACTTTTGCGCGCGATAGTGTGGCGTCGTCAGACGACGCCGTGATATACACCACCGGGATATCGAACCTTTGCCGGATGATCTCTGCTGCCTGAATGCCGTCCATCTCCCCGGGCAACAGGATGTCCATAAGAACGAGATCCGGACGTGTTGCCTCGCAACGCTGTACCGCATCCTGGCCGTTCGCCGCCCGGGCACCCACCGTGTACCCCAGCGAGGTCAACCAGTGGGTCAGATCTTCTGCGACAATCAGCTCATCCTCGACAACCATCACGATTCGTTTGCGCATCCTTCATGTCACTTTCGAAAAGTCAGCACAAATTCCGCCCCCGTCAACGTCTGGGGTATTGTCAGTTCCCCCTGAACCTGATCCGTCAGCATGTGCACAAGGGTCAGTCCGAGGCTGTCGGCCTTGGGTAATTCAATATCCTGCGGGAGGCCGACGCCATCGTCCCGGATTGCCAGACGGATGATCCCAGAAGGCATCGTTCGCAATTCCACTTCGACCTTCCCCTTGCGTCCGCCGGGAAACGCATACTTCAAAGCATTTGTCACGAGCTCATTCACGATAATCCCGCAGGGGATTGCACGGTCAACCCCCAGCGCGACCGTGTCCGCCGTGATGATCATTTGTACACCGTCCTGGGGGATTCCGTATGACCTGAACAACTGCATCACGAGCACGCGTACATAGTCGCCGAAATCAATCTCGGCGAGATTGTTCGACTGGTACAGTTTCTCATGCACAAGCGCCATGGACTTCACACGGCTTTGACTATCACGCATGATCCGGAGCATACTCTCGTCGGTGATATACTCCGCCTGGAGACTCAGCAGACTGGAGATGACCTGAAGGTTGTTCTTCACCCGGTGGTGAATTTCCTTGAGGAGCACTTCTTTTTCCCGGAGCGAAGCACGGACGTTTTCGTCCGTCCGTTTGCGTTCCGTAATATCGCGGGCGACTCCCACCAATGCCACCGGCTGGCCTTCATCGTTGTGCACCACAGAGGTCCAGAGCTCGACCGGAAACTCGCTGCCGTCGGCCCTGCGATTGAGTACTTCGCCGTACCATTCTCCCTGCAATGTGGCGTCTGCGGATCTGCTCATCCAGGATGGGCGGGGTGCTGGGTGAGCGGACCAGGGCGACATCCTGACCGATCATCTCGTCCTCGGAAAACCCGTACGTGCGCACAAAAGCATCATTGACAAAGAGGATGCGGTTATCGACATCGGTGATCGATATGGCATCGCGGGTACTCGTCAGTGTATAGTGCGAGGAGCCGCAGCCGCCGTTCGGCCTCCCGGCGCTCGGTGACATCCCTGATCATTCCCCATATACGGACGAGACATCCTTGCTCGATGAAGCCGGCGAAACTCCACTGCAGGTAACGGATGTTGCCCTCTGCATCACGCTGCGACACCTCAACGTCGCTCAGGCGATATCCCGCAGTGATAAAGCGCGTCAGATGAGCCTCCAGCTGCCCGGAGATCCAGTCTGATGGCAGCCGCGAGGCGTGCATTCAAGAGATCGGCCGGGCTCGAGCGTCCGTAGAAGTGGGCGAGCGTATCGTTGCATTCGGCAGAGATAGACGTGCGTGAGCATCATGCGCACCTGTTCCGCGGCCGTGCACTCACGGGAACGGATGCATCGGTTTCAAACCGCCAGATTCCCTTCGGACGTGTTTTCAAGAAGGCGCGATAGCGTTCTTCACTCCGGCGGAGTTGTTCATCGCATTGGCGAAGAGCTTCATACGTCGCCGTCCCGTCGACTCCCGCTCGGGAGTCATGAGTACGCCGCAATCCTTCTCCGGCCGGAAAGAGTGTGCAGTCGAGACGCAGCGAACGGCCGGGCCAGGACACCTCGGGGAGCTTCCGCGGTGTTGTCGGTGGAGCGCACCGCAATGAGCGCGGCCTCGATCTCGCTTCGCAGCGCACGAATCGACGAAAGGAGTTCGCCGACGACCTCGTCTTCCCGGCGGCCGGCGTATTCCGCCGCGGCGGGGTTCCAGTGCATGATCCGCCCGGCAGCGTCGACGACGATGTAGATGTCCGGGGTGTGTTCAGACAGCCCGCGGAGGAAATGCGCGTTCGACGCGCACGCCGGGCTGCATCGTCACGTGCGGTGACGTCCACCATCGTGCTCACGTAGCCCGCCACACGCTTTCCGGTCATCCATACGCGGGAATGCAGTTCGCACGTGCGGATGTCCATCCGGTGCGCTCGGACGCGGCACGTGAGACGGAACGGCTGGCGTGCCGCAGCAGCAGCGGCGACGATCTCGCCGACCATCCGGCGATCCTCTGCCTCAACATGGCGGAGCCACCCCGTACCGGCGAGATCTGCCATGTCCACGCCAAGAAATTCGAAGAGTTCCGTGTTGCCGTTCACCAGTTGGCCGGCCTCACTGAACACAAGAATCGGCACCGCGATCGCCTGCGCGAAGCCGGCAAACGGCAGCCCCGGAAGCGGCGGGCACGCGCCGCGTACCGGTACCCCGTCGTGTTCCTGTTTTGAGAACGGTCATCAAACACTCGTGCGATAAGTTCGTTGTTCGGGACGAATGCCCAGTTGCTCCATCCGGTATCTCAATTTCGAGCGGGTCAGGCCAAGAACTTTTGCCGCCTGCACCTGATTCCCCCCGACGATATCCAGTGTCTTGAGGATGAGGTCCTTCATCACTTCGCTCATCTTGATGCCCTGGGGCGGGAGGTCAAGGACGAACGATCTTGCCGTTGCCGGGCCCCGAGGCGCAGGGAGCGTTGCTCGCCGCGCGAAGAAACGCAAAATGATCGCCGGTCAGCACGGGTACATTGTTCAGCAGCACCACGCGTTCCATGGCGTTGCGCAATTCGCGCACGTTGCCTTTCCACGTCAGACCCTCCAGATACTGCAGCGCTTCAGGACTGATCTGTGGCATCGGCCTGTTGAACCGACGGCAGAATTCTCCGAGGAAAGCGGTAGCAAGCTCGCCAATATCTTCCCTCCTGTTGCGCAGCGGCGGGATGCGCACAGAGGCAACATTCAGCCGGTAGAAGAGATCCTCGCGAAAACGTCCCTCCTCCACCTCCCGGAGGAGTTCCTTGTTTGACGCCGCAATAACGCGGACATCGACACTAATTTCCTTGGTGCCCCCGAGTCGGTAGAATCTCTTCTCCTCGAGGACGCGCAACAGCTTCACCTGCATGTCCAGGGAGAGTTCGCGGATTTCATCGAGGAGAATCGTTCCGCCGTCGGCCAGTTCAAACTTTCCCTGTTTCATTTTCTCGGTGGCGCCCGTGAAGGCACCCTTTTCGTAGCCGAAGAACTCGCTTTCCGCAAGTTCTTTCGGGATCGCACCACAGTTCAACGTCACAAACGGCTTATCCCGGCGCGAACTCTGCTGATGGACAAACCTCGCCATCAGCTCCTTTCCCGTGCCGCTTTCACCTTCCAGGAGTACCGTCGTGTTCTCCCCCATCGCGAGTTTTTCGGCGGTTTCAAGGGCACGGCGGAGAGCCGGACTCTTTCCGATGATTCCCGCCCGCGAGCGTTCCTCCTCGAGCTCTTCCTGAAGAAGTTTGACCTGGGTCTGCAAGCGCGCATGATCCAGGTTCTTTTCGATGAGGACGCCGAGATGGCTCAGGTCGAAGGGTTTCACGACAAAATCCGCCGCGCCTTCCTTCATGGCCCGCACCGCAAGCGACACGTCAGAGTGTGCCGTCATGATGATCACGGGCGCTTCCCAACCTTCCGCACGCATCTTGTTCAACAGCTGGATGCCGTTGACATCCCCCATATAGATATCCAGCAGGACAAGATCGGGTTTCTGGTCCTCGATATGCTGAAAGAACTCTTCACCGCGGTTGCACACGGCCACCGCATAGCCGAGTTCACTCAGGATTTTTTTGAGGGTGTTGCTCAGAATGGTTTCGTCATCGGCTACGAGTATCCGTGCTTTGGACATGATGCATCCTTGTCTTAGCTGTGAATAGGGAAGAATAGTCGTACAAGTGTGCCCCCCGCATCGGGGGTGTCAAACCGGATTTCTCCGAGATGCTTCTCCATGATCTGCCGCGAGATCGTAAGGCCGAGACCCGTGCCACCCTTCTTTGTAGTGTAAAATTGTTCGAACAGATGTTTCCGCTGCTCGGCGGTAATTCCCTTTCCCGTTATCACGAACCCGTATAACAACGGCTTCGGTGTCCTCACCGGCCACAGTCGACCACGGCTCGATGCCCGTGGAGACGTGCACCCGCCCGCCTTCGATCGATGCATCGATCGCATTCTGCACAATGTTCAGGACCACCTGTTGTATCTGTTTTGCATCGACGTGGATCGGGGGAAGTTCCGGCGTCAGCGCTGTATCAAAGTGGACTTCCTTCTGCTGCACGGAGATCTTCACGAACCCGAGCACCTGCCGGACAAGTTCGTTGATCTGCTCCTCGTGGAGCACCGGGGGCGTAAAACGCGCAAGGTTCAGCGTATTCTCAATCACTGTTTCAATCGCGCTTGGTCCCTTCCATCGCATCCTGAAGAGGTTCACGCAATTCGGGATACTGTTCCATCTTCGTAATGAGATACTGCAGATTGAGCGAAATAGCAGACAGGGGATTCCGGATCTCATGGGCGATGCCCGCCGCCAGCCTTCCCATGAGCGTCATCTTTTCAGCCTGCATGAGCTGCTGAACGCATCTGTCGCTGCTCGGTGATATCCCGGATGTACACGAGGATGCGGGTATCCTGCGCACGGGTGAGCGGGCCGAACCCGACATCCACCTGCAGCGTCTCCCCGTCCAGGCGGGTCAGACTCATGTCGCCGGACGTGAACTTGGTTGCATCGCGCAGGGACGCCGCAAAATCTATCTGGGTGAACGGCAACCGGGGCACCGCCAGAAGTTCGTCGCGACTGTACCCCAGAAGATCCAGTCCGGCCTGGTTTACCTCCAGGATTTTGCCCGTGGATCGATCGAGAACGAGGATCGCGATGCTCGCGTGGTCAAACAATGAACGGTAGCGATCTTCGGAGGCCTGTACCTCACGATTCTTCCGGATCAACGTCTCCGCGTACATTTCAAGCTCGGCCATCTTCTCTTCCAGCTTCTTGATGACAATGGCGCGATGCTTCTCAAGGAATTCCTGATCGTCCAGTTGATCCTGCATTGACGGAGACTCTTCGACTCTGCGTCCGTAGCACTGCTTGGCGAGTTCGTTGATGGCCTGCACGAGAGCACCGAGACCGGCATGCTTGACCACGTAGCGGTCGACGCCAATGCTCCGCGCAAAATCCTGATCGGCGGTGTCCACGTAATTGCCCGTATAGATTATGAAGGGCACCTTCGCGTACGTCGGGATCGCACGCACCTCTTTGCAGAGCTGGAACCCGTCCATCTTGGGCATCATTGCGTCGGCAACGATCATGTGCACAGATTCAGCCCGCACAACGGAGAGCGCTTCAATACCGTTCTTGGCACGCAATGCCGAGTAGCCGTTCTCGGCGAGGACATCCTCAAGGAGTTCGAGGTTCTCCTGCACATCGTCGACCAGAAGAATCCTGAGAACGGGACTGTCACCTTTGACAGGTTCTAGACCATCAGGCAATGTTGTCATGATGCCCCACAGTACGTTGTAGATGTTCGCGCACACGGAAGAACGTCTCCAAGGTAGCAATATTAGCCAAGTGGTTGCAATACGCTGTGAAGCGTATTTCTAGCCCCGGCAGGAGCGTAGAAAGCCGCAAAAAGAGGCTCAAAATGTTCAAATGGAGAAAAGGTGGGGGCGGTGGCTAGCGGGGCAAAATCACAATACCGTTCTTGATGGCATACGTGGCCAAACCGGCACTATCGTGAATGTCGATCTTCTTCATGATGTTGTTGCAGTGAGTGTCCACGGTGCGAACACTGATGCGCAGGAGATCGCCAATCTGCTGATGGGTCCTGCCCTCCGCGACAAGCTGGAGGATTTCCCGTTCGCGGGAGGTCAGGCGACTTTCTCCGGCTCCCCCGGCTTCCGCAGACTCAGCCGGAGACCCGGACGCCTTCAGATATGACTCGAGGATGATTTTTGACACTGACGGACTGAAAAACGCGTGTCCGGTGTGCACAGAACGGATGGCGGCGAAAAGATCCTCGGCCGAACTGTTCTTGAGCAGGTAACCATTTGCACCGCTCCGGATCACCTGGATAATATACTCTTCGTTGTCATGGGCAGAGAGCACAAGAATTCTGATATGAGAAGCTACCTTCTTGATCTTGCGCGTCGCCTCCAACCCGTTGAGCACCGGCATGTTGATGTCCATCAACACCACATCAGGTTCCAGTTCCAGCGCACGTTCCACTGCCGCCATGCCGTCAGCCGCTTCTCCTACAACTTCGATCCCGTCCGCAAGAGAGAGAATGGAAACCAGACCACGCCGTACAATCGTGTGGTCGTCTGCGACAAGAACACTGATGGCATGTTGCGTCATTGTTCAACAGGGGTGGAATGGGAATTGGGATGCGCAACGGCGTCTGTGGCTGCTTGCTCATGCATGGTGCATGGCAATGTACGTCATTGCGGGAAGAGTGTCAACGGGAACGGCTCACGATGTCCTTTTTCACGATGTCTTTTTCAGGTCCTTCAGCACGGCATCCACCACTTTCTCGGTGACATCGCGCTGGGAATAGAATCCCGTCCGGATTTTTTCGCGGATTGCGTCGAACCGTGCCGTCCGCTCGGCTTCATACATGGCGCGTGCTTCCGGGGATACCTCCACCCGATCTTTCTTGTCCGCATCGACGCCCTCGTGTTTCTTACCCTTTACGCCGTCCGACTTTTCGGAATGCCCCTCTTTGACCGGATCAGCTTGACCGGCGTTCCCGAGGATCTCGTGGATGCCCATACGTAACCTTTCTCCGCTGCGTTGCTAGACTACCGGCCCGTTAAGCCCGGCAGCAATATTCATGTTCATAGCTATCAGGATATCGCGTTTGTCCGTGCACGGTCCATCGCCTTCACTTCGTATTGTATCAGCTTGCGGGTTTCCTTCAACGCCTGGTAATATTTCCCGTTGTAAATGTCTTCGCTGATCTGTTTAAACATCACCGTCGTGCTGGGCGCGGCGTTCATGACATCGTGCGCCAGAGTCCCAGTACAGTTTCTGGTACTTCGCGAGATTCTGGCCGTCAATATACATCAGTTGGATCACAAAGTACACACGTTTACACGGCGAATCCGCCATCGCTTCGCTCAGAATCTCCTTTTCGCGAAGGAGGGGGACTTCATTCTCCACGACCAATTCAACGGTTCTGCCGGTGGCGTTCCGCAACACCGCGCCACCGGCAATGATCCGTTCATTGGCTTTCAGTGAAAGCTTCAGGGCCAAGTGTTACCCATGAGTTGATCAAGCTTCGTCGTGCCCTCGCGGGTAATACCTACCGGCTGAGTCGCAAGATCCTGCCGGACATTCACGCTCGACGCTTCCGCGCTGCGCTCGGTCATCATCTGATTGTACATTGATTCACCGATGCTCACGCCCTGCGCCTGGAGCGCCTCGCGGCGCGCCTGAATGAGTTGCCCGGCCGTATCGAGCTGCTGTAAGGCCTGTCCGATGCTCCGATCATCCACCGTTTCGGGCGGCACGAGCTCCGGAATGTAGATTCCGGTCGGACCGTAATGCACATCCGCCTTCAGCACCGTCTTGCTCGTTCCGTTCTGTCCCAGAACAAACGTATAGTCATTGGACAGACTCGCTTCGAGCTCCTTTCGCTGTGCGATCGTCTGCGCAGTCACTTCAGGAGGAACGGTAAGCCGGTCGATCTCCGCCCGGAGTCCGGCGTAACTTCGTAACAGCTTGACACGCTCTTCGCTGTTCGGGGGATAGGGAGGAAAGTTTTTGACTATCACCTCCAGATCCCGCTTCATCGCGTCGACTGTTGTCCCGGCCTTTTCCATGGTACGGTCAAGCGTCCTGATGGTCGCTGCAACAGTGCGTGCGCGATCATCCCGCGCAGTCAAACGGTCAAACTCCAGCGTGCCCTTGGCAATTCCCGCCCGCCCACCCAGATCATCATTCGAACCACCCGACTGTTGCCCGGGAATGGTGCGGGAGGTAAGGTTGTCAAGACGATCGCGTGATCGCTCCAAGCCCTGCGGACTCTGATTGAACCCTATCTGCAGTATTGACATTTCTCACCTCTGTGCTCCGTCCGGGAGAAGGCTCCCGCCTTCTCCCGGATCAGGATCGTTCGTCATTGCCCGGTCTAAAACAGCCGGAGGACCGATTGGGCGTTCTGAGCGGACAGGCTCAATGCTGTCGTCCCGAGGGACTGACGTGTCTGCAGCATCAGCATGTTCGCGCCTTCTTCGTTCATGTCCGCATCAGTCAGCGCACCGGCACCGGCACGCAACGTATTGATCATCTGGTCTGCCCAGTCTGAACGAGTCTGGACGATGCTCAGTGTCGATGACAACGCCGATGCTCTCACGCGCAATGTACTGGACGCATCCGACAACTGGGTCAGCGCCGAATTGATCGACAGCTCACCGTGCGTTGCATCCCCCCAGCTTGTCGCGATCCCGCCGGTCGCCTGACCGACAATACCTAACGTCAGACCCGTCGCTGTCGCTTTGAAACCTTCGATGCTCAGCGAGCTCGCGCCGTCCTCGTTGAACTTCACCGTCAGGGTGTTGCCCACAAGGAGGTTGGTTCCGCGATAGCCGGAATCACTGGCCAGGGTATTGATCTGGCTGATAACGGAATTGTACTGCGTGACGTACGCTGCACGCTGGGTGACGTCGCCCGTTGACAGAGCGGCATTTGCAATACCTTTCGCCGACTCGATCAACGTGGTGATCGATTCTATGCCCTTGCTTCCGGTCTTTACGGTCTGGATGGCTTCACCCATACCGTCCTTACGGGTGGCAATGTCATTCGCCCGGTTGGTGTGGCCCTGGGCGGCGAAGAAGTTCACCGGATTGTCAAGAGGGTTGTTCACCTTCTTACCGCTCGACAGACGATCCTGCGTCCGGTTTAAAAGACCGACCGTGTTTTGAAGGCTCAACAGATTTGCCCTCATCGCGGACGTCAATGATATTTCTTGTGCCATGATAATTCCCTTTCTAGGAATTTGGTGACTGCTTTCAGGTAGCCCCTTCTGGGACCGTCCTGTTACTATTATCGGTGTGAAGTGAAAGAACTTTAACCGGTGGAGTAAGAACTAATAGGGTCTTTCATTAACACCTTGATTTATAATGAGTTACAGTTGAAGGTCGCCTCAGAGGGACTGGAATGCGGACCGTGCCGCTTGTTTTGAGCTTATTCTCTGAGCAGAGCATCAACCACCTGGTCGAGAACCTCCTTTTTCAGATAGAATCCGAGGCGGACCTTCACACGCAGGGCGTCAATCGAACGGGTCCCCGCCGTCTCACGCCGATCCCGGCGTGCACCCGGCCCGCACCACCGTCCGCCACCGGCATCGACGGGTACTGCGCTTGGAAGACCTTCCTGGATAACCATCGTGACGCTCCCGTCAATCGCCTCTCAGGCATTCCCCTTCAGCCCGGCGGCGATATTGGTGTTGATGTTGATCAGAACATCAAGTCTCTCCGGCGTCGGATACGCCAGGGTTTCAAAGATTCTCCGGTCAATGAAGGCACTCAACCGGAGTACACTCTCCCGGATCTGCCGGGGTAGAGGGTTGTTCTCGTCGAGCAGTGCCACCTGGAAGTACGTCCAGAGCCGCTGATTGTATTTGAGCGATCTTTCCAGCGTCGTGTCCCGATCGGGTGCAGACCAGTGTGACTGCACATGCTTCATCATTGCTGCAGCCTTCATCAGCACGGCGGCCTCCGCCTCTCGATCACTCAGCGCCGATACTTGCGCGCGACAGTACACCTCTGCTTGGCTCGAATGCATGACCATATCCCCTGATTCTGGAGCAACGTGATGCTCAACCGCATCGAGTTACGTACGGGGAAGGCCTCCGGCCTTCCACACCGTCTGTAACTATTATCGGCGGGATCCGGCGGGACTTTAGGCGAAGCGGGAAGAAACGCAATAACGGCACTCAGCGGGAAGCGCGGCGGAACTGCCCGACCTGCACACAAAGCGAACGGACAACCGTATCCCAATCACCTGGAACAGGCTGACGGAAAAGACGCATCGAAGGATACCACTCTGAATCCGTACGAGCCAGGAACCACCGCCAGTCCGGCACAAACGGCAACATTACCCATACCGGTTTCCCCAACGCACCGGCAATGTGCGCCACAGCTGTGTCAACCGTAATCACAAGATCCAGCGCACTGATCAACGCCGCAGTATCCGCGAAATCGTTGCACCTGTCTGTCCAGTCAATCACAGATAGCGATTCCGGAATCATACCGCGGCGATCCCCTGCTTCACGCTTCTGCAAACTGAATAGCTGCACCCCCGGCAGGGATGCAAGGGGCGCAAGGAGTCCGGGAGACAATGACCGTTTCCTGTCATTCACATGGACAACGTTTCCCGCCCACACAAGCCCGACACGCACATCACCGCTGTAGGGCTCCAGAACTTGACGCCAGCGGGCGCGACGATCCGGACACGGGAAAAGATACGGTACCCCGCCGGGAATGGTCTCCGTCATGGTACGAAATACCGACGGCAGCGAAAGCAACGGACAAGCAACATCATAGGGCGGCAATGTCGCATCGCGGGCATATACGTCCGCGACACCATCAACACTCCGAAAGAGGGTGACCAGCTCCGCAGGACATTCAACGATCACCCTTGCGCCTCTGGCTTTGACCAGGGGAGCATAGCGTACGAACTGCACGGCGTCGCCGGCACCCTGTTCGGCATACAAAAGAATGGTCTTCCCGCTGATATCCCCTCCCCTCCACCGGGACTCCGGAAGTCCACGGTGGTACGCCGCTGACTTCATCCTGTGCCAGCGCCACTCATATTCATCCCACCCATCCGGCCATTGCCCTGTGACCAGCAACGCGTGCGACAGAAGCCAGTGGGCATCGACGTTGCCGGGTTCCACACTCAGGGCACGACGCAGGAAGTCCACCGCATCATCGGGCCGTCCGATCTGGATCATCGAATATCCGCTGTTTGCAAGAGCAGGCACATACCGGGAATTGCGCCGGAGCGCCTCCTGAAACATGCGCAGCGCATCGCCCCACCGTTCGCAATCCTGCCATGCAACGCCGAGATTGTTGTAGAGTTCCGGAATATCGAGACCCAGAGACGACGCCCGCTCATACATGCTGACTGCACCCGCAGGATCTCCCCCGACCCGCAATGCATTGCCGAGATTGAACGCCAGTGCCGGTGCATGGGGCAGCATCCGCACAGCCCGTGTCAGGGCAGTTATTGCCTCTGCCGGACGGACGGCGTCCAGCAGGACAAGCCCCAGCCCGTTCAACAGCACAACATTGTCCGGAAACCGCAGCAGCGACGCACGGTAGAAATCCACCGCGTCGTCGAATCGCCCCTCCTGCCGCAGCCGTGCCCCCAGACTCTCTGCATCCTCCCAGCGCACGGGAATGTCAAACGACATCATACGCTTCCCTTTGTCGTGTCGATGTGTCTGCACAATGCCTCGTGCACCTCTGCGACGACACTCCCCCACGCACCGTCGGTCTTCTGTCGAAAGAGCCGCATCGTCGGATACCACGGTGAATCGCTTCGGCCGAGAAGCCAACGCCAGTCCGCACGGCCCGGAAGCAATACCCACACGGGAACACCCAGGGCACCCGCAAGATGAGCAACTGCAGTATCAACGCTTATCACCATGTCGAGTGTGCGGATCGCCGCGGCCGTGTCGGCAAAATCGTGCAGCTGTTCACTCACGTCCCGCATTCCCCGAGCCGCCAGAAGTTTCAGGGATTCGGACGGAGACGTGGTTTTCTGGAGACTGTAGAATATTGCGCCGCGAGTTGCCAGCAAAGGGAAAAGACTCTCGAGCGGACAGGCGCGATTCATCAGTTGCGGGAGTTGGCGCGTCCCTGACCAGGTGATCCCGACCCGCAACATGGATGCCTGAGTAACCACCCTCGCGCGCCACCGCCGCGCCAACTCGTCATCCACAGCGAGATACGGGACCCGGGCCGGCACATTCACGAGTGTCGTGTGAAACACCCTGGGAAGGCTCATCATAGGGATATGAAAATCAAACGCAGGAAGCGGCGAGCCGTGAGCGAAAACTCCCGCAATGCCCGGAATGCCGGAAAACAACCGCAGCAGCTCGGGGTGACATTCGAGGAAGACGGTTGCCCGACTCTCCACGAGCATTGCCACGTAGCGCACGAACTGCAGCGCGTCACCAAATCCCTGTTCCGCGTGAACCAGAAGAGTCCGCCCGGCGAGATGCTCTCCGTTCCATACGGGCTGAGCAAAATTGCGGTGCGGGCTTGTGAAGTCGGCCCGCCGCCACCTCCATTCGTACTCATTCCAGCCTTCCGCAAAATCGCCGCATTGGAGAAGGACCTGAGCGAGATTCCAGTGGGCCTGGGCAAATTCCGGGCGCAGTGCAATCGCTTTGCGATAGGCTTTCACGGCCTCTGCATGTTCACCCAGCTCACGGAGCAGGTTGCCAAGATTATTATGAAGATCGGGAATCGCGGGGTCACCGTCTATGCCGCGGCGCAGCCATTCCTCCGCGCGTCCGTACTCACCATTCTCGAGAAGCGCATACCCCAGATTATTCATTACCACAGCGCTGTGCGGATCCACATTCAATGCACTCGTAAATGCATCGATGGCTTCACTGAGGTTCCCACCATCCTGGAGCGTAATCCCGTGATTGTTCCATGCAGAAAGATCTCCGGGAACATGCTGCACAAGATTTCGGTGCAGTTCCACCGACACCGCAGCGATCACCGCGTGCCAGTCGCCCGGACGGGGCTGACGGAATACACGCATCGAAGGATACCATGCACTGTCGGCCTTCGCGAGCATCCACCGCCAATCAGGTGCATACGGAAGGATCAACCAGACGGGCTTCCCCAGCGCCCCGGCCAGATGCGCGACGGCGGTGTCAACGGCGACTACCAGATCCAGGCATTCGATGGCAGCGGCGGTCTCCGCGAAATCCACAAGATCGGGGCCCAGATCCGCAACATGGTGTTCCCATTCATGAGGCAAAGCGGCGCCGGCCGCTTTCTGCAGGCTGAACCATGCCACGTCCACCTGCCGGATCAGTGGCGTCAGGAACGCCGGCGGACAGGAACGGCGGCTATCGTTCTTGTGCCGGGGATTGCCTCCCCAGACGAGTCCCACTCTGGGACGCATCCCGTGATGACTCCTCACACCGACGCAGCCAGCGTTCCATGCGCGGATGGTCAACAGAGAAGTAGGGGAAGGAGGTGCCGCAATCGGGCACTGTGCAGCCAAGAAGAAACGGAAGGCTCATAAGCGGCGCCCACGCATCGAAAGCCATAGCTGGATGCCTGCCCCCGTTCAACGAGAACGTCTATTTCCCGGCAGGAGCGCAGAAGCGGAAGGATCTCCTTTTGACATTCCACGAGCACCCTGGCGCAACGTCGACGCACGTCGGGGATGAAACGCGCAAACTGCAGAGTATCCCCGAAACCCTGTTCCGCTATCAAAAGAATCGTCGAATCATGCATGGGCTCGCCGGTCCAGCGCGGGCCCGGGATGTCCGCCGGCGGATTTGCATGATCACTGGTAGCAAAGCGCCATTCAAGTTCTTTCCACCCGTCAGCAAACTCCCCCGACATGAGGAGCGATAACGCACGATTGTAGTGAAGATCGGCATCGTCCGGATGTTCTCCCAGGGCCCGGGCATAGACCTCAAGGGCGTTGTGCACCTGCCCTGCCGCATGGAGAGCGACACCAAGGTTCATAGCTGCACGCACGTCACGATGATGAAGCGTCAGGATTGTCCGGTAACATTGCTCCGCTTCTGCATAGCATTCCATGGCATAACAGGTGTTGCCCAGCATATACCACGCTTCCGCATCATCCGGCACACGCGCAACTATGCCGCGGTATGCAGCGAAGGCCTCGTCCAGCCGCCCCAACTCTTTGCATGCTTTGCCAAGGTTGAACAGGGCATCGACGTACGATGATTCCTCTGT
Organism: Ignavibacteriota bacterium; assembly: GCA_963849385.1. Lineage (GTDB taxonomy): Bacteria > Bacteroidota > Ignavibacteria > UBA10030 > UBA6906 > Fen-1255. The sequence goes on along the minus strand of CAWKHH010000007.1, from coordinate 228,361 downwards.
CACCGCCCGGCGGAACCATTCTGCGGCAGCGCCGATATCCTTCCGGCCGATTGCTTCCATGCCACGGATAAAGTGCGCCTCGGCGGTACGCTGATCAGCCATCGCTCATCCCCGTTTCTTCACGTGTCCCCGGCGAGGCGCGCTCGGCGTGCTTCCCGGCAAACGCTTCCACTGCGACTCGCACACGATCGAGCGGATCATCCCACGAACCCCGGCGGCTCTGGCGAAAGAGTTGCATGCCGGGATACCACGGCGTCGTGTTGCCGCTGCCTGACCACCGCCAATCCGGCGCAAAGGGAATCACCATGAACACCGGTTTCCCGAGAGCCCCCGCCAGATGGGCGACAGCTGTATCGACAGTGACGACAAGATCAAGGTACGAGATCAATGCGGCGGTGTCGGCAAAATCCTGGATCTCCTGTGTCAGGTCAATCCATCGACCGGCCTCGAGACCCGCAGGACGCATCACGGAGGTGTCGCTTTTCACGAGGGGAAAGGCAAGGGCATCGTTCACGGGCAGAACCGAACACAGCATATCCGCCGCAATCGAACGTTCGGCGTCTGCAATGAAGGACGCGTTCCCCGACCAGCATACGCCGATACGAAGGCCCGGACCGGCGGCAGCAATGCGTTTCTTCCATTCAACAAGTTGATCGTTTCCCGCAATAAGGTATGGCGAGCGCGAGGGAACGGTTCCGGGAGTAGTGCGGAATGCATACGGCAGACTCAACAACGGGCTGTGGTAGTCAAACGGCGGGGGGGCATCCCCACGCACGATCACCTGGGCAACACCGGGGGCATGCTGCATAAGCCGCGACAACTCACGGCGGACTTCAATCACCACACGGGCGCCGCTTTGCGCAAGAAGCCAGGCGTACCGCACATACTGAATGGCATCGCCGAATCCCTGTTCTGCATAGAGAAACACCTTCTTGCCACGGAGCGGCTGTCCCGACCAACGCGGTTGGGGGTATGGCCGAAGAGAAGAACTCCCCTCATCAGTCTTGAGCCGCCATTCATGATTCTGCAGTCCTTCGTGCCACTGTCCGTCCGCAAGTTGAGCGAACGCAAGGTTAGTGTGTCCGCGCGCGTTCTCCGGATCCAGGCCGAGGGCCTGCTGGAAGGGTGCGATGGCCTCACGCGGATGCCCCGCTTCCAGCAGAGCCACGCCCAGATTGTTCCATGAGGAGAAGGACTCCGGATCAAATTCATTCAGGCGCACCCTGACGGGTCCTTCCTCCCGGATGTTCCACGGTATGCGGATTTGCGACGCCAACAATGTGAGATCGCGGCGGACCTCTTCAATCACCTCCGCCCACTCCCCTTGGTTCCGCTGGCGATACAGACGCGCCGTGGGATACCAGGGCGTGATCCGTTCACGGGTCCCCCACCGCCAGTCACAGGCAGACAGCAAGGAGCACCCAGATCTGTTTGGCCAGGGCACCCGCAAGATGTGCGACGGCTGTGTCAACGGTGATAACGAGATCCAGTTGTCCGATCAACCCGGCGGTTTCGCCAAAGTCCACCAGAAGATCCGTCCAATCGCTTCCGGAATGAATGAATGGTGAATGTTTGAACGCCGCTCCGGCCTCATCCACCTGAAGGTTCACAAAGAAGACATCCGCAATGCCGCTGAGACCCGCGAAGAGGTCCAGGGGAATGGAACGAAAACGACCTTCCGGGTTCGTCGTACTGCCCGACCATACGATCCCGATCCGCAGTCGGTCGCCGGCGATGGACAGCCGGGCGGCCCAGCGGCTGAGAGCATCGGCGCCGGAGTGAAGATACGGCACACCGGCGGGCGGACCTCCTTTCCAGTCCAGTGTAGCGGGGAGACTGAGGAGTGGGATCTGGAGATCATGGTCCGGCAACGGCGCGCTGCGGAGAACCACGGTGACACCCCGCATGCATCGTACCGCCGGTGCAACCAGCGGATGACACTCGAAGAGGACTTCGCCTCCCCGGTTCAGAAGTGCGGGCAGAGCACGCACAAACTGCAAAGTGTCGCCGTACCCTTGTTCGCTCCACACCAATAGCCGCCGCCCGCGCAGGTCCTCCCCGTTCCACCGGGGGCGATCATAGCGCGATGCGAGGCGCTGAAACGCCGGCATGCGCCAGCGCCATTCGAATTCCTGCCATCCCTCGCCATACTGCCCGGCATGGAGAAGCGCATGGGAAAGGTTCCAGTGGGCATCGATGAATTCCCTGCGGCGGGAGAGGGCATGACGAAAGTACTGGATCGCCTCCTCGATATTCCCCTGACGGTAGCGTACAAGACCAAGGTTGTTCACCGCCTTCGCGTACGCCGGGTCAAGTCTGAGCACAGTCAGGAATTCCTCTGCTGCCTCTTCAAGGCGCCAGGCATCGCACAGGCATCCACCCAAATTGTAATGTGCATCGGTGTATTCAGGACGGAGAGTGATGGCTTTGCGGAGGACATCTTCCGCGCCGGCGAGATCACCGTTTTTCCGTAAACTATTCCCGAGGGTATTGTATGCTTCAGGGAAGAACGGCCGTGTTGTGGTGAGATGCCGGCCCAGGGCGATCGCTTCCTGATAGTCCTGCTGTTGGTACCGCGCCACCGCAAGGAGATATTGGGCCTCCCAGTTGTCCGGATCGGCATGAAGCACCGAGCGATAGTGCTGCTCTGCCTCTTCGACCCGGCCGTTCTCGTGGAGAGCAATCGCGTGCGACAAATCCGCGGGTGAGGCGTAGTGCATCAGTGAAGTGCCCACCCTCTCCAGCACCTCTTCCCAATCTCCTTCGCTGGCCTGCCTGAAGAGCCGTGCGGTCGCATACCACGGCGAATCGTTTCTTCCAAGAAGCCATCGCCAGTCCGGTGCAGAGGGCAGCAGTACCCAGACGGTTTTCCCCAGTGCGCCTGCAAGATGCGCGATCATGGTATCGACGGTCACAACAAGATCCAACTGTTCGATGAGACCGGCCGTTTCCGCAGCATCATGAAGAAGTGCCGTGTGGTCCACCATGCCCGGAGACAACCACCCGTGTGTTCGCTGCGGGAAGGATCGTTCACCTGCAAAGAGTACAGCCGGACACCGGCTATGCCATGTCAGCCGTTCAAGAAGCCGGGGGTCAAGGGATCGACGCGAATCGTTTTCATGTGTCGGGCTGCCCGCCCAGGCAATGCCCACCTTGAACCCGGGGCCGTCTTCATTGCACCGGGTGCGCCATGACTGACGAACATGTTCCGGTGCCCGCAGCGCGGGGGTCTGCGCAGGAATCGATGAAAGGGTCGTGCCGAAGATCCCCGGAAGACTCAGCAGAGAACACTGGAGGTCTCCTGAAATACCCGGAGTATCGTACGAAGCAACTGCAGCAATCCCGGGTATCTCCCGAAATAGACGCACAAGAGTCTGCGGCACAAGAAGCGTAACCCGTGCCCCACGCTCTAACACCATTGTCACGTACCGTACACATTGGATTGCGTCGCCAAGACCCTGTTCGGCATATACAATCATATGTCTGGCCTGGCAGGGCTCCCCCTGCCAGATCGGCTCGGGCCTCAACGGGATGTGGGGTCGTTCCTCAAGACGCCACCGCCATTCGTATTCCTCCCAGCCGCGGAGGAGATCACCCCGCAGGAGCAGAACATGAGCGAGTCCCCAGTGGGCATTCGCTGCATCCGGATCCAGCGCCAACGCCTGCCTGTAGGCTGCCTCGGCTTCTTCCAGGCGTCCTTCCTCCCGGTGAAGCTGGCCGATGTTGATCAGCGGGCTCAGGTATCCGGGTCGCTTCGCGAGTGCCGCGTCCAGGAACGCTCTGGCACCGCGACGATCACCCCGGCGGGCCAGCACCGTTCCCAGATTGTTGTATGCTTCGGCATTTTTCGGATCGCAGTGAATCGCCTGCCTGTAGGCGTCATCAGCACCGGGAAGATCACCCGTCTTCGCGAGAATCCTGCCGAGCGAGTTCCAGGAGGGAGATGATCCAGGCTCAACGGCGACTGCCTGACGGAAACACTCGCGTGCGTCATTCCACCGCTGCATCTCCTGCATCAGCATGCCGAGGTTTGTCCATGCCTGCAGGTAGCGTGGCTGGATCCGGACGGCCTCCCGGTACATACTCTCGGCTGACACGAAGTCTTTGTTCTGATGACGGATCACACCCAGAAGATGCAGGGCATCAACGTTTTCCGGATCTTCTTTCAGCACACGGGCATACAACCGTTCTGCATCCGCCAGTGCACCGTTGCGATGCAGGGCAATTGCCCGGTCAATGAGTTTCCCGTCGCTTGACGGAGAAACAGGGACGGTGCGTTCCCGGTCTGTCATAGAACACCTCAGGTCGTTCCTGGAACACGCTGCGCCGCAGCGAACGCTGCCAGCTCGATTGACACCTGGTCCACTACATCACCCCAGACGCCGACGCGCGTTTGGCGGAACAGACGCATGCTGGGATACCAGGGTGAATCCTGGCGTCCGATCATCCATCGCCAATCGGGAATTGCCGAGAGCAGCAACCAGACCGGCCGGGCAAGCCCCCCGGCCAGGTGGACAGGACCGGTGTCGGTGCTGATGACAAGATCAAGAAGTTCCATTGCTGCAGCGGTTTCGGCAAAGTCACTGAGTCGCGGTGAAAGATCAATCACACTCAAGGGAGAGACTGCCGCATGCAGCTCCGACGCCGGAGCCCCTTTCTGCAATGAGAAGAAGGTGACGTTCGTCGTTGACAAGAGCGGGAGCAGGTCGGCCAGACGACAGGCCCGGTGCCGGTTGTTCTCCTGCCCGGGATTTCCCGACCAGATCAGTCCCACCTTCACCGTTGCCTTGAACCGGGAAAAATACTGAGCCCAGGGCCGGACAATAGAAGCGTTGACTGACAGATAGGGCACCCTGGCTGGAATTGAATCGACGTCAGTATTGAATATCCGCGGCAAAGAGAGCAGCGGGCAGTGGACATCAAACGGCGGCAGAAGCGTCGGCGAAAGATATACGCCCTGAGTTCCGGGAAAGTCGGCCAGAAGGCGGGCCAGTTCCGGTGGAGCACCAAGGAGCACTTTCGCACCGCACGCTGCAACCAGGGGATGTAGCGCAAAAACTGCAGCGTATCGCCGAACCCCTGTTCCGGATGCAAGAGGATGGTCTTCCCCCGGATATCCTCTCCACGCCACTCTGGCTGCGGGAACTGCCACTTCGGCGTCCGGAACCGCTCATGCTTCCATCGCCACTCAAATTCTTCCCACCCCCGACGGTAGTCGCCGAGGAGCAAGAGGAAATCCGCATAATTCCAGTGGACATCTGCGTTGTCAGGAGCCAGGGCAAGCGCGTGTTGGAATGCCGCATCAGCGTCGGCAAACTCCCGGTTTCTCTTCAATGCCACCGCAAGCTGCAGCACCACATCGACACTGTCCGGCTTGAGCGCGCAGGCATGCTTCAGATGTCGCACCGCTTCTTCACAATTCCAGAGATGGAGAGAGGCAACGCCTGCTTTGTATTGTGCTTCAGCCAGATCGGGGTTCAACGCGAGGGCATGCGCGAACGACCGGTCTGCTTCCCCGTACTTCTGTAATACCAGGAGACATGTTCCGAGATGCACATGGATCTCTGCGCTTTGCGGGTACATTTCTGAAAGCCTGCGGTAGATTCTTTCCGCTTCTGTCCAGCGTCCGAGCTGCCTGTACGCCCGGCCGAGCATGAGTACCGCTTCCTGGGATTCAGGTCGTTGCCGGAGAAACTCCAGAAGGTCGAGAATGGCATGTATGAACTCGCCTTCGCGCATCCTGATGACTGCACGGTTGTAACGGGCTTCCGAACGAAGCGGATCGGACTGAAGAGCGAGATCATACGACTCCATCGCACGATCCGGACAACCGAGAGCCTCCAACGTCAGTCCGCGATTGAAATGCGCCTCGGCGAACAGCGGGGCTAACCGGAGGGCTTCGTCGAATGCAGACACCGCCTCGCTCAGCGCTCCCTTCTGGCGCAGCGTGTTTCCAAGATCGTTGAAGATCTCAGACATGTCAGGCGCAAATCTCGCCGCTGCCTGCAGGAGAACCAATGAAGCCTGGAAATCCCCTTGCTGGCTCCGCAACACTCCGAGGCAGCGAAGCGCCGAAACATTGCCCGGTTCATATTCAAGCGCGGCACGGTACAATCCCGCAGCCGCTTCCAGCCTGCCTGCGTGATGCTCCTCCAATCCCTGCTGCAGAAGCTCGATGGTCTTCATTCCCCGCCTCGGCGCACCCAGGTCTGCAATGCGGAGCGCACTTCGGCCAGTACGGCCGGCCACGCCCCCGGTGCCGGCTGACGGAAAATCTTCAGCGTGGGATACCATGGCGAGTCGGACCGCCCCCGCAGCCAGCGCCAGTCTCCGCCGAAATTCAGCATGAGCCAGACAGGCACACCGAGTCCGCCCGCAAGATGAACAAATGATGTATCCACGGTGACCACCACATCCAGCACCCGCATCAACGCTGCGACTTCAACAAGGTCATTCAACAGGTGTTCATGCCTGTGCAGCCCGGGAAGACCATCCCTGCCCTGCTCACCTGTGTGAAGGCTGTGAAACTCCACGCCGGGAATATCAAGCAGCGCACCCAGTGTCTCCACCCGAAGTGACCGCCTGCGATTGTTGCTGTGTGCAGGATTACCAGTCCAGGCAATGCCGACCTGAACTGCGTCGCGATTGGGGTGTAACCTCCTGCGCCAGCGATCGACATGGGCTGCCGGAACGTCAAGATACGGTATATTGTCAGGAATGGTGTCCACGGTGGTATCGCATATGCGCGGGAGACTGAACACCGGGCAGACATCATCGATGCCGGTTACCCGATCGCCTGGCGCAACGGTGTGTGCGACGCCCGGGACACGGGCAAGAAGAGAATGCAGCGGCGGCTGACAGGCAACGACCACGCGAACCCCCCGACTGGCGAGGACCGGGAGATAACGTGCACATTGCAGCACGTCCCCGATCCCCTGCTCCTGATACACGAGAAGTGTCCTGCCGGGAACCGGAGTGCCATCCCATTCGCCGAGGTGCACGTACTGCCGTGGATTCCTGCCGTCTGACGTCCGGAATCTCCATTCGTATTCCCGCCATCCTTCACGATACGCACCTTGCTGAAGGAGTCCGACGGCAAGATTGAGATGTGCCTCGGCAAAGGCCGGACGAAGTTCAATCGCCCGGCGGAAAGAGGCGAGCGCTTCATCCTGGCGCTCGGTCAGCAGGCAGCCAATCCCCCGGTTGACCCACGCCTCTGCAAACTCGGGTCGCAGCCGTAGAGCCTCGGCAAATGCCCGGTCGGCATCTCCATAGCGATCACATTCCAGAAGAACTCCCGCGAGGTTATAGTATGCCTCGGCCGACCCCTGATCGCTCTCCACAGCCCGCCGACAGCTCTGTTCTGCTTCTTCGAGCCGCCCTTCCTTGAGTAATGCAAGGCCGAGATTGCCGTGTGCCGGGCCAAAGTCGGGTTCTTCACGGATTGCACAGGCATAGCTCTCCAGTGCGGCCCTGCGATCCCCCGTTTCTTCAAGTGTGAGTCCAAGGTTGTTGTGCAGCCCGTGCAGATGAGGGTTGAGCCCGACCGCTTTGCGGTATACGTCAAGTGCCTCGGCAGGTCTCCGGAGATCCCGAAGGACATTGCCGAGATTGTAGAGGAGTTCGGTATCATCAGGTTGCAGAGACGATGCTGTCCGGTAGGCGTGCACCGCTTCTTCCGGCCTCCCCAGATCTTTGAGGACTTTGCCGAGATTGAACCAGCCATCGGTTGAGTGAGGTACCTGCCGGAGAAATTCCCGGAGCAGTCGTTCTCCCTCGGAGAGGTTTCCGGAGACACATGCCTCCAGCGCTGCCCGGAGAATCCCGGCAGACGCACAATCGACTGTTGTCGCGGTGTTGTTCACCGGGTGCCCCTATGTTACTTTCACGCTGAAGTCCTTGCGGGGTGACAGCACTGCAAGGAACAACGCTGCAGTACGCGCCCAGGTGAGGACAGCCATGTCCTGCGCCGCTTTCCCGCCGATGGCGCGTATTTCATCCCGGTGGTGATACGCCCAATCGAGATTGGCCACAATCTCTTCAAGGCTCGGTTCCTCCCACACCGCCATCGGCCGGCCGTTTGACGAGACCGTCAGCGACCGCATCTGCGTGAGCATCAGGCTGTTACTCGTCGTAAGCACATCCTTGTGTCCGGTATTGTATGATGCCACCACGGGCTTGCCGCAGGCCATGTACTCCATCATGACGAGATTTGTGCCCCCTTCGCACCGGTTCGGGAACACCCCGACATCTGTATTCCTGTATATCCGCGTCATCATGATATTGGGGGATGGCGGCAATGTGATAACACGTTCGGGATTGATGCCGTTGTCAACCATTGTGCGATGCATCAGAGCGTGATAGTCACCCGATTCCGGGGTAAACCGGATATGCGGAGAAGCGCTCATGGTGTGCATACTCGATGCCCAATGGTTGTACCAGCTGTTGATGAGCAGGACATCCTGGTACCGGTCTTGCAGGACTTTGAACGCTTTCAGCACCAGATCCTGGCCCTTCCGGAGTTCGAATTTGCCTCCGGAAAAGAGCACGAACTTGTCCTGCATGTATTCCTTCTCCGCGTGTGATGCGTTGAAGATCGTCGGATCCACGCCCTGGATCACGGTACTCACGTCGGTCAGACCGTGCTGCCGGAGCACTTCTTCGCACCATCTGGAACCCGTAACCACCAGATCAAACGATCGCCTGGCGTTCTCAATGTATTCCGGCGCCAGAACATTCTCCTCAAAGAACGTGTATCCCACAGTGCGTGATCCGCGCAGCCCGGGCACTGCCGGCCGAAGGGTTTTGTCAACGATATTCTGGAGTAACGGCCAGGGGACACTGGAGATCCTTCCGCTTCTGATCGCCTTGGCTTCTTCTTCCGGAATCAAGACGTTCTTCAGCACCCGATAGTCGAACTCATCCTGGATATTCTGAAAGTCCAGCCCTTCCGTCAGCAAACGGACAGTGTCAAGACGTGAGAGTTCCTTTACGATATATTTCCCGCACACTCCCCATCCGTGAAAGCTCCCCGTAGGCAGGACGGCATAGATCACGATGCACCTCCCCCGGCAACGGTGGTGTGCACGCGAATCAGATACTGAAACGTGAAGAGTCGCTGGACATCCTCCGCCGTCACCTGCTTGACAACCATTTTTCCGAGATCAAGGTCACGCGGCCATGGTCCACCCGTTGGCATATCGTTATCACACGTGCTTATCACCTGCTCGACCGCATAACCGTTGTTGACGAACAGTTGCCCGATTTCGTGGAGCGTAAAGAACCGGATATGCGTTGCATCCAGTAATCCCGAATTGCTGTAGGTCCAGCGCTCCATCACAAGATTGTGCAGAATCCTCACGTTCTGGACATTCGGGATGCTGGCCAGGATTCTTCCTCCGGGTCGAAGGTAGCGGTGAAACATTCCAACGACTTTCCATGGATCGTAGAGATGTTCGAGGACATCTGCGCAGATGATCACATCAAACATGTTCCTGCGAATATCATAGTGCTCAAGATCCATCTGCTCGATATTTCCGGTGATCACCCGGTCAAGAACGGTCCGCGCACTGGCCGCGGCCGTCGGATCCAGCTCAACGCCGTAGTAGGTGACGCCCGGGAACTGCTGTTTTATTGCCTGCCCGGTTGCTCCGCATCCGCATCCAATCTCGAGCACAGTCCGGAAAGGGAACTCCAGAAGTCCAATAACGTCGTACCGTGGCCGATCCTGGTATTTCTCCCCGTAGCCGCTATGAAGAGGAGAAAACGCGGGAATGCCGTTCATCGCAACACCTGCTCTTCCGGAAAGGTTGCCGCAATATCGTTGCGGAGGTTTTCAGCCTCGTCCCGTTTCCCCTGTTCCTCCAACTTGTCCGCCACCGCCTGGCCGTACGATGGCCAGAGTGTGCGGAGAAGCTCCGGCGTACCGGCTTCCCGCGCAATGCGTTCCCACTTCTGTGTGAACAGCATTCTGTTCCGCTCCAGTATCTGGCCCGCTGTCTCGTCCCGGCGCATATACCGGATGCTCCGCAGGGCCCGGATTGATCCGCTCCATTCATGATCGAATGCTGTCGTCGGTACGACATAACTCTTCCAGCCACGCCGGCGGCATTGAAGCCCGAGATCCCATTCTTCCATATAGCAGGGAGTAAACTGCACGTCGAATTGCAGACCCTGACGGGCGAACAGATCCGTCTTCACGGCAAAGAGAAATCCCGACACGGCATCGACCTCGACCGGCACGGGAGTAGTCCCCTTTGCGAAGTACAGGATATCACGCAGGGTCTCGAAGCGGAAGAAGCTCCCTTGCGGACCCACCACGGCAGCATCCGGAAGTGTCGCAAGTCCACGTTCCAGCACGTCGACGGCCTCCGGTTCGATATGTACATCCGCATTGAGAACAAACGTCACAGGTGCTTCGCTCATGGCGATACCGATGTTCCATGCCCGTGAGACGCCGACATTATGGCTCATGACCGCAGCATAATCGATTCTGGGATGACCTTTCAACCGGGCGGCCACTTCCTCCGAATTGAAGACCACGATGACGTCGCCTTCAATGTTCTGCAGATCCGCAAGCAGTGTGGTGATATTGTACGGGCTGGCAGGAGACATATCGAGCACCGGAATCACAAAGCTCCGGCGTGGCGCCCGTGCGCCCGGTACCGGCACCGGGCGTGAAGTCGATACAGGATGCACTCCTCGTTTCGATCGCTCCCTGAGTTCTTCGGCGGAGAACGTGTCACGCTTGCCGCCAAGGGCAACGGCAAGGAGATCTTCGAGACGATGCGCATACGTATGCGCGGCGTGAACTACCTCACGGCCACAGGCGGCAATCCGCTCCCGCTCTTCTTCGTGTTCCAGGTAGTACGCTACAACGTCACGGATCTCCTCGTCTCTGTAGATGCCCAATTCTTCCTTGTCGTGGAAAAGAGTGGCCTGTCCGCTGTCCTTCGCCACGTCGGTCAGCAGGAATGATCCCGTGGAAAGCACTTCGAAAACCCTCATATTCAGATCATTCTTGACGGCATTGTTGAACACGATGCGGCTCCGTGCAAAGAAATCCGCCATCTCCACCCAGAAGGAGCGTTCATACGCAACGCGAAAACGGGTTTCAATCTGGTGAAGCAGGGCAACGCGCCGCTCCGTGGTCAATGATCCGACGAAACCGACATCATGCTGTTTCACGCGTGTTGCCTGCCGGTGAATCTCGGGGTCGCAGCCAAGCGGAAGCCAGTGGACGGAGCGGTTTCCTGCCGCGCGAAATGCTTCGCAGTATTCACGTTGTGCTATGAACACGTGGTCAAAGGACTTCGCCCACTTCACGTGCCAGTGCAGATTGAGATGGCTGTCGATCAAATAGCATGCTTTCGGAATCTTTATCGCGTCGAGATGTGCAGGGAAGTACCCGCCCACAGACTCCACCCAGAGATACAGATCCGGTCGCAGCTCCTCCGGAAGGCGCTCCCAGAGACCGCGCATATCCGGTTTGTACTCCGTCGGAATATTCTGATCGTGGACGGGAAGCTTCATGTTCTCGAGGTGCCATGCCGTGATAAGACCGGCATCCACCTTCGGGCCGATGGTGACAACCTGATGATGCTGTTGAAGCGCCCGTTCAACATACGCAGCGGTCGTAACCGGATAATTGACGTACGCCAGCAAAACGCGTGCACGCTCGCTGGATGCAGTGGATAATGCAGTGGGTCGCACTTCGTCGCTGCGGTTATTGTTCATGGTCATGCATTCTCTTGTTCAGGAAAAAGTGCTGCGACACGGTCGCCAAATTTACTGTTGGCCCGCCCGACGGAGGTCCTCACTGAGATTCCGGAAAAACATCCCGCACTGTATCTGCCGTTCTTCAACTGCACGGACGTGCTGTCGTGCCTCTGCCATGCGCTCCTCGCACGTGAGCGTTGCAGCGAGTGCAAGTCGCCCGAAGGGATACTCCGGATGATGAGTGCAGAACCTTTCAAGAACTTTCCGCGCATCTCCGGAGTCGCCGCATTGGAGCGCCGACAGGGAGTACTTCACCGGCGCCTCCCGCAGTTCCGGATCATGTACCATCGCCTTCGCCAGAACGGCCCGGGCATCCACCCAGCGATCAAGCGCACACAGACTCACCCCCAGACCCAGTTCGGCACGCGCAGTGCCGGGACGGAGGTCAAGAAATCGTTGCCATAACGGAACTGCTTCGACGTGGTTCCCCAATTCCTGCTCCTGCGCCGCGAGTTCGATGATTGAGCGCGCATCGTTGAGTGTCCCGGCGGCCAGCTTCTTCCTTCCGATGGCGATGTAGTACTCGCCTTTACGTCTTGTGCGTCCGGCATCCATCCTTCCGTAGTGATGGACGGGGATCCCGGTACGAACGAGCGGAAGGCCTGCCTGTTGAAGCGATTCTTCAACGATTTCGTGAACTGCATGCCGGAATCGAATATCCGGACGGTTCGGGAAGAGCCGCACCTTGTCGCTGCCGATCCAGCCAGTACCGGCTTCCTCCGCATAGCGTCCGTCATTCCGCTGCCACCCCTCATAATCCATTTCGTACACGTAGTTGCGCGTCGTAAACACGATGCCGGCCTGCGGGGTGTCAGGCGATGTGACAAGACGGCGCAGAAGTGTTGTGTCCTCCTGAGCAATGACCTCATCGGCATCCAACACCAGAATCCACGCACCATGTGCCTGCTCCAGGCCGGCGTTCCGGGCAGCCGCGAAGTCATCCTGCCATGGGTATCTGATTACCTTTGCGCCCATCGCTTCAGCAATCATGGGTGTGCGATCATCGGAGCCGGTATCGACAATAACAATCTCGTCCAACGAGGTGTATATGCTCCCCAGACATCGCGCAAGATCGTGTTCTTCATTCTTCACAATCATGCAGAGGGTGATTCCCCGACCGGGAGATGTGTCCATCGGTCCGGTACGGCCCCGCAATTCCAGAGCTGCATCAAGCAGCACATTGTCAGGGCCAAATGTGCCGAGGGCGGATGCTGCTTCGGCCGCCGCTTCGGCTGCCCTGCCGAGAGAGGCCAGTAACGTTATGTGGCAGGAGGCAAGCCGTTTGTGATCCGGGAAGAGCGTCCGGGCGTCTTTCACGTGCCTGAGGGCAACCAGCAGACTCTCTTCTCCCTCCAACGTCTGGCAATAGCCATCGATGATTTCGGGATGTGTAGGAAGGAGCACAAAGGCGCGTTCCAGACTGGATCGTCCTTCTTCCTGCGCTCCCTGCGCCCACTGCAGCGCTCCGCGTTGGGCATGGGCCTCACCATATCCCGGGTCCAATGCAATGGCTTTGTCGACATATGCGGCAGCTGTTGCGGCATCGCCTTCATCAAGAGCCACCATCCCGAGCAGAAGATGCGCGGGTGCGGAGTCCGGATCGAGTTCCAGGGCTTTCCCCGCACATTGCCCCGCCAACAGAAGTTCGTCAAGACCCTCCATCGCAAATCCTGCGATGAGAAGCCACCGGGGATCGCGTTTCACCTCGTCGGGCGTCTCTCCAATCAGAGCGGACAACGACGGAAATCGCCGGGAACGTAACAGAAGCCAGGCCAGCGCAGCATGCAAGGCCGGACTCCCCGGGAAATGCTCGATGCCGCTCTGCAATCGCAGGATTGCCTCGTCCACACGATCGGCAAACTCCAGTGTGCGTGCCTCGTCCAGCGCAACGAGTACCGCACGCTTGAACGGTTCCATCGGATCACCGGAATTGAAAAGCGGAACACCCGAAGGCCGAAATACCCGGGAACCCCGGACGACACTGCCATTCCCTTCGTCAGTCTTTCGCAGAAGCACCACGTCGCCTGCGGTAACACACTCGCAACCGGTGAGCAACGCCCGATACAGAAATCCCGCCGGTTCGCTCTGCGATGACTGCAGACGACTCATCCATCACTCCTGCCCACCCCAGCAGTGACGAACGAAACATCATGCAAGCGTCGGGAATTGTGCGTAACGGGAATCGCCGCCCGTGAAAGTGTTTCCGGTCAGTATCACATTCATCGGAGACGCCCGTGACCTCCTGTCGCGACATCACGACGGGAGCGACGACACCGACCGTACTGCAGTCACGAAGAAGATGTGCCAGGGAATCGCACCAGAATTCAGGGAATTGGTATCCGTCGCGGACTATACAAATCAGCTCCCCGCGCGCCACCCGCAACGCCGTATTGCACGCTTGCGCATAGTTCCAGGTCCGGTCATCTTCCCCGGCGTTGAGATATACCGGGATCACCTCGTGCGATTCCGTGACCCCTCGGTTCACGCTGTCAAGAAACTGCTCCACCTCCGGGTGTTGGTGCGCCGAGAGAAGGGCAATGACAGAGATCAGGGGACGCGGAGCGAGCGGGGTCAACGAAGATTCGGGTGAGTGCTGGTCAATCATGCGTGACTCCCGGGTGTACACCCACAACGCCCCGTTGGCTGCCTGCAAGCGCTCCGCGGCCGGCAGCAGTCTGCTTTTCGTGGGCTGGGTGATGTACGGTCCCCGTCGTGCCGCCGATGCTCAGCACAGCGAGGCCCTTCTTCAGGCCGGGGAACCTCTCAACAACAAACGCCTCAGGCCACGTCCCCTGCCAGTTGTGCAGAGCCTCCTGTTCCGGCTCTCGATTGGCGTCATCCAGAATGATCAGAGCATCGGGCGAAAGATACGGAGCCAGATGATACAGCGGCGCTTCCCGCCCGTACCGATATGCCGGTGGGCCGCCGATCAGGACGAGATCGAAGCGAATGCCGGACGGAATGTGACGGGTATACTCCGGGTGATACGTCGTGAAGACACGTCCACCCCATTCCGTAACAGCAAGTGGCGCGTGGAGCAGGAAAACCCCCGGTGTGTGCTCGAGCGCCCTGCGGGTTTCGCCGAGGCAACGCTGTGAATGATCGATGGACATCACCGAGGGGTGTGATGAGGCCCCGAGTTCCTGCTGGAGACGTGATAAGAACAATGTCGAGAGTCCGCTGCCGAATTCGAAAATGTGGCGGGGCTGCTTCCAGACCACGAGCATCCCGATGAACTGCAGCGTCTCAGCGGAGAGCGTCGATGGCGTGATCCGCGACAGGAGATTCGCGTCCAGCGCAAAGGCCGTCTTGCGGCGGTACAATTCATGTAACATACCGGCGTTCCACCGAGCAGTCATCATTGCGATTCTTCCGCTGCTCCCGTTCATCGTTGAGCTCAACTGATTCTGCACAATAAAGGTATTGAGGATGACACGGTAGGTTCTATCAATTCGAGTGCCAGCAGCAGTCTCGTCTCCGCTAATCGCCTGTGTCGTTGATGATTAGCAGGAAAATGGGAGAGAACCCGGAGGAACGGCGCTTTTTGAGGGTTTTCGTCGGCGTGTGAACGCTAATATTCTACAGATGGCTATTATTGACCAGAAATGAGGGGGTCTGACACCTCAGGATGGCCTCTACGTCTGACAGAGGAATTTGCCCAAAAGAGGCGCAAGCGAAAATGTCACTCGTGCGAGAACTAGGATCTCTGGAGCTTTTCTCTGGCGTTCTGATTCCAGGGCTCTGCGTCCAGGGCTTTCCTGAAAAACTCGCTTGCATCATCCGATCTTCCCAACACATCACAAATCCTGCCGATGCTCAAGAGCGTTTCGGCGTCACGGGGGTTCCTGCGCAGAAGATCGACAAAGATACGAAGCGCATCTTCATTGCGACCCTGCACAACGGAATAGTATTCCGCAAGGTTTTTTTGATAGGTCGCGTTCCCGGGATCGAGACGCACTGCTTCTTCATAGTGGACCTGGGCCTCCTGTACACCTCCTGTGCGGCGGCACAGGATACCAAGATCATTGTACGCGGCGGCATGGCCGGGAGTGGAGCGAATGAACTCCTCAAGGATCTGCCGTGCTTCGATCGACCGTCCTTCGCCCGCGAGTGCCTGTGCGAGCTCATAACTGGGCGGGCCCTGCCTGGAACGCTGAAGTGCATCCCGCCGCTGACGTGCTGTCTGGTTCCAGGGTTCAAACTCCAGAATCTTATCATAGAAGTACCTGGCATCTTCCGTTCTCTCGAGCGAAGAGCAGACCTGTGCGATGGACTCCAGCGTTTCGATGTCTTTGGGCTTCGCCTTCAAGATGGCCACATAGGTCCCGAGCGCGCCCTCTGCATCGCCTTCCGCGACGAAGAGGAGGTCCGCGAGGTTCTTCTGATAGATGACGGCCTCCGGATCAAGTTCAACTGCGCGGCGGTAATGCTGCAAAGCTTTCTCCGTATTGCCTCTATTCGCGTACAGCACGCCAAGATCGTTATGGGCAAATGCGTTGTCCGGTGCACGCGACACCACCTGTTCAAGGGCAGCAATGGCCTGATCGTGCTGCCCGCGTGACACCATGTTCTGGATTTCCGTGTACGCCGGTTCACGCTGCGTGCTATTCCTTCCCTGCGCGCCCTCCTGTTTCATCTGCACGATCCGGTCGAGTGCGGCGTGGACGCGGTCGTCCTCCCCTTCGTGCACTGAATTCTGTGCCGAGAGAATCACAGCTTTGAAGGAGCTCGCCGGAGGACCATCCGCGGGAAGTGCGTCAAGAGACTTCTTGATCGCAACGTTCCACGGTTCGATGTCAAGAAGGCGCGTGAAATACCGTCGTGCATCGGCTGATTGTTGGCGTGATACGCAGATGTTTCCGAGGATCTGGAGTGTCTCTGCATCATGCGGTTGGAGATCGAGAACGTGCTGATACAGTGGCAACGCTTCTTCCACACGACCCAGGGCCACATACATGAAATCTGCACATGCTTTTTGCACGGCGACATCGCCCGGTGACAAACGCGCGGCCTCCGTGTACAACTCCAGGGCCCGGTCTTTTTCACCCCGCCGGTAATGGAGAGCAGCCCGTTGCTCATATGAAAGCGTGTTGCCCGTTACGACCGGTGAAGTGGAAGGAAGTGTGCCTGGGGGAGATTGCCTGTGCATCGACATATGCTCTTCTCCTGATTGACGCAAATGGCTGCGCCGCCGCAGAACACCACGGCGCATGTGCTTACGCCACAAGCGTCATGCCAGAGATCTCGACGATGTCTCAAATGAAGACGGGAGAGTTGCCCGCTGGTGTCAACGGAAGGAACACGGAAACTCGAAGGAAATCAGCAAAACACGTTGAAGGTGGTGAATATTGTTGCCACAGTGGTGAATATTCGCCAGGAGCGGTAGGCACCACCAGTGGACGCTGCAGGGATCGAACCTGCGACCTTCGCCTTGTAAGGGCGACGCTCTGAACCAGCTGAGCTAAGCGTCCGGAAAGATCTATGTGAAGGTAGTCAATTTCCCGCACACACGCCAAGATGCAACGGAACATCAGGCGTACAATGTCAGGCGTACAATGTCAGGCGTACAATGTCAGGCGTACAATATCAGGCGTACAATATCAGGCGTACAACGCGCTGCTGAAGGTGCGCCGAAAACTCCGGGTGATCTCGCTCTCTTCTCCGAGGACCTTAAATATGGCAATGCACGCACGTCGGGCACCATCATCGTCATAGAATCGATCCTGACGAATCACCTCGATGAAACGCTGAAGAGACGCTTCATAGTCTCCTTTGGCCAGAGCGTGAAGAGCTTCCATATAGACAATCTTCACCGGCTCGTCGGGAAGCCGTTCCGGATCCTCGAGTTTCCTCGTCAGTCCGGCAAACGTGCGGATGGCATCAGCCATCTGAAAATGACGGGAATCCTCTTCGATTCCTTTAACGAGTTCCTGCGCACGGTCCGGTGCACTTTCGAGATACGACCCTGCGAGAAGCACGCGGGCGTGATGGTTCGATGGATCGTGCTGCAGGACCTTCTCGAGAACATTCTGGCCCTCGGCTGTCTTTCCTGCTTTGAGAAGCAGATCAGCCGTTTCAATCTCTTTCTTGCGCGGGTCAGGGAGCGATCGTCCAAGCCATTGCTGCACCGCTGCCTCAGGCAGAGCGCCGCTAAATTCGCCGACTACTGATCCGTCAACAAAGAGCTTCACGCTGGGAATGCTTCGAATCCCATATTTGGCGGCGATATCCTGGTGTTTGTCGGTATCTACTTTTGCCAGAATCCACCGTCCGCCGGCGTTCTGTGCGAGCTTGTCGAGAATGGGGCCGAGCACCCGGCACGGGGCGCACCATTCAGCCCAGAAATCGACCACAACGGGTGTGGCAGAACTCCGCTCCAGCACATCCTTGGAAAAGTCCTGAATCTCAAACGCCACGTCTGCTCATCCGTGTTGTACATGATCTCATTCTAAGTATACGATTCGCGCAACTGACTCACAAGGAGAAAAAAACCCATTGTGTCACGCACGCCCGCCAGACGGATGAGAACGTGCCGGTTGACTGACGATGTCAATCTCAACCGCTGTCCGCAATCTGAAGCAGTACATACGAAAGAGATGTTCTTCGGGAAGGAGAGACACAACGACACAGGCCCCCATGTCCAGATCGAAGAAATGACCGGGGTACACCAGCAGGCCGGACTGTTGCAGAAGATATACCGCCCACTCTTCGTCATTCCGTGTTCGCGGAAGTTGCAGCACAGCGTTCCATCCTCCTTCGGCATGAAGAACAGAGATTGTACTTCCGACCAGGGCGGCACGGAGGATCCTGTAGTTCTCAGTTACACGCGAGCGGATGCTTTCGCCCACCCCTTCCGTCGTCGGGAGAATGTCCGGCAGCGCCATCTGGATGGGGGTGTTGACAGAGAGATAGGTATCCGCAATAAACTCCAGCCGCTCAAGTGCCTGCCGGACCAACGGTTCATCGCCGTGTACGGTAATCCATCCGAGCTTCATCTGCGGCAGGCCCGCCATCTTCGAGAGTCCGTTCAGGGTGAACACAAGGGGCGCGTCGAGGTGGGCGCAGGATGACTTTGTGGAGCGACTGTCAAATGGGAACGTGAGAAACACTTCGTCTGCGATGATCGCCAGACCGAACTCCCGCGCAATGCGCGCGATCATTTCCTGCTCACCTGCTGAGAGGTAATTCCCTATGGGGGTATTGGGGTGAACAACGACGATCGCCCGTGTTGAAGCGGTTACTGCCCGCCGTACACTTTCTGCATCAAGATGCCAGGCGCCTGCATAGTGAAAGCGGTAGGTCTGTAGCACAACGTCGTTGATGCGCGCGAGGTCTTCGAACAACGGATACCCCGGTTTGGGAATCGCGATGCATTCGTCCGGGTTACAGAGCAGCCGGAACAGGTAGGAATAGCCTTCGCTGGAGCTTGCGGTCAGGATGATACGATCGGAGCCGACCACGACGCCGCGGGAAGCCAGAAACCCGGCGATGGTATCGCGGGCAGAGAGGTGGCCGGCAGGTTCCGGAGCATACACAAACGATGAGGGCTGCGTGAGGCCGGCGGCAATACGCTCCCGGTCATAGGCGAATCCGCAGAGCGTGGGGTTGGAGACAGTCCAATCACCTATCTCGTTCCCTTCCTTCCGGAGCTGACGCACAAGGTGCATCAGCGGGTTCTCCTGGAAATCCCAGACTGTTCGGTGTGAGAAGTGCGACCGGGGCATTCATGACCGGGTGCTAGTGAACACACTGCAGGGTTCGCTGCGGAGCAGAAAGGTATTCTGCTCCGCCGGGAGTTACGATGACCATCTCCTCGATGGTGACAACCCCGTGATCGGGCACCGTCAACCGTGGTTCAATGGTGAAGACCATGTTTTCCTCGATTGGCGAGAAGGGCTTGCGGCCGTATTTTTCCCATGCGGGCGCGAGCAGTGCCGTGCCGTCATGGGCGAACCGTCCGACCTGATGGCCTAACCCATGAGGGAATTCCCCATACCCGGCGGTGGTGATGTGCGACCGTGCGGCGTCATCCACATCCTTGCCGATGACACCGGGTCTGAGCACGGAGCGCGCTTTCTCAATCGCTTCCACGATGGTATCAAATCCGCGCTGTACGGCGGGGGGAGCGATGGTTTCATCATCGCGCAGGACATAGAACGTACGCTGGAGATCCGAAACATACCCCTCGACCCGGACGCCGAAATCCATGTTTACCACATGCCCCGGCTGGATCACACGCCCGGTAGGTTTGTAGTGCGCGGCAGCCGTATCCGGACCCGTGAAGACTGCCGGGCAGGCGGTGGGATCCCAGGCAAAGCCGAGACCACGCCTGTGCACTTCCCCCCGCATGACGGCCGCAACCGCTTCTTCCGTCATCCCTGCGTGCAGTGTGCGCCCGATCAGCGCATAGATCTCTTCGGTGTGCCGGATTGCTTCACGCAAACAGGCAATTTCGGATGCTGACTTGCGTTGACGGAGCGCCGAGATGAGATTCTCTGCGGAAATCACACGCTGGTCCAGGCCGGCATCACGGAGCATGGCCGTCAAGGCGAGGAACATGCCATGGGTGATCCCATCGCAGATTTCGCTGTCAACGGAATAATTGAGTGCAATCGTCCGTGGATTGAGCGCACGCAACTCGGCGATCAGTGACGTGCGGATCCCTTCGACGTAGTCGATCACCCGGTCATAGGCGCCGGTATCAATCACCGTTTGCCGGTCGTACTTCCCCACGATGGCGATGCTGCTTCCCGTTGAGGAAACGATGAGCGCGCTCTGCCACGTGAGATCCGCGGTGACCAGGAAATCCAGAATGGGGTCGCGCACGGCAGCTGTTTCACGAACGAATGTGATCCAGCAGTCGATCTGGAATTCCTGCATCAGCACGGATGCCTGTCGGACTTTCTCCCTTATTATTTCTGTTTGCATTTCATGCTTTCCATAACAGGGCAAGCCCCACACCGATCGCGCAGAGTCCCGCTGCTTTCTGAACGGAGATCTGCTCGCTGAACAGGAGTGCAGAGATGAGTGTAATCAGGATGACGCTCCCCGCCATAAACACCGGGTAGGCAACACTGAGCGCGTAGTCTTCCAGAGCTTTGATATAGCACAACGTATTTACCAATCCGATCGCCAGGCCGAGCCCGAAGAGAGAGATCTTGTGCATGTTCCAACCGGGCATCCCCGAAGCGTGTTTGAAGAGCGCATTGGCAATCACATTGAACGCCACAGCCAGGGCGAGATATAGTGCGCTCATAGTCGTGCCTTCCCGGCAACAGCGTGCGCATCAGGTGCGTCCGGCACCTTCCCGAGTGCAGGAAGATGCGGTACAAGAATGCTGAACGTCGTTCCATTCCCCCGCCGGATTTCCAGAGTCCCGGTCAGCTGCTGGGCGAGAATGTTGACCAGCTGGAGTCCGAGCGATGCGGTGTTCCGCACATCAAAATCCTCCGGGATGCCGATGCCGTCGTCAGCGACGCACAATTCAACGCCGCCGTTGCTGTGTGTGGCGAGCGACACCGTGATTGTTCCGCGGCGGCGATCGGGAAACGCATGCTTCAGCGCGTTGGTGACCAACTCGTTAATAATGAGCCCGCAGGGGATTGCTGTATCGATGCTCAGCCGGACATCCTGCACGTCGGCCCTGAAACTGACGTTGGGATGACCGTACAGATGGAAGAGGGACATGACCAGCGATTCGATGTACTCCCTGAATTCAATGCCGGCCAGGTCTCGGGATTTATACAGTCGGTCATGAATGAGCGCCATGGAGCGAATACGGTCAACGCTCTCTCCAAACAACGCGAGATCGATGGGATCACGGATCGATGAAGCCTGAAGGTTCAACAGGCTGGAGACAATTTGCAGGTTGTTTTTCACGCGATGGTGAATTTCCTTAAGCATCATCTCCTTCTCGGTCACTGACTTCTGCAGCACTTCTTGAACGCGGCGCAACTCCGAGATATCGACGATGATCCCCCGCATCCCTGACGGGCGATCACCGTCGCCGACAACGGCCGAATAGACAAGCCCCGGAAACATGGAGCCATCGGCGCGCCTGAACATGTATTCGTTTCCCGTACTCCCGGCGCCGTCAGAGAATTGGCGTGTGGCACTCAGCACCCGATCACGATCTTCAGGTGCAATGTACTCCAGGAGCGAAAAACCTTCTGCCGGCTTTTCGGGATCAAACCCGAACATCACATAGGCGGCACGATTGGCGAACACGAAGCGGCCTGACAGGTCCAATTCAAAGACGGTTTGCGGCAGGAGATCCGACATCTCCCGGAATCGGCGCTCGCTGGCGCGCAACGCGCGTTCCGTCGAGCGCCGTTCCTCAATTTCCGTCTGGAGCCCCTGGTGGAGGATCGCCAGATTCTCCGTCATCTCATTGAAGGCCTCACCCAGAATTCCCACTTCATCGCTCATCATCTTCGGATTCACACGGGCCTGCAGATCATTGCGCCCGACACGCCGGGCGGCGTGCGCCAGCAATCTGATCGGCCTCCCGATGATCAGCCAGATCACCAATCCGGCGATGCCTGAGACCAGTGCCAACGCCACACCGAGACGGATGAGTGACCGTCGCTCGAACGTCTTCAGCATTGCCGTACTGACATCGACATCAAGAACGACCACCAGCCAGTGCGGGCTGTCCTTCAGACGGGTGTACAGGAAACACCGGCTGCTATTTTCATCGTACACGGTTCCCGTGCGATGCCGGAGAATCTCTTCAATGACGGGCCCGCCATACACACCCCGTGCATCCGCATAACGCCGTGTGGAGTCGGAATGCCATGCGAGACGTCCCTCACTGTTCAGAATAAACTGCCCGTGTAACGAATCGGCCAACGTCAGCCGGTGTGATTGCACAAGTGCCAGGAGGTCCTGTTCAGACTCCGTCGAACCGACGAACACATTCATGATTGTCAGCTCATCTCTGGCTATCTGTTCCATATACAGCCGTGTCAGCGTGTTGCGGAGAAAGACCCCCATGATCAGCAGCGGTCCACAGGACAGTATCAGAAACCAGAGCGTGAGTCTGAGGGCAAGAATGTTCCGTGCCGGGCGTTCGCTGATGCTTGCCACTTTCCTCGGATGCTTGATGGTCCACCATATTGGCGAGCGGGCGGCGCGGGGCAACACGAGAAGCACCGCCGAGGTCATGACGGCGGTCAAGAGGAACTCCATCAGCCATCCGCGGTAAAACACCAGCATTGTCCGAACGAACGACAGAGGCTCGGGAAGAACGCTGAGAAAGAATTCCGGCACGAGGTACTTCATCACGGCGACAACCGGGATCGGGCAGACAAAATAGTACACAGTCACCACACCCACCCATCCGAAGAGCATGAACGGCATGTGCATCCTGTCGTGCACCAGCCGCTTGTATGCCCACCCCACCCAGACAGCCCCCAGTACATGATTCGCCATGATAAAGACCTGTACCTCCGGGCCGGGATCCCCCAGCCCGGCGAGGATGCCGATGACGATTCCACCTATGGGACCGGTCAGCGCGGCGCCAATCAACACGAAGATCTCCCTTGCGTCGGTCACAATTTTCGTACCGGGGATCTGCAGGTGGAAACCGGCGAGAATCACCAACAGCGCCATGCATCCGAACGCCGCCGAGATCAGAAACAACCGGACGCTGAACAGATGTGTTCGCGCGTATCGCATAGTGTCAGGGGCTGTCCATGTGTCCGGCAGGTGGGAACGTCCCGCTCTGCCATCCGGCGGCAGTCAGTTTTTCCGCGAGGCGATCGGGGTGGTGAATCAGCGCCGGGAGACATTGCGGACAAATGTAAGCCTCATGGCCTCCCAGGCGAAGGACGATCAGCGGGAACTCCTCCTCTGAACGCCCGCAACTCAAACAGGTGACGTACTGATGGTCTGTGCTTGACACGCCCGCGGCTCCTTGTTTCGTCGCGTCGATGTTACGAGAACTGCCGGTAAAACATGACCGCTGTGATCAGGACGCCGATGGCCGTAATGGCTATTCTCACGATGCGTTGAGAGACACGTTGTGCAAGGCGTGCGCCGAAAAAGCCACCGAGGATGGTGCCGCACATCATGATGCCCGCACTCGGCCAGTCAACCAACCCGCTGGCGACAAAGTACGCAGCCGCAACAACGTTGATCAGAAAACCAAGCATCACTTTAAGGGTGTTCATCTGGTGCACATCGTTGAAGCCCTGCAAGCTGAGCGACGCCAGCATCAATATGCCGATGCCCGCACCGAAATAGCCGCCGTACACGGCCACAACCGATTGAAAGAGTACACCCCCGGCAAGACGCGTTCTGGAAGGCGCAGCACCGTGGGCTTCCACAATGCGAAGCCCGGAAAACCGGCTGATCGCGCTGTGCGACATGAACAGCACGGTGGCAAAAAACAGGAGGAATGGAACAAGCCAGTCGAACACCCGTTCGGGTGTTCTGACAAGAAGGACTCCGCCGACCAACCCCCCCACCAGGCTCACCGGTGCAAACACCTTCAGCCACCTGGACATTGTGGGGATGTGCGTTCTGTAGGCCGCCGCACTCGCAAGTGAAGCGGGGAGAAGTGCAACAGTACTTGTTGCATTGGCGGTGATGGATGACAGCCCGACGAAGATCAGCGTAGGAAATGTCAGGAGTGTGCCACCGCCCGCTATGGCATTCATCGCGCCGGCTGCGCACCCGGCGAGGATCAGTCCTCCCGCTCTAAGAGTCTCTGAGGCGAGTTGGTCCATACGTTGAGATGTAACCTACGCAATTCATGTTCATTCTGCAAATGGCATTTGACACTCCGTCTCAACTGCGCTATATTGGATGCCACACAGGCAACCGGAGGCCATCGGGGAACAGCTCTATGAAAACGCTCATTCTCGAGGACGATTTTGTCGGTCGCGTGATCCTGCAACGCATATTGTTGAAATACGGGGCAGTCCATACTGCGGCAAACGGCAAAGAGGCCCTGAAGATGTTCCTTGCTGCGCACGATGAAGGGGCACCGTACGAAGTGGTTTTCCTGGATCTCATGGTCCCCGAAATGAGCGGCCATGCCGTGCTCCGTGAAATCCGCGCATATGAACAGCAGAACAGCATCGCAAAAGAACAGGTCGTGCGGATCCTCATGGTTACCGCACTCAACGACAGGGAAAGTGTCGTCCAGGCAATCAAGGACGGGTGCGACGCGTATATTGTCAAACCCCCACAGGTCAAACAGGTGCGAGAGCAGCTGAAGAAATTTGGCAAGATCCCCTGAGTGGCACCGTGGTCGCAACAGTACTGTACCCCCCGCTTTCCGTTACCTGCTGAGCAAGAACGCAACGACAGGCCACCCGATTGTTACTCCGATTCCGTCAGACGTCACCGGCCTACCGTATCGTCCGGGTGTGTGCGGCACTTCCCTCGCGCACCGGTTCTTTCACGGCGGGCCATTCCCCGGGCTTACCCGTTCCTTTGTCCGGCGGCAGAACGCGCCGTTCACGACCGACAGATTGAGGATCTTCGGAAGCCAGATACGCGAGGCAGGCCACCAGGACAACATTGTTCTTCAGATCCTCAAACACCAGTTTGTCATAGGTGTCCCGGTTGGTATGCCAGGTGTATGCAGAGTAGTTCCAGTTAAGCGATCCCAGACCGAACCCGGGAGCACCCGCCGCTGCAAAAGAAGCATTATCAGTCCCGCCACCCGCAGGCATGCCGGGAAACCCGACCTTCAGGTCGCGCGTGACTTCGACCGGGACACGGGAGAGCCACCGGGCGAGATGTTCACCGGCATTGAGCAGTCCACCGCCACTCATTTGTTGGATGCGTCCCGTGCCGTTGTCCTGATTAAACAGTGCCTGAATGTGTTCGACGATATCGGGATGATCTTTGACAAATGCGCGTGATCCGTTCAGGCCCTGTTCTTCACTCGCCCAGTGCCCGGCAAGAATGGTCCGCTGTGGTGCGGGATACACTTTCTTGAGAATACGCATGGCCTCCATCATAATGAGCGTCCCCGTCCCGTTGTCCGTCGCACCCGAAGAAGCATCCCAGGAATCCAGGTGAGCCGATAACACGACGTATTCCTCCGCCTTTGCACTTCCCCGCAGCGTGCCAATGGTGTTTCTGACGGGTTGGGGATCGAGGAAACGCGCCTCCGTCTCTATCCGCACGAGCGGGTTGTCCCCCTGCTCTGTGAGCCGGTAGACCAGGGTATAGTCTTCAAGACTCAACGCGACAGCTGGAATGACGGTTGTACGTGCGTCAAAGACACGATACACTCCCCATCCTTGTGACCACATGGAACTCATCACTCCCGCTGCCCCCGCCATCTCGAGAACAACCGGCAGCGAATCCGCTTTGCATCCGGTCACCTTGATGCGATGGTCCCAGTCCAGTCGGATCCGCTCGCGAAGGGACTTGAGACTGTCGAAGGACTCTGTGGTCCCGAATTCCTCCCAATCCTTATCCGGTCTGCCAGTGGGCTGTGGGGCTGACAGAAGGACGAACTTGCCTTTTACCGACGGCAGCCAGTTCTGGAATGCCGCCGAATCCGCCAGATCGGGGAGCACAATGAGCCGGGCGCTGACACCACCCCTCCTGGTGCCGGGACTAAAGGCAAGCATCGTGCCTTCCAGTGTGCGAACCCTGGGTTGAAGCATGTCCATATG
Organism: Ignavibacteriota bacterium; assembly: GCA_963849385.1. Lineage (GTDB taxonomy): Bacteria > Bacteroidota > Ignavibacteria > UBA10030 > UBA6906 > Fen-1255. The sequence goes on along the minus strand of CAWKHH010000007.1, from coordinate 201,941 downwards.
GGATGTTCCCCGTTCCCACCCCCTCCACGTACCATATTGTTCATTCTTCGCATCGATGCCCCAGGATTTGTACTTCTCGGCCACCCAGGAGTTTGCTTTCAGCAACTGTGGAGTGCCGGTCAGACGGGGGCCGATGACATCGAGCAACTGATGGGCAAGAACGGGCAGCTGTGTGGAATCCGTTGCCTCGGTCCAGATCTTCTTGATCACCGGATCATCAGTCGGGAATGTCTGTGCATGACACAGTGCCGCACCGGCAAGAAGGGCAACGCAAAGCAGACGAGTCTTCACTTGGGTTCCTTCAGGTATGACATTTGAACAAGGAGAACAACGCAATAATCTAGCGTTCTCCGGCAGGAATAGCAATCGCAGGAACCCTGCCCCCCCTCGCACAAGTATCGGTAATTTTGTATTTTGTATCATTCCCTCACAGCAGACGAAAGCAACACATGCAGATCGGTATTGTCGGCCTCCCGTTTTCCGGCAAGTCCACCCTCTTCCAGGCAATCACCGGGACTCACATTAACCCTCTGGCACTCGGCCGCGGGGATGTCCACCATGGGGTCGTGAAAGTGCCGGATGCACGCCTTGATAGACTTGCAGAGACCTATGCGCCGAAGAAGACCACACACGCAACCATCGAGTTTGTCGACGTCATTGGGCTGAAAAAGGGAGAATCGGGTTCCACGCAGTTTACCACCAACTTCTTCAATAATGTAAAGAACAACGATGCTCTCGTCCAGGTGGTGCGTGCCTTCGCCAACGACGTTGTACCCCATCCCGACGGAACTGTTGACGTGATGCGTGACGTCGTGACGTTCGAGACCGAGTTCATTCTGGCGGACCTGGCCATTCTGGAGACGCGTATCGACCGCATCAACAAGCAACCCGGCAAGGCCGGTGATGTGCAGGCAAAACTGGAACTGCCTGTGCTCGAGAAGTGCCATGGGTTGCTGGAGCAGGAGAAGCCGTTGCGTGATGTGGCGTTCACGAAGGAAGAAGCAGCCATTCTCAAGACCTACCAGCTTCTGTCTTTGAAGCCCATGCTTATTGCGTTGAACTGTGATGAGTCTCAAGTACCGGACTCTTTACGATTGGTGGAACAGGTGGCCGCAAAGAAGAGCGGCTTGTGGACGCGTGTTGTTGCCTTCTTCGGCAAGATCGACATGGAAATGTCGGAATTGCCCGCCGAAGAGGCACGCGCATTCATGGGTGAATACGGCATCACTGAACCGGCCGTCAATACGTTGATTCGTGAAGCCTACACGCTGCTGGGACTGCAGTCGTTTTTAACGGCAGGCGCTGATGAATGCCGGGCATGGACGATACGCAAAGGGATGACCGCGCAGGAATCCGCCGGCGTTATCCACTCCGACTTCTTCGGCAAGTTTATCCGCGCGGAGGTGGTGCACTTCACCGATTTCATCGCTCATGGGGCTTCATTTGCCAGGGCGAAGGAAGCCGGTTGCTGGCGGCTGGAAGGCAAGGAGTATGTCGTGAAAGACGGCGACATTATGGAGATCCGTCACAGTTGATCACCACAATGTACTCCCGCTCCCGACGTGCACGATTGACGTGTGTTCTCGCCTGCATATGCACCTGGGGCGCGACGGTGCGGAGTGCGCCGCCTGTCGACTGGGCTGCGGTCCACGCAACAACATTGCGCGGAATCGACCAGTTCTATCGCCTCGACACCGACGGCGCCATACAGACCTTCGATTCCGTTTCCCGAATGGCCCCGGGGGACCCGCGGGGTCCGTTCTTCGCCGGTATCGTCCATTTCTCGTTGTACCTGCTGGATCACAATCAACGCAATCGTGATGCGTTTCTCCGTGCATCGGAGCGCACTATTGCCGTGTGCGAGCAACTGCTTGATCAGAACGATCATGATGCAACGGCGAAATTCTACCTGGGTGGCACATACGGGTATCGGGGGATGTTGCTGCAATCAGAAGGATCCATGCTCAAAGCCATATCCGAGGGGCAGGCAGGCATACGTGCTGCTCGAAGAAGCGGTGGAAGAGCGGCCTGATCTGGGCGATGCGCATATGGGATTCGGATTGTTCCGCTACCTCGTGACAAAGGCGCCGCGATCGTTCCACTGGGTGTTGAAGCTTGTCGGGATTTCGCCGGATCTGGAAGGTGGTCTGCAGTCGCTCCGGTTTGCAGCTGAGCGCGGCATCTACACACGGAATGAGGCGCGGTTGTATCTTGCCCAGTTTCTCTTCAACGAACACCGGAGCGATGAGGCATTCCGGTACATCAATGAACTCTGTCAGGAATACCCTGAGAACGCACTGTTCTTGATTCTCCGTGCAAATTTTTCGCAGCGTGATGGACATCCTGAGAATGCGCTCAAGGATGCCCAGGAAGCTCTGCGGCGGAATAGCCGTCATCCGCTGCGGTATGTCCAGGAAATCGCCTGCAATACATTAGGGGGCATCTACTTTGCACGGAATGATTTCGCATCAGCCCGCACGTACTATATGATGTACGCCGACAGCCTTCGCGTACCGGAGCGCATCAGTAACTGGATGTGGTACCGCTACGGGGTCGCCTGTGAGCTCTCCGGCGATCGAACGACCGCAATCGCTGCATACTCCCGCGCGCGAAAGAAGACCGATGATCTCCGTCCAAATGACGCGTACTACTACCGGCGTGCACAGGAACTGATAGACCGTCCGCTGACCCCGCCCGAAACGATGATGGTCAAAGCCGGCAATGCCTTCAATGCAAAAGACTATGACACCGCGCGACAGCTCTATGGCGATGCAGCGAGGATCGCCGGCACCGATCAGGAAGCCCTCAGCCGGGCCTTACTGGGCACACTTCAGGTCCAGTATGAAGTACAACAGTACGATGATGTTGTACGCACCGCCCCTCAGCTCTTCGCCCTGTCACCGCAGAGAGAGCGGTGGGTGCTGCCACAGGGGTACTTCAAACTCGGCCAGGCACTGGCCCGATTGCACCGGAAAGAAGAAGCCCGCCGTGCGCTGAAGACGGTTGACGACGTATGATGACTATGACTTCCAGGGACAGCTCGAACAACGCGTCGAAGAAGAGCTCAAGGAACTGGAGGACTGACGGAATTCCCGGTGGTGATTGCGTAGAACGTCAAACGCGAATCAGCATGCCTGCCGGTTCGCGTTGTTGTTTGGTGTGAGCGGGGCACGGGGGTCGAACCCGTCTTTCAAGCTTGGGAAGCTCGCGTTGAACCGATCAACTAGCCCCGCATAGTGCTGAATATAGCACAAATCGAAGAAAGTTTCAAGATGATGCCGCGGTCAAACTTGAAGCTTGTCAGACTTGAAGCTTGTCAGACTTGAAGCTTGTCAGACTCGAGCTTGTCAGACTCGAAGCTAGGGAACAACACGCGGCTGTTGCCCGCCTTTCCAATTCCACAGCGGAAGAATGGTTGGCACTGCAGTCACCACACCTCCAAAGCCGATATATCTTCGCGTGAACATGTTCGAGGGTGTGACGTTCACGCGAGAGAGACGATCGAAATAGATGCGGACTCCTGCGCGTTCCGCAAGTGTACCGACAAGATCTTCCACCGTCTGTTCCTGTTTCTTCGCCCGCGCACCGCGGGCACCGGACTGCTTCAGAGAGTCGAGATGGAGTCGACCATCGGGCCGGGATGTGCGCTTTCCTAGGGTGGTGAATACACTATATCCCTCATTCAGCCGGATCGGCCCACCAACGGTCCCGGTGTCCTGGAAGAGCGCGGGAAATCCCAACGAGGGATATACGTCAACGGCAAAGAACCCGGACTCACCATCCTTTGCCTTCCAACCCTGGCGGCGCGAAAGGTGACGCGCCATTGTTGCCAGTGGCTCGCCCTGCACGGCACGGCGCAAGACATCGAGTGCACTCGTCAGGCTGTCGCACAGCACTTCGCGGACATTTACTTCATATGCCGCTCCCAATGCGGCGCCGCTCTGCATCAGGAATGCCATGACATCCTGTTCGCTGGTGGTGACGGAGTCTCTGATGCTCTTGATCACGGAGGCCGCCGCCCAGTAATCATCCCATGCGGCAACGTCGTGCCGCACGGCGTCCGAGTGCTGCAGGCGTTGTCGATACCCTTCACGGCCGAGAAGTTCCTCTCTCACAAGGTCTTTGAACGACGCATTGAGCCTTCTCAGGAATGGTTCCGCATCGAGAACGGGAAAGGCGAGCTCTTGCGTTCGCAGCGCATCGATCATATCCCGTATGGTCATGCCTCCGCCCGGGATATGCACGAACTCGTCGGTCAATCGCTCTGCAAAGGCAACCTCGAGAGAGTCCAGGTCCGGAAGTGTCAAACGGTATCCTGCCTTACTCGCCCGGGCCGCAGCATCGGACGCGATGCGGGAATGCAGAATCGCCCCGACGCTTTCAAATAATTGTGAATCCACCACCGCGCGCTGCGGTGCAAGAATGCGTCCCTGAAAGACCGAGGCGCGCTCGTCCATTTTTCGTTGCCGCGCGATGGACCGCACCGCGTTGATCCGATCGGGAATCGACTTGTTAGTCGCATCGTTGTTCGGCAGCTGTTCAAGGAGATACAGCACTGCCCAGCCGAAGTAGTCCGTCTTTACTGCCTGCGAGAGACGGCGTTTCATGCTGAGGGCGTACGCCGTGTCCTCCAGCGTCCAGTCCTGACTGCCGAACTTCACGGTGAGCGTGTCACCGCGTCTGAGGAGGCGTCGGGAGAGATGATGCACCGCCGTGTCAATGGGCGCGCGGGCAGAAAGTGAATCGTGCAATTCACGCGCGAGCGGTCCCGACCCGGTGAAAAAGGCCAGCAGCCGCAACTCGATGGGATACCTCCGCATCCCGGCCGAAAGCTCGCGGTCGTTGACGCTGACCTTCGCCGTTACTTCCCGCTTGTAAAGTTCGTCGCGCACCATCAGCCGTTCAAGCCCCAGCCGTCGACGCATGGAGACGCTGTCACGGTTCAAGCCTCTCACCGCTGCATCCTGGGCGAGGAGCTTCTCGGCAACAAGTGCACGCAGAGCGCGGATTTTGGCGCTGTCGTGTTGTGCCGCCTGATCTTTCCCCGCAAAAGGCATGAGTTCCAGGCGTTCCAAAAAATCCCGTGCGGAGATGACGGAAGTCCCGATTTCGGCAAGCGTGTCGGTCGGAAGAGTTCCGCGTTGAGCGGCGAGAGGAGCCGCGGTAAGAATGAAGCCGGAGAGGATGAGGATGATAACGCGCATAGAGTAGTCAGATCCACGTACGTACAAGGGATGGGTGGTCAGGCACCGGTTCAATCAAAAATAGCGATTCTGCGGTATGAATCCAAGGAGGTTGTTGTTGCGGAACGAAGAAAGATTGTGCCCGTCAGCCGGGGTTCGCACCAATCGCTATCTGTAGTGGGGAGATTTGCGAACGTTTTGAGACGCACGTCTCACGCAGGACGAGCTCCGTCGGCAGGATGACGTCCTGTTCCTCCCGCGCCTCCGGTGCCGTGATGAAATCGAGAAGCATCTGCGCGGCTTTTGACCCAAGTTCATGGGTCGGCTGGCGAACGACACTGATCGCGGGGGAAAGAAACCGGCCCACATCGCTGTCGCCGAAGCAGATCACATCGATGTCATCGGGAATTCTGATGCCGAGGGTCTTGGCGGCTTCATAGATGCCCAGGGCGACGGGGTACGTTGCTGCGAGCACAAATTCCGGAAGCGGGCGATTACGATAGAGATGCATCAAACCCTGGTAACCATCTTCTTTTCCATACCCGGCCTGAACCACCCACTCACGGTTCACCGGAATGGCATGCTTGGCGAGGGCATCCTCGAATCCGAGAAGCCGGTTCTTACCGATATTCACGGTCGGGTTCCCACCGACAAATCCCAGCTTACGGTACCCTATCCTGATCGCCTGTTCGGCCGCCAGGAATGCTCCTTCACGGTCGGCCACGAGCACGCTGCTGAAGCCAGGCAACGGAGGTTCCGGCCGCCGGTCAACGAAGAGCAGAGGGATGCCGAGTTTCCGTATCCATTGAAAGAGCTGGGGATCATGCGTGGTTTGGGAGATGGAAATGATGATTCCGTCCACCCGCATTGCCACAAGTGTCTGCAGATGTTTCTTCTCCCGTTCTGCGTTCTCCTGTGAGACCATCATGATGGTCTCATAATTATGCTCAAAGGTGGTATTGTACACACCTTCGATAACGGCGCTGAAAAAGAAGTGGGCAACTTTGGGAACAACAAGGCCGATCATATGGGAACGCCGGGACGAAAGGCTCCGGGCGATGATATTCGGGGTATAGTTCAGCTTTGCGGCAAGTTCCCGGACCCGCAATGTCATTTCTGCGGAAATGTCGGGGTGTCCGCGGAGGGCCTTGGAGACGGTGACCCGTGAAACTTTCAACCTTTTGGCAATATCATCGAGTGTGGTGTGCGATCGTCTTCTCATTGAGGGCCTCGAACCCAGGCGGGATACCAATGTTACCTTTATCGTTTACTTTACTGTGTGTACAGTGTAGACGTTTTTCACGAGATTGTCAAGAGTGAAGTATTTCCCTCGCTACCGTCCGGTGCGAATTGTGTCCGGGGCGTCCGAGGAGGCAGGGGAAGTGATGAGCCCGTTACGGGTGTTGATTCCATTCATCCAGGAACGCTACGGCTCTCCGCATATGCGGAATGACGATGGAACCACCGACAACGAGGGCGACGCTGAAGATGTCATAGAGTTCCGCATCCGTTACCCCCTCTTCCTTGCACCGCTGCACGTGGTACGACACGCAATCATCGCATCGCAGCACCAGGGATGCCACGAGTCCCAGCATCTCCTTCGTTCGCACATCCAGGGCACCCGGTTCATATGTCAGTGTGTCGACACCGAAGAATCGTTTGATTGCGCGGTTGTCGGTTTCGAGGATGCGTTGGTTCATCCTGGTCCGAAACTCGTTGAATTCCTTTACGCGACCCGTCATAGTTCCTCCACAACGGTCCTCTTGAGGGGAATCATCGCTCTCCCGGAGACGGGGGGTTGGCGCGGTGTTCCTCGAACATGAGCATGAATGAAGTCCCGTTCTTCCGCGTCACCGACAGCGAGCCCCTGAGCTGTTCGGTAAGTGTGCTGACAAGGTGCAATCCCAGAGTATCCGTCGTTTGCACATCAATCGATTCGGGGAGACCCACCCCGTCATCGATGACTCCCAGCACATATTTCCCCCCTTCCCTGAAGAACCGGATGGTCACCGTTCCCCCGGGTCTTCCGCCGAACGCATGGTGCAAGGCGTTCGTCAACAATTCATTGACGATCAGGCCGCAGGGGATCGCGGCATCGATTCCCAGTCGCAGGTCTTCCATGTCGAATCTCAGATCGATGACCTTTCCGCTCTTGGCGTTCGATTGTAACAGCCCGTACGTCAGGCGGCGAAGATAGTCAGTGAAATTCACCCATGCCAGGTCCTCCGACTGGTAGAGCTCTTCATGGACGAGTGCCATCGATTTGATGCGTGCCTGGTTTTTCCTCAGAACGGTTTGCACATGGTCATCCGGAATGCGATCCGCCTGGAGATTTAAGAGGCTGGTGATGACCTGGAGGTTGTTCTTCACGCGATGATGCACTTCTTTCAGAAGAACTTCCTTTTCGCGCAATGATGCCTGCATGCGTGCTTCTGACAGTCTGCGCTCGGTGATTTCCCTCGCAACGCCGACCACTGCGACGGGCTCTCCGGCATCATTCCGCACCATCGAGGTCCAGAGTTCCACCGGAAACGTCTCACCGTTTTTCCGCCGGTTCATCAACTCTCCCGCCCAACCACCATTCTGTACTTCGGTCCGCAGGTGCTGCGTAAGATCAAACTGCTCACCGCTGGACCGTAAGAACCGGATGTCCCTTCCCAGTACTTCTTCTTCGCTGTATCCATAGGTTTCAACAAATGCCTGGTTCACATACAGCACATGGTTTTCCAGATCGGTCAGAATGAAGGAATCTTTTGCACAATTGAGTGTAAACGCCAGCAACCGGAGTTTGCGTTCGGCCTGTTCGCTGTCGCGCCTGGCTGTCGCCTGTTCTGTAATATCTTCGCCGACCAGCAACAACCCCTGAACGGTCTTGGAATCGCCGACCTGGGGAGAGAACGTCATCCGCATCAGACGGACCGCGCCGGTCCGGTGTACCACCGGGAACGTATCGGCAATGGCCCGTTGCCGGCTGACTGCTGAAGCCATCACGCCGGTCAACCTGGCGAAGTCGTTGGCGTCGTCTGCCGCGAGAAGCGACGTGATTGAACGCCTGCCCACCACTTCCTCGGAGGAATAACCGAAAAGTTCTTCCGCACCCGCATTCCAGAATCCGATATTCCCTGCCCGGTCAGTGCTGATAATGGCAATCGTGCGGGAACTCTCGAGTATCTGCTGGAGGAACTGAATGGTGCTGGTCAGCGTCGATTCGAGTTGCCGCTGTTCCGTCACATCACGCGAGGTCACCGCAACCCTGGTGACGGCACCCGTAGTGTCATGGATGGGGACCATGCGCACTTCGGAGTACTCGCCGGCATACACATCCTCCAACCGCAGGGGTTGACCGGACTGGAGCACCTGTTCTACTGCCTCTTTTCGCGAAGCCGCAAGATTCGCCGGGAGCGGGGCGAACAATGACGTACCGGGGGGGAGGTGACCGACGCGCCGTGCAGTGTCATTCATATCCAGAATTGTACCGTCCGGATCAATGAGGTAGGCGGGATCGCCCAGCGTATTCAACAGAATGAGCGACGATGCTTCATTGATCTGTGTCGATGATCGCTGTGTTCTTCTTCGTTGCGCCAAGATCACCAGCGCGATGCCCACGCCGGCGAGAATGATGAGCAACGCAACGATGAGCAGCGACATCGACACGGACGGTTCGGCCTGCATGGCCAGTACCGGGATCTCCCGCATCAGCCCTCCATCGGAAAAGTGATGGAGAAGGTCGTACCGCGATCGCGAACCAGACCGATTGTCCCTTTGAGCTGCCTGGTGAGCGTGTTCACCAGTTGGAGACCGAGGGTGGTGGTATTCCGATAGTCAAGTTCCTGCGGCAGCCCGACGCCATCATCCCGAACGCTCAACACGGCGGTCTGATCGGGCGTCACTTCGAGGCGTATCTCCACTTCTCCTTCCCGCTCATTCGGGAATGCGTACTTGAGAGCGTTGGAGACCAGCTCATTGATGATCAGGCCGCATGGAATCGCAGTATTGACAGGCAATTCGATGTTTTGCACATTCACCTGCACCTTGACTCCGGGCACACTGTAGGACCGGGCAAGAAAACCCACCAGACTCCGCATGTAGTCCCCGAAATCAATGCGGGCAAGGTTACCTGATTGGTACAGTCGTTCGTGGATAAGCGCCATTGAGCGGATACGGTTCTGACTCTCCCGCAATTGTTCGAGTGTCTGGGGATCAACAACGTTGGCCGCTTGCAGGTTCAGCAGGCTCGAAATCACCTGGAGGTTGTTCTTCACCCTATGGTGGATTTCCTTCAGCAAAACTTCCTTTTCTTTCAGGGATGCTACAATCTGCGCTTCCGCACGCCGCCGCTCTGTAATATCCGTCATCGTCCCCAGCATACGCACGGGTTTCCCCCGGTCATCGGGAAGGACGATGCCGTTGTCGAAGACATCAATATACGGACCGGCCTTGTGCCGGAATCTGTAGGTTACTCGGTATTGGCGACCGGATACCATGCTCCGGTCGAGTTCCTCCATTGCCGCAGCTCTGTCCTCCTCATGAATCATTTGCTCCCATTCATGAATGGTCACCGCCCGGAACTCATCCGCGGAGAATCCGGTCACCTCGCTGATAGCCCCGGACCAGGTAATCGTACCGGTGGAAATATCGTAGTCATACACCACCTGGCCGGTCTGTTCAGCGACGATCCGGTACCGTTCCTCGCTGCGCACCAGGTTTTCTTCAGCAGCCTTGCGTTCAGTGATGTCACGTCCGATCATCTGGATTTCAGCCAATTCGCCGGAATCGCCGGATATTGCACTGGAGGTCCACCGCAACCATCGCTCCTCACCCGAGGTTGTGCAAAACCGCCTGTCAATTTCCACCGGCCTGGCACCGGGCGTGACGTGGAACAGGAGATCGAGAGATTCCGCTCCGCCGTCCTGACCCATCACCGCCGTGATTTTCTGTCCGACAAGCGCATCACGTGTCTTTTGCAGCAACCGGCAAAATGCCTCATTCACAAAGGAGAGCTTCCCGTTCGGGAGTAGCCGCAAAATCAACTCTGTTTGATGTTCGACCACGGCTCGAAATCGTGCATCCCGCTCCCGCATCGTTCGGTCATACTCGCGTTTGCGCCTGATAGACACAAACGCCAGAATTGCGACGGCGGCAAGGAGCACCCCCACAGGGAGATAGAACACCGGCCGGAGAAAAAGCGGAGGTTGCACCTCAAAGGTGAGAGACTGTGGTGCCCGCGACACCTGTCCGATGATCCCTTTTGACTGAACAACAAGCGTGTGCGAACCAATCGCCAGACCTGTCAGGGTTACAGACCGTCGTTCAGACCACTCCGACCAGGAATGATCATCGACACGGTAGCGGACTTTCACTTCACTCGAAGGGATCAACTCCCATGGTGCATCCACCTGCCAGGAAATGACATTCGAGAAGCCTTGCTGTGCGGGGTCTTTGAACTTTACGCGAGGTGGTGGTGTCTCCAGCAAGGTATACTCAAGAACCGCAACACCGGTCCCCGATGTGCCAATGTACACACGATCGTCCGTGATGAGGAGCGGCCAGAGATACGGGTTGGGAAGACCCTGGGCTAATCCGATCATCGCCCAGATGCCGTTGTTGTTGACAAACAGCCCATCGCGAGTAGCAACCCATAACTTTCCGTCGGGGCCATCCCTGATATTCCACACTCTGCGGCTTGTCATTCCCTCGGTTTGGTCCACATAGCGCGGTCGTTCGTTTTCATCAAAATACCCCAGACCGTCAAATTGATGGCCGAACCAGACGCGACCGGAATGATCCACGTCAAGCGCAAACACCTTATTGGAGATCAATCCGTCTTTTCGCGTCCAGTATTTCCACGTGCCGCCTTTCAGCATGCTCACGCCGGTCAGAGTGCCAAACCAGTAGGCACCTGCCGAGTCCTGCGCGAATGCGTACACCCGGTCATCGAGCAGACCGTCCTCGACGCCGATATGGGAAAACCTTCCCTTGTCGAGGATGTATGCACCATGTTCGGTCGTGGGCTTCAACCCGGGTCCATAGGCGCTGATCGTCAAAAACCAGAGCCGACCCTGCCGATCCGGAAGAATCCTGTGAATCCGGGAATCGCCTAGCCCTTCCGCTGCACCGTAGTGTTTCCATATCTTTCCGTCCCAGCAAAATGCTCCGTCGAACGAGGCTCCGCTGCTCGCCCAGATATTCCCTTCCGGATCGCGTGCCAATCCCGTCACCACATGCAGAGGGATGCCGTCGGCCTGTTCAATACGTGCTGTCGGCCGTCCATCGCGATATGTCATGATCCCATCCGACGTGCCGACCCACAGGGTACTGTCGGGAGTGAGGAGTATTTCGTTAATCGATTTCGTTTCCGGGGGAACACCACTCGGCAGGTTTGTCCAACGCCGCGAGGAGATTGAACAGAGATACAGCGAGCCCTCCTTCCCGACCCAGAGATCACCATTTGTGCGAAATCTGAAGACTACCGCATTGAGCATCGGGGAGGGAGGTGGGTTCAACAGCTGCCATGCGCCACCGGCGCATATGGTAAGAACCCCCGAACTTCGTTGCGCAATGATGGTTCCGTCAGGAGAGATTTCCGCAATCGACAGGGCGGTCGAAGGATCGGTGATCTCCGTTCGGATGATCCGATCGCCGATCCACTCAACGCTGATTTGTCTGACGTTGAGACGCGCTGACAGTGCACCGACACCGCGAGGGTTCTCCACGATGGAGTAGATCGACAAATCCTCGCCGTCCGGAGGGGCATACCAGAGGCGCCAGCCATTCCCCCCCCAGCGGAACAGACCCTGAGGCGCATTAAGCCAGAGGACGCCGTTCGTGGTTTGGTACAGGCCGAAAGGGTTGTCAGGGGTATGGACCAGGGGATGCTGATACGGCGACGGGAGAAGGACCGTTGAGTCATGACGATAGAGAAAGAGCGCCGTATCGCTCTGCAACATGATGCCCAGATTCGCAAGATAGAAGGCGCGATGGACGGCAACCGGCGCACCGTTCACCGAGGGTGCAAGCCGTCTTGCACCACGCGAGGTCACGCGATACACATCCGGGGAGATCACCAGAATAACCCCGTCAGAGTCTGCACTCACCCGTCCGCGGCTGATTCCGGCAGACTCCGCAGAATCAAACGGCACATCCTGCCACTGATATCCATCGTACCACACGATCCCGCTCCGCAGGTGGACCCATGGGACCCCTGAGGGGAGTTCGACGATGTTGAGGATTTGAGGAGACGACAGGCCGGAATAGAGGTCGAACCGCACCCACCGCCATTCGTCGTACAGTTCCGGCATTTGTGCGGACAGCGGTCGGGTGACCAACAGAAGGAGCAACACCCCGACGGCAGACATCAGACCGGGCGCATGCGAAGAGACACCCCCTGTCATTCGTGACACGGGATGGTGAAGTTCCCCTTCGCCCACGTCCCGTACGTTCGCCGGTGGTGTTTCTGACATGATCATCAACGTTTCAATTTTGTCGATGCAGCAGCCAATGCAGCACCGACAATGCCCGCTTCATTGCGGAGCGTTGCAGGGTACAGCGGCGTCCGGACAGTCAGCAAGGGAAAGAATTTATTTGCTTTCTTGCTGACTCCGCCTCCGATAATAATGGCATCAGGCCAGAGAATATTCTCCATTGCATGGAGGTAGTCGTCCAGGTACTTCGACCAACGTTTCCAGGAGAGACCGTGCTCCTTCCGAATTCGCGCCGCCGCCCGCTCTTCCGCGCGTTTGCCATTCACCTGCATCTGGCCGAATTCGGTATTGGGCACCAATACGCCATCCACGAACACCGCTGACCCGACGCCCGTCCCCAGCGTAGTGACCACCACGACCCCGTCAAGAGTCCTGCCGGCACCGAACCGCATTTCCGCCAATCCCGCCGCATCCGCGTCGTTCAGGACCTTCACGGAACAGCCGCAAGCGTCGCTGTACACCACATGAGCACGAATGCCTATCCAGGATTTGTCGAGATTTGCCAGTGCGAGCACGCGGCCATTCTTGATGGGGCCGGGCATACCGCACCCCACAGGCCCGTGCCACGAGAAGTGCCTGACGATACGCGCGACGATACGCGCCATTGCCTGGGGGGTTGCCTTGTCCGGAGTCGCGATGCGGAATCGTGCGCCGACGATCGCACCTGTCACGGTATCGACGATCGCGCCTTTGACGCCGCTCCCGCCGACGTCAATGCCGAGAACGTGCAAATGCCTTGCTCCGTGCGCATGGATCGTGGATTTCATATGCTGGAGGTGCTCAGCCCTTGTTCAGGAAGGTGCGCATTTTCCCGTCGAGACTTGTGTGCAACCCGTCAAACGATTTTCCAAAGGCCGCTACGCCGTCGGCTTCAAGACGATTCAGAACCTCATCCATGCGGATCCCGATATTCGCCAGGGCCTCCATCACGAGGGCCGCATCCTGCACACCGGCCTCAAGGGTCAGAACGGGACTGCAATGATCGAGAATCGCCTCATAGGTTTGAGGGGGAACCGTATTCACGGTGAATGGACCGATCAGCGGCTCGACATAGAGCAAGTCGCTGTATGCGGGGTTTTTTGTGCCGGTACTTCCCCAGAGGGGTCTCTGGAGCATCGCACCGTGTTTCTGCAGCGAGGCAAACCGGGGCGACGTACACATGTCTTTGAAGGCCTGGTATATTCGCTTCGAGTTCGCCACTGCAGCTTTCCCCTGCACGCGCGCAACCTGCGCGCCATCGGCTCCTTGCGTGCGGCATTCCTCAAGCTGCGCATCCACCAGTGTATCGATGCGGCTCACAAATACACTCGCCACGGAGGCGACATGATCCAGCGGGTTACCCGCCTCCAGACGCCGTTCCAAACCGGCCATATACGCTTCGGCGACCTGCCGGTACCGTTGTTCCGAAAAAATCAGTGTGACGTTGATGTTGATTCCTTCGCTGATCGCCTGAGTGATCGCGGGAAGTCCTTCCCGCGTCGCAGGAATCTTGATCATCACATTGGGATGATTCACCAACGCCCAGAGCTCACGTGCCTCAATCACCGTTGCAGCCTCGTCGCGAGCCTTTGTGGGTGTCACCTCAATGCTCACAAAGCCGTCGCGCCCATGGGTGCACCGGTACACGGGCAGCAGGATGTCTGCTGCAACACGAATATCCTCGACCATGAGTGCCTGGATCACTCCGGGTGTCGTGATTCCGGGGGAACGATGGATGAGATCACGGATCTGAGCGTCGTAGTCATTGCTCCCGGAGATGGCTTTTTCGAAAATCGTCGGATTGGAGGTCACTCCCAGCAGCCCGTCATCCACCATGCGCTGGAGCCCTCCCCCCGACAGGAGCGAGCGACTGATGTTATCATACCAGATGCTCTGGCCGAGATGTGCGAGTTGATGCAGACGATTCATGCAATCCTCATTGCCCGTTTACCGCTGCAAACGTTCGATGTCGATCACCTTGTGCAGACGGCGGACATGGCGATCTTCATAGGAAAAACTGGCACCGAGAAATGCGTGCACGATTTCCAGCGCAAGATACGTGCCGATAACCCTCGAGCCGAGACATAGCACATTCATGTCGTCGTGTTCGACACCCTGGTGTGCCGAATACGAATCATGGCACAGGCCGGCACGAACACCCTTGATCTTGTTGGCTGCAACACTCGCACCGACACCGCTGCCGCACACCAGCACCCCGCGTTCCGCCTGGCCTGCATGCAGAGCAACGCCTATCGCTCTCGCAAAGTCCGGATAGTCCGATGGCGATTCATCGTGACACCCGAGGTCCAGGATCTCGACGCCTCCTCCCTGCAAATGCTCCGTCAGGAATTGTTTCAGACCGAATCCGGCGTGATCACCCGCAATTGCCACCTTCATACGATTGCCCTTTTCGCTGCGTTCACTACTGCCTCGACCGTAATACCGAAGCCCTTGAACACCATTTCGAGAGGTGCGGAAGCGCCGAATGACGACATCCCGATGAACTCTCCCCGCGGCCCGAGATATCGTTCCCACCCCATGCGCACGCCTGCTTCCACTGCAACCCGGGCGGTTATGTCAGGAGGCATCACCCCATCGCGGTATTCCTGTGACTGCCGTTCAAACAATTCCCAGGAGGGCATGCTCACCACGCGCGCAGAGATATGCTCTGCGGCAAGGCGGTCGTACGCCTGCATGGCCAGGCTGACCTCCGAACCTGTCGCAATCAGCAGTACCTGCGGATCGGCCCCGCCGGCGAGAATGTATGCCCCCTTCTCTAGATTGTCCGCCGAAGCGTACCGGTCACGATCGATCACGGGTACCTTTTGACGGGTCAACGCAATCGCTACCGGGTCCGTCGCGGTGTTCGAGGGCAAACTTCCATGCCGCCGCCGTTTCGGTGGCATCGGCCGGTCTCAGCACAACAATGCCCGGCATGGCGCGCAACGACGCAAAGTGCTCAACGGCCTGATGCGTCGGTCCATCTTCGCCAAGCCCGATGCTGTCGTGCGTATAGACGAAAATCGCAGGATACTTTGACAGCGCCGCAAGCCGCACCGCACCGCGCATGTAATCGAGAAAGACGAAGAACGTCGCACCGTACGGGATCAGCATGTCACTCAGAGCGATACCATTGAGGATCGCACCCATCCCATGTTCACGCACGCCAAAGTGCACGTAGCGTCCTGCCGGGTTGTCGCGGGTGAAGTCGGTCGCCCCTTTGAACCGCGTGTTGTTCGATGGCGTCAGGTCGGCCGAACCCCCGATCACCAACGGCAGTTGCGGCATCAGGGCATCGAGTATCTTGCCCTGGGCTTCCCGGGTCGCCATGGGCGTTGCCGGGTCGAATTTCGGCGCCGACGCCTTCCAGATCTCCACCCATTGCTCGGGCAGTTGGCGTTTTGCAGCACGGGTGAATTCGCGTGCAAGTTCCGGATGCGCACCCGCATACCGATCGAAGAGCGCTTTCCATTCGGATTCGCGTTGCGTGCCCTGTGCGAGCGCAGCGCGGAAATGGGTGAGCGCATCGGAAGGAATGTGGAATTTCAGCGAAGGATCCCATCCGTACCGCTGCTTGGTCAGCGCTACCTCGTCATCACCAAGAGGCGAACCATGCGCTTCCGCGGTATCCTGTTTGTGCGGACTGCCAAACCCGATATGTGTCCGGATCTTGATCAAACAGGGGCGGTTGTTCTCCGCCCGGGCGGCGACGATCGCTTTTTCGATCGCCGAAATATCGTTCCCTTCGCCGCTTACGGTCTGCACATACCAGCCATACGCCTCATATCGCCGGACAACATCTTCGCTGAACGAGAGTGCCGTAGGCCCATCGATGGAGATCCGGTTGTCATCGTACAACACGATCAGTTTGTTCAATCCGAGATGTCCGGCAAGTGACGACGCCTCCGAAGAGATTCCCTCCATCAAACAGCCGTCGCCGGCAATGACGTAGGTACGGTAGTCAAGTACCGGAAACCCTTCACGGTTGAAATAGGTGGAAAGGTACTTCTCTGCAATCGCCATACCAACTGCAGTGGATATACCCTGACCGAGAGGGCCTGTGGTTGCTTCAACCCCGGGGGTATGACCGTACTCCGGATGTCCGGGGGCTTTGCTCCCCCACTGCCGGAAGTTCTTGATGTCATCGAGCGGGAGATCGTATCCGGTAAGATGGAGAAGACCGTAGAGGAGCATGCAGCCGTGACCTGCAGAGAGGACAAAACGATCACGGTTCGCCCAGCGGGGACTTGCGGGATTATGCCTCAGGTATTTTGTCCACAGCGTGTACGCGGTCGGCGCCATGCCCATGGGCATGCCCGGGTGGCCGGATTTTGCTTTTTGTACAGCGTCAATTGCCAGACAGCGAAGCGTAGTGATGCATTGCGCATCGAGTGCTGATTGGCTGGGATGTCGTGGGATGAGGGCGATTTCGGCAGGCACGTTATCAAGTCCAGGGAAAATGAAAGATGCTGATTGAACACCCCCTTCAAACAACGGAAAAAATGCAAGAGTATCAAATGCGCCGTCGTGTCCCGGACGACGGCTTTGTGCTCATACGGTGCATTCAGCAACCCGGGCGTGTTCAGCGTGCACGATAGTTACTCCGCCGGGGTAGCCCGTTCCAGCGCATCGAGAAGAATAGTGGGTGTCAGTACTTCCGGCAGAATCACTGGTTCGTTTGGTCGGCCGTGCGGAAAGAGCACGTACAACGGCACTCCCGATCTCCCGAACTTCGCCAGCAACCGGGTGATCTCGGGGTTGCGGTTCGTCCAATCTGCTTTCATTGTAACAATCCCCGACGATCGGAGCTTGCCCTGAA
This sequence comes from Ignavibacteriota bacterium, assembly GCA_963849385.1. Taxonomy (GTDB): domain Bacteria; phylum Bacteroidota; class Ignavibacteria; order UBA10030; family UBA6906; genus Fen-1255. Next base: position 184,479 of record CAWKHH010000007.1, on the reverse strand, counting down.
CACGTTGGTTGGCAATGATGGTCCTCTCGTTCACTTTGCAGGTAAGACACCATTCCGCAGTGAAATCCAGGAATACCGGGCGTCCCTTCTGAAGATATGACTCGAGAGCAGGCAGTGAGAACCGTTCCCATGCGACCTCGTTCGAGGGGGTATTCCCGGGAAGAGACGATGCCTCCGGTGTTCCGGCAATCGCCGCACGCACGTCAAGTGCGCCTTCAATAAATGCGAGCATATCCTCCGACGGCAAGAATCGAGGCGGCACCCCAGGTGATCCAGACTGCCGCGCGGGACGCGGTCAACGTCGCAAATCTCCCGATGAGCCAGCAGGCCAGACCGATCATCAGCAGGAAGGCGCCGGTCCAGATTACCGCTTCCATCCCGAGTTGTTTCCCGAGAATATAGAGAAGCCAGAGAAGCGTGGCCATCATCAGAAAACCCATGAACTGCTTGGCCGTTTCCATCCAGGCGCCGGGCCTCGGCAGAAAGCGTTGCCACGTCGGCCGGGCAGTAAGCAGCAAATACGGAAGGGCCATGCCAAACGCAACGGTGGCGAAAATCAGCAGTATGATCCCCGTGGGTTGTGCAAATGCGAACCCGAGCGCAGACCCAAGGAACGGCGCGGTACACGGCGTCGCCAGGATTGTGGCAAACACCCCCTCGGCAAACGATGAGGCGTACCCTTTTCCCCCCTTGTGTTCTTGCCCGGTGATCGCCGCGCTGACACCGGCGACCGCAGCCCCGGGAAGACGGATCTCAAAGACACCGAAGAGGCTCAATCCGAACGCGAAAACAAGGGCACTCATCACGATAACAAAAACGGGTTCCTGGAATTGGAAACCCCAACCGACCTGTTGGCCGGCAATCTTGAGAAGGATCACAACGAGGGCAAGAACAAGGAACGATGCGAGGATTCCCAGCGAAAACATCCATCCCAGCCGTCGTACCTTCTTTGGCTCGTCGCCCGCCATTTTGACAAGTCCGAATATCTTGAGTGCGATCACGGGGAGTACGCAGGGCATGATATTGAGGAGCAGCCCGCCGATGATGGCGAAACCGATATACATGATCAGCGGAACATCGCCTCCGGTCGATTGGGCGGTAACAAACTGCCTGTCGAGCAGAGATGCCGCCCGTGCCGGTGCATGGACGATTTCCACTCCTGTACGCATTCCACCGGCATTTCTGTACACCAGGACACCACGGATCTCTGCTGTCTGGTCCTTCCCCGCGGCCACCAACGGGATGCGTATCACCGCCCCGTTGCCCGTCACAACAGTGCTTGTACGACCGGAGACGGCTGAATTCTCGGTCGAGGGAAAGAAATCAGGCGCATCGGCGCCGGTCAACGCAAGCCGGACTCCGGACGACGGTGTCACGATGATGCGCATTGTATCAGCCGCCGGGGTGATCGAGACAGCGACATCATCTCCTGCGTTCAGCGGCCGGGGGATTTCGGCACGATACCGCGCAATGCGCGGGGCGTCCGCTGATGGCGTCGACTTCTCACCGATAGGGACTGTAAGGGTGACCGTAGCGCTCCCGGGCACGCAGGTCTTTTCGCATTCCAGCCACGATATCCCGGCCTGAAGCTTTACCACGCCCTGTGGCGACATTGTCGCGGGGATCTCCACCGTTGCGAGGAGCATCGTCTCGTTGGAATAGCCATACGTAAGCACCTCGCCGGCTTCGATTGTTTTCTCGGGCAACGGCCAGAGGAGTCCGGAGACCGCGACACCCGGCGGGACGGTCCATCGAACGGTAGTCGCGAGCCCGCTCTCACCAGGGTTTACCCAGTAAGTATGCCAGCCGGGATCCATGCGGAGAAGGATACCCACGGTCATGGACGTTCCGGGCTGTACCCGGGAGACATCGGCTACGAGGCTCGCGCGTGTATGACCCGATTCGTCAGCAGTACAATAGAGGAGAGGGAAGAAGAGAAGGGTACAGGTGATGAAAAGGAAAATACCTCGTTGCAGGGCGGCAATGCTACGCTCCTGGAGAATACTCATTGTTGATCTCCGCCCTTTTCCTCCTTCTTTTCGTTTTCGGCTTTCTCGTGAGGATCAGGCGGATGGAGGAAATTCGCCTTCCACCGTTTTCGGGTAAGGAGGACAAAGAAGATGAAAATGACGAGCCCCACCCCTCCCACGAGCAACAAATTCCACCCCACGAACGATACAGCGTCCGTTTCCGGGCCGACCATGGCAGTTCTCCCAAAAGACACTCAACACATGTGCACCGAGAGTATACGCAGGTATATACGCCGTTACGACCGACATGTTAGGGTTGTATCAGAAGTTCTTCCGGCAAACCCGGGTCACAATTGTAGAATATAGAGAATAGCGCAGGTGGATGCAAGGCGGCTATTTCTGCAGCCACTCCTTGAGCATCGATGCCACAACATCCGGAGGGAGTGCAGGCGAGGTGAGCACACCACGCGCGAGCCGTTGCCGGAGCGCTTCATACAAACACACGCCGGCAGCCACAGAGACATTCAGGCTCTCGATCATGCCGCGCATCGGGATGATCACCAACCCATCCGCTTGCTCGGCAGCCTCATCGGACACGCCGCGGTGCTCATTGCCGAAAACGAACGCGGTTTTGCGTGTGAGGTCGAGATCGTACAGCAAGCGCGCACCCGGATCCAACCTCGTCGCATAAATGACAAAACCTTCGTCTCGTAGCCGGGCATAGCAATCCGTCACCGCAGTGTGCCGGCGACGTGTGACCCATTTGTTGGCGCTCGAGGAGCTCTTCTTCCCTATACGCGGAAATTTCTCAATGGTATAGAGCAGTTCCGCCTGAAGAATACCTATGGCATCGCACGTCCGCAATACTGCACTCACGTTGTGCGGGTCATGCACGTTCTCCAGCACCACGGTCAGATCAGGAAGCCGGCGTTGCACAGTCGCCGTAATTCGTTCGATGCGACGGGCACTACGCGGCATTAGGCTTCTCCGGATGGAATTGCAGCACGACAATGGCTCCGATCACCACGACAGCACCCAGTATCTGCAATGGTTGCAGGAACTCTCCCAGGAAGACTGCGGCAGACGAGATGGCGACTACCGGTTCGAGCGTGCTGGTGATGATTGCACGTGACGGCGTCACCCCGCGCAACCCGGCAAAAAAGAGGGAATGCGGGATGAGCAACGAGAACACCGCAAGAAACACCAGGGGCAGAATGACCTCCGTTCCTGTAATCTGCGCGGCAATGTTCCACGGAGGATTGATCACCAACCAGAACAGCGTGGCAAACCCAATCGAATAGAATGTCATTGTCCAGACGCTCTGCGTGCGAAGAACATCGCGTGTATAAATTGTCAGAAATGCGAAACCGACGATCGAACCGACCCCCGTGAGCAGTGCCAGCGGCGTGATTTTCAACACTCCTGCATCATAGCCTCCAACAGCGAGGAAACATCCGAACAGCGAAAGAGCAGCCACGAAAAGTTTCGGAGCTGTAAACCGTTCCTGTCCATTCCAGACTTCATAGCCCATCACCAGGAGAGGCGCAGTGTACTGGATCAGGATTGCCGTCGCGACAGTGCTTTCTTTGATCGTAAAGTAGTAGGTAAAATTCGTTCCCGCCACGCCGATGCAGCCCAGCAGAGCGAATTTCCACAGGTCGCGCCAGTTCACGCGCAGAATATCCCGGCGCACCGACGCGGCAAAGAGCACCAGGAACAGAAACGAAACGGTGACCCGCGCCTGCACGACAACAATGGTGTCGAGATTATACGTGAACAGCGCCTTCGCTGCAGTAGCGGAAACACCCCAGAGCACTGCGGCTCCAAGAATCATCACGTTCCCACGGAACCGGGTCATGCGTCAGGAGGGCGTTCTTCGGGTGGGTGTGAACCTGCCTCGTCAGCTTTTCGACGATAGTAGTCACTCTGTTCCGTGTCGCCTGCGAGTTCAAAGAGCGAGGCCATGCGCGAGTACAGCAGCGCCGGGTTTTCAACATGCTCAAGCCCGCGGCGTATGAAATCCAGCAGTATACTGAGGGGAGGGATGTTCAGATCGGGATCGTAACAATCACATGCATCCAGGTACGGATCGGGCTCGGCGGGGCGGATCACCGCGGCTTTCTGGTAATAATGCACCGCAAGCTCATAGTTATCATCGGTTGCGGTGGTCACTTCAAAAACGCTGGCAAGCCAGAGATAGACATCGAATGCCATGTCGTGGAATTCGGCTGCGAGCTTCTCGCCAAACAGCCGTATTTCGTCGGCGGTCAGAGACTGATTCCAGAACAGCAGACGGTAGAGTTCAACGTCTTTGATCTGCTGTGTGACGGCAGACTGAAAAACGTCAAAAATCTCGTTGAAATCCGTGGAGGAGGAAAAAGTCTTCCGTATGTCGTCAAGGGAATAGAGGTGCATGATCCCAGGATCTACGATATGCCGGCCCAAGTCTGGCCGGCCTTCTCGGGAAGCGGAAGCCTCCCCCGTACGAAGATGACGTGCAGAAAGAACGTAAGAAAGAGGGTTTTGAAAAGCAACCGGAAGCTACCTCACCACCACCATCTTCTTCACCGCATGGTACGCACCCGCGGTGAGCTGATAGAAGTAGATCCCGCTCGGGAGTCCTCCGGCCTTCCATGTGACCGAATAGTTCCCGGGCTCTTTCCGTTCATTCACCAGCACCGCCACCTCACGCCCCAGCAGGTCGTATATAGCAAGTCTTACCCACCTAGCCCCTAGCCCCGAGACCCCAGACCCGGTCTCAACACCCGCGACCCTGAACCCGATTGTGGTCACCGGGTTAAACGGATTCGGATAATTCTGTTCCAGCATCATGCTCAGAGGCAATGTGGCCTCAACCACCCCAAGGGGCGCGGATGTGTAGAGTAGAACACGCAGGTCATCCACAAAGAACCCGTCGCGCTGCACGTAGTCGTCACTCTCAAACCTGAACCGCAGCATCGCATGCGTTCCGACCACCGGCGCAAGATCAATACGCTCGTCCACCCACGCATCCTTGCTGCGATCATATCCCCAGCCCCCGGCAGTCTGTTTGCCGCCGCTTACTCCTGACGATCGCCGTGTGTATTGGCCGGGCAAGGAAAACCAGGTATGGCCGCTGTCGCGCGATACTTCGACGAGACAGAAATCATATTCAGGTTCGATATCCCAGCGCGCGAAGAATCGCAATTCGGCGGCTGTGCCGAAAAGAGGCAGCGCCTGCCGCAGCGTGTACGTGCTGGAATAATTCTCGGGATATTCGCCCCATGGACTATCGGCATAGGATCCCGCACCTGAATGTGCTTCACGGGTAGTGAATCCCCATGTCATCAGCGATCCGCTGCTCTTTGCATCCCACAACGAGCTCGTGCTGTCGGCCGGATCCGACAGGAGAACCACCGGGTTCCCGGGCCGGAAAGAGATGGAGTCCTTCGAACGGCCACCCGGAAACTCGCATACCATCCGTACCGTCGTTTTGGCACCATCAACAGTCCCGGCTCTGCGCTGCAATACCAGGGATACGTATGTGCTTTCGTCTAACGTGACGGTTTGCGAGGCGGGGGAGACAAGCTCGATATCGTTGCTCTCGAATTGTACTGTGGCTGTGGTCGACTGTGCGCGGATACCGACATTTACCAGAAGGAAATCCACCTTCAACCTGTCGCCGTCGACGATCGGATCAACCGCCCTGGTAGCGATTGCGAAATGCCGGCCCGCGCACTGTGCAAGGCGGATATTCGCCTCAAGGTTCGCGTCTGCAATCGGCTGAATCCTTGAAGGGAGCGGCCAGAATCCATCATCAGCACTGCCGACCTCGGGGGTCATCGCAAAAATGCGCGGCTTCAACTCGGTGTCGCCATACATCCAGTCGTCAGAGTCACCATTGGTAAGATAGCCGATCGTAAAACCGCCGGTTCCGTACGTGTAGTAGTTGTGAACGGTCAGATACTCCGCGAGCCGCTTATAGAAGAGTGAATCCTGTGTCGGAAGATCGCTGTACCCCCAGGGATAAATCAGGTCATTGGCGAAGGCGTGGTAGTTCAACGCGCACGCAGGCTTCTTCCTTTGGCAGAGATCGCGCATGGCCTGCGTTTCCGGTTCGGAGAATGGTGCAGTGCCGCGGTAATCGTTGTCGCTTTGCTGGCGACCCGAACCAATATCGTCGTACCCCCACTGGAAACCATAGTTTCTGTTGAGATCGACACCAAAGGAACCGTCATCGTTCACGTGACGGTTCTTGCGCCACAGGCCACCGCCGGCTGGATAGGTCAACGCATTATAGGCATAACCATCGGGGTTCACTACGGGCACTACATACATCTCACGCGAATCGAGCAATGCGGTTACTTCTTCATCAGCTCCGTACTGCTCCAGCACATACCACATGAAATAGATCAGGACCATCATGCCTTCCGGTTCGCGCGCATGGTGAAGCGAGGTGAACAGAACGCAAGGGGTCTGTGCGCCGGATCCTGGATTCCCTGATATGCTGACCCCCCAGATGGTACGTCCCTCAAGGGAACGCCCGATGGAATCCCGCGCACCTATCAGATGCGGGTAGCGGGCATGCATGCTGTCGACATCGGCTTCCACCTCGGCAAGTGTCAGGTACCCTCCCATCGATCCCAGGTGGAAGTCGCGTGCACGCGTGGAAAACAACGATGCAGGCGTGTCAGACTTCAAGCGGGCAGCATAGGCGGCATGCCAGTCGGAAACGACGGTCTCCGTGACGAATCCGGCATCGCGAATTCTCCGGACTTCATTCTCTTCGAGGATGAGTTCAACGCGGGAGGAGTCGCGAAGCCGCCCCCCCTCAAGCGCAATACCCAATCCTGCGATGCGACGAAGATCGCCGGCTGACCCGAGAGCAACACGTACAACGCTGTAGCGTGTGTGGGCAGTAGTCCCGGCTCCGGATGCGTCTGCCGCCGCAGAGACCACCAGCAGGGCGGCAATGCAATGGCGTAACGTCCGACAACACCGGATGAGCATAAAGCATCTATTACGCATCGGTCAGCAGATCAGCGAAGGAGAAGCATGGAACGCACCAGGTTGACTGCGCCCGACTGAAGCCGGGTAAAATACATGCCGCTTGCCAGACCTGTTGCGTCAAAATGTACAGTATAGCTCCCCGGGGTCATTCTTCTCATTCACCAACACCGCCACCTCGCGGCCGAGGAGGTCGTAGACGTCAATCTTCACCCAACGAGACCCTAGCCCCAGCCCCCAGACCCTTTCTCATCACCCGAGACCCCAGACCCCAAACGATTGTCAATTGTCAATGGACTATTGTCAATTGACGTTGACGCAGACCCAATCGTGCCACCCGCAACCGTGAAGCCTATGGTTGTGCCCGGATTGAAGGGATTCGGATAATTCGCCAACAACGCAAATGATGATGGAGATGAACTTCTTCCATCGGATTCGACACTCACCTTGATGCTGTCGCTGCCTCCGAACTGATAGTAGCGTGCAGCAAATTCCTGCAAATACTGATCGGCAATTGCCGCGTCACGGATGATCAGGGTGTTCTCGTTGTTTGCATTCTCCGCCGAGCTTGACCAGTTATGGGAACCGGTGACCACTGCAGGGTGAGCATCGGACCACCCAGCATCGAGAATGGCGTATTTGTGATGGAGAAGACCCGTACCGGTCCTCAAGTGGAGATCGACGCCCTGTCCGAGAAGGTAATCATACTCCGATCCGCTGTCATCCCGGTTGTCCATTACCCCATGGATGGCAACACCCCCACTTTTGCCCGCCAGAAGAGCTTTTGCGATTTCGTCACGTGTTAGCGTGAGGAGCGCAATATTAATAGAGTGAGTTGCGGAAGCGACGGCGGCCACAATCCGACTTGTAGTCCTGTCGCTCGGGCTGAAGTAGCATTCCACGTCCCGCTGACCGATGCGGAAGCGGTGCGGGGTGTTGTCGCGCTTGCGTGCACCAAACCGCGACGCGGACGCGTCGGGACTGTCACTATTGCTTCCCCACATTTCATCGAATTCCAGGGTGTATGCCCCGGCAAGGGCCGGATCCTGGATTTCTACGGCATTCTGATAGTCATCGTATGTCCCGGGCGCCGTAGGATTCCATGATCCTGTCCAGACCCAGACGCTCTCCGGAGCCCCTCCCCTTCCATCAATCACTGCAAACTTGTTGTGCATCAATCCGGCGCCGGCATTTACCGGGTCGTAGGTATCAGTTATCAGTGGAATCCCGGCAGACGCGAGGCTGGAGAAGGGCGATGTGCCTCGATTGTCCTGCTCGCAAATCACGCGCACGCGGACGCCGCGTGCCTTTGCGGCTATCAATGCATTTGCCAGATCGGTTCCGGGTCCCGGCGTTCCACTCAGGCTGTAGAATGCAGCATCGATGGACCGCCTGGCATTGTTGAATCTGCGGGTCAATAATGCCACAAGGTCCTGATTCCCCGCGGCAGGAGGGGTCGTGACTACGGAGGGTCTGACACTCTTGTTGAAGTACACATTGATCGCCCCCGATGCCTCGGCCGGTGAGGCGGTGCTCACAACAACGTCGCCCGCCCGGCTTGTGTCGCCCCCGCTGGCAGAATACGCCTGCACATGATAGACGGCGGCGGGAGCAAGCCCGCTGACAACAATACTGTGCGATGTCCGCCGAATCGTATCGGGTGCAAGAGACCCGAGTTCGTAGCCCGTTGTCTTGCCAAAGCGCAGTGCTGATGTACCCGGTCTCGTGGTTGTCCAGGAGATCGTAAACGACGTCGGCACGATACTCCCTTCCACTGGCACCGAGGCAATCACCGGTCCCGCAGAAAGGACATCTGCCGTTGACCGCGGCAGGAGCTGATACCCACCGATGAATGGCGCCGGGCTCACAAACTGACCGACCACACCGATGATATCGCAGGAAGAGACCGGAATGGCTCCCCCCACAAGGTTGGTCGTGTTGTCGATGCGGATCTGTGTCGAATCCGTCACGTCATATATCGTGTAATTTGTGTTCGCGCCCCAGGCACCGGTCCCGATAATCGTGGCATCGTCAATCCTGACAAGCCGTCCCTCGTACACCTCAACGCCGCCGGCGCCATCGTTCCTCGATCTGCGATGCTGTGACAACGATCGGCTCAACAGAGTTGCCCGAGCCGACGATCATGTGGAGCATCGGATTCACAATTTCGCTCAATCCGGAAAATGGTTGCACGAGCCCCGACACAACGACTTCGTCTCCGTCTGTGACAGCTGTCGAGAAGGTCGATCCAAACACCGCCATGCCTCCGGAATTGTCCTGGAGGTAGGAAGGCCCTCCAAATTCATTGGCGACAGTCACAACACCACGCACAGTCACGAGAGTGTTGTTTCTCACAGGAACACCATTGGCGTCATTGGCCTTCACAACAGCAATCGGAACGGGTATCCCGTACACGAACACCGACGGTTGAGCGGAAATGGCGTAGACTGAGTCTGGATGAGTGCCGGTCGCGGCCGTAAGCGCGAACGACGCTGTGGTATCAGGAGGAGTAATATTGCTCACCGTGAGGCGCACACTGTCTGCGGCGCCGATGGCCATTCCTGCCAGCAGGATCGTGTCTCCGACCACTGTCACCGCCGGGCTTCCCGCACCGGACGTGACGATATCGCTCGTCGAATGAGACCAGCTCCATTGTGCAGGAATCGTCACTTTTGCATTGGTGATCACGTACGAGCTTTCACCTTGCAGAGTGAGGGTCACGGCATGAGCGGATCCGGCGGAAAGCGTCGAAGGTGAGACTTTTACCAGCCCCCGTCCGATGCCCGCTGCACTTGTACTCGCATCGGTTTCCTGGCCTGCGGTAACCAACCACGGACCGGCAAGCACGGTGTCGCGTGAGCCGTCGTCATTCATTGCCACGAGAGAATCAATGATGCCGGCGGGAACCGCAATTCTCAATCCGCCCGCACTGAATGCGTACCCTTCAACAATCGCATTATCTTCGGTGCGGTAGGTCCCGACAACGGCACCGCCTGCGTATGCAAGGATTCCTTTGTTCACTGCCGGCGAAGAGGTTCGCACAATCCATCCACCGTTCCCGGTCCCCTGCATATTCAGAATCGAGAACGCTCTGGCTGATGAAGTAAGGTTGGTACCTGTTGTACCGACCTTCGCGGCACGAACCGATGCGGTCGATCCGAGAGCAGTGTTGTGTTTCGCGTAGATCCACCCCGACCAATTCCCGGAGGCATCGACAGTGACCACGGGTTGGTTCGACGGATGCATAGGTGGTGGCGTTGCTCCAGGTGCTGCCTGTCCACATATACTCGTTGTTAGTGCTTGAATAGACCTTCAGGTACGCCTGACTGCCTGCCCCGGCTGTCCAACCCTGGATCTTCAGAAACATGGCATATGGCGTTCCCGTTGAACCGGTCCCCCCGCCGTCCGCTATTGCGCCGGGTACGGTTACGGCGGTCAGTGTGGCCTGCGGGAAGAGTTGAAATGCGGGCAATGAGGATATCGCAAGGGCAAGAAAGACTTTGCGGCTATTAATGTACATACCTCCAAAGCTGTCGATATTCTTGGGTATTTTGGGTGTTTGCGGGATGCCGTCGGGCAACTAGGCTTCTCTGTGTAAGATACCGATCCCCGTCCCTATGCGCAAGGCAGATTCAGGAACTTGCATCTTGTTTCTTTTAAAAAATATCCCCAGATTACGCCACCTCAATTGTACGATTATCCACTCAGTCTCATTCTCATACTCAATAATTTCTTTCTCTTGGCGCACGGGAGTGGGCTGTCTGCTCGAGCACGGAGGTTTTGCGGCAAGCTCTTCGACACTCAATCACAGCATTACACCACAATCCACAATTCATATCATCAGGAGGTACTGTATGGTCAGGAAAATTGCGACCGTTTTGTTGCTCCTCCTTGCGCATGCGTATGCGCTGTCCCAGGGAGAGATTCGCGGGCGGCTGACGGATGCCGAGGGGAAAGGCCCGTTGGTCGGCGCAACGGTAAGCCTCGTCGGAACCAGGATGGGTGCGGTTTCGGATGTGTCAGGGAACTTCGCGGTGACGAACGTCCCTGAAGGCTCATACACTGTGCGCGTGGCCTATGTTGGTTACATTTCTCTCCAGCAGAAAGTCACTGTGAAAGCAGAGCCGGTCACCTTGAACTTCGCCCTGAATGCCACAATGATTGATCAGAGTGAGGTGATTATCGAGCGGAACCGCGCGGTCGCCCGCGAAACGCCGGTTGCCTTCTCCGACATCGGCAAGATGGACATCGAGCAGAAGATCCACGGTCAGGATGCGCCGTTGCTTGTGCAGGGCACACCCGGGGTGTACACATATTCCACCGACGGCGTCGGCAATGGTGAAGCAAAAGTTCTTGTCCGCGGTTTCTCCCAAAACTATGTGCAGGTCCTCGTCAACGGCATTCCGACGAACGATCCTGAATCGAATGCTGTCTACTGGTCGAACTGGGGCTCGGTCTCTTCAAATGCCGCTTCCATCCAGATTCAGCGCGGTGCGGGTTCCTCGCTGTACGGCGCCGGCTCGTTCGGCGGGTCATTCAACATCGTGACCGGCGAGGCACCGGCGACTCCGCGCTACGGTATCAACCTGAGCGCGGGCAGTCCGTTCAACTCAATGATCGGTGTTGATTTGAATACCGGCCTGATAGGCAACACTTTTGCCGCATCGCTGCGCGTTGACAGGAAGGTTGCCGAGGGCAGCCGCATCAGTGGCCGCTATGAGGGCCTCAACTACTACATGTCCGCTGCATGGTACATCAATCCGCAGCAGAGCCTGAAGTTCGTCCTTCACGGCGCTCCGCAGGTGCATGGCTATTCCTACAGCAGCGATATTTCGTTCTTCAAGTTGTACGGGTATACCGCCAACGGCGCCCCGTTCCTTCCGCGGTTCGTGGTGAACGCGCTGCCGAAGAACGGCACCACCGGTGATCCGTCACTACGGACTGCTGGATGACAGCCGCGAATTGGCGGATCCGAACTATGTAAATATTGCACACAACTTCTATCATAAGTCGCAGGCGGAATTGCATTACCGCTTTGACATGACACCGAACTCGTCGATTCAGGCGACCGCATTCTATTCGAAAGGTCGTGGGGGCGGGTCATCGCTCACCAGCAGCGGTACGGTGTTTGCACGCAATGCCAACGGCACATTCACGTCGCTGCTCGGACCCGATGGCACCATCATCGATCCCGCTGTCGCCATCAATACCTATCTCAAGAGCGCGCAGCAGCGCATCAGCTATTCGTTCCATCAGCAGGGCGGAATCCTGACCAGCCTCAACATGAAGCCGCTGAGTTTTCTTGATCTGACCGTTGGTGGCGAATTCCGTTCATGGACCGCCGACCACCCCGGTCACTTCACGAACCTTTTCGGGAAAACCTCCAGTACCATCAGCTACGCGCGCCAGGATTCAACAGGCAAGGTCATGAGCTCCACCTTCAACCGGAAGATCTACCAGGGCGATCTTAGTGGTCCGCAGAGCGATGTCGGCAACATCTTTGGATGGACAATGGCCGGGTCAAACGATGCGGCCTACAACACGCAGTACCGCAACTACCGCGGCGAAACACCGCAGTACACGCTGTTCGCACAGGGAAACTGGAAATACGACCGCCTGAACCTGATCACATCCATCCAGTATGTCTGGTACAAATACAGGCTTCTCGAATACATGCCGAGCGAAAACTCGATCGGCAAGATGTTGTCACGTGCCGAACAGACAGCGCGCGGCACCGGCCTTGCGGAAGGACCCACCGGAAACGGCACATTCCTGATGAAGGACGATGCAGCCGTGAATCCCCGCTGGTATGAGTTCCCGCTCGTCGACCAATCGCGTGCGCGCGGGTTCTGGCAGCCAAAATTCGGCCTGAACTTCAATGTCAACGACAAGCTGAATGTGTTTTCCAACTTTGCACACGTGGAACGGTTCGTGAATCTCGCGATCTACTACAACCAGGGACGCCCGGATCCAACCGTCGGCGACGAGAAATCCGACCAATACGAAGCCGGCATCGGCTGGACCACAACCGAGATTCGCGCAAAGCTTAACGGATACTACATGACCTGGGCGAACAAGTCGGCTTCCGTGCTCGACTTCTCCAAAGCCGGCCAGCCGGGTTACGATCGCAATGGGTATCACTATGATCTTGGTGGGAACGTCGAAACACCAGGGCATCGAAGCCGAAGTGTCGTTCCTGCTGGACAATCTCGTTCCGGTGAAGGGCCTTGAGCTGACGGGGAGTTTTACCATCATGGACAACAGGTGGAAAGACGTCCTTGATCAGGTGAAGACCGATCCAACCACCGGTGCCCGGCGTGCGTTTAACACAGGCGCATTAAATCAAGCCGGTGTCCGCGATACGCTGTTCTTCGATGAATTGGCCGGAACTCCCGTTGCCAGCGGACCGCAACAGATGTTCTCGGTGGGACTGAACTACGGTCCGAAAGCTTCTTCTGCGGCGGGGCCGTGATCTTCGCCGCCCGGAATATTCCTCTGGACGGAGGTACGTATATGGCTACTGACGGTGGATGGGTGTATGCCAACGGCAAACGGCTCTTTGCTCCGATCTTCGACAAGCAGCTTCCTGCGTACGCAGTGGTCAACGCGAATCTCGGAACGACCTTTGACTTTGCAGGCCTCCACACTACTGCGTCCATTCAGATCCTGAATTTGCTGGACAGCCAGTTCCTGGCTGATGCCGATCGTAACGGCGTCTATCCGGGCCTGGGCCGCGCATTCCGCTTCAATCTGAGTTCCGGGTTCTAAAGCAGCCGATCGCCGGCGGGCGGGAGGCTGTCCATGTAAGAGACGTCATAGACGATTGAATAAAGCGGCGGTTCCCGCGAGGGAGCCGCCGCTTTTTTGTGAGATTGCTTTTTCGACCGATTTTGGCGAAATTTCGATGTTACGATCACTTTCCCAGAGAGGGTCCCATGCACAAGAAACTGTTCATCCCGGGTCCTACAGAGGTCGCCCCCGATGTTCTGCAAAAGATGGCAACACCAATGATCGGCCATCGCAGCAAAGATGCGTCGGCGTTACAACACGAAATCAGCGATAAATTGCGCAAAGTCTTTCATACCGCCAATCCGATTCTTCTTTCCACCAGCTCCGGGTCCGGCCTGATGGAAGGATCCATCCGGTCGTTGACTGCCAAACGGGCCGCAGTGTTTTCCGTCGGTGCATTCGGCAACCGCTGGTTCAAAATGGCTGAAGCCAACAATGTCGGCGCCGACAAGTTCGAGTCGGAATGGGGCACATCGACAACCCCGGAGATGGTGGACAAAGCTCTCGCCACAGGGAAGTACGATGTCTTCACGGTGACGCACAATGAAACAAGCACCGGCATCATGAACCCGGTCGAAGAGATCGCCGAAGTGCGGAAGAAGTATCCGGATGTCCTCTGGCTCGTCGATGCTGTCAGCTCAATGGCGGGTGCAAAGATCGAAGTGGACAAGCTGGGTATTGATGTGTGCATCACTTCCACCCAGAAGGCCCTTGCCCTGCCTCCGGGCATGGCCATCTGCTCTGTCACGCCGCGCGCACTCGAGCACGGAAAGCAGGTGAAACACCGCGGCTGGTACCTCGACATTCTGGAGATCTACAAATACGTCGAGACGAAAGACTACCAGTACTCCGCAACGCCGTCGCTTTCTCACATGTTCGCCATGAACTATCAACTTGACCGTATTCTCGCCGAAGGACTGGAGAACCGGTACGCCCGCCACAGGGCGATGGCCGAGTACACGCGCACGTGGGCAAAGAAGAACTTTGCACTGTACCCTGAAGAGAAACACGCTTCCGTCACGCTTACCACAATCACCAACACCCGCAACATTTCCGTCAAGGCGCTCAATGACGCCCTCGGCAAGGAAGGAATGCAGATTTCCAACGGCTACGGCGACCTGAAAGAAAAAACCTTCCGCATTGCGCACATGGGCGAACTGACCATGGACGATGTGAAACAGGTGATCGCCGCCATCGATCGGTTGTTGCCAACGTTGAAGTAATTCGCGTGTGTACCCCGTTCATGATCTCCCCATCGCCGGTCGTTGCATGGCGATGGGGAGACCTGCTCAAGGAATAGCTGCCATGGCTACACTCCGTCCATTCAAAGGCTATCGCCCTCTGCCGGAACATGCGGCAGACGTGGCGGCAAGGCCGTATGATGTGTTGAACTCCGAAGAAGCACGCGCCGAAGCGGCAGGAAAGCCGCTCTCGTTTCTGCATGTCGGTAAACCGGAAATCGATCTTCCTCCCGGTGTGCACATCTATGACGAACGCGTGTATCAGAAAGGGAAGGAGAATCTCGACCGGCTCGTACGCGACGGGATCCTGCGGGAGGATCCGTCTCCCTGCCTGTATGTCTATGCGCAAACAATGGGCACGCACACGCAATACGGTATCGTGGGTTGCACGTCCGTAGAGGAATACCTGAACGATACGATTAAGAAACACGAACTCACAAGGAAAGACAAAGAGGATGACCGGACAAAGCACGTGCAGGTGACAAACGCACACTCCGGACCGATCTTCCTCACCTACCGTGCACAACCCGCAATTGATGCACTCGTTGCGCGTGTGAGCGCCGGATCCCCCGCCTTCAACTTCGTGGCGGATGATGGTATTCGCCATCAACTCTGGGTCATCCGGGATGCTGCGACAATCGACGCCGTCACCGCGGCGTTTCGCACAATTCCCAGCCTGTACGTTGCCGACGGCCATCACCGATCGGCGGCTGCGGCACGGGTCGGACGTGATCTGGCGAAAGCAAACCCCCATCATAGGGGCGATGAAGAGTATAATTTCTTCCTCGCTGTGCTCTTTCCGCACAATCAGCTTCGCATCATGGACTACAACCGCCTGGTGAAGGATCTCAACGGAAAGAGTGCACCCGAATTTCTGGCGTCACTGCAATCGCATTTCGAGGTGGCACAAGCCGCAGGAAGATGCAGGCCGACACGCAAGGGAGAATTTTGCATGTACCTCAAGGGTGCCTGGTACACCCTCCGTGCAAAACCCGCCGTGTTGTCTATCCCCGATCCGGTGGAACGCCTGGATGTATCGATCCTGCAGAACCATCTCCTTTCGCCGATACTGGGAATCGATGACCCGCGGACCAGCAAGCGGATCGATTTCGTGGGCGGCATACGGGGTCTGGAAGAGCTGGAACGAAGGGTGAACTCGGGTGAGATGACGGTGGCGTTTGCACTCTATCCCACTTCAATAGACGAACTGCTGGCCATTGCTGATGCAGGGAAGATCATGCCTCCCAAATCAACCTGGTTCGAACCGAAGCTGCGTGACGGAGTGGTGGTGCATATGGTACGCTGACGAAGCCTATTTCTTTCGAATAGGCTTGGGCGGTGGGTGCCGTCAGGGCGCGATACGCAAGATATGCCACGCCGCCGATTTGCACCGTTCCAAGAACCGTGCGGAGAGTGCTGAGCTGGTTGTCCTTCGACCACTGGGCGCGGAGCGTGGCTGTCAGGTCCGCTTTAGGTTCGAGCATGCCGGCCAGAAGCGGCGGCCGGACGGCGGTCTTCTTCCAGAGGGCGAAGATCGAAGTATCTTCAGAAAATTCTTCATACTGGAGCGCCGGCGGCAGGAGTACCATGGCCTTACCGGTGGAGAGACCCGGGTCAAGGATAACGACTCCGGATGTCCTTGCCGTGTCAGCGGCAGAAACTGCGGACTGTTGTTGGCCGGATGCGCCAACGACGATAACGAGCGGCAGAACCAATGATCCGATCAATTTCATGATGCACGTTCGACTCATGACGGCAAAACTCCACAGCACACCCAACCATGCACACCGGCCACTGACAACTGACCGCTGATCCTCCCTACGTTACAACTCTTTGATGAGTTTTACAACTTTCCAGACAAAGTTTACGTCGCGCTTCTTGACGGTCACGGGGTCGAACTCGGGGTTCAGCGGGATCAGGTGGATGTAATTGCCTTCGAACTTCACTTTCTTCAGCGTATCTTCGCCGTTGACACGGGTCACGCAGATATCCCCGCTCCGGGCTTCCTGTTGTGGACTGACGATAACCACATCGCCGTCTTCGATGCGCGGGGACATACTGTTCCCTTTCACTTTCAGTGCAAACGCCTGGGGGTCTTTCACGTCATCCACGGTAACATAGTCATCCACATAATCGGGATGGAAGAGCGTCGCCACCTTTCCTGCAGGCACCGCGGAAATCAGGGGAAGGTCGACCGTCTTCACGCGCCGCCTGGTGCTCCCGGGCAACGCGTACACGTTTTCCGGGCGCGACGGCACGACATACATCTCCCCTTCGCCGGTGAGCAGCCAATTCGCCTGCACGCTCGTGGCCCGCGCCAGCCGTGTAATCGCAACGCCGTCGGGCACCTGTTCCCCCTTCTCCCAGCGTTGCAGCGTGCGGGTGACAATACCCGCCTTGACCGCCAGACTCGCCTGATCCATTTCTTTGTTTTCCCGCGCTGTACGCAGGCGTTCACCGATGGTGGTTTTCATTGAAGCTCCAATGACATTTTTGTCAAGAATAGACTTGACAAGACGACATTTCTGTCGTATCTTGAACGCGTGCAAGATACGGAAATCGGGTGACGCTGTCAAGTACAAAAGCGGGAGACACGACAATGCAGGGAGACACGGCAATGCAAGAGACCACGCGGTATTTTGTCGGGATCGGGGGATGGGAACACGATGTCCTTACGGGCTGTCTCTATCCGGATTCCGCAACGACATCATCGCAGCGGCTGGCCTACTATGCGCGGTGGTTCAACACCGTGGAAGTGCGATCGACATTCTGGGATGACACGCTCAACGCGGATGACGCCCGCGAGTGGGTGAATGCGGTGCAGGAGCGGAAGGATTTTTTCTTCAACGTGAAACTCCACTCGACGCTTACACACAGATGCTCTCCGGGCACATTGGCGCTGGGGAATATGGAAACGCTCCTTGAAGTGCTTCACGGACACGGACGCCTTGGTGCAGTCCTGGCTCAATTTCCGTACAGCTTCACCAACACGGGGGCCAACCGGCAGTATCTGGAGAGGCTCGCCATAAAACTCGCCGCGTTCCCGCTGCACATTGAACTCCGTCATGCGTCGTGGGACTATCCGGGGCTCCATGCATTGCTGTGCGATCTGAATATTGCACCGGTCAATGTGGATCTGCCACGGATACGTCAGCTCATCCCGTATCTCCCCCGCACAACAGGATCCCAGGCATACCTCAGACTGCACGGACGTAACGAAAAGGGGTGGCTGCTCAACACGTTTGATGGACGGTATGACTATCTATACAACAACCGCGAGATGCTGGAGATCCGTCGCCGGATTTTTGCGCTTCCTCCGAGCTGCTCCCGCGCCTTCATACTCTGGAACAACACCACCAACGGCAAAGCCGTCGCCAATGCTCTTCAGTGCATGGCAGTATTGAAAGGCAACGGTGCGATTCCGGCGCCGCCCGAAGCATTGCGGGCCTTTCCATGGCTGAGGGATTTCATCCGTACGCCGTCAGGAGAAACACCGCTGTTTGGAGGAGAATACAGGGAGGCGATGTAAAGACCAATTGTGGATTGTGAATTAGTGATTGTGAATTGTGGATTGAGATTCCAGATCTGACAGTTCAAAATGGAGGGAGAGCAACGGTCGCGAGCTACAGTTCTCTTCGTTTCGGCCGGTCGTTCCTTCGACCGTCGCGCCGCGGTGG
This sequence comes from Ignavibacteriota bacterium, assembly GCA_963849385.1. Classification (GTDB taxonomy): domain Bacteria; phylum Bacteroidota; class Ignavibacteria; order UBA10030; family UBA6906; genus Fen-1255. The sequence goes on along the minus strand of CAWKHH010000007.1, from coordinate 165,816 downwards.
GCGGCTCGAGGGCTTGAAACCGGACGCTCTTGGCGGTCTGCCGCCCGGGGGTCGCTGCGGCCGGGGCAGAAGCGAGGAGAGTTCATCCACAAAGGATCCCTGAAATTCATACGCCAGAGGATGCGCAGCAAGGCCCGCCCGCACGGGAATCATTGCCACCTCCCGGATCACCTTCCGCAACTCCTCGGTCTTCCTCAATACGCGCTCGCGATACGTGCGCTTCCATAGCCGCAAACCCACAGCAGATGCCGTCGCCTGTGAGGCGGCAGTCCGGAACGCGGCGAGAAACGTCTTCATGTGCGCGCTCTCTTCTTTCCCGCGGACGAGCAGGGTGAGCGTCGACGGCAGAAATGAGTAGACGAGCACCTCGAAATGATGCGTCAGGCTCAGCTCGCGCAACACGCCGAGCACCACCCGCACCTCCTCGCGTCCGGCAAACACCGGTTTCGTGCCGAACGTCTCGAGGGTGATGAGGTACCGGTGACGTCCGCGGTAGTCGAACCGCGGTTTCGGCTCTTCCCCTGCACTGTGCAGCTGCATCACGTCTGTAGTCGCCATTGCCCTCTGGCAGGTTGTTGAAAAACGCTCTCACATTTCGCGCAAAGGCGCTGAGGCGCAAAGAAGAGACTGAATGGGTGAGAGAAAAGCGAAAACTCTACCCTCTAGAGTTTCACGCCGTGCGAGGTGAGATACTGGCGAATCCGTCCCAAAGCCTCTTCTTCACTGATATGCATTCGCACGCCGGCCGCGCGGACCACCGCCTCCAGCGGATCCTGCCGGTGTGCCAGCCAGAGAAAGAGATGGTACCCGAGACGATCGAGATCGTGCGGTTCGTCGGCAGGAATGCCTGCGACACTGCCGTAGGCCAGTCGCTCAAGGCTTTCGGAGGGTCCCGGCTTGACGGCTGATGGAGCTTTCGTTGTCATACATGTTTCCGTTATCAGGAGAAATTGTGCGCAACAATATACGCAATCAGGGAACGCTTTACAATTGATACCCGATCATCACGTAGACGAGGAACGGGCCCTGCTGCACAGGATTGTCGGGCAACGCCGAACTGAAGAAGAAGCTCTTCCCGGCGCCGATAATGGCTGGTCCGATGGGTGTCGCCACGGCAAGTTCGAGACCGATCCCGTGCAGTAATGAACTGAATTTGATTTCTTCCGGGACTGCAGAGATGGTTCCAAGATCATACCGCGCCCGCACATACGTATCAAAAAGGAGTCTCACGGGAAGAAGGTATCGTAGTTCCGCATTCACGAGAACCAGCTGCCTTCCACGGCGGTCATCTTCACGCAAACCGTAGAACGACTCCCGCCCCCCTAACCGGAACTGTTGCCCAAACGGCATGGTCCCGTCTGCTATTCCCATCGTGATTTTCGGATGAAACGTAAGGCGGCTCCCCCAACTCCTATAACTTTCATACATAAGATAGAGCGAATTGTACCCGATCTCGCTTCCCAGTCCTTCCATCGAAAACTCGTATGACAACTTCAGGCCGACACCCGTCGTCGGAAACGGATAGCTGTTCTTCGTGTCGACGACGGTACTGAGCCGTACAAGGACGAGGCGGTACCGTTCGTCGAGCGTTGTCAGTCGATCGAGGTTCACAAGCCGGATATTCTGCCAGAGCAATTCCGCTGACGCGTTGCCCAGCCGCTCCAGGAGACTCCCGAAGGACACGCTGAAACCGTAACGAATGTCGCGGTATTCGCCGATCCGGTCCCGCTTCCAGCGATTTGCCTCCGTCTGCTGCGGTGTCGCATAAAAGTAACTGTCGATGACGCGATGAAACGCGCTGACACCGAATGTGAGGTAGCTGTCGAACAGCCGCTGTGCTTTATACTCGAGGGTGATGTCGCCGTTGCGCTCTCCTCCCGCAACAGTGAGCCCGAGTTCCATTCCTGTACCGTGAAAGTTCTCGTCGCGGATATCCAGCAACCCCTGCAGCTGCCGCTCATCATCGGCACGCAACCCGATACGTACAAGCTGCGAGGGGCGTTCTTTGAGGCGAATGGTAAGAAGAATACGGCGGCCCCCTGCGGTGACTTCAAGGTAGACAAACTCAAACAACTTCGTCCCGCTCAGGTTTGCAAGACCCTTGCGTGCCCTGTCAATCTCAAACACATCCCCGGGCGCAAGAGGAAACTCGCGAAGAACGAACGCATCCTGGGTCCGTTCTCCGCCCTGGATATCGATTGCATGGATCACACCTTCATCCAGCGCAATCGTCAGAATTCCGGTTGCCTCATCGAAATGCGCAGTGTCAATCCGGGCCAGCGAGAAACCGCGTGAACGATATGCGCGGATCACCGCCTCGAACATACTGACCGTTTTCTTCCGGTTGATGGTACCGCCTTTCAGAGCAGCAACGACGTTGCGCAGCGCCTCGTTGTCCACGTAGCGACATCCTTCAAACTGCACGTCGCTGATCGACGGATTGAGAGTGCCCGAGAACCGGACGGCCGTTCCGTTGGCATCACTCCGCACCGCAGCACCCACATCCACGTAACTCCCGGTTCGATACAGGTCATCCAGGAGCGAGCGAACGGCCAACGGCGTTCCCCGTTGATCGGCACCAGGGATCACGCAACACCGGAGGATCGAGTCTGGAAGTGTCGATGTGTCAAACTCCCACGTCACCGGAGCCGGCATGGCGAGGGTGTCGGCGGGAGGCATGAGCTTCTCTGTGCGGGTCTTCAGTAGTCGAAGGATCTCCGGCATGCACCGCTCTGCTGTCGCATCGCCGAGACGGATCAAGCTATCAAGGCCGCGGAATGATGAACCGGAATGCCGGCCGATGTCGGGGGTCACGACATAGTCCGCGGCTGCCAGGTCGCGCTCCTTCACCCGCTCCATCATGATGCCCATGATTTGATCGGCCGTCTGCCATGGCGCTTTCATTTCGTCTGCTGTCCGGAGGCCGCTCGTTGTATTGACGGCGATGACGATGTCGCAATGTGCAGAGCGGGCAACATCAACAGGAACATTGGCCACCAGTCCACCATCAACCAGACGCATGCTGTCGCGTTCGATCGGCGTGAAGAGCAGCGGTACAGTTGCGCTCGCGCGCAACGCTTCTGCAAGCGAACCATCGCGCATGACAACCCGGTTCCCTGAAACGAGGTCGGTCGCCACGGCGCGGAAGGGAATCTTGAGATGGTCAAAATCCGGGAATGGATGATACACCGCCTGAAGTATTTTATCGCTCAGGAAATCGGTCAGGCGCTGACCTGAGGCGAAGGCTGAAGGAAGGACGGGAGCGAGCCCTTCGAATCGTACCGCAATGAAGCTGCGGTCGTCGACGAGCTTCTGATCCATGAAGAGATCGGTACGCTTTATCTCTTCACTCAGAGACAGCACTTCGTCCCAGTCGGTGGTGACGGCCAGCGATTCCAGTTCTGCCGGCGAGTAACCCGCAGCATAGAGCCCCCCCACAATCGCACCCATGCTGGTTGCCGCGATAAAATCCACAGGGATGTTGTGTCGAGCAAAGGCCTTCAGTACGCCGATCTGGGCAATGCCGCGTGCCCCACCCCCGGTCAGAACAAGACCAACGCGGGGCCGATCGAGTGGACGCTGCCGGAGAACGCCGTGCGGGATCTCCGTGCTCTGACGGTAATGGGGGCGAAGGGTATACGTGGAATCGGCGGCCTGCGAAGAAGGCACGGCGAGCACGAGAAACGCGAGAAGCGAGAGAGTCGCCAGCAGACGCAACGGCACGGGATCACCTCGGCACGTCTGTGCTGAGACGGTATCGCAGAACCATACCCTGCTCCCGATCCAGCACGTACAGAATCTTCTCCAGGAACGCGAGGCCACTCGGTCTCCGCATCATGCCGCCCGATCGCTGCACCCCGAATGACTCACTACGCAACGCGCCCCGGCTGTTGAATTTGAACACGCTGTCGAGAGCGGCGTCGGCTACAAAAATGTCGCGCCTCGATGGATCGACTGCGACGGCGGTCGGATAGGTGTATCGGTTAGGGCGGATGAAGTCGACAAGGCGATCTTCAAGCCGTGCCGGATCGAACCGCGGCAACCACCCCTGAAACTCGCTGGTGCTCTGGTAGATCATCCACAATGCCCCGTACGCCACACCATCAGAAGCCTGTGCAAGAACAAAGTCCCTGCTGCCCGGAAACGCAGCGATGGCCGTCGGGTGGTTGATATTGACAATCCCGGTGCCGATGCCGGTCACAAATGCGGGCAGCGGCGTAATAAAGACGTCGGAGGCACTGAACTGAAGCACGCGCGCGTCGGGATCAATAAAGCTTGCATTGTCCGGCCCATCGCGCACCGCGAGATACGAATTGTCGCTCACCACGGCAATCCCCGGGAACCGTCTGTTCGGGTGGGCCAGCTCCCGCCAGACTGTGTCTATCGGTGCTTTGTCCAGACGGTGAGCGGAATCAGCCGACGGCGAGACAAGGTGGAGACGGAAGATCGCCCCCACAGTATCGCCATTGGCAGCCAGAAGTTCGCCCCCCACGAGCAGATCCAGACGCGTATCCTGGGACAACGAGACCGGGTGAAGCATTGCCCGCGTGCTCAGCACCCCTCCAGCCCTGTTCAGCATGACAATGCGGTTCGCGCGCGTATCGGCAACATAGAGCAACTGATCCCGGCCCAACAGCATTCCTTCCGGTTGCGAAAACCCCCCGAAGGGTGGCTCGATAGCCACGTAGGCGGTATCAATAATTGATGTTTGCTCCTGGGGAAGTGTGCTGAGGTCCATCGGCGAATCGCAGCCGATTTCCAGAAGGATCCAGAGGACGCCGATCACGCCCGCCACGCTACGCAGTATGTGCCTCTGTGTCCGCATCAGTAGGTCAAGGTCAGGGAAATTCTATGCACCGATCCCAGCCGTTCGAAGTTCGCGAAGGCGTAGTCTGCCTGCACCGTCGTCACGCCCGTTGCCAGCCGGAATCCCGCCCCCAGTGCGAAGCTCTCTTCGGACGTCTCGTCGGCCGCCAGCAATTTCTGCCCGATTGTCCGTTTCAGGCCGCCCCGGAGGAAGAACATGTCCTGCCAGGCATATTCCACCCCGAGACGCACGTTTTCAGCGTTGTCATTCGGATGATTGAGCTGTATGGACGCCGTGACTCGCTGGTCATCTGTCATCCAGGGTTCCATCGCAAAGCCGAGCTTGAAGAGCGTCGGCAGCGAAAACGACTGGAATGCGGTCACCTGTGTGCCGTCAAGCTGTGTCGCCGTCCCGACCGGTGCGACATCGGCGCCGAAATTGCTGATCACCACGGCAAACCGCGCTGTCCCCAGACCGGTCCAGTAATAGGTCCCGAGATCGACCATCACCGAACGCATCTTGAGTATGTCGAGTGTCTCTTCAACATAGCGCACCGTCGCACCGAAGCTGAACTGATCCGTCATTTTCCGTGCGTACGAGAGCCCGACGCCGACATCACCGAAGGAGAAGTACCTCCCTGTCCCCAGCGGCTGCGTTTCGGTGGTAATCTCCATGTCGGCCATGTGCAACGATGTCAATGAAAGTCCAACAGCATCCGCATCGGTCAGATGATACGTGATGCCGAGATAGTCATGCTGGATCTCCGCAACATATGCGGTATGGGCCGCGAACACCTGGTTCTCAGACGACTGCGCGAGGCCCGCCGGATTCCAGTACAGCGCGGAAGCATCATTCGCAATCGCAACAAACGACTCACCCATGCCAACGCCGCGAGCGCCCACCCCGATCTTCAGGAACTGAAATGCCGAGATACCCGCACGTTGTCCGCCAAGATTCGGTACAAGCTGGGCATGGAGACCGTTCGTCCAGACCAGAAGAGAACAGAGCAGAAGTGTTGCTTTCTTATGGAGTATCCCGACATGCATGATGTCTGTGAACTTTCGTCTCTTAGAACCGGAACGACAGGCCTGCCCGGACTGTCCGGGGGTTCAGATACCGCGCCGGATTGTACGGAAATGGCGAAATGTCTCCCGAGAGCTGCGGATAGAGCGGATCATTGTAGCTCGTCGGTGTCGGATCGCCGTACTCGTAGGCCCGTCCCGTGATGGGGTTGATAATTTGCGAATTCTGATCGTCGAAGAGATTCTGAACCTCGACGCTCGCAACCAGTTTTCCGAACCCCAGGTCGAAGTATTTTTCGATATTCAGGTCGACGTAGAACCAGTATCTGCCGATTGACCCGTTCACATTGTTGAGGTCGCTGACGTACTGGGGGCGTCCCGTGGCGGCATCGACGCCGGTAAAGATCTGCGGCGTGTAGCGCTTTCCCGACTGGTAAAAGACGCGCACAAACGCGTTCCAGTCGTCGAGGATGCCGCGGCCGACACCGAAGAGCGGTTCGTCCTTGGGCAGGGTGAAGTTCAGGTTCAACGACACCTGTACCGGCCGGTCCCAGATCAGATAGTTCTCGCGGATGTTTTCCGGCTCACCCTGCTGAAGGCGGATGAGATTTTCATTCGGCGTTGAGCTCTTGCCGGTGGCAATGGAGTACGCACCCGAGAAGGACCCCCGGAACCAGTTTCCGAAACGGGTCTTGTATTCAACTTCAATCCCCCGCACGCGGCCATAGTCGGAATTCAGATACGTCGTGTAGTACTGTGCCCCGCCGACGGTGCCAAACCGCAGCACGGACTTCTCCGTGATGTAGTCAAAGATGTCCTTGTAGAATGCGGTGATGGTCAGCACGTCGCTGCCGGAAATCTGATTCCGCAGTCCGAGCTCGTATGCCACCGTCGTTTCGGGGTTCAGGTTGGGATTCCCGACGGGATTCGATGACCGCACTGACGTCCGGTCGAGTTTTGAATACACATACTGCGGCCGCGGCAGCTTCGAAAAATGACCGTACGAAAAGAAGAGGGTCTGGTTGTCCGACACAGGGTGCGAAATGCCGAGACGCGGGCTGAGTCGCGCTTTGAACCGCCGGCCAAACATCGAAAATGTGTCATTGAGATACGCTTCACGCAGTGCCGGCAACACAATCAGTGCACGGGATGAATTCCCGGCAACATCGTCCACATACTTCCCGGGGGCCCAGTATTCCAGGCGCAACCCGAAGTTCAGAAGCATGCCGCTCAGCGTAACGTTGTCCTGGGCGTAGAACGCACCCTGGAACGCATGCACGCTGTAGACATCGTTGTCGAACCCGAGAGGCTTCACCGAGGGACGGAAGATGTCCACCATCTGCATCTCCTGGTAGCGCGCCTCTACACCGGTTTTGAACTTGTTCTTCTCGGTAAAGAAGTTCGTGAGATCCACTTTGAGTGTGTACTCTGTGCTGAAATGATCGCGCCATGATTGGGGTGATCCCAGGTCGTAGAAGCCGTCTCCCGGAACAACGCCGACGGTATCGTGACCAAGGTTGTAGTACAATACGGGGTAGGTCACGATATCCTGCGGTTCCAGGTATGCACTGAACGGCTTGCCGTTGGCATCACCACGTATGTGCGCGGTATAGCGGCTGAACTTCACCTCATAAAACGTCTGTGTGCTCAAGGTGTGCATCCACGAGAGTGAATGCTGCATATTGATCTGCGTGAACGTCTCGGCGCTGTCAGGGATGAACTGAAAGAGCGTACTGATATCCCGGATTGGGCTCGACACGCTCCAGCGTGGCCTGAATTGCCTGGGTATTCTGGTCGATCACCACAGACTGGTTGAAGGCATACGAGAGCTTCATCGTGGAATTGGGTTTCCATGTCAGCTTCGTCAGCCACGAATAATTGTTGCTCCGTTTCGGTGCCCAGGTGGACGCCGTGGAAAATTGAAGAATAGAGCCCGCCGGGCGCTGCAACAATCCACCCCGATGGCTGCCGGTCGAGGCCGACGGGCTGCACCCAGCGGGTGTAGCCGTCGGTCAGATTTGCGTAGACCGTCCCGAAGAAGCTCACTGAGCCGGGCACCTGCACCCCGAGTGCGGGGAGGAGGTAGCTCGTAATCGGCTCCGGTCCGCTCAGATTGAGATCATAAATATCGGTGTTCCAGTTCGAACGGGAGTCATTGTTGAAACCGAAGTGGTCTGTTTTGTAGCCGAATGACCCGCTGTACCGGTCCGAGCCTTCCCGCGTGGTGATATTGACGATACCGGATGTTGCCTGTCCGTATTCCGCGTTGTAGCCACCCGTGATGACTTCCACCTCCTGGATCGACGAAGGGCTCAGCTGGAGGCCGAATCCCGATCCGGCCATCGGATCCTGCACCGAGATGCCGTCGAGAAGATAGGCGTTCTCGTACGTTCGGCCGCCGCGGATATGGATCTCGTTGTCCGCCATCACCACACCCGGCTGCATTGCGACCACGGACTGCACGTTCTGCACGGCTGAAGCCTGTATGTCGGCCTGGTTGACATTTCTGCGGCTTGCCGTTTCCTGAATGTCGAACAGCGGCTTCTCTCCGATAATCACGATGTCCTGGTCCGAGGGTCAGTACGGTCTCTTCCAGCTTCGCGCGGAGTGTCACTGTCTGGCCCGGTTCGACCTTCACATCGGTAAACCGCACGAGCTTGTAGCCGAGCAACGAGACCTCGACCGTGTATGCGCCCGGATTGACTTTTTCGATGCGCACGTTGCCGTCGATGTCGCTCGTGCCGCCGTAGTACGTGCCTTTCACCGTTACGTTGGCGCCGGGGAGTCCTTCACCGGTTTTCGCGTCAACCACTTTCCCGACGATACGGCCGGTGGCCTGGGCAACGGCACGAGGCGCTGAGAACGCAAGAAGCGCCGGCGATCGCGAGGAGAAGGATGTGGCGCGTTCTCATGGTCAGAACACCATCCTGTTCACGACCTGTGTCGGACTGAATTGCTGGAGGGCTTTTTCGAAGAAGGCCGTGAGGCCGCGGGGGTTGCCCTGCACCGTATTATTCAACAGATGGAGCGGCAAACCGACGAAGATAATCGTACTCTGTCCGTCAATCACCGCAATAGTGGGAGAACCGAAATACCGTTGCGGTACCCTGGCATCGGGCTGAAGCCGGTACAGGTACCGTGCATCGGAGCGGCGATAGATCGGGCGCATGAACACCGAATGGATCGTGGGCGATGCATTGAGCGCCAGCTGCGGATAGATGTAGCGCGTATCGCTGCTGTCTGCGTACACTACGTAGTTCGCCGGCAAGCGTGAATCCCCTGCCGACGCCGGAGGCGGAGCCGGCGGCGGCAGCGTGACACCGCTGACGCTGTCGATGGGCGCAAAGTCGCGCAGTGCTCCGCGCGGATCCGTGGTATTCAGAAACATCGTCGAGAAAATCACCCTGCCGCCGTTCTGCAGATAGGAGAACACTGAAAGTTGCGCAACAGCAAGACTCGGGAGTTCGTCCGTGTACCAGACGACGTAGTCGTAGAGCAAAAACGTCTGCACGAGCGCAGGGTCTGCGAACTGCGGAACGAGTCGTCCGAATCTTCCGGATTCCTTTTCGGACGCTGACAATCCAAGCCCGATATCCAGTTGATCCACCTGCGTGAACTGTCCGCCGGATACCGAAGCAAGCGCGGTCTGATATGTCGACCCGGCAAGCTGCTTGTCGAATCGCGTATAATCATTCACCAGCAGGAGGCGGCTGCGCGGTTGCTTCACATACCACCGGTCCGTCGACCCTGGGAACCTCAGGGCAGGACTGTATTCGCCGGCCACATCACGTACCTGGATATACAGCACATTCTCGGCATTCAGCTTCAGGTTCGGCACCTGACCGATCAGACGCCGCCCGAGAAATTTGCCGCTGTACAGGTCTGCTGTCACCGTGGTTGCGGCGGCATCGCTCCGCAACCGGGGGACGACAAGGGTGAGTATGGTATCGCGCAGCGCGACGGTCACCCAGGCGTTGGACACGGTGGTGTCGTTGAGCGCAATCCGGTACGCGGCCAGTGTGTTGTCACCATCCGGATCGCTCCCCTTGAATCCGAAGGTCACCGCGGTGAATGTGGTATCGGGAAGTTTTTGCGGCGTATTGATGTCGCTCGGGTTTGGCAGCAGCGCAATCGTCGGCGGCGTATTGCGAATCGGAAACGTCTGTACGGCACCCACCGGATCAACGGCCCGACTCAAATCATCGAGGCGTTGATCGTCACCATCGAACAGACCGTTGTCGTTCTTGTCCCAGAAAGCAAACGGCAGCATCCTCACGATGCTGTGTTCCGGCAGCCCGCCGAACCCATTGTCGACCGCGCGGACAACAACGGCAAATTTCCGGAATATCGTATCCATGGGGAAGAGCACGGTGGAATCGTTTCTTGTCACCCATGAATACCTCAGCGTATCCGGCGCCGGCAGGGTTGTGACTGAGCCGGTGACCACCTTGAAGGAAAACAAGAATCCTCGCACAAGTCCGTTGGGCGATTCACCCCACCACCGCAGGTGCGCCCTGCTCACGCCGGTGCCCACCTCGCCGTCAGGATAGAGCCACAAAAACGTCTGCGGCGGTTTCGTGGCAACCGGAGAGTCCGCCACGTGTTCACGGCAGCTGGACATCAGCAGCGTGAACACGAGGAGAAGTACAAACGATATGGAGAAAAATTTCGTCAAACGAAAAATACCCTGAGCAACATGAATATTACCGCAGAGGCAGTGAGACGCGGAGAATGACCCTTCCTCCCATTCTCCCCAACGCTGGGACAGGGGATGGGGTTTCTCTGTGCCTCTGCGCTCTCTGCGGTTACATTCTACTCTTCAACCTCATACTTACTTCACCAGCACCATCTTCTTGACGGCGTTGAATGAGCCGCTCTGGACGCGGAAGAAGTAGACGCCGCTGGACAGCGACGATGCGTTGAACTGCACCCTGTAGGTTCCCGCCGCCTGAATCTCATTCACAAGCGTGGCGACTTCCTGTCCCGAGAAGATTGTACACCTTCAGCGTGGTCATCCCGGCCGTCGGGAGTGCGTACTGCACTGTCGTGCTGGGATTGAACGGATTCGGATAGTTCTGCGACAGTGCGTACACTGCAGGCACGTCTGTTCCCGTCCGTTCGGCAACGGACGTCAACACCACCCCGAGGAAATCGGCATCGGTACGCGGCACAAACTTGTACGGTTGGAAGCTGTAGTACACGATACCTCTCAGCGACACCGATTCTGTTCCCCAGTCTCAGAATGGTCTTGCCGGTAAGCGAATCTGCGGGGAGGTTCGAATACCTGTACTTGCCGCTTCGTTGGACAAGCGCGGGGCCGCTGCCGTCATTCAACGCTGAACTCCGTGGGATCGGAGAAGGTAGGATTCGATTTCAGTAACCGTCACATTATTCATCTGCACGAGCATGCCTTCGTAGGCTTCTGCGGAGGCTGTGCCGTTGCCGCCGATGAGCGAACCGGTCGTCCGCACAACCGGAGCGGGCACTGGATTCCCGCCCGAAATCTTGACAACGTTCGTAATATTGCCAAGCCGGGTCACATCGAATTGCTCCTGCACGGTGCCGGTGACACTGATGCTGTCGCCGTTCCGGAGCGCCGCCATCTGCCGCTGGGTGGCCGTATCGGCTGTCGTCAGCCAGAGACCGCTCCAGGGTTGGCTCGTACTTTGCATATACCAGGCATTCGTGCTTCCCGACGAAACCGGCGAGAGCGCGATGTTTGCGGTATCGGCGGTGACAATGCCGGAGAGCGACGTGACGGCACCAAGATACGGCGTGCGTCCGTTCACATACGGAGTCTGCTGCACGTCCTGTATCGTCAAAGGACGGTTCAAACTTGTATAGAAGAAGAACCCCTTCGACGTATCGGCGGCGATTCCGGTATTCGTCGAGGAATTTGCCAGCCTCACCGTCTGCCCGAAGGAATCAGCGACCTGCACAAAATACCTCACTCCGGCATTTGCAAGCTGTTTCGGGATCACGGCGAGATACGTCGTATCGGCGGCATTGTAGCTCATGGAGAGCGTCGAGAATACGCCGCCGTTCACACTGTACAGCAGAGAGACCGTCTTCGGCAACGATCCGTTTGATTGCCTCGTCACCTTCACGCTGATTGCCGCCGTGTCGTTCGGAGTGACAATGATCGGATTGCGTCGATGTGTCGAGGCCAACGGGGGCACCGGGTTGGTCGTGAAGACGATATCACCGGGATAGAGCGGGCAGATTCTGTATCCGCGCGGCGCTTCTGAGCCTGATGACGTCGTGATCACTCCACGGATCGTATCGATGCGCAGGCCATTCCCCAGGTTCGCGTAAATCTTCGCCCAGTTGGTATCTGCAGGCCAGAGGGGAAGGCTGGACGTGCCGTGGCCGAGCGTATAATAGTGCGACCAGTCATAATCGCTGATCTCGTTGCCAAGGGCGTCCACCATGCTGAATGTACCGCGGGCCTGAAGCACTTTGTTGTTGACGGTGACGTTCCGGAGCTCGACATACATCCCTTCCATCGGCTCGCCGGTAGAGTAGAAGACCTTGCCGACAGGAGACAGACCGGTATAGAAATCCGCCACAGTCTTCACTATCGGCTTGGGAAGCGGAGCCGATCCGATGATGGTGATGGGGTTGCCGGCGAGCGGGGCGAGCTGCGTCGCGCTGAACCCGCGGCTAAGCGGAAATTCACTGATCACACCGGTGAGCGTGATGATATCGCCGGGCGTGACGTTCAGGAATCCGTCCTGCTTGAGTTTTGTCGAATCGCCCAGATTTCCCCGCAGGAGGATGCCGCCCCATTGAGTGATGCCCGACGTGGTATCGTACAGCAGCATGGTCCAGATATCCGTAGTATACGTGATCACACCCGGAGGCACGACGACAATACCAACCGTCGTCACGGTGTCGCCGTTATGCGGGGATGTCTGCAGTGTCCAGCGGGGTTGAGCCGTATTGACGCCGAAATTCTTAAGCGTATCGGCCACCGCCAGTGATTCCGCAGGCACTTCCTGAATTGCTCTGATGGAATGGAATGGGTACTGAGCCCGTAGAGCTGCGGCGGCAGCAACGAGCAACACCACAACCAGAAGCAGTCTCTTCATTGTCTTCTCCTCGAATGTGTAAACCAGTAAACACCGTCAAACGCTTCGTGACCGGTGCATTATTTGATGATAAGAAATTTTCCCGTCTGTACGTCGCCGGATTCAGCATCCTTCACGCTGAACAGATAGAGCCCTGTTGCTATCGCCTGGTCGAACTTGGTGATGAGATCCCATGCATGTTCACCGCCGGCGAACTGCAGCGCGACGTCGCTTCCGCCGAATTGCTGGAACCACCGGATATCCGATCCATTGTACGTCGCCGCATCATGCTGGAAATCCGCCACGATGTCTCCTGCCAGCGTGTAGATTCTCACTTCGCATCGTTTCGGAAGATTGCAGAAGTAGAGCTTCCTCGTCCGCTCTCCGCTCGCATCCCAGATCGCATTCGCATAGTATGGATTGGGGTAGACGCCCACCTTCTTTGTCCCGTCATTGGGCGCCGTGCCGGGCATCACCCGGGCAAGAACCGTTTTGCTCTGCAGTGAAGAAACGCCGGAGGCGGAATCGCCCTGATCGAATGCAGCGACGCCGTAGACGTATTGCCATCCGTTCAGGTGACTCACGGTCACATCTTCCGGCGGGAACCTGTACCAGTACTGCACAGTATCCCCGGCAAACGTTTTGGGCTGATGCAGAAGAATTCTGCCGAATCCGGTGTTGTAGCCGATGGTGTTGTCTGCACGGTCAAACTCCCCGACAAGCGGGAGGTTCAGCAGCAGGTTCGAGGGATCGGTGAAATCGGCTCCCGCATTGGAGCGATAGATGCGGTATCCTTCAAAGTCGTACGTACGCGAAATCGGATCCAGCGACAGCTCGGCGCTCGACTTGTCCCAGTAAATCACCACATTCTGATTTCCCACCTCCGCACGCACCTTGGGGGGTTTCGGCGGCTGCGGCAAACGATAGTGATCCAGTTTCCCGTTGCCGTTCAGATCTTCGCCGGCGTCAAGCAGATTGTTCCCGTTCACATCTTCGCCGTCATATGCCTGCTGGCAGAGGGCGGCGTTGGCCGCAAGGGTCTTGCGTTGGTCGCGCGTGTCGAGCCTGGCGGCCTGGGTTCCCACCTTCCGCGCACACATGACGCCGAAGATCACACTGAGGGAGTCTCCGGGTTTGAGCGTGGCGTACGGGCCGGATGACAACAACGTCGTCAGGTTGTCAGCCTGGGTGCGCAGAGGATCGATTTTTTCCTGTGGGAGAGAGGCAGAGAGGCGTTCGTACCTGCTTCTCGCTCCGAGTATGTTTTCCGCATCATCCTGCGGAGAGAAGTAGTCCGCATCGCCGCTCGCGCTGTTGAAACGCCAGGCATTGTAATAGGAGCGGCGCCTCAATGCCCCGACAGAGTCAACCCCGTTGGGAAAAGGCACGGCGCCGAGGAGTTTGATGCCTATATACGAATCCGCGGCGGGAGGCGTGGGGATACCGTCGAAGTCAAAGGTGTACCCCATACGAAGAGTATCAAGGTAGCCGTTGCCTCCATGCTGGAAATACCCCGTTGTGCCGGGCCGGACGCTATTGGTATTGCGCACAACATTGTTCGTCCACAATCCCACGTACACGGAATCCAGCGTGTCCGCACCGGCATTATAAATAGTGTAGTTCAGAATCACGAAAAAGTCCGCAAAGGGATAATTCCATGCATAACTCTCCTGATGTACACGCAGACCAAGGGGAACACTCTGGTCGGGGGCAGTGCTGTCGCGCACGATGAAATCGGCGTAATCAGCCAGGAAATCCTGGTGACTCACGGCATTCGGGTCAAAATACGGAAGCTCCGAAAGCGAAGATCGCTGGGTGATTGATGTCGTCTGTAATGAGAGGAATTCGATCCCCTTGCCTGTCGTGGTGGAGACGCGGTCGCTCGACCCGGTGGAAACATGAATCTGACCGGTTCGCCGTGAGAGGGCACCGACCCAGAGCGCCCCCTGGTACAGATGTTCAACCCTGGAACCGCGCGGATATTCACAGGAGGGTTGATTGGGCCAGTACGCGTTGCGGGTCCCAATAGTACCAAAGTTGGTGATCGTCAGCCCGATATTGCCGGTAGTCGTATAGAACTTGTCGGTATCGTCCTGACGCTTGTAAAGCCCCGGAGGTGAAGTTCGATCGTCGTCAGCCGTCTGTGCAATGAATCCCGGCGCGAGAAGCGACAGCAATAGAACTCCCCAAAGAAAGACCCTGCGGATCAACAGTGAGTATCCCGTGATGACGTGAACGAAGGAACTAATAAAATAGCCCATTAGGGTTGGAAAGTCAAGTTGCATTTCTGGCGGATTTTTGTCACTTTCTTGCATCAACGATGACGTTTCTCAACCCACTGGTACTTCTTGGCCTCGCAGCGGCGGCCATCCCCATCCTTATTCATCTGCTGAACATCCGTAAACTCAAGCTCGTCGAGTTCAGCTCACTCCGGTTTCTCAAGGAACTGCAGAAAACCCGGCTGCGCCGGCTCAAACTCCGGCAATGGCTCATTCTGCTGCTGCGCACGCTCCTGATTATCTTCCTTGTCCTGGCGTTCGCCCGGCCCGCTCTCAAAGGCTCGTTTGCGGAACCGGGAGCAGGGCATGCGACAAGCACGGTCGTGATTCTCCTCGACGATTCTCCAAGCATGGGGACGAGAAACGACCACGGTGTGCTGTTCGACCAGGCCAAGGAGGCCGCCGCCCAACTCCTGACCACTGTCTCGGGCACCGACGAGGCGTACCTTTTCCTTCTCTCTGATTTCTATGATCCCTCGGCCGTTCCGCTTCCCGTGTCGCCTGCGGCGGCAATGAAAGCACTCGGCGGCATGACCGTGACACAACGATCGGTGCCCTACGCGTCCTTCGTTGCACGTGGCATTCGTGCGCTCGCAGCGTCCCACAACGCGAACAAAGAACTCTGTCTGATTACCGATGGCCAGGGGACCGCGTTCTCGCTTGCCGATACCAGTGCTCTTGGCGGGTTGCCCCCGGCAGAACATGTGGGAGTGTTTGTGATGGAGCTTTCCCCTTCGCAGCGCGACAACGGCGCAGTCTCGTCGTTGACCGTCGAAAGCCGGCTTCTCTCGCCTCAGAAGCCCGCTGTGTTTCGTGGCACGATCACGAATTTTGGCGACCGGCAGATCTCGAATACTCTTGCGAGTCTGTATCTGGATGGGACCCGCGTAGCGCAGCAATCCGTCACCGTCGCCCCGCATGCAACAGCAAGTGTTGCCCTGTCGGCGGTGCCAAAACGGCGCGGTATCATGGGGGTAACGTTGCATATCGACGATGATGTCCTGGATCTTGACAACACATACCATCTTGTCCTCCGCATTCCCGAACGGATCGCCATTACCTGCATAGGCTCGGCCCCGGCCGATACGCGCTATCCTGCATTGGCGCTCAGCGCCGCCATCGATTCCACACAGGCCGGTGTTTTTGCCGTACAGCAAACCACGCACGACCGCATGCAGTTTGCCGACCTTAGCGGCCGTGATGTCATTGTGCTCAGCAACATCCATGTGTTGACTCCTGCAGACGCTTCGCGCATTGCGGATGCAGTCAAATCCGGAAGAAGTCTGGTGATCTTCCCGGGGAATACAACAGACTACGAACAGCTCAACAAAGGACTTCTCTCGACACTCGGCATCCCCGCCATGACCGCTGCCGACCTCCGCCAACTTGCACCTGACCGGACGGGCTTTCTGACATTTTCCGATATTGACTTCAAACACCCGATATTTGAAGGGATGTTCGTGCAGGAACCGGGCAAACGCGGATCCTCTCCTGCCGTCGAGTCCCCGCACATTCGTACTGCGGCAGGCCTCCGACCGGGGACATCGGGCATGCCGATCATCACTATGAGCGATGGACGGCCCTTCCTGTGCGAGTATACCGCGGGCAAGGGAAGGGTCCTGGTATTTGCCGTTGAAAGCGGAACCTCCTGGTCGGACTTTCCGTTCAAAGGAGTGTTCGCCCCGCTGATGCACCGTTCAATGCTCTATCTCGTTTCGCAACATGACCCCGTGGAGGCTGCGACTGTTGGAGATCGCCTTCGTTTTTCCGTGCGTATGACCGCGGAAGAATCCGGCAGGGGATACCTGGTAAAAACTCCTTCCGGGAGTGAGGAGCGGGTTCGAGCGGAACAACATGCCGCTTCCGGTATTACGGTCTTCCAGACGGCGCCTACACAGGAAGCGGGAGTCTATGCACTCCGTTCTGCCGGGAATTCGCCGGGGCGCACAGCGCCGATGCAGGCGCTGGCAGTCAACCCGGCTGCGCCGGAGTCCGATCTCTCACGTGCCCGGAAGGAAACGATAGAGGCGTTCTGGAATTTTATGGGGATATCACCCGACCGCATCCGGCACATCGGTGCGCCAGAGGATATTCCGCGCGCAGTGCAGGAGTCCCGGTTCGGTGTCGAACTCTGGAGGTACCTGGTGGCACTCGCACTCGCCTGCGCACTCATCGAAATGGCTCTTAGCAGGGCGGGCACATCCACTGCCGGCAAGGAGGAGCATGCTGAACACAACAAGTAAACGGGAGCCGGCGATCCTTGTCGGTGTCACGCTGCAGGCCGCAGAGCGCGAGCGGACACGGGAATATCTCCAGGAACTGGCATTACTTGCAGATTCCGCAGGCGCCGAGGTCGTCGCGCAAATCACCCAGGAACGCCATAACATCGATGCGGCATTCTACATCGGCAAAGGAAAGGCGGAAGAGATCGCCGCCCTTGTCGAAGAGAAAGAGGCTGCGCTGGTGATTTTTGACGATGATCTGAGCGCAGTGCAGGTCCGCAATCTTCAAAAACTCTTCAAGGTCAAGATTCTGGACCGGAGCGGATTGATCCTCGATATCTTCGCTTCCCGGGCGCGGACACGCGAAGCCAGAACGCAGGTGGAGCTTGCGCAATTGCAGTACATGCTCCCCCGCCTCACGCGTCAGTGGACGCACCTTTCGAAACAGTACGGTGGCATCGGCACCAAAGGTCCGGGCGAAACGCAGATCGAAACAGACCGCCGGGCGCTGCGCACGCGCATCGGCACGCTCAAGGAGAAACTTGCGCAGATCGATCGTGAACGGGCGATCCAGCGCAAAGGACGCGAGCACTTCACCCGCATCGCACTTGTCGGCTATACCAACGCGGGGAAGTCGACTGCGCTGAACTGGTTTGCCGCCGCGGGTGTCCTCACAGAAGACCGGCTGTTCGCCACGCTCGACTCAACGGTACGTCTGGTGAAACTCTCCCCGGTACATGTCGTGCTGCTGTCCGACACCGTGGGCTTCATACGCAAACTCCCGCACCATCTGGTCGCCTCTTTCAAGAGCACGCTGGATGAAGTGCGCGAAGCGGACTTGCTTCTGCATATCGTCGACGTCAGTCATCCACTCTTTGAAGAACAGATGACCGTGGTCCACGAGACGCTGGACGACATCGGAGCGACGGGGAAACCCACGATCATTGTGTTTAACAAGATCGACAGGTTGGCCAATCGCAACGTCGTGGGGTACCTCACATCGACCTATCCTGACGCGGCGTTCGTTTCCGCCACCCGCGGCATTGGTATGAACACGCTGAAGGAGAAACTCACGGCCATCCTGGACGCGGAGGTGGTGGAGCAGGAGATCAACGTGAGCCATCGGGACTACGCCGTCATCGCGCAGATTCATGAGGCGGGTGAGGTTCTCTCCAAAGAGTACGATGGAGAAATGGTGCGCCTGCGGTTCCGCATGCGCAAAGTGCTTGTGGATCGTTTGTTAAAGAAACACTGAACACCGGCAGACACACAATCAGGCGGAAACCACATGCTCAATGTCGCGATCGAAGCCGCCCGCGAGGCGGGAAGATTCCTCAAGCTCAGCGTCGGGAAAGTCCGCAACGTGGAACAGAAGAAAGGCGAAGAGCGAAATCTCGTCTCTGAAATCGACAGGGGTGCCGAAGAACGGATCATCGGCATCATCAAGCGCCATTACCCGGCCCATGCCATCCTCGCCGAGGAGAGCGGCGGAAGCGAAGCACCTGCGGAATACCGGTGGATCATCGACCCTCTCGATGGAACCACCAACTTTCTCCACGGTCTTCCCATCTTCTGCGTGAGCATCGGGGTGGAACACAAAGGGGAGGTGGTCGCGGGTGTCGTCTACGATCCCTGCAGGGATGAGATGTTCACGGCGGAAAAGGGGTCCGGTGCATTTCTCAACGGGAAACGGCTGAAAGTTTCCGGCAGCGCGCGACTCATCGAGAGCCTGCTGGTCACCGGCTTCCCCTACGACATCGCCGCAAATCCTGATGCTGCGGTGGAACGGTTTGTGGAGTTCCTGATGGCTGCACAGGGTGTGCGCCGGCTCGGATCTGCAGCCCTGGATCTTGCGTATGTGGCAGCGGGAAGATTCGACGGATTCTGGGAAGTCTATCTTAACCCGTGGGATATGGCGGCCGGGGCATTGTTCGTACGGGAAGCCGGGGGGATGACGACCGATATGAACGGCGCACCGTTGAATATTTATCAGAAACGGGTGGTCGCCAGCAACGGCATCATCCATCAGGCAATGCTGGACGTACTCCGTACCAGGCGGTGATCAGTACACGTGCGGTGTCGACCAGGGCTTGACCCCCTCGCTGTCGACAATGGCGCGGATCCGCGGCTGCGGCTGCACGTGCGCCTTCCCGATCATGATGCAGACTGCAAGTTCGTCACGAACCCGCTCCACTACGGCATCATGGTCTGCCATGATTTCTGCAATCACATCCCCCGTGCGGACACGATCGCCCATCTTCTTCTTCAACACGATGCCCGCTGTGGGATCGATAACATCGTCGGCTTTCTGACGGCCGGCACCCAATTCCGTCGCAAGCACGCCGATGTTCCGCGTCGCAAAGCTCTCGATGAACCCGTCCTGTGTACTGATGAGATCGACGCGGTGCCGGGGTTTCCGGTAACGATCCGGCTGCTCCAGGTAACCCGTTTCACCCCCCTGACGGCGGACAATCTCCAGGAACTTCTGATATGCCTCTCCCGACCAGATCGTGGACTGGCATTGCTTCATCCCTTCCTCAATCGATGGTGCCTTTCCGCCAAGCCAGACCATCGCGCCCCCCAGCACGTACGTCACCTCCATCAGATCGGGGATCTTCTTTCCCCGCAGGCATTCGACTGATTCCAGCACTTCCACCCAGTTGCCGATCGTGAATCCCAACGGCTGGTCCATCTCCGTGAGAAACGCCACCACACGTTTTCCCGCATGTGTACCGATGGCAACGAGCGCTTTCGCCAGCGCCACGGTGTCCTCATACTTCTTCATAAACGCGCCATCGCCGGTTTTCACATCCAGGACGAGTGCATCAATCCCCTCGGCGAGTTTCTTGCTCATGATGCTGCCTGCGATCAGTGGAATGGACTCCACCGTTCCCGTCACGTCACGGAGGGCATACATCTTGCGATCGGCCGGGGCGATTTCCGCCGTCTGTCCGATGAGAACAAGCCCGATCTCTGCAATGATGCCGCGGTACTCTTCGACGGAGAGGTTCGTGCGAAACCCCGGAATGGATTCGAGCTTATCGAGCGTGCCACCCGTATGCCCGAGGCCGCGTCCGGAAATCATCGGCACAGGGACCCCGCACGCCGCCACCATCGGTGCAAGGATGAGCGACACCTTGTCGCCGACACCGCCGGTGGAATGTTTGTCCACCTTGATGCCGGGCACGTCGGAGAGATCCACCACGACGCCTGAATGAAGCATGACATCCGTGAAGGCGGAAGATTCTTCTTCAGTCATGCCGCGGAAACATACCGCCATGAGGAAGGCGGACATCTGATAATCCGGAATCCTCCCGGCGACATACCCATCCAGGAGCCAGGAAATTTCCTGGCGGGTAAGTGCACCGCCGGCGCGTTTCTTGTGTATGAGTTCGACGGGGTTCATAGTCCTCCGGCAATCCCGGGCAATTCGGCAAATCTATCAATCACAAAGTCGGGGTGAAGTGCGGTGAGCTCACCGGCGGTGAGGGCGCCGTAGGTCACCGCGCACGTCGCGACTCCCGCTGCTCTTCCGGCAAGGATATCTGCATCAGTATCACCCACCATCAGCGTCTCCTCCGGTCCCCATCCCTGCGTCTCGAGGACAGCCTGGATGACGTCGGGGGCGGGTTTGAACGCAATGCCCTCGCTCCCCTGAAGCCGGTCGAAGAGACCGGTAATGCCAAAGTGTTCGGTGGCGCGGAGAATCCCTACCCCTTTCTTCGTCGAGGCGACCGCCAGGCGGTGTCCGCGCGTTTTGAGCGCTTCCAGCGTCTCCCGGACTCCGGGAAAGAGCGTGGTGGTCTCCAGCGCGCGGGGCGGGTAATACTCGGCATAGAGGGCGATGGCATCGGGGATTTTGTCGTGATGCTCACGCGGGAGGAGGCGTGCAAATGTCTCCTGCAGCGGTTTGCCGATGAGCCGGTACAGTTCCTCTTCCCGGTGTCCGTCAAACCCCAGCGTGCGCAGCGCCCAGAGTTGTGCCCCGGCGATGTCCCTGCGGGAATCCGTCAGTGTGCCGTCGAAATCGAATATGATATTCGGGAAGCGCATACGCAACGTCAGCGGGCTTCCCGTTGTGCCGCGAACATCAACCCGATGATCGTTTTTGCATCGGTGATCTCACCGCGGTCGATCTTGGCAAGAGCATCCCGCACGGGCAGGATGAGCAGTGACATTGTGCATTCCCCTTCTTCCCGCTTGTGACCTTCGGGCGAGAGGCGGAGATCCCGCGCGAGGTAGATGTGCAGGAGTTCGTCGCAGAATCCCGGAGAAGT
The DNA here is from genome assembly GCA_963849385.1 of Ignavibacteriota bacterium. Lineage (GTDB taxonomy): Bacteria > Bacteroidota > Ignavibacteria > UBA10030 > UBA6906 > Fen-1255. Next base: position 144,139 of record CAWKHH010000007.1, on the reverse strand, counting down.
ATGAACGGCGCAGAGCTTCGTCAGCGCACCGGCAATCCAGCCCGTCTCCTCTTCAAGTTCGCGGGCGGCACAGTGTGCCGGATCTTCTCCGGCCCGAGTTTTCCGGCAGGCAGCTCCAGAATATGCCGCGCCAGCGGATACCGGAGCTGATCGACGAGAATGACCTGACCATCATCGGTCAACGGCACGACTGCCGCGCCGCCCGGATGATGAGCCACTTCGCGAACCGTCTTCTTGCCGGACGGATACTCGACGTCGTCGACATACAGATCGATGATGCGTCCCGCGTAGAGGTGTGTGCGGGAGAGTTGTTTCAACTCCACGTGTGCGTCAGGCATTGCCCCTGCTTCCGGGTTTCACAACGGGGATCCCCTGCGCACAGAGGGGGCAGACATCGGGCTTGTACGTGACCGCATGCATGCGAAGAACGGACACAAGCGCTTCCGGTGCACGCTCAAACCGCACAGTACCGCCACTTCTATCGACGATACACGCGACACCGGTGAGCATCCCCCGGCGTTCAAGAACGATGTTGATGACTTCTTGCACTGAACCTCCGGTTGTAACGACATCCTCGCAGACGAGCACGCGTTCATCCGCAGCAATCGCAAACCCCCGGCGGATCTGCATCACGCCGTCTTTCCGTTCGGCGAAGATGGTGCGGACACCCAGCTGCCGGCCGACTTCCTGCGCTACCACAATCCCCCCCATGGCGGGTGCAACCACCACATCGATGCGGTGGCGACGAAAATGATCGGCGATACCACGGCACAGCGATTCGCAATGTCCCGGATATTGCAGCACTTTAGCACACTGGAAATATTGATTACTGTGCAGGCCGGAGGTCAGGAGGAAGTGACCTTCCAGGAGAGCGCCTGTGTCTTTGAAGATGGAGAGGACCTGATCTGGGTTCATAGCGTGCGCATGCGGTACGTTGGGAAAGTCCGGAGTTTCTATAAGGCAAATTTCATTCCGGCGTGAGCTGTCAGGAGTAATCCCGTTTCGGGATCGTTGATCACGAAGATCGCGCGCCCCTGCATTTGCAGTGCAACGCGCCGGGAGATATAGTAATCGAGTCCTGCAGAGACAGAGCCCGTGAGATGTGACATGCCGGGAATCTCATAATAGGTGTGCCGCACACCGCCGATGATCTCTTTGTATTCGGCCCCTGTCACACGGAGGACTCCAGCTTCCGCGCCGAAAAAGGGCGACAGGCGAACGCTCGGGCGCAGATAGTTCCGTACGGCAAGGAAAATATGAACGGTGGTGAGATTGCTCACCTGCACGGGAACTCCCGGGAACGCCTCTGCAAAAGCCCCGCGACGGAAACTGAAAAGGGCCACCTCGGCACCGACGCCGACCCTCATGACATCGTTCGCCCTGAACAGAAAGCAGGCGCCCCCGGAAGGACCGCGCGTCCAGAAGTCCGTTAGCGCGGAATGCGACATCGGAAATGTGGCGCCCCCGGTGATCTCTATGCTCTTGTTTCTTGGAGAATATAGAACCCGGAAACGTTGTTCATGGACTTTTGCACTGTCCTGGGCAAAGCCAGCGACCTGTACGCAGAGGAGTATGGTCAGCAGGAGCGGCCTGGGCATGTGTCACCATCCTTTTGTTCTTCGCAGTCCCATAATGTGTTCGATATGCTTTTCACCGTGTCGGGCGTAGGTTTCAAGGGTCCCGGTCATCGTCACTTCCCCACGCTCGGGATGCAGTGCACCGCGTGACCAGGCGCTTTCGGGCAACCGTTCCAGGAAATCCGCCCAGCGACGGTGCAAGCCGTCGAGGAGATCGAGCGATGACCCGATCACACCCCTGGCCGCCTCGCCGTTCGTTGCCCAGACATTCTGGTCATACGGTTTGATTGTAGGATGATCTTCGTTCACCATCAGTTTCATGCGCAGGTAGGCATGCGTATGCGAATCGGCCAGATGGTGGATGACCTGGCGTACCGTCCAGCCGCCTTCGCGGTATGGAGTGTCGAGTTGCGTGTCACTCAGCCCTGCGACCGTTGCCCGCAGCTTCGCCGGCAATTCCCGGAGGGCACGAAGTTGAGTTGTGCGATCAGTCATGGAATGCTCCCTCGGTTGGATTCTCCTGTAAGAAATGAACTTCCCGCCTCTCCCGCAACCATTGCCCGCTGCTCAGGTACCGCCGACCGGCGCACGCCGTACCAGCCCCATGCGCTGTCCCAGAAATCTCTCCCCCACTTCCGTGAACTTCGCGGGAATGTCACTGACGAAGAACCGGAGGTTGGGTTTCTGTCCGCTGTGATTGCGGAGATCATGCGCATCGAGGACCTGTCCCACCTCGGCGGCGGTGGCCGCTCCTGAATCGATCAGCGTCACACCGGCACCCGTCGCTGCAGTGATCGCGCGACGGAGCACCGGATAGTGCGTACAGCCCAGAATCAGCGTGTCGATCTTCTCCAGCGTGAGCGGGAACAGATATTCCCTGGCGATGAGATCGGTCGCCTGATGGTCATTCCACCCCTCTTCCGCCAGGGAGACAAAAAGGGGGCAGGCCTGGGCAAAGACCTGCACGTCGGGGGCAATCTGCCGCACCGCATGGGCATAGGCTTTGCTGTTCACCGTTGCCCTTGTCCCGATGATCCCGATCCGTTTCTTCCGTGTCGCGGCAACAGCAGCAGCAGCCCCCGGCAGAATCACGCCGACCACCGGCATGCGTGCACGTTTCTGCACAACATCCAGTGCAACGGCCGAGACCGTGTTGCAGGCGACGACGACCATTTTCACATCATTCCCCAGCAGGAAATCGATATCCTGTGCGGCATATTCCCGCACCACCTGGGGCGATTTGGATCCATACGGAACGCGCGCGGTGTCGCCGAAATAGACAATGTTTTCATGGGGAAAGCACTGCGTCAATGCCCGGACAACCGTCAGTCCGCCGATCCCGCTGTCAAATACGCCGATGGGTTTTTGCCGAAGGCCGCTCATGCCCGTATCAACTCCGTTTTTTCACTGATCGCCTCAAGAATGTTCTGCCGGATTGCCACCTGCCGTGCATGGTCACGAACCGGTGCGCCGCTTCGCTCCCGCACATAAAACGCATCGATGATGCCATCGACACGCGTGGCAATCTTGGCGAAGTAAATATCCAGGCCGGCCCGCGAGATGGTTTCCGTGACGCGATAGAGAAATCCGACTGAATCCGGAGCATAGACGTCGATGATTGTATAGTCCGGCGTGCCTTCAAATGTGACATCGGTGCGAATGTTCGGATTGGCGGCGGTGCGGCGCTGGCGGCGGCGCCATTTTCGGTGATGGGCGGCAAAAAGCTGGGCCGGCTCGATGCGGCCAGTGACCATCGCCCGGAGATCTTCCTCGATCTTGCGGCACACCTGTTCGTCAAGCTGCTGATGGCCGGACGTTGCGCTGACACGGAAGCGATCGATCAGGATACCGTCGCCCCGTGTGAAGATCGAGGCATCGAAGATATTGGCGTCGTTTGCGGCGAGCACGGCGCAGAAACGGGAGAGCGCAAACGGTGCATCATGCCCGATCACCGTCACATCGGTGAACGCGCCATGCTGGCGGAAGAGAGCGGAGACATCCGCGAGTGTCCCGATGGTCCTGATGTGATCTGCGATTTCATCGGAAGAGAACATTGCCGGATACGCATCACCGGAGATGCCGTCGAGATGCATTGACGTGATATCCACAGGAATGTCGTTGGCAAGAGCGGCGCTGACATCGGCGGCGGCGACGGCGCGACGGTCGGCCTGGAACCTGTTGATTTCCTCCCCGTGCAGATCCCGGCGCAAAACTTCCGCCGTCTGCCAGTACAGATCGTGCAGGAGCGCCGCCTTCCACTGGGTCCAGACACCCGGATTTACCGCCGAGAGGTCGGCATAGGTCAGCACGTACAGATAGTCGAGCAGAACAGGCTTCTCAAACCGTGCGGCGAAATCGCGCAGTGTCGCGGGATCATGAATGTTCCTCCGGAATGCCGTCTGTTCCATGATCAGGTGATTGCGGACGAGAAAACTCACATCTGCGACAAGCTCCGGGGCACCGAGACGGGTGAGGATGGTCCTGGTGAATTCCACCCCTGTTACTTCATGGTCAGCCACACCCAGCGGCTTGGCAATGTCATGCAGGAGCAGTGCGAGAAACAGCGTCGCTTTGTCCGGCAGTTGCCGGAACACGTCGCCGAGCGGTCCCTGAGCCTCTTTCAGCCGCTCGGCATTGGCAATCGCAATCAGAGTGTGTTCGTCGGCTGTATAATAGTGATAGACGTTATGCTGGAAAAAAGCCACCAGCGCTTCGTATTCGGGAATGTACCTGCCCAGTACGCCCGTTTCCGCCATGACGCGCAGCGTTGCCCCGACCCGGGGCGAGCGGAGAACGTGGAGAAACGCGTCGGCAAGAGAAGGCGATGGTCATGTCCGCTGCGCGCACACAGTCGAGGCTGCGTTCGATTGCCGCACGTGCCTCGTAAGTCAAATTCCGCATCTGCTTCCGCAGCCTGCTGGAAAAGTGCAAAAAGCTCCCGGGCTGTCGCTATCCCGCGGAAATTCGCCGGAACGGATACGACACCATTATGGAAAAACGGCTCCTGGTGGATGACTTCCGTACCCTGTGGCACTCTCGCATGCGACGCGAGCGTTTGTTGAAAACGGTGCGCCAGGGATGTGTGCAGCCTGTACACCGTTCGCGCATGATGGTAGTAGTCGGTCATGAAGACCTCGACCGACCGTTTCTCCGCCTGATCGCCATACCCGAGCCCTGCCGCAACATCACGCTGGAGGGCGTATTCAAGAGTGTCGTCAACCATGCCGCGGCAGAAATGCATTTCGTGCCGGACACGGAGCAGGAAGGAGAATGCCTCCAGGAGCCGTCGCGAATCATCCTGTGCGAGGATACCGTGTGTACGCAGTGCCTCGACCAGTTCTTCTGTCGCCGTCAACCCGGAGAGCGAGAGGAACGGGATTCCATCGGGAATGCCCCGGTACAGCCAGACCAATGCATGCAGATCGCGGAGTCCGCCGGCGCTCTTCTTGATGTTCGGTTCGAGCAGTTTCACGGAATTGCCGAACCGCTCATGCCTGCCGCGGACATCTTCCAGGACCCCCTGCACGAGCCAGGGATCCGGGGTTGGTCCGCACACCGAAGCCAGAGCGGCAGCAGAGCGTTCGTGCGGTGGTGGTGCTTCCGCAAATGAGGCGCGACTCCAGTGTGGAGGTCCAGGCATCCAGGGTTTGCCCCTTCAGCGCCAGGACTTCATCGACGGTCCGAACACTGTGCCCGATTGTCAGGCCGGCGTCCCAGAGCAGGTGGAGGAAGCCTGTCGCTGCGCTCTGCATTTCGTCGCGGGAAATCGTCGTGTCGCAGAGAAGCATCACATCGATATCGGAATGGGGGCACAACTCATTCCGGCCATAGCCTCCTGTGGCGACGATGGCGCAAAATTCCTGGAGCGGGGCCGGAACACCCTGAATAAATGCGGTCGTGAGGGCCTTATCGGCGAGGAGCGTAAGCGCACGCGCAGTAACCCGGCCATCCGCCCCCTCACGGTGCTGCGCGGTAATGGCCTGTCTTCCTGTTTCAAGGAACTGCCGGATACTGGCTGCGGACGCGTTCATGGACGAATATACCGATTGCGGGCGGGAGATTCAATGATTGCACGTGGATATGCGATTCTCTATATTAACTACGTTCATTCCCCCCACCATCACCATTCGAGGACACCATGGAACAGCAGGTCCCGTTCGCCCAGCAGCAGGACACGACGCCGATGAGCATGAAGGATTGGTTTATCACACTGCTCATCAGCTATATTCCGCTTGTCGGACTTGATCATGCTTATCATCTGGGCGTTCGACAGCAACACCAACGTAAACAAGAAGAACTGGGCCAAGGCGTCGCTCATATGGATGTTGGTCGGCATCGGTATCGCCATCATTATCCTTGTCATATTCATGAGCGTCTTCATGAGCGCACTCTCGTCCATCGAATCCTGAGTTCGACGTGCAGGGCGTTGACCCCGACCCGCAATTTTCTATGTTACGGCGTATGGAAACCTCATCGAAGCAGATCATCGCATTTGTGCTCTGTCTGCGCGCGTTTCCGGAGATCGCCTGCGGACAGACGCGCGATGGAATTCTCGGTCACGCATGGGGCGCTCCCGTTGCGGCTGTGGCTGAACCTCTCGAACTGCACAGTCCCCGTTTCGAGGGGAATCTCGCACTCTACGCCACCGCAATGGACCAGATCGGGGATGCACAGATCGAACAGTGTCAGATCGAATTTGTGAACGGACAGCTCGCCGGCGTGATCGTCACGACACTGGGCATCGAAAACTCCGAACGCTTCCTCGCGCTCCTGAAGAGAGACTATGGCGAGGGACAGGTCGACGCTGCCCGGGCACAAACGTGGACGACACGCGAGACGCATGTCTCGTATGATCAGGACAGCTTTGGCGATGCATACGTCTACTTCTACTCCACGCGATTACAGAAGTGAACGCATGCACGAACTCTCTATCGCTCAAAGCATCATCGATATTGTAGGCCAGTATGTACCGCCGGCGGAGCAGGAGTACGTACGCAAGATCACCGTGCGCATCGGTGCGATGGCAGGGGTCGTTCCCGATTCACTCGAGTTCTGCTTCACCGCCGTCATCCATCGTACACCGCTCGCCGACGCGGTGATGGACATCGAGCACGTGCCGTTCACCGTCTCCTGTCATTCCTGTAACAGCACATCCGAAACGGAACCCGGCCTCGCGCTCTGTCCGCTCTGCGGCTCGGTCGACACGGAGGTGAAGTCCGGAACGGAGCTCCAGGTTGTGTCAATCGATGTAGACGATGCACAAGCAGGTGTCCCATGAGTATTATTACCATCGAACGGAAAGTGCTGGAGAAGAACGACGAGGTCGCACGGCAGAACCGTGAGGTTTTCGACGACCACGGGATCTTTGTTCTCAACATGGTGAGTTCCCCGGGCGCCGGAAAAACCAGCATCCTCGAACGGACTCTCGAAGTGCTCCGCGAACAGCTCCGCATTGCGGTGATCGAAGGAGATGTGCAGACCGATCTGGATGCGCGCCGTGTCGCAAAGTACAACGTACCGGCCGTGCAAATTGTTACGCGTGGCGGTTGCCACCTCGAAGCGAATCTCGTACACGAAGCGCTCGGCAGTCTCACGTTGGACAGCATCGACCTGCTCATCATTGAGAACGTCGGCAACCTGGTCTGTCCATCGAATTACGATCTCGGCGAAGCGATGAAGGTCGTGGTCGCAAGCACCACGGAGGGTGACGACAAGCCGCTGAAGTATCCTGCGATATTCCGGAACGCCTCCGTGCTCATCATCAACAAAATCGATCTCCTCCCGTATCTCCCGTGTGACCTGGCGACGCTGAAGGACAATGCGCTGAAGATCAACCCTTCGCTGACGGTGTTCGAGATATCCTGCACCACACAACAGGGGATCGCCTCGTGGTGCGAGTGGCTTCTTGAGAACGCGCAGCAGAAAACGGCATCGTAGAAACACACCCGCCGCTTGCCGTGGACGGAAAGCTGTTTTCCACTCCTGGCCGTCCAGCATGGCATACCTCCCTGTCCCTCTTTTCACACCTCTGGCCATCTCATACTCACGAACACTGCACAGCATGCCCTCAACGACAACACAAAAACAGCATCCCAGCGGTGACAATCGGTTCAAACTCCTGGACCGGGTCATCACCAAGCATCAGGGACGCGGCGACGCGCTCATTGAAGTGCTCCACGCCGCACAGGGGATCTTCGGATTTCTTGAAAACGATCTTCTCATCTATGTCGCCCGCGCGCTGAAACTGCCGCTCAGCAGAGTCTACGGCGTGGCAACATTCTATCACTTCTTCACCCTCAAGCCGAAGGGAAAGCATACCTTCGTGCTCTGCACCGGAACCGCGTGTTACGTCAAAGGCGCGGCGCACATTCAGCACGCTGCGGAAGAGTGCTGCAGGGTGAAATTCGGTCAGACCACACCCGACGACAGGATTTCGCTGGTGTCGGCACGCTGCGTCGGTTCGTGCGGTCTCGCCCCGGTCGCCGTGCTGGATGACAACGTCGCCGGGAAATTGACTCCCGCCAGCGCTGTGGAGCGCCTGAAGGCCTGGCAACAACAACCTGATGAGGTGACCGCATGACCGTTGAAGACCTTCAGGAACTTGCGGAACAGGAGCAGCAGCGCCAGCAAAAGTTCACGCACAGAATCATGTACTGCGCCGCCGCCGGATGCGTCTCGTGCGGCAGTCTGAATATCCGCGATACGATCAAGAAGGCGCTGCAGGGAAAAGACGTTGCGGCAACCGTAGAAGTCGTCGGTACGGGATGCATGGGCCTGTGCGGCGAAGGCCCCCTCGTGAAAATCCTCCCCGATGATACGCTGTATCAGCGCGTGGACGAACCAACGGCCCGCCGTATCGTCGAGGAGCATCTTGTCGCCGGCCGGAAGGTGGAAGACCATCGTGTCGACACCTCACAACCGTTCTTCACCGAACAGGTGAAGATTGTTCTCGAGAACTGCGGACGGATCAACGCCGAGACGATTGAAGAATACATCGCAGTCGGCGGCTACGATGCCCTGGCCAAAGCCGTTACCGAATTGCAGCCCGCGGAAGTCATTGAAGAAGTGCGCAAAAGCGGATTGCGCGGGAGAGGTGGAGCCGGGTATCCCACGGGCCTCAAGTGGGGCATCGTCCGCAAGGTCGCGAGCGACGCAAAGTACGTGGTCTGCAATGCCGACGAAGGCGATCCCGGAGCATTCATGGACCGCAGCGTCCTCGAGGGAGACCCGCACAGGATTCTGGAAGGGATGGCGATCGCCGGTTATGCGGTAGGAGCACAGCAAGGATTCATCTACGTCCGCGCGGAGTATCCCCTGGCCATCGAACGGCTCAGAACCGCCATTAAACAAGCCGAGCGTCTGGGCCTGCTCGGCAACCGCATTTTCGAATCGCACTTCAATTTCCGCATTGATCTGCGGATCGGTGCCGGTGCGTTTGTCTGCGGCGAGGAGACGGCTCTCATCCGATCGATCGAAGGTCGCCGCGGCCGTCCGCGTCCCCGCCCTCCGTATCCGTCCGAGAAGGGCCTCTGGGGCATGCCGACATTATTGAACAACGTGGAAACCTACGCCAACATTGCGCCGATTCTCAACCGCGGCAGTGCATGGTTTTCGAGTATCGGCACACCGAAGAGCTCGGGCACCAAGGTCTTTGCTCTTGCGGGCGAAATCCGCAACACCGGCCTGATCGAGGTCCCGATGGGCATCCCCCTCCGGAAGATTGTGTTCGACATGGGCGGGGGCACCCCGGAAGGAACGGAATTCAAAGCCGCGCAAACCGGCGGACCGTCAGGAGGATGCATTCCGATGGAGCATGTCGACGTACCTGTCGACTACGAGTCCCTCAATGCCCTCGGTTCGATCATGGGCAGCGGCGGTATGATCGTCATGAATTCCACCTCCAACATGGTGGATGTGGCAAAGTACTTCATGGACTTCTGCCGGGATGAATCGTGCGGGAAGTGCGTTCCCTGCCGCGTCGGCACCGTGCACATCCACGGGCTGCTCGACAAGATCTCCCGGGGGAATGCCACGACCGATGACCTTGCACTGCTGGAAGAGCTCTGCGTCATGGTGAAAGAGACTAGCCTGTGCGGTCTCGGCCAATCGGCTCCCAACCCGGTCCTCTCCACGCTCCGTTTCTTCCGCCATGAGTACGACGCCCTCCTGAAAAAGCCGGAGGTCTTTGTACCCTCGGGCGAACGGACACGACACGACTTCGCACGCATAGCAGGAACACACCAATGGCCATAGTCACACTTACCATTAACGGCGAACAGCTGAGCGCGACGGACGACGAAACGCTCCTGCAGATCGTCCGCCAGAACAACATCGAACTCCCCACGCTGTGCCATCTGGACGGCCTCTCCGATGTCGGTGCCTGCCGGCTCTGCCTTGTGGAAGTGGAAGGATCGACACAAACTCGCGCCTGCCTGTACCACCCGCCCGATCGGAAGGCATGGTGGTTCGCACCGATTCAGAACGCCTGAAGAAGTACAGGAGAATGATCGTCGCCCTCCTTGCCTCCGAAGGCAACCACCAGTGCTCGGTCTGCATGGTGAACAACCATTGCGAACTCCAGAACCTGGCGTACGACGTGGGTCTGCTGTACGTGCGGGTGCCGTACCTGTACCCGGAGAAGAAGATCGACGCGTCGCACGAGAGTTTCATCATCGACCGCAACCGCTGCGTGCTCTGTACCCGGTGCGTCCGCGTGTGCCACGAAGTCGAAGGTGCACATACGTGGGATATCGCCGGGCGCGGCATTGATTGCGAGATCATCGCCGACCTGAACCAGCCGTGGGGGTCTTCCGAGAGCTGCACATCATGCGGAAAGTGCGTGCTCGTGTGCCCCACGGGCGCTCTGGTGAAGAAAGGCGAGAGCGTCGCGGAAATGGAAAAACATACGGAGTTCCTGAAATACATCGTCACCGCCCGCCGCAAAGGCGAGTGGATCAGCTTTGAACACAGCGAAGAATAATTTCTGAGAACCCCTACTATGAAACCTCGAGTCGCAACAGTCTGGCTGGGTGGATGTTCCGGCTGCCACATGTCCTTTCTCGATCTGGACGAACGATTGATCGAGCTTGCGGACAAAATCGAGCTGGTCTATTCGCCGATTGCCGACGTCAAAGAATTCCCGCGCGATGTTGACGTGGTGCTTGTGGAAGGCGCCATCGCCAATGTCGAACATGAGGAATTCGCCCACATCATCCGGCGCAATTCCCGCTTCGTCGTTTCGTTCGGCGACTGCGCGGTGACCGGCAATGTCACCGCCATGCGCAACGGCCTGGACCCTGACGATGTGCTCCACCGGGCGTACGTCGAACTGGCGGACCTCACGCCGCGCATCCCGCGGGACTACCCCACAATCGCTGAGCTGCTGAAACAGGCACGCCCGTTGCACGAATACATCCGCGTCGATGCATTCATCCACGGCTGCCCGCCAACTGCAGACCAGATCTGGTCTGCGGTCAGCGAGCTCCTCGAGGGGAAGACCCCCGCATTGACCCATGTGTTCCTGCGCTACGGATGAGAGGAGAGAGCCTATGCCAGCATCGACAATAACGATCAGCCCGGTCACCCGCATCGAAGGCCACGCCAAAATCACCATCCAGGTGGACGGCAAGGGTGTGGTCAAAGACGCACGCTTTCATGTAAATGAATTCCGCGGATTCGAGAAGTTCTGTGAGGGCCGCCTGATGTGGGAAATGGGCGGCATTACGTCACGGATCTGCGGCATCTGTCCGACAAGCCATCTCATTACCTCTGCAAAGGCGGGTGACGCCATCCTCTCGGTCGCGATCCCGGAGACCGCCCAAAAATTGCGCCGCCTGATCACCCTCGCACAGTGGCTGCAATCGCATGCCTTGAGTTTCTTCCACCTCTCCTCCCCCGATTTCATCCTCGGGTTCGACTCCGATCCCGCGAAGCGCAACATCTTCGGCCTCATCGCTCACGACAAGGAGTTCGCCAAACGTGGCATCCGCCTCAGGAAGTACGGCCAGGAGATCATCGAAGTTCTGGGCACACGGAAAATCCATACACCCTGGGCGGTCGCGGGCGGTGTGCGTGAGCCGTTCGATGCAGCGAAGCGGGACTATTTGCTCAACTGGATTCCAGAGGTCAAAGAGACCGCCCTGATGGCTCTCGAGACGCTGAAAAAGATCCACGTCAAGTTCGAACACGATATCCCCAACTATGGCAACTTCCGCTCCTTGTTTGTCGGTCTTGTCGCGGATGACGGCGCGCTCGAATATTACGACGGCAAACTTCGCGTCATGGACGGTGCGGGCAACATTATCGCGGACAAAATCGATCCGGCACAGTACCACGACTACTTCGGTGAGGCTTCCGAAGACTGGTCGTACTTGAAGTTCCCGTACTACAAACCGCTCGGCTATCAGAAGGGAATGTACCGTGTCGGCCCCCTTGCCCGCGTGAATATCTGCGACTACATTGATACCCCCCTGGCAGAAGGCGAACGCAAGCTGTTCAAAGCCATCGCCGGTGAGGCGGAGACGGTCAACAACTCCTTCTATTATCACTATGCCCGGTTGATTGAGATTCTGTTCTCTGTGGAGAAGATCGAAGCGTTGCTGAATGATCCGGCAATTCTCGGCCAGAATATCCGTGCCAAAGCCATGATCAACCAGACACACGGTATCGGAGCGAGTGAAGCGCCGCGCGGAACGCTCTTCCACGAGTACTGGGTGAACGATGACGGCTTGCTGCAGAAGGTGAATCTCGTCATTGCCACCGCGCAGAATAATCTCGCCATGAATCAGAACCGTCCGCCAGCTGGCGATGCAGTATCTGGACGGCACCAGGGTCACCGAGGGCATTCTGAACCGCATTGAGGCCGGCATCCGCTGCTTCGATCCGTGCCTCTCCTGCTCAACGCACGCCATCGGCATGATGCCGATACACGTGCAGGTGGTGGACGAAGAACACCGGCTCCTGTCCGACGTGCGTCGATGAAGTCGGCGCTGTTGATCGGCATCGGCAACACCCTGCGCGGAGACGATGGCGTGGGGATCCGTGTCGCCGAACGGGCGCGCGCACGGTTCCCGCACCTGACCGTGCTCTGTGTCCAGGGGCTATCGCCGGAACTCGCCGATACCGTGGCGCCGTTTGATCTGTTGCTGATTGTCGATGCCTGTGTCGCAACCACCACCCTTCGCGTGAGCGAGGTAACGCCCGCAGTATCGGGCGAGACGCATCCAATCGCACACCATGTCCCCGGCAGGCATCCTGGGTCTTGCGGCAACGTTGTACGATCGTGTGCCGTCTCTTTCGGTGCTGATCGAGGTGCCCGCGGTCGACTGCGACTTCAGTGAAGTGCTTTCTCCCCGGACGGCGGGGCAGGTGGAAGCCTGCCTCGACGTCGTGGGATCGTATCTTGCGAGGTCCTGATCTTTGAAGCAGCGCGTGCATGGCGTGATTCGCGGAGCCGTCCAGGGCGTCGGATTCCGTCCCTTCGTCTATCGCCTTGCCCGGGAGCTCCATCTCAGCGGCTGGGTGAATAACTCCAGCCAGGGTGTGTTCCTGGAAGCTGAGGGCGACACCAGCCGCTCTTGCCTCATTCCTCTATCGTATTCGCCGCGAGCACCCCCCCCGCGCGTTTATCCAGAGTTTCGAGTATGTTTTTCTCGACCCGACAGACGCTGCGGATTTTGTCATTCGACCGAGCGATCCATCCGGAGAGAAGACTGCTCTCGTCATGCCGGATATCGCACTGTGCGATGACTGCCTCAACGAACTCTTCGATCCGCACAACCGTCGCTACCGGTATCCCTTTATCAACTGCACCAACTGCGGTCCGCGGTTCAGCATCATTACCGGACTTCCCTACGATCGTCCGAACACCACCATGCGGAGTTTTGAGATGTGTCCCGCGTGTCAGAGGGAGTACGATGACCCGGCCGACCGCCGATTCCACGCTCAACCGAATGCCTGCCCGGTCTGCGGCCCCCGGATCGCGTTGTGGGACGCGGAGGGACAAAGCATCGGTGGCGGCGATGAGGCGCTCGCCTGTACGGTTGCCGCGTTGCAGGAAGGAAAGATCGTCGCGGTAAAAGGCATCGGCGGTTTCCATCTGCTCGCGGCGGCCGGAAACAGCAACGCCGTCAGCCGGTTGCGGATACGCAAGCACCGCGAAGAAAAGCCGTTTGCGCTGATGTTCCCTTCGTTGCCGGCCGTGCGCACGGCATGCAGTGTGGATGAACACGAAGAACAGATCCTTCTGGCACCCGAGGCGCCTATCGTGTTGCTCCGCCGGCTGCCCGGCCGCGCACCGGATTCCGTTGCGGAAGCCGTCGCGCCGCACAATCCCTATCTCGGCGCCATGCTTCCGTATGCCCCCCTTCATCATCTCCTGCTCCGCGACTTCGGCGAGCCCGTGGTCGCCACCAGTGGTAATCTTTCCGATGAGCCCATCTGCACGGATGAGCACGAAGCGCTCCGCCGGTTGTCAGGAATCGCCGATCTCTTCCTGGTGCACAACCGCCCGATCGTGCGGCACATCGATGATTCGATCGTCCGGGTGACAAACGGCCGGATCCTGGTGCTGCGCCGCTCCCGCGGGTACGCGCCCCTTCCGCTCCGCCTTCCGTCCGCCATCCCGGACGTGCTCGCCGTCGGTGCTCACTACAAGAATACGATCGCGCTCTCGAGGGGTCAGGATATTTTTCTCAGTCAGCATCTTGGGGATCTTGAGACCCGGGAGGCGTATGATGCATTCCGGGCGGAGACTTCAGAGATGCAGACGTTGTTCGACACGCATCCCGTGACAGTTGTATCTGACTCCCATCCGGACTATCTTTCTTCAGCCTATGCGCGCTCGAGACCGGAGAAGCACGTCCGGGTACAGCACCATAGTGCCCATGTGGCGGCATGCATGGCGGAAAATGAGATCGAGCCGCCATTCCTCGGAGTTGCATGGGACGGCACCGGTCTCGGTACCGACGGTACCATCTGGGGTGGTGAGTTCTTCGCAGTGCGGGAAAAGAGGTTCGATCGGGTGGCACACCTGCGGACATTTCCGCTGCCCGGAGGAGATCAGGCCGCACGCGAGCCCCGGCGCTCGGCAATCGGACTGTTGTATGCAATGGCCGGCGAGGCCGTGTTCGACTGGCAGAACTGCCCTCCTCTGCAGACGTTCACCGGCACCGAGCAGGCAGCGCTCCGCCAGATGTTGACGCGCAGACTCAACACCCCGGCGACATCCAGCGCGGGACGTCTGTTCGATGCAGTGAGCGCTCTCGCGGACATTCGTCAGCGGAACACCTTCGAAGGGCAGGCGGCAATGGAACTGGAGTGGATCGCCGACGACACAGGAACAGATGTCTACCCTGCCGTGTTGACACCGTCAACAGCCGGTGCCGGCGATCGCAACGGCCTTGCTGTCATTGACTGGGAGCCGATGGTCCGGGCTATTCTGGAGGACCGGCGGGCAGGGTTGAGCACAGGCATCATCGCTGCCAGGTTCCATCGAACACTCGCCGGAACGATCCTGAGTGTCGCACAGCACATGGACCTGAAAAGTGTGGCACTGTCGGGCGGCTGCTTTCAGAATGCATTGCTCACGCGGCTGACGATTGCGGCACTCTCATCTGCGGGGTTTCGTGTCTACGTGCATCAACGAATTCCTCCGAACGATGGAGGGATCGCGGTGGGACAGATTGCCGCAGCGGCATATATGGGGATGCTCTAGAGGTGCAGATCAAGAGCATTACCACAGAGGCGCTGAGGCGCAGTCTAAAAGCACTACCGCAGAGACGCTGAGACGCCGAGACGCAAACGCTATATATATATTAGAACAGACTTTTCTCTGCGTCTCTGTTTCTCCGCGGTGATATTTTCTTGTTAGACCTTTTCTCTGCGTCTCTGCGGTGATATTCCCTTGTAAAGCTTTCTCTTTGTCAACACTCTGGAGTGACTATGTGCCTCGCAGTGCCCGGAGAAGTCCTCGCGATTGACCGCGGCGTTACCCCGGTCATGGGAACGGTCAGCTTCGCAGGCGTGGAGAAGCGGGTGTGCCTTGAGTGGCTGCCGGACATCAACGTGGGGGAGTATGTCATTGTCCATGTCGGGTTCGCGCTGAGCAAGGTCGACAAGGACGAAGCGATCGAAACGCTGAAGATGCTCCGGGAGATGGGCGATCTTGCCGATGATGAAGGAACCTCTCCGGAGACCGGGTCGTGAGATACGTCGATGAGTACAGGAACCGCGGCATTGTGCAGACGCTCGTTCAGGCGATCCGTGCGCAAACGACGCGTCCCTGGACGATCATGGAGATCTGCGGCGGGCAGACGCACGCCATCGTGAAGCACGGACTCGACGCCCTCCTTCCCCCCGAACTCACGCTTGTGCACGGTCCCGGGTGCCCTGTCTGCGTCACTCCCCTTGCGATGATCGACAAGGCCGTGGCAATCGCGTCTCTCCCCGACGTGATCTTCACATCGTTCGGCGATATGCTTCGCGTGCCCGGCTCGGAGCGTGATCTGCTCGCGGTGAAAGCGTCCGGCGGCAACATCCGCATCGTCTATTCTCCTCTTGATGCCGTTGCACTCGCGCGGCAGAATCCGGACACACCCGTGGTCTTCTTCGCTGTCGGGTTCGAGACCACCGCTCCCGCGAATGCGATGGCGGTACTGCAGGCCGAACGCGAATCCCTTAAGAATTTCTTTATACTCTCCGCCCATGTCCTGGTGCCGCCGGCAATCGAAGCACTTCTCTCATCACCGGCCAACCGCGTGCAGGCTTTTCTTGCCGCAGGGCACGTCTGCTCGGTGATGGGGTACGAAGAGTATATTCCCCTTGCAGAACGGTTTCACACCCCGATTGTCGTCACCGGATTCGAACCTGTGGACATTCTCCAGGGGATACAGATGGCGGTGCGGCAGCTCGAACATGGTTCTGCGAAAGTGGAGAACCAGTACGCGCGCGTGGTGCGGCGCGAAGGCAACCCCGCGGCGCGGAAATCCATTGAACAGGTCTTCGAGGTGATTGACAGGCAATGGCGGGGAATCGGCACCATCCCCATGAGCGGGTACGGGCTGCGGCCGGCATACAAGCGGTTTGATGCCGACGAACAGTTTGCCGTGCAATCCATCGCCACCCGTGAACCCGAGATCTGTATCGCCGGCAGCATCCTGCAGGGACTGCGGAAGCCTCACGAATGTGCGGCCTTCGGCTCGCAATGCACGCCGGAACATCCCCTCGGCGCCCCCATGGTATCATCCGAAGGCGCGTGCGCGGCCTACTTCCGGTATTCAAGGATCCATCATGGCTGATGAGAAACCCGACTTCGCAGGATATTCCTGCCCTCTTCCCATCGCGCAGTACAAGAATGTGCTGCTTGCCCACGGCGGCGGAGGGAAACTTACCCACGAGCTTATCGAAAAGCTTTTCCTCCCCGAATTCCACAACGCCGATCTCGCGCAGATGCACGACGGCGCCATGCTGACCATCGGCGCCGAGCGATTGGCCTTTTCGACAGACGGGTATGTTGTCCATCCGCTCTTCTTTCCGGGCGGAAACATCGGCGATCTTGCAGTCAACGGCACGGTGAACGATCTCGCGATGTGCGGTGCACGACCGCTGTACCTCTCGTGCGCGCTGATCATTGAAGAAGGGCTGACGATGGATGAACTCTGGCGGGTTGTGCATTCCATGCAACTGGCTGCACACTCTTCAGGCGTCACTCTGGTTACCGGCGACACAAAAGTAGTCGACCGCGGCAAAGGCGACGGCCTCTTCGTCACGACATCCGGCATCGGCGTCATTCCACCGGGCGTCGACATTCACCCGCGTCATGCCCGTCCCGGAGACAGGATTCTGCTCAACGGACCGATCGCCCAGCATGGCATAGCGATCATGTCTGTGAGAGAAGGGCTGCAGTTTGGCACTACACTCAGAAGTGACACTGCGGCGCTGAACGGACTCGTGGACGCGATGCTGGCCGCGGCCCCGGGAATCCACGTGCTTCGCGACCCGACCCGGGGCGGTGTGGCAAGTACGCTCAACGAAATCGCCGGGCAAGCCGGCGTGGGCATGGTGATCCATGAGGCGCAGATCCCTGTGGATGAAGAGGTGCGCGGCGCCTGTGAACTCCTGGGGTTTGATCCTCTCTATGTTGCGAACGAAGGGAAGGTTCTGGCGATTGTCGCCCGTGAGGATGCTGAACGGGTGCTGGCGGCTATGAAGGGGCACCCCCTGGGAACACGTGCCGTCATCATCGGCGAGGTCACCGCTGAACATCCCGGAGTGGTCACATTGATGAGCAGCATAGGGAGCAGCCGGATTGTCGATATGCTCTCAGGCGAACAGCTCCCCCGCATCTGCTAGAAGTTTAGACGAAAAACTTCACCGCAGAGCCGCCGAGACGCAGGCAAATCAGACTTCCGCGGTGTGTTTCTGCTCGGTCGGATCCACCGTGCCGAACACGTAGTCCCACAACGGATTGCTGACTCCAAATCCATTTGTGGAATCGTGGTAGTGATGCAGCACATGATGGTGTTTGATCTTCTGCCAGAAAGCGTTTTTCAGCGGAGCGTGATGCGTGGCATAGTGAATCTCGTCATAGAGCATATACCCGACAAGGAATCCGGCAAAGAACGGAAAGATGTACGTCGCCCCGAGGGTGACGTCGAACAAGAAGAAGAACAACGAAGCCAGCGGAATGCTGACCGATGGCGGCATCACCAGTCGCTTTGAGTCGTTGGGATACTCATGATGAACGCCATGCATCATGAAATGCAGATACTTGCCGATGGCACTGGTGGGTTCGTAATGGAAAACAAAGCGATGCAACAGGTATTCGGTGATGGTCCAGATGAACAGACCACCAAGAAACAGCAACGCGCCGGATGTTGCTGTCAATCCCGGTGTCCCCGCCGCACGATACAAGAAGGTAGCTGACGACCGGGACGAAAATTATGAGCGGGACACTCCAGTGCACATGGGTGAACAGCTCAAGAAAATCGCTCTTGAACAGACGGGCGGACTCATCTTTGTTTGACGTATAGAGCTTTGCCATAGCTCCTCCTGCGTTGGTAGCCGATAGCACAAAGTAGTTGTTTTTGATGTCTCTTCCAAATCTTCGGATGATCTCTCATGAACACACCGGATGTGCACACACACTCTTCACTTCCTGAAAGCGTACGCGTCAGACCCGCCGCCCGCGGGGACGCTCCGGCAATCCTTGCCCTGGTACGGGGGCTCGCCGAATACGAAAAGCTCCCTCCTCCGGATGCTGAAGCTGAGTCCCGTCTGATTCACGATATGTTCTCATCCCCTCCACGTATCCAGGCGTTTCTTGGTGAATGCGACGGCATCGCTGCAGGATATGCATTTGTCTTTGAGACCTACTCCAGCTTCCTCGCTCTTCCCACTCTCTATCTCGAAGACCTGTTCGTTCTCCCGGCATTCCGGGGGAAAAAACTGGGGTATGCGTTGTTTGCCGCCATGGTTGCGGAAGCCCATCGCCGGGGATGCGGACGGATGGAGTGGTCGGTTCTGAAGTGGAACCAACTGGCCGTCGACTTCTACGAAAAACTCGGAGCGAAGGAGTTGAAGGAATGGTCGGTGTACCGCCTCGTGCGGGCAGACATGGAACAGATCATCGGAACAGCCGGATAAACCATGCATCGCACCTGCCATCTCCTTGTGTATCTCCTCATCACCATCGCCCGTTGCCCGGGCCACAGGAGCGGCTCAACAACTCCCCGATACCGCCGGCTCCCCGTCTCTGAAGGTGTTTCCCCGGGCAAGCCTGTTCCCGCATAAATATGCCGACGGACTTTCTCATCAGTTCGGCGTGAGCAAGGACCTCTCTTCGGCTATGATTCGCGGAAGCATTGGAGGTCACATCCCCGTACTGGAAGTCAATCTTGATTTTACAGCAGTGCAAATTGGAGCCGGTGCAACGGTCCTCACCAGTATCATCAAGAAACCCGGACTCCTGCAAGTAGTAACCGTGGACTTCCTTGTGGAGTTCCCTGTCGATATCAGGCTGACCGACCGGGCAACAGTGCGAACAGGGTACGGACACTTCAGCGCGCATTTTGCCGACGATGGCATCGAGATCCTCGGCAAATCATCGATAAACTACGCCAAGGACTATCTGATGCTCTTCGGCTCCTGGAAAATCCCGGCTGTGGATGGTGTCGTATATGCCGGCGGTCATTGGGAGTATCATTCACTGCCGGAGGAGGAGAGCCACTGGATGGCACAGTGGGGCGTGGAGGCCGGCAACCTGCGCCTCGTTCCTGAGGTCTGGATCTACGCCGCCCTGGATATCCAATGGAAGTCCGAAGCCGCCTGGGCAGCGTTACAGAGCTACCAATGCGGAGTCAAACTGTTCCCGCGCGGAGAAAGGGCTGCACGGATTGCCTACACCTACCGCACCGGACCTGATGAGCGGGGACAGTTCTACCGCCAACAGACCGACATTCACCTGATCGGCGTCTACCTTGATTTTGACCTTCACAATCTCGCCGCAAGGATCACGACGCACTTCGCTGCAAAGCTCGCTCCACCTGCGCCATCAATGGCTTCGAGAATCGCGATGTACACGCCGACGCGTGCCCGCCGACCCTGATCATCGCGCCCATCCCAGACAAGATGCCCTTCGGTTCCTGAAGGAACGATGTTGGCCAGTTCGCGCAAAGATCTACCCCGGACATCATAGACCCTTACCCGTATGAGGGAACTCCTTACAGGCAACGAATAGCTGAGCACTGCGACGTCATCGACTCCATCACCGTCAGGAGAAAATGGATTCGGGGTGGCGCGCAATGTGGCGTTCGGAGGAAACACCGTTACGGAAATACTATTGCGGGCTGCCGGCGTTCCTCCTGACGGATCCACGCACGTTCCCCAGTTCTTGCCTGCACTGCCATCGAGCGCCGGACTGATCAGTTCCAGCGAACGTCCTTTCGTGTCAGTGATGTCCGGTGTATGGAAGGCCGGTGTATACGCTACACTGTCCAGAACCACCCCGCCGGCACTTCTGAGCACGAGCTCGTCCCCCTCGTTGTTGAGCCCGAGACCTGAGGCATGCATATTGGCCACCAGCCCGGGCTCGGCTGCGCGGAGCGAGGGAAACCAGCTCATGCCCGACGAATCCGCCACGAGTGCCGCATACCCGCCGCCGGGAAGGCGAAACGCGTGACCCCCGAGCTTCCACACATTCACACTCCCTCCGGATGTCGGTCGATCATTCACTGTGCAGTCTTCGAGATCGATAGCAGAAGCAGTCGTATTGATCAATTCGACAAACTCCGGCATCCCCGGAAGAGGTTCATACATGATTTCGTTAATGCGCACCGATCCTGGGAGGCAGGGAATAAGTACGACAGCGGACACGCCATTGTTTGATTGTCGTTCGTCACATTCCAGGATAACCTGTGCGCGCAAGGAGTGTTTGCCAGGCACCGGTGCAACCCACGCGACGGAACACGTGAGTGAGTCTCCCGGCGCGATTGTGTCGGTGCCGGATATCCGGCCAATGACTTCCCCATCACCGGCGACGCCGTCCCGATTCACATCATCACACAGGAGGATGCTCCAGGATGGCGCAGGTTGCCGGCCGGCATTCCGGATGGTAATGAAGACGTCGCAGATGTCCAGGGCACATCGCCCCGGGAACCACACGCGCACGGCGGCGAGATCACATGCACGACGGGCCGTGCTGTTCGGCATGCCTGGTGTGGCGCCTGTGCTGTCAACAGACGAGGTCCAGTTGCTCCCTTCATTTGACGGACCCTCACTGTCGATACGTTCGAGGGATACACCCGTGCCGCCGCCCCAGGATGCATGATATGCCACGCTGTCAGCGCACCCCCCGCCGCTGCTGAAAAGATGGAGAACGTCACCACCATTATTCAGCGAGGGGAAACCGTTTGTCTGCAGGGAATTTTTGCGGATTCCGGGACGGAATCCGAACAGTGCGGCGGTGTCTGCTGTCAGAATGACAAAGACTTCAGGAGGCACTATCGCAGGATTCCCGTCTATGCCGTGACGTGCCGTGGTCGCAGCATCGCTCACACTCCAGCCACGGAGATCCGCGCTTGCATGTCCGGTGTTCAGGAGTTCAATCCATTCCGGTTCACCCGGACGGGGAGAGAACATGATTTCGTTGATAATCACTGAATCGGCATGTGCCTCAACGACACCGCCCGATGTCAGGCGGATGTCATCCATGCGAAATGTTCCACTTGCCCCTGTCGCCTCCGGGAGAATACGCCACCGCAGGGCAACCGTACCCTGGCCGGCCGCTGTTTCCGGAATAACGAACTCCACGGTCTGATAGACGCCGTTCCCGGTCTCTTTTCCGACGCTGCCAAGCAACAGCGGAAATGTCACGCCGCCATCCACCGACGCCTCGACCGCCACCGGAGCGGTGAACGTTCCCGACCGGCGTAACACCATCCGGACACGGTTCGGTGTTTTCCCCTGGCAGTCGATGGCCGGGGTCGCCAGCCATTGCTCCACCGTGGCGTTCGTCACGAGAACTGCGCCCGGGGAGGAGTATGTGGTTGAAGAAGTCGTCACCCAGTCATTCATTCCCGGGGATCTTCTCTGTGACGAACGCCACCCTGCAGGCAGTGCAGGGGGGACAAGGCTGTCGAACGATTCACTGAGGATGTCAATGGATTCCTGGGCGGGTGATTGCAGCACCGGTATCACAACACAGAACAGGATCACCCGCAGGCGGAGCTTTCGATGATCGTGCATGGCACTTCCCGTGAAAAATGACGGAATTCCCCAATCATATTCATCATTGTTACACGCCAGGTTGATTTTTTTCGAGAGAATGTCTATATAAGCATGCAGGATAACGCCATATGACACCAATTCGCATTCTCGTTGCAGATGATGAACAGGCTCTTCGAGAGCTCCTGTGTGAACAATTGGCGACACAAGGGTACCAGACAGAGTCTGCCTGTGACGGGGAAGATGCCATCCAAAAACTCCAGAACGGTACGTTTGCTCTGGTGCTTCTCGATATCAACATGCCCAAGAAGACCGGGTTGGATGTGTTGAAGTATATCCGCGAGCAGGGCATGAAAACGCGCGTGATCATGCTGACCGGACGGCTCGGTTATTCGATCGGCTCGGAGAGCATGAAACTCGGCGCCGACGAGTTCATTACCAAGCCGTTCGACTTGAACTACCTTGACCTTGCGATCAAGCGGATCCTTCAAGTCTAGCAGGGTAGATGAAAAGCATTACCGCAGAGACACCGAGACGCAGAGAAAGCATACCTACAGTGAGCTCTCCCCAAAAATACCGGCTTCTCTCTGCGTCTCTGCGGTGATCTTTCCTTGTAACGGTTTTCGACTGGTCTTCCAGGACGCCCTGCGTGGTGACCGTCGAGGGAGCATCCTGCAGATGCTCCCTTTTCTATTTCTCCACCGATCATGGATACGTACAAAGAACTCCTCCAGCAGGCGTTGCGCTCTGTGCCCTCCCGCACTCGATCAATCCCGGGATGCATGTACAACCCCGACGGGGCGTCGCTGTTCCCTCTGCACTGCGTCACGCATGTCCTACGAGTCAGAGCTCCCGGCAAAGCGTGAAGCGGTCCGGCGGTTCTGGACCCAGCACTTTCCGGCATCAGTGCTGCAACCACTCCTCGCATCGCCCAGCGGACGCATGTACCGTTCAATTTCAAAACGTAAACTGTTTGTGCAGGGAAGGGATGTTGTTCTCGGGTTGATTGACCCTGACGAAGTGCACACCGGCGGCATACTGCCGGTGAACGCCTGTGCAATTGAACCCGCATCGCACCAGGATGTGTACCGACGGGTTCTGGGAGTGATGTCATCCCCCGCTCTGCGCACGCTGTTTTCGGTGATGCAGTATGTGATTGTGCGCGGGGACGAAAGGAACACGCTGGTAGTTCTCAGCGTGTCCGGGTCTTCTCCTTCTCTCCTGAAATCGGCAAACGCACTTTCCAGGATTCTCACTGCAGCACCGTCAACGGTGCGGGGGGTGTATCTGCACGAAGACGAGAGTGACGGACGGTATTATCTTGGCTCCGGCGATCCGGCAGGACGCATCACATTGCGCAAACTCTATGGCGTGCAGGGACTGAAGCACGAGACAGGCGGCAAGCGGTTCTTTTATCCGCCAGCATCATTCTCCCAGGTGAATCATTCTGCGCTCACCGTGCTCACAGAAACCGTCCGCACGCTTCTCCAGCCCGATCCTGAGGGAACACTTCTCGACCTGTACTGCGGCTACGGGCTGTTTGGATTACTCTTCGCCGGATCGTTCAAGCAGGTTCTGGGTGCGGACATTTCTCCCGAATCCATAAGTGCCGCCCAGGACAATGCATCACGCCAGGCTGCACACAACGCGCGGTTCGTCCGGAGCACACTGGATGAAGAGTCCGTTGAAACGCTGCTGCGCCGCTGCCGGCCGCCGCTCTCCGTCATCCTGGATCCACCGCGCCGCGGAACGGCTGAAGGGATTCTCCCGCTCCTTGCCGCCTTTGCTCCCTCTCGTGTGGTGCATCTCTTCTGTAATGTCGACCGGATGCCGGAAGAGCTCAGCGTGTGGGAACAGGAAGGATACCGCGTGGAAACCGCAGTCCCCATCGACATGTTTCCGGGAACCGCCGCTCTGGAAATAGTGGTGGGCTTGACGCGTCAGGTGTGACGTGCTCTGGAAAACCGGCAGTAAATCCGTGCAAGAGAAGATCACCGCAGAGAGAAGTCTAACAAGAAAATATCACCGCAGAGAAACAGAGACGCAGAGAAACGATGTAAGGTTGGGTAAAGCCCTCTACAAAAACATTCTCTCTGTGTCTCAGCGCCTCTGCGGTAATGCTTTTCATCTGCGCTTTTAGTGCGGTATCGTGGAAAGCGATTCAAACGGCACATCCAGAATCGAATAGCGCGCCCAATCACGGTAGTCAAAATGCCACCATTCTGACGGCTCAATGGTAAACCCCTCCATCACCATCGTATTGCGCAGGAGCGCGCGCGTTCTTCGCTGTTCGGCAGTCCCTCCCTCATAATTGCTGGCGGCCCGGTCGCTGAACTCGTCATACGGGCTGGGCATCTCCACTTCCCGTCCGGTATGCAGATCGTACAGCGTAAGATCCACCGCGCATCCGCGATTATGCTTTGAGCCTTTCAATGGAGATGCCACGAACTTGCGTTTCTGAGGCGGTGTCTCATCCCAGAATTTCTTGGTCACCGCCCACGGACGATACCCGTCAAACACCAGGACGCCGTACCCCGCTCTTTTCAGCGCCCGGTGAATCCGCACGAGGGCCATCGCCGCCGGACGCTGAAGGAATGCGCGTGCCGCAGAATACATCGGGCGGCCCATGAAATTGTTCGCCGTCGCATACCGGATGTCCAGATGAATGGTGGAATCCAGCCTCACCACCTCCACGAGATCTCTTGCCCCGCGGATATCGCGAACAACGTCCTGACCGCTGCCACCGGCGACGGAGAGCAGCATGCACAGCAGTACCAGTGTCCTGCGACCACCGTGACCCGCGCGTCGTGTCATATCTGTTGTTTCCCCCATTTCATCAAGGCCACCTCGCACTGCACGTAGAACTCTTTAGTGTCTGACGGATGCAGACTCAGCGTGCGGCTGTGCAACGCCGTGTTGTACCACGGGAGAAAGATCCGCAGAATTGAGGCCCCCGAGTTGAGCCGGATATGTATCTCCGCCCCCCCGCCGCCAACGCCAAAGGAATAGGGCGGAAGGATATTCCCGAGAATTCCCTTCACCCATGAACGCATGGTCAGCGTTCGGCGGCATCCAACCGTCCGAGAGGATCCAGGAGACGGTACTTCCACGGCCGCAGGGCATTGGTCTTCTCATCCCAGAGATGGAGCCGTTCGATCTCGGAGAAGTGTATTGAGAGCGATGTTTTGTCTTTGAAGATGACACGGATACGGTCTTCCATCAGATCGTACAGTCTCGGCCGGCCCCGGAGGAATGGCACAACACCGAGATACCAGAGCGTAAGCGTGTACCACACCAGGAGCAAACTTGCCAGGGCACCGACCACAATCTGCATCACCACATCCGCACTCTGCGCGGTGCCTATGATACGGATCAACCCGAAAATGGGCAGGATCGGGACAAGCATCGCCAGGAGCGGCGGAAGTATCGCTTTCAATGCCGCCCCGGGGCCCGCCCGGGCACTTTCAGATTGATAGAGTGCTTTGACGGCAAGCTCCTTTCGCTCGAAGAAACCCTCTGATTCCTCACGCGAGAACATCTGCCGGGCCTTGTGTCCCGATCGGCTCAAATACTCCGCGGCCTTATCCCAGAGTTCGGCCTTTTCGTAGTGGAATGCGAGGAGCTCATAGTACTCCATCAAACGGTCTGCATAAAGCTGTTCGATGGCACGAGCGATGGAGGCGTGCAGTTCCTTCCGCTTGTTCACCAGCATCGTATTGTAGGCCACTTCCTGGATCAGAAAGTGCTTGAAGAGATACTCGAATTCGCGCGCCTCCTCGTTCTGAAGGATGAGCTCCAGTGACCGGAGTTCCGTGAGCTCCGGAGCCAGGTCGCCCTTCGCACCCACAACGCGCTCCAGGAGTGGTCTGGAGAACTCCCGGCCGATGACGGATGCCCCGAAGAGAATCTCCTTGATACTGTCCTGCAGCCGGTCGATGCGGGACATGATGATACCCTGGATCGTACTGGGCACCACTGAGGCAATGTTGTCCGTGAGCAGGAATGTTTTGTGATTCTTCACCGCAATCACCCCCTTATCCAGAAGGGTCTTGATGATCTCCTGGATGAAGAAGGGATTCCCTTCGGAACGGCGGAGGATGAACTCTTCCACCTCCAGTGGAACACTTTCGGCATTGAGGCGGAACAGGATGAGACGTCGGGCATCATCGCTGCTGAGCCGGTTCAAATCGAGCAGCGATTCACCATCAGCCAGGACTGTCGACTGGCGGTATTCGTTCCGGAAGGTAAGAACGAACAACGAGAGAACACTCTCTCCCGCCTGATCGAACACAAATTCCAGCAGTTCCTGGGAGAAGCGGTCGATCCAATGCAGATCTTCGAGGATAAAGACCATCGGACGGCGTGCCGACAGTACGCTCAGCAATGCATGCACCGCCTGGAAGATGCGGTGCTTGCGCACTTTCTCGTCAAGAAGCATGATTTCTTCGAACCTGATAGAGAGCAGCGTCGCAAGGTACGGAAGGTGCTGTAGAAGACCGAGGGGAATCAGGGTGACATTCAGCCGCTCGCGGATGTGTGCTTCCGACGCATCCGGACGCACTTTCAGGAGATGCTTCAGAAGCACCGTCCAGACGTAATACGGTGTCGCGGTTTCGAAGCTCGAGCACGCACCCTCGACGGTAAAGAGACCTTTGTGATAGGCCTTCTTCACCAATTCGGCCTTCAACCGCGATTTGCCGACTCCCGGCTCTCCGCGGACTCCCAGCCGGACGTGCTCCTTGCGCAGAACAGCATCAAGCGCACGGTTGATCGTCTCCAGTTCCTCCAACCGTCCAACGAAATTGTCCTGACCCATCACCGTCGCATGACGATCGGCTTCATTCGTAATCGACAGGAGGCGGTAGACCTGGACCGGCGTTGGTTTGCCGCGGAGGATTGTGTTGACGGGTCCCTCGGCACTGATGATATCGGCGACAAGTTTGTGCGTGTCGGCGGAGAGATAGATCTGACCGCGGGGCGCGATTTCCACTAGGCGTGATGCAAGATTCACCGTGTCGCCGATCACCGAGTAATCCATACGGAGGTCGCTGCCGACATTTCCGGCAATCACCATGCCGCTGTGAAGTCCCACGTGAAGTCCCAGTGGACCGGGGAGGTCTCTTCCCCGCATGGCGTTAAAGCGCTCGATATCTGCCACCATCTCGATGGCACAGCGCACTGCGCGTTCGGGATCGTTTTCGTGAGCAAGGGGGGCGCCGAAGATCGCCATGATCCCATCGCCGATGAACTTGTCGATCGTTCCTTCGTACTTGAGAACAATCGAGATCAGTCCGGAGAAACAGTCATTTAATATCGCCGAAACATCCTCGGGATCCATTCGCTCTGAAAGCGCGGTGAAGCCGGTGACATCGGAGAATACAATAGTCACCAGGCGACGTTCGCTTTCGATCTGCTTGCCGGCGGCGAGAATGCGTTCGGCAAGATCGCGCGGGATGTAATTGCGAAGAAGTGTTAGCCCATCCAGGGACGGGCGACGGGGAGCGGGAGTGCCCTCAAGGGTCGTTCCGCAATAGAGGCAGAAGCGCGAATCCTCGGGGATATTCCGCGTGCAGACGGGACACTGCATGGCGCGCCTACTTGAAGCTCGCGACGGCCTCCTTCATGGTATCATGGACATCGAAGACGAGCGTCAGCTTGGTAATCACAAAGATGTTCTGGATATTCTTGTTGATGCCGCACAGTTTGATCTGCCAGTTGCGGCGCGCGTAGGTGGTTTGTGCGGAGACCAGCACGCCGATTGCCGTGCTGTTGAGATACGTCACCCCGCTGAGGTCGATCAGCAGTTTCTCGTATCCGCGATCTACAAAACCCGCCACCGCCTGACGCAGCTCGACGGTCTCGTCGCCACCCATCAATGAGCCCTTTGCTTCGATCAAGCCGATGCCGCCTTCCGGTAGCGTAGAGGTTTTGATTGACATGGCGCCTCCGCATTGTGTGGAACGTTGCATGATACAAGCAATACGGGACATTGTCAAGACGATACCTCTTCCTTGTTTTTCTCTCCCAAAGGTGGGATATTAAATATTGGGGCAAATATTGCAGTGCATTTCACGGGGACTTTTCGTGCAACCAGGCGCCGACCACGGGCAGAAACCCGCCCAGACGACATCAGGGGCAGACGGTACCGCCGGCACAGGCCGGCCCGCCGGTCCGCCGGGCCGGCGGCAGGGAACCCGTCACGCACGGAAAAAGCGACGCCCCGATCAATCATCGGAATCCGGCGCCGCTGCCTCGCCCTCTGTCGACCCTGCACTCTATATCAACCGCGAGCTGAGCTGGCTGGAATTCAACCGGCGCGTCCTCGATGAGGCGTGCGACAAAAGACATCCCCTTCTCGAACGCGTCAAATTTCTTTCGATTGTCAGCTCGAACCTGGATGAGTTCTTCATGATCCGCGTCGCCGCCATCAAAGACCAGATCGAGGCTGATGTTGCGGATCATTCTCCCGACGGACGAACGCCCGTCCAGCAACTCGCCGCTGTCCACGAGCGGGTCTCCCGCATGCTCCCCGCCATGAGCGAATGCTTCTGGCATGAGCTGCACCCGCTCCTGAAAAAGGCCGGCATCTCCCTGCTCGCAATGAACGAAGTCACCGGGGAAGAGCAGGGAGAACTCCGCGAAATGTTCCGCCGGGAAATCTTCCCCGTGCTCACCCCGCTGGCCTTCGACCCCGGCCATCCGTTTCCCTATATATCGAATCTCAGCCTGAGCCTCGCCGTCGTCGTCGCCAATCCGAAAGGCGAGGAACGTTTTGCCCGGGTGAAGGTTCCGGATGTTCTTCCGCGCCTTGTCCCCTTGCCCGGATCCGAACGCCCCGGTGCTGCCTCACGGTTCGTCTGGCTGGAAGATCTCATCGCCGACAATCTGGAGATGCTCTTCCCCGGTATGAAAGTCCTGGAGTCGTATGCCTTCCGCGTCACCCGCAATGCCGATATCGAGATCCAGGAGGATGAAGCGGATGACCTGTTGAGTTCGATCGAACAATCCATCCGCATGCGCCGGTTCGGCACCGTCGTCCGCGTCGGGGTCGAACACACCATGCCCGCCAGGATCAAAGACATTCTTACCGAGTATCTCGACATCACGTCGACGGAGGTCTACGAACTCCCGCCCCCGCTCGGCCTGAGCCATCTCATGGGCCTGCTCAAACTCCCGAGGCCTGATCTCAAGGATATTCCCTACCACCCGGTCCCGCTCGCCACCGAAGAGGAGAGCGAGGATATGTTCAGCGTGATCAGGAGGGGAGACCTGGTGCTGCATCATCCCTATGATGCATTCGGCGCAGTCGTGCAGTTCATAAAGAACGCGGCGGAAGATCCTAACGTCCTGGCGATCAAGCAAACGCTGTATCGCATCGGCAAAGAATCCCCCCTGATCCCGCTCTTTATCAAAGCCGCGGAAAGTGGAAAGCAGGTGGCCGTCCTTGTCGAATTGAAGGCGCGATTCGATGAGGAGAATAACATCATCTGGGCCAAACAGCTCGAAGAAGCAGGCATCCATGTGGTGTACGGTCTTGTGGGTCTCAAGACCCATGCAAAGATGGCCCTCGTCGTGCGGAAGGAAGCCGGTGGATTGCGCCGCTATGTCCACCTCGGTACCGGGAACTACAATCCGGTCACTGCACGTATTTACACCGACGTGAGCCTCTTTACGTGCGGAGAAGACATCACCGCAGATGCGACAGAGGTCTTCAACTACCTCACCGGGTATTCGACCCGGGAGACCTACAGAAAACTGGCACTGGCACCGGTCAATCTGCGCGAGCGGCTGGTCGCCCTGATCGAACGCGAAGTCGACCACGCGCGTAACGGCAGGCCGGCGCAGATGATCCTGAAAATGAATTCGCTCACAGACACAAAGATGATCGAGCGCCTCTATGCAGCATCCCAGGCCGGCGTCGACATCCAGCTGATCGTCCGGGGCATCTGCTGCCTTCGCCCGAACATCCCTCATGTCAGCGAGCGCATTCGCGTCATCAGCATCGTCGGCCGGTTTCTGGAGCACAGCCGCGTCTTCTACTTCGGGAACAATGGCTCCCCGGAGATCTTTCTCAGCAGTGCCGATCTCATGGGGCGCAACCTCGACCGCCGCGTGGAACTGATGTTTCCGGTCGAAGAATCTTCTCTTGCGCTCCACCTCAAAGAAGAAATACTGGATACCGCACTTGCCGATGCCGTCCGCGCCCGCATCCTCCAGGCCGACGGTACCTACTCCCTGGTGACAACCGATGGCGACGCGTCGGCACCGGACAGTCAGACGGTCATCATGCGTTCGCACATGCGGCCCAGCCGATCTCTTCATGTTGTTCCCCGGGAAGCCCCCTGACAGAGATGTGCTGTTCTTTCGCTTGTCATCATCACACGTGGAGGTACAATGATCCGTTTGTATGCTCTTGTCGCTGCCTTGCTGTCGCTTGCCGTCGCTCCTTCGCCGGCAGTGGATGGACGTTTCATGCATCACCCCGACATTCACGGAACCACAATCGTTTTCACGTATGAGGGGGACCTCTGGCTTGTTCCCTCTGCCGGCGGTGTCGCAACACGCCTGACAAACCACCCCGGCAACGAATACGGTGCACACTTTTCACCGGACGGAACCCGGCTGGCCTTCGCCGCCACGTATGACGGTACCGGCTCCAACATCTACCTGATGAACAGTACCGGCGGAACACCGACGCGGCTCACCTATCTTCCGGGAAGCAGCCTGTCGCTCGGCTGGACACCCGACGGGAAGCGGGTCATTTTCCGGTCCGCATTTGAAAATGTCATCTACCGCACCCCGAAACTCTATACGGTGGACCTGAACGGCTCTCTTCCCGAACGGCTCCCTCCGGACCGCGGGACGCTCTGCAGTTTTTCCGCTGACGGCCGTTCGATCCTCTACAACCGCCGTGGCAATGAAGAGAACTACTGGAAGCGCTACAAGGGCGGAGAACATCCGGATATCTGGCGATATGATTTCGCCACCAACACCTATACCCCGATCTCCGACTATGTCGGCAAAAATGCCTACCCCATGTGGGTGGGCACGACGATGTACTTCGTGTCGGATCGCGGCAATGGCATCACGAACATCTTCGCACAGGACCTGGCAGGCAAGACCGTTACGCAGATTACCACCTATGCCGACTTCGACGTCATGACGCCTTCCACCGACGGCACCAATATCGTCTATACCCAGAACGGCCGGCTCCACCTCCTCAACATTGCGACACGGAAAGACACCCGGGTTCCGGTGACCATTCCGAGCGATCGATGGATGACGCGTCCCCATGCCATCGACGCAAAGGAATACATCCACGCGGTTGATCTTGCCGGCGACGGCAAGCAGGCGGTGATTGAAGCACGCGGCGATCTGTTTGTGCTCGACACCGAAAAAAAGCTTTCGGTCAATCTCTCCATGAACTCCGGCACCCGCGAAATGCACCCCGCCCTCTCGCCGGACGGCCACACCGTGGCATTCTTCTCCGACAAATCGGGCGAATACCAGATCTACACGCAGCCGGTCTCCGGCGGCCCGTGGACACAGCTGACGACTTCTCTCGACCGTACCCCGTACAGGCTTGTCTGGTCTCCGGATGGCAAGAAAATACTCTTCGGCAACAAAGAGTTTTGCATCTTCGTTCTCGATGTCGCATCGAAGAAGCTCACAACAATCGATGAGTCGCACCAGGCAAAGAACGATGAATTCTTCTGGGAGATCTCCGACTACACCTGGTCGCCCGACAGCAAATGGATCGCCTACAGCTTCGTGCAGTTCAACCGCAACAGCCAGATCTTCCTCTATTCACTCGAACAGAAGACCCGGACCGCCGTCACCGATGACTTCTTTGACAATCTCTACCCGGCGTTTGACGTGGCCGGCAAATATCTGTACTTCGTGTCCAGCAGGAATTTCGACGTACAGATGGATTTTTATGAAGACAACCACGTCTATGCAAATCCGCAACAAGTGATGGTAGCCCAGTTGCAGGCCGGCGAGAAACCGCCATTCGCCGACCCTGTCACCGCCGTCACCGGGAAAGGAACCGTGGATCCCTTCCGCATCGACATCAAGGATATCCAGAAGAGAGTCATCCCTCTTCCCGTTCCCGCCGGCAATTACTTTTACCTGAAGGCAGCCAAAGGCAAGGTTTTATGGGCTTCCGTATCAAAATTCACCGAGGACGAATACGAAGAGATCTTCAAACCGGGCGGCGCAACGAAGTGGGATCTCCATATCTTCGACGTGGAACAGAAGAAGGAGGCGATTCTTACAGACAAGATACAGGACTTCCGCCTGTCGGCGAATGCTGAACAGCTGTTAATTCATAAAGACGGCGACTATTATACCTCGACTGTCGAGAAGGCGTTTCAATCCAAAGGTCCCGGCGAGAAACTTACGCTCGGCGTCCTTGCGTATACCGTTGACACTCAGGCTGAGTGGACACAGATTTTCAACGATGCATGGCGCTGGTATCGTGATTTCTTTTATGATCCCGGAATGCACGGTCGCGATTGGAAGGCGATAGGCGATACATACCGCGCATGTATCCCCGACCTGTCATCGCGCGAAGAGCTGAACTGGGTTCTCCAGCAAATGGTGGGAGAACTCTCTGTATCGCACACCTACATCGGCGGCGGAGACATGGCGTCTCTCAAGCCGCCGCCGACACCGGTGTTCACGGGCTGGCTCGGCGCAGATCTCACTCCCGATGCCGCGGCAGGCTATTATAAGTTTTCCCGGATCTACGGACCCACCGAGTACAACAGCAGCATTACCGGGCCGCTCGTACGTCCCGATATCGACGTGCAGGAAGGCGGGTACCTCATTGCCATCAACGGCGCAGAGGTACATCCCCCCGCAGACTATCATCGTCTCCTGCAAATTGCCGCAGGGCAGAAGGTCAACATCACGGTGAACGCCCGCCCCACGAACGAAGGCGCCAGAACGTACGCCGTATCGCCTGTCCGCTATGATGCTGGACTCCGCTATCATCGCTGGGTGGCGGACAATATCAACTATGTCCTGAAGGCCACCGGTGGGAAAGTCGGCTACATGCACATCACGGCGATGGGCTCGGGCGGACTCGGAGAGTTCGACAAGTTCTGGCGGGCTTTCCGGTATAAGGAAGGGTTGATCATCGATGTGCGGCGGAATTCCGGAGGATGGACTGAATACTTCCTCATTGACAAACTTGAACGCAAAGTGACCGCCTTTAACAACCTGAAGAACATGGCGCCGTTCCGGTACCCCGGTTCAACATCAACCGCACACTACGTCGCGGTATCGAACGAGTACAATGGTTCCGACGGCGAGGCGTTCGTCGAGGATTTCAAAGCCAACAAGCTCGGCACGGTGGTCGGCGTGCCCTCCTGGGGAGGGCTCGTGGGAATCTTGAACAGGCAGATCACCGTCGACAACGGGACTGTCGAACAATCCAACAACGCGTTCTACGGCGAGAAGGGTACCTGGCTGGTGGAGAATCACGGAGCCGATCCGGATATTCTCATTGACAACGACCCGGCGTCAGTTGCCGCGGGTAAGGATGCGCAGCTTGACAAGGCGATTGAAGTAGTCATGAAGAAGATGCGCGAACAACCATTTACGTTCCCGCCGCAGCCTGCATATCCGAAAAAGTAAGCGAAAAAGTAGCCGAAAAAGTAACAATGACGCGTCTTGTTTTTCTAAACCGTTCTTGTTACTATCGTACAGCAAACGAGATTGTTGACTTCTGCAACACTACTCAGGAGGCTCCCCATGCACGCAGCTGGCGATACCGGTAAATCCACCTTAACGATTACCGACAACCGGACGGGAAAAGCGTACGAAGTGCCGATCGAGCATGAGACGATTCATGCCACTGCACTCCGCCAGATCAAGGTTAACGCTGACGACTTCGGTCTTATGACGTACGATCCGGCATTCATGAATACGGCTTCGTGCAAGAGCACGATCACCTACATCGATGGTGACAAAGGAATCCTGCAGTACCGGGGCTACCCCATCGAACAACTTGCTGAACGCTGCACGTATCTTGAAGTAGCGTATCTATTGCTCAACGGAGAATTGCCGAACAAGGCGGAGCTGGCGAAGTGGGCCGGACACATCAATACACACACATTTGTCCATGAGAACATCAAGAAACTCATGGATGGATTCCATCACGATGCGCATCCGATGGGCATGTTCGTGAGCGCCATCGCTGCATTGTCCACATTCTATCCTACCGCAAAACATATTCAGGACCCGAAGGAGCGGGAGCAGACAATATTCCGGCTCATCGCCAAAGCTCCCACACTCGCCGCATTCGCCTACCGCCACAGCATAGGCATGCCGTACGTGCATCCGGACAACGACCTTTCGTACGCGGGGAACTTCCTGAACATGATGTACAAGATTGCCGAACCGAAGTATCAGCCGCATCCGATACTGGAGAAAGCGCTCGACGTATTGTTTATTCTCCATGCGGACCATGAGCAAAACTGCAGCACGAGTGCCATGCGCAGTGTAGGAAGTTCCCAGGTAGATCCGTACAGTGCCGCAGCAGCGGCGTCAGCAGCGTTGTACGGCCCCCTCCACGGCGGCGCCAATGAGGCAGTGCTCCACATGCTCGATGAGATCGGTTCTGTGGACAAGATACCCGCGTTTATCAAGGAGGTCAAAGACGGCAAAGGCCGCCTGATGGGTTTCGGACATCGTGTCTACAAGAATTTTGATCCGCGCGCGTCCATCATCAAGCGTCTGGCCGATCAGGTGTTCGAGGTCACGGGACGCAACCCGAAGCTCGATATCGCCCTCGAACTCGAACGCATCGCGTTGCAGGATGACTACTTCATCAAGCGGAAGCTCTACGCCAATGTGGATTTCTACTCCGGCTTGATTTACCAGGCCATGCGGTTCCCCATGGCGATGTTCCCTGTGCTGTTTGCCCTCGGGCGGATGTCGGGATGGCTTTCACAGTGGGCGGAAATGCTTGCAGACAGCGAGCAGAAGATAGCACGTCCGCGCCAGATCTATCTCGGCCACGCCAAACGCGATGTTCCCATGCTCAGCCAGCGCCAGTAACATTCCATCATGAATGCCGGCACTCCCCTGCACAGCCGATGTGCCAGGGGAGTGCCGGACTGTTTCATCCCACTGCACAGAACCCGATGACTACCCGGCCCCTCGCGATTCTCCAGACCTGCTTCTCCCGATCATGGGGAGGTCTGGAGATGCAAGCGCTTGAACTCAGTGCCGGCTTGCAGGAGCGGGGGCACCATATCACTCTTGCGGCTCCACCCGGGAGCCGCCTTGCCGTCGAAGCGGTCCGTCACCATGTGCCGCTTCTTCCTCTCAACGTCTCCGGGTACTTCCATCCCCTGCTTCTCCGGCGCTTGAGAGCTGCGTTGCGGTCAGGAGCGGTCGACCTCATCCATTGCCAGCATTCCCGGGATCTCGCCACCGTTGTGCCTGCAATGCAGATGTGCGGCAGAAGAATCCCCATCCTCCTGAGCAAACGTGTCGGCTCGTATATCGCAAAAAAGGATCTGTTCCATAGATATACGCACAGGGCAATCAGCAGAGTACTGGCGATCAGCAACGTGATACACCGGAACGTCATTGCCACCACACCTGTGTCCCCGGAACGGGTGCTGACACTGCACGATGCAGTCGACACATCACGCTTCTGTGCAGAAACCGTGGACCCCTTCACGGTGAGACGGGAGTCGGGGATACCGGACGATGCGCTTGTTGTGGGGTTTGTCGGACGCTTCTCTCCCGGCAAAGGCCTCGAAGACCTCCTGCAGGCAGCGCATCTGCTACAACCGAACCATCCTGCCGTTCGTTACCTGATCATCGGTGAAGCCAGTCATGGAGAAGAGGGGTACGCCGATGCCGTCCATGAGCTGTGCCGGCGCCTTGACCTTCAGGATGTCGTGGTGTTTGCCGGATATCGCACCGATGTTCCCTCCGTCATGGCTTCGTTCGACATTCTCGCCTTCCCTTCTCACGCGGAGTCTTTTGGTGTGGTCTTGATTGAGGCGATGGCGATGGGAAAACCCGTGGTCTCCACCAATTGCGATGGCGTTCTCGACATCGTGCTGGACGGCACAACCGGGATCACCGTGCCGCCGAAGGATCCATCCGCTCTGGCACACGGACTCGAACGGCTCATAGCAGACGCCGGTCTCCGGCGGCGCATGGGTGTTGCGGGGCGCGCGCGCGTCCTCGAGCATTTTGACCGCAACGTACAGCTCAGGAAGCTGGAAGAGATCTACTACTCCTTGCTCTGAATCCTGCCCACCGGATACAGCCCGACCGCGGTATCGCCCCACGGCGAATGCTGCAGGAGCCAGTTCAGCCGCGCAGCGGGTTTGTGCGCAAACGATGAGTCGGTGCGTACGCGTTCTTCGAATTCTTGCCGGAGAGCAGGCTGTTGCGCCAGCAACTCTGCACCTGTCTTCTCCATGACATACTCCTCGGCATATTCCTTCTGCTCAAAAATGCTGTTCATGAATCCCCAGGCGGCGAACGAATCGGGACCGCGCGGCTCCAGGAGGTGGACGATAACGTTTGCGGTCCGTTGCCGTGTCGGGATGAGCAGGCTGCCTGCCGGAAAATACCGGCGTTCGCGGACGGGTGACGCGGTGAACGTCACATTCTGTCGCCCCTCATAGGGTCGTTCCGCAAATTTCGCGCCGGTGAGGCGGTACGATTCAACATCCAGAGAGTCGGGAAGCGGCAGCTGTTTGAACAGGATGCCATGGGCGCGCAGGAGATCGGGAACGTACGTCAGTTCCGGCGGCACAACATACGCCTCCGGCATCCTGACGGAATCCTCGACAATGCTCTCATCGTAGAAAGGAACGTCCTGCTCGAAGGGCTCGCCGGTGTAGATGATGCGTGTGCCTCCGCTGAGCGCACTCGGCTCGACGCGCTGCGTGATTCCGAGAAAGTGCCGCATGTGGAATCCGGTGCCCGCCCTGAAACGCAGCGGAACGACCCGCACAGAAGGGTCAGCGCTTTCCAGACGCCGGTCCGCGGCATGCACGGCTTCCTTCAAGCGGGAGAGTGACATCCGTACCGCCTGCAACGATCCTTTCAGGAAATGATACGTGGCACCGACGCGCGTCCGGTACGGCTTCAACATATGCGTTTCAATCAGCAGTGCGGGTCTGTTTTGCAGTGCAGCATAGCCCGTGGAGAAGCGCGGCGTTGAGGCACCACCCCCCTGCAATCCTTTGGAAAGATCGATATCCTCCCGGGGCATGACATACCAGAACACTTTGTGCCCCGACGCTTCGACCGCAGGCAGCACCGACGGCAAAAACATATCGCGCGCCCAATCAGACACCGCGACATCAATGTTACGCCCCAGCTCCATGGTGTAGGTTACGTCGTACTGAAAATCGATCCCGTCTGTCACGTGGCAGTCGATGTAGAGATCGGGCAGCCATGTAGTAAAGAGCTTCAGGAGTGCCCGCATCTCCGGGGCATCGGCCTTCATGTAGTCACGGTTGAGATTGAGGTTCTGCGCGGTCGTCCGCCAGCCCATTTCCGCGGGACCGTTCTGATTGATGCGGTTGTACGGACCGAAACGCTCGTGCCCGTCGACGTTGAAGATGGGAACAAACAACACGACAAGACTATCGAGCAGGCGGGGATACTGTTTGCGGATAACAATGTCCCGGATCAGCATGAGCCCGGCGTCTTTCCCGTCAATTTCACCTGCATGAATGCCGGCCTGAATGAGCACGACAGCCTTTCCGGCTTGTCGTGCAGAAGCAGGGGTGAAGGATCGGTCACCCGAGACGATCATCAACGGAAGGGCCCGTCCCTGAGCGCTTTGCCCGAACGATGTGAAATGCACCAGAGGAGAGAAGGCCGCCAGGCGCCGGCAGTAGGCAACGGTGCTGTCGTAGCGGGGCGTTCTCAACCCTCCACTGGCCTCAAAGAACGTTTCCCACGGATCATGCGCAGTGGGCTGTGCGACCCCGGTCGCCGCCCAGAAGAAGAGGAGAGCTGTAAGACGAAGTGTCATAGGCGTTATCGGACCCATATGATGAGAATGCCGGCATTACCGCGCGTCAGGTCGGGATCGTCAAAAGCACCGGTTTCCTGGCGCATCTGCTGCGTCGTGCTGTCAAACACCGTGTAGTCCTCTCCGTTGATGATTGCCCGGAACCGGGACCGGTGCGAAAAGGCCCAGTTACGTGCAAGCGTGCGGGTGGACCCTCCCTGGCCCGAACTACCGTAGCCATGAATGACCTTCAGAATGTGCAATGCCGGGGATGTACGGACGGTTTGCCACGCGGCGTGCAGCTCCTCTTCGGCCTCGTCCGGATGACGCGGCGGGTGGGCAATATCAATGGTGTATACCGGAGAATTCACGGATTTCGATGCAATCAGTTCGTCGGCGTGTATCCTGCGTCCGTGATGGCGGCACGTACTCGATCCAGAGCCGATTCGGGATCGTCAGCGGCAAAAACCACGGCGCCAATCCGCACGACCTTCAACGTGATTCCGGGCACTTTTTGCAGCGACTCTCTCACGGTCATCACACAATGCTGACAGCTCATCCCATCGACGCGCACTTCGCGTTCCTGCATAGGCATTCCTTTCAGGGTGGATGGTATATACGGTAATATAGAGACAGCGTGCTGAAGTAGCAAACGGGCATCCTTTGAAGTTCTGGCGCCTCTTCAGTATCTTACGAGTATGCTCCGTGACACCCGCTGAGGTACGCAACATTCTCGCAAACACCGGGCGACGGTCGGCTTCACACACCGCTGTGCAGGTAGGGCTGATCCCCGCTGCCGTGCTCGTCCCGCTGGTATCCATCCACGGAGAGACGCATGTGTTGCTGACACGACGCACCGATACCGTCGAAACGCATAAAGGACACATCGCGTTTCCCGGAGGCATGGTGGATGAGGATGATCGTGACCGGATAGCCACGGCGCTGCGGGAGACAAAAGAGGAGCTAGGTATTGCCGCCGACGAGATACAAACGCTCGGATGCCTCGATGACATTGCCACGCCGACCGGGTTTGTGATCACACCGGTTGTTGGATTCCTGGACAGAGAACCGGACATGTCTCCGAGCGTGGCGGAAGTTGCCGAGGTGTTTCTTGTACCTGTGTCGTTTCTGGCTGACCCGCAGAACTGCCGGCGGGAAACCCGCATCACAGAGTTCGGCCCCCGCGAGACGTGGCACTATGAGTATCACGGGCGGGTCATCTGGGGGGCCACAGCAGCGATCATTCATGATTTGATGCTCCTGCTGCAGCCCCCGCCACCGTAGCGTGAGTTATCCCACCATTGCCAGTTCCGACGGGACGAAGCGATCGCCCACCGTATATCCTCTGGCGCGTGCGTAGTCTTTCAACCTCGAGAAGAGGATGGATCGCGCCCTGTGCAGGCGGGAGCGGACCGTGCCTATGGGGATAGCCAGAACCTCGGCAATCTCCTCGTAAGGCATTTCCTCTAAGTCCCGCAGGACCACCACACTCTTGAACTTCTCCGGCAAAGCCGCAATCGCTCCCGCCATTTCGTCGTCGAACATGTGGCTCTCCATCATATCCCGCAGATCATTCATTCCGGCTGATGACGGGGCCATCTGGTAGGGGGAGATTTGTTCGTCGAATTCCACGGTTTCCGGTTGGCGGTGTGTACGGCGATATTCATTAATGAATGTATTCTTCATGATCCGGTAAAGCCAGGCTTTGGCATTCGTGCCCTTCTCGAATTTGTCAAAGAACCGAAAGGCCTTCAGATAGGTTTCCTGGAGCAGATCGCCGGCCTCTTCGCGATTCCCGGAAAGGTACAGTGCATAGTTGAAGAGCATGTCCGTGTAGGGCATCATTTCCTTATTGAACAGCTCCTGCCGTTTGGCGTCCGTGAGTCTCATTTTCACTTGCTCCTTCCATTAAGCCACAACTTCCATTGAAACTTCTCAAATGTGCGGTTTGGACGATTTACTATTAATAACGCGCGTGCGTTGGAAAGGGTTCCCAAAACGAAGCCGCCCCGAAAAATGGGGCGGCTTTTGAGAAATTGGCCGAATCCGACGTGATTTGTCTACTTTGCGCCTGCGCAGCCGATCCGTTCCATCGTTTTCTTTGCATCATCGTTCCGGGGATCGAGCTTAAGCACCTTTCGCAGCTCGCTGCAGGCTTCCTCCTGGAGCTTCTTGTTCATTGCGTCATCGCCCTCTTTTCTTGCCCGGATGAGACTTTGAGCAAGCCAGAAGTGGCCCTGGACATTGCTGGCATCCAGCTCAATCGTCCGTCTGAACAAACGGATGCATTCTTCGATTTTCTTGTCGTTCTCCGCAACATCTCCGGTAGGATCGAGTGTCTGCATCACTGCCTGTCCCTGCGTGAGTCGCAGGCTGGCATCTTCCCGTCCCAGTCCTGAGGCCCTCCGGAAGGATTCAACGGACTGTCCGAACTGCTGCTTCCGGAAATAGTACATACCCAGGAGGTAGTGCGCCTCGCCCGCCTCTGTCTTATACTTGTCGACGTTCGTCCCGATCTCTTTGAGCACCGAATCGTATTCGGCCTTGGCATTGTCCATTGAATCGACCTGCGTATAATATCTGGCCAGCCAGAGCCTGGCCGGGAGGTAATCCGGCCTCTTCTCGATTGTCGCGACAAGCAGTTCGCGAACGCGCGGATAGTTTTTTATCTGCATGTATGACGCGGCTGCGTTCAGGTTCGCCGCAAGAGAGATCGTCTTTGGATCGCACGAAATCCGCTTGTCGAACATCGCGGCAGCTTTTTCGTAGTCCTTTTTCTTCATATAGATCGAACCAAGACTGAAATACGCGTCGCAGTTGGTCGAATCTGTCGCAATGGCTTCCGTCAACGCTTTCAGGGCATCCTCGTCGCTCCCCAGCCGGAACAGGGCTATTCCCATTTTGCCCTGGTCTTCCGGTTTGAATGCTTTCCGTCGTTTGAGAGCCTCATACGATTTCAGGGCATCAGCAAACTCCTTTGTCTCCACCTGTGACTCAGCGAGCATGCGCCAGACATCCACATTTGAAGAGTCGAGTTTCAAAGATCGCTTGGCCTCTTTGACGACTTCGGAATCAGCGCTTGCGCCTGACAGCGCCTTCACATACAGAACCGATCCTTCGACAGATTTGGGTTGCAGCCGTGTATATGTTTTCAGGGCAGGCACGGCCTGCCTGAACATCTTGGCACGGACATAGATATTTCCCTTCTGGAGGTACGCATCAGCTTTCGT
Organism: Ignavibacteriota bacterium; assembly: GCA_963849385.1. Classification (GTDB taxonomy): domain Bacteria; phylum Bacteroidota; class Ignavibacteria; order UBA10030; family UBA6906; genus Fen-1255. The sequence goes on along the minus strand of CAWKHH010000007.1, from coordinate 102,605 downwards.
CGAATCGAGTTTGATAATTTCGTCGAACTGTTTTACGGCGTCGGTGTACTGCCGGCTCTTCTCGTTGATGCGCGCAAGTTTCACCCGCCGTTCGGTTTTGTCCGGTTCAAGATCGATGGCTTTCTGATAGTTCATGACGGCCATCGGCACGACATTTTGTTTGGCAAATGCATCACCCAGAGCCTCGTAGATCGACGCATCGTCCGGTGTGGCTTCCTTGGCCCTGGTGAGTTGCAGGATGGCGCCATCGATCGAGTCGGCGGCGAGCAGGGCCTTGCCATATGACGCGGCAACGGCGCCGCTCTTCGGCGCAAGTTTCATCACTCTGCGGAAGCGCGCAATGGCACCAAGCCCGTTCCCCAACTTCAACTCGCACTCTCCGAGAAACCGGAGTGACTCGACGTTTTCATCGTCAATTCTGACCGATTCTTCGAAATATTTCTTCGCTTCGGCAAACTGACTGCGGGAAAACTTAATGATGCCGAGATAGTAGTTGGCGTCCGCAGGCTTCTGCCCTACTTTCAACGCCTGCTCGAAATTTGTGATCGCTGTGGCGGTGTCTTTTGACGTTAGCGCAACCTTTGCTTTGGTTAAAAAGTCCTGGCTGTAGCCGAAACTTACGACGCACCCGACAAGCAACACCACGATGGTTCGTTTCATGACTATTTCACCTGTTCTGATGTAAGTTGGATGAGTCGCACCGGCATCGTCACCGGCACCAGCCCGCTGTTCAAGAAAACCTTTTGCCCGGCAACGCCATTCGCAAAGGAGATGAACCCCAGCGCGATATCCCTATTGACCTCGCGTGAATAGATGTTCACCGGCGTGCTGAGGGGATAGTACCCCTTGTAGACGTATCCCTGAACCGGCGTGTACGCCTTCCCGACAGGTTGGCTCGAATCGGCTGCAACTCCCGGGCGTGAAAGTCCGATAACGCTGAAATCCTGGTCCGCACCCTTCAGCCACGCCACGTTCGCCACACCGATGGCATTGCGTGCCGCCCGCACATGTTCCATAAGGTAACCGCTCCCTGCGATAACACTCGCTGAGAGCGCGAATTTCTTGCCGCGGAGCACCAGTGCCCTGAGCACTTCGTTCGTGCTGGAATTGACGTCGCCGACGACGACGTCGATATTGCCTCCGGATTTCCAGCCCGGCCATGCCGTCACGGAGCCGGACAGGATGCTGTCAAGCTGTCCGACACGGAGTTGCTTTACCGGATTGTCTTTGTGGGCGAGGATGGCGATCGCCGATTGCGCCACGCAATACTCTTCGAACCAGATCTTGGCTGCGGCCAGGGCGTTCCGCTCTTCGGCATTGAGGGAGCGGGCGATCGCAATGACATGAACGCTATCATTGACGAAGTTTGCCGTTGCCTCCCGCGCTTCGACGGATCGCACATCGACCCGTGCATCAGGATATTGCGATTGGAATGCTTCGGCGACCAGGCGCAGAGCGGGGTAGATTGCCTCGTCGCAATCGATGCGCAACGCGCCTTTCGTGAGCGTGGTCGAGCCCGGTTCCCGGGTGCATCCTGCAAACGGGAGTATCAGCAGTGCGCTGATCAGAAGTATGGAGTGTTTCATGGTCGTGTCGGTCGATTGATCGTGACAACGAACCGGTAGAGCCCGTAGAGCAGAACCACCAGACCGACAATGATGCGATATTCTCCGGGCATCACGACATGCACGGGAACCAGTACGCCGAGCATGATGAGCACACCGAAGGCCATCGCTCCTGCCGAAAGTGCGAGTACAACATACCGCACAACCTGCATCGGGTCCATCGGTTCACCTGTCAAAACCCCGGGAGGGAGGCAGGGATACCACCTCCCTCCACGGGGACTGAGCATACCGGACTTCCGTTACTTGCGGTCGGCCAACTTGAATCGGAACGGAATGGAGACCCACACCGCGACCGGCCCGTTATTCATATACGCGGGAGTAAAGACCCATTGCTTCGCCGCTTCGACGGCCGGCTCGTTGAAGATTTCCGCATCGCTCTTGAGGATCACCACCTGCTTCGGGCGTCCCTCTTTGTCGACCCAGATCTTCACCCACACCTTGCCTTCGAGGCCCGCGCGCATGGCGAGCTCGGGGTATTTCGGTTCCACTTTCTTGACGGGAACTGGTTCTTTTTCCACCGGGACGAAGTCAGCCGGCGGCGCGTCCTCGTCGATCTTGATATCCTGCTGGATTTCGAGGGGGGCGTCACCCGTACCCTCGGTCAGCGGTGCAACTTGCTGGCTCATTTCCGTCTGTGTGGCCATGGTTTGTTCGGCGCTGACTTCTGCGTCAGGCACCGGTACGGGTGCACCGACCGTCGGCTTGGCCGTTGGGGCCGAGACGGTAATGGGCGGCGGCGTGCTCGCGCTCGTGATCGACGGTGGCGGGCCAAGATCGCTGTACTTCATAATCCTGACCGTGATCATCGGAGGTTCTTCCTCGCTCAAGAGACCGACAAGATAGTACGAGCCGACGATCGTGAAATGGATCGCGACGGCGATCCCAAAGCCAATCAGCCAGTACTTCTGGTAATTCTTTTTGAGCTCGACCGCGCCGTACTGGGCACCTTTATAGGTTGCTGCCACAGCTACTGCTGGCATGGTACGTACCTCCTTCCGTTATTTCACTTTCGCCATCAATGCCTTATCGGCATCGAGTAGCGGCGCAATGCTGAAACGCTGTATCTGTGCTTCAGTCAGCTGATCGACTGTGTTCACCATCATTGCAAACTTCCCCTGCCTGTCGACTTTCACAAGCACCGTCAACTTGGGGTTGGCCTGGGCCTTCTCCCTCAAGAACTTCGGCAGGTCCGCCCGCTCAAGCTTCTTGAGAGATTCAATCCCGACATTCCAGAAATACTCGCCCCTCTCACTTACCCGGAGCGTGAGGAGATTCGATTCGGCGATTTCCACCTTCACGTCCTTGTCGGGCGGAAGATTGATTTCCATCGTTTGCGGACGCGACATGCTCGTCGTGAACATGAAGAACGTCAGCAAGAGAAAAGCCACATCCACCAGCGGCGTCATGTCAATCCGGATGCCGAGGCGGCGGCTTTTCTTGCGCTTCTTCCCTTTCTTCCCTTCGCGTGGGGCAGCTACATCTCCACCAGACATGTCCGCCTCCTATTCGTTACTCGGTCCGGCTAATTCCGTCACCAGACTGAACCGTGTGATTTGTGTCTTCTGGAGGATATCCATGACATCCTCTGCAATACCGAAATCGGAATCGCGATCGCCTTTGATCACAGTGCGCAATTTCGGATTTGATGTACGAGCCTGAACCAGGTAGTTCGCCAGCTGGCTCTTCGGCACGGGGTAGCTGAGCTGCAGATAGTACTTCTCCCCGTACTTGGGAACGTTTTTGTATTCCGTGAAAAGTCGCTGACGCAGGATCTGTGAGTCCAGACCCATCCAGATATGGGTCGTGTCGTTGCCGATGGCTGTGACTTCCTTCGCAATGCTGATCGTGATCACGTCCGATTCAGGCAGCTTGTACGCCGAATGGGAAGAGGGAAGCATGATGGTCACCTCTTCCTGCGGCTTGAACTGCGTGGTCATCATGAAGAACGTCAGCAGCAGGAACGCTACGTCCACCAGCGGCGTCATGTCGATACGGACGCCTGCTCTGCGCGGCTTGAATTTTGGCATACCTGTGCGTCTCCGCGCTTAGTCGTTTGTGCGCGTGTTGAGAATCTGCACCACGTTGTAGCTGGCTTCGTCGATCATATAGGTGAAGTTGTCGACCTTCGTCACAAAGAAGTTGTACGCCACGATGCCGATGATGGCCGCAAGAAGTCCGAGCGCGGTGTTGATAAGAGCCTCGGAAATTCCGATGGACAGCTGGATGGCATCGGGGGCGCCGCCTGCTTTTGCCAGAGCGGTGAATGCACGGATCATACCGATAACCGTACCGAGCAGTCCGAACATGGTCGCGATCGAAGCAATCGTCGACAAGGCGATCAGGTTGCGCTCAAGCAGCGGGGTCTCAAGACTTGTGGCTTCTTCAATAGCACGCTGGGTTTCGGACATTTTCTTCTGGGCATCGAGGCCCTTCTCATTCGCGACGGCCTTGTACCGCTCCAGGCCCGTGCGGATAATATTGGCCGCCGATCCCCGCTGGGCATCGCACTCCTTGATGGCTTCATCGATCTTGCCCGCCATCAGATGCCCCTGGATGCTCTTCAAAAAGGTCGTGATCGAACGCTTGCCGTTTGCTTTCCGCAACGAGAACATCCGCTCGAACACCAGCGTCACGTTCATCAACGTCAAACCAATCAGGATCGGCACGACGATGCCACCTGTGTACACGGTACCAAGAAGATTGTCGGGGACCGTTCGCAATTCACCGTTCCTGAAGTTCGCCGGATTTCCCAGCACGAACTCGATAAATCACGAATGCCACAATCGCCGTGACGACGATGACGGTGGAGAGAAAAATGGACTGCTTCATTGCTGCACTCCTTGAGTGGTAGTTTGCACTGCGTGGACTATACCTGCTACTCTGCGCTGAAGGCCTTGATCGCCTCGTCACGGGTCTCCGCCACGTCGAAGACCAGAGTTAGTTTGGTGATGACAAAAATATTGTTGATGTTTTTGTTGATTTCACACAGTTTCACGTGCCCCTTGTTCTTGGAGAACGTCGTATGGGCTGACACCAGCACACCGATTGCCGTGCTGTTAAGGTACGTCACCTTGCCAAGGTCGATGATGAGCTTCTTTGTACCCTGTTCGACAAAATCGGCAACGGCGCTGCGGAGTTCATCGGTCTCTTCTCCGCCGACCAGTGAACCCTTCACTTCGAGAACACCGATCTTACCGCTTTGGAGTGTTGTGGTCTTGACGGCCATGGTTCCTCCCAAGGACTTGAGAAAAAGGAGAGTGTGGTTGTTCTATCGCTGTTCAATGCAAACGGGGTGCCACTGTCGCTCTCTTCCTGCACACACCACTAACTCACAACAGCAGCATGGGTTGCTTTCGCTCTCTCAACTTTCACTTCCATGTGCGATCCGCTGCGATCATGCAAAATGCACGATCGCAGAGGCCGATTGCCGGCACTGTGTGGTAAGAAGATGCAATTCCTGCACTTACATCATCGTGCAAGATGCAACCCCATCACAACCCGTATTTCTTCCTTTTCCGCCAAAGCGTTGCCGGATCAATCCCGAGTATCGACGCGGCTTCGTCAAAATCCTTGGCAATGCGCAAAACTTTGATGATGTGCTGCTGTTCCATGTCTTCCAACGACATGGTACCATTGGCAGGTGCCATGAGAACCTGAAACTCTTCGGGCAGATGGAACATCTGGATTGTCTCGCCACGTGAAAGGATGACCGCACGCTCCATCACGTTCTCCAATTCCCGCACGTTGCCCTTCCAGGGGTATGCCTGCAGCGCAGCCAACACACCCGGAGCTATTTTCGCGCTGCTGCTGAACTTCGCGAGGAAATGCTGGCTGAGAAGAGGGATATCCTCCTGCCGTTCACGCAAAGGCGGCAGTTTGATCTTCACCGCATTCAGGCGGTAGTACAGATCTTCCCGGAACGAACCGGCCGCGACGGCTTCCTGGAGATCACGATTGGTCGCCGCGATCACCCGCACGTCAACCTTGCTCGTCGTCGTCTCACCTACCCGTTCGAACTCCCGGTTCTGGAGAAACCGGAGAAGTTTCACCTGCGTCGGCGACGGAATCTCACCGATCTCATCCAGAAATACCGTCCCGCCATCTGCAGCCGAAAAGCGCCCCTGACGGTCTTTCACCGCACCGGTAAAAGCGCCTTTGACATGACCGAACAGCTCACTTTCGAGCAACGTTTGTGCAAGTGCCGTGCAATTCACAGTGACGAACGGTTGCGTACTGCGGGGACTGTTATCGTGGATGAGGTGCGCCAGCAATTCCTTGCCGGTCCCGCTTTCGCCTTCGATCAACACAGAGATTCCGGACGACGCGACCTGCATCGCCAGATCGATGATGCTTCGCATTTTCTCGCTCCGGGTCACCAGCATCCCGGTATCGCGGGTGCGGCGCAATTCTTCCCTGAGAAGACTCACCTCCGTCTTCAGACGATGGTGATCGTACACCTTTTCAACGAAACGCTGCAGTTCCGAAAGCTCGAAGGGTTTCTGAAGATAGTCGAATGCGCCAAGCTTCATGGCTTCCACTGCCGAATCGATGCTCCCGTGCGCCGTCATCATCACCACCGTCATCTCCGGCGCGAGCACGCGCGCTTCACGCAACAACTGCATGCCGTCAATGGGTTGCATCTTCACATCAAACAACCCGATATCGAACCGTTCCTCCTTCATCGCTTCCACAGCCTGAAGGGGATTCAGAAAGGCCGTCACGCCAAACCCGCCTGCTTCCAGAGCGATGCGCACGGTATTCTGGATATTCCGTTCGTCATCCACCAGCAGGATTGTGGCCTTCATGTCGTTCCTCCCTCGACCGCCGCAATGATGTGCGTCGAGCGGACCGGTAACACGAATGTGAATGTGCTCCCCTTCCCCACTTCACTCTCCACCCAGATGCGGCCGCCATACATGTGCACGATCTCACGCGCGATCGCAAGACCGAGTCCGACGCTCCCCGGCGTGCTGTCCGACATCTGTTTCACCTGAACGAATTTGTCGAAGATGCGGCCGAGAAACTCCGGCGGGATCCCGACACCGGTATCATGGACCTCAAGGCGGAGGTCCCCGTCGTCCTGCCGGCCACGAACGGTGACTGTTCCGCCGGCCGGGGTGTACTTCAGCGCATTGGTCACAAGGTTCGTGATAACCCAGGAAATCTGTTGCTCGTCGGCGCGCAACGGCGGAAGGCCCTGTTGAACATCCGGGACCAACTGCACATTCTTTTCCTGGAACTGAAGCTGCAGGGGTTTCAGCGAGGATTCGATGACCTCTTTGAACTGCAGCTCTTCTTCGCGCAGCTGGATTCTTCCGGATTCGATTTTTGCCAGTTGCAGCAGTTCCCGTGCAAGTTTTGTCAAACGGTGACAGTCTTCCTTTGCCGATGTTACCAGCTCTTTCTGCCGGGCGGTGAGTGGGCCAAGCATCTCCTGATTGAGAATATCGACGCTCATATTGATCGACGTCACCGGCGTCCGGAATTCGTGTGACACCGTGGCAATGAACTCCGATTTCATCCGGTCCAGCTCTTTGAACTGCGTGATGTCCTGCAACAGCGCGAGGATGCCGTATAAGCGCCCCTCGCGATCACGCAACGTGGTCAGTTTCGGACGGAAGTAGAGAGCCTTGCCCTGCCGCTCAAATTGCAGAAATGTGATCGACTGCTCCTGGTCCGTCACCGCGGCTGCCGGAGGCACGCGTAATCAATCCCAATATCCGCGCATCCGGAACAACGTCCTGCAACGGCTTTCCAATGGCCGACATTTCATCGACGCCGAAGAGATCCGCAATCACTTTGTTGACGTGAATCACCTGCATATCCGCATCAACCATAATCAGGCCGTCGGTAATGCTGTCAACGATGACTTCGGATTTGCGTTTCTCCGACAGTATCTTGTCGATGTTCATCTCGTCGTACTGGCGGAGACGCTCGGTCATTTTGTTGAATTCCCTGCTGAGCTGGCCGATTTCGTCGTCGGAGAGCACATCTATCTTGAGGTCAATCTTCCCTGCGCCGATCTGTTTGACACGATCTGTGAGGTTTTCTGCGGGAGTAATGAACGATCGTATGAGCCAGGCCGTGGCAAGAATGCTCAGGATCAGACCCACGATGGAGGCCATCATCGATGCGAAGGCTGTCTTGTTTGCCAGAGAATGCGTTTGTGGAATGGCGTTGGACAGGCCCGTCTGATTGATTTCAAAGAGGCGGAAGCAGAGATCGCGGAGTTGATCGGACACCGGGCGGACACTCTGATAATAATACTCCTTTGCCCCTTCGAAAGCGCCCTGCTTGATGCGCGCACTCATGGAGTCGCCGAGGAGCGTGTACCGGCGATAGGTCGACTGAATGGAATCACGCAACGGCTCCTGCTGGGGAAGCGCCACCGAACGGACCGCCTGGTCATACCAGTAAAAGAAGAGATCCCGATTCTCCGTCCATTTCTTAAACAGATCGCGGTTCTCCGTGAGGCTGCTGTCTGCCGACGGCATTTCGCCCTCACTCGCCACCAGGAGGGCATTGTCCTGGCGCTCCAGAGATTTCATCATGTTTTCGGCGGCCAGGACGCTTTGATAATTTTCCCGGATAATGGTGCTGACACTGGTCGCGATCCCATAGAAGTTGTAGATCGCCCAGTAACTGCTGGTCAGGTTCAGTACCACCAGCACAGCAAACGTCCAGACGATCTTGGCGCGAATGGTCTTGATCACAGCAGCACCCCGATGTACGGACCGTGGGTTGTCACGCGGTAGTTCAGCCGGCCATCGGCCAGACTCCAGGACTGATGACGGAACCGGTAGCCCACCACGATCCCGTCGGCAATGTGGATAGTGCGGAGGATGAGCGACGCCTCGCCGACAATCGCAGCCGAGGAACCGTTGCCGGTATTGAACCCCTCAAAGCTGTAATGGTAGATCCCGACGGCATGAGCGCAAAATTCCGTTCCCGGGCTCATGAGACGCAGTTTGATTCCTGCTCCAATGCCGAGACTCGCCACATTGAAGTGGTCGCGTTCGGCGCCGGGGGATTCCGCTTTGGTGTAATCCAATGAGAGCATGACGGGCACCACGAGTGCGGCGGGGCGCTCTCTGACGAGCGGCAGCTCATTGCTCAGCGTGGTGCCGAAAAAGACCGACGTGCGCGTTTCGCCCTTCAACGAATACCGCGTATAGCCGAACTGCGCATCCAGCATCCCCTGATGGAACCCGATCATGGGCATCCACGAGGTGAAAGCGATGGCGAGAGAATCCCCACCGGTGTATCCTGCGCGCGGGGCGAAGTCACGCAGCATCGCACCCCCGGAAAGGTATCTGGCTTCCTGAAGTGTGTATTCGCGCGGTGTTTCATACTGCGCATGAGCAACGACTGCGAGCATCACGCATGCTGCAATCACAGGAATCGCCTTCCGCATCGTCCTCATCCGGTCCGCTCCTCGACGTTGATCTCCGCCGCCGATTTCCTCAGGCGAAGACTCTTGATCTTCATGCCGTCAACCGCTTCGACGATTCCCTGCCAATGCCCGATACGCAGAGATGTTCCACGGTCAGGCACCCTGCCAAGAAGGTGAATGACGTACCCGCTGACGGTAACGACATCGGTGGATTTCGGAACAATGAAGAATTGACGCGAGAAATCCAGCAGCGGCATGGCACCGTCGACGATGTACTCGGTCTCACTGATCTTCTGCACATAGATCCGCTCGACATCGAATTCGTCACGGATCTCGCCGACGAGTTCTTCCAGCACATTCTCGAGCGTTACCAGCCCCGCAGTCCCGCCGTACTCATCGACGGCCACCGCCATCAATACACGCTTCGCAAGAAACGTGTTCAGAATCCGTTCGAGCGACATTGTCTCGGGTACAAACGGCATCTCACGCTTGATCTCCAGAAGGCGTGTACCGGGACCGGTCTCCCCCTTCAACTTGATGAGATCCTTCAGGTGCACCATGCCCACCACGTTGTCCATGTTCTGGTCGCACAACGGATACCGTGTGAACTGGCTGTCTATTGCAATCGTCAGGTTCTGTTCGATCGTCTTGTTGGTATCGAGCACGACGACGTTCGTGCGCGGAACCATTACCTGCCGGACGGTCCGGTCCCGGAGTTCGATGGCGCGCAGGGAAATGCTCTTCCCGGTGCTGGTAATGGCTTTCCCCTTGCTCAGCATGAGCCGGAGCTCCTCTTCCGACTGCGCCATCTCATGGTCACTCACCGGCTTGATGCCAACGAGGCGGAGAAAGTTGTTCGCGCTGATATTCAGGAACCAGATGAAGGGACGGAACAACCGGAAGAACAAATCGAGGGGCCATGCAACTGCAAGCGTCGTCGCGCTGGCATACTGAATCGCCAGCCACTTTGGCGACTGCTCTCCGAGCACGATATGAAGGTACGTAATAACCGTGAATCCCACGGCAAACGCCACGGTATGGATGATCGCCGAGTCGGCGATGCCAAAAAAGCCGAACAGAGGCATGAGGAAGTCTGCAACAAACGGCTCACCGATCCAACCCAGCCCGAGGCTCGTCATGGTCACGCCCAGCTGGCAGGCGGAGAGATAGGAGTCAAGATGGTTGATCATATGCTGCGCGAGCCGGGCGCGCCGCGCGCCGGCTTTTACGAGGGGTTCGATCTGGGTTGACCGGACTTTGACGATCGCGAACTCCGCCGCCACAAAAAAGCCGTTGAGGGCCACCAGAGCCAGTATTCCGACCGACATGCCGAAGATGTAGGTGACGCTCATTATGCTCTGGAAGAGTATGGGACCGGACCAACGATGTACCGATGAAATTTACGCGAAATGGCAGGGGAAAGCAAGGAAGCCAATTGCGGGTGTGGATCCACCCTGGCAATTGTGGATGGTGGATCCACCATCCACAATCTACAATTGATCCGTAAACACCCGGTATCCTTTCCCCTCCAGGGTCAGCAACACTTCTCCTCCCGCCGCCGGAATCGACCAGTCCAAACCGGTAAAGATCTCGCGGTATTTCTGCAACGATTTTTCCGGTGCGCCATGAGCGGCGGGCATCTGCAACTTCACGCGCACCGGAGCATCGCCAAAATTCACCGCCACAAATACGCGTCTCTTCCCGTCCACGCGCAGAAACGCGTATACCGTCTCCTCCTGATTGCCCGCAACGCGGATGAACCCGCCCCGCGAGAGGGCACTGTTAGCACGGCGAAGGGCGAAGAGTTTCGTGTACATATCGCCAAGCTCGCGCGGACGCATCCAGTCGACAGATACTTTTTCAAAGAGACTCAACCTCCTGTCGTTCGCCACCTCCTCGCCTGTATAGATCAAGGGAACGCCCGGGAGGGTGTTTACAATGACCGTCGCAAGCTTCAATCCCGCCTTCCCGAACTTCTCCACCGCCGGCGCATCCCATGCGTTCTTGTCGTGGTTCGTGGTGAACCGCATGCGCAAGGATCCGCGGGGGAATTGCATCGTCTCATTGCTCAGTATCTGGTCGAGCAGGGCGACCGGGCGCCGGCCCGAAAGCAGGGGAGCAAAGGCGTCGTAGACGTTCCACGAATACGTGAGATCAAACGCCTTCACATGATGCGCGGGAAGCGCTCCTTCAGAGAGCATCATAATGGGTCTGATCTTGTCAAGTTCCGCACGTGCCGCTTCCCAGAAATCCGTCGGCACCATCTCCGCTACATCGCACCGGAAGCCGTCGATCCCGACGTCCCGCACCCAGTAGAGAAGCATGGCAATCATGTACTGCCGGAGTCCGGCATTGCTGTAGTCCAGGTCCGCAACATCCTGCCAGTCGGCGTTGGGAGCTACGATCTCGCCTTTGACGTTCTTTGTAAACCACTCCGGATGTTCGGTGATGAGCTTGCTGTCCCAGGAAGTGTGGTTGGCCACAAGGTCAATAATGAGCTTCATTCCGTGCCCGTGTACTGTGGCCAACAGCTTCTTGAAGTCGTCGAGTGTGCCGAACTCGGGATTGATCCCGTAGTAGTCCTGCACGGCGTACGGGCTTCCCAGTGTGCCCTTGCGGTTCTTGACGCCCACGGGATGGATGGGCAAGAGCCATATGGTGGTAATGCCGAGTTGCTGTAATTCCGGGATCCGCTTTTCGAGACCGGCGAATGTTCCCTCCGGTGAAAAGGAGCGAAGATAGACTGAATATATTGCACCGTCACGTACCCAGTCGGCGCTCTTTCGGGCCTGCATGTCTGCATAAGGACTTCTCAGAAGCAGTCCGATACTCTTGGTGTCTATAAGCGTTACCGGCCGGTAGATGCCGCCTCCACCGCCGTTATCTTTGACGAGGACAACGATGGTGTTCTTGCCTTTCCGGAGTGCGAATGCGATATCCAGAGCAAAGGGGTCACTGTAGCCCGTATGTTCACCCACACTCTTGCCGTTCACCCACACCTCGGCTTCATCGTCTACGCCGGCGAAGTAGATGCTCAGCGGAATATCCGTCCTATCGATTTCGAACGTCCGGGCGAACCATCCCCATCCATCGTACGCGGCCATACCGGGGTAGCCCTCCCAGAAATTCGGCGTGACGACTTTGTGCCATCGGGAGCGATCCCGATCCACGGCATACCATTGCTGCTGTGCGCCTGTCTTCAGGGAATCGACCATGAATGCCCATTCCCCATCCAATGACAGGCGGAATGCCGGATTCTGAGCAAACACCACGGTCACCATCGTCACGCCTCCCACCAGAACAAGAATCAGTTGCTTCATCATTGATTTCATTTTCAATCCTCGATCTTCCATTCTCATTACTTCATCTTCCATTCTCATTTCTTCATCTTCTATTCTCAAGCCTCAATTCTCCATTCATTCTCAATTCTTCATCATCAATCCTTGATGCTTATCCTCGATTCTCGATTCTCGATCCCCACTTCTCAATTCTCCATGGTCTTTTTCTAATCGCCGGGACCATACACAAACAGCAGTGCCAGGAATATCACAGTCACAAGCTGCACGCCACGCCGCCACCGCTCCCCTTTCCCCTTGATCCATTCCCACCCCAACGCCAACCCATACATAAGAAGCAAGAGCATCCCGGTCCAGAGGAGGACTTCTCCATACCCGAACGTGTTGTCAACCCATATCCGAAATGTGAATCCGGAGAACTTCCCGTAGATCAACAGGAGGTGCACCGAATAGACAAGAAGTGATTCCCTGCCGATAAGTGTGACGGGCGATGCGGGGGCAACTCCCTTGCGGGTCTCATACCAGTACATCAAGGCGCACAGGAGCAGCACGATGCCGATCCGTAGCATTACAAAACTCGGGCTGAAGCCCCAGTAGTCATAGGTCGGGTAGACCCATGCGAGGGTCATGAACGGGAAAGAGATGAGCATCAGTCCGCCCCCGACCAGCAGGAAACGGCGTGGCGCCAGCGCAGTGAACTTCTCCGCCCCGGTTTCCCCCGCAGCGGCACGCCAATCGGCAAACACATATCCTGCAATTGCCCCGGCAAAGAGAAACACGGCCCAGGGGAACAGCGGAAAGAGTGAATAGTGCAGCCCGTTCATATAGGCGGCAATGGGAGCCGGGAAGATCGCGAGAAAATCATAGCCCCACATCAGGGGAGTAGCGAAGAGCATGGCGAATGCGAGGACGGCGGCCGCGAGATAGAGTCTTCGCTCGGTCCTGAGTATCACGAGAAGAATCTGCAGTACGAGCAGGCTGACCGCTATGCATTGCAGGACGTCCGCCTGAAAAAAGACCAGCCATTCGCGGGGTTCAACCTCATGAGTGATCTTGTAGAGGTGAAAGCGTGGAAGATGAAGTCCGTAGCCGATGAGCAGCACGAGCACCAGGCGGCCGAACTGCTGAAAGAGAGGAAATCCAAACGACAGATAAGAATCAATCTTGCGCCTCGTGGTCACCGCGTAGGCCATTCCCGACGCGAAGAGAAACGACGGGGCGACAAGACCGTTAATGAAATTGATCACGTCAAACAGCGCGGTATCGCGGAGCTCCGGAATGATCGTCGCATTCATCATGTGCGTTTCGATCATCACAATCACCGCCCATCCACGCAGCAGATCAATGAAGGCTAGGCGTTTGGAAGGAGCCATGTATGCCTCTACGGATCAATGAAGGATTCTGAGATCTCAGTTCCTGATTGACTTTTCGGTGGCGGACACTATGCGATGTGGTTTGGAATACACGGACGTGATAATCGATGCAGTGCGTACCGGAAGGAGAGCGCCGGATGTGTGAGCTGCATGAAGGGGTTGTTACTTTTCGTCGATTTTGTCTTTGATGATACGTTCCAGCTCGTCAATATCCACCGGTTTGGTCACATAGGCCGCGCCGCCTATCTCTTTTCCGAACTTCTTGGCATAGTAGTCATCGACAGAAGTCAGGAACACAAAGGGCAGCTTGGTAAACTCTTTTTCCTTCTTGACTTCCTGAAACAGCTCAAACCCGTTCGTACCGGGCATGACGAGATCCGAGATAACGATGCTGGGTTTCAGACTCTGAATGGCCTTGATTGCGTCTGCAGCACCACCCACGGTTTTCACGGTGAAGCCACGATCTGTGAGTCCTGCCTTTGTTGTGCTCAGGATTGACGGTTCGTCGTCCACAAGGAGCACAAGCTTATCTTTCAGCATGAATGCCTCGGTTTCTTAGCCCTGTTTCACCTCTATAAGAATATGGCCATTCCCCTATTCAATTGCAATGAAACCCGCTGCCAGCCGGGCAGCACGCTGGCCGCTGAGTATGGCCCCCTCTATCGTTGCAGGAAGGCCGGTGTCAGTCCAATCTCCTCCGAGAAACATGTTGGTCACACCGGTGGTTGGTCCTGGACGGTTACCAGCATTCCCGGGGGTAGCGGCGAATGTGGCCTTCTTCTCGCGGATGACCACGGCATGGAACGGCTCTTGCACGCCTTTTCCGAATACGCTGCGGAGGTCCTCGACGGCGATGGCGATCAACTCTTCGTTGCTCAGATCGACAAACTCGTATGCTGCACTGATGACCAGAGAGAGGTGACGCTCACGGCGGAACACCCATTGAATGCGTCTGCCGATCAACCCCAGCGCCTCATATCCTATCCACTGAGGGCCCAACCACTGAGGGCCCATCCACTGATGGTCCATGCGCTGAAGGTCCATACGTTGATGCTCCATCCAGAGATGGATGCTGACGATGGGAGATGCTGCGGCGTCCGCCATCGTGGAGATACCTGCCCCGGGCGCCCCGGGCAGCAGAAGCGGCAGCTGTCCCGCGGAAACGGTGAGGATCACGGCCGAACAAGGCAGCACAGTGCCATCCTTCATCACAACCTCTGTCGCCCGACCATCGTGCACTGCAACGCGCACGACATCGGCATTGCATCGCACTTCGCCACCGTGTTGTTCGACAAATACCTGTGCCGGCTCCGCAAAGAGACGGCTCAGACCGGCACGCGGGAAGACAAGCGCCGCATCGTGACGGTGACGCAGAAATGCCTGGCGGAGCGCATCGAGAAAGAGACGCGCGGGTGCGCGATCCGCACGTTCGTTCATGATGGCAACTGCCAGCGGTTCCCAGAAACAGCGGCACACTTCCCCGGGTTGACGGTGAGCACGCAGCCATTGGGTAATCGTCATCCCTGCCGCCATATCCGGTTTCTCCGTCATGAGCGCTGCTCCGCCGCGAAGCAGGGCGTAGCGGTCACGGAGAGAAAGCATCGGCGTACGCAGGATTCCCCAGACGATGTGCAGCGGCGATGGGAGGTGCGGGAGGCGGAAGTCCACGAAGCCCCGCGTAGGATGATGAAATTGGAGGAGGGGCTGTCTCTGCACATCAACAAGGTGGCGCGAGCCAACGCGGTCGAGAAAGGCAAGCGTGCGGCTGTACCCTGCAATCAGCAGGTGCTGACCGTTGTCGATCTCGTCGCCTGTGGTGGCATCACGAAAGGACCGCGCACGGCCGCCGAGCACGGGTCGTTGTTCCAGAAGGAGGACAGGGACGCCGGCACCAGAGAGCTCAACGGCTGCTCCTAGCCCGCTGAGTCCGCCGCCGACAACTATGACAGGGTGGCGCCCGAGCGTTTCCACAGGGGGCCGCGTTTCAGCCAGGAGTACTTCAGCTTGTGGCTCAGCCAGTAGCGAAAGGCAATCAGCACTTTGAGGAGCCTGGGTATGGAGATGCGCCGCGCGAACACGTTATAGTTGGAATCTGTGATACGGTTGAGAGTGTGGGCATAGATGGACCACATGATGCGCGCGGCAAAGAAGAAACGCTTGTCTTCATCTCTCAACGCGTCACGTGCGATATCGAAGTAGTGGCTTGCCCGCGCGCATTCAAAACGCATCAACTCGACAAATGCCGGCGTATAGCGGAGGTTGAGAATGTCCTCCTCGAGGACACCGAAGCGTTCCAGATCCTCGAGGGGAAGATAGATCCGGCCGCGGCGCGCATCGTCTGCCACGTCGCGAAGAATGTTCGTGAGCTGCAGGGCAATACCAAGGTTGACGGCATAGTCCCAGGTGGATTCATTCCGGTACCCGAAGATCTTGCGGCACATCAAACCTACAGACGATGCAACAAGATAGCAGTATTCCTTCAGCTCATCGAATGTGCGGTAGCGCGTCTTCACAAGATCGATTTCCATTCCGTGGATGAGCTCATAGAAATGCTCGACCGGAATATTGAAAAGGTGGGCAGTCGCACTCAACTGGTTGAGCAAGGGAAAGGTCGAGACACCGCGCATCGCACGCCCCAGCTCCATCCGCCATTTCCGCAAAAGCACACCCTTGACGCGCTCCGGGCGCTCTTCATCAACGATGTCGTCCGTGTAGCGGCAAAATGCATACACGGTATGGATGGCCTCTCTCTTCTGCTTCGGCAGAAGAGAGAATGAATAGTAGAAGCTGGTGTTGCTGCTTCGCGTTATGGCGGTTGCTGTTATGCTCATAGTGCTCGTCCAAAGATCGCTTCGAAGACAATCCTCGCCTTGTCGGCAGTCCGGAAGACAGGGCGATGATGGAGAACATCGTATCCCGCAGCCTCAATGCGCTGCAGCATCCCCAGACCTCCCCGTATGGTCAACGCCAGCTCACACCGCAGCCGGAATCCGACCATTCCCGGCAATGACACTCCGGCCAGGAGGAAGTCCCTTGCCCTCTGCACCTGATATTTCATTAAGGCGCGAAAGCGGTCATCCAGGAAACCCGTCGCAATCTGTCCTTCAGTATAGCCAAAATGCCTGAGATCCTCAAGAGGGAGATAGAGACGGCCCTTTTTCCAATCAACACTGACATCCTGCCAGAGGTTTGCGAGCTGCAAACCCGTGCAAATCGTGTCGGAAAGGGGAATTGTCTCCGGACGTGACTGGTCGAAAAGGTGCAGCACAAGTTGACCAACGGGGTTTGCTGAATATTGACAGTAGTGGAGCAGGTCCTGAAAAGTGACAAAACGGGTGGTCGTCACATCCATACGGAAGGCCTGCAATAGAGCCGAGAGCGGGGACTTGGGAATTCCGGTGCGTGCTGCAGTTTCAGCAAGTGCAGTAAACACAGGATCATCAGCCTCTCCACGGAAGGAAGCGTCGAGGCGGCGTTCCCAATCGTCGAGCAGGCCCAGTCGTTCTTCTGCTGAGAGGGTCCCCTCGTCAGCGAAGTCGTCCGCCGTGCGTGCAAACGCATAGATTGCGGCGACATACGGGCGTTGTCGCTTCGGGAGCAAGAGAGATGCTACGGGAAAGTTTTCGTAGTGCGTCCTCGCCATCTGTTCGCAATACGCAAACGCCGCCCGAACGCTTCTTTGGTCTGTCATGTGTCTGTCACATGTCTGTCTTGGGCAAGCTTAATCACGCATGGGCATGGTCAAAGGTAACCAACCCCGATGTGATACTCAAACGCTTCTTGCCCCTTTCCTCTTTTTCCCGTATATTTGATGCCTAATGGCGGGATAGCTCAGTTGGTTAGAGCAGTGGAATCATAATCCACGTGTCGGGGGTTCGAATCCCTCTCCCGCTACTTTTCCATCTATGGACGGGTCCACGACTTTCTCTGCCCGCTTTTGCGAATTTGTGCAAGGCCGTAGTCTTCTGCGGACGGGGGATCGGCTCGTTGTGGCGGTAAGCGGGGGCATAGACTCTGTTGTTCTTTTACATCTCCTTCTACAGGAACGCGAACGTTGGAGTCTGGCGATCTCGGTCGCGCATTTCAATCACGGGCTTCGACCTGGAGCCGCCGGCGAGGATGCAGAATTCGTCAGACAGTTGGCCGGGCTCTGGGGGCTTCCTGTTACTGTCGGGCAGGGCGCGGTTGAGGAGGAAGCCCGGAGGTCAGGCCGGGGCATCGAGGATGCCGCACGCACTCTGCGGTATGCGTTCCTCGAGGAAGTCAGGGTGGCAACGGGAAGCAATCGTATCGCGACAGGCCACTCCGCTGACGACAACGCCGAGACGATTCTCCTCAATCTTCTGAGGGGGAGCGGAGTCCGGGGAGTGTCGGGAATCCCGGTCATGAGGGACGGGGGACGGATAGTCCGCCCGCTGCTCTTTGCCACGCGGGAAGAAATTGTGGAGTATGCCGGCGCAGCAGGCTTGAAGTGGCGGGAAGACGCCTCCAATGCCACAGACGCCCATCGCCGGAATATCATCCGGCATCATCTTCTTCCCATGGTGCGGGAGAAGATCAATCCGGGTGTTGCTCGCACGTTGATGCGCTCGGCAGAGGTGTTTGGCGAAATTGACCGGTACCTCACGCAGAGTGCACGCACCGGCCTTGACCAGGTTACTCTCTGTCGCACCGGCCAGGAGGTACGCCTCTCGTGTTCACGCCTCCTCTCCTATCCGACGGTGATGCAAAGCCTGATACTGCAGCTGGCGGTGCAGGAACATACCGGACACCGGCTGACGTTCGAGCGCGTCACTGCCCTCTCCGGGGTGCTCCATCAACAGCCGGGCCGTACTGTTGAACTCGGCGGGAACTGGGTGGCGACGCGCACTGCAGAAGAGATCGTTATCGCCGCTGCGGGAATGCCGGCGCCCTATGTTCTGCCGGTGAAGGTCGGTACACCGTGCAGGATTCCCGGCGGCAGCATCGACGCGAACTTCGTGGATCCGCCCGCCGCACTCGGTCATCACGGCGCAGAGACGGAGTACGTTGACGCTGATCGGACCGGCACGGAAGGACTGGTGGTGCGGTCATGGAATGAAGGAGATGCTTTCATTCCCCTCGGAATGAGCGGCCACAAGAAGGTCAGCGACCTTTTGAATGAGGCCGGAATTCCAACGCTGCAAAAGGCGGGGCACCCGCTTCTGGTGGCCGCTGATGGAGAAATACTCTGGGTGTGCGGCATCCGCCTCGGCGAGCGATTCAAAGTGCGCCACACAACCCGCCGGGTGCTTCAACTGACATATCAACGATCTGTGGAAGACATGCATGGCGAAGCAAGTGAAGATCAATGGTAACATCTTCGTCCCGATGATCAGCGAACGAAGGATCAAAACGAGGATCAGGGAGCTCGCCCGGCAAATCAGCAAGGCGCACCGCGGCACGGTGCCGGTATTCATCGGCATTCTCAATGGATCGTTCATTTTCTTTGCCGACCTTATACGGGAGATCACCATCGATTGCGAGGTTGATTTCCTGAAGCTGTCGAGCTACGGGGACGCAAAAATCAGTTCCGGGAACGTGCACCTGTTGAAGGACCTGAATTGCCAGGTCGAAGGACGCGATATCATTATCGTTGAAGATATCGTGGATTCCGGTCTTTCCATGCAATATATTCACGATCTGATCACCCGTCAGAACCCCGCTTCGTTCAAAGTTGTTACTCTACTGTACAAACCCGAGTCCGTGAAGACAAATGTGCAACTGGACTATGTGGGTTTTACCATCCCCCCCGATTTTGTCATCGGGTACGGGTTGGATTATGCCCAGCGCGAACGAAACCTGAAATCGATTTACAAGCTGAAAGCCTGAATGCAGTATGGATGATCCCAAACAGAACGATGCCGGCGGACGCCGGCAACCCGATCTCGAGCGCCGGCGGAATTTCCCCCGCCAGCAACGCAACAAGAAATCCGGCCCCCCGGTCCGGCCTGAAGACGATTTCAACTGGAACAAAGTTCTGAAGGTCGTCCTGAGCTGGTCGGCAATCATCCTGGTGGTGTTCCTGCTGATGACGCTCTTCAAGAGCACGGAACCCACCGAGCTGGAAGTCACGTATACCGAGTATCAGCAATTGCTGCTCGGCAACCACATTCGCCGGGCGACCATCAAGAAATCGGAGCTCACCAATTATGACTTCCATGGTGACCTCAAAGAAGCACAGACCGTAACCCGGAACGCCCGCCAGGTTTCTGTGACGCGCTTCGTCCTCACACTTCCGATCCTTGACAGCGCGGTGATCAAAGAATGGAACGACCGCGGCGTAGACTTCACCGTGGAAAAGGAAGACAACACCTGGATGAGCATGCTGATCAACGCACTGCCGTGGATCCTTCTGCTGGTGGTCTGGTTGATTATCATGCGCAGGATGCAGGGAGCCGGACCGAAGGGCATTTTCTCCTTTGGCAAGAGCCGGGCAAAAATGCTCAACGAAGGCGCGCCGCGTATCACCTTCCTCGATGTTGCCGGCGCAGACGAAGCGAAGATGGAGTTGATGGAAGTCATCGAATTCCTCAAAGAGCCGACCAAGTTCCAGAAGCTCGGCGGAAAGATCCCGCGCGGCGTGCTGCTTCTGGGCCCCCCGGGAACCGGCAAGACTCTGCTCGCACGTGCCGTTGCCGGTGAAGCCGGAGTACCCTTCTTCTCCATTTCCGGTGCGGACTTTGTGGAGATGTTTGTGGGCGTGGGCGCAAGCCGTGTGCGTGATCTCTTTGAACAGGGAAAGAAGAGCGCGCCGTGCATCATCTTTATCGATGAAATCGATGCCGTGGGCCGTCACCGCGGCGCCGGTCTCGGCGGCGGGCACGACGAACGCGAACAAACCCTGAACCAGCTGCTCGTCGAGATGGATGGCTTCGAACAGAACAGCGGTGTTATCATCATCGCCGCAACGAATCGCCCTGACGTCCTGGATCCGGCGCTCATGCGCCCGGGACGTTTCGATCGCCAGGTCGTCGTAGACCGCCCCGACGTGAAGGGGCGCGAAGGCATTCTGCGGGTACATACGAAGAATATCCCGCTGGCTGACGACGTGAAACTCGAAGTGCTGGCGAAGGGCACACCCGGGCTTGCCGGTGCGGACCTGGCAAACCTCGTGAACGAAGCGGCTCTCCTTGCCGCACGCCAGAATGCCCGTGCAGTGACCATGAACCACTTTGAAGCGGCAAAAGACAAAGTGATGATGGGCATGGAACGGAAGAGCATGATCATCTCGGAAAAGGAACGCAAAATAACTTCCTATCACGAGATCGGTCATGTCCTGGTTGCCAGGAAGCTTCCCGAGGCCGATCCGGTGCACAAAGTCACGATCATTCCGCGCGGCCGGGCACTGGGGTTGACCACCTACCTGCCGATTGACGAAAAACATACGTACTCCAAGGCCTATCTTGAAGCAATGATCACCTACGCCCTTGGCGGGCGGGCTGCGGAGAGACTGATCTTCGGTCAGCTCACCACCGGTGCCGGGAATGACATCGAGCGCGCCACAGATCTCGCGCGAAAGATGGTCTGCGAATGGGGCATGAGCGACAAGCTCGGACCGCTTTCGTACGGTCAGAAGGATGAGGAGATTTTCCTCGGCCGCCAGATCACCCGGCACAAGAACTACAGCGAGCATACGGCCATCACGATCGATGACGAGATCAAGAAGATCGTTGCCGGCTGCATGAAACGGGCGGAAAAAATTCTGAACGACAATCAGGAGGTACTCCACAGTCTGGCAGCTGCGTTACTGGAGCGGGAGATTCTGGACTCCATAGAGATCGATACAGTGATCAGCGGGGGTCAACTTCCCCCCGTTGAGGGACGATCCAACGGGAAGGATACTCCGGCCGCTGCGGGTGCTCCGCAGCCCGATGCCTCCGCACCGAAACGATGAACGAGATTGCCAGCGTTGAGGAGAGCTACTCTACCGAGCTCATCCGCAAGAGCATTCATCTCTGTTCGCTCTCCATCCCGGTGGTCTACTACTTCATTTCCCGGGAAACGGCGCTGACCATTCTCCTTCCGCTCGCACTCGCATTCGGGCTCTCTGACATCGCCCGCCTGTCCATCCCATCGGTGGGCGCCCTGTACAACAAATTGTTCGGTTTTCTCCTCCGGCGCCATGAAGTGCGGGCAACGAAGCCCCGGCTCAACGGCGCCACATTCGTCCTCCTTTCCGCAATCATCTGCATCTGGCTCTTCCCGAAGGTGATTGTCATTACAGCCTTCGCCATTCTTATCATCTCCGACTCGGCCGCCGCATTGATCGGCCGCCGGTTCGGCCGCCATCCGTTCCGCTCGAAAACCGTTGAGGGAACAACTGCATTCTTCGTCACCGCCATGCTCGTGGTCGCGCTCACACCAAAAATCGACTACCTGGCAACCGAATACCTCATCGGAATTATCGCCGCAATTCTGGGCGCATTCGTCGAGGCCGTTTCCGTTGATCTCATCGATGATAATCTCTCCGTCCCGATCAGTATAGGCATCGCCATGTGGGTCCTGTATGCCCTATTGCTGCCAACGGTCAATGTGTGGGGATTGGACCGGATCTACGGATGAAATACTACCTGTCCGGCGGAATGGAATATGCCTCTGATGAAGGCCGCGATTGGCGGGGGATGATGCAGACATGGCTCGAATCGGAACTTCGCGCAACGGTCTTCAATCCGAACGTCGAGAGTGACCGGTTGTTCAAGAGCCGTCACGCCGGAGTGGATTTCAGAGCTCTGAAATCGAGTGATCCCACCCGCTACCGGAAAATCGCCGCAGAGCTGGTGGATTTCGATTGCCGGGAAATCGCCGAGCGTTCCGACGCAGTAATCTGCTACTGGGATGCCTCAGCCATGCGCGGGGCCGGGACCAAGGGCGAGCTGACAATGGCAAGGTATTTCGGCAAGCCGGTCTACATGGTCACCGCAATGCCCGCAACAGAGATCCCGGGGTGGGTCCTGGGTTGCGTGACGAAGATGTTCGGGGGGTTTGATGAGCTGAAAGAGTTTTTGAAGAGTGAAAGGGGCTAGGGCTGGGCAAGGTAGGCACTGGGGTCGCCGCGAACTCGATGCCTAGCGCCCGACCCTATTCCTATCTTTGCAGCACCTCACCCACCGGCACAACCTTCACATTCTCCCTCTTCACCGGCACCGGAAACACCTCAATCTGTTTGTCTTCGTTCAACACCGATTCGGGCTTCGCAGTCTTGTAGGTAATCGGGCTCGGCGTGCCTGCCAGAAGCGCATCACGGAACGCAGCGCCGTTCCTGGTGACCACCGCAATATACATGTTGCCGTACTGCCAGTTCTTCCGGATTGATGCATTCACTTCGTCTCTCGTGATCTCACCCATCATCTTCCGGAAGATTTCGAGATGACTGCCGTTGATTCCATAGAACCGGTCATCAAGCGCGTACCCCAGTCGCTGCATGGTCGTAGGCGCATAGTGCAGAACGTAGTTCTTCAGGAAACTGCGAGTCAATGCGAATTCGCTTTCGCTCAACCCGTGTTCGACAAGATGGTTGAACTCCCGCAGAGCCGCCCTCAACGCAAAGTGTCCGGCTTCGAGCGGAACGGGACGGATCCAGATCTCGAACATCTGCTTTCTCCGGGCGGCGTTTTGCGGCGGCATCTGAGCAAAACCTCCCCGCGGGAAGTGCTCGATGTACGAGTAGTCGCCGTAATTGAGCCCGCGCTCCTCCCGGATCACCTGGTACAGATGTGAACTGGCATTGCGGTGCTCACCCAGCCATGAGTTGGCAATCGCGAGAGCATACCATTCGCGTGATCCGCGCAGCACATTCATCGGGAAACCCATGCTGATGGCGGTTGCCGGCGCCGCTTTGTCGACAATAGTGACGTGGAACCCCCCGGTCGCTCGCGGTTCTGCAACCGGCACGGCCGCCGGACTTCCAGCGGGCAGCGCAGAGAGATCGCGGGCCAGACGATCGATAAGCGCCTGATCAAAACCACCCCCGATGCCCGGAACTACATTTTCCCGCGTGTAGTGTGTCGTATAGAACGCCTTCACATCCTCCAGCGTAATGCTCTTGACTCCCTCCACGGTTCCGGCGACGATGTGACCATACGGTGTTCCGGCATACACTTCGTTGTACAGGATGGCTTTCCCCAGCTCTTCATCGCTGGCATACCGGAGCGTGGTCTCCAGATTGTTGAGTGTCTGGCTCTTGATCCGGTCAAGATCCTCCTGCAGGAACGCAGGCGCAAGCACCGCTTCCATGAGCAGCGGGTAATACGCAGCCAGATTGTCTTTGTGCACCCGTCCCGAGATGATTGTCATCTCGGTTGACACCGAGGCTGTGTAGCCTGCTGCGAGAGGATAGAGGCGATCGATGATTTGTGCGTAGGTGTTGTGCGTTGTGGAGGCATCCGCAAGCATCTCGCCGGTAATGAGCGCCAGTCCTTCCTTGCCTTTCGGATCGTTCTGAGATCCTACCTTAAACCAGAGACGGAATGCAATGGTCGGATCGTTCTTTACGGGAAGCTGAACAAAGGTGCTGGTATCCACTGGTTGACCTCCCATCATAGCGGCGGGCATCAGGAAGAACGCAAGCCAAAACGCGGTCATGGTCTTCATTGTTGAGATCCTTTCAGCACAACGACGGTTCTCCGTTCGGGAACAAAGTACCGTGTTGCAGCCGTGCGGATATCTTCCGGCGTAACGCTGTCGATTGCCGCGTAGAGCTTTTCCACAATCTCAATGCCGCCGGTGAGGGCGGCAAACCGTGCAAGGCCTCCGGCCACACGGTCCGGCGTGTCGAGATTCATCAGAAACTGATAGCGTTGCCGTCGCTTCAGATCTCCAAGCCGCCGGGCATCCACGAGCGTGGTTTGATACTGCCGGAGTGTGGCGTACACCGCGTCGCGCACCGCATTCAGGTCCGTCTCCTTCTTGACGCGGGCAACAATCTCAAACAACGGCATGTCGCGGTGCATCGGAATGCCTGCATCAAGCATGTCAACCTTCTGATCCTGAATATACAGCTTCTTGTACAGCTCGCTGGTTTCGCCAAAGGCCAGATCCCCGAGGAGCAACGCTGCAACATAGGTGCGATTGTCGGGATTGAAGGGATCGCCCTTGTAGCCGATGTCGATGACCGGGAGTGTCTTCCCGGGATAGGTGACGCCGGCAGACCGTTCCCCGGTCTGCGGCGGCTCGGCAGTGATCGTCGGCGGAACGTATCCCTTTGTCCACCCACCGTAGTAGGTCCGTACGAGCGCAAGCGTCCCCTGCACCGCAACGTCGCCGGCAATCACCAGAACGACGTTGTCGGGGCGATAATACCGCTGATAGAACGATTTGCTGTAGGCATATCCCTCGGGCATCTTCTTGATGTCCGCCTCAAAGCCGATCGTTGTGTGCTTGTAGGTGTGCACATCATAGGCGACATCCTGCATCTTCTCATTCAACAGGGCAAACGGACTGGTGATGCCCTTCCGGTACTCGCCGTAGACTGCCCCCGCCTCTGTCTGAAACTCACGTTCGGCATACGAAAGATTCTGGAAGCGGTCGCTCTCCAGTTCAATCACCTTTTCGAGATCGTCCTTCGCAAAGTTCAGGTGATAGGCCGTGTAATCGTCCGTCGTATAGGCATTGGCGTCGGCACCGATAGTCGTCATCAGGCTGTCGTATACCGGTCCGGGATATTTTTCCGTGCCGCGGAACATCATATGTTCGAAGAAGTGTGCAAATCCCGATTTGCCGGGTTCGTATTCGTCCCTGCTCCCCGTACGCACGACGGAGTAGTACGCCACAAGCCCGGGGCTCTCCATCGGTATCACATAAATGGTAAGTCCGTTGGGCAGGACTTCCTTTGTATATGCGTAAGGAAAGAAGGAATTTGCCATGGCCACGCTTCCTGTCAGAAGAAGGAGGATAAGACAATAACCGACGATATGTTTCATACAGACTCCAGGTTTTCCCGACTTCATTATATCACCGGCATTGCACCGTTTACCTGAATTTCCGTTAGCAGTGCGATATGTTCCAGAGCCCACTGGCCGAGCTGCACCAGTGTGGGACCGGTGAGGTTCACGCCGTGATGGGGTTCCACGTGTGCATCGCCCGAGTACGGCTGTCCGGCGATCACAGTACCGGCAAACGCGTCCACCTTGCCGCGCAGTGCGAGAATTGCCGCCTGCAATGTGGAACAGGAAACGGGCGGATTGGATTCGCCATAAACAACGTAGCCCGGGGGAAGCGTCGCATGGTGAAGGTAGCCGTGCCAGTGAGCCAGCGCCAGGCCCGATTGCGCAAGGGTTGTCGCAAAAGTCTGGCCGGGCTGCAAGCGGTGCTGCACGGCTGCGACCAGGGCATTCCCCACCGCATGCGAGAGAATCGTAAGCGTGTCGTATGACGGCTTGCAGTCGGTTCCGGGTGTCACGCCGCGTGGTGTGGCGAAGACGATCTTCCCGTTGGAGAGGCCGAGCAGCACCAGATCGCGGTGCGGATCGATGTTCGATTTGTCGCAACCGGAACGGGTTATCAGCACCCACACATCGGGGATGTGCACGAAGAGAGGGGGCTCACCGGCGTGAAAGGCAATCCAGGTGCCGTTTCCGGTCGGGATCACCTCGGGAGTCTTCTTGAGCTGTTCGGCACCGAATTTCTGGATGGCTTCGTTCGTCGTCATCGTTGCTGCGGGGGAAGACGCCATCTGCCTGGCGAGGAAGCCATAACTCATTCCTGACCGGTTGTCAAGATATGCCGCGGCCAGTCGCCTGTAGTACTTGTTCCGAAACTCCAGATCCTCGAGTGACGTGTGGAATAACATCAGTCCCGTATCATGCCAGAGCTTCCCGCTTTCCTGAAAGTCTTTCACGTACGATGCGTAGCGCGGGTCCTGCAGGTTCAGTTCTCCTTCGCGAACATCAAAGTCACTGGAGTG
The DNA here is from genome assembly GCA_963849385.1 of Ignavibacteriota bacterium. Lineage (GTDB taxonomy): Bacteria > Bacteroidota > Ignavibacteria > UBA10030 > UBA6906 > Fen-1255. The sequence goes on along the minus strand of CAWKHH010000007.1, from coordinate 75,996 downwards.
CGGCGGTACGACAGGAGCGGCAAGCTTGGGGATGAGCACACCTGCGGTGTCTTCGAGCATGGTCTTCCACGAACACCGGACGACAGCGCCGTTCATTGTGCAGACAGTCCACGTGTCCTCATCGACGTAAATGGTTACCTGTTCGATGTTCCAGGCAAGCCGTTTTACGACGCTGTTCAGCTTCTCCTGGGAACGGGTTGCCGTTTCTGCGGGGCACGGTCCGTCAACGACACCGACGATTGTTGCACGGCGCAGGTTGGGTACATGGTCGACCGGAAGGTCTCCCGTTTCGAGATCCCCCTGGGAGATCACCACAATGCCTTCTTTGAGCTTGCCGGTTGCGGGATCAGCCTGGGCCTGGGTGTATCGCAGAATCTGTGCTCCGCACCGCTCGAGAGCAGCCCTCAACCGGTCAGCAAACCGTGTTACCCGTTGCGACGCGTGCTTCACCGGATAGAATGTCACATGCAGACTCTTTGCCATATCATCCAGCCGGAGGGGGACGGCAGATTGCATCCCCAGAATAGCGTGGATTGCTGTGTCGTGGAGTGCGGGTCGTTGTTCTGCGGTCTTCGGTGACAGCACGGTGCTATCTCTCCTTGCCTTCAAGTTTAAAAAATCGAACGAGCCAGTCCCCCACCCCCGGCCAGAGGGCGCTGAAGACTATCAGCGCTTTCGGGCCGGCGAACGGAATCACGATCTCGCGGCGACGTCTGCGTACAGCGCGGAGAATTGCGCGGCCTACGCGCGCGCTCGGGATCTTGGCTGACGCGAGAGGCACAGCAAGCGATGCAATCATGGGTGTGTCCACCCGTCCGGGCAGGATGGTGGAAGTGCATACCCCTGTGCCGCGCAATTCCTGACGGAGGACATCCACGAACCCTGTCGTGGCAAATTTTGATGCCACGTAGGCCGCATCACGAGGCAACCCTTTGCGGCCATCCACCGAAGTCACTGCCACGATGTGTCCGGATCTCTGTGCGAGCATCAAGGGCAGCACGGCACGGATGAGGTGCAGGGTGCCGTAGAAGTTCACATTCATGCACCGCTCGAATACTTCAAGCGGCAGATCCTTCGCCGCCCCGCGGATGTAGACTCCCGCATTACAGACGGCTATGTCCACGCGTCCAAAACGCCCAATCGTCTGATCCACGAGCTTTCTGACATCGGCCTCGCACGTGACATCGGTCGGGACCGCCAGCACCTCGGCGCCCCGGGCTTCCAGGGCCTGCGTCAATGCTGCAAGCTTTTCCGATGAGCGCGCAGCCAGCACAAGACGGGCACCCGCACCGGCAAAAGCCTCTGCCGTAGCCCGGCCGATTCCGCTGGAGGCGCCGGTAATGATCGTAACGGCATTCTGGACCCGGTCGTGAGGCATCATTCGGGTGCGATTCCGGTATACCGCTCGCTCAATTCCCACAGCCGCGTACGAATAGCGGCATCCCGCACGTACGGCGACGGTTCCGCCTCACGTTTGTTCACAAAGTACTTGCCGGTCACCCCTTCAACATCGGGAGACACCGCAAGGAATACCGATGTCTCGGCGCCACGATCCGTTGACGCCGCACTCATGCCGCCAAAACCGGCACGGAGAAGCTTGGTCGCCACCACACCGGGATGAAGACAGGTTGCGGTGACTCCGGAGCCGTCAAGACGCCGGGCCACTTCAACGGTGAAGAGCACATTGGCAAGCTTCGAAAGACTGTAGGCATTCCGCCCGTCGTAGCGCCTCTCCCCCTGGAGATTATCGAACTCCCACGTACAATGGACGTGGGTGGTGGAGCTGACAGTGACAATGCGTGCAGGTGCACTCTGCCGGAGAAGTCCGCTGAGGAGGTGCGTGAGAAGAAATGGAGCAAGGTGATTGACGGCAAATGTTGTCTCAAATCCATCAACTGTAAGTCGTAACTCCTTCATGAACACACCGGCGTTATGCAGGAGCACATCCAGGCGCGGGAACCGTCTGATGATCTCTTCTCCGCAGGCCCGAACCTGCGCCAGGGACGAGAAATCCGCCTCAACGGTCTCGGCGCGGGATCCCGTCAGAGAATGGATTTCCGCCGCTGTCTGCTGAAGCCGTCCGGCGGACCTTCCATGGATGATAACCTGTGCACCCAGTCTGGCAAGTTGGAGCGCAGTCGCTTTGCCAATCCCGTCGGTCGCACCGGTGACAAGAATCGTCTTGCCGTTCGTTCGGCCGGAAGAAACCAGAAATGCCCTCTTTGTTCAATGATGTGGGAATAATAGTGTACTAACTCGGGTTTTCAAAAGCAACGCACGTTGAATTCCGCCTTGAATCTCTGGCGGACCGGAGGTATATTGGCGATCACCATGAACTCTCTCGACTTCCCCACAGTGGCGAAAATGCTCCCAGGCATTGTCGCCGGATTGACCTGCCACGAATTCATGCACGGTTTCGTCGCTTTCCGTTGTGGCGATCCGACGGCGCGTGATGAAGGCCGGCTGTCACTCAATCCGCTGCGGCACATCGATTGGCTGGGATTCCTCTTCATCGTCGTGGCGGGATTCGGATGGGCAAAACCTGTCCGCATCAACCGGGAATATCTTCAACACCCGCGGAGGGATGAGATCCTGATTTCTCTGGCAGGTCCGTTCGCAAACCTCGTGCTCGGACTTCTCTTCTCCGTTCTCCTGCGGCTGATGCTGTGGATTCGACCGTTTGACGGGGATCCGGTGTACAGTGTCTTTCTGGATGTGATGATCCTCGGCGCGTACGTGAACTTCGGCCTGTTCGTCTTCAATCTGCTTCCCCTGCCCCCGCTGGACGGATCACATGTGTTCTTCCAGTCGCTGCGCTTGAGCGACGCCACGGTGGCAACGCTGTACCGGTACGGCATCTTTATCCTCTTCGGCATACTGATCATCGAGAGTCAGGCAGGCATTACGATTCTTCCCATCGGCTTTGCCGTCCGATGGATTGCCAACAACGTCTTCACCCTGCTGGGATTTTCGATTTAAACGCGTTCGAAAAATCCCATCCCTATCCGTACACTACTTCTCCGTCAACCACCGTCATAGTAACCTGCGCGTTGCGGATTTCTGCGGCCGGGATGGTGAAGATGTTGTCGGACAGAACCACCAGGTCTGCAAGCTTGCCGGGTTCAACAGAGCCCTTCAAGTGTTCTTCAAACGAAGCGTAGGCGTTGTTCACCGTGTAGCATCGTACTGCTTCCTCGACGGAGAGTCTCTGTGCGGGGACCCACCCTTCCGGCCGCTTCCCGTCCAACGTCGCGCGGGTGACCGCGGCATAGATCCCGCGGACCGGATCAAGCGGTGCGACAGTCCAATCGCTGCCAAAACACACACATACACCGGCATCAAGGAGTGACTTGAAGGCATAGGTTGTGCCCGCGCGGACCGGCCCGATCCGTTGTTCTGCCCACACACCGTCATCGATGCAGTGCCAGGGCTGGGCAGACACGACGATCCCGAGCGAGGCAAACCGCTGGATATCCTCTGCGCGCACGTGCTGGGCATGTTCGATGCGGAACCGGCGGTCCCATGCCGGATTCTCCCGGATCACATCTTCAAAGATCGTCAGGATGGCATCATTCGCACGATCGCCGATGGCATGGATCGAGAGCTGCAGTCCGTGCCGGTCGGCTTCGAGCGCCCATTCGCGCAATCGGCCGCTTGTCAGCACCTCCATGGCGAGGCCTGTTGTCGGAGCATTGACATAGGGTTCGAAGAACCAGGCGGTGTTTGACCCCAACGATCCGTCGGCGAATGCCTTCAGAGATCCCACCTTCACGAACTCGGTTCCGTGCGCGCGGCGGACCCTTTCGTGCACCAGTTTCGCGATGCCGGCGATCGGCAGCCGCGAGTAGATCCGGCAGGTGAGTCTGCCCTCGCCTTCAAGTTTGTGATAGACGGGAATGTGTTCTTCTTCGGCAATGTCATGAACCGAGGTCACGCCATTTTTGCGGGCCACGTCGAGAGCCTGCATCACGGCATGTTCGAGTTCACCGAGCGTAGGACGCGGCATCACCCGGGTCACCAGATCCATCGCTGCGTCTTTCAGGATGCCCGTGGGCTCGCCCGTGGCAGGGTCGCGAACGATCGTCCCTCCGGGGGGTCCGGCGTTTCCCGGGTGATGCCCGCTTTGTCCAGGGCCACGCTGTTGGCAAGGGCCATATGCCAGTCGAACCGGTTAATAAACACGGGTGTGTCAGGAGACACCGGATCGATCAATGCACGCACCGGTAATCGCTTGACATCCCACCCCTCCTCATCCCAGTCGCCTCCGGAGATCCACGCCCCCGGGTGCGTGCTGACGTAGGCTGCCACGGTCTCCACGACTTCAGCGGTCGACGTACACTGCCGCAGATGCAATCCGGCAACCTGTGAGCCACCGAGGACGAAGTGCACATGATCGTCAATGAACCCGGGAGCATCAACCGTCCATCCAGGTCGATCACTTCGGCGTCCCGAACCGGCGAAGCTTCGCGCGCCGCGCGAGGATCCGACATAGACAATCCTGCTTCCTCTGGTGACGACGGCTTCGGCGCGGGGATGCGCCGCCTGCATGGTATGCACGACACCGTTAACGAAACATTTCATGGCGATTCTCTCGCTGTTCGACGACGGTAGGCATAGTAGAAGTAGACCGGCATTCCCGACAGGATCAATCCAAGCGACGCCAGGATGCCGCCGGTCGGATACGCCAGGAATGTCCCGATGCCGACATACAATTGCGACACGATTGCAAGCGTCGCCATCACTCCCCACCAGGGCGCCCGGTACGTAGGGTTGTAGTCGGCTCTGCGCCGCAGGAAGAAGATCGCACCGTACACCATCCCGTTCTGCAACGCATAGGAGAACGTGAAATATCCCATCATGTTCTCGATGTCACCAAGCAGAAACAGCACAATGCCCAGCGCCGACTGGATGAGAATGGAGTAGTCCGGCGTCAGGTACTTCGGGTGGAGATGCCCGAAGACGCTGAAGAACAAACCGTCCCGTGCAATGGCGTACTCCAATCGCGGTTGCACCATAATGCTCGCACTCAACACTCCCACCATGGAGATAAACGCCGCAACGGCGAAGATGGCTCCCGCTGCCGTCGCGGCCACTCCCAGATACCGGAACGGGTTGATGAAATCCCCTTTGGCTGCCGTGAGGTCATCGAACGGCACGATCGCCGATGTACACAGCGCGATCAGTGTGTACGCGATCATCACGAAGACCAGCGATCCGATGAGCGCAAGGGGAAGTGTGCGTTCGGGACGCTTCACCTCGCCCGCCATATACAGGATATTGGTGAAGCCCGCATAAGACCAGAGTGTAGACGAAATGCCGGCCGTGATGATGGCGAACACCGTGCCGGTCCCCACGGCCGCCGACACTCCGGAGAGGTGTCCGGACCCGAAGTAGAAGAAGCCGATCATCACGATCGACATCAGCGGCGTGAGTTTCGCAATCGTCAGGACGATCTGCAGGTTCCCCCCCGTGCGGACGCTGCGATAGTGCAGCAGCGAGAGGGCGAGGATCAGCCCTGAAGCCAGGAGTCGCGCCATGAACATGTCTCCGAAGACCGGAGAGAAGAACGTCAGGGCCGACATTGCGCCCAGGGCGACGATGGTGAGTGTGGGTGTATCACTCGTGAGGAACGCCGTCCATGTGTAGAGGAATGCCAGGAACGGCGATCCCGCTTTGTTCAAATAATAGTACGGCCCACCCTGAATGGGATAGGCCGTACCCATCTCCGCGAGTATCAGGATCTGTGGAATCCACACCACACCCCCCAGAAACCAGATGAGTACGGTCATGAGCGGACTCCCGCCGATCCGTGCAACGATAGGCAGGCTCAAAAACACTCCTGAACCAATCACCGTACCGACGACGAGTGAAGCGGTTTGCACGAGAGACAGCTGGCGCAGCGGGGCGGGTACACTCATGATGAGGTCAAAGTAGTACAATCGCCGAAGAGGTGCAACGGGATCCTTGCGTTTATTCGAAGTTCTCCCTACTTTGGCCGACAGACCTGCCGGGAAGAATTGTGCGATAATCCACTATTCCCCCTTTTTCATAGAAAGGTGTTCCCACATGTTAGTCATCGTCAAGGATAGCTACGAACTCATGAGCAAAGAGGCTGCCAAAATCGTCGCCGACCGCCTCCGCAAGAAACCCAATCTCGTCCTGGGGCTTGCCACCGGGAGCACCCCTCTCGGCCTGTATAAAGACCTGATCCGCATGCATAAAGACGAGGGTCTCGATTTTTCCAAAGTGACGACATTCAATCTTGATGAATATGTCGGCATCCCTCCGGAACATGATCAGAGCTATCACTACTTTATGTGGGAGAATCTGTTCAAACACATCAACGTCGATCCCCGGTATGTGCACATCCCCATGGGGATGGCGAAAGACGTGGATGCCTTCTGCGCGTGGTACGAGAAGCGTATTGTAGAGTGCGGCGGTATCGATCTGCAGATTCTCGGCATCGGCGCGAACGGCCACATTGCGTTCAACGAACCGGGTTCATCACTCGGTTCGCGGACACGCATCAAGACGCTGACCGGGACGACACGCATGGACAATGCCAGGTTCTTCAAGAATCCCAATGAAGTACCGAAGTACGCCATCACCATGGGCGTGGGAACGATCATGGATGCCAAAGAAATCATCATGCTCGCGAACAAAGCCAGCAAGGCCGACGCCATCAAGGCTTCCGTTGAGGGGCCGATCACCGCAATGTGCCCTGCGTCGATCATCCAGCTGCACCAGACCGCGTTTGTGATTGTCGACAAGGAGGCTTCCACAAAGCTCGTCGGGCTGTACAATGATTCGTGGGAATCCAAAGTATTCTAGAAGTCCGACCGAAAACCCTCACAAAAGGAATACTACCGCAGAGACCGCAGAGAATAACTCCTGAATTGCAGAAGATTTTGTCCAAAAGACATTCCCTCTGCGTCTCGGCGGTGAATCTTTTCATCTAAACTTCAAGGCCCATGGAGAAACCAACATGACGGAATCGCTCTGCATATTTGAAGGCGTCCACTACGAACGCCTCCTTCCGCTTGTGTACATGCGGCCGACGTGGGATCTCCGCTGCGGCATCCTGACACTCCGGGAAAAAATCGAACGCTGCTATCCGGGAGTGCCGGTGCAGCTGCACTGCCGCGCGTACCTCGCCGATTTCATCCGCGAGCAGAATCCCGGAATCCCGGTCAACGCCGTCAACACCATGAGCTGTCTGTTTATTAACGGCCGCGTTCTGGCGGACGCGCAATTCGCAGCCCAGGTGCCGTTGCAGGGCGAAGACACGCTCTACGTCGACGGGGAATCCATCATCGCTGCCCGGGTGAGCGGGAGAAATCTTGAACGGTTCAAGGGCCGTCTCGTCGATGTGTATGATTTTCCGGACTTCGAAGGACTGGTGCGCAAAGAAGTCAAGGCCTCGATGATCCGCTATCCATGGGATCTGGTCGGCAACAACGGCGCACAGCTCAGAGCTGATTTCGGCGCGCTGACTGCGGGCATGTCAGAGAAAATCACCGGCAAGGTGTACGACGGCGTGTATCTCCTTAACCGTGATGCCATCTGCATCGAAGCCGGGGCAAAGGTAAAACCCGGCGTTGTGCTCGACGCAGAAGAAGGTCCGATCTACATCGCCAAAAATGCCAAGATCTTCCCGAACGCCACAATTGAGGGACCGGCATACATCGGCGAAGGATCGATGATCAAGATCGGCGCAAAGATCTATGAGGATACCAGCATCGGTCCGGTGTGCAAGGTGGGCGGTGAAGTGGAAGCATCCATCATTCACGGCTATTCCAACAAGCAACATGACGGATTCCTCGGCCACGCCTATCTCGGCAAGTGGGTTAACCTGGGAGCGGATACCAACAACAGCGACCTGAAGAACAATTACAGCAGCGTCCGCGTGTATATCAACGGCGCGGAAGTTGACAGCGGGTCGACGTTCGTCGGATTGACGATGGGTGACCACTCCAAGAGCGCCATCAACACGATGTTCAACACAGGAACGGTGGTCGGTGTGTCAAGCAACATATTCGGCGCGGGGTTCCCTCCCAAATATGTCCCGTCGTTCGCCTGGGGCGGCGGCGAATCCTTCACGACCTACGATATGAACCGCAGCCTGGAGGTCGCCCGGCGCGTGATGGGACGGCGGAAGGTCGTGATGTCAGCAGCGGAGGAGAGCGTGTACCGCAAGGTGTTCGAGCTCACACATGAAGAACGGCGCAAGGCGGGGATGCCGAAGTAAACCTACGGCAGCTCTCCCACCAGCCGTTTCTTCTCGAACGGATCAACATCGAAGGCCACTGCGTACTTCGTCCCCGCAACCGCCCCCCGGACGCGGGCAAGGGCGGTGTAGTAGTCAAGATACGCGAATGTGGAAATCCCCCCCTTGATGAACTCGTACGTGGTGATCCAGGACCTCCACGCTTCAAGTTCAGCGGAGACGTCCACAAGGAGATACGGCGTGAATCCTTCCGGATCCTCCCAATTCTCCGTGAAGTAGATTGCGCGAACCCCACGGTGGCGCTCATGGCCGGTTACCACCGCCTCGAGCGACGCCAGGAGCACCGCGTCCATGGTCAGTACATGTGCAGCGGCATGGTCTTTGTGAATGCTCGTGCGCCAGTGGGTAATGACGTGCGTCGGCTTTACCTGTCGGATGACATCGGCGACGAATAGCCGGACGTCATCCGTTACCGGCAATTCGCCGTCGCGATACGGACCGAACAGCACTTCTGCTCCCATGGCTCCGGCAATGGTCTCCGCCTCGCGGCGCTTCTGGGCGCCATACGCGGCGGGAGTCATGCGGGGATTGCCCCCTTCGCCCGGCGTCAAATGCAGCAGCACCACCCGGTCCCCCTGGCGAACATGTTTGTACAACACGGCTCCACAGGAGACCTCCATGTCCCCAGCATGGGCACCTATGGCAAGGTATCGTCTTCCGTTCTTCCATCGCTCCTCACCACCGCTATTTCTTGGGATACTTGAAGTTCTCGCCGATCTTCACCCTGAGCACTTTTCCATCGGGCCCCAATTCAAACACCACAAGATCTCCGCTCCCGTCGTCACCGGACATCCGGAACGTATTGTTGCCTTCAGGCGTCAATTCAGCAACGTTGCCGGCGGGGTCCTCTTCCGGCGGATAGTTGTAGTCATAGAGCGCGAGTTTGCCCTTCATGATCATCACCTCGGCGTCCGATCCGTCAGGGTCGGTGTATGTTCCGGCGTACTTCTGCCATGATGAGTCCGCCTTCACTTCCGGTACCGGAGGTGACATGAAGCCGTGCGATGATCGGCGCGAGCATGCTCATCGCCCGGTCCGCAAAAAATGCCGGCACGCCGTCGTCTGCATTGATCGCGATAACCACAGCGACCTTTTCTTTGGGACTGATGGTTATCTGCGACTTGTTTCCCGCGACCCAACCACCGTGACCGTACACCACCCTATCGTCCAGCTTTCTGACGGAGAACCCCAACCCCCGTCCGCTTCGCCACCCCGGCAACACCCAGTGCACGCGGTGCATTTCCCGGAGCGTGCTTCCCTTCAGAATCTGACCCGGCAGAGTACGTCCTTCGAGCATGTGGAATGATGCCCATCGCCCGAGGTCCTCCACGGTGGAAGACATGTTCGCCGCCGGAGTGAGAGCCTTTGCGTCCATGAAGGGTTGGATTTTCCGCGTCCCATCAGGAAGACGGCGGCCGTAAGGCGTCACAAATCTCTGCAGTTGATCTTTTGGCGGGACCACGCTGCTGCCCGCCATGTTCAGCGGCTGGAGGATATTCTTCACGATATAGCTTTCGTACGATTGCCCCGAAGCGGCGGCCACCACCTCACCCAGAATGGCCATGCCCAGGTTCGAATACTTGTACTTCGTTTCGGGTTCAAAAATGCTTTCCTGCGAGTGCAGCAACGCGACCATCTCATCGTGCGTCGGGAATGTGTTGTCCGTCCAGTACGGCATGCCTGCCTCACCGGGAAGACCGGAAGTGTGCGTGAGCAATTGCCGCACAGTCACTGCGGGCCCATCCGGGAAACGGTTTTTGTACGTGAACCAGGGAAGGTGTTTGACCACCGGATCATCCAGCTGCAGCTTCCCCCGGTCACGCAGCTGCAGAATCGCCGTGCTCGTAAACGTCTTGGTGATCGATGCGATCCGGAACGGCGTTGTGGGAGTCATCGGGATTCTCTTTTCGAGATCCGCGAAACCGAACCCTCTGGACCAGACCAGCTCCTGGTCGTAGACAACGGCGATTGCGAGCCCGGGCTGATTCCGGAATTCCATTTCCGCCTGTATCCATTTTTCCAGAAGCTCACGCTGCGCGGCGAACTCCGGATTGTCACGAACCTTCTGCACCTGACCGGAGGCAATCGCAGTGACCATGAGTACCGACAGAACGAGACAATACAGCTGTTTCATCGTTTTTTCTCCAAGAGAAGAGCCTGCATTTGTTGGGAGGGATCGCAATGGATATTCACTCTCAGTGTCTCTGCGCCTCTGCGGTAATACTTCTGGACTGCGCTCAACGTTTGGATATCCACGCCATGCATATCCCCGGGCTCAGATCCCAGGCATACTTTCCCCGGCTTCCTTCATAGAGCAGCACAAACCAGCTTCCGGCATCGTACAGCGCCGGAAACCAAATCGCGCCGCCATCGGCGGTGGCACGAAGCCCCGCGCCAAAAATCGGATTACCGGGATGCCGTTCCCACCGCAGCAAGTCGCGTGATCGCGCCAGCCCGAAGAACTCGGGTTCATTATCCCGGTCCGCACTTCCGCCATAGAGGAGATAGAACCAATCGCCCGATTTCCATATTCGCGCGGTGACAATAGAGTGTGCATCCCAATGATCAGGTTCACCGGCAAGCACCGGCCCTTCACCCATCGGAAAGAACTTCACGCCATCCATTGATCTGGCGATGTACATCTTGTATCCTGCGCCGTCGCGCTTGTGATAGATCAGATAGAGGGTGTCTCCCACTGCAATCACATCGGGCGAGCGGCCTTCGATCACTTTTCCGACCTTGGTGAACTGTTCACCGTTCGCGCTTGTCGACAGTCCGATACTGTTGGGGCCATGACCGATGGCGGTGTAGTAGAGGAGGATCCGCCCCTTGAACCACACTACCGCGGGATCAAGCACATTCTCATCATCGAATTCCCCCGCATCTCCGACATCAACCACCGGAGAACCGTTATTCAGATCGTGGTAGGTGATCTGCGAAGGGGCAAGCGTGGAAATCTCTGCAACGCCGATCCGATCATGGTAGGCCTTCCCTCTCAGCGGCATGGTGCCGTTGCCGCAGTAATAGAGCAGTATGCGGTCGCCGAGCGTGAACAGATCCGGATCGGCCGTCGAACGGCTCTTCCACGTCGTTCCCGATCGGGCAATGACCGGGTTGTTGTTATCGCGCGTCCACGCCAGACAATTTGCCGGGTAGTCGTTGGAGAACGTATCCCAGAGACTTTGTGCCTGAAGTGACACGACGCAGAACAGCGTGAGTCCGCAGGTAAATCCCATCCGGCTCATACTCACCTCATAAGGAGCTTTTCTTTGAATGTCGGCGCTTTCCCCGCCATGGTGAGAAACACATCGAGAGAAACCACCGCAAACTCAGGTCCGAGCTTGTCGAGAATTCCTTTCACCCGCTTGATGTCGCTCGACTCGCGTACGTGGACCAGCAGAAAATACGGCCGCCTGTCGTTAATGCGCGCGAGCTCCTGCAGGTCCGCCACCGCATCGGCCTCCGGGCGTTCAGGAGAGAGATAGTAATCATACGACATGAACGGCTTGCCGTCGCGTACGGCAAAGGTGTATGACGGCGCATAACCATTCACAAACCCGATGGCCTCCGGCAATCCTTCATAGTACATATCAACCACGCGCTTCGGCAGTTCGGTATTGCCCTCGACGGTCGCTCCTTCGGAGTAATCCATCGTCTCGAAAACATTAAGATCCAGCGTCTTCATCTGCTCCCGTGACATGGCGATGAGCTGTTTGAGCAGTTTTGGGGGGACGGCTTTCGGATACAGATAGCCCGGTCCGGAAAGACAGCCGATGAAGAAATCGTTGGGCGTCGCCAGCGTGTAGAAATACTCGGCCATCGCCGGTGCCATCCAGGTATAGTTGGTCAGCACTTCCCACGCGTAGGGAATCTCGCCGCGTCCCGGTTTCAACCACGCGCCCAGACCGATGCCGTCGGTCTGTATGCAGGTGACATACACCTTCGGTTGAGGCGTGTAGTCCTTGCCCGGAACAATGTTGTGGTTGTTCTTGTACACAAAGCCCGGCGACGCAGGCACCTGGGCACTGAAGCTCAGGTTGGGAAGTGTGTGCAATCCTTCGACACGGTGTCCGAATGCTGATGTCAGTGCAACAAATTCCCGCTCGAGATCCTTGCCGTAGGAATGCCACCCCATCACCATGGACATCGGTTTCATCTCCGAGAGAATGCGGCGCGCCAGGGCGTACTCGGCCGTGTCCGTTGTGCGGCATGACAGATCATTAAAGAACACATTCTTAAAAATCCCCCAGTCTGCCACTGCGGGTTTCATCACGTTCCCGTGTTCCCCGCCGAGCCAGACGATATACTCCTTGCTGCACCGTGACCAGTACCGGTTGTACGCCCATGTGTAGATCTGGGCGTCACTCTGACCGGTGAACTTGCCGCGGAAGTCTTCGATGCACTTCAGTCCAAGGCGCTCTGCAAGGGAAATCTGATCCTCACTCACCACGACCGCGTTTTCCAGTCCGGCCGCGGTGAACGCAACGATCAGCGACGTGCGCACACCCTTGTCCCACACAACGTACCCCTTCACATACTTCGCAAGATTCTTCAGAGCGTCTTCCGGCGACTTCAACGTAGTGAACGTGTAATGCCGTTTGTCACGGTAAAACTCGTACACGGAATTCACGTAGGTAAACGGCCAGTCCTGCGGATAGAGGATATACATCCGCGGTCCGCTCTTGTTCACAACACCCTGCAGGCTGATCAGCATTGCCTGCACGTCAAGCCGCCCCCGGATTTCCCAGTTATCCTCGAGCGTAATCGTATAGGCCTCCTTCCATCCCGCGCGTTTCAGGCGGAACGTCGTGGGTGGCCCGGAGGTGCGTGTGGAACGGGAGAGCACATAGGTAAGAATCTCCCCGTCGGCTGAAAGCGTGAAGAGATGCGTCGCACTCACCGGGTGATCTCCCTGCGACCCCAGTATGTGGAACGTTTCTTCAACGCGCAGCCGGTCACCGCTCTCGCGGTGGACGTTGATCACCCGCGTGGTTCCCACCGGCATGGAGAGTCCCATGAACACATTTGTCGGAAACACCCTGTTGTTGATCGGCACGCTGACAGAATTTCCATCGAGGGGGAGGTTCAGGGAATCCCTGAAATTTCTCGTTGTGCCGAACTGCCGGATGAGCGTGAGAGAGCCGGCGCTGAGGCGCACCTCGACCGATAGACGTTGATACAGGTCGATATCCGTGCTTTGAGCCGGGATGGATTCCCATTTCCCTTCAAGCCCGGAGGCTCCGAAGGCTGGCGTACTCATTGATGCGATCAACACGGCGAACAGGATGGTCTTGTGACGCATTACGTTCTTCCTTACAGAGAATTATCACCGCAGAGCCGCGAGGAGATATCACCGCAGAGACGCAGAGAAAGAATATCAAGTTGGGGAAAGTCCTCTACAAAAAAATTCTCTCTGCGCCTCAGCGCCTCTGCGGTTATGCTTTTGTACTGCGCCTCTGCCGGTTATGCTTTTCACCTGCACTTCTAGAGTGTGCTGAAGCGTTCGAGAAATGCCCGCTCGACTTCAGACAGACTCTGGGTACCCCCGGTTTCGATTTTGCTCATGATCCGGTCAAATTCCGCCCGGTTCACCTCGTGCAGCGCCGTGCGGTCGATGCGCCGCCAGCGCTCGACGGTGTTGCGGTTGACCGGCGGCGGCGCCAACTGTGCCTTGAACTTCCGCGACGGCAAACGCCATTCGCGGAATCTGAGGAAGAGATACCCTCCGAGGAACCCGCCCAGATGGGCAAAGTGCGCAATATTCCCTGTTCCGGATATTCCTCCGAAGATCGATAGCACGGTCATGATGACAACCATGTAGCGCGCCTCGATCGGCACGATGCCCCATATGAGCAGCCGATCGCGCGGCCAGAACCGGGCATACGCCAGTAAGACACCATACACGGCGCCCGATGCCCCGACTATCGCTACATGGGGAGTGATGCAGGAGAGGAGCGCGCCGGTGATGCCGCTCATGAAATAGAGCAGGAGAAAATCGCGATCTCCCATCTCCGCTTCGAGTCGCGGTCCGAAAAACAGCAGACCAAGCATGTTGAACAGGATGTGGAACGTGCCTTCATGAAGAAACATGTAGGTGACCACGGTCCAGGGTCGCACGAGCGTGAGTGCGGGAACGAACATCAGACTCGACATGATGTCGGGCCGCACTGACGTGAGAACAAACATCACCACGTTTGCCAGGATAAGACGGGACGTCCAGGAATTCATCACGTGCGCTGTTCCTTCATTATGGAGAATCCACCAGACATTGTACTACCGTACAGCTGTTTTGGGCCTGTCCAACGATGCCTGGAACCAGATGCCTGCCGCCGCAAGGACGATAACGAGCGGTGCGGCCAGAGAGGGCGAAAGCTCAAATGCGCCCACCAGAAGATATGCACCTACAACCGAAGAAAGCACGATCAACGCCCACTTGAGAAGGAAGTGCGCAAGGATGATACCAAGGATCGCGCAAATGACAACGGGAATCCACGGAAATCCCTGATGCAGCCATCCCATGTACTCTGCCAGCGCATATCCCGCGTACCCTCCGCCAAGTGCTCCGGCGACGAACACCGCCACTTTCTGAATGAAGAATGCCACGACGAAACCGAGGATGCCGCCGATGACCAGTGCGGCTATCAGTACGCCGGTGGACGAATGCTGAAAATACATGCTGGCCAGAGCGACACCCGCCATCGCGCCCAGAGCGCCGAGGAACAGCCACAGCCCTTTGCGTCCAAACGCGAGAAGAGCGGCACCTATCACCGCCTGAACGATCTGCATAATGTATCTCCTTACCTGGGATATATCACCGCAGAGACGCCGAGAAAAGCCTGCAGTGTCTGGGAGAACTCACAGTAGATATTCTCTCTCCGTGTCTCTGCGCCTCTGCGGTAATCCTTTTAAACTGCGTCTAAATGCCCCTCCACCGCTTCGAGCAAAAGCTCTGCAATGTCTTTGACCTCCACCGGAGTGGAGGGATTCTTTTCTTTGACGCCGTCGGTAAGCATGGTCATGCAGAACGGACAACCGGTTCCGATAATCCCCGCGCCGGTACCAAGAGCTTCTTCGGTTCGTTCGATATTGACCCGTTTACCCTCCCGCTCTTCCATCCACATGCGTCCGCCGCCGGCGCCGCAACAGAAACTCCGGTCGTGCGACCGCGCCATCTCCACGCGCTCCAGGCCGTCGACAGCTCCCAGAACGTCGCGCGGGGCTTCATAGACGTCGTTGTAGCGCCCCAGATAGCACGGATCATGGAATGTCACCGTTCCTTCATGCCCGCGCACGGGTGTAAGCTTGCCTTCGCGGACCAGATCGCGCAATAACTCCGAATGATGCACGACCGTATAGTCGCCGCCGAATTGCCTGTACTCTTTACCCAGTGACTGCAGGCAGTGCGGACAGGTGACCACGATCTTCTTCACGCCATAGCCGTTCAGCGTTGCGATATTGTCGGCCATCAACGTTTGCGCAAGGTATTCGTTCCCCATCCGTCGCGCCGGGTCACCCGTACACTTCTCCTCGGTACCGAGTATGGCGAAGTTGACTCCGGCTCTCTTCAACAGTTTCACAAACGCCCGCGCAACCTTCTGATAGCGGGCATCATACGATCCCGCACACCCCACCCAGAACAGCATGTCCGCCTTCCGCACATCAGCCATCAGCGGCACATCCATTCCCTGTGCCCAATCAGCGCGCGATGCATGGCCGAACGCCCACGGCGTGAAGTTCCGTTCGAGATTCGTGAATGTTGTCTTGAGTTCATCGGGGAACCGGGACTCGTTCAGCACAAGTCCGCGGCGCATTTCGACAATGGCATCGACATGCTCGATCATCACCGGACATTCCTGCACACACGCCATGCACGTCGTGCATGCCCAGAGCTCCTGCTCGGTAATGAAATTGTCAAGAAGCTGATGGCCGGCAAGATCCGGGTGTTGCGCCTTTTCCATCGTACGCGCGCGGAGATCAACAAAAATCTTCCGCGGACTCAGCAGCTTGCCCGTGGTATGTGCCGGGCAGGCGTCACTGCACCTGCCGCATTCGGTGCAGGTATACCCGTTCAGCAACTGCTTCCAGGTGAAGTCCTCCACATCGGTCGCACCGAATTTCGTGGCTGTCTCATCGGCAAGATTTATCGGCGTGAGGGCACCGCGCGGACCGAGGTTCGAAAGATACACGTTGGGAATAGAGGTAAGCACGTGCAGATGCTTGGAGAACGGCAAATAGTTCAAGAACGCCAGCACGATCAGTATATGTGCCCAGAAGAACAGCGCATACCATACCTGCACCGCGGCCGGGTCCATTCCTGCGCAGAGACCGGCAAGCCGGGCGGAAATGAACCGTCCGGCTCCATAGTCTTCCCCTTTCAACGCAATGCCGGCGGCGTTTTGACCGAACATGGTAAGCATCACAAACAGTATCAACACAAGAATCAGGGCTGCGTCCCATTTGGCATGGCCTTCAACATCGAGCCGCGGGGGCGGAGCAACAAACCGGCGCACGAGAGAAACGATAATCGTGATGACCACAATCGACGCGATCGCATCCTGAAGAAAGAGCAACGGCGTGTGCAACGGACCGAGGAACGCCAGGGAGAAACCCGGGGCAAACCCCTGTATAATGGATTCGCCCACCGCTGTCAGCAGAATGACAAATCCCCAGAAGATGAAGAAGTGCAGGATGCCTGCAAACGGCTCACGGAGAAGCTTGCTCTGTCCGAAGGCGATGGCGGCCACGCGTGCCAACCGTTTCCCCGGTTGATCGACACGGCTCTCCTTCTTTCCCATGCGCAGGATGCGCACCAGCCTCCGCACATTCCAGAAGAAATACCCCATCGCACCGACGAATACCAGAACAAAAACCAATCGCGCCATACTCTCTGTCCTTTGTTAGCGCACCCGCATCCCTGTGGTGAACACCGTCACTGCACGTCCGCTGATTTCCACTTCAGATACTTTTCCTCCCGTAATGTCCAGTGTGATCCTCACCCGGCCCCGGCGGCCAATCGCGTCGCCCTGCTCGCCGACGATGCTCACGCTTTCTCCCTGGGCCTTGACCAAACCCTGCTCAAAAAGGTACACACCGAGCGGGCCGTTCGCCGACCCGGTGACAGGGTCTTCGTTGATGCCTTCCGCCGGGCAGAAGAAACGGGAATGTACTGCCGACTCACGATCCACAGTATCGGTGGTGAACAGACAGATGCCGCCGATCTTATGCCGGCGCTGGAATGCATCCACAGCTGAATAGTCGGGACGCACGGCAAAGAGCACGCCACGGTCAACCACCGGAACGTACAGATATTTGTCTACAACGATGGGAAGCGCGGGGTCCAGTTCACGGCCGTGCAGGTTCAGGATTGAAAGAAGTGCATCGCGATGCTGATGTCCCTCCTGGAAATGTGCAACCGGGAGGCCAAAGTGTATGGTGGCGCCCGTTATCCCCTGCTCGACGGCCACCGGAAGGATGCCGGACCGCGTTTCCACGCGGAACAGCCTCCGGGCCTGCTCGCCTGTCCCGTACAAACGCTCCTCGGCGACCGCGTGAAAGGTAGCGATCGTCGCATGCCCGCAGAGTGCGACTTCATTCGAGGGGGTGAACCAGCGGAGACGAAGGTCCGCCCCCGTTGCTGCCTCCGACTGCGACGGGGGCAGCAAAAAAGCTGTTTCCGAAAGCGCCATCTCCTGCGCTATCTCCTGCATCATCGCATCGGTCAATCCTTCCGCATGAAGCACGACGGCGGCCGGATTTCCCTGAAGCGGAGTGTCTGTAAACGCATCAACCTGCTTTATCGAAATGATCATACGCCTGCTCTTGCTAGAGTTTGACCGCGCAGAGTGTCGCTCGTTCGCGGATATAGAACAGCATGTCTTCATGAATGAAGAATGCGTCGGGGGCAATTCCCTTTGCCGCCGCGAAGAGAGTGTCCTCATAGAGCGTCTTTCCCGTCTGCGTATCGTGTATCTTGAGAAGATGCTTGAGTGAAGCATCGTTGCTTCGATCACTCTTGACGTGTGCTGCAACAACAGTGTGGTCACCGTTGCCGGCCGTCTCCATCGGACCGACGACAACATCGATGGGCCATTTTGCCAGAGCTGCATTCCGTGCCGATTCAGCGTCGTGCGGATCATGCGTGATAGGGAAGATTGCTTCCCCGGCAGACCCTGCACCGGAGAGAACCACGCCGGCATTAGCAAGGGCTGTTTCATCTCCGGTCCATTCTGCATCCGACCAGACTACGGCACCTGTCAGCATGTTCACAACGGTGACGCCGCGCCGGACCGGATAATCCGGCGCCTGGAACCCATGGAGCACCAGCATGTCACCTGCAACGCGCTCAATGGCAACCCACCAGGAATCGTGCAGTTCACGGTCGCGCCAGAGGCAGGCTCCCGTTGCCGCATTGAGGGCGAAAAATGTTGCACGCTTCGCCTCCGGGTCGCGCACCTCCCCTATGATCCGGCCATTCACGGGAGGGTGCAAGCGCCACACGGGCAACCCCGGTGTGAATTCCCATGCGGGGCGCAGCCTGCGTGAAAAGAGCGCTACCATTTTCCCTGCCGGAGGAATTCTGAAAATTTCTGGAATGCCCGTGCGCGGTGGCTCAACGTATTCTTTCGCGCAAGCTCCATCTGTCCGAATGTCTCGTCGTATCCGTCCGGAAGGAAAATGGCGTCATAGCCGAATCCTCCCTCCCCCTGCTCCTTCTCAATAATCACGCCGGGGCAGATGCCTTCAAACAGGTAATGCGTACCTTCGGACGGAACAAACGCCACAGCTGTCCGGAACCGTGCGCCTCTGCGCCGCGGCGGGACTCCACGCAACCTGCTTAGCAGTTTTCGCCGGTTATCGGCATATGTCGCATCCTCGCCTGCATAGCGGGATGAGTGTACACCGGGTGCGCCGTCAAGATAGAACACCTCCAGGCCTGTGTCGTCGGCTACGGCCGGGGTGCCCGTGGCGCGAAACGCTTCATCCGCCTTCTTCAGCGCATTGCCCTCAAGTGTATCGGCATCTTCCACGGTCGGCGGAATTGCAGGGAACTCTGTCAGCGGAACAAGCAAAAGATCCCGGCCGGTGAGAATGCCGCGGATTTCTTCCACCTTGTCTTTGTTGTGTGTCGCAATGAGGAGTTTTGTCATGAAAGGCTGACCCGTTGGAGGAGTGTGCGCAGTTCCGCGTCTGCATCATACAACGCCCGGTCTACATCGAGCATCGTGAATTCCCGCTGCCGGTACACCCACTGGCCATCGATCATCACAGAGTGGACATTGTCCGGCGAACACGCATGGACGATTGTTGCGGCGAGCGCATCCTGCGTTTCCGTCACCGGCGCGCTCCATGGCCGCCGGAGGTCGAGCAGCATAATATCCGCGCGTTTGCCTGCAACGATGCTGCCGGTCTCCTTCTCGATCCCGAGCACGGCAGCACCTCCGGCGGTTGCCATCTTCAGCACTGTACGGGCAGGCATGGCCGTCGGCCCATAGCCCGGCTTCTGAATTAATGCTGCGAGGTGCATCTCCGCGAACATGTCGAGCCGGTTATTGCACGGCGCGCCATCTGCTCCCAGAGAAACCCGGATGCCTTGATGGAGGTACCCGGGAATATCCGCGATGCCGGACCCGAGTTTCAGATTTGACGACGGGCAATGCAGCACGCATGCGTTCCGTTCACGCATCGCTGCAATTTCATCATCATTCAGCCAGATGCAGTGTGCAAGGCAGGTATTGCTCTGCAAGATTCCGAGGTGGTCAAAATAGGCGACATTGTCCATGCCGCAACGTGCGCGAACAGCCTCAAGTTCATGGCGGTTCTCGGAGGCATGTGTATGGAACAGCATGCCGGCGAAGCCGGCGGTCATCGCATGAGCATCACGCAACAGGACATCGGTGCAGGAAAGAATAAACCTGGGAGCAACGGCATAGCGGATGCGCCCCCCGGCGCTGCCGTGCCATTGTTCGGCCTGGCGCAGGGTGGAACGCAGCACCTCGTCCGTCGGCTCTTTGAGCGGCGGATGCATGGTGTTGATATCCATCATCGCCTTGCCGACAAATGCTCGCAATCCGGTTTCCGTTATCGCACGCACAACTTCTTCTTCGTGGTGAACGCTCCCCATATCCATAATGGTCGTCGTCCCGCCACGGATCAGTTCAGCAATGCCCATTCTTGCGGAAGCATACATCGACGACGATGTATGTGCCGCTTCAAAGGGGAATATCCTTGACTGCAGCCAGTCCAGAAGTTCCAGATCCTCCGCAAGGCCGCGGAAGAGCGTCTGGCAAAGGTGGACGTGCGTCTGGATGAATCCGGGCAGAGCTACAAGATCTCCGGCGTCGACAACCACATCGACCGCCGGGCGTCGCGCGGAGAGTTCCCCGGCGCTGAGCACCCGCGTGATTGTCCGGCCTTCAACAAGAATGGCGCCGCCGTGGAGCAAACGGTCGTCGCTGTCCATCGTCATCACGGCGCGGGGAACGATCAGGGTCGTCGTCATCCCGCCGCTCCATCATGCTGGAGTAATGCGCGCATTGCTTCTTCGATTGTTTCCACTTCTGTAAGAATAATCTTCTGCCCGCCGCGGACCTGTTGCGCATTGTTCCGGGGCAGGATGAGGCGTTTGAAACCCAATTTTTGCACCTCAGCAATGCGTTTTTCGATGTGATGGATCGTCCGGATTTCCCCCCCGAGCCCGACCTCCCCGACCACAGCGGCATCGGCACGCACAGGAACGTCGCGGAGACTCGAGGCAATCGCCATCGCCATGCCAAGATCGGCCGCAGGCTCGTCAATCCGCACACCGCCCGCCACATTGACGAAGACATCATACTGGCCGAGACGCATTCCTGCGCGTTTTTCAAGAACTGCAAGGAGCATCTGCAAACGCCGCCCATCAAATCCCGTCGCGGTACGCTGGGGAACACCGTAGCTGGTGGACGCGACCAGCGCCTGCACCTCCACAAGCAGCGGACGGGTTCCTTCCATTGCCGCTACAACCGCCGAACCGGAGGCATCGGCTCTCCGCTCAGCAAGGAACACCGCAGACGGGTTCGCAACCTCGCGCAGACCGCCGTCGTGCATCTCAAAAATGCCGATCTCGTTGGTGGAGCCAAACCTGTTCTTCGTGGCACGGAGGATACGGTAGGCGTAGTGGCGTTCTCCTTCGAACTGCAACACCGCGTCCACCATGTGCTCGACAACACGCGGGCCCGCGATGACACCCTCTTTCGTTACATGCCCGACAAGGAACACCGACACACCCTTTGCCTTTGCATACCGCATGAATTGCGATGTCACTTCACGCACCTGGCTCACCGTTCCCGGCGCGCTCTCCAGCTGGGGGTGGTGCATCGTCTGCATCGAGTCAACGATGATCAGGTCGGCAGCGGCTTGTTCGAGTATCTGCCCCACCACTTCCACATCGGTTTCGGCAAGCAGCAGGACCCGGTCGTGCGGTTTGGGCATGAGCCGGTCGGCACGGAGTCGCACCTGTGACAGCGATTCCTCGCCGGTGATATACAGAACTGTCTGTTGGGTCAGCGAGGCCGCCATTTGCATCATCAGCGTGGACTTCCCGATACCGGGGTCGCCGCCGACGAGCACCACAGAACCGGGCACGATGCCGCCGCCCAGCACCCGGTCGAGTTCGGGAATGGCGGTCGCAATCCGCACTCCGGCGGTGGTTTCCACCTCGGTAATCGGTATCGGCTTGACCCTTACCTGCTTCTGGCGCTCCCGTTTCGACGCACCCGCATGCGCGCGCACTTCTTCCACGAGGGTGTTCCATTCAGCGCAATTCGGGCAACGCCCTACCCAACGCGGGGATTCGTAGGCACACGCCTGGCAGACAAAGATGGTCAGATCTCGGGACATGGGAATGTGGTCCAATATAGCGAAAATGTGTATATTATTCTGTCCAAATTGTGGGCCAAATGGCTGCAGTCTGGTCTGTCACATGACTGTCATATGTCTGTCACATGACAGACTAGAGTCTGTGTTATTTGCTGCCAAACTGTAGAGATGGAAGTTTATGAAGGGTGTCCAAATCGCTTCTGTTCTTCTTGCAACGCTCCTGTTACCCCTGCAGGCGCTGCCGTCGCCACCATCCTCCCTCCTCCCACCCAAAACCGAGGTTCGCGCTGTATGGGTGACCACGGCCACGGGACTTGACTGGCCGCAGGTGGCCGGCAAAGAGAGACAACAGGAATCCCTCCGTCGTATGGTGCACGAACTTCACGACGCGCGCTTCAACACCATTTTTTTCCAGGTACGACCGCGCGGGGACGCGATGTACAGGTCGAGCTACGAACCCTGGGCGGAAATCCTGAGCGGAACACTCGGCAAAGACCCGGGTTGGGACCCATGCGCTTTTCTTCTCGCCGAAGCACATGCGCTCGGCATGGAAGTCCACGGATGGTTTAACGTCTTCAAAATCCGCGGACCGAATCCGGTGGGCCCATCCACACCGGAACACCCGTCGCGTGTCTTTGCCGATTGGTGCGTTGGACGGGACGGTGAGCTGTGGCTCGATCCCGGCCGTCCCGAGATCCAGGCCTATCTTCTCAACGTTGCACTCGACCTCATCCGGAACTATGATCTCGACGGCATCAACTTCGATTTCATCCGCTACCCGGGAAGAGACTTTCGTGACGGCGAGACCTTTGCCCGATATGGCAGAGGGATGAAGCATGACGATTGGCGCCGCAGCAATATTACGTCGTTCGTACGCTCGTTTGCAACCGAGGCCGCTAAGATCAAACCGATGCTGAAGATCGGTTCCTCACCGTACGGGCTTTACCGCGACGATTCCACGAACCGCCAGAGGGGCAGCTACTACTGGGTCTATCAGGATTCCTACGCGTGGCTGGAGAACAAATGGCAGGACTATCTCTCTCCACAAGTGTACTGGCAGATTGGACGCGGAAACGGGGAGCCGGATTTCGCACAGGTGATCCGGGACTGGCGCAAACAGACTGCAGGGCGGCATATCTATGTCGGCATCGCTGCCTACCGAAACGTAATCCGGTCACGACTCGGGGAGTATATTGACTCCTGCAGAGCCACCGGGAATTCCGGTCACGCGTTCTTTCGCTGGGAGGATGTCGCCGAACTGCGCACGCTTGCCGGGCGCTATCCCACATGGGCGCTCATCCCACCCATGCACTGGAAAGACTCAATCCCACCCCTTGCACCGGGACGCGTGAGCGTTGTCCCCACCGGACCACGCAGCTGGTACGTGCACTGGGACACCCCGCAACCGGCACGTGACGGCGACACCGCCCACCAGTATGTTGTCTACCGGTGGACGTCGCGCTTCATTCCGTTCAGTAATCCCTACACCATCGCAGCCGTGGTACCTGGCACGCAGCATTTCTTTGCCGATTCCCTGGAGAACGGAAACGACGGCGAGTACTTCTACGCCATTACGGCATGCGATAGGATGCAGAATGAAAGCGTGCCATCGACCATAATCTCTTCACGCCCCACCCCGGTCGCCGTTACACTTCCGCCTCCGCCGCGGACGCCGACCAACATTTCGCTCAGCGTTTCGCTTGTAAATGCCACCGGGCGTCCCGACGCCGCACTGTATACCATTGCCACGCGAACGCGCGTCGCCCTCGATGTATTCCTCAAACGCGAGGGGGCATCGGATACGCTTCACACAAGACTCGTGCGTGCGGTACAGGGAGAGGGGAAGTATAAAGTGCGCCTTGACAGCAACGGGTTCACACCCGGCACGTATCTCATGCGCTTGACCACAACAGAAGCGACGATTGAGCAATCGGTAGTTGTACGGTAAGGTGAGGCTGGGTCTGGGGTCTCGGGTTTAGGGTCTGGGTGTACGACTCAGCTTTGGTGTGCATCTCGTCCTAGACCCCAGACCCTGGCCCCTAGACCCTGCTTCACCTCACCCCCATCACCCCCACCAGCCACAGGCTCAATTCCGGCACGTAGGTGATTATCAACAGGGCGATCATCAGGACCAGCGTAAAGGGGATGATCGATCGGACAACAGTGAAGACCGGCTTCCCGAACCGAAGACTTGAAATGAACAGATTCAGGCCCACCGGCGGGGTCAGGTAGCCGATCTCCAGGTTCGTCAGGAAAACAATCCCGAGGTGCACAGGGTCGACACCGTAGGCGGTGGCGATAGGAATGATCAGCGGCACCACGACAATGATGGCAGAGAAGATATCCATCATCATTCCCACGATGATGAGGAAAAGATTCAGGATGATCAGAAATGCCACCGGACTGCTGACAAACGTCTTCGTCATCTCAAACAACCGCATCGGTACTTCATCGTCGACGAGATAGTTCGTCAATCCCATTGCCGTACCGATAATCATGAGTATTGCACCCACGAGCAGCATGCTTTCACGCATGACGCGGGGGACATCCGTGAAGAGCTTGATGTCGCGGTACACGAACACTTCCACAATGAGCACATAGAAGGCGGTCACCGCCGCCGCCTCGGTCGCCGTAAAGGTCCCGGAGTAGATACCGCCGATAATCAACACCGGCAACGGGAGCTCCCACCCTGCTTTGCGCGTCGCACTCAGCACACCGGACATCGAGAACGCCGTGCGCGGCACTCTCTTGCGGATGCCATGACGGACACTGTAGAGGGCGAGCGCAGTCACCAGCAGAATTCCCGGGATAATGCCCGCCGCAAAAAGGCGATCCACACTGATCTTTCCCACTACGGCATAGAGGATCAGCGGGAGGCTGGGCGGGAAGAGCAATCCCAGACTCCCTGACGTTGTCACGAGGCCGAGAGAGAAGCGCTCACCATACTCTTCATTGATCAGTATGGGATAGAGCAATCCGCCCAGTGCCACAATGGTGACACCGGATGCCCCGGTGAACGCCGTGAACATTGCACAGGTGACAAGGGCAACAATAGCGAGGCCGCCGGGGATCCACCCGAACAACGCACGCGCAAAGTTCACCAGCCTGGTCGGAGCATTACTTTCCGCCAGCATGTATCCGGCAAACGTGAAGAGCGGAATCGCAACGAGCGTGGGATTGCTGCTGATGCGGTACAATTCAACGATCACGGCAGACGGGTCAATGCCCGCCCCGGCAAAACTCATCATGGCGATGGCGCCGATGATGGCAAACAGCGGCGCGCCAAGCAGGGCGAGAATTACAAGCCCAATGCCGATGAGGAGCGTTTCCATGATCTACTTCGCTCCTTCCGGCTGCGGATGTGCCGCTTCAGCGGCATGCCCCACCACCTTGAGCACAAAATGCACAGCGAGCAGGAGATACCCGATCGGAATGATCACCATGCCGACGTAGCCGGGCAGCCCGAACAGAAACTCGCCGCCGGCTTCCGCTTCGGAACGCACGAACGTCAGTGCTGCCTGCATCAGATAGTAGCAGACCACCGCCGCGAACAGATTGGTGACCGCGCCCGCGATGTGCTTCCACTTCTGCGGAAGATACTTGGTAAGTGCATCAATGCTGATGTGACGATCTTCGAACGCCGCGATCGACCCCCCGAAGAATCCGGCCCAGAGCACCAGATGGCGCACGAGGGTATCCGCCCAGATCATTCCGGTGCCGAAGAAATTCCGCAATACCACCTGAAGGAACGCCAGCACCACCATCGACCCGAGAAAGACCACAAGAACAACGGTTTCCGCATTCGCCAGCAAGCGGTCGAACGATCGAAGAAACTTCATTTGGATCCACCCTTGTGTGCGGCACGGAAATCCCCCACCGCTTTCTCCACGCGGTTCAGGAAATCCTGGTCAAACAGTTTTCCCACCAGTGACTGACGTGCCTTCTTTCCGGTCGCGTAGAATTCTTCCAGTGTCGCGGGGTTGGTGACGTCGATCATCTGCACGCCGTTCCGTTTCATCGTCTGGATTGCGGCGGCATTCTCCTCGCGGCTCTTTTGCGTGAGCATCGTCAAGAACTTCTTGCCGTTCCGGAGAAGGATCTCCTGGATGTCGGGGGGCAGCGTATCAAATTTCTTCTTCGAGACCGCGACGGCACCGGACGCGTCGGCAAGAGGCACATTGGTCATGTATTTCACACGGGTGTTCCACTGCAGCGCGATCGCCGCCAGGGGCGACGTATAGACGCCGTTGATAAGGCCGGTCTGCAGGGAGGTGAGCACATCCGTCACGGAGAGCGGGATCGAAGCGATGCCAAGGGCACGGAATGCCGCGTCGGCAATCGCATCCCCTTCCCACGACCACATCTTCACACCGTGCATGTCCTGCACTCCGCGCACCGGCGTGTTGGTCAACACATACACAAACCCGACTTCAGCCCAGCCGAGAAGAACAAAGTCGTTCTTCTTGAATTCCTCGTCCAGCTCCTGTCCGAACACCTGCGTGAAGTTGTCGACCTCCGCGTAGTTGCGGAACAGGAACGGCGCATCCAGGATCCGCAATTTGCCGGATATCTCTCCGACGCCCACGCCGGTGATGCCGGCGCTGTGGAGCTGTCCGAGGCGGATCTTCCGCATCACGTCTTTGTCTTCACCCTGCACGCCGCCGGCGTAGATTTTGAACCCGAGCCGTCCGCCGCTTTCTTTGCGGATTGCAGCATCGTAGTCCTTCATCACGTTCATCCACGTGGAGCCTTCCGTGGCAATGGTGGCGAACTTGATGATGTATTGCTGGGCCTGCGCCTGGTCCTGCAACGGGCTCGCGACAACACAAAGTACAAGAATGAGGGTACTCCAGAAGAATGCCTTCACGGTAGTGCTCCTTTCACTCAAAACAGATCAGACTGGCGGGACATCAACAGCCGTGCCTTTTGCTTGGCGATGGCGTTGGCAAGACGGAATTCCGGGAGAATATCCAACGACGCGCTGTCGACTTTCGCGAGAAGTTCGCCAAAGAGCGCCGCGTCCTGCGTCTGTACCGCATAGGAACGGGCATAGTAGACGTACGTCATAAGAAACTTGCCGCCGTTCAGGCGGAGAGCGGTCTCAAAGTGTGCTTTCGAACGTTCAGGATTTCCGCCGAGCATCCTGGGCCGGGCGCCAAAGAGCGTCCCCAGAAATACATGCGCTCCGCCATAGTAGTATGTCGAGTCGTGCTTTGCCACGAATTCCATCAGCGCTTCTGCACGCGGCAGATCACCGATGGCATCCATGTTGTCCAGACTCAGATAAATGTAGCTCCCCCATCCGAATGCGGTCCAGAATGCCGCCGGCACAAGATCCTTGTCCCGCTTTGCCAGCACGGCTTTCAGATCATCAATGGTGCCGTCGAGCGCGCGGGCGACTTCGGCATCCTGCCTGAGCATCCGGAGGCCATAGTCGCGACCGCGCATGTAGAAATCCCGGGCGCGGTCCTGAAGGCTGTCCTCAAGATACGCAAGCGCATAGCTGCTGTAGCCCTGGCTGACGAGCGTAAGAAGATGTTTGTTCTCCGGCTCGCTCTTCAGCATCACTTCGAGCAGCTTGATATTGCCCGGGAGTGCCTTTTCGGCGAATTGCAGATCGCCTTCTTCGGTAATAGCTGAAAACCCATCGTACGCTATATTTCCGACGGTGGAGACCGCCAGTGTCTGTATGCAACCGGTGAACAAAAACACCGGGACGAAAAGAGCCAGTATGAGGCGCATAGGGGGAGAATGTCCGGTTTTATCGAGAAAATATATGGAAATGACAAACGGATTGCAAGGATCCTCCCCCCTGATATTCTTGAATGATATTCTTGAAAATTGTCTTTACATTACGGTATGAGAATTCTCGTCGTCGAAGATGAAAAGAAAGTCGCCCGTTTTCTCCAGCAGGGGCTGGAGGAAGAACACTACACCGTGGATATCTCCCACGACGGGAATGAAGGACTCACGATGGCGGAGACGGGAAGCTATGACGTCATCATTCTCGACGTCATGCTTCCGGGGAAGGACGGATTCGAGATTACCCGTGAGCTGCGCAGCGAACGCATGACCACACCCATCCTGATGCTGACGGCAAAGACCGCCACCGAGGACAAGGTCGCGGGATTGGACAGCGGTGCCGATGATTATCTTACAAAGCCGTTTGCCTTTGCCGAGCTGCTGGCGCGTGTCCGCTCGCTCCTGCGCCGGGGGACACAGGAGAAAACCACACAGCTCACCGCCGCGGATCTCGAACTGGACACCGTGTCGCACCGTGCGCATCGTGGAGGGAAAGCCATAGAGCTGACCGCCAAGGAATACTCCCTGCTGGAATTCCTGCTCCGCAACAAAGACCGCGTTCTCAGCCGTACGATTATCGCCGAACACATCTGGGACTATCACTTCGACACGGGCACAAATCTGATCGATGTCTACATCAATCACCTGCGCAACAAGGTGGACACCGGGTTTGACCTCAAACTCATCCACACCGTGCGCGGTGTCGGCTATGTGTTGAAAGAGGGATAGCCCATGTTCCTCCGGCTGCGCTCCGTGCGCACGCGCCTGACGCTCTGGTACACACTGGTCCTGCTTTCGACACTCGTGCTCTTCGGCGTTCTCTCCTACTATTTTACCGGCGAGACCCTTTCGCAGAATCTCGACCGCTCTCTCAAAGCGGAAGCCCGCTGGATGCGCGATTTTATCGAGCCGCAGGCCAACAAAGTAAAACCGGGGCGGGTGGCCGTCGATGCCATCGGCACCACAAAACTGCCTCCGCGGATCGTCGGCCCGCTTCCGCCCGAAGACGATCTGGCAACCCAGGAAGCAGATGAAATCTGGAGCCAGATCTTCCGGCACAGCCTGCAGAGTCCTAAGAAAACGTACATCCAGTTCCTCGATCGCAGCAGTGCCATTATCTACCGCTCGCCAAGCCTCGGCCCGGACAGCCTTGTCTTCCCCGATACCATCCAGTACAACGCGATCACGATGACGACGTCCGAGCTGGACGGCCAGCTTATCCGCATCGCCGCGACCCGTGACCGGAATTTCACCTACATCATCGGGTATCCCCTCTCGGACCTCCGGGACCTTCTGGATAACCTGTACGTCATCTTCCTGGTTCTCATTCCCATCGCACTTGCCGTTTCCTTTGTCGGCGGTCTTGCCCTCGCCAAGAAGTCCCTTCAACCGGTCGACGAGATCACCCGGCACGCACGGCGCATTACCGCGGAGAATCTTGACCAGGTCATCGCCGTTCCGAATGTCGACGATGAGATCGGACGGCTGGGAGCCACCATCAACGACATGATCCGCCGGCTTGCATGAATCGTTTGCCCGCGTCCGGCAGTTTTCCGCGGACGCTTCACATGAGCTCCGCACGCCGCTTACGGTGGTGCGGGGGGAAATCGAACTTGCACTGCGTACACAGAAGTCGCCGGACGAGTACCGCCGCGTGCTGGAGAGTATACTTGAGGAAAACCTCCGCCTCACATCGATTATCGACAACCTTCTCACACTGGCAAAAGCGGATCAGGAAAAAGTGCAGGCCGAGCTGACACAGGTGGAACTGCACCAGCTCGTGGATGAACTGTACGAAGACAGCACAATCCTGGCGGGGAGCAAAAACATCACTCTCACGTTGCGCTCCAATACTCCCGTTACCATGGTTGGGGACAAAGGACGGTTGCGACAGCTGTTTCTTAACCTTGTCGACAACGCCGTGAAATACACCCCTCCCGGTGGAAGTGTGACGCTGGCGCTGGACCGGCGGGAGAATGAAGCAGTCTTTGAAGTATCCGATACGGGCATCGGCATGCCCCAGACCGAGCTCGGAAAGATCTTCGATCGTTTCTACAGGGTTGACAAGGCGCGGTCGAGGGAACTCGGAGGGACCGGGTCTGGGGCTATCGATCGCCAAGTGGATTGCAGAGCTGCACCGCGGTAC
Source organism: Ignavibacteriota bacterium (assembly GCA_963849385.1). Classification (GTDB taxonomy): domain Bacteria; phylum Bacteroidota; class Ignavibacteria; order UBA10030; family UBA6906; genus Fen-1255. Next base: position 45,907 of record CAWKHH010000007.1, on the reverse strand, counting down.
CATTACCGTCACGAGCGAGCCCCAGAAAGGCTCGACGTTCACGGTGCATTTGCCGGTGGGGTAAAGAAAGGGTCTAGGGGCTCGGGTCTAGGGTCTAGGTGGACCACCCCGGTTCCCCGCCCCAGACCCCAGTCCCTAGCCCCCAGACCCTGCTTTTAGAAATCCGCCCCCAGCGAAAGATAGTACTTCGGCGGTGAGAAATTGTTGTAGTACCACGCCCACGCGACATCGAACCGCACGAGGAAGCCCAGGAAGTAGATCCGCGCACCGGTACCCATGCCCATCAGCAGATCACGCGTAACGGTTTGCCCGAGCTCATTCTTGGTGAACGCTACATAGTCCTTCTCTTTGTTCCACGCCGAACCCGCGTCAAAGAACATCACACCGGCAAGACTCTGCACTCCAAGAGGCAGCGGACCGGCCTGGAGGAACGCAAACAGCGGATAGCGGAATTCGAAATTGAACAGCGAGTACTTGGAGCCGATGGCGGCGTTGTAATTGTACCCGCGCAACGGCAGTCCCGTCTGCAGGAAGATGAAATCCTCCGCGTTCTGCAGCGGAACATATCCGCCTTCAATAGTATAATTAATCCAGCTTTCCACACCGCCGATGATGAATTTCTGCGGGTTCGCCCCGATGCTTGCACCTCCGGCGTAACGGAGCGCCAGACTGTAATTGTGACCGAGACGTATATAGGTACGATAGTCGGCGCCGATATTCAGGAAGCTCAGACCGGTGGCGCCAAGTTTGGGTGTTCCAAACAGATCAAACCGGTAGCGAGACCCGGAAATCGGGGAAAGCATTCCCCAGAGGGACGTGTCATGCGTATAGCTGAGATTCGGGACGATCAACGAACGGGTCTGCGCGGGGTCGCTGGCAACATCCAGATTCTCTTTTGAGATATTAAACCAGCTCACCCCGAAATCCATGCGGTTGAAGCGGTCAAACGGATACTGCGCCGATAGTGTCGCACCGTACGTCCTGAAACGGTAGAGGCTTCCGCCATAGACATCGTTGATCAGCACGAACCTGGCGCTGTGGAATCCGCCGACGCCATAGTCAATCCGGTTGGCAAGATAGTAGTACTGCAGGGCGTAGTCACTGTTCTTCAGATCAAGCAGCAGGTTTGTAGAAAAGATGATCTGATGATCGCCCATCAGATCGCTGAAGGCCATGATGGTCGAACCGGTGACGCCATAGAACGTGTCGTATCCCGCATTGCCATAGACGATGTCCGGTGTGAAATTCAGTTTGTACTTGTTCACCCTGTAGCGGCCCTCCTCATCCACGTTGCCTGCAATCTTGGGCAAACGGGAGATCAGGGAGTCCTTCGGAAGGGTCTCATCCTTGCCTTCGCTGAAGACGTAGTTCGAGAAGTCGAGCTGGATATCTTTGCCGTACAGTCCGACAGTGTCTTTAGGGGATGGAGCAGCCTGAGCCACCGGGGTCGTGTCCGGTGCCGCCGGCAGCGGTGTGCTCTGCGATTTGCGATAGGGTGTAGGCTCGAGAGTTGCCGTCTTCACCACCCGGTCGAACGGGCTGCGCAGCAGGAAGATGTCGAATCCCGACTGATTCAGAGATGAAAATGCCAGCTTCGTGCCGTCGCGCGACATGGAGAGCTGGTAGACACCGCTGATGGAATTGGTGATCGGCCGGATGGAGGCGGAATCGATCCGGAGTTCATAGATGTTGTTGATGCCGTTCCGGTCGGAGACAAAGAGCAGTTTCTTTCCGTCAGGTGAGGCCACCGGCGACGACTGGTCGCTTTCGGACCAATGGGTGAGCTGCCTGAGCGTTCGATCGGCAACCGTGATCTCATAGATATCAAGACTGTGAAACCGGTGAGTGTACACCTGCGCAGAATCGCCCGGCAACGTTCCCGCCCGGTCCGAAGCGAAATACAGAATCTTCCCATCCGGTGACCAGGAGGGCTCTTCGTCGGAATAGATATCGCTGGTCAGATTGGAGAGTGTTTTTGTCTCCATATTATAAACGTAGATATCCGACTCCCGGGCCGAGTTTCCGACAAAGGCGAGGTTATCCCCTTTGGGCGACCAGTTTACCGAAAAAATACCTTCCAATCCAAATGTGAGTTTCTCTATGTCGCCGCTCTTCACGTCGACCAGCAATATGGCATCCTGTTCACCTGCCTTCGCTGCAATCGCCAGCCGTTTGCCGTCCGGAGACCAGCTGATACCCGGGGTCAACAGATGGAGCTCTTCGAAGTTTGGCGTCTGCTGGCCGTCCACCACTTTCTCGATTTGAGTCCCGTCCACCGCATTCATCACAAACACGTCGAAGAAACCGTTGCGGTTTGAAATGAAGGCAACCTTGTCTCCCTGGGGAGAGAGTGTCGGACTGGTATTATAGAAGCCGCCGTCTTTCTTATGATCGGTAAGCCGCCGGGCGTAATCCGTCGGATCTTCGCGTTTGGCGATATCGGGCCAGTACTCCACCTTCAGTTCTTTCTGCCAGCGTTCCGAAAGCTCTTCCATGGTCAACCCGATCGATCCCCGGATGCCCGCCTCGACGCTTCGCGTGCTCTTGATCCGGTTGAGGATCTCGCCGATTTTCTGCTCGCCGTATTTGTTCGCGATGTAGTGGAACAACGATTGACCGCCGCGATACGCAAAGTATCCGTAGAGTTGCTGCATCGGAGGCAGATACTGGTTCACGGTGGCATCACGGATGAACATATCCGTGTCCGTATCCCATTTCAGGGCTTCGTATTCGGCCAGCCCTTCGTTGAACCAGAGCGGAAGCTGGAGGGAGATATTGTTGGTAATAATCGACTGGATGCTGCCGCCGTAGTAAAGGTCGTTGATGACCGCGTGCACGAGTTCGTGATGAATCACATGGCGGAATTTTCTGTAGTCCCCTTCAAACGGAACAACCACACGGTTCTTGAAGAGCTCTGTCACACCGCCGATGCCCTCTTCAAGGTATTCGCTGATGACGTTTGTTTGCTGGAAGGCGTTGTGTGAATTGTATACGATCAGCGGGACGCGATTGACCAGCTGATACTTGAACAGTTTGCTGATCGACACATACGCGGATTCCGCGGCGACGGCGGCGAATTCGGCCAGCGGGTAGCCGTCATCGGCAAAGTAGACGTCGAAATGATCGGTCTGCAGATACGACCAGTTGAACTTGGTATACTGCACCTTGTTCTTCCCGAACGCGTCTACCTGGGCAACGCCGGTGGCCGGCAGGGCTGCCAGCAGCATCGCAGCCGCCAGCACTATCCATAGTTTCGTCTTCCGTTCCATACGCTCCTCGCTCATACCGTAGCTTCTATAGTAAACGTCCGGGGGGCACCCATTCGTTCCGCCGCCGGTGATCAGAATGTCCGTCCTTCGTCCGCCACCAGCGTCAGAGTAATGCTCCGCCGTTCCGGATCGACCGCCGCCACCAGCACGCGCACACGGTCGCCGAGGCGATATACCCGCCCTTTGGATCGGCCGCGGAGTGCGTACTGCTTTTCGTCAAAGAGATAGTAGTCATCCTCCAGATCCCGCATCCTGATCAGCCCCTCAATAAGGACGTCGTGCAGCTCTACAAACAGCCCGAAATCCGTCACCCCGGAAATCACCCCGGCAAACTCATCGCCCAGGTGGCGCTTCATGTACTCGATCTGCATCACCTTGACCGACGTGCGTTCCGCCTCTGCCGCGACGCGTTCACGGTCGGAGGACCACCGGGCTATCCCCGGAAGGGCTGCGCGCACGTTCGCGATGCGCCCGGCCTCCACATGATGCGCGTACTCGTCCAGCAGCCGGTGCACCACGAGATCCGGATAGCGCCGGATAGGGGACGTGAAATGGGTGTAATGACGGAACGCCAGACCATAGTGCCCGATGTTCTTGTCCGCATAGACCGCTTTGGCCATCGACCGGAGGGCGACCTCGTTGATCACATCTTCGACCTCCGTGCCCTTGACCTTTTCGAGCAGTTTCTGGAGTTCGCGCGACGAGACGCCGTTCTGTACATCGAGCGAGAATCCGAACTGACGCACGAAGTTGGCCAGATCGCGCAGTCTGTCGGGATCAGGGACATCGTGCACACGATAGAGAAACGGCCGGGGATCACCACCGGTTTTTATTCCCGATACGTGCCGGGCAACCGTCTTGTTGGCCAGCAGCATGCACTCTTCCACGAGGCGGTGCGCATCGAGACGCACCTTCTTGATGATGCGATCCGGAAGTCCCTGTTCGTCAAAGGTGAATTTCGTTTCGGCACTCTCAAAATCAATGCTGCCCTGTTTCCGGCGCCGGCGGTACAGCGCTTTGGCAAGCTGGTTGAGTTGCTGCAGCGTCTCGACATGCTCACCGTTGCCGGCTTCGAGAATACCTTGCACCTCTTCATACGAGAACCGTCGTTTGCTCCGGATCACTGACCGCGCAAAGTGGTATTCTCCCACCTTCCCGTCGGCATGCACATCCATCAGCACGCTGAATGTCAGACGGTCTTCCTGCGGACGGAGCGAGCAGAGGTCATTCGAAAGCCGCTCGGGGAGCATCGGTATCACTTCATTCACGAGATACACGCTCGTCCCCCGTTCGTACGCTTCGCGGTCAAGCGCTGTTCCTTCACGCACGTAGTAACTCACATCGGCGATATGCACGCCGAGGCGCAAGAGTCCGCCGGGGAGGGTTTCGCACGAAAGCGCGTCATCAAAATCTTTCGCATCCTCCGGATCAATGGTAAAGATGGCGTGTTGCCGGAGGTCAAGCCGGCCGTCCAGCACAGCATCCGGGATGTCCCGTGGCAGCCGGGCCGCCTCCGCTTCGACATCCGGGGGGAACGTCGCGGGCAGACCAAAGCTCCGCGCGACACCCAGCACTTCCGTCCGGGCGTCGCCCGCGGGTCCCAGCACTTCGATAATGGTCCCTTCAGGGTTGAGGTGCTCGTCTTCCCAGGGCGCGAGTTCCACCAGAACCTTGTCTCCGGGCCGGGCTTCGCCCCGCTCGACGTAGATGTCCCGTGGAAAACGCGTGTTGTCCGGAACCACGAACGCGATGTGACGCCGGACCTGAAGCTGACCGACGATGCGCGTGGTATTCCTCGTGATGACACGCACGACCTCCCCGCGCATACCTTCACCCCTGCGCGGATGACTCGGTCGTGCAAAGAGCGTCACCTCGACTTCATCGCCGTGAAGGGCTGTATGCTGGAATCGGGAGTCGATGACAATTTCATCCTCCCAGCCTGCGGGCCGGACAGTGCCGGCGCCGCGCCGCGTCACGTTCAACAGTCCGGTCACCAGTCCGGATTTCCTGCTCCTGGCTTGCTTTTCATCAGGGACGTACGCAACGCGCCCCCGTTCATCTGCATCCAGCTGGCCGCGGAGCTTCAAGTCTTCAATCAGAGCATGCAGTGCTGCAAACTCATCCTTGCTCCGGACGCCGAGACGTGTGGCAAGGTCTTTCAATGTTGTGCGCGATCGCGGACGTGCCGAAAGGTACGTCAGGACCCGCTTCTTAATATTTACTGTTGGTTTCTTTTTCATGGTTCTTTCACGGGTGATTGTTTTTTAAAACGAAAATCTATAAAACACCCGCGCCGAATTCGTACGTCGCAGGTCTGTCGTCGATCCGAACGACCCGCGCTCGACTTTGCTTTCCAGCTCCATCATAAAATTGCGGAGTGCCGTCGCATTGAAGATCGACCCGAACGAATAGAGCAGGCTGAAGTTGGCGTTCCCGAGGGGATCGTCCAGAATCTGACCGCCGTATTTCCAGTAGCCGTCCCATGCGGATCCGCTGAGCCGGATGTCGGCCGATTCACTCTGCCCTATCGAGGAATTGAAATTCAACTCAACGGAGCTGATGAACCCGGTCTGCGTCCGCAGAAACTCCGACAGCGTCCCGGTCAGAAGGGATGACGCACCGGTCAGCAGTGAGCGCCGCAATGTCTTGTCCATCTCCGACGTCATCTCGCCCTTCTGTGCGGTGGTCAATGGAAACGAACCGTAGATGATAAACCCGATGGCATCCGATTGCACATCGTTTGATTTCAGGCCGCTGTAGGAATAGTAGTCGGCGTTGTCAATCGTCATCGACATACTGAGTTTCGGTTCGCGGCGCGGACCTGTAATCACCACGGTGACCACGATCCGTTCGTTCTTATTGCCGGAGATCGAGTCCTGCACCGTGCGCACACCGCGATACACGGCGGTGATATCCAGTTCGGGATTCATAAAATCGCCGGTGAACAGAATCCGGCCGTCCGCTTCGAACCGGCGGTAAAAGTTGTAGTAGGCACGGCTTATCGCAAGATCACCCATCCAGCGGCGGCCGTCTTCGGTGATTGAGAAACGGCCATCGATGGTCGCCACCAGTTCTTCGCTGGAAATCGGGTTGAACACCATGCGAATGTCGGTGGAACCGCCGGTCGCCTCGATATCGAGATCGTACCGGAGCCCGTCCAGGAACGACTTTGCCCCCTGCAGGTTGTTGGTGATACGCCGATCGGTGGCAAGTAGATGATTGCCGCCGAAGTACTTGTCCGAGGCCGTCAACGAACGCTTTTCACCGTATCGCGACGTGTCATCAACGATCACGATAGGCACCGAAAACGCCGATTCCTCGGCAGCCACCTGATCGGTGGGAGGGAAAACAAGGCTCGAATTCCGGATCACCAGATCGCCCTGCAGGAGCGAGTTGTCAACTTCACCGGTGAAGTGCAGCCCCTTCGGACCGATCTCCACGAACAGGTCGCCATACATCGAAAGCGATGATTTTCTCGTCGACTCTTTCACCACGTTCAACTGCCCGGTGGCGGAGAGCTGGAAGTCACCCGGGGTGAATCCACGGAGGGCAAAATCGCCGCCGATCTTCACCAATCCTGTTCTTCCCGCGCGTTCGTCCGATGCAATGTTTCGCAGTGTGGCATCGACGACCCGGATGCGGTCGTTCTCCGCGCTGAACTTGCCATCCAGATTATAGTACATATTGTTCGACTCGAACAGGAATCCACAGTCGCTCAACTGCAACGATCCTGTGTAGCGCGGATGGGCGGCGGCCCCGAGAATGTGCAGGTCGCAATCCAGTCTTCCCGTCAGCTGATTGAAATTCGGCAACAGCGGATCAAGGATGTTGATTTGCGCCCGATCCCCGCGTATCGCGAGGTCCATCTCCTGATCGGGAGAAAGCTCTTCATTGCCTATCGACACCGGAAGTGTTCCGATGATGCTGAGGGCCGGATTCCCGGTCAGAAGGCGGGCTGCATCGCCGGCACCCACATCCAGCGTAAGGATGCCGGCGCGGTATGATGCCGTACCGTTTACTGTTCCGAAAGGAAAACTACGGATGGCAATACTGTCCGCACGAACCGTGGCACTGAACTCAGGATGGTCAATGGATCCTCCGATCACCACGGTGGCATCCATGGTGCCGTCGAACGATTGCTCGGCCGGCATCGCGTTCTCATCATGAAGGAAGAAGCGGAGGTCATCCAGCAGTATCCCGGAGGTGCGGAGTGAAGCGACAATCCCCCCTCCTTTCCGGATGGCACCGCGGGCTTCGATTTCCTCCTGGCCTCTGCGAAGTGCAACCTGTAAAAGCCGGATTGCACTCCCCGTGACGCTCAACGTCATCCCGCTGTCGGCAGCCCACGCATAGCCGCCATAATCGGCAGTCACGGATCCGAACCTGCAGAGGACGGAATCGCCCTGCAACCGGGCATCTCCTTTGACATCCCAGCGCAGCAGGTGGTTTAATGCTCCGTGTCCGCTAAACATCGCAGCGCGATCGTTAATCCGGAGATCAACGCCGATGCTGTCCAATTCTGTCCGGCTGACATCAACCACACTTGCCCCGGCGCTGATATGCAGGTCGGCGGTTGCGAACGACCGGTCCGGCGTAAGGTCTTTGGTTTCCACAAGGCACCGGGCATTCTCGATGAGCATCCCGGAATCCGCGTCGCCGTAGTAGAACTCTTTGATGTCCACCCGGGTTGACGACGAGAGACGGAAGTAGTTCCCTTCGAGCGTGCCCAGGACCACGCCGCTGCCGTTAAATTCCCTGCTGCCGAATATCAACGACAGTAATCGCACATCTTTCACCGTTGCCTGATACTCGCACCGGAGTGCGGCCGGATTCCCGGCGAGTTGCTGTCGCAACGTGTGGAACGCCGTCGTGTCGGTCGTCGCGACAAGCGTCGAGTCGAAGGGTGCGAAACGGTCGCGCACCGAAAGCATTGCGTTCTGTACTTCAAATGCCACCAGCGAGCGCAGATAATTAAGATCGAACGCGCCCACTACCGAGGCTTCGACGAACGGTGAGGTCAGGACGAGCCTTTTGTGGGCGGTGTCTTCCTGGCTCACCTCGAGCCGCAGCTTCTCGTCCGTGAGCGAATAGTCATGATACCGCGACGACGAGAAATCCAGACCCACGGTGCCGCCGAATGTCTCAAGCGATGTTCCCGCTCCCTGGGCCTGCAACACACAGTTCAGGTTGCTGTCGTATGTGGAATCGTTGAGGAAGTCGGCAAGGTTGAAAGACTCCAGCACTCCGTGCACGGAGAAAGGAGGCCGTGCCGCGCTCAATGAGTCCAGACTTCCTTCCAGGTTCACCGTTGCAGGACCGACGGCGAGGCCGAGCGTGCCGGTGAGGTTCTGTTCACGCACCGTGACCTGCATCTGGGCGCGTTTGATGGGAAGATGCCGGAATGTCGACGTGTCGAACGATGCGCTGGCTATCGCGTTCATTCGCACCGGCTTGACGCCGTACCCGTTCACCGTGACGCGCCCGTTCAGGTTGCTCTCGAGTCCGGGCCGATCAAGAAGACGGGCAAGATCGACGTTGCGCATGAAGACACTTCCGCGGTACTGCAGCGTCCGCGGACCGCCGATCCGCAGCGCAAATTCGTCAGTCCGGACACTCCCGACGCGGGAATCAGCCGTGAGTTGCACTATGAAATCCGAAGGCGTACCGCGATAGTGTCCTTTGAGCATCACCGGCCCGAGAGTAGAGAAGTCCGGCAGGTCCATCGTAGGCATCAACTGCAACGGGTCGCCGGGATCGATTTCGCTCTCCCCGATCTGTACGTCAAAAGCGAGACTGTCCGGATCGTGGAGGTTGAGCACCGCGCCGTTTGCAAGGATACGGCTCGAACCGAAACGCAGATCCATCGGTTTCACCTGAAGTCGGCCGAAGGGTCCTTCAGCGTGAAGAGTCCCATCGACCGATCCCCGGAGAAACGCCGTTTCAGGAATGAGGCAACCGAGTTCATGGAAATTAAGCCGGTCAATCCACAGATCGACGAGCGCGGGAAGATTCTTCAGTTGCTTGAGTTCAAGACCGCCGAACAAGTTGGTCCCTGACAATTCCGCCGTGAGTGCGAAACTGGGAACTGTCGGTGACCATGCGCATTTCACGCACCTCTGCGCTGGATGGTGTGACGCGGAATTCACCGGTCAGCTGCCGGACGCGGATTGGCGTGCGGGCAATGGCACACGAGAAACTGCTCAGCGTCGCCTGGTAGTCGGAGTTCCGCATTTCGAAAGAGAGGATGACGTTGAGTCCCCCCACATTGAGCCGGCTGTAGCGTACCGCATCGGGAGGACGGTCATCTTCCGGTTCATGCATCCCGAGGGAATCCGCAATGCTGAGTGCGCCATCGCGCAACTCAAGCCGCCGTACTGCGAGCGGCCAGTCGAAGGCGCCTGCGGATGTATCCTTCTCCGTCGGCCTGATCATCTCTTCGACGTTCCATCGCCCTGCACCCGATCGCACCAAATGGATGACGGGGCGGTACAGGATGATATCGTGTACGGCGATCGATTTTCCCGGAAGCGCAAAGAGGTCGTACCGGATGCTGAGCTGTTCGGCGTGAAGAATGGTATCCCCCCGGAGCGTGAGGGTGATACCGTTGATGGAAAAACCCGTGACGAGGTTACCGGAAATCTCCCCGAGCTGGGCCTTGGCGATCAGGAGTGTATCCAGCTGGCTGAGGGCGACCGCGCGCAACCGGTCGCGAAAAAACTGCGTCTGCGTGAGACCGGCAATCACCAGGACGAGGAGGAGAAGCCCTCCTATCCCGTACAGGATCAGGCGCAGGATGTGTTTGAGAACCTTCATGAGACATCATCTGTCATTGCGAGTCCCGCGGAGCGGGACCCGAAGCGGGAGCAATCTCATCTTTCGATCGGGCATATTTCTCGAGTATCCGGTCGATCACATTGGTCGTGGAGCGTCCCCGTGTCAACCGGATCCGCCGCACCTTGCCGCCGTGCGCCTCAACGGTGTCTTTGCCGACGATCGCATTCTTGCTCCAGTCGGCACCTTTGACCAGAACGTCAGGGATCAGGGCGGCAATCAATCGTTGCGGCGTATCGTCACCGAACAGGCAGACGTAGTCGACACAGGCAAGCGACGCAAGCACAATTGCACGGTCGCGGTTCGGATTGATCGGGCGTTTGTCTCCCTTGATGCGCCGTATCGACGCATCGGTGTTCAGTCCGACCACCAGCACATCCCCCATCCTCCGGGCGGCTTGAAGGTACTCCACGTGCCCGCGATGCAGGATATCAAAGGTGCCGTTGGTGAAGACCACCCGCTTTCCCGCACGCTTCAATCGAAGGCGGATCTGTATCAACGCTGCACGTCCAACCACACGGCCCATTAGTGCACCCCCGTTGCGCCAAGGAAGAGTGCGGCCGCGGTACGCAACTCATCGGGTTTTATCGGCACAATGCCGATGGCGCCGACCACGACGCCGCTCGCACAGTTGGCCAGCATGCACGCTTCCCGGATGTTCGCACCGCTCGCCAGGGCCATGGTCAGCGTGGAGATGACGGTGTCTCCTGCGCCGGAGACGTCCTGCACATTCGTCGCCGCAGAAGGGAGGTGGAAGCACTTTCCCGTCCGCTTCAAAGAGCGACATGCCGTCCTCACCGCGGGTGAGGAGCACATTCTCTGCTCCCAATAACTCCAGCAGCCGCTTCCCTGCACGTTCCACTTCTTCAACGCTCCGCAGACGGCCTCCCAGCACCTCCTCGGCTTCACGCCGGTTGGGCTTGAATACCGTCACCTGTTTGTAGTCGAGGAAGTTGTCAAATTTCGGATCGACGGTGATGATCTTCTTGTGCTGACGTGCGAGCGCGGTCACTTCCTCAATCACTTCCTTCGATACCACGCCCTTGTTGTAATCTTCGATGATGATCCCGTCGAGCGATGGGATCTGTGTGCGCATGATGTCGACGAGCTGATGACGGAGTCGGGCCGAGCAGGGGGATTTGGATTCATTGTCGATCCGCACAACATGTTGTCCCTGGGCGATGACGCGTGTCTTCACGGTCGTCGGCCGGGTAGGATCCACCATGAGTCCGCTTCCGTCGAAACCCGCATCCCGCACAAGATCACGCAAGACCGTGCCGATGTGATCGTCGCCCAGTATGCCAACCACCACCGGCACACCCCCCAGCGACCGGATGTTGTTGGCGACATTTGCAGCCCCGCCGAGGCGCACCGATTCAGATTCCACTTCCACGACGGGCACGGGAGCTTCCGGAGACACCCGCCGTACCGCTCCCCAGTAGTACCGGTCGAGCATGAGGTCGCCAATCACCGCGATCCGTTTACCCGGAAAGCGTGCGAGAAGAGCGTCTACTGTTCTTGTGATCGCAATCATGTCGCTGTCAGTCAAGTTAGTGCTGTTTCGTAGAATAATAATATAGATATCGACCCGTGCAGACGCAAGGCGGGCCATCCATTGCAGCATCATCGCAACAGTGGCGTCAGCTCCCGCACCAGTCGATCCACGGTCAGTCCGAGCCGCATCTGGTCTGCGAGAATGGTGAGATCGGCATGTGCATAGAGCGGTTCGCGCTCCGCAAGAAGGTGCAGAATACGCTGCCGCAATTCCTCCTCGTTCAGCCGTTCTCCTTCGGGGCCAAGCACCATCGGACGGTCGGTCTTGTTCCGCAGGCGGCGGACAATCTCCTCCACGGGAACCTTGAGATACACAAGAATTCCCGTCGATGTCACAATCGCAAGGGCCTCCTGATCTGAAAGCGTTCCTCCCCCCAGTGAAACGATGAGCCCGTCACGGAGGCTCAACTCCGCAACTGTCTCACGCTCCTTCAGGCGAAAGTACGATTCACCGTGGTCGCGGAAAATCTCCCGCACCGTCTTCCCCTCGCGGGCGGCAACAGCGCCATCCAGATCGACAAACTGGTATCCCAGCACGTTCGCCAGAATCGGCCCGATCGTGCTCTTGCCGCTTCCCATGAACCCGGTCAGATAGATGCGTCGATTCCGATGCTGAACCGGCGGCGTCATGAGGATGATTCCGGACGAAGGGTGGCAACACGAACGGTGCTGGCGCGTCCGCGGCGGTGAATCCCGGCAGGCTCGACGCTCAAGCGAAAGCCCTGTTCACCCGCTTGCGCAAGAAAGTCGGCTCCCATCTGCCGGTCAGGCTCCCCGAGAAGAACATACCCGTCGGGTTTCAGCCCGGCGGAAAAGAATCTCCAGAGCGGCGCAAAATGTCTTCGCTCGTACACGATGTCGGCTCCAAGAATGATATCATACGTTGCCGCCGGCGGTTCGCGCCAATCCAGCGGGAGGATCTGCACGTGGCCGGCTTCGGATGCGCCGAGATTCACGGCAACGTTCCAGCGGGCGAACAACAGTGCATCGTGATCGTAGTCTGTCATCGTCACATCCGCTCCCGCCCGTGCCGCGGCAATGCCGGCGAGTCCGAGTCCACAGCCAAGTTCAATGACCCTTTTCCCCCGCAGGGCAGTGTCACCCAGGATTCGCCCTGCGAGAACGATCGCTGACGTCCAGAGCTCCGCCCAATACGGCAGCCGCTCGTCGCGCAGGAATTCAACGGCGGTGATGGCATCGAGCAGCTTCTCCGGCCGGCGCACCGAGGCAATCCGGAACTGATGTGCACCGACGGGCACATCTTCCACCATCACATCAAATCGGGAACGCATCAATGCGAAGAGTGCGTCGGATTGATCAGAAGCTGACACCGAGACCTATCTGGTATCACCATGCCGTCAGTGTGGATGCTCGATTCAAACGGACGTTGAGGGAGGCTCACGAAGATGTTACCGTACTTCACGTTCGGCACCGGAAACGCGTTGGTGGTCTGGAATTGTGCGTCGCGGAATTTCACATCTGCAGAAACGGAAAACCACTGATTCACACGGTAGCCAAACCCGCCGAGCACATGAATCCCGTAGCCGATGCTGGATGCCGTCGTCGGAGCATCGACGCCGGCAACGGAATAGTGACGGTCGCCGAAATAGACACCCGCACCCCCGCCCATCACGATGCTGAATGCCCCGTCAGTCACCGGAATCCGGAAGTATCCCGTGACCTCGACGGGGATGACCCGGTAGTTATCCTCCACGGGAACCGACTGTTGTGCCGTGGCCGAGATGGTGCGGCCGCCGCTGTTGCGGATGTACTCGGAAGAGAGACCAAGGAAGAAGTTGCTGCCGGTGAAGCGGTATTGCAGTTCGGCGCCGACGCCGTAGAAATCGGAGAAGGAGAACGATTGTGCGCGGGCCACAGGGTCGGTGGAATGCGGGTTGGGAAACAACCGGCCCATCGTATTCAAAGAACCTCTGGCAACAACTGTAAACATCCGTTCCTGCCCCAGGGCGGTATGTGCTGAGGCCAGCATGAAGGCAGCGGTGCACATCACAAGAACGCTACGCATCGTCCCACCTCCCTTCCCGCAGGAAACCGCCTACCGGAAAAACCGGTCGCGGTCATCCTCGATTTCAGCCTTCTCTTTCAACCTCGTCAGCCAATCGGACAGGAACCGGTTGCGTTTCTCCTGAAGCATGCGCGTCTGTAAGCGCCTCACGCTGGGCTCCGTACGCCGTGGAATCGAACGGCGTGACGGTCAGCAGTTGCACGAGGAACGCACCGCGCTGATTCTGCACCGGCTGGGAAATCTGTCCCGGCTGCAGCCCTGCCACCGCACCGAGAAAGAACGGATCGCGTCCGACACCCGGCACGGAGCCTCCCAGCGTGAACGCCGGAAGTTCCTGCACTCTGACCGCCGGATTGATCGTTGTCACCTTTGTCAGGCTGTCGCCGGCGGCAAGTTTCTGCCGCAACTCCGCAGCAATGGCTTTTGCCCGTGCAATCTTCTTCTCACGAAGAGCCAGCGGACGCACCTGCTCTTTCACTTCGTCAAACGGCCGCACACCGGCATCTTTCACTTCCGCCACCGCAACAACCACCGAGCCGGTCGGAATGGTGTAGGGATCGCTCACCGACCCCACCTTGTTGTCGAACGCCCACCGGACGGCCGACGGGAGCATGCCGACACCGGGTACGACGGTGCTCTTTTGCTGCACCTGGGTTTCCTTTACTTCAAAACCCAGCTGCTGTGCTTCTTTGTTGAATTCGGTTTCACGGGCGTTGTAGGCGAAGTCGCGCGCACGGTCGTACAGATCGTTCTTCGTCTGGCTGCTTGGTGCAATCTTCAAGTCGATGTGCGCAAGCTTCAGTTCCCGTGAGTCGCGCGCATGGACTTTGATAATATGCAGACCAAAGGGTGAACGGACTGGACCGACCACCTGGCCGGGTTTCGCGGCAAATGCGGCCTTTTCAAAATCGGGCACCGTGCGGCCTTTGCCGACCCACCCGAGATCTCCGCCGTTCTGCGCCGAGCTGGCATCTTTGGAATACTGACGGGCAAGCGCGGCGAAATCCTTTCCGGCCGCCAGGTCCTTCAGAATCGTGCGGGCAAGCGCTTTTGTAGCCGTCGTGTCTTTCCCCGGTTCAAACGAAACAAGGATGTGACTTGCGTGAATGTACTCGTCTTTGCCTTTCCGTTCTTCCATCACCTTGAAAAGATGATATCCATCGTTGTCCTGTATCGGGCCGACGATCGCTCCCACCTTCGCGGCAAACACGGCCTTCTCGACAGAAGCGCTGAGTTCACCATGGCGGAAGAATGCACCGCTATCGGGCTTGTCGGCATAGGTCGACACCAGCTGCAGGAAATCGACACCCGCGCGGGCCTTCTGTGCGGCCTCGTCGATGTCTTTCTGGCGGACGATTGAATCGGAGGCGGAGGGGCGCTCAAGGAAGAGCACGTAGCTCAGCTTGCGCGTTGCTTCAACACGGTACTGTTCGGGATTCTCATCGTAGTATGCGCGCACGTCGGCATCGCTCACCGTGACCGACGAATCCGGAACCATCTGACCGGCATCGATCAGCGCGTACAGAGCGGTGTATTTCTGGTTCTGATCGACATACCGCTGACGCAACTCGCCCTCGCCGACACGCACCGATGCCAGGAGCACGCTCTGGAGTTTTTCCTGCAACTTACGCTGGCGCAGGTTCAGTTCATACTGCTTCAGCCATTTTGTGCCAAACTCCTGATCGGTGCCGCTGGGATCGCGGATAAACTGATTGGGATTGGTCAAAAACTGTTCGTAGATATCGCGACGGAACGTCCCGGTTGAATCCGTGAAGTTCTTGCGGAGATCATCAGGGGGATTCTCGCCGCGCACCCAATCCACAAGCTCCTGGTCGCTCACCGAAACTTTCATCCGGCGCAGCTCCTCATCGACAACGCGCGATGTCACGAGGTTCTGCCAGACCTGCTCGCGGATCTGCGTCATGGCGTTCTCGTCCGGCTCGGTTCCGCTCTGGGACTTCTGGTTGTCAGCCGCCGCCTTCACCATCTCGCTGAACTCTTTGTACGTCACTTTGACGCCGTCGATCTTACCGATCACATCGCTACCGCCGCCGCCACCGCGCATGCCCATGTAGTCCATCCCCCACTCGAAAATAATCATTACCAGGAACGCGATGAGCAAACCGAAGAGGATGACGGGCATGCTGTCCCGCATCCGTGTCATGATAGGCATAGCTCGGAATCAACCTCCTTACCCGGGGAAAAAGCGTAAAATGATGTTCATTAATATACCCGAATAAGGCTGGAAAAGCAATGTCTTTCTTGACTTTTCGACCACTTCAAGGTATATTTATGAGCTTCCCATAAGTCCTCGAATGGTTGACCCCGGAGGTGTGCATTGCGTAAGTACAGAATAAAACTGTTTGTTATTGCTGCGACTGTCGGTCTGGCGCTCTATTTCCTGTATCCCACATACAGGGATTATGATCTCCACTCACAGTTGAAAGGGCTGCACGGCGCTGACAGCCTGCAGTTCGTCGAAAAGAACGAGACCGAGATCCGGGAGAACCGGGCAAAGCGCATCAAGCTCGGCCTTGACCTTCAAGGCGGCATGCGCGTCGTGCTTGAAGTGAACGTCCTGAAACTCCTGGAAGACCTGGGAAAGAACAGGGACGACGCTTTTGTGCAGATCATGAATGAAGTCCGGGATGAAGTCAAGAAGTCTGACGAATCCCCGGTGGTGATCATGCGCCGCAAGTTCGAAGCGCGGCAGATCCGCATGAGCCGGTATTACGGCAGTCTCCGCGATGACAACGACAAAGTCGCAGCAGATGCTGGAAGACGAATCCAAGAAGGCCATCGACCGCGCCATCGAGATCGTTGGCAACCGCGTCGACCAGTATGGCGTGTCGGAGCCGTCGATTCAGAAGTTGGGCGGAACCCGCATCAACGTCGAGCTTCCCGGCGTCAGCAAGGAGGCCGAAGTGCGCCAGCTGCTTCAGGGCACCGCACTCCTGGAGTTCAAACTGCTGAAGGATCCCGACGTCGGATACCGCGTCATGGAAGCCATCGACAAGACCCTGGCCGCCGGCAGTGCGGCGGATTCCACAGACACGTCACTCGTTGCCGCCGCCGCCATCAAGGACACCTCGAAAATTACGACCCCCGAAGGGGAGATGGACCAGGAACAGTTTGCCAAGAAGCATCCCTTCTTCACGGTCGCGCTCGTCAGTCAACAGCATCCGGGCGAAGCCCTCGTGTCTGAAGAAAACCGCGACAAGGTGCGCCGCTGGCTCGAACGCGACGACGTGGTGCGTTCCATGCCGGGCGACATGCAGTTCCTCTGGAGCGCCAAACCGCGCATCCTTGAGGGCGGAAGGAAATACTTCGCCCTGTATCCCGTGAAGAATACGGCGGAACTCACGGGCGGCGTCATCGTCAACGCCAAAGCAACGCTGGATCCGGGCTTCAATCAACCCATCGTCACGATGGAGATGAACAGCGACGGCTCCCGCGAATGGGCCCGCATCACGGGTGCCAACGTCAACAAGCGCATTGCCATTGTCATGGACAATGCGGTGTTCTCGGCTCCGGTTGTCCGGAACAAGATCACCGGCGGCCATTCCCAGATTGAAGGAATGGATAACCTCGAAGAGGCCCGTCTGCTGGAAATCGTGTTGAAGGCCGGCGCGCTACCGGCACCGGTGGATATCATCGAACAGCGGTCCGTCGGGCCGTCACTCGGTGAAGACTCCATCCGCAGCGGCATCCTGCTCGTCCGTCCTGGCAACCGTGCTCACCATCATCTTCATGGCCATCTACTATCGCACGGGCGGTCTCGTCGCAGACGGCGCACTGGTATTCTGCCTTCTCTTCCTGATGGGTATCCTGGCGGCATTCCAGGGAACGCTGACACTCCCCGGTATTGCGGGTATCATCCTCACGCTGGCGGTCGCCGTTGATGCGAACGTGCTGATCTTCGAGCGTATACGCGAAGAAGAAGCGACCGGCAAGACTCTGCGCGCGGCAATTGACGCCGGCTACGAGAAGGCGTTCAGCGCTATTTTCGATTCAAACCTGACGACGTTCATTTCCGGCGTGATCCTCTATCAGTTCGGCAGCGGCCCGATCCAGGGGTTTGCCCTCACGCTGATGATCGGTATTGTGGCGTCCATGTTCAGCGCGATTTTCATCACGCGCGTGTTTTTCAATATCCTGACCGAGCAATACGGGTCAAAGGTCACATTCGGTTAAGCGATTTTCTCGGGAGAATGCGTTCATGCGGTTTTTCAAGAAAACATCTATCGACTTCATGGGGAAACGCGGGCTCTGGTACATGATATCGGGCTCCGCTATCCTCATCGGCATGGTGACTCTCGCAATCCGGGGAGTCGACTTTGGCATCGACTTCCTCGGCGGCACGGAGCTTGTCGTCCAGTTTGACCAACCCGTCTCCATCAGCAATGTCCGCACGGCCATGGACCGGATCGGCATGGGCAAGGCGGAGATCAAGACATTCGGCAGCGACCGTGACATCCTGCTCCGCACCGCGGAACAGGCCGAAGGAACTTCCATCGGCGACAAGATGCGCGTCGCGTTGAAAGAATCCTTCCCCGGCAACCCGTACACCGTGCTGAAGGAAGATAAGATCGGACCCAAAATCGGGGCCGAGCTTCGCCGGAATGCTCTCTATGCCGTTATCGCCTCGGTGATTGCCATCGGCGTCTACGTCGGTTTCCGGTTTAAATTCATCTACGGCGTCGGCGCCGTCGTTGCGCTGTTCCATGACGTTCTTGTGACCCTCGGGTTGATTGCCGTCTTCAACGGCATCTTCAATCTCGAGATCAACCAGAACATGATCGCCGCGTTCCTGACGCTGGTCGGTCTGTCAGTGAACGACACCGTGGTTATTTTCGACCGTATGCGTGAGAACCAGAAGATCTTCCGCAGCATGGGCCTGTTTGAACTGATGAACAAGAGCCTCAACGAAACGCTGAGCCGGACCATCATCACCTCCGGAACAATCTTCATCGTCCTCGTTGTGCTGCTGGCAGCCGGCGGCGAAGTCACGCGCGGCTTCGCGTTTGCCCTCACCGTGGGCATCGTGACCGGCACGTATTCGTCCATCTATATCGCCAGCGCCATCGTCCTTGACTATACGCTCAGGGCGAAGAAGTCGGGCAAGCTCATCGAATAGTCACGGGAGTAGTCCCGGGTAATCCCGGGAATAATTACGGGAGTATTCACGGCCGGATCGAGGAGATCGCCATGAAGTTCAAAACATCGGTGCAGGGTAATGTCACGGTGTTCCATCTGGACGGCAATCTCATGGGTGGGCCTGATGCCACCGCGCTCAACGGAAAATTGCACGATCTGGTGGACGCCGGGAAGAAACAGGTGGTCATCGACCTGAAGAAGGTGGAGTTCATCAACAGCTCGGGTCTGGGTCTTCTCATCGGTGGCGCGAGTCTTATGAAGAATGCCGGCGGCGGACTGAAGCTCGCCGGTGTTTCAGAGAAGATCATGACCCTCATCAAAATCGCGCGTCTCGGACCGGTCTTCGAAATCTTCCCGTCGGTGCAGGAGGCAGTTGCCAGCTTCAAAAAGTGAGACGCACTAGGGTGCTCAACCATGCCAGTCCAGATCATCCTCGGTGCCCAGTGGGGCGATGAAGGCAAGGGCAAGGTGGTCGACATGCTTTCGGAAAACGTCGACATCGTTGCCCGCTACCAGGGAGGCGCCAATGCAGGACATACGGTCTGCATCGGCGACAAACAGTACGTGCTGCATCTTCTCCCGTCGGGGATGTTCCACCCGCAGATCACCTGCGTGATCGGCAACGGCGTCGTGATCGACCCCACCGCACTCCTCACAGAAATCCAACAGCTCGAATCCGCCGGCATCAGCGTTCATGGCCGCCTCCTGATCAGCCATAGCGCCCACCTCATCATGCCGTATCACAAGCTGCTCGATGCCATCCGCGAGCAAACCGCACAACGCATCGGCACAACCGGCCGCGGCATCGGCCCCGCGTACATCGACAAGTTCATGCGGGTCGGCATCCGGATCGTGGACCTCCTCGACCGCGACGTGCTCGCAGCAAAGCTGAAGCGGAATATCGCCGAGAAGAATGAGATCCTCACAAAAGTGTACGGCGAAACCCGGATCGATGTGGATGCCATCATTGCCGAGTACCAGGAATTCGACAAACGCATCGATGAATACATTACCGATACGACGTTGTACCTCCATCAGGCCCTCAAGGCAGGCAAACGCATCATCGCCGAGGGCGCACAGGGGGCGATGCTCGACGTCGATCATGGCACCTATCCCTTTGTGACCTCGTCGAACCCCACATCGGGCGGCGCATGCACCGGACTCGGCATTCCACCGACCGCCGTGGAAGGTATCATCGGCGTCGCCAAAGCATACTGCACACGTGTCGGTGAGGGTCCTTTCCCCACGGAACAGTTAAACCCCGTCGGCGAACGGCTCCGCACTGTCGGCCATGAATTTGGCGCCACCACCGGCCGGCCGCGCCGGTGCGGGTGGTTCGATGTGGTTGCACTCCAGCACTCGGCACGCGTGAACGGCATCAGCCGGCTCGTGATCACGAAGCTCGATGTACTGGACGCCTTTGATGAAATCCAGGTCTGCACCGGATACGAACTCAACGGCAAGCGTGTGAAGGGATTCCCGGTTGATGTCGGCACCCTCGAACGGATCACGCCCGTCTACGAATCGTTCGAAGGTTGGAACACGTCCATCGTAGACGTTACGGCGTACGAGGCGCTGCCTCCGAACGCAAAGAAATACCTGCAAGCATTGTCGCAGCTGACAGATGTCCCGCTCTGGTTCGTGTCGGTTGGCCCCCGAAGAGATCAATCGCTGTTCGTGAAATAGCCCTGCCATGCCATCCCCCATTACCGGTCTCCCGATCAGCAGGATGGGCAACTTCAAAATTGTTCTCCTCCTGCTGGCGTCGGTTTTTGTCATCGGCATGCTGCTCTATTCGCAGCAGCTCACCAACCAGCTCCTCACGCGCGAACGCGAAGTCGTCGCCCTCTACGCGCGCTCCCTGGAATACGTTGCCAACAATGACCCTGCCGCAGGAGACCTGGGCTTCGCCTTCGAAGTGATCCAGAACCATCGACTTCCCCATCATTTTGACAGATGCCAAAAACAATCCGACCCGCTCGAAGAACATTGATATCGACAGCGCTGCTGTCGACTCCACGGAGCGTGATGCACTTTTGCGCAGAACAATCGTCGACATGGATCGGAACAACAAGCCAATCCGCGTTGCACTCAACGACACGCTCGTGTTGAGCTATCTGCACTACGGGGAATCGGCGCTTATCCGCCAGCTCCGCTGGCTGCCGGTGAGTGAGATCGCCATCGCCACGATCTTCATCTCTCATCGCGTATGTCGGCTTCAGCACGATCAAGCGGGGCGAGCAGAGCAACATCTGGGTGGGGATGGCGAAGGAAACCGCGCATCAGCTCGGCACACCGTTGTCGAGCCTTATGGGGTGGATGGAGCGGTTGCGGGATGATGCGAAGTCCGAGCCGCGCATCGTCGATACAATCTCCGAGATGGAGCAGGATGTCAACCGGCTCAACAAGGTCGCCGCACGATTCTCCAAAATCGGCTCGAAACCCGATCTGCACGAAGAGTCTCTGACGGACGTCCTGAGCGGGGTCATTCAGTACATCGGGAAGCGCATTCCGAAATCCGGCAGAACTGTCGATCTGGTCATCGAAACACCGGGGACGTTTACCGCACCGATCAACCGTGAGCTGTTTGAGTGGGTGATTGAAAACCTGATGAAGAACGCTCTGGATGCAATGGAAGGAGCAGCGGGGAAGATTTCTTTCTGCGATAAGCGAATCGGAGCGATGGACGATTCTGGACGTGAGCGACACCGGCAAGGGAATCGATCCCAAACTTCACAAAGAGATCTTCCGGCCGGGTTACAGCACAAAGAAGCGGGGATGGGGGCTCGGGTTGACGCTCTCCAAGCGGATCATCGATGAATACCACAAAGGCAGGTTGTACGTGAAGCAGAGCACGCCCGGAGTGGGAACCACGTTCCGGATACGGCTGCCGAAGTAACTCCTGATGCCGTCATTGCGAGCCCGCTGAGCGGGACGAAGCAATCTCATCTCTTCCATTGAAGAATCGAGATTGCTTCGCGCTGAGACACGCGCTCGCAATGACAGCCTCCCCTTAGGGTCTAGTCCAGCACCACCACGAGATACTGATCTCTCCAGAACTTCTCCGGTTCCAGGATTTTCAGATCCGATCCTTTTTCATCCGGTTCGGAGGTCGCGAAGAGTTCGGTTTTGCGGTGGGGAAGAATTTCCGCGATCTTGCCATCGATGTGGATGGTGTAATCTTTTGTCTTGTCCAGGGCCGTAAATTCCGCAGGGTCGGCAACGGCCGACATCACCGTCGTTGATCCGAGGAGTCCCCAGAGGAAACCGCCTTCTTCAGTAATGATCCCCTTCTCTTTCAATTCTGCCCGTGAGCCGGTGACATAGAATACCGTGTTCATTCTGCGTTTCTGTTCGTTCAGCTGATTGTCTTTGTCGACAATCGTTGCGGTCTTCTCGGCAACGGTGAGTTCCAATCCCTGCACACGACCCTCGAGCTGTGCAATCGCCTGTTCGCGTTCGAAAAGGGTGTGCTGCAGATTGAGGATGAGCGTATCAAGGCCTGCAATCTTTACCCCGAGTGATTTTACCTTCGCCCGGAGATCGCCGATTTTTCTCCGGTTGTCTTTGAGTGCCGTACCGATATCCTGGATGTTGTCCAGCAGTTGTTTCCGGCTGTCGAGATTGGCCTGCTTGGCCTCAACACCTTGCGTGCGCTGGGTGAGTGTCCCCTCTTTCGTCCGGGCTTTCTCGAGATCGGTATAAATATCATTGATCTCTTTCATGACCCCTTCCAGATAGAGGTCACGTTCGCTGAGAAGTTTCTGCACCGATTCCCGATCGGTTGTAGCCTGCGTCAGCTGCTTCTGCAGTGCTTCTTCTTTCTCTTTGTCCGAACATCCGATAACAAGCACCGAGCAGAGCGCGACTACCGCAATGATCGCTCTCATGGTATCCTCATTGATAGTGAAGGGTGTAATTGCCAGGGTCTGTTTGCCGGAGAACAAAAACACTCCGCGTGCTGCATCCCACCATTTCCTTGTTCAACTCTCCCGCTCGACAGCAGCAGCCGGCATGTCTACATGCTGCATCCCACCATGTCCTCGTTTAACTCTCCCGCTCGTCAGCAGCACGCGGTGAGTGATATAAACGTACCGGAACCGGGGGGAAACCTCAATCGGGAAGAGCATGTAATTCCGGGGTAGAGCAAACACTGTAGTACATTTTTTCAATTAGGCGCCAAAAGGCCAATTTTTAAATTTTTAGCTACTTTCACCCCCGGGGCTCACCAATCCGGTGCTTATTGCGTACCGTACAAGTCCCGCGGTTTCATGGATATTCAGCTTTTGCATGATATTTGCACGGTGTGTATTGACGGTGCGGAAACTTAAGAAGAGGGTATCGGCGATCTGCCGATTCGTTTGCCCGAGCGCGATGTATTTCAACACCTCGATTTCACGTTTTGTCAGCGGCTGGTCCGACGTTGAGGCGGGCTGTTGTTCGACCTTGGGTTGTTCACTTGCGCGTTTTATGAAGCTCTCAACGATGATATTCGAGATCCCCGGACTGAAGAACCGTTGGCCTGATACGGCGGATTCAATGGCTTTGAAAATGTCTTTCTTCCCCGCATTCTTCAAGACATAGCCGCTGGCTCCGGCGCGGAGGACCTGATAGGCATATTCTTCGTCTTCATGAACCGTCAGAATCACCACCTTGACGTCGGGAAGTTTGTCTTTGATCGCCTTCGTTGCCGCAATGCCATCCAGGTTCGGCATCGAGATATCCATAATGACGACATCCGGCTTTGTCTCCTGGGCCATGCGTACGGCTGCCTCCCCGTCAACGGCTTCTCCGACGATTGCGAAGTTGGGGGATGTCTGCAGCAGGGCCCGGAGACCGCTCCGCACCACATCATGGTCATCGGCGAGCAAGATCCTGGTTTTAGGCATTAGTGTCCTCGGTTTGGAGGGGAAGAGTGGCGGTGATCGTTGTCCCGAGTCCGGCGCCGGTGTCGATGACAAATGTTCCCCCCATCAGTTCTGAGCGCTCGCGCATGCCAAGAAGGCCGAGACCATGGCCTTTGACACGCATGCTGACCATATTCTCGAGCACGATTCCCTGTCCATTGTCGTGGATACGCAACTCCACAGATGTGTCGCGTTGCACGAGGTGCACTTCGACCGCCGTCGCATGTGCATGTTTGGCAATATTCGCCAATGCCTCCTGCGCGATCCGGTAGAGGGCGATTTCCGCATCACCCTCAAGATCTGCGGGGAAATTTTGTGCACAATGAATCTCTGCGACGATGCCCTGGCGCTTCTCGAACTCCTTCACGAGCAACCGCAAGGCCGTCACGAAGCCGAAGTCATCCAGGACGCTCGGCCGGAGGTTGGACGAGATTCTCCGTACTTCCGCAATCGACCGGTCAAGCTCTTCACGAACGTCACGGAGTTGGCTTCCCATCTTGCGGTCATCGGGAGTGGCTACCTCTTCCAGCACTTCCACCCGGAACTTCATACCCGTGAGCCGCTGGCAGAGATCGTCGTGCAACTCACGCGATATGCGGGCGCGCTCTTCTTCCTGCGCCCGCTGCATCGATGATGCAAACGCCTGAGTCCGGCATTCCGTTCCTGTTCCGTCTTGTCAAGCTGTTCGACCATTGCGTTGAACGTATCCCCCACCAGCTGGAGTTCATCGCGACTCGTGAGTTTGACTCTCTGTGAGCGATCCCCCCGGCCGACGTTTGACATGACCGATGTCAGATGTGCGAGCGGCCTTGTGATGCTGCGTGTTGTCAATATGCCTGCCAGGATGCCGAACACGAGGCTGACGGCCAGCACACCGAGAATGGTGTTGTTGGATGTGCGACCGGCAACCAGGAGCTCCTCTTTCACTTTTGCGAGTCCCCGTTCCGTGTGGGTCTTCACCCGGTCGTTGAGGGTTGAAGCGAGACTCCGATAGGTCGCCATGAAGAGGTCGAGATGCAATCGTCGCGCCTTTTCCGACTCAACGAGCGTCCGGGAGAGCCGGAGACCGTCGTTGGACCTCCGCTGCAATTCCGCAGCCCATCGTTTCTCATCGGCGGAGAGGAGAACCACCTGGTAGACCCGCAGAAATTCCGAGAACTGCTTTTCGGCGGTGGTGAGCTGGTCGGAGTATCGGGGTTCCCCGGTCAGCAGATAGTTTCCCAGACTTTTCGCAAGAGCATTCATCTGCACCTGCATGCTGAGAGCAACCTGAAGCCGGCGATACGCAATGGGGTTATTCACGCTGATCGAACGCAGCACGCGGTCCGACAGCAGTGCATCGATCGCCTGGAGCTCGTCGCGCAGGGCATTGAGGTTCTGCACCTGGACGTCGCGCAAATGCGCCTGCTCAGCCGCTTGATAATGAAGATTAATGAGCGAGTCCCGCAGGTCTGTCCGGAGGCCGGCCAATCGCGCAAGTTTGGCGACGCTCGTTTCTTCACTGCGGCTGCTGTCGTGGGCTGCACTGTCCCGTTCGATCGCCCGGAGCATCCGCGGATCTCCTGTGGCAGAGTATGCGAGTGTGGCAAAGGCGGTCTCCGCGAGATCACTTTCGATACCATAGACAGCCGAGTTGATCGGCTCCCTGATCTGCGTCAACTCTTCCAGCTTCTCGCTTACTGCAGCCGTTTGTGTGTATGACACCACACCGATCACCACACAGAGCATAAGGAGCACTCCGATGCCCAGCCCGAGTTTCGCTCCAATATTCAGCATCTTGTTACGCCTCCGTAATACCCTAAAGAAACGGATTGTGGGGGAAAAGACCAAATTTGTAGAGTTCGAAAATTCTTCGTACTCTACGACAGTCTGGACCTTCCCAAGCGCCAATGCGCCCAATTCGCCCTATTCGATAGAGGAGCCAATGATTACCGCCACACACGCCGCAGCTGCCGCAATTGCCCAGGCAGTCAAAGCCTCAGGTGCAATAGTAAAGATCTCTCCCGAGGGATTCAAAACCCTGCTCCAACGTTCAAAAGACCCGCTTGTTGTCACTTCCCGTGGTGGGGTATTCTCGAAGAAGTTCGAATACCTCATGGGCTACAAAGGCCTCGTCTTCTTCACAAGCTCCAAGGAACAATTGGGCTTTCCCTCGTCTGCAGAGATTGTGGAGTCGGAGAAGATATGGATACCAGGGTGACGATTTCCGTGAACACACCATTCACCATCGCCCCTGATCCCGTTGATCCCGTAGCTCGGTACGTTCCTCTGCTCCTCCGGCTGGCGGTCTATCTTTTCCTGACCTGGTTCCTGATCGGGGCCATCCCGATCTTCTACTCGTACGATCCTAACGAGCAATGGCCGCGCCTCATCTGGATCTTCCGCACATTCACGTTCCTGCCGCTTCATGAAGGAGGACACCTTCTGTTCATCCTGTTCGGCAGAACGCTTTACGCTCTCGGCGGATCGTTCTGGCAAATCATGTTCCCCCTCCTCTGGTTCGCCATCGCCCTGAAACAAAAATCGCAGGTCGCTCCCTTCCCTCTCTTCTGGACCGGGGAAAACATGATGGATGTGAGTCTCTACATCCGTGACTCACAGGATATGGCCCTGCCTCTGCTCGGCGGACACAAATCGGGTCACGACTGGCATTTTCTTCTTACGAAATGGGACCTGATTGATTCCTGTCAGGAGATCGCGGACATCATGTACTATGCAGGAGTGCTTATTTCCATCGTGGCAATTATCGGCGGGATCGTGTGGGCGGGTGTGGCATTCTACAAATCGGCAACCCCTCTGGCGCAAATGACAAGCCTCCGCAGCCCCGGGGGCAAGGGGGTAGCAGACTCTGGAATAAAGGGGGGATCCCTACGTCCTCCATGTCCTGATGATCTTGAGGTTTCAGATTGTAACCTCAAGACATCAGTCGCCGTGGGCGACAGGGTTGCTCTTGGGAATTCGAGGCTACCGTTCTCTCCCGCCAACCTCGCAATCTGCAGCAGATAGAACCGCAATCGATCCTGTTGAACAGGATTCAGCGCCTGCTCTTCGATTGACGCGATACGTTCCACCTCCCGCATTGCACGGATGATTGTTGCGGGCACCTCGATCTGACCCTCCGCAGCGATGTTCAGATATTCCACGGCAGCCGCAAGGAACTGACGCATCTCGTCATCACTACCGGTCACACGGAAGTAGGAAGTAAGCGCCGACGGCAAACGTACCTCCCGTGCCGCCATCGGGATATCATGACGCTGCAGCTTCGATGAAATGGAATACAGCGCCACAGCTAACTCGACGAACGCCTCGACACGCTGGAAGACCGGCCGCTCCAGCAATGCCCATGCACGTGTCCGCCAGAAACGGATCTCCAGAGGGATGTTAAGAAGTTTCTGTACTTGGTTTGACCAGGCCTCGTCGATAGACCCGTCGATCACTTCACGCAGTTTCTGCATATCCGTGTTGAACAGATCCGGTTGCATCAAGCACTGCGAGATCCGGCCGCAGGGTTGGAAGCAGAGCAGGTTTGAAGCCGGTCGGCTCAAAGAAATCGCTCACGTCAATCCCATGCCGTCGCAACAGCTCCTGCTGGAAGAGCTTTATATACTTCGTCATTGCATCCACGTCTTCGCGCAACGCGAGGAGCGCAGAATTGCCGGCGGGAAACGCCCGTTCCAGCACCTGCATCCGTTCCATGTCATGATAAAGCTGGAGCGTGTGCAGAATTTCGTATACCGGCAGATGCGGCAGTATCGCGTCGGCCAGAAAGGTTTCGGGATCCCCTTCCACTGATTCCTTTTGCGCGAACGTGTCCAGCGCACGGAAGAGACCCACGGTCAGCTGGTTGATTCCCAGAACAGCAGTTTGCGCCTGGTTATGCGCAATGGCACGCAACAGACTGCCGTAGCGCGAGGAGGGGATTGTTTCTGCAATACGCTCAAGTATGCGATTCCCCTGCTCCTTCCCCGATTGTCCGGGACGTACCGTCGGTCTGTCACGTAGCGGCGGGGTTGTTCGCGCGATGAAGTACGAAATAACGTGCAGTCCCACAACATCTTCGTCTCGGCCGTACAAAATCTGGCGGAAATTCTCGGTCAGCACTCCCAGGAATGCATCAAGTGCGGTGCTCTGCATGCCGATGGTCAGCCGTTCGAGCGTCTGTTTTCCACGCGTGGTGCTCTTAAAGCGGCTGTCTGCAAATTCCTCGCATGCGCGGACAAGATCGCTGCGATGCTTCTTCTGCTGATCGGCAATGTGATGCAGAAGTTGTGTGAACTCCTCGACCGGGAGGTGACGGATCTTCTCTGCGATCGCGCTCTGGAACGTGCGCAGGTCACCCCCCGAAAAGACACCCAGCATCGGTGTGGTCGCATACAGCGTGCTTCGCCGTGTCGAGGCCCGGAGATTTTCGGCAAACCGTCGCGAGGTTTCTGCCGATTGCGTGAACGCAGGCACCCCGCTCAGTTCACCGTAATAGCCCCCCTGGCGTTGCATCGGTTCGCCGCTTCCCAGTTTCAACCGGATACGGCCGGCAAGTCCCTTCTCCGCAAGCCAGTGCATCAGCTCAAATTTCGCGTGACGGTAAAGCCTCGCACCGGCGGCCTGGCCCACATTCTGGCTCAAATCCGAACCCGCGATAAATATCTCGGCTATCATTCCTGCAAAGCGATCGCTTGTCTCCTGATTCAGCCGCCTGCTCTGCAGCGCATGTTCCCAGAGTTTGTTGAGGTAGCCCGTCAGCCCGCGCACCGCTTCCGCATCTTCAAAGAGCGGTATCAACCAGACTGATGGGAGGGAGAGTTCCGGGTGGTCGCGGAGGACATGCTCACGCCGGGCATGGAACTTCCGGTCCAGCGCGATAAGGGCCTCCGGGCGCGCGGACATGCTTACCTGGAGCGCAAGAACGAGTCCCGGGTTGCCATACAATGCACCGATCTCGTTGATCTCGGTGATATTGAATACCGTCGTATCAATGGCAAACTGATCCTGTGCGGTCACCATGTTCTGCTGTATGCGGGGTGTGATCACGACACGTTGCAGGAGATCGCGATAAAGAACCGCTTCACGCAACAGCGCCGGATCGCCGATGTTCCGCTGTACGGCCGGTATCTGTCCGTGCAGTTCCTTTCGCAGCCGTTTGTTCAGACCCGCGTAGTATTCAAGGGCTTCGCGCCGTTTGCGGCGCAGGTCAAGCATGCGCCGTTCCAGCCGATCATTGTGATGCCAGAGCGTTGTGACCGGATCGCTGGCAATGTGGAGCGACATCCCGATGCGCCGGAACGGACCCGCCTGTGCATGGAACGGCAGAATCCCCCGGTACCGCCGTTCGAGCTGGTGTGTCAGGCCTGTAATCTCGTTCATCAGTTCAATAAAGTGACGGCTCTTTGCCGGCAGCTGTTCCATCTCGCTGTGCAAGTCCGGAGATACCCGCACCTCCGCGTCACGTTCCATCAGCATCTTGAGAAGACGCGACATCCGCTGCACATTCTGTCTCAAAACAGAACCGATGAGCTGGTGCCCCTGCCCGGACGGCCGGTTGCTGCCATCCCAGTCCCCCCAGAACGACAAGAACGCAGGCGGCAATCCCGCTCCTTCAAATTCGCCGCACAATTCAGCGGAGATATGCGCATCAAGATCGACTAAAATCTCCTCTGCCTCTTCGCTAGAAGTAATGGCGACATTGAGGCCGAGGAACTCATTCACCAGGTGGACCGCCAGGCGGGACAACTGCGCGCGAGACGCATCCCCGCCCCGGATCATCTCATGCAGGATAGCATCAAAGGCGATCTCGCTCCGGATGGAGTACATCTGCGTCGGATGCACGGTGCGGTCAAACAGGCGATGCTTGAATGCTTCCTCGCGGCGTTTCAGAGAGTCTTTATAGAATTCCTTTTCAAGAGTCCGTGCGAGGGATCTTCCGCCGTCGCTACGGGCAAGCGCGCAATACTCATCGGCGAGTGCAAGCCTGTCGAAATACCGCTGACGGAACACGCCGATGCGCTCCGGCAGAAACTCCTCGATCAGGTGCCGCCGGATACGGTCGTCCTGCAGATCCTCCGGGAGCGGCGTGCGTTTGGTTGTTGCTTCCTTCTTAACCAGTGTGCACAGAATCCCTTCCAACGCATTCCAGACATACGCTGCATCACTGGCGGGCGCAATCGTGTGCGTCGGAGTATACGTGCTGCGGCGGTACTGTGCCGATTCCTCGGCGATAATATGATTGAGATCGATGAGCACCCTGCGGGTCTTCTTCTGCAGAACGCTTGCCGGATCGGTGCCGCCGAGCGTCAAACGAAAGGCCTTTCTGCCTGTCTCGAATCCCTTCTCGGTTCTCGCAAATGTCGAGAGCGGCACCATGCCGATCCCCTGCCGGGCGAGTCCTGAGGCAACCCAATCGAGCGAAAGACCCGCAGGAAGTTTGTTGATGACCATCAGCGGATACATGCTGCCGGTGGGCGGCTCGATGTGGATCGCAAAGAAATTCCTGTCGGTTGGAAGATTCTGCAATGCGGAGGTGAGCGCTTCCATCCGTTCACAGAGAATGGTGTTCCTCAGCCGCCAGTACGCGCGCGTTGTCTCGAGAGAATTGCGATAGAAGAGATACGAAAGGAGAATCGCTCCGGTGTTCGGTTTCACCGTGGAAAGGATCGAACAGAATTTCTGCCGGAGAGCTTTTTCCCGGATCTCCACAATCGAAAGCCGCGCACCGGCCATGCAATCGGTCTTGGACATCGATTGGACGGTAATGAGCCGGTTTGCCTGCTGTGATGTCAGGCCGCCTGTTGCGACCAACTCATCCGCGAGCTGACGCAACGTCGGGATCTCCGGCAGATTTCTCCGGGGTGCGACATTCCGGTAGGAAAGATCGTCGATGACGAAGATTCCTTTTTCCAGAAGTCTTTGCAGAAGATCCCGCACCGTCTCAATAGCGAAGATCCTGCCGGTTGCATTGTGCGGATTGTTCAACACCACCGCACCGTATTCACCCCACGACGGATCGCTGCGGATCAACTCCTCCACGGCGCGCACGATGGCATCACCGTCAAGACCCAACTCCGGGGTGAGCGGCACTGCGTGCGTTCTGGGGAAACAATGCTCGTATGTCCAGCTCAGATCGGGCATTACTACGTCGGTAACGCCGCAGTGGAACCCGAGGAGGCTCAACGCAGTGCGGGAAGAACCGCTCACAACTGCGCAGCTGCGAAGGTCATACTCCGGGTTATGTCTACCAAACGCGGCCAGGAGTGACTGTTGCAGACCGGCATGCCATTGCGGATCCTCAACATTTGCCGCCATTTCCTTCATAAGTTCGCGCGGATCATATTGCGCGAACCTGTCAGCCGCATATTCAGGCAGGTGTGCCAGTGCACGCGGCAGCATGCGGTCGGCGCGGGTATCCAGCGCTGTTAACGTGGTGGTGAGCAGTCGTTCGTGGGTGGATAGCAGAGTGTCCAGATTCCGGCCGACAGTCGAGCCGGTCCGTGCCAGAGCATTCTCTCCGCCGAAGCCGAATGCCGGCGGTTCCAGAGGCGGCTCAACCATGAGGGGAGCGCGTTCCGGCACAGAAACTTCAACTGCCGGCCGTGCATTCAGCAGGAATGTCAGCAACTCCACTTCCGATGCCGACGGATTTCCCTTCAATTGAAAATGGAGTGTCTCCAGCAGCGAGAGATACTCCGCGTTCCCGGCAACAAAGACAATGGAAAGCGCCGAGAATTTCGGGGAGAAGATCGCGGGCGTGAGGAATCGAATGACCCGGTCAATCAGCCTGGCTTCCCGTCCGAGCGACAGGTGGTTCGGAGCATCATTGACTTCGAGAAAGAAGAGTGGCTTTGAGAGACTGAGTTGACGGAGCGACCGGCGCGTGTCCTCACGCATAATAGCGCCGAGAACGAGGAACACGGGGCGGTCTGCATCTTCCGTTGTCACCGCACGGATGCGTGTTAACGCCTTGTGCTCGTCATCTGCAAGCGCTTCGAACTGCAGCCCGTTGAAAGCCATCACATGGTCAGGAAGATCCATATGAAAGAGCAGCACCTTCGCAGGAAGTGACGCGAGGTAGGCATTAATTGCATGGAAGAACACCCGCAGCGTCTCGATGCGTCCGCCTGAGGCGAGTATGATTTCGCGCCGCTCCGAGGCTTTACCGAGGTCGTACACCAGCGGCTCCTGCTGCTTCTGAAGCCACTCGCTGAATGCCAGCACCAGGGGCGGAGGCGTCGCCCGGGCAAAACCTCCACGGGGAAGATACGGTGAGCTCTTCCTTACAAGATTGATCAGGAGATCGAGAACAGGCCGGTCCCCGTCGGCCCAATCCATAGCCTGCATGAGCTGCTCGGGCGCATCGTCAGTGAGAAGCTCGTCCCGGATATCGAGGCCGGTGATTGCTCTAAGATATGCTGATGAGAGACCCGGTTCCTGCACCGGGTTGCCGATATGGAAGTTCACACGGTCTTCGGGAGCGATAGCCGCCGCCGCCGTGGCCTCACTGATCTCGGAGACCTTGGCCGCCCGTGTGGGCTTCAGGCGAAAGGCATTCACTTCTTCTTCCTGTACGCATCAATCGCGCCCTGCACGAACGTGTGGAACATCGCCAGGAGTTCATTCCCCTGCGGTGTTTCGCCCGGCGAGAGCGACACCACAGTGCGTGCGTTCTTGAGAGACTGGCTCGCTTCCGCAAGGCGTGCGGCCTGGGGGGTGAGCAGGAGAAGTTCCGGAGAATCCTTCAACAGCTGCATCTCTTCCTTCTCAAACTCCAGCTGCTGCTTCTTCAGTTGAAGTTCGTGTGTGGTGCGGGCCTCGGCAAGCGTCGCTTCCCGTTCGAGTTGTACCTTCTTCAGATCGTACCGTTTCAATGCCAGTTCATGTTCGAGCAGTGCAACTTCCTCGTCGGCTTTCAGCCGAGCCTTTGCCGCGGTGATGCGTGCTTGCTGGTTCAGCGTTTCTGTCTGTTCGAGAATACGTGCATGCTCGCGCTGGCGCATCGCTTCGGCGATCTGTGTGTTCACCGGTTCGAACGACGTGACGGCGAGACTTACGATATCCAGTCCGAGTGCGCTGTTGATGTCTTTGAACCGTTGCTGGAGGTGGACCCGGAGACTGTCCGAGGAAACCTCTTCGATCCCTTTCCCCTCGGTATATTCCTTCACGTAGCCCAGGAGGAGTGTTTCGAGTTCCTTTCCTGCTCTGGCGACTGCATTTGCAGTCCAGCCGCCCGCGCGTACCAGAGATGCGAGGTGTCCCATCGAAGGGGCGACGGTCACGGCAATTTTGAACCGTACATCCAGGTTCCCTTTTGTCGATCCCTCGATGGTTTGCGTGAAAGAATGCGCCGTGCGCGTAATGGGCGTGCTGAAATGCCGGGGGTAGAGCCGTCCTTTTCTGACGCCGACGCCGTCGCGTGATTCGAACAGCACAATTTGATCGGGTTTGCGGACCCTGTACTCAAAGACCAGCACCGCAATAATGAGCACTACAGCGATCAGTGCGAATTCCATGAGATCTCCTCCTGAGGGAACTAAATAATAGCCGATCTGGGATCAAATCGCAACAGTCCGACACACTCTTAAACTCGCCTCGTAAGCTCGCCTTTTAAGCTCGCCCGGCCTGTTTGGCTATGCGAAAGATACCGTCGAACATCGGGCGGGTAAGTTTGCCTGTGAACGTATTTTGCTGGCTCGGGTGATAGGAAGCGATAAACGTCAGACCATCGAAAACGTACCTGGCGCCGTGGCCAAATCGTGGTTTAGGAGAAATGGTAATCCGGCCGGCATCGGTATAGGCTTTGAGTGCCGCTTCGAAACCAATTTTACCCAGTCCAACCACTACTTTGACGTTTTT
The DNA here is from genome assembly GCA_963849385.1 of Ignavibacteriota bacterium. Taxonomy (GTDB): domain Bacteria; phylum Bacteroidota; class Ignavibacteria; order UBA10030; family UBA6906; genus Fen-1255. The sequence continues at coordinate 12,323 of CAWKHH010000007.1, read as the reverse complement.
TAGGAGGGCCAATTCTTGAAGGAGAAATGGACGGCAGGCGGATATCTCGGCTGCCGTGGGTTTGTTTTGTGGAGGGGCGCAACGAAGAGTTGCGGTGATATAGCAGCCTTTCAACCGGAGCCCGTCCTCACGGTGTACGGACTCCGGTTGATTGGCAAAACCTGCATGGTGAAGGGCCCGGAAGAGCCAGTTGCCGCTCTCGTCGCCTGTGAACATCCGCCCGGTGCGGTTTCCGCCGTGGGCCGCAGGAGCCAGGCCCACGAGCAGGAGCCATGCATTCGGATCACCAAAGCCGGTCAGCGGCTTGCCCCAGTACTCTTCGCCGGAGTAGCGTTTTACCTTCTCGTCTGCCATTGCTTCGCGCCATTGCACCAGGCGCGGGCAGAGCCGGCAGCGTGTGATCTGTGTATTCAGAGATTCGATCGTCAATAGTCAATCGTCCATTGACTACAGTCAATTGGCTGGTGCTTTCCCAAGACATCATCGACTGAAAAATTCTTCAGCGTGCCGAGTTTCATCGCCGAAACCTTCGCTTCGATCTCTTTCTTGTCCCCCACGAGAATCACCGCCATCTTATCGGGACGAATGTATTTCTTCGCCACGCGTTCTACATCCGCTTTGGTGACGGCCAGAACGTTCTTGATGAAATTGTTGAAATAGTCATCCGGCAAATTGTAGATGACCATCTCCTCGATCTTCGATGCGATATCGCCCACCGTCTGGAAATCCGCCGGGAAACCGAGCGCTACAAAATTCTTCGCGCGATCGACATCTTCCTGCGGGATGGGTTGAAGCATGCCATTGAGTTCCTTCATGAACTCCATCAGTGCCGAGTCGGTCTTGGCGGTTTGGACCGATGATGCCGCAATAAACGGACCTGCCAGCGCGCGGAATCCGAACGACGAGCTGGCACCGTATGTATAGCCATGTTCTTCGCGGAGATTCTGGTTCAATCGGGAGCTGAACGATCCGCCAAGGATCGTATTCATCACCACTATTGCATAATAGTCGTCCGTCATTCGGGGGACGCCGATGCAGCCGATCCTGATCTCCGTTTGCGCGGCTCCGGGTTTGTCCACGAGCGACACTGTGCGTTTCTCTACCTGCGTGATTGCAGGAAGTGATGGCGTTGACACGGTACCCTTCTGCCACCCACCAAAAAGAGCTTCAAGTTTGGGTTTCATCATCGGCACAGTCACATCCCCGACGATCACAAGCACCGCATTGTTCGGCCGGTAGTAGGTAGAGTGGAACTGACGGAGGTCATCTGCGCTTAACGAGCGGATGGCTTTTTCGTCACCGATGGATGTGCGTCCGTACGGGTGATCGAGTGTGTAGAGCGTGCGTGAGAAGAGCGCAGATGCCTGTGCGCGCGCTTCATCGCGCCACGAGAGGAGCGTTGTCAAACGCTCTTTGCGGTGGCGTTCAAGTTCGGCGGGAGCGAATGCCGGCCGGAGTGCCGCATCCGCCTGCAGTGCAAGTGCCGAGTCGAGTTTGGAAACCGGAGTATACAGACTCACCGACGAAGTATGCAACCCGGCTGACCCCCGGAGAGATGCGCCGAGGTAATCCACTGCATCGGCAAATGCCAGTGCGTCCCGCGAACCCGAACCGTCGGTGAGCATCGTTGACACCATAGATGCCACCCCGGTTTTTCCTGCGGGGTCATTCACAGCACCGGACTTGATCACGAGGTTGATCTGCACGAGCGGCACCTGGTGTTTCTCCAGAAGCACAACCGGGAGTCCGTTCGACAGTGTGAAATGTTGAACCTGCGCCATGGAAAACGACGGTGTAGGGCCGACGGGCGGAGGTGTTGTGCGATCAGGTTTCTGAGCCATGGCCACGTTTGCCAGGATCACAGCGGCCAAGAGCAACCCACTGACGCCTATTGCCCATTGCCTATTGCCTTTCTTTCTCAGCTTCATGGCTTTTTCCCCTCCTTGCCTGACGTCGCGGCGAGTTCTTTCTTCCCTTGCGGCACGACACTCAGTACGACGCGGTTATTATCCCCCAGATATGTTGCTGCCGCCGATTGAATATCTCCGGGGTCAAGCGCCTTGTAGCGCGAAAAATCTTCCTGGAAATAGTCCGGATTGCCTGTCTGTGTGAAATACGCATTAAGCAGATCCGCTTTGCCATAAAAACCACCCACAGCTTCAAGGCGTCCGAGGAATGATGCTTCGTATTGATTCACCGCACGCTCAACTTCCCTCTTCTCCGGAGCGACGGTTTGAAGTTTGTGCAGCTCCTCCTGAATCACCTTCTCCAGCTCGCTCAGCGTATGCCCCGCGCGGGCCGTCGCCACGATCTGGAACGAGGACCCGAGATGCGCCGATGCCTCATAGGCGGAGACATCCTGTGCAATTTGCAGTTCGTAGACCAGCCGTTTGTACAGCCGCGAATTCTTTCCGTTGGCCAGAACACTTGCCACCATATCCAGCTCAGCGTCTCCGGGTGTGAACATTGCAGGTGAGAGCCAGGCCATATAGAGGCGGGGCAACGACACCTTGTCTTCGAGAACGACGCGCTTCTCATGGTCCAGAAACGCCACAGGTGCACCCGGCGGAGGCACCGCGGGACCCGCCGGTACATCACCGAACCACTTTTCCACGAGCGCGCGGGTTTTCACAGGATCGATGTCGCCTCCAATGCAGAGGCTCGCGTTGTTCGGACCGTAGTACTTCTTGAAAAAATCGACAACATCCTGATAGCTTGCCGCGCTAAGGTCCTCCATCGAACCGATGGTCGGCCAGTGGTAAGGATGATCAGGGGGATAAAGGTTTTCGTCAATGGCTATTGACGCCATACCATACGGCCGGTTCTCATACGATTGCCGTCGCTCATTCTTCACGACATCCCGTTGTCCGTCGACCGTTGAGGGAGACATCGCATCCACCAGAAACCCCATACGGTCCGATTCAAGGAAGAGCGGCAGTTCCAGCGCATTGCTCGGAACGTTGATCCAGTAGTTCGTGCGGTCGGAGGTGGTCGAGCCGTTGTTGTCCCCTCCCACAGCTTCCAGCCACTGGTCGAATTTCCCTTCCGGCACATGGGCTGAACCTTCGAACATCAGATGTTCGAAGAGGTGGGCGAAACCGGTCCGGCCGGGCTTTTCGCGTCCCGAACCGACATGGTAGTAGATGTTCACGCTGACGATGGGGGTGGAATGATCCTCATGGAGGATCACCGTGAGCCCGTTAGGAAGCGTGAATCGCTGGTATGGCACCGAAATCCTCGTGTCGGCAGCTGTTGCGACAGCCGCACAGAGGATAAGGGCCAGCAGAGCGCGTTTCATGCGGTCTCCTCAATAATTGAAGTATTTTGTGTCTTTTCCAGGAGTGGAGTTGTCATGAGAAACATCATTCTATATACGAAAAAATTCGGTGGGGGTTGGGGAAAATTTTGAGGGGGTGCTCGGAAATGCGAGGGTTCGTGTGTAGTAACAGGGACTCTCCCCCGTCACTATTCATTAACCCTTTTCCCCCGGAGGCCACCATGGATCCCGACCACGACAGCATACAGCGCGCGATGAATGACCAGAAAAAGAGAGCCCTGGAAGACCGCTACGGCGCAAGATTTTCGGGCAGCCCGGACAACCTTCCACCCGAGGCCGAGTCAGAATGGCTTGACTACATCTCAGAGTTTGAACGGCAGTACGCTGAGAATGGACAGATCACCGTGAGGGAGTTTGTGGGCAACCCTGATGTCCGGCCGCTCACAGCAATCCCTCCGGATGAGCTCCCCGCATCCACCAATACGTTGATGGATCTCCTGTTTGACAACAACATCGAGGTGCATTTCGATCGGGAAGTGAGCGATGCGGAGGTCTACCGATTCGTCACCGAGGAACTCTTCCGGGAGAAGATGGACAATATCCGCATCGAGCAGATGATGCACACCTTTGTGTACGACGAGTTCCATCCGGATCAGGCGTCGAATGCGCGCCGGGATGCTGAGAAGTTTCTAAACGCCCTGTTCTTCCGGGACAGGTGTTTGATCTGGCAGATGCTTTACAAGCAGGGGCTGTGCGATTTCAACGGGAAGAAGGACTCCGCAGACCGGTTCATGTTCACGCTTAACGATTTCTACAAGACGATCGACGCTTTCACTTCGCATCTGATGGAAGTGACATCATGTGAAGTCGATATACCACATGCAGAGGTCAGCGCTTCATTGACGTGGGCGGGGATAGGAGCGGACACAAAGAAGCCCGTCGGCGGCTCAGGCACCGCTTCCGTGCGCTTCATGCTCAGTCCGGTGGGTGGATGGGATGTTGTTGGGGTGACGGTGCCGGGATGGGGAGAAACCACGCTATGATCTTCCCGGAATATCCCCAGAAACTCTCCACGCGGATATTTCGGGTTCTCTCCAAATCTGCTGACCTACGGAGATCAAGGACATCCTGGGTCATTTCACATTCCCGGGCCATTTGACCTCAGCGCAGCGGCGAGAACGCGAACCAATTCAACCGCCGCCCGCCTGCGACCCAGCTCGTTTAAATGTCCTCCGTCCGACGTGTACTCAGCAGCAATCGTGTATGTCGAATCAGGGCCATTACCAACGATGCACCTGCTGCCATCCGGATTGGTAGACTCAAGGCGTGCAAGATCAAATATGAACTCGCCCGAGAAGTGCTTCGACAATAACTCATTGAATCTGTTTGCGTTGAGGTTCTGCACTTCCGAGCTCTCCGGCCGACCGAGGACCATTTTCACAAGCCGTTTCAAGAGTGGTGTCTTTCGAAGAAGCGGCGCAGTCACGTGAACAATCCGGAGACGCGGATACCGGGATTGGAGCTTTATCATACTTGAAGTATAGTATTGAACCAGTTCGTCGACATCAGTCTCAGGGACAAAATCCGCAAAGCAGAATTTCATGATCGCCACCTGGAGCGAGTTTCCCCCCAGACGGTCAACCTCGCTCAAGAATGCATCACATTTCGTCCTCGGACTTCCGTTCCTTCCAATTTCTGAATGTGCGAAATAGGCAACGTTCCGTGGGTTCACCGAATCGGTCCGTACAATCTTCACTCCGCCGGCAGCGACATCTGCTTCAGTCATGCCTTCAATGATGTTCCAGCCGACCGATTGGTGCCCGAACAAGATGCGTGCGTTACTAACGAGATCAATGTCGCTTTTCCACTGGAGATCCATTAGTCCGTCTCGGCTCAGAGGTGGATCGGCCCGTTGCCATCGCCACGGTTCAGGTGCATCAAAGGTAGATGCTTGGAGACGTTACCCAGTTCTGCCTCGAGGCTTTTTGACACGCCGAAGAAGAAATTCGACGGTCCCTGCAAGAAACCTGTTCGCTTCAACGCGCTCCTCCAGGATCCGTGATTCTGGTTCGAGACAACAAGGTCAACGTCAAGCGATTTCAGATGGGAGAGCGAACCGGTAATCACACCAATCTCATTTCCGGGGGTCGCCAGGCAATCGACGATGGTGCCCAGGTGCATCGAACCGAAATAGTCGTGAGATCTCATCTGCGTCGCAAGAAGAACCGCCCACCCTATTGATTCACCACGCCGGGAAAACTGGAGTCTGATGAATGGCTCATTCGCAGGGTATTCAGTATTAAGCGTGACAGAATCTCGAACCGCTGCCAGGGAGAAGGATTCCGAAGCACTACGCCAGATATCGTCCGCCCAAGAGCCGAACTCCGTTACGATCTCTGAGCTCAGTGACGGAACGGATATCGATGCCAAAGCAAGTCCTTTGTGCGTCGCTCCAACCAACGGTTCAAGAACCTTTGAGAAAGCAAGGAAATCAAGAACTGCTTCTTTTAGGGGTGTGGTTCGAAGATACTCAATATTTCGCAGGAATCTGTTGGTTTGAAGAATCATGAAAAAGAACGGTACAGGATACAACTTCCAACCCATCGCCGTCAGCGACCTGGCGTACGGCTCGTCGGACCCTCCAATCCCCAGAGCGTAGAGGAGCGGTTGTCTTCTCAGTACATCCCGGAAGAGCAACGCACTGACGAATGAGAATTTTCGATCAATGACCGCCTCAGAAATGGGATATTGGCACATTCCAACATCGGCTAACTTGCTATGTATCTTAAACATCTGATGCTTCAGAGCATATCCGCCCCGCACGACACTCTCCCGATCCACGGCCAGGAACAAATCCTGGAACAGAAATTTGTCACCCCCCTGCGGAAGCCACGTCTCCTGAGGTCCCTCCGGGAATCTAAATCGGCTCCCCCCCAACTCCAGCCTTCGATTGAACTCTTTCACGCGGGAGACATGGTGCTGCTCATAGGGAACAATGTCACATTGTATCATAGCCTACCGGAACGGAGACAGGAGACGTTTGAGTCGAAGTGCGCAATCAAGGAGCTTAGATATTATTAATTAATGAAGCACGATTCTCACTGTGTTGCAAGTCCTGTCGATATGTTGAGTTGAAGAGCAACAAGGTCGCTGCTTCGGTGCACTTCATGCTCAGTCCGGTGGGTGGGTGGGATGTTGTTGGGGTGACATGCTAGGAGGGGGGGGTGGCGGGACAGAATGCTCAGGTAACCGTAGATTGGGCGCTTCCCAGAATGGACGCTACAATAATTGGACGCTTTCATAATTGGACGCTTTCATTCGCCCTCATTGACAAACGCCAAATGCTTCCATATATTCCCGCGAGTCGCACGTAGGTCCTACGATCAGATCATTCCGCCACAAGGAATGTATCAGGTGAAAAGTACGAATAGGTTGTGAACCTTGTTCGGAAGTGTGGGACGTATCCTCTGAAACAGGATCTTCAATGCTGAGACAGGATCTTCAAAGAGCGTATTCGTTCAAAAAGGGTTCCAGGGCAAGAAGAGTCTTTGAGTGCCTCCGAAGTCCCGGGGTCCAGGCTATCGTGGCATACCGGATGGGCCAATGGCTTCGGACGAAACCTTTGCCTATCAGGTTGTTGCTAAGGCCCTTTGTGTCAATGCAACGCCACCATGTCCGCGCAAAATGGGGGATTGATATAGGGTCGGAAGCGCAAATCGGCCCGGGATTTCATATCTTTCACTATGGAGGGATCTTTATCGCAGGTGACGTCATAGCGGGTGAGAATCTCACAATTACCCATGACATCACCCTCGGTTATTCCCAGGCAAAGTGTATCCTGGGCTTCCCAGTAATCGGGAACAACGTGTATATTGCCCCCGGTGCAAAAATCGCAGGGAAAGTCAAAATCGGTGACAACGTCAAGATCGGCGCGAACGCCGTCATCGAACGTGACATTCCGGACAATGCCGTAGTGCAGATACGACCAATGCTTGTTGTGACGTTTCCCAATGAAGGGCAAGCGGAATAACTACTATTTCATCAATTCGTCCGTGTACACATTCGAACCACTCACCATAAGGAGTAACCCATGAGACTCCGTGTCAGGGCATTTGGGATGGCGGGAGGAGTTGTGCTGGGTCTGGCTTACTGCATTATGATAGATCCTGTCTCTCACCATTGGACTCGGGCAGACCATTGGCGTGATGAAACTTGTGTTACCGTTCTTCGAAAGGAGTGTTTATCGGTGTGGTGTATGGACTGGTTGGCGGGTTCATTGAAGGCTTCTGTAGTGGGGGCCTTTTTTGCGTGGCTGTACAACAAGTTCCACGAGATGCTTTATGGGTCAGCGGGAGCCAGCTAGTACAGGAGGAGATCTCTTTCCAGAGTGCAAGCTCCCCTACGGTGGGTTCAGAATCCCTTGAGCCTCGGTGAGTGCCGAGGCTCATTTCTTTGGGGGACGTCGGTTTCCGTTTGAGAGGGCCAGACTCCGTCAAAGAGTGTCGTTACATCTTCGGAACGCAAAGGGCATGCCCACGCGCTCACCCTCAACCTCACCGTTTTTCTTCTTCACCACAACCTCTCTCTTCTCCTGAAACGTCGGGTCATATTGCGGCACCAACGTATGGAAGAGATCCGTCACAACAGGTATGTTGCCCTGCCGGGCGGCCTCGATCAACGTCGCGACATCGATAATCAAGCGTGACTCGTGAGGGACCGGGATTTTGTTGGCGGGGATGACACCCGTAAGATCTCGCGCGTAATTCTTACGGCAGACCATGACCTTGGAGTGGGCGGTTTCTTCCACATGATCTGTCTCGTAGAAGAGTTCTTCAAACATCTTCTCTCCCGGGATCAGACCGGTAATCTTGATCTCGATATCTTCTTCCGTGAAGCCGCTCAACCGGATCAGATCGCGCGCAAGGTCGATCACCTTGATCTGTTCGCCCATATCCAGCACAAACACCTCACCACCTTTACCCATCGTTGCGGCTTGAAGTACCAACTGCACTGCTTCGGGGATGGTCATGAAATAGCGGGTGACCTCAGGGTGCGTAACAGTCACAGGTCCGCCCATCGCAATCTGATGTTTGAACAACGGCACAACGCTGCCACGGCTCCCCAGGACATTCCCAAAGCGCACTGTAACAAAGGGCTTCCCCGATCGGTTTGCGGCATCCTGAACGATCAACTCGGCGATCCGCTTTGTTACACCCATGACGCTGGTCGGATTGACGGCTTTGTCACTTGACACCATCACGAACCGGCGCACATCAAACCGGTTGGCAAGGTCCACGAGCATGCGCGTCCCCAGAACATTATTCGTCACCGAATCGGGGATATTCTCCTGCATCAGGTAGACATGCTTGTGAGCGGCTGCATGGAAGACAACATCCGGCCGGAGCGTAGCGGAACACATGCTCCATTCGCTCCTCATCCCGCACATCGGCAATCACCGGAGTGATCTTCATACCGGGAATCGGAGATTCCCCCAGCTCCTTCATGATCTGAAAGATCGAAGTCTCCCCATGCCCCAGCAGAATCAGTTCGGCCGGACGGAATCCTTTGATCTGCCGGCAGAGTTCACTCCCGATCGACCCGCCCGCGCCGGTCACGAGCACCTTTGCCCCGGTCAGGAGAAGCATGACCTGTGTAGTATCAGTTTCAATCACCCCTCGGCGGAGGAGATCTTCCAATTGTACGCTGCGGACATCATCGATGCGGGCGGTCCCACGAACGATGTCGTACAGCGCGGGAATGGTCTTGCTCGGCACTTTCACCTGGCGGCAAAGTTGGACCACCTCCCGGATGACTTTCCCGGGCGCTGTCGGCATTGTGATGATCACTTCATCAATGTGGTGCTGTTTCACCAGGTTGGGAATGTCGCTGAGGCGACCCAATACCGGTACACCGTGGACACGCTTGCTGATTTTGCTCGAATCATCATCCACAAACCCAACCGGCACGTATCCCAAATGCAGAGTTGTGCTGAAGCTCTTTGATCGTCAGCGCACCCGCAGCCCCTGCTCCGACGATCAACACCCGGCGGCTGTTGTGTGCTGTGCCTTGATCTCGAAGCTTTGTGAAGAGTATCCGTATCCCCAGACGGCTACCCGAGATCCAGAACACGGTCAGAAGCGAAGAGATGATAGGTATTGAGCGTGGAAATCCAGCCGGCACAAGACCTGTTGGCAGGAGCAGACCGAAAAAGAGAACGAGCTCTGCGATGCCTGACAATGCCAGCGCGCGCAATACCGTTATCAGGGCGGGGATGCTTGCATACGCCCAGAGCTCGCTGTAGAGTTCGCTTTTCAGGAAGACAAGCATCTTTGCGCCGAGCATAACGAACAAGTACACCATGAGCGCATTGCTGAACGGCCCCACAATGCCGGGGTCTTCAGCACGGAGAAGCATCGCAAGTGGCGGAATGATGACCAGTCCGACGATATCGATGGTCATCAGATACCGGTTGCGGAGGCGTATCAGGAGCCGGAGATACTGCTTCATAGCTCCATCGCTCCGATCTGTCGGACTTGCCGCGAGGTTCGTCCTACGCGGGAGATGATAGGAATTCTATTGCCCGAAGGTTGCATGATTCCCCCTGAATAGAAACCTGGAAAACGAACAGCGCCCCTGAATGAGAGTGGTCGTACAATCCGATAAAGCAGATTCCCCGAGGACGATATCCTGACTGGCGTTGCCCTCCGTACTATGGTACGGGAAAGGAGAGTCTTGTGCAAGAGAGCATCGTCTCCCTCCATCACAGATGTGACCTACGACACATGAATCGAGAGAAGATCGTGACACATGGACCACCGAATAGATTCCAGTACGGTCCAGAAGAGGCTCAATTTCACGCGATTTCTGCACATCCTTACTGAACGTCAATGCGAACTGATTTCTTTGAATCAATGTGCTGCAGGAGGCTCTATAGACGCTCGAAACGTTGGGTCATATTGAGGCACCAATTGATGAAACATTGTTTCCACTACCGATAGTTCCCCCTTCTGAGCAGATTCGATGAGCTTCGCGATGTTAACCCGCAAAGGCGACTGGTAAGAAGTCGAACGCCTGTCGGTCGATTTTCTTCGGGGCCCACTCGCAATGTCTTCAGCGTAGTTCTTTCGACATACCATAATCTTCGAGTGTTCGGTAAGCTCCACGTGATCTGTCTCATAAAACAATTCTTCGAACATTTTCTCACCCGGAAGCAGACCCGTGATCTTGATCCCGATTTCTTCTTCCGAGTATCCACTTAACCGGATCAGGTCGCGAGCGAGATCGATGACCTTCATCTGCTCGCCCATGTCCAACACAAGCACCTCTCCTCCTTCACCCATTGTTGCGGCCTGGAGAACAAGTTGCACCGCTTCAGGAATCGTCATGAAATACCTGGTCACGCGGGGATCAGACACGGTCACCGGCCCACCCAGCGCAATCTGCCGCTTGAACAGCGGTACCACGCTTCCACGGCTTCCCAGCACGTTTCCGAACCGCACGGTGACAAAGGACTTGCCGGATCGGTTTGCTGCATCCTGCACAATCAGTTCCGCGATGCGCTTTGTCACTCCCATCACACTTGTCGGGTTAACCGCTTTGTCACTGGACACCATCACAAATCGGCGTACATCGTACCGGTCTGCAAGATCCACAAGGGTCCGGGTCCCAAGAATATTGTTTGTCACCGCCTCGGGAATATTCTCCTGCATAAGATAGACATGCTTGTGAGCCGCTGCATGAAACACCACGTGCGGTCGCAAAGTGCGGAATATCTGGTCCATCCGCTCCTGATCCCTGATATCGGCGATCACCGGGGTGATCTTCATCTCCGGTATTGGAGATTCCCCTAACTCCTTCATAATCTCGAATATCGATGTCTCTCCATGGCCCAGGAGTATCAATTCTGCCGGTCGGAATCCCTTGATTTGCCGGCAGAGTTCGCTTCCGATTGATCCGCCTGCACCTGTCACAAGGACCCTGGCGCCCGTCAACAGCAGCATGACAGGTGTCGTATCCGTTTCAATGACTCCCCGTCGGAGAAGGTCTTCCAACTGTACATTGCGCACGTCATCGATCCGTGCAGTGCCCCTGACAATGTCATAGATCGCGGGAATGGTCTTGCTGGGCACTCCCACCTCACGGCATCGCTGAACAACCTCGCGCACCACCTTGCCGGGTACTATCGGCATGGCAATAATCACTTCGGAGACCTCCCGCTCTTTCACCACTCGCGGTATATCCCGCAGAGTGCCGAACACCGGGACCCCGTGTATTTTCTTCCCTAGTTTGAGAGGGTCATCATCCACGAAGCCGATCGGCTCGATGCCGAGATGCATATTGCTCTGGAGTTCTTTCACGGTGAGGGCCCCTGCCACTCCAGCACCGGCAATAAGCACAGGCCGCAACTTCGGCGCGTCCTTGTGCCGGTTGACGAGCATGAAAATGATCCTGATCGCCAAACGGCCGCCTGACACCCAGAAGACGGTGAGCATTGAACTTATGATGGGAACAGAGCGGGGAATCCATGTCGATGAAGTGTGGAGAGGCAGCAGGAAGCCAAAGAAGATGACCACTTCCACTATAGCGCCGATGGCTACTGCACGGAGAACCGTGATCAGTTCCTGAACACTCGCGTACGCCCACAGTTCCGAATAGAGCCCGCTCAATTGAAACGCAAAGATCTTCGCACAGATCATCGTGACGGTGTAGACGAGCAGAATCTTGCCATAGGTAGCGAACATTTCCGGATCATCAAGCCGCAACATCATCGCCAACGTCGGAATAATCGCCAATCCGAAGAGATCAAACGTGATGAGATATCTGTTGCGAAGGCGTGTCAGAAATCGGAAATGATCTTTCACCGCCCGATCGCCCAAAATATTCTTTCCGTGATCCAGTAATCCGAGCATGTTCTTCTCCGTGCAAAGAAGCCACTACAATCCATATACATGAGCCGGGCGGCTATGTACGTTTCCCCTGGGAGTTGATAGTATCGTCCCCTGCCACCAACACCACTCCGCACGCCGGACAGGACTTCGCCGTCGAT
>CAWKHH010000006.1:177500-741422 GCA_963849385.1 Ignavibacteriota bacterium | reverse complement strand
GGCCAACGCGTCCGTCGCTTCTTTGGACTCCAGAATCGCATGAAGGTAGGCTGCCGGATTTGTGACACTGCCATGGAGCCTGTCGCATGCGACGTAGAACCTCGGGCCGTGTTTGTTTTTGAGAGCCACCAGTTTGTCGAGATCCAGACGGGACAGGGGAATTTTGTCACCAACCCGGTCGTAGATGATCCGCTCGAGGTCGTTCCCGGGGCAAGCGTGGAGTGGCGGGGTGTAGGCAAAATCTCCCGGGCTGGCAGCGTCAGCCGCAGTTCCTTCGACGAGGGGTTGAGTTTGTGGGGACTGTTGCTGGTGCCGGCCCGGGTGTTCAGAAAAAAAATCTGCAGCGTCAGCAGCGCTGTTTTGCTGTTGCTGCTGCTTTTTTTGTTTGGTTAAGTCAGGTACGGTAGGGTCAGGTATGGTCTGGTCAGGTAAGGTCTGGTTAGGTGGAGTACTGCTGCAAGAGACCAGCTGTACGGTTGGAGGACTGCTGCATCCCTCCTGTTGTACAGCAGGAGTACTGAAGGACTCATCCAGTTCGATTGTCGAAGTGGCGGACGGTGGGACGTAGCTATCCCTTATCTGCCGCCAGATATGAGGATTGCGGCTGTGCTTTCGCTGGAGGAACAGGCCAGTGTACTGCCACCAATTGTGCACCCGGAGATACGGTTCTTTGTCCAACCAGTGAGTCTTGACCATAGCGTTGATGAACTTCTTCGCCTCGACATCGGAGAGTCCAACTGCTGCACCGACATCTGAAGCATTGGTAGCCCGGAGATCGCCGTCGGGCGCGTAATCCATGCACCATAACCAGAGCCTTTGTAGCTTGGCGGCCGTACGGTCGACATCCCACTTCATGAGCTTCGTCAAGCGGAGTGTTTTGGGGTGGCTGAAGAGCCCTTGATGAGTTTCGATCCAGGCCATGGTCTACTGCACTCCTTTCGAGGCGTGGCCAAGGATGTGACAGGTCCGCCTGCACTCCTCGGGAGAACGCTGGTGGCAAGAAAATGTGTGGAAGATGAAATACGGCGTAAAGGGAAAATGAAGCCCACTTGAAAATGACCCGAGGAGTACGGGATTGACGTGATCACCGGTTTTTGCGTCAGTCGTTGTCATGGTGCCCTCGTTGTGTTAACGGGGGACAATATAGTGCGGGAGAGGGGTGGGGAACAGCGGCTTTTTTCAGCCGAGGTTACAGGAAATGCGGGGTGAAGCTTTGGACCGGGGTAGCAGGGGTCAAGATCGGGTGCGGCGATTCAGAGACTTGAGGCCGCCGGGGGAGAGTCCGAGGGTACATGCTGCACGGTATTGATGGTTACCGCAAGCGGCAAGGACGCGCTGAAGGATGTGGTGCTCGATAACGGCGGTAGATTTGCGAAGGGAAAAATCGTCATCTACGTCAAGGAGGACCATCATTTTCTCAAATTCCATACGTTCCTTCTGATGCAACAGGTCTGCGTGCGTAAATGTGACATAGGCACGGAGGCAGGCCATGAGCTCAGTGACGTTTTCGTTCCATGGGTAATCTCCCAGAGAATCCGGAGCACGCAAAGAGTCTCCAGGGGGTAAGGCCGGATTGGGTAGGTGCAAGTAGAACTTCCGGTAGTATGCAGCGAGCAGAGGAATATCGGCGCGCCGTTCGCGAAGTGGGGGAATGATGAACTTCGGGAGCCGCCGGAGATAGTCGCGGATCGGCACGATCAGGCGCGAGGTATAGGGGTGGCGAAAATCGGCTACCGAAGTGGTGAAGATGAATCGACTGCGAACACTCCGCTACGGGGCCGGCGGGAGTTCGCCGGTATGAGCCTTGAGACAACGCTTCAAAAAGACGTTGTTGAATGTGGCGCGGTGCATATTCGATATTCCTCAAAAGACACGTAGTGGGGTGTTCAATCTGACCCTGGAGTTCTGTGCTTGACTCCGGAGGCTCCGAGCCGAAAAGCGCAAGCCGTTGTTCGCGGTCAGTAACGAGGGCGAAATTGAGTGAGCGGAGGAGGAGATGTCTTTTGGGGGCCAAGTGAATGAATGAGCCGGCCGACCAGTGTCTTGCCGACACCCGGTTCACCGATAATCAGGACGTGAGTACCGCCGTTTGCCAATGCAACGAGCGTGCGACGGATGCAGCGGATCGCAGGGTGAGTGCCAATGAGCTTGGGGTTCATGGCCGTGGCATGGTCGGGCGGAGGCTTCACCCTGCGGAATGTTGAGCTTCCTATTGTTTAAGCTCAAAGTAGGCGATGAGCGTGAGAATGAACTCAAGGTTTCGATGATGCCTGTGGATTTCGTTCGAGTTCCCGGCTGACCTTCATAGAAGCCTCCGGTGTGAGGTGGCCCAGAGCGAAGTCGGCCAACGTGCAGAGGTCTATTATGGGTACGGGGATGGGTATGGGGATGGGTGCGGGCATGGTGATCTGCGGGGTTGTGGGATCAAGATGTTCCAGATGCTCGACGGATCCTCTGAAGTAGGATGGCGACAATGCCAGTGTGGCAAACACTGATTGAAGAACGAACTGGAAATCCGGCGCGAACCTGAGGCAAAGGATTGCCATCAGGGCTACGGGAACGACGTAGATGGATGCACGTAGGATCTCTCTGTTCAATGCGGGGCGTTGAAGCTCCGCAGTGTACATATCCGGGATGGCCAGGAGTTTCCTGTCCAGATCAATCGGGACTTCGATATCCGGAGCGTTGCGCAATGCCGCGTCAACCATCTCCATGTCTCGCACATGGGCGGCACAGTCTGGACAGGACTGGAGGTGGTCCGACATCTGACCGGAAAATACGCGCGGCTGATTGGCGTCAAGCATCCGGTGAAATCGTCTACGGAATTCGGCGCATCTCATTTTCGCTTCTCCTTGTAATCGGGATCAACCAGTAATTTGTGGAGATGAATTCTCCCGCGGTGCATCAGTGTCGCAACCGTTCCCTGTGGAATTCGCAGAATACGTGCAATTTCCTCGTACGATTTGTCTTCATAGTAACAGAGCGTAATGGCAGTGCCTTGTTTCCCAGGCAACTGCGAGACGAACCTATCCAGCCGGGTGTCTGCCTCGTGCTTGAGGTACTGCCATTCCGGATTGATATCCTCATTGATAAGTTGCTGTTCACCCTCCGCTTCTTCCAACGAAATGGTGTCCATTGCAATCTTTCTTTGCCTGGCGATGCATTTGTGTACCGTGATCCTGTAGATCCAGGTGCGCAATTGCGATTCTTCACGGAAATTCTCAAGATTGCGAAGAACGCTCAGTGAGGACATCCTGGGTTACCTCTTCCGCCACGAACACGTCCTGAAGAATCCGAAAGGCCTGCCTATAGACGGGCCTACGGTACTCTTTGAGGATCTCGTTGAACTTGGCTCTTTTGTTCTTCACTTGGTTCACTTCAACGGTAAAACCGGTTCACCCCCCCCTATACTATTAGACGCCGTGAAGGGTGATTTTCTTTCATGCAAAAAAAGATGGGCTGTAACCTTCGTCTAATCATAGGGTTAAAAAAAACTTTTTTCAATGTGAAAGAAAATCGTTGTTGACAGCGTCTAATCATATAGAGGGGTACTGCAACATTTTGGGAGTCGAAACCATGGACTATACAGGGCTCGTCATAGCCATCGCGATCGTTGTTTACGGTGTTTTGACCTATCGACGCCGAGAACACGGTTTCAGGGATGTGATGGCAAACCTTAGTCGGGGGGTGAAGCCCCCGGAGCAGATCGCAGACTCGAGGGCAGGAATCTTGTGACCGTCGGGGCTGTGGGACTGGTAGTTCTGGCGATGGCGGCGGCCTTCACCGGCTATGGGGTTCAGTACGGGAAGGTGAATCCTATGCTTCTTGCGATTGCCTTGTTTTCTTCCTGCTTTTCATGATGGTGCCCGGACGTTCCTCCGGGATTTTTGAAGTACCGGGAATTCCGAAAATCAAGAGATGAGGTGAATCCATGATCTCCATTGTGGTACTAGTCGTGGCTGTGGTGGTGTCGATTGTGCTGGACCGCCAGGAGCGAAGACACAATTGGCAATTGAGTTAGAGTTTGAACGCCTCGAGTGGGACTTGCCACCTGCCAAGCCAAAACCTTCCACAACGGAAGCGGTACTCAAAATTGGCTTAGGTGTCGTTTTGCTCGTCTTCGGCGGAATGGCGCTCTACGCGTTCTGGCTTCTTGAGTCCGCGGGCGAGAAAATTGGAGGGCAGTACTACGTGGCGCTGTTCTTCGCGGTGGGGATTGCGCTGATTACGGTGGGAGGGAAGGGGCTGAGGAAGAGAGGGAGAATCGGAAACAATAAAGCCTGACTACTCAAGATCGATGGATCATAGGTAGTTTGCATGGTTGAAAAAGGCGGGCTCGTGCGCGGGGTAAGACAATACTCGCGGCCTCCTGCGTGGACAGGCAGGCGTTCTAACCCAACTGAGCGACTAGTAACCCGAAGTAGGGTTACGGGTTACAGCTCCTGGTAAAATAGGCAGAACTCTTATTCTACTTGGAGCATAGTCAAATTGACTACACTGCACCTGTACAAGCGCAACGGCATTTACTACTACCACGACACCGACGGATTGATAGTGTTTGGAGCCAGCAAGGAAACAAACTCGTCGGTACAGGTGCATTACCTGACGCGTTCCAAGGTTCTTCAGTTTCGCTTTCATCAGACGGGAACACTGCCATTGTAGGTGGAGAATATGACGACAGCGCTAAGGGAGCAACATGGGTATTCACACGGGGAGGGACAGCGGTTGGAGAATTAACTGTCAATATGCCTCGGCAGTTCAGTCTCGAACATAACTTTCCCAACCCATTCAATCCGAGCACGACCATCACGTACGAGTTGCCTAAGCCCTCGATGGTAACGCTGTCCGTCTATGACTTGCTTGGCCGTGAGGTGTACGTGCTGGTGAATGACAAGAGCGATGCTGGGTACCATGAGGTGAAGTTCGACGGCACCGTCCTCTCGAGCGGCGTCTACTTCTACAGGATCCAAGCAGGATCGTACGTCCAGACGCGCGAGCTTTTGCTCTTGAGCGGTGTGCAATCGATAGAGTAAATAGAAGACTCGGGATTCCCGGGCCTTCACTGTTCTAAACCCGCGCTCTCTGAATGAAAACCGTGGGCGAAATCGATCGGATATCGCCGGCTGACCATTGAACTGTATTCACCTCCTTCGTGGCATCGATTGCGTCCTGTGGAGAACGTTCCATCACATCCGTCACCATCCAGAACCGACGAAGACGGAACTATAATTGGGCAAGCTACGTTGAGACGTACAGTGTTCTGCGAACACGTTATGTGCTGAGCGCGGAGACACTAGTCACACTGCCGGCCATTCATAAACATGGGAACAGGGAGTCCATGAAAATCGCCATCTATACATCACTGCTTCTATGTTCGATAGTTCTCTTTTCCTGCAAGAAGTCTGAAGACTCTCCGGTTGCCCCGGTCACCCCGGCTCCAACGGGAATGATTCTTGTCACGGGCGGCACATTCTCGATGGGAAGCATGGTGACTGCCGATGAACAACCCGTGCATGCCGTGACAGTCAGTAGTTTCTATCTTGATGTCAAGGAGGTGACCGTTGCGCAATATCGGGCGTTCTACCTTCGTCACGGGAAGAACCCATGATGCCCACTGCTCCTGCGTGGGGCTGGTCAGATGACAACCCGATCCTCAACGTGAAGTGGAATGATGCCGTCAGCATATGCACATGGGCAGGCAAGCGACTCCCGACCGAAGCGGAGTGGGAGTATGCAGCACGTGGCGGGAATGCAAGCACGGGTTTACACCTACAGCGGGAGCAGCACGGTTAGCGATGTGGCTTGGAACAGCACAAACGCTGGGAATCGCACGCAAGATGTTGGGACACGGACTCCGAATGAGTTGGGATTGTATGATATGAGTGGGAATGTATGGGAATGGTGTTCTGACTGGTACGATGCGGCGTACTATTCGGTGAGTGCATCAGTCAATCCGAAGGGTCCCTCAACTGGGACGTATCGTGTTGTGCGCGGCGGTTCTTTCCTCGGCGCTGTGGACCTCTGCCGCGTTACCAACCGCGACTGGTTCACACCGGCGCTCGCGGGCGGCGACATCGGTTTTCGTTGCGCCAAGGACATGTAGTCCCCTGGCACTTGGATCCCTTGGTCCCTGGGTCTTCCCGTATCAAACCCTGGATCTCTGAATGAACATCGTCAAAGCAATCGACCTTACATCCTCATTCTGCCATGAAATCGTGTTGACCACTTTGACGATATCCACAGCCTCTTGAACGCAATGCTGCATCAGCTCTTTAAACCCATCATTCGGAATATCGATCGGAACCCATCGGCTTGTTGTGCTGCAGGTGTGGTAGATTTCGCGACAACCTCGAAGTTGTACACGAGCCAGGAGCGTTTCTCATCCAGTCTGCTGAGTTCTGAGGATCGGTATTGCCCCTATTGCGGCTCAAGTATCATGACTCCATCGCCGACGCCGTGGCCGATCTGGGCAGGCCGGAAGAAATCGGGTCGCTTTTTGCTGGTTTCCAGAAGTATCTGTACCAGCAACTGGCCGTCGCATGATAAGCGTATGCCGGTCCTCCAATCGATGAGCAGCAAGGGTTTGCTGGTTGGTTGATAAGGCCGAAAGGACCGGGTAGACAGGGGTCTCAAATGAAATCTTCCATCTCCCGAAGCGTCGAGGGCTTTGAACGAGGAGGAACTATGCTGCAGATGGGCCGGACCTGAGCGATTCACAATTGCCTTTATCGTCAGCGCGTGTGCAGGCATGGTTGGCTACGCTGGTCTGCGGGGAGTAGGCCTTCCTGCGGTTGCGGCCGTACCGGCCGTGGTGGTCATCGGGAGTGCTCGGCGCCTTTTGGCTTGCATCGCGCCTGCCAGCGACGCTTGATGGAGTCCGTCGGAAGAAGATCCTGCTGAGCGTCGCGCTGGCTCCTGTTGCGCTCTACGCCCTTGTTCAAACCGCCCGCCTCACTGCGTTCATGATCGATCCGACCGCGCCCCAGTACTCAATCTTTCCTGACGATCCTTGGCTCGTCCAGCACTGTTGTCTCACCGCCTACACAGAAAGCGCACGCCTCGCGGCCGAAGGCGAGCCGAACGTGTACAACGAGCGGCTCTACGCCGGCAGGAAAGTGGATTCCTTCAACGTCGACCTCTACCACTATCCCCCGACCTTTCTCCTGCTGCCCATGGCGATGCACGTGATCGCCGGCGGCGAATTTCTCGCCGTGCGCGCGGTCTGGTTCTCGGCGAGTGCGCTCACGCTTATGCTGGCGATCGGACTGATCGCTTTTCGAATGGAGCCGGACGGAAGGCTCCGCGTGATCGGCATGGCCCCGCTCATCTGGTGCTCGATGCCGGTCCTGGTCGGCCTGCAGATGTCAAACGTCCAGGTCCTCGTCTTCGCGACGGCGGCGCTGTCCCTTGTCCTCTTCTCGAGTCGAACGCCTGCCGGCGCCGTGGCGCTGGCGGCCACCATGGTCGCGAAGATCTTCCCGGGAATGCTCTTCATCTATCTGATCGCCCGCAGGAAGTGGCGCGAGGTGGCGTGGACGACTGCAGCCGGGATCGCGCTCACCGTGCTTGCATTCATGATCGTGGGTCCGGCATCCTTCCGGTCGTTCTTCGAGTATCAGCTCCCGCGCCTCTCGAGCGGCGAAGCATTTGCGCGACCGTTCTCCCGGGAGTTCGCGATCGCGAGGAACATGTCGCCGTTCGGCATTCCGCTGAAACTGGGGGCGCTGGGGATTGCCGGGATGACGATGGGGGTCGGTCGGATCGTTTCCATGGTCTATCTTGTGTGCATCGTCGGGCTGGCCATCTGGGCAGGACGGCGTCAGCCTCGCTCAGGAACGGAAGCGGCTTCCGTCTGGCTTTCGCTCGTGAGTCTCGGCACACTGGCGAGTCCGTTCGCGCCGGGGAACTACGTCCTGGTGTCGCTGGTCTGGCTCGTATGCATCGACCGTGAGCTCTTCCGTCCGACCATTGCAGTCATCGTCTGGCTCCTGGTCAGCCTGCCGTTTCTGGTGTCGCGCGATGCTCCCTTTCTCATTCAGGCGCTTGCGTACCTGCCCGCTCAAGCCCTGGCACTGGGAGTGCCGACCGTGATCTTGTGGAAGGCGGGGGTCCAGCGGGCGGGAGAGGTGATGCCGGTGGATAGACCGGTGCTGGCTCTCGGGCAACGCGGATAAGGTGAAGCCGGCAGATATCTACTTGCTCATCCTGGACCTGCTTTGGGCGTCATCCCGAGTTCCTTCCGCAGCTTCTCCGTGTCAACGCGGTTGAACGCATCGGGAACGTGGCGGTTCTTAGATTCAAAATCCAGCAGAAGGGATTCCAGAAGCTCTCGTCCGATCGGATCCCTCGCTGCCTTCCGGGGAGTCATCCCGCGCAGGGCCGGTACGGGTGTGTCCGGCCAGGAAGCCCAGTGCTTCTCCATCTCCCGCTTCAGCATCGCTTGCACTTCCGGCTGTAACATCAGGCGCTCTTGTTCTTCGGCCCTTTTCACGGCGTCTTCGCTGCCTGCGTTCTGGTCTGCCTTCTTCAAGGCCCCTTCGGGGGAATGTATTTCAGTTCCCAGGTAGACCGCATCCTTTCCGAGCCGCTTCTCAATCTCTTTCCGTGCCCGCTCAGCCCGTTTGGCGGAATTCACCTCAGCAACAAGTGTCGTGGATTGGATCCTGAATACCGCCTGGACTACCGTGTCATCTTTGCCACGTCCCTTGCGCCGCTTCGACCAATGGAACGCAGCGGATTTCCCCTCGTGCTCTCTACCGTCCGTCCCCATGAGATCAGCATCGCTCATCTCCGGATCAAGATCCCTAAACGCCTGAACCGCCCGTTCAAATGATGGGACTTCATAGCGGATCGCGTGAAAAAGCATGGGATCGCCATCGGTGTTGTGAAGATTGCGCGCCGGGTTCGACGCCGCGTCAATCAACCTGAGGTAGAACAGGCGCATTTGGTTTTCGAAATCTAGGAGGAGATCGTCGGGCAGGGGACTGGTGGTTGAAGGATTCTTTCCAAGGATCTTCTCGCGCAGCGTGACCAGGTCCGCCATGAATGCAGAGGGGATGACACGCATCCCGTTGCCCATCATGAATTCTGTCCCGTCCATCTCCACAACACGCGCGTAGACTATACTCCCGCGCTCAAGCGTCGATGATGCCGTGCGTTCGATGATGTGATGGTCGGTCTTGCGCAGGATGTCTCTTGCCGTGAATCCCACGCCCGGCTCCAATGCGATGACCTGCAGAAAACTGTATGGTGAATCAAGTGTTGCTCATGGTTGACCCGCCGCAGCAGTGCTTGTATTTCTTTCCGCTGCCACAGGGGCAGGGGGCATTTCTCTCCGGAGAGATCATTCGTCCTCATTTCCAGTGATTCGAAAAGGTACAAATTGCGGGCTAGGAATGCCAGGCCGCTCGACACCACGACAGCCGCTGCAATTTGAATATCTTCGTGGGTGCCGTGCTGCTACTCTTCGGCGGTGCCGCCCTTTATGCCATGCTCAATCTCGAATCGATCGGTGAGCCGACAGGCGGACAGTACATCGTTGCGGCGTTCCTCGCAGGCGGGGTTGCGTTGATAGTTGTGGGGGGGGAAGGGGGTTCGGGAGAATCGAACGTATGGAATGAAATGGAAGAGGTGATGCAATGGAATCGCCACGCTTGTGCCCAGAACACGTTCTGATCTCTCTGGCATATTCCAAGAAGTCCAATACCATGGCTCGCCCGTTTGGGAACTGAATACTCACGGATATTTCCCGCACTATCCTCGCGGAAGATGAGGATCGCCTTCAGTTCCTGGTTCAGCCTGTGTCCTCCTGCCGTAGGCCAATCGAGCAATGGTGACAAAGAGAACCGGCACGACGAAAACAGCCAGCATCGTTGCCGCCAGCATTCCGCCGAGCACCGTCCAGCCGATGGTTGACCTCGCCTGCGCTCCGGCACCGGAGGCGAATGCCAGAGGTGAGACACCGAACACGAATGCCATGGATGTCATCAGGATTGGACGCAACCGCAGCTTCACAGCTTCCAACGTCGCCGGAATCACCGCCATCCCTCCATCTACGCGCTCCTTGGCGAACTCCACAATCAGGATGGCGTTCTTCGCTGAGAGGCCGATAAGGGTAATCAAGCCGATCTGCGCATAGACGTTATCGCTCAGCCTCGGGAGGAATGTGAGGGCCAGGATCGCGCCGAACGCACCTACCGGCACAGCCAGCAATACCGCAAACGGCACGGACCAGCTTTCATACAGCGCTGCCAGAAACAGGAACACGAAAACGATGGACAGTGCAAAAATGGTCAGCGTGCTGCTCCCCGCGTTGATCTCTTCCCTGCTCAAGCCGGAGAATTCGTAGCCGTAATCTGAAGGGAGCTCCTTCGCGGCAAGATCTTTGAGCGCTTCAATGGCCTGCCCGCTGCTGTACCCTTCGGCCGCGCTTCCGTTGATTTCCGCGGTCCGGAAGAGGTTGTAGTGCGTAATCAGGGGGGCGTTTTCCACCACCCTGTAGCTGGTTACCGTGCTCAACGGGATCATGGCCCCCATCGAGTTCTTCACATAGTACCTTGAGAGATTCTGTATATCGCCGCGGTACGAAGTGTCTGCCTGACCGACGACGCGAAAGTTCCGGCCGTAGATAGTGAAGTCATTCACGTAACGGCTGCCAAGGTACGTCTGGATGGTGCCGAACACATCTGCGATCGAGAGGCCCAGTTTCTTGCACTTTTCCCTGTCGACATCGAGCTGGTACCCCGGAGTGCGCGCGGTGAAGAATGAGAAAACACGGCTCAACTCAGGGCGTTTGTTTGCCTGGGCCACGAAGTTCTGGACCACCTTTTCGAATTGCTTGATATCATCTGTGCTTTCGTGCTGTTCCAATTCGAACGAAAAGCCGCCTGTTTGCCCGAGTCCGGGGATGGCCGGCGGCGAAATAACCACCACGTTAGCCCCCTCAATGGTCGAGAACTTCCTCTGCAGCGTGGCAATCAGCGAGCTCAACTGGAGTGACCTGTCCGTTCGTTCGTCCCACGGTTTCAATTGGACGAAGATGGTGCCGCTATTCGATTTGGTGGCAAAGGTGACGACATTCAATCCACCCAGAGCAGCGAAGTGCGCGATGCCCGGGGTCTCTTTCAACGTCTTCATCATGCTGTACAACACCTCCAGGCTCCTGGACGTGGAAGAAGCCTCCGGAAGTTCGAATGTGACGTACAATCGACCTTCGTCTTCGGTGGGGATGAATCCCGTCGGCTTGTTCTTGAAGAGCAAGACCGTTCCCGCGTAGATACAGACCAGAATGATCAATGCGTACCGGGCCTGCTTGATGGCAGTCCGGACGCCATCCGTGTAGGAATCGGTGGCTTTCCGGAACCATTCATTAAACTTGAAAAAGAATTTGTTGAGACCCCTTGAGTCCTTTCCCAAGCGGGAGGGCTGCAGGAAGAGGGAGCACAACGCCGGTGTCAGCGATAATGCGACAAAGGCGGAGATCATCACGGAGATTGCGATCGTGATGGCAAACTGCTGATACAGCCTGCCTACAATACCGGGCATAAAACTGACGGGCACGAACACCGCTGCCAGGATCAGGGCTATTGCCACCACGGGGCCCGAGATGTCTTTCATGGCCTTGGAGGTGGCTTCACGGGGTGAAAGACCCTCATGATCGATGTGGTGTTGCACAGCCTCAACGACGATGATGGCGTCATCCACGACGATGCCGATGGCCAGCACGAAACCGAACATGGTCAACGTGTTGATAGTGAAACCGAGCGGAACGAAAAACCCGAATGTCCCGATGATGGACACCGGGATGGCCAGCACGGGTATCAGTGTCGCCCGCCAGCTCTGAAGGAAGAGGAACACCACAAGCACGACAAGTCCAAGAGCTTCGAGCAGTGTTACCACCACTTCACTGATCGAAACCTTCACCACAGAGACCGATTCAAACGGAACGACATAGGCCACGTCCTTAGGAAATGATGTTTTCAGTTCCTCCATCGTCCGGTAGACGCCACTCGCCACATCCAGGGCATTACTCCCCGGTGCCTGATAGACCAGCAGGTACGAAGCTCTCTTGCCGTCGACAAACGAATTGCTCGCGTAGCTGAACTTGCCCAGCTCGACACGCGCGACGTCGCGCAGGCGGACCGCGGAGCCGTTCAGGGGATTTGTGCGGACAATGATGCTGCGGAACTGCTCTTCGGAACTCAGACGGCTGTTGGTAAACACCGAGTACTCGAACGCCTGAAGGCTATTCTGCGGCGGTGCGCCCACCGAGCCCGCGGCGATCTGCAGGTTCTGCTCCGTCAGCGCATTGACTACATCGTTTGCGGTGAGATCCAGTTGAGCAAGCCGGTCGGGCTGCAGCCAGATGCGCATGCTGAAATCGTCCGCCCGCGTAAACACATCTCCCACGCCGGGAACGCGGAGCAACGCGTCTCTGACATAGATGTTTGCATAGTTGTCCACGAAGGTGACGTCGTGTGTCGCCTCGGGCGAGTAGAGGGCGACGAGCAGCAGGATGCTGGGATTGCGCTTTCGCGTGGTCAGGCCCAGCCGCTTCACATCGTCGGGCAACTGAGGGGTAGCGATCCCCACCCTGTTCTGAATATCGAGCGCGACAATGTCCGGATTGCTGCCGACATTCAGTGTGACGTTGATCGTGGTCCGGCCATCGCTGGTGCTGTTGCCCTGCATGTAGGCCATGCCGGGAGTGCCGTTGATCTGGGATTCGATGGGAGTGGTGACGGTTTGCTCAACCGTTTGCGCATCCGCGCCGTTGAACGATCCCGTTACCTGGACCGTGGGAGGTGTGATGTCCGGATACTGGCTGATCGGGAGTTTGACAATGGCCAGGACTCCGACAAGGACAATCACTATCGATATGACGATGCCGGTAATCGGCCGGCTGATGAATGTGTCCGCTATCATCACTTGTCCTGTCGGAGAATCATTTCGCCAATGCCGTCTCAGGAGTGGAGGGTGCAGCCGCGGAAATCACGATCAGTGAATTGTCCTTCAGCTTCTGCACACCTTCCACCACAATCTGCTCGCCGGCCTGAAGCCCGGCCCTGACAATCGTCTTGTCGCTGACCTTCGCGCCGAGATTGACCCTGCGTTGGGCGACCCTGTCGCCGGTTACCACATAGACAAAATACTCTCCCATCTGCTCCGTGACGGCTCTGTAGGGAATGAGCAAACTCTTGTCGGAACTACTGGCCTTCACGCGCAGGTTGCAGGTGAGACCGGGCTTGAGGAGACCAACGGCATTGGAGAAGACAACCCGGATGCGGATTGTTCCCGTCTGCGAGTCAACCGCGCGATCGATAAACGTCAGATGCCCAGGGTACGAATAGACCGTTTGATCGGGAAGAACAATAGTGAATGGCGATTCGGATTCCGGAATCTTCCTCTGCAACAGCGCCGTGAAGCGGGAAATCTGCTTTTCGTCGACAGCGGCGTCCACGCCTATCGGGTTGTCCGAAGACACGGTGGCAAGAAGTGTCTGTCCAGCGGTCACCGCGGAGCCCACCTTCGCCAGCGAAATGCCCATCGTGCACTCAAAGGGGGCATAGATGACGGAATAGCGAAGATTCGTCTCGACGCCCTTGACATTGGCCTCGACGGCGGCCACCTGCATCTTGGCCGACTGCAGGTCCGCCAGAGCGTGCTCCAACGTCTGCCGCGCAACAGCGTCCTCCTTTGCCAGCTCCTGGTACCGGTCCGCATCTTGCTGCGCTTTCGCGAGGTTCGCTCTGACGACATTCAGGTTCGCCGCGGCCTGATCATACGCCGCCCTGTATTGCTGCTGATCGATGGCATACAACCTGGCGCCTTTGGCGACATGCTGCCCTTCCTTGAAGAAAATATACGAGAGGTACCCCGACACCTGCGGCCTGATCTCGACCTGCTCCAACGCGGTGACCGTGGCAGGATAATCATCAAAGTAGGTCGCACTACCAAGTTCCACACGGTATACGGAGACCGGCACCGGAGGCGGCCCTTTTTGCTCGGGACCCTTGCTTCCGCCACACCCCGCAAGGAGAACTGTAGCAACGACCGCAACACCTGACAGGTATCTTTGTGTCTTCATAGTCGGAATCATTCGAATGTTAGTAGTGAACAGTCCCCAGGGCCTTTTGCACATCCAGCTTGCTGGTGAGCACCTGATAGAGTGCGTCTATGTGATTGTCCTGCGCGGACCGGAGATCTGTCTCAGCCGCAATGACTTCCAGGTATGTCTTCACACCGGCCTTGTACTGCTGCTGGATGGTATGATAGACTTCCCTCGCGAGTTCAAGGTTCTCCTGCAATACATGGTAGTTGTTCAGGCTGCTCCTGTAGTTGGCCAGGGCCTGTGTGTATTGGGTGTTGACGGAGTTCCGCAGCGCTATGGCGTCATACTTGACGCGCTCCAATTCCAATTGAGCCTGCTTGATCTCCTGAATGCGCTTGCCGCCCTGGAAAATCGGGAAGGATAGCTGCAGCCCTACGTTGGAATTGGGATAGTTGCGCTGAAAGAGTTGAGAAAGCTCACCGCTCTGGTAGTTGAGATTGTAGTTCCCGAAAGCAGTCAGTGAGGGGAGGAAGCTCCAGCGGGCATAGTCCAGATTGGCCTCCTGCAACCGTTTCTGTGTCATCAGCAGTTGATACTCGACCCTGCTCTCGACGCTGACGGTCTGCGTGGTGTCTATGAACGCCTCCCTTTCCATCTGCGTGCTGTCGGATTCCAGCACTAGGTCGGCATGCGAAGGATACCCCATCTGTTCCTTCAAGGACGCAAATCTGGCTTTGAGGAGCTCCTGCGCCTGCAGCCTTTCCGCTCTTATGTTGTTGAGAGAAATTGTCGCACGTTTGTAGTCCGTTTTGTCAACGATGCCGCCCTGATACTGCGCGAAAGCATCCTTCAGGCTCAGCTCCAAACGCACAATGTCTTCGTCCAGAATCCCGATCTGCTGTTGTGTGACCAGGGCAGCGTAATAGGCTTTGCTGACCGCGATGACCACATCGATCTCGTTTCTTACCGTCGTTTGCCTGGCCTGATTCCGCTCATCTGCAGCCGTGCTGCTGGCCAGGAGCACATTCCTGTTGAAAATGGTCTGGGTGAGAGAAAACTGACCGCTCGAAGCGTTCGCCATACCCACTTTGGCGATGTTTCCCTGGACGATGGAGATCGGTAGTTGGGGGTTGTGTTGGATGTAGGCGTTGAAACTCAACTGCGGATACCAATCCGCCATCTTGCCGCTGATGGCATGATCCGTGATTTCCTCATCCAGGCGAGACTGCCGAATGGATGGTTGATGCGAGAGGGCATACTCCACGCAGTCACGAAGGGCACCATTCTGTAGCAGTGAGTCTGACTGGATTTGAGAAAGGGAGCCGCACGGTCGTAGAAGCCAGGGAACAACCAGAAGTAGTTTGATAAGTCTCTTCATATTGCCATGTTTGGGGGCCTCAGCGACCATTTCCATATTAAACTCCCCATTGTTGAACACTGGCAGAAATGATTTGGTTTCGCATTTTTCACCCCCGCCAGGAACAGTACGGGGGAATGATACGGAACAGGAGGAGGAGAATCAAACACGGCTTTTGGGCTGAAGTAGTGATTTCAATTTGAATTCACTACTTTCCACTGAGAAACCTGAAAACCACATCGCCGAGAATAGCCGCCAATGAACGAATGCAGGATAGAGAAGGACTCCATAGGTGAGGTGAAAGTCCCGAAGGATGCCTATTGGGGAGCGCAAACCCAAAGGGCGATCGACAACTTTCCCGTGAGCGGGATCGTCTTTTCGCCGGTCTTTATACACTCGCTCGCAACGATAAAGCGCGCCTGCGCAAACGTCAATCAAGAGCTCGGTCTTCTGGAGCCCCGCATCGCAGTTGCGATCATCCGCTCATGCGACGAGATTATCGAAGGCAAATTCAACGACCAGTTTCCCGTGGATGTTTTTCAGACCGGATCTGGAACATCAACGAACATGAATGTCAATGAGGTAATTGCGACACGTTCAAATGAGATTTTGACGGGGGCGAAACAGACCGTAACTCCGGTTAACCCCAACGACCATGTCAATATGGGGCAGTCATCCAATGATGTGATACCCAGCGCCATCCATATTTCTGCATATCTTCAAACGAAGAATCTGCTCCTTCCCGCGCTGGAGGTCCTTCATAAGACCATCGAGAGTAAACAAATACAATACGGAACTCTGGTAAAAACCGGACGCACACATCTCATGGACGCCATGCCGATTACACTCGAACAGGAGATGTCTGGGTGGGCGACTCAGGTAGAGTATGCCAAAGTGAGGATTGAGAGCGCGCTGCCCCGGCTCTCGGAACTTGCCATGGGCGGAACTGCAGTCGGCACCGGCATAAACACGCCACAGGGATTTGGAAGACGTGTAGCAAGAGAAATATCCGAACTGACAAAGATAGAGTTCAGAGAAGCGGCGAATCACTTTGAGGCACAGGCCGCGCAGGATGCGGTCGTCGAACTCTCGGGCCAACTCAAGACCTATGCAACGGGCCTTATGAAGATAGCCAATGACCTCCGATGGATGAACAGCGGCCCTATCGCAGGGCTCGGAGAAATACGTCTTCCCTCCCTGCAGCCCGGTTCATCCATCATGCCGGGGAAAGTGAACCCCGTAATTCCGGAGGCGGCGAGGATGGTGTCAGCTCAGATTATGGGAAACGATACGGTCATTGCGCTATCCAATGCCGCGGGAGATTTCCAGCTCAACGTAATGCTCCCGGTGATAGCGCACAACATCCTCCAATCCATCACACTCCTTGCCAACGTGACCCGGTTACTGGCGGAAAAGGCCATCCAGGAGTTTGACGTGAACGAAGATCGCGTTGTGGAGTTTGTCCACAAAAACCCGATCATTGCCACGGTCTTGAACCCGATCATAGGTTACGATAAATCAGCAGAAGTAGTGAAGAAAGCGTTAAAGGAGCAGAAGTCCGTACAACAGGTGGTAGTGGAGATGGGATACCTTTCCGCCGAGGAAGCGGAGAAGATTCTGAATCCCGGCTTGATGACCAGACCAGGATTTTCATGAGGAGCGGGACAATTGGCCACATCGTTTGATGAAAGAGAAGGGATCTTCGATGCTTTTCGTCGATGGGGCTACCTTCAGGCCCACATTGATCCATTCGGCAGCATTAAGCCCGAGCCTGCACCCCATCTCGGTCGAAGACCATTTCTTCTGTCAGTAGCCCGGCATCGTTGTACTGGAATATTGTCCTGCCCTGCGAGGCTTGACTGATCATTTCTGCCTTTTGTCCGCGACTATTGTGGAAACGTGCCGAGATCTTTAGAAGAACTTGGGGGCTCCGGCGCAGTTGTTCGTTTCATTAGTAGGGGAACGGGGCGCAATCCGCGTGGCGGTGCAAATTGATTCGTGGAGAAGCAAATGATCTCTCGATTGGTCTCTATGTCAATGGTAGTCTTGCTTGTCACTCCGTTCTTCTTCAGCTGCAAGGATAAGGGAACCACTGAGCCTTCCGATAGTCGCGATACCCTGCATTTCCCGATTGGAGTAAAGAAACCGAACATCTATCTATATCCGGAGTCCAACAAGACGATTTCGGTTAAACTTGAGTTTCCTCTTGGGGGAACATTGACCGAGAGCGACCCGGTCTACGGATCAGGGTGGCTGGTCGATGTTGAGCCGGGTGGTCGCATTGACGGTCAATATGACTATCTCTTCTATGAAGCTCGCGTCCCGGATCTCTATCAGTATTCCGCCGGCTGGGTTGTTCACAAAGACACAATCGCTGCTTTCTTCGTGCATACGATGACCCGGGCGGGATTCACGACCCGGGAGATCACGGACTTCGTCGACTATTGGGGACCACGGCTGACCTCTGATTCTCTGTACGAGGTGTACCCCCAACAGGAACCGCAAATCGAAAGACTGATTCGCCTCCAGGTCAATCCTGCGCCTCAAAGCGAACTGCGACTCTTCTTCGTGATTAAACCGGCCCACGTCAACGAAGTACACCTGACAAAACCGGTCCTGGCCAAAGTAAACAGGAATGGGTATCACCTGGCGGAATGGGGAGTTACAATGGAATGAAGGAAATCCCATGTCCACACCGTTCTCTTCATCTGATGTTATAGTTATCGTAGTCCCTAAAGGGAGGGGAGAAGTATGAATCGGATCAGACTGACCTTGAGATTGGCTGCAACACTCATCGTCCTGGCAGGACTCTTTCGACCCGCCATCGGGCAAGAACTCACATGGCACGATGCGAATGGCGCTTTCAGGGGAACAATCCGGAGTATTGCTGTCGCAACAGACGGAGTAGTCTTTGCGTGCGATGACTCTGGATATGTCATTCGCGCTGAAGCTAATGGCTCTGACTGGTTAAAAAGAGACGTCATAGCGAATCCACTCTCTACGCCGGCTGCCGCAGTGCTGGTGCACCCGACCGGCCGGATGTTTGCGGTTTCAGGTACACGCATCTACGCCTCCGATGACAAGGGGCAGAGTTGGGTGGCTGTCGGCAATTGGTCTCGCGTCAGCCGGGCGCTTGGTTGCACGCTGCAGGGGACGGTTCTTGTCGGGTCAACGACTTCAGCGGTGTTCCGTTCGACGAATCTCGGATCTACATGGGGAGCAGCATCTCTCCCTACCGGTGCCAATGAAGCCTCATTCCTTGCATACGATTCGCTCACCGTTTTCGCCGCAACGACGAGTGGCGTCTATCGTTCAAGAGGTGATGGAATAAACTGGGGGCTAACGGACAGTTCAACATTGGCCTGGCATGTGAGATCTCTCGCACGGGATCCGCAGGGACGGCTATTCGCCGCAACCGATAGCGGAGTCTACGTTTCGTCCGATTCCGGGTCCCACTGGACCAAAGGGGCCGGAGTTGCCTCCTCCTCGGCGGTCTGTTATGAAGAAGGCTCCACGATCTGTGCAGGAGCTGCAGATGGGGTGATCTATCGAACCACTGATGGAGGTGGGAGCTGGCAGCCGACGGGTGCTACGCTCACAGTGACCCAAGGGTGTCTTGCCATTCACCCGTCATGGAAGATAGTCGCGGGCACCACGACAGGACTCTTTGGTTCGAGGGATCATGGTATCACGTGGACTCCGCTTGCGGGCGGGCTACTCGGGCGACACATTTCAGCAATAGGCGCTAGCGGACCGCGGATGATCGCGGCGGACCGTGACAGCGGGCTCTATGCGACAATCTTCGAGAATTTGTGGAAGAAATCCGTCTCACCGCTCCCGATCACACAGGTGCAGTGCGTATTGGGAAAAACCTGGAACGATGCCTTTGTAGGAACGCTCGGAACAGGAATCTACCGCACGAGGGACGGCGGAGCTACCTGGCAACCCTCTATTTCCGGACTCCTGAATCTCGATGTCTACGCCCTTGCATCCCGCGGCGTCGACACTCTCTTCGCGGGCACGGCTTCAGGCGTGTTCCGTTCAGCTGATAGCGGTGCAACGTGGACACTTGCGGCTTCCGGTTTGCCGGCTGCCCCTGTGCGCGCGCTGGTTACGCGATCGGGGAATACATTGTTCGCGGGGACAAGCGGGTCCGGGATCTTCCGATCTACAAATGATGGGCTTACATGGACTGAGGCTACTGCGGGCCTCCAGCATCAGGACGTGCGGGCGCTTGTTTCATCCGCGTCAAATGAATGGCTCTTTGCGGGCACCGCCTCCGGCGGCGTGTACGCATCAACAGATATGGGGAGCAACTGGACCCTGGCAAGCACAGGATTGGGTGATCTCAACATCCTGGCTCTCGTTCTGAATTCTGAGGACGATCTCTTTGCCGCAACGCCAACCGGCATCTTCCGCACGAAAGATCACGGGGTTGGGTGGGCGCTGCAGGCCGCAGGTTTTCCCGCCTCTGCGGCCACCGGTCTTGCCATCAACGCTGACGACTTTCTGTTCGCAGCGACCGATGGTGCGGGCGTGGTCGGCACGATGAACCTCGCCCCCACGCCACCTCCCGCAGTGATTTCCAAATGGATGGCGATCGGCTCTCTCCAGAACTGGTTCTCCAACATGGGATGCGAGATTGAGGTCGGTCGTTCCTCCAGTGCCGACCAGCAGGATGGGTGGCGCTGGCCCGCCCAGTATTCAATGCAGGACATGCAGGATTCCAAAGGGTTGTGGATCGGGACTACGGGATATGTCGACACACGGGGTCGCGCTTTTTCCAGAAAGGTCGTCCACCTCGGACCCCGGTACAAGGGTACGGGGGAATTCATTCCTGTTGCGATGAAAAGCATTGATCGAATTCCCCGGCCTCTTGTGAAGGTTCAGGGAGTCGCATCTCAACCCGCAATCGCTGAGGCCGCTGATTCCATCACGCGCGATCTTCCGGTTGATCGCATGATCACAAACACCGTGAATACGTCCATCGGGATCACGATGTCCCGGCGGATTCTCCAGACATCCCAGCAATTGAATGACAACTACATCATTCAAGAGTACACGTTCAGGAATACAGGGAACACTGACGCGGACCCGGCTGTGGAACAACCCGGGATTACGATGGATTCCGTGTACTTCTACTTCCTCTACCGGCTGGGCATCTGCGCAGACACCAGGTATGTGATCGGGAGCCCGACAAGCTGGGGCAAGAACACAATGCTCGACACGCGCGGTGACGGCGTTATGGCAGACCCTCCCGATCAGCAGTTCCGCGCCCAAATTGCATGGCACGGTAGATTTCCGAATTACGTCTCGTATGATAACATTGGTGCGCCCATCTGGGTACCGTACTACGACAAAACCGATACCCTTGGCCGGCTGGGTGGGGCACAGTTTGACGGCGTTCTGACGCTCCACGCCGACAAATCCGGAGCAGATTCAACGGACGATCCGGCCCAGCCTTCCACAACTTCGTGGGAAGACTCTGATGATCCCGTTATGGATAATGCAAGGAGTGAATTCGACACCACCAAAATGAACAGGGAGTTTTCTTTTGTTACCCGGGGTCATAAGAGTCCACGGCATGCTTGGCAAGTCGAACCAATGGGGAATTTTTCCGAACCGACTGGCGACCCCGCACTGGGGACAGGGGGAGGATTCACTGCGACCAATGGCTACGGGCCCTACAGGCTCGGGCCAGGTGAATCTGTGAAAATTGTTGTAGCTGAAGCTTCTGCGGGGCTCAGCCGTGAGAAATGCATATCGGTGGGAAGAAAGTTCAAGCTTGGACAAATAACCGCCAAAGCGAAAAACGATTCGGTGCTGACAGGCAGGGATTCGCTTTTCCAGACCTTCCGTCGTGCGATGACGGCCTATGCGAGCGGCTATGCGATTGCGCGCCCTCCTGATCCTCCAAAATCGTTTAGTGTCGATCCACAGGGAAACGGATTTCTTCTGACATGGGAGGTCTTCACCGAGCCGGGTCCGCACGTGTCGGGGTACAGGATCTATCGAGCATTGAGAAAGTACGACGCCGACTACTCAATGCTGGTTCAACTTCCGGCTGACAGCCGGTCATATGTGGATTCCGCTGTGACGCGTGGGATATTCTACTACTATTACATCACTGCGGTGGGTGATTCGTTGGAAAGCAGCAGGTTCTACACCCAGACCTACGATCCTGGATGGATACAACCGCTCAGCGTAGACGGGACAGATAATGGTCTACCGGCTACATTTGTGCTCGAACAGAACTATCCGAATCCATTCAATCCGTCGACGACGATTCGCTACGGTCTTCCGATTCGTTCATGGGTCACCATGCCGCTATTCAATTCCCTCGGCCAGCAGGTTGCCCTTCTCCAGAATGGCGAACAAGCTGCAGGGTATCATGAAGTCAGGTTCGATGGCTCCGGGCTTGCGAGCGGCGTATACTTCTATCGAATACAGGTCCGCTCAACGGACCACCCTATAGGGCGTGACTCCAAGAGCGGATCGGGGGCTTTCGTGCAAACGCGCACGCTCTTGTTGCTACGATAAGGCGCGCAAATTCACCGTGATACTGCTCGCCCTCTTCGTGTTTGCCCTGAGCTCCGCACATTGGGGAGTCTGGGAGCTGCCGATGCTTGACTTGGTCACGTCCACCAATGCCGTTGCGTTGAATAGCCCCTTTGAAATAGTCTGCCCCTTATCAGCGGGCTTTCGCAAATGTCTTGAGGAGAGGGGCGTCGAATTCAACGTCGACTTTCGGTCCGTCGGATGAGGATTCGTCGAACCTGAGCTTTCCGGCGAGGCGATCGGGGGTGTCGGCGGTCGACTTCAGAGCCGTTGGCTCCACTACCCCGGAATTCTGAACAAGTTGGTTGTTCAAAACAACCCAATAATTCAGCCGTGGACCGTCGACCAGCTCAACGATCATCCCTTCCTTCAGATTCCCGTCAAAACCGTTCAATGCGTCTGCTCCTTTGATGGCTGCGGAGAAGTCGCTCGTGGAGAAGACGAGGCGACGGATGATCTTTTCCTTTTCAAAGGTATCCGGCCCTTTGACGAGATAGGCGTGTGTCAGCGCGACCGTGAATGTCTTCTTGGGTCCTTTGTACGTGAGAGTCCCTTTCGCCTTCTCCGCGGCCTTCACGGTGGTCAACGGGACAAGAATGGCTGACGCCAGGACGAGGCCGATCAGTGCGCGATGGCAAATGCGGAACAGGGTCATCTGGTGCCTCCTCTAATAATAGGAATGGTTTTATGCCTGCCCAAAAGCGATCCCGGGTTTGAATTAGAGGCAGGAAACGCTTCTTGTTGAACACAGAGGGAAGAGATAAAATTCCCGGGTAGGCTATAGTCATCAAGAATGGGTATCACCCGGCAGACGCGCACCGGCGCTCCTGTTTGACTCTAGCCACACCCAATCGTATATTGGCGCCGTCCCGTCCACCGGTCACGCGTCTTCCGACTACAAGATCCTCCAGCACCTGAGGATGGCGGCAGCAGTATCATCTGCACGACCTGCGGCCTTCGAGAGCGGCGGTCGGTGTCAAGAGGGAATATGTCCTATTCACTTCCAAGCTCCGGCAGTCAGTGGGTTGAGTCCACAATGGACAATAACGTAATGATGCGTGCTTACACTAGCTGTTATGCGAAACGCCCAAAGCCAGAAAGATTTGTCGATATCACTGAATTAATATTCATTTGAACTGTTATTGACGAACACATGCGCACGACGATGCTTCATACGCACATAGTGAATCGGGGCGATCGAGGTGTTAAGAATCCCGCTTGATAGGTTGTGAGCTAAGAACAATTTGTTGTTAGACAGAAACCACCTAACATTAGAAGGATATCTCACGACATAGCCAAGCCCGTGAAAACAAAGAACATGACAAGCAATCCGCAGAGGCGTGTTATCCCGAAAGACAATGGCGTAGGCGTCTTATGTGGAAACCACATAATCAATAGGCCACATATATGACCTCGATCGCAGTCCTCGGTGCTACGGGATCGCTAGGTAGCCATGTTGTGCGCCAGGCGACATCTGCAGGGGATAGACTTTCAGTTTTAGTGCGCTCGCCAAGCAAGCTAACTCACGAGGTTGCATCCCGGGCGCAGGTACTCACTGCTGACCTGTTCACGATACCTACCGCGACGCTGGCGCAATTCGCAAAAGGGCATGACGTCCTCGTAAGTTGCGCTGGTATGGTCACCGAGGGCGAGAGATTTGTGGCACTAATCGATCGCATTGTGTCGGCCATCGAATCTCTCCCCAGCCAAGCCCGCCCACTGTGTTGGTTCCTGGCCGGCGCCGCGCTTCTTGACCTTGACACAAACGGACGGCGAGGCGTTGACTTGCCTAAGGTCCGAAACACGTATTGGCCTCATCGCGCGAATTTCGAACGCTTGCTTCGCTCGGATCTGGATTGGCGGTTACTTTGCCCTGGGCCGATGGTCGACCAACCCGCCATTGGCATTGACCGATTGCGGATCTCAATTGACGTCATCCCGGCAAAGTTGCCTGCGATCGCTAAGCACTTGCCTGCACCGCTCCTTCTGCCATTATTCGCCGCGCGCGTGCCCGAAATGATTGTTCCGTATGCTGATGCTGCTTCCGTGATTCTCGCTAACGCAGCTCGTGGTGGCCCCATGTTTCGCAAGCGCGTTGGAGTTGCCTTGCCGGCTGGAATGCGGGGTAAGAAGAATCAGTGGGCGGCACAACCAAAGAATGAAGCCTAACCCGCTGGTCAACAGGACCCGGCACAGTCGGCTTCGCCTCATTTTGCGGGCCGGTTACCAGCAACGTTAGCTTCGTGTGGTATCCAGTAGGTGACTTTGGGCGCTTAGCATAACATGCCGCACCACCTCGCGCACGGAGTTGGTAAGCTAAACAGAGATTGGCGTGAGATTGCGCTTAACGGCTGGCACATTTGATAGAGAACCGTTGTGCTCGCCGCTGCGTGGTGCGGCGAGACGTTATGTGCCATTGCCTTCGCAGTGTGACGAACAGTAACCAATTACATTATCAAATTACATCATGAGGAGTAAATGGCGGCCAAGTATCAAAAGAGTTCATGTTTTACATCCGAAACGCCGGTGACGCCAAAGCAGCGTTATCATCTACGAACACTTAACATTTGTAAAGAAATGTGAAGTGAGGAGATAAAATCCCAAGGGAAATTAGTTGCTGCTAACCAATAATCCGCGACGGTTTTTGCTTTCTAAGTCACTGGATGGTTGGCAAAATTGACCCAACAAAAGAAGTTCAAGTTGGATACTATCATATTATGGTTGACAATATGGACGAGGCAATTGAGATAGCAAAACAAAATCCGGAGTTTGAATATGTCCCATCAGCGAGAATCGAAATTCATCAAATCAAGACAAAAGAGGAAAAAACAGATTTTGTTTACCCAAATCAATAATAGGGAACGGCACATAACACGGCAAACAACGACACTCGCTCAGAAGAAATCCCATCCTCCGAAGAATTCAATGAAATCTCAAACCTCAAAACAAAAGGAGTTGTCACCAGAACAACGTGAAGAACTACTCAGCGCATTGAAAGCCCGTTTTGCGAAAAACATGAACCGCCATAAAGGTCTTGAATGGGCTAAAGTACAAGCAAAGCTGGAAGCTAATCCTGACAAACTGTGGTCACTCCATGAAATGGAAATAGGCGGCGGTGAACCGGATGTTGTGGATCATGATAAGAAGACAGGCGAATACATTTTTTATGATTGTTCTGCGGAAAGTCCTAAAGGCCGCAGAAGTGTCTGTTACGACCGTGAAGCGCTGGAGTCAAGGAAAGAACATAAACCAAAAAGTAGCGCTATGGATATGGCAGCTGCCATGGGCATTGAGCTTCTATCGGAAGAACAATACCGGGAATTGCAGGAACTTGGAGAGTTCGATACCACAACGTCGAGCTGGGTGAAAACTCCTGCTGATATCAGAGAACTCCGCGGTGCCCTCTTTTGTGATCGTCGCTATGACCATGTCTTCGTGTATCACAACGGTGCGGAATCTTACTATGCCGCCAGGGGATTCCGTGGCTCGCTAAGGGTCTAAATATGGACTTTGAGTTTTGGCATTGACCGTGCAGGCGGCTGCAGCTGACAAACGGCACCACCACGCTCGCACATTACTTACAGAGGGATGGACCAGATGAGTTCAAAGTTCTTTCAAC
Organism: Ignavibacteriota bacterium; assembly: GCA_963849385.1. Lineage (GTDB taxonomy): Bacteria > Bacteroidota > Ignavibacteria > UBA10030 > UBA6906 > Fen-1255. The sequence goes on along the minus strand of CAWKHH010000006.1, from coordinate 715,838 downwards.
TCAATGCAGGTACTGGAATGGCACTTGGCGCCATCGTTGCAGCGATAATCGCCCTGGTTGTTCAGTTGATTACCCATGACAGCTCCGTTTGGACGTGGGCTACTCCGGTGGGCATTGCTGTCGGTCTAGCAATTGGTGCAGGTGCTGCAGCACGAACGTCACGTACAGACACGAAGCGGCGGGACACGAAGGCATAGCAAAGCCACGCCCTTCCTCAAGCAAATCACAGTGCCCGTCTTGTACACGGTTGGTGAGTTTGATGAAGCAAACCCCGCATCGATTCAGCGCTTCGCTTCACTTACGCCAGGCTCAAAGGTAGTCGTGTTGAAGGGCGCTGGCCACATGACGCCGTGGGACGCTCGCGACGAAAATGTAAGAGCTGTGGGCGAGTTCTTGCGGTCGGTGGATTCATCGATCGTGGCAGCACGGGAGTGACTCTGTTGTCGCAAAACATCACCAGTTAACTGCACCAACAGGAAATGGTGCAACTGTATGAACTTCGGATTGTTTGATTGGGTGGTGGTTGCCGCGTACCTTGCCGATCATGGGAATCTCCACGGGCGTGTCTGATTCCTACGGTACGAGCGACCAGCGGTTCGGCGGCAATATACTTAGCAGGCTGTTGAAAACGGCACTGCAATCTCGCGCTAAGGCGCAAAGGCACCAAGTGCTTTCGCTTTTCCCTCACACATTCAATGTTTTCTTCGCGCCTTAGCGCCTTTGCGCGAATATGTCGCCACATTCGAAGGGAGACCAAGAACAGAAAGCCCCGGTAATAATACCGGGGCTCTTCTTCTATCTTCTTCGTTCAGTTTGTTCTATACTAACATTCCGGCTCAACGGCGGAGATACGCAGTCCGCTGGAACTGGTTGTTGGCCGACCCTCTTTTTGCCGCCCTTTCAGAATCCATCGAAGACGTTCATGCTACGATCCGGAGAGGTCGAAACGGTCAAGGTTCATTACTTTATTCCACGCTGCGACAAAGTCGTGCAGGAACTTCTCCCCGGAGTCCGCACATCCGTAGACTTCAGCCAAGGCCCTGAGTTGGGAGTTCGAACCGAAGATCAGATCGACGCGGGTGGCGGTCCATTTGAGTGCGCCCGTTGCGCCATGACGACCCTCGAATACGTCAGCGTCTTCCGCGGTTGCCTTCCATGTCGTGCTCATGTGGAGCAGATTCACGAAGAAGTCATTGGTGAGTGCCCCTGCCTTTTTTGTGAAGACGCCGTGCTTGGACCCTCCAAAGTTGGTCTTCAGGACGCGCATGCCGCCCACGAGCACCGTCATTTCGGGTGCGGTCAGGGTCAGTAGTTGCGCTTTGTCAACAAGTAATTCCTCGGCCGATACGGCGTAGCGGGCCTTCTGGTAGTTGCGGAAGCCGTCGGCGATCGGTTCAAGCACGGCAAAGGAGGCCACATCGGTCTGCTCCTGCGAGGCATCCATGCGTCCTGGTGTGAAGGGAACCGTTACTTTGTGACCCGCAATCGTCGCAGCCTGCTCGACGCCCGCACAACCTGCCAGAATGATCAGGTCAGCCAGTGAAACCTTTTTGCCACGAGACTTAACTTTGTTGAACGCGCTCTGGATACCCTCCAGGGTTTTGAGCACCTTCGCCAGCCGGGCAGGCTGGTTGACTTCCCAATCTTTCTGCGGGGCCAGACGAATGCGGGCACCGTTGGCACCGCCACGCTTGTCGGAACCACGGAAGGTGGACGCCGACGCCCACGCGGTTGAAACCAGATCCGACACCGAAAGGCCGGAAGCCAGGATCTTCCGCTTGAGGGAGGCGATGTCCTTTGCATCAATCAGTTTGTGATTGACGGCAGGGATGGGGTCTTGCCAGATGAGTTCTTCTGCCGGAACCTCCGGGCCGAGATAGCGTGCGCGCGGGCCCATGTCGCGGTGCGTGAGCTTGAACCAAGCGCGGGCAAACGCGTCCGCAAACTGATCCGGATGTTCCATGAAGTGCCGTGAAATCTTTTCGTAGACAGGGTCGAACCGCAGAGCAAGGTCCGTGGTCAGCATGGATGGCGCGTGACGCTTTGACGGGTCGTGTGCATCCGGCACTGTGTCGGCGCCTGCCGCAGCCTTCGGCTTCCATTGTTGCGCACCAGCCGGACTCTTCGTCAGTTCCCATTCGAAGCTGAACAGGTTCCAAAAGAAGTTGCTGCTCCACTTCGTAGGCGTGGTGGTCCAGACGACTTCCAGGCCGCTGGAGATCGTGTCGCCGCCTTTGCCAGTACCGAAGCTGCTCTTCCAGCCAAGGCCCTGCTCCTCGATGCCGGCCGCTTCGGGCTCAGGCCCAACATGTTTCGCATCACCGGCGCCATGGGTCTTGCCGAAAGTGTGGCCGCCCGCGATGAGGGCCACCGTCTCCTCGTCGTTCATTGCCATGCGAGCAAAGGTCTCGCGGATGTCTCGCGCCGCTGCGATCGGGTCCGGGTTTCCATTCGGGCCTTCCGGGTTGACGTAAATGAGGCCCATCTGAACGGCTGCGAGTGGATTTTCGAGATCCCGCTCGCCGGTGTAGCGCTTGTCACCCAGCCACTTGTCTTCGGAGCCCCAGTAGACGTCCTTTTCTGGTTCCCAGATGTCCTCACGTCCTCCGCCGAAACCGAAGGTCTTGAAACCCATCGATTCCAGGGCGACGTTGCCGGTGAGAATCATCAGGTCGGCCCAGGAAATTTTCCGGCCATATTTCTGCTTGATCGGCCAGAGCAGTCGGCGCGCTTTGTCGAGGTTCACATTGTCGGGCCAACTGTTGAGGGGCGCAAAGCGCTGGCTGCCGTTGCCTGCGCCGCCGCGGCCGTCGCCGGTCCGGTAGGTGCCGGCGCTGTGCCACGCCATGCGGATGAAAAAGGGTCCGTAGTGGCCGAAGTCCGCCGGCCACCATTCCTGCGACTTCGTCATCAGCTCACGGAGGTCCTTTTTCACGGCCTTCAAGTCGAGACTCTTGAACTCTTTGGCGTAGTTGAAACCCTCCCCCATTGGGTTGGACTTGGAGGAACGCTGGTGCAGGATATCGAGGTTTAACTGGTTCGGCCACCAGTCACGGTTCGTCGTGCCGCCACCGTCGGTGTGTTTGTGACCTGTGCCCGCTACCGGGCACTTTTCTTGTTCATTCATGGTACTTCCTCCTTGCTTCCTTTTGAACACCTTTGCGCGCGTGTAACGGGAGATGTCGTTGGTAATGGTGCTGTGCCGAACGTCGGGCGTATAATAGCCTGTAGTAACTAATAATTATTATTAATGTCAAGGCGAAAAAAAAATTATGCCTTCCCTGCGCTTTTCCGGCAGGCCGGGCAAAGCACGTTCACATAGACGCTATGCCCCAGCACGGTGTTATGACGCAGCACGTGTTCGGGGATAGTGAGAGAATCGAACTCCGGGTCGTGAAGATCTGAAACCTTCTTGCACCGGACGCAGACTACGTGGTGGTGGGGCTTCGTGATCGGATCGAACCGGACGGTCTCATGCAGTGGCGTTAAACGGGCAATAATGCCGTGACGCGCGAACGCTTCCAGCGTGGTGTACACGGTGGCATGGGAAATCGTCGGATGAGACCGCTTGATTCTGCGATAGAGTCTATCAGGACTCGGATGAGATTCATCCCGCAAGATGGCCCGGAAGATCAGCAATCGCTGGGGTGTAACCTTCATCGGGCCGCTTTGCAGTGCTCGACAAATTCTTGAATCCTCGACTCCTGGTTCATAGTCGTCACGCATCCCCATCGTGTGTGCTCTTGGCACAAAAGTAGCGATCTTGGCCGCAAAGTGCAAACTGGCTATTCGGCAGGACTCGGACTCTCCACATCAACTACTCTTCGAGTTGACGATGTTGACATCTGGATAACCGCATCCTATATTGAAGTGCAATTTCTCTGCTAAGAGTCTGCTAACGATCGCCTCACAAGTGGCGGAGAAATCCCTGAAGCAATACCCATTCTGCAGGTCTTGCGAACGCGCAGCGATGTTCACTGAACTGATTGGTGAGAAATGAATACCAACTTCTTTGTCCTTCTTGTTCTCTATGTAGCCTGCCTGACAACCCGTAGCACGTACGAGGTGTTCAAGAAAGCGGGCCGGGTAAATCTGAAAAGCAAGATTCTCTTCTATATGATCTTTTCGGTAATGTGCCTGATGTGGGTCAGCTGGTTCATGATGTGCCCGGTCGATACGTACGCCATCAACTTGCCGGTCACCGTGCGATGGTTTGGCTTCGGAGTTTTTGTGGTCGGATGGGGTCTCGCCCTCGGAGCCCTGATGCAGTTGCGAGGTCTGGAGGATATCGATCATTTGGTGACCGGAGGCCTGTTCTCAAAACTCCGCCATCCGATGTACACCGGCTTTATCTTCTGGATCGTGGGTTGGTCGGTGTACCATGGCGCTGCAGTCAGCCTGTTGGTCGGGGTCCTTGGCATCGCCAACATTCTCTACTGGCGACGATTGGAAGACGCGTCAATGGAATCCCGATACGGCAACGTGTATCGAGAGTACCGAAAAGGCACATGGTTCTAATCGATTACATAATGATGGCGCTGTCGGTGGTTTTGGGAGGTGGATCGGTCCTTCTGCTTGCCTTGATGGGTTCATTCCAACTTGTGCATCTCGGGTTTTCGGACACCGTTGTCCTGCTATGGGATGCGATCCTGTCGATGGTGTTCTTTCTTCAGCATAGCGGGATGGTTCGCAAGGCCTTCCGTGCCCGCATGGCGGTGTTTGTTCCCCAACACTACCAGGGTGCGATCTACTCCATCGCATCAGGTGTAGTGCTGATCTTAGTTGTAGTGCTCTGGCAGCGGTCGGAAATGCAATTGCTCAGACTTGAAGGTCTCCCTCTCTGGATAGCACGCGGTTGTTCCCTTCTGGCGGTCATGATCTTTGCCTGGAGCATCCATGCACTTGGTTCATTTGACCTGTTTGGCCTGCGTTCAATCAAGTTGCACATACATGGTCAATCGGACAAGCCATGGGCATTTGTGATCCGGGGTCCATACCGGTGGGTTCGGCACCCCTTGTACCTTTGCGTGCTCTTGCTGATATGGGCGTCTCCCGAGCTCACTGCTGACCGGCTGCTCTTCAATGTCCTATGGACGGCATGGATTGTTGTGGGGACAATCCTCGAGGAAACTGATCTCCTGGCGGATTTCGGTGATGCCTATCGGGCCTATCAACGAAAGGTCCCCATGCTCATCCCGTGGCGGGGTCGGATGCAACCTTGACAGTCTTCAAGATTCTCAGCAGAGATTCCGTATCTGATGGATTAACTCCTTTTTCAACCTTTCGGTCGATCCCTTTCATACCAACAATCGGTATGTTTAGCTTGAGGGAGTTGCCATTGTCAAGACGGAAATAAAGAAATCTGATTCACGTAATTCCATTCTCACTCAATTACTGAGGACTATATGTCTGAAAAGAAGATCATAGCAGTAGTTGGCGCAACTGGTGCACAAGGGGGCGGTCTGGTCCGCGCCATTCTAAACGATCCCAATGGCGGCTTTAAAGCGCGCGCAATTACGAGAGACGTCAACTCTGACAAGACGAAAGCCCTGGCAAAGTTGGGCGCCGAGATTGTTGCAGCTGATGTCAACGACTTAGAGAGTCTGAAGCGAGCGTTCAAAGGCGCATATGGTGTCTACTGCGTGACGTTTTTCTGGGCGGACTTGTCGCCGGAGAACGAAATAGCCCAGGCGACAGCCATGGCCCATGCAGCAAAGGACGCCGGTGTGCAACACGCCATCTGGTCCACCTTTGAGGATACCCGCAAGTGGGTGCCGCTCACCGATAACCGTATGCCGACACTCATGGGCAAGTACAAGGTGGCGCACTTCGATGCCAAGAGCGAAGCGGACCATGTGTTTACGGACCTCGGCGTTCCGACGACTTTCCTGCTCACATCTTTCTATTGGGAGAATCTCATCTACGGGGTGGGTCCAAAGAAGGGGCCCGACGGCAAGCTGGCAATCACTTTTCCGATGGGAGATAAGAAGCTTCCGGGGATAGCCTCCGAGGACATCGGCAAATGTGCATACGGAATATTCAAGAGAGGTCGTGAGTTCATCGGAAAGACGGTCGGAGTCGCCGGCGAGCACCTGACCGGTACACAGATGGCGGCTGCGCTCACGAAAGCGCTCGGACAGGAGGTGCGCTACAATGAGGTGTCGCCCGATATGTTTCGCAGCTTTGGTTTTCCCGGTGCCGACGATTGGGGAAACATGTTCCAGTTCAAGCGGGACTTCGAGCAAATCTATTGCGGTGCGCGCAACATCGGTGTTTCACGGTCGCTGAATCCATCGCTACAGACCTTTGAAAAGTGGCTTGCCCAAAACAAGAGCCGGATTCCGCTTGGGTAGCATGAACAATGCTGTGCCGATCGCCCAAACGGATTGCGCGAGCGGCACAGCGACGAGGTTGACTGGGGGGCTTGCCACGAGGGACAGGGACCTCATTCAACGTCGGGTACAATGACTCGATCTTCTTCTGCCTCACCGAGGTGATCTGATGCTGCGTTGCAGTCCCACCCCGATGAACGAAAGCCTGCATCTTTCTGGTGCCTTCATCGAATCGGCCTCATCCATCGGTTCGCGATCGAGTCCAACTGCGTCTGTTTGGCGACGTCCGGGCGATGTCATGCGAATTTGACAAAGGTTAGCGAATTTATTATCAATTTGTGATCTGGGTATTCTTCGAAGACGCTCAGCCCGGGAGAAAGGTGTGATGACGTGACAACCCGACCGTTTTTCCAAATTCTCTCAGCGTCCGTTCTTCTCCTGATCTCTGCTCCGGCGATTGCCGGCAAGCCATACTTGAATGGGAGTCCAACGGGACTTGCGAAAACCACCTCCAACGATGTCTATCGCCCTATGTTGATCAACAACGTCTTCAACTACTACGGCAACAACGGGGACGGTGCGTACAACAAGTTCAGCACTGACAATCAAGGGTTCGAGTGGCCGAAGGGGAGCAACAAGCACGTCGTCTTCGAAGACGGTATCGTCTGGGGATGCCAACAGGCGGGGATGCTCAAGGCCGGTGGCTCAATGTACCGGAGAGCGCTGCAAGCCGGACCTATTCTCATCCGCGGCACAAATTCGACGGCTCCTGTCGCAGACGATCCCACCAACCCCGCCAACCGGATATATCGCGTTCGCCGTGATATCCCCCCGATCGCGGGCATTACCGATCCGGCTGATCCAAAAGCGGCGGGAGAACTGGTGATCATCCAGAACAGCGAGATCCCGTACATCGGCAGGTATGAACCGACCCCTGCCGCGCAGATCCTGCAACAGTACTGGGACGACTGGATGAATTGGCCCGCAACGCAGGGCGCGCCCTTTACCGACGTTGATCACAACGGCGTGTACGATCCAGGGATTGATGTTCCGGGTGTTCCTTTCTCCGACCAGACTCTCTGGTATGCGGCGAATGATCTCGATTCAATGCGCATCCAGAACCTCTCGGGATCCCTTCCGATCGGTCTGGAAATGCAGAAGACCATCTGGGCGTACAATACTGCAGGCCCACTTGCCCAAACCATTTTGTCAAGGACACGGATACTGAACAAGAGCGGTGTGCCGCTCGACTCGATGTTCATCATGCAATTTGTCGATCCCGACCTCGGCGATGCCGGCGATGATTTCGTGGGATGTGACACACTCTTGAATCTGGGCTACGCATACAACGGATACGCACGCGACGCCACCTACGGGACCAATCCTCCTGCTGTTGGGTACCGTCTCCTCCGGGGACCCATTGTCCCCGGGGCAGCAGGAGACACAGCAGTCTTCGGTAGTGAGTATCGGCCCGGTTTCAAGAACCTCCCCATGACCGCATTTGTGTTCTTCACATCAGGGCTTGCCGCTCAGTCCGATCCTGCGCAAGGTCCCGGCGGGGATATTCAGTTGTATCGACTGATGCATTGCACGAGCGCACCGAACGGGGCCCCATTTGTCGATCCGACCACCAGCCAGGTCACGAAGTTCGTTTTTCCGGGCGATCCGGTCAAGGCCACGGACGGATCTGCCGGGTGGGTCGATGGCATGGGCGGCCTCGTTCCAATGACCGAAGGTTTTGTGTGATTTCTGGTCCCTTCTCCATGTCAGGAAGCGATACTCAGGAAGTCGTTGTTGCCTGCATCGTCGGACAAGGAACGGATCGGCTCTCCAGCATCACGGTCATGAAGAACGCCGCCGCGGTGGTCGGAATGGCGTTCGAGGGATTGGAGACTGGACTTCCGCCGGGAATTGTGTGCTCGGTCACCCAATCCGTCGACAAGGCAACAGTTTCATTCCGGGCGGATGCGCAAAAGGTTCTTGCGACAGCCGTGACGATGAACTTGAAGACGTATGCGGATTCAACGGTCGGGAGCGTCACACTGCTTGACGACGGACTGCATGGCGATGGCGCAGCGGGCGACGGCATCTTCGGTGGAACGGCGCAGATTACGCAGCAGCCGTCGGGATTGAATGCAGAAGCGGTCGTGTCCTATCCGAACGGACAGACTATTACCTGGCCGCGAGTCATTGAGAATATCACAACGGCAAAGCTCGCCGTTTCCGCATATTCAGTAGTATCCGACAACATCAACAATGACGGCATTGCGAACCCCGGCGAAGACGTGCGGTATGAGTTTTCGCTGACGAATGAATCGTCCCTCTCGTTCGCCAATCTCACCGTCATGTCCAGTCCGCATTACTATTTCTACAATACGCTGACCATTCCTTCGCTCGCGGGCAATGCGACATCAACGTTGAACTACGACGCGAACGATCCGAAAACATACATGGTGTTTGACGTGCCGTCGCAATACATCGATTCGACGTTCGTCGTCGAGCTCTTGATCACCGATCAAAGTCATAACACATGGAAAGACACACTCGTTTTCCCGGTCAGGCCGCTTCACTCCGTTGTGTATCGCTCTCCGCTTACACGCATAACCGGGACAGCCCCCGGAGAATTTGACGTCCTGATCGTCGATTCGTCCAAGGTCAAAAACCACTTGTATGTTATCCGCGGTGTTGAGGTCAGCGTTGAGCTCAACGGGGAGCTCAGCGGGTATTCAGTGAAAGACTCGTCGACGGGCGTATTTCTCATCCAGAATCACGCTTTGCCGGATGATTTGGGGCACACGAGCCCGATTGTTGACGGGTTCAAGCTCCTTCTTGGAACGGTCAACGCACACGGCGGAATGCAGCGGTGGAGCATCCCACAGGGAACGCGCCGGTTTTCGCCGACCAATGGGTTCATGGGCCTTGGGCTCGAAGGGTTCAGTACTTCAGCAGACCCCCTGGCGTATGACATGACTTCCGGCACCATCGGCTCCGCGGGCAACTTCAGGTACGGCGGCATCCAGACTTCGCTCAAACCGACCGGCTATCGGAACGTGCTCCTCAAGCTAGCAGCCGTCAACAACCTCGCATTGTGGGATCCCAAGGCAACACCAACGGATGAGAACTACTCAAGGGGCTATCGCTACCTGCGCGCTGCTACTGCTGCTGCCGCCGATTCCACGTTCGTCCCGTGGATCATTAACAAGACCTCGGGGTATCCCTACCAGGATTACAACTATGCAGTCCCGTTCTCGGCCTGGGACATGGAGACCAATCCTCCCACGCGCTTATCGGTTGGCATGATGGAGAACAACGCGGTCGGGGGAAAGGTTGACGGGCGCTACTGGCCGGGGATCATCACGGTCGACAACAGCATCGCGCGCGAGATGTGCTTCATCTTCGCAGCGCCATACAGCGACACCCCTGATCCGGCCTTGCAGATTGATATGCAAAATTCGACCACCCCGATGATGTGGGTGATGACATGTACCCGTCGAGCAGACACTGCCTGGGCAGCGGGTGATCAGTTCCTGATCACGGCATATCATTTGCCGACGCCGGCCGATGCTTGGACGTTCAATCCGTCGATCGTGCTTGGGGTGAAGAACGCCGATGTGCCTTCGGTGTTTTCACTGTCGCAGAATTATCCTAATCCTTTCAACCCGGCAACGACAATCACCTACGCCGTCCCCATGGCATCGGCCGTGCGGCTCACGGTCTTTGATCTCCTCGCCAGGGAGGTGGCATTATTGGTGAACGGCCGGGTGGATGCGGGAACGCATTCGGTCACTTTCAATGTCAGTAATCTGGCAAGTGGGGTATATTTCTATCGGATAGATGCAACGGCTTCATCCGGGAAACGGTTCACGGAGACGAAAAAGATGCTCCTCCTGCGATAGTATCACCTGATACCAGGTGTGGGCGGGATTCTCTTGCATGTTTTCTTCTGATTGGTTTGTTCAACGTATTGAGTAACATTACTTACTCGATACAGTGAACACTTCAACGAACTTACTATGTGAACGATGGGAGCGTACTCATTGCTGAAAAGGGCCCGTTTCCTGCACAAAAACCACACCGCCGAGAATAACCGCCAATGAACGAATGCCGGATAGAGAAGGACTCCATAGGTGATGTGAAAGTCCCGAAGGATGCTTATTGGGGAGCGCAAACCCAAAGGGCGATCGAAAACTTTCCTGTGAGCGGGATCATCTTTTCGCCGGTCTTTATAGAATCGCTCGCAACGATAAAGCGCGCCTGCGCAAAGGTCAATCAAGAGCTCGGTCTTCTGGAACCCCGCATCGCAGTTGCGATCATCCGCTCATGCGACGAGATTATCGAAGGCAAATTCGACAACCAGTTTCCCGTGGATGTTTTTCAGACCGGATCTGGAACATCAACGAACATGAATGTCAATGAGGTAATTGCGACACGATCAAATGAGATGTTGACGGGGGCGAAACAGACCGTGACTCCGGTTAACCCAAACGACCATGTCAATATGGGGCAGTCATCCAATGATGTGATACCCAGCGCCATCCATATTTCTGCATATTTTCAAACGAAGAATCTGCTCCTTCCCGCGCTGGAGTTCCTTCATAAGACCATCGAGAGTAAACAAATACAATACGGAACTCTGGTAAAAACCGGACGCACACATCTCATGGACGCCATGCCGATTACACTCGAACAGGAGATGTCGGGGTGGGCGACTCAGGTAGAGTATGCCAAAGTGAGGATTGAGAGCGCGCTGCCCCGGCTTTCGGAACTTGCCATGGGCGGAACTGCAGTCGGCACAGGCATAAATACGCCACAGGGCTTTGGAACACGTGTAGCAAGAGAAATATCCGAACTCACAAAGATGGAGTTCAGAGAAGCGGCGAATCACTTTGAGGCACAGGCCGCGCAGGATGCGGTCGTCGAACTCTCGGGCCAACTCAAGACCTATGCAACGGGCCTTATGAAGATAGCCAATGACCTCCGATGGATGAACAGCGGCCCTATCGCAGGGCTCGGAGAAATACGTCTTCCCTCCCTGCAGCCCGGTTCATCCATCATGCCGGGGAAAGTAAACCCCGTAATTCCGGAGGCGGCGAGAATGGTGTCAGCTCAGATTATGGGGAACGATACGGTCATTGCGCTATCCAATGCGGCGGGAGATTTCCAGCTCAACGTAATGCTCCCGGTGATAGCGCACAACATTCTCCAATCCATCACTCTCCTTGCCAATGTGACCCGGCTACTCGCGGAAAAAGCCATCCAGGAGTTTGAAGTGAACGAAGATCGCGTTGTGGAATTTGTCCACAAAAACCCGATCATTGCCACGGTCTTGAGCCCGATCATAGGTTACGATAAATCAGCAGAAGTGGTGAAGAAAGCGTTAAAGGAGCAGAAGTCCGTCCAACAGGTGGTAGTGGAGATGGGATACCTTTCCGCCGAGGAAGCGGAAAAAATTCTGAATCCCGGCTTGATGACCAGACCAGGGTTTTCATGAGGAGCAGGACCATTGGCCAAATCGTCGCAGGTCATTTTACCAAAACCATCTTCCTCGTCTGCACAAAGCCTCCTGCAGTCAGTCTATACAAGTATACTCCGCTTGCCAGCCCGGTGGCGTCAAACTGCACCTGGTAGCTCCCCGGATCTTTTCTCTCGTTTACCAACACCGCCACCTGCCGCCCAAGCAGGTCATACACGGCAAGCCTCACAATACTAGACCCCAGCCCCGAGACCCCAGACCCATTCTTTCCACCCGCAACTTGGAACCCTATCTTTGTACCCGGATTGAACGGGTTGGGGTGGTTCTGTGCGAGCGTATAGCTCGATGGTACTTCGTTCCCGTGCAGATCCTCTACCGAGACAGTTCCAGGATCAACACCGGTCTCCAACCATTGCGTAATCCCCGCGTTCTCTGCGTCCTGTTGCAGTTCCCATCTGGCGAAGTCCTGCGGCCACCAGCGATAGAGGTCACCGAGTGGAAAGCCGTTCATGCCGGCGTTCACCAGAGTCGGGTTTGTATAGGCCAGGTCTTCCGTCAGGGGCCAGATTCGTTGCAGGGACAATTCAGGCGCGTAGGCCCAATATATCGTTGCGGCATCATACCACCTATGGTACAGAAAGGCTTCAATCCTGGCAGTATCGCTCGGAGGGATGTTGAAGCCAGGATCTGTTGAATCGTAGCACGCACTCCGGTTCATCAACGGGAACAACTTGTGGCCCTGTGCGTCCGTTCCGTCAAAGAAGAGAATGGTGCGCTCATTCATCATGGGCTGAGGAGCAGGTATGTGGTCGATTTCCCCTGTCTCGCGGTAGTACTCGCTCGCGGGATTATCTCTCATCCAATTCCGGAGCCATATCTCAATGAAGTAGCTGTTGTTGGCATACAGGATATGTCGATCCTGATCAGTGAAAGGGACGGGAAAACCAAACTGGGACACGCTGTCAATCCAGACTGTCCCGCCGAACGGTTGTGTCCCTCCCATCATCAACGGGATATACCCGAACATATGCATGTTCACGAAAACGCAGTTGGTGACCGCGAGTCTCCTCCACCAGCCCGACTCCAGAGGGAACCCCACCACGTTGAGAAACGTACAATGGTTGAACTTCACGAAGTCCGCGTAGTTGCCGGACTCTTGTTCGTACACATAGCCCATGTTTGCAAATGTGCAATTCTCGAAAGTCACACTATCGGAATGCCACCCCTCGCTCATGAATGGAAACGAAAGGGCTCTTCCATAGTACCGAAAGAGCTCCTCAACACAGTTTTTGAAGTAACAGTTCTTGAACAATCCCTTGAAGTGTTTTGCCGTAATGCCCACTGCTCCGCTGCCGTTTGCCGGAATGCCCGAACGATCAAAGATGACGCCATCGAAAACTGCAACTTGTCCTTTGACCGTGTCAGGGGAGTCCTCGATCTGCAGACTCACCCACATCTGTTGACCGTCTGTTCGTGTATACAACAGCCAGAGATTCCTCAGCGTGATGTCGCCAAAGCACCGGAAGCTGAATGGTCGATTCGAAAAATCCACCGTGTCCGACCACACAAGCTGAGGCGGTGCTGAATCCTGAGTCTTGCCCGGCTTCTGCGCTATGATGGTCAGGTGCTCTCCTGCGGGGACCGTGATTGTCCCGGTCAGTACGTAATAGCCGTGGGGCTCAAGTCTGAAAACGGTTCCGGAAAGAGTGCCCGATGCAACGACTGTTTTGATTGCTTCATTGAGATGCCCGATACCCGGCGGGACGTCGCTTGGGACGTCCACCGTGTCCGGTTGGGCGCCTGTCCGGGAGAGAGCCAGGAGAAAGAGGACAAAGAGATATATTGCGGTTGAACGGCGCTTCATAGTACGCTCCCCCGATAAGCTACACAGCAGGATGGCAGAAGTCAACGTGGAAACAAATCCTGACAGCAAATCCTGGTTTTGAACTGGTTTTTAAAGTCGTTATTATTAGTTTTCGGGTGTAGCAATAGCGGCGGGAGGATGATCAAAATGAGAATAAGAATAGTCCTATCGGCACTTCTATTGAACAGCTATGTGTTCGTTGATTCATTAGCTCAAGGAATACTGCCCTTCGTCTATCAAATTGAGAACACGGGTGCTGACTTCCCGAAACCGACTTTCCCTTCGTTCAGCAAACTCCCTGTTATCCAGGCACTACCCGACCCGTTTGAATGGTCCGATGGCAGAGGTCGCATCTCGAACTTCTCCGATTGGCGGTACCGGCGTGCCGAGATAGGCGCTCAGATCCTATATTATGAGATCGGCCCCAAGCCGGTTCGTCCGGATACCATAACGTCAAACTATTCAGGGGGCGTGCTTACAGTGAATGTAACTGTGAAAGGCAAAACGCTCACGCTGACTTCACAAGTTATCCTCCCGGCGGGGACCGGACCCTTCCCTGCAGTGATCGGTATGAATAGTCCCAGTGGCAGTATACCACCTGCCATCTTTAGCAGTCGCAATATTGCACAAATCACATTCAGCCATAATCAGGTGACGACGTACAACAACCCTCAAAATTCGGACCCCTACTATGCGCTTTATGGGCCTGGTCTTACGATTGACAATACGGGACAATACAGTGCATGGGCCTGGGGAGTCAGTCGTATCATTGATGGCTTGGAGCTGCTTCAAAATGTTCTCCCCATAGATCTGAAGCACATCGCCGTCACCGGTTGCTCCTATGCAGGCAAAATGGCGCTCTTTGCGGGGGCGTTTGACGAGCGTATTGCGCTTACAATTTCACAGGAGTCGGGTGGCGGTGGCGCCACATCGTGGCGTTACTCGCAGACCGAGCCATCGGGAAGCGTGGAAACTCTCGGTGCAACCAGTCATCAGTGGTTTAGTGAGGGCATGTTCCAATTTTCCGGCACCAATGTTTCAAAACTGCCGGTGGATCATCATGAATTATGTGCAATGTGCGCGCCCCGTGCATTGTACGTTACGGCAAACCCGGATTATACATGGCTGTCAAATCCGTCATGTTATGTCAATAGCAGTGCTGTGCAGCAAATCTATAATACTCTCGGCATCCCCGATAGGTTCGGCTATTCCATTGTCGGTGGACATATGCACTGCGCAGTTCCGGGCAGCCAAATACCGGAAATTGAAGCTTTTGTGGAAAAGTTCCTTCTCGGGAATGACACGGTGAATACGAACGTCGCTACCGCTCCGTATAATACCGACCTTTCCCCATGGATTACGTGGACCACACCAGCACTTTCTGACGGTACATCGCTCATTGCATGGACATCGTTACGCTATCCTTCCGATCTTCAAACAGGCCTGGATACAACTATTACATTTCGTTGGAACAAGGCACAAGACGTTACACAGTATCTTATCCAGATATCCTCAGATTCGGAATTCAAAGGCCTTGAGAGAAGTGATTCGACAGGTAGTGATACGGTAAAGACTTTCACGGGCCTCCTCAAAGGCAAACAATACTTTTGGCGTGTCAAAGTGCAAAGTGTTGCCGGTGTGGGTCTCTGGAGCAATGTGTGGAGCTTCATCACCATAGCATCACCATCGAAACCGCAATTACTTGACGCCGTTCCGATTCAAGATCAACCAGGCGATGTGAAATATGCATGGAACAAAGTGCAGGACGCCGATCAATACGTCATCCGGGTAACTGCAATGCAAACACCCAACAGGGTTTTCAGGTCAGGTTCAACATCAGATACGGTCAAGACGTTTTCGGGGCACTCAGAAGGAGAACAGTACTCCTGGCAGGTTCAGGCCGGCAATATTGCTGGATCTGGTCCGTGGAGCGATGTATCGAGTTTTACTTTCGCTCTAACAGACGTTAAGAGAGGAAGCAGAAACGCCAACAGAGTTTTCGATAAGTCAGAACTATCCTAACCCCTTCAATCCGACGACGACAATAACATTTGCTTTGCCGCAAACGGGACGAACAACAATAACTCTTTACGATCTTCTTGGTAGAGCAGTAAAGACGCTCATCAATAGAGAACTGGAAGCCGGATATCACGAAATACATTTCGATGCAAGCTCTCTCTCAAGCGGAGTCTATCTTTACACCATTCAGTCCGGTGGTTTTGTTCAAACGAAGACAAATGGATGTCATGAAGTAACAATAGAAATGGAGACCGCAATGTTTCGTACCCCGCTCGTTCTGGTCATAGTGATTGCAAATTCCAGTTTCTTCTCTTTTTGCTGCGGTCAAACTGCACGAGATTCCGCTGCTTCCCCAACAATGGGTTGGAACCTGGAGTACGGCACCACAGCTTGTGGAACCGGGTAATATGCCTCCGTCACCGGGTTTGACAAACAATTCATTGCGACAGATCGTCCGGGTTTCAATCGGCGGAGACACGTTGCGTGTAAGGTTCTCCAATGAATTCAGCACAAGCGCCGTTACAATGAAATCCGTTCAAATTGCAGCGTCGACCGGAGGTGGCGCGATTAGCCTATCCACCAATAGAGAATTGAGATTTAACGGTAACGCCGAGATTACCATGAATGCAGGTGCTGCGGTTACGTCAGACCCGATTGCGTTTGTTTTGACACCAAGGATGGATGTAGCAATCACCATCTACTATGGCCAAACATCGACCACTGTGACCGGACATCCCGGGTCTCGCACTACTTCGTACATTATAGCCGGAAACACGACAACGACGACCGATTTCGCGGGTGCTGTCACGACAGATCATTGGTACAACATCAATACGATTGATGTACTGGCACCGTCCACTGCAGCATGTGTTGCCATTCTCGGCAACTCCATTACCGATGGACGAGGTTCAATAACCAACATGCAAAATCGATGGCCCGATATTTTCTCAGAATCTCTTCTTAAGGATTCAAGCACTCAGCAAGTAGGTGTTCTCAATCTGGGCATTGGAGGTAATAGCGTGCTTTCCGGCGGTTTAGGCCCGACCGGAGTAAGCCGGTATGATCGGGACATTCTCAATCAACAAGGAGTACGTTGGGCAATCATTTTTGAAGGGGTTAATGATATAGGCGGGGTCAAGTCTGCTACTGCTGCCACGTCGACTGCCAATAATCTTATTGATGCCTACAAGCAGATGGTTGTTAAAGCTCATAGCAGGAATATCAGGATCTACGGTGGTACCATTCTGCCCTTTAAGGGTAATGGTTACTATAATCAATACAGCGAATCATGCCGGAATACTGTTAATCAATGGATTCGCACCAAGGGCAACTATGATGGGTGCATTGATTTCGATGCGACGATGCGAGATCCGCAGGATTCAACGAGACTTCTGTCAACCTATCAGAATGATGGTCTGCACCCGGATGCGGCAGGATACAAAACGATGGGTGAATCCATTGATCTGAATTTGTTTATTGAAGCACTAAGTACCGGTATGAACGAAAAATCCGGGAATCTCCCTGGTACTGTTTTGCTCGGGCAAAATTATCCGAATCCATTTAATCCCTCGACAACTATTTCCTTCAGTCTTCCATCACGATCATTCGCGTCACTCAAAGTATTTGAAGCGATAGGGAGAGAGGTGGCGACAATTGTCTCGGGGGAATTGCCTGCGGGCAATTATTCCCGGCAATGGAATGCAGCAAACATGTCGAGTGGCATATACTATTATCGTTTACAAACCGGTGCATTTGTTGCAGCGAAAAAGATGTTATTCCTTAAATAGACTATTCCATCAGTCGTCAATTTGTGTGAGAGAAAGACCCCGCCACATCATGCCAATGAGGTGCTGCATGCGCCTGACATGCCTGTCGCTTCTGATACTTGTATTCGTTTCCTGCGCATTCTCCGATGTTAGGGTGAATCGCCCCAACAGTAGTCTCACGATCGCCTTTCAGACTGGATTCTGGGAAACTGCCCAATGAGCGGGTGCTTCGAAAAGGAGTCGATGTGCTTTCATGGTCTCCAGTAGGACTGACGTTCCGTGAGGGCCTCGCGCTCACTTCCCACTTCACGATGCTTGACTCGGAGATCCGCGAACATGATGAAACATACACGCTCGTTATCGGCGAAACGAAGGAGGCGCGCGACCATTATCGGGAACTCCCGGTGCATCTGCGGGAGTCACTTCCTCCTCGACGCTATTTCAATCTTCTCTTCCCGCGCGTCGATGATGGCGCGGCGTTCCGCTTCGCACTCCCGGAGCAAGAAGCACTCACCGCATTCGAGATCGTGAAGGAAAACACAGAATTCCACTTTCCCGTGAACATGAAGGCGTGGGCCTTTCAGATCAACACTTTCACTTATCGTTCGAAGGAAATACCTGCCCACAACCCTCACGGCCATTCCCCCAGATACAGGGCTGGTCTATATTCCGCTCACCGAATGCAGAGGAAGGACGGCGTTACGCTCTCGATTACTGAGGCTGACCGACCGACTACGCGGGAATGTACCTGCGCCGCCTCCCGGGAAGGCCCTCCAGGTCGTGCTGGCTCCTCTTCCAAGACAACCGGCGTTGCCGTGCGCGGTAAAACCCCGTTCTCATCCCCGTGGCGTGTGCTCATGGTGGGTGATGCTCCCGGCCGTTTGATCGAATCTACAATAATACTCAACCTCAACGCGCCCTGCGCGTTCGATGACGTCTCATGGATCAAGCCTGGCAAGGCCATATTCCCCTGGTGGCCCGCTTTCTACTGCGACAGGCCGGGGGTCCCCAACGCGCTCGGGTTCGAGAACCAGAAGTTCTACATCGATTTCGCCTCAGAGAACAAATTCTCTTATCTCGAACTGGAGCCCCCCTGGTACGGACCCGAAGACGACTGCATCGAGCACCCTGAGAAGTACGATATCACGAAGCCGGTTCCAGACCTCCGTTTGCCGGAGCTCATTGAATACGGGAAGAACGCAGGGGTGCGATTGTTTATCTGGGCACACTGGCAAAATGTGGACCGCGCAGGCCGATACGGCATTCCCGCTCTACAAGTCATGGGGCGCTGCAGGGGTGAAGATCGACTTCATGAATCGTGACGACCAGGAGATGGTTCGCTGGTACCAGATGATACTGAAGAAAGCGGCTGTGAACCGTCTGATGGTTCTCTTTCACGGCGCCTATAAGCCCACGGGGACACAGCGCACATACCCGAACCTCGTCACGCTGGAAGGAGTCCTGGGGAACGAACAAAACAAGGTGATCGACTGGGTCACACCGGAACACACGGTCACAATTCCCTTCACACGCATGCTGGCAGGCCCGATCGAATTTTGCGCCAGAAGGCTTCCGGAATGTGACCGTCGTGGAGTTTGCTCCCAATATGCTGCGCCCCCGGGTGATGGGGACGCGCTGTCACCAACTTGCGATGTTCGTTGTCTACGAGAGCCCACTGACGATGGTCTGTGACGATCCGGCCGCGTATCGCGGGCAGCCCGATCTGTCATTCCTCCAGCAGGTACCCACGAGCTGGGACGACAACGCGCGTTATCAATGGAAAGATCGGCCATTGTTTCACCATTGCGCGAAGGAGCGGCACCGACTGGTATCTCGGCGCCATGACCGACTGGACGTCCCGGAAGACTCGGATACCGCTGGCATTTCTTCGTCAAGGGCAGTACGAAGCCGACATCTATCAGGACGGCCCAGACGCGGACAGCCGCCCGGTGGAGGTCACGATCTCACGCGCGAAGGTGGCGGCTGACAGCACGCTTTCCGTGCGGTTGGCAAAGGGGGAGGGCTGGCGGTGAGGTTCGAAAAGTGAATATTGGTGATTGACCACATCGTTTACCTTCACAAGGTCGGTTGCATATAATCGCCAGTTCTTTGAAGCCTACGCCGCTGAGGCAAAACTCTCAACATTGTTGAGACAACTTCCGTGGTCTGCCAATCTACATATTCTGACACGCGCAGGAAAACGGCCTGAGGAACGCGAGTTCTATTTGCGAATGGCCACAAAGAATCGTTGGGATGCGCGGGAGGTTGCGCGGCAGATTGACGGTTCGCTGTTCGAACGTCACAGTGCTCAACCCGCCAAAAGTCTCGACCGCGTTGAGAGAGAACTGCAGTGCCGGAAGCAGGAGAGATTTTCAAAGATACGTATCTTCTTGAGTTCCTGGATTTGTCGGTGGACCATTCAGAAACAGATCTGCACCGCTCGCTTCTCTTCGCAACCTGGGCCGCTTCCTGACAGAGCTCGGGCGCGACTTCTGTTACATCGGTTCCGAGTACCCCGTACAAGTGGGGGGCCAGGATTTCGCGCTTAATCTGCTTTTTTTCCACCGGGGCCTGAACTGCCTTCTGGCCGTTGAACTGAAAGTCGGACGTTTCCAGCCCGAGCACCTTGGCAAGTTGGAGTTTTATCTCGAAGCCCTTGACCGCGATAATCGCAAGCCCCATGAGAATCCGGCCATCGGGGTGCTGCTTTGCGCCTCGAAGGACAGTGAGGTTGTGGAATATGCGCTGAGCCGCTCACTCTCTCCTGCGCTCATTGCGGAATATCAGACCATCTTGCCTGACAAACAGCTGCTTCAGTCCAAGCTCCACGAATTCTATCGCCTGGCGGAAATTGCGGCAGCAACGGAAGACCAGCAGGAGCTTGATGTCCGATGATCGCCGATCTTTAAGCCGTATCCGGAATACAAGGAGTCTGGGCTGCCGTGGCTTGGACGAGTGCCGGAGCATTGGTCCCTTCTTCCGAATCGTGCACTTTTTGTTGAGGTCAAGGATCGCAACCACCCTCACGAAGTGATGCTTTCCGTGACGATCACAAAAGGTGTGATCAGACAGAAGTCGCTGCTCGCTGGAACATCGAAGAAGGACAGTTCTAACCTCGATAAGTCGGCATACAAACTCGTTCAGCCGCGACAGATTGCCTACAACAAGATGCGAGCATGGCAGGGTGCAATTGGCGTCTCGGACTTTCGTGGAATCATTAGCCCAGCCTATGTCGTAATGCGTTTGCGTGAGGATGGGAACCTACCGCACTACTTTCATCATCTTTACCGCACGGCACAGTTCGCTAAGGAAGCGGAGGCGCTGGTCATATGGCATTACTTCAGACATGTGGAGCCTCCGAACAGAGCACTTCAGGATGATCTACTCGCCAGCCCCCCCAGCCGAAGAGCAAGCAGCGATCGTTCGATTTCTGGACTGGGTGAATGGTCGACTGGAGCGGACGATGCGGGCGAAGCGTAAGGTGATCACGCTCCTGACCGAGCAGAAGCAGGCCATCATACATCGCGCCGTCACACGGGGCCTCAACCCATCCGTTCCTCTCAAAACCTCCGACATCTCATGGTTGAGGGACATTCCGCAGCATTGGGAAGTTCGCAGGTTGAAATGGGTGCTCAGGTTGCAGAGGGGATATGATCTTCCAGCCGATCAACGCCGAGCAGGTACGATCCCAGTGTATTCATCTGGCGGTCACATTGATAACCATGATGCTGCAATGGCAGAACCGCCAGGGGTCGTGATTGGGCGCTACGGCTCGACAGAGGCTGTGTTCTTTGTGACCAAGCCTTATTGGCCCCACAACACCGCGCTTTTCACGACAACGATGTATGATAACGATCCGCGGTGGTGCTATTACTTATTGCGCACAATATCGAAGGCAGACCACGCGGGTAAGTCGGCGGTTCCAGGGATAGACGGAAAAGATATTTTTGACATCCATGTCCCCAAGCCCCCATTGGAAGAACAGCAAGTCATCTCTTGGGAAATTGATGAACGCCTTGCCCGATTTGACCGATCAATAGCAGCAGCGAACAGAGGGATCGAGTTTCTCCGCGAATACCGCACACGCCTCGTCGCTGACGTGGTTACGGGGAAACTCGATGTGCGCGAGGCGGCGGCGCGGCTTCCCGCGGATGTCATACCTCATACGTCAGTGGAGGGCGGTGACTTGACCGATGAATCCGAACCTTCTACTAACGAGGACGCTGAATGAACACGCGATTCATCACCTCATTGCAAGTGCTCGTAAGTCCGCCGGGGAATGTGTTGCATGTCCGAACGCGCCGAGAAGGAAATCGTCGAGTATCATTTGTCTATCTGGACCTTCCCACGCAGAAACGGTGCGCAGCAAAGACGATCTCTCATCAATTAGGGCCCGACTCCCAAAAAGTTGTTGCTGAAAGACGGAGTCGTGCGCAATGCTCCCTTCGCACAGGCTTTACTGAACCTCTGGACGCGTTAACATTATGACTACCGATATTTCCGAAAAGGGTCTCGAAAGCCTCATCATGCGTCACATGACCGGCACGGACGGCCTGGCCGTGACGCCGGGAGTCGTGGCCGAGCTACCTCCTTCGTATGGAGGCATCGGTTATTTTGCAGGCAGCCCTAAGGACTATGACCGCGCCTACGCCCTTGATGTGACGCAGCTCTTTGGCTTCCTGCGCGCCACACAACCGCAGGCGTTCACGAAGCTGGCGCTGACTGATGGAAACGACCCGAAGGACATCAATCGTCTTAAGTTCCTTGATAGACTCTCGTCCGAAATCGGCAAGCGAGGTGTCATCGATGTACTTCGCAAGGGAGTGGACCACGGTCCTGTGCATTTCGACCTCTTCTTCGGCACACCCTCGGAGGGAAACGCCACGTCGGTAGCGCTCCACGCGCAGAATCGCTTTTCAATCACGCGCCAGCTCGCATACAGCAATGACGAGACGCGCCGCGCACTCGACCTGTGCCTCTTCATGCAATCAACGGGCTGCCGATCAGCAGCTTCGAGCTAAAAAACAGCCTGACCAAACAAACAGTTGAGGACGCTATTGAGCAGTATCGCCGCGACCGAGACCCGCGCGAGAAGCTCTTCGCGGGTTTGGCCGTTGTGTGGTACACCTGGCCGTAGACGACAGCGAGGTGCGCATGTGCACCGAGCTCAAGGGCAAGGCATCCTGGTTCCTGCCTTTCAACAAGGGGTACAACGATGGTGCAGGAAACGCGCCCAATGCCGACGGCATAAAGACCAACTACCTCTGGAAAGAGATGCTCAGACCGGCGGGCCTAACAGACATTTTGGAGAACTACCGCCCAGATCATCGAGACCAAGGACCCCAAAACAGGCAGGAAGAAGCGGAGCCAGGTCTTTCCACGCTACCACCAGCTCGGTGTTGTGCGGAAGGTTTTCGGGCGATCCGCGACAAGGGGGTGGGCAAGCGCTACCTGATTCAGCACTCGGCGGGGAGCGGCAAGTGAACTCCATCGCATGGCTCTCGCACCAGCTTATCGGCGCCAAGCACAACGGCACAGGAGTTTTCGACTCGGTGATCGTTGTGACCGATCGGCGCCTCCTCGACGACCAGATCCAGAAAACCATCAAGCAGTTCATGCAGGTGAGCGCGACGGTTGGACACGCTGAGCACTCGGGGGATCTGCGGAAATTCATCGAGCAAGGGAAGAAGGATGCTCGTTTCGACCAGTCAGAGTCCCTCATACTCGACGAGATCGCACACGAGGAGCGTAGAACATTGCCATCGTCATTGACGAGGCGCATTCGAGTCAGGGCGGCAAGACCTCCGCGGCAATGAGCAGAGCGCTCGGCGAGGCAGCGGAAGTCAAAGACGCTGAGTTCGATCCCGAAGACGTGGTGAACGAAGCCCTCGAGAAACGCATCGCGGCGCGACGGATGCTGACCAACGCCAGCTACTTCGCGTTTACCGCTACGCCCAAGAACAAGACTCTGGAGATGTTCGGCGAGGCGTTGTCACCCGACGCCGAGGGCAAAGTGAAGCACAGGCCGTTTCACATCTACACGATGAAGCAGGCGGTGGAGGAGCGATTCATCCTGGACGTGCTCAGGAGTTACACACCGGTTGAAAGTTACTACAAGCTGGTCAAAAAGATCGAGGGGGACCCGGAGTTCGATATCAAGAAAGCGAACAAGAAACTCCCGGAAGTATGCTGAAAGCCATGATCATGCGATCCGGCTCAAAGCCGAGATTATGGTGGACCACTTCCATGACCAGGTGCTTGCTGTGGGGAAGATCGGTGGACAGGCACGAGCTATGGTGGTGACGAGCGGCATCGAACGGGCCATTCAGTATTTCCATGCGGTGAAAACCTACCTGGAGGAGCGCAAGAGCCCCTACAAGGCGATTGTCGCGTTCTCTGGTGATCATCAATACGGCGGTGCCAAGGTCAGCGAGGTGTCGCTTAACGGTTTCTCAAGCGGAGGCATTGCCGACAAGATCCAGACCGATCCCTATCGATTCCTCATCTGTGCGGACAAGTTCCAGACAGGGTACGACGAACCGCTTCTACATACGATGTATGTGGACAAGCCGCTCTCAGGGATCAAGGCTGTGCAAACACTTTCGCGGCTGAACCGGGCGCATCCTCAGAAACACGACTGCTTCGTGCTGGATTTCCAGAACAATGCGGAGGCGATAACCTTTGCTTTCCAGGACTACTACCGGACCACGCTTCTGAGCGAGGAGACGACCCGAACAAACTCCACGACCTGAAAACGGCGCTTGACAATGCCCAGGTGTATTCAGCAGAACAGGTGCAACAGGTCGTTGAATTGTTCCTCGCCGGTGTCGACCGAGACAAGCTTGACCCGATCCTCGACGTCTGCGTTGCGGTGTACAAGGAAAAACTAGACGAAGACCAACAGGTGGAGTTCAAGGGTAAAGCCAAGTCGTTCTGCCGAACTTATGACTTCCTCGCCTCGATGATGCCCTACACCAACCGCGAGTGGGAAAAACTCTCAATTCTGCTCAACCTGTTGGTTTCAAAGCTGCCTGCGCCGAAGGAGGAGGATCTCGCCAAGGGAATTTTGGAAGCGATCGATATGGACAGCTACCGAGTCGAGAAGAAGGCGGTGATGAAGATGGCGATGGAAGACAAGGAAACGGAGATTGGGCCAGTTCCGGTGGAGGGAGCAGGCGGCAAGCCCGAGGCCGAGATGGATCGGCTGAGCAATATCATCAAGTCGTTCAACGAGAACTTTGGTACGCTGTTCACGGATGCCGACCGCGTTGCGAAACGCATCCGCGACGATATCGCCCCCAGGTTGCTGCGGATGAAGCCTACAAGAATGCCAAGGAAAACACTCCCCACACGGCACGCATGGCCCACGACCAGGCGCTGGGAAAAGTGATGCAATTGCTCCTGAAAGACGATACACAAGTGTACAAGCAGTTCGTCGAGAATGACTCGTTCCGGCGGTTCGTGAGTGATATGGTGTATGCTGTCACGAGCCAGTGATGCAAATGGTCCGGTGCGGTTGAATCAAACAGCCTCTGTCGAAGTGATCCATGCGCATTGAGGATTGCAGTGCAACTACTCAAGCAATATCAACATCGCTCTTTTCGCGTCGTATGTTCGATCCATAACCCTCTGCTAACTTTGCCAACAGACGTGGCATCCCAGAGGGCCTAATGGAATTCGGATTCTGCGACTTTTGTGGACGTCAACAATTGGACCGCCGCACCGTCAGTCAGGAGGCTTGAATGGATCCACCACAAAGTGGCGAATGTGCGAACGCCTCCACGTGTCCCCCTCATCCTCCGATGGGCGGTACACTCCAGCCCACTTCCAACCGCGGCATGGCGGAACCCTCAAAGCCCAACCGGCGGTTGACACTGGCAGCACCAAATTCTACATTGCACACTATTGAAGTAGGTTCGGCAGACGCGAAGTTCTCGCTACCGTCTCTCTTCTTCTCAATATCCCTTTCGTTTCATTGTCTGAATGGAGCCTCGCATGAAGCTATCCGGCAAATCTCGAATCGCACTCTGGCCCCTTCTGACACTCTTGAGTGTCACATGGTCCTTTGCTCAGAGTTCACTCCCAAAGGGTATCGATGAGTATGTTGAGAGAGCACGAAAAGTATTTGACGTTCCCGGAATTGGCCTCGCCGTCGTCAAAGATGGAAAGGTGCTCCTGGCGAAGGGGTATGGTGTTCGCAAGCTGGGGGAAGCGACTGCCGTCGATTCGAAAACTCTCTTTGGCATTGCCTCGAACACAAAAGCGTTTACGGCTACCGCCTTAGGGCTCCTTGTCGAAGAGGGGAAACTCGAGTGGGACGCACCTGTAAATCGCTACCTTCCCTGGTTTCAGCTCTCGGATCCATATGTCACCCGCGAGCTGACGATTCGCGATCTCCTTGTGCATCGAAGCGGTCTGGGACTTGGTGCCGGCGATCTCCTCTGGTGGCCTCCCAGCACGTATGACCGGAAAGAAGTGGCCCGGCGCCTACGGTACCTTCCTCTCGCCACAAGTTTCCGGAGCGCCTATGCGTACGACAATGTGCTCTACACGGTCGCAGGTGAGGTCATCGAAGCCATCAGCGGCATGCCGTGGGAGGATTTTGTTAAATCGCGCATTCTGACAAAAGTCGGCATGACCGGCAGCAACGTCCGGCATTCCGATGCCGCGTCCGGAGGAAACGTCGCGACACCACATGCATCCATTGAGGGGAAAGTCCGGCCCTGCAATCCTTTTGCAAGCGACAATACGAATCCTGCAGGGGGCATCAACTCAAGTGCAGAGGACATGGCGAAATGGATGATCGTGCAGCTGGATTCGGGGCGTGTGTCAGATGGTACTACTCTCTTTTCTCCCCGCCTCACGACACAACTCTGGCAGCTCGTGACACCGATCCCCATTGGCACACCTCCGCCCGAACTTCGCACGCTTCGCCCGAACTTCAGGGGTTACGCTCTTGGATTTGAGGTGCTTGATTACGCCGGCAAGAAAATGGTGACACACACAGGCGGCCTCCCGGGTTACGTTTCCAGAGTCACGATGATTCCGGAATTGAAACTCGGAGTGGTGGTACTGACAAACCAGGAGTCTGGCGAGGCGTTCAATGCGATTACGTACAGAATTCTGGATCACTATCTCGGGAATTCGGCTACCGACTGGATTCAAGCATACCGGACGGTGCGGGCTAGAAACGATTCTTTGCTCGCAGTGAGGACGCAGAAGACGCAAGTTGCCCGCGATTCAACGTCACATCCTTCTCTCGCGCTCGAGAAGTATGCAGGCACATACACGGACGTGTGGTATGGAGATATTCTCATCACGATGGAACAGGGCAAGCTCGTCATCAGCTTTTCAAAGACTCCGTCGTTGATCGGGGATCTCACGCACTGGCAGTACGACACGTTTGTTGCCCGCTGGAGAGACCGGGAGCTGCGGGCGGATGCATTTGTGACCTTCTCATTGAATCCCGATGGAACGATCGAGCAGGCGAAAATGCGGGCGGTATCTCCGGCCACAGACTTCAGCTTCGATTTCCAACATCTCCTCTTGAAGCCGAAGCCGCAGAAATAGTTGCAGGAATCATTTCGAAAACACCGATCGATTCTCAACTTTCCAGGCCGATCCTTTTCAAGAGGTCGGCGAATCGGGGATCTCCGCGAAGCCGATCCAGCTTGGGATCGGTTTTTGTAGTTGCATAATGCTTCCGCTCTTCTCTCGTACGCTTTTTCAAGCCACGCAAACGCCAGATCGCTTTCTCCCAGAGCAGCGTGAACGAGAGCGATGCCGCGGAACAGGTTGCCGCCCGGAAAAACCGTCGGATCCAGCTTCTCGATTATGGCTAATGCTGCATCTCTATTTCCCGCCGCGGCGTGGCATTGTGCAAGCGCAATCGCTGTCTCAAGTTCGTTCCCTGTCAGTTCGCCCCATCGTTGGTTCTCTGCGATGGCCTCTGTGAACATCCCTTTGCCCTGATACGCAAGTGAAAGAAGCCGGTGTACTGTGGCAAAGTGTGGATCCAATTCGAGGGCCTTTCTGGCGTACTCGATCGCGCCGGAGTAATCCCGGGCATAATACAGAAGCATTCCCTTATCTTTGATAATTGCAGGAGAGAGGGGATCCAGTTCGACGGCGCGGGAAATCTGTTCCAAAGCGTCCTCCATCCGTCCCTGGAAAGACAAATACTCGGCGTACCAATGGTGCGTTGTCGCGTAGTTTGCTTTCAAACTGATGGCAGACTTGAACTGCTTCTCCGCGTTCTGCCAATCCCATTCATTCAACATGAGCAGACTGGCCAGCGACGTATGTGCTTCCGCGAGCTGATCGTCCAATTCCAGGGCTCTCTCCACTGCGGCCCTTGCCTTGGGGTACGTGTCTTTCCTTGAAATGCCTACCGGCTTCACTCAGCAGATTGTATGAATCGGCTATGCCGGCCCACGCAAGAGCATACTGCGAATCCTTCTCGATCGCCTCTTCAAAGTAACGAATGGCTGTCCGTAGTCCGTCCCCACTACGTTTATTCCAGAAGAATCGACCTTTAAGATAGAGCTGATACGCTTCCGTGTTTTCGGTCCCTCGATGCTTCAGGTTACGTTTCTCGTCCGGTGTCAGCCTCACCCTGAGGGCTTTAACGATTCGGGAGGCGACATTTTCCTGGATGTCAAAGATCTGATCCATCGTTCCATTGTACGTCTCTCCCCATAGGGAGGCATCCTGGTCGGCGTCGACCAGTTGCGTCGTGATCCGAAGATTGGACCCGTGTTTTCTCACGCTCCCCTCCAGCACGAATTGCACGCCAAGTTCGGCGGCGATCTGCTTCATTGACTTTCCCGCCCGTTCGTAGTGCATCGCCGAAGTACTCGACAAAACCTTTACTCCCCGGAGCCTCGAGAGTTTCGCTACAATCTCTTCGGTCAGCCCGTCACTGAAATACCGATTGTCTTTTTCCGGGCTGATATCCGCGAATGGCAACACGGCGATCGATTTCGTTGTAGTTTGTCGCGGGACTGCGGGCTCGTCCTCAATCCTCCTCAATTCCTCGACGAGCGCACTGGCGTCCGGGTACCGGGCCGCCGGCACTTTTTCGAGGCAGCGATTGATGATCTGCTCAAATCGTGCCGGGATATCCGCCCGCAACCCGGAGGCCGGACGGTGTTTCGCGTTCATGATGGCATACATCACCGCCTGATCATAATCGGCGGTGAAGGGTCGCTGTCCGGTTATCATTTCATAGAGCACGACACCCAATGACCAAATATCTGTCCGCAGATCCACAGATTGACCGTTCGTCTGTTCGGGTGACATGTACGCGACCGTTCCGAGGGTAGTGCCTTCTTTCGTCAGATGCCCGCGGCCGATCACTTTAGCCAGCCCAAAATCGAGGATCTTCACCGTCCGGTCTTCGACGATGATAATATTGGCCGGTTTGATATCGCGGTGGATAAATCCCGTAGCGTGAGCCTTGGCCAGACCTTGTGCCAGCTGCGATGCAATATGTGCGACTTCGTTGATGGGGAGAGGTCCCGCTTCAATCTTCGTCGTCAGCGTTTCCCCTTCCAACCATTCCATGCTGATGAACACTACGGCGTCATCGGTCTCATCGATATCGTAGACAACGCAGATGTTCTTGTGCTGAATAGAGGACAAAGCTCGTGCTTCGAAAATAAGTCGCTGTTTTGACTCAGGATCACGAGTAAGCTCGGGGGGGAGAAACTTGAGGGCAACCGTGCGGCCAAGTTTGAGGTCCTGGGCTTTGAACACCATTCCCATCCCTCCGCCGCCGATGTGTTCGAGGATCCTGTAATGAGATACCGTCTGTCCGGGTGTAAGCGCCACGACACTCTCTTCCAAGGTAAGAAGACTATTTCGAAGAACTGGTAGACGCAAGATAGAAGAGGCGAGAGCAAGAATCAAACCGGCTGCCCGTGCCCGGCGAAATGTCCCTGAAACCCGAGCATCGCGGCCATACCCATGCGCAATACCAGGTAGGCATCTTCTCCGTAGCATTCCTCTGTGCGCCCCCACCGGGGGTCCCGGGCAAGATCTAGAACAGGGGAGAGCACCTGCCGGGTTCCCCGCGCACATGGAACAAACCCGTGACAGGGCCTGTTACACTAAGTACCGCATCTGACCTCATACACACACAATCTCGTGGAAGGAGCAACAACGGTGAAAGCTATTATCGTAGTGTTCATGTCAGCTCTGGTGCTGGCTGGTTGTGCAGGGCAAAACCGTGATCTGGTGTCCTTGGGAAAACAAACGGATGCATATGTGAATGCCCACAACATCGATGGATTTGCCGGAATGCTTGCCGGCGATGCTATCGCAAAAGCCCCGGACGGAACCATGCACAAGGGCAAGGACTCCGTAAAGGCCTGGATGGGCGGAATGATGTCCGGGTTCCACGTCGATTCGCGGGGATGGCAGCAATCGGGTGACACGTTATCGTGGATGTCCACGGTTCGCTCAGACGCCTTTGCCGCGATGGGCGTCAATCCGCTGAAAGTGAACACAATGGCGGTCTTTGCCGGGGACAAAATTCGCTACTTCCAGGCCAACCTGGATCAGGAAACAGCAGGGAAGATGCTTTTCCTTCGATTCTACAATGATGTCGTGAACGGAGGGAATATCGATGCAATCGATAAGTACGTTGCCGAGGGCATGATCGAACGCCAGGCCCTCCCCCCGGGAACACCAAAAGGGCTTGCAGGTGTGAAGTGGTACTTCAAGATGATTCGCGAGGCTTTCCCGGACTTGCACGGCACGCCTACGCTCATCCTCGCAGACGGAGACAAAGTGTTTGTCTACGCTACATGGGAGGGGACGAACAAGGGAAGATTCATGGGTAAGCCTGCAACCAACAAGAAGACCACCTGGGGAGTGGTTGATGTAATACGCCTCGTTGACGGGAAGGCAGTGGAGCACTGGGGCTGGGAGGACAAGACTGGAGCCATGTAGCAATCCGGGATGATCTGCAGGGATCGCCGGAAATTTCGCGCAGACGAAGAAGAGGCGCATGGAATCACTGCCGGAACCTGGCCGCCTCTTTCGGTCTCTTCCAGGCAATGTAAAGATCCCGCACCCGGTTCTTTGCCAGAGTGGTTCTTGGATTGTCAGGACCCTGGGACCGCAGAAGATCGTTGTAAGCCTGATTCAATAATGACTCTGCCTCGCCAAATCGGCGCTGGCGCACGAGACATTCACCCAGTGCGCTTTGCGCAAGCGCAGTAAAGAAATGTCCGGGAGGCAACGATTCCAGCCGGAGCTTCACGGCCTCCCGGAGCATATTTTCTGCATCGGCCGTACGCCCGAGCCGGTTCAGACTCAACCCCTGAATTGTCAAAGCGGTCGGATAGTTGTCGTAATGCGTCCCAAAACTCTCACGGTAAATGCGTAACGCCTCCTGCACTTTCGCCAGTGCATCGTTACATCTGTCCTGGTTATACAACAATGCCGCCTGGTTCCTCAGATTGTCGCCAATCCAGAGACTCGTCGGGGACAGTAATTGACGGAAGATCCGGTCAGCTTCCGTGAGTGCCGAGTCTGCTTCTGCATACCGGCCTTCCTCTGTTAGGAATCCGCCGTAGATCGTCAACACGAAGCCAAAATCGGGGGTGGAGGCAATTCCCTCGCGACGGCCTTCCGCAACGGCTTCCTGTGCAGTCTGCACCGCCTCCTGAAATCTCCCCTGATCCGCCAGCACCGAAGCAAGCGTCGCTCGCGTCACGCCAATGACAAAATGGGAACGGCTTGAGAACTTCGAGCTTAAATCCAAAACCTCACGAAACGAAGACTCCGCTTCTCTCGAATCGCCCTGTGTCCGCCGCAAATACCCAAAGTTGTTGAGGGAGGCTGCAAAAACCTCGGCTTTCATCTTTCCGTCCTGGACCGCGGCCCGCATTTTTGGCATGGTCTGGCGGAAAAGACTTTCGGATTGCTGCAACTTCCCTTTCGCGAAGAGTTCCAGGGCCCAGACCGCCAACGTATCGAGGGACTCCAGGTCGCCTGTGCCGGATTGTTCTTCAAAGAGCTGAATGTACTTGTGATAATGTTCGTACATCAGGCCGTACCGTCCCTGGTGTCCGAACGCATCACCGAGAATGCGTTCCAGTTGCACACGAACTTCGGGCTGCCGGGTGAATTCGTCACTCTCGAGTCTCTTTGCGGCGTCATCCAGAACGTCCTGCATGACCGTCGATGTCCTTGAAGCTCCGGGGACCTGTTGCATTGGGTTGGAGTAGGTGAGCATCTGCTGCAAAAATGCATTGATGCTCTCCACTCTGGCCTTTGCAGCATCTGCCTGTCGCACCTGGTACAGCGTTATTGCAAGTCCCCCAATGAGACTCGCCAGGAGTACCGCCGCGGCGCCTGCCAGGAGACGGTTGCGCTGTACGAATTTGGTGACACGACGCCCAATCGACGCAGGCCGGGCTTGAATGGGGATATGCGACTGATGCCGGCGGATATCTTCGGCGAATTGTTCGACCGAGATGTATCGCTGAGAGGGATCCTTTTCGAGCGCGGTGAGCACAATGGTGTCGAGCTCGCCCTTCAGATGTTTCCGCGCGCGGTCCGTCCCTTCCTGGCACTCAATCAGGATCTTGCTGTTGCTCGGCCTTGGCGGCTCTAGTTCCTGAATTACCGCAGGGACGTCCTGCGGCTTTGCTCCGGATACATCATAGGGCCTCTGTCCGGTGAGGAGAAGATACAGCAGAATACCGAGCGAGTACACATCGCTGGCGGTCGTGATCTCTTTCCCGCTCGCCTGCTCCGGACTTGCAAATTCGGGCGTGAAGATGTTGGTGCGTGTCCGGGTCTCATCCGTCGATGGCGTTTCATACTCGGTGACGAGCAGCTTCGCAATGCCGAAATCCAACAGCTTGGGTATTCCCTCGGGGGTAACCAGGATATTGCTCGGGTTTCAAATCCCGGTGCACAATCAGTCGCCCGTGTGCGTATTGGACTGCGTTACAAACGGTGAGAAAGATCTTCAGTCGTTGTTCAATGGAATACCGTTGATGATTGCAGAATTCATCGATCCTTTCTCCCTCCACAAACTCCATCGCAAGGTAGGGCATCCCCTCCGCCGTTGTCCCGCCGTCAAGAAGGCGTGCAATGTTCGGATGATCCAGCCGGGCGAGCGTCCGCCTCTCAAGATTGAATCGCCGAATCAACTCCGGGGAGATTGCCTCCACGCGAATCACCTTCAAGGCAACCCGGTCGTTCGTCTCTCCCTTATCACGAACAGCCTCGTATACCTCTCCCATTCCACCCCTTGCCAGCAGGCGAACAATACGATAGGGGCCGATGCGCGAACTCTGGTTTTCCAGATGCCGGAGGATTGAAGATCGGGGGGATTGAGAGAGAAACGAACCTGCGTTGGCGTGGGCTCCGAGAATTGAGAGGAGTTCGTCGGCGAGGTGGGGATCCTCTGAACGGAGCGCGGCAACAAACGCGGCACGCTGCTCGCCCGACAGAGAGATCGCTTCCGCGAAAAGGTGTTTCAGGCGATCTGCTCCCACGTTCAGGCGTTCCGTTGGTTGTCGAGGAATCGATAGAGCCAGGCGCGTGCAAATTCCCAATCACGGATGACTGTCCTGGCCGAAATATTTAAGAGCTCGGCGATTTCCTCATTGGTCAATCCTCCAAAGAACCGAAGTTCGACAATGCGTGCCGACCGGGTGTCGGTCTTTTCCAGTGCGCACAGGGCTTCATCAATCTCTGCGATCTCATCGAGAGATTGATCGTCGGTGGGGAGGCCGGCTTCCAGGGGGACACGAATAAGGTGTCCGCCGCGTTTGCCGGCATGGCGGGCGCGGGCGTGATCGACAATAATTTGCCGCATGGAGGTTGCGGCGATGCTGAAGAAATGGAGCCGGTTCTGCCATGAGAGGTTCCGGCTTCCTATCAACTTCAGGAAGGATTCATGGACCAGATCGGTCGTCAACATTGTTTGACCCGGCCCCGCCGAACGGAGATTCTGTGATGCAATGCGGCGCAGCTCGTCATACACAAAAGGAACGAGCTGATGAAGGGCCTCTTCATTGCCCGACCGCGCTTCTTCAAGGAGGATTGTTGCATCCATGGAATCGGCTCTGCATGAAGTCATGGCCGAAGGAGGCCCTGACAACCCAAAATGTATGAATTTGCTTCAATTACCGCAATGTCACTGTTCCCGCCGGAATTCCGTGATACTATAAAAGGGGTGAAGGGATTCGAGTTACCCAGAGGGCACGTTATTTAAAGAGATCCTCGTAAAACCGCCGGGCGACGATCCCGTTCCCGCGTTCGGTGATGTGGCAGAAGTCCAGATAGACCGGCCTCGCTCCGTCAAAGATGCCGCTGAGATTGTGGAAATGTGGGTTGGCCCGCAGTGCGGAATCGGCGGTCACACGCCGGTACACGTCAAGGAAGAACGGGCGGACATATGCCATCTTGTCTATCTGAGTCTTCTCATATCGTGACGGGTCGAGCTTCGAGAACACCACCGGCTGCCAGTAGGCGCCATAGTCGAACCCGTAGTGCCTGCTCAGCGCGTCAAGAATCTCAAGGTTTCCCCGGTAGAGCCGGATAATATCTTCAGGCAGGTGATCACGCAAGGGAGGTGCAGGTGGTGCTCTGAAGTCCAGATCCCTGAGTGTCGTGACAAAGCCCGCCGTCACCGTCCTCTTCCAGAAATCACGGATTCCCAGTTCCCGCAAACGTCCCCCATCCTGCAGCAGATTGAACTCCATGACCCGGTTTTGCTCATTTTGCGGCAGCCCGGCCTCATTGTTCTGGTACGCGGAGAAGACGTCGTTGATGCCATCATAAAATATCACGGTCTCCGGAACATTTCCTTTCCGCAGTTCCAGCTCCAGAGATATGAGTGACTGCGTGTTCACGTAACCTGACTCGCCCATGTTCACCACACGCATCGATGGCTTAGCCGGGTTCGAAGCAATCAGCCGCGCGAGTGCCGCCGGGATCGTGCCGCTGTCGCGGGAGCAGGTTCCCCACATAGTCGACCCGCCCAGAAGCACCACCGTCGGGGTATGCCGTCCGTTGTCCGGAAACCGTTGGAATTGAGGAGTGATTCTCAGACCGCTGCTATCGATGTTGATGAGTCTTCCGGAGAATGGCTCTCTTCTGAAGTAGAGATACGAGGTCCAGCGCGCGCTGTAGGAGCATAAGAATTCGTCGACGAATGCTTTCAGCCAGAGAGTGTCCGTGCCGGTCAGGGCATCAGAGTGCACCCAGGCGTCGGCCGTCACCGCCGGCGGGTTCCTGTACCGGTCGGGGACGAGCAGCCAACCAGTCAGTTCAACCACCAGAAACAGGATCAGGCAGACGCCTGTCATGATCAACATGTATCGCAACAATCCCTTTATCTTTGTACCTCCTGCGCAACAGCTCACAGTGAACATCACCGTGAGTCCAACGGCGACGCTTGGTTTGCGCAACGTCAGCGTGGCCAATACGCCACCGGGGGGCGGAGTGTCGACGCTGACAAACGGATTTGCCATTGGTAATAACCCCGCGACGTCGGTTTCAACCTCCAACCTCGCAGGGCTTCCGACGGCATTTGTGCTGGAACAGAATTCCCCCAATCCGTTCAATCCGTCGACGACGATCCTCTACGGATTGCCCCACGCCTCATCTGTCCAGCTAACAGTGTTCAACACTCTTGGGCAGATGGTTGCACAGCTCGTCAACGGTGAGATGAACACGGGATATCACGAAGTGGAGTTTGACGCTGCAGGTCTCTCCAGCGGCATCTACTTGTATCGAATGCAAGCAGGGGATTTTGTTTCAACCAGGACGATGCTGGTTGTGAAGTAAAGCGGGAGTCCGCCTCTGTGGCGGACTCCCTGGTTTATGGCAGTTGAAAGAATCCAGCACCGATCGTTCACTGTAATTTGACGCTCTTGACGTCAACCATCAGAGCGTCGATTCTCTTCTGGATATCCGCCGGCACCGCTTCCTGCTGGCGTCCGCCAAGGTGTTTCGCGAAAAACTTCTCCAGAGCCGTGAATGCGGCGAGCCGGTTCTCACGACCTGCAAATCCGTGTCCCTCGTCAGGAGCAACCATATACTCGACGGTCCTGCCGAGATCGCGCAGAGCAACTACAATCTGGTCGGACTCCGCTTTCTTGACCCGTGGATCGTTGGCCCCCTGGATAACAAGGAGGGAAGCCTTGATGTTCTTCGCCGAATTCAGTGGCGACTGTCCTTCCAGCATCTTGACGTCCTCCGGCTTATCGATGTCGCCAACGCGAATGGCAAAGGTCCTTTTGATCGGGGCCCAGTAGGGAGGAATGGTCTTGAGGAGCGTGATGATATTGGAGGGCCCGACATAAGACACTCCCGCAGCGTACAGGTCGGGAGTGAACGCCACTCCTGCGAGTGTCGCATACCCGCCGTAAGACCCGCCAAAGATCCCGACGCGCTTCGGATCGGCGACCTTTCTGGTCGATCAAATACTGAACGCCGTCGGTGAGATCATGTTGCATGAAACCGGTCCCCCACTGTTTGTTGCCGGCGTTGAGGTACTGCTTGCCATAGCCCGTCGATCCGCGGAAGTTGGACATGAAGACGGCGTACCCGCGGTTTGCCAGGAACTGCGCAAGGGCGTTGTATCCCCAGAAATCCCTGGCCCATGGACCTCCGTGCGGCATGATCACCGTCGGGAGGTCTGTTGATGGCCCTCCTTTGGGTGTGAGAAGATACGCGTGAATCGTCATGCCGTCTCGTGCTTTGTAGGTGACCGGCTTCATTGGCGCCAGCTGTTCACTCGGCAGATCCGGCCGCGAACGGTAGAGAAGCTCCGCCTTCCCGGTCTTCCGGTCATAGAGATACCGCGACCCCGGATCAACATCGCTGGAGACGCTGACGATCCACTTGTTCTCATCGGCCGTCATGTTGCTGATCGAGATCTCACCATTCGGAAGAGCCTTCACCATTTTGTCCCAGTCTTCGCCGAACTGCTTCTGTTTGGGATAGACGCGCTGTCGATCCCCGGTGTAGAAGGTCGCCAGAAGCTCGTCGGACACGTCGGAAAAGAGTGCGTCACCGAAGTCAACGGCATTGTCCGGGTCTCTCTCTACGAGTGTCACCTCTCCCGTCTTGATGTCGCACAGCTGCAGCTCGGATTTGTCGAGCCCGGTTCCTTTGTTCGTTTCAAGATAGAACTTGCTCCCATCGGGGTAAAACGCTGGGGGGATACTCCCTCGTCGGCGGTCACCGTGTAGAACGGGACCAGTGAATTCGCCTCGATCCGAAGCAATTCCGAGCCTCCATCCGGAGTCTGGCGTATACCCATCCGCAGGGTTCCCTTCAGGTCCGTCACCCATCCTGCCACGTTCTGATCGTTTTTCCAGAGGAGGGTTTTCTCCGCTGTGGCCAGGTTGAGCCGATAGACATCGTGCAGGTCGGCCCGGCGGTCATTGAGCCCCACGATAATCTCTCCCGGGGTTGTCTTTGGAACATCGAAGATCATTGCACGGACCTGGGGGATGGGGGTCAGGTCACGGGCCGGTGGGACCGGATCACCGGAGGCCAGTGGGTCTACGGCGTAGATGCGATAGTTCTCATCCCCTCCTTTGTCCTGCACGTAGAGAACGTACTTGCTGTCGCGCGACCAGAAGTAACTTCTGACCGGCCGTATCGTGTCGGCCGTGATGGGACGCGCTTTATCGAACGGCTGATCTACTGTCTTCACCCAGATGTTTCGCACGGCTTTAAATGGCTTGATGAATGTAATCTGGGTCCCATCGGGCGAGATTTGCGCGGCGGAGATCTCCGGATCGCCGAAGAAGAGTTCTCTGTCGATTATTGGTGGGGGCTGGCTGCACCCCAGCGGCAGCAGCACAAGCAAGGTTATGAGCACGAGTAGTGAACGCATGGGTGGGATCCTCCGGAAATGTGGTAGGTTTACTGGTGATGCAGTATACGAAAGGCCGGCACAAGTGTAAAGAGGTGTGGAAGATGCTATGCGACAGGGTTTGTTACCTCTCGAAAGATCATTCCGGGCACAACTTCATCGACGACGAGGATTTCGGAGTGAAGCATTCTCGCACCGTCATTGTTCCAGCCCGAGTTTCTTCAGGAGTGCGGCGAACCGGGGGTCGGAGCGGATGCGGTCGAATGCCGGATCAGCTTTCAAGAAGAACATGCTGAATACTCGTTCCTTGTATCCCTCTCGTAGCCATCCTATTGCCTCATCTGCGTCCCCCAGTGACGCGTACACCTTTGCCAGATCGTATTGCGAGAGACCATCGCGATCCGGGGCCCTCAGTATCAGAGCAAGTTTCGTTCTGGCGTCTTGTTCATTCCCGGAGACCGCCGAAACGTACGCGAGGCGTCCCAAAGGCCGGGGCATCTTCTTGTACATCAACGTCGCCTCATCAAACAGTCTTCCCTGGACGTAGGCATCGCCGAGACCTCCCACTGCTAGGGCGTAGTCCTCCTGTAGCCGAAGCGTCCTGCGGAACTGGTCTACCGATTCGTCGATTCTTCTGGCAAGATAGAGCATCAGCCCCAGGTGCCAGTTAATCGCAAGCGAGAGCGGATCGAGTTCGAGTGCCCGCCGGACTTCCTGAATGCCCTTATTCGGATTCCCGCGGAGGACCAGATATGCTCCGTAGAATTGATGGGCAACGGGATAGTTGGGTTTGAGCGCGAGGGCCAGCATGAATTCTTTCTCCGCCGCACTCCAGTCCCACTCAAAATTCATGTAGACAAAACCCAGCGTTGTGTGAGCTTCGGCAAGGCTGCTGTCGATTTGCAGTGCCTTGAGAGCGGCTGCTTTTGCCTTCGGCATAGATTCCGATCGTGGCAGTGGTGTCTGGAAGAGGTAACAATCGGCCAAACCAGCATACGCCAGCGCGTACGACGGATCGAGTTCGATCGCCCTCGAAAAGCACTCGATTGCCTTTTGCATGTCATGCGGAGACCGCTTGTCCCAGAAGTAGCGCCCCTTAAGATAGAGCTGAAATGCCTCAGGGTTGACTTCCGTCCTTATGGCGAAATTCCTCTCCTCCTTCGGCGTCAGGACAACCCTGATCTCGCCGGCGATCTCGTGCGCAGCTTCCCTCTGCAGGCTCAGGATGTCGCGGAGATCCCGTTCGTATGGTTTTGCCCACAGGTGACGATCGATCCTTGCATCGATCAGCTGCACTGTGATTGCGACCCGGTCCCCTGACCGCTGCACCGATCCCTCGACGATTGCGTCCACATTGAGTTCACGTGCAATCTCCGAAATTAATCTCTGGCTTGTCTTGTATTTCATCACCGATGTTCGCGAGATCACCTTCAGCGCTCCGATCTGTGCCAGTTCTGTCGTGAGCGCTTCGGTCATTCCGTCCGCGAAGTAGTCCTGCTCCGGGTCGCGGGAAAGATTCTCCAGGGGGAGCACAGCAATTGACTCAATCGGCCCGAGTCCGAACGGATGATACAGACGCAGGCCGATGCCAATAATCAGCATGAGGAGAATTGCAGCGGCCCCATAGATGAAGAGGCGTCTATTATTCAAAATCCGAATTGACGCCGTGCCTCTTCCGGCGCCCGAGTCGTCGCTCACTTTCCTGAGCGATCGAAGGTCGACCAGCAGGTCTTCGGCTCGCTGATATCGTTCCTGCGCCTCCTTTCTCAGCGCCTTTTCCACTATCCGTTCCAGCTCCATCGGCACTCCGGTCCGGATCGCTGTCAGTGGCTCCGGCTGCAGGTTCGTTATTTGGTAAGCAACAGCGTCTTCAAACTCACCCTGAAACGGTCTCCGCCCGGCAAGCATCTCGTAGAGCACAATCCCCAGAGCCCAGATATCGGTTCTCTGATCAACCGCTTCTCCCCTCAACTGCTCAGGGGACATGTATCCCATCGTGCCTACTGTCGTACCTGCTTTTGTTACAAGCGTGGCTCCGCGAAGCTTTGCCAGTCCGAAGTCAAGAATCTTTACTTGACCTTTGGCAGTGACCATGATGTTCTGACTCTTGATATCGCGGTGCACGATCCCTTTCTCGTGTGCCGCGTGAAGCCCTTCGCAAGTCTGAATGGCGATGGTAAGTGCATCTTCCAGTCTCAGCGGACCCGATTTGATTTTCTCGGCCAAGCTCTGGCCTTCAATGTATTCGAGCGCAATGAACGTCTTTCCTTCCGACTCATCGATCTCAAAGACAGTGGCGATATTGGGGTGGCTGAGAGCGGCAGATGCCTGTGCTTCGCGGACAAAGCGTAGGCGGTCGTCCTCGGAGGCAAGAAGGGCAGGAGGGAGGAATTTCAGTGCGACAGAACGCTTCAGCTTCGTGTCCTCTGCTCGGTAGACAACACCCATGCCCCCTTCACCAAGCTTTTCAAGGATCGTGAAGTGCGAAATGGTTTGACCGATCATGAGAACTCTCCACGACAGCGGATAGTCCACTGGGTACGAACGTCCAACGGCACATCAGCATAATACTGCAGGGGAGGGCGAGAGTCAACTATAGAAAAGAATGTCAAGAGCAAACACTTCACCATCAACGAAGGACTGCCTTCGTCTTCTAACATTCCGCCACACCTTCGTGGTTGAGTGCAATGTATGGGATCGGGTCCCCGATGTCGGAGAGTCTTTGCTTTGCTCGCGTGCGTGTTCTATTCAATTATCTGATCACGAGCATCTTGCGCGTCTGAACGAAATCCCTCGCTTGCATCCTGCAGAAATACACCCCGCTTGCGTATCCGGACGCTTCCCACGTCGCAGTGTAGCTCCCCGGCGCTTTCACCTCGTTTACCAGTGTCATCACCTCCCGGCCCAGCACATCGTAGACCTTCAACGTCACCAACCCGGAAGTGCCAATTCGAAATCTGACATGGGTCGCTGGGTTGAACGGATTTGGATAGTTTTGGTCCAGCGCGAATTCTCCCGGTTGGGTCAACCGGTTCCCGGCAACTTCGGTGAGGCTGGTAGGCGTCAACAGTAGAGCATGGACATTGATGGCATCACTGCTCGTGGTACCATATGCAACGATCTGGCCACTGTCGTTGATGCAACTAGCGGTCAATATCGTCCACGAGCACGAAGGATCCTCGATAAGCTCATTGAGATCGCTCATGAGTCCATTGTGATACAGGAATGCTGTTTCGCGGCGGGAACTGGAGGATGCCCCTACGATATCACCTTTGTTATTGATCCAAAGAGCAACGCTGAAACCCGGAACGCCGTCGATTGTGCCCATGTCCCCTCCGTTGAGGCTGGCGTGCCCAAGCCCCGTCTGCAGGCCGCCCATATCGACTACCACACTCATGCTGCCCACGCTAGCGCCGGCATCATTGAGCGCTGTCGGCCAGAAGTTCGTGCCGAGGTCGGTCGGTGCCCCACCGTTCCAGATGACGCCGTGTGTCCCACCCTGACCCGGAAGACCGATCACACCAGCACTCTGTCCATGGTTATTGATTGAATAGACTGTCCCGTAAGCCCCAGAATCCGGTAACAGTCCAAGTTGCTGCATGCTGCCGTTGGACCAGACGACTGGTGTCGTCGGCGCCGGCGGGTACTGGTTTCCATTCAGAAGGATGTTGCCGACGATTTCGCCGGCATTGTTGATTCCCATCGCAGTGCTGTGGCCGTTGCCGGTCGTATCGAGGACTCTTCCGCCCATTTTCGACCAGAGGTATGCATCAGGCCCGTTCACCCCTCCTACTGCAACCGGAACCGAGCCTACGACATCCCCTGAATCGTTTAGCGCAATTGCCACACTTCCAGTGCCACCGAGAAACCTGAAAGAGCCATTCTGCCAAAGAAATGCCGTCGGGGATGTGCCATTGGAGGCATACCAGGTTCCCGCCACCTGGCCTCTATTGTTAACCCGTCCGCGCGCCCCCCCTCCGGCATTTACGGGACCGATATCCGTGATAATATACCCACCGATCCGGTGCTGATGCTTGGTCGTGATGGAGAATGAAGGGGGTGTTCCCGTGCTATCGACATTCATGGCGATGATGTACAGGGAGTCGGCGTCACCGGGACCAATCGTCACCGATTCAAGAATCGGTATGAACGTAGGATTTCCGTTCTGCATCTTCACGTATGTGAATTCTGGATGCACTGCGC
This sequence comes from Ignavibacteriota bacterium, assembly GCA_963849385.1. GTDB lineage: Bacteria > Bacteroidota > Ignavibacteria > UBA10030 > UBA6906 > Fen-1255. The sequence goes on along the minus strand of CAWKHH010000006.1, from coordinate 674,323 downwards.
TGTTGAGCGATTTGATGGTAATCTTCAAGGTGTTGCCACATTCGGTCGGAAGAGCACCTGCCGGAATGCTGAAATACACTGTGCCGTGCCGCCACGAGTAGAAGTTCTCCGTCGTATCCCTGTCGATCGGGAAGACTGTAACTCCAGGATAGAGATCGCCTTCCCGATATTTGTAGTAGCCCCGTGTCCGGAACAGGTTGGCCGCCGCAAACCCTGTGAAGATCTGGGGAAATGTGTGCTGCTGTTCCCGGAGTGTCTGATCGATGCAGACAAAACTGAAGTCTTCATAGTAGCTGTCATGTTCGATACTATGCTGCCAAAACCGGAGAATGGACATCGACTGCCAGGGAAGATGCTCGGACAAATACCTGAAGAAGATCCAGCTGCCATACCAGTGACCGGGATAGGAGACCAGGGTGTCTGCTGTCTCATCTGCTGCGTCGAGAGGAATCCACGGTCTGCGAAACCATGCCGGCAGATAATTGACGTTATCATTGATGGAATCGTAGACCTCGTCTTCGATCCAGGTTGACGTGGCCTCCTTGACCCAATTCTTCTGGAAGACATCGTACCCGGACTGAATCGAATGGAAGAATTCATGGGCTGTCGTCACCTTCAACGCCTGGCTGCCGGTCGTCGAAAATCCCGTGTAATCGTTTCGAAGTGCCAGGAACGACGTGGCTGCGTTGATCTCGGTTGTACCGACTGAGTTGGGGTTGTCACCGAGAAATTTCTCCCACTCCTGATACCCGTAGATACCTTTGCCAAGCTTAAACACATACACATCATACAGAGCGTCTCCTCCGGCGGCACCGTCTGAAGGCGGTGGTGTGTACCCCGACACGTTGATCTCATAGTCCCAAACATGTTCAGCTACTTCTTCCACCGTATCGATATAATCAGGCGTTCCGTTTGCGTCTGCGTCGAGTGCAGAGACTGCATTCGTATCACCCGGCACAACTGAAAAGTGTATCCTGAAATGTGCTGTTACACGCATGCTGTCCAACCCTGCCGGGCGGGCAAGGATGCCCAGCGGAGTGAAGCCGTATGCATGGAGTGATGCCTGGGTCGTCATTGAGAGCGCACCCCAAATGTTCCGTATCCGGTCAAGCACCCAGCTCGCACATTTTTCTTCTCCGTCACTCTGGTACTGCGGAGGAAGTTTTGCGCGGTCGAAGAGGGCATACGCCTGGAACAACGCCCAGGAATCAATTGAAACATGATGCGCTGCCAGTGCACGTTGTATAAGTGCCTGCGAAGAAGGAGGAGCGACCTGAGATTGTTCAATCGGATTGCGTGTCTGCCCGCGCAGGGAAGCGCCCGCGGGCGTCATGACCAACACCACAAACAGAGCACTGACGAGATACACAGGTCGTTCAGAAACAATCATGGTCTTCTCTGGCAATTTTCCTTCAACACGGTTTGTTCCATGCGAACATCAGGCCATCGGCTTGAGACCATCCAGGATGCCGCCATTGAATTCCAAACTTGTCAGTGAGCATTCTGTTGATGTCATTCACAGGATTTGCCTTTTTCACCGCTTCTGCTTCTCGACCTGCGCCTTCACCGAGGGGCTCTGCGCGGCCTTCTGGACTTCAGGTGGAAAATCCGACATGACTTTCTTCCCTTTGGCGCCCTGGTACACTCCCGGGATCATCAGCATCATGAATCGCATTGTGGTATCTCCTTGTTTTGAGTTGTGGTGGAACTGCTGATTCAATAAGTAGTCGTTCGGCGCACCTTGAAATCGACCCGAAATCGACATAGACTGACGCGATTTAGGCGGCCCGAAGTGGGGTAGGGCCAGGTAATTTCTGGAACAGCGGGGAATGGATAAAACGTTCCCGAAAAGAGGTATTCCGGGGAATCAGGACGAAGGTAAATCACCTGAAGTACAGTATCCAGCCTGTCAGGCAGGTCAACGGTCGAGGGGACTTCATAAGGGATACGGGCGTCGCGGATCTTTGTAAGGAAAACGGACAAACCTGCAAATCGTCTCTGAAAAGATCGAGCAAAATAAGCTGAAATACCCCGTCGAGAAAGCCAAAGGGAATGCCCGCAAATGCAACGAATTTCAATTGCCATGCTCATATATCAGAATACCACCCAACTGATGGTTAAGAAGCCCGTCCGATGAACTGTTAGATCCGCTTGGGGAAGTTCACCAAAACCATCTTCCTCGTCTGCACAAAGCCTCCTGCAGTCAGTCTATACAAGTGTACTCCGGCTTGCCAGCCCGGTCGCGTCAAACTTCACCTGGTAGCTTCCCGGATCTTTTCTCTCGTTCACCAACACCGCCACCTCTCGCCCGAGCATGTCATATACCGCGAGCCGTACCCAATTAGCCCATAGACCCCAGCCCCGGACCCCAGCCCCTAGACCCCAGCCCCCGGACCCATTATTCACCCCCGAGACCCTAAACCCTATCTTTTCCTGGCTCGCAAATTCCTGACGTTTGGGACTAATAATGAGGGGGGTGAGAAGATGAATGCTGATTTGGGAACTCGAATTAAGAGAAGTCCCCGCAAGGACCCATCGCCCTCAATCGGAAATCAGCAAAGGGCGGTGCGGTTGCACGAGAAAGCGGCACTTGACAATGTGTAGCAGTTCTGCTACATTTGAGGAAGTCTAGTGTATGCCAAGAATAGCGACTGATGGCAAATACACCATTCGTGTGTACGCAAGGAACGAACATCCGCCCCCTCACGTCCATGTGTATTATGACGGGAAGGTTTCACGAGTGTCCCTATTTGATCTTCGGGTTATGGACAAAGTCTCGAAACAAGAAGAGAGAGCACTCAAGGTTGTTGTAAAGAAGTATCGTAGCCATGCACTTAGAGTATGGGCTGAGGTAAATGAAAGAACTGAAAAATCATGAACACCGCTGAGCACCAGACCCTTGGAGTTAGGATTGTAGGTTTCGAGCCTAACCTGAGAAAGAGAATTAGGTCGGTTTTCCGCCGGGCGAAATTCGAAAACTGGTCGTTTTCAAAGTGCAGCAAGCTGCCTGCGATTAAGGTAGTGAACTCTCTTTGGGTCGTGAAATTAGATAACAAGAGTGCCACACACACTGATTGTTTAAAAACCTTTCTGAAACAGACAAAGCAGTACGCCCCGATTTTCCTCCTATCAGATTGGGCAACGCAAAAGTCGGCAGCTACCGCGTTACTACGAGAATGGCTTGATTTGTCGGGGGCAAGAGTCTTTGATGGCAAGACTGGATTTGACAAGCTATGTGGCTTTCTTGAGCAGACCGCCGAAAGAAAGCCAAATGAGATAATCGTGAACGTAAACCTTTCAGATGATGGACTTCATGTGTGGTTTGCCGACAACGTAAGGGCGAGGATTCCCTTTGCGTCCGTGAAGTATATTGCCGAGGCGGATGACATACTTTGGGATTCCATTAGAATCGCAGGTGATCGCACATACATCACTCTGTCGACCAAGAACCAAGAAAGCGTTCCACTTCCTCATGACATACTCCGTGAATTTGTAGTGGAAGAAGAGCAAAAACGAAGAGCGGCAAACACTCATGAACGCAAACTGACTGCTCAATCTTTTGGATCTAAGCTCAGATTCGCGAGAGAGAACCAGGGTATCACTCAGGAAGACCTTGCGATGAAAGTAGGGTCCTCGAGGTGGACCATCATCAGAATCGAAAAGGGGATCTATTTGCCCAAGGTATCACTCCTCGAAAAGCTATCCATTGCACTCGACATGCACATCGAGGAGTTGCTTGTTCCGTAGTGTATTTGAGTGAGTGTCTGAACTCACAGGATTTCAGAACTACTGTGTTGCGGGTAATAAGCGTCCGCAGTTGGCACAGCTTTCGGAAGGACTCATTATGCTGCGCATCATAATGCTTGCATTGCTCCTCCTGCTTCCTCCTGGGCTGTTGGTAGTACCGGGGGGGAGGAAGACCCTTTGCTTCGGGACGTATCGCCATACCAGGCCGATAGCGTAATGTCAGGCCAGGGGGTATCGGGGAACTGGGCTTCAGACGCTCCCGGGGTCCGACACCGTATCAAGCCCGACGACCTGCCAAAACCATATGACTCCAAGTCGGTCGACAATGGCCCCCGTCTTGTCGAGCGGCCGGCCCATGCGTGGCCGAAGGTTCCCCCAGGATTCAAGGTCGAGGAGTTCCTGACCGGTCTCGACAATCCACGCCTCATCCGCACCGCCCCCAATGGGGATATCTTCGTGGCGGAAAGTCGTCCTGGACGCATACGCGTCTTGCGTGCTGCAGACGGGGCGGGCCATCCGGAGGTCAACGAAGTCTTTGTCTCGGGGCTTGACAGGCCCTTCGGCATCGCATTCTATCCGCCGGGTCCCGACCCGAAATACATCTACATCTGCAACACGGGGACTGTCATTCGCTTCCCCTACCGCTCCGGTGTCCTCGAGGCCCGCGGCACGGCGGATACTATCGTTTCCGACATTCCGGGAGGAGGGTTGCTCCGCGGCGGCGGACACTGGACACGCGATATCGCTTTTTCCCGAGACGGGAAGAAAATGTTTATTTCGGTCGGCTCGCATTCCAATGTCTTCGAGAATCCAAAGGAGAACGAGGATCGGCGGGCGGATATTCTGGAATACAATCCCGACGGAACGGGATTCCGAATCTATGCGTCCGGCATACGCAACGCCGTCGGTATCGCGATCCACCCGCAGACCGGGGAGCTCTGGGCCTCGGTCAATGAGCGTGACGGTCTGGGAGATGACCTTGTGCCGGACTACATCACGCGAGTCAAGGAGGGCGGTTTTTACGGCTGGCCGTGGTACTATATCGGCGGACACCAGGATCCGCGTCACACCGGCGAGCATCCGGAGCTCCGGGAAAAGGTCCTCCTTCCCGACGTCCTGCTCCAATCGCATTCGGCTTCGCTCGAGATGACGTTTTACTCGGGAGCGCAGTTTCCGCGGGAATATGTCAATGACGCTTTCGCCTGTGAGCACGGCTCCTGGAACCGATCATTCCGCACGGGCTACAAGCTGATCCGTGTTCCCCTCCACAACGGAACGCCCGCGGGCTTGTATGAAGATTTCATGACCGGATTTGTGACACCCGAAGGGAACGTCTGGGGACGCCCTGTGGGAGTGACCGTGACGAAAGAGGGAGCGTTCCTCGTGACCGACGACGGCGCTAACCTGATTTGGCGGATTTCGTATGTTGGGAGATAGCCCGTCCGTCTTTGGTTTTGCGGCACACCTGTTCAACTGGGCGGCAATAGTTCATTTGTGGAGAGCAGAACTCTCATGAAAGCATCAACGTCGAGTCCGGGCATGTCGACCGAAGTCGCACGACACCTAAGAAGTTTCATCGCAAAGTTCGAGCCGAAGCAACAGACATTGATTCGTGCAGTTCGCAAGGCGTTGCGTAAACGCTTTCCAGCTGCTGACGAGTTGGTATACGACAATTACAACTTTTTTGTAATTGGCTATTCGGCGACCGGGCGAGCTTCGGATTCGATCGTCTCAATGGCCGCAGGCGCAAGCGGGCTAGGTCTGTGCTTCATTTACGGAGCTGGCCTTCCAGATCCAAAGAAGATCCTTCTCGGTTCAGGTAAGCAAACCAGGTTCATTCGGCTTGAGTCAGTCGAGGTATTGGAGCGCCCCGAAGTTAGAGCACTCATAGCTGCGGCGATAGCTCGAGCGAAGACACCCCTTCGAACAACCGGACACGGAAAGCTGATCATCAAGTCGGTTTCGGCGAAACAACGTCCACGTCGGCGACCATTGTCATAACAATGGTCTTATGCCGCAAAACGTTATTGATATAGAACTTTGCCTTTTTCAACGCTTCTGCTTCTCGACCTGCGCCTTCACCGTGGGGCTCTGCGCGGCCTTCTGGACGTCAGGTGGAAAATCCGACATATCAAAGATCTGGCGGACCTCGATCACATCGTCACTCCGCGCGGGGACCCGCTTCGCCCAATTGACAGCCTCTTCTTTCGATTTCGCCTCTATTATCCAGTAACCACCGAGCACCTCTTTTGACCCGGTAAACGGCCCGTCGGTCACTTTTGGTTTTCCCCCGGCAAACGAGACGCGGGCTCCCTTCATCGGTGGGTGGAGCCCATCGAGAGAAATCAGCGCACCTGCTTTCGTCAGCTCCTCATTGTATTTTGTCATCTTCTCGACGTCGTCGGCGTCCGGTGCGAAATCCGCCTTGACTTTCTTCCCTTTCGCGCCCTGGTACACTCCCGGGATCATCAGCATCATGAATCGCATTGTGGTATCTCCTTGTTTTGAGTTGTGGTAGAACTGCTGTTTCAAGAATTTGTGGTAGAACTGCTGATTCAATAAGTAGTCGTTCGGCGGATCCTGAAATCGACATATATTGATGCGATTTAAGCGGCCCGAAGTGGGGTAGCGCCAGGTAATTTCTGGAACAGTGGGGAATGGATAAAACGTTCCCGAAAAGAGATATTGTTGACAATCCTTCCGGTCATTGCTACCTTTCCTGAGTTCTCCCGGTCTGTTTAGCTCTCAGTTCTCCTTCATACTCCTTTCCACCAGTTATGATTGACGTCTCTGAGCCCGTTGTGGGCAACGGCAAACATACATATTGGGACGTTGCTCGATCCCTCCGGGCAGGCGCACTCACGCTGGCCTTTCTTGTTTTGAATTTTCCTCAGCTCCTCGCACAAGAGAAACTCCTCCCCGTCTTCCATTTCCAGCAGGTAAAAGGCCTCTCCTCGGCGCTCGTCTTTTCGAATGTGGTCCGCGACTCGTTCGGGTTTGTGTGGGTCGGAACCGCAAATGGGCTTTGCCGATATGATGGCTACACCGTGAAGGAGTACCGCAGTGTAGAGCTTGATTCATACTCACTTCCCTCCAAAGTCATTACGTCGTTGTATTGCGATACTAAGAAACGACTCTGGGTGGGTACGAGTAATGGAAAAATCGCCGTCTATGATCACTTCCGGGATCGGTTCGTGAACCTCCCGCAGATCAAATGCGACTCCAGCAAGATCAACCTGGGATATTTCGGCTGCTTTCTCGAGGACCATAATGGGGACATATGGTGCACAATGCAGGAAGGAGTCATTCGCATTGGATTGCCTGCGCGATTCAACCCTCACGACATAGACAGCATTGCTGCCAATGTTCAATTCACACTAATCCCAACCGGAACCACGACGGGGACCGCACGCAGTCTGATCGCACGAAACGAAGCGAGTTTCATAGCTGGAACCGACAGCGGGCTGGTTGCGATCGATCCGGTTAAAATGGTCGTCTCTCGCCCCCGCTACGCCAACCAACCCGCCCGGCGGCTCGATTCTTTCATCATCACCTGCATTGCCCTGGAACCTGACGGGACACTGTGGATCGGCACGAAAACCGAGGGATTGTACCGACTTGATTGGGACCGCGGAACAGCAATGAACTATCGACATCACGCATCTGACCGATTCGATCAGAAATGACAACATCCTCGACGTACAGCCGGATCCACGCGGAAACCTGTGGGTTGCCTGCTATGACGGCGTCGATCTCTTTTCCCCTACTGAAGGTCGATGCATCCCTTTCCTGAACTATGGGACGGCACCCGGAACGGGTCCCGCGCAGGGAATTTCCGTCGACCGCACAGGTACGGTCTGGTTCAGCACGGGTGCGGGAGTTCACTGGCTCAGCCCGCGATCCCTCCTTTTTCCACACTACTCGCTCAAGAATACCGATGGGCGCTTGCGGTCGTTTCAGTCTGTGGCACGAGACAGGGACGGAGCCATCTGGTGTTTCTCCCAAGGGAACTTGCTTGAGACCGAGACCGCAACCAGAAACATCGTCAGCACGATCGATGTCTATGGTGGCAAGTCTCAGCTCTTCTACGAGATTCCCGACCGCACCGTTTCACTCCTCGACGCGCACGGGAATTTCTGGTACGCAGCATATGATCGTGGCCTCTACAAGGTCAACCTTCACTCAAGAACGGTCGACAACTATGACTATCGCCTTAACCGCAACTCTGTCGGAATCAGGAGTATTGCGCAGGGGCCTGGCGATTCCCTCTGGATCGGCTCGGAACCCGACGGACTATTCCTGTTTGATCCTGCACACGCGACCTTCCTTCCCTCGGGGTTCAATCGTCAGGTGATTGCTCTTCTCAGAGCCAGGGACAGTTCTCTCTGGATCAGCACGGAGGGCACAGGACTCATTGCCTATCAACGTTCCACCGGGAAAGTAACCAGGTTTGTGCACACTGCATCAGACCCTCATTCTCTCATTGACAATGTCACGCGGGTGGCATACGAGGATCCTGCCGGTCGCATCTGGGTCGGAACCGGGAAAGGCATAAATCTATGGAATCCAGCTAATGCATCCTTCGCTTTCTACCCGAACCCGCCATTCGACGATGCGCTCTTCGCCATGCCGATTGGAGCAGACGCGAACGGAAAGGTGTGGATACGGTATATCTCCCATGGTCTCTCGTTGCTCGACCCCGTGAACGGCAGGTTCACGAATCTCGACGCTGACAATGGGCTTTGTGGTTCGCCCACCGACATGCTGGTCCTGGACGATGGGAACATCCTCCTCACCGGCACGGCCGGCGTGAACATCGTGCATCCCGACAGCCTCCACTTCACCGTCCGGCGCCTCCCCTGGTCCTCACACAGCTTCGCGTAAACGATACGTTACGATCCCCCTCCCGAATGCCGTCGAGTCCCGCACGCTTCAGTTCTCGCATAACGAAAATGTCCTCGAGTTCATGTTTGCAGCGTTAGACATTGATGCCCCTCAGCTTGTGGAATACGCATATAGACTGGAAGGTCTCGAATCCGATTGGATCAAACCGGTGGATCGCCGCTATGTACGTTACACAGCACTTGGTCCGGGTGACTACACATTCCGGGTGAGAGCGACATCCTCCTGGGGGGAATGGCCGGAACGGGAGATCGCATGTGCCTTCAGCATTGCACCGCCCTGGTGGCGATCGCTCTGGGCCTACGGGTGCTATCTACTTTTCGGCACCGCGCTCCTCGTCACCATATACCGTGTGCGGCTGAACCAGGTACGGCTGAAGCAACGTATGGAGATGGAGCACTTCCAGGCGGAACATCTTGCCGAAGTTGATCGAATGAAGTCCCGCTTCTTCGACAACATTTCCCACGAATTCAGAACTCCGCTCACCCTGATGCTCGGACCGGCTGAACAGGCGATTGCATCGACTCAGGAACCCTCGACGCGTCAGAAACTCACCTGATCAAGAACAACGCAGAAACGTTACACACGCTCGTCAACCAATTGCTTGATTTGGCCCGTCTGGAATCGGGGACGATGAAACTTCGGGTATCCCGCAATGATGTGGTGGAATTCCTGCGCCGGACGGTGATGTCGTTTGAATCGTGGGCCGAAAGGAATAAGATCCACCTTGAATTCCGATACAACGCTGACTCGATGGATGGCTTCTTCGACAGGGACAAACTCGAGAAGATCGTGAATAACCTGATGTCAAACGCGATGAAGTTTACGCCGGAAGGAGGGGTAGTCGAAGTGTCATTGCGAGTGGCGCCGGAGGCGTCACGAAGTTCCGCTTTCCGAATCCCGCCTATGAGCGGTTCCGCTTCTTGGAATCCCGCCTTGAGCGGAATCCGAGAGCGGGAAATCCAAGGGCGGGACAATCTCATGACAAAGGAGGAGATTCCGTCGTCGCTAACTCGCTCCTCGGAATGACGGCTCCCGGGCAGGCTTCGTTTGGATCACTGTTTCCGACACCGGAACGGGCATCCCGGCAGAACACCTCCCCCACATATTTGACCGCTTCTACCGTGCTGATGAGACCCACACAACCGAAGGGACTGGAATTGGTCTGGCGCTGACGAAGGAGCTTGTGGAGCTTCATCGGGGGACAATCACCGCTCAGAGCACGCCCGGAAAAGGTTCGGTATTTTCGGTAACCCTCCCGATGGGGGAGTCTGCATATCAGCAGGATGAGATCATTGCAACTCCCCTCCAGGTGCGAGGCCTTTACCCCCCTCGGCCCTTGGGTCCTCCGTACTGTCGGGGGCAAGTTTTACCCAACCATCGCCGGATGGAAAGCCGATTGTACTTGTTGTTGAAGACAATGCCGACCTCCGCAGTCTATATTCGAGAGTTCCTGGAATCGACTATGAAGTGCACGAAGCGAAGGACGGGAAAGAAGGTTACGATCAGGCAATAGAGAGGGTCCCAGACATTATCATCAGCGATCTGATGATGCCGGAAATGGACGGTATGGAGCTCTGCCGGACACTGAAGCATGATGTGCGGACGAGTCACATTCCGGTCATTCTCCTGACCGCACGGGCTGGCACCGAGAGCAAGGTCGAAGGCCTGGAGACTGGCGCTGACGACTATGTAACAAAGCCGTTTGATGCAAAGGAATTGCTTGCGAGGGTTCGAAACCTGATTCAGCAGCGACAGCAGCTCCGGGAGAAGTTCTCAGGAGGAGTGCGTTCTGAAGCCCGGCGAGGTGGCGGTAAGTTCCCTGACGATTCACTTGCTACGGAAGCTCATGGATGTTGTGGAAAGGAATATCGAAGACGAAGATTTCGGTGTCGATGAGCTTGCGCAAGAAGCTTGCCTAAGTCGAAGACACTTGAGTCGGAAGCTCCACGCCCTTACAAATCTGGCGCCGGCTGAGTTTGTGCAGTACATTCGGTTGCAGCGAGCCCGCGAACTGCTCGAAAAGAAGGCGGGTTCTGTCTCAGAGATAGCGTTCCAGGTCGGTTTCAGCAATCCGTCCTACTTCAGTACTCGCTTCCGCGAGCGATTTGGTGTTCCTCCTTCGGATGTAGGCCGCAAAAAGACCTGAGTTACAACGGACCTGCCCTGCCTCTATTCTACCCCAATGTCCCAAATCCAACCATTTTTGTCGCGGGATCAATATGCTCTAGCCTCTCCCGTGACCTATATTTCCACACGACTTCTCGCGCCAGTTCCGACTCCTACTCTAAAAAGGGGACAATATGCGTTCCATTGTTGCTGTGTTGGTTCTCACGGCTTCCGCTTGCATGCTCCATGGACAAACCCTTCCGCAGAATGTCCGGCGCGTCCAGAATCAGGCAACGGCTCCTGCTGGAATAAATTCGTTTGTCAGCGAGGATTTCGAAGGTCATTCTTTCCCACCTGCCGGCTGGACGCTTGAGTTTTCCGGCTCACAATACTGGACGCACTTTGGCGGCGCGAGTGCCTATGGCGTTGGCTTAGCCTGTGCCACATTTGAGAATTGGAACGCCCCCGCAGGCACAACACAATCCCTGGTCCTTTCATCGATGGGCAGTTCGACCGTCGGAGACTCGATTCGATTTGATCATGCATACGCGACATACGCGTCGGAGAACGACCGCTTGATCATCGAAACCTCAATCGACGGAGGGAATTCCTACGCCATCCTGGTGACATTGGACGGAGGCGTATCAGGTCCGCTCGTGACGGCCCCTCCAATATCATCAACGATCTTTGTGCCAACCGCTACACAGTGGGCAACCAAACGATACGCCCTGCCCGTAGGAACCAACAGGGTACGCTTCAAGGCCGTGAGCGCGTACGGAAACAATCTCTACCTGGACAATTGCAGGATTGGAACGCAGACTCCCATCGATGCGGCTCTAGGTCGATTGACATTCCGTCCGCGATTTCGACATCGCCAAGAATCCCCGGGGTGACCGTTGAGTTCAACGGGACCACGAGAGATTCCTTTTCGGTGACCCTCATGATTTCACCCGAAGGATACACCTCGTCAAGAACCATCTCCTGGCGTGACCCAAGCAACACCGTGCCCGTGCAGTTTGACCGCTGGACCCCGACCCCCGGTGCACATGCTCTGACAGCTTTTGTCACCTCATCCGTCGATATGGACCATTCTAACGATACCCTTCGAACTGCGGTTGTGGCAACCGAGGTTGGCCGTTGTCACGAACATCAACGCCTTCTACCGAACAGGACAGGTCTTCGTGACATGGGACAATCTCACAACAACAGACATCCGTTACACTTTGTACAGATCCGCTACACCAATCCAGCATGGTTTCCATCTCTCTTCCGCGCAGAACCTTGGTGATGTTCGGGACAACTCTGCTCTCAACAGGCGGCTCACGGACCTTTCCGGAGGGACTCCCAAATACCTGAAGATCGACTCCGCCTCGTCGCCGCTTGGAAGCAACAAAGGTTTGTTCGTCGCGACATCGACTGCAGCCGGGTCGTTCTACTATGCTGTCACCGCGAATGTCGGTGACCTCGAAGATACAACCATCGTCACCGGGTCAAATGCAACAACGTCGCCTCTGACCGAGAATGTCGTGATGCCGCAACCCGTGTGGCAGGAAAGCCGCATTCTGGGAGGGAAAACATACGACATCTATGTTCAGTATGTGACCAGAGTGACTTCGTCTATGTATCCTCAAATGACGAACGCCGGCTCCTTTCCATTCCATTTTGCTATCATTAAATCGGGGGCCGTGTCGCCGCATCCTGTGACGTTCTGGCTGCACGGTGATGGAAAGAGTTTTCTGTACGTTAACCATTTGAAAGGAATTGGCGACCCGAACGAATGGATAGTCACCATTGATGACTGGATCCCGAATCAGGATGTGTCTTACCACTTGTTATTATGGTTATCACGAGAACTACGACATCCAGTCAGACGCAAATCCGGTTCCGGGCACCGGGGTATTGTACAACTACACGTCCGCCAGAGTTCTTCACACAATCAACTGGGCGATAAGACATCTCCCGGTGGACAGCACCCGCACCTACATGACCGGATATTCGGGCGGGAGCGGTCGGGGGTATCCTGAACGGTCTGGTGATTCCCACAAAGATCGCCGCCATCTTTCTGTATGCGCCCGCGTTGGACAATTCCACGTGGGTGCTGTTGAGACAGTGGGGGACACGTGAGACGAACCTCCTCACGAACGAAGGGTACAGGAGAAATCAGAGACTGGATGCAACGTTTCTCGCCGGGCTGCATCGGACAGACTTTGAGCCGGTCACATACTTATTCTGCGGCAAGAACGATGAAGCGGTGGGATGGCAGGAGAAGATCCCCTTCATTGATTCTGTGAATGCCTTCCGGCACGGGACATTCGTCTTCTGGAGCATGACCGACCATACGCAAACGTTCAATCAATCCCCCTGGCAGCCAAGCTTCCCGAACTTCTCTTTCTTCGCAAAGTATCGGACGAATCTCTCGTATCCCGCCTTCTCAAACTGCAGTCTCAACAATAACCCCGGGCAATGGCGATCCATCGAACGGTGATCCCATCGGAACAATCAATGGTCACCTGGATTGGAATGACAACATCGTTGATGTTGCGAATAGGTGGGAGATTACTCTCAAGTTAAAGGATCTAACGACTATCTACGGCTCCGACATCGCGCCTGATTCTGGAACAACAGATGTCACCTTACGTAGACTGCAGGCGTTCAGTGTTCCTCGGGGGGTCACAATCAATTGGGAGAATCGTCGAAACAACATCGTGGTTCAGCAGGCATCTTTTCCGCATAATAATGATCTGGTAACCATTCCTGGGGTGAAGGTATACAAAGATTCGAGTCGCCTGGCAGTCTGGTATAGTCCAAATTCTGTTACTGAACAAAGTGTTGCGCCACGGCAGTATGAATTGTCACAAAACTATCCAAACCCGTTCAATCCGAGCACGACAATCCGCTACGCACTGCCGCACTCTATACGCGTGAGCCTGAAGGTGTACAACACGCTCGGGCAGGAAGTCGCAACGCTCGTGAATGAAACGAAACCGGCAGGGGTGTACACAGTACAATTCGATGCGGGAGGTCTCGCGAGCGGGGTGTATTACTTCAGGTTGCAGGCAGGAGATTTTGTGCACACAAAGAAGATGCTCGTCGTGAGGTAAGTCTCTCTCACGCGGTATTTCAAAGCCCCTCACTTCGCGGCGTGTGGTGGGGTCGCGGGATCAAATCCCGGTTGACATTCCTTCCGGTCATTGCTACCTTTCCTGAGCTCTCCTGGTCTGATTAGCTCTCTGTTCTCCTTCATACTCCTTTCCCCCAGTTATCATTTACGTTTCTGAGTCGCATTGTGGGCAACGGCAAACATACATATTGGGACATTTGCTCGAGCACTCCGGGCATGTGCGCTCACGCTGGCCTTTCTTGTTTTGAGTTTTCCTCAGCTCCTCGCACAAGAGAAACTCCTCCCCGTCTTCCATTTCAACCGCCTGACGACCGCCGACGGCCTCCCGTCGAACCAGATCCGGTCAAATGTCGTTCGTGATCGCGCGGGCTTCATCTGGGTCGGCACCGTGAACGGACTCGCGCGATATGACGGATACACATGCAAAGTCTATCGCGAATTCACTACGCCAAACAATCCGCTCGTAGCTCTTCATCGACTCAAACGGACGTTTCTGGGTTGGAAAATATGCTACCGGCCTCAGCCTCTACGACCCCGTGAAAGACCGGTTTGTCAACTTCCTGGGACGGCGAGACGACAGTTCGTCTCTTCATGCGTCATACATTCAGACCATCTATGAAGACCAATCCGGAATTCTCTGGCTTGGGACGGAAGATGATATCGTGTCGGTCGACCCTGGGGTGGCCGGCAATGAGACAAATGCGGACAGCGTGGCTCGTCACATACGGTTCCGACCGATACCGTTTGAGGGTTTCAAAGACGGGACCGCAAAAGTGGAGAAATGGGATGACTCCAGTCTCGATCGTCGCTTCGTTCGGCGGATTGTTTCTTGTCAATCGCCGCACCGGCAGGATCTCGCGGCCCGGCCTCCCCCGCGTTGAGGGATCGCTTCTGGATACCCTTCCTGTAAATACGCTCTTCCGGGAGAATCCCCGGAAGCTCTGGATAGGAACGGACTCACATGGTCTGTATCTGCTCGACCAGGTCAACGGCTCGCTGACGGGCGTATCACAAAAGGCCGGAAGAGGGAAAGATGGCAACAAAAGACCGCGTCCAGGAGCTTCAGCAGGACAACCAGGGCAGGATGTGGATCGCGACCGGCGAAGGAGTTGACTTGTTCGATCCGCTCTCCGGTTCATACGTGGACTATCTTGCCTCTTGGGGAGCGCCGGGGAAGTCGATGTGGACACGAATGTCGATGGACAGCACTGGAACAGTCTGGATCAGTACCGCCGATGATGGGCTGTATTATCTATCGCCGGCATCGTTTCGCTTTCCCCAATACGCATTGCGTGGAGCATCAGGTTCGCCAATGGCGATGGAAACGATTGACCGCTGGAGCGACGGCTCATACTGGATCGCAACAGAGGGAAAGCTTGCACAGATCCGGTTGGACGACCTGAACGGTCCTGCGGATCGTAGATCTGTTCAAAGGGGAAAAGAGCGGGTTCGGCCAAGCCGTCTACGCTTCTCATGACGACGGGAAAGGAACACTTTGGTTTGGGACGTGGGGCCTCGGCCTGTACAGTTTCGAACCGCAGACGGGGCGTGTGAATAACTACCGCTATTCACGTCAACTCACGAACCTGACTTTCAAGAGTGATGTCTGCAGAAGCCTGGTGAGCACCACGGGAGACACGCTATGGATCGCAGGATATAACGACAAACTTCTCAGCTTCGACACGCGCCGCCACACCTTCTCAAGCATCCCGCACGATGTCAGGGGGCAGGTGATGCACCTGATGAAAGATCGATCAGGGAAGATCTGGATCTCAGACCAATTGCTTGGACTCTTTGTTGTTGATCCATCCACACGTCGGTCAGATTTCCTTGGAAGCGATTCGACGGACCCGGGTTCAATGAGCGATATCCATCCATATATGACCTACGAGGATCCCCAGGGGAGAATCTGGATCGGTGGCAAGGATCTGCATTTCTGGGAACCGAAGAGCCGTTCCCTCAAACCTGTCGTGAACAATAACTTTGCAGATGCCCTCCTTGTGCTCCCGCTCGGAAGCGACAGCAAGGGAAGACTCTGGATCCACTACACGGGCAAGGGCTTGGGTATTCTCGACCCACAAGCAAATACATTCACCAATTTCGATGGTTCTGACGGACTCCTCTACCCTTACAGCATGACATCGCTCCAGGATGGCAGGGTGATGCTCGTAGGCGCCCGGGGGATGATCCTTGTCCATCCGGACAGCCTGTACGCTCCGGGTAGAGCACCGCCCCTCGTCATTTCGAGGTTGTCGGTCAACGACACGACAAACGTCCCACAACAGAGTTTCCATACCACCCCTCTTCACTTTGAACACGATCAGAATGTGTTGGAGTTCGAGTTTGCTGCAATCGATCCCGGACAAGGACATCTTATCAAGTATCACTACCGGCTCGAGGGACTGGAGGCTTCTTGGGTCAGTCCCGGCGAGCGTCGGTACGTCCGCTATCCGAGTCTGGCACCCGGCAGGTATGTCTTCAGGGTCAAGGCATCCAGCAAATTCAGCAGATGGCCGGAGCAGGAGACCGCGATTACATTCATCATTGCGCCGCCCTGGTGGCGAACGACCTGGGCGTATGGATTCTATGGATTACTCGTCATTACAATGCTTTGGGGAGCGTATCGAATCCGTCTGCGTCAATTACAGCTGCGGCAACAGGCTGAGATGGAGCATGTCCAGGCAGAACATCTTGTCGAAGTCGACAGACTCAAATCTCGCTTCTTCGCGAATATTTCCCACGAGTTCCGCACGCCGCTCACGCTGATTCTTGGACCGATTGAAAAGATCCGATCGAAGGTCCAGGAGCAATCGGTTCAGGCAGACCTCAGCATGATGCAGCGGAACGCCCATCGGCTCCTCAGACTGATCAATCAGCTTCTTGATCTCTCGAAGCTGGAGGCAGGGGCGATGAAGCTCCGCGCCAGCCGGGTTAATATTGTGCCGCTTGTACGAGGGCTTGCGTATTCATTCGAAACGTCGGCCGGATTGAGACAGATCGACCTGGAGGTCGTGGCCGCGCAAGAAGAGATTGAGGTGTATTGTGACAGGGATATGATTGAAAAGATCATCAGCAACCTTGTGTCGAATGCGTTCAAGTTTACGGAGGAGGGTGGAAAGGTGTCGGTGAACATCACAACGTCATTGCGAGGAGTCCCGCACGGCGAGACGACGAGTCCGCTCTCTGGACCCCGCTGTAAGCGGGACCCAGAAGCGGGCAATCTGATCACTCGGAGAGAGAGAGATTGCTTCGGCAAACAACGCCTCGCAATGACATAGTAGCAAGCGAATATGTCGAGCTCTCAGTGCGCGACACCGGCGTCGGCATCCCGCCCGAGCAGCTTGAGAAAATCTTCGACCGCTTCTATCAGGTCGATGAATCGCAGACGCGTGAGCACGAGGGCTCGGGTATCGGGCTTGCCCTCGTCAAAGAGCTGGTCGAACTGCACCACGGGACAATCGAAGTCAGGAGTGAGGTGGGACGGGGCACGGAGTTCACCGTCCGGCTTCCCCTGGGTCGAAGTCACTTGAAAGACGAGGAGATCCTGGAGGCGCCCGCCGCCCTTGAGCCCGGAACGTATGAAGCATCGGCGGTCCTTGGGGGAAAGCATTTTGAGGAGCCGATTGAAGAAGGAGAATCGCCGGCAGCAGGCGACCAGAGACCGATTGTCCTGATAGTCGAGGACAACGCCGATGTCCGGGCCTACATAAAGAGTTTCCTTGTCGATTCTTATCACATACTGGAAGCCCGGGATGGAGCAGCGGGGATAGAGAAGGCGCAGGAGACCGTCCCTGACATCGTGATCAGCGACGTGATGATGCCGAAGAAAGACGGCTATGAAGTCTGTAAGACGCTCAAGCTTGATGAAAAGACGAGTCACATCCCGGTTATCCTCCTCACGGCGAAAGCGGCGAGCGAGAACAGGATTGAGGGTCTTGAAACGGGTGCCGATGACTATCTGGTGAAACCGTTCGAACCGAAGGAGCTCCTGGCGAGGGTCAAGAACCTCATCGATCTGCGGCGGAAGCTGAGGGAGCGGTTCAGCGTGGGGGAGGTGTTGAAGCCGGGCGAGATCACCGTCAGCTCGATCGACGATGCGTTCCTGCAGAAAGTGAAGGCGATTGTTGAGGTCCACATATCGAGGAGGCTTCGCGGTGAGGATCTCAGCAGAGAGGCTTCGAGATGAGTCGTTCACAGATACACCGGAAGCTCATCGCAATAACGGGCATGGCGGCAGGGGACTTCATCCGGTACCTGCGCCTCCACCGGGCTATGGATTTACTTACGCAGAATGCCGCAACAATTGCAGAAATAGCGTATATGGTCGGATTCGGCACTCCGGCTCACTTCACGAAGTGCTTCCACGAGCAGTTTGGTAGAACCCCCAGCGAGGTCAGCCGTACCGAACACTAGCTGTGTTCACTACCCCGCAGTATTCGCTTCAGCCCATACCCCCCTGATTATCCCTCACTAAAATGCCCCGTTTTACGGGGGTTTCTCTCTTTGTAACAACTGCGATAGCCTTTGTAACCTCAGCGATAGGTACCCCCTCCATCGATTAATTACATTCGGCTACGAATCCAGGAAGTCTCCCGGGAGTTTCAGTTGCTCAGTCACAGTATCCAAGTGGAGTAGACTCATCATGAAACCAATACCCATTCTTGGAACCTGCGTCGTGGTTCTAGTCATTGGCGTTCAAGCCCAGGTCTCCGAGGGGATGTACCGCAAAACGCCAGAGTTGGATTACACCACCCGCTCTAACGAGCGTGATGAGGCCACAAACCAGTCGGCAGCATATCGGTCTCCGAAAAGGCCTGGCCATTACACCACTCAAGATTGGCGCGCGCTCGTAGACTCGTTTTGGGGCCAAGGTCCGCCCACGGCCACCAAGCTCCAGATATTTGACTTCTTCTGGGATCTCATTGACAAGCAGTACGCAGGGTTCCCAAATCTTGCCGTGAACTGGGATTCTCTGAAGGCAGTGTATCGTCCGGAGATTGAGGCTGGTGTGAGCAGAGGCCGTCTCTGGGGAATTATGGGTCATATGTACCTGTCGCTCCAGGAGATTCACACCTGGATGTCCGATATTGACCTGGATGGCTACTTCATGGATGCGGGAAAACTAGTTTACAAACCAGGGATCCCGGCTTTCTTCCCCAGCGGCTGGGGTTGGGCAGGAAGTTTCGGGGCTGCACTCACTCCGTTGCCTGACAGCTCCCTGCTCGTCTACAAAGCCCTCGCAGTTCATCCGCTGGGAATCGTACCTGGAGATATCATTCTCGGATATGATAGAATTCCCTGGAAACAACTCTATCCTGAACTCCTGTCAGCTGAGCTCCCCATTGAGTGGTGGGGAGGAACCAATTACGGAAGTTCGCCACGCAGCATGACGCATGGGTTGCTGGCGAGCGCAGGGAGCAACTGGGGACTTTTTGATACTGTCGACGCGGTGAAATATTCGACAGGAGACACTGTGCATCTGCCAACCGCCTCACTCGCCAACCTGGACTATCTCTCTTTGTTTGGGACCGAGCAGGTTGCCGTGCCCGGCGTGAAGATGCCCGACTACGCGAAGGGAGAGAGAATCACGTGGGGAGTCGTCGACGGCACGTCAATTGGCTATGTCTATGCATACTGCTGGGATGCTGCGGTAGGACCTGTTTTTGAATCGGCCATAAGGGAGCTCATAGCAGCGAAGAAAGTGAGCGGTTTGATTCTCGACTTCCGGTACAACATAGGTTCCGCCGATAGCTGGACGGCAGCGAATGCCGGATTGGACTACCTCTTCAATGAAGATCCCATTAGTCCGTCACGAGCCCGTACCGCAACACGTGTCAATCCAGCAGACCATTTCGGGTTCACTTTCTCGCCGCCACCCGGGTCATTCCAACCACGTCCGGACTATTATGATCGCCCTATTGCCGTTTTGACTGGCCCGCAAGCCTTGAGTTTGGGAGATCATGTGCCGTTTCGAATGCGGTCTCACCCGATGGTGCGGTTCTTTGGTCTTCCGACAAACGGCGCCTTTATCGCTGGTCACGGGGCAGCGATCGTCGGCCCGATTTTCGGAAATTGGTCCTATCGTTGTGCCACCACGCAGCTGCAATCCCTCGTCAACAACGAAGGATTCCTGATGCACAAGAGCTTTCCAGTGGATGAAGAGGTCTGGCTCACCCGCGACGGCGTGGCGAGAGGCGAGGATGATGTGGTGAAGCGCGCCCTCGAGTGGATCAACACCCTATCGTATACGCACGATGTCCAGATCAACCGGCAGTCCTTCGACACTGTTCTGGTAGCAGCTCGCGTCCAGAATCCGCTGGCGCATACGGTCGCGATCAAGGCCATTCTTACGGACGCCGTCGGAGCGATCCTGGACAGCCTCTCCCTGAACGACAGTGGACTCAATGGGGATCGGAAGGCCGGCGACAGCCTTTGGAGCCGCGCATACGTACCTGTTGGCACCGCCCTCATTTGGGCGACGGTCCGCACGAACGATCTCACGGCCGGCACCTCAAGAACTCTGACGAACGCTGCGCAACTCCTGTTTGCCCGCGGCGCCTTGATCGTTCTGGATGATCGCGAGATCAATCTCGGAGGAGTCCGAAGAGGATTGTCAAGATTTGATACCACATTCACGGTGCGCAATATCGGCTTTGAGCCTGATTCCATCACAATGCTCATCGACCCCGGCAACGTAGATCCTGTGACGGCTGTCGAAATCTCACCGGCTTCCTTCTTCCTCGCGCCGGGTGATTCGCAGAAGGTGATATTTACCGTTTTCCCCCATCTGCTTCTGAACCAGTATTACCAGGTGCTCGTGACGCTTCAGCCGAAATCGGGACTCGTGCAGGGTTCTCCGTCGAAATCGTTTCTGTTCGCTATTCTCACGGGCGTTGCCCGGAATCAGCAGGAGATTCCTGCATCCTATGCGCTCGAGCAAAACTACCCGAATCCGTTGAACCCCACCACGACCATCGAGTACGAGTTGCCCAAGTCATCGGTGGTGAGGTTGAGCGTCTTCGATATGCTCGGTCGTGAAGTGTCCGTCCTGGTGAATGACAAAAGGGATGCAGGAGTTCACGATGTCAAGTTCGACGGAACGAATCTTGCGAGTGGTATGTATTTCTACCGGTTGCAGGCAGGCAGCTTTGTTGACGTGAAGAAATTCGTTCTTCTCAAGTAGTTTGACAATCCTCGGAGGAGAAATCATGAAAAGGTTCATCCTGTGTATCATGATATTCGCTGTTACATGTATCGTTGATGCTCAACCGCGTAGGACGACTGCTGCAACAAGCGGGGAGGTCTATCCAGGCAGATCAAGGTATAGTTCTTCGTTACATGCTCTGCCCGCCCGTTCCTTCTATCAATCACGAACGGATTGGAGACACATTATTGATTCGACCTGGGGGCCCGGGGCCCCGCTGGCAACCAAACTCGCAATCTTCGATGCATACGCGACCAGCCTTTCAAACAAGTTCGACGGATTCCTCTCGCTTGGACTGACCTGGAGCTCGTGGGATTCCCTAAAGAATCACTTTCGTTCAAGTATAGACTCGACGACCAGCCGGGGCACTTTCGCCTCCATCATGGCAAGGTTCGCCATGAGCCTGCGCGATGGACACACATGGGCCTGGGACACAGGTGTGTTGTATTCAGCGCTCTCGCCCGGCGTGCCGATCCTCGATCTCTATACATGGGAGCAAGCGGACCATTTTGGAGCTGTGCTCACATCACTTCCTGACAGTACGGCTCTTGTCCTCCGCACCGTGCCAAATCACCCGCTCGGTCTTCAGCCCGGAGACATTGTGCTGGGATATGAGGGTGTGCCATGGAAACAACTCGTGAAGCAACTTCTCGACGCCCAACTCCCGGTGTTGGCAACCGGTGTGGGTGCGGCCTCGGCGCAGATCCACACGTACATTCGCAATGTCGGAAACAACTGGCACCTGTTTTCGACGATTGACATCCTGAAGCACTCAACACGCGACACCCTTCACCTTTCGGTCCAACCCCTGCTCGGTTTGCCGCCAGACCCCATGATGGGAAACGAACAGTTGGAGATTCCCGGCATACCTATGTCATTTTATCGTGGCTGGCCTTGGGTACCGACCGGTCAACTTCTTGCCTATGGTAAGCTCCCTGGGGTGGACATAGGATACATCCGCCTTCTCGGTGAATGGCCTTCGCTTGCCGCGGACCCTCTATTTGCGGCAGCCGTCGACTCCCTCTGGAAAGCGGCGGGACTCATCATCGACATGAGGTATAACTCAGGTGGGTGGTCACAATTCAACGCGGCGTTTTCAAGGATGTTCAGCGAACCTGTCTTCACGACCGAGGATGGCCAACGGGGCAACACTGCGACATTTGGTCTTGTGCCACTGGGAAATGCATCGGAAGGGTTTATTCCAGGTTCGCCGGGCTCCATCTTCGACCGGCCGATTGCAGTTCTCCTGGGACCCACATGCATGAGTTTGGGGGATTGGACCGCACAGCGACTGAGATATCACCCCATGACGCGATTCTTCGGCAAGTCTTCGATCGCCAGCATTGGGTACAGCCAGGACGTGACCGGTTGGCCAACATGGTGGTTACATCATTCGATCACCGACGTGTACCACATCTCTCAACCTGGTGTATATCTGAACCGGAAGGAGTTTCCGATCGATGAGCCTGTATGGTTCACCGCTGATGAGGTTGCTCGCGGGCAGGATACCGTCGTCAATCGTGCCCGCATCTGGATCATGAGCCTTGCGTATGCCCACAATGTGAAGGCAAACAAGGATACAGTGAAGAGTGGAGGCGACAGCATCACAGTTACGGCAAAGGTGGAGAATCCCGGCGGTCACATGCTGGTCGTTTCGGCCATTGTTACAAACGCACTGGGCTCACAGGCCGATTCTGTGGTTCTCATGAATGACGGACTCCACGGGGACGGTGCACCCGGTGACATTACATGGGGTGCTTTCATCAAGTCTCCGGTCGTTGATGGAAGGTACAACATCAGCGTGCGGACAGACGACAAGACTGCCGGCACTTTCCGCAGACTTCCCAACGCTGTATTGATCACCGTTTCGCTCACGGGCGTAACAGACCGTGCCGGAATTCTACCAAAGCAATTCAGTCTGGAGCAAAACTTCCCCAATCCCTTCAACCCTTCGACGACAATCCGCTACGGCCTGCCCGCTCGTTCGCACGTAACGCTGGCGGTCTTCAACACCCTCGGCCAGCAGGTCGCGCAACTCGTCAATGGGGAAGGGGAGGGAGGGTATCACGAAGTGCGTTTTGATGCAAACGAACTTGCGAGCGGCGTATACTTCTACCGAATTCAGGCTGGGAGCTTTGAGGAGACGAAGAGATTTCTCTTGCTGAAGTAGACCTTCGCATCGACGATCCAGACCGGAATCCAGATAGGAATGTTGTTATAGCTTAATAGAAATGTCATGAATCGCTTGACATCGTTCGAGTCGGATCATATATTGCTCCCACAGTCCACCTCACCCCCCCATCGGAGGACCGCGCAATGGACAAAGCCGAGAGAATCGGGATAGAGTAAGGCGCCGAATTCACGATCACAGCGAGGACATACCATGCGCAAACTGATCATGTGGAATCTGGTCACGCTCGACGGGAATTTCGAGGGCGAGAAGAGCTGGGAGTTGGACTGGCATGAGGAGGTCTGGGGTGAGGAACTGGAGCGACTCTCTATCGAGCAACTGCACTCGGCCGACCGGCTCCTCTTCGGCCGTGTGACGTATGAGGGTATGGCGGCCTACTGGCGTGCCGCACAAGGTGAGATAGCCGATCTCATGAACAGCATTCCGAAAATTGTCTTCTCGCGAACGCTCGAGCGGGCCGACTGGAACAATACCACATTGGTGAAAGAGAACGCCGCCGCGACGGTAAGAGATCTCAAGAAACAGGGTGACCGGAACATGTTCGTCTTCGGCAGCGCCAACCTCTCCGAATCGCTGATGAATGACGACCTATTTGACGAGTATCGCCTCGCAGTTGCGCCGATCTTCCTGGGGAGTGGCAAACCCCTGTTCGGGAAGAGTCTGAGCCGTCACAGGCTGAAGCTTCTCGAAGCGCGGCCGTTAGCGTCAGGCTGCGTGATTCTCAGGTACGGAAGAGTTGAGAGCTAATGTAACGAGGAAGATGGAGCCCACCCGGTTCGGATGCCCTCCTGACGGGTGAAGGTCAATGCCGAGTCATTTTCCTTCACCATGCTGGCACCTTTTCCCGCTAACCTTTGTTATATCTCGCACCCCTTGTTGTGATCCGCAACGTAGTCTATGAATAGATAACTACAGGAACAACAATGAAACTGCGAGTGGTTGTCCTGGGTGCGGGTTTCGGCGGTCTAGAACTTAGTACGATACTGTCCGAGTCGCTTGCCGATCGACTTGATCTCACCCTGATCGACAAGAACGATTCCTTCTTCTTCGGCTATTCGAAGCTCGACGTGATGTTTGGGCGTAAGACATCCCGATGCCGTGCGCGTCGCTTACCGAAACATCGTTAAGCCTGGCGTGCGTTTTCGTCAGGAAACGATCTCCGCCATCGATCCTGTGACGCGACGCGTAACAACTGAGAAAGGGACCTACGAAGCAGATGTTCTGGTGGTTGCGCTTGGTGCCGACTACGATTGTGATGCTACGCCTGGTCTGGCCGAAGGTGGCAACGAGTTCTACTCTTTTGCCGGTGCAGAACGCCTGCGGGAAGTGCTTCCCACCTTCTCGAAAGGCCATGCGATTGTCGGTGTAACCTCAGCACCGTTCAAGTGTCCGCCGGCGCCAAGCGAGGCCGCGCTACTGCTGCACGACTATCTTACCGCACGCGGTGTGCGCGATGCCTGTGACATCAGCATCGTCATGCCGTTCAGCGTCCCGATACCCCCCTCGCCTGCAACCTCCACGGCGTTGCTTGCCGCCTTTGCCGAAAGGAATATCATCTTCGTGCCCAAACGGGTTGTGCGCTCGCTCGACCCGGTGCGCAGAGTTGCCATTCTTGACGACGCGAGTGAGATGCCCTTCGACCTGTTTCTCGGTATCCCGAAGCATCGCGTCCCGGATGTGGTCGTGACAAGTGGCATGAGTGTGAATGGCTGGATCCCTGTCGATCCGAAGAACCTCAAGACGCGCTTCCCGAACGTTTACGCAATCGGTGATGTGACGAGTGTCGGAACGCCAAAGGCGGGTGTGTTTGCCGAAGGAGCCGCGCGCATCGCCGCCGCATCACTCATGGCGGATGTGGAAGGGGACGATCAGCCCCTGCCTTACAAAGGTGCGGGTTCTTGTTACGTCGAGTTTGGTTCCGACCGGGTAGGGCGCGTGGATGTAGACTTCTTCTCGGGTCCTTCGCCTACGGGCAGTTTCATGGAACCCTCCGTCGCCCTTGTCAGTGAGAAGCAGCACTTCGGATCCAGTCGACGAGCCCGCTGGTTCGGACTATAGAAGGGTCCTCCAATCTACAGCACCGTATAGCTGATCGACAATCCACAATCGGCACCCGCCCCAGTCATCACTCCTGTTCTGTTCGAGATCATTGACACAGAACAACAGTATCGATTTGAATATGAATTCATTATGTTGCACCTGGATGGAGTTTGGACGAGGCACAAATCTACGTGAGGTCCTCTCATGAGAGCAATTGCACTTCTGGCCATCTCCCTGATGGTGTCTGCTGTCTGCTGTATTGCTCAGCAAAGTGATAGAGAGATGCAGAAAGATGGCCGTCTCGCCTGGTGGCGCGAGGCGCGCTTCGGCATGTTTATCCATTGGGGTCCGATTAGCCTCAAAGGGACAGAGATCAGCTGGTCCCGGGGCGGAGAACGGCGGGGCATCGCGGGAAAGGGCGACATTCCCGTGGAGGTGTATGACAGTCTCTACACGCAGTTCAATCCCAGTAAAGTTCAGAGCCGACGAATGGGTCTCCATCGCACGCTCCGCCGGCATGAAATACATGGTCCTCACAGCCAAGCATTGTGACGGCTTCTGTCTGTGGCACTCAAGTGTCGATGAGTACAGTATCGCCAACACCCCTTTCAAACGCGATGTGTGCGGTGAGCTCGCCGATGCCGCCCACAAAGCAGACATGAGAATAGGATGGTATTACTCTCCCATGGACTGGCGCGATCCGGATTGCCGGACGGAACGGAACAGCATCTATGTGAAACGGATGCAGGGACATCTGCGTGAACTGCTGAGCAACTACGGGCGTGTCGATCTGCTCTGGTTTGACACTGACGGCGGACCGGCCCCGTGGGACCAGGCCGCGACATACGGTCTCGTCCGCTCCCTCCAGCCCCGGCTGATCATCAACAACCGGCTGGATATGGGAAGTATTGAAGACTACAAAGCCCAGAATATCGGTCCCGATGCGGACTACCAAACGCCGGAGCAACGGATCGGTGCGTTTGACAATATCCGGCCATGGGAAACATGCATGACGCTTGGCACGCAGTGGTCGTGGAAACCCCAGGACACAATCAAGACGTTCGAGGAATGTCTTCGTATTCTCGTGCAGTGTGTCGCGGGTGACGGGAACCTGCTGCTCAACGTCGGTCCAATGCCAAGCGGAGAAATTGAACCCCGTCAGGTGGAAGTGCTCCGGCAGATGGGAGGGTGGCTCGCAAAGTACGGGGAAAGTATCTACGGGACCCGGGGTGGTCCCTTCCGCAACGGTGCATGGGGCGGCTCGACCACGAAAGGGAATATGGTATACCTGCACATCCTGAAGTGGGACGGGAACCAGTTGAAACTACCGTCTCTGAAAGCACGAATCATCACGGGGAAAGCCCTCACAGGCGGCAATGTGCGAATTGAACAAACCGACGTGGCGACGATCATTCGAATGCCGGTCCGGGAGCAGAACAAAGTCAACACCCTGGTGAAGTTGGCGATGGACACACCCGGCCCTTGACCGCTGCCCACAAATCGTCTACCTTTGAGTATGTATAGCCTGCTTCACACTCATATCGAACGGCGGATCCATCTCTCTCAAAAAGAGTGTGCTCTCCTGAATCAGTTCTTTACGCCCAAGAAGATCAAGAAACATCAGTTTCTCCTTCAGGAGGGAGATGTCTGTAAGCATCTCGCCTTTGTCAATAGTGGTTGTCTACGTGCTTACACGGTCGATCACAAGGGAGAGGAGCACATCGTCCAGTTCGCGATAGAAGACTGGTGGATTTCCGATCTCAACAGTTACCTCACAGGCTCGGCGGCAACGTACAACATCGATGCGGTTCAAAACTCCGAAGTGCTCCTGCTGGAAGGAACAGCGAGAGAAACACTGCTCGAATCTGTTCCAAAAATGGAACGCTTCTTCCGCCTTCTCCTGGAAGCAAATATTGTTTCATCTCATCGGCGGATCAACGCCTCACTTAGTGCCTCTGCCGAAGAGCGATATCTTGCGTTCATCAAAACGTATCCGCTCCTGGTCGAACAGATTCCGCAGAGTCAAATCGCCTCCTACCTGGGTATTACCCCGCAATCCTTAAGCCGCATCCGCAAAGAACTTTCTCACAAACGATAGCAATTCCGTTACCATAGGTTCATGTGATTTCTTGTCATGGGTGAATGCGCCGGCAGGCCTGTCATGGTATATTGGTGTTGTGATTAATCGAAACAATAGTTCACAACAACAAAATATCAGGAACAATACCATGTCACTCTGGAAAATCGATCCCACGCATTCCGAAGTCAGCTTCAAAGTGAAACACCTTGTCGTCTCGACTGTCACGGGGCATTTCGACAAGTTTGAGGCCACGGTCGAAGCAGATAAGAAGGACTTCAGTGATGCAAAGATTCAATTCGAAGCAGAAATCAACAGCATTAACACCAAGAACGAACAGCGCGACGCCCACTTGAAATCTCCCGATTTCTTCGATGCCGCAAAATATCCGAAGATGTCGTTCGTTTCGAAGTCGGTGAAGCCGGTGTCAGACTATGAACTACGGGTTGTCGGGGATCTGACGATGCGCGGCGTCACCAAACAAATCGCACTTGACGTCATCTACAACGGCACGGTTGCCGGCTTTGGCGGAATGCAGGTGGCTGGGTTCGAGATTCGGACCAAGCTGAATCGGTTTGATTTTGGCCTGCAGTGGAATGCTTTGACGGAAGTAGGTGGTGTCGCCGTGGGCAATGAGGTGAAAATAGAGATTCTGGCTGAATTCAATAAGGTTCAAGAAGCTGCAAAAGCGGCTTAAGCGGGAGTAATCCTCAACAGCCCGGACAGCAGAGTGCTGATCCGGGCTGTTTGGCTCTCACCTTGGGGCACACAGTGAACTTTTGATTCACTGTCCGACCGTTCTCTTCATCCCCTCTGCCTGCTAAGACAACGGCGACTCTACGGCCCCTGCACGACCGCAATTTCGAAAAGTATCCATTGCAATTTGAAATCACTATTTTGTAGGTGGATGGAGTGTGTTGAATCGAAGACTTCTTGAATTCACTGAAAGCACGCATATGCTGAATATCGCTCTCTTCGGCCCCCCGGGGGCCGGCAAAGGCACCCAATCGGAATATCTCACCAAGAAGTACAACCTCTTTTATATCTCCACCGGCGACCTGCTTCGCAAGGAGATCGCACAGAAGACCCGGCTCGGCCTGGAGGCACAAAGTATCATCGCCTCCGGCGGGCTGGTCTCGGACGAAATCATCGTCCAGATCATTGAGAAGACGATCACCGACCACCCCGGCGAAAATGGATTTCTTTTCGACGGCTTCCCGCGGACATACATTCAGGCGTATATCCTCGAAGGATTGATGCTCAAGCTCGATACGGTGCTCACATGCCTCATCAGCCTGAAAGTGTCCGAGGAAGAGTCGGTTGCCCGGCTCCTCAAACGCGGGCTCACGTCGGGACGCACGGACGACAACGAACAGATCATACGTAACCGGCTGCGCGAATACGACGAAAAGACTCTGCCCGTGCTCACGTTCTACAAGGACAAGGGGATCTGCATAGACGTCGATGGAAGCGCCAGCATCAACGAGGTGACGCAATCAATCGAAGCGATCATCAAGCACGAATTGAGCAAGAACCTCCTGAACATCGTCCTGTTCGGATATCCCGGTTCGGGACGCGGCTCGCAAGGCAAAGCGCTGGCGAAGCAGTATGGATTGGAATATGTGGCCACCGGCAGCATGCTCGACCGGGAGATCAAAGAGAAGACCGCGACCGGCCGCAAGATCATCGAGCTGTATGAAAACGGACAATTGGTGCCCGATGAGATTGTCGTTCAGCTGATCGAAAAACGTCTTGCAGCTTCGAAGAGCGCCGATACCAAGGGATTCATCTTTAAGGGTTTTCCCCGTACGCTCGTCCAGTCGTACATTCTCGACGGTCTGATGAAGAAGTACGGGACCTCCATTTCAAAGATCATCGAGATCCAAGTGCCGATGCTGGAACTGATCGGCCGGCTGGATCAACGCAGCAAAACTGACCGGTGTATGCCGTATGACACAAGCACCCAGAAGATCGTTAAGCGGCTTCAGGAGCATGAAACGAAAACCGTTCCTGTCATCGAAAAGTACAACCAGCTTCACGGCGTCGTGAAGGTGAACGGCGAGGGAACGCTCGAGGAGGTCTACAAGCGGATCTCGTTCGAGATCGAGAACGGCTTCAAGAACCTGCGGTGATTCTTTTTTGGAATCGGAACGCTTATTTGAGCAACACCATCGATTTTGCTATGCGTGCGCCTTGATATTGCATACTATAGACATACGTCCCCGAAGCTCTGCCTGCAGAATTCCACACGATGAGATGGTCGCCGGCTTGCAGGTATGTATCGACGAGTACCTCGAGTAATTCCGCCTGTATGTCGAAGAGCTCGATGCGTACATTCCCTGCCTTCGGGATATAGTATTGAATTGACGTGGAGGGGTTAAACGGGTTGGGGTAGTTCTGGCAAATGGAAAACAGGTCAGGTTTGTTGTACCTGGGAGTCTGGACGGTTGTGGCTCCGGTATAGTCGTACGGCTCATTGACCATATGATACTGCTCTTCACCCGCTTGCCGTAAGTACGGAGTCCTGATCGGAATCCGCGCAAATGCATCCAATGAAGTGAGTGTTGCTGATCCGTCGAGTCTCCATTCATAAAGGGGAATGGTCTGCGGGTTGAGGTACTTCGACAGACCGCGTTCGAGCGCCATGTGGAAAAATCCGAAGTTCCCCGGTTCGTGGCCGGCGAGATAGGTGCCGACGATATCGACATGGCGTGCATTTTTTCCGAAGATCACAATGTTTGCCATGATATCTCTGCCATAGCCGTTGTTGTCGGCGGGTCCGGAAACGAACGGGCCTTCGCGGCCGTACACTCCTTCGACAATGTTGATCAATGGCTGCAAGACGGCGTTATTGTCCAGACAGCGTGAAGAATGCGTTTCCATGCCCAGTCCGCTGGACGCACCGGTTCCGGGGGTTTCCCACCGGGGGAGCTTCGCGAGGACACGACGGTCGAAATTCGCTTTGATGGTTGTGAAGGCATTCGAGATGACATCTGCCGTATCGACTCCCGACATCGGCGTGCCCCACGAGGAGCAATGGGCAACATACGGTCGCGCATTGGTACCCTGCAGATTCTTCGAGCAGAGGGTCATGCCCATGGAATGCGATTTGAGTTTTGCAATATTTATCAGACAGGAACCGGGTGCATTCACCGGCCAGAGATAGGGAATCCTGCCGTACCATACTCCGTTCGGAACATTCGCCCACTGGACATCGCCTGCCGGCAGCGTATTGATGGTGGGGAAATCCCTCAAATCAATACCTGTCCGCACCGCCATATCTTTGTACCACATTGCATCCGGCTGAGTACTCGTGTAGTTCGCTTCACGGATATAGACCGAGCTGCCGGCCACACCAAGATCCTTGAAACTGTTGATAACGCCTTCGACGAAATTGGCGTCGGTATGAATGCCCATCGTTGTTTCAATTGGAGGCTTATCCCAGGCCCAGGCGGTAAGATTCGGTTTGATCGCAATTGGGGTCGTCAGCGGAAAACCAGCCGCTGCTTTTGGAACAAACAGAGTTTGACCGAGCTGATGGCCGACCTCTTTGAGTGCAGCGGCGTTCGTCTTCGTATCGACCGTCGTGCGGAGAATGAACACCGCATCGGGATGATTTGCGATAAAATCGTTCAGATCAAAAAAGTTGCTGGTAAGGGTACCGCCGGAGAGTTTGTGAAGATTCAGTGCAAGTGCACCGGCGGCCAGTGATGCCGTTTTGACAAAGTCTCTTCGTGAATACATGGTGCGTGCTCCCGTTGGATGAAGAATTCTCGCCGGCGTTCGCTGACAAAGCTTTCAAAGCCTTGTTCAATGGTATTTTCAGCACATAGGATTCCCCCAGGTCGCGCCGTTGTTCTTCCCGATCGAAGCGTTAAAACGATCTTGCTACAAAATAAGGAAAATCGTATATTTATCGACGGTTTTTTTGCAGAGTGATCCCGTTGGTTGGCTTGATTCACAGAGGCCCCGTAGCTCAACGGATAGAGCAACAGCCTTCTAAGCTGTAGGTTCCGCGTTCGAGTCGCGGCGGGGTCACACGTACAGCCCCCATCGTCTAGAGGCCTAGGACACGAGCTTTTCAAGCTTGGAACATGGGTTCGAATCCCGTTGGGGGCACTACTCGAATATACCCCGAGCACACCGGATGTGCAAGCGAATCACGTTGGACCGGCAGGGGCTTGGCTCGAATCGCACAGAAACAGAAAAGGCCCAGGAGCAAACCTGAGCCTTTGTGGTACCAGGTATGATTGGAGCTATCTGAGGAGCAAAAGCTTGCGCGTCTGAATGAACGATCCCGCTTCGATCCTGTAGAAGTACACCCCGCTCGATAGTCCATTCCCATCGAACTTCACCTCGTGATACCCCGCCTGTTGCTTCTCATTCACTAACACGGACACCTCGCGACCAAGGATGTCATACACGCTCATTCTCACCTCCGACGACGTTGGCAACTCGTACTTGATGGTCGTGCTCGGGTTGAAGGGGTTAGGGTAGTTCTGCAAGAGCGCGAACTCGCCGGGCACATCCTGATGTGCGGCGACTTCCGTCACAACGGAGTGTGAGGGGAAGAAGATGTTGTCGATCCAGAATTTCCCTGGTGCATCGGTAAGCTGCGACACCGTCCACTGGAGCGTATGCGTACCTGCCGGGAGGAAATCCCGCTCCAACGCCCAGTCGGTATAGCCGCTCGTGTAGGACATCAGCACGCTGTCAATGGAAAAGGTGACGCCATCAGCGATATTTGTCGACGCGGACTTGACGAAAAACGTGACGACGCTGTCGGCCGCCAGCGAGACATGCATCTCGAGGGTGGACGTGAGCGTGTTAATAAAGTCGCTCGCGAACCCTCCTCCTTCTCCCGAAAACCCGCCGGTGACAGATTGCGCAGAGGAGATTATCCACGGCGCGTCACCGTAGGTCTTCCACGGAAACCGATCCGTCAGGTTCGAATGCTCAAAGGTCTCCGTGAACGCGTCAGGGACCACCAGATACCCCTTTTGCTTCCCGGGAAATTTCCGGACTCCTGACGAAGAATCTGTCACTGACACATTGAGCCCGAGCTCATACAGCCCGGTCTTTACCGGTGTGAATGCCGTGCTGTCCCCGGCAGACTTCGAGAACGATCGAGCCGCTCCCGGGCCCGGTGAGCAACCATGTGAACGAGCTGGAAAATCCTCTCACCGACGGGCTGCTGACCGTGCCCCGGAACGTGGCCGGGGTGCCGGCAGACCCCGTCAGAAATTTGGGGGTGATTCTGCCGGAGAACAGCTCATTCGGAACGAGGAGGACCGCCGTGGTATCGGAGCGTTGCGCCCCGGTAAGATGAGGAAAATCGATGAACGAGGTGGCCGGGTTGAGACCGGCCGCGAGAAGAACCGCCTGTTCGGCGGCAGTTGCCGGTTCATTGTCGGTCAACCTCCAGATAGCCTTCTGAGCGTCATTTGTAAGCCCGCAGTACAGCCGGCTCGTGTCGATGTAGCTCACGAGCGACTGCAATTGCGCGGCCGCGCCATATCCACCCCACGAGGTGAGCGAAGGGACAAGGTCGAATACATCGCCCGTTGAGGGCTGAAGTTTGTGGCCGTCAATGCACGAGGCAAAGATCCCGTTGAGCGTCCGTTTCCCGCCGGGCGGAACAAACAGATCATCAGAATGTGTCACGACGAGGTTCTGCGCGCTGGGATCCCTGTTGGCAAGCACGTCACCGCTCGGGATGTTCACAAGAAGGCCGGGATTGGAGGTGATCTTGTCGATGTCGGATTGGAGGAGCGGCTTTGTATAGTCCGCCATCAGATCCTTGTCATGGCCTGCCTTCGGAACGGAATAGATGTCCTTGTCGGCCAGGAACTTCGCGATTGAACTTGCCGTGCGGCTGGGCTCGCGTGATGCAGCGTACTGCGCAAAATCCGCGGTGTTGGAGTACATCAGGCCTTCCGTTTCACTGAGCCAACTCCCATCGGGTTGTTTTACCCAGTCGTCATACTGGTCTCCCAACCCCATCAGATGCCCGACTTCATGCGCGTAGATCCCGGGCTGCTGAAATGTTTCCCATGTTCCGCTGCCGGTGCCATAGTTGATACCGAACGCTTTCGTCGTCTCCTGACACTGAGGAACGGACCGCGTCGGGAGCAACAAGTTGGATTTGATGGAATCCTGGTGTGCCCGGCGGGCTGGTGGCATCGGGATTCAACCTGCTGATAACCGAAAGATGAACCGGAGTCCCGTCCGACTGTTTCGCCCCCGCCCACTTCTGTTGTATGTCATTGACGATGTTCTGGATGATCGCCGGGCTCGCCTCCGGTCCCCAGAATTCGAGGTACAGCTGAATTTCAATGGAAGGTTGCGGCAGGGGGTTGGAATTGTCAATCGAGATGGAGACCGCGTCCCCGTTGTATGCTCCTTTGCTTTTGAGCTTTGCCTTCCCCTGCTGGACAACCCGATCCAAAGGGGCGGTGTAGGCGACCACAGTTCCGGGGTGAGAGCCGACGACTGAATTTTCATGGGCGATCGTCGGGGTGACGCTGCGACCTGCGCCTTTCTTTGCCGCCAGAGAGCCAGGAGCGTTGATCTGCGGCGTGATGGAAAGTCCCGGCGGAGGAGCGCATGGGTCTGCCGGCACGACATTGAACAGCGGAGGGGGTGCATAGTGAAGCCGGGCTGTGGCAGGAAGGGCGGAATTGAGAACGGCGAGGATCGACTGCACCCCGTTCTGCGATGCGTTCAGAAGCATTACCTGATGGGTGGAGCCATTCGCCCGTACGGAAACGATGACATACCCCCCGCCACGAACGGTCGTATCGGCATACCTTCTGTTGAGGCCAGTGAAGCCATTCGTAACAATGGAGTTCCAGAGGTTCTGGAATTCCGTGGAACCGATGGTGAACGAGGTATCAGCAAGGGTCGCGCCGTCGACGGAATTTTCGTAGCGGACGAACCTGACGTGCCGAGCGCTATCGATAGTGATACGCTCCTGTTGTTCGCCACTGACCGGTGCCACCGGCTGTGGCGCTAAACGAGAAATCCGTAGGGGGTGCCTGCGCTTGCATCCGGGACGGGAGTAGGGCATACGCGATCAATATCACACAGAGGAAACCACCAGGAATTCGGCGCACGGCTGGCCTCAGCAGGTTGTAGAAGACTCGAACAAAAAGAGTTCGCGGAAACGCGGGAATTTCAGGTGTAGACACCGTGGTTCCTGAGAATAGATATAGCAACAGCTAGCAGGTCAAAATGGTTCAAGCCGGCCAGACCGCCGCCGGGCTGTTCGTTCCAACCGGAACTTGAAATATTGCACATTCGGAACCTGAAATATTTCTCAATAGTAACATGTGAATTGGCTGGTTCCCGGCTTCATTCGCGGTGATATGACAAGTATGTGTGTCATATTGACCAGTATACTTGACATTGTGCCTGCCATACTGTACATTGAAGGCGAACGGAGGTCACTGACATGGCTAGAGCGCTGTTGCGTAATCGAATGAGGGTGGCGAGGGCCGAGCGGCAGCTGTCACAGGAGCAGCTTGCGCACCTTGCCGGAGTCACGCGGCAAACGATCAGCTCAATCGAGAACGAGCAGTACGTCCCGTCTGCACTCCTTGCGTTTGTGCTCGCGAGCTGCCTCGGAAAGCCTGTCGATCAACTTTTCTATTTAGAAGGAGGTGAGCTATGACTGTTCCTTTGGTGGAGCGAGACGAACGTACGACGACGGTCGAAAACGCCGGTTACCGATGGTCCTACCTGGTCCTCTCGTACGGCCTGTTGGCGATCGTCGCATCTCGAAGTTTTTCGCGCGGCGAGCAGTCATGGGACTTGCTAGCGCTTGTGGTCTTGGGCGGTATTGTGAATGCGGGCTACCAGGGAATCCGTCGCGTCGTCAGCGGGCGTCGGGTCCTTCTGTCGGTCGTGACGATGATCGTGGCCGCGCTGCTTGCCGTCCTCATGCTCATTCTGCGCCACTAGCCGAAACCGCTTCGCCCCGTGAGCGCGTTCTGTTTGCTGCAACCCCGAAACCCCGGCCGGCTCCGCCCGTCAAGGTTGAGGTAAAGCGTGAGAAAACGAGGGATGGGTGTTAGTCAGCTCAGATATGAACAGTTGTGCGTCATTATGAAAGACCATAAGGAGCTACTCGAATGGAAAAAGACTCGGGCTCACTCAAGAACACTGCAAGATTTGCCGGCCTCCTGTATCTTATTTGGGTAATAACAGGCGTCTTTGGCTTTTTTTATGTGCCATCACAAATTAATATACGGGGTGATGCTGTTACCACTGCCCAAAATATCCTTTCCAATGAATTGTTGTATCGAACGAGCATAGTCAATGACCTCGTCAGCTGCACCATTTGGGTGTATATGGTATTGGTTCTTTATCGATTGTTCAAACAGGTAAACGAGCGTCAGGCTAAAATCTTGGTTGCATTGGTGATTGTGCAAATTCCCGCCGTTTTTGTTATGGAGGCATTCAACATTACTTCCCTTATGATTCTTAAGGGCGAAATATTGAAAACATTCGAACTTGGCCAGAGACAAGATTTGGCAATGGCATTTCTCAAAATTAATGACTACGGAATGTTGGCACTAGAAATGTTCTGGGGGCTTTGGCTTATTCCCTTAGCGATCCTTGTCTACAGGTCGCGCTTCCTTCCCCGCTTTCTGGGCGTCTGGCTGATCATCAATGGCTTCGGCTATGTGGCCTTGAGCTTTACGAGTTTGCTGTTACCGCAATACAAGGATATGGTCTCTAACATCATCATCCCCGCCAACTTCGGAGAGCTGGCGTTCGCGCTGTGGCTCCTGATCAAGGGCGCAAAGGAGCAGGCAGTGAACAGCGCGCCCATTCAGCCCCTTATTTAAGTAAAATCAGTCTCTTCGACTGAACGTCCTCGCCAGCTCCGCCCTTGGAGTCACGCCCGATGGCGGAGTACAGAGGGCGGACTTGGAGCCGGTAGAGATACACGCCGCTCGCCAGCCCCTTCGCGTTGAACGTCGTTTCATGCGTTCCGGCCGGGAGTCGCTCATCCACAAGCGTTGCAACTTCCCTTCCCAAAATGTCAAATACTTTCAATTCCACCTGACTGGACTTCATAATCTGGAATCTGATCGAGGTGGTCGGGTTGAACGGGTTGGGGTAGTTTTGGGATAGGCTAAACTCCCCGGGGAATGCAACCGCAGATACATCCGGCAAAATCTTTCCGGTGGGACTGGTGCTTTGATCCGGCACCAACGATCTCCGTGATCCTGTCGCATGATAGTGTTCCAATTGCATGCGCGCAACTGTGGCCTCGGCACTCTTTGGATAGTCGTTTTGCAGACGAACAACGAGAGCTTGCGATTGTGAAGAGTCCCGCAACCAGTACGATGATAGCGCGAATTTCCCATAGAGTGAGGCCAGTTCCAATTCGCTGTGGGGGTACTTCAGGATGTTTTCATCAAACGAAGCCATCGCATTCGTGACAGAGCCATCACAAAGGAAACTCCCCGGCATAAGTAACATGAATCGTCGTGCAAGAGTCGGATGCGCGCCCATCACATCAAAAACATAAGGTGAAAGATTCGGTTTTGGCATCTGCTGTGCTACAGCCAGGAGCTGACTCACCGCCCAACTTCTGGCGTAAGAAGGTACAGCCTCATTTGCAATTATGGATTTGAGTGATTCCATCGCCTGAGCGTAGCAGCCGTTAAGTCTTTCCATGAGAGCCCGATTCATAAGAGCACGCACATACACTGAACCTCCTTCACGCGGAGGAGGTGAAACATCGCTTTCGCTCCTTGTCGCCCCATCCTGGGCATGCGTGTCTTTGAGCAGCCAGGGAGCATAGTCCAATGTCGAGGTCCCGTCGACGTCGAAATGCGGGCCGGAATCATTTGGATCTCCCCACCAATTGCCCCGGGCGAACACTACCGACTCATTGGAGATACCAAGATTAGTAATTGAGTTACCATAAATGCTGTTGCGTCCCTCATCCCCGGGGCTATCAATGGGTCCCAAGACTGCATCTGACCCATCTTTGCACGCAATGCCTATTCGATCGTTGTTCCTGATGGTATTGTTACCGCCTCCTTTCCCGTACAGCATGGGTGAGCTACCGGCAAGACACTGAATCCCGTAACCGAACGCCTGAACCGTATTCCCGATAATCCGTGGAGATGAACTGATACACAGTATGCCGTATGTGTTCTCTCGCACGGCGTCTGGCGCGGGACCGAGAATGCTGTTATTCGCAATCACAATGTTACTGAAGCAATCGACGAGAATACCCACCGTGGCAATGTTCGAAAACGTGTTACCGGTGACCCACATAGAATCCGGTTGGGAAGTGCAGGCTGACACGATTTGGATACCCG
This sequence comes from Ignavibacteriota bacterium, assembly GCA_963849385.1. Classification (GTDB taxonomy): domain Bacteria; phylum Bacteroidota; class Ignavibacteria; order UBA10030; family UBA6906; genus Fen-1255. Next base: position 636,589 of record CAWKHH010000006.1, on the reverse strand, counting down.
CGGTCGCATCCCGCACGATGCACCGGTCCATATGAAACATGGTATGTGCATGAATACTTATTGCTACCCCACAATGAGTCAGATTCGCAAACGAAAGGGATACCACAGGAGCCGCCGATGGATCATCGGCAACAATACCGCCCCAGGTACCGCGCGCACCAGTCCGCGTCAAAGTCACAGGTCGATCAATTGTCCCGGCGGCAAGCAATTGACCAGAAATTGAAATGAATCCGTTTCGCGCAAAGTCTATGGAAGAATTTGCTTTGAGGCTCAGCGTAGCGCCCGGCTGAATGGCAATAATATTTGCATCAACGAGCGATGAGTGTTCTTGTAGAGTCAAACCGCTTTCAGCGGATGATGGATTCTCACCAAAATTCAGATCGATGTTTCCATCGAGTGTGAGTGTCGAATTCTGCTCCAGAGAAAGCCATGACCTGGTGTCTATGTACATTTCACCGGCAAGAGAACTTATGCCACAGGTCTCACGTATGAACACTCTCGCAGTAGGTGCGAACACAGGGATCGCGAAACAATGTAGGGTGAGGTTGGTGAGGGTGTCAAGATTATCAAAAACCAGGTTTCCGTTGTTCACGAGCGCATGGGCCCGAAGGGATGACAGACTAACGCTACGAAATTTCACCGTTGTGTTTTCTTTGACGATGAATTCGGCGGCTTTGCTCAACGTAAAGTATCGAGTTCGAAATTCGATGGTCGAACACTCATTATCGTCATAATAGCTTATGTCTGCCGCAGGGAGCGAAGTGTTAGTGACAACGAGATCTGTCCCATTGTTCATAAACCGACACCTTCGGATCACGACGATCTTATCCCTGGGGCGTGACACCCGAATCCCTGTCTCTGCGTCCTGTATGGTGCATCCTGAAAATTGAAGGGACGAATCAGCCAACACATCATCGAGTTCAATGCCGCCCCACGTCAGCCGATCCTTGCCAACACCCACCCCCCTGATAACGATCGGGGCATCGCGACCCGTTGCCGCTCTGGCGATCGAGCGCACGATTCTCAGCTTCCCGTCGCTGGAGAAACCCCTGCTGCTGGGCGCCATATCGATTGTTGTCATTGGTGCAATGTTCACTGATCGTATCCGCAAACTCAAGTGTCCCCTGGACATACACATTGCCGCCCAGGGAAGACGGCGGAGCGCCCCCGTAATAGAATGTGTTATACTCTGGAGGTGCGCCGAGTCCGTAATCAACGTCGAAACTCATCGCCCCCCCACGGATTGAGAACTTTCTTAAGGAAATGCCTGTGGTAAGGTTGGCGACTGAATTTGAGTTCGGTGAACTTGAGGTATCAAAACTGCTGCCTGGACTGAGATAATCTGTCGTATGCTGATCCCCGCCGTAGCTTGGTCCATAGTCAGGTACCTTGAGACTAAGATAGTTTTGAATATCCTGACCTTGATAATACGGGTAGGGAGTCAGGGATGAATAATGCCAGATAAGTACGCCCCCGGAAAAGGAAGATGTGCTTTGTAATGTTGTTCCTCCCGTAAAGCGATTAAACCCGGACCGTGTCCTATATTCAACTATGAAGTACTCACTGTGCAAATAGTTGTCGTCGCGTCCGGCATCCCCGTACACCGTTATGAGTGCGGTGGTGGGCTGAGTGCCGGAAGGCGGCAGATGACTCGGTCGCAGTGAAACGATGGTATTCGTCCGCACCCTCATGATGTTCGCTTTGGGAATCCAGCCGAAGAGAATTTTTGTCAGAGGATTGAAATGCGGAGGACAGTAGTTGAAGTCCCCGTACAATCCCCCATAATGCATTGGATCAAATGATCCCCGCTCGACATGGTGCAAGCCAAGGAGGTGACCGAATTCGTGGACATTTTGCAGAATACCATCGAACGTACTCCTGGGGTCACTGTTGTCGACGTAGATGTATTTTTCGCTAACGTTTGATTCCTCGTCTGCGTAGCCTCCAACAAACGCTCCGGCGCCAACGACGATAATTTTGCCACTGCAACGCGAAATATCGAACTCGATCCATTCAGGGCTGTCAGGAGAGACTCCATGCAATCGTCGAACTTCGGCGATGGCGTCAGAACCAAGCAAATAGTGCCTGGAACCCCCTATCCGGTAATCGGCTTCTGGATTCGGTAACTTGATCCACTCTATGTAACTCTTTCCATCCGCAACCACAGATCGGTTGACGATGCCTGTATGGTGCATATCCCGTGGACCTGACCAAGTGGATTCTGGAAGGAGAATCAGATTCCCGTAGCTGACCTCACGGTAGTAATCCCGAACGCTTCCATACACCTTGATACCGTGCGAAGCGAAATCGGGATGGGGGTGAATATTCGCCAGAGTATCATCAGCGTATATGCCATCGGAGAGGACCATATTCCAGTAATCCTCATATGTGTACTTGCGAATCTTTTTGCGCAGGGGACTTGAAGGATCGGCGGGATCACTCTTCACCCATCCCATACCTGCGACGGCGTTGATACGATCGCCGGGGAAAAAGAGTGTATCCGCATCAACTGTGGGGAGGCTGCCATCAGGTCTGCGACTGTCCATGAAGTCCACAAAAATCATTGCTACTCCCATCGTTGCGTTCCTAACTTGTCGGACCGATTGCGATTCTCCGGATGGTGAAGCCGCTGGTCCGTAACATATCGTCTTCTCTAGAGAAACGAGTTCTGATGCAGACATCAAGAGAGCAAAGCAAAGGAAGGATGCTCTTCGTGTGGTTGGCACGATCTGATGTGTAATCGCGTTCACGGTGACCTCTTATTGTGTCAATCTCGCGCACTATGCTGGCGCAATTAACACGTTCGGAGGGGGGGGTGTATATCAGTGAGGTCGTCGGGTGTACAACTCCGGTCGCATCACCGAACACCGTGCACGCAGTAGGATGTGCTACCGATTGATGCGGCAGGAACACACTGTGATCAAAACAGATAGGGGGATTTCAGAGAAGGAATCGACGGAGAAACGGGAATATCACGCATGTCGCAAAGTTTGCAACTCACGTCGCACGAGGGGAAAACAGTGAAAATTGAAGAATTCCGATGATCATGGGAAGCATTGGCAGGGAAGGGGTATAACGAGATTGGGTGTAGACAGGAGAGGAGGATGGATCAGGCGGGTAGCAACGACGTTCAGCCAGGAGCAATTTCCATGGTGCAGATGTCTAAGATGCTACGGAGAGGGGTCGCCAATGATGTTCTTCTTCACCTCGCTGGGCAGCGTACCGAATTGCTCCCGGAAGCATTTCGTGAAGTACGAAACGCCGCTAAATCCGACAGCATAAGCGACCTCTGATACGGTTCCAGCGTTCTTCTTCAGCATCTCCATCGCACGATGCAGGCGCACATAGCGGACGAAATCGCTTGGCGACTGACCTGTCAATGCTGTCAGTTTCCGATGTAGTTGCGAGCGGCTCATCCCTGCTTCGCGGGCAAGATCCTCAACGCTGAACGCTTCGTTACCCAGCCGCGTTTCCACAATTCCCATCACCCTCTTGAGGAATGCATCGTCAATAGACGTCACCGCAATCTCGCCCGGCTTCAAGACCTGGCCCGCACTGAACCGCTCTCTGAGCTTCCGTCTCAGTTCAATCAGATTCTTCACTCTTACCAAAAGCTCTTTCGCGTCAAAGGGCTTGGTGATGTAATCATCAGCGCCGGTTTCCAGACCCTCGATCTCTGTTTTCCTGGCCGGCCTTGGCAGTGAGGAGAATGATTGGCACATGGCTCGTCTTCTCATCCAGCTTCAGCGTCTTGCACAGTTCATAGCCATCCATTTTCGGCATCATCACGTCGCTGATGATCAGGTCGGGAATCGCCTCCCTTGCCTTTTCCGCCCCTTCCCTCCCGTCATGCGCTTCGAGAACCTGGTAGGATGGGGCAAGGTACTGGCGAATGTACGCCCGTACGTCAATGTTGTCCTCAACGACCAGGACGATGGGTTGTGTGCCATCAGGAGTTTGGGCCCCCTCGTTGACCTGCGCAGCCTGCACGAGAGACTCCAGGTGAGACGGTGCGCGCTCGCCAAGAGCAGCTTGCGCGACGTCAATTTCGTCTGCCTTCAGATGAGCACTCCCCAGGGGAAGTCTGACGAGAAACTCAGTTCCCTTCCCCTCCACACTCCGAACAGTGATTGTCCCGTGGTGCAATTCCACCAACTCCCTGGTGAGGGCAAGTCCGATACCTGTCCCCTCCTGTTCGCGTGTCTGGGAAGCATCGACCTGATAGAAGCGGTCAAAGATGTGCGGGAGCTCCACCTCCGGAATGCCGATACCGGTGTCTCGAACGATTATTTCCACTGAACCGGCCGGCACGGACGATTGTATGCGAACAGTCACTGCTCCGCTCTCTGGCGTGAACTTGAATGCGTTCGACAGGAGGTTTGTGAGGATTTTTTCCATTTTGTCCTGATCGAAATAGACCTCGATTTCAACCTCCACTGAATCCACAGTCAATGCGACATTTCTTCTCCCTGCGGACGACTGAAATGACTGTGCAATGCCTTTGACGAACGGGACGATATTTCCCAGCCCAGCCTGAAGCTTCATTCCCCCTGCTTCGATTTTCGAGAGATCGAGAAGCTGGTTGATGAGTCTGAGAAGGCGATGCGCATTGCGCTCTGCAATTCCCAGGTCATTTCCCTCCTCTTGTTCATGGGTCCTCTCCCTCCACTTTTGAACAGGCCCGAGGATGAGCGTGAGAGGTGTACGAAATTCGTGTGAAATGTTGGCGAAGAAGCGGGATTTCATACGGTCCACTTCCCTCAGCGTACTCGCTTCCATCTGTATCAACTCAAGCTGATGTCTTGACTTCAGTCTGTTTATCTGGTAGCGACGAATGGAGTACAGAATTCCCGCTGCGAGCGCGAAGTAGGCAAAATAGGCCCAGGCCGTCTTCCATGGTGGAGGAGTAATGATGACCGCAACAGACGTTCCAACTTCATTCCAGACCCCGTCGTTGTTCGAGCCCTTAACTCGAAAGGTATATTTTCCAGGGTCGAGATTAGTGTATGTCGCATACCGCCGGGTGCCTGAGTAAATCCACTCCTTATCAAAGCCCTCAAGCATATAGGCGTACTGATTCTTCTCGGGGTTTGTGTAATTCAGCGCAGCAAACTCGAGCGAAAACATGTTCTCGCTGTAAAGCAGACTGACCTCTTTCTTCTCGGATATTGCGCTATCCAACTGTACGATTTTGTCAAACTTTCTGAACGCCGTAATCACCACGGGAGGAACGTATGAGTTATCTCTAATGCTATCGGGGTGGAATCTGACAAACCCATTGATGCCGCCAAAGAACATCTCCCCCTTACTATTCTTGAAGCCGGACGGCGCATAGCCCTGACTTTTTCTGACTCCATCACTTTCGTCGTAATTTCGGAACGATGCGTGTTCGAGGGTCAAATTTCGTAATGCCCTTTCCAGTGTTTAACCAGAGGCAACCTCTATCATCTTCAAGGATTCCGAAAATCTGATCACTTGCGAGCCCATCTCTTACTGTGAAAGCGGTGAATGATTCTGTTTCTCTGTCGAATCTATTCAATCCAGCGAAAGTCCCAATCCAGAGGTTCCCTCTCCTGTCTTCCAGTATTGACTTGATAACAAGCTCATACCCTTAAGGCTCTTTGAGTCATTGCGTGTAATGCTTAAAGGTAGCTTTCATCCGATCAAACCTATTCAATCCGCCACCAATCGTTCCAACCCAAAGAGCCCCCAGCCGGTCTTCGAAGATTGCACCAATACTGCCACTGTTGATTGAATTGCTGTCGTTGGGATCGGGCTTGTGATGAATAAATGTCCCTGAAGCACGGTTGAATTCATCGAGCCCTTCATCACCCAGGCCGATCCAAAGAGTGCCTGATCTGTCTTCAAAGAGTGACATCACCTCGTCCTGAGCCAGGCTTTGAGGATTTGCGGGATCGTGCTTATGATGGATGAATACCTTTTTGGCCCGGTCAAAAACATCAAGTCCACCTCCCATCGTCCCGAGCCAGAGAGAGCCCTCGCGGTCTTCAAGGATCGGCCAGATGGTGGGGACACTAAGACTCTGTGGATTTTTTGCATCATACGTCGTAATGCGTAAATGACCCCCCTGTACCATCCTTGGCCGGATTGAATTTGTTGAGTCCCATCGGGGTTGCGACCCACAACACGCCTGACTTATCTTCAAGGATCCCTCCCACAGTCCTCCAGTTCAAGGTCCTCTCATCAAACGGAACACTGGTATAGTTCTTGAACGCTTTTTTTGCGGGATCGATCTTAATAACTCCAGCAGACGTGGTTCCAAACCACACTATTCCCGCCCGGTCTTCGTACATGGAATGGCCGTTAATTCCGACCTTTGGATATGTTGGATCTCTGAGATAGACTATTTTCTTTTTGACCCTATCAACCTCCCCGATGAGATTATGAGGACCTATCGACCAAAGCGTACCCTGTCGGTCTTCAAGAATAATGCCGACCGGTTGGGTTTCGGACCACTCAGGGTCTTGACTCTCGTAGTTCGTGAATGACCCGGTCAATCGGTCAAACTGAGCCAGGCCCGCCTTCGTGCCGATCCAGAGTACTCCTTCCCTATCCTCATAGACCGTGCGGACATCGTTTGCATTCACCCCTCCAGAATTGTCTTCATGATTCTCGTAGTGTCTGAATGACTTGAGTTCCAGGTCATACCTGTAAAGTCCCGGTGTCAGTACCAATCCACAAGCAATCTCCATGAAATGTGACATCCTCATGGATCGAAAAGACCTTCCCTCCGGGACCATTATCGTAATGCGCAAATCTACCGCTTGACTTGTCAAGAGAATTCAGCTGACGGGATGTGCCGACCCAGAGCGTACCTGTCCTGTCTTCACAAAAAGAAAGAACGGTATCATTGCTAATGCTCCCCGGGTCGAGTCGTGAGTGGTTGTACTGTCTGAGGTTTCGCTTTGCTGTATCAAGACGGAGAAGACCCTGACCGGGAGTCGCGAACCACAATGTGCCGGATTTGTCTTCGAAAATGTTCGTAACGGTTGCTTGAGGGAATGGAGTGGAAAACTTTTCTGTCACGCGGTCAAATCTGTTAAGTTCTGACATACCGGTGATCATCCAGAGTACACCAGATCTGTCTTCGTACATCGATCGCACAAAGTCCAGTGAAATCGAATTCGAATCTGCCGGATCGTGTCTGTAGACAGTGAAAGAGTAGCCATCATATTTATTCAGACCATTCCACGTGCCAAACCACATGAATCCTTTGCTATCCTGGAAAATGGAGCTCACATAGCTGAAGGAAAGCCCTTGCTCAACGGAGATACGGTCAAATTCGGTATGTTGCGCATTTGCAATCGAAGTTATCAACAGCAACCAAAGACAGACCCCCATTAAGGCAGTATGTCCTGAGACTATCCTGGAAATCAGATTCGAAATCATGACACTCTCACCGCCACGGTGGTCATTGCGGCTTGCTCCTGTGAGGTGGACAGGAAGGTAAATCTAGAAGCTCAATTCCATCCCCAACCGCACCGACATCGGGGGCTGGAATTTGCTGCCGAGTCCGTATGTCGAGTTGGGATACAATTGATTACCATTCGAGTCAACGCCACCATATTGCACCTGATCAATGTCCACCGGTTTACGCTGGCTTGCAATATGGAAGACATCCAGAATCAGGCGACCCTTGAAGTCTGCTGTACCCATGAATGGAAGATCATACCCCAAACGCAGGTTCAGGTCCCAGGTGGCGGGGGTTCTGCCGGCAGTGCCGCGCGGAACAATAAAACTCAAATATCCATTGGAGTCTGTCCCGAATTCATTCAAGGGTGTTCCGGTTTGCCAGAGGAAGGAAATTCCACTTGTCACACCGAAGTCAAATCGATACGAACAGGAGAACTTGAAGACGTGCGTTCGATCGTTCGGCAACAATCCCGTCGCGTTGGAAAGAACTTGCAGATAATCAAATGAGGGTCCCACGTTCGCAGCTGAGGACTCATAATCTGAGTCGAATATCCCCGAATAGTTGCCATAATTTCTCGAGAGCACGTATGAAGCAAGGAAGTTGAATCTATCTGACATGGAACCGTCAACGCTCACCACCAATGCAATGTAGTCACGTTTTGCCCGTGGAAACTGACTGAACTGTCCTCTTCCCGGATTGCCAAAGAAAAGTGTGTCGTCCGATAGGTATGAATCTTCAATGGCCTCCCCGAGGGTTCGATAGATGCCTTGAACGCCAATCCTGAGGTGGTCGCTCATCAGCTGTTCATAACCAACGTGCCATTCGTCAAAATATTGACCTTTGAGGCCTTCGACTTCCGGGAGGATAACATTTAACCGAGCACGTGTGGTATCACCTCCGGAAGGAGAAACCCTGGGGTCATGATCATAGCGTATCCTGTAATCGACCCCTCCATCCACCAGATAGGTCGACGCGAGCTCAGTCGAGAGCTCTTGATAAAACCGGCCAAAACTCAGCGAGATTTTCTGGGCATCATCCTTGTTCGGTAGAAACACGATACCTACCCTCGGTTGAACCTGGTCCAGGATCTTTTGATGGACCTTTCCGTCCGATCCAACAAGAAACTGTCCATCCCAGCGAAGTCCGAAATTCACCCGAAGTTTCTCGCTCACCAGCCATGAATCCTGGACGAACAGGGACGGAATGCGATTGTGGACGGTACAATCAATTTCCCGGTAACCCACTCTATAAAACGTATCGCTAAATCGTGCCAAATAATGTTGAATTCGACCCCGATCGGTACCAATATCCTTGAACGCGATACCTGCCTTGACGCTGTGGCTTCCTGAGATCAACGTCCCCGTGACGCCAATCGTCGTTCCGAAGCTATGAAGCCGAGTAGGCCCGTCTGTGCCGCCTGATAACGAATCAGCTGGCGCATCATAAAAAAGAATCTCGTCTCTGCCTCGCTCCGTTGCCGCCTCATAATCCAAATTGCGGTTTGTTCGTGCAAGGGACCATTCAAGGAGGAACTTGTCATCGGGTGCAAAACTCCCTTGCAGTGCGAGATTGATGCCACCCCCTATCCCTTTTTGTAACATGGGATCCGGGTTTCCCAGTGCCAATGGGACGCCGCCAAGTGCGACCAGATCCTCTTCACTCGGGTCTCCGAAAACATTGAAATTGAGATTCACCTTCTCCGACGCTTTCCATGTGAGCTTACCTGCGAATATATGGGTCACAGACTTGTCTGTGTAAGTGCCGAAATCCGGGATTGGAATCTCTCTTCTCTCCACTTTAGGGTTGTAGGACCCGAGGAACCAGAGCTTGTCACGAATGAGGGGACCTCCGAGACGGAACCCAAAATCATAGTCAGCGAATTGCCCGCTGCCAATATCCAATGGCCCCTGGCGTGGAGAACCTGTAAGGCCATTGCTTGTAAAGAATCCGAATGCCTCCCCGCTCAATTCATTCCCTCCCGAGTAGGTAACGACATTCAGAATGCCTCCCAATGCGCTTCGGTATTCAGCTTCGTAACCTCCTGCGATCAGTGAGATCTCTTTGATGAAGTTGTACGGCAAGTCCGTGCCGGTGTAACCTTTGTAAGTCTCGGTAACATCGACGCCGTCTATGAGATATTTGTTTTCCAATCCCGTTGCGCCGGCGAAGCTGATATCATCGCCAAGGTAGCTTTGATTCACCAGCGGCAGCAGCGTGCTGATGCTTCGATAGTTCCGCTCGATTGGCAGGGTTGCGTAGTCCGACGGACGAAGGTTGGAACCATATGTCGTCGTGATTGGGTCGACGCTTCGTTGCTGACCTGAGACCACCAGTTCCGGCATATCAACGGTCCGTTGCAGGAACCGTATCTCGCCCAGACTGGTGGTCTTACCCAGCTGAATGAGAACATTCTCAAAAACGACCGGTTGATAGGCTGAGTGGCTCAGGCGGACGGCAACTTTGCCGGGCGCGAGGGCAAGGACATTGCAGAACCCGAGATTGTTGGTTACCCCTCCGCGAACACCCTGGATATTTGGTCCTGTGACGACAGCGTTCACGCCGGGGACCGGATCGCCCAGTGAATCGACGACGCTGAATTGCAGATCACCCGTCACGTGTTGAGCGTGAGCGCCTTCGTGAAAGGCAAAAAGGGACACCATGAGCAAAGACACGAGCGTGGTACCCGCAGCAGTAGGGCGCATGGCACACCTATCAGAGGATCGCTGGATGGTTATGTTCTCGATTGGTGGTTCTCATCCCGATTCAGCCCATTGCGGTGATAGAATCTCGTCCCTGGGAAACGCGGGGTCCACTGTCGTGGATCGAACGCGACTCTCCGGACTTACAATCGAGTTGACAGCGTGCTTTACGGCGTCCCTCACCAAGAAGACTGTCACCGTCGAAGATTCGCAATGCTGAGCCAGCGATGCTTCGAGTCAGACCGGAGAATGAGTTGCGGAAATGTCGGAAAAAGGCCGCGAAGAGTTCCTGTATGTTCGTTGAGATGACCGGACAGACACGGTGCTTCGGTCTCAGAAGTGTGGAGAGAGACAATGAAAGAACAGGATGCCGGGCGGAGCCGACTGGTACAACGATACCGAGTCTGATAACCAATAGCAAGATAAGGATGCGGGCCCCCATGGGGGTGAGTTGAACCCTGTCCCGCTTTCCTTCCTGGAGAACCCGCCCCGACGACCCGCTTGGCTTGAGCCTCCAGGACAACTCCAGAGGCGACGTCAGTCGCGCAGATTCCAGGTACCCGGAATAAGAGCATACAGTCGCGAGGTGTCGGCGTTAGTGAACGAAAGAAGGGAAGCAGGATGCAGGCAGGAAAATTTAGGTTATCGCCACCTCGACAACGCGCTTGAGAGTTGTACGTCTGGCATTGTTCCTGCCACGCTATACGGGAGCCTCCGGCAAATCGCCGGAGGCTCTTTCATTCTACTTCCACGTAACATCGAATATCCCCTCACTGAAAGCGTGCGTTTCCCCATTGGCTCCAATACCGTTGAACGCAAATTTCCCGGCAACGATCTTTCTGGACACGTCAAGCGCCGTGATCGTCACTGTTCCGGAGTGTGCGCTGTTTGTGTGGCAGACACATGTCAGGCCATCGAAATGCTGAGCCTCTCCCTCCTCCGCGGGTATTGAGCCGAGTTTGTATGTACCCGGACTGAGGCTCGTCTTCGAGGCACCCACGTCGATGATGAGATCGATGGTTTCTGCTTCCGCAGTGTCTCCGACGACGGGCCGGACCCCGCTGATATGCAGGATGTTGCCACTGTATGTTGATGTGCCAGATGGTATGCCAGTGGCGTCCTCGGCCACCCAGGGTGATCCATCAATATTCGCCCGGAGAACTCCCGCGCCGTTGGCGGTTGGAGGCTGATCGGGGATGGAAGGCTGGGTGGGGAGTTTGTCCTGGGTACAACCGTTCATCATACAACCAGCGGTGAGCAGGACAGCAATTACTACGTGGGGGTTCTTCATGTTCCCTCCCGGGAAATTGTTTGACATTGGTGTGTGCCAATGTACTGCATCAAGGAGGGCACAACAATCCCGAGAACTCGGTATTTTGAAAAGGGACGGGGGAGGGAGCTACAGGAGTCGTTCTCTGAATGCCTTTGCCACTGCTCCGCTACGCGAATGTACCTGCAGTTTCGTATAGATATTCTTTCGGCAATCTCTTTTGCCGTGAGCCCGTCCACCATCAGGTGGAAGTTGAGAGGTTCACGTTTAAGGAATTTTCACCGCAATCTTTACCCGGGTTCCCCTTTCGGGGGCAGAGACAATCTCGAGTGTTGCCCCGATAGAGGACGCACGGCTTTTGAGGTTGCCTAGCCCGTAGCCGGAGCTGGGGATACCGGTGTCAAACCCGACACCATTGTCTTCAATCGTGATGGTAAAACACCCCAGGTGATCGTTGATCAGTATGCGAACCTGAGTTGCACGGGCATGTTTCAGAATATTGTGCAGGACTTCTTTATACATCAGCAGAACATTCCTTCTGAATTCCATTTCAAGTCTGTCGGTCGAAGTCCCGTTTTGGCTTTGGAACGTGTGTGACATCCCTCCGAGCATCGTGGACGCAATGGTCCTCAACCGATCCACCATGTCGTTCAAACGATCGAGCCCCGGACTGACCGTCCACACGATGTCCCGCAAGTCGTTTGCCATCTGGCGTGCCGACCTGCTGATCTCCACGAGCCGGTCATTGCCTTTGTCCCCCGTGCCGACACCGGACCGCACCAGGTCACTCTGCAGTGCAATCGCACTCAGATTACTTCCGATCTCATCGTGCAGGTCAGTCGAGATGCGCACCCGCAGCCGCTCAATCTCCAGCAGTCTTGCCACACGATAGTTGTAGGCAAGGGCGACCAGGGCGATGACTACAATCGCCACGAGAAAACGGAACCACAGGGTCTGCCAGTACGGCGGCCGGATGATAATAGAGATCGACGTTCCGGCTTCGTTCCATTTTCCATCGTTGTTTGATCCTTTCACGGTGAAGACATATGCACCGGGATCAAGATGGGTGTAGGAGGCGTAACGTCGTGTACCGCATTTGACCCAGTCTTTGTCGTAGCCGTCAAGCTTATAGGCGTATTGATTCTTCGCCGGGTTTGTGTAGTTGAGCGATGCAAATTCAAACGCGAAGGAATCCTCGTCATAGGAAAGTGCGATCCCTTTCTTTTCGGTAATCACCGTGTCGAGCGTGGCAAGAGTGTCGGATATGAGGAACCTGGTGATCACAATTGGGGGCACATAGGGATTATCGGCAATACTGTCAGGATGAAAGCGGACGAAGCCGTTGATCCCGCCAAAATACATTTCTCCATTCCTGGTCCGGCAACCCGACTGCGTCAACCATGGATGGATGGAGACGCCGTCATCCTCATTGTAGTTCCTGAATACGGCCGTGCGTGGGTCAAACTTCGAGATGCCGCGACTCGTGCTCATCCAAAGACAGCCGTTGTCATCGTGGAGGATCGCTCCAATATGATCACTTTCAAAGCCATTCTGGTCAGTGCAGGGGACGAATGTTCCCGTCGAGCGGTCCAATTTGTTCAGGCCGGTTGCTGTGCCAACCCAGAGTGTCCCCTTGCCGTCCTCATGAAAGGACCTGATGCTGGGAGGGTAGCTCAGACTTTTTCGCGGATAATGCGAAAACGATCCCGTCTGCCTATCGAATCTGTGCAGACCGTATCCACCCGCACAGATCCAGATATAATCTTGAGTGTCTTCGTATATGGCCCAGACCCACCCCCCCCAGAACGAATTCGAATCCTTACAGACGGCCTTGTAATGGGCAACGATTCCTGAGTGCAAATCAAGCCGGTCTAGTGGCCCGTTTGGATCGGCATATCCAATCCACAGCCCGCCAGACCTATCTTCACACAGCGAGAGAACAGTGTTGCTTCCCAGGCTACGAGGATTTCGCGGGTCATGAATGTAATGTGTGAACCGTTTTCGCGATGGATCGAGCCGGTCAAGTCCGTTCCCGCCGGCCCCCACCCAGAGTGATCCTCCTCTGTCTTCAAGCACGGCCCCGGTCGAATTTGTTGAAAGACTCCCCGGGTCCTTAGGGTCGTTCCTATAATGTGTAAATACCTCCGTTGACCTGTCGAACTTATTCAGTCCGCTCATCCGTAGTAATCCAAAGCATGCCCGAGTGGTCCTCGGCAAATCCCGTCACCACATTGTCTGTGAGACCCTTCTGAGCTGAAGCATTGACTGTGTAATGGTGGAATGCTTTCTGTGCAGGATCGATTTTGCTGAGCCCTCCTCCCCATGTGCCAATCCAGAGAGTCCCGGACCTGTCCTCGTAGATAGAATTGACAAGATTTCTGCTCAGACTATGCGCGTCGCGCGGGTCGTTGAGATACGTCGAGAATGATCCCGTACGGCGATCGTACTTCTGTAAACCTCTGCCACCCGTGATCACCCAAACTGCTCCCGCCCTGTCTTCACAAATCGCTTGTTCATTATCCCAGCCAGCTTGATACCCCGCCTGTGGAAAGTGACGGTATTTCCGTGTCGACGGATCAAACATGGCAATCCCGGCTCCTGCGATGCCGATCCATACGAGACCTTCCCTGTCTTCATAGAGGCGCTGAACGTCATTGTCTCCTGGGTTCCGTGTTATTTGTCTGCCGAACGGGTAATGGGAGCATATTTTCGTGGTGCAATTGAATGAGTAAAGCCCTTCTCGAGTGCCGATCCAGACTCTTCCCGCTCGATCTCCAAGCATCGCCGTGACCGCACCTGATGGGCCACCCTCGAGGTGAGCCGAAGTGCCTTCTCGCTGATCGAACGTAACCACCCCTTGGGCTGTACCGACAAAAAGCGTACGATCGTCATCAACAGGATTCCCGCAAATCGAGGCAAGAGTATCGTTGGTCAGACTATAGTGCACGAATGTAGCGGTCACCTTATCATACCTGAAGAGTCCTCTCCTCCGAGTGGCAAACCAGAGTGTGCCGTGCGCGTCCTCGTAAATTGAAGTGACATCAAGTTCGGGAAGACAGGGCGTGAACCGTTCTCTCGTTCTGTCAAACCTGTTCAGATCGTTCCCGTCGGGACCGCGAATCCACAGTGTGCCGGACCTGTCCTCAAAGATCTGGGGAACGTTGTTTATAGAAATTGATTGTGAATCCAGGGGGTTGTGCCGGTAGACGGTGAAATGGTAGCCGTCATATCTGTTCAATCCATTTTCCGTCCCAAACCACATGAAGCCTTTGATGTCCTGATGAATGCCACACACGGCGTTGTCGGAGAGCCCGTGTTCAACGCCAAGGCGTTCAAATCTGATTTCACGCCCCGTCGGCACAGAAACCGGTCGGTGCCACTGCAAGTGTCGAAACAAATGTGACCAGCAGGATTTTAGATCTTGAGAAGGACATACACCGCTGAATATACTGTTTTCCGCAACAGACGCCATACCGAATTTTCGGTATTCTAGGAACTGGGCCAATCCCCTTATCGGATTTAAGCTCAACTTGGCGGACACCGGCGGCGGTCGGGTGTCTATGGCATGCTTGGGCGTGAGGTGTCGGCGATAGTGAACGAAAGAAGGGAAGCAGGATGCAGGCAGGAAAATTTAGGTTATCGCCACCTCGACAACGCGCTTGAGAGTTGTACGTCTGGCATTGTTCCTGCCACGCTATTTGGGAGCCTCCGGCAAATCGCCGGAGGCTCTTTCATTCTACTTCCACGTAACATCGAATATCCCCTCACTGAAAGTGTGCGTTTCCCCATTGGCTCCAATACCGTTGAACGCAAATTTCCCTGCAACGATCTTTCTGGACACGTCAAGCGCCGTGATCGTCACTGTTCCGGAGTGTGCGCTGTTTGTGTGGCAGACGCATGTCAGGCCATCGAAATGCTGAGCCTCTCCCTCCTCCGCGGGTATTGAGCCGAGTTTGTATGTACCCGGACTGAGGCTCGTCTTCGAGGCACCCACGTCGATGATGAGATCGATGGTTTCTGCTTCCGCAGTGTCTCCGACGACGGGCCGGACCCCGCTGATATGCAGGATGTTGCCACTGTATGTTGATGTGCCAGATGGTATGCCAGTGGCGTCCTCGGCCACCCAGGGTGATCCATCAATATTCGCCCGGAGAACTCCCGCGCCGTTGGCGGTTGGAGGCTGATCGGGGATGGAAGGCTGGGTGGGGAGTTTGTCCTGGGTACAACCGTTCATCATACAACCAGCGGTGAGCAGGACAGCAATTACTACGTGGGGGTTCTTCATGTTCCCTCCCGGGAAATTGTTTGACATTGGTGTGTGCCAATGTACTGCATCAAGGAGGGCACAACAATCCCGAGAACTCGGTATTTTGAAAAGGGACGGGGGAGGGAGCTACAGGAGTCGTTCTCTGAATGCCTTTGCCACTGCTCCGCTACGCGAATGTACCTGCAGTTTCGTATAGATATTCTTCACATGAGTATCGACGGTACGAAAGCTCAGGAACAACCTTTCGGCAATATCTTTTGCCGTGAGCCCGTCCACCATCAGGTGGAGGATTTCTTTTTCGCGGCCGGTCAAACCGTACTCTCCCGTTGGTACGGAGAGACGGGAAAACATGTCGAGGACCTTCCGGGCGATTCGCGCATCTATCGGCGCCCCGCCCCCGAGAACTTGACGCACCGCTCCGATAATCTCAAGTGGTTGCGCACTTTTCAGCAGGTACCCCGAGGCGCCCGAACAAATGGCTTCAAATATCTGCTTCTCGTCGTCAAAAACGGTGAGCATGATCACACCGGTTGACGGTGAAATTGCCTTGATCCGTCTGAGCCCTTCTATCCCGCTTATCCCCGGCAAGCCTATATCCATCAGAATGATTTCCGGGGCAAACTCATCCTCGAGTGCCTTAAGGGTCTTTTCACAGGACTGAAAGGCGTGGGTACAGCGCATGCCTTCTGTGCTGTCAATGAGCGCGCCAATGGTGTTCCTGTACGACTCATTATCCTCAATCACCCAGAGGGTAATTGGCTGGTCGTCCGTTGAGGGCTTCACGTTTAAGGAATTTTCACCGCAATCGTTACCCGGGTTCCCCTTTCGGGGGCAGAGATAATCTCGAGTGTCGCCCCGATAGAGGACGCACGGCTTTTGAGGTTGCCTAGCCCGTAGCCGGAGCTGGGGATACCGGTGTCAAACCCGACACCATTGTCTTCAATTGTGATGGTGAAACACCCCAGGTGATCGTTGATCAGTATGCGAACCTGAGTTGCACGGGCATGTTTCAGAATATTGTGCAGGACTTCTTTGTACATCAGCAGAACATTCCTTCTGAATTCCATTTCAAGTCTGTCGGTCGAAGTCCCGTTTTGGCTTTGGAACGTGTGTGACATCCCTCCGAGCATCGTGGACGCAATGGTCCTCAACCGATCCACCATGTCGTTCAAACGATCGAGCCCCGGACTGACCGTCCACACGATGTCCCGCAAGTCGTTTGCCATCTGGCGTGCCGACCTGCTGATCTCCACGAGCCGGTCATTGCCTTTGTCCCCCGTGCCGACACCAGACCGCACCAGGTCACTCTGCAGTGCAATCGCACTCAGATTACTTCCGATCTCATCGTGCAGGTCAGTCGAGATGCGCACCCGCAGCCGCTCAATCTCCAGCAGTCTTGCCACACGATAGTTGTAGGCAAGGGCGACCAGGGCGATGACTACAATCGCCACGAGAAAACGGAACCACAGGGTCTGCCAGTACGGCGGCCGGATGATAATAGAGATCGACGTTCCGGCTTCGTTCCATTTTCCATCGTTGTTTGATCCTTTCACGGTGAAGACATATGCACCGGGATCAAGATGGGTGTAGGAGGCGTAACGTCGTGTACCGCATTTGACCCAGTCTTTGTCGTAGCCGTCAAGCTTATAGGCGTATTGATTCTTCGCCGGGTTTGTGTAGTTGAGCGATGCAAATTCAAACGCGAAGGAATCCTCGTCATAGGAAAGTGCGATCCCTTTCTTTTCGGTAATCACCGTGTCGAGCGTGGCAAGAGTGTCGGATATGAGGAACCTGGTGATCACAATTGGGGGCACATAGGGATTATCGACGATGCTGTCAGGATGAAAGCGGACAAACCCGTTGACCCCACCGAAATACATTTCTCCGTTCCTGGTCCGGTAGCCCGGCAGCGTCAAGCCCGGATGGATGGCGACGCCGTCATCCTCATTGTAGTTCCTGAATACGGCCGTGCGTGGATCGAACCTCGAGATGCCGCAGCTTGTGCTCATCCAAAGACAGCCGTGGTCATCCTGGAGGATTGCTCCAAGATGATCACTTTCAAGGCCATCCCGGACAGTGTATCGGACGAATGTTCCCCTCGAACGGTCCAATTTGTTCAGGCCGGCAGGTGTACCAACCCACAGGGTCCCCTCGCCGTCCTCATGGATGGACCTGACGCTATAGTGGCTCAGACCCGACAGGTTTTTGGGGTCGAACACATAATGCGAAAACGTGCCCGACAGTCGGTCGAACCTGTTCAGACCTCCACCACCCCCACAGATCCAGATGGAGCTTTGCCCGTCTTCGAGTATTGCCCAGCTCCATGTTCCCCAGAACGCGTTCGAATCCTGCCAGTTGACACTGTAATGGGTAACTGTCCCTGAGTGCAGATCAAGCCGGTCTAGTGGTGGCCTGGAGCCAACTCCATTGTCGGAATATCCAATCCACAGCCCGCCTGTCCCGTCTTCACACAACGAGAGAACAGTAGTGCTTCCCAGGCTACGAGGATTTCGCGGGTCATGGATGTAGCGTGTGGAGTGCTTTCGCGCAGGGTCAAGCCGCATAAGTCCCTGCCCACCGGCCGCAAACCAGAGTGATCCTTCGCTGTCTTCAAGCACGGCTCCGGTGGAACTTGTCGCAAGACTACCGGTGTTCATAGGGTAATCGCCGTACTGTGCAAATGCCTCGGTTGACCTGTCGAACCTATTCAACCCACCCATGGTCGTGATCCAAAGCATTCCCAGGTGGTCCTCGGCAAATCCCAACACTACATTGTTCGTGAGCCCCTTTTGAGTTAAAGCATTGACTGTGTATTCGTGGAACGCTTTCTGTGCAGGATCGATTCTGCTGAGCCCTCCTCCCCATGTGCCAATCCAGAGAGTCCCGGACCTGTCCTCGTAAAGAGCATTGATAAGATTGCTGCTCAGACTATGCGCGTCTTGCGAGTCGTTCAGATACGTCGAGAATGACCGCGCCCGGCGGTCGTACTTCTGCAAACCTCTGCCACCCGTGATCACCCAAAGCGCCCCCGCCCTGTCTTCACAAATCGATTGCTCATTCACCCAGCCAGCTTGGTACCCCACATCCGGGAAGTGGCGGAATTTCCGTGTCGACGGATCAAACATGGCAATCCCGGCTCCTGCGATGCCGATCCATACGAGACCTTCCCTATCTTCAAAGAGGCGCTGAACGTCATTGTCTTCTGGGTTCCCTGTTATTTGTCCGCCGAAGGGGTAATGGGAGCATATTTTCGTGGCGCAATTGAATGAGTACAGCCCTCCTCGAGTGCCGATCCAGACTTTTCCCACTCGATCCCCAAACATCGCCTTGACCGCACCTGGAGGACCACCCCGCACATGACTCCAGGTACCTTCTCGCTGATCGAACGTAACCACCCCCTGGGTCGTACCGACAACAAGTGTACGATCGTCATCAACGGGATTCCCGCAAATCGAGGCAAGCGAATCGTTCGCTACACTATAATGCTTGAATATTGTGGTGGCCTTGTCATACCTGAAAAGTCCTCCACCAGAAGTGGCAAACCAGATTGTGCCGTACGCGTCCTCATATCTTGAAGAGACACAATCGTTGGGAAGACAGCGCGTGAACCGTTCGCTCGTTCTGTTAAACCTGTTCAGACTGCTCGCACTACTGAGCATCCACAATGTGCCCGACCTGTCTTCAAAGATCTCTCCAATGGCGTGATGGGTGATGGATTGTGAATCCAGGGGCTCGGGGCGATAGGCGGTGAAATGGTAGCCGTCATATTTGTTCAATCCATTTTCCGTCCCGAACCACATGAAGCCCTTGGCATCCTGATGGATGGCGAACACATTGTTGTCGGAGAGTCCGGCTCTAACGTCAAGGCGTTCAAATCTGATTTCAGGCCCCTCGGCACAGAAACCGGTCGGTGCCACTGCAAGTGTCGAAACAAATGTGGCCAGCAGGATTTCAGATCTTGAGAGGGACATACACCGCTGAATATACTGTTTTCCGCAACAGACGCCATACCGAATTATCGGTATTCTTGGAACTGGGCTAATGCCCTTATCGGATTTAAGCTCAATTTGGCGGGCACCGGCGGTGGTCGGGTGTCTAGGGCCTGCTTGGTCGTGAGGTGTCGGCGGTCGAGAAAAGTCGAATCCCGCTACGGCAATGAAAAAGTCTACTTTTAAAGCTGTTCCGCGTTGAACGTGTCCCCCTGCTGCAAGTCCCCCGTCTCCAACCCGCGGCGAAACCATCGAACGCGCTGCTCTGACGTGCCATGAGTGAATGCATCAGGAACAACATACCCCTGCGTCTGCTTCTGAAGCCGGTCATCACCGATGGCACTTGCCGCATTCAACCCCTCCTCAACGTCGCCCGCTTCAAGGATCTGTTGAGATTTGTGGGCATGATTGGCCCAGACCCCGGCGAGAAAATCTGCCTGCAGTTCAAGACGAACCGAGAGCTTCTTGTACTCCGTTTCGCTCAAGCGCTCACGTTGTCTCTCCACTTTCGCCATGATGCCGAGCTGGTTCTGCACGTGATGCCCGATTTCATGGGCGATGACGTACGCGCGAGCAAAATCGCCCGAAGCGCCAAACCTTCTCTCGAGCTCATCGAAGAAACTCATGTCGAGATATACTTTCTGATCCCCGGGACAGTAGAACGGACCCGTGGCGGCATCGGCTAACCCGCAGGCCGACCGTGCGGCACCGGAGAAGAGCACCAGGTGGGGCGGTTGATATGTTTGTCCGCGTTGCGCGAATATCTGTTGCCAGACATCTTCAGTCTCTCCGAGCACGGCGGCGACAAAGTCTGCCCCCTGATCAGTGGCAGCGCCGGCGGGTTGTGACCCGGCGTCGACCGTGGTTGCGTCTCCTCCTCCGCCAACAGTCTGGAGCAGTTTCGTGGGATCTGCGCCCAGCAGCAGCCCGATGATGACGATGATGATTGCTGCCCCGCCCCCGATCATCGGCCCGCGGGAGAATCCGCTCCCACGTTGGTCTTCCACGTTATCAGAACGTCGACTTGTTTGCCAGCGCATGGGTGGCTCCGGATTTGAGCGTATAGTGGTTGAAACGATCCCCTCTCTCTATTATAAGGGATTGGGTGCATTGTGGCAAGTAGTCTACCGGAGGATGAGGAGTGCTATTTTCTGTTCCTGGATGTTCATTGCAGCTCTGACCGACATTCCTGCGTATAATGAAAGTTCAACCATGTGTATTTTTGCCATAAGATTCACATCTTGTATGTGATGGCTCCGGTCTATCCTCTCCTTGATCCCCCCTGTCACGGAAACGGAGGTGAACACATTTGGAACCAATAGGTAGAAGTCCGATCCCTGCCCCCATTCTCATCCTCGGGAAGGCTGCGATGGCAGGCTCGCTCTGTTTCTTTCTTGTGAAAGACCGGTTTTCCGCCACCTTGCTCTATGACAGCATTCTCACAAGCAGAATCGGGGCTGTGCTGGCGGCGGCCGGATTGCTGCTCGTGCTTCCGGGCTTCGTCTCGCTCGGACGCTCGCTTTCTGTCGGCCTTCCGGAACAGGATACGCAACTCAAAACAGGGGGGATCTATCGCTTTACCCGGAATCCGTTGTATCTTGGCGGGTTCATCGCCTGTGCGGGGTCGTGCCTGTACGCTCCACACATCGTGAATGTTCTTCTCACTGTCACCACGATGGGAATCCATCACTGGATCATCACGAGGGAAGAGACTTTCCTGGCACAGAGATTCGGGCAGCAATGGCTGGACTACAAGCGCCGCGTCCCCCGGTATGTCGGTGTCATACGACGGACTGCCTCTGTCGATAAAGTGAAGTACTAATGAAGAACTATCGAGTATCCCTTGTCAGTCTGTGTGCACTTGGGGTACTGTCCTGCGAAAATCTCCTTCTCGACACCGACCTGCCGGCAGTGCCGCCGCCGACGATTCATGCTTCACGGCTGGCTACAGTGCTCGATTCGCTCAGGTTCGCGCTTGACCTTCCCGCTCTTGCCGGTGCAATCGTTGCCGATACCGGAATCGTTGATGCCCAGGCGGTTGGCTGCCGGCGTTACGGCGGCCGTGCGAATGTCACGAACAGCGACCGCTTTCATCTGGGTTCGAACACAAAAGCATTCACAGGGGTGCTGCTCGGGACGATGGTGGACGAGGGTCTGGTGAACTGGGATTCCACGCTTCCCTCATTCTTTCCTGAATATGCAGCGTCAATGCGGCCTGAGTACAGAAACGTCACGTTGAGGAATTTGCTTTCGCATAGTTCAGGTTTCATGCGCGACCCGTCTCTGACGCTTCACACTCGAACACCGCGCGAACAGCGGGCCGAGGTCGTCGCGTGGGCCCTCACCCAGCCGCCAGCTGCTCAACGTGGTTCGTATCTGTACAGCAATCTGGGGATTTCGGTCGCAGGAGCAATTGCGGAGAAAGTGGCCAACCGTCCCTATGAACAACTTCTGGTGGAACGCGTCTTGCTGCCCCTGGGTATCACTACCGCTGGATTCGGCCCGATGGGTACGCCGGGTCTTGAGGATCAACCGCTTCAACACACCGCCAGCCATGCGCCTATAGAACCAACTCCCGACGCGGACAATCCCCCGTTGTATAGCCCCTCGGGCAGACTTCATATGTCGATCGTTGATTGGGCGAAGTTCATTCGCTGGGTCATCCTGGCAGAGAACGGGCAGCAGACGCTTCTCCGGCCGGAGACGGCGAAGGTGCTGACTTCTGGTACGACGCCGATGGGCGGAGGGTGGTTCTACGCCTTTGGCTGGATGACGGCGGATCAGGCATGGGCGGGAGGCAAGTATCTCGAGCACAGCGGGAGCAATACATTCAACTACTCCACTGCGTGTGTCGCTCCCGTGCAACGATGGGGGGTTATTGTCGCAACGAACCAGGGTCCCGGTGTCTCTGTGGATCCGATCGATCCGGCCGTCGGGCGTTTGTTTGACTTTCGCAGCTCCGGACGCTGAAATCACAAGGCAAGCTTCATGAACAGAGCTGCAACAGCGATCATCGTGGCGGTATCACTCGGATTTCTCACCCCCCTGACTGCTCGCAGCCAGCAGTCTCTCGGAGTTACCGTCGGATTCAACGATGTTCATCAGAAAGATAAGTTTCTTTCTCCTGTGGTCTTCTCAAATGTCTTCTACGCTGTTGGCGTCTCCTTTGAATCGAAGACGTTGACGAACAGGCATGCCCTTGAAGCATCCTTCGGCAGTGGTCCTCTCAACTCTGACATTCAGCCGCGGGAAGCCTTCGCGTACATCGGACAAGTTTCATATGCGTATACCCATATTGTGGACACATGGGACATGGGCGGTAACCCCTTCGAGCTGTCTCTTGGAGCAGGCCTTTCAACGTTTGTCACCAATACCGATTTCAACGTGACCGACAAACTTTACAATGTCACTACGTACGACCAATCATGGTACTGGGCTCATGCAGTGAACGTCCTTCTCCGTGGAGAATATTCTCCCGGCGCGGAGAATAGTATCTCGTTTCAGCTCACGATGCCACTGGCTCAACTAGTATCACGTCCGGGAACCGGACACTCTTTCAACAACAGGAACGCCGAGGTCCACGAGAATTTCTTGAACGCCGCCACGCAGGGCAAATTGGATTTCTTGTGGGACAATGTTACCATTCTTGGTGAGTGCGAATACAGGCACCGGATTATCGAACACCTGGCTGTGCGGGGAATCTACAGCTTTCGGTATGTTTCTTCCGATCGTCCAGTGAACTTTGGGATGTACATGAACACGGTTGTCGTTGGCATTTTGTGGGTGATCTGACACGGTTCGACGACGATTGTCATCGTGGTTCTGTTGTACTGCAGAGCGCATTCTTTTCCAAGGAGCTGTGTATGACCCATGATACCGGCAAACCCCACGTCTGTCCATGGTGGCTGGGATATTTCCTCATAAGTCCGCTGCGGCGGTTTTACAACGACCCCGCGAAAGTTGTCGGCCCATATGTCCGTGAGGGAATGATGGTTCTCGAGATCGGCCCGGGAATGGGCTACTTCAGTCTTCCGATGGCCCGGTATGTTGGCGGGCAGGGCAGCATCCTCTGCGTAGACATTCAGGAGAAGATGCTTGCAAAGTTGAGAGCGAGAGCCCGCAAGGCGTCATTGCTTGAGCGCATTGTCACGGTGAGTGCAACGGAGGATTCGCTGTGCATCGGAGCATACGAGGGGAAGGTGGACTTTGCATTGGCGTTCGCCGTTGTGCACGAAGTCCCCGACCAGGAGGTTCTCTTCCGCCAGATCCACGGTGCGTTGAAGCCGGGGTCATTGCTCCTTGTCGCAGAGCCGAAGGGGCACGTCACGCAGGAGCAATTCCAGAAGACCATCGACATTGCGCAGCGCACAGGTTTTGGTGTGGAGCGTCGTCTTGATATCTCCAAGAGCCATTCCGTGCTGCTGAAGAAATAGCTCTCCTTTTTGCCGGGGTTGCATTTCGTGATTCGTTTGGGGATATTCTATAATCAGACTGTTCCTGATGCACATCCGGGGGATGACAAACCTTCATGTATCTCCGCCACGCGCCAGCATCGACGCGTGAGTAGTGGTTATCGCTTTTGTGTGACCGCGCGTCGTCCTCTGCCTCTCTAGCAAGAGGATCTCCATGAAT
Organism: Ignavibacteriota bacterium; assembly: GCA_963849385.1. GTDB lineage: Bacteria > Bacteroidota > Ignavibacteria > UBA10030 > UBA6906 > Fen-1255. The sequence goes on along the minus strand of CAWKHH010000006.1, from coordinate 612,297 downwards.
ATTCCATCCATTACCGCTGCTGCGGTGCTTACCGCATGTCTGTGCCTCCCGCCATACGCATTGGCCGCTGATAAATCGAAGTATGACCTGCAGGATCCGGTTTCAGGCAACGCCGCCGGGCTCGCAAAATCATCATCTACGACCGGACTCAGTTGGAAACTCACACGAACCGCCGGAGAGATGGCTGTGTCTCCCGGCGGCTTCTTCACGATGGGAACGTGCGACGGTGTCTCGACGAACCGGCTGGATGACCACTGTGGCATCACCTTCGGTCATCCCTACGCACGGACCTCCTATGCCGTCGTGTGCATCGACGGCACGTGGGGTAAACCGGAAGACTTCTTCGATCCCGACAGCGAACACGTCGAAGGCGGGGGCGACAGCCTTGTGCTTTCCTACCGCCATCCGGGACTGGCATCGTTGAGGGTGGTCTTTTCTGTTTCTGCCGACGGTTCAGTGCAAGCCGTTCGCTCACAGCTTACCAACCTTGATACTGTTGTACACGCCCTTGCCCTGGGCTTTGCTTTTGATCCTGCGCTCGGCATTCGTGGCGACGGCTTCCTGTTTGTTGGTGACGTATTCATTCCCCGCGACACGGTACTGCAATTCACGGGAGCGACTTCCCTCAGCATCACCGAACGCAATACTCTGCCTGCGGGGTTGCGGGTCTCGTTAGGATTTCCTGATCAATCACCAGCCAGGCTGATTGCTGCAAACTGGCCCGACCGTGCTGAGCTTGATGCACCGGTCTACACTCCCTCGAAGGTCCGCAAGCTCTACGATCTTGCTCTCCATATGTCGTGGGAGGAAATGCCGGTTCCTGCGGGTGCATCGATGGGGCGATCCTTTGTAGTGACACTTCTGCCTCCCGATTTCGGCCAGGGTGTGTTTCTGCGTTGGGACCTTCCTGATCATATCGATATGAATGATGGAACCGCCTTTCCGGTCACGATTCCGTCAACGGTGACAGCGTCGAACCAGGCCGCGTCTTCGAGGACCGGGACCCTGGCGGTGTCGGAGAACGCCGGCGTTGCGTTTGATGGAACGGCTAAGTCCACGACGCTTGCCTCCGGAGGGACAGGGTATGTGCGCTTTCTTGCGACAATCGAGGAACTCTACGAAGACAACGTCGTGAATTTGGTGATGACCTACGCCGAAGGGGGAGCCGGCATTGATTCGTTGATCCATCCCCTCCTGATTCCGGCGACGCCGGTGGCGGATACCGGCCTCGTTGTTACGATCGACTCCATCGCTGCATCGCATTTCCCTGATGTGACTGCATTCGTCGAGGTGCAACGCCAATCATCGGGACAATATGTCTACGATCTGGCGGAGAAGAACATTGTTCTCTACGATAATGCCCTGCGGATTGCGGATGTGTCCATCCTGAGAGACACCACTGGTGGAGTTGCCCAGAAGGATATCGTGTTCGTCCTTGATGTTACCGGCAGCATGTCGGGAGCTATCAGCGGGGTCAAGAACAACATCATAGAATTCGCTGACAGCCTCACGGCGCGTGGAGTGATCTACCGCCTTGGCCTGGTAACGTTCCTGGATGAAGTGGAGAATGTGTATGACTTCACTGCAAATGCGGCCGCATTCAAGAACTCCGTCGCTGCTCAGTATGCTCACGGAGGTGGTGATGCGCCGGAAAACTCGCTGGATGCTCTCTTCAGGGCCAGCCAGCTGCCATTTTCTCCGACCGCCCAACATCTGATCATATGGATAACCGACGATGCATACCATGAGGCGGATATCTTTACGGCACGCACACGGGCACAGGTCATTGCACGCCTGCTTGAAATGAATATCACCGTGTATTCAATCGGAGCACTCAGGTTCCAGACGGATTGGTACACCCCGATTGTGGCCGCCACGGGGGGGAAGTTCTACGATTACCTCGGAAACTTCCGTGATATCCTCGTCGATATCGGTCGGTTCAACACCAGCCGACGACTCATGCTCTCGTATCGGGCTGCGCTGGCGCAGTCCTCCACGCACTCGATAGCGCTGACCGTGCACTATGCAGGACGGGGGGGAACCGCAACGTCGTCGTATACTGCTTCCGGAGGTGCAGCGGCGGCAGCAGCCGGCCTCGCCTGTTATCCCAACCCATTCAACCCACGGACGACACTCCGTCTGGAAATTCCGCCGAGTGCATCGGCGGTGCTTGTCCTCTGCGATTGCCTCGGCAGGGAGGTGCGTCGTTTGGCAGTGCCCCCGGGAGGGGGGGTGACGGAGAGTGTCTGGGATGCGCGCGATGACCACGGGATCGACGTTGCTACTGGGGTGTACTTCGTTCGCGCGACGATCTTGTCGCCGACCGGGGTGGTGATGGGAAGTGTCATTACCAAAATCCTCTATCTCAAATAAGGCCATGCACATGCCCTCGAACATGTTGAAACTTGCATTGTGCGCTCTCATGGCCACCGCCATCTGCATCACCCCCGGTTTTGCAGATGGAGTGATGCGGCCGAGCGACAAAAACTATCCCAAGGATTTCCTCCGTCATCGCATGACGAAGGTCGACGTCACCTTCTACGGTCAGGTGGCGCTGACGACCGTGTATCAGGAGTTTGTGAACGAATGGCATCTGCCGACGGGCGCTGTCTATTCCTTCCCTCTTCCGGTCGATGCCAGGGCCACGGACTTCCTGTTCTGGTCCAATGATACGCTCTACCGCGCGTCTCTGAGAGTGAAAGAGCAAGCGCCCAATCCCGGCACAGGCGAAGGCGGTGTGGATGCACAGCTCGCAAACTATCTGGGCCCAAATGGGCTCCGGGTGCTTCTCAATGGCATACAACCCGGGGAAAGCCAGCGGACGATTCTTCACTACATCTCCTTCTGCCGTTTCGATCAAGGGAAGATCGTCTACCATTATCCCCTGAACACGGATCTCTTTCTCACCTATCCGGTGGACGAACTTTCTCTGTCATTCCAGATCAACGCCACGGATGATATTCTGGCGATTGATGCCGGGGGTCTGAATGGCACGCGGATCACGCACACCGATGCCCGGCATGCAAGCGTCACGGTCAACCAATCCAAAGTCTATCTCACCAACGATCTGACATTTTCGTACACCACCGGGGGCGACACACTCTCTCATGATTTCTATGCCTCAAAGAGCGTGACGCGCGGCGGTCATTTCGTATTGGTATTGAAATCGAAAAACGCGCCGGACACATCCTCGTCCCTGCCGAAGAATGTCGTGTTTATGATTGACCGGTCCGCCTCGGCTGCCGGCGCCCCTCTGGAGCTCGGCAGAGATGCGATCAAGGATTGTCTCGACAGGATGCAGCCCCGCGACCGGTTCAATGTGATCGCCTATAGCAGCGGCACGCAGCCTTTCAGAGCCCGCTCTGTGCCGGCGACAGTTGGTGCACGCGATTCCGCCAAACTATTTCTCGGCGCGCTGACCCCCACGGGGTACTCCAATCTCGGGGCCTCACTGCAATCGGCTCTGGCGACGTTTTCAGCAGACAGCATGAACACGGCGATGATAATCTTCTCCGATGGGATGTCGCCGATCACGCCCGGATCTGGTGAAAGGATGGAACACCACTGAACGTGGCGCTGTTCCCCGTGGCGATCAGTCTCACGCCCGGCACTGCGCGGCTCGAGGCGCTCGCCTACGGCAATTACGGATTTCCGCTCTACCTGCGTCCTACCGATCCCGTTGTGGCGGAAGTCCGGTGGCTTTTCGATCAGGTCAACGCACCAATCCTCAAAGACACCCGGATGGAAATGGGGCCCAATGCGTTCGATCTCTATCCCCGTGAATTGCATACCGTGTACGCGGGTTCGCGGTTCTTCCTGACAGGTCGTTACACGACCGGGGGCACAACCGGACTCACGATTGCAGGGCAATCGGCTCACGGTCCGATGGTGTATTCTGCATTCCTGCAATTCCCGGGAGATTCAACAGATCAGAATTTCGCCGGAAAATTCTGGGCGAAGGAGAAGATTGATGCGCTGGAGCGTCAGATCGCGTTGTCCGGTGCCACGGATTCCCTGAAGCAGCTTCTCATCGATATCAGTCTGTCGTACGGCATCCGTTGCATGTACACGGCGTACATTGCCGACAAGAGCCAGCCAACGACGGACGTAACCGAACCATCAGCCTCGGTGGAATCGTTTTCCGCCTCTGAAACCGCGGAAGGCATCGCACTCTCGTGGAATGTTCTCAACAGCAAGGCCATTCGCGAAATCAATATCTACCGTTCCGACCGCAGAGACGGAGAGTACGCCCGGATCAACCAGAGCGCACTTCAGGGGAACGCGTTTCTTGACCGTGAGGGGAGAGGTGACAAGGGATTGGTACAGGCTGGAAATCATCACCACCAATGGTGAACGGATCCTGTCGGCACCGATCCCGGCACTTGGTGTGGAGATCCCTTCACGAACGGAACTTCTTCAGAACTACCCGAATCCGTTCAACCCTTCTACGACAATCGGGTTCCGGGTTGCGGGTGCTAGAAGGACCGGAGTGACGAATATGGGTCTGGGGTCTCGGGGCTAGGGTCTAGTGTTGTCAAGCTCATCGTGTATGACCTGCTGGGACGCGAGGTGCGGACGCTGGTTGCGGAGCCCCTTCCCGGCGGAGCGTACCGGCTGCAATGGGACGGGATGGATCAACGCGGCCGTTCTGTAGCTGCGGGGATGTATCTGTACCGGCTCAGTGTCGGTACGTATACAGAAGTCCGCACGATGCTGTTGATACGATAATCTCAGAGGACAACGACAATGAAGCGATTCTGGGTGGTCTGCTCACTCGTCAGCCTGTTGCTGTTGACTGCGCAGGAAGCATGGGCCATTGGACGCGTCTACGCCCGTTTTCCAAACAACGCATCCAGTCCGATCTACAACCTCCGCATCAAAACGCTGCGGGCGACCGTTGCGATTCATGATCAGCTGGCAGTCACGCACGTTGATCAGGAATTCACCAACGACACGAACTACCGGCTGGAAGGCTTCTACATTTTCAAACTTCCGGAGGGAGCACAGGTGCATGAAATGTACCTCTGGATCAACGGACAGAGAGTCCCGTACACAGTGAAGAAGAGGGAGGATGCCGTAGTCAAATATCAGGAAATTGTCTCGAAGATTGCGGACCCCGCGATCCTGGAGCAACTCGGCGTCGAATTTGTTCAAGCTTCGCATCTTTCCGTTTGACGCCATGGGGACACGGCGCATAGAGATCCAGTATTCACAACCTCTGGCGTACAACAAAGGGAGCATACAGTACGTGTTTCCGCTGGACATGAAGGACTACACATCCACTGCAATTGAACAGGCGAGCATCGTCGTTGACCTGCAGTCGCAGTTGCCCTTCACGTCGGTGGAAACTTCCGTTGCGCAGAATCCCACGGCCGTGGTGATCACGAAACTCAGCGATGTTCACTACAAAGTGGAATACGGTCTGGAGAATGTTGCGTTCTCAAAGGATTTTTCCGTCCGTTGCCTTCTCGATCGCGGACAGACATCGATGCTGGCGCTGACGTATCGCCCCGATACACTGTCGGAGGCACCGTATTTCATCCTGTGGAGTGCCGTTCCGGACACGTTGTACTCCGACTCAATCACCACCCGGGAGCTGACATTCGTCGCCGATGTGTCGTCGAGCATGGAAGGCATGAGAATACAGCAGGTGAAAGATGCTCTTCGTGCCTTTGTGGATTTCCTGACAGACAAAGACAAGTTCAATATTGTCGCATTCAGCACAGGTTCGCAGCGGTTCCGAAGCGATCTCGTCCAGGCAACGGCAGCGAACAAAGACTCGGCAAGGCTTTTTATCGGACAGCTCACCGCCCTGGGCCTGACGAATTTCGAAGACGCACTGCATCAATCGTTGCTCCAGGCATTCACGGATTCGCTGCACGCAGCCGTGGTGTTCCTGACCGATGGTGTGCCGAGCTGGGGCCAGACCAATGGAGATTCGCTGCTTGCACTCACGCATCGATGGAATACGAAGGGGATAAAGATCTATCCTGTCGGGGTCGGAGAAGAGAATGACTATTCGCTGCTGACAAACCTCGGGAAGCAGAATGGCGGTTTTCTCACGCGCGTCGCCGCTGACGACAGTATTCTTCTGGTGATGAAAGACCTGTATCGGTTGCTCTTTCTGCCGCGACTGCGGAATATCGCGTTCCAGTATTCCTCACTGGACGTCTATGATGTCCACCCCTCACCCCTGCCGGATGTGTATGCGGGGGATCAGCTTCTCACGACAGGACGTTTTACCACAGGCGGAACGTCAACGGTTCGCATGACGGGGACTGCAGGGACATCCATGAGATCGTTTGAACAGGAGGTGTTTTTCCCGGACACGAGCCGCGATTGTTCTGGCGGTCGCCCGGTACTGGGGAGCCCGCAAAATTCAGAGTGTGCTCGATTTGATCGCCCAGGTCGGGGAACTGAAAGAGCTCGTCGATCAGGTGGTCGCCCTGAGCATCAAATACAGTGTCTTGACTCCGTATACTGCGTTTCTCGTAATTGAACCTACAACGGGATCTTCGACTGCGGTTGAAGCTCTTGTCGACCGGCCGTCGGCATTCGCTCTCTCTCAGAATTATCCCAATCCATTTAATCCGTCAACCACGATTCACTATGTACTGACCAACGCCGCACCGGTGTTTGTGACACTGCAGATTTATGATCTTCTCGGACGGCATGTGAAAACCCTGGTTGCCGAACTGCAGACCTCGGGGGTTTATATGGTGAGATGGGACGGTAACGACGAAGGGGGTTGTGTGGTTGCGGCTGGAAGCTACATCTATCGTCTGTCGGCGGGAGGAAACGTGGCTTCGCACGTTATGGTATTGATGAAATAGAGAAGACAAATCCGGCCCTCATGACCAGGGCGACGATTCTAAGAAGAGCCTCAAAAACAGCTCAGAAAAGGCGATATTAGGGCTCAGACACTCATTTTTCGCCTGTTACAATTTTCCCTCTTGACAAATCCCTTGCGTTTATGTATTTTTGCGATACCTCTACGTAATCGGTAAAGTAAACGCTGATACTCCGTCGGACATTCCAGTATGCGATTGACACTCTTCGCCGGTTTCTTCCTCCTCTCTACGACTCTGAGCGTGTGCCGGATCGACTTCGGCAGTTTTGTCTCTGACAGCCTTCCCTGGTCTCAACGCATCGCCGATTCGTTCGTCCTCCGGCACCCCGGCGCCGTGACGTATGACAGCGCATCACCCAGCAAAAAATGGAACTACGAGCAAGGGCTTATGCTCGAAGCCCTGCGCCAGATGTCGATACACAGCGGCGACCAACGGTATGTCGAGTTCGTGCAATTGAATCTTGAGCAGTACATCGCACCGACCGGCAGCATCATCGGATACGAACGCGAAGAGTACAACATCGACCAGGTTGCACCCGGACGGTCACTCCTGGCACTCTACGAATCGACAGGTCAGCATCGTTTCCGCGCCGCCGCCGACACACTCCGCTTGCAGCTGCGTCATCATCCGCGCACAAACGAAGGGGGATTCTGGCACAAGAAAATCTATCCGTACCAGATGTGGCTCGACGGATTGTTCATGGGTGAACCGTTCTATGCGATGTACGCAAGGATGTTCAACGAGCCCGGCGCGTTTGACGACATCATCAACCAGTTTGTGTACGTCTATCGTCATACCCGCGATGAAAAGACAGGCCTCCTCTATCACGCGTGGGACGAATCGCGGCAGCAGCCATGGGCCGACCCGGGCACCGGGCGCTCGCCGCAATTCTGGGGAAGAGCGATCGGGTGGTACGGGATGGCCATCGTTGATGTACTCGATTTTCTTCCGGCCGAACACCCGCGTCGTGATACGTTGCTGGTCATCCTCCGCGACGTCTGTGCGACAATGCTGAAGTTCCGTGACCCGTCGACCTGCGTGTGGTATCAGGTTGTTGACCAGGGAGGACGCGACAGCAACTACCTCGAAGCCTCAGTGTCGACCATGTTCGCCTATGTGTACGCGAAAGGGGCCAACAGAGGATACCTCGATCCGGGGTATCTGCGCGAAGCTGAACGGACATTCGCCGGGATTCTCACAACCTTCGTGACAGTCGACGCACAGGGGTTCGTGGATTTGCACAACACCTGCAGAAGCGCCGGTCTCGGCGGCACACCCTACCGCGACGGAAGTTACAGCTACTACATGAGCGAGCCGAAGCGCACGAACGATATGAAGGGCTACGGCCCGTTCCTGCTCGCTGCCATTGAGCTTGAGAAAGGACGGCATTCCCCCCGGCTGTTTCTTGTCGGCGATTCCACAATGGCCGATAAACCACCGACCGGGAATCCGGAACGCGGATGGGGCCAGGCACTGCCCCTCTTCTTCCGGGAAGGCATACAGATCGAGAATCACGCGCGCAACGGGAGAAGCACCCGGAGCTTCCTGCGCGAGGGGCTATGGGACAGCGTCTGTGCCCGGGTGCGCCCCGGCGACTATGTGATGATCCAATTCGGGCATAATGATTCGCACAAAGACGACACCACGCGCTTTGCCGATGCTCACACCGACTTCCGCACAAACCTCATTCGCTACATCAGTGACACCCGGAAACTCGGTGCATTCCCCGTTCTCATCACCCCTGTTGCGCGCAGACGGTTTGATTCCACCGGCGCCTACTACGACGCGCACGGCGACTATCCGGCCGCAGTACGTGAGGTCGGTCTCACCCAACAGGTACCGGTCATCGATCTCAACAAGACGAGCGGCGCCCTTCTGGCCCGGCTGGGGAAAAACGCATCTGAAGAGTCTGTACCTCCGCGTGCCCCCGGCGGTCTACTCCGCACTATCCGAAGGGCAAGCAGGATGACACGCATTTCCGCTGGCGCGGTGCGTTTGCCATGGCCGGACTTGTTGTCGACGGGATCCGGGCGTTGCACCTTCCGCTTGCCGGTCAGCTCGTTGCGCCTCCGCCATCTGACCCCGTTGCCCTGAACCGGCTGGTGTTGTTGGATTGTGCATACAACAACGAATGGAAAGCAGACGGGAACGGGACACCCCGCCGCTTTCACTACGTGTGGGATGATACCGCCAACTCGGGATACTCGCAGCTCGCCGCAATCATCGGACGCACCGGCGCCGTCGTGGATACGCTCAATGTGCCGCCGACCGCAGATGCCCTGGCGAATGCTTCCGTCTACATCATCGTTGATCCGGACACCCCCAAAGAGAACCCCCATCCACGGTACGTCAGCACTGCGGATGCAGTGGTGATCGGGAAGTGGGTCAGTGAAGGAGGCACCCTTGTATTGTTCGGGAATGACAAAGGGAATGCGGAGTTCGAACACTTCAACAAACTTGCGGAACGGTTCGGCATCCACTTCAACGAAGACAGTCATAACCGCGTGACCGGTCAACAGTACGAGACCGGCACGTTCAGTCAATTTCCACAGCACCCTTTGTTTGCCGGCGTACGGCGCATATTCATTAAAGAATACAGCTCTCTTCAGCTACAAAAGCCGGCCCAACCGGTGTTCCAGGCCTCTGCGGATGGACCTGTGGTAATGGCGGTCTCCCGGGTGGGGAAGGGGCTGGTCTTTGCGCTGGGGGATCCATGGCTGTACAATGAATACATGGATGCGCGCCGGCTTCCGCAAGGGTATGACAACACCCGGGCCGCCGGGAATCTGTTCCGCTGGCTGCTGGCGGGATGTGGTCTGTCATGTGACAGACATACGTTGTGTTGGCACGGCGTTGGTGGTCTGTCATGTGACAGACATGTGCAGACTGCCGGTCAAGAGTGTGAAACCAAACGCAGTAGCGCGATATCCGATATCCGATATCCGATATCATTGAGCCATGCACAAAGGAGCAGCATCATGAAGACCCTGGTTACTGTGCTAGCGATTCTGGTGGTGATTCCCTCCCTGCTCCTCGCCCAGGGAACCATCAGGGGCGTCGTGAGCGATTCGACCTCGGGCGATGTGTTGGTGGGAGCGAATGTTCTCGTGAAGGGGACGGCCCTCGGGGCGGCAACAGATCTCTACGGCAAGTTCCGCATCCCCAATATTTCGGCCGGTACACGTACGCTGCGCATCGCGTATATCGGCTACAAAAGCAGGGAAATTCCGGTGGTGATTGCCGATGGAGAAGAGGCGCTCATCAATGTGCGGCTGCTGCCCGATGTGATTGAAGGTCAGGAAGTACTTGTGACGGCCCAGGCCCGCGGTCAGGAGGCGGCAATCAACCAGCAGCTCACCTCAAACACCATTGTGAATGTCATCTCCGAGGAGAAGATCAAGGAACTGCCCGATGCGAACGCCGCAGAGGCCATCGGCCGTCTCCCCGGTGTCTCCTTGATCCGCTCCGGCGGCGAGGCGAACAAAGTGATTCTCCGCGGGATGAGCGACAAGTTCACCGCGTTCACGATCGACGGCATCAGAATCCCGTCGACCGACGCCGACGCGCGGGGTGTGGACCTGAGCACCTTTTCGCAGGGGACATTGGCCGGTGTCGAGTTGTTCAAGGCACTTACTCCTGATAAGGATGCCGACGCCATCGCCGGGAGCATCAACCTCGTGACACGAAAGGCTCCGTCGGTCCGGCAGATCAGGGTCGATGCCAAAGGCGCGTACAACAAGCTGACCAAGAATTTCGGCCAGTATGATTTCACGGGAAAATACGGAGAGCGGTTCTTTGACGACATTCTCGGTGTGCAGGTCAATGCAAACCTCGAGCAACGCGACAGGAGCAATGAGCAGTACACTCTCAGTCTTGACGGGACGCTGAGAAACTTCACTGACTATATGATCTCTGATTTCACCCTCGGTTACGTGGATGAAACACGCAAGCGCGGCGGGGTCGGACTTCTCCTTGATATCAACACGCCCGACAGCGGTTCCATCAGAATCAACAATCTGTTCAACCAGACAGACCGGGACTACATCACGTACAACAGAGACTATCCCAACGGCGGCGAGAGGGTGTACTACACGGCATGGGACAGGGAGCAAAAGATCAACACGTTCAACAGTTCGATACGTGGAGACAACTATCTGTTCGACATGAACATCAACTGGGGGTTGTCATTTGCCCAATCGCAATCGAATTACCCGTACAACTACCGCATGCAGTTCAGCGAGCCTCCCAGTAATGGAGTCTCAGGTATGCGTGCTATCCCTGAAGACATCTGGAAAGGACCGGTGGAAAAGTTCATCCCGTACGCGTACAACAACTTCGGGATGTCATCTCTTGATACGGCAGTCTATTCCACCGAGAAGAACCGTGACATAGAACGGACGGCCTTTCTTGACCTCTCCCGGAAGTACACCCTCGGGGATATGATGAGCGGGGAAATCAAGGCCGGGGGGAAATTCCGGTATCGCAGCACGGTTCAAGGAGTCGACCAGCCTGCTGGCGCCATACTACCTCGGGTACTATCAGCCGAACTACCTTGCAGCAGACGGGACCATTCAGCCCAAGAGCCTGTGCGGGAACCAGGTTTGCCAACCTGCAGCGGGCCGGCAACCTGGTGCTGCTGACGAATTTCCTGGATCCGACACCGGCGACGAGGAACATCTTTGACAAGTACAGTCTGAATCCCCTGATCAACAGAGATGCCTTGCAGGAGTGGTACGAACTGAACAAGAACGGGATCGGCACGGCGAGCGGCCCGCGTGAATACAATTACGATCCTGAGGCGGCCGGAGATTACTACAACATCATCGAGCGGATCACTGCCGGGTATATCATGAACACGTTCAACTTCGGAAGCAGCGTTACGTTTATTGCAGGTCTGCGCGTTGAGCAGGAGAGCAATGATTATTTCTCGAAGTACTCGAGCACCGCTCTTTCGGGTTTCCCGACGACGGGGACATTTATTGATACCAGTGCGACGTACACGGAAACCACCTGGCTCCCCAACTTTCACCTTACCGTGCGCCCTCTGGATTTCTTGAATGTGCGCGTGGCCGCCTACCGCGCGCTGGCGCGGCCGGATTTCAATATGCGGCTGAACAAACTGGTCGCACGGATCACCAATCCCCGCAACATCGTGACGGCGGGAAACCCCGGATTGAAAAATGCCAAAGCGTGGAACTTCGAGGTCAACACTTCGGTATTCGGAAACGAGATCGGACTGTTCACCGTGTCCGCGTTCTACCGGCGTATTGACGATATGTTCCACGTGGTCTCCAACATCCCGTGCGACTACACACGCGGTGTGGGGTCCATTCTTGACACGCTGGGAATTACATGGAAGATGCCATTCCCTTCGAGTTCACCCATGAGCCTTACGTACGCGGTCAATAGTGCACAGCCCACCAAGGTGTGGGGCTTCGAACTCGAGCATCAGGCCAACCTGGGGTTCCTTCCCGGGTTGCTTTCGAACATCGTCCTGAGCTATAATTTCTCCATCATCCGGTCAGAGACCTACGTGCTCTCCTACAGGGTCGATACGACGTACACGTTTCTTCCGGGGATTGGCAATATCCCCAAGTATACCAACCGGATCACGGATCAGAAACAGAAACTGGAGGGGCAGCCGGAGTTCTATGGGAACGTCGCCCTCGGGTACGACATCGGGGGGTTCTCCGGCCGTCTGTCGGTGTTCTTCCAGGGAGAGTACAATCGTTCCTACTCGGCATCGGGGAGGAGCGACCCTGTCGTTCAAAACTTCTCCCGGTGGGATCTCTCCCTCAGGCAACGATTGACCGAAAACTTTTCGGTGTTCTTCAACCTCAACAATTTTACCAGTGTGGAGGAGCAGGTGTTCACGACAAATCGTGTCGCACAGTGGGAACAGCTGACGTCAAACCAGCTGTATGGCCTGTCGGGGGATATCGGCGTGAGAGTCGAATTCTAGCTCTGACATCATCGTTTCACCAAACACCATCACATCAATACACAGGAGGCTGTCATGCGCAAGATGCGGTTACTTATTGCAGTGTTGGTTGTTCTTTCACTGCTTCCGGTTCTGATGTACGGACAGAACCTCGTTCGTGTTCCCCCGTTCATCGTGAATTCGACATTCCTCAACAACTTCATCGTGGGGGACACACTCGCGAACGGAGCGCGACGTGATTCCAGCGCCACGTATGTTCTGCAACGCGGGGGAGTCTACCTCTCCCAGGTGGCAATCACCAACGGGTACCCCCTGCGCTTCCAAACACATGATACCACCGCCGGCATCAGCAAACCCATCATCTATCTCTACCCGAACGCAACGACGTTGAACCCTCCCGGTACGTTCATCACGATGCGCGCCAATGTCACGATGAAGAATATCATCCTCTCGGGATACTTCGAGCCCGGAAACTATGTGCAGGCAGACACGTCCTACCTGAACCACCTGCAGGGATCACTGTTCAACACCGCGCGTCGCGGGACTGAGGCTCACACTTGACAGCTGCATCCTGACAACCACGAACGGTAATCATATCCGCACGGATCAACCCCCCTCGACCGTCCGCATCACCAACTGCAGACTTACGGACATGGGATTTCTCGGCCGGTCGAATCTCGGCGCCGGGAAGGGGATCGATGTGCGTGCCGGGTCCGTCGATTCACTCATCATGGTGAACAACACCTTCGTGAACTGGCAGGACCGCATCATCCGCCACTTCTCCAGCACGGCAAACATCCAGTATCTCCGGTTCGAGCACAACACGTGCGTGAACGGCATGAGCTATCATGGAATGCTGTCACTCGGGAGAACGGGAAGAAGGGCTATCATCAACGATAACCTGTTCCTCGACGCTTTCGCCCTCGGTGCAGACACCGATGCCGTGCGTCAGGTCGAGTTCACCGACAGCGGCGAGAAAGATGCGTTTGGCTTTGCCCGGATGACCTGGATCTTCTCAGTTCCCAACGATACGACAGTGTGGACGGTAAAGAAGAACTACTACGGCATCAGCCCTGCCGGGAAAGCCTTTTTTGATTCCGCATCGGTATGGCCGATCGTGGCAAATCCGCCGTTGACCGAAGGGGCAATTCTCACCTACAATATCAACAAGCGCATCGGCGCCGACTCGACAACGGCGTTCACGAAGGCGACCTTTACGTTCCCGAACACCCCGCAGTTGATGGTGAACATGATGAAATGGTACCGCACGCCAAAAACGTCGCTTGGTTCCGGCAAAACCAAAGAAACGAACAACTGGCTGCCGATCTACGACTTCGACCGGAGGAGTGCGGGCTACTATCGTGACACTCTCAACTGTGCCTATTCGGACAGCGAATGCAATCTATTTGGCTGGTAGCGGCGGCTATCCGGTCGGTGACCTGAACTGGTTCCCGACGCGGTACACCGCATGGAAGAGCGATCCGGTGTCGGGTGTGGAAACCCCCGGTGGAGAAGTTCCTGAAGCATTTACGCTCGCACAGAATTATCCCAACCCCTTCAACCCCAGCACGCAGATTGCGTTCGGTCTGCCCAACACAGCGCGGGTCACTCTCGAAGTGTACAACCTGCTCGGACAGAAGGTTGCCACTCTTCTTGATGAGATGCGGGAACCGGGATCGTACACCGTCAGCTTCGACGGCAAAGGCATGTCTTCAGGCGTGTATTTCTATCGTCTGACGCGCCGGCAATCAGGTGATGTCGAAGAAGATGATGCTGCTGAAATAAGTCGGCGGGTACGCAAGAGAGGCTAAGGTTGAGGGTTGCGTTAAGTGCCCGGTTACCTTCTTAACCTGACCCTCAACCTGAACCTTACCTCAACCTTGCTTGCGATGGTCTCCGCAAAAGGTCTTAGTGATGGAACTCGAGAAATACTCAATCGGGATTGGCGATAGATTCGGTCGTGAAGGCGCGGCACAATTGCGCGCGCTGCAACAGGCGCAGAACGCAGGTGTCTCTGTGGTGCCGGTCTGGAACAAATCCAACCGCGAGCATACGATCATCGGAACGGGGCCCGAAGACACACGCCGTGAAGCAGATGAAGCGGTGAGGACATGCACCTGGCAGGCGTCGTACTACGTCGATGCCGATCACATCGGGCTTGCGACGGTGGACCGTTTTATTGCGGCAAGCAATTTCTTTACTATCGATGTCGCTGATGCCATCGGCAAACCCGCTCCATCCGATGCCCTTGCGTCATTTGTCGCGGCAATGGCCCCCTATCAGGGAACGCTGCAGATCCCCGCGTTACCGGTCCCCTTTGTTGTCACCCCAAAAACAATCGAAGCGATTGGCCGGAAGTATCTGCATGCCGTGCAGGACGCCGGCGCAGTCTACCGGCATGTCGCCGGACGGAAGGGTGACGGGCGGTTCGTTCCCGAGGTGTCGTTCGATGAGGCCGGGGAACCGCAGACTCCCGTGGAGCTGTTTTTCATCCTCGCCGCAATTGCGCGTGAAGGCATTCCCCTTCAGACCATTGCGCCGAAGTTTACAGGAGCATTTCTCAAGGGCATTGATTATGTTGGCGACGTGAGCAGTTTCGAGCGGGAATTCAACGACGATCTGGCTGTCATCGCCCATGCAGTAGCGGTGTTCCGTCTGCCCAAAAACCTCAAGCTGAGTGTACACTCGGGAAGCGACAAATTCGCGCTCTATCCCGTGATACATCGCGCGTTGAAGAAAACGCATGCAGGCCTGCATCTGAAAACGGCGGGGACAACATGGCTTGAAGAGGTCATCGGTCTCGCCGCTGCAGGAGGGGATGGTCTGAAGGCTGCCAAAGAGATTTATGCGGCGTCGTTCAAACGCTATGATGAGTTGTGCGGACCCTATCTCACTGTCATCGATATCGACCGGGCTAAACTCCCCCTCCCGGCAACGGTCGACGCGTGGAGCAGTCAGGACTATGTGCATGCGCTGCAGCACGACCAGTCGCGCAAGGAATTCAACATCCACTTCCGCCAGCTGGTGCACGTCGGGTACAAGGTGGCGGCGGAGATGGGGAAGAGGTTCCAGGGCCTTCTGGGAGAATGCCGCCCGACAATTGAAGCAAACGTGACGAAGAATATTCTGGAACGACACATCCGTCCGCTGTTTATCGGGGCATCTGCGAAGTAGGCTGCCCTGCTGGTTCAACAAATGGAGAACATCATGAATAACGGTCTGACGATACCCCCGGCGGGCGGATTCGACCTTATATCCCTCGGCGCGCTGGTGCACCGTCTTGACCCCGGCATCATTCCGTTCCGGAAGGCCGCCGAGTTTCAGATCCACGTAAGCGGAGGGGAATTCAACGTTGCTGCAAACCTCGCGGATTGCTTCCGGATGAAAACGGGAATTGCGACGGCGATGGTGGACTATCCCGTCGGCGATCTCATTGCGGAACGTGTGCGGGCGATGGGCGTCACACCGTTCTACAAACGGTTCAAGCATAACGGCGTCAACGGACCGAACATGGCTACGGTGTACAGCGACCGCGGGCAGGGCGTGCGGGCCCCTATCGTATTCTATAACCGCTGCAACGAAGCCGGAGCGCAGCTCCAACCCGGTGATTTTGACTGGGGTACGCTCTTTTCCGGCGGCCTCCGGTGGTTCCACAGCGGCGGGATCTTTGCCTCTCTCTCTGCAACGACAGGCGAGTTGATCATCGAAGGCATGAAGGCCGCAAAGAAGGCCGGGGCAATCACCAGCTTTGACCTGAATTTCCGCGAGAAACTCTGGAACATATGGGGCGGTCAACAGAAAGCCGTGGATGTCGTCACACGGATCGTTGAACATGTGGACGTGCTGGTGGGCAATGAGGAGGATCTGCAAAAGGGCCTCGGCATTCCGGGTCCTGAAGTGCATGCGAAGTCGAAACTCGACCCGACCACATTCTTCGGCATGATTGACAAGGTTGTGGCAAAGCATCCCAATGTCAAGGTGGTGGCCACGACCCTGCGCGACGTGCATTCGACGAACCATCACAGCTGGGGTGCGGTGGCGTGGCTTGCCGGAAAAACGTACACTTCACCCACGGCAGAGCTCACCGTGCTGGATCGCGTCGGCGGGGGAGACGGCTTCGCAAGCGGCTTCATTTATGGCCTGTTGAGCGGAGAAACGCCGGACGAAGCCGTGAAGCTCGGGTGGGCTCACGGGGCCTTATTGACGACATTCCCCGGTGATACCACTATGGCGACGGTTGAGCAAGTGCAGGCGTTCGCGAAGGGCGGTTCGGCAAGGATTCAGCGCTAATCCCTCACAAAATGCGGCAGGTCGTCAGGAAGCGGGATCGAAATTTCGACCAACCCCCGGTACTCGCCGTGTTCATACCATGGCGACTGGAAGATCAGTTTCTTCTTCCCCTGCTTTTCAATCGTGTAGCAGTTCGAAGTTCCTGTGTTCAGGAGATGCTCGAGCAACGTCCGGGCGGGCTCCGGATGACAGTCGAGCACGTTCGTGCCGATGAGTGCCGCTCCGCCATCGTCTGCGAATGACGCACAGGCGCGGTCGTTCATCTCCGTAATAATCCCCGCCGTATCGCACACCGTGACGGATGCAGGCAGTTCACGGACCCATGAGTGCTGCGCCATCAAGACCTCCCTGCTTACCTTAGCGCCTTTGCGCGAAATGTGAGAACGTTTTTCACCAACCTGCTTATGGGACTGACGTCCATACGGCCCTGTCGCTTTCATTTCCGAGACGGTCAATCGCCGACAATTCTATCCTGCGCAGACGCTCCATGAGGACGGGGGCTGCAGTGGTATCACCCTGTCGAAGGGCGGCGCGTTCCGCCGCCGCTCGACGGCCGCTCGACAGGCCGCTCGACAGGAATGACAAGTTCGCGGTCATTGCGATTATGAATAATCTGCGTCCACGAATTGCCGTATTGGACGTACGACACCCAGCGGAACACCTCGCCCGGATGATCGTGGGTCCAGGCAACATGCAACGCAGCAGAATCAACGGACGTCTTCATCAGAGGGGGCCCGGGTTTGCGGTCTCCGAGCCAGGGAGAAGCCGGGACAAGCGCCGGCATGCGATACGGCAGTCTCCTGAGCCCCGCGGGGAGAAGACTGCTGTCCTGCAAGAACGTCCTCATACTAAAATGAATATGTCCGGGATTCTCCGGAACTGCGCCGCGCTCGACCATAATCTCGTTGACCAATTCGTCCAATCCCTTCTCCGAATTCATACGGCTGGTGAACAAGCCCGGCCAGAGATGGCGTTGGTGCGTGTTCTCCCGTGTCCACCATCCGAGCAACACCGGATAGCTTTGAGGGATCTGGTTGATCGGCCAGTACAGCTGGGGTGACCAGTAGTCGACCCACCCTTCGTTAAGCCAGAGTCGGGCGTCAGCGTAGAGTGCACTGTATTGATCAAAACCGGCGATGGAGGGAGGGAAGCCGGGACGCCAGATACCGAACGGGCTCAGGCCGAATTTGACATACCCCTTCTCCTGTTTAATTGCATCGTACACGCGCTTGATGAATGTGTTGACGTTTGAGCGGCGCCAGTCATTGCGCGAGAGTGTACCGCCGGCGATGGTGTATGCATGCCACGTGGTATCATCCGGAAACGACCCATCGCCGTAAGGATAGAAGTAGTCATCAAAGTGGATGCCGTCGACATCGTAGCGGCGGACAACATCCATGACGACATTGAATGAATGGTCCTGAACCCGCGGGTCACCCGGATCGAGCCACTAGGTGCTATCGGGAAGGAAACGCACCAGTTCCGGATGACGGCGCACGATGCATGAGTCGGAGACAGGACCGCCGCGCGTGAGGTGAGCGCGATACGGGTTGAACCACGCATGAAGCTCCAGGCCCCGGTTGTGTGCTTCCTCTATCCAGAATGTCAACGGATCGTAGAACGGCACAGGTGGTTTCCCTTCCTCACCGGTGAGGTACCACGACCAGGGTTCCAGCCGGCTCGCGTAGAGTGCGTCGCAATGAGGGCGCACCTGGAAGACCACAGCATTCAGGCCGATGGAAACCGCGGAGTCAAGAATGCGCCGGGCTTCCTGTTGCTGCGCATCCGGTCGTACAGGCCGGGGCGACTGGGCCAATCGATGTTCACCACTGTGGCAACCCACACCGCGCGGAATTCACGGGCCACCTGCCGGAGGACTGCGAGGCGGAGTCGCGGTGCACCGCAGTCGGGTTTGTGCTGCAACCGCTGAAAGCAGCCAGGGTGATACAGGAGAAGTATGCTGAACGTCACTGTGCGCATTGAGACTCAGAGATGGGTGACTGGATGCAGGTGGATGTACACTTCATGATACATTGCGATCATCACATAGTCAATTGGTTTGCTTTGGCTCTGCACTCTCGGTATATTTAGAAAAAGGGCAAGAATGCTTATGGTCCGCCGCGAATGTGGGGTTCTCCTCCTGGCAATCAGTGTGTTTGCCGCCGGGGACGCATGGAGTTGGGGGGGTACTGCCCACAGGTTCATCAATCAAAACGCCGCGCAACATCTTCCTTCCGCTCTGTCGCAGCTTGCGGCACAACAGTCGTTTCTGATAAATCATGCGAGCGATGCGGACAACAGGAAGTCTGTCGACCCTTCTGAAGAACCGAAACATTTCATCGATCTCGAATCCTTCGCGGACTTCCGGTACCTGCCGGGCGATCTGTCGGTGGTGATTGCGCAATACGGCTGGTCATCCGTGCAGTCCTACGGCATTCTTCCATGGACGATCGTTGCCACGGTCGATTCGCTGACCGTCCAATTCAGCCGCGCAGATTGGACCAAAGCCTACCAGTCGGCCGCAGATCTCGGGCACTATGTCGGCGATGCCTATCAACCCCTGCACTGCACGGTCAACTACAACGGTCAACTCACGGGCAACAGCGGCATCCATTCGCGATATGAAACCACAATGATCGGGCAATACATCTCCACGCTTTCGGTGCACCCCGACAGCGTGCGGTATGTCAGCGATCTTTACGGGCTCGCGCTGAGCATTGTGCTCCACTCGAATACGTATGTCGATTCGATTCTGCAGGCAGATAACGCCGCCCGCACCGTTTCAGGGTGGAACGGCAGCGGCAATGCCCCTCAAGCGTATTATGCCGCCTTGTGGGGACGGACCGGACGATTGACACAAGAGGTCCTGCAGGGCGCCACACAGGATCTTGCATCCCTCTGGTACACGGCGTGGGTGAATGCCGGGGTGACGGAAGTTGCTGAAGGGCAGCAACTCTCAGGCGTGCCGTCAACGTTTTCTCTTGATCAGAACTACCCGAATCCGTTCAACCCGGTGACAACAATCGGGTTCCGGGTCGCTGGTGCTGAAAATGGGTCCGGGTCAACGTCAATGGGCAATAGTCGATCGACAATTGACAATCGGTTGGGGTCCGGGGTCTCGGGTCTGGGGTCTAGTATTGTAAGGCTCAGCGTGTATGACATGCTCGGACGAGAGGTGGCGGTGCTGGTGAATGAAACGATGGCCCCCGGGAACTACACCGCACAATTCAATGCTAGCGGTCTGTCAAGCGGGACATATTTCTACAGAATCCAGATCAACAGTGCCGCCCGGGCGTTCAGCGAGACGAAGAGGATGATGTTGGTTCGTTGAGACTGATTGACAATAGTCTATGGACTATGGACCATTGTCAATCAGTCTTCAAAGGAGGCTCCCGATGATCGCCATTCTCCTTTTCCTCGAGCTGATGTTTGCCATCATCATCGTCGTTGTCGTCAGCTCCCTCAGCAACACCATCCGCGATCTTCGCTACGAACTGAAAAAGCTCGCCGGCAGAATGGACGAACTGGGGCGCGCTCAGCATGCCGCCAATCCCCGGGAAGTACATCCGCAGGTTGTGGAAACCCCTGCACCGCACGCAGTACCTGTGCCCCAATCTCTCGTCACTGAGTTGTCTCAGCCCCCCGTCACGAGCTCGCCTCAACCCGTTGTCGCCGGGCCCGGGTCCGAAGGTATACGGCCGATTCTCCATGATCGGTTCCCGGGATGCCGCTACAACCCGGACACGTGCTGAATGGGAAGCACTCATCGGCGGCAAATTCCTGAACCGCATCGGCGCCCTGGCATTGATCATCGGTATGGGTTTCTTCCTGAAGTATGCCTTCGATCGGAACTGGATTTCCGAATGGATGCGTGTGGGGATTGGAATTGGAACGGGGATTCTGCTTCTTGTCGGCGGTGCCAGGTTCCACCGCAAAGGACTGCCGATGTTCGCCCAGGGGCTGGTGGGGGCGGGGATTGCGATTCTGTATCTGAGCGTGTACGCCTCATTCAACTACTATCAACTCGTGTCGCAACCTGTCGCTTTTGTTCTCATGGCTGCAGTGACAGCGTTGACATTCACACAGGCGTTCTTCTACGATGCCCTTGCGGTGTCGCTTCTCGGCTGGCTGGGTGGATTTCTTACGCCGTTTCTTCTGAGCACCGGCGAGGCGCATCCGGTTGGCTTGTTCAGCTACATCGCGATGCTGGATGCCGGACTGATTGCCGTTCTGGTGCTCCGCCGCAAATGGGTGGTCCTTGCCCCGCTCTCGCTTGCGGCAACATATCTCATCTATTATTTGTGGTATGGTTCGTCGGCAGGTGCCGCTGATGGCGCCGTCGCCCTCGTTTTCCTCTGCATGTTCTGGGTGCTGTTCCACGGGTACGACGCCATGACAGCGATGCTGCGCGGCGAGCCCTCTGACGTTATCCGTCGGCTGACCGCCGTGGCGAATGCGCTCGTGTTCTATTGCGGGTTGTATGCAGTACTCGACAGGTATTATGAACCGTGGCTGGCTCCTGCCACGATCATGCACTTGCCGTGCTCTATGCCGCAAGCAGCGTCCTTGCATGGCGTGCGGCAAGCGAGCATACGGGCGCAACAGTCCAGTATGCGGTGGCGGCGATCGTGCTCCTTGTCATCGCGACGGAGATTCACTTCGGAGATTTTGTCGTCATCGCAGTCTATGTGGCCGAAGCACTGGCATTGTACTGGATTGGGATGAAAACCTCCATCAAGCATGTCCGGGGGATGGGCATCCTCGTCCTCCTCTGGGCCTGTCTTGTCACCCTCGGTACCGAGGGCATGTTGTTCCACCCTGACGCCGAGCACTTTTGTTCTTCTCTGGAATTTGCGGTCGCTCGCCTTCCTTTCGCTTGTGGGCGGGGCGGGTGGAATGCTCTTCCTGATGAGAAATGCCCGTGATGGTCGCGCCGCGGCAATTCGCACAATGCTTCATCTCATCTGGGTGTTCTTTGTGTTTCTTCTTCTCACCGCGGAAACCATCGACTACTTCCGCCGTCTGGCCGTGGGGAGGACGAAACGGCACACGCTCTCCTGCTGTTTCAGGGACTGATGACGATGGGTCTGCTCTGGCTGTTGTTCGGTGCGGCATTGTTCAGTGCCGGTCACAGAGGGAGAATCGCCACGTTGGCGGTGGCGGGCATCGTGCTCATCGTGCTCGGGACGTGTCTGGTCATCGTTCGCGGCATTGTCTTCGACCCGATCACTGCATTTGTGCCCTTACTTAACATTCGGGTGCTGATCCTGCTGCTCGCGATCGCACTTCTCGGATGGTCTCGCTACGAAATCACCCAGCACGCGAGTGCTTGGCGATTGGGACGATGAGGTCCGTTTGCTCATCCGGATTCTTCTCGTTGTCGTCACGCTCGTTCTGATCAGCGGCGAAATCCGCGACTACTATGAACGCGCCATAGCGCTGCGGAGCGGCGAGGTCGAAAGCGCAACGCTCGATCTTGAAAACCTCAAACAGATGTTCCTCTCAACTGGATGGCTTGTCTATTCGATCGGACTCATGGGTGTGGGCCTTTTGCGACGCGAGCGAACGGTTCGTATCATCGCCATCGTGCTGTTCGGTATCGCAATCCTCAAGATCTTCTTCTACGATCTTTCCTTCCTCGAGACACTCTACAGGATCGTGTCATTCATCGGCCTCGGGATCATCCTGATGACCGTATCATACCTGTATCAGCGATTACCGGGGGCTGATTCTGGAAGATGCACCTCATCCCGAAAAGCACTAGTGGATACGTTACGCAACATCCGGCAGGAGATCGCATGTTCATCGGTCACTATGCTGTTGCCCTTGCAGCAAAGAAAGCGGCGCCCCGCACGTCGCTGGGGACTCTGTTCATTGCGGCGCAATTTCTTGACCTGCTCTGGCCGCTCCTGGTGCTTGCGGGACTAGAACATGTACGGATCGAGCCCGGCGCCACAGTGGTAACGCCTCTGGACTTCTACGACTATCCGTATTCTCACAGTCTTCTCGGAGTGCTCGTCTGGGGAGTCGTTTTTGCGGCTCGTGTATTTTGCGTTGAAGCGCAATGTGCGTGCGAGTATTGTGCTCGGGCTCTGCGTCGTAAGTCACTGGATCCTGGATCTCCTGACCCACCGGCCGGATCTCCCTATCGGCATCGGCAGTGAAACACGATGGGGGCTGGGACTCTGGAATTCGTTGGCGGGTACGTTGATTGTTGAAACCGCGTTCCTGGTCACGGGGGTGATCGTGTACCTGAAGACTACCAGGGCGAAGAACGGAGTCGGGAAGTTCGCCTTCTGGGCTCTTGTGGGCGTGCTTTTTG
The DNA here is from genome assembly GCA_963849385.1 of Ignavibacteriota bacterium. GTDB lineage: Bacteria > Bacteroidota > Ignavibacteria > UBA10030 > UBA6906 > Fen-1255. Next base: position 588,893 of record CAWKHH010000006.1, on the reverse strand, counting down.
CCATCTACCTGGCGAACCTTTTTGGACCTCCGCCTCCCAACGTGTCAACGATTGCGATCGCAGGAAACGTCACCTGGATATTTGTAGGCTGGGCCTATTGGGTCGATCACAACCGGGAAGTGGTGCAGAGCGGGGCTTAGCCCGGCGCCCCAAAAAGAGGTGGCGCCACAGGCGTCTCTTACAGGGATGCCCATGGCGCACATTTGAGGAATGGTATTGTAGCAAGCCGGAACGGGGATGTCCCGGCGTTGCCTGGTTGATTGCAATCTCCGTGCCAGTGACACAGCATGTGATTACCGCCCGTTGTGAATCAGGGAAGGGATGTTTGCCCGGGCGAAGACCGGTGTTGTGCGCAATTGTAGACACCTGGTGTTTACTCATGCAATCAGTTTCGCGATCGCAAATGCCACGACGCCGCAGTCCGCCGATAAGTACCGTCTGCAAAGCACTGCGTATTGAGCTCATGCCGGTGAACCTGCCTTTGATGTAGCCGAACACAAACAGCGCGAAGAGCGTGGTAACGACCGAAAGGAGAAGCGCTGTTCGGCCGTCATGAAGGAGCATGTATGGCAGGAGCGGAATCAGGCCACCCACGATATACGCTCCTCCGATCGTTGCGGCGCTCTTCATTGCCCTTCCCGGATGGGGTTCCTCAAGTCCGAGTTCAAATCGCATCATGAAGTCGATCCACGCTTCCGGCTTCTTGCGCAGGGCGTCGACTACCGGGGCGCTTTCTTCGCCGGTCAGCCCATACTGTTGCAGCACCTCTGCAACCTCTTGTGCCTCCCGCTCGGGAATTTCCCGTACCTCTTGTGCCTCCCTGCGCCGTTCGCCAGCATAGTGTTCCGCGTCTCCCCGGGCAGCGAGGTATCCCCCCAATCCCATGGCGACGGAACCTGCAGCGACCTCCGCAAGGCCTGCCGTTACTACAATGCCCGTGCTTGCGACTGCTCCGGACAGCCCGGCTGCAAGTGCGAACGGCACTGTGAGCCCGTCAGACATGCCGATGACGACATCGCGGACGATTTCCGAAGACGTGAAGTGCTTTTCTATGTGAGGTGTTTGGGGCACGATGGAGCTCCGTTGAGTGTTATAAAGAACGTAGACTCATGGGTTGCACGCGCCAAAGCGAAGCCGGCCGTCACAATATGTGAATATTGAGGAACTAGCTTCAGAAAATCAAGGACTCCCTTGATTTCAACCCACAATGGTGGTACTTTTAATAATCTGATCACTTGTTCAATCCCCCCGGGCTTACTGGATGAAACGCGGCAAACCGGTATTTGTCGTTGGAATGATGTTGTTTCTCGCGCTCGGACTGCATTGCAGCACTACGGCCAGCATGCGGAATCCGGTCCCTTCCCCCGGCGATTCATCGGATACGCTCGACGTGCGAATTCCCGTGTCGCGGACTGAATATATCCCGGAGTGGCACAGCATGTTCACGAACATCCCGGGTGATTGGGCGCGGTATGGCCGGTCGACGTTTCAACTTCGCTCAATTCCCGCGATAGTCGGAATGACCGCTCTGACCGCGATGCTTGTTGCGACCGATGATGAGACATGGCGATTGTCCGATCGGCTGTACAAGAGCTCTTCATTTGCCAAAGAGACGAGTGATTTCTTTGAATACCTTGGCGATGGGCGTCCACAATTCGGCCTTGCCGCAGGCTTTGCCGTATACGGTCTGGCCGCGGGCGACAAGCGTGCGATCCGCACAGGCAGTCAGGTGGTCGAGGCGATCCTGGCGTGTGGCGTGGTTGTTCAGGTGATCAAGCACACAACCGGACGCGAGAGCCCGATTGTTTCCACTGCGCCCGGAGGGATCTGGGTGTTGTTCCCCAATCAGATTGAATACCACAAACATGTGCCTCAGTTTGATGCCTATCCTTCCGGCCACATTGCGACAGCGCTTGCAACTGTGACGGTGGTTGCGGAAAACTATCCCGAGTGGACCTGGGTGCGCCCGGTCGGATACACCATCGTCGGGCTGATAGGCGTGGCAATGGCGAACACCGGGATTCACTGGTACAGCGACTATCCGCTTGGCCTTGCACTCGGGTATTCCTTCGGCATGCTGGCTGCACATCCCGAAGGATTTGAGAATTCATTGTCGTCCGACTCCCCTTCGGTATCGGTTGCCCCTTTGCTGACACCGCAAGGGACGGGAGTCTCACTGTCCATCAACTTCTGAGCGCCTGCCACCGTGACACTCTTCCTTCTTCGTATGGGGCTTGTGGCCGGCATGATGCTGAGTGCTGCGCTCACCCGGGCGCAGGAGTTCACCAACAATCCCCGCGTCATTGGAGCAGATGCAACTGGACGATTCCGTTGTAGCCTCAAATGGGGCATTTCAGGACGTCCCTGTTCCTGCATGGCACTCAATGATCACGCACATTCCGGCGACCTGGTACAGCGCATACCAGAAGGTGTTTGAGCCGATGCAGATCTCCTCGCTTGTTGGCCTGGGTGCATTCACTACGGCGCTCGTGGCCACCGATGAAGAAACCTGGCAGTTGACGAGAAAATTCTACACGGCATCGGATTTCAACCACAGGTTTGCCGATGCCTGTGTGTACCTCGGTGACGGCCTGCCGCATTTTGGGACTGCGGCGGCGTTTGCGCTGTTCGGGTTCACCACCGGTGACAGGCGTGCCCTCCGCACCGCCAGTCAAATTGTCGAAGCCCTTGTGGGGACAGCATTGATCGTGCATACGCTGAAACGCATTACCGGCCGGCAGCAACCCCGCCGCTCAACGCGGCCGGGCGGCGTGTGGGATGTGTTCCCCAACCAGATGGACTACAACCGTGCAACCTCGAAGTTCGATGCGTTTCCTTCGGGACACCTCTCAACCACAGTGGCAACGTTGACCGTGATCATGGAAAACTATCCCGAGGCCACCTGGCTCAAACCCGTGAGCTACACCGTGATGGGTCTGGTCTCATTCGGCCTTGTCAATAGGGGCATGCACTGGTACAGTGATCTCCCCATGGCCATTGCCCTCGGTCACCTCATCGGGACAGCGGCAGCGCATCCGGATGGATACAATCCGGCGGAGGCACGGAATGGCACCACGTTCACCGTGACTCCAATGATCGTTGGCAATCAGGCCGGCCTTACCGTGGAAGTCGCTTTCTAATGATGATAACTCTCACTCTCAGTTCGAAGGGAACATCATATGAAATATCTTTGGTCTGTGATGGTGGCGATGGCAGCAATGCTGGTGGTGTTCGGTGGCTGTAAGAAAGATGCTTCCGGCAGCGACATGCTGGGTCAGGCGAAGGGGCAGGTCGCCGGTTTGACATGGAGTGTTCCGAAGAACTGGACTGTCGGGCCGGAGAAACAGATGCGTGCTGCGACCTATTTGATCGGATCGGAGTCCGGTGACGCAGAGGGTGGCGAATGTGCTGTGTTCTATTTCGGCCAGGGTGCGGGCGGCGATAACGAATCGAATATTGCGCGTTGGGTCAGTCAATTCGAACAACCCGATGGGCCCAAGAACGAGTCCAAAGAGGTCAACGGATTGAAAGTAACCATCGTCCAGATTGCAGGCACGTATCTTGCGCCAAGCGGTCCGATGATGATGGCCTCAGGCAAGAAAGAGAACTTCCGATTACGGGGTGCGATCGTGGATGGTCCACAGGGCTCCGTGTTCTTCAAGTTTACAGGTCCGGCCAAGACCATTACCGCCGCATCCCCTGAATTTGATGCGATGATTGGATCGTTGTCGAAGTAGAGTATGTCTGTCACATGACAGACTGCAGCGTCATGATCTGTCCGTGACAGACAGCACCAACGTATGACAGACACCATGACAGAGCACCAACGCCGTGCCAAACAACTGTCACATGTCTGTCACATGACAGACATGTGACAGGCTGTCACCCACCGAATGTCACCCGTTTTGAGCCCTGATGAAGCATTTCAGGCCGTTCCTCCCTATATTGTCAGCATACTAACCACCACGGCCCATGCCAATACTTGCTGCCATTGATGTCGGTTCCAATGCGATGCGCCTTGTCATCGCATCCGTCGACGCGGATCGCACTCCGGCGTTTCTTGAGGTGATCCGTGAACCGGTCCGCCTTGGTGAAGACGTGTTCACCAGAGGCGTGATGGGGGAGGAGACCATCGATACTGCTGTTGCCGCATTTGAACGATTCCGCGGCGCACTCGACCGGCACGGAGTCCGTTGGACCCGTGCTGTCGCCACGAGTGCGATGCGCGAGGCAATGAACCGGGACATTCTTGTGGACCGCATTTCCCAGGCGTCGGGCATTGATGTGGAGGTCATCGGAACGGAAGAAGAAGCCCGCCTTATCCACGTTGCGGTCAGGACAAAGGTGTCGCTCAAGAACCGTGTGGGACTTCTGGTGGACATCGGCGGTGGGAGTACGGAGATGACTCTTGCCACAGATGAAGGAATTCTCTCCGCGACGAGTTTCACCATGGGGTCGGTGCGGCTCCTGCGCACGCTGGGTGATTACAAGAACGATGAGCGCCGTGTTCACGAGCTGATCCGGGAGTACGTCGATGCGGCGCAACAGAGGATCCGCCGGGAGATCGGCGGCCGCCATATCGATGTGTGCATCGGCACCGGCGGCAATGTGGAGGTGCTGGGAGAACTGCGGAAAGACATCCTCGGGAAAGACCGGGACACGATGCTCAGCGCAGGCGAACTCGAGCGCATCCTGAAGCGGCTGCTGGCCATGACCTATGCCGAACGGGTTCAGGAGCTTCAGCTGCGGCCCGACCGTGCCGACGTCATTGTTCCTGCGGCAATCATTCTGCGCAAGTTCCTTCAGGTCGGCGGGGTTGAGGACGTGGAAATACCGCGTGTCGGGTTGAAAGATGGGCTCCTGCTGGATATGGTTGAGGAGTTCTACGATGAGCGGCGAGCGGTGCGCAGGGAACAGGTGATTGCGTCAGCCATGGAAGTGGGCCGGAAGTACCAGTTTGATGAGCAACATGCGACCACGGTGTCGCATCACGCCGTGCAGCTGTTTGATGCCACCCGCGACCTGCACAGTCTCGGCATCGAGCAGCGCGTCCTTCTTGAGGTGGCCGGGCTTTTGCATGATATCGGTACGTTCATCTCCGCGTCCGATCATCACAAGCACACGCAGTACCTTCTGCAGATGACCCCGATTGTTGGTTTGTCTGATGTGCAGATGGCCATTGTGGGCAACGTTGCCCGTTACCACCGCAGGTCGCAGCCGAAGCCCCAGCACGAGGCATTTCAAGCGCTCTCGTCGAAAGAGCGGGTGGTGGTATCGAAACTTGCGGCGTTGCTGCGTCTCGCCGACGCGATGGACACTGAGCATGGATCGAAAGTGCGGGGGTTCGAAGTAGAGTACAAGAAACCAAAGTTCACTCTCCGGTTGGATGGCGAAGGGGATTTGCTTCTTGAGAAGTGGGCTCTCAACAAGAAAGCGCAGATGTTCGAAGAGGTGTTCAATGTCCGCTTTGCGGTCGCAGGCTAGACGTGCGCCGGTGAACCCGTGCGGCTTGCTCATAGAGGCTCTGGAGGACCGGCACCGGAATTTCACCGTGCAGCTTGCTCGTGTCCGGAGACGCCCCAGTGAGCCGGGCGTGCATGATCTGCGGGTGGCGACGCGTCGTCTGGTTGCCGTCATGGATCTGATCTCCGGTGTGGCGCAGGATCCCGTCCTGCAGAAGCGGCGGAAGGCGCTCCGGAGTTTTCTCAAGGGATTCAACGGACTTCGCGATGCACATATCCGGCGGATAGCATTGAGGAAACTGCGTGCCGGCGTTTCCTTCGGCGGGGATGTGCCTGCGAGGCATGCAGATGCAGGAACGCGAACTCCTGGGAGCGACGGGAAGAAGCGTCCGGATGTTTGACACCGCCGGGTTGCAGGCGGCCATTGCAGAAGCAGAAGATGCGCTCCTGGGTATCAGCGTCAATCCGGCACTCGCGTCTGCAACGCGTGCAGTGTTGACGGGTGCGCTGGCGTCTGCATTTGCACGGGTTGTCAGGAGACGGCAGAGGATCAACGGCACGGATCCCGCCACTGTCCACCGCATGCGGGTCGCATTCAAGCACTTCAGATATTCGCTGGAAATTCTTACGCCGCTACTCCCCTGGATGACTGCCGGCGCCCGGTCACGGCTGAATGCCTATCAGACCGCGATGGGGAGGATTCAGGATACCGTCGTGCTGCTGGAGGGAATCGCCGCCTTTGAAGCGAAGCGCCCTGTTACCGGGCGGATGGCGTTGATTGAAGTGCGCGAGTATCTGCTGCGCCGCAGATTGGCGTTGATGGATGCATTCCTTCCGAACGCTGACGTCCTGTACACCTTCTGGCGGGGGTGACACACCAGAAAACCCTTGCAGAAAATATCACCGCAGAGACGCAGGGATAAGGCCTAACAAGAAAATATCACCGCAGAGAAACAGAGACACAGAGAAAGCACGTATGATCGGGGAACCCCCTCTACAAAAGAAATCCTCTAAGCCTCTCAGCGTCTCTGCGCCTCAGCGGTAATCCTTTTCATCAGCACTTCTCGTTGCGTTCTCCCCGTTCCAGATCCAACAGCGCCTGTTTCCTCCAGAGCCCTCCGCCGTATCCGCCGAGTTTTCCGCTCTTGTTGATCACCCGGTGGCAGGGAATGACAATGCCGATGCGGTTCAAACCGTTGGCGTGTCCCACGGCCCGCTGCGCGCCCCGGGCGCCAATGCGGTCAGCCAACTCTTCGTATGACACGGTCTTCCCGTACGGTATCCTGAGGAGTCCTTCCCATGCCCGCTTTTGAAATTCGCTTCCAGGAAATTCCAGCGGCACAGTGAACTTCTTCAGGTTGCCCTTAAAGTACTGCGCGAGCTCATGTCGCAATTGTTCGAGCACGGCATTCGTGCCTGGCACCATGGGGCGCCCGAACGCTCGCCGCAATGTCACGAACTGAGCAGCAAGCATTCGCCGATCGGTGAATTCAAGCAGGACCAGATATTTGTCTGTTGCCCCGGCGATCAATGGTCCGAGAGGACTTTCAACCCAGGTGACGGTGATGCACTCGGTGGATGCGGCTTTGCCCGGCGATGTGCCGAACACTTTGCCGAATGCACCGCGGAACCCGCTGTGCGATTCGTAGCCGTGCCCCAGGGCCACGTCATCTATCTTTGCCCCGCGGCGGATCTGCTCCAAGGCCTGTCCCAATCGCCGGGCACGGCAATACGCCTGGAAGGTCATTCCGTACTGTTTCTTGAAATAGCGTCTTGCCCGTGCCGGGTCAATGCCCAGCACGCGGATTCCGGTATCGGTCAGGCGCGAATTCGGGTCACGATCAATTGCGGAGAAAAGCAATGTCACCCAGGCGGGCGCTGTACCGGCGGGCGCCATGGGAGTACATCGTTTGCATGGGCGGTAGCCGGCAAAAAGGGCTTCGCGCGCCGTGGAATAGAAGTCTACGTTCTTTGTCATCGGCTTCCTTGCGCTGCAGGACGGACGGCAGAATATGCCGGTCGTCCGGACTCCAAGAAAAAACAGTCCGTCATAATGTGCGTCGCTCCGTTTGTATGCGCGTTCCATCACTGCCCTTGACGGCATCGTTGCCATTTTTCCAGCTGCGGTGTAAGCCATAGCCTCCTCTGCGGTGTCTAACACATATGAGGAACACCATTCCCCGTGCCCTTGTGCTTCATCATAGGTCAACCCGATCTGTAAATCCACCGAAAAATGAACACCGATGTAAGTCTTTCAACTTTGCCCCATTTTTTGTACTTTTAACGTTCACATCGACACCACGTTCCCGCATTACCCGGAGGTTTCATGGCATTCGACATTAAAGCCATCAACGAGAAAATCCAGCGCGAAAGCGCCTTCCTCGACATACTCCAGGCCGAAATCGCCAAGGTCATCGTCGGCCAGAAGTATATGGTCGAACGCCTGCTTGTCGGGCTTCTTTCCAACGGACATATTCTGCTGGAAGGGGTGCCGGGCCTGGCAAAGACCTTGAGTGTGAAGACACTGGCCGCTGCCATTCAGGCCAGGTTTCAGAGGATTCAGTTTACGCCGGATCTTCTTCCTGCCGATCTCGTCGGGACACTTGTGTACAATCAGAAGGATGGTTCCTTTCAAACCAAGAAAGGGCCCATCTTCGCCAATTTCATTCTTGCCGACGAAATCAACCGTTCCCCGGCGAAAGTGCAGAGTGCATTGCTTGAAGCAATGCAGGAACGCCAGGTGACCATCGGCGAGAATACCTTCAAGCTTCCCGAACCCTTCCTGGTTCTTGCTACGCAGAATCCGATCGAACAGGAAGGGACGTATCCGCTTCCCGAAGCACAGGTCGATCGCTTCATGCTGAAGGTGAAGATCGGCTATCCTTCCAAGGAGGAGGAGCTGCAGATCATGCGTGCCAACGTGAGCGGCATGCTCGGACAGCCCGGTCCGGTCGTCAGCCCGCAGGACATTCTCAACGCCCGGAGTGTGGTGGGAGAAATCTACATGGATGAGAAGATCGAGAAGTACATTCTGGACATCGTCTTTGCCACACGCAATCCGAAGCAGTACAATCTCCCCAATCTGGCTCCGTTGATCAGCTACGGTGCTTCACCGCGTGCATCGATCAATCTGGCGCTCGGCGCCAAGGCCTACGCGTTCATCAAACGTCGCGGGTATGTGATCCCGGAGGATGTCCGCGCAATTTGCCTCGATGTGATGCGTCACCGCGTGGCCGTGACGTACGAAGCCGAAGCAGAAGAAGTCACGCCGGAGCAGGTTGTGGCGGAGATCCTGAATAAGATCGAGGTGCCGTGAGGTATCTTATCCTTTCTTTGGCGCCTTTGCGCTTTAGCCGAGACAACGAGCCATTGGACACCAGAGAGCTTCTCAAAAAAGTCCGTCAGATTGAAATCAAGACCCGGGGTCTGGTCAACCAGATCTTCTCCGGAGAATACCACTCGGTCTTCAAGGGCCGCGGGATGGAATTCTCCGAAGTGCGGGAATATCAATACGGCGACGACATCCGTACGATCGACTGGAACGTCTCAGCGCGGTTCAATCACCCGTTTGTCAAGATCTTCGAAGAAGAGCGCGAACTGACGGTGATGCTCGTTGTGGATTTCAGCCGGTCCGGCGATTTCGGCACGGTATCTGCCACAAAGAACGACATTGCGGCGGAAATCTGCGCAGTGCTTGCCTTCTCGGCGATCAAGAACAACGACAAAGTCGGCCTTATCCTCTTCACGGATCGCATCGAGAAATTTGTACCTCCGAAAAAAGGACGCGCACACATTCTCCGGATCATCCGTGAGCTGATATCCTTCCAGCCTTCCGGGAAGGGGACGAATATCCGCAGCGCGCTTGAGTATTTCAACCACGTGCACAAGAAGCGCACAATCGCGTTTCTGATTTCAGATTTTCTGGACGATGGGTACGATCAAATCCTCAAGGTCATCAGCCGCAAACACGATGTGATTGCCGTGGAGTTGTCCGACCCCCGTGAAGAAGTTCTGCCGGAGGTCGGGCTGATCAAGTTGCACGATGCCGAGACCGGCAAGGAACGATGGATAGACACCGGCAACCGTCTGGTGCGGTCCGCGTTTCTCACCTACTGGCAGCAGCGGCGGGCGAACCGCCGATCACTGTTCAGGCGCAGCAAAGTCGACTCCATCCCGATCCGGATCGACCGGCCGTATATCAAGCCGATCGTTGATTTCTTCAAATTGAGGGAGAGCCGGTTGTGACGGCACGGAAGTTTACGGTTGCGATAGCTGTCGCGGCTGCACTGGCGGTAGCAAGCACACCCTGCGGTGGCCCAGCAGGTATCCGCGCGGGCGCGCGTCGATTCCACAACGTACCTCGTGGGCGACCGAATTGTGCGTCACGGTCGACCTCCGTCACTCGCGGGGTCTCACCATCCAGCCGATGGTCGGCGATACGCTCGAAGGGTTCGCCGTACTCGGGCGCAGCGGACTCACGGCGACGTCGGATACGACAAGCAAGGCGGAATTCGTTCTTGCCCGGTACGACTCGGGGGATGCTGCAATTCCTCCTCTGCCCTTTCTGTACTTTGTACCAAACGATACCGCCTCGCATGTGGCATTGACCAATCAACTGGTCGTCACGATTCACACCGTGCCACAGGATACAAGCAAGACCTTCCGCGACATCAAGCCGCCGATCGACATTCCGCTCTCGTGGGAGGAAATTGCGCTGTATGCAGGGATCGCGGTGCTCGTGGCGGGACTCGGATTTCTCGCGTACAGGATGTGGAAAGCGAGGAAGCGCACAGATCTCCGGCGAAGCGTACGTTGCACCCGCCCGGCCCGCCCATCTGATAGCTCTGGAGGCACTCGGAGACCTCAAGGCGAGGAAACTCTGGCAGCAGGGATTGGTGAAGGAGTACTACTCGGAACTCAGTGAAATCTTCAGGCGGTACTTCGAGCATCGCTATGCCGTGCCGTCGCTGGAGGAAACCACCGACGAAACCCTCGCGGGTCTCCGCGCTGCGAAGATCGGCGATGGCCTCCTGGGGCCGGCGGAGGTGATCCTGCGCCGTGCGGATCTCGTGAAGTTCGCCAAGTACCATCCGACGGCGACTGACCACGAAGATTCCTTCCGCGGGGTGCTCGCATTTGTTGAGAAGACAAAGCTCGTCGCTATGACACCTGTGCAGGCCGACGGCGGAAGGGCGAAGACCGATGTGGAATCCTAACACCGTCTTTGCCAGTCCCTGGGCGCTGTGGGGATTGCTCCTCATCCCGTTGCTTGTGTTTTGGTATATCCGCAGGCAGCGGTCAATGACCAGTGACATCCGGTTCTCGACGCTCGACGCATTCGGCACCACTACACCCACGCTGCGTGAACGGTTGCGCCATCTCCCGGGCATACTCCGGCTTCTGACGCTGGGAGTGCTGATCGTCGCTCTTGCCCGGCCGCAGTTGACGTCGCAGGGAGAGAATATCTACACCGAAGGGATCGATATCGCGCTTCTGCTGGATATCAGTGGAAGCATGCTTGCCGAGGATTTCCGTCCGAACCGCATCCAAGCGGCGAAGGATGTGGCGGAAAGTTTCATTGAAGGGCGTGCGAATGACCGCATCGGTCTGGTGATCTTCGCCGGCCAGAGCTTCACGCAGTGTCCGATGACGCTCGACTACCGCGTTCTCCGCAATTTGCTGAAGCAGGTAAAGCCGGGGATGGTCGAAGACGGCACGGCGATCGGGATGGCGATTGCCCAGGGGGTAAACCGGCTGAAGGACAGCAAGGCGAAAAGCAAAGTGATGATCCTGTTGACCGATGGTGTGAACAACCGCGGCGAGGTCGATCCTCTCACTGCGGCGAATATTGCGCAGACGTTCGGGATTCGCATTTATACCGTCGGCGTCGGCACCGTGGGGGAAGCACCATATCCGGTGCAAACGCCGTTCGGTATACGCTACCAGAATATCCCCGTGGATGTTGATGAAAAGACGTTGAAATCCATCGCGGATATCACCGGAGGGAATTTCTACCGGGCAACGAATAACCGCGCCCTCAAAGAGATCTATGCGGAAATTGACAAATTGGAAAAAACGCGCATCGAGGTCAAGTCCTACCGGTCCTATGCAGACATGTTCGTCCCGTGGGCGTGGGCGGGCTTGATTGCGTTGTTGCTGGAAATGGGTATGTCGGGTCTGATTTTACGAAAGCTCCCGTAAATGCTGCGCTTCCTGCACGAGGAATATCTCTGGGTACTGGCTGTTCTGCCGCTGCTGGCCGCGCTCGCCGTCGTTGTGCGTGCCGGCCGCCGCCGTGCACTGAAAGCATTCAGCACACCCGAGATGATGCGCCGTCTGGCCCCGGAGGCCAGTCGCTTCAAACGACCGGTAAAATTCGCACTTCTTCTGGTTGTTGTCGCACTGGTCGTCGTGGCACTTGCCAACCTGCAAATCGGCACACGGCTCGAGGAGGTCAAACAGGAAGGGGTGGATATATTCATCGCGGTGGATGTCTCGCTCAGCATGAAAGCCGAAGATGTCAAGCCGAACCGGCTGGAAAAAGCTAAACTGGAAATCCGGAATCTCATCGGCCGCCTCGGCGGAGACCGCATCGGACTCGTAGTGTTCGCGGGCGAAGCGTTCACGCAGTTCCCCCTGACCACTGACTACAGTGCCGCAAATTTGTTCCTCGATATTCTGGATGTCGATGCCGTGGGACTTCCCGGGACGGCAATCGGCGCGGCGATCCAGCGCGCGGTGGAGTCGTTCGACTTCAAAGAACAGACGACGAAAGTCATCGTCATTATCACCGACGGCGAGAATACCGAAGGCGATGTGATGGACGCAGCGCAGGAGGCGGCAGGGAAAGGCATACTGATCTATACCATCGGCATGGGGTCTCCCAACGGCGCTCCCATTCCGGTGTACAGCGGTTCGGGTCAACAGACAGACTTCAAGCGCGACCGGGTGGGATCGGTGGTGGTATCCAAACTCGACGAGGTCACGCTCGAGAAGCTCGCGGCAATCGGCAAGGGGAAGTATTTCCGGGGTACCACGTCGCAGGATGAACTGGATGCGATCTACAAGGATGTGAATGCGTTGCAGAAGAAGGAATTCGGCGTGAAGCAATTCACCGACTACGAGAGCCGGTATCAGTGGTTCATCGCTCCCGCATTGTTGCTCCTGTTGCTGGAGTTCCTGCTCTCGGAAAACAGGAACAGGCGGTTTTCCCTTGGACGAATCCTGCGGAAGGAGGAGGTGGCGGGAGAATGAAAACTCCTATTGTTGTCCTGTGTCGTCACGGTGCTCGTTCTCCTGGCTCGTCCGACTGCGCCCGCGCAGTCGGTCCGATCGCTGGTGAACGGCGGCAATGATCTCTACAAAGAGCAGAAGTATACCGACGCTGAAGTCAATTATCGCAAGGCCCTGGAGAAAGAGAAGGGGCAGACCCAGGCGACGTACAATCTCGGCAACTCTCTGTACAAGCAACAGAAGCCGGCCGAGGCGGCAAAAGAATACGAAAATGTTCTGCATGCGACAGATGACACCCGGACACAGTCGCAATCATACTACAATATCGGCAATGCCTTTGCTCAGGGGCAGGACTACCAGAATGCCATCAAGGGATACATCAACGCCTTGAAACTCAACCCCGACGACGCCGATGCAAAGTACAATCTTTCCTATGCACTCAGAATGCTCAAGCAGCAGCAACAACAGCAACAGCAGAACAAAAACAACGACAAGAAGCAGGACCAGAAGAACAAGCAGGATCAAAAGAAACAGGATCAGAATAAGCAGGACCAGAATAAACAGGACCAACAACAGCAGCAAAACAAGAAAGACCAGCAACAACAGGCGAAGCAACAGGAGCGTCAGATGTCCAAGGCCGATGCCGAACGCATTCTGGCAGTACTGAAGAATAGCGAACGCGACGTACAGAAGAGGCTCCGGACCAAGGCCGCGATCAGACCGCGCGGTGAAAAGGACTGGTGAGATGAACTGTGTGAAAGTGTTCGGCGCGGCAGTTCTCGTCATCCTGATGAGCGCGCCGGCTGCAGGTCAAACGACATTCGAAGCCAAAGTCGACCGGACTCAGGTCGGACTGGGCGAGCAATTCACTCTTGTGTTTACTTTGAGCGGAAGCTCGATGGGCGGCGGCAAGAACCTTCAGCTTCCGGATCTGAGCAAGTTTCACATGATGTCCGGCCCGAATCAGTCGTCGAGCATGCAGATCATCAACGGGTCGGTGTCCTCATCGGTGACGTATTCATATGTTCTCCAACCCAAGGAAATCGGGAAGTTCACCATTGGCGCGGCGTCGATCGAAGCGGGCGGTGCAGTGCAGCAGTCCCAACCCGTTGTCATCGAAGTGGTGAAGGGCTCTCCCAAACCGAAGCAGCAGGCGGGCGCACAGGATCAGGCGGTCCAGGTGGGAGATAATCTGTTCCTTCGCGCGGTGGTCGATCGGACACGCGTGCTCCAGGGGGAACAGATCAATCTGGTCTTTAAACTCTACACGCGTGTGTCAGTGGCGAACTACGGCGTCACCAAGAACCCGACGATGACGGGCTTCTGGGGTGAAGACGCCGAAACCCCGAAGAACATCGCGCTGACAAATGAGACAATAAACGGAAAAAGCTATCGTGTCGGTGTGATCAAACGTGTTGCGCTGTTTCCGACGCAGGCCGGTGCGTCTGGAGATCGGACCGATGGAAGTGCAGACGACCGTCCAATTGCCCTATGCCCGCTCGAACGACCCCTTCGATGCGTTCTTCCGCGATCCCTTCGGGCGGAATGCGACCTTTACTGTCACCAGCGACGCCGTCAAGATCCGGGTCGACCCGCTCCCGTCGGGAGCCCCGTCAGACTTCAAGGGTGCGGTCGGTCAGTTTGCCATGAGCACTGCAGTCGACAAGAAGACGACGAGGACGAACGAACCCGTTTCCATCAAGGTGACACTCTCCGGTACAGGCAATATCAAGCTGCTGGAAGGACCGGCGGTTGAACTGCCGCCGGATTTTGAGCAGTATAGCCCGAAAGTGTCCGAGAATATCAACCGCTCGCAAGCGCGCATGAGCGGCAGCAAAACGTTCGAGTATCTGGTGATTCCACGGTATCCCGGACTGAAAGTCATCAAGCCGCTTGTCATTTCCTATTTTGATCTTAACGAACGGGAATACGTGCGGTTGAGGTCGCCGCAGATAGAACTCAATGTTGAACAGGGCGCCGCCACCTCCCCGGCAATAATGTCCGGCGTTACCCGTGAAGACGTGCGCTTGCTGAGCCAGGACATCCGGTTCATCAAGGTCAGCGGTGCGCGGTTCCATCGCACACTTGAGCGGCCGTATTCCAGTCCGCTGTTCCTGATCTTCCTGGTGCTCCCGTTTGCCGGAATGGTGGGTGCCTACGTCTATGCCCGGCAGCAGCAGATCGTCATGCTCGACCAGGCAGGATACCGGAACCGGAAAGCGATGAAGGTGGCACAGAAGGGGCTGAAGGAGGCGGAGTACCTCTTACGGGAAAAATCCGGCGCACAGGGGGCTCCGTCGTCCAAGCAGCGGCTCCGGTTCTACTCGGAGATGTCACGGGCTCTCTGGAAATATCTGGGCGACAAACTCAACATCCCGCAGGCAGAGTATTCTGTGGAAGGGGCGGTTCAGGAACTCTCGCTGCGCGGAGTTGCTCCGGAGCTTGCAGCGTCATTGCGCACGACACTTGAAACCTGTGATATGGCGCGTTTCTCACCGACCAGTCTCGAACTTGATGCCATGCAGCGCGTCTTCGATGAAGCGCGGCGGATCATCATTGAACTTGAACGTACCTTGAAAGCGCGATAATGCCCCGGCTCATATCTTATGCGGCGCTGTTGCTCCTGGTTGCGGTTTCTGTCAACGCGCAATCCCCGGAACAGCTCTTTCAGCAGGGCAACGGGTTCTACCAGCAGGGCAACTTCGCTTCAGCGATTGCATGCTACGAGTCGATTCTGAAGTCCGGCGTAACCGGTGGAGAGCTCTGCTTCAATCTGGGGAACGCCTATTACAAGCAGGGGAACATGGGCAAGGCAATCCTGCACTATGAGCGTGCGAAACGGCTCATGCCGGGGGATGATGACCTCAAGCACAACCTCCAGCTGGCGAACCTGCTCATTGTCGACAAGATTGATGTGACACCCCGGTTGTTCATCTGGGACACGTGGGATGCACTCAAGGCATGGTTTTCGCTGAGCGGGATCAGCTGGACGGCATATGCATTGCTCGTGCTTACGGCAGGTGCGGTGGTGCTGATCATCCTCGCCCGCAGCTATGCACTCCGCAAAATCGGCACGATTGCGCTCCTGAGCATCAGTCTCTTTCTCGCTTGTCGCTGTGACGATTCTCGTCGACAAGGCAAAGGATGCGGGCCGGAACGACGAAGCCATTGTCCTGGCGACACTCACGACAATCAAGAATTCTCCCGACGAGAAGAGCAGTGATGCGTTTGTGTTGCATGCGGGCGTGAAGGTACGGATCATCGATAGTGTCAACGAATGGGTGAAAATCCGTCTTGCCGACGGTAAGGTGGGATGGATGGAGAGAGGTGCTGCGGAACAGATCTAATTGTGGATTGTGGATCCACAATTCACAATCCACAATTGGTCTGTTTATTTGCGCATCGTCCACTCACGGCTGCCGTACTTCTCTACGGCCAGAGTGGCGAGACGTTCTTCGAATTGTTCAGTGTACGGCGCGTGGGCGTTCCAGGCGGTCTTCAGGACCGCTGTGACTGCCGCAGGATCGATCCGGAGATTCCCGAGAAAATCGGTGTGCGATCGATTCTTCCGATAGTCGGGCTGGACTGATGGGAAGGGAAGCAGCCGTTCGATTCCCGGAATATCGGCATGGAGCAGCAGCGTCCCATGGAACAGCAGTGCCCGGTTTTTCCGGCGTTGTGCATTGCCGGCAATTTTCCGTTCTCCTGCGCACAAATCGGTCTGTCCGCGGGGTACGACCGGCCCGTCCGTGAGCGTGCTCAAGGCAGAGGCAATGCGTTCCAGAACAAACCGGTTGGTTCCGTCTATCCCGGCAAGAGCAGGATGCCCGTCCCGCCGCAGGACCAGCGCATAGTTGAAGCACCCGGGCATCTGAACTATAGTGCCCCCTCCTGTTGTTCTTCTGTAAATGGGGACCTGCTCGGTTGCGCAGGCTGCAAGGTTAACCTCGCGGGCGGCTTCATTCGTGTACCCCAGAACGACAAATCGGCTGCCGGGCTGCCAGACCCGAAACACTTCAGCATCGGTTTCCTCCTCGCAGATATCGAGGAGAACTTCGTCGCATGCCAGCTCTTCTTCCGGTGTCGCAAACACGCGGTCAAGATACCGCATGAATATTCCTCCGGACATCCCGGCGGGGGGAGCTTCTCTTCATTATGAATACTGACAGGTGAGACATCGTGGAGACTCAACATACGAAACCGCGGCCAGTGCTGCAAGACGGCGAGGAACCACAGGAGAAATGGCTTGATTCGATGGAGCTTGTTCTCGAGTCCCTCTTTCGCGATCAGCAGCCCGCACGGCTCCCGCTGATTATTGAACGGTTGAAAGCGCGTCTTCGTGCTGCCGGGATGCACGTCCCGGAGTCGGTCACCACACCGTATTTGAACACGATCTCCCCTCAGGACGAGCCGGAGTACCCGGGCGACCGGGAGATCGAACGCCGAATCAAGAGTTACATCCGCTGGAATGCCATGGCGATGGTTGTGAACGCCAATCGCTTGCACGGAGGACTGGGCGGACACATCTCCACGTTCGCCTCATCGGCAACCCTCTATGAGGTTGCCTTCAATCATTTCTTTCGCGGCAGCGACGGGGAACGGCCCGGCGATATGGTGTACTTTCAAGGTCACGCATCGCCCGGGATTTATGCCCGGGCCTTCCTTGAAGGCCGCCTGAGCGTGGAACAGCTTCAGGGGTTCCGGCAGGAAACAGCGTCTCCGCACGGCCTCTCGTCGTACCCCCATCCGTATTTGATGCCGGATTTCTGGCAGTTCCCCACCGTATCGATGGGCCTCGGTCCGCTTATGTCGATCTACCAGGCGCGCTTCAACCGCTACCTTAAGGCACGCGGATTTCTGCAGGGTGAAGAGCCGCGCGTCTGGAGTTTTGTCGGGGATGGCGAAAGCGATGAACCGGAAACACTCGGCGCTTTGACACTCGCCTCGCGGGAGCATCTCGATAATCTTATCTGGGTTGTAAACTGCAACCTGCAGCGCCTCGACGGCCCCGTCCGCGGCAACGGCAAAATTATTCAGGAACTTGAAGCGGCATTCCGCGGCGCAGGCTGGAATGTCATCAAGGTCGTCTGGGGTTCCGACTGGGATCCCCTCCTTGCCGCCGACCACGAAGGCTTGTTGCTAAAACGGATGGAGGAAGCGGTCGACGGGGATTATCAGAAGTATTCCGTGGAGCCGGGCAGCTATACCAGGAAACACTTCTTCGGTAAGTATCCGAAGCTCTTCGAGATGGTGAATCATCTCACCGATGAAGAGATCCGCAAACTCAGACGCGGCGGGCATGATCCGCAAAAAGTGTATGCAGCCTTCAAGTCGGCCGTTGACCACAAGGGGCAGCCAACGGTCATTCTTGCCAAGACCGTCAAAGGGTATGGACTCGGTGAAGCCGGCGAAGGCAGGAACGTTACTCACCAGCAGAAGAAACTCAACGAGAAGGAGTTGCGGGAATTTCGAACACGCTTCGAAATCCCCATCAGCGATGAGGACGTCGTCAACACGCCGTTCTATCGTCCCCCCGAGGATAGCCCCGAGATCAAGTACTTGCGGGAACGGAGAGCGGCCCTCGGCGGTTCATTGCCCCGGCGCACGATGCGCGCCCCGGCGTTGCCAATTCCTTCGCTCGAGAGTTTCTCGGAATTCCTCCGTGGATCCGAACGCTTTGAAGTGTCAACGACGATGGCCATGGTGCGCCTGCTCAGTTCGTTGCTCCGCAACAAGCAGATCGGCCGGCTCATCGTGCCGATCATTCCCGATGAAGCGCGGACGTTCGGCATGGATCCCCTCTTCCGTGAGATCGGCATCTATGCTCCCAAAGGACAGTTGTACGAGCCGGTGGACCGGGAGTCGCTTCTTTTCTATCGGGAAGCCAAAGACGGACAGATTCTTGAAGAAGGTATTACCGAAGCCGGGGCCATGTCGTCCTTTATTGCCGCCGCCACCGCCTATGCGAATCACGGCGTGAGCATGATACCCTTCTACATCTACTACTCCATGTTCGGCTTCCAGCGCATCGGCGATCTTGTCTGGGCGGCGGCGGATATGCAGGCGAAGGGATTTATGTTCGGTGCAACTGCCGGCCGCACAACGCTCAACGGTGAGGGTCTGCAACATGAAGATGGGCACAGCCACCTTCTTGCCGCCACCGTGCCGAACCTGCGTGCGTACGATCCGGCCTTTGCCTATGAAGTGGCGGTGATCATCCAGGACGGGCTTCGCCGGATGTATGCGGAGAATGAAGAGGTGTTTTACTATCTGACCCTGTACAATGAAAACTACCCGATGCCTCCCATGCAGGAAGGCGTCGCAAACGGCGTCATCAAGGGTTTGTATAAATTCCGTCAGGCTGCGGACCGACAGAAGAACCACGCCCACATTCTCGGAAGCGGACCTATCCTCCGGCAGGCATTGCGTGCACAGGAGATTCTGGCGGATCGGTTTCATGTCTCTGCCGATGTCTGGAGTGCCACAAGCTACAAGCAGCTTCGCACAGACGCGCTCAATGTGCAACGATGGAATATGCTGCATCCACTCGAATCACCCAGGAAGTCGTACGTTGCGCAGCTCCTGGAACATGAACAGGGCCCGTTTGTTGCGGTGTCCGATTACATGAAACTCGTGCCCGACCAGATTGCCCCGTGGGTACCGGGAGGGCTGTTGACCCTCGGGACCGATGGGTTTGGCAGGAGCGATACACGCGCCGCTCTTCGCCGGTTCTTTGAGATCGATGCAGAAACTATCGCAATCGCCGCCCTGTCTGCTCTCGCGCAAAGAGGGAAACTGAAAAAACAGGTCGTTGCGGATGCACTGAAAGAGCTCGGCGTGGATCCTGAAAAGACTTTTCCCGTGATCGTCTGAACATCGTTTCCCAAAAGGAGAATGGTATGGACGTACGACTGCCGCGGCTCGGTGAAGGTGCTGATTCCGGCACCGTCGCGAGCATTTTTGTGAAAGAAGGCGATGCAGTAAAGAAAGACCAGCCTGTGCTGGAGCTGGAGAGCGAGAAAGCGGTTGCATCGATTCCCGTTCCCGTGGATGGCGTTGTGACGAAGCTGTTCGTAAAGGAAGGTGACCTCATCAAGGTGGGCCAGCTGATCCTGAGCGTGAATGAGGCGGCAGGTGCCACGCCGGCCGCACGCGTCATCGATGCTTCAGCCAAAGAGGCACAACCCGAACCCGTGCAGACTCCTGCACCTCCATCGTTGATGAGACCGGCCCAGTCAACGGCCGCAGAGGTCGTTATCGAGCGGTTGGATGGACCGCTGCCGGCAGCGTCACCCACCATTCGCAAAATTGCCCGCGATCTCGGCATTGATCTTCGCAGGGTGAAGGGAAGCGAACGGGGCGGCCGGGTGGTCATTGAGGACTTGCAGAGGTATCTCCAGTGGCTGCAGGAAAAGGCTTTTGCCCCGCAGGCGGCCGCCTCCCCGACCCCGGCGCCGGCACCAATACCGGCAGCCAGGGTGGATTTTGCGAAATGGGGACCGGTGGAAGCAAAGAAGATGACCACACTGCGCAAAACCATCAGCGCAAAAATGGTCGAGTCGTGGACGCATGTTCCCCACGTAACACAGTTCGACGATGTGGATATCACGCGCATCATGGATCTCCGCAAAAGCCATGCCGCCGCATTCGAAAAACGGGGCGCCCGGTTGACAGTGATGCCGTTCGCACTGCGCGCCGTCGTTGCAGCGCTGCACCAGCATCCCGTCTTTAACGCAAGCATGAAGGAAGCCACCGGCGAGATCGTGTACAAACAGTACTATCACATCGGCATTGCCGTGGATACCGAGCATGGCTTAATGGTGCCGGTGATTCGTGATGTGGACAAGAAGTCTATGCTTCAACTGTCGAAAGAGGTGCAGCAACTGGCGGAAAAAGCCCGCGAGCGGAAGCTGAGTCTGGAAGAGATGCAGGGAGGAAGCTTCAGCATTTCGAATCAGGGAGGATTGGGCGGAGGATACTTCACCCCCATTGTCAATACACCGGAGCTCGCAATTCTCGGCATGGGCAGGAGTACCGTTCGCCCCGTAGTAAGAGATGGCAAGATTGAACCGCGGACCATTCTTCCCGTGGGCCTGTCCTATGATCATCGGATCATTGACGGCGCCGACGCCGCCCGATTCATTGTTGACCTGGTCCGGGCGTTTGAACAATTCCCAGAAGACGACTTGAAGATCTGACAAGGACCAACCGTGAAAACAGAAAAATCTGACATAGTGGTGATCGGTGCCGGACCCGGTGGCTATGCAGCCGCCTTCTATGCAGCGGACAAGGGCAAGAAGGTGACGCTGATCGAACGGAGCCCGCGTCTCGGCGGCGTGTGTCTTAATGTCGGCTGCATCCCCTCAAAAGCGCTGTTGCATGCGGCGAAACTGATTACCGAGGCAAAAGAGTCCGGATACCGGGGAATCCATTTTGCCCCGCCCACGATCGACTTGAATGCCATGCGTGCATGGAAGGAATCGATCGTGGCAAAATTGGCGAAGGGCGTTGCCGACCTCGCTGCCAGAAGAAAAGTGGACGTGCTCTACGGCAAGGCGTACTTTGAAGATTCCGCGACGCTTCGTGTGGAGACGAATGACGGGCAGAAGTATCTGAGCTTTGACAAGGCCATTATCGCCGTGGGATCAAAACCGGCAATGCCGGCCATATTCGATCTGGGGAATTCGCGGATCATGACGTCGACAGAAGCCCTGGAAATCGAACAGGTACCGCACACGCTCCTGATTGTCGGCGGCGGATACATAGGGATGGAACTCGGCACAATCTATGCAACGCTTGGCAGCGAGGTGGTTGTCGTTGAAGCAATGACTGAAATCCTGGCCGGGGCAGATCAGGATCTTGTCCGCCCGGTCTTGCGTCGGGTAAAAGAATTGTTCAAAGAAATCCGCACGGAAGTGAAAGTATCGAAGATGGCGACAGTGGGGAAACAGATCCGCGTGGAATTGGAAATGAATGGAGAGAAGCGCGAAGAGCTGTATGATGGAGTTCTCATCTCGGTGGGCCGGGCGCCCAATTGCGGCGATCTGGGACTGGAAAACACCAAGGTGGAACGCAACGACCGGGGCTTTATTTCAGTCAACGCACGTCAGGAGACTGATGACCCGCTTATCATGGCAATCGGCGACGCCGTAGGCGGCGCCATGCTGGCTCACAAGGCGACGAAAGAAGCTCGCATCGCAGTCGAGGTCCTCACCGGAGAATCAAGCTCATTTGAACACATCATCATTCCGGCGGTGGTTTTTACCGATCCGGAAATTGCCTGGTGCGGGGTGACGGAAGATGATGCGCGTGAACAAGGCCGGAAGGTCGATGTTGTCAAGTTTCCGTGGAGTGCATCCGGCCGGGCGTTGAGTTTTGATCGTACAGACGGTCTCACCAAACTCATCATCGATCCCGAGACAGAGCGCATTCTCGGGGTGGGCATCGTTGGATCCGGAGCGGGTGAATTGATTGCCGAAGGGGTCGTTGCTATGGAAATGGGTGCGACGGCGCGCGACATGGCTGAATCGGTGCATCCCCATCCGACGTTGTCAGAAACACTCGCAGAATGTGCGGAGGCGTTCTATGGGTATGCCACGCACACGCTGCGCCGCCCGTAATACCATCCCGGCGATTCCGACGGGCGCACGCCCGTCGGAATCGGTGAATCACCGCAGCGCCGATTCAATCGCCCCCACCAATTCATCCGACAGCGGTGTGACCTTAGACACGAATTTTCCGACGATGCCGCCCTTGCGGTCAATCAGATATTTTGTGAAGTTCCACTTCACATCACCGGCGAATTTCGGGTCGGTCGATTCCGAGGTCAGGTAGCGATACAGCGGATGTTGATCGTTCCCCTTTACCGAGATCTTTGAGAACATCGGGAAGGTGACATCATAGGTGGTTGTGCAGAACGCTTTGATCTCCGCGTCGGTGCCCGGTTCCTGCCACATGAAGTTGTTTGCCGGGAAACCGAGAATCTCCAACCCCTGATCTTTGTACTTCCGGTAGAGTGCTTCAAGATCCTTGTACTGAGGAGTGTAGCCGCACTTGGAGGCCACGTTGACCAACAGCAGTACTTTGCCGTTGAACGATGAGAGTGGAACCTCGGCCCCGTCGATGTTCTTCATCGTGAACGAGTAGATTCCGCTGTCGGGAACCGTTCCCCCTTTGGCGTATACGGTGGTGGCGCCGGACATCATCAACAAAGCCATGAGAGTCAAAGCAACATTCCTTCCCATCTTCTTTTGCCCTATAAAACGTGAGAAATTAAGCTGTTACCTATGCCATTTTAACTAACGGATGACAACCGAAGTTCCCGCTTGCCCCTCTCGTCGGAAACCCTCTCGTCGGAAACTGCGATTCTTCTTGACTTTTCCCTTAGGTTTCGTTACTTACAGGCGGAGCCGGAGGGCTAGGCTTCACAGGCGTCACCCATTGGGAAGGGGTGGAGAGGAGAACGGGGGTAAGTTCATGTGCGGAACGAGGGACTTCCGTACGCGATCGAAACGGTGGGAGGTGGCGTTGATGAAGAGCAAGAGGGTGTTGAGGCGGGCCATCCTTGTGAGGTTGTACGATCACCTGCAGGATGCATACGGACTCGATTGTCCGCGTGAGTCGTTTGTCAGCGGCCAGCTGACGCTCCATGAAATAGATCCGCTCCTGGCGTTCAAGAGCGACCCGCGCATCGATGAGTTGCGAAGTGCTCTCGAACGTCTTGAACAGGGGTCGTTCGGCTCCTGCATCGCCTGCAAAGAGGAGATCGGTCAGGATCTTCTCGAAGTGGACCCGGCAGTGCGGCTATGCGAGAGGTGCGAACAGCTGTATAGCCATATGCGTATCATGTCACAGCACAGCATTCCACCAGGTCAGGTGCTCTGATGGATGTTCACGGGGTGGCGTTGCCTGCCGCTCCGCTTCTCTAGTCTCCCGCCGGAGTTCTTTCCAGTGTCTCCATCCACCATTGATAGTAGACGTTCATGAAACGCGATCTCGTATCCCTTGCCCAGTGGAAGCGCAGCGAACTCGAGGAGATATTCGCCTTGACGCGGTCACTCCGGGAGCCCGGCAATGCCGTTATATCAATGCTCCCCTGGACTGCATCGATTGTTTTTGAACGTGAATCGCTGCGCACCCGCATGTCATTCGAAGTTGGTGTTGCACAACTCGGCGGACACCCGATCTTCCTGCAACAAGAAGCCATCGGGATGGCCACCAGGGAATCGGTGCACGATATCGGGGTGATTCTTTCGCAGTACTGTGAACTCATCATTGCGCGCACCATCAGGCATCAGACGTGTGTGCAACTGGCGGAGAGTGCGACTGTGCCTGTCATCAATGCGCTCACGGATCTTGTCCACCCCTGCCAGATTCTTGCCGATGCATACACGTTGATGGAACACAACCGATTCGGTCCCTCGAACCGGATTGTGTTCGTTGGTGATGGAAACAATATCGCGAATTCCTGGCTGGAACTTGCCGCCAAGTTCCCCCTGCATATCGTGTGCGCATGTCCGGCCGGTCATGAACCGCATGCCCGCATTCTTGACGACGCGCAAACCACGGGACTCAGTGTCATAGAAATCATTGAAGATCCCCTGCGGGCGGTGCAGGGAGCCGATGTCGTCTACACGGATGTGTGGCCTCGCAGCAACGGCGATGCACACGGAAAAGCATCAAAGGTGTTCAAGGCCTACCATGTGGACGCCAAGCTCCTGCGTCACGCCAAACCGGATTGCCTTGTGATGCACCGGCTACCGGCAAACCGCGGCGAGGAGATTACCAGTGAAGTGCTCGACGGCTCCCACTCTGTCGCTCTGGAACAGGCCAGGAACCGGCTGCATGTGCAAAAAGGCATCATGACGTTTCTCCGGGGCACTGCCGCCTGCGATTCCCCTGGTGTGCTGAATTCTATGCACTGCTCAGGATAGTGGACGCTTCTTCCTCAAAAACCCCCCGCAATTGCCGGTATTGGCCGGTTCCATCATGGCACGCTGGTTGGTGTGATGAATGGAAGAACTTCACTCCCTTGAGTGACGAGGAAACCATGAAAACCAAGAGTCTTGTGCTGATTGTGATCGCAATGCTGACCGTGATGGCCGGCAATGCATCTGCGTCGCCGGGACCAGGCGCAACCTTCGGCATTTTCTACAACGGTCTTGCCGGTCACGGCGAATGGATCGGTATCGAAGGTGGAACGTATGCGTGGCGCCCCATGCGCATGGATGCGGGTTGGAGACCGTACCTGGATGGCCGGTGGGTATGGACGGACGACGGCTGGTACTGGGATTCCGAAGAACCGTGGGCATGGGCGACCTACCACTACGGTCGTTGGTATTTCGATGACTACTACGGATGGATATGGATTCCCGGATACGACTGGGCGCCGGCATGGGTGGAGTGGCGATATGGCGGAGACTACGTCGGCTGGGCACCGCTTGGACCGTACGCCGTTTTCAACTGCCAACTTCGGAATGCATTACCTCAGGCATTGGGTCACGCCGTATCACTACTGGTCATTCGTTGATTGCCGCTACGTCACCAGTCCGCACGTGCAACAGTACGTCTACCGGAGCGAGAACAATTCACGGTTCATCGGACGCACACGGACAGCCGGGAGTGTTCGTTACGACGGCGGCCGGATCGTGTCCCGTGGACCGGATGTGACGCATGTGGAACGCCGGGGCAATATCCGTGTGGATCGCACGCCGCTTGTAGATGTGGGTGGAAGGGACGAAGCCCGCGTACGCGGCACGGGCGAGCGCGAACAGATCGGTGTCTATCGCCCGCGGATCGAAGAACGAAGTGGAAATCTTGAAGTCGAACGTCCGCGCGACGTGAAGGACCAGGAACGCATGCCATCACTCGATGCGCGGGCAATGGACATTCGCCAGCGTCAGAATGCGCGCGAAGAAGGCAGAAGTATTGAGCGGATGGATCCATCCCGCACACCGCGCACGGATGAGGGCGTTGGCCGCGTAGAGAAACCCCGCACACCGCGCACGGATGAGAGTGTTGGCCGCGTGGAGAAACCCCGCACACCGCGCACGGATGAGAGCGTTGGCCGGGTGGAGAAACCCCGCACACCGCGCACGGATGAGAGTGTTGGCCGCGTGGAGAAACCCCGCACACCGCGCACGGATGAGAGTGTTGGCCGGGTGGAGAGACAAGGGACAAGAGGAGATCGTGTTATCGAACGGCCTCGCAACAACTCCGATGCACGCCCGGCACCGCCGGAGCGACAACCGCGTGTCAACCGCGAAAGCGAACGGATGCGGAGCGCGCCGGAAGGGCAATCTTCATCCCGCGGGGAGAGGGGTGACGCAGGACGTTCCGCGCCAGGCCAACGAGACGGAGGAGAACGCCGGGGAAGACGGTAGTGCCGGAAGGATACAGGAGGGATATGCAAAGGGGCTGACCGAAAAGTCAGCCCCTTGTTGCCCTCCGGTGCTTATCCGGGGGCGTTCGTTAGTTCACTCTTCCGTTTGAGCACCTGGGCGGCACGCCATCCCTGGACCTCATACACCTGCGGGCCGCCGGAAGAGATCACGACGAAGTTGTTGGTCTGGGTGTTCTTGTGGAACCGCAATTGCGTTCCTTCGACGTCGATCACCGCGGTCAACGGCGGTAGGACGGCAAGTGTCGTGTCGATGAAATCATCGGCGCTGAACGTTGCCAGTGCGCCGATCACACCGCGAACAGTGTTGTCTGAAGCAGGCGCGCCGTCAACCCTCCACACAGTGTCCTGGAATGCAAGGGCAAATGTTGTGTCGCCGTACTGGTAGCGCACGCTCCTGATGCTCTCCTGCGGCATTCTGAGGATTGCTTTGTCCCGCCAATCACGCGGTTGCTTGACAAACAGGTAGAGAAGCATGCCGTCGGCAAGAAAGACATCGTTCGATCCGTCACGCCGGACGTAGGTCTCGGTGTAGGTTGAACCCGGCTTACCGATGCGAAACGCCGCGCGCTGATTTCCTCCCGCATACATCCTGACAAGTGTTCCTGTCGAGTCGACCTGGAACACGGTCTGTTTTTGTGGATTGCTGGATACCATCGCCTTGATGGCAATCATCCGGCCCTTACTCAGCAGTTGATGAACTCCGGCATCATCCGCTTTTGCCCGCAAGGGGGAGGTCAACATCCATCCGGCACCCTCCCGCTGGAGGATCGTGGTGCCCGAGGCGGACGATATCTCGATCTTATCGACGGCCGCTGAATCGTACGAGACCAACACCTCACTGCCGTCGGCCGATACGCTCCGTTCGCCGGGACGTTGAAGAACAATGAACACTGCAAGGATCAGGAGAGCCAGCACCCCGGCGAGAATCAGTGTGTTCCGCTTCATTGCATCTCCAGAGCTTTCTTCCGGGCTTTGCGCATCCGCCACCGTACAACCCCGTACAAGAGAACAAGAAGCGGCGGAACAACGAGATCGGCATATTTCACTGCTTTCTTCGTGCCGTCGGACACTACATCCAGAGGCGCGAACGATGCATCCTTCGACCGGATGGTGATCAGACCGGCGTCATCGACGAGATAGTCAACCATGTTTGCCAGAAATGCAGCGTTGTCCTTGCTGCCTCCCATGAACTGGTCACGGGCAAAATCGCCGTCTCCGACAACCACGATGCGTGTCTCGGGACTTGAAGCAATGGGCGCAGCCGTCGGCATGATCGCACCGGCGGATGTATCCGCGGGTGCGGATTTGCCCGCATAGAGACTGGCGAACTTGCCCTGCAGCGGTGACCGCCAGCGGAATTTCTTTCTCCTGGAAATCCTCGCGTGTATACCGCTGCAAAGGATCAAAAGCAAACATGCCGGTCTGCCGGCCCGCCTCCTTTGAAGATGAGGCGATGACGTCGGCCCGGATTCCCTTTGCGGAAGCCCCTGTCGTGTCAAGAGAACTTGCAAAGAACAGCACGAGATGCGCGGAGGTCCTTCACCATCACGTTGTTCTTGTCGAAGTTGCTGACGAGCGGGAGATACGGAAAAGGCACCTGCGATTGCATGGAGAAGCCCGACTGCTCCTGGACGATCGTCACGTTTGCGCACTGAAGATCGCGTACGAGGTCGGGATTGATGCGCACTCCGTACTGCTGCAACAAATCATCGGTGTTGATATCCAGCGGCCGGCCGGAGCGGTTTTGCAGGTTGGCATCGACGCGGTTGATGAGAAATGCGACACGCCCTCCGCCCATGACGTACTGGTCGATTTGATATTTGTCAGATTCCGGGAGTGGTGTCGCCGGTGCCATGACAATCAACGCGGCAATATCCGGCGGCACGCCTTTGCCTTTGCTGACATCGACCGGGGCCAGCTCGTACTGGCGACGGAGCATCTCCTGAACGCGCCGGATTTCTTGCAGGCCCGGCTCACCATGCCCGCTGAGGAATCCGATCTTCTTTTGCGTTCGCGTTGTCAAACGCTTGATCGTGCTGCTGATTTCGTACTCGAGGGTCGCAGGGTTCTGGAAGACCGGGATAACCTCTTTCCGGTCCTCGTACAGAAAGACCATACCCATATAGGCTTGCTTCACTTCGAACTTGTCTTCCTTAACCACCTGCACCTGCACGGGGGCGATCCCCTGTTGCTGCGCCTCCTGTTTTCCCTTGTCATCCGTCGGATCGATGAACTCAAACTGGAGGTTGCCCTTCGCATATGCCCGGTACTCGTTCAACTGATCAAGCAGCAGACGGCGGTGGTTGTTGTAGGGTGATGGAAGATCCTCGGTGAAGTACGCCTTAACGGTCACCTTGTCATCAAGATTGCGCATCAGGGATTTGCTGGCATCGGCCAGCGTGAACTGGCCCGTGCGCGTCATGTCGATGCGGCCGAAAAAACGTACGGAAACAAAGTTCAGCAGCACAAGGATGGCCAGGACGATCCCCAGGCGGAGCAACGTTTGTGTCTTGGGTGTGTTGGTGTTCATGGTGCAGTCACCACTTCCGGCGTTCGAGTGAGACCGTGGCGCAATACAACGAGAAGCCGAGCAACGATCCGAAGTAGATGATGTTGCGCGAATCGATGACGCCGCGGGCGATGTTCGAGAAATGATAGTCGATGGCGAGGAATTCCAGCGTCGACGCAAAAGTCTCCGGTACGTACATGAGCACTTTATCCATCAGGAAGAGTGTCAGGACGATCAGGAAGCTGATGATGAATGCCACGATCTGGTTTTCCGTGAGGCTGGATGCGAAGAGACCGATGGCAATGTAGACTCCTCCCATAAGCAGGAGACCGAGATATCCGGTGAACACGGGCCCGAGGTCCAGTGAACCCAGAAGGCCGATGCTGACGGCATACAAGAGCGTGGGTGCGAGCGCTCCCGCGAGCAGCGCCCATGCGGCGAAGAATTTGCCCAGGATGATCTCGATGTCGCGCACCGGTTTCGTCGTGAGAAGTTCCAGCGTTCCCGATTTCTTCTCCTCGGCAAGCAACCGCATGGTGATCGCCGGGACGAAAAAGAGGAACACCAGGGGGACGAGTTCGAACACCACCCGCATTGTTGCGGCGTTCATCAAAAACAGGTTGCTCGTGAAGAACCAGCCGATGATGCAGAGAAAAACGATAATGACAACATAGGCCACCGGAGAATTGAAGTACGACCGCAACTCCCGGCGGAAAATTGGTCCAACGTTTGGCAATCCTAAGGCATGCATAGCTTTCCCTGCCGCTTACTGAGTTGTCAGTTTGTGGAATACTTCTTCAAGTGTGGTAACCTTCCGGTGCATGTCCAGGAGCGTCCAGCCCTTGTGTACCGCGAGCCGGAACGCCGCCTCGCGAACATCCGTTCCCTTTTCCGCGTGAATCTCAAATCTGCTGACACCGGCGTCATCCGAAAGGAGTGTGACGTTCGTGACGGCGTTGAGCATGCGGAGTTGGGGGGCGATTTCCTGTGCCGGATCGGCCGCACCGGTTCTGAGTTCCACATGTCACACTTTCGGCACCGTGGAACTCCTGCTGCAATTGCGCCGGTGACCCGTCGGCGACGATGCGCCCATCGTTAATAATGAGCACGCGGTCGCAGGTTGCCTGAACTTCCGAAAGGATATGCGTTGAAAGAATAACCGTCTTGGCCCGTCCGAGATGCTTGATCAGGTTCCGGATCTCTACGATCTGGTTCGGATCGAGGCCGCTTGTGGGCTCGTCCAGAATCAGCACGTCAGGTTCATGAATCATTGCCTGGGCAAGTCCGACGCGCTGGCGGAATCCCTTGGACATTTCGCCGATGTCCTTGTGGCGAACGGACTCCAGTCCGCATACATGCATCATTTCGCGGATCCGGTGGTTGGCTGCGGGTCCGCGGAGGCCGTGGAGTTGGGCCGAGTACTCGAGATAGTCCAGCACGTTCATGTCGAGATAGAGGGGGTTCATTTCCGGAAGATAGCCGATCTTCTTCCGGACCTCCAACGAGTGTTCGAAGATGTCGAAGCCGTCAACCTCCACTTTGCCGGTGGTGGGAGGCATGTAACAGGTGATGATCTTCATGGTCGTCGTTTTTCCCGCGCCGTTTGGCCCGAGAAACCCGAGGATCTCACCTGTCTTCACCTCGAACGAAATATCGTCTACTGCCGTTTGCTCGCCATATTTCTTGGTGAGGTTCCTTACAGAAATCGCCATGGGGTGTCAGGGAGTTGTTGCGAGTTTGTGAACCGTGGTATCAAACGAATCTGCAGATATAAATTTACAAAGAGAACAGCAATGAGTCAAGAGATTCCGCCTTTCGCGCTGCAAGCTGCAAGTCTGTCATGTGACAGACATACGTTGCAGGTCTGTCATGTGACAGACTTGTGACAGAGTTGGCTTGCCGACGGCTGTTGAGGTTTTCCCGCGGTTTTGCTATCATGCGTCATCCACCGTGTAAGGATTCCCCTATGATTCGCATCAAGAAAGAGATGATCGTCGTCGGTGACAGGGTGCTGCTGAAGCTCGAAGAAGGACAAGACAAAACGAAATCGGGCCTCTATCTGCCGGCATCGGTGCGGGAAAAAGAAAAGATCGCTATGGGCCGGGTGGTGAAAGTCGGCCCCGGATATCCGATCCCCAATCCGAATTATACCGAAGATGAACCCTGGTCAACACCGAAAGACCCGATGCGCTACATCCCTCTGCAAGCGAAGGATGGAGACTACGCGATTTTCCTGCGGGAACAAGGGGTCGAAGTCGAGTTTGAAGAAGAAAAGTATCTCATCGTTCCCCAATCCGCAGTACTGATGCTCGTGCGCGATGAATTGCACGAGGAACGCGGCGAGGAATAGGACATCATGTTGCCATGTGACAGACATACGTTGCTCTTCTTCAGGCCACCGAAACTTCCTTGTTCTTGTAGACTTCCTGAATGGCATTCAGCAGTGCCACCCCGTCCTTCATGGGTTTCTGGAACGCCTTCCGTCCCGAAATCAGGCCCATACCACCTGCACGTTTGTTGATGACGGCAGTCTTTACTGCTTCGGCGAGATCGTTCGCACCGGATGCACCGCCGGAATTGATCAGTCCCGCACGTCCCATGTAGCAGTTGGCAACCTGGTAGCGGGTCAAATCGATGGGGTTATCGCTTGTCAGATCGGTGTACACCTTCTTGTGCGTTTTGCCGAAATTCAGCGCCGTATACCCGCCGTTGTTCTCAGGAAGCTTCTGCTTGATGATATCAGCCTGAATGGTGACGCCAAGATGGTTCGCCTGACCGGTCAGATCTGCCGACACGTGATAGTCTTTCTCCTTCGTCTTGAACGCGGGATTGCGCAGGTAGCACCACAAGACCGTTACCATTCCAAGCTCATGAGCATACGCGAACGCTTCGCTGACTTCCTGAATCTGGCGTTTGGACTCCTCAGAGCCGAAGTAGATGGTTGCACCCACTGCAACCGCACCCATTTCCCAGGCAGTGTCTATCTCGCCGAACATGATCTGATCAAAGGAATTCGGGTACGATAGAAACTCGTTATGGTTCACTTTCACGATGAACGGGATACGGTGGGCGTATTTTCTCGCGACTGATCCAAGCACGCCAAACGTCGAGGCAACAGCATTGCACCCTCCTTCGATGGCGAGTTTTACGATGTTTTCCGGGTCAAAGTAGACCGGGTTGGGTGCAAAAGAAGCACCGGCGGAATGTTCGATCCCCTGGTCGACCGGGAGAATCGAGAGATAGCCCGTATTGGCAAGATTGCCGTGGCTGAACATTTGTTGCAGACCCCGCAACACCGGAGGTTTCCGGTCGGTAGAGACGAACACGCGTTCGATAAAATCGGAACCGGGAAGATGCAGCGATTCCTTGGGGATTCCTTTGCATTGGTGGCCGAGCAGGGAAGCAGCATCAGCCCCGAGCATTTGCTGAATTTCACTAAACGTCATACGATCTCACTCCTTGCGTTGATTGTAACAACGCACTCAATATATGCAAAACGCCAGGGAGGCGCAAAGGATACTTATTACCCCTCACATTGAAGTATTTTCCGTTCTGTACAGGAAAATGGACGGTCAATTCTTGAAAACTGGCGTAATTTGCGCAGAGTGGAGAATGGCATGCTATTAGTAATCTTTCGACGCAGCAATAGAGATGATGTCAGGATATAGGTGAAAGAGGAATCCAATGGGAATTCGGTGTTACTTCGGGCGCATGACACGTGGACAACGCGAAGCTCTTGAAACGATTCTGCACGAAGAGATAGACGTGCAGCTCTGGTATGCCGTCACCTATAGCCGTCTGATGCGCGAGGAGATCTTCATCGGAGTCCAGTGAACGCACCTGGACCATCCGTTAAGGGAGCTCTCACCTGGTGGTGAGGGCTCTCTACTTTCTTCTTGCGCATAGTTGTCGAAACCTGTATTTTCCATCATGTGTACCTGTCTTCTGAGCCCCGGTAACTTTTCTCCCCGGGGTTTTTGCGTTGAAGGAGGATAAATGAGACTTCATGTTCTCATGGCGTACGACAGAGCATCTCTTCAGCAGGATATTCCATCGGCACATGTCATTGTGCTGCCTGAATTGCTCGACCGGGGCTATGCGGCGCTCAAGAACGGAGACGGAATTCACGCGGTGGACGATGAGTATGTGCGGCTGTTCCGCGATATCTCCCGGCGGGCACATTGCACATGCATTGCCGGGTCGCTTGCCATCACCGACAAACACGGATCGCTGGCGAATTCTTCGCTTGTATTCCGCAACGGGACGTGCATTCACCGGTACGACAAGATCCATCTGTTCCGGCCGGGCGGAGATACCCGGTTCTTCCGGGCGGGCAGCAGCAACAGAGTGTTTACGGTGTCACTGGAGGGAAAGCGTGTTCGTGCCGGTGTTATTATCTGCTACGATTTGCGGTTCCCTGAATTGACGCGCATGCTTGCGATGGGTGGGATGCAGATTCTTTTTGTTCCGGCGCGGTGGCCGATGGTGAGAGATGATGCCTGGCAAACACTCCTCAAAGCCCGTGCAATTGAGAACCAGATCTTTGTCGTCGGCTGCAACGCACGGGGAAAAGAGGGGGGGTTTTCGTATGTCTTTGATCCATTGGGGCGGCTGGTCACGAGCTCCCGTGAGAATCCCGGAGCGGTCTCGCTTGAAGTCCAGCTTGACCTTGACCTGATCCGTGAAGCACATGCCCTCCATAACAATTTGCAGGATGCGGTGCTGCTGAAGAAGATCCGGTTTCCCGCCCGTCGTTCACGAATGGCCCGCTGAAGAGCGGAACAGAAGACCTACCGCAGAGGCGAAGCTTATAAGCACTACCGCAGAGGCGAAGCTTATAAGCACTACCGCAGAGGCGCTGAGGCGCAGAGGTCTTTTTGGACAAAACCTTTTCCTATTCAGCAGTTTTTCTCTGTGTCTCTGCGGTGATATTTTCTTCTTAGGCCTTTCTCTGCGTCTCTGTTTCTCAGCGGTGAGATTTTGCCGTAAGGGGTTTCGACCGGAATTCCCTGCTGGCGACAGTATGAATTCCACCCCTGATCCGATAATCGGCGACCACCTTGATCCATTGTGGATGGGCGCACTGCACAAGATCATCCAGTATCCTGTTGACGAGGTGCTCCTGGTATATGCCGACGTTGCGGTAACTGAACAGGTAGTACTTGAGCGAGCGGAGTTCAATGATCGCTTTTGCAGGGGTATAGTCGATCCGGATAGTGGCGAAATCGGGTAAGCCGGAAAATGGGCAGACCGCGGTGAATTCATCTGTATCAATAGTGACGACGATGTCTTTTCCCGGGTACTCGTAGGGAAAGGTCTCGAGTACGGAAACGTCTATCGAGGATTCGGCGGCGATGTCGTACCGACGATCCAATGGTTGGGTCATGCGTGTAGCCTCCCTTGTCTTTTGTGGCATTCCCCCGTAGATTGCTCAATATACCAGTTTCATCCGGAAAAGTACAAACAGAGGCATACATGAGACTCCGTGGTTGTGGCATAGTAGTTGTTCTTCTATTTCTTGCAGGTTGCGGTGGGGGCAGGGAATCAGCCGGGAACGTCGATCGGGTCGGGCCGATTCTGCGCAGCCAACTTCCTCCATCTTTCGTTGCGGAGTATGACACTGTTCATGTCCGAACAGAGTTTATCGACCTCATTCAGAAGGCCGGGAAAGATGTGGAAACCATAGTGTTTCTTGGTACCTGGTGCTCGGACAGCCGCCATCAGGTGCCGCGATTCTTGAAAGTGATTGATCTTACCCGGCCGTCATTGGAGCGCGTGACGTTCTATGGTGTCGATAGGAACAAGAAGAGCCCGGGGGGGAATGAAGGTGCATACCACATAGAGCGAGTGCCGACCTTTGTATTCCTGAAGCAGGGGAAAGAAATCGGGCGGATTGTTGAGAGTCCGCAAACGACTCTTGAAGGGGATATGTTGAGCATTCTGGCTTCCGGACTGTCTCAATAACGGCAATTGATGAGACAGTAGCTTCGGTTGACATTCTTCTGTTGTTTGGATATATTTTTGAGGTCGTGCCGGGCATGTGTCAAGGAAAGAACCAGTGTTTATGCCGGAAGCGCAACAGTGTCCAATGGATCCGATACGCAATATGAGGATGACCGCGAACGACAGCTGGAGGATATCCGGCGTCGTGCGGAAGAAGCTGAACTGAAGCGTCTTGACGAAGAGGAAAAGGCCCAGCGAAAGAACGCAGAGCCCCCCCCATCGATCGAAGAGCCCCTCACTCCTCCCGAAGTCTCTCCTCCGTCACCTCCTCGCTACTCTCCTCCGGTGTTCGAGCAACCGGAAGAGACGGAAATGCAGCCCCATGAGTTGTTGCAGGAGGCGCAGCAACTCTATCAACACGAACGGTACGACAAAGCGCTTGAACTTGTTGAGAAAGTGCTGGAGATCTATCCGGGGCTGGGTAAGGCATCAAAGCTGCAGGAAAATATTCTCCGGGCACGTCAACTTGCGGATGTCGTCCGCAAGGAGGAGGCCCGGCACCGGGCGACACAACTTGAACCCCTGCCGCCGGCACCCCCGGCACCGCCGGTCTCTTCTCCCGACCGTCCGGAGTCTGATTTCTGGGGGCCGACAGGTGTTCCGTCAGCCACAGACACGATGGTCCCCGGTGACCAGGCACCCGTGCCGCCGAAACCGCCTCCCATGCTTGACCGCACAGTTGCCCGTCTGTCACGCGTACGGATTCCGATAAAACCTATTCTGGTTGTGAGTGCCGTGTTGGTGGCAACGGTGGTGGCGTATATCATCATTGACAATCTCGTCAATGCCGTCGCTCCGCCGCAACACGTACTCCTGTTGCTCCCGGCGTCGCCGGCGAGTGCTGACGAGACGGAGCGGCTCCTTGCCGACGGATTGACTGAAGATTTCATCCAGACGATCGGCCGCGCGCCGGATCTCCGTGTGTTCGCGCCCGTGTCCGCATTCAACAGCCGGACACTGTCGATGCGGCCTCAACAGCTTGCCCGCACCCTCAAGGCGGGGTTCGTGCTCACATGGAATATTCAGACCGTTGGTGACAGACTGATGTGCAGTGCGGCGCTTCTCGACACAGTGGAAGATGCGCCACTCTGGAAGACCTCTTTCGAAAGCTCTCCGGGTGAGCTTTCCTCCCGTCGGCTTGAACTCCCCCGGCAGATTGTCGGGGCGATGGGCATCACATTGCCATCCGCCGACAATCCACTTGCGGCGGGGACGCAACCTGCAACGATAGGAAGTTATGGTGCGTATCTCCAGGCGCGTGGATTGGCCCGCTCTTCACTTCCCAATGCTCTCACGAGGGCGAAAGCGCTTTTGCAGGAGGTTGTACAGAACGATTCAAGTTGGGGGGAGGGTTGGGCCGCGCTCGGGTGGGTTGCGATGCTTGCGATGGAGCGGAATTCTGATGCTCCACGAGCGGATGCAGTGAACGCATTGGCCATTCTCCAGCAGGCAATTGCCCGGGGAGCCCGCTTTGCGGAGACTTTCCGTGTATGGGGAATGATTGAAACCTTCGATGGCAATTATCCCAAGGCTATTGAACGGTACGAGAATGCCATCAGCCTGTGTCCGGGGGATGCCGAAGCCCAACAACGCTTGGCGCTGGTGCTGGCGCTGCGCGGAAAAAAGGACGAGGCGCTGCGTGCCGCCTCCCTAGCGGCACAATGGGATCCGCTGAATCCCGATGCGATCACAACACGCGGACTCGTGCAGCAATACCGGGGTGATTATCCGGGGGGCGGAGCAAAGCTATATGCGTGCCAAGCAGGTTGCACGCGAAGGTGCGGGGCGGGCCGCTGACCTTCACATCGACGTTCTTGTCTCCCTCCAGCGTGCAGGTGAGGCACTGCTTGCGGCGACGGACATGGCGGCCAGGCGCAGAGAGGACCCTCTCAGCCACTACCGTCTTGGACGAGTGGCGCAGATTGCCGGTCAGCCGATCCAGCAATGGCAGAATGTGCTGAATCAGACTCTTGATCTGATCGCTCAGCGGCTTCAGACATCGCCCGATGATCCGGCGATGTTGATTTTGCAGGCGCTGACATACACGCGGCTCGGGCAGTTCAAAAACGCTCTTGAGGCAGACGGACGGGCGTTGCGTGCCGCCCCCGAGAATATCGATGTTTTGTACGGTACCGCACAGATGTACGCTCTGCAACGCGATCAGAAGCAGGCGGCTGCGTTTATCGGGCAGGCCGTGGACCGGCGGTACGATCTTGCCCGCATTCTCGATATGGACTTTTTCAACGTAAGAGAAGATCAGGATTTCCAGCGCGCAGTGACGCGCTAGAACAACGGACACCATAGGACAGTAGACGTGGCAGAAGTCAACGACGCACAACGACAAGAGCGACGCAAGAAGGCCGGCGATCTTTTGAAGATGGCGGATAAGCTCTTCAAAGGGAGCGATGTTGAGGGCGCGGCGCGATTGGTCCACATGGCAATGGAGACGGACCCGCAGAACGCGTATGCCCTTGCGTACCAGGAGCGGGTGAAATATGCCATCGCCCAGCGTGACGTGCAGCGACTTGACGCTCCCAAACCGGCAAAGCCCGGAGCCTCCGAGGGTGCGGCCGGCGGTGATCAGGCAGAAACCCCCGCCGCTCCGCGTGCGACGCCCGAAGAGATCCAAAAGAAGCTCGAGCATGCTCAACGAAGAATTTCTGAGGAGCGCGCCCGAACTGAAACGGTGACCGCATCATCGGGTACGGAACGAATTCAGAAGTTTCAAAAAATAATTCAGGATCTGCAGACAGAGATCCAGACCCTGAAGGGCGATCTGCAAAAGTTCCAGGCGGAGTCACAGAGCGCTATCGAGGCCGAGCGCGCGCAATGGAACCTTGAACGGAATGGGATCAACGCGGAATGGGAACAACGGGTGTCGGAAGAACGACAGCGCCTCGAACAGTTGGATGCCGAAACGGAACAACGGTTCGAAGCTACCGCCACAACCCTCCGCACGCAACTCGAAGAAGGAGTGCATGCACGCGCCATCCTGCAAGGGCAGATCCAGCACCTTCAGGAACAGCTTGATCAGTCCCGTTCGGTCTCCGAGGAGGAGCGCCAGAAATGGGAAGCCGGGCGCACGAGAGAAAGTGAAGACACTCGCGCCGATTGGGAACAGCGTATGGAATCGGTGACCTCGGCGCTTCGCCTGCAGCTTGACGAGGCCGCGCGCCAATGCGACACTGCGCAGAGCCGCGTACAGGAGCTCGAGGCCACATTGGCGGAAGCACAGGTCCGCTTTGAGGAAGAGCGGAAGAGCTGGTTGGCCGAACGCGAGGGCGAACGTGCATCTACAGATAATGAGTGGAGCCAGCGTCTTGCTGAAGAACAGACCCTCCGTGAGGCGACGGAAACCGAGTTGCAGAACCGGTTTGCCACGTTGACGGAGAAGTATGACACCCTTGTAGACCAGTTTCAGACTCTGCAACAACAACATGAGGACGTTGTTGCGCGCTATGCCGAGGAGCAGGTCCGCTGGGAAACAGAGCGCCAGAGCCTCCAGGAGGGAAGCCGTCAAGATGCGGAGCGCAGGCTGGAAGAAGAGCGCCAGCGCTTCGAGCAGATGCATGCGCGGCGTGTTGAGGAGGACCTTGACGCGTGGGAATCCCGCCTCAAGGAGGAACGGCTTCAACGGGACAACGAGCACAAGGAAGCAGAACGCGCTCTTCAAGCGCGCCATATGGCTGAACTGTCCGCCGTCAAGGAGCAACTGGAGGGTGTCGCGCAGTCACGCAAGCAGGAAGAATCCCAATTGCTTCAGGATCTCCGGCGCACTCTGGAGCAGGAGTCCGCTCAGCGGTTTGACGCTGCCAACAAGAAGTTTCAGGAAGAGCGTCAACGCATGGAGCTGGAAATGCAGTCCCGTCTCACGGCCGAAATGCACAGGCAGGAGGATCTGCGCCGTGAACGGGATGAATTGCTCACGCAATTCGACAGCCATCGCGCCGCATCGGAGACCGAGCGGCAGCGCCTGGAGGAGGAGTTGCAGAACAGGATTCTCAGTGAGCGCATGAAAGCCGCGGAGGAAATGCAGCAGCGGCTCGAGGCGCGATTCAAGCTCGAACAGGAAGCGCTTCAGCGTTCCACCCGTGCCGCGGTGGAAGTGGAGATGCAGGAACGGTTTGGTGAGGAACGGGCGGCGCTGGTGCGTGAACAACAACGTCTTGAAGACGAAGTGCGTCGCATGAGCGACAAGCAACAGCTTGAGGAGCAGGAGGGTGAAGTGGCGCGCTCCCAGGTTGAGGAATTCCAGAAGCGCCTGGTGGAGGAGCAACGTGTTCAGGAAAAGCGCAGCCAGGAAGCTCTCGACGCCGCCCAGCAACGGTGGAAAACGGACCAGGAACGCCAGCTGGAAGAGGTCCGGGCCACGCTGACCGCCGAGCACGAGCGGAAACTCGAAGACGAACGTCAGACCGCACTGGAACTGCGCAACCGTGACCAGCATGAGGCTCTCGAAACACGGCGCAATACGGAAGAGCAGCTGCGGAAGGAGTTTGAAGCTGCGCTGATGAGCCGGCTGAAGGAGGAACGGGAGCGATTCCAGAGCGAATACCAGGATCGGATGGAGGGAGAGCGGGCACGCCTCGAACTGGAACTGCGCTCTGCCTTCGACGCCGAATCACAGAAGCGGAGTGATGAAGACGATCGGATCGCCCGTGAGGAGCGCAAGGTCCATGAAGCGAAGGAACGGGAACGGCGGAAAGAGGAAGAGGCGCGCAAATATGAAGACGCCGTGCGGCAGGCAATCGAAGAGGGCAGGCACAAAGCCCATCTGAAGAAAATTTCCTCGCACATGGATCAGGCCGGTGTCCTGCTGAAGAAGATGAAGTTTGTGCAGGCGCTGGAGGAGGTGTCGCGCGTTTTCACGCTTGATCCGTCTCATGAGGAAGCGCTGGCACTGCAACATACTATCCGGGCCGCTCAGGCTGAACATGATCGCCGCAAGGAAGAAGTGCACCGTCTTCAAGAGGAGCAAAAGCGGCGGGTTGAAGAAATGCAGTCACGGATGAAGGAGCAGGAAGTACAGGACCGGGTATTACAGAAGGAGCGCGCTGCCAGGGAAGAAACCGTCGCCCAGCGCATTGCGCGGGCCGGGGAATACCGCCGGCTGGGAGCACTTGACAGAGCGCTCACCGAGGTGCAGGCGGTGCTCACGATAGATCCCGGCAACGGCGAGGCACAGGATATGGAGATCTCCATACTCACGCAGTTGAAAGGTCACAAGGAAGTCCGCGCTGCCGTTGC
Source organism: Ignavibacteriota bacterium (assembly GCA_963849385.1). Lineage (GTDB taxonomy): Bacteria > Bacteroidota > Ignavibacteria > UBA10030 > UBA6906 > Fen-1255. The sequence continues at coordinate 549,037 of CAWKHH010000006.1, read as the reverse complement.
CCGACAGACCGAACAGGGAGAGTCGTGGGGCCGTGATGAAACGCAGCGCGAAGAGGAAGAAAGCGTGCGCCGTGATCATCTGCGCGAAGAATCGGCCCAGGTCTATCGCAACATGCTGAAACGGGCATGGATGCAAGGCGTGCCAGGCCGCGATACACGGGCCATGCTGGATGTGGCACGGACGTCACTCGGCATCGGCGAGAGCGACCACACGATCCTCCAGAGCCAGGTCCAGCTGGAAACATACCGGGAAGCCCTCGAGATGGCACTGGAAGCTTCACTGCTCGAGCTAGATGACGTTGATGCGATCGACGGCATCCGGAGCAAGTACGGCGTGGATAGCAAGGCCCATGAGGCGGTCATCGCATCTCTCCGCCGCCGTAGTCCCTGATTCAAACCGATATCCGGCAATTCCCCTCGTTTTGCACCGAACTGTTGTCATTGTCCCTCCCGTGACGTATATTCTTGCTTGCATTTGCATGTTACCCGAAGGGAAGGCACACAACAATGAAATTGAATCGGATAGGGATTCTCACAGGAGGAGGCGACTGCCCCGGACTGAATGCGGTCATCCGGAGTATTGCCAAGCCTGCTATGCGGCACTTCAATGCCAAGGTTATCGGTGTGCTCGACGGCTATGAGGGGATGGTCGAGGGGCGGCACAGGGAACTGAGTCCTCTGGATGTCAGCGGCATCGTCAACCAGGGAGGGACAATCCTCGGAACGTCCAACAAGGGAGATCCCTTTCACTTTCCGATGGGGGAGCGGAAGAACGTTCGCATCGTCGATGCATCCCAGCAGGTGATCGACCATTACCGCAACATGAAGCTGGATGTGCTCATCACCATCGGGGGTGACGGTACGCAGATCATTGCGCACAAGCTCTTCCAGATGGGCCTGAATGTGATCGGCGTTCCCAAGACGATCGACAACGATCTGGATTCGACAGACATCACCTTCGGGCATGATTCGGCGCGTGCCGTCGCGACGGAGGCCATCGACCGGCTGCAGACCACAGCGTCGGCCCACCACCGCGTCATTGTCATGGAAACGATGGGGCGGTACGCAGGATGGATCGCCCTCGGGGCGGGTGTTGCCGGAGGCGCCGACATCATTCTCATTCCCGAGATTCCGTTTTCCTGGGACAAGATCTTCGAAACCGTATTGATGCGCAGCAAAGGGGCGAAGTTCAGCATCGTCTGCATCGCCGAAGGGGCGAAGCCCAAAGGGGGCGAGATCTCCGTGAAGGAAATGGACAAGAAACGCACGGATCCGGTGCGCCTGGGAGGCATCGGGGAGCTGGTGGCGAATCGCATCGAAGACGAAACCGGAGTGGAAACCCGTGTCACGGTGCTCGGACACGTTCAACGCGGCGGCAGCCCTACGGCCTATGATCGCATTCTTGCCACGACATTCGGGTCAGCTGCCCTCCAGGCGGCATCGGCAGGTGAATTCGGCGTGATGACCAGCCTGCGTGCAGAATGATGTCATTACCGTTCCGCTGAAGGATGCCATCGGACGGCAACGCCTTGTTGCACCCGACTCGCAGCTTGTGTTTGCTGCACGAGCAGTCGGAGCCTGCATGGGCGATTGACGGTTCTTCGGAGAAGTTCAGTTTTACGGAAATGGTTTTGCGAACTTCTCGTTATGCCACTCTCTTGTCATTTCCAGCCAGACAAAGAGTCCCCGCCAGGTGCCGTAGGGAGCATAGAACTTTTCGATCGTGCGATCGCTCACCTTCCGCCCGCGGGTATGGAGGGAGTACCATTTCCCCCGTACCCACGAATCCAATGCAAGATGCTCGTAACGACCCGCGAGCTTCAGCAAGTTCCCCGCTGCATACGGTCCGATACCCCGGACCGTGCACATTTCGGTGAAGAGTTCGGCTGTTGTCTGTGATGATGTTCTCCAGTCCTCGATGTGCAATGCCCCGCAGGCAACCTTCTCTGCAAGTTCAAGGAGTGCGCGCGCACGATATCCGGTTGAACACTCCTTCCGCAACTGTCCTTCCGTCGAACCTGCCAACGAGGTTGGATCCGGAAACGCAACGGCGTTTCCGCGTGGTGCACCAAAACTTCTGATAAGACCCTTGACCATGATCGTGGTCAGCGCCCACGTGCAGTTGGTGGTGCAGATCATCTTCACTGCGTCTTCGAACATGGTCGGTGCGCGCAGCAGTCTCCCGGCACGTGCGCGGGATATCCATCGATAGGCCGGGTACCGGCGCGCTTCCCGATGGAAAGGCGAAAAATCCTCATCCAACCGGAACACTGTTCTGATCTGCCGTATGAGATCAGACCGCTCTTTGGTGTTCAACACCTCATGCCGTGGCAGCGTGCAACGCAGCGATTGCCGGATCGCCGTGCATGTGCATGGAATAATCCGCCCTGAGGAGAGGACAAACACGCGGGAGAGGGACCGTGCGGCAGGATCAATCCGAAAAGGAGGAAGATCGCTCCATCCATGGCTGTACACCGTGCGCCAGAAATCGAAGTCCGGAGGCGTGGTGAGAGTGTTTTTCATAACAATAGTGCCAGCGCGATCGCGGCGATGAGACCCGTAAGACCTCCGAGGCCAAGCGCCGCTTCGGGACCGATATGCGTCCAGAGTTGTCCGGCAATCAACGATGCCGGAAGAAGACCGATGCCGACAAGCGTGGCGTGCAGGCCGATGGCCGTGGCACGCATCTCGGCGGGAGCCAGATCGGTCACGAGCGCTTTTTCGACACCGTCGGTGAACGCGCTGAAGATGCCGTACAGGATGAAGAGCGCCCAGGTGATCCAGGTTCGCCCCGCGTTCGCGACGAATGCGAACCCGAAATAGACAACGGCGAAAAGAATGTAGCCGGCCACGAGAACCATTTTCCGGCCAAGAACATCTGATACCCTTCCGGCCGGATAGGAGAATAGCGCATAGGAAATATTGTACGCCAGATAGAGGAGGAGAATCTGCGCAGGGTGAAAGTGCAGCTCCCCTGCCCTGAGGAGAAGAAACGCATTGGAAGAATTGCCGACAGAGAACAGAAGAGCAATGATCAGGAAGGCCCGGAGTTTGGACGGGAGGCCATGCCAGCGGAAGTGCGGCAGCGTGGCTGCGCGATGACCCTGCAGCCTGGTCTCACGGACGAAGAAGAGAATGACAACTCCGAGGCCGGCCGGGATAACCGACCAGAGAAACACGCGCCTGAAATCACCGGGAGCCGAAGAGATGAGCATGAACGCCAGCAGTACGCCGACTGCCGCGCCGGCGCTATCCATGGCCCGATGCAGTCCGAACGCCCTTCCGCGCTTTCCGGTCGCGCTGCTCTCCGCAATGAGTGCATCCCGTGGAGCGGTCCGGACGCCCTTGCCCAATCGATCGACGACGCGTGCGGCAAACACCACTCCCCAACTCCCCGCCAGGTACAGGAACAGTTTGCCAAAGGCCGAACCGGCATAGCCGAGAATTGTCAGCGGTTTCCGGCGGCCGGCCCTGTCGGAAATGTATCCGGACACCACCTTGAGCAGGCTGGCCAGGCTTTCTGCGACGCCCTCAATCAGCCCGAGGATCGCCGGGCTTGCACCCAGGGAGGATACGAGAAAGAACGGGAGAAGCGGATACACCATTTCCGAGGAGATATCGGTGAGGAGTGACGTCAGTCCGAGAAGAATAATGTTACGCATGCGGGGTTCGCTTATTCCTCGCTGGCCAACCGATGCGAGAGATCACGCAACGAGGATGTGCTCTCCAAAAGTTCCGGCAAGTACTCCGTGGATGTCACAAACGTCCAGAGATACGCCACGATCGAGTAAATGTTCCCCGTGGTAAAATCGTCCAGGTCAATGGAAATATACAGCACGATCAGAAAGATGCCAAGGAGAAAGAACCGGAGGACACCGAAATTCAATGCGCCCCAGTTGGCGATCTTCTGTTCATGATGCGTAAGCCGCTGGTAATAGGATCGAACGGCTTCGATGTCTTCCATGGCATACACGTCGAATGCTTCCTCGCGTGTGTCATGCAGCGCTTTCTGGTGAATCGAGACTCTCCGGTTGTAGACCCTGGTCATGATATACAGAGGAACAACAATGAACAGACACGTTACGGCGATCCGCCAGTCGAAGAACAGGAGGGCGATTACGGCCCCCGCAATGGCAATGCTCTGTTCGGCGATTTCAGGGAGTCGATACTGAAGGAAGGAAATGTATTCGCGCGTCAATTCCCCCCTCGCTGCGGTGCGGGACGTGCTGTGCCCCTGCTGGCGCGCTTCACGGACGACGTTTGTGGCGATCTCGGTGAACATCTTGAGATAGATCCGCTGATCGAGCGAACGCCGCAGCGCACCAAGTCCCGAATTCGTAAGAAAGACACCGATCCACACAGAAAGGGGAAGGATGAATTCCGCTTCCGACGGGGCTACGGACTTGTCGATGAAGGCGTCGATGACATTGCCGAAAACGGTCGGTTCAAGTATCCAGGCAATATTCTCGAGCACCACGAGAGAAATGGCAAGGATAATCCCCTTGCGGAACTGTAGCACGAGAGCGGAAAGTCGCATGGTGGGCCTTCGTCACTGCAATGTTGAACGTGCGTCTCGCAGGTCGTCCACAATCTGTTGTGTCGTTGCTCGAAGGTGCTCGCAGGTCGTAGTCTGCACATCCAGCCGGTGGTGCACGGTGCTGCTCATGTCTTTCAGCCCTGCGCCGGTCAACAGGATGACGACGCGTGCATCGGGATGTATTTTTCCGGCAGCCACCAGTTTGCGAACAGCAGGAAGTCCTGTCGCCGCTGCCGGTTCCACGAAAAAGCCTGACAGCGCCAGGGTCCGTTGAGCCTCGAGGATTTCCTCTTCGCTTACATCTTCTGCCAGCCAACCGAATGCCCGCGCCTTCTCAATCAGTTCATCACCGCCGGGCGGGTTGCCTGACGTGATCGCTTCGGCAATGGTGTGAACATCGACAAACGGAACGAGATGGTCTTTCCCCTGCTTTACGGCGCTGACGATCGGACTGTTGTTCGTTGCCTGGACGATGATCATACGCGGGAGGCGCGGAATGATGCCGGCTGCATGAAGTTCGCGGTACCCCTTGAAAATGCCGCGCAGATGTCCGCAGGCGGACGTGGGCACGACAATCCAATCCGGAACGTCGCCTTCCATTTGCTCCACCAACTCAAACGCTGTCAGTTTATACCCCTCCACGCGGATGGGGCCGTTGCCTGAGACGATGCGCAGACCGAGATCATCGGCCAGGCCGAGCACGCGGTGTTTCATGACGGCGTAATCCGGCTCTTCGATGCGCAGAATCGACGCCCCGTGCATTGCCATTGCACGCAGTTTTTCGGACGGAGTGAATGCCGGTGCAAAGACGATTGCACGCAGGCCCGCATGGGCGGCATAGGCTGCGATGGAGTGTCCCATGTTGCCTGTGGAAATGGTCGCCGTTACGCGTTCGCCCATTTGGCGCGCCATCCAGATGCAGGTGAGAGATCCCCGGTCTTTAAAACTCCAGGTCGGATTCTGGGTCTCGTTCTTGAGCAGCAGCCCGTGGACTCCTGTGGATGCAACGAGAGCAGGAGGTGCAGGCAAGAGTGGGGTATTGCCTTCACCGAGAGAACAGGCAGGGTCGGGAGATGTGAAGGGGAGAAAATCGGCGAAGCGTTCCCAGAGATACTTTCCCGACCCGATCCTGCCGCTCTTTGCGTCCGGGCAAACGACCTCCAGAGACTCCCCACCGGGAGCAAATTCACTGATTCTGGAGAAGGGGAATGCCGTTCCTGTTCGTGTGGAGATCAACTCCGGGAAAGCCGGCGTCATCGACGCTCGCCTGCCGTGAACTTCACCCATTCGTGTGCTGTACGGCTCTTCAGAATCCCGGCCATCCACTTAAACTGCGGATGGTTATACAGGAATACCGGGGCGTCAAACGGCGTCCCGCATGCAGAGCCCCATCGTGCGGAAAAGGCCATCTCCTTCGCCATCTTGCTGTCAACGACTTTGCCGTCGATCGTGCCACCCGGGTCAAACGGCGGATCCGCCAGGGAATCACGATCTGAATGGTCGCACAGGACGCGGCCGTTCTGAATGGTGCGGCGCAGATAGGGATCGTAGTGATCGGCTTCAAATCGCCTGGCCAGATCCACGGTGATCCGCCCGCGGTATTCTTCCATAAGCTGTTCCCATCGTACCCTGCGGGCAACGCTGGATCGCCGGATATCGGTTTCCTGAACATCCGTTTCGAAGCGAAGGATCTTGACGTTCTCAGCGACGTTTGATCCTGTATAATACCCGTCATGGGTCCGTTCAAGGCTCACATGCTTCAGGCCGAGTTCAAGGCGCGCAATCTCTCCCGTTTTCGTATCGCCCAGAAGCCATGCGTTGGCATATCCTCCGTTGTTGCCGAGTTTCATAATATCGCACCACTGTCCGATGCTGTCGGCATCCTGTGTTGCCCGGCGCATGCGGCAGAACTCCGGGATGCCCTGTTCATCAAATCCGCTGAATCCCCCGATCGTCGTTTCGGAGCCGACCAGGCCCGCATCGGTAATGAAGAAATCCGATCCGCTGTGGATCCATCCCGGACAGGTCTGCATCAGGATGCGATGTCCAGTCGAGGGAAGGATATCGATGATGACGTTGACAAAACCGTCGCTAAACCCGGTCATGGTATTATGGCCGAGCACAATCTCCCCGTCGGCAGTCATGGTTCCTGTGGCGATAAAGCTGGAACAGGATTCTTTGGGTCGAGTCGGAGATTCCGACCCCAGAGTCTTCTTCCGTGCGGGCCACCAATACCCTGCAATTTCTATGTAGGCATTGAATGCGACCATCTCTTCGCGTGAAGTCGTCACGTGTGCGGAGGCAAGTCCTTCCACGAGTCCGTCGATCTCAGCAAGGTTCTCGGCGTCCATGCGTGGCAGCAGAAAGGGGGTTGTTTCCCCGACAAGCCACTCCCACGTCATTCCGCTTTCATACTGCCAGACAATGCGTTGTGTGTGCAGAGCATCTGCGATCTCCCGGGCAAGAAGCGACCCGTGCTGGAAGCCGCGAGCCCGTGGTTCGCCCTCAACGTGTACAAACGTCCACCCATCCTTCTCGAACCTCCAGGCGTGCGAGAGCCATTCCGTCTGTACGCTGCTTGTGGCCGCTGTCGGCACAGGAGGTGGTGCGGACCGTCGCGGGCAGCAACCGGCGGCGAGTCCGAGCATAAGAACCGCGATGACAACGCGCGACGTCATTGGCACACCTCCGTGTTATGAGTCGAATCGTGCAAGCAACAGCTCGTTCGTGGGGTAGCGATCCATCAATTTCATCACCGCAAGCATGGCGTCCCGCGGGTGCATCCGGCTGATGGCCCGGCGCAGTTCCTGGTGCTTGTATACATCGGGGCCAAAAAGCAACTCTTCCCGGCGTGTGCCGGACATGCCCAGGTTGATCGCCGGAAAAATGCGTTCATCGGCAAGTTCGCGGTGAAGAACCAGCTCCATATTCCCTGTCCCCTTGAACTCCTGAAAAATCAGATCATCCATCCGTGAGTTGGTTTCGACAAGGGCGGTGGCAATGATAGTCAGCGAGCCGCGTCCTTCGTTTTTCCGCGCGGCACCGAAAATACGCTTGGGGATTTCCAGTGCGCGGGCATCAACGCCGCCGCTCATCGTCCGGCCGCTTCCGCGTTGATGCAGGTTGAAGGCCCGGCCAAGCCGCGTGAGGGAATCCAGAAGGAGAACAACATCGTTCCCGGCTTCGACTTTCCGTTTTGTGTACTCAAGAACAAGTTGTGCGAGATGCACGTGCGTTCCACGCTCGCTGTCGCTTGAACTCGCAAAGACCAGTCCCTTAATCGAACGGCGCATATCGGTCACCTCTTCCGGACGCTCGTCAATCAGGAGGACGACCAGTTCGATATCCGGTTGATTCCGGCTAATGGCATGGGCCAGTTGCTGCAGAAGCATGGTTTTCCCCGCTTTCGGCGGGGAGACAATAAGTGCACGCTGCCCCTTGCCAACAGGGCAGAAGAGATCTATTGTCCTCATCGGACGCGCACCGAGTCTCCCTGCGACGGAGTCGTCCGTGCCTTCCAGGCGGATCCATTCATACGGCGACACCACTTCGAACGATGAGAATTCCGGTACCGCAAGCCAACGCTCCGGGGCAAGACCGTTCACGGAGTTCAGAGATTCCATGACCGGGCTCGGCGCTCTTCCGCGGCGCGCAATGCCCTCGAGCATCACGCCCGCACGCAGGTGGTTGTCACGAATCTGCCTGGCTGTCACATGCGCATCCTGAGGGTCCTTGTCGAGAGTGAGGGTGATCGGTCGGATGTATCCCTCGCCGCGATTGTCGATGTCGAGCAGACCGGATACGGTGAGAGTCGGGAAACCGGCGTGTTTCGGGTGTTGCAGCGCGTTGTGCGGGTGGTTGGTCATGCTGGTGTTCGGATCGGCCCTCGAGAAGTGCAGATGAAAAACAATACCGCAGAGGCGCTGAGGCGCAGTTGAGAAGCTTTACCGCAGAGACGCCGAGGTTTTTTGGACAAAACCTTTTGCAATTCAGGAATTTTTCTCTGCGTCTCTGTTTCTCTGCGGTGAAATCTCCTTGCGTCTCCGCGGTGATATTCCCCTGCAAGAGTCTTCGACTGGTTTTCTACACGGCCGGCGGCTGCATCCCGTAGGATGACCATTCTTCCTTTGCCGGGCCATACACTCCGGGAACGCCGAGGCCAAGCAGACGCATGACCACGGTCATCTGCGCCCGGTGGTGAATCTGGTGATTGACAAGAACTTGCAGAGTAACGCCGCGGGTCCATTTCTCTCCATACATATCGTCTTCACGAAGGAGATCTGCATCAGTCCAATCTCTTTTTCACCTGCTCCAGAACCGAAATCGCTGCGGTGTTGTAGGCGTCAAAGATCTCTTTCGCCGTCCCGGGAATGGGTGCTTTCTCGTCAGGTCCGTTAAAATGCAGACCGGTCCGTCCGGCCATTTCGGGGATGGAAGTGATAATATGCCATGCAAAGCGACCCAGCGTGCGAATGTCGGGATGGACAACCTGCGTAAGGGATTTCGTGGTCAAGTGCTTGAAGACTTTTTGCGTGGACTCGAGTTCCATTTGCCACACACGCTCGAAATCGGCGATCTTGCGAATCATGGGATTTCCGCGATGATGAGAATGGCGGGGGGTCTTTACACGCCCTCAGTGCCGGTGAAAAGCGACTGCAAATTCAGTGATCGTGTTTTTGTTTTCGTCGCGAGCGATACGTAGCGTCGGGCAAGCGTATCTTTCCCGACGCCAAGGATTGTGCTCACCAGGCCGAGCGCTTCGGCATATTCGGTAGGCGGAAGCTCTCGCAAGATCCTTACCCAGATTGCTTCCTCCAGCACGTTAAATGCAGTCTGCACTTCCCAGAGATCAAATCCCGCTTCAAAACGCTCACGGGCAATATTTTCGGCGTGTGCGATCATAGGACCCAGATTTCGTTCCTTTGGCCGCCCTTGCCGTGAGAACAAAAAGCGCCTTGAGGCGCTGGTGGGTATGTTCGGGACCGGACTTTTCATAGTTGTGAAGATGGGCCCGCAGTACAGCTTCCTCGGCCTCCGCAATGATTTCTGCGGTATGCGTGTGCAAAAGCTCGTGAACGGTCATGGCTGCATCCGGAAAGGCGACGAATAAGAGTATGGAGAAAGATACGAGGATATCGACAGGATATCAACCCGAAGAAGATCCCGGCTGCTTACTCCAGTCAATGAACACCTTGCGTTTGACGGGCTGGCAGATGGGGCAGAAGAAGACGTCATGGCCGTGCACCCCTTCGCGGCGTACTTTCGCTCCACACCGCGGACAGGGTTGCCCCTGGCGATTGCGCACCTTCATATGGTCGCGCACTTTCAGATGGATCGGCTTTGCGGCAGCCGCGACATGATCGATGCCGTCCTGCAGGACAGACCCGATGGCACGGTAGAGCGCCGCAAGATCATCGGCGCTCAGAGAGGCAACAATCGTCTTCGGATGTATCTTTGCTTCAAAGAGAATTTCATCGGCATAGGCGTTGCCTATGCTGCTCAGAGCAGTGTGATCGTTGATGAAAACGCGCACCTGCTTGCGGGAGTGTGTGCCTGCGAGCTGTGTGAAGTACTCTTCGCTGAATTCTTTAGCGCGTACGTCCACGCCTTGATCCGCGAAGCCGGGAATTGCCGCATACTCACCCGGGTGAACAAGGTAGATCTTTGCCATCTTCTGTTCATCACAGATATTCAGCCATGTGCCGTCATCGAGTTTCATGGCAAGCAGTTTGAATCCCAGCGGGTGATCCCCCTTTTGCTGATGCTGCACACGTCCGGCAAGCATGAGGTTTACAACGATTTCGACCATGGAACTCAGTGTGAACCGCAGGAACGGCCCATGATAATCGATGCGCGTGAAGAAAAGATCACGCAACACATCTTCCACCGGATCGCCGATGATGTTGCGGATGACCACCGGTTGATGGATGGTGGCAGAAACAATGCGCCTGTTGAGGATCTGGCGCTGGAGGTACCGACTGACATAGAGGAGATCGGGGAGTTCGGGCATATAAAAAAGGGTCTAGGGGTCTGGGGTCTAGGGTCTGGGGTCTTGGGTCATAGGGTCTGGGTCAATAGGGTTCAGGCAATGGGCATCAGGCAATTGGCGCGAGGCAATAGGCGTTGGGCGATAGGCAATTGCCTATTGCCTACTGCCTACTGCCGTTACTCGGGTCACCGTTTGTCTCGTGCGCCGGCGAATGATCATGCGCAAACCAGTCGCTCTTGAAGCAGAACGCGGTGTTCCTGCCACTTCGTTGGGCTTCGAAAAGGGCCTGCTTTGCCGTCAACATCACCGCATTGAATGTGGTACCGTTGCGGGGGAAGGCAGCGACCCCGATACTGACGCTTGAAGAAATCGAGCGACTTGTGTACTGTTGCCCCGCGATACGCTCGCGCAAGCGATTCGCGAATTCGAGTCCGCCCTCAAGGCCCGAATTTGCAATCATCATCACAAATTCATCGAACCCGTACCGTCCCGCCGCATCGACCGTTCTGAGATGTTCCTGCACCACCGTCCCCATCTCTTTCAAGAGCTGCCGGGACGTATCATAGCCGTACGTATTCACCGTGTCCTTAAAGTTGTCGATATCAAGAATGAGCACGGCGAAGTTTTCGCTGAACTCTTCCCCGCGCTCCACGGCGGCCTTCAGGCGTTCGAGGAATGACACGTACTTCTCGAGGCCTGTCTCATGGTCGATGCGGTCGAGCCGCATGTTTTCTTCAAACAGCTGGGCTTTGACGAGCGCAAGGCCTGCGACGTCTGCAAACAACTGCAACATTTCGATGTCCGCTGCATCAAATGCTTCCGCTTCGGCGCTGTCACAGTACACGTATCCCAATGTGCGTTGGTCAACGCTGATTTGCACGAGGAGACAGGAGGCAAACGGGTTCTCGAGCTGCACCTCGCCGGCCAGTGCCTGGTCGACTGTGCTGTCACGGATGAGAATCGGCTTCCCCGTCCATAAGAGCTTCCCGATGGCGGTCGTGGTGATCCGGCGGCGAAAGGCATTGCAGAATGTCAGGGAGAGATTGTGGCAGTTATCGATTCGCAGGTACTCGGTTCTAGGATCAATGAGCACCAGGGCACAGGTACTGCAGTGGTACGAACGGACAATGCGGTCGACGATGAGAGAGAGGACCCGCTCGGCGTTATTGGTGGATTTGCATGTGCGGATGATTTCCGCAAAGTACTGAAAGCACTGCTGATTGATCGGGTGCATGGCCTTCATCCTCCCCTATGGTGAACGATGGCGATCCCGTAGCTGAAATGTGCAAAGGATGGCGGTCGTTGTCAAGGGGAACGACTGAATTATGCCATGATCGATAATCCATCATCTCCCATTGCTTTTGGCCCGCCTTCCTGTTACCATTGGGTGTCCGTTAGGGGTGTTCCGCAAAAACAGCGGAACTGAGATCAAACCCTGGAACCTGATCTGGATCATGCCAGCGTAGGGAAACTGTGACAGAGCTGTTCTTCTTCAAAGCCGTTTCTCCGTTCCAGTTCTGACGGAGAATCGGCTTTGTTTGTTTTGGAGGGTTTCGACATGAAAAGGGTGCTGATGGTTGCGGTGTTCCTCGGTCTGGTCGGACATCTGCAGGCAGGAGATGTCCGCGGCCATGTGCAAGACAAAGAATCCGGCCAGCCCCTGCCCGCCGTGAATATAACGGTTCCCGGATCGGCAATCGGCACAACGTCGGACACCAACGGGAATTTTGTGCTCTCCGGTCTTCCCGCGGGGGGGCTTTCTTTGCGCGCTTCGCTCGTCGGGTACAAATCTCAAGCACGGTACATCGAAGTGTCGGCTGGAGATACGTCACGTGTGGACTTCTCGCTCCAGTCCTCCGTGCTGATCGGTCAGCCCGTGACCGTGACCGCTGCGCGCGGACGTGAGCGGGAAACTCCGGCTACATTTTCGACACTGGAACATGAAACCCTCCGGGACAGGTACACGGTGCAGGACGTTCCTGTGCTCCTTTCCGAACTCCCCTCCACAACATTCTACTCCGAAAGCGGAACGGGAATCGGATATACCTATCTGAATATCCGCGGGTTCGATGCGCGGCGCATTGCAGTGATGGTCAATGGCATTCCGCAAAACGATCCGGAAGACCATAACGTCTACTGGCTGGATTTCCCCGACATGACGGCGAGTGTTGAAGATATTCAGGTACAGCGTGGAGCCGGGAGCGCGTTCTATGGTTCCCCCGCAATCGGCGGATCGGTGAATCTTGACGACAAGTCTATTCGCCCACGAACGCTCCGTGAGCATCTCTGCCGGCCTTGGCAGCTACAACACCCGCAAGTATTCCGCGTCGTTCTTCTCCGGCCTCATCGACGGCCGGTACGCGGTGCATGGACGTCTCTCGAAAATACTGAGCAGCGGATACCGGGACCGGGCCTGGGCGGATTTCAACAGCTACTTCCTCGGCGTCATCCGGTACGATTCGACAATGACCACGCAGCTCAATTTCTACGGCGGACCGATCTCCGACGGACTGGCGTACTACGGGATCTCCAAAGACGCCGTCACGGACCGGAATCGCCGTCGGGAGAACCCGATACAACGCCCGGAGGAAATTGAAAACTTCTCGCAGCCGCACTTTGAACTGCTGCATGAATGGCGCCTCTCGCCGGCGACTGACACTCTCCAACACGTTCTTTCTCGTGCTCGGCGACGGATTCTTCGACTATGACGGTTCATGGGCCCCGTTGTCATACTTCCGGATCACTCCGGCGAACGGGTTTGCCGTTGCCGGCGATCCGGACACGCTGTATCTTCCGGGCGCGTTGATCCGTGCGCAGGTGACGAACAGGCAGTGGGGCTGGCTGCCCCGCGTCACGCTGGTACACGACCACGGTGAAGTGATCGTTGGCGGCGAACTCCGTGTGCACCGGTCTGTCCACTGGGGTCGACTCCAGTGGGCGGAGCAAATCCCCGCCGGAGTACCGCAGGACTATCATTACTATGAATACCGGGGCGCAAAAGACATCGCCTCATTGTATGTACATCTGCTCCAGGATCTCCGGCCCGACATGAAGCTCATGGCGTCGCTGCAGTATGCGTTCAACCGCTACCGGCTGTATGACGAGAAATTCCTCGGCACGGATTTTACCGTGCCGTATCATTTCCTGAATCCACGCCTTGGCCTGAACCATAACCTGACGGACCGATGGAATATCTACACGAGTCTCGGCTATACTTCCCGCGAGCCCCGGTTGAAGAACCTGTATGACGCCGCGGAAGCCAGCACGCCGGCATCGTGGGGTGCGGTGGTACCGCAATTTGGCACGGATGCGTCGGGCCATCTGGATTTCTCCCGCCCCCTCGTGAAGCCGGAAGCACTTCTGGATGTGGAATTGGGCGGAGGCTATGCCGAAGGCGATACGCGGCTTGCCGCAAATATCTACTGGATGGAATTTACCGATGAGATTGTGAAGAGCGGACAGATCGATCGGTTCGGGCAGCCGATCACGGGAAATGCTGAGCGAACACGGCACATCGGCGTTGAAGTGAGCGGGAGGATTCCGCTCACGCCGGCCCTCGAGTTCAATGCGACTGCTACCGCAAGCCGCAACCGGTTTGTACGTCACCTCAACTACTCGACCGGCTCACCGGTAAGCCTCGCAGGCAACCCCATTGCGGGGTTCCCCGATTTCATGGCGAACGTGCGCCTTACCGTGCACGTCGGCAAACTTTACCGGATCCCTCTCCGCCCGTTATGTCGGGAAGCAGTATACCGATAACTTCAAGAATGAGCTGCTCACTGTGGATCCCTACGTTGTGAGTGATCTGTCGGCATCGTACAGAATCGACAGGATTGTCAATGATGTGTCTATCGAAGCAAAGCTCCAGGTGAACAATGTTTTTGACGCGCTCTATGCAGCGTACGGAGAAGGTACACAGTTCTTTGTCGGTGCCGAGCGAAATGCCTTTTTCAACCTTACGGTGATCCTGTGACACGACGATCTGCGGTATCAGGGAGTGCGCTCCTGCTCTGCAATGGTGAGCCGCCGGGAAGGCGGCTTGCCCGGCAACTGGCCCGAACGTGCGAGCTTCTGGTGGCGGCCGACGGGGGAGCGAACAGCGCCCCGGCTCTTGGCCTGCCCCTCGACGTGATCATCGGGGATCTGGACTCCGTAACGCCGTCGACGTTGCGGAAATTCCGGGATGCCCTCGTCCTTTACGTCCGGCGGCAAGACACTACTGACATGGAGAAAGCGCTTGACTTCCTCCGTGAGCAGGGGTTTCGGAAGATCCTCCTGATGGGCGCAACGGGCAGACGCATTGACATGACACTGGCGAACCTGACGGTCCTCTGGCGTTATGTTCCCTCCATGGAGATCACCGTTGTCGGTGACAACTGGTACGCGGTGCCGGTCCAAGGGTTCAGGCGGATGCGCGCCCGGAAGGGAACAATAGTCAGCATTCTTCCCTGTGCCCCGTGCCGGGGGGTGACGCTGCGCGGACTACAGTACCCTCTGACAAATGCTTCGCTGGGTGCGGGAGAGGTAGCGGTCAGTAACGTTGTCAAAAGCTCCCCGATCAGCGTGACCATCAGGAAGGGAAGGGCTCTTGTGGTTATCCTTGAACCGCCGGCCCCCTCTCCCTCGCTGCCGTGACAAAGGAAACGGATCTGTCATTAGAGAATTCTTGTGATCCACTTTACAGCTCCTGACATCGTCCTTATTCTCGTCTATTTCACCTCGGTACTGGTTATCGGTTTCCTTGCCGGGAGAAAACGAGAGGCCAAACACACCGCGGAGTACCTCCTGGCTGGAAGGTCGCTCACAACCCCCGTGTTTGTGATGACGCTCGTATCGACCTGGTACGGCGGCATCCTTGGTGTGGGGGAGTTCTCCTACCTGTACGGCATATCGAATTGGGTGATACAGGGTGTGCCCGTATTACATCTTCGCAATCGTGTTTGCATTTCTGCTTGCCAAGCGCGTTCGCGCAACAAACCTGGCGACGATTCCGGACAAACTGGAGCAATCCTACGGGCGGCGCACGGCGTTGCTCGGAGCATTGCTGACGTTCCTGCTGATGACGCCGGCCCCCTACGTGCTGATGCTCGGTGTGCTGTTGGAGATGGTGACGGGATGGAACATCCTTGTGTGCATCATACTCGGCACCCTTGCCACGACGGTCTATCTGTTTGCCGGCGGGTTTCGTTCCGATGTGAACACGGACATTCTTGAGTTCTTCCTTATGTTCATCGGATTCGCCATTATCATCCCGTTTGCGGTGATAAAGTATGGAGGGTTGTCCTACATTGGGGCGAATGTCCCCGCACAGCACCTCACGTGGAACGGGGGCAATTCGATGCAATTTGTTCTCGTCTGGTTTTTCATTGCCCTGTGGACCCTCGTCGACCCGGCATTTCATCAGCGGTGTTACGCGGCAGCGTCCGGGGAGGTCGCCCGGAGGGGGATTCTCTGGTCAGTGATCTTCTGGATTCTGTTCGATATGATGACTGCCACCGCCGGGCTTTATGCGCGCGCGGCCCTGCCCGGCATGGAGCAACCGGTGATGGCGTATCCGCTTCTTGCGGAAGCGATACTGCCACCCGTGGCAAAGGGATTGTTCTTTGTCGGTCTCCTTGCGACCATCATGTCGACGCTGAACACCCTGGCATTTGTTTCAGCGACAACGCTCGGCAGAGATATCTTTCTCCGTTGGAGACGGAAGGATCTCCTGACAGCGGATGGTCAGACCCCGGGAGAGGCGGATGGAGGGAACAGAGACCGCCTCGGTTCGGGGCGGACTCGTTGTCACCGGGATTCTTGCCGTGGTGCTGGCGGTGTTGATTCCTTCAGTGATCAAGCTCTGGTATACAATCGGGACGGTGATTGTTCCCGGCTTGCTTATTCCTCTGGTGACAGCATATTTCGAACGAACACGGATTCCTGCACGGTGGGCGTACGCGTCCATGCTCTTCGGCTGGTTGACATCCCTGGTCTGGTTGCTTGCCGGATGGTCGGGGGGGCTCGGCGCAACTGATCTCTATCCTCTGGGGATTGAGCCGATGTACCCCGGGCTCATCGTGGGTGCTGCATTGTGGGGGGTGGGAAGACTGGTCGAAAACCCTTACAAGGAAAGATCACCGCAGAGACGTCTATTGAAAACAATGTCAAGAGAAAAAGACATTCCTTAAACAAAAATGTAATTTTTGTTTTTTTGACGTTGAAGGTCTCACCGTTCTACGGCCTCCTGCCGGGAACCCAAAGGGTGTTGTCGGACAGGGGTCTTGTTTAGCTCGATAATGGGTTGTGCCAGTCGTCTATCTGAGCCTCTCAGCCGGAGGCTGATGCGCCTGAGGCGCAAAGGGCTACGGGTAATTCGAGCACAACAGGGAGTGGTTACCCGCAGAGGTGGCACATGACCGAATGCTTGGATCTGTGCAGCGTCTCTGTTGAACGCTTTCTCCCTTCTCGCAGACGTAACGTCCGGGGAACACCAGAAGCATTCCCCGCGCATAGAGGATCAACGGTGTGAGCCTGGCGCTATGGACGGTGGTCGTCTTACGAGTTGTTGTGCTCTGGTACTCTCCTCGTTTTGTAGTGAGGATCATAGGGGATTCCATTCTTGAGAATCCCGTAGCTCACATGAGCGATGTAGCGTGCCGCAGCATGTCGGGCGTTGTATGGTGCGACGCCACGGTCCACTAATTGGTGGTAATAGTCAGCGACCTCGTTCTTTCCCCTAATGGCCGCCAAGGATGCAGTTTTGTAGACGGCCTTCAACACACGGCTGTAGTGTGGACGACGTCGTCCGTAGGAATGGCCACCGCTGTGTTTTTCGTGCCAGACCAGTCCGCAATAGCTGTCATAGTGTCGGACATTGGGAAAGCGTCGGGCATCAATCACCGTCCCGACAATCTTGACCGCTGAGCGTATGCCAATACCAGGCAACGTGGCAACGGCCCGAATAACGGGTGTGCGTTTCGCCCAACGGGAAAACTCTTGTTCCAGTTCTCTTTTTGATTTGTGGTACAGATCAATGTTCTCGTGAAGTTGTTGCAGAACCAGCGATGCTGTTGCTCCCTCAGTGGTGCGGCCCCGCAGACGGGCCTTGAGTCGATTCTGAGCAGCAACACCAGCGCGGATGGTATCGTCATATGTGCTGACCAAGAGTCGTACCTGATACAGACGACTCGTGCTATGATAGACCTCCTTCAAGGAGTGTTGTCGCAACAACAGACAAAGCTTTGATGCATCGATCTTGTCGTTCTTGGGCCCGTGGCACAACATGCGGTTGTATGTGGGGTCGCAGACAATGAGTCGTTCAACAAACGGTAGTAACTTCCCGTAGAGCCAATGGGCCGGCGTACTCTCCTCGAACGTCAGGATTGTGCGACCCTCGAGTTCTTTGAGAAAACGTTGGAGCCGAGTGCTATCGGTCTTGCCTTCCCAGACTCTAGGCTTCGTATCAGTCCTGTGCATATGGGCTATGGCCATTGTTCGTTCTGACCAGTCGACAGCCACAAAGCAGTCGAATGGCTCTTCTTCAGAATGCTTGCACTTGGACTCTTGTCCAGCTATCTTACGGATGCGCATTTGAAGGTCTCCTTTCCGTGAGTGGTTGGGTTAATGCACTGACAAGGTACGTCAGTCCAACACAATTGGAAAGTGAGACCTTTATGTTTTCAATCTACCGCAGAGAAACGATGTGAAGTTGGAGAAAGCCCTCTACAAAGAAATTCTCTCTGCGCCTCAGCGCCTCTGCGGTTATGCTTTTCGTGTGTGCTTCTAGTTCAGCTTGATCTGGTACTGCTGGATCTTCGTATACAGCGTTTTCAGACTGATCCCCAGGATCTTCGCCGATTCCGCTTTGTTCCCCCGGAAGCTCCGCAACACGGCCTCAATATGGAACCGTTCAATCTCCTTCAGCGGTATTGCCGTGCCGATTTTCTGATCGCTTCGCCCTCCCTGTAGCAGCATCGATGCCGGGGCGTTGGGGAGCGAGAAATCCCGGGGTTCGATCACGTGGTTGACGCAGAGGATGGCTGCACGTTCGATCACATTTTCCAGTTCTCGAATATTTCCGGGCCAATTGTAGTCCACGAGCACTTCCATTGCGTCGGTCGAGATGGAGGTTGTGACCTTGGTCTTCATGCGGTTTGCGAGAAACGATGCCACAAGCAGGGGGATATCTTCCTTCCGATCGCGCAGCGGAGGGATATCGATCGTAATCACATTCACCCGATAGAGGAGATCCTCGCGGAAGCGCCCCTCCCGCACTTCTTCCTTGAGATTTTTGTTCGTCGCCGAAAGTATACGGACATCGGCATTCAGCGATGTGTTGCCGCCCACGCGGCGGAACTCTCCACTCTGGATGAAACGGAGGATCTTAGGCTGAACCACCGGGCTGATGTCGCCAATTTCGTCAAGGAACAGCGTGCCTTTGTTGGCAATTTCGACGATGCCGGGTTTTGTGGCGTGGGCATCGGTGAATGCACCTTTCTCATAGCCGAACAATTCGCTCTCGATAAGCGTATCGGGAATCGATGCACAATTGAGCGTGACAAACGGTAGATCCGAGCGGAGGCTGTTCTTGTAGATGAAGCTGGCGATGAGTTCTTTCCCCGTGCCGCTGGGACCCTGGATGAGAACCGTGGATTCCGTCGGGGCAACTTTTGCCGCTATCTCCAGCACCTTGCGAAAGGCATCACTCTGACCGACCATTTCATGTGATCCCTGGAGCCGGTCAAGGGCATCCTTCATCAGAATGTTGTCGATCAGAAGCTGGCGGCGTTCAAGTGCGCGGTTGATGGTGGCAAGCAACACATCAGCCGTCGTCGGCTTCGTAATGAAGTCATAGGCCCCGAGCCGCATGCATTCCACGGCGGTCTTCACGTCCGCCGCACCGGTCAGCATGATCACTTCCACACCGGGGTAGTTGTTCTTGATGAATTTCAGGACTTCGATACCATCCACTTTGGGCATCTTCACATCGAGCAGCACCGCGTGGTAGAGTTTCCCCTGGACGGCATTAATGGCCGCCACCCCATCTACTACGGTATCGACCTTGTAACCGGCGCTGGTAATGAGAGACGTCAGGAGGTACCGGAAAGCCTCTTCGTCGTCCACAACAAGGATGGAAAAATCTTTCTTGGGCATCGGTATATGCGGGTTGTTCACGCCTATATAGAGAAAAGCATCGTGAAATGCAACCATTCGTTGATTTTTACCCCGTCACTTTGTACTATTTGGACTCAAATGAGGTGTATCTCCCATGCGCATGACAGAGCGTTTCATCCGTTCCCTGCCGAAAGTACTTCTCCACGATCATCTTGACGGCGGTCTCCGCCCCCAGACAGTCATCGATCTCGCGAAAGAAACCGGGTACGGCGGACTGCCGACCACCAATGCAAAGGAACTGGCTGTGTGGTTTCAGCGGGGTGCAAAGCGCGGGAGCCTGCCGTTGTATCTTGAAGGTTTTGCACATACCGCTGCGGTCATGCAGACAGAGTCGGCCCTCGAACGGGTGGCCTATGAAATGATGGAAGACATGAAGAACGACGGCGTGGTGTATGTAGAGACCCGTTTCGCCCCTGTCTTCCATACGGAAAAGGGATTGCATTGGGACGATGTTGTGAATGCCGTGCTGAGGGGGCTTGAACGGGGAAAGAAGGATTTCGGTGTGGAATTCGGCCTCATCATTTGCGCCATGCGCAACATGAAACTCTCACTCGAGATGGCTGAACTTGCTGTGGATTTCCGCGAGCGCGGTGTTGTGGGTTTTGATCTTGCAGGCGAAGAGGGAGGATACCCGCCGAAAAAGCACGTGGACGCGTTTCACTATATTCAGCGTGAAAACTTCAACATTACAGTGCACGCCGGTGAGGCCTTCGGCAAGGAGAGCATCTGGCAGGCGATCCAATGGTGCGGCGCGCACCGGATCGGTCATGCGACCCGCCTTATCGAAGACATCGGGCTCGACAAGCACGACAACAAGAAGATCATCCGCATGGGGTACCTGGCCCAGTACGTACTAGACAAGCGGCTGCCGCTCGAGATGTGTCTGACAAGTAATGTCGATACCGGTGCGGTAAAGAGCGTTGAGGAGCATCCTTTCGGACTCTATTACAAGTACAAATTCCGCGTGACGCTCAATACCGATGACCGGTTAATGAGCAACACCACGATGACCAATGAGTACAAACTTGCGCACCAGGTGTTCAAGCTGAACCTGGAGGCGTTGGAGAAGTTGACCATCAACGCAATGAAGAGCGCGTTCGTACCGTACAATCGCCGCATTCAGGTGATTTATGACGTGATCAAACCCGGATATGCAAAGGTCCGGGTCGGTCTCGGCAAGAAGAACGCATGAATCTGTATCTTGTACGTCACACCGAGGCGCTCTCCATTGGAGGTCCCTGTCCTTCGTGACGCGGACAGGCCGTTGAGCCAGAGGGGTGAACATGACGCTGCGCTTGTCGGGCGTTTGCTCGCCGTTGTCGAGCCGTCGGCGCGAACAATCGGCAGCAGTCCACTTGTACGGGCACGGCAGACCGCATCGATAGTAGCGTCCAGGTTTCGCACGCCACCCGTGGTGACTCCCTGGCCCGTCCTCGAACCGGGGATCGCCATGCGGGAAGTGCTGGCACAGGTGACGGAGCACGCTGATGATTCCCTGATTCTTGTTGCGCACCAACCCGACATCACGGAGTTTCTTTGCTGGCTGGTTGCCGATGGGATTGCGGAAATCGCCTTTCCACCGGGATCGGTGGCCAGCGTGGTTCTTTCCACAACCTCCGGCGACCGGCGGTGCACGGCTCCAGTGGATCGTGACCCCGGCTCTTGTTTCATTACTCCATCCCGAGTGGTAAGGAGAGAGTCATGCAAATGTTCTCTGTCCGTATCGAGAAGCCCGATGATATGAACTTCATCCTGGGTCATGCGCATTTTATCAAGACCGTTGAAGATCTGTACGAGGTCATTGTGCAGACAAACCCGGCGATGAAATTCGGCATTGCGTTCTGTGAGGCTTCGGGACCCTGCCTGGTGCGCCACGCGGGCAACGATGAGAAGCTGATCGAGATCGCCCAACGCAACGCACTCCTGCTTGCCGCAGGTCACTCCTTCCTGATTTTCATGGAACAGGGATTCCCCGTCAATATCCTCAACGCAGTGAAGACTGTTCCGGAGGTGTGCCGCGTCTATTGCGCAACGGCAAACCCCACGGAGGTGATCGTCGCAGAAACCGCGCAGGGTCGCGGTATCCTTGGTGTAGTCGACGGAGAACGAAGCAAAGGTGTCGAAAACGATGAGGATGTCAGGAAACGAAAGGACTTCCTTCGCAAGATAGGATACAAGCTGTGACGCCGGTGCGGTCAGAGCTCCGGTGTCAATCATTGTCGTGCCCCACCACCAAATGATTCTACACAACAAGGGGCACGGTGCTCGTTCCAACTAACGAATTCGGAATATTCTGTATATTCATTTTCTGAACGCACAAGTTCATTCACCAACACACGGAGGCTGCAATGACACGATTCACCATGACATGCGGAGCGCTGCTTCTCCTTGCGACGTTCTCGATGATGTTGCCATGCGAAGCCAGCGCTCAGAAAAAAAAGGCACCCCCCAAGACGGAACAAACCATAGACAAACCCGCCCCCGTCCAGACAAAATCGGGAATGACCCTGAAAGATATTCTCGGAACGTACAAAGGTCAGAAGACAAATCTGGGGATTCTGAGCAAGGTTGAAGGGGACTACTTTGTTGTCGAGGAAGATGGTGTCAGCACGATTCATCCGTTAAGTGCGATCGCCGGCATCAAGGTGCTGAAGCCTGAAGAAGGGGAAGAAGATGCGGCGAAAATAGACATTACGTTGATGCGGTGAGGCGCGGATGCGAACGACAGCATGTATTGCGCTGTTAGCCGCGACGCTGTGTGCGGGTTGCATGCGCGACGAGATTGTGCGGTTCAAACCCGGCAATGTCATCGGTCCGTACACCCCCGCCGTGCAGGCCGGCCGGATGCTCTTTGTTTCGGGCCAGATCGCGCTGGACCCGCACACCGGGAGCCTTGTAACGGGCGACATCGAGAAGGAAACGCGGCAGGTGCTCACCAATCTCCGGACAGTCCTTGGCTCTGCCGGCTATGATTCCTCGCATGTGGTGAACGCAACGGTGTACCTGAAGAACATGGGCGACTACCAGCGCGTGAACGCGGTGTATGCGACGTTTTTTTCCGACGGACAATACCCGGCACGCGTGGCGGTCGAAGTCAGCGCGCTCCCCAAACAGGCGAACATTGAGATCGCGGTGATTGCATTCAAATGAGCACCGACACTTCGACCCGGCCGCGATCAAAGCGCCGACGGGGACTTCGTTGCACTGCAAAGGGTGGCTGCAAGAAGCCGCCCTGCGCATGCTCATGAACAACCTCGATGCGCAGGTCGGCGAGAAGCCGGAAGAGCTTGTCGTGTATGGCGGAACCGGCAAAGCGGCACGGAACTGGGAATGCTATCACGCTATCGTCCGTTCGCTCAAGAGCCTTGAGGATGATGAGACGCTCCTTGTACAATCCGGTAAACCGGTGGGGATATTCCGGACCCACCGGGATGCACCGCGCGTGCTCATTGCGAATTCCCTGCTCGTACCGAAATGGGCGACATGGGACGAGTTCCGCCGGCTGGAGGCACTTGGACTCACGATGTACGGGCAGATGACCGCAGGCAGCTGGATCTATATCGGCACACAGGGGATCTTGCAGGGAACGTACGAGACCTTCGCCGCAGTCGCGGAGCGCTACTTCGGCGGCACGCTGGCCGGAAAACTGCTCGTGACGGCGGGCCTGGGCGGCATGGGCGGGGCACAACCGCTGGCCGCAACAATGAACGGTGCCGTCTGTCTGGCCATTGAAGTCGACCGGCATCGCATCGAGCGGCGTCTTGCGACGCAGTACGTTGATGAAATGGCGCTCACTCTCGACGACGCGCTCAGGGCCGTCGCTGCCGCACGCGCACAGAAGTTGCCGCGTTCCGTTGCCCTTCTGGGAAACGCTGCGGAGATTTTGCCGATGCTCCTTGAGCGTGGCGTAGCAATCGACGTGCTCACGGACCAGACATCTGCGCACGATACGCTGAACGGATATGTGCCTGCGGGGCTTCCCTATGAAGACGCTCTCACGCTTCGCAGGACGGACCCCCGGCAGTATGTCCGGCTGGCGCAGCTGTCAATTGCACAACATGTGCGCGCGATGCTTGCGTGGATGCAGAAGGGTGCGGTCACCTTCGACTATGGCAATAACATCCGTGGCGAAGCGCTTGCCGGCGGCGTGGCTGATGCCTTTGAGATCCCCGGCTTCGTCCCGGAGTACATTCGTCCGCTGTTTTGCGACGGCAAGGGACCGTTTCGCTGGGCGGCGCTGTCGGGTAATCCTGAGGATATCTACCGCACCGACAGGGCGGTGATGGAGACGTTTCCGGAAAACACCGCGCTCTGCCGGTGGATCCGGAAGGCTCAACAACAGGTGAAATTCCAGGGGCTGCCGGCGAGGATTTGCTGGCTCGGATATGGTGAAAGGGCAACGATGGGTTTGATCTTCAATGAACTCGTCGCCCGGGGGGAAATCACCGCGCCCCTCGTCATCGGACGGGACCATCTCGACTGCGGATCTGTGGCCTCTCCAAACCGGGAGACGGAAAAGATGAAAGACGGCAGTGATGCCATCGCCGATTGGCCGATTCTCAATGCCATGCTCAACGCAACCGGCGGAGCAAGTTGGGTGAGTGTACACCATGGCGGCGGCGTCGGCATCGGCCTGTCGATCCATGCGGGCATGGTTGTAGTAGCTGATGGGACCCCGGAGGCCGCAGCGCGCCTGGAGCGTGTGCTCACCTACGACCCCGGCATGGGCATCATCCGCCACGCCGATGCAGGCTACGAGCGCGCACTCTCCAACGCGAAGACCATGGGCGTACGGATTCCGATGTCTGAAACCTGAAATCTGAAACCACATCAATCTCAACATTCAACTGAAAGATCACACTCATGCACGGCTTTGGACATATCGAAATCCCCACGACGAACTTCAAGAAGTCACAGAAGTTCTTTGGCACCGTTTTCGGTTGGACTTTTCAAAATATGCCGGATCTGGAAACGGTGCTCTTCCGTGCCGGCGCGAGGCCTAATGGCGGTTTCTACCTCGTGAAGAAGATGCCGAAGAAGGGCCAGGTCAATGCCTATATCGAAGTCGAGGATATTGACGTGAAGCTGAAAGAGATCAAGAAAGCCAAAGGGAAGGTGCTTGTGAAGAAGACCCCCGTGGGGGATATGGGATGGTGGGCACAGTTCGCCACACCGGACGGATGCTACCTCTCCCTCTGGCAGCATCCGGTGCGTGAGCCCGCTGTTGAAGAGACCCCGGTACAATGATCGATCCGGTTCGTTTCCGGCGAATTCTGGTCCAGCTTCTCAAAGTGCTCGTCATTATAGAGCTCGTCGGTGCTTTTGTCCAGGGCTCTTCGGGAGGAGACTGGAGTCGCTTCGGCATAGATCTTATCATCGCGGGGATCCTCTACCTTACGGGTGAACGCATCACCGCCATCCTGCAGGAGCGCCGTGACACCGCGCGGAAGAGAATGGAGCAGGAAGGGGGGAACACCCGTCTATGGGACGCCCTCATTTTTTCGCTCCTCTGGACGGATCAGATCTATGCCGGCATTCCGGCGGACCGCCGTCGACTCGTAGTGATTTCCTACACGCTCATAGCGCTCGGCCTGGTCGCTGCCTTCGTCCGAATTGGGAGCGGGTTGATGCCGTTGGTTGTCGCCGGGGCACTGGTGCTTGGTGCAGTCAATCTTATCACCTGGATTATCTCTCTCGAACGCGGAGAACGGGAAACATTGCAGACCGAACTCCGCCTGGCACGCGATGTTCAGGTCTCTCTCATGCCCAAAGAGAACCCGGTGGTAGCGGGATTCGACATTGCGGGGATGTCCGTTCCCGCGAATGAAGTGGGGGGCGATCTGTACGATTTCCTTGCCCTGGGAGAGGGAGGGACGAGATTCGGGATTTCTGTGGTCGATGTCTCGGGCAAGGGCATGCAAGCTGCGATGGCTGCGGTGTTCACCAGCGGCTCGTACGCGAGCGAAGCCAGGCAATCCCGTTCTCCGGCCGATATTCTCACAAGACTGAATCGCGCGGTCTACCACCACTCGCGCAGGGGCCACTTTGTCTCCTTTCTTCTTGCCGGTCTCGATACCGGGACCCGTACACTGTACTATGCGAATGCGGGCCAGACGAAACCGCTGCTGTTCAGCGCAACAGAGATGCGGTGGCTTGACGTTGACGGAGTGCACTTTCCGCTCGGCACGCAGCCCGGGACGACCTATCAGGAGTCAGCGATCCGGATGTCGCAGGGCGACATCATCTGCCTGCTGACCGACGGTTTTACCGAAGCAATGAACGCATCGCGGGAGCCGTTTGGAGCGGAACGCATCGAAGAGGTGTTCCGCCGGCCCGGGCTTTCGACGTACACGGCGACAGCAATGCTGAATGTGCTGGCCGACGAGGTCGGCCGGCATACAGGCGACGCGCCACAGCACGACGATATGACCATGGTCGTCATAAAGGCTCTCTAACCGCATGTCAGCTCGTACATTTCTCATTTTCCTCCTTGCGGCAGGTGCGTCCGCATCTGCGTGTGCTCAGGAGCACGCACACTTCCAACTCTATCTTGATCTCAATACTGCGTCTGCGGAACGCACGATTGAGATCTATCAGGGTCTCTCCGGCCGCCCGGAGGATGCCGCCCGTGAGCGGGGAAGCCAGCTCTCCCTGGCGGTCACCGGAAGTCTTGCCGGACGGCATCTCGACACTCCGGCCCTTGAACAGGCATTGGCGGCAGCGAAATTCAATCAGGACCCCGGCGACGATGTCTTTCAAATGCGACCCGCCCGTGCCGGTGTCGCGGCCCTCAAGGATCTGCTCCTCGCGCTCCGCCGGAGAAACTTCGCGCAAAAGGTGGTGAGCACCGTCGAACAACTCTTTCCCGCTGACGCGCGCGTCCAGGCACGCATCCCGATGTATGCTGTCGCATTCGGACACAACAATATCGATGCGTACGTTGTGCGGGTGCGCTGGGAAGGCGATGTGCCGATCCCTGTGGGTGAAAATGAAGGTGAGCTGACGATCGTGGTAAACCTCGCCAAAGCGGTCAGGTATGGCGACGGGACCGACGAGAGATTCATCGGCCTTCTGGGCGTGGTTGCACACGAAGTGTTCCATGCGGCTTTCGGCGTATACAAGGAGACAGCGCCCGAATGGCGGGCGTACTATGGCGTTCCACGGACACCGTTTGAAGAATTGCTGGATCTTTCGCAGAACGAGGGAGTTGCCTACTACCTCTCGTTGATACAACGCACACACGGACGTCTTCCGGGAGACGGACTGCAGCGGGCTCAGGCGGCGTTTGTGCGCTTCAACGCGGTCGCTTCCGAACTTCTTTCGCCGTCAACAACCTCGAGGCGGGCGTCGGATCTCCTGCGTGAATCCAATACTTCGGGGTATTGGGAAAGCTTCGGCTCAATAACGGGGATGATTGTCGCGCGCCAGATAGACCAGACGCTGGGACGTACGGCGCTCGTGGAAACGCTGCGCGGAAACCCGCAATCGTTCTTCCGGACCTATGTGGAACTCATGGGGCGCGACAATGGTCTTCCTGCCTTGAGCCCGCAGGTAATACAACACATCGGTAAGAGCAGATGAAAGGCTCTACCGCAGAGGGGGCATTTTCTGTAATGGGTTTTCCCCACATTTACAGTCTTTCTCTGCGCCTCTGTTTCTCTGCGGTGATATTTTCTTGTTAGGCCTTTTCTCTGCGGTGATATTTATTTGTAAGGGTTTTGCGGTTCCAGCCAACTTTTGGTACCTTACTGCTGAATGTGAATCTGTTCATCAAAAATATCGCCCAGCTTGTTACAGTTGCGTCCAATAAGAAACCGTTCAAAACCGGCCCGGCTATGCAGGATATCGGCGTGATCGAACATGCCGGCGTGCTCTGCCGTGAAGGCAGGATCGCGTGGGTGGGCCGGATGAACGAGTTCCGGGAAGTCCTCCCTGAGGATATGCCGGAACTGGACGGATCGGAATCGGTGGTGTTCCCGGGTTTCGTGGATTCTCATACGCATATGATGTTTGCGGGAAACCGTGCCGGTGAATTCGCTCTCCGGTCACACGGGGCGTCGTATCAGGATATCGCGGCAGCCGGAGGGGGGATCATCAGCACCATCCGCGAGGTGCGCGCGGCATCGAAGAAGGAACTCAAGCGCAGCACCGCCCGGTATCTCTCGGAGATGATGAAGCACGGGACCACCACGGCGGAGATCAAAACCGGTTACGGCCTCGATATGGATTCAGAAATCAAGATGCTCGAAGCCATCAACGAAGTTGCCAGGGAGGAGATGGCCACGGTTGTGCCGACATTCCTCGGGGCCCATGCAGTACCTCCGGAGTTCCGCTCTGATCCGGATGGGTATATGCACCTGGTGATCGACAAGATGATTCCCTATGCCGGCAAACGCCGGCTCGCCGTATTCTGTGACGTGTTCTGTGAGAGCGGCTATTTTGACCTCCGGCAATCGGAAGCGATTCTCGATGCCGGAAAGAAACACGGCATGGCTGCCAAAGTGCATGCCGAAGAGCTGTCTCTTCTTGGTGGCGCCGAACTGGCGGCAAGGGTGGGGGCTGTGTCGGCTGATCATCTGGAACACATCACCGAACGCGGCATCCAGGCATTGCATGATGCGGGTGTCGTTGGCACGCTTCTCCCGGGCGTCTCCTTCTTCCTGAATCACCGCTATGCCCCTGCAAGGAAACTGATCGACGCCGGCGTTCCCGTTGCGATCGCCAGTGATTTCAACCCCGGCTCCTGCATGTCGTTTTCGATGCCGTTGATGATGACGATTGCCTGCACGCACATGCAGATGAGTCCGGAAGAAGCAATCACGGCCTGCACGCTCAATGGAGCGGCTGCCCTCAATCTGTCGGCGACTCACGGAAGCATTGAAGTGGGGAAGCATGCGGATCTGGTGGTGGCCGGAATTGGCGACTACCGGACACTGGCCTATCATTTCGGCACGAATCACGTCACCCACACCATCAAGAACGGGACTCTGCTTGAAATTCCCTGACCGGAGTTGTCATGTCAGCTATTGTTGAATGCGTTCCAAATTTCAGTGAAGGCAGAGATGCGGCGATCATCGAGGCGATTGGTGCTGCGGTCCGCACTGTGCCGGGGGTGAAGCTCCTCAGCGTCGAACCGGATAAGGACTACAACCGCACCGTGGTGACATTTATCGGCTCGCCGGAAGGAGTGGTCGATGCCGCATTCGGGGCAACGCGTGTTGCCGCTGAACAGATCGATATGACGAAGCATTCGGGGGAACATCCGCGCATTGGCGCCACCGATGTTGTGCCCTTTGTGCCGGTGTCGGGTATAGGCATGGAGGAGTGTGTGCAACTCGCCCGGTCGTACGGGAGGAGAGTGGGGGACGAGTTGAAGATTCCGGTGTACCTGTACGAAGAGGCCGCGACACGGCCGGAGCGCAGGAATCTTGCCTCCGTGAGGAAGGGGGAGTATGAGGGGCTGCCGGCGAAGTTGAGCGATCCTGCATGGAAACCTGATTTCGGTCCGGCCGAATTCTCGGCGCGCTCAGGCGCCACGGTCACCGGCGCGAGGGTGTTCCTGATTGCCTACAATGTCAATCTCAATACGAATGATCAGCAGATTGCGCACGAAATTGCGCTGCGCATACGCGAGAGCGGACGGATAAAAAAGGATGCACAGGGAAACGCCC
This sequence comes from Ignavibacteriota bacterium, assembly GCA_963849385.1. GTDB lineage: Bacteria > Bacteroidota > Ignavibacteria > UBA10030 > UBA6906 > Fen-1255. Next base: position 519,684 of record CAWKHH010000006.1, on the reverse strand, counting down.
TCATGGATGCGCTGGGAAGGAAAGTCCTTGTTCCAGGAACGTTGCAGTCAGTGAAGGCCATGGGTGTGCTCCTGGAAGCGCAGAATATTGCCCAGGTGTCGATCAATCTTGTGAACTTCCCTGTGACCCCGCCGCACATCGCCTTTGAAGAGGTGAAGCGCCAGGCGGCAAGTCTCGGAGTGGAGGTCACAGGAAGTGAGATCGTCGGGCTCACGCCGAAAGAAGCACTGGTGATGGCAGGCCGGTTCTATGCTCCCGGCATCACAAACGAATCAACGCTTATCGCAACGGCCATCGAACGGCTCGGACTAAGTCAGCTCGATCGGTTTGATCCGTCACGCAAGATTATCGAATTCCAACTTACTTGATGAATGAGGTCACTATGTCCAGCCGCAAATCCCTGAATACATTTCTTGATGAACTTGCCTCATCCTCCCCGGCTCCCGGCGGAGGAAGTGTCGCTGCGCTCTCGGGCGCCCTCGGCGCGGCGTTGACCTCCATGGTCTGCAACCTGACCTTGGGGAAGAAGAAGTATGCCGATGTGGAAGGCGATCTCAAGAGAGTGCTCGAGCAATCGGAACAGCTGCGGGATCAGTTCACCTCGTTGATTGACCGCGACACCCAGGCGTTCAATAAGGTGATGGAAGCGTTTGCGCTTCCCAAAGACACCGATCCGCAGAAGGCATTGCGGGCTGCGGCAGTGCGGGGAGCGACCAAAGAGGCAACGCTGGTCCCTCTGGAGGTGATGAAGCATTGCATTGATGCTCTTGCGCTTGCACAGAGCGTCGCGTCGAAGGGGAATGCGCATTCCGTCACCGATGCGGGCGTGAGCGCGCTCATGTTGCATGCCGCACTCGAAGGCGCGGGGCTGAACGTGCGCATTAACTTGCGCGGGCTCGATGACCCGGAATTTGTGGGCTGGAAAGAGGATGAAGTGCAATCGCTGCGTTCGACAAGCGCAATGATGCTCGAGGAGATCCTGTCTGTGGTCGAGGATAAACTGCAGAAATCATAATACATATATACTCTCTGCGGTTAAGCTTTGCACCTGTATTTCTAGGTCAGGAGGCGTGCGGCTGCGACAATCGCAGCCGTTTCGCTTCTGAGACGGCGATCACCCACCGACACCACCCTCCAGCCGTGCTCCGCTGCCGAAGCGACCTCCCCTTCGGTGAATCCCCCTTCGGGTCCAATACAGATCGTGCATTCAGACGTATCAGGGTCGACGGCTGCCGGGTCGAACAGTGCTGTTGCCTGTTCGTGGAATATCACCTTCCCCGCTTTCGCACCGGAGATTACCTCATCGAACATCATGAGCGGGACGATGTCGGGAAGGACGCATCGGCCGCACTGCTTCATGGCCGCAAGAGCGATGGTCCGCCAGCGCTCCACCCGGGCATGGCGTGATACCGTGCGCGTGGTGATCATCGGGATGATTTTCCTCACGCCAAGCTCAGTGCACTTTTCTATCATTGTTTCAAACCGCGAGGGATTCTTGAGCACACCGACAGCGAGGGTGACATGGCGCGAGGGTTCGTGCAGGTGCGGGTGAGTCGAACGTATGGAACACAACGCGGCGTGCCTGCCTATGCTCGTAAGTACTGCGACATACGCCATCCCCGCGCCATCCACAATGCCGATGGTATCGCCCTCGCGGTGACGCACAACCTGCGTGAGGTGTGCATACTCTTCACCCTCCACGCTGGCTTCGTCGCCCGTAATCGATCCGGGCGGCACATAGAAGAACGCCAATCCGGCCGGGATCGCAGCGGACGTCGCTGCGGGCTCATATGGCATGGCGAAAGTCCAGAATGAATTGCCCCTTCCCGAAATTGTTCCATGCATAGCTCGTACGTACAACAGTCCCGTAGGGAAGCAGGAGGTCGACTCCTCCACCGTACCCTGACGCGATGGACTCTGGACTCACGCGCTGGGCGCGATACCACGTTGTGCCCGCATCCGCAAACAGCACGAGACTGATCCCGAAGCGCCAGACCGAAAACTCATCGGGGAGTATGGAATTTATCAGGCGGAACACCTGCGCAGGAAATACCGGGTAACGAAGTTCGACAGTGGAACAGGCGAGATGTTCGCCCTCGAACACGGTGGTGAAGTATCCCCGCACGCGCTCACCATACCCAAGGTACACATGTGCATAGGTGGGGATCTCACCTCCTGCCATGAGCGTTGCATTGAGCCGGACTGCAAGTGTAAGAGACAAAGGCAGCGGGAAATACTTCCTGATGTCCAGACCGATCCGGTTGAAGTTCACTTCGGAAGTTCCGAACCCGAACCGGGTGAAGTAGGTGTACAGATAGTTTCCCTTTGTAGGGTACTCGGCAAGGTCACGGCTGTCGTAGGAATACGAAACACTGCCATAGAGATACCGGTCAATGCCATCCCCGGAGACAGTCCGATTCGGCCTGTACGTGGAGATCTCCACCATCTGGTACCCCACATTCAGACCTGCGAACTGGTACAGGCCGAAGCGCTTGCCGGTGGAGATATTGCCGTCATAGTGGAATTCATCGAAGCTCCCTGTGACTGCAGCTTCCTGTTCGCTTCGATTGCGTGCCCGGCTGAAGGAGAGCTGGGCGCCAAAGGAAAGCTGGCTCTCGTGATCGAAAAGAGGGTCGGCAAACGACAGCTGTGCGGACGGGTCGGCACCGAACACCACCGACCCGAAAAGTTTCTGGTTCCTCCCCTGGAAATTGTTGTGGTAGATGCCTGCCCCGTAGAAGACCCGCTTGACGTCTCCATCCCTGAAACCGAAGAGCGGTACGGGGAAGAGGTACCAGCGTTCGCCGACCAGCACCCGAAGGATACTGCGCGCACCAAGCGTGTCAAGAAAGAGATCGACGCTTGTAAAGAGACCGAGACTGTAGATGCGGTTGCGGTCAAACTCGATCATCTCCGGAGTAAAACGTTCGCCGGCGGCAATGGACATCTCATTCAGGATGACGTAGGGGCGGGTATGTTTGTTGCCGGAGACAACAATGCTATCCACAGGGCCGAGCCAGAATGGAGGGCGTTGGGGCTGGATCTGACTCCGTCCGGTACAGCACACTCCCCAGAGGAGGAGAAGACCGATTGCGCGTTGTATCGTCATTCAGCGAAGGTCGTTCAGTGCCTGACGGGCTGCGGCCTGTTCGGCGTCTTTCTTGTTTTTGCCGGTACCGGTTCCGCGCCGTTCATTGCGTAGAAGGACGTCGACCGTGAAGGTGCGATCGTGGTCCGGTCCTTCCTCTCTCACAATGAGATAGCGTGGTACACCGAGTCCCCGCGATTGTGCATATTCAAGGAGTCTGCTCTTGTAGTTCTCATCAGCTGTGGCCACCGCTCCATGCGCGAGCGCCTGCGACACCTGTCGCCCGACGAAACGCCGGGCAGGAACAAATCCGCTATCGAGGTAGATCGCTGCAACAATTGCCTCAAAGGTGTCGGCAATGATGGTATCGTAGCCCTTGCCTACCGATTGGGCAGCGCTGGGACTCATAAGTATGAAGTCCGACAGACGGAGCGCCTTCGCGTACGCCGCGAGTGCTTTGCTGTTCACCAGACGCGATCGCATTTTGGTGAGATCCCCCTCCGGAGCGTCGGGGTAACGGGCATAAAGATGCTCGCCGACGATGAGATTCAGCACGGAGTCGCCGAGATACTCAAGGCGCTCATTTGATGAGCCGGCGTGGCCGGACCGTTGGGGAAAAGAGCGATGGAGAAGTGCCTGGACAAACAGATCGCGATTGCGAATCCTGCACCCGAGCACGCGTTGAAGGCGGCGAACGGTGTCATTATCCAGCGCCGCCGGGAGTATCTCCTCATCGTCAAGCCGGGCCCCGCGCAGGCGGAGAACGATTTTCCGTATGAGAGACTTCAGCGGCACGTGATACCGGCTATTCCAGGGGGTATTTCTTGAAGAGCAAGGTCGCGTTATGGCCGCCAAAACCGAATGTATTGCTCATGGCGTAGCGGAGGCTTCTCTCCACAGGGACATTGGGGGTATAGTTCAAATTGCACGCCGGATCAGGCGTTTCATAATTGATGGTCGGCGGGATTTTTCCGTTGCGGATCGCCAGTATTGTCGCGATGGCTTCAACCGCGCCGGCGGCACCGAGCAGGTGTCCTGTCATCGATTTGGTGGAAGAGATGCTCAGGCGGTCGGCGTGGTCGCCGAAGGTTGTCCTGATCGCCGTCGTTTCGCTGGCATCGTTCAACTGAGTGGATGTTCCGTGGGCGTTGATGTAGTCCACCTGCTCTGGGGTGATGCTCGCGTCTTTGATGGCCCTGCGCATCGAGCGAACGGCGCCTTCACCGCCCTCAGCGGGAGCGGTGATGTGGTGCGCGTCAGCGGTAAATCCGAGACCGACAATTTCTGCGTAGATGGTCGCGCCGCGCTTCAGTGCGAATTCAAGCTCTTCGAGCATGAGCGCACCGCCGCCTTCGCCGATCACGAACCCGTCGCGGCCGGCGTCGAACGGTCGGCTTGCTTTGTCGGGTGCGTCGTTCCGCGATGACAGAGCCCTCATGTTGTCGAAACCGCCGAGCCCCATCGGTGTTATCGGGGCTTCCGATCCGCCGCAAAGCATCGCCTCAGCATCGCCATATTGGATAATACGGTATGCGTCGCCAATGGCGTGCGACGCGGTGGCGCAGGCTGATACGGTGGCGTAGTTCGGTCCCTTGAAGCCGTGTTTGATCGAGATGTTTCCAGCGGCAATATCCGGGATCAGCATCGGGATGAAGAACGGACTGATGCGACGGGGGCCGCCCTGCATGTAATTCGTGTGCTGGGCGTCGTAGGTGATCATGCCACCGATGCCCGATCCATAGACCACACCAATGCGGTCGGGATCCATATCCTTTGCCAGAAGACCCGAATCGCGAACGGCCATATCTGCAGTGATCACGGCGTACTGGGCGAACGGATCCATCCGCTGCGAGGCTTTCCGGTCAAGGAAGTCCACCGCCTTGAATCCTTTGAGTTCGCAACCGAATCGGGTTCCATACGCCGCCGCGTCGAAGTAGGTGATGGGCGCCGCTCCACTGCGGCTGCTCATCATTGCCGCCCAGAACTCCTCGACATTAAGTCCAATCGGCGAAAGAACCCCCATGCCTGTGACCACAACCCTGCGTTTGCCGTTCATACACTCTTCCGAATTATGCCTGCGATTCGTCTCTCCCGGCCGCACCGGAGTGGGACAGAAGGTATCACTTTAGGCGGACTTGCCCTGTATATATTTGACAGCGTCGCCGACCGTGGAGATCTTCTCGGCATCCTCGTCCGGGATCTGGAGGTTAAAGGCCTTCTCGAACTCCATCACCAGTTCTACCGTGTCGAGAGAATCAGCACCCAGGTCATTCGTGAAAGACGCCGCAGGGGTAACTTGCCCCTCGTCCACGCCGAGCTTGTTCATGATGATTTCTTTCACTTTTGCCTCAATGTCTGCCATGACGCAACCTCCTGTATGATGATGGAAAAAAGAATCTGTTTGCAGCGTTGTGGGAATACTCTTACATCGTCATGCCCCCGTCGATGGCGAGGACCTGGCCGGTAATATACTCGGCCCGGGGTGATGCGAGAAATGTCACGACGCCGGCAATCTCGTCCGGAGTACAGCCCCTCTTCAGGGGGATAACATTCAGGAAGGCCGCCCGCGCTTCGGCGCTGAGTGCCGCTGTCATCTCGGTCTCGACATAGCCCGGCGCGATGGCATTAACGGTAATATTGCGCGATGCCAGCTCTTTTGCGGATGACTTTGTCAAACCAATAAGCCCTGCTTTCGATGCGGCATAGTTGGCCTGCCCGGCATTTCCCATCAGTCCGACCACCGAACTCACATTGATGATCTTTCCCTTCCGCTGCCGCATCATCACTTTGCCGGCCGCCCTGGTCATTATGAACGACCCTTTAAGATTTACCTTCAAGACAATATCCCAATCGTCGTCCGTCATCCGTATCATCAGCTTGTCACGGGTGATACCGGCATTGTTGACGAGGATATCGATGCGGCCGAGCTCGGCAACGACTTCTTCACAAGCCTTTTCTGCGGAGGGCGTGTCAGTGATGTCGACGGCCTTCTGAACGAGCTTCCGTCCCATTCCTCTTACCGTTTCCACGAACTGCGGGAAGTCGTCCGGGAATGCCCTGTCGAAAATTGCAACATGTGCGCCTTCAACGGCAAGATCCCTGGCAATCGCCCGGCCTATGCCGCGCCCGCCACCGGTGATAATTGCTACCTGGTCTCGGAGGAGATCCATGCGTTCCTTGGGTTAAAGGGTGTACAAAACGGCCAAACACCTAAATATTGATAGAACTCTTCTCTTTTGCAAGCCCCTGGTAGTACTCCTCCAATTGGAAGTAGCCATCCGCACCAAGGAGATGTACCAGTTCATCCTTGCAGGCCCGGAAAAGGGGGATTTCGAAGCTGCCGCCGATGCTGCAGCAGGGCTTTTCGTCCTGCAGCATCGGGTCGAATCCAATCTCTCTATTGGTTATCTCAATCGGGTAGAGGATGCAATACAGCGGCTTCCAGGCCCAGCGGTCCAAACCCTCTGCAACTGCGGCCAGCTGTATGGAGCAATGACCTTGTCCATTGAGAAATGCGCACTTGTCGTTTACCACCGATGTCCCAACGGAGCGTCCTGAAACAAAATCGGGGTCGTTCTCAATTTCCCGGTCAAACCAGATATTCTCGTCCCTGGTCTGTGTCTCGTCCATCTGTTGTTTGATCTTGTCCTTCAGGGAAAGGATATTCTCGCGTTCTGCCAGATCGACATACACCCCGCTTGAACAGCAGTCAGATGAACATCGGCACGGACCGCTCCCTGCGGCAAACCCCCTCGTGAAAAGCTCCTGACCGAACGTATACCCCTTTACTGTGATTCCCTCATGGCTGCTCATGCTGCGGTCTCCAGCGGAACAATGTCCCCATATTTGTCAACACCGGACGTTTTCACAGCTGCTTCCGTTCTCTTTGCCAGGCCCTGGAGCACCTTTCCGGGGCCGATCTCAACGATCCGGACCGCTCCATCGCGCACCATACTGCGAATCGTTTGCTCCCAACGCACCGGGCTCGTCAGTTGGCGGAACAGGAGCTCACGGATCTCCGACGACCGGGTTACCGGCTCTGCCGTGACATTTGCATAAAGGGGGATGCGCGCATCACTGATCGCCGTGCGATCGAGGGCTTCTCTCAGTCCCTCGCGTGCAGATTCCATGAGCGGAGAATGGAAAGCCCCGCTGACCACCAGTTCCTTGACCATCTTTGCCCCCCTCTGGCGGGCAATTTCCATCGCCTTGCGTACGCCTTCAACCGATCCGGAGATAACGATCTGTCCCGGCGAGTTGAAGTTTGCCGGCTGCACCACTCCTGTCGTCGCTGCCTCCCGGCACAGCGATTCCACAACGTCGGGTTCGAGGCCGACAATGGCCGCCATCGTGCCTATGTGCTGTTCGCCCGCCCGTTGCATCAATTCTCCGCGGAGGCGCACCAAACGGAGCCCGTCTTCAAAAGAGATCGCCTCTGCGGCGACTAGTGCCGAATACTCTCCCAGAGAATGACCGGCAACCATGTCGGGCGACAGGAAGGTGAGGAAGCGTGCTGCGACGACGCTGTGCAGGAATATTGCCGGTTGTGTGTTCTTCGTCTGCCGGAGCTCATCGTCGGGTCCTTCAAAGCATATTCTGCTTAACGGGACACCAAGGATACGATCGGCGCCGGAGATCATCTCCCGCGCGACGGATGCGTTCTCAAAGAAATCCCGTGCCATTCCAACGTACTGTGATCCCTGGCCGGGAAACACAAAAGCGATTTTTGCCATCGGTTGTAGGGGAAGTTATCCGGCGTTTTCGATTGTCCAGCGAATAAGGATTGAGCCCCAGGTATATCCTGCGCCGAACGCAGCAAGGACGATGGTCTGGCCTTTTCGCAGTTTTCCCGCCTGCCACCACTCGGAAAGACAGAGTGGAATTGTGGCCGCGGTGGTGTTGCCGTATTTGTCGATGTTGATCATTACTTTTGACTTATCCAGGCCCATGCGCTTTCCGGTTGCATCGATGATCCGGAGATTTGCCTGATGAGGGACAAGCCAGTCAACATCCTTGCCGGTAAGGTGATTCCGCTCCATGATCTCGGCGGAGACGTCGGCCATTCCCACCACCGCCACCTTGAACACGGCCTTGCCGTCCTGGTAGATATAGTGAAGTTTCTTGTCGACTGTCTCGTGCGTTGCGGGGTTGAGTGAGCCGCCGCCGAGCATATGAAGCGTCCGTTCTCCGCTCCCATCGCACCGGAGGATGTGATCGAGAATGCCGGCGTTGGGGTCGTCGGCGGGTTCGAGCATGACCGCTCCCGCGGCATCGCCGAACAGAATGCAGTTATTGCGGTCGGTATAGTCGGTGATTGAGGTCATCTTGTCGGCACCGACGACTATTGCACGCTTGTACGAGCCGTTCTCGATGAATTGGGCGGCGGTGACGAGGGCAAAGAGAAATCCCGAGCATGCCGCCGAAAGATCGAACCCGAACGCATTCTTCGCCTGCACCTTTTCCTGGATAAGGCAGGCGGTGGAAGGGAAAAACATGTCGGGGGTGACTGTGGCGACGATGATGAGGTCGACCGAATCGGCTGAGACGCCCCGGTTCTTCAGCAAAGCCTCTATCGCACCCGCACCGAGATCGGATGTTGCCCCGTGTTCGAGAATCCGCCGCTCGGAAATTCCCGTCCTCGTTCGAATCCACTCATCGGTGGTGTCGACGATCTTCTCGAGATCGTGGTTGGACAGAACCTTCTCCGGCACGTAATGTCCGACTGCTGTTATCGCTGCTCTATGGGTGCTCATTGATACTCGCGAGTGACTCCTGGATATTCTTATTCACACCTTTCAGCACCATCTCTTCCGCACGGTAGACCATGTTCTTGATCGCGCGGGGGGTGGACTTGCCATGTCCGATAATTGCGACACCGTTGACACCGAGCAACGGCACGCCACCATGCTCCTGGTAATCCATGTCCTTCATTACCTTCCGGAGCGCATTGCGAACCATGAGGACCACGACTTTGTTCGTGAAGCCCTCCTCGGCGAATGCTTTGAACTTGGTTTTCAGGAAGTGGGGTATGCTCTCTCCGAACTTCAACAAAATGTTCCCGACAAACCCGTCGCAGACAACCACATCGATCTCACCACTGAGAATATCGCGTCCCTCGACATTTCCCACGAAATTCAGATCGCTCTTGTGGAGCAGTTTGAGCGCTGCCAGACTGGCTTCGTTCCCTTTGGTGTCCTCTTCGCCGATACTCAGCAAGCCAACCCGCGGTTTCTTGATGTCGCGCACCGCGGAAACGTAGATCGACCCCATGACGGCGAACTCAAGGAGGTGCTGCGGGCGGCAATCGACGTTGGCGCCTGCATCAACCAAGAGGCATGGCGATGAGGCGGTAGGGACAAGGGCCCCGATCGTCGGTCGGCCGATACCGTGGATACGGCCCAGAATCAGCGTGGCCGCTGAGAGCACCGCACCCGTGTTACCGGCGCTGACGAACGCATGAACATGTCCGTCCTTCTGAAGGTGCAGCCCCACGCCGATGGAGGACTTGCGTTTGGTTTTCAGGGCAGCTGTCGGCAGGTCATGCATGTCGATGACCTCCGGTGCATGCGCGATACTATAGGAATCCGGGGATGGTACGGATGCGCGGGATTGGCGGCCGTAGTCGCGGAGAGCTGCACGAATCGTATCTTCCGGACCAACGAAAACGAGATGGAACCGACCCCCCGATTCGACGATGGCTTCACACGCACCGGCAATAACATTGGCCGGGGCGTAGTCACCCCCCATAGCGTCAACCGCAATGCTGATCTGATGTTCCCGGGACTTCACGAGACGGTTGATCGTCGTTGTTCGTGCTGTTTAGGAAGCTTTCGGAACCACTATCGATCTGCCATTGTAGAAGCCGCAATTCGGGCATGCCCTGTGGGACAGACGATGCGAGTGGCAGTTCGGGCATTCGGAGAGGGTCGGCGTCGAGGCCTTGTAGTGCGTTCGTCGCTTGCGGCCGCGGGTCTTCGAATGACGTCGTTTCGGATTCGGCATGCGTGTATTCTCCTTGCTTACAGTAGGTTCAACTCAATGTTCTCAGTTGTTCTCTGTACGGAATCTGCGCAACGTCGCCCACCGGGCATCCGACTCCGGCGGGCACACGCACGATTCCTTGTTCAGATCAGCTCCGCAACGAGGGCACAACCCCCTGCACTCTTCCGTGCACAGAAGTTTGAGGGGCACTGCCAGCAACACCGTCTCCCGGACGTCATCCGCCAGATTCACCACCGGGAGCCCTGCCGGGATCACCCGAACTTCGGTAGAATCCAGAAGTTCTTCATCCGCGGGACCCCATACGTAGAGCATTTGGAAGGTGGACCGCAAAGCAAGAGAAAACGGAATCGTACAACGGTCACAGGGAAACACCCCCCCCGCACGTACGACCGCTTTCACATAAAGCTGCTTTCCGGATTTCTCCAGCATCACGTCGACCTCAACCTCTCCGCTGAACTCCTGCCCGAGGTCGACTTCTGCAACGGGTTCCCGGAAGCTGAACTCGTGAACCCCATCCGAGAGCCCGGCAACCTGAATCTTCATTGTTCTTCACCAAACAATCAAATGGGGCACCATGGCCCCATTTGTCAAGTGTACCAAAAAAGTATGACAATATAGCCAGAAAGCCTGTCAGAGTCAAGCAATCCAGCGTGCACTGCCACCCTGTGCACTGCCAACCACTGCCAACCAGTGCACCGCCACCCTGGAACCCCCGGTCGGGTATCCTTACCAGGAAATGTCACCGCAGAGAAACGATCGATCCGGCAACACGCAGATCGCAGGTGTGGTATTTGGGGCAGGCCGGTTAACCGTTGCCGTCAGGCTTCAGGGACTGCTACGGGTTGATGTTCCAGCAGGTGGGTCTGCACGTGTTCCACCGTCTCCGCCAACGCCTCCCTGAACTTCTCGAAGTCCTCTTTGTACAGGAAGATCTTGTGCTTCTCGTACTCATCATCACCGACGCGTTTGCTCTCGGTGATGGTGATATAGAAGTCCTTTTCGGACTTGGTCGATTTGACGTCGAAGAAATACGTGCGTTTTCCCGCCCTCACGCGCTTCGTGAAGATTTCATCTTTGTAGCCGTCGTTCTCCAAGTGTATCCTCCTCGCAGAGAGAGTTGTTGGTGGATGAAGAGTCCGGTGTTCCGGATGTGGTGCCGCTTCCGTGGCATCAGTGTCTGATAACGGCGACTTTGCAGTTCGCCACAGCGCTTCCATCTTCTGAATAAGTGACAATCAGGTATACTCCCGATGATACATCGTTGCCGCCGTTGTCTTTGCCGTCCCAGAACCCCACCAGACCGCCCGGCGTCTTTACATCGCGAATCACGGTGCCGTCCGTCGTTACGATCTTCATGGACGAATTCTCCACCAACCCGCTCACCGTCAGTTGCGTGGCGCCGGGAATGTGAAAAGGGTTCGGGAAGACTGTGAGTTTGTCAAAGGAAAACCGCGGTGCAGCAGCAGCGGTTGTGAGGCTTGCAAGCCCGAATGTGGTACCGAAGTAGACCGTGCCGGTTTTGCCGTCGACGGCTATGGATTTCACATCGTTATCCATCAGTTTCCCTGCGGTGTTATCCACGGTGTAAGACGCGAGCGTCTGCGTCCCATCCGGTGTCAGGAGAAACACGCCATCGGTCGTGCCCACCCATTTCTGATTAAGCGGATCGACGGCGATGGTGTTGATGACGAGGCCGTTCAGGGGCTTGTACAGGGCAATCCCTCCGTCGCGGCGGGGATTGGATGGATCAAGGATGATGGCGATACCGCGGTCCGTGCCCACCCAGACGTCATTGTCGCGGTCTACGGCAATCGTCTTCACTTCATTGCTCGGCAGCCCGTCGTCGCTCGTGAGAATGAATGCCACCGTGCTGTCAATCGTGCCGCCATTGCCGAGTGACAGCACGCCGCGGTACGCTGGATCGCGAACGGTTGTCCACACGTTGTCAAACGCATCCACCGCAAGGCAGCGATCCACGGGACGATCCATGAGGTTCGTCAACTTCACACCGCCGAATAATGCGGGGAAGAATTTCCAGGTCCCATCCGGCCGCCGGAGGATAAAGAGATTCTTGTCGGCGGCAAGAACGACGGTCATCCAGGTGTTTCCATGGCTGTCACAGATCACATTGCCCGGAACCACATAGTTCGGGTCGTTGGCGACGCCGATCATGCCCACATTGCGGCTATAGAGCCGCGAGGAGTCGATATGGGTGGATCCGCGGGGGATTTCTACAATGCCGTGTGCCATACGTGCTCGCCCAGACAGTGCCGTCGCATGCCACCGACATCCTGTAGACTTCGTTTGCGCGCAGGGCGCTGTTGGCGGTCGTGAAATTCGTCCATGTGGTACCGTCGAAACGGTACATGCCTTTTCCGTTGGCGTCGCCGGAGCCTGCCCAGAGTACACCATCGGGGTCTACGACAATGCTCAGGAAGGAGCTTGCATTCGGCCCGTTTGGAGAGTGCGAAGCCCATGTGGTGGACAATGTCAGCACACCGCCACCCGATGATCCGATCACCGGATTTCCTGCAGGATCTGCCGTGATAGCACTTGCAGTATAGGAAAGCGTGGCCCCGAGTTGTGTGGCGACCTCTTGTGTGTTCAGAGAATAGACGGTCCGGTCATCCGCTGCGATGAGAAGCGAGGCGGATGACGCAGCAGTTGCAGCGACGGATTTCGTTGTGAATCCCGTGACCGCCGTCCATGCTCCGGAGCCCTCAACGAAAAGCCCGCCGGTAGTGCCGGTGTAGAGTTTCCCGTTGAATACCGTCAGGGTTTTGGGAATTGTCCCTGGAGCATCCACGATCTGGAGAGTCCAGGATTCGGGAGGAAGGAGGTTGGGGCTGCTCAGATTTGCACTCGCCACAAAGTTGTTTGTCTGCGCGTCTGAGATGCATGCCCAGATCCTGCCCGCATACATCAGGGCGGAAGTAACGGCCATCCGTGTTCCCGCTGATATGCCGCCGAAACGAGAATAGGTGTCGCCGAACTCGAATTTGTCCGACGTGAAAGACCGTCAAGCCAAAATCCGTGCAGATGAGTGCGGTATCGCCCTGGATGACGATGGCATTGATCCGCTTGTTGGTCTGGTCTTTTGCTGTGGCGATGTCGAGGATGGTGCGGATGGAACCGGTGGAAGGGTCGTAAACGTCGACGATCCCGGTCGAAGCTCCGGACCAGATGTTTCCGTGCGCGTCTGTAGCGATTGCAGTCAGATCGATGCTGAGAAGACCGTCGGCATTGGTGAGGAGCTGGTAGGAGTCATTGGAAGGGGACCAGTGGAAGAGGCCGCCGGATGTTGCCGCCCAGAAGCCTGAGCCGTCGCGAACGATGGCCCGGACATCATACATCGAAGTGAAGTTCTTCCAGATTCCGGTGGCTGCTTGCGCACTCAGCCCGCCGAGGAGAACCGCCACACACACCGCCCACACACGTCTCATACGCCGGCCCTCGGGTCGCTCCTCCGTTATTTCTTCTTCTTCAATTGGGATTGTACATGGAGGAGTTCGATGGCGCTCAACGCCGCGTCCCACCCCTTGTTTCCTGCCTTTGCACCTGCGCGCTCGAGTGCCTGCTCGAGAGTGTCCGTTGTCAGAACGCCAAAACCGACGGGCACTCCGGTCTGGAGTGCGACATGACCAAGCCCGCGGGTGACTTCAGCTGCGATATAATCGAAATGAGGAGTTTCTCCACGAATGACGCACCCGAGGCAGATCAGTGCATCAAATCTACCGGAGGTCGCCATCTGCAACGCCGCTTGAGGGATTTCGAAGGAGCCTGGAACGTAGACCACGGTGATCGCACCGTCCGTTCCGCCGTGCCTCGTCAAACAATCAATAACTCCATTGAGCAACTGGGAAGTCACCAATGAATTGAATCTGCTCACAACAATGCCGAATGTCCGGCCTTCGGCGGAGAGTTGACCTTGAATAACATGCATGATTGGATTCCTCCTGGGCTCGCGCCGCACTATCCCGTCGACACCCTCTCGGCAGGGATACGAATCCCCCGACTCGTACAAAACATATTTTGCCCACCTCCCCCCACATCGGGGCATGAGTGACGCATGTGACAGGAGGCGAAAGAACGAAGAATGGTTTACAGGTACCTGGTTTTGAACTGCTCATAATCGTTGATGATCAGCTTGCCCCGTTCAATCTCAATGTGCCCTTCGCGGATAAATGAGTGGATCATCCGTGAAATGGTCTCTCGCGAAGTGCCCGCCATGTTGGCGAGATCCTGCTGCAGGGGCAACTCGTCAATCTCAACGCGACCCTTGCGGATCTTTCCGATGTCGTCAGCAAGCTGAAGGACAACATTTGCCACACGTCCCGCAGCATCTTTCAGTGAGAGGCTCTTGATCATTGCATCTGCCTTCCGCAGACGCATCGTCAGTTCTTTCAGGAGGGCAATTGCCACCGAAGGGAAATCGTGCAGGAGTTTCAGGAAATCCCTGCGGTGGATCATGAAAAGTTCGGCCTTTGTCGTGGCGACAACGCTGGCTGACCGGGCAAGTCCATCCAGAATTGCCATTTCTCCGAAGAAATCGCTTTCCCCCAGAATCGAAAGAATTACTTCGCGTCCGTCATCATCCATGCGGACGATCTTCACTTTGCCGGAAGCGATGACAAACAACGCCGCGCCTGCTTCTTCCTCCAGCAGGATGATGCTTCCCTTCTTGTATTTTTTCCGTACCCCTACCTTAACGATGGTTTCAAGATCCATCGCTTCAAGATCGCTCAAGATCGGAACATTCTTGAGAAATTCTATATCATCCTTCACCTGCAAGCCTGTCAACTGGATCCCTTCAAGAGTAGCGGAACGACGGCTCGGGAATCACTAAATATAGAAGGTGCGCCTTAGAAAGTCAAGAAAAACAACACGTTGTAGCAGCTGGCACGGAGTTATTCTGAAAGGAGAAGGTAGGAAAACACCGCAAAGCCGATCTGGGTCGCCACAAAGGCAATCCCGGCTGCAGTATCAAGCCGGCGGCGTTCGTCCAGAAGAGCGGGGTTTCCGGTCATCAGATACGAGTCATTGCGATCGTCGGCTGAGATCTTGAAATAGGCAGCAGCAATGCCTGCAGCTATCGCCACACCCCCGCTCGCGTAAAGTGCGATTGTCCGGCCATTTTGCCCGCTATTGCTCCGCAGAAGGGAAGATGCCTCCGGCAACGTGGCCGGCTCAAGCCGGAGCGGCATAACGACCAAAAACTTCAGATGGCGGGTCTCACCCGGCATGAGCACGACGGTGAGGGAATCTGCCTTCGCGAACCAGCTTCCCGGATTCCGGCTTACAACCACGAGCGTATGGGTTCCTGCGGACACCGTGTCGAGCGTGAGCGGTGTGACTCCTGCGACGAGCCCGTCGATGATAATGGCCGAACTGTCGACATCGGCACTGATGATAAGACGGGCGGGAGGCGCGACGAGCGATGAATCGGCGGAGTCTGAGGCCGCAGCAGGTGTCGTGCACAGGAGGAAACACAGAACCGTCGCTCCTTGCCATGCCAGGCCGATGCTCACTGTCCTCCCTCCGAAAATGCCTGAATGAGCCGGTCATCCGTCGCTATGATGAGGCGATGGGTCCAGGCAATGGGCGTGGTTTTGATGCGGCCTGAAACCGTCTCACGCCACAAAATGGAACCTTTTGCACGATCAATCGCAATCAGCTCTTTCCTGAGTGTACCGACGTACAGAACATCTTGTACGCCGAGGATGCCCGAGTTGACCGGGGAATGTACGTCACACGACCACACGATTGCACCGGTGGATTGGTCCAATGCGAGGATCATACCCCCTGTCGTTCCGAATACACAGAGACCCGATTGGACCAGCGGTGGACCATAGACGGATGCTCCCGCATTGTGGCTCCACCGTAGCGTTCCGTCGGAAAGCCGGATGGAGTACACCGTTCCTGTGAGGGTTCCCACAAAGACCGACGAATCGGCAATCGACGGCGATGCCTGGATAGGGCCATCGACAACATATCTCCACCGCATCGTGCCTGATGTGGCGTCAAGATCGTACAGGGCTTTATCATCGGCACCGAAGACCACGTGGTGCTCCCACCCGGCGGCCGATGAACGTATTCCCTTGAGCGTTGAGTTGTGAGGAAGCTCAAAGCGCCAGCGCACATCGCCGGTCCACTCATCGACTGCAAAGAACGTCCCCTGCGTGTTGCCTGCAAAGACCTGCATGTTCATGAGAAGCGGGGAGCCATGGATGTCGCCGAGCGTCGCCCGCCAGCGGACCTTCGCGTTCACAAGATCGTAGCCGATGAGTGATTCGCGGGAGCCCGCCAATGGCACGATGGCAAGGTCACGGTCAATCACCGGAGCCCCTTCGATGGAACCGCCGAGGGACACCCAGCCCTGCCTCTTTCCGGTGAGCGCATCCAGGGCATAGAGCTCGCCCCGCTGATTGCCGACGAAGATCGTATGTTCAACGAGAAGGGGTGATCCTGAACCGATACCTGCCGTCACATCCTGCTGCCACACCAGGGTCAGTGGTGGTGAAAGAGTAATGGGGAGCGTGTTCGTCCGGGATCCCGTGCGGGCGAATGTCGGTGTGTCAAGTTCGCCGGTATGCAAAGGAGACGGAAGTTTCAGGATGTTGCAGCCCGGGCTCAGCATGAGCGTGCACGCCACAAGATACCGGATGAAGGATCGCGCCATCAGAAATCGTATCCAAAGAAGAATTGGTGGAACAAGCCGTCCTGAAATTTTGTAAAGTTGTCTTCTATTCTTTTGCCAAGATCGTAGCGGAGGACGAGCACCCCGCCCAGGTTCAAACGGAGTCCGCCGCCAACACTGCCAAGAGTTTGCCGGTAGTCATCGTCCCATGCGTTTCCTGCGTCGAAGAACAACGCTCCCCGGATGGAGAAGAAGCTCAAGCCGAAGAACGGAAACCGGATTGCCAGTTCATCAACAAATGGGAAACGCAATTCGTGACTGGTGAGCCAGAGCTTCTCTCCACGAATGCTCCAGCGATCGTATCCCCGCAGGTCCCAGCTTCCCCCCATCACAAACCTGCGCGATTCCTTGCCGTGGTTGTAAAAAAGCCAGAATCGGGATGCGAATGCGCTTCGTTGTCCGAGGCGAATGTAGTGACGGTAGTCGGCGATGACGGAAAAGTAGTTGACGTTGGAATACTGTACGTCGGAGGTATACGCAAGGGTCAGGTTGAAGCGGCCCCCGTCGAGAGGTCCGCTGGGACCCCAGAGCGAATTGTCGTGCGTGAATGCGATCGAATTCGAGAGAAGAAGGGCTTTCCGCTCTTCTATGGCTCCATCGACTTCTCTGTTGGAGTTGCTGATGCTCACGCCCGATTCGATTCTGTCAAATTTTGAAATCGGATAGCTCAGGGCGAAATACCCGCCGAAGACGCGTTCGTAGTAGAATTCGTCACGGGAGGTGAGGTCGTACCGCCGTCCGGTGAATCGATAGATGCCGTATGCGTAGCTCGTCCGCTGACTGAGCGAAATCCGGGAGATGGCGATGTTGAAGCTTGACAGGAGGTCGTCCTGCGTCTCGGCAGTATTATAAAGGAGAAAGTAGTACTGCTCATTGCCGAGCACATCGCTGAGGGCAACAAAGGCCCCGCCCGGAGGTGCCGAAGACAGGGTCGGTGGAGATCGTGCTCTGGGCGATATCGAGACTGTACTCGCCCCGGTACCTGAAGCGTTCGCGCTCGTCTTCTCCGCTCAGACGTCGTGGTTCCCATGGTGCGCCGTGCGAAGCCACATCCATGAGCGTGATTGCCGTTGCCGTGTCGAGAATAGCGTTCACATTCGGCAGCACCTGCACCTTGAAGCTGAACTTCTCAAAAGCAGTAAAGACGATATCGCCGGATGAGGTCCACGCCGGGTCAAATGCGGAAGTCAGGAAGGAGGTGATCCGGGTCATCGTGTGGACTCCCGGGGCGTGGGGCTTCTGCATGTTCATGACCCAGATATTGTTCACGCCGCCGGCATCGCAGGTGAACGCGAGTTGCGATCCGTCGCGTGACCAGGCCGGGCCGGCTGTGCTTTCCCTGCCATAGGTGAGGTATTCGATATCAGATGATCGCAAGATCATAGAGAAAGAGATTGTATGTCCCGTCTTTGCCGAACGGTGTGCGGTCGGAGACGAAGGCGATCTTGTCACCTCGTGGTGACCATGCCGGATCGCGGTCATCGTACGTGTCGTTCGTGAGCCTGCGGAGTTCCTGCGTATCGGTGTTCAGCACGTACAGATCGTTACTGCCCGCGCGGTCGATGGCGGAGAAGACCAGCCGCCGCCCGTCCGGCGCCCAGGAGACGGAGCCGATGCTCACGAGTTGCGTGAACCTGAAGGTGTTCACCAGGTCTTCCGTCACGACGTCGTACAGATGGAGCACGTCCTGTTCGCCGCTCTTCGTTACGAAGGCAAGCATTCCCGACGCGGAGATGTCGATGCGGCTGCGCATCGGATGGAACGCTTCAAGCGCATCGGTCTGTTCCCCCTCGATGACGTTGGTTGCTGCAGATTCCGGGTCGGGGTCATTCAAGCTCTTTTTGAAGATGCCGGCATACCCCGTTCGATTCCCTATGAAGTAGACCTCTCGTGTGGTATCATGTTCGAACACCACAGGTTTAGTATTGAACCCCTCGACCACGATTTTCCGGGTCACCTGGCTGGGTGCATCCGTTTCGGCGAGGAGGGGATAGTACTGTTTCTTCAGTGCATACAACCACTCTTCGTCGAACTCCTTGAAATTCTTGCCGATGGTGAGTCTGAAAACGTCGTTGAACGACGGCTTCTTTCCAGAAATTCTCCATAAGGAGAAGGACCTTTTCGTCGCCGTAGCGAGTGGCGACATGCATGAGCGCGTTCTGTCCTTCCTTGTACATCAGGAAGGAACCATAGATCCGGTCCATCTCCTCCAGGCCGACCGCAATCCCGTTGTGTACCGCGTCGCGCATGACCATCTCGGCCTGGGTGTCCCATACGGTCGACCAGTATTCGGCCAGTCCCTCGACGAACCAGAGCGGGGGATAGCGGTCCTGGGTTTTGCGGTGGTCTGCAAGGACCCGGGTCACCTTGCTGTGCATGAACACGTGGACGAGTTCATGGCGGATAACGTGACGGAACTGCGGGGTTGAGCCGTCGGACGGGATAACGACGCGTCCCTTGAGGAATTCAAAAAATCCTCCAACGCCTTCGGGAATGAATCCACCGGTGGTATTGGTCTGCTGGAAGTGGAGGTGGGAGCTGTAGAAGATCAGCGGCACACGATTGCCGAGTGAGTGATTGAACTTGACCTCGAGGAGTTTGTACGCCTCCTCGGCAAAGAATGCGCCGCGCTCGGCGAGGTCTTTCATGTCGGCGTAGTAGTAGATATCGAAGTGTTCGGTACGGAGGACGTGCCAGTCGAAATCAGTGTACTGGACCTTGTTTCTGCCGAAGTAGAAAAACTGGGCCGGTGCCGTCGAGAACGTGGTGAACAGAAGAACAAGGGAGAATGTGAGGGTAATGAACTTCTTCATGGCCGGCCCGGCATGGATCTATCCCCGCGGTCTGTACCCGAAGTTTAGGGAGTTTCCGGGGAAGTTGCAAGGAGGAAACGATGGGTGGTCTGTCACATGTCTGTCACATGACAGACTACTTCTGGGCCAAGGACTGTTTCAGGTAGTCAATCACGGCCACCGGCGTCGGGTCTTCGCCATGAAGAATCGCCATGTAGTAACTCACCCAATCACCCAGCTGGATCAACGAGAACATCCGGGCGAGCACGCCCTTCCCTTCACTCCATACCTCCTCCACATGCTCTGTGTAGCGGCTGATGATTTCCCGGGTGAGGTCCATGCGCATCTGCACGCGCTTGTGATCGCCTTTGTCACGGAGGAAGACCACGACCATTTCGCGCATCTCGTTTTCAAGTACCTTCCATCCCACAAGTTCGTTGTGGTTCATTTCGGGAAGGACGTGGCCGAATGTCAGTGCTTTGGCGTTCTCGGCGATTTGCCCGCGCCAGCGTGTGTTGACTGCATCGAAGCGCTCGGCGGACGAGTAGCAGATGACAATCCGGTTATGCAGTTTCTGGGCCAGGGCAAGCGCCGGGTTTGTCGCGGGTTCCAGTCCGGCGTAGCGGCGGGCATGCTCATCGAGAAGTGCGACGGTTTCCGTGATCTCCTTCTGCCGGCTCTTGATGAACCCGAGGCGGGTGAGTGCCAGCAGCAGTGGGAAGAACGAGTACCCCAGCGCCGCCCGTGGGGGGAGTCCGCCGGGCACTTTAATGAATGGGGAGCGGGCGCGCCGGGCAAGCTGTTCGGTGATGCCGTTTGACGACACGCACAGCAGACGCGCCTTCCGGCGCAACGCCTCCCGGTGCGCGGTCGTTGTTTCCTCGGTATTGCCGGAGTAGCTGGAGATGATGACCAGCGAATCCGGTCCGACAAACTCCGGAAGAGTATACTGCCTGTTGACGATGAAAGGGACCTTGAGAGTGCCGGCCAGATAACTGCGCAGCAGGTCACCCCCGATTGCAGAGCCGCCGAGGCCGCACAACACGATAGTGCGAATGCCGGCAGTCCGCATATGCACGTCGGCGTTCTCGCCTATGACCAGCGCCTCGCGCACCTGGTTGGGGAAATCGCGCAGCAGGCTCAGCATGCTGGAGTGGTCGACTTTGGCAATATCTTCGGATGTCATGGTGTGGTCCCTGGCACGTTATAGAAGACTTGATGTTTACCGCAGAGGCACAGAGGCGCTGAGAAAAGTTGATGGCTGCATGTTCACACGGAAAGGATATGTTTTCCGTGCCTCCGCGTCTCAGCGGTATATTCCCCGGGTCTTAGAGGTCGAAGGGGATTTCCGGCATTTTGTTCTTGATGATGGAGGAGAGAAATGCGCGTATCTCTTGTTCCGTGTGCAATGTGCAGACCTTGTCGGCGACCCGCTTTGCGTCTTTCAGCTTCATCGAGCGGATGATCTTCTTGATTTCCGGAAGCACAGGGGGGATCACGCTCAGTTCATCGATACCGATGCCCACCAGGAACACCGTTGCGAGCGGATCTCCTGCCATCTCGCCGCACACGCCGACCCAGATATTCTTCCGATGCGCGGCGTCAACGATGTGGCGGAGGGTGCGCACCACGGCCGGATGGAAGGGTTGAAACAGCGGGGCGATGGCATCGTTGCCCCGGTCCACCGCCATGATATATTGCACAAGATCGTTGGTGCCGATGCTCAGGAAATGCACCTCGGCGGCGAGCTGTTCGGCCATCATGGCCGCGGCGGGAACCTCGATCATCACGCCGACTTTGATGCGCGTGTCGTATTTGACGCCGCGTGCTTTCAGTTCCTCCATGGCCTGCTTGAGAAGAACCTTGGCACGTTGCACCTCGGTGATTGTGGAGACCATCGGAAACATGACGCGAACGTTGTGGTGCGTGCTTGCCCGGAGTATTGCGCGGAGTTGATCGAGAAAAATGTCGGTCCGGTCGAGCATCACGCGGATGCCCCGCCAGCCGAGAAATGGATTTTCTTCGTGCTGGCCGTCGGGAGCAAGCTTGTCGCCCCCGACATCAAACGTGCGAAAGAGAACGGGATGCGGGAAGGCCGCCTCGGCTACTCCTGCATAGAGGGCCGCCTGTTCGTCTTCGCTCGGGTAATCCGCCCTGCCGAGGAGCTGCATCTCCGTGCGAAACAGTCCGACTCCTTCCGATCCCTGCAGGCGCGCAAACTCGATTTCTTCTGCAAACTCGATGTTCGACGAGAGTTCGATGTGCTTCTTGTCCAGTGTTTCCGCAGGAAGTGCGGCGATTCCGGCGAGTTGTTGTTCGAATGCGAGGAAGCGCTCGGCGCGGGCCTGGAGGAGCTTCAACGTCTCGACGCCGGGGTTGACAATCAACGCCCCCGCGTACCCGTCGATGGCCAGGAAGTCCCCCGTCGCAATCTGCTTCGTAGCGCTGTGCAGTCCGACGACCGCGGGGATTTTCAGTGATCGCGAGAGCAGGGCGGCGTGAGACGTCACGCCCCCGAGGTCGGTGGCATACCCGAGTATCTGGTTACGGCTGAAGATGACCGTATCCGCGGGTGCGAGAGTTTCCGACACGATGATGGAAGCCCCTTCGAGTTTGGAGAACAGTTTTTGATCCCGGATGTTCCGGATAATCCTGTTCACCACATCGTCCACGTCGCGCGCACGTTCGTGCATGTATTCTTCGGTGGAGGCAAGCATCATTTGACGGTATTTGTTGATTTCGTCTGCGACGATGAACTCGGCATTCAGCAATTCGGCCGCAATGCGTTCCTTGATGGTGCCCATCAGGATCGCATCGCTGAGGATCATAATCTGGGCTTCGAAGATCTTCGCGCTGTCCGAGCCGAGCTTCTGTTCGGCAAAGGCAAGCACTTTGCGCAGTTCTTTCTCCGAACGTGCGTTTGCGGAGTTCAGCCGCTCGATTTCCTCGTCCACTTCATCGGGCGCAATGGGTTTGCGCTCGATGCGCGGCACCTGTTTCGTATAGAGATATGCCGGTCCCATGGCGATGCCGGGTGCTGCGGCTATCCCTTTGATCACGATCTCATCTGTCGTGCGGGTCGTGGTATCCATGTTATTCTTCGTCAAAGCCGCGTTCGATCAACTCCACAACGGCCGCTGCCGCCGATTCTTCATCAGGTCCGTCGAACTTCAGAATCAGGCTCGACCCCTTTTCGGCGGCGAGCGTCATCACGCCGATGATGCTCTTTCCGTTGATCTCGAACTCGTCTTTCTTGATGGTGAATTCCGCCTTGAACTTCGCCGCGGTCTTCACAAGCGCAGCCGCCGGGCGTGTGTGCATCCCTGCCTTGTTGCAGATGGTGACTGTGCGTTGGATCATGACTCAGGATGCGCGATGAACCAACGAGAGTGAGAGCCAGTGGAGCATCTCGCGTGCCGGTGAAGCGGGCACGGCGTCGAGCGATCGACGCGCGAGGTGTGTATAGGCTGCCACCTTCTGCCGGGTCGCGGCGATAATTCCGTACGACTCGTACATTGCGCGAACCCGTCGCACCAGCGATCGACGTTCTGATGCGGACAGGCGTTCTGCCACCCCGGTTTTTCGCTGCATGACGCGCTCCACGAGCTTTCGATCGGTCCCATGTGCCCGCTCCAGTGCGGTCAAAAGGAGAAACGTCCGTTTCCCCTCGATGATGTCGCCACCGATGGTTTTGCCGAATCGGCGTTCATCGCCGACAACGTCAAGCAGATCATCCTGCAACTGGAAGGCCCTCCCGAGATGTGCCCCGAAGGTCTTCAGAGCGCGGACGGTACGCGGCGACCCTCCCCCGATGCGGGCGCCCATCTCGGCGGAGGTGGTGATCAGCCGTCCGGTCTTGCGGGCGATCATATCGAAGTATTCCTCAACGCCGACGTCATCGCGCTTCTCATATGCCAGGTCCATTGCCTGGCCCTCACACACATCGTATACCCCGCGGGTGAAGAGCCGGACGAGCATGCGTATATCGTCATGCCGGGTTCTCAACAGCTCTTTGTAGGCCACCGCGAGAAGTGTGTCGCCTGCCAGAATGGCGGTATTCAAATCCCACTTCACGTGAACGGTGGGAACTCCCCGGCGCGATGGTGCGTGATCCATGACATCGTCGTGCACAAGGGTGAAGTTATGCATGATCTCCACCGCAGCGGCAGCCGGCAGGGCCTGCCGAGCCGTGCCTCCGGCGGCCTCGCTGGCCAGCATCACCAGTACCGCGCGCAACCGTTTACCTCCCGTTGTCAAAACATAGCCGCAGGCATCGCGGAGACTCTGGGGAACCCCGGGAACGACAAGGGGCGCCAGGTACGAATCCACGCGGAGGCGGAGCCGGTTGTAGTGTTGTGCGAAGTTCCGGCTCATGCGTGATATGCCCGTCGGAGAGGGACGTGCCGCAGCTCGGCCAGCGTGCGTGCCCCGGTGAGAAACATTGTGCTCTTCAATTCCGCCGACCAGGAATCCATGAACGTCCGAGCTCTTGCAGTGCCGCCGCTGTGCAATGCCTGAAGAACCGGCCGTGCTGACGCCACCAGGTCAGCCCCCAGCGCAAAACACTTTGCCGCATCGATGCCTGTTGAAATCCCCCCCGAGGCAATAATTTGCAGCGACGGTGAATCCTGCCTGAGTGCGGCAACCTCCTTCAATGTCTCCGCGGTCGGGATGCCCCAATCCCAGAAAAGCGCCGGGGCTTTGCGTTCCTTGCGGCGCAGGATTTCCACCCCCGCCCAGCTCGTTCCTCCGGCGCCGGCAACGTCGATACAACGTACGCCCGCTTCGATCAGGCGGCGTGCAACGTCGACGGAGATGCCCGCCCCGATTTCCTTGACAATGACAGGTACCGGGAGCTCGCGGACGAGCATCGCAATGCCGTCAAGTACACCGCGAAATGCCGGTGTACCCTCCGGCTGGAGGAGTTCCTGCAAAGGGTTCAAATGTACAGCAAGGGCGTCTGCGCTGACGAGGCGGACAAGAGACAGTGCCGCCTTCGGATCGCTCATCTTTGCGACTTCCGCGGCCCCGATATTTCCCACGACCGGGATGTTCGGAGCCACCTCCCGCACGACGGAGAATGAGCGATGAAAGTCCGACCCCTCAAGAGCCTGCCGCTGACTGCCCACACCCATAGCCAATCCATGAGACACGCACACTTCAGCTAACGCGCGGTTGATGCGCAGGGCCTCGGCATATCCCCCGGTCATGCACGATATCATAAAGGGGAGGGCCAGGCGCCGTCCCAGGAACGTCGTCGACGGATCGATCTCGGAGAAGTCGAGCTCCGGAAGGGCGTTGTGTACGAATTCCCACTCCTCAAGTCCCGTCGTTTTTGCGCGAAACGCCACATCCTTCGTGAGAACTGATCGGACGTGCTGCTGCTTTCGACTGCTTGTGCCGTGACGAGGAGAATTCCGGGGCATGCAACACTGGAGTGAGTGAAACAACAATAGTTGGAGAGATGATAATCATTTCATCTCCCAGAATCAACGCGCCTCAATGTGTCCGCCGTCACACGATACCGCCGTATCCTTGCTTCTCTTACGGGAGTTATGTACAATGTAGCGATTTTCTGAACCGGAACCCGAACATGCATGCAATAATACCGGTTGCGGGGATTGGAACGCGCCTCCGTCCGCACACCTTCACGCATCCGAAAGTGCTCCTGAATGTCGCCGGGAAGGCCATACTCGGGCATATCATCGACAAGGTTATTGCCGAAGGTGTCACCGACGCAACGATTGTCGTCGGTCACATGAGCGACAAGATCAAGGACTACGTTCGTTCTGCGTATCCTGACTTTCGAGTGGATTTTGCCGAACAGGAAATGCCCCTGGGATTAGGACATGCTATTTACACTGCAAGGGAGGGGCTGGGCAAGGATCCGGTGCTGATCATCCTCGGCGATACGATCTTTGATGTTGACCTTCGTCCGGTGTTGCGGCGCCCGGTGAGTGCGCTCGGGGTGAAAGAGGTGGAAGATCCCCGGCGCTTTGGTGTTGCGGAGACCAAGGACGGTGTGATTACGCACCTTGTAGAGAAGCCCGAACACCCCCTGACAAATCTCGCGGTTGTCGGCCTCTATTATATTGCCAACACTCCGTTGCTGCGCGAATGCCTGGATGCCGTCGTCACGCGTGATATTCGCACCAAGGGGGAGTACCAGTTGACCGATGTTCTGCAAATGATGATAGAGCGCGGCGAACGGATGGAGACCTTCCATGTCGAGGGGTGGTACGATTGCGGCAAGCCCGAGACGCTGCTTTCCACCAACCGTGCATTGCTGCAACACCATTCGACATACCGCCCCATGGCCGGTGTAGTGATCACCGAGCCGGTCTATATCGCTCCTACGGCATCGCTCTACAACTGCGTGGTGGGTCCGAATACCACGGTCGGTGACGGGGCGGAGCTCAGCGAGGCGATTGTGCGGAATACCATCATTGGAACGCAGGCCCGCGTCAGCCGCGTGCTTCTGGAGAACTCCATTATCGGCAACGCCGCTATCGTGCAGGGAAGCTACAAGCGTTTCAATGTGGGGGACTCCTCCGAAATTGAATTTCATTAATAGGTAGAACGTTTTGTCCAACAATTGAGGCACTCTATGTCGTATCTTTTCACTTCCGAGTCGGTGTCCGAAGGACATCCCGATAAAGTCTGCGATCAGATTTCCGATGCCGTTCTCGACGCGCTTATTGCACAGGATAAGCATTCGCGCGTTGCATGCGAAACCTTCGTGACCACCGGGCTCGCGTTAGTCGGCGGGGAAATCACCACCAACGGGTACATCGAGGTGCAGGATATCGTCCGTGGCGTGATCAAAGATATCGGCTATACGAAAGCGGAGTACCGTTTTGACGCCGAAAGCTGCTCGGTGATCTCTGCGATTCATTCGCAATCGGCCGATATCGCCCGCGGCGTGGATACGGGCGGGGCGGGGGATCAGGGAATGATGTTCGGGTACGCGTCGAACGAGACCCCCGAGTACATGCCCATGCCGATCATGTTCGCACACAAGCTCGTCAAGCGTCTCTCGGACATCCGTAAGAAAGAGCCGAAGCTGATGCCATGGCTGCGACCGGACGCAAAATCGCAGGTGACAATCGAGTATCACGGACGGAAACCCGTGCGCGTACACACCGTGGTGATCTCGACACAGCACGACCCGGACGTCACGCAGAAGAAGATCCGCGAAGATGTCATTCGTAACGTCATCAGGCAGGTGATTCCGGCGGAGATGTTGGACAAGAATACCGTGTATCACGTTAACCCGACCGGACGCTTTGAGATCGGCGGTCCTCACGGCGATACCGGCCTGACCGGACGCAAGATCATTGTTGACACCTACGGCGGTCGTGCACCGCATGGCGGCGGTGCGTTCTCCGGCAAAGATCCTTCCAAGGTCGACCGCAGTGCAGCCTATGCAACGCGTCACCTTGCGAAAAACCTTGTTGCATCGGGTCTGGCTGATGAATGCCTCATCCAGGTGTCCTACGCCATCGGGGTCGCGGAACCGGTTTCCATCCACGTGAACACGTATGGGACGGGACGGATCCCCGACATGGAACTGGAGAAAGTGGTAATGAACGAAATCGACATGACTCCACGCGGCATTATCAAGCGGCTCAATCTCCTGCGTCCGATCTATCGCAAGACGGCGGCGTACGGACATTTCGGACGTAATGACAAGGATTTCAGCTGGGAAAAACTGGATCTCGTGGATACGATCCTGAAGGCTATCAAGTAATTCACGCACACGAACTCTCACAACTGCAGAATACTCCTCCATGGACCAGAAAGCCGGCAAATACAAAGTTCGCGACCTGAAGCTCGCTAAAGACGGAGCCAAGCTCATCGAGTGGGCAGAGTCCAGAATGCCCGTCCTGGTGGCGCTTCGCGAAAAGTACAGCAAGACCAAGCCGTTCAAAGGATACCGGATCGCCGGATGCCTTCATGTGACGAAGGAAACCGCGGTGCTGGTGAAGACCTTTGAGGCCGCAGGTGCGGAGGTGAGTTGGAGCGGATGTAATCCGCTCTCCACCAATGATGCCGTCGCCGCCGCGCTGGCTGCCGACGGTGTCTCCATCTTCGCGTGGCACGGTATGAACGTGAAAGAGTTCTACTGGTGCATCGAAGAAACCCTGAAGTTCCACCCGAATCTGACACTCGACGACGGTGCGGATCTCATTTTCACCATTCACAAGAATCACCCGGAGTTTGCCAAGCAATATGTCATCGGCGGTACGGAAGAAACCACCACCGGTGTGCACCGCCTTCGGTCCATGGCTGCCGACGGCGCTCTGAGGTATCCGGTGATTGCGGTGAACGATGCCGAAACCAAGTGGGACTTCGACAACGTGTATGGGACGGGCCAATCGACACTCGACGGCATCCTGCGGGCCACCAGCGTGCTGTTTGCCGGCAAGAACGTCGTCGTGGCGGGCTTCGGCCACTGCGGCCGCGGCGTGACGAATCGCGCGAAGGGGCTCGGCGCCAACGTGATCGTCACGGAAGTCAAGCCCACCGCCGCCCTGAAAGCGACTCTTGAAGGATTCCGTGTGATGAAGATGGACGAAGCGGCGAAGATCGGCGACATCTTTATCACCGCGACCGGCGTAAAGGATGTTATCGTGAAGCGCCACTTCCAGTCGATGAAGAACGGTGCCATCGTATGCAACACCGGACACTACGACTGCGAGATCAACATTCCTGACCTCGAATCCGTGGCGAAAGGGAAACGCGAAATCCGGGACAACAATGAGGAGTACACACTGAAGAACGGCCGGCATATCTATCTTCTGGCCAAGGGGCGGTTGGTGAATCTTGCGGCTGCCGAAGGGCATCCATCCGAGGTGATGGATATGTCCTTCGCCAACCAATTCATGTCGCAGCTCCGGCTTGCCGAATTGCACAGGAAGGGTGTGCGCCTCGAAAACACCGTCCACGATATCCCCGAGACGCAGGATCAGGAAATTGCAGTGGTGAAGCTGGGAACGCAGGGGTACAAGATCGACAAGCTCACGCCCGCGCAGGTGAAGTACAATGAGGACTACAGCGCGGGAACGTAACACGTTGCAGTGATGTGCAGCAACACATTCGGCGGGCCGCAGCACGGCCCGCCGTTTGTTTGGAAAACCCCGCCGAAATTGGTATGTTCCTCTGGCTGACGCATGGCTCTCCCTCCGCACATACTCCAGCAGGTCCTCGATCTCGTTCCCGATATGTGTTTTGTCTTGAGATCGGACCTGACCATTATTGACTGCAACCGCACGGCGCGTGCGGTGACGGGGCTGTCCGCGACGCTGCAGGGGACAGTGACCTTTCCCGCGCTCCTGACTTCTGATTCTGCGCGTCCGCCGTTTGACACGCTCGGCGGTGCCAACGGTTTCAGTGAAACGGAGGTGCGCTTCCGGCAAACCGCGCACAAGGCGATGGACGCTCTGGTCTCGGTGCGCTGCATAGAAGACGGGGACGACCGTCTGTTCTTCGTGTTCGGCCGGGATATCTCCGAATCCAAGCAGCGGGAGTTGGACCTCCTTCGCTTCTCCAATGTTGTGCATTATACGGTGAACCCCATCCAGATCACCGACGCATCGGGCCGGATGATCTACGTCAATCCGGCGTTCGAACGATCCACGGGATACAGCAAAGAGGAACTCATCGGGAGGAATCCGAGCCTCATCTCCAGCAAGAAATACACGAACGAATTCTGGGGCCGTGTGTGGGAGACTATCAGCTCCGGAAAAGTGTGGAATTCGGAGGTGGAGAATCGCCGCAAAGACGGCACCCCCATCTTTGCACAATTGCTGATCTCTCCCATCATGGACATGGGGGGCAAGGTCGTAGGGTATCTCGGGTCGCATCGTGACATCACCGAACAGAAAGCCCTGGAGCAACAGCTGATGCATTCGCAGAAGATGGAGAGTATCGGGACGCTTGCCGCCGGGATCGCACACGAAGTCGGCAACCCCCTGACCTCGATCTCCTCCATTGTGCAGGTGCTTCAACGCACCGTTGACGATGAGTTTGCACGCGACAAACTCGGACTCGTGCAGTCACAGGTTCACCGCATCACCAAGATCATTCGTGATCTTGTGGATTTCTCCCGTCCCTCAAACTACCAGGTCCAGCCGACGGACGTTGTGAAAGTACTTACCGATGCAGTGGAAATCGTGAAGATGGGGAAGAAGGCAAAGGAAGTGACCTTCTGTACGAATGTGCGTCATCAGATCCCCCTGCTCCCTCTCGTCCCCGATCAACTGGCACAGGTGTTCATCAATATTCTGCTCAATGCCGTCGACTCGCTGCACGGCAAGAAGGGCATCATCACCGCCGAATTCGAGCGGGACGACGAATCGGTACTCGTGACCATCACCGATAACGGCGAGGGAATTCTTTCGGAAAACCTGGCCAAGATCTTTGAACCCTTTTTTACCACGAAACGCGTTGGCGAGGGAACGGGCCTGGGACTTTGGGTAAGCTATGGGATCATCAGGAGCTTCAGAGGAGATATCGGGGTGACCAGTGAACGGGGGAAAGGGACTTCCTTCCGCATTCAGGTGCCATTGAACCCTAAGGACTATTCGCATGGCTGACTCCATTCTCATTGTCGATGACGAAGAGATCATCCGGGAATCGCTTTCGTTTGTTCTCAGCAAGGAGGGATTTCGCGTTCAGGATGCGGCGAACGGACGCGTCGCTCTCGAAATGATCCGCGAGCAGGCGTTCGATCTTGTGATTACGGATCTTGAAATGCCGGAGATGAAGGGCATCGAGCTGCTGGAACAGGTGACACTGCACAGTCCGGAAACCCTTGTGGTGATCATTACTGCGTACGGATCCATTGACACCGCGATCGCGGCGCTCCGCAAGGGCGCGGTGGATTATATACTGAAGCCGGTGGAATTCGATGAGTTGATCGTGAAGATCACCCGGTTGCTCTCGAGCCGGCGCCTTGCCGTGGAGAATAAACTCCTCCGGGGTGAACTGCATCGCCAGTACAACTTCGATGAGATCATCGGTCAGAGCCCGGCAATGCAGCATATCTTCGACACCATCAAGAAAGTCGCCACGACAGACGGCACGGTGCTTATCACCGGAAAGAGCGGGACAGGCAAAGAACTCGTGGCGCGCGCTATTCACTTTAACAGCCACCGTGCCATGCGCGCCTTTGTCGCGGTCAACTGCGGCGCGATTGTGGAGAATCTCTTCGAGAGTGAACTTTTCGGTCACCGCCGGGGTGCGTTCACCGGTGCCACCATGGATAAAGAGGGGTTCTTTAAAGCGGCGGATGGCGGAACGATCTTTCTGGACGAAGTGAGTGAAATCCCTCTCCACCTGCAGGTGAAACTCCTTCGCGCAATCGAACTCAAAGAGGTCACGCCGGTCGGGACGTCGTTGCCGGTTTCCGTCGATGTGCGCATCATCGCCTCGACAAACAGGAACCTGCACAAAGAAGTCGAAGCGGGAAGATATCGCGAAGATCTATTCTATCGCCTCAACATCGTTGAGATCACCCTGCCGTCACTCGCGGAACGTGTGGATGATATTCCTATTCTCGTGCAGCATTTTGTGTCCAAGTACTCCCGGGAAATGCGGAAAGAGATCCACGGTGTAGACAACGAGGTGATGAAATGCCTCATCGGGCATTCCTGGAAGGGGGAAATCCGGGAACTTGAAAACATCATAGAACGTGCGGTGATCTTTGCCGAGAGCACGATCATCACGAAGAAGGAACTTCCCGCGTTCTTCGATCAACGTACCGACGCCGTCTATTCGTTTGATGCGCGCCGCTCGATGAAAGAGGCCGTCGACGACTTTGAGAGGCAATACATCAGCCACGTCCTGCGCACAAACCAGTACAACAAGGAACTGACGGCGAAAGCCCTGAAAATCAGTCTCTCCTCTCTCTACCGGAAGCTGGAGGAACTCAATGTTCCTTCGCAGGGTTAGGAATTTCCGCCCCGGCATTCCCACAATTCGGAAACTTTTTCAATTCCACGCTGGAAAAACACCGATTTCCACGTGTTTTTCGTGATGTTTTCCTTCCGCCAGCCGAATTCCCTTTGGCACAACTATTGAAAAAACATGCTGTTGTGCCAGATCGACCCGGTGCATGATCTTTCTAAAGAAAATACTTGTTACGACGGATCTTTCTCCACATTCACTTGCAGCTGTGGAGTATGCCTCGTCATTCGGAACCCTGTATACTTCCCGGCTCTATCTGCTTCTTGTGATGGACAAGAAGGAGGGGCATCATGCACGCGAGGCGCACCTGCTTTTTCGCACTGAGAAGGAGGCGCAGGAAGCCCTTGAAGAGTTTGCGACCAAGAACATACCTCCTGATCTACGGATGAATCTCGTTGTTCGCAAAGGTACGCCGACGGAAGGAATCCTCGGGTTCGCGGAAGAAGAAGGGATCGATATGATTGTGATGGCGACCCATGGGCACACGGGCCTCCGGCACATCATGATGGGAAACGTCACCGAAAAGGTCGTGCGGCATTCACCGGTACCGGTCCTCACCGTGAAACCGCCGCCGTTCCGGGAAAACCTTATCAAAGACGAAGATGTAGAAAAAGATCTTCACCTGCGGTAGAGAGGCAGCGGAATTCCGCTCAATGAATCAAACGACACATAGCGAGCCACGGAAGCGTGCGGACGCAGCTGAACCTGAATCCGGCGAAACCAAGAAGACCATTATCCTGTACAGTCCGGATTTGAACTTCTGTTTCAGTCTTTCCATGTTGTTTCAGGATCGGTTCAATGTGATCACCACAACCAACCTCGGTATGCTTGATAGACTCGTAGCAGACTACTCCGCGGACCTGGTGTTGGTGGATGCTGTTCCCTCCCAGAAACTGATCGAACGCGTGGAAGGCTTGCGATCGTTGAGTCCCGAACTCCCCATTATTCTGCTGTACGTGTACAACTCCAAGGAAATGAATCTGGACAGGGCCATCCGGGCACATGTCGATTCGGTGTTTTACAAACCCCTGGAAGTCGCACCGATTTCGCGGCGCATTGAGGAGTTGCTGACCAGCCCTTCTTGAGATGATCACTCCAGTCTCAAGAGTATTCCTAAGTGTGCAAATCCACATTGCATTTGTTTCATTTTTGAGAATCCAGCTTCTTTCTGCCCATTGAAAGTGTGGCAAAATTCAACGATTTCAATTTCCGGATCTTGGCATATAGATTGACGCCCCCAATTCCGACGAGGAAATACGAAAAAAGGTTGCTCTTGAGACAACTCCTTCTGCTATTCGCTTTTGGATTGCTCGCTGTTCCGATGGCCGCTCAAACCAATACGGACTGCCTTGCGTGTCATGCCGACAAATCATTGTCCATGACCAAAAAAGGGCGAGTGCGTTCCCTCTTTGTTGATGGGAAGGCGTATGGCACGTCGGCACACAACGAGTTGGGATGTGTGGGCTGCCATGAAGGGTTCAATCCGAACGAAATCCCCCACAAACCTCGCATCACTCCGGTCAAGTGTACCACCTGTCACTCGGGTGATCAGTTTGCGAACTTTGCGCTGAGCGTCCACGGGCGGAATCGCGGCGGAAAAGGTCCGGCAGCCATATGCGAAGATTGCCACACGACTCACGCGGTCAGAAGAATCTCTACCCAGGAAGTGGCAAACCGGCAGGCGTTTGCGGAGAGCATTTGCGCTCGATGCCACGGCGAGGTCAGTGTCCGTTACGTCCAGTCTGATCATGGCGTAGCTCTTCTGTCGGGAGAGAAGGGGGCACCGAGTTGCATCGATTGCCACGGCGAACATAACGTGCAATCGCCGCAGGACTCGAGTTCGGCCACCGCCCACAGCAATCAGGCACGAGTCTGTCTGGCATGTCATCTGGATAATCCTGATGTCCGTTCACGGGTCGGGCCATCGGCGGGATTCATATCGAGCTATGAAGCAAGCGTCCACGGCCAGGCTGTAAAGGCAGGGAATGATGCGGCGGCGGCATGCACGGATTGTCACGGCAGCCACGACATGAAGAAGGGTTCGAATCCGACTTCGACAGTCGCCAAAGCCAATATTGCCGTCACCTGCGGGCGATGCCATTCGCTCATACGCGATCAATATGACTACAGCACCCATGGTGTGGCACTGAAGCGCGGCGTCACCGCGTCGCCGACATGCACCGACTGCCATGGAGAACACAATATCCTTTCTCCAAAAGACACCCGGTCCCCGGTGGCTGCGGCCAACGTGTCAGCGCAGGTCTGTTCTCCCTGTCATGCCTCTGTCAAACTCACTGAAAAGTTCGGCCTTTCCAGCGACAGGTTCAAAAGCTTTCAGGATAGCTATCACGGCCTCGCCCAGCAATCCGGTTCAGTGAAAGTGGCAAACTGTGCGAGCTGTCACGGCGTCCACGACATCAAACCTTCCACCGACCCGTCATCGCGGATCTTATCCTGCGAATCTGAGCAGCACGTGCGGCACATGTCACCCGGGTGCCAACCAGAACTTCACGCGGGGGAAAGTGCACATCATCGCCGCATCCGGACCGGACGAGATTCTCTACATCGTTTCCAACGGGTACATCATCCTCATCGTTGTGCTCATCGGAGGGATGACTGTTCACAACGTTCTGGACTTCGTAAGGAAATCGCGCAGACAACTGGCGTACCGCCGGGGAGAAATCGTACGACCGCACGCTCCTCACCGCCTCTATCTGAGGATGAGTGTCGGCGAACGGATTCAGCACGGGACGCTGCTGGTGAGCTTCTTCACTCTCGTGTTCACCGGGTTTGCCCTCCGGTATCCTGATGCCTGGTGGGTGTCACCTCTGTTGAATTTGA
The DNA here is from genome assembly GCA_963849385.1 of Ignavibacteriota bacterium. Lineage (GTDB taxonomy): Bacteria > Bacteroidota > Ignavibacteria > UBA10030 > UBA6906 > Fen-1255. The sequence continues at coordinate 485,294 of CAWKHH010000006.1, read as the reverse complement.
GTCCGTTGGTTTTTGCGCTTCGGGGTGTTCTGCATCGCGTGGCCGCCGTCGCCATGGTGGCAGCCGGGCTCTACCACATCTATTATATTCTGTTCGTTCCCCGCGGCAAGGAACTCATACGCGATCTTCTTCCGCGCAGACAGGACATCCTTGATGCCCTGGCGGTGCTCAAATACAACCTCGGAGTATCTCCCCAGAAGCCGAAGTTCGGCCGTTTCAGCTATATCGAAAAAAGCGAGTACTGGGCGCTCGTGTGGGGAACCATGGTCATGGCGTTGACCGGTGTTCTCATGTGGTTTGACAATATCGCGCTCGGGATTCTCACCAAGCACTGGTGGGATGTCGCACGGACTGTTCACTTCTATGAAGCATGGCTTGCCACGCTTGCCATCTTGGTTTGGCATTTCTACTTCGTTATCTTCAACCCTGATACGTATCCCATCAACCTCGCTTTCTGGAAGGGAACGTTGACGGAAGAGGAGATGGAGGAGGAACACCCCCTCGAACTGGAAGCGCACAGGCTCCGCCAACGCCAGGCGGAAGCAGATGCGGAAAAAGGGCTGAACCAGTGATAGGTCGACCCGCCATCATCCATAGTCTTGCTGTCGTTGGTCTTCTCCTTGTGAGCAGGCTCGCCGGTGTGGCGCAGGAATCGGGCGAATGCCTGGCCTGCCACGACGATAAGTCAGTGACAGGCACAAGGGGCGGCAAGACCATATCCGTCTATGTCGACGCCAGGAAGTTTGCCGCCTCCATTCACGGCACGGTTCCTTGCGTCGGATGTCACAAGGACCTGGAAGGCAAGGAACTGCCGCACGAAGCAGGCCTTGCCCGCGCGGTCTGCGCTGACTGTCATCCCTCAGAAACGAAGCTGCACACAGAGTCCTTGCACGGGAAAGCGGTAAAGCGCGGTGATCCTCTCGCCCCGCGGTGCGCCGACTGCCACGGGTATCATACGATCGTGGCAAAATCCGATCCACGTTCTCCGGTTTCGCCTCTGCAGATTCCTTTTCTCTGCGGCAAGTGCCACCAGGAAGGTGCGCAGGTGGCACGGCAGCGGACCATTCATCAGGATCATATTCTGGAGAATTACTCGGAAAGTATTCACGGTGAAGGATTGTTGCGCAAGGGTCTGATCGTCTCGGCAACGTGCGTCTCATGTCACACGGCGCATTCCATTCTGCCGCACACAGACCCCACTTCGTCCATCGCCAGGAGGAATATTGCCGCAACCTGCACAAAGTGTCATGCGCAAATCGAGGTGGTGCATCGCAAGGTGATCAAAGGCGAATTGTGGGAGAAGGAGGCGCACACGCTGCCTGCGTGTGTCGACTGCCATCAACCGCACAAGGCGCGACGGGTGTTCTACGATCAGGGGATGGCTGACAAAGACTGCCTGCGGTGTCACGAGCGTCCCGATATCGTATCTGCCGTTGACCGGCGATCGATGACGGTGAAGCCCCTCGAGCTCGCCGGATCACGCCACGTACGCATCTCGTGCAGCCAATGCCATTCAGGTGTCAACGTCGCCAAAGAACGTCCGTGCGAGGCGATCAACAAGAAGGTAGACTGCGCATCGTGTCATGCCGAGATCGGCCAGCAGTACGTGAAAAGCACGCACGGACAGCTCGTTGCCAGGAACGATCCGAATGGTCCGACGTGCAAGGAATGCCATGGTACGCACGGCGTACTCGGCAAGGCCCAACCGCGGTCTCCGTCGTTTCCGACCAACGTTCCCGATCTCTGCGCCCGTTGCCATCGTGAAGGGCAGAAGGCTGCCGTGCGGTACACCGGCGATCAGTTACACATTGTGGAACGGTATCGCGAAAGCACACACGGCAAGGGGATTGCCAAGGGCGGATTGACCGTGACGGCAATGTGTACAAGCTGTCACACAGCGCACTCCGTCCTTCCGAGAAACGACCTCGCGTCCAGCATCAATCCCGCAAATGTCCCCGCGACCTGCGGCAAATGCCACCATGGCGTGGAAGAACAGTTTCTCTCAAGCGTGCACGTCACGCAGCGCGGGAAAACCGACAAAACCCTCCCTGTATGCGATGATTGCCACAGTGCACATACCATACGGCGGGCGGACGAAGAGGGCTTCAAGCTCACCATCATGAATCAGTGCGGCCGCTGCCACGAATCTATTGCCAAGACTTACTTCGACACGTACCATGGCAAGGTCTCGCAACTCGGCTATACCAAGACTGCAAAGTGCTATGATTGCCACGGGGCACATGACATTCTGGCGATCGGTGATCCGCGGTCCCGCCTCAGCCGCAACAATGTGGTGGCGACCTGCCGGCAATGCCATAGCGGTGCGAACAGACGCTTTGCGGGGTATTTAACGCATGCGACGCACCACGACCCTGAGAAGTATCCCTGGTTGTTCTGGACATTCTGGGGTATGACGGGACTTTTGATAGCGACCTTTGTTGTGAGCGGCCTGCACACGATGCTCTGGTTGCCGCGGGCCCTGCGTTGGAAACGCGATCGGATGAAGGCCAAGCTCGTGGAACCATCACAGAAACCGGCAGTAGAGGGTGAGACCAGTAATGGCGCCTGACATCCAACAGCAGAGCAATGACCGGCAGTTCCTGCGGTTTTCGCGATTGAACAGAATACTGCACGCCCTGATGATTGTCAGCTTCCTCAGTCTGGCACTGACGGGAATGACGCTGAAATTTTCCTATACAGCCTGGGCGTCAATCCTTTCCCGGTTGTTTGGAGGATTTGAACTTGCCGGGTATGTTCACCGCCTGGCCGCGACGGTCATGATTGGCGTCTTCGTGGCGCACATCATCGATCTCTTCCGTCAGAAGAAGCGCGTGTCCGGTGGCTGGAAAGGCCTGCTCTTAGGCCCGGACACAATGCTGCCGACGCGTCAGGATCTTGATGAATTTGTCAGATCGGTCAAATGGTTCCTCAACATGGGCGAGCGCCCGCAATTCGGCAGATGGACCTACTGGGAGAAGTTTGACTATTTTGCCGTCTTCTGGGGGATGGTCGTGATCGGTTCGACGGGCCTCACCCTCTGGTTCCCCGAGTTCTTCACGTTGATCTTTCCCGGGTGGCTCATTAACGTCGCGACGATCATTCACAGCGATGAAGCGTTGCTGGCGACGGGGTTCATCTTCACGGTTCATTTTTTCAACACCCATCTGCGTCCCGAGAAATTTCCGATGGATGTTGTGATATTCACCGGGCGCATGCCGGTCGAGGAGCTCAAAGAAGACAAGCCGTCGGAGTACGATCGCCTTGTCAACGATGGAACGCTGGAGAATCATCTGGTGGAAGCATATCAACCCATTGTGATCCGCGCCATCCGTGTCTTTGCATGGATCGCCCTGGGCGTAGGGTTCAGCATCGTTGTATGGATTATCTACGCGATGGTGTTCGCGTACAGATGATCCGGACAGAACTGTTGTCTCACCATCGCCGCCGGACAGTTGCATGAAAAGGTTCTTCCCTCCATCATTCTACAATCTGGTATCGTTTGTCGGTTTTGCGATTGTCGGGATAAGTTTCGGCCTCATTTTGTTCCTCATGCTGCTCGAGTACATGTCGGGGTCGCCGAAGCCCTACATGGGGATCATCGCTTTCGTTATCCTCCCCGCCTTCCTCCTCCTCGGTCTGGGAATAGCCATTGTCGGCATCTTCCGTGCGCGCCGCCACGCACTGGCCGGGCATCCGCACGGGACTCACCTGCCGCGCATCGATCTGAACAACCCGCGTCACAGAACGGCATTCGTCACCGTTTCCCTGGGGACCATTCTTTTTCTGCTCTTTTCAGCATTCGGCAGCTACGAAGCCTATGAACACCTCGACTCCGACCAGTTTTGCGGAGAAACCTGCCACAGTGTGATGGAACCGGAATACACCGCATACCAGTTTTCTCCCCATGCCCGTGTCGGCTGCGTGAAATGCCATATCGGATCCGGAGCGGATTGGTTCGTCCGGTCGAAGCTGTCGGGTACGTATCAACTCTACGCAGTCGCGTTCAACAAATATCCGCGGCCGATTCCGACGCCTATCAGAAACCTCCGGCCTGCTCAGGAAACATGTGAACAGTGTCATTGGCCGAAGCACTTTTTCAGTGAAAAACTGGTCAAGAATCAGTATTATCTGTCGGACGAGAAGAGCACCCACTGGATGATTGACCTGCTGATCAAGATCGGCGGTGGAAACTCCGAGGCAGGCCCCACCTCGGGTATACACTGGCATATGAACATCCTGAATGAATTGACGTACGTTCCGGCCGACTCTACGCGTCAGGTGATTCCCTGGATCCGTTCACGCGGCCCCGACGGGAAAGTCACCGTGTACAGGAGCACCGAAAGCACGCTCACCGACGAGGAGATTGCCAGGGGGGAGATGCGGAAGATGGACTGCATCGATTGCCATAACCGGCCGACGCATATCTATCATCCTGCCCCCAGTTCAGTGAACCATGTGATGTCGTTAGGCTGGATCAATCCGAAACTCCCCGGCGTGAAAGGCATTGCTGTCAAGGCGCTGGATGGTTCCTACGCGACCAAACAAGGAGGCCTGGACAGCATCAAACTGACAATCGACCAGTACTTCAGCACGGAACATCCGGACGTCGCAGTCAGCATGAAAGAAGATATCAAGAGGTGTGTGGAGGAAGTGCAAAAGATCTATAGCCGCAACTACTTCCCGGAAATGGGAGTCTCCTGGCGCCGATTCCCGAACAACATCGGGCACATGTACTATCCCGGGTGCTTCCGTTGCCACGATGGGAAGCACGTGTCGGGGGAGGGAAAGGTGCTATCACGGGACTGCAATACGTGCCACACGATTCTTGCGCAGCAGCTGCAACAAGATACCCTGCGCGTCTCACTTTCAGGCGTCGAGTACCGGCATCCGGTTGATATCAGCGATGCATGGAAAGACACCAACTGCAGTGACTGTCATGCCGGCAATTAAGGGCGCAACGATGCCACACAATAACCAATGCTCACCATGAACGAACACATCTCCACACCGGCGGATGGAGGCAAGCGGGACTTCCTGAAGTATGTTCTCGGCGGGAGCCTGATTGCCTGGGCATCGTCGGTCCTGTATCCGCTGTTTGCCTACATGAGGCCTCCGGTGCAGACAGAGGTCGAGGTAAGCAGCGTGAAGGCGGGAAAGCTGAGTACCTTTGACAAGGACAGCGGAGCCATTGTCCGCTTCGGCAACAAACCGGTCATCCTGCTCCGGACATCCGCCGGGGAGTTCCGCGCCTTTTCTGCGACCTGCACGCATCTCGATTGCACGGTGCAGTTCCGGAAGGATATGGGGGTGATCTGGTGCGCATGCCACAACGGGAAATATGACCTGAGCGGCCGGAATATTTCGGGTCCGCCCCCGCGACCGCTGGAGGAGTACAGAGTGGTCGTTCAGGGGGATGATGTTTTCATCTCGAAACGAACATGAACATGAACTGGAACAAGCTCTATACATGGGTCGATGAGCGCGTACAACTCAAGGACCTGGTTGCATTCATGGCGAAGAAGTACGTCCCCGTCCATCGCGGCTCGATCTGGTACTATTTCGGGGGGGTGTCGCTCTTTCTGTTTATTATTCAGGTGGTGACGGGCATCCTTCTTCTGCTCTACTACAAAGGGAGCGAGTCGCTGGCATTCGAGAGCATACAGTTTATCATGTCGAAGGTGACCTTTGGATGGCTGATCCGTTCCATCCATAGCTGGACCGCGAACCTGTTCATTCTGGCGGCGTTCATTCACATGTTCAGCGTGTTCTTTGAACGGGCCTACAAACGTCCGCGGGAGATTACATGGATCACCGGCATGCTGATGCTCTTTGTCGGACTCGGGTTCGGTTTCAGCGGGTATCTTCTTCCCTGGAACGAGCTGGCGTTTTTCGCGACGAAAGTTGGCACCGACATCGCCGGTGTGATCCCCGTTGTCGGCAAGCCGATCATGATCTTCCTCCGGGGCGGACCGGATGTCACGGGAGCAACGCTCTCACGATTCTTTGGATTCCATATTGCCGTGCTGCCCGGAATATTTACGGTGCTTCTTTCTGTTCACCTCCTGCTGGTTCAACGGCAGGGTATGAGTCACCCGGAGGAGTTCGCCTCGACACCGGACGAGCACCGGAAGACCATGCCTTTCTTCCCGAACTTTCTTCTGCGTGACCTTCTGTTCTGGCTCATCGTTCTGAACATCCTGGCGATGCTTGCGGTGTTTTTCCCGTGGGAGCTCGGAAGAAAGGCGGATCCGTTCGCATCGGCGCCGGCCGGCATCAGGCCGGAATGGTTTTTTCTCTTCATGTTCCAATCCCTGAAATACATACCTGCGCGGCTCTGGTTCATTGACGGCGAAGTCTTTGGCGTTCTCCTTTTCGGAGCGGCGGGGTTGCTCTGGCTCCTTGTCCCGATCTGGGACCGCAAGAGCGCCAGGGGGGAAAGAAACCGGATGATCACCTATATAGGGTTGTTTGTGGTGGTCTACATCATTATCTTTACACTACTGGGGTGGTTCCTGTGAGAACAAGCCTCGTGCGTTCCCTCGGTTGCGCCGTGGTGGTCTGCCTCGGTGTATGTGTGTCGACCGCGCTGGCTGCAGACAAATGTCTGGTGTGTCATGCCGCGGTGGGTGACAAGGAGTCATCGCTCTTTGCGCGAGATATTCACCATCTGAACGGCATCAGCTGTGCGGGATGCCATGGAGGCGATGCCTCCACGGATGACATGGACAAGGCGATGGATCGAACGGCAGGATTCATCGGCGTGCCCAAAGGAAATGATGTTTCGGCGGTCTGTGCCCGATGTCACTCCGAGCCACGATGATGGCAGGGTTTCAGTCCAAGCTTCCCCCACCAGTCTGTTCTTTTACAGACAAGTGTGCACGGAAAGTTGTCGACCAGCGGGAAGGAACGCATCGTCCAGTGCACGACCTGCCATAATGCTCATGGCATAACAAAGGTCACCGATGCAGCCTCCCCCGTCTATCCCCTCAATGCAGTGGCGACGTGTGCCCGCTGTCACGGAGACGCGAAGTTCATGCGGTTGTACAACCCGTCGTTGCCGGTCGATCAGCTCGAAAAGTACCGCACGAGCGTTCATGGCATCAGGAATGCGGCCGGTGATGTCAAGACCGCACAGTGTGTAAGTTGTCATGGCAGCCACGATATACTTTCGGTAAAAGACGTAAAATCGAAAGTGTATCCGACGAACATTCCCGCCACCTGTGCCTCGTGCCACAGCAATGCCGCATATATGGCGGGGTATGCCATCCCGACCGACCAATTCGAGAAATATGCGAAGAGTGTACACGGTGTGGCGCTGCTCGAGAAGCGCGATCTGGGCGCTCCTGCATGCAACAATTGCCACGGCAACCACGGGGCAACGCCGCCCGGTGTGGAATCGATCTCGAAGGTGTGCGGCACCTGTCACGCACTGAATGCCGATCTGTTCTCGTCAAGTCCGCATAAGAAGGGATTCGACGAGCTGGGGAAGCCGGAATGCGAAACGTGTCACGGAAACCATGAGATTGTCACCGCGACCAACGTACTCATAGGTGATTCCTCCGGATCTGTCTGCAGTCGTTGCCACGGCGAAAAGCAGCGGGAGAAGGGATTTGTCGCAGCGGGTGTCATGAGGAAGCTGATCGACAGTCTCCAGCGTGCTGATGACCGGGCGCGGCCTCTGGTGGATGAGGCGGAGCAAAAGGGGATGGAGATCAGCGAAGCGAAGTACAAGCTTCGCGAGGTGCGTCAGGCGCGGTTGGAGACACGAACCATCGTTCATGCGTTCAGTAGCGAGAAACTGCGGGAGACGGCAGGGAAGGGGTTTGCAGCGGCAGCGGTCATTACGACCGAGGCGGACAATGCCATTGACGAATACTTCTTCCGCCGCATCGGATTGGGAGCAGCGACGTTCACCATTACCGTGCTGGCAGTTTCGCTGTATCTGTACATTCGACGGATTGAGAGAAGACAGCGGCAGAATGAAGCAGCACAGCACTAACTCACGATCACACTAATCTTGACGGAGACATATCATGAGACATCTTCGCATTCTGAGCGGAGTTCTGTTGTTCGCGTTTGTATTTGCTTTTTCGGGCAGCGCGCAGAGTAAATTTGTTGGTGCAAAAACCTGCGGCATGTGCCACAAAATGAAAGACAAGGGCGAAGTATTTCAGGTGTGGGAAAAGAGCAAGCATGCCCATGCATTTGAAGTTCTGAAGTCCAAAGAAGCAGATGAGATCGCGAAGAAGAAGGGATCAACGAAGCCGGCCGCTGAGACCCCCGCATGCCTGAAATGTCACGTGACGGGTGGCGGGACCGCGACCAATGTCGAGACAACATTCAAGAAGGAAGAGGGTGTCACGTGTGAAGCATGCCATGGTGCCGCATCGGGCTTCAAGATGCTGCACGCCAAAGCCGAGAACAAAGAAAAGGCGGTTGCTGCCGGCTTAATGATCGGCGACAAAGCAAAAGTGTGCGAAACGTGCCATAACGCAGACAGCCCGACATTCAAGGGGTTCAAGATGGCCGAAATGTGGGCCAAGATCGAGCACAAACTTCCAAAGAAATAGCTGCAGCAGACCTGCATGAGGATGCCGGGTTGCCGCGCGGCGACCCGGTGTCCGCGTCAGGGTCGGCACATCTTCACTATTACCACAAGGTGGTCTTGAAAGGGAATTTGGTATGAATGGAATACGCCTCCTCAGACTCATCGTGCTTGTTGTTTTCGGTGTGACGATGACTGCCGCCCAGTTGGTGACAGGGCGCCTGGCGACATCATTCTATGCCTGGGAGCGGTTCGATACTGTCGGCACGTCGCAGCAGTCGGTGCGGGCGTTCCAGGCCGTTCAGTTGTCGATCGCCCAGGGCGACCTGTCGTTGCACACGTCGCTGATGGGGGCGACCAATGTCGTTGGTGCGTTCGGCGACGCAGGCCGGGTACGACTCTACAATCTGTACATCAGTTGGCTCAACATCGGCAAGACCGTGGACCTGCATCTGGGCCGCCAGATGGTGTTCGCCGGGGTCGGCAACGGCACCATCGATGGAATTATGGCGCAGGCGTATTTTCTCAATCGCGGTATCAAGGTGACGGGGTTCGGCGGGGCCACCGTATCGCCCGAGTTCACCGATGTGCGGAAGAACATGCATGACAACTATCACTTCGGCGGCCAGGTCGTGACCACGATGATTCCGAACGCACGCGTGGGCATCAGTTATGAAAACCGGCGTGAAGAGCGCGATCCCTACTGGACGCTCCGGGCGCGCGACACGTCGTTTTCTCCGGTCCCGTACCAGGTCATGACTGATGCTGAAGCCGAGGAATTGGGAAGCGCGGATGCGTCCTATACTCTTCGCGATCGTCTGTCGGTCTATGGGCGGTATGATTACGATTTCAAGAATGTCCGGACATCCCGGGCACAGGGCGGCGTGCGCGTCAATGTCACCAGTGCCGTTGCACTGACCGGCGACTATATTCATCGTATCCCGCGCATCTCCTTCAACTCTATCTTCTCCGCGTTTGTGACCAATGCGGTGGACGAAGTTGAAGGCGGCGTCGAATACGGGTTTACACCGATGCTCCGCGCTTTCGGCCGTGTCGCCGGCGTGTCCTATACGGATGAAAAAAGCACGCGGTGGACGGTCGGGGTGAACAGTGCCTACGGAAGCGCGAGCTACTCCGGGAGTGACGGATACGCTGGAGAACTGCAGTCGTTCAGCGTGCAGGGCACCTACCCGCTCTTCGGCAGGATGGTTGTGCCGATGGCCGGGTTTTCGTATTCATCCTACCGTCTGAGCAAAGAAAGCGATCGGAACAGTGCCGTCGGCCTGCTGCTGGGAGCGATCGTCCGCCCGATGCCGGCGTTCTCCTTCGACGTGCAGGGGCAATGGCTGAATAACAAAATGATGCAACGTGACATGCGCCTGCAGGTGAAGTTGATGTACTGGTTTGCCGAACGGCTCTCGATCTTCAATGGGGAGGGTAAGCAATGACCCGCCGACCGTATCTTTTCGTCACTGATCGCTGCCGGTGTGCTTGTGACCGCGGCAGTGGCATTTCGCCCGACTGCAACAACCGGATGGCCCCAGCAGGATGACGCAACGCAGTTGAAGTTTTCGCACAAGACGCATCTCGAAGGTGCTGGCATCGGCTGCGAAACCTGTCATCCCAACGCGTCAACAAGCAAACTCGCCAGCGATAATCTCCGCAGTGTGCACGACAACTGTACCTCCTGCCACGAAGAACAGATCAACAACCAGTGCGATTACTGCCACAAGAATCCCGACAATATCCAGGCGGCCTCTCCACAGTTGCGCGAAATCCTGTTCTCGCACGAGCGACATGTGAACATGAAGGACGTGCAATGTACGACATGCCACATGCATTTGAACGAAGCGGACTATGCCGGTCCGGTGAATATGCCGGATATGACGATCTGCGCCACGTGTCACAATGACCGGAAGGTGAGCAACGCCTGCGCCTCATGCCACACCGAGGTGGCAGGGCTGATTCCCCCGGATCACCTCCTGGCAGGGTTCAAGAAAGACCACAAGAACCTGACGCGCCTGGGTGGGATGGAGACGAACTGTATCACCTGCCACACCCAGAACTTCTGCGCGGAATGTCATACGCCGGGCGCCGTGATGCAATTCGGCACCGGTGCGCTGATGAGCGATCCCAACCCGCGCGTGTTCCCCGGTACGTCGACACCTCAAATGACCATCGAGCGTGCCCACGATTTGAATTACCGTTTCACCCACGGCATCGACGCGAAATCGCAATCCTCCGAATGCTATACCTGCCACTCCGCACAGGAATTCTGCGTAGAGTGTCACGAGGCGGGGGACAACGTCAGTGCACATTCCTTCAAACCGGCATGGCACCTTGGCGCCGGCTTCACTACGCTCGGCGTCGGCAGCGGCGGTGGACGGCATGCGCAACTGGCACGGCGTGACATCGAATCCTGCGTGAATTGCCATGATACGCAAGGCAATGACCCGACATGCATCACCTGTCATTCCGACGGTGATGGGATTCGTGGTACAGACCCGCGGACGCATCCCGCAGGCTATATGCAAGGCGAACACGGCGCGTGGCACGTCAATAGCGGGGCCACATGTTACAACTGTCATACGGACCTGAATGCCCGTCCGGGCGGGGTCAAAGGAAGAAACTTCTGCGGCTATTGCCACGGCTAACGAGGGCGGAACACTTATGAGGGCATCAATGCAGTTCAACAGGTTGGCGATCATCGTCATTCTCCTTGGTTCGGGAGTTGCAGGATGCGGGAAATTGAACGGAGATCTTCCCGCGCCGAGCACGCCCGGCGCACAAATCCACGAAGCCGGTTGGAATGAGAAGACATCTCCAAACTTTCACGGCACGGTCCTTCATGACGGGAACTATAACTATACCACGTGTGTGACCTGCCACGCAAAGTCGTTTGCCGGCGGCACCAGCGGCGTTGGTTGCTTCTCCTGTCATGCGTCCTTCCCCCACAAGCCCGGCTGGAGTGACACCGCGGCGAACAATTTCCATGGCAAGTTTCTGCGCCTCGGGATGGGTCAGTTGAGCGATTGTGCACAATGTCACGGTACAGGATTCGACGGCGGAACAAGCGGGAAATCCTGCTTCACCTGTCATGCCTCCTATCCGCATAAGACGGAGTGGCTCGATCCTGCCTCAACAGGGTCGCACGGGAAGTACCTGAAGGCAAAGAATTGGCAGAATGCAGAGTGCGCCGGATGTCACGGGAGCGACTTTACGGGCGGAACAAGCGGAAAAACCTGCTTCACCTGTCATCGCCTCCTATCCGCACTCTATCTTTGTGGCCGCATCGGGGCATCCGGGGTATCTGCTCAGCCACGGGTATCCGCTTGCGCAATGCAAGACCTGCCACGGCGCCGCCTATACCGGTGGATCGGTCGTGAACGTCTCGTGTTCTTCAGCGGGATGCCATGTGGACAACACCGGAGCGGCAAAATCTCCGGAAGCATGCAACACCTGTCACGGCCAGTTCCGGGCACTTGCGAATGATGCGCTCTCTGCTGCGCCTCCAGTAAGTGTGCTGGGCGATTCTGTCACGACAGTTCGCGGCGTCGGCGCACATGCCAAACATCTGGTGTCGGGAACTCTGGGGAAAGCCCTGAAGTGTGAGGAGTGCCACGTGAAGCCGACGACGACGTTTGCCCCGGGCCATGTTGACACGCAACTGCCGGCGGAAGTCGTGTTCAATGACACGCTCGCGAGGCTGACGACGGGAGGCGGGACCTTTGTTCGTTCCCCTGCGTACAATCCCGCGACGCTGACGTGCGCCAATGTGTACTGCCATGGAACCTGGCAGTTGAAGAAGTCGGGCTCGTTGTACCCGGAGATGTTCACAGATTCTGTAATGGTCGGTACGCTGGCGAACGACCCGGTGTGGACAGGAGGCGGTGCTCTGGAAGCACCCTGTGGAAGTTGTCACGGATTGCCGCCCACCGGTCATAGGCAGCAGGCATTGGGTGAGTGCGTCAATTGTCACCTTGGCATTGTCAATGGGAACGGTCAGATCGTCAATCATGCGTTGCATGTCAACGGCAAGGCAAATGTCTTTGGCGCTGAACGATCGTTCTGACAGCTGAATGACTGGCGAGAAGTGCAGATGAAAAGCACTACCGCAGAGGCGAAGTTTATAAGCATTACCGCAGAGGCGCAGAGAGAATGTCTTTGTAGCGAGCTTATCCCAACTTCACATCGTTTCTCTGCGTCTCTGTTTCTCTGCGGTGACTTTTCCTGGCAAGGGTTTTCGACCGGTTTGCTAGATACTCCGTAGTCCTTCTGAGCTGAATCCCGGTTCCGCGCCCGCGGGGCCGGGATTCGCACTTTTGCACTCCTGCAAAGCGTTTCCCAGAGATTGGAATCTCTCCCGAAAAGGCGATCCGGCAATACCGTGAAATTGCCCCCTATTCGCCGGATTGGCATGTTTCATGCCCTCCGCCGGTGGCACGCAACTTGAACCTTGAAGGATACCCAAGCATCTGTGGAGTACCAATGACCGTTCTTGCACATTATGTTCTGCTCACTGCGCTGTTGACTTCGGTGGCCGCCGCTGTTTTCTATTTCCGCGCCGCATCCGTTCGAGACCCGAGGTTAGCCCTTCCCCGCACGTTGCTTCTCACCAGCGTTTCACTCGTCGTCCTTGCCTCTGCCGTCCTCATCGTGTTGCTCCTGCGACATGATTTCAGCAACGGCTATGTGTACGGGTACAGTGACAGTACATTGCCTCTGCATTTCCTTCTCTCTTCGTTCTATGCGGGACAGGAGGGGAGTTTTCTCTTCTGGTGTCTTTGTTCGGCGGTGATCGCTCTGTGGTTGATGCGATCGCGCCTGACCACTCCCGCTGTGATGACCGTCTACCTGTTTGCACACTCGATGCTCCTGTTGCTCGTGTATGTGAAATCCCCCTTTCATATGATCTGGGATGTGTATCCTCAAGTGCCTGTGGGCCAGGTGCCCGCCGAGGGACACGGTCTCAATCCTTTGCTCCAGAATTTTTGGATGGTGATCCATCCTCCGGTGCTCTTTCTGGGTTTCGCGCTTATGGCTGTCCCGTTCAGCCAGGCAATTGCAGCGCTGTGGACACGTCGCTATGAGGCGCTGGCACACGAAGGTCTGGGGTGGGTGCTCATGGGTGCGTTTGTACTGGGTCTGGGGATCATGCTCGGGGCGTATTGGGCATACGGCGTGTTGGGGTGGGGTGGCTACTGGGGATGGGACCCTGTGGAGAACTCTTCGCTCATACCGTGGCTCACGGCGGTGGCACTGGTGCATACGCTTGTCGCGCAGCGTAGAACCGGCAAGTATCTTCGAACGAATTTCGTACTCGCCATCGTGACGTTCTTTCTCGTCATCTACAGTACGTTCCTTACCCGGAGCGGCATTCTGGGAGATGCGTCGGTGCATTCCTTTACAGACCCGGGCAGTGCCGTCTACGGTCTCCTGCTCGTGTTTCTGGCACTGATCGCAATCATCGGTGCCGCCATGATTGTCGCGCGGATTCGCGAGATGACGCCGGCACCGGGCCATGCAGGATGGTTGACGCGTGAACTCCTCCTGGGTGCCGGAGCGATCGTTCTGCTGCTCAGCGCGGTGGTGATTCTCTTCGGCACAAGCCTCCCGATTTTTTCTACCACGCGTGTCGAGCCGTCATTCTATGACAGGACAAATCTCCCCGTGGCCATCCTTATTGCTTTTCTCATCGGCGTGAGCCTGTACACGCAGTGGGAGGATCAGGATGTCCGGTTCACGCTGCGAAAATTATGGAAGACCCTTCTTGCAGCATTCCTCATCTCGGCGGTGCTTGTGGTGACGGGAATGCGTGACCCCCTGACAAGCGTGCTCGTGTGTACGGCGCTCTTTGCGTTCCTTGTGAATGTCGAAACCGGCGCCATGGGCATACGCGGTGGAGTGCTCTTCCTCGCCGGCAAGCTGGCACACATCGGTATTGCGCTCTTCCTGATCGGAGTGGTCAGCTCGGGAAAATATAACGAGACGGCGCGTGTTGCGTTGCCCCAGCATCAGCCGGTGCAGGTCCTCGGGCACACGCTCTCGTATGACGGGTACACGATCCGCCCGGACGGAAAGTATGAATTTCGCGTGGCGGCGGCATCAGGGAACCAGCGCTTCACGCTCCAGCCGGTGATGTTTGAGGCGCCCCAGCAGGGAATCATGCGGCATCCGGACATCGTTTCGAATTTCACCGCGGATTTCTATCTCTCGCCGATCTCACTGGAACCGGCCCAGCAAGGCGCTGCACAGGAAGAACATGAATTGACAAAAGGGTCGACGATCGAGCGTGGCGACGCGAAGATAACATTTGTACGATTCAACATGGGCCCCGATGGTGGTGGCATGGGTGCGCACAGCGCGACCGCGGCCATTGCGGCTGTCCTGGAAGTACAACGCGGCAAAGACCGCGAAACATTGCAGCCGGCCATCAAGCGCCATGAAACCGGCGAAAGCGAATCCCTCCCTGTGCTCTCAACAATCCTGGGAACGGAGGTGCGTCTGCTCAGCATGCGCATCGGCATGAGTGCGGAATCGCCCTCGACGATTGTTGTGGGCCTCCAGCGTCCGGAGGCGACGCCGGCCCAGCCCGAGGTGCTGATGGTCGAAGCAAGTGTGAAGCCGTTTATCGGCGTGGTATGGGGCGGGACAGTGATCATGTTGGTGGGATTCGTGTTGGCAATCATCAAACGTATGAGGGAGACAGCATGAACGAGGTGGCGGCGAAAACGCTCCGGCGCCTGCCGGGCAATGTGGGGGGACGATTTTTTACCACCGAGGACTGTGATGGATGTGCCTATTGCGCATCCATTGCGCCGGAGAATTTCGATTATCAAAAAGCAACAAACACCTATTTTGTTTCACGGCAGCCGCGGACAACGGCCGAGGAAGAGGAGATGCTCGAAGCACTCGAAGACTGTCCGGTGGATGCCATCAGTGTTGCCCTCGACGGCAACGGGAAGATACCGGAGTGAAACCTGGCGGCGATTCCCTTGTTGCTCCGGCGCCCGCGGGAGAGGCATTTCCTTTTGCGGGGAGTCTGGAAGAGCAGATCGTGTTCCTGCTCCACTTTGCTACGCGCGCTCCGTCCACGTACAACACCCAGCCGTGGAAGTTCAAGGTCAGTGTGGACGGTGTGGAGATCTTTGCCGACTACACGCGACGGATGCCCGTGGCGGATCCGGGCGGGAGGGAGCTGCTGATGAGCATAGGCGCTGCGGTGATGAATTTGCGTGTCGCAGCTGCCCACTTTGGCTACCAGTGCGACGTCATCTATAACCTCAGCGGGTCGAGCGAGGAACCGCTTGCATCGGCCCGGCTGGCCCCCGGAATCGTGCAGTCTCCCGAAGCTCTGCACCTGGCTTCACTCTTCGGGTGTATCACCCGGCGACACACCAACCGCCATCCGTTTCTGCTCAGCAGAATTCCATCGGCGATTCTTGAACGGGTATCAGGTCTTGCCGGGGGCACCGATGTGACCGTGGTAACGTCAACGGACGGTGATCGCAACGGACGCATCGCTGAAATGGTCTCCCGCGGGGACAAGCAGCTCATGGGGGATGCACACTACCGGCGCAACATCTCCGCCTGGCTCCATGCCCACGCGTTTTCACACGTCGATGGGCTCCCGGCGCAGGCTTTCGGGTTCGACGGGAGGTTGGCGACCATTGCGCCCTGGGCGACACGCGTTATCGATATCGGGAAAATCAGGGCGGCGCACGACAAGAACCTGTGCCTCGAAGCACCCGGATTGATCGCCCTGTGCAGCGAGGACAGCGTCCCGCGGTATGTGGCAGTCGGCGAACTGCTCGAACAGATGCTCCTGGTGCTGACGGGAGAAGGACTGCATACGAGTTACTTCAATATGCCCATACAGGTACCGGCGCTGCGCACGGAGTTGCAGCACATCCTTGGCTCAGCGGCACCACCGCAATTACTGCTCCGTGTCGGCTACTCACTCTCGGAGCCGATACAAACTGCGCGTCGTCCAATGGAAGATGTGATTCTGCGCACGTGACAGAGATCAGGGAGCACATCAACGACACTATAACTGGGCACCCATGGATACCACGAAAAAAGATACAGAGAAGAAGAAGGAGGAGCATAGCCACTCCATTGAAGCCCATTTGATTTACGGGCGCATGGATGATCCCCGGTGGGATTACAGCCATCATTTGCTCCCCCCGATATCGGCTTCGGCGACGTACCGTCTGGATAGTACACAACGAGGGGCGCAAGGGTTCACCGAATTTGCCCACACGACGGACGAAGTGAATGTGAAGAGCCGGGCGCCGATCTACATTTATGACCGTCTCGGCGAACCCAATAAAGATATGCTTGAGGAGAATCTTGCGTACGCCGAAGGTGGCGATGTTGCGGTCACCTTTGCCAGCGGGATGGCGGCGATCTCGGGTGTTCTCGGCATTCTCACGGGATCCGGAAGCGAGATATTGGCGCACAACATCCTGTACGGATGCACGTACTCCCTGATGACGAACTGGTATCCGCGCCTCAAGATTGCCGTCCGGTTTGTGGATTTCAGCAATCCTGAAGAGGTGGCGGCGGCGATCACAAAACACACGCGCGTGCTGTATGTGGAATCGCCGGTGAATCCCACCATGCGGCTGGTCGATCTCAAGGCAATTGCAGATATTGCAGCGCGCGTGAATGCAGGCCGTGATCCCAAGGACCGCCTGTACACGGTTGTGGACAGCACATTTGCGACACCGTTCTGTCAGCGTCCGATTGCGCTCGGCATTGACTTTGTTGTGCATTCATTGACGAAAGGAATCGGAGGATTCGGAACGGATATCGGCGGGGCCGTCATTGGCCCCCGGTGGAGTTATGACCAGCTGATGTTGTTCAGGAAGGATTTTGGCGGCGTGCTTTCGGCGAAGGCCGCATGGCCGGTGCTGGTGGTCGGACTCCCCTCGCTGGCGGTCAGAATGCGCCAGATGCAGGTGACGGCGCAGCGTGTTGCGGAATTTCTTGAAACCCGCGCGGAAATTGAACGGGTCCTGTATCCCGGGCTCGCATCGTTCCCGCAGGCGGAGCTCGCGCACCGGCAAATGCGTGACTTCGAAGGTAATTTTGCGCCGGGCTCAATGATTTACTTTGTTATGAAAGGCACGGGCCCGGAGGATGCACTCAAACGCGCCGAGCGATTCATCAATACGCTGGCACGAGAGGCGTACTGCGTCACTCTTGCGGTGAGCCTTGGCAATATCCGGACGCTCATCGAGCATCCGGGGTCCATGACCCATTCGGCGATTCCGGCAGAAGAGCAGGTTGCCAAAGGATTGGATCCGGGGGGTGTCCGCCTCGCAATCGGGCTCGAGAAACCGGAAGACATCATCAACGATCTCGAACATGTTTTGCATCACGCCCGGTGACGTGTCGGCCGCCGGGTGTTTTCGACGAACCAAGAGCAGGAAGGAGAGAACCTGATGGCAAGAGGCAAAGTGACGTTTGACATCGAAACATGCAAAGGATGTGAGCTCTGTATTGAGGCATGTCCGCAGGACAGTCTCGCGCTGTCACCGAAAATCAACGCCCAGGGATACCACTACGCTGTATTGATCAAAGATAACTGTACCGGATGCGTGAATTGTGCGCTCGTGTGCCCGGATGCCGTCATCACGGTGTATCGCGAAAAGAAAAAGAACAAGACGCCGGTGGCGCGGATTTCCAACGTGACGCGGAATATTACCCTGACGATCGACGATGAAAGGAAATAACCGTGGGTGACATTCGACTTATGAAAGGCAACGAGGCGCTGGCAGAAGCGGCCATTCGCGCCGGCTGCCAGGGCTACTTTGGATATCCCATTACCCCGCAATCAGAAATCCTGGAATACCTTGCAGACGAGGGGCGCAAACGGGGTATGATCGTTCTGCAGGCGGAAAGCGAAGTGGCCGCCATCAACATGGTGTATGGCGGTGCAGGTGCCGGTGCCCGGGTCATGACTTCCTCGTCGAGCCCGGGAATCAGTCTTATGCAGGAAGGAATCTCCTACAGCGCCTGTGCGGAACTGCCGTGTCTCATCGTGAATGTCAACCGTGGCGGCCCCGGGCTCGGTACCATCCAGCCGTCGCAGGGTGACTACTTCCAATCGGTAAAAGGCGGCGGCCACGGCGACTACCGCCTCATTGTGCTGGCCCCGTCCAGCGTTCAGGAGATGGCGGATTTTGTGTACGATGCGTTCGATCTCGCCGACACGTACCGGACACCGGTGCTGATTCTTTCGGATGGGGCACTCGGACAGATGATGGAGAAAGTGGAATTCCGTGAGTACATTCCGGCCGACCATGTTCCCCCGAAACCCTGGGCGACCACGGGAAAGTCCAGGGAGCGCGCACGGAATTTCATCACCTCGCTGCACATGCAGCCCGAACAGATGGAAGACGTCAACAAGCATCTGCAGGCAAAGTACCGTACCATCGCGGAACGTGAAGTGCGCTATGAACTCGTCGCCGCCGACGACGCAGAGTATATGATTGTCGCGTACGGAATGGCTGCACGGATCGCTCATCGTGCCGTGCAGCTGGCGCGTGCGGAGGGAATCCGGGTCGGACTGCTTCGTCCGATCACGCTGTGGCCCTACCCATCCGCCGTGCTGCAGTCCCTCGCCTCACGATTGCAGGGAGTGCTGGTCGTGGAGATGAATGCCGGACAGATGGTGGAGGATGTTCGTCTTGCCGTTGAAGGGCGCGCACCCGTGCACTTCTACGGGCGCATGGGAGGCATTATTCCTGCTCCCGATGAGGTCGTCCGCGCACTGCGGGCCATCGTTCACACTGAGGCCGCACAAGCGGCGGAGGCGCACTGACATGTCACCGGAAATCACACAGGAACTGACGGTCGAAGAGCAGGAACACTTCGAGTGCGTGTACGCGAAGCCGGAGACCCTCACCGAAATGCGGTTGCATTACTGCCCCGGCTGCGGCCATAGTGTCGCGCACCGGGCTCTTATGGAAGTGGTCGATGAACTGGATATTCAGGAGAAGACTATCGGCATTGCGCCTGTCGGCTGCTCGGTGTTTGCCTATCACTACATGAATATCGACATGCAGGGGGCGGCGCACGGGAGAGCAAGTGCGGTGGCTACGGCGGTGAAGCGTATGCTTCCCGATCGGTACGTCTTCGCGTACCAGGGAGACGGCGATCTTGCAGCCATCGGCACCGCGGAAACCATACACACCTGCAATCGCGGAGAGAACATCATGATCGTGTTCATCAATAATGCGATCTATGGCATGACCGGCGGCCAGATGGCTCCCACGACACTCCTCGGAATGAAGACATCGACATCACCGGCGGGCCGCACCGTGGAGACTGCAGGCTTCCCGCTCAAGATAGCCGACATGATCGCAATGCTGCCGGGCGTCGCCTACGTCACGCGTCAATCTGTCGAAACCCCCAATGCCGTCCGCCAGCTCAAGAAGGCCTTCACCAAAGGGTTCCAATATCAGAAAGAGCAGAAAGGCACATGCTTCATTGAAGTGGTGTCCAACTGTCCGTCCGGCTGGAAGATGACCCCGCTGCAGGCAAATTCGTGGCTTGCGGAAAACATGTTTCCGGTCTATCCGCCCGGCGACATCAAAGTCCCCGCCTGATCAAAGTGAACAGGAGAACGTTGACAAAAGGATGCGATTATGACTCATGAACTATTGGCCGCCGGTTTTGGAGGTCAGGGTGTGCTCTCCCTGGGCGCGACGCTGGCATATGCCGGCATGATCGAGCATAAGGAAATCACCTGGATGCCATCGTACGGACCGGAGATGCGCGGCGGAACAGCCAACTGCATCGTGATCGTTTCAGATGAACGGATCAGTTCACCCATTGTGTCGGTCTTTGACACGGTGATCGCGCTCAACCAGCCGTCACTCGAAAAGTTTGAGAAAGCCGTCAAGCCCGGTGGACTCCTCATCTATGATTCCACAAGCACGCTTGCACCGCCCACGCGCACGGATATCCAGGTGGTACCGATCCCTGCGGGGGATGAGGCGCTGAAGTTGAAGAATACAAAGGTGCTGAACATGATTGTGCTGGGCGCCTTCCTTGACAGGACGCACGTCGTGGACGTCGAATCCATCATGAAGGCTCTCCGTAAAGCCCTGCCCGAGCGGTACCACCATATGTTGCCGCTGAATGAGCAGGCGCTGCGGCGCGGGATGGAGCTTGCCGGTCAACCTGTACTGGTCTAGAAGGGTGTACGGGCTTGGCATTGCGTATTCTGAGGTGAACGAGAGAACAAGGAGAGGAGATCCATGGACCGAGAGTGTGTTCATTCGTGCAAAGGCTTGTGCAACGCATTGGAAGTCGCCGAGCACCGGGAAGAGGAAGCCATCGCACAATACCGTCAGTACGCTGCAGGGTGTGACTACCCGGACGTGAAGGAATTGCTTGAAGCGCTGATCGCGGACCGTGAACGGGCGCTGCACCTCCTGCGCGAGAAGCGGGAAATGCTCAGCGTGAAATTCAATGTGATCGACCGGATCAACGATAGCTTCGCATGATCAACTACTTCAGAGGAGTGTCAAGACCCCTATGAGCAAATACACGATTGCCTGGCTGCCCGGGGACGGAATTGGAAAAGAGGTCATGGACGCCGCCCGGGTGGTCCTCGACAAGATCAATCTTGACGCGGAGTACGTGCACGGAGATATCGGATGGGAATTCTGGTGCAAAGAAGGCGACGCCTTTCCCCAGCGCACGATCGATCTGTTGCGGCGCGTCAACGCGGCAATGTTCGGCGCCATTACGTCAAAACCGGTCAAAGCCGCCGAAGCCGAACTGATTCCCGGGCTCAAAGGGAAAGGCCTGGTGTACCGATCGCCCATCGTCCGTATGCGCCAGATGTTCGACCTGTATATCTGTCACCGCCCCTGCAAAGCCTATCCGGGCAATGCGCTGAATCTGAAAGACGGCATTGACCTGGTGGTCTTCAGGGAGAACACCGAAGATCTCTATGCGGGTGTGGAATTCTACCCGGTGCCCAAAGACCTTTCGGAGATACTGCTGAGGCTTTCAAAACCGTTCACGGCCTTCCGCGATTTGCAGGGCGATCAGTTTGCCATCTCCTGCAAGGTGAATACCAAGCGCGGTTCGGAACGGATCGCCCGTGCAGCGTTTGAGTTCGCAAAGAAATACAACCGCCGCAAGGTCACGATCGTACACAAGGCAAATGTGGTGCGCGCAACCGACGGCCTCTTTCTCGATGAGGCCCGGCATGTCGCGCGCGAGTACCCCGGTATTCAATGCGACGAAGCGAATGTCGATGCGATTTGCATGTGGCTGCTGAAGAACCCCTTCAGCTATGACGTGCTTGTGGCACCCAACCTCTACGGCGATATCATCTCCGATCTTGCAGCACAGATGGTAGGCGGACTCGGCTTCGGATGCTCGGGAAATATCGGGCACCGGCTTGCAGTGTTTGAACCATCCCACGGTTCGGCGCCAAAGTACGCCGGCCAGCACAAGGTGAATCCGATTGCCACAATCCTCGCCGCAAAAATGATGCTCGACTGGCTGGGGGAGACCGAAAAGGGAAAACAGGTCGAACGCGCGACAGCGGCAGTAATCAAAGAGGGGAAAATCCGTACCTATGATATGGGCGGAACCCATTCCACCACGGACATCGCGGAAGCGATCGCTGCACATCTATGATGCCAACGCATGTGCTCTTGCACGAAGTGGGATTACGGGACGGCCTGCAGATGGAAACGCAGGCCGTTCCCACAGAACGGAAGATCGGTTGGATCCGGGCCCTCGCTGAAGCAGGAATGGATATCATCCAGGTCGGTTCGTTCGTTCATCCCGCGAAAGTTCCGCAGATGGCGGACACCGATGAGCTGTTCCACAGGCTTTCCGCACCGGACGCCAAACCCGCGGGAACCGTGTTCTCAGCGCTTGTGCTCAACGAAAAGGGACTTGAACGCGGACTGGCGTGCGGCGTCGATATGTTCTGCATGGGCGTCTCTGCAAGCGAAACCCACAGTCGCAAAAACACCGGCATGCCGGTCACCGAAGCCACTGAGCGGATCATTGCAATGGCGCTTGACGCGATCAAGGCAAATGCGAGTGTCCAGGTTTCCGTGCAGTCGGCTTTCGGCTGCGGCTACGAAGGGATCGTTCCGCCCGACCGTGTCCTGGGCATCGTGCGCCGGTATCTCGATGCCGGATTGATGAATGTCAGCCTTGCCGACACCGCCGGACACGCGACGCCGGCGACGGTCGAGCAGCTGTTCGGCGCCATCCGTACGATGGAGCCCACGGTGGAATTGACCTGCCATTTCCATAACACCTACGGCATGGCCATCGCAAACTGCTATGCGGCACTCCAGGTGGGTGTGCAATCGGTGGAATCCTCTGTTGCCGGACTCGGCGGATGCCCGTTTACCCGGATTGCAGGTGGAAATGTGTGTACGGAAGATTTCGTGCATATGCTGCAACGGATGAACGTCAGAACGGACGTACAACTCGACCGCTTGCTCGCTGTTGCACGGGAGGTTGCAGCCTTCTTCAACCGGGATATGCCCGGTGTGCTGTACAAAACAGGCCCCATCCCACATTGAACGCCGGAATTTCATGAGTATGACATCATCTTCTCCGCGGCTCCTTTCGGGAATCAGAGTTCTCGACATGACCAACGTGCTTTCCGGCCCGTTCGCCACCATGCACCTTGCATTGCTCGGTGCGGAAGTGATCAAAGTGGAGAACCCCCTGGATGGCGATCTTGCGCGCAAACTCGGTTGTGTCCCGAAGTATAATCAGATGCTGATGGGTACAAGTTTTCTCGCTCAGAATGCCAACAAGAAATCCCTCACCCTGAATCTCAAAGCGCAGGAGGGGAAAGAGATCTTCAGGAAGCTCGTCGCGACGGCGGATGTCGTTGTGGAGAATTTTCGTCCGGATGTCATGGGACGATTGGGGCTGTCGTACCAGGTATTGAAGGAGATCAACCCGCGACTCGTCTATTGTGGTATCTCGGGGTTTGGTCAAACCGGCCCGGACGCGCTCAAGCCGGCATACGATCAGATCATTCAGGGACTCAGCGGGGAGATGGCCATCAACGGCGATGAACAGCTCAGTCCGCTGCGCGCAGGATTTCCCCTGTGCGATACCGTCGGCGGCCTGAATGCGGCATTCGCCATTATGTCGGCGCTGTACTGGCGTGAACGGTCGGGCGAAGGTCAGTATATCGATGTGGCCCTATTAGACTCCGTCATGCCGTTGATGGGCTGGGTGGTGGCCAATCTGTTGATCGGTGGTCAGCAACCCGTACTCATGGGAAATGACAACTTCACCGCTGCGCCATCCGGATCGTTCCGTACAAAGGACGGCAGCATCAACATTGCCGCGAACAAACAGGAGCAATGGGAAGCCGTTGCCGACGTCCTTGGCGTGCCGGAACTCAAAACCGATCCGCGCTTCCGGGAGCGCGATGCGCGGAAGAAGAACCGGAAAGCCCTCACTCCGCTGCTGGAAGCAAAACTTCAGGAGCAGGAAACTACGCACTGGGTGGAAGTGTTGAATAGACACGATGTGCCCTCAGGGGCCATTCTGGGCCTTGACGCAGCGCTGCATCAGGAACAGGTGAATCACCGGAACACCTTCGGGACCGTTACTGTTGAAGGAATTGGCGCGATTCCCCTGTTCAATATGACGGCGAAATTTGAAAAGACACCGGGGACTGTCACGGCGCCACCGCCGAAGCTCGGGGAACATACCGTGGAAGTGCTTCAAGGAGCTCGGGTATGATGATGCGCACATCACGGCCTTGAGGGCACAGAAGGTTATTTGAAGCCAGCCAATTCTGATTCCGGACATCCGGTATCAGAAGCAGATATTCCTGAATCATGTGAGGTAATCAATGGGCATGACCGTAGTTGAGAAGATTCTTGCGCGCGCGAGCGGACAGGCTGTGGTGAAAGCGGGCGATGTGCTGGAACCGAACGTGGACCTGGCAATGTCGCATGAAAATGCGGCGTTGGTGGTGAACCAGTTCCTGGAAATCTACAAGGATACCGGCCGCGATGCACGTGTGTGGGATCCGTCACGTGTTGCGATCATCTTTGACCACCGTGTCCCGGCAGAATCACCCAAAACGGCCACCAACCAGAAAAAAGTCCGCGAGTTCGTCGCACGTCACACCATACGCAAGTTTCATGACATCCGCGGCGACCTCGGTGGCATCTGTCATCAGATTCTCCCCGAGAGCGGTTATGTCCGGCCCGGTGCAGTTGTCGTCGGCACCGATTCGCACACAACGAGCCATGGCGCCCTGGGGGCATTCGCGTTCGGCATCGGGGCGACGGAAATGGCCAGCGTCTGGACGCTGGGTTTTGCCGTGAATATTGAAGTGCCGGAGACGATCAAGGTCGTCGTCAACGGAACGTTCCCACGGTTTGTCGGACCGAAAGATCTGATCCTTCATCTGATCGGCAAGATCTCCTCCCAGGGGGCAAACTTCCGCGTGATCGAATTCCACGGCGACACCATCAGGAAGATGTCCACTTCCGGCAGACTCGTACTCTGCAATATGTCCGTTGAAGCCGGTGCCACGTCGGGGATTGTGCCTGCCGATCAGGAGACGGTCGACTATATCCGCGAAGAAGCGGGCGTCACGGACGCCCTTGACCTCGTTCAGCCTGATGCTGATGCGGCATACGTACAGACAATCACGATTGACGTCTCGGCGTTGGAACCCCAGATCGCGTGTCCGCACACCGTCGACAATGTGAAACCCCTGAGTGCAGTCGCGGGGACAAGAGTCAATCAGATCGTGATCGGTTCCTGTACCAACGGCAGGCTCGACGACATCGAAGTTGCGGCATCGCTTCTGCGGGGCAAGAAAGTCGCGCAGAACACGCGCATGCTGGTCTTCCCGGCGTCCGGGCGCATCTATCAGCGGGCGCTCGAACGCGGGTATATCGCCGATCTGATGCGCGCAGGGGCCGTGGTGATGAACCCGGGGTGCGGGCCATGCCTGGGGGTGCACGAAGGCGCGCTGGGAGACGGCGAAGTCGCGCTCTCCACAACAAACCGGAATTTCAAAGGCCGGATGGGGAATCCCACCGCGGAGGTGTATCTCTGCTCGCCCGCCGTTGCGGCCGCTTCGGCGGTGATGGGTGTGATTACTGATCCAAGAAAAGGAGCGTAACCAGCATGGCACAAGTGGTTTTTGTCGTCGGGGACGACATCTCAACGGACATTATCTACCCGGGCCGGTATATGGCAACGGTGCTTCCCACCGAGACGCCGCAATTTGCGTTTGTTGACGATGAAGCCTTCAACGGGAAACTCCGGAACGGGCAAATCCCCCACGGCAGTGTTATCGTTGCCGGAAACAACTTCGGCTGCGGCTCATCCCGCGAACAGGCGGTCTCCACACTCAAGGGGCATGAGCTGATCATTGTTGCACGCAGCGTCGCGCGGATTTTCATGCAGAATGCCATCAACCTCGGATTGCGCCTCATCGTTGCACCCGGCATCACCGCCGCCGTGGGAGATGAACTGGTGCTTGAGGAACACCGCGTACTCAATACGACAAGCGGTGCGGCATTTCCGATCGAACAGCTCCCCCGCGCGCGCCGGGTCATAGTGGACGCAGGGGGTCTTATCGCGTACACAAGGAAACGGATGCTCGATCGGCCGGCCGTTTGACACACCCGGGTATTCCGGTATATTCGATGAAGACGGGAAGAGATATTCATGGGACGAGCATTCACCACTATTGATGTCGGCTTGCTGAAGAAATACGACAGGCCCGGGCCGCGGTACACGAGCTACCCGACGGCACCGCTGTTTTCTCCGGCGTTCACCGCCGGCGATTTCCGGAGTGAAATCGTCGCCACGAACGGTCCCGCAGCTTCACCCGATCTCTCGCTCTATTTTCATTTCCCGTTCTGCGACACGCTCTGCTATTTCTGCGGATGCACAATGCTCGTCACGCGCGATCGCAAACGCATCGAGGAATACAACCGCTATCTGCAGAAGGAGATGGCCCTTGTCGCTCCGCTGATTGCTCCGCACCGGAGGGCAACGCAGCTGCACTGGGGCGGCGGAACCCCGACGCACCTCTCGCCCGATCAGATTGTCTCCATCGCGAAGGCGATCCGGTCAGCATTCCACGTCGCCCCCGACGCTGAAGCAAGCGTCGAAATCGATCCGAGAGAACTGGACCGGCAGCACCTTGAAGCGCTGCGCGAAGCCGGCTTCAACCGCATGAGTATGGGGATCCAGGATTTTGACCAGCATGTTCAGGCCGCGGTGAACCGTGTCCAGCCCGCAGAGGTCTCCCACCAGGTATACACGTGGGCGCGCGAACTCGGGTTTACGAGCATCAATGTCGACCTCATGTACGGGCTGCCGTTCCAGACGCTGAAGTCGTTTGCACAAACGATCCGTGCAATCGTTGCGTATGATCCCGACCGGATTGCGGTGTTCAATTATGCGCATGTTCCCTGGCTCAAGCCCCATCAGAAGCTCATCCGCACCGAAGATCTCCCGTCGCCGGAGCTGAAACTCGACATGCTCAAGATGACCATCGAGATGTTGACAGAGAGCGGATATGAATACATCGGCATGGATCATTTTGCGAAACCCGACGACGAGCTCGCGCGTGCGCGCACCGCGCGCACACTCTACAGAAACTTCCAGGGCTACTCCACCCGGGCAGGCGCCGATCTGTACGGCTTTGGAATGTCCGCGATCAGTAATTTCCAGAACATCTACGCGCAGAACACCAAAAATCTTCCCGACTACTACAGCGCGCTTGATGCCGGACGTCATGCGACCCACGTCGGGTACCGCATGACAGATGACGACCACTTGCGAAAGTACGTGATCATGCGGTTGATGTGCGATCTCGAGCTGGACTTTGCATCTGTTGAGCGCAAGTTTGGTATTACCTTCGGCGAAACGTTTGCCGCCGCGCTCGAACAGCTCAAACCGCTTGCCTCGGATGGATTGGTGGAGCTGTCGGATACCGGAATCCGTATCGTTGGTCCCGGTCGTTTGTTGCTCCGCAACATTGCGATGTGTTTTGACGCGTATCTGGAGAGGCTCACCCGCGAAAAGCCGATCTTCTCACGTACAGTCTAGCCGCTCAGCCTTGTTGTAGCCGCTCAGCCTTCTTTCCTCCTTGCTTCTCGCCTGTGCAGATGCGATATTAGCACAAAGACCGTCACTATGCTCCCCAGGGTTATCACTCCACCACGTCTTGCCTTCCTCCTCCTCCTCGGGGTCTGCTCGCTCTCCGCCTACGCCGACATCACGAGAGTCTACGAAGGTTGGCGATGGGTCCGGTTTGGCGCTGAATCCGGGCTGCCTTCAGAACGGATACTTCAGGTACTGGAGACACCCCGGGGCGAAATCTGGGCTCGAACATCCCGCGGCCTGGCCTGGTTCGATGGATTCCGGTGGCACGAAGTCCGCATTGCCGGCATCAATTTTGACCAGGCCGTGTACGGCATCGCATCTGATTCAACGGGGATTCTCGTAATCCATCAGGGGAAGCTGTATCATGTCGATCGGGATACCGTCCGACTATTCGACATCCGGAACCAGAATCGACCGCTGGAAGTGCGCGGGGCACACTGGTCAAAACAGGGACGCGCCATTCAGGGCGATTCTGCGCTGTTCCTTGAATCCGGGGGAGAGCTCAAACTCTTTCCATCGCCCTACGACAAAGTCACCGGACCTGAGGCTCAACCGCGGTACTACAACTATTTCGTCCTCTGCACGCGAAATACATTATGGCTGACACTGCAGGGAACTCTCTATCGTTTCACCGGAAGCCGATGGAGTCCGGCGTTGTCCTCGCCGTCAGGGTTCATGCGTCTCACCAGTCTTGAGGAAAATGATGCGGGGTACGGTGTGGCTGTTGTCGAGACGACCATGGGCAGAATCGATGTGTATTTTTGGGAACCGGGAGGCGCGCTACACCCCTTTCCCAAGGAAGAGGGCGATCTTGTTCTCTCAATGGATGTGTCTCCGAAAGGGGAAACCGTGATGTTGCTCAGTTCGGGAAACCTGCGCCTTCACGATCGGGGCACGATCCGGACACTCCCTCCGTTCCCGTCGCCGGTGGACCATCCGCTTGCGATACGCTTTCGACCGAACGGCGATCTATGGGTGTGCACCGAACGCGGGTTGTTCCTCTGCCGACTGGGATCGGAACGCTGGACCACCTGGGAAATGGGTTCAACGGCCCGTTCGAACATCGTGAACTGCATGACTCAGGCGAGTGACGGCTCTTTCTGGATTGGCACGCGCGACGGTCTGTTTGTAAGGTCACCCGAGGGGGAAATGCGTGCCATTCGTGCTATCGGCGGTCAGATATTGGGCCGCGTTACGGCACTCGCCGAAGATCGGGAAGGGAATATCTGGATCGGAAGCGGCCTTTCTTTCGATGGCGCGTACAGATGGGATGGGAAAAGCTGGCGTCACTTCGGACCCGCTGATGGTCTCACTACCCGCCTCGTACACAAAATCGTGGTTACGCGAAGCGGACAACTCTGGTTTCTGGGAATTGCCCCGGGGCCTGTCACGAAGGATCTCTCCGCGGAGCCCGGAGCGTTCCGCTACTTCGAAGGCAGGTTTCATCGAACAGGCGCAGCGGAAGGACTTCTTGACGGCCGGGTGTACGCACTGGTGGAGGACCGGAATGGTGCGCTCTGGTTTGGCACGCTCACCGGTCTAAGCAGGCTCTCTCACGGTTCATGGAAGTACTGGAGGACCCGCAGCGAGCTCGCGAGGTTCCAGGTATTCACACTTGCGGTGGATTCCACAAACCGGATATGGCTGGGACAACAATGGGACGGCGTGGGATGTATTGACAGCACAGGAGTCGTCCGCTACTATACGGTTGATGACGGGCTTGTCAGTAACCGCGTGTGGGACCTGCTCGTGGATGCAGAAGGCCGTCTCTGGCTTGCGACCATGGAGGGCGTGGGATCCTTCGATGGAAAAACATGGATGAGTTACGATGTCCATACCGGGCTGGCCAACAGCGGGGTCTGGCCGATTCTCGTGAAGAATCACCACGTGTATGCTGGCACCCAGGGGATGGGAGTGAGCATTCTTAACATGGACCAGCTGAATGCCACTCCACCGATAATCAACCTGGAATCACCGCTTGTAGACGAAAAACGTGTTACGCTGTCATGGAGTGTGAATGCGTTCTGGGCTGATATTCCCCCGAACCAGATTGACACACGCTACCGTCTCGATGACTCAGCCGTGGTCTGTCTGGAGCACGGCGCGCAGCATTGGATTGAACCGTCTGGGAGCCGGGACATACCTGTTCGACGTTGAATTGCGCCCCGCTTCTCAACCGGGAGTGATCAAATCCGGCAGTGTACGCTTTACGATCCCTCCCCCCTTGTACCTTCGTCCGTCTGTTGCCATACCGATCGTGCTGCTGGGCCTCTTGGCGCTCACGCTTGCCGCCGCCATGTGGGAACGAAAACGCCGCTATGATCGGTCCGTTCGTGAGAGCGAAGCCCGTTTTCGTGCCCAGTATCGAAGTAATCCGACTCCGACATTTACATGGAAGCGCGCCGGTGAAAGCTTTGTCCTTGCTGATGTCAATGACGCCGGACTCGCGCTTGCACGCGGGCGCGTGACGTCGTGGGTCGGGAGGCCATTGCCCGAGCTTCTACAGCACCAGCCACAAACCATCGCAAACATCGAACAGTGCTTTGCGGAGAAATCGGTGATTCACGAGGAGATGCACTTTAGTCTCGTCGCCGACACACGGGATGCTGAATTTGTGGTCATCTACTCGTATGTGTACCCTGATATGGTGTTAACGCATATCGATGACGTGACCGAACGAAAGCGTTCGGAGAACAAAATCCGCAAATCCCGCGAACAGCTCCGCGCACTTGCTGCACGGCTGGAATCCGTGCGGGAGGAGGAGAGAACCCAATTGTCCCGGGAAATCCATGACGAACTCGGACAATTGATGACCGGGCTGAAGATGGACCTTGCCTGGGTCCGGAAACGCCTTCTTGAATACGGTGGACATGCTGCCGATACCATTGTGGGGCGTCTCCAGCAAATGAACGGACTGCTGGATGATTCGATCCAGACTGTGAGGAAGATCGCCGGTCAATTGCGTCCGGCGCTCCTCGATCAACTCGGTCTGATTCCGGCTATGGAATGGCAGGCAAAAGAATGGCAATCGCGGACGGGCATCACGTGCCAGATCGACATGTTGATTGATGAACCGCACTTTTCGCACGAGCAAGCGACAGAGCTCTTTCGTATTTTTCAGGAATTGCTGACGAATATCGCCCGGCATGCTGAAGCGACGAAAGTTGCAGTTGTCCTCACCGAGGTTGAGGACGAAATGTACCTTGAAGTGTGCGACAACGGTCGCGGCATACGGGAAGAGGAGATCAACCGCCCGGTGTCACTCGGGATTCTCGGCATGGAAGAGCGCGCGGCGCGCATTGATGGGCGTATTGTCTTCACGGGGCAGCCCGGGAAGGGGACCACGGTACGCGTGACAATTCCCATTAAGCAGGTGACCCAATGATGCGAGTGCTTATCGCGGATGATCATCCGGTGGTACGCCGGGGTGTCCGGCAAACCCTGACCGAGGAATTTGCCGAATGCGAAGTCGTTGAAGCACGCACAGCAGCCGAACTGCTGTCTCTCGTGCGTTCCGGCACCTGGCATGTCGTGATCCTCGACATTTCTCTTCCCGACAGGAATGGACTCGATGTGTTGAAAGAGCTGCAGGCTGACTATCCCCACCTGCCGGTGGTGGTGTTGAGCATGCATCCGGAAGATCAATTCGCCGTCCGTATGATGAGGGCGGGTGCCTCTGCGTACGTCACGAAGGAGAGTGCATCTGAAGATCTCGCACAGGCCGTGCGTCTTGCCGTTGCCAACCGAAGGTACATGAGCCCCGCACTGACGGAGCGATTGGCTCTGGAGGCGGTGCTTGAAGACGGCGGCAAAACCTCCGTGCTCTCAGATCGTGAAGTGCAGGTGCTTTGCCTGATTGCAGAAGGAAAGAGCCTGACGGAGATCTCCGAAGTGCTCATTCTGAGCGTCAAAACCGTCAGCACGTACCGGGCAAGACTCCTGGAAAAGCTCAGCGTGAAAACGAACGCACATCTGGTGCACTATGCGATTTCGCACGGATACGCGCGAAAATAAGCGCTTCTTGTCAGAACATTCCTACACGCCCTTCCAGTTTTCCTACATTCATCTTCCGTTTTTCCTACACAAGAATCAGCATTTCAGGAATTGACCTCAACAGGTTCCCGGCGTACATTGTGCCTACATCCGTATTCAGCGAACGGATGTAAGACGTACCGTGCAGATATCGTCGGGGGGGAGTATGGCTGAGATCGCCGGGTTCTCTGGAATCAAGTCAAGTACCCATGCATCGCTGATGGCCGTCAGGCCATCAGCGATTGCTGCATGGTCCTGCAACGTTGCTGCGTGGGTAGGGCTGATCGCACATGTGCAGGAACCATTGTCCGTTATGCTGGCGGTCACCACAGGGTGGTGCGCGCTCGAAGGTATGAGGTTGCGCTCTCTCCCTCTCGTGGTAGTCTCACTCGTGAATACGTGGTGGCTCCTTGCTTAGGGAGATGACAGCGGTGGTCGGGCATGGACACCCGCATGTTCGTGCCGGCCTCAGGCAGATCCTCCTTGAAGAAGGAAAGGCAGCCGCCGTTGCAGAGGCCGGAAATACAGACGAGATGATCGCGCTCCTGAAGACCCATCAATGGAACGTGATCGTCCTTGGAGCGTCCTTCCCCGGGCCACCGCTTCAGGAACAGTTGGCGATCTTCCGGAGAATTGATCCATCCGTACGGTGCGTAGTGCTGAGTGGTTATCCTCATGACAGCGTGACCACCCTGCTGATGGAGTGTGGCGCTGATGCGGTTGTCATGGAAGAGAGAATTGACGACGACCTCATCGCAACGGTGCAAAGTGTGCGTCGGGGGGAGCACGTTTTCTGTCGGGGCCCCGTGGAAGACAGATCGCGGTTGGCGGCCGGAGTCGGGGAAGAACCGCCAGTGTCCGCGCTGTCTTCCAAGGACCACAATCGTGCGAAAGCCCGTTCCGACTCTGCCGGCACCATCCCTGCCTCCTGACCGTCCGTTCTTTCCCACGTTCCTTCCCACTGTCATAGCTCGCGTTGCGACTGACATTCCTCCGCCGTATCTTGTATACCTCAGTAGTATTCCACCATGGCCAAGACACAACAGCAAATCGCTGCCCTCCGCAATGCGCTGGACCGGCTGCGGGTACGGATCGGCATGCAGGAACAAACGCATCGGGCTGCTCTAGCTGCCGTCGACCCTTCGCTGCGCGGGAGTGCCCGCAATCTCCTGGCATTTCTGGCCGTACGTGCGCATGCAACGCCATTGACACGACGGCGTTTTGAGGCCCTCGGTCTGCAATTCCCGGATGCCGTACCCTCACACATCAATGCCGCAGTGCAAAAGGCAAGAATCATACTGGAATCTCTTGCAGGCGGTCCGCCACTGCAGATGTCACCTGCAGTCCCCCCCGATCGTCGTGTTGACGAACTGAAGCGCCGCACAGACGATCTGCTCGGCCCGACGAGGAAAGAATTCTCCTCGCGCATTATGGTAACGCTTCCGGACGAAGCCGTCACTGATGACAGATTGGTCAGGAACCTCATGAGGGCGGGGATGACGATTGCGCGCATCAATTGCGCTCAGAATGACAGGAAACGCTGGCGAGGAATGATTGCCAATCTCCGCCGCGCAAGCCGTGAGACCGGTGTGCCTTGCCGGATACTCATGGATCTCTCGGGTCCAAAACTGCGGACAGGGCACATGCTGCCGGGACCCAGGGTTGTTCACCTCCGTCCTCATCGCGACATCCTGGGCCGTTCAGTAGCACCTGCAGTTGTCCTCTTCAGCTTCCGGTCCGCCATCCCGCAGCATGCTCTTCATACGGTCATTCCGCTGCCTGCGGCCTGGGTGAAGAGGCTCAGAAAAGACGAACGGATAGCGTTCATTGACGCAAGGGGAAAGAAGCGCACATTTATTGTCGGGCGGAGCACATCCGGCGGCAGGTTGGCGGAAATTCATGAGACAGCCCATCTGCACACAGGTGTGCGACTGAAGCACGTGGATCGGAACGGTGTGAGTCACTTTGCGCGGGTTGGGAATCTTCCCCGTGTTGAAGTGAAGATACCCCTTCACGCCGGGGATACGCTGCAGGTGCACAAAGATCCGCGACCGGGTGAACCGGCGCGCCATGATGCGCATGGTACACTGCTCCATCCAGCACATGTTTCCTGTACATTGCCGGAGGTGTTTCGTTCTGTCAAACGGGGCGATCCGGTGGTGTTTGACAACGGTATCATCGAAGGCATTGTTCAAAAGACCGGTGCGACGGGATTTCATGTCCGCATTATCAGAACTGCGGGTGAGAGAACCTCATTGCGTGCCGACAAAGGGATCAACCTGCCCCGGACGAAATTGCCCGCGGCGGCATTGACTGCGAAAGACAGGAAAGATCTCCGTTTTGCCGCGAGACACGCTGATCTCGTGAGCCTTTCGTTCGTGAGAAGAGAGGCAGACGTGCACGCACTGCAAGAAGAAGTTGCACGTTTGGCAGGCAGGAAACCCGGCATCGTCATCAAGATTGAAACTCGCGATGCGGTGAAGCAGCTCCCGGCGATATTTCTTGCCACCATGCGTTCGCGACGGAGCGGCATCATGATGGCCCGGGGCGATCTGGCTGTGGAGCATGGTTGGGAGCAGCTTGCCGGTCTCGAGGCGACCCTCATGGCGATGTGCCGCGCCGCGCAGGTTCCGTTTCTTGTTGCGACACAGGTACTGGAAACGATGACTAAAAAGGCACTTCCGTCAAGGGCGGAGATCATTGATGCCGCGATCGCATCGCATGCACAGTGCGTTCTCCTGAACAAAGGAGTGCATATCGTTCCCGCGGTGAAGATGCTGGGAAGAATCATGCACGCGGCCTCTACAACCTCTATTTCTTCTTCAGCTGATCCGCTACCGCCTTTGCCGCGGCTTCAATGGCCGCCGTATCGCCAAGATAATAGTGGGTGATCGGTTTCAGCGAGTCATCGAGTTCGTATACGAGCGGCACTCCGGTCGGGATGTTCAATTCCACGATGTCCGCTTCGGGGATGTTGTCGAGATACTTCACCAGAGCACGCAGGCTGTTGCCGTGGGCTGCAATGAGGACGCGCTTGCCGCTCTTTACGGTGGGGGCGATCGTGTTGTGCCAGAGGGGAAGGAATCTTGCCACGGTGTCCTTGAGAGATTCCGTCAGCGGAAGGTCTCCGGGGCGCAATGCCGCATAGCGGGAATCTTTCCCCGGGTAACGGGGATCATCTGTTGTCAGCGGGGGGGGCGGGACATCATAACTGCGCCGCCAGATCTTTACCTGGTCCATCCCATGCTTCTCGGCGGTTTCCGCCTTGTTCAATCCCTGGAGTGCTCCATAGTGCCGCTCATTCAGCCGCCACTGATTATCCACGGGAATGTACATCTGATCCAGCTCCTCCAGAGCGATCCAGAGAGTCTTGATGGCACGGGAGAGGACGGAGGTGAAGGCAAGGTCAAACACAAATCCTTCTTTCTTGAGCGTCTTGCCGGCTTCGTGAGCTTCCATCACACCTTTTTCGCTTAACCCGACATCCGTCCAACCCGTGAAGCGGTTTTCCTTATTCCAGGTGCTTTCGCCGTGCCGCAGAAGAACGATCTTTTTCATTGTCTATGATCCCTCGTCGTCGATGTGAAAGAAGAGATACCTCATACGATGTCATTCAACATACGAGATTTATACGGTTTCTGCAAAACGTGATGGACGGAGAATTCCTTTGCTAATTCAAAGAATCTGCATATCTTACTTCCACTGAGGGCAAATGTGACCTCATCCCCCTTGTTCAGGAACCCTGTGTATGCAAAGGATCGAAAGGCATAGTATGGCAATCCTTCTCTGCCTCGGCGCACTCCTTGCGGGTTGTAGTCCCAAAGATACCCGGGTCACCCGGCAACCGTTTGGAGTGACCAAGGACGGCAAAAGTGTTGAACTCTTCACGCTCCGGAATGACAATGGCATGGAGGCCCGGATTACGAATTACGGCGGGATCGTTGTCTCTCTTCTTGTTCCTGACCGCAACGGGAAACCGGGTGATGTGGTGCTTGGGTATGACAAACTCGACGATTATATCGCCGACAATCCCTACTTCGGTGCGTTGATTGGACGTTACGGAAACCGCATTGGCAATGCGCGTTTCACTCTTGACGGGGTGGAATATGTTCTGGCGGCCAACGATGGGCCAAACCATCTTCACGGAGGGTTGAGGGGATTCGACAAAGTGGTATGGAAAGCAGAAGAGGGGTCCGGAAAGGACGGCCCCGCGTTGCATCTCACGTATGTGAGTCCGGACGGGGAAGAAGGGTATCCGGGGGCACTGTTGGTGAACGTAGCTCTATACGCTCACCGATGCCAACGAACTCAAGATTGAGTACAGCGCTGTCAGCGACAAACCGACGGTGGCGAATCTCACACACCATTCGTATTTCAATCTTGCCGGAGAGGGGAGCGGCACGATTCTCGATCACGTCCTCATGATTGATGCTGATAACATCACGCCTGTCGGCCCCGGTTTGATTCCAACGGGAGCACTTGCGCCCGTCGAGGGCACGCCTCTGGATTTTCAGAAGCCCACCCGCATCGGCGAACGCATCGCCATGAATGACGAACAGCTGAAGCTGGCAGGGGGGTACGATCACAACTGGGTTCTGAACAAATCCACAAACGTTCTTTCCCTTGCTGCACGAGTGGAGGAACCGTCGAGCGGACGAATAATGGAAGTCCTGACAACGGAACCGGCCCTGCAATTCTATTCGGGCAACTTCCTCACCGGTAAGAATATCGGCAAGAATGGCCACCCCTATGTCTACCGGTCAGGGTTCTGCCTTGAGTCACAGCACTATCCCGATTCGCCGAACAGACCGGAGTTTCCTTCGACGGTTCTTGATGCTGGAACGAAGTACTCGTCAGTGACCGTGTACAGATTCCTTCATCAATAATCCACACACTTAACTTTCACGGAGGAGCGCCATGAAAACATCTTTGGTGTTACTGGTGCTCATTTTGGGATTGCTCTTTGCGACCGGCGGCGTATCGGCGCAAGAGAAGAAGAGCGACAAGGAGAAGAAGCCCAAAACGACGGTGACGAAAGAGAAGAGTACAAAGACGTCCAAAGAAAAGGCCACGAAAAAGGAAGTAAAGAAGGTCGCAAAGAGCGAATCGACAAAGAAGCCCCGGATGGGAAGAAGAAAGAAGGCGAAGAAGGAGACGTCCGGCTGAGAAGGCAGTGAAGGAGAAGGCAGTGAAGGAGAAGGCAGTGAAAGAGAAGAGTTCGAAGGAAAAAGTCGTGAAGAAGGAAGCCGCGGCAAAGGAAGAAAAGAATGTCGTGAAGGAGATGAAGCCCAAGAAAGTAGTCACGCCCAAGGAAATGAAACAGACTGACAAGCCGATGGAGAAGGTGAAACAGCCACCTGCATCCAAGGGCGAGGACAAAGATGAAATGGTTGGCAAGACCGCAGACGGCAAGAGCGTGTATGCCGGATCGCGCGGAGGACATTACTATCTTGGCGAAAATGGCAGCAAGACATACGTGAAAGAATTCGAAGGGGCGAAAATCATAGGTAAAACGAAGGATGGCATCCCCATCTATGAAGGTCCGCGCGGTGGGCACTATTATTACAATTCCAACGGCAATAAGACCTACGTGCCAAAAGACAAGTAGAAGTTCCTCCCCCGTTTTTCATGTATCTTCACGATAGGAATCCTATGGGAAATCCGTTGTTCGCCAAGAAGCCGCTTTCGTTGCTCCTGGAAGAGATGAAGGGTGAGAACCGCCTGCGCCGCGTGCTCGGTCCGGTCACTCTCACCAGTCTCGGTGTGGGCGCCATTATCGGTACAGGCATTTTCGTGCTGACCGGGGTCGGCGCACACGACAAAGCCGGACCGGCATTGATCCTCTCCTTCGCCGCATCCGGGATTGCGTGCATCTTTGCCGCCCTGTGCTATGCGGAGTTTGCCTCGATGGCACCCGTTGCCGGTTCGGCGTACACGTACGCGTATGCCACTCTCGGTGAATTGTTTGCCTGGATCATCGGCTGGGATCTGGTGCTGGAGTATGCGGTCGGTTCTGCTACAGTTGCCCACGGCTGGTCAGCGCACTTCCAGGATTTCCTGCGAAGTTTTGGACTCTCGATTCCGCACGAGTTGTCGACCGCCCCGTTTGATTTCGATCTGACATCGGGTCATTTTCTGATGACCGGAGCGTATTTTGATCTCCCGGCGATCGTGATCACGGCGATCATCACCGCAATACTTGTGAAAGGCATCAAAGAGAGCGCGTCATTCAACGCGGGCATGGTTATCGTGAAACTTGTCATCGTGCTGTTTGTGATTGCTGTTGGCGCTTTTCTGGTCGATCCGAAGAACTGGGAACCATTTGCGCCGTACGGGTACACCGGCATCAGTTTCTTCGGCCATACATTGTTCGGGCAGACGGGAGCAAACGGAGCGCCGCTGGGGATGCTCGCAGGGGCGGCGATTATCTTCTTTGCCTACATCGGTTTCGACTCCGTGTCGACCCATGCAGAAGAAGCACGGAATCCCAGGCGCGACGTTCCGATCGGGATCATCACATCGTTGATTATTTGTACCGTGCTGTACGTCGCTGTCTCTGCAATCCTGACGGGGATGGTGCGCTACGATCAAATCGACATCAACGCTCCCGTCGCGCAGGCATTTGCGTCAAAAGGAATGCCCTGGGCCCAACGGTTGATCGATGTCGGCGCCGTAACGGGAATAACCTCAGTGCTGCTGGTGATGATGTTGAGCCAACCCCGCGTGCTGCTGGCCATGGCGCGCGACGGCATGGTGCCCGAGAGTTTCTTCGGTGCGGTGCATCCCAAATTCCGGACGCCCTGGAAATCCACCATTCTCACAGGGATGTTTGTGGGAACCATGGCCACTCTTCTTCCCCTGCGCATCCTTGCCGAATTGACCAACATCGGGACGTTGCTGGCGTTCACCATCGTCTGCGCTGCGGTGCTGATCATGCGGAGGACCCACCCCGACGCTGAACGACCGTTCCGCGCACCGTGGGTGCCGTTCGTACCCATCGCCGGCATCGTATGCTGCCTGGTGTTGATGTTTTCGCTTCCGGCGGAGAACTGGTGGCGCCTGATCGTCTGGCTGGGAATCGGGTTTGCGATTTATTTCGGCTACAGCCGGCGTCACAGCGTGATGGCACGCCTGAGGGCAGAGGGAAAAATCCCCGGGTGATGGTGGAGCGGTAAGCGGTGTATGTGCAACGCAGATCGGAACGTAGGGCCGGTCTGCGTTGCCTGCGTTTTGAGGGTTACTTTTGATAGAGCATGTACACGGTCATCAGCCACGGAAGAATACTTACGTACCATGCCATTTGCGCGCGCCGTATCCAGCCGAATTTCTGTGATGCAATTGCCGACATCCGGTGACATTGGTCTATGAGATCGTCAAGATACTCCTCGTCGGTGATTGCTTTGACACGTTCAGCAAATGTTGCGGTATCAACGGCGGCAATGGCGCCGAAAAAGACGATGGACCGGGGGGGACGCGACGTGCGCGGGAACGAGCTGAGCGAAAGAAAAAGAAGACCGAGTAACAGACCGAGTGCGGCAAGAACAGCAATGCCCACCAACCACACGGAGACAATTTCCTGACGCGTCACGAGGGCCGCCAGTACCGCGAGCATCGTCGTATTCATCCCCACCAGCGTGGCGACTTTGGTGTCCGCGCCGGTGTTTGTGCGGAGCAGACGTTCCATAGATGCTTCCATGAATTTGACTCGGTCACGTGTTTCCATGATAACTCCCGCCGATGAAAGAAAGTGCATTCCTGGTGCGACATGCAGAGGGTTTTGACCCGATATGCGGTTCTCTAATGTTACGGAGCAGTGATAAGAGAAGCAAACAAGTCCACAACGATTGAAAATCCGTATTGCCTTTCACCGTAGTTGACCTTTGCTCTTTTTGGGTATATTATAAGACTGGCTGAGCCAAAGAACGAAGAGCCTAATAGTCGATCATTCAGGACAACTGACCATGCATACCTCCTTTGCCTCCCGCATGAACATCCTCCGGGCTTCCGACATCCGCGAAATCCTGAAAGTCACGCAGAACCCGGACATGATTTCCTTTGCCGGGGGACTGCCGGCCCCGGAACTGTTCCCCAGTATTGCGATCGGTGATATCGCCAGGGAGATCCTGCACACCCAGGCCCGGGTCGCTCTGCAGTATTCTCCCACTGAAGGATATCAGCCGCTGCGCCACCAGATCGCAACACGCATGAACGCCCTCTGGTCAACACGCCTGGACGCGGAGGAGATACTCGTGACCACCGGTTCGCAACAGGGACTCGACCTGATCGCCAAGCTGTTTATCGACGAAGGGGATGCAGTGATCTGTGAAAGCCCCACCTATCTCGGCGCGGTCATGGCGTTCAATGTGTTCAAGCCCCGGTGGGTCGAAGTCGCGACCGACGACGACGGCATGGACCTCACTGCGCTGGAACATGCACTGCGCACGGAAACCCGGGTACAGATGATCTATGTCGTGCCGAACTACCAGAATCCGACGGGGCGGACATGGTCGACCCCCCGCCGCAGGGGATTGCTGGCTCTGGCACAACGCTTCAATGTGCCGATCATCGAAGACAACCCCTATGGCGAACTGACCTTTGAGGGCGAGACCCCGCATGCAATCCAGGCGATGAAGGACGACGGATTGGTGATTTCACTCGGAACGTTTTCCAAGATCTTCTGCCCGGGGCTGCGCATCGGGTGGATTGCCGCACGCAGACCATTTCTCGACAGACTCGTGATCCTCAAACAGGCCGCCGACCTGCATTCGTCAACGCTTGATCAAATGATTGCTTCAGTGTATATGGACACCCACGACCTGGAACAGGACCTCATGCGGAAGCGCGAAGTGTACCGTGAACGCAGAGATGCAATGGTGCTGGCCCTGGAGACGGAGATGCCTCCGGGTGTCAAGGTCACCCATCCGCAAGGAGGACTCTTCCTCTGGCTGGAATTGCCGGAGGAGGTCGATGCGCGTCAGCTCCTGCGTGTTTCACTCGATAGGGGAGTGGCATTTGTTCCCGGCGACTCATTCTTCCCGACGACCCAGCGGAAGAACACCATGCGCCTGAACTTCTCCAATATGCCGGAACAGAGAATTGTCGAAGGCGTCCGGCGTCTGGCGGCAGCGATGAAAGAAATGATCGTTCCTGCAACGGCAATGCACGATTAACCGCCCGCCGCTTTTCCGCGTTTCGCCTTCCACAGCTCCACGCCCAGGGCCAGCAGTACAGGCAGGTACTCAGCGATCAATACGAGCGGATGCTGTTCCCAGAGTCCGGAAAATTTGTACTGCACCACGGTGAACACCGTCAGACTTGCTGTTGATGCGTAGATGATGCCCGACACCGGACGCACCAGGGGCACGAAGAGCAACACCCAGCA
This sequence comes from Ignavibacteriota bacterium, assembly GCA_963849385.1. Classification (GTDB taxonomy): domain Bacteria; phylum Bacteroidota; class Ignavibacteria; order UBA10030; family UBA6906; genus Fen-1255. The sequence goes on along the minus strand of CAWKHH010000006.1, from coordinate 444,168 downwards.
TATGTACCACGGATGGACCACCGGTGAGAACAGCAGCAACAACAGCACCGCGAGATACATCTTGGAGATATACTCCATCGATACCCGGTAGAGCGTCAGAAGACCAACGACAAGACACCCTCCGCAGACGAGTCGCGAAGGGAGGTTGTTGGAGAGGATGGCATTCGTCGCTTCGAAGGCAATGCCATTGAATGTCCAATGCCTGCTGAATGTCAGTAATCCGTCAAACGGGTTTGACGACGCGACATACGGCAGAAACTGCAGGAGAAACGGCAAGAACGGCAGGACCAGAGTCAACAGCCTCGCCGCACTCTTCCTTTCGCGGAGCACGAACAACGGCAGCAGCACAAGTCCTACGGGCTTGATTGCCATGCTCACACCGAGCAGAAGCAACGACAGGGTTCGCCTGTGCGCAAGATGATACACCACAGCGAACGCGAGAAGCGGGAGGCCAAGTCCGTCAAGATGCGCGTCATAGGCAAATTGCACGATCGGGAGCGGACAGAATGCGTACAAAAGCGCGCTCGCGCGTGGCACGCTCAGGGTGTGAGTGAGCCGCCAGATCCCCGCGAATGTGAGGGCCTCTGCCAGTAACAGGAAAAGCTTGAAACCCCATATGGCCTCTCCACTCAGCGTGAAGCTCAGGTAGAAGATCCACTGACTGATCGGGAAGTAGACGGTCTTCATCTCCGGGTGATTCACGAAAGCGGGAAGGAGGTCCGATTTGAGAAACGCAAGTTCAGGAGCGTTGGGAGCGTAGAGGTAGGGATTCACACCTGCCGCCTGCACCTTGCCGTCCCAGAGATACCGGAAGACATCATCCGAACCCGCCGGGGTGACGAAGAGAAATGTCGCACGGACCAGGAGGGCCACACCCAGGAGGGCGAGAACAGTCTTCTCGGCCAGCTCCGCGTTCAGGACTTCTTTTGCCAGCCAGATGTACACGGCGGAGGAAAGCACAAACACTGCGGCATAGAGCTCAATGCCGCAGGTAACCACAGTATGGAGAGCAAGCACCATGCCGGTGAAAATGACAGCGGGGATGAGTATTCTGGTGTTTGATGTGGTGGGCATGATTGGACGGGTTTCCAGGAGCTTCCCTCAAAATACTGCCGTGGTCGGTCAAAAGCAAAAGGCCGGGGTGCGGGCATTTGAAATTCACCCATTTTTTCCGCATCTTATATACCGCGGAGTGCGTGTGACCCTCACAACGGGCGAGTGCCACTCCAGTCCCGACCTCGGATACGCTGCCCAAGTCTGAGGTCTCTTTTTTTTGCATACGTACGGTGGTGAGGAGTAACACCCATGCAGCTCAGGAACGATATCCGGAACATTGCCATTATCGCGCACGTCGACCACGGGAAGACGACGCTTGTGGATCACATGCTCCGCCAGACCGGGACCTTCCGGTCGAATCAGCAGCTCATCACCCGGGTGATGGACTCCAACGATCTGGAACGGGAACGCGGCATCACTATTCTGGCCAAGAACACTTCCGTACACTACAACGGCGTGAAGATCAACATCGTTGACACTCCCGGGCACGCCGACTTCGGCGGAGAAGTGGAACGCACGCTTACCATGGTCGACGGTGTTCTCCTGCTTGTCGATGCGGCGGAAGGTCCGCTCCCCGGGACCAAATTCGTTCTGAAGAAATCGCTGGATCTTCACCTCAAGCCGATTGTCGTCATCAACAAGATCGACAGGAAAGACGCACGGGCACATGAAGTGCTCGACAATGTATTCGAGCTCTTCCTCTCTCTCGGGGCCACCGACGAGCAAATTGACTTCCCGACCATCTACTGCATTGCCAAACAGGGTATCGCGAAGAACGAACTGGACCAGGAGAGTGTCAACCTCAAGCCGCTGCTGGATGCAATCGTTACCCATGTTCCGCCGCCCCCGGGGGATGCGACCTCCCCGTTTCAGATGCTGGTGACCACGATTGACTACAGTGACTATCTCGGGCGTCTGGGGATCGGCCGGGTACACCGCGGGACGATTCGCCTCGGCGCGCCCATGAATATCATTCATCGTGACGGCAGTGTTGAAGATGCACGCGTCACGAAGATCTACACGTTTGAGGGGTTGAAGCGCGTGGAGGCGCAGGAGGCCGGTGCGGGAGACATCATTGCCCTGGCCGGGATGGAAGACGTCGACATCGGCGAGACCATTGCCGATGCGTTGGACCCCACGGCTCTTCCCTTTGTGGCCATCGAAGAGCCGACGCTCTCCATGAACTTTGTCGTGAACAATTCTCCATTCGCCGGGCTCGACGGGAAGTACGTCACGACACGGCATCTGAGCGAGCGGCTGACGAAAGAACTCCGTTCGAATGTGAGCTTGCGAATCGAGCTGACCGATTCACCGGATACGTTCAAGGTCAGCGGCCGCGGTGAACTGCATCTGGCAATCCTGATCGAGACCATGCGTCGCGAGGGATACGAGTTTCAGGTCTCGCGTCCGGAGGTGATCTACAAACGTATCGCCGATGTGCTCTCCGAGCCAATGGAGCATGTCATCATCGATGTGCCGGACGAATTTGTGGGCGTCACGATCGAAAACCTCGGCCGCCGCCGCGGCGAGATGAGGAACATGCTGAGCAGCAACGCGAACACCCGCCTTGAGTTCGTCGTTCCTGCCCGCGGGCTGATCGGCTTCCGCGGGGAGTTCATGACACAAACCAAGGGTACCGGCATACTCCATCACAACTTTCACGGATACGAACCGTACAAAGGCGATCTCACCCACCGTACCAAAGGCGCCCTGGTGGCCATGGAAGCCGGCGAGGCCGTTGCCTACGGGATGTGGAAGCTTCAGGAACGATCGGTGTTCTTTATCGCACCCGGAACGAAGGTGTACGGAGGGATGGTAGTGGGAGAGAACGCCCGCGAGCACGACATGACCGTCAACGTCTGCAAGACGAAACAGCTCACGAACATGCGCGCCTCCGGCTCCGATGAGGCGGTCCGCCTCGAACCGCCGCACATTCATACGCTCGAACAGGCCATTGAGTGGATCGGCGACGATGAACTTGTGGAAGTGACACCGAAGTCCATCAGGATCCGCAAGAAGCATCTCAACGCAGATGTACGGAGGCGGATAATGAAGAAAGCTGTTGAGGCAGACGAAGCCGAGGGATGATGGAGACCGGCAACGGGTAGAAACACAACAGCCCGGCTCATCAGAGCCGGGCTGTTTGACGTCAATGCATACAGTGGTGTCAGAACGTCACGCCTGCAGTCGCGATGGGGACCATCGTGCTGGTGCCTTCGTCGAGCATCAACCAGTTCACCTTCAGCTCTGCGAAGACTGTAACGGGACCAAACTGGAGATCGACCCCCGCGCCGGCATTGAATGTGCCGACAGTCTGCGTCTTCAGCAGCGTAATCGGCTTAAGGTTGAAACCGGCAATTGAGAGAGTCACGTCGGTGGCTTTCACGTTGCAAAGCCCGGCACCTCCCGTGACATACGGCTTCACTACGGGCAGCGGAAGCACGACGAGTTTCGCGTTGGCGTTCCCCGAAATCATGTCTATCTTTCCGCCGTCAACGAACTGCAAAGGCAGTCCGGGCATGACCGCCTGGACGTACTGGGTGAACTTTGCTTTGTCCGGCGAAAGCGTGATATAATCCGCGGAAATCCGAATGCTGGCGATACCAAAGCCCAGGTCGAAATGCGCGCCGCCTCCGTAGCCGAGGCCGTACACCTGATCCAGGGCCACTTGCGTCAGGCCGGACGTAGACTGGTAATTCACCAGCTCCTGTACCTTTGCATTTATGTTGGAATTAATCATATTACCATGGACGCCAAACCCGATTGTCTGCGCCGAGGCCGAATACGCCGCAACGAGGACGCAAAAAAGTAGGCAACGTTTCATAGTACCTCCGTAAGGTGTTGTTTATTCGAGTGCGCAGTGAGTCCTGGTGAACCTGTTTCCGGTAATCTTTCCATTACAAATCTATGGTGTTGGTGGGTCATTAGCAAGTTGATTCAGACGGCACATTGATGCGAACTTTTCTTCCCATGCCGTTGTTCATGTTCTAGAGGTTCCCTATGAGAAATGGTCGTGTTTTGACTTGGAATGCTGGTGGCTCTGGCAGGACTCATCCCGGGATGTGACAAGGGACTGGGCCCCATCACGGAAGAAACCGGCTTCAGCGGTGTGATAACCTTCAAAAACTGGCCGCCTCCGGAAAAGGTTCTCGAACTCCGCCTGGTTGCATTTGAGGAATTCCCGGCAGACAGCGGTAGCATCTTTCAAACCCTGCTGGATATGAAAGCGGCCATCTACCCTCACATTACCACCGGCGTTGCAGGAGCACTGCAGATTCTCGGCAACAAATCTGCCGATACGGTGAACTACGTGTTTCCCGTAAAGGGGACGTTGCTGAAGGAGACAACCTACAATTATATCGTAGTTGCGTGGCGGTACGGACCGGACTATTTCGCCGATTGGAGTCCTGCCGGTGTCTATACGCTCACGCCAGGCACGTTTGTGCCGGCATCGGTTTTTGTGCGCAACAATCGGATGCGAAAGGATGTTGACATCTCCGTCGACTTCAATAACCTTCCTCCAAAGCCATGGCGATGACTCGAACAATTCTGACGATCCTGTTGCTTGCCTCTGTTGCTGCGCAAGCATTGGCCGTGGGTGGGAGCATTTCCGGCCGCGTAACCTCCCTCACAGAAGGCCAGGCCGAACCGCTCATCGGTGCCATTGTCCTTGTCCAGGGCTCCGTGCGTGGCACAACGACAAACCTCAAGGGAGAATTCAAGATCACTGATCTCTCCCCGGGCCGCTATTCTCTCATGGTGTCGATGGTCGGATACCAACGGAGTGTGCGTCCGGACGTGAACGTGGAAGAGGGACGCGAGGCGGTGGTGAATATCTCGCTGACGGGCACACCTGTGCAGTTTGATCAGGTTGTTGTGACTGCCAGCAGGAGAGCACAATCCCTTGAGGAGGTCCCCATCAGTATTTCCGTGCTCGATGCGGCGGATATCCGTCAGCGCAATGCGCTGGTTCTTGATGATGCTCTCCGCTATATCCCCGGCGTGAACATGACCGGTTTCCAGGTCAACATCCGCGGGTCCAGCGGCTACAGCAGGGGTGCCGGAAGCCGCGTACTGATGCTTCTGGATGGAATCCCGTTCATCACGGGTGACACCGGCGAGTTGAACTTTGAGACGATTCCTATCGGACAGGTGGATCGGATCGAAGTGGTGAAGGGAGCGAGTTCCGCCCTGTACGGCTCCAATGCCCTCGGGGGCGTAATCAATGTGATCACGAAAGAAATCCCGGAGACACCCAACACGAATATCCGGCTCTTTGGCGGCATGTATAACCAGCCAACCTTCGAGCAATGGAAATGGAGCTCGAAAAACCGGTTCCTTAACGGCCAGTCGGTGAGCCACTCCTATCGGGTAGGCGACCTCGGAATCGCACTCTTCCTGTCGCGGCAATTTGATGACGGTTACCGGCAGAACGACTACCGTCGCCGGTACAACTTCTATGTCAAAGTGAAAGAGGACTACGCCCAGAATAGCGCTCTGACGCTGACCTTCGGACTGCTGTATCAGTACGGCGGTCAGTACCTGTACTGGCGGAGTCTTGACTCTGCCTATATTCCCCCCATCGCACAGCAGGACGACAATATCAAATCCATCCGGTTCTTCACCACAGGCCAGTACTCAATGGTGATTCACGAAGGTTTTGCCATTACCACGCGTGCCATGTGGTTCCACAACGACTGGGGCTTTGAGACCCGGAGCGGCATCGGACGCGCCGAATCCATCGCAGATGACTTCAGGCTGGAAACACAGGCCACACTCATACCCAATGACAGACATACGTTGACGTTCGGTATCGATGGGAACGCTGACATCATCGGCGGAGACGTCATCAGCGATAGAGTGATAGGCGGGTTTGCCCTGTACGGACAGGATGAAATACGCCTGACAAAACCGCTCACGATGACGGTCGGCGGCCGCTATGACTTCACTTCCGTGGGAGTCACCGCGCCGGGCGGTTCGCTGAACCCGAAGGTTGCGCTTGCCTATACCCCGTTTGAGGGAACGACAGCACGCGGCTCGATCGGGCGTGGATTCCGCGTGCCCTCCGTTGCCGAGGCCTTTCTGATGGCGGGGTTCAGTAATATCATAGCGCGACCCAATGAAGATCTCAAGCCGGAACGCAGCTGGTCGTTTGAACTCGGAGTTTCCCAACGGCTCGGAGGATTCGGGACTTTCGACATTGCCGGATTTCGTTCGGACTTTGACAACCTGATTGAAGTTGTGCCGGATGTCGAAGGAACCGCTCTCCGCTTTCAATGGCGCAATGTGGCAAAGGCACGTATCCAGGGCGTCGAGACTTCGTTGAAGCTGGGGTTCTTCGAGGGCATGCTCCAATATAGTCTCGGCTATACGTACGTGTATCCTGAAGATATTACGCAACACGATCTCCTCAAATATCGTCCCCGCCATCTTTTCTACACGTCACTCTCCGGCCGGGTCGGGTGGTTGCATGCGTCCACGGACTTCCGCTATATCAGCCGTGTCGACCGGGTTGACGACATCCTCGGAAATTTTGGCATCATACCGGACGGTGACGCGCGTACGGAGATTTTCGTGACAGACTTCCGCCTGGGTGTTGATTTCAATCTTGGAAACGCACCCTTCACCGTAACAGGTACGGTGAACAATGCATTCCAGTATAACTACGTGGAATTGATCGGGAATATGATGCCTCCCCGCACGTATATGCTTGTGCTCGAGGCGAGGATGTGACGGCAATCACAATGTGTGACGGGCATCACAGCATGTGGAGCGCGCATTGCTGTAGTTGCACGTACTGCCTGCGTCAGAAAATGTGAAGTGAATCCAGAAGGAGGAGATATGTCGAGAACGATACGATTTCTCATGTGCGCCGGAATGCTCACGGTCGGCGCGATCAGCAGCAAGTCCCAACCCATCACCATCGACAGCAATGATGTGAAGTCGATGTTTGCTGTCGGCGTCAGGACCACATCTCACTATGACAGTCTGACCACCTCTGTGGACATTGGCTCACCGGGTGGTCCCACGATCTGGAATTTCTCCGGTCTCAACACGACCAAGTTGGTGATTCGGACAAGCGTGCCGGTGCAAACCTCTCCGTACGCTGCCGAGTTTTCACAGGCCACGGTCGCGGTTCTCGATACGGCATTCGCCTACAGGCTGAATACAGGTACGCTCGGGCTTGGATGGGGAACAGTCAAGTCGACAGCGGCGTACCTCTACTACAGTATGGGTGATGCACTGCGGTACTACGGTATCGGCGCAGTCGCGTCCGGATTTCTCGATAGTGCACCTACGTTTCCTATTACCATCACAAACCCCCGGTGGGTCAACAGACCGCCTTCAGTCGAATACCGTTTCCCGCTCGAGTTATCGAAGAGCTGGACCAGCAACTTCGCTGACTCGCTTCTTGGTTCCATCAGTTTCTTGGGAAATTTTGACGTAAAAGTCGGCAACACGGACTCCGTCACCTACATTGTCGATGCGTACGGAACACTTATGGTTCCCGGCGGGCACTCGCAGGAGGCGCTGCGCATCCGGAAAATCGGAAAATACAGCTACATCAGACACGGTCAACAACATCAATATCCCGCTCCAGTACATATTCCTGGCGAAGAACGGTGCGTCGGTGGAAGTCGGTATAAGCGATACAACCGTCACCGGCGGCACCACAAAAGTGCGATACGTAAAATGGAGCAATCCGCTGCCCACAGATGTACAGACCGCCGCGGAGGTTCCTTCGACATTCGGATTGGAGCAGAACTATCCGAACCCGTTCAACCCGAGTACGACAATAGGGTACAGGGTCGCGGGTCTGGGTTCGAACTGGATCAGGCTCAGCGTGTCCGACATGCTCGGACGAGAGGTTGCGGTGCTGGTGAACGAGCAGAAATCCGCCGGGACATACACGGTGCAGTTTAATGCGGCCCACCTGGCGAGCGGCGTCTATCTGTACCGTCTTACGACGGGATCCTTTGTCGACACCAGAAGAATGATGCTCGTGAAATGATTGCAGCAACCCCGGACAATGCAGCGTATGATGTTCTCTTCTATGAGCTCTGCCCTTGTGCTTCCTGAGTACCGGCGCAAGGGCAGAGTCATCTCTCAAGCCCCTTTTTCAACACTTTCAAAGCCCGCGCAATCTGATTTTCCACTGTTTTCCCGGTGATCCCCAGCAGCTCCGCAATTTCCTGATGTGATTTCCCTTCGTACCTGCTCATAAGAAAGACCGTTCTGCACCGGTCCCCCAGGCGGCTATTGATAATCTCCACGATGCGCTGCTCCAGTATGCGCAGATGCAGAGCCTCTGCCGGATCATCCCCCTCTGACGGAAACGGGGCGGGGATCTCTTTCGCAAGACGCTCGCGCGTCGAGTGCCGTCTGGCCATATCGCGCACGAGGTTCTGGCTCACCCGCAGCGTGAGTGCCAGGAAGGGAAGGTGAGGCTTGAGAGACGTGCGATGCTCCCAGATCCGGACAAACGTCTCCTGAACGATCTCGTGGGAAGTGTCTGCATCCCGTACGCGGAAAAATACCTGGCGGTACACAAGAGGCTGGTACTTGCGGAACAGTTCACCGAAGGCGTCAGGATCAGAGCCCTTCACCCGGGTCAGCAATGCAATATCCTGGCTGGTTTCTTCCACGAGGCCTTTCAAGAATCTATCATGAGAAAAGAAATGAAGCAACCCCCCCGATTGTTTTTGGGAATGCCGTTGGGGGATGCGGCAGGCTGGTGCGTTATGTCAGTAGGAGGATCGCCATGGTGCACATAACCCGTTGGTTTACACGGAATGGATCGGAATGATCGGAATGATCGGAACGGTCGCCGGCCTGCTCCGCCATCTGACGTTTCAATGAAAAGGGCTCTCTCCGGCGACATCGCCGGGATTTCCGCTCAGAATCCCGACACGGCGGGTCAATGGAATCTGCTGAGAGCACGAATCGAACAGCCGTCCCGCGAGGTGTCCGCACCCCGGTCCGCCGGGCACGGGTACCGGTTCAAACCCGCGATCGCGTTCGCCCTCGGTGCAACGGTTGTTGTGGTTCTCGTCGGCCTCTTCTGGTTCCAGCCTGCACCCCCGCTTCTGTACCAAACGGGAGTTGGAGAGCGCAGCACAATTTTCCTTGCCGACAGTAGTGAAGTGACTCTCAATCACAACTCCGAAATCGCAGTGCTTCACCGGGATGTGAAGAGTGGCCGGCGAACGGCGCTGATAGGTGAGGCCTTTTTCAAGGTGCGAAAAACCGGCACACCATTCATCGTTGAGACGGCCGTCGGGTCAGTGCAGGTGCTCGGGACCGAATTCAACGTCCGGGTACGTCATGATGAAATGGAAGTGGCTGTGGTGAGCGGCAAGGTCAGGGTAACAGCGTCACGACAGGGCGGAGACAGCACTGTAGTACTCCAGGCCGGCCAATTCACCACCTTTCCGAAAGGCGGACTTCCCGGGGCTCCGGAGGAACTTCCCTTCGCAGCGGACTACCCCGGATGGATGAACGGCAAATTCCTCTTCCACCGGACGAATCTCGCGGCCGCATGCCGTCAAATCGCCGAAGAGTTCGGCGTGCCGGTTGTCGTCGGCAATGCACGGCTGACCGACGAAACGATTACTGGTGTTGTGGACGGCCGGAGTGTCGAAGCAGCACTGAAGACCCTTTGCGTCCTTTCGGGTGCCTCGTACCGACATGAGAATAGCAGCTATACTCTATATTAGTCTCCTGCTCCTCGCCGTGCTTCCCTCATCCGGCGACGCGCAGGAGTCCGGACCGACAACGGTCCTTCCGTTTCGAGAACGGAGACCTGCGTGTTGCGCTTGATTCCCTCATGCGTTGGTACGGCATTTCGATAGTGTACTTTGACAGCGATGTCAGCGGTGTGAAAGTGACATCCCGGTGCAATTCCTGCTCTGCCGTGGATGCGTTGGAACAGCTTCTGAGCGGAACCGGGCTTATGTGGATACGGATGGGGAACCAGTACATTCTTCGCCAGCGTCCGGACGAGAAGATGCATGCAGTCGCCACGGTAAGTGGAGTTCTCTCGGATTCATTGACCGGCGGGTGGGTTGCCGGGGCGACGGTGCTGTTGCAGAAGTACGCGAAGGACTCAATACTCGAAATGGTGCGGTGGTGTCCAACGAATTCCTTCGGATTCTTTTCCCTCCCGGATGTTGAGAGCGGAGAGTATCTGCTGGTGGTTCGGGCAATTGGATATGCCGTCAATCGTTGTCCGTTGCACATTTCGGGACAGGGGACCGTGCGTGTGGATATCTCCCTCCGTCAGGAAGATATTGCCATGCAGGAATTCACCGTGGAAGGACATCGGACCGAATCGACGCCGGCGGGGGGACTCGTGCGGGGGATGTACATTCGCTCTGTTCCGTCGGACCAGACACAGTATCTGCTCGACGGCGCCCGCATCTACAACCCATCCCACTTCGGCGGCATCCTTGCGACATTTCAGCCGGATGTGCTGAACGATGTTGAGCCGGCCGTCAACGGACTCTCTCCGTACTATGGAGGACGGATCGGCGGACTCCTGGATCTGTCCATTCGCGAAGGGACGAAGGAACGAGTCACAGGAATGGCGGGAGTCGGTTCGCTTGGGGCCCGGCTGTTCATTGAGGGACCCTTGAGCGAGGAATCGACGTTTCTTATTTCCGGCCGGCGGGCGTATGTGGACCCGGCGGTGCCTTTGCTTGAGCCGGATGCCGTCAATGAGCCGGTCGGGATCCTACGAGGTAATCGGCAAAGCGAACTACCGGCTGGCGATCAAGCAGCCGGCTGTTCCTGAGTGGATATCTGGGGCGTGATACCTATGAGAACAGCGCGGAGGGAGGCGGGGGAAGCCTCGACAATTCGTTCTCCTGGGCGAACAAGAATCTTCAAGCCCGGTGGTTTGGCATTGGCTCGTCATCGTTGTTCCTGTATGGTTCTATTGCGTATTCCCGATATGATCTTACGATGGATCACATCCTGACCGGTCAGGTGACTCCACCGTCGCCCGGAATGCTCTCGTCGGACTACAGGGTTGAGGATCTCAGTGTTCGTGCTCACGCGGAGCACTTTCTTGACAGAGACCATACTATCCGTGGGGGTGTGGAACTGACCGGACACGGGATCAGCGCGGCCATCAGCGAATTCTCGCTCTCCAACGCCCCATTCTTGCTTCAGGGGATTCTCATCGTGGGAGCTGGCTGTGTATCTGCAGGACCAATGGCGGCTTGCAGCCAGCGTAACTGCCGAACTGGGGGCCCGATTGACTTCATTCATGGGAAGCAATGGTTCACTCTCTGCGGTCGATCCACGGTTTTCCATCCTTGCCGCTGTGGACGACAATACCCGGGTGTACGCCTCATTGACCGCGATCAATCAATTCATTCATCCGTACCGGACTACGGGAGTCTTCTACTTCTATCCTACGGCGTTTTGGTATCCCTCCGGCTCCGAAGTGAAACCCACGTCATCACTGCAGATCACTGCTGGGGTTGAAAGGGCCTGGGCCGCAGAAGCCTACGTCGCTTCCATAGAAGCGTACCATCGTACCACCCGTGACTATCATGGATTCGAAGTGGTTTCACAGAGACAGTAGATCATCTTCTCTTATGAACAGCATACTGTATGGCGCTGAACGCGCCTACGGGGGGAGTATTTCAGTCCGCAAACGATTCGGAGTGCTTACCGGCTCGCTCCGGTACACGCTCGGTTGGCTCTCCGATACCTTTGCGGGCGTAAACAACGGCGAGCCTTTCGCTCCGGCCTTTGATCGCAGGCATGAAGTGGAACTCTGGGTCACGTACTCACCCGGAGAAGAATGGGCCGTGGGTGGCGTGTGTGTCCTTACTTCCGAGCCGCCGTCGACGCCGACAGCATCACCACTGACATTCAGTTTCAACGGTTCTAAGGGAGTGGATGTCCGCGCCTCCTACGCCGCCAACGCCATTGACCCGAATGGAAGCAGAAGTCCCGGATTCCAGCGCATGGAAATCAACATACGGAGGCGAATCGCGCTCTGGGGTGTGCACTGCCAGCTTACCCTCCGCATGATGAATGCCTACGGGTTGCTGGACCCGTATGAATGGACGGTGAACCCGGGCTCGGATCTGCGGCGCAAATGGACCGTCACCATGAGGGACCTCAAACTCCTTCCGTTGTATCCGGCTGTGGGATTAAACGTGCGATTCTGATCTTCGGAGGTAGAACGACCATGATAGCACTTCAACGAATCATTCTGCTCACCTTGTTGGGAGCCGGCACAACAGCCGCAGCCACCAGGGATGATTCATTGTATATCCGGGTGACCGGAGACAGCATAAGCATCTGGGACATCCGTGCCGTGGAGAACTGCGCGTCGCACTTCATATCAGCGCTGACCATTTCTCACGACACCATCACCTGGGTGCAAACCGATACCGTTGGTCCGCTCGCGCGGTGCATCTGTCATTTCGATATGGAGGTGTCAATGGCAGGCCTTGCGCCGGGATCCTACATTGCCCGGGTGTACCGGGACAGGCGCAAAGAATATCACTACGCCAACGACACCTTGATGTACATTGGCTCGATCTCATTTGCGGTCAATACCTCCATCGGGTCTTTTCTTGCGCGGGCATTCTACCAGAGTGAGTGCAATCCGACGTCTGTCACTGAAGAGGATGTGGCGTTGGTGCCTGCCGGGATGAGTCTCTGCAACTATCCGAACCCGTTCAATCCGGTTACAACGATTGGGTTCCGGGTGCCGGGTGGCGGGTTCTGGGGCGCAGAATCACCAACCCTGAATCCGCAACCCGCAACCCTGCTTGTAAGGCTCGCCGTGTATGACATGCTCGGCCGCGAGGTGGGAGTGCTTGTGAATGAATGGAAGCGGCCGGGCATGTATACTGTGCAGTTCGACGGGTCGGGACTGGCGAGCGGTCGTGTATTTTTGCCGGTTTCAGACGGAACCGGCTGGAGAGGGTGTGTCAGGCCTGGTCCGTGAACAGGGAGGTCAGAGGGTTCTGGCGACAATGATGGTGTTAACAAAATAGCTCACCAACCGGTTGAGATCTCATCCATGAAGAGAATCCTCTGGTACCTTAGCCCCATCCCTCTGCTGTTTGCCTTAACCCTGTTGGCGTCCTGCGGAGATCAGTCGACAGGGCCGGGCGGGCCATACGATTGCATGTCTTTTGAGCGTAGCGGCGCCGGCGACCTTGCGTTCACTGTGACACCGACATTTGTTCCAGGCACACTCGAGGTTTCTGTAACCCACAAGGATTTCAGGGACACGTTGATCGTGATATCGCTTGTAAAAAGCACTGCCGGTGCGCCTTCCGTTGATGCTCTCACGAGAGCCCTGGGCGGAGAGTTCCAGATCAAAGGAGACTTCAAGCAGAGTTCGCTCCCAACAGGAACCTGGGTCAGGGTGTATTTGGTCCGGAGTAACGGCAAAGATGAGGTCACAAACGTCGACTTGCGCAATCACCTGCTGGACTTCGAAGAGATAGTCCGGAGCAGACTATAACTATGAAGCCCATCCCATTCGCTCCTTCAGGCAGGCTCTTCGTGATGTGTATCCTCATGCTTGCTTCGTGTTCGGATCTGGGAATTGGTCCGGGTAGACCGAAGGACACGAGCGATCAAATCACCATTACGCAAGGGATCTGGGGAAATGTCTGGTTCTGGGATGGGGATTTCATGCCTTCCACGTCGGACAATCCATCGGGCAAAATCACACACGTGGAACGTGATGTCTGGATCTTTGAGGCAACGGGGAATGATTCCGTAGTCGGAATAGGCGGCGGATTCTACAAACGCATTCTGACAGGTCTGATAGCCACGACAAGGTCCAACGCAACGGGGTTCTATCAGGTCGCGCTCCCGCCCGGGAAGTACAGTGTGTTTGTCACGGAGGACTCTCTGTACTATGCAAACGGCCACGACTCCGCCGGCCATATTCTGCCCGGCCTGGTGACGGCAAATGCTGTAACAAAAGTTCAGGTAGATATCACGTACAAGGCGGCGTACTAGGGATTTTGTGAAATCCTCAAGCTCGCACACGAATATTTCGTCGGGTAGAAGCGACGATCACGTAACAAGGGATTTCTTTTGGAGGAGCATGAGATGAAGCTTCTATGCTGTTTCGCCCTTCTGGCCCTCACGGCGATACTGACCGGCTGCACCGGGCTCACCGATCCGACGTCTGACGGTGCATATCATTACACGAGCTATGATACGACCGGCACAGTGTTGGTCCGCGGTTGGTTCACGATGGACATCTCCGACTCCAACACGATAACGGGAGAATGGCATTTTGCCGCCGTCGACACTCCGAAGAACATCGGTCCACAGACCGGCGACGGTAAACTCGTCGGTGGCGTTCAGGGGACGACGTTGTGGATCGAACTCAATCCACAGTACCGGGACAACAATCTGGGTTTGATCGGAACCCTCAAGGGTAACCGGTTTTCCGGTACATGGCAATGGATCAGTTTTGTGGGAGTGACAAATCAGGGACCGTTCGAAGCAATAAAGCATTAGACGGAGAAACCATGAAGACGATGCGTTTCATCACGGTGTTGTTGCTCGCCGTACTTGTTTCAACTTCCTTGTCGTATGCGCAGTACTGGGGCGAGCGTGTTCTGGAAAAGGGATTTGAACAGACGGATTTCTTTTTCGAACCGAATTACCTGATGCCGTACGGCATAGGAAGCTTCAAAGGTACAACTGCGGGCTTGCTGAATGATCCTTTACAGAATATCATTGTGAACCCTTCGCGCCTCGGGTTGGATTCAACACACGATGTCTGGTTGTACACTGATTTCCGGGGTGCGAAGAATGTGAAGGAACAGAACAGCTGGATAGTGCCGGCCTACATGAACATGTATGATATGCGCTATGCTGCGAGCTCGGTGTACATGCCCTATCCCCGGCTGTTTCTCGAAACCCGCCGGGAACTGGAGCCGGTATACTCGGGAGCAGTCATTGTGCGTCCGCTGCCGGAAGCTGTACCAAGCTTCTACATCGGCGCGACCTATCAATACATCCTCCAGGACGCGAAATACTACAGCGTTCCCCAGAATATCTACAAAACCGCTGCGGGCTATGACTTCAACGGCCGGACTGTTGCCGCATCGGAGGCCATGCCGATCGTGGATAAGTACAGCGGAAAAGACGATATGCATCAGGTCGGGCATTTTGTATCAACGTTCGTCCGCTATTCGCCTCCGGGCGGATTGGACCTTGCCGTGAAACTGAGCCGCGCATCGTTTACGCGCGGCGGCAGCTACGGGTCATCGAACTACTGGGACAATGCAATCACATCGTCGTCGCTCTGGGCAAACATGGAAATGCGCTCGCAGAGTTACGGGGCGTGGGACCTGGGCGGCGGCTTCACGTATCACTTCACCCCGAATGTCTCCTTCGGGGTGACGGCGGGTAATCTCTGGGGCGACGCCGCGCAGGCTCTGCGAAACGTTGACTCGTCATACTATGCGAACGCTAATTCACCGTCAACCGATTATTACAACCGCTCCGACAACGGATTGTATCAATGGAATCACCATGGGACCACATCGTACTACGGAGCGGACATTCTCGCGCACACATCGCCGACGGCCACGCTGAACTGCTATTACCGGCATCAATACTCAAACGTCGACATCGGGCTTGCGTCGGGTATTCTCGACACCAGCTTCAGCATATATTCCTATGGAGACACCAATCAAACGTATACCAACCTCTCACGATCTCTCCTGATGGACATGCGGTCGGGGAGTGGCGTTCAAAATATCACCACTGACCGTGTGATGGCATCGGTACGGTGGCAGATCAATGACCGTGTTGAGCTCTCCGCCGGCGCCCAGCTGGAATGGTACAGGATGGAGATCAAAACCAGCGAATCGGTCCTTCTTGCCAACAGCTATACCTATACCTCCACCTATAACAACAACGCATCGCAGAGTTCCCAGGATGAATCGAAAGATCTTCTCTGGACATTCACATCGAAACGCACGAGTTTGAAGATACCTGTGTTTCTCACAATACAGACATCGAAATTCGTGCAGTTCATGATCGGTGTCAACCGGGAAATGAGCTCCTGGAACATCGACGACGTGACGCTGGCGCTCTTCCGGTACCGGTCGTCAACGCAGAATGGTGTCACGACCACGAAGAACAATTTCGGAGAACGGTACACGGCGCCGAATGAAAACGACAGCGATGTGCGGACGACACTGCTCGCCGGGATTGGCTTGTCGCCGTCTGAGAAGCTCAATCTCCGGCTGCTCATGGTGCCGAATTTTCGTGAGGGGATTGATGGTCAGGAGCTTGACCAGCTGCAGATCTGGCTGGGACTGACGGTGACGCCGTAACTTGCTTTTTCCGTGCCTTCTCATTTAATTGGCCCACTTGAGCCTGGTGCGCCAATGCCCTATCAGATCAAAGAAATCTTCTACACCCTTCAGGGAGAAGGGGTGCACGCGGGGAGACCCGCGGTGTTTTGCCGCTTTGCGGGGTGCAATCTCTGGAGCGGGAGAGAAGAGGACCGGTCCACTGCCGTCTGCCGTTTTTGTGACACGGACTTCGTGGGCACGAACGGCCCCGGGGGTGGAACATATGACTCGGCCGTTGAAGTGGTCCGCGCCGTGGCTGCACGGTGGCCTCCGGCTACCGGAGGTGTCTCCCCGTTTGTTGTTTGCACCGGGGGGGAGCCCCTTCTTCAACTCGACGGACCTCTCATTGACGCCTTCCATGCCGCCGGACTGGAAGTGGCAATCGAAACGAATGGCACGCTCCAGGCGCCCGAAGGCATCGATTGGATTTGTGTGAGCCCGAAAGCGGACGCGCTGTTGGTGTTGACGTCAGGCGACGAACTCAAACTCATCTATCCTCAGGCAGGCGCAGATCCTGATCGTTTCGACGCACTCGATTTTGAGCACTTCCTGCTGCAGCCGATGGACGGGCCCGCGCGTGATGAAAACACCCGCCTTGCCAAAGAGTATTGCCTCAGCCATCCTCGCTGGAGGCTGAGTCTTCAGCTGCACAAGATACTGGGATTACCGTAACAGCAGCTTCTTTACACGTCTCTCCCCACTCTTTACTTGCCCTATATAGCGCCTGCATCCTGACATCTGTAACTTTTCCTCTGCAGTCATAGGACCCACATGATTGCTCCGTTTATCGACATGGCGGCTTGCAAAGGGGAAGAAAAAGCAGGATCTTTCTGACATGACTTCCAGCGATGAAATCCGCCCCGATCCGGACGAACTGTTGAAAGCGATGCGCCGTGAAGAGCGCTCGCAATCGACCGGTCGGTTGAAGGTGTTTTTCGGCATGTGTGCTGGCGTCGGCAAGACCTATGAAATGCTCAAGGCCGCGCACGAAGAACAGCACAAAGGCGTCGATGTTGTCGTTGGATACGTCGAGACGCATGGTCGCGAGGAAACGCGTGCCCTGGTGATTGGTCTTGAAGTGATTCCCCGGCAACATACGGAATACCGGGGTACACTGCTTGAGGAGATGGACATCGACGCCATACTCCGGCGAAAACCGGCCCTCGTGCTGATCGACGAACTGGCACACACCAATGCTCCGGGAAGCCGTCACCTGAAGAGATATCAGGACGTGATGGAGATCCTCGAGCAGGGGATCCACGTCTTCACGACCGTGAACGTCCAGCACCTGGAGAGTCGCGCCGACACCGTTGCACAGATCACCGGCATCCCGGTGCGCGAAACGGTACCGGATTCAATCTTTGCCAGCGCCGATGAGGTGGAAGTGATTGACATTCCACCCGATGAGCTTCTGCAACGTCTCGCGGAAGGAAAGGTCTACACCGCCGAGCGTTCCGTTCAGGCACGGGAGCATTTCTTCCGCAAAGGGAACCTGACCGCCCTCCGTGAGATGGCGTTGCGGCTGACCGCCGAGCGTGTCGACCACCAACTCCGCGAGTACATGCGGGGGAATCAGATTGCCGGCCCGTGGAAATCCGGACAACGACTCGTGGTGGCAATCGGACCGAGCCCGCACAGTGCCCGGGTGGTGCGTTGGGCCAGGCGGACTGCATACACGCTCAATGCAACCTGGGTCGCCGTGTATGTCGAACTTCCTTCGCAGCTGACTGATAAGGCCCGGGCGCAACTCGACGTCAATATCAGACTGGCCCGGGAATTGGGTGCCGAAGTCGTCACCACCGCAGATACACGGATCGATCGCGGGCTTCTGCGGGTTGCACGGCAGGAAAACGCGACGCATATCCTGATCGGGCGCAGTTCAGTGCGGACACCGTTCTGGCGGAAGAGTCTGTTCGATCGCCTGCTGGAAGAGAGCAGCGGCCTTGATCTCTATGTTGTGGCGGCAGAGGATGAAGTCCGGTCTGCGCCGTCACACTGGCTTCTCCGGCGTTCTTCAACGTGGAAACAATACGCCTCCGCCAGTGCCATCGTGTGTCTTGTGGCTGCTGTCTGCTATCCGGTCACCGGAGTGCTGGGATATCAAACGGTCTCGTTGATCCTTCTGCTGACAATAACTCTTCTTTCGCTGCGGTTGCATGCGGGTCCGGTGTTGCTCGCCGCGACACTGAGCGCTGCAATCTGGGACTTCTTCTTCATTCCGCCGTTGTTCACGATCCATGTCGATCAGCCGGTCGACATGCTGATGCTGGTCACCTATTTCATGATTGCGATTGTCACAGGGGTGTTGTCGGCGCGCAGCCGGGCAAGTGAAGAGGCCCTCCGGTACCGGGAAGAACGCGCGAGTGCCCTGTTCAGTCTCACCAAGGATCTCTCCCAGGCGCGGAACGTCGACGGGGTTGTGGGTGCTGCCGTGGCTAACCTCAAACGCCACTTCGACGCGGACGCTGTAGTGCTGCTGAGTACTCCTGACGGTGACCTTACCAATACCCCTCACGCCGTATCGAAGTTTCCGATGGATGCCAAGGAATTCAGCGTGGCCGCCTGGACCTATTGGAATGAGCAACGTGCAGGGAGATTTACCGACACGCTCCCGTCAGCTCAAGCCACATACTACCCGCTTTCCGGTCCACGATACTCGCTCGGTGTTATCGGCGTCCGCGTATCGTCGAAAAGAGCTGCGACCATTGAACAGGAGACACTGCTCCAGAATTTTATGGACCAGATTGCGTCTGCCCTTGAACGTGAGAATCTCAGTGAGCTTTCTGCAAAGGCCATGGTTCTTGCAGAATCCGAGCGTCTCTACAAAGCGCTCTTTGACTCTATCTCACACGAGATGAAAACCCCGCTCGCGGCGATTGTGGGCTCTGCGGAGGGTTTGATTGACGAAGCACTGTGCGCACAACCGGAAGTACGCACCCAATTGGCACGCGACGTCCTGGGAGCAGCTCATCGGCTGACCCGGCTCGTAGAGAACCTGCTGGATATGACACGCCTGGAATCGGGGTTGATCCGGCCCCGCTTTGATTGGTGTGATGTCAGAGACGTTCTCCGGGACGCCGCCCGGAGAGTGGATGCCACAGCCCATGGACATACCGTCACCCTCGAAGTACAAAATGATATGCCGCTTGTGCGATTGGACTATGGATTGATTGAGCAGGCGGTGGCCAATATTCTCCAGAATGCGGTTCTGTACAGCGGCGCGGGCACCACGATCACCATGCGTGCCTTTACCTCCGAGCAGCAATGTGTCATCTCCGTGAGAGACCAGGGTCGCGGGCTCCCGGCCGGCAACGAAGACCGGGTATTCGAGAAATTCTATCGCGTTCCCGGTACACCCGCAGGTGGAACCGGTCTTGGACTCTCTATTGTGCGCGGGTTCGTTAGCGCACACAACGGTACCGTGACCGCAGTCAATGCCCCCGGAGGCGGTGCGGAATTCACCATGCATCTTCCACTCGATCCTTCAACCTCAGTAGCCGAGCACAAACATGTCCGGTGATCCGTACATTCTTACCATCGATGATGAACCCCAAATTCTCCGCCTCCTGCAGTTAACGCTCGGGAAGGATGGCCACCGGGTCATGTCGGCTGCAACAGGCGAAGAGGGAGTCCTTCGCTTTCGTACGGGCGTGCCGTCGCTCGTAATCCTCGACCTGGGGTTGCCGGATATGGACGGTATGGAAGTCCTGAAGCAAATCCGGCGCGTCTCACGGGTGCCGGTGATCATTCTGTCTGTGCGCAGCGGTGAAACCGAAATCATTGACGCGCTGGACAACGGGGCAGATGATTATCTCACGAAGCCGTTTCGTACCGGAGAGCTTCTTGCCCGTGTGCGTGTATGCCTCCGTAAGGTGCAGCTGCCGGAAGAAACACCGCAGGTGACCATCGGCTCTCTGGTGATTGATACGTCCGCCCGTCTCGTGACCAAATCGGGCGTGCAGGTGAAACTCACCGCAACGGAATATGATCTGCTGCTCCTCTTCATCCGCCATGCAGGCAAGGTGCTTACACACAAATTCATTCTGGAGTCGGTCTGGGGTCCGGCATACAGCGAGGAAACACAATACACTCGCGTGCACGTTGGAAACCTCCGCAAGAAAATTGAGGATGATCCTGCGAATCCTCACTTCATACAGACCGAGTCGGGGATCGGGTACAGATTTGTAAAGGAGACCAATGACCCCGCCAATGATTCCAGATAGTCGCAGGCGCATGCCGGTGGTGTTTGTGGGGCATGGGAATCCGATGAATGCCATTGAGACCAACGCGTTCAGTCGGGCCTGGGAAGAAATGGGCAGAAAATTGCCAAGACCTGAGGCAATCGTCTGTGTGTCGGCGCATTGGGAGACCGGCGGTACATACGTGACTGCGATGCAGTCGCCCGAGACAATTCACGATTTCTCCGGATTTCCCCCCGAGCTGTTCGCCGTGGAGTACAAGGCCTCCGGGTCACCCGCACTTGCAGAGCGCATTCGCACCCTGTGCCGTTCAACCCCCGTGAAACTTGATGATGGCTGGGGATTGGACCATGGCACCTGGTCTGTGCTGTGCAGGATGTTTCCTGCGGCGGACATTCCGGTCGTACAACTGAGCCTGGATCGCGCGAAGACTCCGGCCGGACACTATGCCCTGGCAAAGGAACTCGCCGCGCTGCGCAGTGAAGGGATCCTGATCCTCGGCAGCGGCAATATCGTTCATAACCTCCGTTTGCTGAACTGGGATGGGGGTGCGTACGATTGGGCGGTCGAGTTCGACAAACGCATTGCCGGGATGATTCTGCAACGGGATCATGAAGGCATTCTTGATCTCATGAACCGACGGGAGGAAATACGGCTGGCTATCCCCACTTCCGAACACTTCCTCCCGCTGGTGTATTGCCTTGCATTGCAGGGGAGTGACGATGACGTGAGCTTCTTTACGGAAGAGGTCGCCATGGGTTCGCTTTCCATGAGATCACTCCTTATCCATTCCGCTTCGGCCGCCGCAGAGAACAGACAATGAAATATCTGCTCATGCTTCTGCTCGTCTGCCCCATGCCCGGCATGGCCCAGTCAGTACAGATCCCGGACTACTATGAGGTTGACACGGACCTTTCCGACAGTCTCCTGAGCATCGTTCGTTCGGTAGACCTCGACCGTACATTCGATGTGGGGGAGGATGGGAGTGAACAGATATCTCTGGCGGTGATAGATCTTGCCCGTCAGAAACCGCGGATCGGAGGCGTTCATCCGGAGAATTTCATCTATCCGGCTTCGGTGTACAAGATGTATGTTGCGGCGGAGATTCTCCGGCAGGTGTCGCACGGCGACTACCCGCTCACGCGACAGGTCATCGTATCGGCCCGCAATGCGGTTGACGGGTCCAGGGAAATCCTCAGCGACCCGCGTCCTCTGCTTCATCCCGGCGATACAGTGACCATCAACTACCTTCTGGACCTTTTGCCTATTCATTATAGGCGGGAAGGGTAACAGGCCACACAGGAGTGAGCAACGTGAAATGGCAGGGCCACAAACTCTATATCATCATATTGACGTGTGTTGCAGCTTCGATGACCATTGTGCTCGGACTTCATGGCGCCGATTACTACACAACCCCCCTTTCCGAACGACCTTTTCACCTGCAATATGACGAACTGAAACCCTCCGGCTTAACCAGCCACGGATATGGTATTGTGGGGTCGCTCATGATCATTACGGGAGTGACGATGTATTCTTCCCGTAAGCGACTTCGCATCCTTTCGGGCCTCGGCAAGCTTCCGGCATTTCTCGAGTTTCATATCTTCCTCTGCCTTACCGGACCCATACTCGTTCTGTACCATACGACATTCAAATTCGGCGGTTTGGTTGCAGTGAGCTTCTGGAGCATGACGGCCATTGTCTTGAGCGGAATCGTTGGACGCTATTTGTACGTACAGATTCCGCGGGGGATCCAGGGCCACGAGTTGACGGTTGCCGAGCTTGAAAAAGAGCTCGGTCGCATGACTGCGCGACTGATGTTCGATTTCGCCTTGAGCGCGGAAACGATTGAGCGCATCGACAACCTCTCGGATGCGCGCGCGGGCATGCGGGGAGCGGGTCTCGTCAAGGTTCTCTGGTTCCTCATCGTCGATGACCTGTTCCGCTCGAGGGCGATCAGCTCGAGTGTGCGTGCCCTCGGCTTGCGTCATGACGCCGAGCACGGCCTCGCCTCGGCATTTCATGCGCGGCACGTTCTCCACCGCCGTATCCTCCTCCTCGAGCAGATTCGCCGGTTCTTTCATTACTGGCATGTCATTCATGTTCCGTTCAGCATCATCATGTTTGTCATTCTGTTTGTGCATGTTGGCGTAGCAATCGCATTCGGATACCGGTGGGCCTTCTGACAATGCGCAAGGTCATTGCAGGGATTCTTTTCACTGGCGCAGCACTGTGCGGGGCGGCGTTTGGCACAGATCTCCCCCGGAGAGCTTTCTGCAGCTCATGCGGAGCTGGAGGGCATGTCACATTGTACCCGCTGCCATGCGATCGGCAAGGCGATATCCAATGACAAATGCCTCGACTGTCATCAGGAACTCAAATCGCGAATCACCGCCAACAAGGGGTACCATGCGAAACTGGCCGGTCATGAGTGTGTGGAATGTCATAAAGAACACCATGGTCGTTCGTTCAGCATCACACGATTCAACCAGGCCGGGTACGATCATCAGAAGGCGACCGGGTTTGCCCTTGACGGAAAACACGCGAACCAGGAGTGCACATCGTGCCACAAGGCCCAGTTTGTACAAGCAGCGGATGTCCGCGCAAATCAGGCGCTGCTGCGTCACGGCACATACCTCGGGCTCAGTACGTCGTGCGTGGCCTGTCATAACGATGCCCATCACGGACAGTTCACTTCGGAGTGTCGAACGTGCCACACCACAGAACGGTGGAAGCCCGTCACCGGCTTCTCGCACGATAACGCACGATTTCGCCTTACCGGGCGGCATGGTGATGTGCCATGTACGCGCTGTCATAAGCCGTCTACCTCAGATCCTGCAGTCGTACGCTTCAGGGGGATTGCCTTCGAGCGGTGCATTGACTGTCATACGGACCCGCACCGGGGAAAACTTCAAGGAACCTGTGAGTCTTGCCACTCCACGGCGGGATGGAAACAGGCGGAGTCGAAATTCAACCATGCGACGACAAGATTTCCCCTGCGGGGGCTCCATGCCCGCCAGGAATGTGTTGCATGCCACTTAGGCGGCGGCGCAAAGGCCGGTGGCCACGCGCTCCGATTTGAGAAATTCCAGAAGTGCGCAGACTGCCACACTGACCCGCACAATGGCCAGTTCACTGCACGCCAACCTCAGACAGGGTGCGAACGATGTCACGTTGAGGCAGGCTGGCGCGAAGGACCAATGAAGAATTACGACCATGGGACGACGCACTTTGCGTTGCGGGGAAAGCACCTTTCTTTGAAATGTATGGAGTGTCACGGGAAACGAAGTGGCGCACCAACAGTGCCGGTGAATCTCGCCGGCTACGAACGATGCGCGAGTTGCCATGCGGATCCCCATGCGGGGCAGTTCGCAGGCGGGACCAACCCGCGCGATTGTGCTGCTTGCCACCTGGAGACCGGGTTTGTCCCCGCGACGTATACCGCTGTAATGCACAACACGACCCGAATGGCGCTCGACGGAGGGCACGAGGCCGTACCATGTGACAAGTGCCATGCGCGCAACACTGTAAATGGAAAACAGGTCCAACAGTTCACACGGACAGCTCCCCCGCAGTGTGTGGATTGTCACAAGGATCCGCACCAGGGCCGCTTTGACCGCTGGATACCGGCGTGCGTGGCTTGCCACACCACTGTCGGCTGGACGGATGTCCGGTTTCGTCACGAGCAAACCCGGTTCCCCCTTGATGGAAAACATGTGCGCCTTGCATGCGCTGCATGCCACAACGTCCTCGCACAGCACCCGTGGTGTCGACGCGTGGCAATTCCAGGGAATTCCGTTGACGTGCGAGGGGTGTCATGGTGCCGCCACACCGTCGGACAGCGCTGCTGCAAATGAACGGAGGACCACACCGATGAACCACCGCTTCCGGATCGTCGTTGCGGTTCTTCTGGGAAATGCCGGGGTGCTTGTGTGCCAGGACAGTCCGCACGGAAAAATCTCGGTGCCGTGTACCACGTGCCACTCGACTGAATCCTGGGAAATAGAACTCGCGGCTATCAAGTTTGACCATGCAAAAACGTCGTTTGCCTGACCGGACAACATCTCACCGTTCCATGCCGTCAATGTCACACGACGCTGACGTTCTCCGAAGCTCCTGTGCGATGTGCCTCCTGTCATGCGGATATCCATCGGGGGGAGCTGGGACTCGCCTGCGATCGATGTCATACCCCGCAGTCGTGGCTCGTAGCTGACATGCCCCGCCGGCACGCACAAACTCGTTTCCCTCTCACCGGTGGGCATCTGAACGCTTCGTGCGAGCAGTGCCACATTCAAGAGCAGAAGCATCAATATGTGGGGTTGTCCATCGAATGCTACAGCTGTCACGCAAAGGACTATCAGGCCGCGGTCGCGCCTCCCCACGCGGCATCGGGTATCAGCACCGAGTGCGCGTCCTGTCATTCGGTCCAGGCAACCACATGGGGCGGCTCTTTTAACCATGCGCAGACCGGGTTCATACTCGCCGGAGCGCACGCGGCGGCGACCTGCGCGTCATGCCATGCCGGGAACCGTTTCAAAGGCACTCCGACCGATTGTAACAGCTGCCATCAGAACGACTATACGGCCACCAAGAATCCTGCGCATGCGGCGGCGGGATTTCCGACAACGTGTATAGACTGCCATTCTGCGAACGCCGCGTCATGGAGCAGCTCCTTTGCGCATGCACAAACGGGATTCGCCCTGGCTGGCGCGCACACGACAGCGACCTGTGCGTCATGCCATGTTGGGAATCGTTTCAAGGGAACGCCGACAGATTGCTATGCATGCCATCAACCGGACTATACCGGCGCCTTGAATCCGGTACATTCGTCGGGCTCGTTTCCAACCACCTGTGTCACATGTCATTCGACATCCGCGTGGCGTCCCTCAACCTTTAACCACTCAGGATTCTTCCCGATTTCTGCAGGATCCAGCCATGCACCGGGAAGGTGGAATGCCTGTTCCGATTGTCACACCAGTGCAACAAACTTTGCGGTCTTTTCATGTTTGACCTGTCATGAGCATAACCAGGCAAGCATGGACTCGAAGCACTCCGGGAAGAAACGGCTACACGTACGACAGCCAGGCATGCTACAACTGTCACCCAAGAGGGACCGGAGGATGAGGAGACCCGGAGGAATGCTCTTGCTGACACTGCCGGCTTGTTCCGGTGTCGGACAAGCACAGGAGAGGACGGCACAGTCGTTTGTGGTGACGATATCGTACATCACGTCACAGACCGTGTACCTGGACGGAGGGAAGAATCGATCCCTTGCACCGGGCGACACAGGAACAATCTATCGTCGTCGGATCGCTGCAGGACGGCTGGTCATTACCGCTGTCTCAAACAGTTCGAGCTCTGCGCAGGTCGTAACACCTGGGGATTCCGCCTCGGTCGGGGATACGGTGTTCTTTGCCGGCGTCTTGCCCGCACGACGGTCCGCGGGATGTCCCGCACGATACCGTTGAAAGGGCTTTGGTACCACCTTCTCGAGTGAATGCTTCACAGAAGTCTCGCTTCACGGCCGGATCGGCCTGCAGTACGCGGGAGGGGGCGAGTTTGGGGGAGCATCGACGCTCTCCCGGCCTTCACTCCTCCTTCGCCTCTATTCGGATCCGATTGCAGGCACGAGCCTCACGTTCAGTGTTCACGGCAGAGTCGATGGATCCCTCGGATCAACCGTCGGATCGTGGTCGACCGAAGGGACTACACTGCGTCTGTATGATTTGGCTCTCGGAATGGATGACCCGCGTCAATGGTACGGGTTCAGTGTGGGGCGTATTTCATCCGCATATGTCGGAGGGCTGGGGCTTGTGGATGGTGCTCAGGTCATGGTCCGAACGGGGACACTGACGACGGGAGTTCTCGGTGGTTTTCAACCTGACTACCGGACTTCGGGTTCGACAGCCAGACCCAGAAGATCGCCGGATTTCTCAACGTTGCGTGGGCGGAGGGAACTTCCCTTCGTAGCAGCACCACCATTGCCTACGGCCAGCAGCTGTATCGCGGGATTCTGGATCGTGATTTCCTGTACGTGCAGAACTCTGCGGCGCTCTCGTCGACATTGTTCCTGCTATCAGAGTACGGAAATAGACCTGCACCGCAAAGATGGTGATGTGCGCCAAGCGGACTTCCGGCTGACCAACACGTTCATCACAATGAACTATCAGCCTCTTGATTGGCTCACCGCCAACCTGGGATATGATGCGACCCGGCGGGTTGAATTTCTGGAAACCGAAAAATCTCTCGCAGACTCGTTGCGTGACAGGGATCTCCGTCAGGGCTGTCGGGGGTCAGTGTTTTTCCGGCTCCCGCTGAACGTTGCACTCTCGCTTCTGGGCGGATACCGCGCACCAGCCGGAGGCTTGCCGGTGGGATATTCCGGCGGGTCCGGCGTCCGGCTGTCGGATATCGGTGGTTCGGACATTTCGCTCGGCGGACAGTACATGCGTGTCAAAAGCCCCTACACCGACGGGAACGATATCACCGGCGATCTGGAGTATGCTCCGACAGGGGTCTGTGGTGCTTTCACTTCGATGGAATCAGTATGCCTTCACTCCGCTCGGTCTGAATGACCGGTGACGCACGTGTCACCATATCAACGCTTCACCGGGAGTGCAAGCTGGAATGTGACCCGCGGGTGGTATGTCACGCTGTTTGCCGATCGCGTACGGGAGAGTGATCGTCTCCTTTATAGAGTTTTTGCGGAAGCCGGATTCCATTTCTAACACTCAGAGACACTATGTCTGACTCGTTGCTCACCACTCTCATTGCCGCCATTCTTATCACAGCCGTGGTGGTCCCCTATGCCTTGCGTGCCAAACGGCGAGAACGCAAGGCCAGGGCTCAGTTCGAAGAAATGCAGATAACCGGTCTGCAGGCAGCGACATCAATACATCCGCATATTGACGGTATTGCCTGCATAGGGTGTGGCAGTTGTGTCGCAGCATGTCCGGAGGACGGCGTTCTTGGCCTGATTGGAGGGAAGGCCATCCTTGTTCATGGAGCGAAGTGCGTGGGGCACGGTCTGTGCGCAGAAGCATGTCCCGTTGGAGCGATCACGCTTCTCATGGCGCCTCCGGGCCGCAGTGCGCATCTGCCTGTCCTCACTGAGGAGTATGAAACTTCAGTGCCAGGAATCTTCATCGCAGGGGAACTGGGGGGAATGGGTTTGATCAAGAACGCAGTCCTTCAGGGTCGTCGTGCGGTCGAAGCCGTAGCGTCACGGACCAAAGCAACTCCGGGGGCGCTGGATGTTCTCGTGGTGGGGGCCGGACCCGCGGGGTTATCGGCCGGATTGACCGCGGTAAGTCTGAATTTGCGCTATGCCATTCTCGAACAAGGGGGAATCGGGGGGACTATTCTCCGCTATCCCCGGAGAAAGATCGTGCTCACCTCTCCGGTGGATCTTCCGGTCTGGGGGAGATTGCGGTTGACGGAAGCGAGCAAAGAACAGCTGCTGGAGACCTGGGAGAAAATCATCCGAACCACCGGGCTCGAAGTAAAGACTGATGAAAAGATGGTGGAAGTCCGATCGGTGGATGGCATGTTCCGTGTCCGTTCATCCAAAGACGAATACCTGACGGGGGCAATCATCCTGGCCATGGGAAGACGCGGGATTCCGCGCCGCCTCGGAGTGCCCGGAGAAGATCTCCCGAAGGTGGTGTACCAGTTAATTGATGCCGCGTCGTATACGGACATGGACCTGCTTGTTGTCGGCGGTGGGGACTCCGCCGTGGAGGCAGCAATCGCTCTTGCCATCCAGAAGGCCAATCGAGTGACCCTCTCTTATCGGCAGGCGGAGTTTTCGAAGATCAAAGAACGCAACGCCGTGCACATGCGCGAGCAGGTGCGGAGCAAACGCCTGAAGCTCGTCATGAACTCCGTCGTTCAGGAGATTCAGAATCACCATGTGGTGCTGGCAACGCCGGAGGGGAAAATCGAGTTGAGAAACGAACAGGTGTTCGTCTGCGCCGGAGGGGAAATGCCGTTCGCACAACTCACGAGCATGGGTATTCAGTTTCACCAGCAGCTTCTCACCGAACCGACCGCACCGCAGGTGGTTCAGGCCGGGTAGTTGTCGAGCACTCCACGTGCCGTGTCGATCACCATGTTCCGCAATGCCTCGGGTTCCACCACGGTGACACCCTTCCCGCGGCTGACCACCCAACCTGCGACCTCGCTGAGCGAATTGACTGTCGCCTCAAACGTGACCGAACCATCACCTTCCGCCGTAATTGCCTGTGTCTCCAGCAGCTGTTGGGGTTGAATCCGCTCGGCCCAGATGCGATCAAGCCG
This sequence comes from Ignavibacteriota bacterium, assembly GCA_963849385.1. Classification (GTDB taxonomy): domain Bacteria; phylum Bacteroidota; class Ignavibacteria; order UBA10030; family UBA6906; genus Fen-1255. The sequence goes on along the minus strand of CAWKHH010000006.1, from coordinate 415,250 downwards.
CAGTGTGATGTGATGTTCTTCAGGGCCGATCCAGCTACGGAAGGAATAACGGAATACTTTCTCGATGTCTTCCTGAGGCGGCCTTTTGAATGTTCTGTCGGTCGGACGGACATCGAGCAGTTTGTTCAGATGATACTGCTTCATTTCTCCTTGATGGAGAGCCAGCAAACGCCAGTAGCCATCGCTGCTGAAGATGAGCAGGGGGTGCAGCTCGCGGTCCTTTTCCCTGCGACGGCCATCTTTCTGGTAGTCAATCCGGATAATCTTCGATCTCTCGATGCATTGTTGAAGTCTCACGAGATTGCTGAGGGATTTCGCCTTGATTTTCTTGACCATGAGGCGGGTTGCCCTGTCAACTCCCCCCTCTGCCGTGCAGAGGCCCATATATTGGATAATCAGCCGCCGAAGCAGGCCTGTGTCAATGTCACTGCTGACCTGAATCCCCTTGCTCCGCTCTGAGTGAATGTCAATCCCCTCGCCGCGGAGTTCCTTCATGTCACGCTTGATTGTCGGGACATCCCGTCGAAACATGGCTGCGAAATCGACGTCGCGATAACACGGCGCATTATCGAGGGCGAGGCCAAGGAGTTCGATCTTGCGCTTGAGATTTGTCTGGAGTTCGAGCATGATTCTCCGGCTGGTTAAGAACGAGATGCCGAAATCTCGCAAAAAGCCAAAACATGCGCAACTGGACAGACATGCGCTGATGCGCTGGCTGGTTGCATTTGTTGCAGGCAATCCGGAACTTATCGTATCGCAATTTACGTCCCTATGCGCCATAAAGACCGCGTACTTGCTGCACTGCATCGCACACCCGTAGACCGCGTCCCAATCTGGATGTGGTTTCACCCCTCGCTCGCTACACAACTAGCGTCCTGTCTTGAAATCCCACCACAACGCCTTGCCGATGCATTGGGCGATGACATCCGGCAAACCTGGGTAGGCAACAATCACGCCATGGAAGGGATCGTTCATGAACGCGAAGGGGACTCCCATACCGACTTCTGGGGGGTTGAATGGGTGAAGGAGGGCTTGTTCAACCAGATCCGCCGGTCACCGCTGGCACATGCGGAAGAGACGGAAGTCCGGCGATATGCCTTCCCCTACGACCGCACGGAGGACCTCCTGTCAAATATGCATGCGGTAATCGCCCACCGCAACGATTTCTTCATCGGGTGCGACATATCGCCCTGCCTGCTTGAGTTGTTGTTCCGCATCCGGGGGATGGAAGATGCACTCTTCGATCTTGCGGCTGCGCCAGAGACTGCGGATGTGCTGCTTGGCAAGGCGGCCGCATTTGCCGTGCACCTGGCGACCGAAGCATGTGACCGCTTCGCTCTTGATTGGTTGTGGACAGGCGATGATGTGGGCGGGCAAGAGGCAATGATCCTGAGCCCGAAACGCTGGCGGGAATCCATTCGTCCGCACCTTGCCGGTATCTTCGGCGTCGGAAAACGATACCACCTGCCCGTTGCGTATCATTCCTGCGGCGCGATCCGTCCTATCATTCCCGATCTGATCGAGATCGGCCTTGATGTCCTCAACCCGATCCAGTGCAATTGTCCGGGAATGGAACCGTTGAGCCTGAAAAGGGAATTCGGAAGGGATCTGGCATTCATGGGCGGCGTGGATACCCAGGAACTTCTCCCGCGCGGGACGGCGGAAGAGGTGTTCAGGAAAACGCGGACACTCATCGAGGAGATGACGGCAGACGGCGGCGGCTACATTCTTGCCGCGTCACATTCCGTTCCGCCGGAAACGCCGCTGGAAAACGTCTTCGCCATGTACGCCGCAGCAGGAGAGTCACGGGAAGCAATCATGGATCGTGCCGCTGCGATCCGCGCCGGACAGTGAACGGAAGTATTGCCTTCACCGGCGATGAGAAGCTACTCGACAAACGGCCGCACTGCACCTGCCAGCATTCCCACGCCGATTTCTGCAGGCTGCAATCCGTCAGACAAGGCCCGCAGTTGCAGCGTGCCTGGGTTGCGGCCAGCTTGCACAATAATCTGACACCGGCCGTTGAAGAGTCTCCGCTGCCACTCTCCTTCTGCACATTTGTCAGGCTCATGACTGCTCGGATCGCCATTGCCCACGCCCAGGATTCTTCCGTTTCCGGTGAGTGCAAAACGAACCAGGTTGTCCGAAACCGGCACTTCACGTCCCCGAGCATCCGTTGTGGTGACGGTGATCATGCATAAGTCTTCTCCGTCGGCGGTAATCGCTCTGCGATCCGGGGTCAGACGGAGGGTGGTGGCATTCCCGGTCGTTTCGATGAACGTCGTGAGTATTCTGCCGCCCTTCCATCCGCGTGCCTCGATCTTCCCGGGGGCGTATGCAACCTTCCACTCCAGATGACCATTGCGCTCCATCGTCTTCCGGCCAAGGCTCTTGCCATTCGACCGGAGTTCTACGCTATCGCAGTTACTCTGACACCAGATGTCGATTGTCTTTCCTTCCTGGCCCTGCCAATTCCAGTGCGGCGCCAGGTGCAGCACGTCCTTCTGTGTCCACCACGCTTGATAATAGTAGAAATTGTTCTTGGGGAAACCACAGACGTCCATGATGCCGAAGTGTGAGTTGATGCAAGGCCATTTGTAGGGGGTTGGTTCGCCCCGATAGTCAAAGCCGGTCCATACAAACGCGCCTGCAAGCCATTCCCGTTCAGCATAGAATTTCCACCACCGTTCCGCGGTGGCGCCCCAACTTGTCGCGTTGACGTCATAATCGCTTACGTAGCCACGTACCGTGTCATTGGCAAAGATGCCCCGCGTGCAGACGGTGCTTGCTTCCTCGCTTCCCAGTAGGATCTGATCCGGATGGTCTCGCCGGTATTTATCAATATCCATGACGGAAAAGTAATTGAAGCCCCGGACCGGCATCACACTGTTGATTCCTTCAAATTGGTTGCCATTGTTTGCGGCATAGGTACACGTGCGCGTCGGGTCGAGTTCTTTCATGCGCCTCATCAGGGAGAGGGCAATGTTCTTTGCCGGCTCGGTGTCCTGAACGACCCATTCTTCGTTGCCGAGCGACCAGAGAATCACCGAGGGATGGTTCCTGTCGCGAAGCACAAGACGCTCGAACTGGCTCATGAGTTCGGGAGAACTCCCCAGGAGCCGGTTCTCATCCATCACCAGCATACCGAGTCGATCGCAGGCATCGAGGAGTTCCGGCGTGGGAGGGTTGTGGCTGGTGCGGTAGGCATTCACACCCATCTCTTTAAGACGTTCGATGCGGTACGATTGCAGGCGGTCGGGAAGTGCCGCGCCGACACCGGCGTGATCCTGATGACAGCAGACGCCCAGAAGTTCAACGCGCTTGCCATTGAGATAGAACCCCTTGTCTTTGTCGAACCGGATAGACCGTATGCCGAATGAAGTCATCGTCCGGTCGACAACGTTCCCCCCAATGTTCACTTCGGAGACAAGCTGATAGAGATAGGGATGGTCAAGGTCCCACAGCCGCGGTTGTGAGATGGTGAGGTGCTGGAGGAGTGAATCGGAGGTAAACGCACCCACGGAGCGGCTCGTAGCCTCAGCAGACGCCACAACGGTTCCTTGCGCGTCGAGAACTGACAGAGCGAGTCCGCAGCGAGTAGCACTCACATTGTCATTCCGTATCACCGTTGACACGTGAACGGTACCAGCCTTGCCGGCGAGGTCTGTCCACACAAAGGTTCCATGTTCGGGGATGTGGGTGGGGGCGTGTTTGATCAACCAGGCATGGCGGTAGATGCCGGCGCCTTCGTAGAACCATCCTTCGTTCTGACTCGCATCTGCGCGCACAACGAGCACGTTCTTTTTGCCGTACTGGACATAGTCGGTGATATCGTATCCGAAGGCACTGTACCCGCTGAGATTATTACCGAGGTAGTGTCCGTTGAGCCACACATTGCAGTTGCGGAAGACGCCATCGAACCGCAGTTCAAATCGCCTGCCGCGATCGGATTCCGGGAGTGGGAAGGACTTGCGGTACCATCCGATTGTTGTCAACGGGAAGGTTCGACCGACCGGTTTGTAGCCGTGAGACTCCACGGGCCACTCATCGGACTTCACGAATTCAAGTTCCACGGCCCAATCGTGCGGGAGATCCACGCAGCGCCAGGAGCTGTCATTGAATTCGACCGCGACAGGGCCCTCCCCCTGGCCTGCTTTTGCGAACAGCCAGCCGCTGCCATAGCCAAAATCGCCTTTCATGGAACTGGCATCACCCAGAGCGAAACGCCATGACGGGTCAAGCAGAATCATCTCACGGAGATTCTGGCCGGACGTGACCGCATAGGCCGGGGCGGAGGTGAGGAGAGCGAATAAGAGAACGCACAAGATGAAAGTTGAGCGATGCAATGGAGGAAGATTGGCCATTTGTGCCCCTTTCGTCGGAAGGTGACTGTAGTATTCACTCCGGAACATTTGCTGGAAAGGAAGTGTTCGATATACGGGAATCGCCGTTCCAAAAGCAAGCGGCTGCTGCCCCACGACGATACCCCACGACGATATCACCGCCCTCTACCTGGTCCGCACCTGAAGCTTGCCACTGGCGGGGATGTCGATTCTCCAGTATTTCCCTCCGCCCCCTTCCCTCGCCATATACTGGTAATCCACGAGGGATCTGCGCAATCGTGCAGTGTCTTCATTGAAGTTTGCCAGAATCTGATTCAGACGCTTTTCAGTATAGCGGACACCCGGCTCGAAGGCTGTAAGCACATGACGGACCAGCACGAGATATTTCTTCTCCTGGACCGGAAAGGCTGTAATCCGCCCATCGGCTTCCGTAAACGTTGCAAGCACCTTTCGTTCGAACGCGTCGGGATTCCCGGCTCCCGCCGGTGCAGGTTCTTCCGCTTGATGGAGCAGCGTCCTGGCCATATCCCGCAGCACGCCGGAGTTGAGCCGGTAAATGCTGTAGTAGCTTTCCGCTTTTGCCGAGACGAGACCGGCGTCAGACAATCGGGAAAGGTGGTGCGACACCGTGGAGACGCCGATCTTCAGGGTCTTGGCGATCTGTTCCACGGTGTGGGGGGATTGCGCGAGCAATCCCACGATTCTCAGACGCTGGGGTTCTCCGAGGACTTTGAAGAAGCGTACGTACTGGTCGAAGTGTTCAATATGGGGCATTGCATCTCCTGTAAAACTATTTCGATAAATATAGAAATAGTTCGACGCAATGTCAAGCGCTCATCCGGCAAGAAGTCTGAGCCCCCGCCCGTGCTCGGTCAGGATTTCCACCGCGGGATCGTCGTGGAGATAACGGCGGAGCTTGGAGACAAAGACGTCCATGCTCCGGCTGTTGAAATGGCTGTCGTCTCCCCAGAGTTCTTTCAATGCTTCGTTCCTGTCAAGCGTGGCATTCATGTGAAGGCAGAGTAATCTCAGGAGATCGGCTTCGCGCGCCGTCAATCGACGCGAACGCCCCTTGCGAAGGAGGGTCCGTTTTCCATGCTGGAATGTGTACGATCCGATGGTGAACTCGGCCGGAGTCTCCGCGCCGCGATCATCCTTTCCGGTCCGTTTGAGTACGGCCTGGATGCGGAGAAGGAGTTCCTCCATGCTGAAGGGTTTGGTGACGTAGTCGTCGGCCCCGATTTTCAGCCCCTCAATCCGATCCTCTCTCAGCGATTTCGCGGTTAAGAATATCAGCGGGGTGTTCTGATCGATGCGCCGCACCTCGCGGGCGAACGTGAAACCGTCCATACGAGGCATCATGACATCGACAAGGCAGAGATCATACCGCCCCTTCCGGTATGCCGCGAACCCTTCCGCCCCGTCGACGGCCAGCGTGGTGTCATATCCGTTCATCGCCAGATGTTCCTGGAGGATGAGTCCGAGGTTTGGATCATCTTCAAGAAGGAGAATCGACTGCTTGCGCACGGCATCCTCAGATGAGAAAAACACTATTCCCGGAGCGGCCCCCGGTATCAGGCCGGCGTACGCCGCCACAGGGGAAGCGTCAGAGTGACGGTTGTCCCGCCCCCGGGGGCGCTCTCCAACGACACCGTTCCCCCGTGAGCTTCGACAAGGAGCTTCACGTAGCTGAGCCCGATGCCGAAACCCTTGACGTCGTGGAGATTTCCCTTCGGCACGCGGTAGAATTTGTCAAAGACCCGCTTCTGGTGCTCAGCGGCGATACCGATCCCGCTATCCGACACCTGAACGGTAAACATCCCTTCCCGCCGTCCGGAGCGCACGACAATTGCCGGCACCGCAGGCGAATACTTGTTGGCATTGTCCAGAATGCTTCGCAGAACGTTCCCGAGGTGGACGGGATCGCCGTTCACGAGATCATCGTCTGCAGCAAGGTCAAGAGCAAGTGTGCCCCCGCGTGCTTCCACCTGCAAGGCAAAGGCGCCGGCCGTCGTGCAAATGAGGTCGTGCATGCGAAGCTCCCCGAGCGAGAGCTCCAGATCGCCGTCCTCGAGCTGGGCCACCTGCAGTATGCGATCGACCTGCAGTTTCATGCGTGCCGCTTCGTCGGTAATCATCCGGCTATAACGCAGAACCCTGGACTTGCGTCCGACAACATCCGGACGATGTATGGCCTCAGAGGCAAGGGTCACGGTAGACAGCGGGGTTTTGAACTCGTGCGTCATCGTGTTGACGAAATCGACCATGTGCAGGGCTAGACGCTGCTGCCTGATGATGGTGCGTATCGTGTACACAAACGCCAGAGCGATGAGTGCGATGAAGACAAATGACGCCGCCAGCGTCGGCCACATTTGCCGCACTACATAGATATTCCGTCGCGGGAAATCGACCGCCAATCGCTCATGCGCGCCGAACGGGTTAAGCGGGGAAAGAGGCGTGTGGAACTCGGACGTCATGAGCGACGCGGCAGCCTCCGCCGGATGTGCCATCTGGACCGTGTCCGCCATTCCGCTGTCGCTCCGTGCGGTGAGAACGCCCCAGGCAAAATCCAGGGTTATGCCGGCTTCCTGCATACTGAGCTTCAACACGGAATCCAGAGTGGCGGGATTGAATCTGCGGGTCAGCGGCTCCCTGTCGCTGTTCTGCAGATTGTCCACTACCCGGGCCACGAATACTGCACGTGCTGAATCGGCTGTCAACTTCCGGATGAATCCATTCCCTTCCCCTTGCGCCATCTGGACGAACATGGCGACGCTGTCCCGTTTCTGCACCCGGTTGGCAGGGACACTGTCACGATCGAGGTTGTCAACGCGGTATTCGAAACTGTTGCCGTCGAAGCGTACGCTATTGCGCACGACGGGGGAACGCGGGTGTCCATACTTCTCGCGCCGCAGGAGAGTATCGTTGGAGCTGTAGAGGGTTTCGGTGCGGATCACACGACTGCCCGGTTGGTTCCGTGTGACGCCGACTCTGAACACCTGCGTGAGTGTTTCGCCGGCCTGCATTTTGAACGATGCGGACAGCAAGGCAGACCAGACGTTCCGCGCAAAGGCCTGCTCCTTCAACTCGTACGAGCTGTTGAGAAGGAATGCCTGAAGCACAATGAGTCCGACCAGTGCGAAGATTGTCAGCCCGATAACCCAGGGCATTATGTGCCGTCCCGACGTCATGCTGCAATATACGACCCTGCACGCTCAAAGTCCCGCCCGATAACATGTGTTAACAGACTCTAACACTCTTTAACTGTGTTTTCTGCAACTGCGTCATTATCTTGCCGTACCGAAAGCAGTCATCCCCGATAGTTCCACACATCGTTCAGAGGAGCGGGTCCCATGCAGACACCAGCGTCATCCATCGTGCGAAGCACACTCACCGCAGCCCTGTTGATGTGCTCTCTCACTGCGGGCACGTCATATGCCTTCGGTCCGCCCGACTCCGCGAAGGTGTTCCGGAGAATCGAGGGCGCGGCCTTCCCGATTCCGGAACTCGATGCCATTGTGACGAAATCAGGAAAGGACCTGAACGTCGGTGTGGTGCCCCCCGCTGAGAGCCGCCGGGAGCAGTACAAGAATGTGGACCTGCGGGCCGGAGATCTGATCCTCATGGTGAACGGAAAGCGGGTCAAGACCATCGGGGAACTCTCGGCGGCCCATGCCGCGGTGGCCGTAGGATCCGAGGTGAAGCTCGGGATCCAGAGGGGGCAGCAAATGATGTATGTCGCTTTTCCCAAAGCAGACCCCAAAGACCTGCCCAAGCGCACCATCCGGATCGTGACGGATGGTAATGATGGGACTCAGGTTTTCCCGGCGGTGGGCGTCATACTTAAGGAAAAGGACAATGCCGTGGTTATCCAGTCTATGATCGAAATGGAGGACGCAGCGATTAAAGGGTTGGACGTCAGGCAGGGAGACATCATTCGGGTCATTAACGGCAAGCGGGTTTCCACGCTCGGCTCGTACACTGCGGTCTTCGATGCCATCGCTGTCGGTGATCGGGTGACCTGGCAGACCGAGCGCAAGGGAGTCAGCAGGGAGATTTCCTTTGTGCGGCCGAAACCCATGGGTGGTGTCATCATGAAGCGGAAACCGGAATGAACCGTCAACGGGCCGCAGTACTCCTCTGCGCACTTATTCTGGCTGCTTCTGCCATTGCCCAGGTGAACTACAACCAGAGAGACGACAAGTACCGTGTTCTCGGCTTGAAGCGTGCCAAGGAAGCGTACGAAATGGCGAAGCGGGACTACGACCGCGAACAGGAGCTCTACGGGCGGAAGCTGGTCTCCCAGGCTGAGCTCGACCGTTCACGCAACATCTTTGCCGATGCAGAGGTCAACTATCAGCAATCATTGCTGGCGGTCCTCTTCGAACAACAATTCGTTTCGGTTGCGAAGGCCGTCAAGTACCAGGCCCGAGACGGCGGCAAGCACGTCCGGCTCACGGTGGAAAACACGTCGGGCGCCACAGCCGAATTTCAGAAACTGCTCAATATTGACGACAAGTTGTTCCGGTCGCTTCAACCCGATGTTGTGAACAATGTCTACCTGTCGATATCGAATGCCGAAGGGGCGATCATCAGTCAGCCCTATGAGGCGAAGATTGGCCAACTGAAGCATGGTGAACCGCAGATGCTGGATTTCGCATTGTTGCAGGATCTGGACGCGGTGACGGTGAACATGATCTACGGCAACGGCACGTCGCGGACGATGAAGATATTTCTTCAGAAAGATGCTTCGGTCAACAGGGTGATTGTTCAATCGCAGCAGTTTTCGCAGGAAATCGAGCTGGGCAAATCCGCAACGTTCGATCTCACACTCGAGCTTTTCAGCGGTGTCAGCAACACGTTCGGGCTGGAGGTGCTCAATCTGCCCCCGCAGATCGACCGCTTTTTCAAGGATCCCGCCGGACAGGCCCGGCTCAGCCAGTTTAAATTCACGGAGTCGACGAACACACGCAAAGCCGCACTGGAAGTGTCTCTTCCCGATCGCCCGACGGAACAGGTGTTAATGGACAAGCCGATTCCATTCTTCGTTGTGGTGATCGGGCGCGAGCAGTCAAAGAGCCTTGGAGATCTCCAGACGAAGCAATGGACGCAGGAGGAGATCGACCGCCTGAATGTAGGGTATGTGAAGCTCGAGCTCGTCCCGCGCGGCCAGGGCCGATTGCTTGTGCGCGCGCCCCAGCTCTTTCAGAGTATTCCGGCGGATGGGAGCGTGACGATGTCTGTGGAACTTGTGAACGAAGGGACCCGGAGATTGGACAACGCGGAGGTGAAGATCGATCCACCCCTCAACTGGACAAAGAGCGTGCAGCCATCTGTGATCCCGACGCTGAATATCGGCGAAGAACGGAGGGTTGAACTCACATTCACACCGCCCCTCGGTGTCGCCACAGGAAGATACGAGATCCGCCTCCGTACCAGCGCATTGTCGGACAACCGGCCGGTGAACGCCGAAGACAAAACCGTGACCGTCGAGATAGCTGCCGGGACGAACATCGTCGGCACGGTGCTGATTGTCGTGCTCATCCTGGGGTTGGTCGCCGGATTGGTGGTGTTCGGGATACGTCTTTCAAAGAAGTAGATATGGGTAATGCGGGGACAACACTACACACACATGGAGCCGACAATGCCATCGACACCGATGTTTGAAGCTGTGGGATTGACGAAACGCTACGAAGACGGCGTGCTCGCTCTCGACCATGTTTCGTTCACTGTCTTTCCTGGACAAGTGTATGCGATGCTCGGCGGAAACGGTGCAGGGAAGACGACAACAATTAACCTGTTCTTGAATTTCATCGAGCCCACAGAAGGCGAGGCCAGAATTGACGGGATCGTGACGCACAAAGAACCGCTCCGGGCAAAAAGCAAGATTGCGTTTGTTTCCGAGAACGTGATGTTGTACCCCAATTTCACGGCACTCCAGAATCTGGAGTACTTCACTCGCCTCGGCGGACGGCGCGACGTCACCCGCGACGAATGCCGGGAGGTCCTCCTGCGGGTTGGACTGGACGAGGAAGCTCATCACAAACGGCTCAAGGGTTTCTCGAAAGGCATGCGGCAGAAGTGCGGCATTGCCATTGCGATTCTCAAGAATGCGCCGGCGATTCTGCTGGATGAGCCGACCTCCGGGCTGGACCCGCAGGCGGGATTCGAGTTCATCGGGCTGCTGAAGGCGTTGCGTGCGGAAGGGAAAGCCATTCTGATGTCCACGCATGATATCTTCCGTGCGAAAGAAGTGGCCGATTCTGTGGGTATCATGAACCGCGGCATGCTCGTCATGCAGCGGCCGGCGGCCGAGCTCGTTGGACAGAGCCTGGAGCAGCTCTATATGCAGTACATCGCCGGTCACACCGGCAACGCGGCGTGAACAGCGGCGACAGGAGAGAAACCATGATGCGGCTTATTATCGAAATGGAACTGCGCGAGATCATCGGCTCGACAAAATTCGCCGTGGCGTTCGCCGTCTGTTCGCTGCTGATCCTTCTCGCGTTCTATGTCGGTGCGACGGAATATCACACGAGTGTGGCCCGCTATGAAGCTTCCAAAAAGGAGAATCTCAAACAGATGGAAGGGGTGACCGATTGGTTGAATGTGCGCGACCACCGGATATTCCTTCCGCCCCAGGTGTTGGCGTCGCTGGTCGCTGGAGTGTCCAATGACATTGGCCGTACCACGCCGGTTCGGGGACGCGGCGAGGTGGCGCCGGACGACAGCAGGTACAATGAAGAGCCGGTCTATGCAGTCTTCCGGTTCCTGGATCTGGAGTTCATCGTGGTCATCGTCCTGTCGCTGTTCGCCATTCTCTTTACGTACGATGCCATCTGTGGAGAGAAGGAGCGGGGCACCTTGCGCCTCTCCTTTGCTGGTCCGTTGTCACGTCGCACATATATGACAGGAAAACTGCTCGGTTCCTTCCTCGCCCTCGGGGTGCCGCTTCTCATTCCGCTCCTGCTGGGTTCCCTGATGTTGCCAATCATGGGTGTGCCGATGGCAGGTGACGAGTGGATGCGGCTTGCGCTCATCGTTGTCGCCGGGCTGCTCTACTTTGGGGCCTTTCTCACGCTGGGCATTGCGGTTTCCGCATTGACTCTTCGCTCCTCGAATGCGTTCCTGATCCTGCTGGTGGTCTGGATTTCTGCTGTGTTGATCATCCCGCGTGGTGCGGTTCTCCTGGCTGGCCGGGCCGTCGAGGTGCCATCTGTTGACGAGATCGGCGCGAAGACCGCACGGTTCACACAACAACAATGGGCCGAGGACCGCACGACAATGTCGCAATTCCGGAGCACCGGCGATCCGCAAAAAGCCATAGCCCAGTTTCAGAAGTTCATGGGAGACATTGCGGAGAATCGTCAGAAGAAAATCGACGAACTCTCTTCACGGCTCCATGAGGAACGGGCAAACAAGCAGGCCGTGCAGGAAGCACTCGCATTCGGCATCGCGCGTATCTCACCTGCCGCCTCGTTCTCACTCGCCGCGACGACGCTTGCCGGGACATCGCTGGATCTGAAAGAGCGATACAGGAATGCAGCGCGGGAGTACCAGGAAACGTTTGCGAAATTCGTGCTCGGGAAAACCGGCGTGAACCCGGGCAGTGGGATGGTCTTGAGGGTGGTGGTGGGAGACGGCGAGAAACCCAAAACCATCGACCCGCAGGAGACGCCGCCGTTCATCTACCAGCCCGCAACGCTTGTGGAAGTGGCCTCTGCCGGGTTGATCGATCTTGGCGTTCTGGCTCTGTTCTGCCTGGTGTTCTTTGCAGTCGCGCATGTGGCATTCCTGCGGTATGATCTGCGCTAGACCGTGGCTGCACCATTTGGGATGTAAAGGAGATCGTCCATGCTGTCAACACTGGTCATCAAAGAGCTCAAGGCTATACTGCTCAGTCCGAAATTCGCCGCCACGTTCGCCGTGGCGTCGGTACTGATTCTGTTGAGTGTGTTCATCGGCATCCGGGAATACCGGGCGGCCGTTCAGGGGTACGAGGCGGCACTGCAGTTAACCGATCAGAACCTCCGGACACAGGCCTCATGGATGGGGCTTTCGACAGGGGTGTACCGTAAACCCGATCCGATGCAGGTCTTTGTGACCGGGGTGATGAATGACATCGGCAGAATGTCGCCGGTCAGCCAGTTCGAAACGGTGAAGTTGAGGCACAGCGCGTACTCCGATGATCCTCTCTTTGCGCTGTTCCGATCGATTGATTTCGGGTTCATTGTGACCGTCGTCCTCTCGCTCTTTGCCATTCTCTTCACCTACGATGCAATCAACGGAGAACGGGAAGGGGGCACCCTGCAATTGACATTCGCCAACCCGGTGCCGCGGGCGCACTACATTCTGGCGAAGCTCATCGGTTCGTGGGCGGGTCTGGCTATTCCGCTTGTGATTCCGGTGCTACTCGGTGTGCTCCTGGTCCTGTTGTACGATGTCCCGCTGACCGGGGAGCACTGGCTTCGGCTCTCGTTGCTGATGGGGATGTCGCTTCTGTACTTCACGTTCTTTGTGATCTTCGGGATACTTGTGTCGAGCCTTACCCGCAGGTCAGTGGTGTCATTCCTCGTGTCGCTCGTCGTGTGGGTGACGATGGTGCTCATCGTTCCCCGCATGGGCGTCATGGCCGCCGGTCAGATGATGCCCGTGCCCACGGTTGCCGAGGTGGAGGCGCAACGGGACGCGTTCTCCAAGGACGAATGGGAAAAGCATATGCAACAGATGCAGGCCTCCTGGCGTGAGCGGGAAGAGAAGATGCACGGGTTGACAGAAAGTGAGCGTGAGACATATCGCGACGATCATATGGCGGCGTGGATGGACGAGGACGATGCCAAACGGAAGCAAGTACAGAAGGATGTTGATGCTTTCTCCGTGCGGCTGAACGAAGAGTTGCGAAACAAAAAGGAGTCGCAGGAGGCGCTGGCCATGACGCTCTCACGAATTTCTCCTGCCTCCACATATCAACTCGCGGCTATGAAGCTGGCGGGGACCGAGATCGCTCTCAAAGCGCGATACGAAGACGCGATGCGCGACTACCGGACGCGATTCAATCAATACGTTGATAAAAAGCAGAAAGAAACCGGCGGCGCGGGAGGCTTCAGGATTACCTTTGACTCCCAGCATGGAGTAAAATTCTCTGCCCCCCGGGAAAGCGGATCTCTGGATCTCACGGATCTTCCGGTTTTTGCGCCTGCTGAAGGTTCTTTGCGGGGGATAGCAGGGAGCCTGGTGGTGGATGCGGGGGTGCTGGCGCTGGCGTCGCTTCTGGCCTTCGCCGGAGCATTTGCAGCATTTCTGCGCTATGATGTCCGCTAAAACCTCTCAGTTCTCTCGACAAATCGCCTGGAAACCGGATATTAAGGTAATCGATACAGTTATCGTTTACTCCGGACTGCGCGGTTGGTCCTCATAAAGTAGCGCTTATCTCATCAACACCATCTTCCTCTCGGCGGAGCCTGTGCCATTGATCAGCCGGCACACGTACATTCCGCTTGCGTACCGGGTTCCGTTGAATACCGCTCTGTAGTCTCCCGGTGCGAGAGAGCCGTCCACGAGCACCGCCACCTCGCGTCCGAGTACGTCATACACGGCTGAGCTTCACCCAACTAGACCCCAGACCCGAGACCCGGACCCATTCTTCGCACCCCCGACCCTAAACCCTATTGTTGTGCTCGGATTAAAGGGGTTGGGGTAGTTCTGCTTGAGCATCATTTCCGAAGGCTCTGCCGCTGTCGATGGGCCGACGGAGACGAACCTGACGCCGCCGACAAACGGTAGATCCACGTACGACGGTTTGGCCGGAGACGATATCAGAGCGGACATGGATGAAGTGAAATACGGGATGATATGTGCCCTTGACGCGTCGTACATGTCGAGTGACGTCACCTCGACACCGAGACGGTGCCCCGGCGGAATAACGTGGGAGAGCGCCTGACAATCGAACTCGCGTTGCAAGGATGTGCCCGGAATATTGTTGCGCACCCCCTGTGCCCCACGGGTGATCAGTGTCCACACAAGCCCGGTGTCGGCTGCCGTGATGTCGAAAATGCGCAGGTGCGATTGAAACCGCGCCGCGCCGGATTGAAGCTGCAGAACCGCACGCGGAATCCCGGTGATCTCAAGCGTATCCGCGAGAGGGTCCGAAAAAGCGCGTGCAGGTGATGAGCGAAAAGCCTTCGTGAAACCCGCCCCGAGGTATGCATCGGTCCAGCCCTGCGCCGGAGTGTACGTTGAATCATAGGCAAGCGTAAAGGGCAGCTCCTGCGGCTGCGACGGATACGTGGTTTGCAGCGTCGATCCGGAAAAGTAAAGGCGCAGGGTCCCGTGAGACTCGGGCGGCCAGCCAATGGACGCATGGTGCGGCCATGCCGGCCTGTCATCGGCGTAGACAATGAAGGGGGCGCCGGAATGTTCAAGCGGCACACCCTTTAACCACCTGTTGAGCCATGATGACAGGAGATCCAATTCAAAAATATACTCGCCCAAATTTATCGGTTCACCGTGCCCGTTCGTCCCGAAGTAGGACCACACAGGAATGCCCCGCGGAGTGAGCCGATCGACTACTCGAATTCCACCGTTGACGGGAAAGAGAACATCCGCCCAGCCCAGACTCTGAATGACCGGCGTGTGCACGCTGTCCAGCAGCTTTTCGAGATCACGCACTCCGGCGAAGGCGAGCAGGCTGTCGTATTGATCACGCACGGCGAAATCACGCACACGGTCTCTGAGAGGATCGTATCGGACTGCGCCAAGGTTCAACTCAAAGTAGAGCTGCTGCTTGATGCATTCATTCGGAAGAAGATCGAGTGAGAAGGATGGTGGTCCTACGAGAGAAACAATCACCTTGACCCCGGGCATATTGTGTGTTGCCGCGATCCAGGCATGGATGCCTCCCTGCGATCCGCCCGCCACAGCAAGGTTAGCGGAGTCAACGCCGGGCAGATGCCGAAGAAATTGAATCACCTCAAGCAAATCCTGGGTCTCACGCGGGCCCATGAATGTCGAAAGACCGCCGGACTTTCCCTGTCCGCGTACACTGTACGTGAGGCTCCCGTATCCAAGCGAGGTAAGAAAGTTGCTGAAATACACCATCTCGTCTTTGTTGCCGCCGTACCCGTGGATCAGGACAACGGCAGGGAAGCCTGTGGCCGGAGCACCGCTGTCGGGAAGCGCCAGTGTCGCCTCGAGCTGCACTCCATCGCTTGCGGTAATGACATAGCTTGTCGTGTCCTGGGCGGCAAGCACAGGGGCCGCCACGGCGAGGCTCAGTACGAGCCACCAGAGGCGAATGCACTCACCCCTGCGTGATAGCGTGCATACTGTCCGAAGCATTGATACCTCTCACGCAGATAGTGTATGACGCGGTTAATGGAATCGTAAGAGTCTCACCGTCGTGAGATTGGGAAGGACATGGGCATTCCTCCTGTGTCTGTGAAGGTCCGGAAGAGGAGGAGCGAAAATAATGTACGATGATGGACACCGAGGTGCAAGCCGACGCCTTGCTCCTCAGTACTGCCGTCCGTATCTTGTGTAGTCACTACGCCACGTTTGCCGTCGTCCCACAGAGGAGCAGCTGCCATGACCGAACCCTCACAGACGCCCCTTGAACAGCAGAGCATTCCGCTCCTTGAGCGCCTGGACTTCGTCACGGTGAAGCTTCCGTTTGTGCATCCTTTTGGCACAAGCGTGCAGACCTGGACGCACAAGGAGGCACTCCTGCTGCGGTTGGAAAGCGGCGGTCATGTTGCATGGAGCGAATGCGTTGCAGATCCCGACCCGTTCTATCTTTCAGAAACAACAAGCACCGTCCGCCACATCATCAAAGACTTCTTGCTCCCCTTGATCGAGCCGGGCGCCACGATAGGCGAAGTGATGCAGAAGTTCCGCCATGTGCGCGGGCACGAGATGGCCAAGGCGACGGTGGAGAATGCCCTGCTCGTGTGTGTTGCTCTGGAACGCGGGATTCCACTCCACTCCTTGCTTGGCCGGCCGGCCAAGAAGATCATGTCAGGTATCAGCATCGGCCTGAGGGACACGCAGACTGAACTCCTCGAGGCGGTGGAATCTGCTGTGGCGAAGAAGTACCACCGTGTGAAGATGAAGATCAAGAAGGGGAAGGACGTCGAGTGGGTGAGGGCGGTGCGCGAACACTTTCCGGATCTGCAGCTGATGGTGGATGCAAACGGGGACTACACGCTCGATGACACCCTGCATTTGCAGAAACTTGATGCGTTCGGGCTGACGATGATCGAACAACCACTTTCCTACAGCGATATCTACCAGCATTCTCTTCTTCAAAAGCAATTGCGTACGCCGCTCTGCCTGGACGAATGTCTGCATACGTTCGATGATGTCGCCTCTGCGATCGCGCTTGATGCGTGCCGGGTTATCAATATCAAACAGGGGAGGGTTGGTGGACTGCTGGAATCCATGCGCATCGCACGCTATGCCATGGACCATACTATCGGAGTCTGGTCAGGCGGCATGGATGAGACCGGGATCGGACGCGCCGTGAATATCCATCTTCAGACGACGGATGGTTTTTCACTTCCGGGAGATACCTCTGAAACGCTCAACTACTTCGCGGAGGATATCGTCGAGCAGCCCGTGGTGCTGGACCGTCACGGTTTCATCGATGTGCCGCCCGGACCGGGACTTGGCATTACCGTTGATCCGCGACGGTTGATGAAGTACATGATACATTCGGAACGGGTGCAGTAGACATGGGAAGCAGATTGATGGTGAGAAACCCTCTAGAACGAGCCAAACCTCAATGTCAGCATCCCCGACGGCCCGGAGAGGTCTTTTCCTGTCGAGGCATCCGATGCCACCCCTCCGATGAACCGGTACGACGCGCCTGCGCTGGCCCGGAACCAGGTTGTGACATTGACGTCAATGTTTGCACCGGGTTCAATCACAAAAAACCTGTCGTGTCTGGCATCCCACACGTCTCCATGGGTCCACGAAACATCTTCCCAACCGGCGCTGCGATACCCCACCATTCCCGCACCGATGAGAGTGTGCAGCGAATAGTGCACGAGGCTGTTCGAGTTGGCGATATACTCAAGGTCAAGTCCGCCGTACCCAAAATTCAAGAATTGTTGTCCGAGAGGGCCTATGCCTTTGGCGGGGACTTCATTAACCAGTCCGTACCCTGCCCCTCCGATTGCAAACGTGTGGTCGATAATCCACCCTCCGCGCCCGCCAACAAGGACGCCGAGTCTGTCATTCACCGAGGTGAATTTGACCACAAGAGCGCCATAGCCGCCGTGGTCAATGGAGGAGGATCCAACAAGGGTCTGTTCTTGCGCCAGGAGCGGGAATGACGCCAGGAATCCCGCCAGAAAGAGGAGTGTCTTCATGATCAAGTCCATTTCGTTTTTGGTATTACCTGTCCAACAGTCGGCCCGATTAGTCTCCGAATCTCCACGAGGCAAATATAATACTATTCTACGTTTCCAACAAACCGTTGTTGCACTCTCCATTGCCACGTTCCTTGCCATGTGCAACGCGTAGAGCTGTTCTGTCTGCATCTTTTGGGTGAAAGAGAGCGTATTGTTCTCAGGTGCATCCGCTCGTCTCACAACTGCCAAAGGACTTCTTGAGCCCGTCGATATCGCAATTGACACAAAGGTTTTTGTCCGCCTGGCTGACCTGCCCGGAAGCCTTTCCTTCCGGCCTGAAGACCTATTCTCGAGGCGAACAGGAGGGCAACAGGTCCCGAATCCAGACGCTCATCCAAAATGTCCCGGGACAGAGCGAGTGGGGCGGAATGGCGCTGGATGGTGATCGGCTCATTCTGCGAAAACATGTCCGTGCAAGTTTGGGAAGAATTCTGCGAGGATCAGTCGATCCGGAGATGCAGCATTTCATGGATGATTGCGAGGGAGTCGGGAAATCCTTCGCCAGAGAGGCAAAGAGTTTTGACCACAGCATCGAAGACGATGATGTCCTTCAGGCGCTTCGAAATCAATGGGTGTTCAACAGCATCCAGACCTACCTTTCCCATCCGGTCTCGATGACGGAGTCCTCCTTTGCATACAGTATGCTCTATCCCTATACCGACAACAGGATTGACGATCTCCAACAAACGGATTCGCAGAAGGAATCGTTTGTTCGATGGTTGTCGTCCAGGTTGCGCGGCATCGAGCTCGATGCGGATGGCGCGAATAACGTTCCGATACATCGGTTGATCGGCATGGTTGAACACCAATACCCGCGGCCAAACCATCCTGACGTATACCATAGCCTGATGGCAATACATGAAGCCCAGGGGAAAAGCCTGTTGCTTCATCGGGACTGTTCCGGCTTTGATGAAGAATACCTTCTTTCGCTTACGATGGAAAAAGGTGGTACCTCGGTACTTGCCGACGGTGTGCTTGTGACCGGCTCGCTTACGCCTCCGATGGCCGAAGCAATGTTTGCCTACGGTGTGGCGTTGCAGTTTGTTGATGATCTTCAGGATGTTGGTGAGGATCGCTTTGCCGGGCACTCCACAGCGTTCACGCGTGCCCTTGAGAGAGGGCCGCTGGATGTGCCCACCAACCGGCTTTTGTGGTTTGTGCTCCGATGCTGTGCGGAGATGAACGACCGCGCACAGGCGAACAAGGCATCTCTCTGCCTGTTGATCAGGGAAAGTTGTCTTCTTCTTGTGCTTGAAGCGATCGCGCGACATCGTGCACTCTACAGCTGCAGTTATCTTTCCGGGATCGAGAAGCACCTGCCACTTCCTGTCGATTTTCTCGGTGCTCTCAAACCCGTGATAGAGCAACGGCTCAACGAGCACAAGGTGTTCCGGGAAGCTGGCATGTCCAAGACAGCCTGGATGAGTGCTGCCGGGATCGGTTGAGTCGAATCCGCACAAAATACCTCTGGAATTGAGGCTTTACTAATTCCACAATCAAAATAGGAAGAGAAACCGAAAGGAACTGCCATGACGATCGACGAGATCACAGCTGCAATTAAGGGTCTATCAGTGGAAGACCGGCGCAAGGTGGCGTTGTACATCCTGGGGTTGGAAAAGGAGCACATCAAGGGCACGATCGGTCCGCAGATCGCCGAAGATCTGGAGAGTGTGTCCAGGGTCATTCAGGATGCGGCGGAGAAAATCAAACAGCATCTGAAAGACAAGATGTAGGGGATGTTCGGAGGCTCCTCAGGGTAGTCTCCGGAGAAGATCGGTCGCTTCTTTCAAGCCCGGTTGCAGGGCAACGGCCCGCCGGGCGTTCTCTTTGGCCTGCGCAAACCGTCCAAGCCGCGCATAGGCAAATGCCAGCACTGATCTGCCATTCGCCTGCTCACCTACTGTGAGGCCCCCCTTCGGCCCAGCATCAACTGAAAACCCCTTTTCGAACTCCGCCGCTGCCGTCTGAGGGATGCTCACTCTGCAGCAGGAGGACGCCGAGCTTCATATGGCCGTACGGGTTTTCCTCTACTGCAATGCAGTGGCGGTATTCCTCCGCGGCTTCAGCCAGCCTTCCTTCAGCAGAGAAGAGATCTGCCCTTCGGATCCATGGCTGAAACGAATAGGGCAATGCTTTTGCGATGGCGATGCACTCGCGTCGCGCGAGATCAAACTCCCGACGTTGGGCGTAGTAGTCTGCGACCCGGTACCTCGCCTGAGTCCACGAGACGCCGCTTTTGAGTGCCGAGTCAACGATTGTTGTCACCGTATCGCGAGGCAACAACGAGGGATGGCCCGGCTCCGGCCGGAACGGCCATCGCTGGGTGAGTTGATGCACCTTCACCTGTCCCAGAGCCTCATCAAATCGTGATACTCCGGCGATCTGGAGAAACGTTGAGTCAGGTGGGGCAGCACCCCACGATGCTGCCGGTCGCAGCATAGCGTTTGCCTTCATGGCGTCAGCCCAGGTATGGGCCATCAGAAGGTATCCCCAAATGTTTGGATGCACATGTTCCAGAATCAATTCCCGCCCGATGATCCCGTGCGCTGATGCAGCAGCGAACGCCGAATCAACACGTGCAACCGGCACAGCGCGTCGTTGGCAGATGTCCAGGAGCGCCTCCTGGAATTCTTCGGAAGCTCGAAACCGGAGTGCGTCGCGATCTTTCGCCTTGATGAATGCCTGCCGTGCCTTCTCGTAGTGACCGGCCGCCTCGAGGGTTTTGCCCAACGAATAGTATCCGGAGGCATTCATCGAATCGATTGCTACTGCGCGATGAAGAACTTCTATGGCATCAACGAACTGACCGGTTTCTGCGAGGCTGTCTCCGCTGGTCTTTGCGCGATTCCATTCGACTTTCATGGATTCCGTGGTTCCGGCGGCAAAAACACTGACAAACGGGACCTGATCGCGAAGATTGCTTACGAGTGTGCTGAAGAGAATCGGCACGTGATGCGATTGCGCGACGTCGATGATTGCTTCGATATTGTCGCGATAGATCGACAGTCCTCGCCTGTAGAGTTCGCTATTGAAGGCGATCTCTCCAGTTCCCACCATTTGTTCCATAAGCGTGGTGCCATTCGCCCGCCGATCAGACGACAACGCATCCTGAAGTGCGGCGAGACCGTCACGAAGGAGGAGATACACCCGGAAGCGCATCAGCGAAAGATGCACTCGTGTCAACCACGGGCTCCCCGCGAGAGGGGCCGATGACCCCGGCCCGAACACGCCATAAAATTCATTGTGACCGACGTAGATGACGAACAGATCCGGCTCATAGTGCACAAGGTCGCCGATCAGATCGCGCACGACGGTGGTTCCGACTGCCGACATGCCGACGTTGGTCACTTCGATCGTATCTGAAGGGAAGAGTGTTGTGAGGCGGTCCTTCAGCATCGATGGCGGAGTGGCGTTGTATTCATACGGAAATCCGGCCATTGTGGATTCCCCGAGGCAGAAGATTCTCTGTGTGTGTGGAGATTTGAATTTCGGGAAAAGCGCATCCGGCGGCTCGGGGATTGCAACGCCCTGCTGGACGAAGTACCGTTTGCCAATTGCACGGTTGAGCGTATAAAACTCACGGTTGCGGATTGTCGTCGTGAGAACGAGATCTCTCTCTCCTCCGTAGGAAAACAGCCGCAAGAAACCCTCGACTGCGGCGAGGATCAGAAGAGGCGCAAGCAATATAACGACAGAGAACACGCGGCGTCGGGCGGGATTCTCCGGGTTCTTCGATTGGGATGTTCTGGACATATGACCTTCAGCAGGTTGTTGAAAATGACGCCGCGAGATGTGAGAGTGTTTTTCAACACCCTGTTAGTGGTGCAAACTATGATTCTACCCCCGGAAATGCAACCCGCTTGCAAATCCCCCCGGGATTCCCCACATTGAAAATCAGTAGTTGAATCATTTCGAACCCGAACACCCCGGATCCTGCACCTGTGAACGCACTTCCGAAAGACCGCCTCTGGCTTATGGATATCGCCAGGGAGGCCGGGGATCGCTATTACAGTCCCGCAACCGGACGATGTCTCATCGCCCGGGACACATACTGGTATGCCCTCGCCCTGTTGTTCGACAGACAGGACGAGCGGAGACAATTCGGTAACCGATTACTGGCGACACTGGAACCGGAGGATGCGACCCACACTCCGGCGACATTGCTGGCATTGCTCCATCGCATCCCCGGCCTGATAGACCCCCCCCTTACTGCGCAGTTGGAGCGATCGATCCAGAACAGACTGGTTGAGGCGGCCACGTGTGATTTCCACGATGGGAATGTCAATCATCCTCTGGCTGCGTATGCCACGCTGATTCTGGGGGGGGAACGATGCAATGAGACATGGGCTGTCGATCTTGGCTGCCGCCGCCTGGAAGCATTCCGGCATCGTACAGGGGACCACTGCGGGACACGCCTCCGGCAATCGGAAATGTCAGAGTATAACAGTCCCACGTATACTGCCCTCGATCTATGGTTTCTGGGTCTCGTTGCGGAACATGCCCGATCGGCGGAGGCACGACAGCTGGCCCTCTTTCTGGAGCAGCGGCTCTGGGTAGACGTTGCCATGCATTTTCACTTCCCGAGCCAGCAGTTTGCAGGTCCGCACTCGCGCTCGTACGCCGACGACTCGATGGGCGGCTGTTCGGCACTCCATTTCACCATGGCTGCTGCGTACGGCGACCGGCTCTTCATTGAGCCCGGACTCTGTTATCGCTACAATCATCCTTCGACCCTTGTGCAGAATGCGCTGGTGGCGATTCTCCCGTTTCATGTGCCGGAACTTGCGCGATCAATTACATGGCACAAACCTCTTCCCTATGAATTCCGCAAAATAACGTATGGAGAAAGCTACCACGAGAACAACCGGCGCGCGATCAATGCGTCCGCGCCCGGTGACGGGCAGTTTGCGTTCGACGAGGATGTGTATCCCGGCGGCTGGAGTGAGCTTACAACATACATGACGGAAGAGTATGCGCTGGGTTCGGCATCCATGCCCTATGTGAATGCGGGTCATGCGGACAGCCTCATGCTCAGAATTCGGCGGGGCACGGAGATTCACGCTCTTTCTGATTTTCGATCTGCGTATACGCGCGGTGTGTTCAACGGCAGTCGCGTCGGAGAGAAGAACGTCTGCCATGTGGCGCGTACGACCATTGATGAGAGTTATCTTTACGAAGAAGGCCGATGTGCGACATACCAGCACAAGAACAAAATCATCGCATGTTATACCCCAAAGCGTGCAGGGCATTGCGGCGTAGAGAGCTTTCGGATGGACATGCTGTTCACGTATCATGCGCCTTTTGACGCGCTTCTGGTGAACGGAACACCTATCTCAGAGTTTCCCTTCGTTTGTGCAGGCCCGGCAAGAATCTGTTTCCGCGACTATCATACCTACGGGCTTATTCTTCCGCTGCAACCATCGCCATCGCCCTCCGCCCACCCGGTGAAGATCTGGCGGTGCGGTGACTACATGATTGTGTCGATGTACAACTATGATGGACCTGCGAGGGATTTCCCGCGTCATGCAATCAACAGCTGGTGGACGGGTGTTGTCATGGAACTCTCCACTTCGGCTGAGACGACGTGGGAGGAGTTCCTTCGCGGCGCCGAAAGGGCAACGGTCAAGCAGAACGTGCACGATGGCATGTTGCGGACTGTCCGCTACCTTTCGGGTGACGATGCCATGGAATTCACCTACGATCCGTTTAAGGAAAGCATTCTTGCGCGCCAGTGGAATGGGATGCCTGATTGCGAAGAGTATTTCAGCGTGAGGGCGGGGAACTCCACCACTGGACCGTTCTGCCCGCCCACGCTCTTTGGCCGTGAGGTCATGCCGTGAAGTGGTCGCCTTCCAGACAGGAACAGTTGGCCGGTCTTGGATTCATTTCCCCCTGGCTTATCGGGTTCGGGGTGTTTACTCTCGGTCCGATGATCGTTTCTTTGGGGGCAAGTTTCTCTGCATGGACGATGCTTTCACCCCCGTCGTGGATCGGCCTGGAAAACTACGAGCGGATGTTCAATGATGATCCTCTCTTCGCGCAATCCCTTTTCAATACGGCGTACTACGTTCTCCTCTCGGTGCCTCTGGCGACGGTTCTCGCGCTTTCCCTCGCCCTCCTGCTGAACCTGCGCCTTCCGGGGATGGGCTTCTTCCGGACGGTCTTCTTCCTCCCGTCGATTACGAACCTCGTTGCAGTCTCCATTCTCTGGATCTGGGTATTCAACCCCGAATTTGGATTATTGAACAACGCGCTGAGGGTAATTGGCGTGGCAGGACCGCTCTGGCTGCAAAGCGATACGTGGGCCAAACCGGCACTCGTCCTGATGTCGCTGTGGGGAATTGGCGGATCAATGATCATATTCCTTGCAGCGCTGCAGGGAGTGCCGATTGAGCTGTATGAGGCCGCTGCGCTCGACGGCGCCGGTCCTCTCCGGCGATTCTTCTCCATCACCATGCCCATGATTTCGCCGGCGGTGTTCTTCAGCCTGGTCATCGGCATCATCGGAGGATTTCAGGTTTTCACGCAGGCCTTCGTCATGACCGGTGCCGCTCAACCGGGCACGGAAGGAGGACCGAATAACGCCACGCTCTTCGTCGTACTCTATGTATATAAGAAGGCCTTCCAGGAATTCAAGATGGGCTATGCGTCATCACTTGCATGGGTCATCTTCTTTCTCATCCTCCTCTTCACCCTACTGCAAACGAAGCTCTCGCGGAAATGGGTCTACTACGAAGCCGGGGAACACTAACGATGGAACAATGGCGACTCAAGACGCCGTTCTGGCGAACAGCAATCTGGTGTTCTGCGGCCTACCTGTGCCTGCTCGCACTCAGTGCGCTTTTCTTTGCACCATTCGCCTGGATGCTCTCCGTATCGATACATGATCTCCCGGGAGTGTTTGCCCAGCCATTCCGGTGGATTCCTGATCGTGTGATGTGGAGGAATTATGCAGACGTGACGTCGCTTCTTCCGTTCTGGCGCTACACGGTAAATACCGCGATCATTACCGCCCTGACGCTCACAGGCACACTCCTTTCATGCTCACTTGTCGCCTTCGGCTTTTCCCGGCTGCGATTCAAGGGACGTAACACCCTCTTTTCCATCTGTCTTGCCACCATGATGCTTCCCGGACAGGTGACCATGATTCCCCTCTACATGTTCTTTTCGTCGATCGGTTGGGTGGACACGTACCTGCCTCTCGTTGTTCCGGCGTTCTTCGGTTCCCCGTTCTATATCTTTCTGCTCCGCCAATTCTTCCTCACGATTCCCAAAGAGTACGACGAAGCAGCGATGCTGGATGGCGCGGGACGCTTCAGAATCTATTGGAGCATTGTGCTCCCTCTTGCCCGGCCGGCTCTCGCCACGGTCGCTCTCTTTACATTCGTCGGTACGTGGAATGATTTCTTCGGTCCGCTTGTCTATCTGAATTCACCGGAACTGGCGACACTGACACTCGGATTGAACATGCTGAAGTCGCAGATCGTGGGGACGGGCGCCACGCAATGGCATCTTCTCATGGCCGGTGCGGTCCTGATTATGCTCCCGAACGTTATTGCCTTCGCGCTGGCTCAGAAACAGTTCATCAAAGGAATTGCCATGGGAGGGTTGCGGGGATGATGATCAGGAGCATGTTCGCGTTTCCCGTGCTATGCCTCGTGCTGGCCATGCCGTCATGCCGGGATCACTCAAAGGGTATCGAGGTCGTGTACAATTGCGCCGCAAATGCGGCCGACATCACTGCGCTGGGGACGGAGATCCCCGGGTTCGAGGCCGCTTCAGGGATTCGGATCCGCCTCAACCCGTTCACGGGTCAGGACAAGCTCTATGCAATGATGGTCGCCGGACAGACCCCCGACATCTTCTACACAAACAACACGATGCGTGACCATCTTGCCGCCGAGGGGAGGCTCCTCGACCTCCGCACGATGAGCAACGATGATCCCTTTGTGGCTCGTCTCTGGCCGGCCGTTGTGCAAAGCGGAAAATCTGTCGATGACGGGTGGTACAGTGTGGGAAACTGGAGCACCACGATCGGCGTCTACTACAATCGCGCGATGTTTGATGCAGAAGGCATCCCGTATCCTGATACTGCGTGGACGTGGGAGACGATGGTCAATATTGCCCGTCGCCTGACAAAAGACAGGGATAACGATGGTGTGCCTGAAGTCTATGGCATCTTCATCGGAAGCCACTTTGTTGAAATGCTCGAGATGATGAACGGCGCGGAGATCGCACCACGTGCCCTGACGGCCTCCATCACCCGTGAATCGGCCGAAGCCTTTGCCATGTACCTCTCGCTGATGCATGAGAAGATCATGCCTGATCTGCGCCGCATCCAGGCAATGGGGATGCAGGCTTCGCAGCTGCTGGAAAGCGGAAGGGTCGGTATGCTTGTGGAAGCCGTACCCCACCAGATGCTGATCGAGACACTGAGCATCAAGTGGGGTGTCGCTCCGCTTCCGCGCATCCCGGGTAAGCCGGTCAGGTATTTCAGGAGCGGAAGCGGCGGGCTGTCGATCAGTGCGAGAACAGAGAATCCGAAGGCCGCCTGGGAGGCGCTCAAATGGATCGTCGCGGGTGCACAGCTCTACCAACCCAACCCGGTTTTGCGCGACATCGATTTTGTGGGTGGATGGGAGCGGCGCTACCCGCAACTC
This sequence comes from Ignavibacteriota bacterium, assembly GCA_963849385.1. Lineage (GTDB taxonomy): Bacteria > Bacteroidota > Ignavibacteria > UBA10030 > UBA6906 > Fen-1255. The sequence continues at coordinate 388,838 of CAWKHH010000006.1, read as the reverse complement.
GTGGGCAGCGGTTTTGCCGATGTATGGAATCTCAGTCTCCGGCACGACGGCGGAGATCCCCGTTTCTTCGTCCGGTACTCCAGTTGGACGTCTGCGTCGATTCTCGAAAAACTTCAACCGGCGCTGGATCGTCTCTGGGCAGGCGCGATCACGGTTGACGATCTCCAGGCACAGATGCCAGAGGTGAATGCTCACGTCCGCCGTGATCTCCAGGATCTGGCAATGAGGAAAGAATTGCATCCCGTCTTCCGATCGGATATTGAACGGGCATTGAAAGGCCTCGAGAGTGGCGCTGACCGGTGACCAAACAGATGATGCATCGCTGGTGATCCGGGACGGGAGTGAAGTTATCGCTCAAATAAGGGATCTCCAGTTACAGAATGTCCGCTTCCGGCCCGGCGGACGGCCGCTGATCGGTGAGGAAGTCCCCCTGCCGCTGTTCTGGGAGCAATACGCGAACCATCAGGATCCTGAAAGAAATACCGGGAGCAACGGTACCCTTCAGATACAGGAAGCAACTGAAGACCGACTGGAGATTGTCTGCAAAGGAATGACCCGCTCCGGTTCAGCGGAAAGCGCCTTTCATGTCGTGTTTGCGCACACAGCCGGGAAGCGCCTGTACGAAATTGCCATCCAGGCGACGTTGCACATTCCGGAAGGCCGCGAGTGGTTAGTGACGCCCAATCCAAATCATGGAGAGGTCGAGTTCTGCAACCTCTGGCCGGAAGGGGTGTTTTCCGCTGACAGGGGCAGGCCTCTTCGGTACAACGCATGTTATCTTGATCGCGGGGATCGGGTGATGAAAATCCCGCATCATCATCTGGAATCTGCGGACAAACACAACATTGCCATGCGGGGTGGCGATCGCATGATCTGGCTGCTCGAAGAAGAGAATCTTTGCCTGACGCTGCGATCGACCGATGGCGTGACTGCCGGGATTTGCGCGTATATGTGGGATGCGCACCTTGCATACAAAGTGTGCGGCGATGGTCTGGACCGTGTGCTGTCCGGCGGATCGATCTACACTGCATCATATCGGCTCTCGACCATTGACAGGGATGAAGGGGCGCGCCTTGCCGGAAGAGCGAAAGAGATCCCCGCTCCCGAACCGGATCTCACACCGATTATTGTCGACGGTGTGCACACGTTTGCTGAGACATGCGCAACGACGAGACAGGATCCTGCCGACGTCTGGCCCTGGGAAACCGAGGTGCTCGCCGGTGATCCCGCTTCCGTGCGCTTTGTCGCGGATCGAACCTGCGGTTGGGATGACCACGCGTCCATTCGCATAGACTCTCCCGCTTCCGCCAAAGCCATGTGGAAAGCCACCGCGATTGGACCTGCATTCCGCCAGATGGACTTCACAGAGGGCGAGCATGTCAGGCTCAGTGCGTATGTGAGAACTGCACTCACATCAGGATCGGCCACCGTGGCGATCCGGCTTCATCGGAGCGGGACTCATGGGCTCTACGATACCGCACAGTATGAACTGTATCGCTGTACCGCACGGGTGACCGGCACCACGGCCTGGACACATCTCGAGGTGGCATCCCCGCCCGTGATTCCGGCTGCTGATAGGGTGCACATCCTTCTGGAGATGGATGGAGCGGGGTCCTGCTGGTTTGATAATGTCCACCTTACGAGGCACGCATGAACGCACGCTCACAGGGTCACTGTACGCCGGCAACCTTGATGGTCTGGACCCTGACCGACGAAGTCATTGAGAACGAGAAGTTACGTGTAAGCCAATTTCACGACATTCGGCGATCGGGTTTTGGCGGGGTTGCGGTCTATGTGCGATGCAGCCGCTATACATGGAACGATCCTCCGGCGCGGGTTGCGATGCGCGGGATTGGCAGACTGTGCCGGCGATTCGGCATGGCGTGCTGGCTTGGCCCTGATCCGCGCTTCGTCTCCCGGCAACTTATCGGCACGAAGGGTGGAATGGAAGTGCTGCTGTTCGGCAATCGAACACGCGCCGATCGTTTTCCCAACTTCGGCACCATTCGCGAAGGCCAATTCTCCGTTCGCTGCGACCTCGAACCCCGTCATGTGCATACGCTGAATGAAGTGGCCATTGAGTACTATCCCCGGGGAATCGCGCGCGTCTATGCTGTTCTGCTTCACGGGGATGACGGCGCTCCGGAGAAGGTTCTGGATGTCACTCAGCAAAGCTGTTTCTTCTATAATGCCCGTGCGCGCTATGTGGAGGCCTTCGGTACTTTGCAAGGACTCAAGGGTGATGACTGGCGCATCCTCGCATTCTTTGAGGCCGATACGAGTCATGTGGATTACTCCAACAGGTCACAGATGCAGCGGTATATGTCGATGCTGGATACTCTTAAGAAAGAAGGATGCGCTGCCGACGGCATCATGTGGGATGAGGCGGGGTACACTTGCACCTACGGTACACTGCCGTCTACACCGGCGATCCTGAAGGAATACCACGCCATCGCCGGAAACGAACTCCGGGCTGATCTCTGGAAACTCGCGCTCCCAGCCGGCAATGAGAGCCACATCCGCGTACGATGCGCCTACTACACGTCCGTCCAGCGGACATTGAATGCTGCCAACGCATCATCGACTAAACACATTCAGAAATTGTGGGGCTCACGGACCGTGTCAGGGATTCACGATACGTGGCATTTTGAATCGGCCGACATGTGCGACATGAACCATGGCAGTCTCGATCTCTGGGAGGCAATGAAAACAAAGACCGGCGGCTTCGTCGATCTCGGAGGAATCGATAAACTGCGCGAACCGCACGCGCCGTGGTATGCCAACCTGGCTGCGATGAACGTCATATGCGCCTCACTCGGAAAAATGAGCAAGGGGAACTTCGCGTACAACAATCTCTGGACTGTGGGTGATGATGAAGGGGAGGGGTGGCAGACCACCATTATGAACTACTGTGTTGATACCATGGCGATCTTCGGTCTGCGGTGGCTCGCACATGCCTATGGTCCGGTTGGCACAATCGGGGAAGAACGTTCATTCCTCGGGTCTCCGCCTCTTCCGGGGTATCCTGCGCACAACACGTGGCCCCATTTCCCGGAATGGAACGCTCGTTTGAGCGAACATCTCGGTGCCGTCGATAACACACTCCCGGAATCGGGGGTTCTTGTGGTGTTTCCAGTTGAAACACTGTATGCCCTCGCCGGTCCTGCCGCTGACGCCGCTTCAGCCGAAGTGTTCCGGCTCATTCTTGCCCTGCTCGACAATCATGTTCAGGTGGATGTTCACGCACCTTCGATCTGCCGGGAAGGTCGGTGGGTCAAGGGCGAGTTTCATCTCGGCAGTTCGCGGTATCGTGCCGTCATCCTTCCGTTCGCGCAGGTACGGACTCCGGAAATGCTTGCTCTCATGCGGACCGGGGGGAAGAATGTGTTTTGTATGGAGGGGACACCACGACGCACGACAACGGGACGCATGTGCACCCGGCTCTCGATTCCTGGAGGGAGCAACGATTGCCTCCGTTGTGGCTTGGTTGCATACCCTTTCAGCACTTCGCGCACTCGAAGCACCACAACAACAGCTGGGCAACCGTGACCCCGCTCACCCGGGGAACGATGGTCTCCGTTTGTCCGTCGAGGCACGGCTACGCCTTCTCGGGTCGGCTGCAGTACCGTGAGGCAGGTGTGATTCTTCCGGAGTGCAAAGGGTTGACCAGGGTTTTCTTCCCGCCTGCAGGAATGCCGGAAATCGTGTTCCCCATGCAACGTTGATAGCTCACGTACCGGACGAGAAACACCTATGCCGACGTTGCCAGCAGGCCATCGATTACCGGTCAATTCGCGTGCCCCGATACCTCTAGGTACGTTCGATGTGATGCCACCCAAACAGATGGGCGGCCCGTATACTGTTGCGCTGCCGGAGTCCCTCCGGGGTGAAGTGACGTTGCTTGTTGAATGCGCTGCCGATGGGTTCCAGTTTGAACGCTTCTGCCGGTTTGTCCGCCACACAAACCCCTCGGATCCATACACGTTTTCTACAATGGAGTTCTCCACTGATGCTGATGGTATTCGTGTCGGTCCATGGCCTGGATGGCGTGATATCCCACGCATTCCGGTATTGGGCATCCGGTATGGATCAGTGGATGCCGAAGTCCGGGAATCATTCTGGGGCGATGAAATTCAATGTTCGGTGCTGCGCTTCATCAGCAGGATAGCATGTGACGGTAACGGGGAACTCGCGCTGTCAAGTCCCGACCCGTTCATTGTCCCGAAGCGCGCTATCCTGTACCGCACTGCGGCGCTCACGGCGACCGATCGGGACGTGTCGCTTCGGGAAGATCTTGTCGGCATTCATCCCCGACTCCTCTTCACACCAAACGATATCCCGGCACTCCGTCTGAAGGCCCGCGGGTCCCACCGAAAGAAATGGGACACTATACTTGCGATGATGGGCTCATGGGACCTGCCGTTCGAAAAGACCGCAGAATCGAAGACCATTGAAGGGCCCGAGCGACTCTCCTCTGAGGATAGAGTGCTTCTTTCAGCATTCATTGCGTTGATGTCGCCGGATGACGAGAATGTCCGGAGGGCGCTCGGGGCATACCGCAGCTACATTGCCGAGACCGGACGCGCCGATTTCGAACCGCTTCGTATTGATACCCAGGCCGGTGAAGTGCTCTTCACGCTTTCCGTGGGATACGATTGGCTTGTGTCATTTCTGTCGCCCGACGAAGAGCGCGCCGCGCAACAGCGCTTGAGGGATGTGGCAGATATATGTTTTGCCCATCTCGGGTACAAGCGGCACGACTATGGCCAGGCACATTACCTCGGATGCGGGTTGGGACTTCTCGCATTTTCATTTGTCACCTGGGAGAACCATCCACAGTCAAAGAGTTGGGCTGCGTGGCTTCGGGGAGCCCTCGAGTCTGCGCTGCAGTTGGTTCCGGAAGATGGGTTCTATCCCCATGGCATCAACCTCTGGATTTATGAATTCGGATTTCTCCTTCGCTGGATTGAGATGCTGCGCGCATGTACCGGTGAAGATCTCTGGCAGGCACATCCGGGACTTGCCCATGCATCCCGTTTCCGCGCAGCCACGCTCTCGCCGGACGGCCTCCTCGGGGTGACATTCGGCGACCCCCAGTACCGGACCGGCGGTGACAGCTGGTGCCACTTCCTGATCGCTGCCCGTACCGGGTCGCGTGAAGCACAACGGGTTGGTACATTGCTGGAAGATCTCCCGCACGCTGGCGTCGATTTCCGGAGTATACCGGCGCGACGACGGCTCTATGAATTCCTCTTCTTCGACCCGACAATCGAGCCGCAGGCACCGGTGTCGGGTGTCTCTCATTTTGCCGATGGCGGACAGGTGTGCATAAAATCCGCGACTTCGGTGTTTACTCTGCGGTCGGGGTCCCCTATCGGGATGCAACGATACGTGCAGGGAGAGTACGGCGCCTATGGCCACAGCGACCCCGCAAATGGATCGTTCCTCCTTCGCAATGCGCGGTCGTTTGTCGCAAACGGTTCCGGACCTGTATACAGGAGAGACACGCGACTCCATAATGTGATTACCGTCGACGGCCAGGGACAGATCGGAGATTCCACGGTGTGGCTGCCGGATTTCATCCCGCCGGAGATGCTTGCCCAACTGTCCTGATGTGCGGCACCATGGCGCTACCGTCGATATCTCTGTGGATCTGACAGCCGCGTACCTCAGGCACCTTGGAGTGCAAAGCTACCGTCGCGCGGTGTGCGTCACCACCGACATGTTCGTCGCGGGCGTTGACGTCATCCGTTGTGATGCACCCCGCTCGATAGAATGGAATGCGCACTCCTGGGGAGATTTTGTCAGGATGCCATCGGAAGATTCGATCTGCTACAGCGTGGACGGCGGGATTCGCCTCGTACTGTTTGCTCCGACAGCGTCGTCGTGGTCATCCGCGCTTACGGCATTTGTTCCTGCGTATCCCAACGATGGCACAAGAGACTACCACCTGGTTGGCCGGGTCCGTTCTTCTGAAGCACGGTTTGTGTGGTGCTATGCACTCGCTCCTGACATTCATCCCCATTGTGCCGACGGAGGCTGAAGGCACGTTTCGACTGATGCTCACAGACAGCATTGCGGCAACGTTTGACGGATATTGGCTTTCGTGCGAAGGGCACACGTGACGATCCATCCTGAAACACTCGTCGACCGCGGTTGCTGGATCTCAGACGACAGAACCTACGCGTTCCTTTCGTGGGAGACCAACACCATTGGGGAGATCGGGTACCACGGCGCGCAACCCGTCAGCCGGAATTCGAGAGTGCTTGCGGGAGGTGCAGGAGTGTGTAGTTTCTGGATTCGTCATCCCGCCGGGAAGGAAGAACAGCTGTCGTTCGGGGACGTCGAGTGGATGCCGGGGTATGCTCGCGTGCGCGGCAATTGTTCCAATGGCAGTGTCGATATTGAGATAACTCCGGCCGGACGAAGTCTCATCATCACTTTCTCCCGGATCACCTCGCCCGCCGCCGCAGTCGTCGTGCTCTTTCATGCGAGCTCGTTGTTCTCGGAGGTGCAGGGAGTCCGCGTCTGGTCATCGGCTCCCTCTACCGGTTCGCATGCGGCGTTCCGGTTTCGTGATAGGATCATTCTTGGCGACTGGATGAAACGGAAAGGACGGTATGCCGGCGATTTCCTGATCCCCGAACCCCTTCGCCGGAGGATCTTTGCGCGAATATGTCGTTCCGGATCGGCAACGGCGGAAGATCTCCTGCCGGAGTACGCGGATTCATTGATGCCGATCTACGATGCAACAGTGACGGTGACTCTGGGAGGCAATGGGTACACGAGAGAAGAGCGGGGGAAGGATCTGGCATTTGTTCGTTCGGCTGTGAAGTCCCCGGATCCTCATCCCCCCTTTGTTATTGAGTTTGCAGATGAAGGAGCGCAAGATACGAACGATGCGGATCCCTTGGAGAATGCCGGGAGAGTGCAGTCAGAGCAAACCCGGATCTCCGGGATCGCACCGCAGCTTCATATGCCTGATGCCCCTCACGTTGTGGACTTTGTGGCATCGGTTCCTGCACTCGTTGAGTCGAGCGTGGTCAGAGACTACGGCATTCCCCGGGCGACGCCCGGACGCTACTACTGGATCTGGGCCTGGGACGCCATCGTCACCGCTCTTGCGTCTCTGCGTTGGGGGGGCACAGCGCTTGCAGAGAAAACAGTCCGCTTTGTGAACGCCCACAGGGATGAAGGCGGACTGATCCCCATGCGATGGACCCGCTCTCTGGAACCTCTTGACACACAGCCACACGGTTCCCTTGACGCCCTTCTGACATCACTTGCGTATGAAACATATCTTGACACACAGGACAAGCGCATTCTTGAAGAAATGTATCCGGCGACGGTCAGCCATCTGGCGAAACTGTCCGGCGAATGTGATTCGCGAGGATTCTTCAAGAATATCGGCTTCTATCCCGATCTGCCGCAACAATTCGGCCGCACGGAAGATAGCGCAGTGGCGATTGAAGTAGGCAACTTCTACACATTCTGCCGGACGTGCGAGAATATCGGCGTGGTGATGGGAGACGACGCCATGTGCCGGCAGGCGGCGCAGATGTCGCGGCGCCTGGAAGCACATTTCCTTACGCACTTTTGGGATGATCGAATGGGTTTCATTGTTGACGCCATTGATTTGACTTCCGGTTCGCAAAACGCCAGCTACCCCTTGTTTACGTTGATGTTCCTGCATTCGCCGCTGGGCTGGCCGCTCATCCGCCGGAAAATCGCGGAATGTGCCGGTTTCATTTCTCGAAATCATCTTTCACAATGGGGCTTGCGGCTTCTTCCTCCATGGGATAGGAACGCGGGGGCTGAAACGGTGTCAGGGGCCATGTATCCTCACTGGGATCTTTACGCAACAAGAATCCTCAGGCGGGCGGGACGCGCCGGAGAGATTATGCTGTGGTTTCAAGGTCTCCAGCAAGTCCTTGGTCGATTGGGGTACGCCCCGGAATTCCTCATGCTGGACGGCTTGAGCGAAGCGGACAGGTCATCATGGCTCAGACACGGGGCAGCCTCAAATCTCAATTGTGCTACTGGTTGGTATCAAGCGTTGATCGAGGCCCTCTTCGGAATCGAGCGCGATCCGGGAGGCATCAGCATTGTCCCCCTTGCACTTCCATTGGGAGAGATTGCACTTTCCGGAATGCATTGCCGTGGGACAGTGTGGAACGTGAAAGTGAACAACGATGGTCCTGAACTCCGGTCACTTCGGGTCGATGGCGAGGAAGTACAGGGAAGTCTGAAGGTGCCGGCCGGATACTACGATGGTCGTGAACACATGATCGAAATAGCGTACGGCCGTCATATGCCATCGCGAAGATTCCTTGAGTTGGTCAACGCAGAAGTGATTGAAACGGCAGGCGAAGGGATGTCTGTTCATGCTCGTATCCGGGCTCTTGGCGCTACGGACATGGTGTTTTCGGCTCCAGCGCCCGGACGCTGCTCTCTGGATGGCGTTGAGGTCAACAATATTCTGCACCTGCCCGATGGGACTCACACGGTGCATCTTGGAATTACAGGTGAACACATCCTGAGCATATGAGGTATTCGCGTGATCAATGAAAGCCACCACATCACGGAAAAGTAATGCGCCGACTCTTTGTTGTGATTATCGCCATCCTGTCAACAGGAACTCTACACGGTTCGGAAAAGCCGGGATACTATCGTTTCCCATCACTCCATGGCAATACCATCGTCTTTACCGCAGAGGGGGATCTCTGGTCGGTAGGTGTGGAAGGGGGAATCGCCCGGCGGCTCACGTCCCACCCCGGCGTGGAATCCTATGCTTCGATATCCCCGGACGGCAATGAGCTTGCGTTTTCTGCCGAGTACGAGGGAACAACGGAGGTGTACACGATGCCGACGGCGGGCGGTGTTCCCCGTCGCCGGACATTCGACGGTGGAGCACGTGTTGTCTGTTGGACTCCCGAAGGCAACATTCTCTATGCAACCGGCCGGTACGCAACTCTGCCGAACCAGCAGATGCTCATTCTCAATCCGCGAACAGGAAGCAAGGAGCTGCTCCCTCTTGCTCAGGCAGCCGAGGGAAACTTCAGCAACGACGGGAAAACTCTTTTCTTCACCCGGTTGGCCTTCCAGGGGAGCCATACAAAGCGTTACAAGGGCGGCACAGCGCAGAACATATGGAGATACAGCTCAGGCGACTCCGAAGCCGTTCCCCTCACAAAGGATTTTGAAGGCACAAGCAAGAACCCTTTGTGGTATGCAGGGAGAGTCTACTTCGTGACTGATCGTGATGGGACGATGAATATCTGGTCCATGAATGCCGACGGACGTGATCTGCAACAGCACACATCGCATAAGGGTTGGGATGTCAAGTCACCCTCGCTTCATGATGGGAAGATCGTCTATCAACTGGGAGCCGATCTGCATCTCTATGACATTACTGCAGGGACGGATCGCCTTATTCCGATTGCGCTTTCATCCGACTACGATCAGCTCCGTGAGAAATGGGTCAAGAATCCCATTGACTACCTTACGTCGTTCGGGATTTCGCCCTCCGGCGACCGTCTTGTGTTGACCGCGCGCGGACACATCTTCGTGGTACCTGTTGAACAAGGCCGGCTTGTCCAGGCTACCGACAGCAATCGGGTCCGGTACAGGAATGCCACATTCATGCCCGATGGCAAGAAGCTTCTGGCACTTTCTGACGAAACCGGGGAGACCGAGTTCGTGAGCCTGCCTGCGAATGGCGTGGGAGACAAGCAAGTCCTTACGAGTGATGCCACTGTCCTCCGCTGGGAAGGTCTGCCGTCACCGGACGGCAAGTGGATCGCGTACACCGACAAGAACGAGGAATTGTGGACCTTCAATATCGAGCAAAAAAAGAACATCCGGATTCTCAAAACCGACGAGGGGGGGCCGGAAGGGCAGGCCTGGTCGCCGGACAGCAAATGGCTGGCCTATTCGCGGTCTGCTAAGAATTTCTTCAGTCAAATCTGTCTTTATAACCTCGAGACCGGAAAGACGCTGGAACTGACAAGTGACCGTGTAGACAGCTACTATCCGGTATGGTCTCCTGACGGTAAGTGGATCTACTTTGTTTCCGACCGGGTCTTCCAGTCTGTTGTTCCCAGCCCGTGGGGTTCGCGTCAACCCGAACCCTACTTTGACAAGACACGAAAGATTTACGCAATAGCCCTGACGGCAGGTCTTCGCTTCCCGTTCACGCCAAATGATGAGCTGTATGCTTCCCAGCAGGGTGAGAAGAAGGACGACAAAAAGGATGACAAGAAGGAGGAGAAAAAGGGTGAAGAGAAGAAACCCGAGAAGAAAGCCGTTGACGTCGTGATCGATCCGGTGGGCATACAGGGTCGTGTCTTTGAGGTTCCCCTTCCTGCCGGCGCGTATAGTTCTCTTGCAATCACGGACAAGTATCCTCTTCGTTGCCGAACGTCCAGCGATCTATCAGGGGAAGACAAACCTCGTTGCGGTGGAATTGAAGAACAAGGATGTGGCCACGAAAAGTATCGTAGAAGACATCGGGGGGTATGAAATGTCGCAGGATGGCAAGAAACTTGCCGTCAGAAAAGGAGAGGATTTCTACGTCATCGATGCCAACGGAACCGCACCGGGAGACCTCGCAAAAACGAAGGTGAATTTGGGAAACTGGGTGCTGACTGTCGATCCGCGTGAGGAATTCCGGCAAATGTTCATGGAATCGTGGCGGCTTGAGCGTGACTACTTCTACGATCCCTCACTGCACGGCATCCAGTACAAAGAGCTCTTCAACAAACATCTTCCTTTGGTGGAACGGGTGACGGATCGTGATGAACTGAGCGATCTTATCTCCAATCTCGTCGGCGAACTCTCCGCTCTGCATATTTTTGTGTACGGTGGCGATGTTCGGCGATCTATCAGACAAAATCGGGGTGGCAACCCTTGGTGCCCGGCTTGAGCGCGATGAACAGGCTGGTGGCTATAGAATCGTGCATATCTACCGTTCAGATCCCGAGTACCTGGATGTTGCTTCGCCGCTTGTTGCACCAGGCCTCGGTATTGCTGAAGGCGACGTGATCCTTTCGATTAACGGCTCACGGCTCCTCGGTGAGAAAACTCCGGAAGCCCTGCTGAGGAACCAGGCCGGACAACAGGTGCTCTTGCATGTGCGTTCGGGAGCGGGCACCAAGGAGGTCGACGCGGTAGTGAAGCCGTTGACACTCGGTGATGATGAGAATCTCCGGTACACGGAATGGGAATACTCGCGCCGGATGCGGGTCGAAGAAAAGGGGAAAGGAGATCTCGGTTATGTGCACCTCCGTGCGATGGGAGGGAACAACTACACAGAATGGGTGAAGAATTTCTATCCGGTCTTCGATCGGAAGGGACTCATCATCGATGTGCGCCATAACCGCGGAGGGAACATCGACAGCTGGGTGCTCGAAAAATTGCTGCAGAAAAGCCTGGTTCTACTGGCAAGGGAGAGTCGGGAAACCGGCATGGAACATGCAATATGCCTTTCGCGGACATATGGTGGTTCTTTGTAATGAACGGACAGCATCGGACGGAGAGGCATTCTCAGAAGGGTTCCGCCGGCTCGGACTTGGCAAAGTGATTGGCACACGAACGTGGGGAGGTGAGATCTGGCTTAGCAGCAACAACTTCCTCGTGGATCGTGGCATCGCCACAGCGGCCGAAACCGGTGTATTCGGGCGCGGAAGGCGAGTGGTTGATCGAGGGAAGAGGAGTGGAACCGGATATCGTTGTGGACAATCTTCCCGTCGCGACGTTCAAGGGTGGGGATGCTCAATTGGATGCGGCGATCGCACATCTCCAGCAGTTGTTGAAAGAAAAACCGATCGAGCCTCCAAAGCCACCGCCATATCCGAATAAATCGTTCAAGTATTAGAAAGTATGTATCGAGCGGAAAAGGAGCGGAGGGCCATGAGGCGAAGAAACGCAATCGCGATGTGCGGAATGGCTGTGAGTGTTCTGCTGTTCCCCCGCGGGGGATTCGCACAGATCCAGTCCGTACAAGGTGACAGTGTCAACGCCACCGGGCCGACGGATTCTCGTGTTTCTTCCACCAATGCGCAAACGACCCTGACGTTCTATTATGGAAAACGACAAACGTTCCGTAGTCTGGGGATACCCCAACGGTGGGCAAATGTCCTGGGTAACGCGCACAACCCCAGCGGTCTCAGTTCCCTTACCTACTCTTTGAACGGGGGTCCGTCGAATGCGCTCAGTATCGGACCTGATACGCGCCGGCTCTTCAACGCCGGCGATTTCAATATCGATCTCACGTGGACACAACTGCTTCCGCTTCCAGATTCCAACTTCGTGATAGTTACTGCGACGGACACCCATGCCAGTACAAAGAAGGATACCGTGGTTGTCAGGTACAACGCAAACACACAGTGGCCGATTCCCACGACCGTCGTGTGGGGGGCTTCACCCGATATCACGAGTGCTGCTCAGGTGGTGGACGGCCAGTGGGTTCGCGCAGGAAGCGGAGTGCGCAACGTCGACGCTGGTTATGATCGTCTTCTCGCTATCGGCGATACAACCTGGACCGACTATGAGGTGACAGTCCCCATTACCATTCACAGCATCAATCCCGATGGATACAATCCCACGAGCGGACAGCCGGTGGTGGGCGTCTTCACCCGGTGGATAGGCCACACGGATGATCCGGTGTCCGGATGGCAACCGAAGAGCGGGTGGAATCCGTCGGGAGCCCTGGGAATGTATGCATTCAATGCTCCGGCTGACGGCGGGGAACGGTTGGAGATCTGGCAACGAGCGGTTGATGCGAGCGGGAAGACGATCCCCTTCGAGCAGACGACCCTTTTCAAAATGCGCGTGGAAACCCAGACGCAGGGCGACTTCTATGCTCTGCGGGTGTGGCCGCAGGGCGAATCGGAACCACTGGTGTGGGACCTCACCTATCTCGACCAGACACGACACGCACACAGGGGCTCGATGCTGCTGTTATCGCACTATGTCGATGCCACCTTCGGTGACGTGCAGATTGTTCCAGCGATACCACTTCCGGTTCAACTCGTTCAGTTTTCGGGTTTGGTGGTCGGCGACCAACCGGGTAAGACTCTCCTGGCGAACTTTGGGAGAAACCTCCAATTACGGTTTTGAAGTCCAGCGGGCATCCGCTGAACCACGAACTTTCACATTGATTCCCGGGGGTTTTGTCGCCGGGCACGGCACTTCCATACAGGCACATGAGTACGCATTCACAGACAGCAGTATACTATCAGGAGTATACTACTACCGTCTCCGGCAGATTGATCTTGACGGATCTTCGACGAACTATGATCCGATTCGAATATCTCTCAGCGATGTCACATCCGCAGGTGAAGCAAAGGTTCCTGCGGCCTTCGTGATGCATCAGAATTTCCCCAATCCTTTCAATCCGGCCACGATCATCCGTTTCGAGTTGCCGGCGACGTCATTTGTCCGCCTCACCGTTCATGACATGCTCGGGCGCACTGTGGCGACGCTCGTGAACGCACCGACTCTTGCGGGATCCCATGAAGTGACCTTTGATGCGGCCGGTTTGGCAAGTGGTACGTACATATATCGAATGCAGACCGATGGGTTTGTTGACACGAAAAGGATGGTGATCATCAAGTAAGGTAGATTTTGAAATGGGAAACGCCTATCATTGTTAAGCTACTCTATTTCTCTGCTGAGGTTTTCTTGCCTTGTTTCCTTCGCGCGTATTTCGACAGATGTTTTGGTAGAGTCGGTTTCTTACTCGTCGCCCCGCTTCTGATGGTATGTACGTCCACCCATGCTCAAAACGGCGGAAGCATTCGCGGCTTTGTGTCGGACTCAACCAATGGTGAACCGCTGATTTTCACCACCGTTGCCGTCGCTGGCATCGCCCGGGGGGCGTCAACGGATATCAAAGGCTATTTCTATATTGCGGGCGTTCCGGAAGGGACGCATGTGCTGAATGTCTCAATGGTGGGCTATCGCAGGAAGAAGATCCCCGTCTCGGTGCGCGAAGGAGAAATCACCCACCTCCGGATAGTGCTCGTCCCGGGAAAGATTGAGATGGAGGAGTTGACGGTTGTCCGCGATCGTGCCGGCCGTCCGACGGATCGAGAAGTGGGACTACAGCAGATCTCCGTCCGCGAAATCAATCTGGCCCCCATCAACACGGAAGCGGACATGTTCCGTGTCGTGCAAATGAGTCCTGGCGTGACGACGACCGGCGATGTCACTGCGCGCTACTACGTGCGCGGTGGAGGGGGGGACCAGAACCTGCTGCTGGTCGACGGCGTCACCATCTACAGTCCGTTTCATGCCCTCGGTGTCCTCAGCGTTGTGGATCCTGATGTGATCTCCGGTCTGGAATTTCACAAAGGCGGGTTTGGCCCCGAGCTGGGCGGCCGGCTTTCGTCGATTCTGAACGTCCAGACACGCGACGGCAACAAGAACAGGTTTGGTGCCACCGCCCAGGCAAGTCTGCTCACCGGCAAGGTCTCGGTTGAAGGACCCATTCCCGACGGGTCATTTCTGATTGCCGGACGCAAGAGTATTTCCCCAAAGATCCTTGAGCGTTTCCTGAGGTCATCCGATGCACCCTTCGATTTCTACGATCTGTCCTTCAAAGTGAATTACGCCAATCCCCGCATTCGATGAAAACGGAACGCTGAGCGCACATGGCTTCCTGAGTGCCGATAATGTGCGCAACGACGACCCGTTCAAAGAGGACTATTCGGTCCGGAACACCGCGATCGGTCTTGAATGGCACAAAGTGTGGCCAAGTCCACTGCATTCGACGCGTGCGTTTGGCATACAGCGGATTTGACGCAGAAGTACTCCCCAATGCCAGTGCGGCTGTTCCCCGGTCAAATACCGTCCGTGATATAACGATATCAACGGAAGCGGGATACATGTACAGCAGCAGAGATGAATTGCAGTTCGGCATTGAGACGAAATTCCTTTCGACCAGGTACGTGCTGCAGAATCTCCTGCGGTTGAAGCGGTCGTTTGATGAACGCGCGTGGGATTTGACGATGTATGTGAACTACCACTTCCTGCGATGGGAATCGTTCGGCCTGGATATCGGCATGCGCGTCCGGCCGCAACAGCTGGCACGGTTTGGTCCGGTGATTTTCGAGCCGCGTTTTCGCGCAAGCTATGCGCCATTGCCGGTGCTCGTATTCCACGCGGCGGCCGGGTGGTACTCTCAGGAAGTCACGACGCTGATGAATGAAACGGATGTGATCTCGATCTTCGAACCCTGGATTATTGTGCCCGACTATCTGCGAGCCTCCGATGCAGCGCATTTTGTCGCGGGGATCCAATATGATCTCACGGACCGGATCTCTCTTGATGTGGAAGCGTACTATAAGCCGATGTTCAATCTCATCGAGGTGAACGAAAACAAGTTCACGGCAATTGCCCCGGACTACATCAATGTCGCCGGAACCTCGTCCGGCGTCGAATGTTCTCTCAAATGGCTCACCGACGATGTGTTGGTGCAGGCCGGCTATACGCTGAGCAAGGCCCGGCTGAACATCGGGGGGGTGAGCTACACGCCGCGGTATGATGTCCGCCACGTGCTGAATCTGAATGCGGGGTGGGAACCGGGTGAGGGATGGATTGTCTCGGCCTTCTGGTCACTCCGATCGGGGTTGCCATTTACACCCATCAGTGGGCTTCTACGATCGGGTTGTGCTCACACCGGAATCGCCCGGCGATGATCCGCTGGACCCGCAGGAACCGGTCACCGCGTGGGGGGAGCGCAATTCCCAGACGGCTCCCGGTCTATCATCGCCTGGACCTGAGTTGTTCGAAGCGGTTCACCATTGACCCGGTGCGCGTTACCATTGGTGTGAGCGTGATCAATGTCTACGATCGAAAGAATATATTCTACCTCGACCGGAACACGGGAGAACACATCTACATGCTGCGCTTTGCTCCGTCGGTGCTCGTGAAGAGCAGAACTATGAGACTCCTCTTCGGTACCTGTGCTGTGGCGTGCGCGATTGTGTCAGCCTCCGGCTGCAACGAGGACTTCTCACCCAAAGTCCCGGGTGGCAACCGGTACTATCTGTTCTGCATTGTGAATGCGACTCCCCGCGGCGGCGATGTCCAGTTTGCGGTGGTCGACAGGATGTATGATGTTGAAGGTTTGAACCCGGCACAGAATACCGTGGATCCTTTTGTGGCAGGGACGGAAATACGACTGACAGTGCGCGGGGAGCAGTACGTGTTCCGGCAGGATTCGATGGCACGGCTGGATACATCGCGTTATACCACCCGCGTGCGATACTACACCGCAACGGGCATCACCATTGTGGCCTTTGATGTGGTGTCGGTTCAGGCGATATTGCCTGACAGCACCGTGCTCTCCGGCATCGACACTCATCCCGGGCTTCCGCCCGGCCGAGTCGACTCCTCAATTTGCGAACGGTGTCACCACGCTTCTGAATCGCTATATTGTCGGTGACAAATGGGTGCTTGATTGGGAGAATCTTGTAGCCGAAGAACATCTGTTCTTCCCCAGACTCACACTCACATATACGATCACCGACAGCACAGGAGAACGGTTCTTTGTGAAGCCCGTTCCACTCAGGTATGTCGAGCACAACGGGCAGTCTCTCCCCGTGTATCCGTCCTTCCAAACCACCCCGGCACTGGAAGTGGAGTTTGATGCTCTTGACAGGTTCATGCAGAGCATCGGCGAGGGGATAACGGACAAATCGACCGTTCACGTTCAGTCAATGGCGCTGCGCATTATTGAATGCGATCCGGCCCTTGCCCGGTATTACAGCAGTGTCAACGGGTATATGGACGAGTTTTCCGTTCGCCTCGATGAGCGAACCTATACCAATATCCGGGGCGGGGATGGGATTCTGGGTTCTACGTATACAAGCCAATATACCTACCCGGTGAACGCGAAATACGCTCAACACTTTGGCTACAAGAGTAGAATGAAGACCTCCTCTTGACAAGAGCCCTTTTTTCAGTATATTGATAGCACGTAACTATCCCAACTGCCGTGTACAACAGCAAACATAACGCCCATCTGGTGCTCGAGCACACCGCTAGCGGTGCCTCGTGGTCGGTGTTTGCTCCTGGTCTCATCCTTATCGGCACTACGGCGATTAGCCTCATTCCCGTTCTCCCGCTGATTACAATCAGCTGATGAACGACCGAGGCTAGCGACGCCCACACCCCAAGCAACAGTCTCCACGAAGTAACAAGGTCAAGCAGAGTTCGCCTCGGACAGAGGAGTGCACTTACTGTCTGGAGGGTTGAATTATGCATGACGCAGCGGCATTCAGCGACTTCCCCCTGTACGACCCCCGCACAGAACATGATGCCTGTGGCATCGGCTTTGTTGTAAACCTCAACGGGGAGAAGTCTCACGAGATCATCACGAAGGGCATTGAGGTCCTGGTGAACCTCACCCATCGCGGTGCCTGCGGTTGCGATCCCGAAACCGGTGACGGCGCCGGGGTGACCATTCAGATTCCGCACCGCTTCTTCGCTCGCGAGTGTGAACGGCTCGGTTTCACGTTGCCGGACGAAGGGGAATACGGCGTGGGCATGGTGTTCCTTCCTGTTGAACCCCAGCCACGTTTTCAATGCCAGGGTATTCTCGACCGTATCGTGCAGGAGGAGGGGCTCAGTGTGCTGGGGTGGCGCGACACGCCTGTGGACGCCGACGCCATCGGTCGCACCGCACGGGCATCGCAACCCTACATCGAACAGCTCTTTGTGCGCAATGCCCGCAATGCAGAGGGCATGAACCGTGATGAACTCGACAGGAAACTCTATGTCATCCGGAAACGCGCGGAAGCGGAAATTGCGGCATCGGACATCCGCGACAAGCAGTTCTTCTATGTTCCTTCGATGTCAACGTGGACGATCGTGTACAAAGGCTTGCTGCTCGCTCCGCAGATTTCGCGCTTCTACGGCGATCTTTCTGATCCGGCGGCTGCGAGCGCCCTGTGTCTCGTCCACCAGCGCTTTTCAACAAACACCTTCCCCAGCTGGCAGCTTGCGCATCCGTTCCGTTACCTGTGCCACAACGGCGAAATCAACACCGTGCGCGGCAACATGAACTGGATGTACGCACGCCAATCTGTCCTCAGATCGCCGGCATTCGGAGACGAGATCGATCGCATTTTCCCCATCATTCAACCTGGTGCCAGTGATTCCGCGGCACTCGACAATGCCGTAGAACTGCTCGCACTCGGGGGGCGCTCGTTGCCGCACGTCATGGCGATGCTCATCCCTGAGGCCTGGGATGCGGATGCCGCGATGGATGCCGGGAAACGCGCATTCTATGAGTACCACGCTTCGTTGATGGAGCCGTGGGACGGACCTGCCGCAGTGGCATTCACTGACGGCCGCTGCATCGGTGCGACACTGGACAGGAATGGTCTCCGGCCGGCCCGCTATCTTGTGACAAAACAGAATCTGCTGATCATGGCATCCGAGAGCGGCGTCCTGGCCGTCGAACCCGCCGATGTGATGCTCAAAGGATGTCTCGAACCGGGGAAGATGTTGCTCGTCGACCTGTCAGAGCAGAGAATCGTGCCCGATGAAGAACTGAAGGCGCGACTTGCCGCACGTCAACCGTACGGGCAATGGATCCTCGAGAATCAGATTCACCTCGATGATCTGCCGGAACCGCCGCGCGCATTCGGCTTCAGTCCGCAGGATATCATACAGCGTCAGCGCACGTTCGGCTATACCGATGAAGATCTTCGCATGCTCATCGGCCCGATGGCCACAACGGGTGAAGAACCGGTGGGCTCCATGGGCAACGACACGCCGCCTGCATGCCTTTCGGACAAACCCCAAAGCCTGTTCAACTACTTCCGGCAGCTCTTCGCACAGGTGACGAATCCGCCCATCGATTCCCTCCGCGAAGCGCTGGTGATGTCACTCACGAGCTACATCGGGACGGAGCGTAACATCCTCGACGAGACCCCGCAGAATTGCCATACGCTGAAGCTCGACGACCCGATTCTTACGAACCGCGATCTGGAAAAGATGCGGCGGGTGTCACAGGGGGATTTTCTTGGCGACGATGCTTCCCACGCTCTTCCGCGTGGAGGGCGGCGCAAAGGAACTCGAACGCGCTCTGGATGGTCTCTGTCGCCGCGCATCGCTGGCAATCCAATCGGGGTATACCATCATTATTCTTTCCGACCGCGGTGTGGACGAAGAGTACGCACCGATTCCGAGCCTGCTCGCCTTAACAGCCGTACACAACCATCTCGTGCGTGAAAAAACACGCACCCAGGTGGCGCTCGTTGTGGAGTCAGGAGAACCCCGTGAAGTCCACCATTTCTGTCTGTTGATCGGATACGGCGCAAGCGCGGTGAATCCGTATCTTGCAATTGAGAGCCTTGAGGATCTTTCGGTGAAGGGACTTCTGTCCAAAGGGATTGCGTTTGACAAGGTGTTGCAGAACTACAAGAAAGCCCTCCGGAAGGGACTGCTCAAGACAATGTCAAAAATGGGCATCTCTACGTTACAGAGCTATCGCGGTGCCCAGGTCTTCGAAGCCCTTGGATTAAGCAACGAGGTGGTCCACAAGTATTTTACCGGAACGTCGTCGCACATCGGTGGTGTTGGCCTGGATGTTCTTGCCAGGGAAGCAAAAATGAAACACGATCACGCGTACCGTCAGGTTCTGCAGTACACACCCGACCTCGACCTTGGAGGGAATTATCAATTCCGGGTGAACGGTGAACGTCACCAGATCGATCCCATTGACCATTCCCCGGCTGCAACAGGCCGTCCGTCAGTCGGATGCGGCGAGCTTCAAGGAATTCACACGGCTGGTGAACGACCAGAGCCGGGGATTGGTCAATATCCGGGGATTGATGGAATTCAAGAAAGGCACCCGGAGCGTTCCGCTCGAAGAAGTCGAACCTGCGCGGAACATTGTCACACGCTTCGTCACCGGAGCCATGTCGTATGGGTCCATAAGCAAAGAAGCGCACGAAACGCTTGCCATCGCAATGAATCGCATAGGCGGCAAATCCAACACCGGCGAAGGCGGTGAAGATGAACGCCGCTTCACACGGGATCCGGGCGGAGATCTCCGGCGAAGCGCCATCAAGCAGGTCGCGTCGGCAAGATTTGGCGTCTCCGCGCATTATCTCGTCAACGCCGACGAACTCCAGATTAAGATCGCCCAGGGGGCTAAGCCGGGCGAAGGCGGACAACTCCCCGGCCACAAAGTCGATCAGATCATCGCCAAAACACGGCACGCGATTGCGGGTGTAGGGCTCATCTCGCCGCCGCCGCATCACGATATCTACTCCATCGAAGATCTTGCCCAACTGATCTATGACCTCAAGAGTGTCAATCCGCTCGCACGCATTTCGGTGAAGCTCGTTGCAGAATACGGCGTGGGAACAATCGCTGCCGGCGTTGCAAAAGCACATGCGGATGCGATACTCATCAGCGGAGATTCCGGGGGAACAGGTGCCGCACCGCTCTCATCCATCAAACACGCCGGCATTCCATGGGAAATCGGCCTGGCCGAAACACAACAGGTCCTTGTGCTGAATGATCTGCGCAGCCGGGTGCGCCTCCAGACGGACGGGAAGCTTCAATCGGGGCGCGATGTGGCAATCGCCGCCTTGCTCGGAGCAGAAGAATTCGGTTTCGCCACAACCCCGCTGATCGCCATGGGATGTGTCATGATGCGCAAATGCCATCTCAACACCTGTCCTGTCGGCATCGCAACTCAGGATCCGGTGCTGCGGGCAAAGTTCGCCGGCGCACCGGAACACGTTGTGAACTTCTTTTTCTTCATCGCCGAAGAAGTCCGTGAAATCATGGCACAGCTGGGTTTCAGAACAATGGACGAGATGACCGGAAGAGTCGACATGCTCCAGGGGCGCAAGGACGTCGAACATTGGAAGGCAAAACATGTTGACCTCTCCTCTGTGCTTCATAATCCTGCAGTGCCCCTCCGGTTCGGTCGTCGTTGTCAGATCGCCCAGGATCACGGTCTCCATGATGCACTCGATCATGGGTTGATCGAACGCTCGCGCGCTGCGCTTGAGCATGCAACACCCGTAACTCTCTCCCTTCCTGTCCGCAATGTCCACAGGGCCATCGGCGCGATGCTCAGCGGGGAGGTGGCCCGGAAACATGGTTCAAAAGGTCTGCCGGATGACACGATTACCGTCTCATGCACCGGTTCCGCCGGCCAGAGCTTCGGTGCCTTTCTTGCAAAGGGAGTGACCCTTGTGCTGGAAGGGGATGCGAACGACTATGTCGGCAAAGGACTTTCAGGCGGGAAACTTGTTGTGTTTCCTCCGAAAGACTCCATTTTTCCGCCGGAACAGGGGACCGTTGTCGGCAACGTCGTGCTCTACGGTGCAACAAGCGGCGAAGCGTACGTGAGCGGGAAGGCGGGTGAACGATTCGCTGTGCGCAATTCCGGGGCCAGCGCAGTCGTGGAATCTGTGGGAGACCACGGTTGCGAGTACATGACAAACGGCGTAGTTGTCGTGCTCGGAAAAACCGGAAAGAATTTTGCGGCAGGAATGTCCGGCGGTCTCGCCTATGTGCTCGATGAGACGGGTGATTTTTCCACGTCTCTCTGCAATCATGATATGGTCGGGCTGGAGCCTCTCGATGCCGGGGATCGGGAGATCGTGCGCCGCCTGATCGGCAAGCATGTGGAATTGACGGGTAGTCCCCGCGGAACGGCGATTCTTACACGCCATGAGGAGTACTTCCCGAAGTTTGTCAAGGTGTTCCCGCATGACTACAAGCGCGTGCTTGCTTCGGCCGCGCCGGTGAAACAACACTCTTCCATCAGCGCTCAGGAGGTACCTGTTGGGTAAGCCTACCGGATTTCTGGAATACCGCCGGGAGACTCCTTTCCGGCGGCCCGTGGAGGAACGGGTCAACGATTGGCACGCCGTCTATCAGACGTTTCCGGAGCAGAACACCGGTACGCAAGCGGCGCGATGCATGGATTGTGGCGTGCCCTTCTGTCAACATGGCTGTCCATTAAACAACGTGATCCCGCACTGGAACGACCTTGTGTATCACGACCGGTGGCAGGATGCGTTACGCATGCTGCATGCAACGAATAACTTCCCGGAATTCACCGGGCATCTCTGTCCCGCCCCCTGCGAAAGCTCCTGCGTGCTCGGGATCAATGAACCTGCGGTGTCTATCAAGGCCATTGAACTGAAGATCATTGAACATGCCTTCGCGCAGGGATGGGTCGCCCCGGAATGGCCGGCGCAACGGTCCGGCAAAAGAGTGGCCGTTATCGGGTCAGGCCCTTCCGGGCTTGCCGCTGCCCAACAGTTGAACCGGGCCGGCCACCATGTCACGGTGTACGAAAAGAGCGACCGCATCGGCGGGTTGCTCCGGTATGGGATCCCCGACTTCAAGCTCGAGAAACAGGTGCTCGATCGCCGGATCAATCTCCTGCGGTCGGAAGGGATCGTGTTTACTACGAATGCCCATGTGGGAGTACAAATACCGGCGCAGGCCCTGCGGCAATCGTATCATGCGGTCCTCCTCTGCGGTGGTGCGGAATCGCCCCGCGATCTCGCCATACCCGGCCGCCACCTGAAGGGCATTCATTTTGCGGTGGACTTTCTGACGCAGCAGAACCGGCGCGTTGCGGGTCAGCCGACAGATCCCTCGCACGACATCGTCGCCACGGGAAAACGCGTGATTATTCTCGGGGGTGGAGATACAGGAGCGGATTGTCTGGGAACATGCCATCGCCAGAAGGCATCGTCTGTTCAGCAGCTGGAAATTCTCCCACAGCCCCCCCTGGAGCGTGCCGCGAGCACACCCTGGCCGATGTGGCCTCTCCAGCTTCGTACAGAATCCTCACACGAAGAGGGAGGTGTGCGCACCTGGGCCTCTGCAACCACGCACTTCGAGGGGGATGCGAACGGCAACGTCATGCAACTCCATGGTGTGCGTGTGGGGCCACCACCCGATTTCACGCGTCTTGAGGGTTCGGCATTCAGTCTCGACACCGACCTGGTGCTGATCGCGATGGGATTCACGGGCCCGCAGAAATCCGGACTTCTGGACGAGCTTGGCGTGGCGCTTGATGCCCGTGGAAACGTGTCCACCGACGAACATTATATGACATCCATTCCGGGAATTTTTGCCGGAGGGGATATGCGGCGTGGGCAGTCACTCGTTGTATGGGCGATTGCCGAAGGCCGCCGTGCCGCGCAGGAAATCGACGGCTATTTGAGTTCACACTGACACGACGGGAGAGGCGCAACCGGTATGGAACACATCGCATTGTACGACACAACCCTCAGAGACGGCACCCAGGGCGAAGAGGTGAATCTTTCGGTGGATGACAAGTTGCGTGTGGCGCGCGCCCTCGATGAGTTCGGTATCGACTACATCGAAGGCGGCTGGCCGGGATCGAATCCGCGGGATGTGGAATTCTTTCTCCGGGCTCGCGCGCTGCATCTGCTTCATGCGCGACTGGCGGCATTCGGAAGCACGCGCCGCGCGAAGAACAGGGTGCAGGACGACGCAAACATCAACGCCCTCCTTGAGGCAGAAACGCCGGTGGTGACGATCTTCGGAAAGAGCTGGCTGCTTCACGTTCGCGAGGCACTGCAGATCAGCGAGCAGGAGAACCTGGACATCATCAGCGACTCGGTGTCGTATCTCTCCGGCCGGGGCCGCGAGGTGATCTATGATGCGGAGCACTTCTTTGACGGGTACAAGGACAATCGTGAGTACGCGTTGAAAACCCTGCGTGCTGCGCGCGAGGGAGGTGCACGAACGATCGTGATGTGCGACACGAACGGCGGATCTCTGCCCGAAGCAATCGCGCACGCCGTCCAGGATGTCCGCACGGCACTGGGCGGCGCGCTTGGCATCCATACGCACAATGACGGCGAGCTGGCAGTGGCGAATACTCTTGCTGCGGTACACAATGGCGCCGTTCATGTGCAGGGCACGATCAACGGGTACGGCGAACGATGCGGAAACGCCAACCTGTGCTCTATTATCCCGAATCTCCAGCTCAAACTGGGGTATCCCTGTGTCGGAAAGGAGCAGCTTGCGCGGCTGACAAGCCTCTCAAAATATGTCGCCGATCTGGCGAATCTCTCGCAGGGGAAACATCTGCCCTTCGTCGGTCAAAGTGCCTTCGCCCACAAAGGAGGCGTCCACGTCAGCGCAGTCATGAAGAACAACGCCACATATGAACACATTGAACCGGAAGTGATCGGGAACCGCCGGCGCGTGCTGGTGTCTGACCTCTCGGGGAGAAGCAATGTGTCCTACAAGGCGCAGGAACTCGGAATCCCTCTGGAAGACAAATCGCCCATGATCCAGAGCATTGTTGATGAGATCAAGACCAGAGAACACGACGGCTACCACTATGAGGATGCCGACGGCTCGCTGGAACTTCTGATCAAGCAGAAACTGGACACATGGCGCGAATTCTTCGAACTGGGCGGCTTCAAAGTACTCATCCACAAAGAGTCGACGGACACTGCGCTGGTCTCTGAAGCA
Source organism: Ignavibacteriota bacterium (assembly GCA_963849385.1). Classification (GTDB taxonomy): domain Bacteria; phylum Bacteroidota; class Ignavibacteria; order UBA10030; family UBA6906; genus Fen-1255. The sequence goes on along the minus strand of CAWKHH010000006.1, from coordinate 364,331 downwards.
CTCATCAAGGTTCGTGTCGGGAGTGAAGTGGAGCACACCGCAGCGGAGGGTAACGGTCCCGTGAATGCGCTGGACAACGCATTGCGCAAGGCACTGGAGAAATTCTATCCGGCGTTGAAGCACATGGTGTTGTGCGACTACAAGGTGCGTGTCCTTGATGGCTTTGACGGTACAGGCGCCAAAGTGCGGGTGCTCATTACCTCGCGTGACGGCGACAGCTCATGGAATACCGTAGGAGTCTCGAACAATATCATCGAAGCAAGCTGGAAAGCCCTTGTGGACAGCATTTACTACTTCCTGATGAAACAGCAAGCGCCCGCAGAGGCGGTCGGGCACCATGTCGGCACGTGATCACAACGGCAATCGACGATACCCACATTCTCTAAGACCTATTGAGGCACTGAACAATGGCCGCGGATAAAGCACACAAACATGAGCACGGCAAGCGCCACAAGATCAACAAGGAGATCGCCGTGCTTGGAACAGGCAACATGGGCACATCGCTCCTGCTGGGAATCATCAAGGCGGGGTTGACCCCTGCACGGAAAATCACCGGCTGTGATGTCAACACGGATAAACTGCGTTCGCTTGCGGAGGAGTGGCATGTACGCACCACCACGAGCTTGCGGGATGCCGTCGGAGGCGCGGAAATTGTCCTGCTCTGCGTCAAACCGATGACCGTTCCCAAAGTGTTGAAGGAGATCAAGACTGTGGTGCGCGACAATCACCTCGTGATTTCCATCGCGGCGGGCGTGCGCATCGCATTTCTCCAGGAGACCATCGGTCGCAAGATCGGGATCATCCGGACGATGCCCAACATTGCGTCGACGGTGGATGAAGGCGCGACAGCGATTGCCTATGGTGAACATGTCTCCGAGGAGCAAAAGCGCAATGCAGGCGCCATATTCAATGCGGTTGGTGAGGTTGTCACCGTCGCAGAAGAACAGCTCGACGCTGTGACCGGTCTCAGCGGGAGCGGCCCGGCGTACATTTACATGGTTATCGAAGCGCTGATCGACGGAGGGGTGAAGATGGGACTCGCGCGCGATATTGCCACGCGGCTCGCGATTCAAACGGTGCTCGGCTCGGCGAAGCTGGTGAAGATCTCCGGCCTCCATCCGGCCATCCTGCGTGATCAGGTAACCACTCCCGGAGGAACGGCAATCAATGCGATTCACGAACTCGAGTCGCACGGGTTGCGTTCAATGCTGATCAACGCCGTCGCGACGGCAACGCGGCGCTCTGAAGAACTCAGCAAAGTCCTGAGTCAAACCTGATGGCAAAACGGAAGCTTCTCAAATTCGGAGGTTCTTCGGTTGCGAATCCGGAACGGATACGTGCGGTCGGGTCCATCATCCTGCACGCTGCAAAGCATGGCCCTGTTGTTGTGGTCGTATCGGCATACCAGGGGGTGACCAATCAGTTGCTGGAATGTGCGCGTCTGGCGGAGAATGGAGACAGGGAATTCCTCTCGCTCTACGAGGTCCTGGTCAAGCGCCACGTGGACACGCTTCAGGAGTTGCATGCTCAGCGTCCCCCGAAACGGGTGGCTGCTGAAGTACGCGCTCTTCTGTCCGAGCTCCACGATGTGCTGCAGGGAATATTTCTTCTCCGTCACTCTCCACCCCGCGCACAGGATCTCACGGCAAGTTTCGGCGAGCGGCTTTCTGCTTTGACACTCGCATCCTTTCTCCACCGGACGCGACCGGCCCGGTTTATGGACGCGCGCACGATCGTTGTGACCGACGACCGCTTCACCCGGGCGGGTGTGGTCTTCAGCAAGACCCGCGCCGCCATCAAGAAGTCCTTTGCCGGTCTCTATGCCCGGTACGGCAGAAGTGTGCTTCCCGTGGTGACCGGATTCATCGGTGCGACCGAGGACGGGCGCACGACAACGATCGGACGCGACGGTTCGGACTACTCGGCGGCGATTATCGGGGCTGCCCTGGGAGTAGGCGTGATTGAAATCTGGACGGACGTTGATGGGATTCTGAGTGCAGATCCCCGGGCTGTCAAGTCGGCCTTCGTGGTGCCGCAAATGTCCTACGAAGAAGCAATGGAACTCTCCTACTTCGGTGCGAAGGTACTCCACTCTTCGACCATTGCGCCGGCTGTCGTACAACAGATTCCGATCATCATCAAGAACACACTGAACCCGTCCGCGCCGGGCACACGTATCTCCCGTCATGTTGACCGATGGGAAGGGGTCGCAAAGGGGATCGCATCGGTGGATCACTGCACGCTGCTGACGATCCGGGGGTTGAGGATGGTAGGGGTCCCGGGAACAGCGGGGCGTCTGTTCCGGTCCCTCGCTTCGCACAATGTCAACGTGATTCTGATTTCCCAGGCGTCGTCGGAACACACGATCTGTATTGCGGTCAACAGCGCGGATGTCGGGAGGGCGCGGGAAGCGGTCCATGAAGAATTCCGCTATGAAGTGCATTCGAAGATGATGTCCCTCGACGAAAAGCCCGGGCAAACGATTATTGCCATCGTGGGTGACGGGATGGAGGGGACACCCGGGGTATCGGGCCGGGTCTTCCAGTCGCTCGGAAGGAACGGCATAAACGTTTCTGCTATTGCGCAGGGCGCGTCGGAACGCAATATCTCGCTCGTGGTCGATGCGAGCCAGAGAGTGCAGGCGCTCAATGTCGTGCACGCAGCCTTCTTCGACCGGCAGAAAAGCCTTGCGGTCATCCTTATCGGCCCTGGAAGCATTGGCGGTGCGTTCCTGCGGCTGTTGCTCCAGCAACGCAGATTTCTCCGGGAACAGGGCTTTGACGCGCGGCTGTGCGGTATCGCAGATAGTTCCCGCTTTGTCCTCGCCCATGATGGGATTGATCTTCTGCGTTGGAAGGAAGAACTCGATGCGTCACCCCTTCGCATGGAACCGCGGCTCTTCCTTCAGCAATTGGCTGCGCAGCATTTCGTCAATGCCGTCGTGGTGGATTGCACGGCGAGCGGAAAAATTGTGGATTTGTACGAGGAGTTTGTGCGGCTGAATATGCACATCGTAACGCCGAACAAGAAGGCAAACGTCCTCCCCTGGCCACGGTACAAGAGACTTACCGATCTCATGAAGACCCGGCAGAAGTATTTCTTGTACGAGGCAAATGTCGGGGCCGGATTGCCGATCATCTCGACGCTCAATGACCTGATCGCAAGCGGCGACACGATCGTCAAGATCGAAGGGATCTTCTCCGGAACCCTCAGTCATCTCTTCAACCACTATGACGGAGGGGTGCACTTCAGCACGCTCGTACAGGAGGCCATGGAACTCGGGTACACCGAACCGGATCCCCGTGAAGACCTTTCGGGGAAAGATGTGGCCCGCAAACTTCTGATCCTTGCGCGACAGGTGGGACTGAGAATGGATGTGCAGGACATTCGCGTAGAGAATCTTGTGCCGCGCGCACTCCGGGGCGGGACCCTGCCGAAAGAATTCTTTGCGACGTACGGCAAGTACGACACGGCGATGAAACGCCGCCACCGGACGGCGAACGAGCACGGGTGTGTCCTCAGATACGTCGGCGTCCTGCAGGGCAAAGCGGCATCCGCGGGCATCAGAGAGATCCCGCGGCGGCATCTGCTTGCCTCCGCACAGGGAAGCGACAATATCGTCGCGTTTACGACTCACCGCTATGCGCGGTCACCGCTGGTCGTGCAAGGCCCGGGTGCCGGCGCCGAGGTGACGGCAATGGGAGTGTTCTCCGATCTTCTCAAACTCTTACACTACCTGCCGCAATAATGCGCCCGCGCAAGGTCAAAGTGTTCGCCCCGGCGACAATCGCCAACCTCGGCTCAGGATTTGACGTGTTGGGTATTGCCATCCATCAGCCCGGGGATATTGTCATCGCGGAGCGTCAGGCGGCAACGGGTCTCTCTTTTGCCGTGCGCACAACATACGTCGATGTGCCGGCTGATGCGCAGTCCAACGTTGCTGCCCACGTCGCCATGCTGATGCTGGATGAGTTCCATCCCCCGTTCGGTGTGAAAATGACACTGGACAAGCGCATGCCGATCGGGTCCGGATTGGGAAGCTCTGCGGCGAGCAGCGTAGCGTCAGCCGTTGCCGTTAACGCGCTGTTACCCCACCCTCTGGAAAGAAAAGACCTCCTGCGCTTTGCGATGGAGGGAGAACGAAAAGCATCAGGATCGGCGCATGCAGACAATGCCGCGCCGTGCCTGCTCGGTGGCGCGTGCTTGATCCGCAGATATGATCCTCTGGATGTTATCTCGATTCCCATCAAGCAGTCGATCGTGTGGGTCGTTGCCCACCCGCACACGTTCATTCGGACGGAAGATGCCAGGAATATGTTGCCCAAGGCGATTACGCTCCAAACTGCAATCCGGCAGTGGGGGAATATCAGCGGATTAACGGTCGGGCTGGCTGCGGGAGATGTGGCCCTCGTCGGCACGTGTGTCGAGGACGCAGTCGCGGAACCTGTGCGGGCCAATCTCATTCCCGGCTTTGCCGAAGTGAAGGAAGCCGCATTGCGGGCTGGGGCGTTGGGTTGCTCGATCTCAGGGTCAGGTCCCTCGATGTTCGCTGTGACCTCCTCTATTCGCACAGCACATGTTGTAGCAAAGGCGATGCAGAAGTCGTTCGGCCGTGCGGCCGGACTGGAGTGCGATACCTATGTCTCCCGCATCAACCGGACCGGTGCAACCATCCTCTGGACCAAAAGCACATGAAGTATCTGAGCACAGGCGGGCAGACACCCCCAACGTCATTCCGGAGTGCCGTCTTCGCGGGTCTTCCGCCTGACGGCGGGCTGTACATCCCGGAATCCATCCCTGTGCTACGGCACGGGTTCGTCAGCGAACTGTCCAGAGAGAATCTTCAGACGATTGGCGCGGAAGTATTGTCGACATTTATCGACGATATTAGCCGTGACGATCTCATTGCGCTGTTAACGCAGGCCTGGACATTTCCGATCCCGCTTGTCCATCTGAAGGACGATCTCTACCTGCTGGAATTGTTTCACGGTCCCACCCTGGCATTCAAGGATATCGGCGTGCGGTTTCTTGCACGTATCGTGTCCTATTATCTTCAAGCGTCCCATCAAGAAATCACCATCGCTGTAGCCACATCCGGCGATACCGGCAGCGCCGTTGCCCATGGGTTCTTCAATGTTCCCAATATCTCCGTGTATGTCCTGTACCCGTCCGGAAAGATCAGTCCATTGCAGGAACAGCAGATGGCGACTCTGGGTGGGAATATTCATGCACTCGAAGTCGATGGTACGTTTGATGATTGCCAGCGCCTCCTGAAGCAAGCTCTCGCCGATACGGAGGTGGTGGGGGAGCGGCATCTGACCACGGCCAACTCCATCAGTCTCGGCAGGCTGCTCCCGCAGATCGGATACTACGTCTGGGGTGTTGCGCAATGGAACCGCGCGTACCAGAGTGGGAGCAAGGAGATCGCACCGACATTCGTTGTACCCAGCGGGAACTTCGGCAACCTCACGGCGGCCGTCTATGCGAAAGCGATGGGAACACCGATCGGGCATCTGGTGGCAGCGACGAATGTGAACGATGCGGGCGCGCAGTACCTCCGCACGGGGTCATTCGTCCCGCGCGCTGCAGTACAGACACATTCGAATGCGATGGACGTGGGCAATCCAGGCAATCTGGCGCGATTGCGGTCGTATTTTGGGGACGATGTTGCTGCAATGCGGAGTCAGATTGAAGCGTTGAGCATCTCCGATGACGAGACGCTGAACGAGATACGTACCACGTATGAACAGAGCGGAAAGGTCGTAGATCCGCATACCGCGGTTGGTCTGGCGGCGGCGCGGAGACGATCCGGACATGCGTCGACGATTGTAACGGCAACTGCGCATCCCGGGAAGTTCCCGGAAGTCATCGAACGCGCGCTGGGAATCCGGATACCTCTGCCGGATTCATTGCGCGAGGCACTGGGCAGGGCCAAGCAGAGCGTTCAGATTTCTGCAGAGTATGAAGCTTTCAGACGGGTGTTGCTGAGCTAAGAAGGTGGTCTGTCACATGACGGAGCGCCAATTCTGTGCCAACCGATGCGGTCGGGGGGCATTGCGGGTGTTGTATCCCGGAAGTACATTGCAGGGGTATTCGCGACAGACATGTGAAAGGCACCTCATGAATCATTCGGCAAGGGAATCCAGGTCAGCAGCTTCTGCTCCGCAGGTCCGGTATCTCTTCATCGCCGTGATGTTCGCGATATTGAGAGCGTCCTCGCAATCGCCTGTTCCGCCGGGTGCGGTCGTGGAGAAGATCGCAAACGGTTTTGTGTTTGTTGAGGGACCGGTGTGGAGCGACAGCGTCGGGCTGCTCTTTTCCGACCTCTCGGGCAACAAAGTGTATCGATGGACGCAGGCGACGGGGGCTGTGGCGTATATTGCTCCATCGAACAACGCCAACGGCCTGACGTATGACCTGCGCGGCAGGTTGCTGCTTGCGCAAACAGGGCTTCGCCGCGTTGCCCGGCGCGACAGCAGCGGCAACATCGCGTCCCTTGCGGCTCTGTTCGGTGGAAAGAAACTCAATAGTCCGAACGATATTGTGGTGAAGTCTGACGGAGCAATCTTTTTTACTGATCCACCCTTCAATGTTCCAGCGGGTCAGCAGAGGGAACTGACGTTCTCCGGCATCTATAGAATCAGTCCGTCCGGTGCGCTTCAGCTTCTTGATAGCACGTTGAACGAGCCTAATGGTATCTGTTTTTCGCCGGATGAAAGCAGGCTGTACGTTGACAACTCCAGCCAGCGCATCATCTATGTCTGGGATGTGGTGAATGATTCGGTGATTGCCAACAAACGCGTGTTTGCTTCCATACCACCTGCGGGCTATGCTGATGGCATGAAAGTGGATGCGGCGGGCAATCTCTTTTGCGCGGGACCCCTCGGGATCTGGGTCTTCGGATCCAACGGAGCAGTGCTGGATACGCTCCTTGTGCCCTTGGCCGGGCCAGACAACGAACTGTAACTGGGGTGACGCCGATCGAAAGACACTCTATATTACATCAGGGAACAGCGTCTACAGGATCCGGCTCGCGGTCACCGGGGTCGAAGAACACTCACGCGTGCCGGGTGACGGGTACAATCTGTATCAGAACTACCCGAATCCGTTTAACCCGAGTACAAAGATAGGGTTCAGGGTCCGGGGGCTAGGGTCTACTGCAGTGAGGCTTGCCGTCTACGACCTGCTGGGGCGCGAGGTGGCGGTGCTTGTGAATGATGAGAGGGAGTCCGGCACATACAGCGTACGATGGGACGCTTCTGGCCGCTCAAGCGGGTTGTACTTCTGCCGCCTGTCAGCGGGAGAGTTTCGTGAAACAAGAACGATGGTCCTGGCGCGATAGACTGAAACACCCCTGACCTACCAGTTCTTTGCGATCTCCGCAAAACATTCGAGACCGCTCGGGATGACCGCGCCGTAACCGTGGCCGGGTTTCGTCCACGCTCCGGCGAGAAAGAGATTCTTGATCGGCGTGGCGTGGCCGACTCGCATTGAGCCGGAGTTGTTCACGGTCTGATCCCAGCCGTAGATCGCCCCCCGGTGCGTGCCGGTGTAGCGTATGTTTGTGAGCGGTGTTCCGATCTCCTTGACCTCTATCGCCGCAGACAGGCCGGGGAGCAATGCCTTCTCCACTTTGTGAATCAGGATCTCCGCCATCCTCTCCTTTTCCCTGCGGTAGGCTTGTTTCTCTCCCGCAAAGTAGTCCTTTTCGAACTTCTCCCAGTGATCATAGCCCTGCAGGGTGAGGATGTTGATCGTGTTCTTCCCGGCAGGAGAGTACCCCTCAAAGATGTTGTCGTAGAGAGACAGGCCAAAGCCGCCGTGTTCGACATCGGCGCTGAGGGCAATTTCGTAGCTGGCATCAGGATCATACGATGGTTCGAAGAAGATCTCAGAATCGGCAATCCCCGCCTTCCTGATGAGATCCTCTTTCAGGCCGAGGAATACCTGGAAACATGACAGGCTGACGCTGTACTGTCTGCATTTTGCATTGTAGTCTGTCACGAGTGACTGATCCTCGATCATCGTGCCGAATGTGGCGAAGGGACTTGCATTGGAAACCACGGCTCTTGCGGTGAACATCTTGCCGCCGGCGGTTCCGACGCCGATAGGCGGTGCCGTTCTGTATGATGATCTTCTCGACTTTTGTGTTGAGAAGGATCTTGCCACCATGGCTCTCGATGAATCGTGCGAACGCATTGCTGATGTCCTGAGAGCGTCCCTTCGGATAGAACCCGCCCGCCGACAGATATCCCATGAACGGCAGTGCGTAGTAGAAGCAGGACAACTGTGAAGGGGGAAGACCATAGTATCCCCATTGCGCCGAGATGATCGCCTTCAGCCGTGGGATTCTTAATCCGTGCATCAACCATCTGGCCCCAGGTCCATCGATGAAATTTGAACAGGTGCGGAAACTCGACGGCAAACCTGCTCATGTCGACCTGGCCTTTTGCCTTCGCGAGGCGGCCGACATTGTCGGCCAGTCCTTTCATGTCATCAAAGAGAGCCGGCAATCCCCTCCTTTTCATCGGGGAAAAGGGAGGCGAGCATGGCGACGAAAGCAGCGGGATTCTTCTGTTGCGCACGGATGTCGTGATCGGGGTAGATCGCGCGAAAGAGGTTCGGGTGAAGTATGAACTCGACATCGGTGATCTCGGGGAACCCCCAGATCAGATTGGACACCCCGTTGCGCTCGCCGACAGTTGTCGAATGCAACGACACATCGAAGGTGAACCCCCCGGGGCGTGAGAACGCCGTGGCGTAGCCCCCGACTTTGTCATGCTGTTCCAGACGAGAGGTCTGAATCCCTGCCGTGCGAATGCCGCCGCGCAGGCGAGCCCTCCCAGGCCGGATCCGATGATGACCGCGTCGTAATCGAGGGGTTGTGGATTGGATGACGGGCCGACGGGCAAATGCATCCCAATCGAGTGTTGTTGCGGAAAACATGCCTGCAAGCATTTCAAGGAATTCGCGGCGGGGTAACAGGGATTCGCTCATGGCAGCCTCGCAAATAGTAGGCAGGACGGTGGCACAAAGATAGCCCGCTCCTGTGGCAAAATCAAATGCGATCGCGTGAGAATCTTCTCGCCGTTTCGTATATTGTACAAGAACCGGGTGCCTCGATGAACGACTGTTGTGCTCCCCGGGAGAATGATCAAAGGGCTCACAATGAGCTCGAATGATACGGTGTATCGCTCCTCCTCGGTGTCCTCTCGAACCTCTCGTTGTCCCAGGGTTCATTGCTCCTCGTAGGAGGTGGCGGAGAAGACTACAACGACTGGTCGGATGTACCCTATCGTTGGCTGGTCACCCACGCTCCCAATGCCAGAGTCCTCGTTCTCCATTATTCCGACACGACCAATTTCTTCTCCGGCTACTTCCCGTGGCTCAGCCCCTGCACTGTCTCAAACCTCGCCATTACTTCGTCGTTGCAGGCAAACGATTCCGCGGTGTACCGGCGCATTCTGGAGCATGACGGGATATTCATGCGCGGAGGAGATCAATGGCAGTACGTACACTCATGGCGCGGGACGCTTGCCGAGAAGGCGATCAGAGAGGTGTACGCGCGTGGAGGCGTTGTCGGAGGGACGAGTGCCGGCGAAGCAATCCTCAGCGAGATCGTGTTCGATGCGCAGGTCAGCTCCGTCGCGCCTCGCACTGCGCTGCGCAATCCGCTCGGTGCGGGTATCACTCTCACCGATGACTTTCTGCGTCTCGGTGCGGGGTACGTTGCTGACAGCCATTTCTTCGAGCGTGGCCGCCTCGGCCGCCTCCCGTCATTCCTTGCGGTCTACAAAGAGTTGAAGCAGCGCGAAATCATCGGCGTCGGCGTCGACGCCAACACTGCGCTGGCAGTCGGTCCCGACGGTGTGGGCGAAGCAATGGGTTCCGGGACCGTGACGATTGTGCGTTACACACCCCGGACCCGGACCGACGCTCGTGTCGGGTGAACAGCTTTCCATGACGAATCTCGCATTCGATCAGCTCACCGCTGGTGCGAAAATCGATTTCACGACGGGCGCAGTGTACCCTTCATCCCCGGCGTCTGTATACGCTGCGACGGCGTTTTCAGCACGTCCATCGATGGTGATCCTGGATGGAAGCAACAGCGGCAACGATTGGTTCGCTACTGCGGGAAGTCTGAAGAAGCTCCTTGCTGCTCTCAGCCAGCCGACAGATACCATTGGCATCGTTGCCTCGCCGTCAACCCCGGCCTCTGCTTCTGCAGTACAATCGACGCTCACCGCATGGGGAACGCCCTCGCGGCTCCTGTGGATCACTGAGTCAACAAAGGACGATCCTGGAGTTGCTGCGGCGATCCGTGCGTGTCAGGGTTTTGTGTTTGCGGGCAATAACCCGGATAGCGCTGCGCGGTTTCTGGATTCTGCAACGCAGATCGGCACCGCTTTTAGAGAGCGCGAAAATGCGCACGTGCCGATGGTGTTTCTCTCCGATGATGTGATGCTGGCGGGTGAGCAGGGTATCGGACAGATGTACAAAAGCATATATGGTGCATACTACGGCTACCTGACTCAGGTGAAGGGACTGGGGATTGTCAGAGGGATGCAGTGCGTTCCGCGTCTTTATGAAAACTCCGACTACATCGATAATCGCGCGAGTGCCGTATTCTGGTCAATGGTGAAATCACATCTTCCGTTCGGGCTATTCCTTGATGCAGGTACCCGCGCGGTGATTACTGAAGGCGAGCTGCGGGTGTACGGAGCGACGCCCGTACTGTTAATCGACGCCCGGTCGGCACGATGGGGAAGCCTCCCCGAGTTTCGTGATCCGGGTAAAGTGAATCCTCGCCAGAACGGCGGGATCATTGGTGCAGCACTTCACGTTGTCCGCGATGGCGGGGTGTTTGATTTGCATACCACGACCGGTGTGCGAGCGGAACCTGCGCATGGGATCGTGCCGGATCACTTCGAACTCCTGCAGAACTATCCGAATCCGTTCAACCCCGTTACCACGATTGGGTTCCGGGTACCGGGTGGCGGCGTTCCGGGGCGCAGAATCATCGACCCTGAACCCGCAATCCGCAGACTCTGCGCGTAAGGCTCGCCGTGTACGACGTGCTCGGGCGCGAAGTGGCGGTGCTGGTAGACGAGAAGAAGCCGGCAGGAGAATTCTCGGTGCAATTTCACGCAACCGGTCTGGCGAGTGGTGTGTACTACTACAGATTGAGTGTGGAGGGGTTCGTGCGTGTAAAACCTTGTGTGCTCTTACGATAGTTCACTCTTCCCCCGGGCCGCCTACCGCCAGACAGACGGTGGACAGGTCGGCGGCCCGAATTCCAGATACCGGATCTGAGCTCAGAATTGAAAGGAAGTGAGACGGGGGCTGAGAGATGCCGCTACCGTGGCCACAACCAGCCGAACGTTCCCGCCGTTATCAATGCAAAGAGAAGCCCGTCGAAGGTGTTCTTCAGCGTCATCGTCCAGGAGCGCTGGTACCAGATAGATTCCTGCCATCCGGCAATTGCATAGCAGGCAAACGCCGTGACGCCCGCGAAGCGGAACACGGCGAGATAGTGTGCGCCTTCCGGCAGTGCCCGACCCGCGACATACGCTGCGAAGATCCCCACCACCACGGTGTATATGAACCACTGGGCCAGAAAACCACCCATGGAGATATCACCGCTCGGCCAGAATGTGACTATAGCACTTGGGCCCTTCTTCATCTTTTCTTTGAACTCGGGGGACTTCATCTCCTTCGGGCTTGAGGGATGGGGCATATGATATTGTCCGGCCGGTATATTGAACTTCCGTAAAGCATCCATGACGCCGTCTTCGTCTTGTAGCTTGCGATAATCGTTCGCGTGATACCGGAGTACCATATGAATCAATGAGCTTACAATGAAGACAAATACCGCCGAGAGAAGAATGGGAAGCCAGAGAGACACAATGGGGACCATGACTGCCTCCAGATTGATAGAAGAGAACAGTGAAAACGGCGCTGTGGTTATTCGTACCGCAGGGCGTCGATGGGGTTCAGCATCGCGGCTTTTCGCGCCGGGTAAAACCCGAAAAACACTCCGATCGCAATAGAGAACCCAAAAGAAAGAATAATGGAAAAGGTGGTGACAATTGTCGGCCACTTGGCGATGCCGGAGATGACCGATGAGCCGACCACGCCGAACAGGATTCCGGTGATTCCTCCAAGAAGGCTGAGCACAAGAGCCTCAACGAGAAATTGTGTGAGGATGTCGCGCGATCGAGCACCAACCGACATCCTGATACCGATTTCTCGCGTCCGCTCGGTTACGGAAACCAGCATGATGTTCATGATGCCGATGCCGCCCACAAGCAGAGAGACCGAGGCGATGCTCGCCAGCAGAATGGTCAGGATGTCAGTCGTAGCTGTCGCTGCAGTAGCCAGATCCGCCTGGTTCCTGATGGTGAAATCATCCGGTTCGTTGGTGACAAGTTTATGCCGCATGCGCAACAGTTCGGTAATCTGTTTCTGTGCTGCGCTGATGCTGGACGGGCTTGTAGCGGAGACAAGGATCTGCCGGAGATAGGGGAACTGGCTGAGCCGGCGGCCCACGGTCGTATAGGGCGCAAGAATGACATCGTCCTGGTCCTGTCCCATGGCATTCTGACCCTTCTTTGCCAGGATGCCGACGACTTTGCAGGGGACGTTGCGTATCCGGATATTCTGTCCGACCGCGCTCTGTTCAGGAAAGAGATTGTCTGCAACGGTCTTGCCGAGGACACACACCTTCGCGGCTGCCTTAACATCCTGTTCGGTGTAGAAGTCGCCGTATTCGACTTGCCATTTCCTGATTTCCAGGTAGTCAGGTCCCGTTCCTTCAATGCCCGTGGACCAATTGAGGTTTCCGGCGATTACCTGACCTCCGGCACGTGTGCCGGGAGACACCAGTGCAACCGAAGGACATTCACGCAGCATCGCCTGCGCATCTTCCTCTGTCAATGTTGTCACGGAGCCCGCGCCAAAATGCACACCGGCTGATTGTTGAGCTCCCGGCAGAATGATCAGGACATTGGTGCCCAATGCGCTGATTTGTTGTTCAACAGAGAATTGTGCTCCCTGGCCGATCGCGAGCATGGCGATCACCGCCGCGACGCCGATGATGATCCCGAGCATTGTAAGGAATGACCGCATTTTGTTGCGCCGCAGGGCGCGAAAGGCCGAGAGCAAAATATTCATAAGCTTCATTCGTCGTCCTCCTGGTCGATTGCAGGCATTTCCTTGAGAACCGTGGATGCGACACGCGGATCTGAGGTAGGCCGATCCGACCTGATCTTGCCATCCCGGAAAACGATCTGGCGTTTTGCGAAACTCGCGATGTCAGGTTCATGCGTTACCAGGAGTATCGTGATTCCTTTCACGTTCAACTCCTGAAACACCTGCATTACTTCAACACTCGTCCTGCTGTCCAGGTTTCCGGTGGGCTCATCTGCCAGCACGATGCTGGGGTCATTCACGAGAGCGCGCGCGATGGCGACCCGCTGCTGCTGCCCGCCCGAGAGCTGGTTTGGAAAGTGATGGACGCGGTCTCCAAGGCCGACAGTCTCCAGAGCGCTGGATTGCCCGCTGATGCCGGTCCTTCTGCGATGTGCTGCCGTACAGAAGCGGGAGTTCCACATTTTCAATAGCGGAAGTTCGCGAAAGGAGATTAAACCCCTGAAATACGAAACCGATATTCCTGTTCCGGATCTTGGCAAGTTCGTCCCGGGACAACTTGCTGACATCGATGTCTTCGAGAATGTATGTTCCCCGCGTCGGTTTGTCCAGGCAGCCGAGGATATTCATGAAGGTCGACTTACCCGACCCGGATGCACCCATGATCGCAACAAAGTCGCCCCGTGACACTGTCAGTGATACACCACGGAGCGCATGAACCTCCACCTCGCCAAGCAGATATGTCTTGGCGAGGTGATCGATCCGTATGAGATGCCCGTTGGACGGCCGTTCGGGTGTAGTGCCGTCTGTACCGATCATCTGAACCCACCTCCTCCCGGACGCTGGCCGCCGCTTTGAGGAGTGAGCGGACTTCTGGTCTGGTCCGCCGGACTATCGGAGTTGGAGGTGACGCCCAGCACGATCTGATCGCCCGCTTTCAGCGTGGGGCTGGTCACTTCCGTGGATTTTCCGTCGGTAATCCCCGTTCGTACCATCAGCGGCTCGAGTTTGCCGGCAGCATTCAGGATCCACACTCGTCCGCGTCCGCTCTGCTGCGCAGGCACGTAAGGACTCTTCTGGTACTCAGGGAATCGGAGATCAATGCCGAACTGCGTGTAAGCGGCGGCCGGCTTTACAGCTACGGGTGGAGCAGGAGCAGCCTGTGGCCGTCCTCCCCCGAATGCATCACCCAGGACTTTGCGCATCTCCACACGCATCTCCTCGTCGCTCAACGTGCCTCCGTGAGCCGCCATGATGGAATCGCGAAGTATGCGGAATCGTTCCCGGCGCGCCTCCATGCCCGGCTCACTCCCACCGCTGCCCCCACCAAAACCCCCGCGCGTTGCATTTGCCTTTGCAGTATCGATGAGCTCTATCGGCGGTTGAAAACGGAGCGCCATGTTTGACACCTTCAGGACATTCGTCGCGCTCGCAACCATTATTTTTACATTAGCCGTCATTCCCGGCATCAACTTGAGCTGGTCATTCTTCACCGCAATAACCACCGTATAGTTGACGACGTTTTGCACAGTCACCGGTGCGAGTCGAATCTGCGATACGGTTCCCCGGAAGTTCTCGTCAGGATACGAATCAACCGTAAATGTCGCTTCCTGACCTATGCTGATCCGGCCGATATCCGATTCATCAACTGTCGTGAGGACCTGCATCCGGCTCAGGTCGTTAGCGATCGTGTACAGCGTCGGTGAAGAAAAGCTCGCAGCGACGGTCTGGCCGACATTGACGGCACGGTTGACGACGACACCACTGATGGGTGCATAGATAGTGGCATAGGCAAGATTGATCTTCGCACGGTCTATCGAGGCCTGTGCCGACTTCATGGAAGCGGTGTTGGACTCATACGTGGTCAGTGATGCGTCATAGTTCAATTGCGATTCAAGTCCCCGGTCGAGCAACGTCTTCACCCGGGTAAGATTTCGTTTGCTATCATCAAATTGCGCCTTAGCACGATCGAAATTGGCATCGGCGTCTTTGACCGCCTGTACAAGAAATGTAGAATCAATCTGCGCAATGACCTGCCCCTTTTTCACCACGGAATTGAAATCGGCGTACAGTTTGGCGACGATCCCGGAGACCTGTGTCCCAACATCAACCGATGTCACCGGGTTGATCGTGCCCGTTGCAGTCACAAACACTGTCAGATCACCAGTCGAGGCCTTGTCGAAGCGGAAGTCATACTTTTTCGCCTGATTGCCGAAGAATACATAATAGCCGGCGATAGCCAGGACAAGTACCACCAGAGATGATATGATCACTTTCTTCTTCATGAGAAATCCCTAACAATGGTAAAAATGAGATTGGTTTTGCGCGTTCCGGAGGCGATAGCTACTTAAGAACGCGATTTTTCCCCTTCTTTTCAAGATTTGTCCAATATTAGACCCTCGCCAGTCGTGGTTCGTTTAACGGTGGTTGCCTCTCTGGTGACTCCGCTGTATCTTACATGCCTGTAATATGTCTGTCATATGACAGACTTGCCGGCTTGCTGGCCGTTTGGAAGAAGCGGAAAGGGATCCCAATGCACTCTGCACACTCTCAGTGGCGACCATTGCTGTCATCAATGGCGGCAGTGTCTGTGGGCCTGTTTCTCCTCTCCGGTTGCGGTACCACCGAGCAACAGGTCAGAACGATAGTCCGTGATGCCG
The DNA here is from genome assembly GCA_963849385.1 of Ignavibacteriota bacterium. Lineage (GTDB taxonomy): Bacteria > Bacteroidota > Ignavibacteria > UBA10030 > UBA6906 > Fen-1255. The sequence goes on along the minus strand of CAWKHH010000006.1, from coordinate 348,522 downwards.
AGGTGGGAGGGCCGATCTTCTCGCCGCCCGTGCACGTTGTGAGCGAACACTCCAGGCACACTGCCACCATTTCCACGTATGCGACGATTCAGAGGATGTCCCTTCTCAGAGGAACCGTGCAAGGCTCCGAACCCGGTAACTCGGGTTGGCTCTATCCGTCCGATTCCGTACGCCTCCCGGGCGGCGGAATGTCCCTCCGGAGGCTCATCCCCCAGTATAATCTTCAGTGGCAGCATCCGGAGTTCGCAGCAGGGATGCATGTTGATCTTGCGGGTGGCTCAACTGCTCTCTCGCTTGGGGCTTCGATTGCCGCGTCGGGTGGATCAACGCTCGTCGGATGGTCGGCAGGGATCGGCTTGTTCTCAAAGGAATCAAGTTATTTGCGGCTCAGAATGGATCTTGGTGTGTTCGGCCAGCAGCTCAACTATGAGGCGCGCACCATCGCCATCACCACAACAACGACCTCGTTTCTTTTCGGAGGGACGTCAACCGCCATCGACACGGCCTTCTTCCATGACAGAAGCTCTGAATCAACTATTGGGTACTACGGGTCTCTCACGTTGAACTCTGCGAATCCCGACTGGCCTGTAAATGTCTTCTGCCAGGCCCATTGCGTTGTTCAACCCATCCTCAGCTACACTCCGAGCACGCTCACAACCGTCGATTGGCTCATGGCGATCCCTGTGGAAACTTCCCGGGGCCGGCATGATGTGTCGACAAAGGCGGTATTCATAGGTTTCACACCTGGCATCTATATCGAGCCATCACCCAGCATGGTGATGACTGCGGGCGTTCGATGTTTCTATGATGTCTCCGAGACATTCAGCGAGAAGAATGCATTGTTTATCCCCTTCGTCCAGATCGGGTTGCGTGTCGGGATGTAATTGGGTCAGCGGGGCAATAGTGTGCTGGGACAAGAAACGTAAAGGGGCTTTGCATCACCGTCAGGGGGGCGTTCCATGACACATGTGCTGTCTTGCCGAATAGCTGGCCTACTGTGCGCTTTTCTCGTGGTCAACTCCATTGCCCCCGGGGCGTTCCTTCGCGACGTTCCGGTGACGGTGACACAGCCGGACGGCTCGGTGCTGCACGCCTATGCGACCGGCGATGAGTTCCACAATTGGCTGCATGACCGCGACGGCTTTACGATCATACAAGACGCCCGCACGGGCTACTATATGTATGCTGAGAAGGCGAATGAAAAACTGCGGGCATCAGCCTTCCGCCCGGGCAGGGATGATCCCCGAACTGCCGGACTGGCCTCGAATGTCAATCTCTCCGCGCAGGAGATCCGCGATCACCAAAATGTGCTTGAGACGTATGTGCCTCAGGGAATAGCACTTGCCCCGCGGATCGGGACGATCAACAACGTGGTGATCTTCATCCGGTTCAGTGATGAAGCAGAGTTCACGGCTTCTCCGTTGACGTATAATGCCATGTTCAATGCGTCCGGTCCGGGTGTGAGCTCGTTGCATGATTTCTTCTTTGAGGTATCATATGGACGCCTGGAAGTGGTTTCGACATTCTATCCCCCGTCAGCAGGTCCCACTGTTCTCTCCTATCAGGATACCCAGCCCCGCGCATACTACATGCCGTACAGCACCACCAACACTATCGGGTACACCGATGCCGAGCGGTCCAGCCGTGAACGGGCCCTCCTTGTGCGGACTGTAGCGGCGGTCACGGCACAAGTGCCCACATATCTCGCAATCGATGCCGACAATGATGGATATGTGGACAATGTCTGTTTTATTGTGAAGGGGACTCCCACAGCGTGGTCGACCCTCCTCTGGCCGCACATGTCCTCAATGGGATCCTCGGGACCTCTGCTTGCGGGGAAGAATGTCGCGGGCTACAATTTCCAGATCGAATCGATGGCCCAGGTAGGTGTGTTCTGTCATGAAATGATGCACACGTTGGGAGCTCCCGACACATACCGTTATGCCTCTCCGGACGCTATAACTCCCGTGGGAGGGTGGGATATAATGGCATCGACGGCGACTCCTCCCCAGCATCCGGGGGCATACATCCGGTACAGGTACATGACATGGATCGCGAATATCCCCCGCATCACCTCGTCGGGCCGGTATTCGTTGAGACCGGTGAGCTCCTCGCTGAACAACTGCTATCGTGTCGATTCGCCCAATCCGGGGGAGTTCTTTGTTCTGGAGTACCGCAAGCGGACATCAGTATTTGAGAACTCGATTCCGGGTGAAGGGCTTGTCGTTTACAGGATCGACAGCCTTGTCAGCGGTAACGCGGGGGGACCTCCTGACGGGATATACGTATACAGACCGGGAGGAAACCCCGGTCCGGCCGGCCCGCAAAACGGCACGTTGAATTCCGCGGCATTCAGCAGCACAACCGGACGCGTGGCCATCAACGACACCACCAATCCGGCCTGCTATCTCACCTCCGGGGCGATCGGGAATATCGATATTTCGGGTGTGGGAATTCCCGGCGACAGCATATTCTTCAGCGTCACAATGCATACCCAGAGTCCATCATGGTCGAAAGTTTCTGTCTCCACCAGCAATGGACTGAGCGCTGTCAGTTTTGCCGGAAAAAGGGCGGGATGGAGTGCCGGTTCATCAGTAGTCTTGCGTTCCGTGAACGGTGGTTCATCCTGGACGAGTCTCCCCAATGCTCCGAAGACAACGCTCTATGCGGTATCGGCTCTTGACAGCCTCCGGTGCTGGATCGCCGGAGCATCAATGATCTATAAGACCACCGATGGAGGAAATTCGTGGCCTTCGCTTGCCGTCACCCTGCCAGCAGGCGGCAGGTTGGCTGCAATTGCCATGGTGTCGTCCACGACCGGCTGGGCGGTTGGATCCGGAGGTGTCATCTATCGAACCAGCAACGGAGGCGACAGCTGGACGCTGGTTACGCCCGGGATTACCGCCAAGCTTAACGATGTGTTCTTTCTTGACCAGGCGAAAGGATGGATTGTTGGTGATGCGGGGACTGTGCTGCAGACCTCCGACAGCGGTCAAACCTGGTTCCAGCGATCGGTGCCTGACACGACGACTCTCCTTTCTGTTGCATTTGTGGATTCGAACAACGGCGTTGCAGTAGGTAGGCTGGGGCGGATCCTGCGGACGACGAACGGAGGAACAGGGTGGACACTCCGCCCTGTGAACACCCGGTCTCACCTCGATGCGGTACGGTTCGCCGGCCGCGATTCGGGGTGGGCCGTCGGCGATAACGGCACGATCTTCAAAACCACGGATGGTGGTGCACAGTGGTGGGGGGATGTGAGCGGGACAATGTTGCCGTTGCGTGGTATCGCAGCCGTCGATGGTCAAACGGCGTACGTCGTCGGCAGTGCCGGAATGGTCCTTCGGCTGGCTTCCTCTCCTGTGACCGGTATTGAACTGCAGCCTCCAGGCCTGCCGGTGCAATGCGAGTTGTTACAGAACTACCCGAATCCGTTTAATCCGGGTACAACGATAGGATTCCGGGTTGCGGGCGCAAAGAATGGGTCTGGGGGCTCGGGTCTGGGGTCTGGGTGGGTGAGGCTTGCCGTGTATGACATGCTGGGACGCGAGGTGGCGGTGCTGGTTGACGAGCCCAAGGAGGCCGGCGAGTATACAGTCCGGTTCGACGGCAGACATCTTGCGAGCGGAGTCTACCTGTACCGGCTGAGCGCCGCGGGAGAAATCCGTGCACACAAGATGTTACTTTTGAAGTAACACTTCTGCGCGATAGTCACGCTGTTGAACAATGTCACGTACTTTGTCCGTGATCGTTCGGAAGTCGATCTTTCCACTCCCTGTCTTGGGCATCTCGGGGAGAACCACAAACTTGTAGGGGAGAGAGATCGGTGGAAGGAGTTCTCCGATACTCTTCAATATCGACTTCTCGTTGATGTGCTGCGTTACTGCGGCGACGATGCGTGCTCCTCGAAGTGCATCGGGTACTTCCACGACGCAACATTCGACATCGGGTGGGAGGAACTTCTGCAAGACGTCTTCCACCCTGATGAGTGACACCATCTCACCACCAATCTTCAGAAATCGTTTCAGCCTTCCTACATGCCAGACGTAGCCGTCCGCATCAATATATCCCATGTCGCCCGTATCATACCAGCCGTGCCGGATACTCAATGAGGTCTGCGCAAAATCGTCGAAGTATCCTTTCATCACATTTTCCCCCTTCACGAGGATCTTGCCGATCTCGCTCGCAGCGCACGATTCACCGGTTTCATAGTTTTCCACGCGCACCTGGACCCCGACGATGGGCCTGCCGACGCTGCCCGGACGATTGAACTCCAGCGTATTCATGGTAATGGCGGGACTTGTCTCAGTGGCGCCATACGCTTCGAGCAGCACCTTGTTGTGTTTCTCGAGATAACCGTTGCGCAATGCCTCGGGGCACTTATCAGCACCGGAGAGGAGAATCCGTACAGTGTCGAAATCTCCGGGTTTCGAATTCCGCAGATATCCCCAAAAGAAGGTCGGGGTTCCCGCCATCATCGTTACCCGTTCCTCACGGATGATGTCGCAAATGGTTTTGAAGTCGAGGGGGTTGGCGTATGTGACAAGTGTTGTGCCGATGACGAGAGGTACCCAGAGATTGGCGGTCTGTCCGAACACATGGAAGTAGGGGAGGTTCGCGAGAAAAATGTCGTCCGGCGAAAAGGAAAGCGCTTTGCAGATGCTGTCATAATTGGATGAAATATTCCGGTGCGTCAGCTGCACGGCCTTCGGATCCTTTTCGCTCCCGCTGGTAAAGAGAATCACCAGCGTGTCATTTTCGTTGCCGCCGTGGATCTTCTTCAGGATGGTATCCACGGGCAACCGCGTGATAAGAGCTGCGCGGAGCTTGTCGAGAAACGTCATCGACTCCATGATATCTTCGAGGTAGATCATGCCGTCGACAGGTCGGCAGTTGATCTTCTCGCACAATGCGCGGGATGTGATGATGGTCTTGAAATCGCATTTCTTCTGGGCAAATTCGCAATTGGCGGCTGCACCTGTCGCGTAGTTGATCATCACTGGAACGCGCCCGCCCATCAGCGTGCCCAGAATCGCGAGAACGGAGCCGGCGGAGTTCGGCAGCATAATGCCCAGGAACCCCTGGTCGTACGCCTGAAACTTACGGGCCAGGATCAGCGAGCCGATCAGCGCACGTTTGTACGATATCCGCCGATTGAGTGTGCGGTCAACGATCGCGACCTTGTTCTCATACAGCTTTGCTGTCCGTACAAATTGTTGATGCAACAGCATGGCCCACTCCTGTGCATAGTTGTCAATGAGAGCTTTTCGATGCAGATGTACTTCGGCCGCAGAGGGTGCACTACGGTCGCTTGGGGCGATTACTGCGAAGTGGAACGTCAGATGAGTGTTACAACCGATACTTACGATAGACAAAAGATTACTCAAAATCCAGCAACTCCCCCCCCTCCTTCGTGCTGGCCGGAAAACCGGGATATTCGTATATTACTACCCATTATCTCACGATCGGATATCATGGGTATTAAAGAAGAAATCCTGCGCCGCAGAACCTTTGCCATCATCTCGCACCCCGACGCCGGCAAAACGACGCTGACGGAGAAATTCCTTCTCTACGGCAACGCAGTGCAGCTGGCCGGGTCTGTTACTGCGCGGAAGAAGCAGCGGGAAACAACATCCGACTGGATGGAACTGGAGCGGAAGCGTGGCATCTCGATCAGTTCCACGGTTCTGCAGTTTGATTATGACGGCTATCGGATAAACCTCCTGGACACCCCGGGTCACCAGGATTTTTCAGAAGATACATACCGCGTTCTTACAGCGGTTGACGCCGTGGTAATGGTCATTGATTCCGCCAAGGGCATCGAGACCCAGACCCGGAAGCTCTTCGAGGTGTGCCGCCGGAGACAGATTCCGATCTTCACGTTCATGAACAAGCTCGACCGGCCCACCAAAGATCCGCTGGAACTTCTGGATGAACTCGAAAGCGTGCTGGGAATCGGAGCGTATCCGATGAACTGGCCGCTCGGCACGGGCTTTCAGTTCCGGGGGGTATTCGACCGGCTCTCCAAAGAAGTGCATTTGTTTGAATTCGGTGCCGGTGGGGCCTACCGTGTGCCGGTGGAAATCGGTTCTCTGTCAGATCCCGTGATCGCTGAACGCATGAACGCGGATGAACGGAAAAAGCTCGCGGAAGAGATGGCGATGCTTGACCACGCCGGGGCGCAGTTCAGTGCGGCCGAAGTGCTCGCCGGCCAGATTACACCGGTGTTCTTTGGCAGTGCGCGGAACAACTTCGGAGTCCAACTCCTCCTCGACGGTTTCCTGAAGTACGCCGAGCCGCCTCGTCCGCGCACCAGTAACGGCGTGGTTATCCCGGTCGACAAGAATGTCTTCTCAGGCTTCATATTCAAGATCCAGGCGAATATGGATCCCCGGCACAGGGACCGCATCGCCTTTCTGCGTGTCTGTTCGGGAGTGTTCACGCGGGATATGACTGCGGTGCATCCGCGGAGTGGCAAGACGATCCGGCTTTCCAATGCGGCAAAGCTTTTCGGCCGCGACCGCGAAACTGTTGACGAAGCGTTTGCCGGCGATATTGTCGGATTCGTCGGCCAGTCGCTTCTGGGCATCGGCGACACACTGACGGAAGATCCGGGAATCGTGTATGACGAGATTCCGCGTTTTCCGCCGGAGTGTTTTTCGCTTCTGAGTAATCCGAATCCCTCGAAGTTCAAACGGTTCAGAGAAGGGGTGGACCAATTGCTCCGGGAGGGTGTGGTGCAGGGATTCCAGCCGCGCAACTCATCGACACAGATACCCGTCCTGGCGGCGGTCGGCCCATTGCAATTTGAGGTGTTCCAGTACCGTCTGGAGAGTGAGTACGGGGCGGAGGTCAGGCTCGAACAGACGGAGTGGAAGTTCGTCCGGTGGGTGCACCCGTCTGCCGATCTGCGTACGCTCACATCCGACGTTCTTCCCACCGGCTCCATTCTTGCCGATGATGCACGGGGGCAGGCGGTGATTCTGTTCCCGGGCGAATGGGCACTGAACTACTTTGTGCAGAAGAGGCCGGGAATCCTTCTTGGCACCGTGCCGTTTGAGAATGGGCACGGGGGGTAAGTCATCGCATACGTGCTATCTCCTGCCGTTGTCTTCGCGCTCACGTCTCAAGGGCCTTGCCCAGGCGTACGACTTCCCGCACCAGGATTTCGAAGTCCTCCGTCCTGCTCCGGTGATTGGTGATGCAGACCCGAAGTGCATATTTACCATCGATCACCGTATACGAGGGTGCGGCGATTCCTCCCTCGTGAAGCCGCAGCAAGAGCTCTTTGTTGAGAGCATCGATCGCAGTTGCATCAGACAATGCGCCTTTGAAGCGGAAGCAGACAATATTCAGCGGTACGCCGGCAACAAGCTCCAATTCGCGCGTTGAAGCAACGAGGCGATGCAGATATCGCGCCTGTTCGACGTTCTGCAAAATCAGACGTCCGAATGTATCAATACCATATTCCTGTATTGCCATCCACACTTTGAGCGCACGGAACCCGCGGCTCAACTGAACGCCGTAGTCGCTGAACCACATGTCGCTGCCGCCGATACCCCTGGTGGTGTGTTCCAGGTAGTGAGGCGTCAACGCGAATGCCTCCCGGTGCTTTTCGGCATCGCGCACAAGTGTACAGCCGACTTCATACTGCAGGTACATCCATTTGTGCATGTCAAAGGCCACGGAATCGGCCCGTTCCATCCCCTTGACGATATGGCGCAGTTCAGGAGCAAGGGCGGCAAGAGCACCAAACGCCCCGTCGACGTGAAACCAGATCTCTTCGTCCGCACAAAGATCCGCAAGCGCATCAAGCGGATCGGTGGCACCTGTATTTACTGTTCCCGCACACCCCACAACGCACAGCGGAAGATCTCCACGTTCCCGGTCGGCACGAATCGCTTTGCGCAACAACCCCAGATTGATTGTGCAATCCGATTGCACGGGCACAAGGCGCAGCGCCTTGTGCCCAAGCCCGAGGAGTTCGACAGCTTTGTGAACAGAACTGTGCACTTCAGCGGATGCATAGAAGCGTAACGGCTTCGGAGCACCACCGATGCCTTCGGCCCTTACGTCGAATCCCGCATGGCTGTTACGGGCAACTGTAAGCCCCACAAGATTGGCCATGGATCCACCGCTCACAAGGATTCCGCTTGCAGTCGGGGGGAAACCGAGCATTTCTTTGCACCAGGAGATGACCTGCGATTCGACGAGGTTTCCCGCCTGGGCACCGCCTCCCTGGTTCAGGTTCATCCCTGCTGCGAGCATTTCTGCCAACATTCCGGTGGCGGTTCCATTTCCCATTACCCAGCCCCAAAACCGGGGGTGAATGTTGCCGGTAGGGTAAGGGAGTACGTTCTTCTTGAACGACGAATACACCTCTTCCGGCCGCCGGGGGGCGTGCGGAAGAGGTTGATGGAATTCCCTTTGCAGATCTTCCGGGAGTTGTTGCCAGACAGGGCGATCCCGGACAGTCCGGAGGTATTCAATCATATCATCCACCATCTGCTTACCGAGCACTCGCAGTGATTCCCAATCGCGGGGGTCGAGAGTTTCCTCGGGGATCGTTGGCGTGGTACTTGCCATTTCAGCTGCCTCGTTCAATGAGAATGGTTCCTTTGCATCTGCCCTCCGCTCTTCATGACAACACGTGCAGGGGGTCTTTTCGTTTCCCGGAGTTGACGTTTTCCTGTACGGCATACCGGATGGTCCAATCACGAACGCCTTGTCGCGTCAGTGATGGAATCCAAGCTAAGTGACGGAGAGTGTATAGTAGCATTCGAGAAGGAATCTTCATATTTTCCCGCGGGGCAAAAGAGACGGATACTCCCATGAGAACCCTATGCCAAAGCCCAAAGAACACGAACCATTGGTAGTCCGTTGTCCGCATTGCAGGCAGACACGCGAACCGGACTACAACGAAACCACCAGGCGCTATGTGTGTGCCATCTGCTCCGAACCTGTGGATGCGCAGGTGCTCATTGAAAAGAAGAAGCGGGGGTTGAAGTAGTGGAATGACCAAGGACCAACCCAACAATCCGTTGCACGGAAAGACCCTGGAGATGGTCGTGCATTATCTGGTAGATCAGTATGGCTGGGAAGAATTGGGGCGCCGGATCAAGATCAGATCTTTTGTGGAGAACCCCAGCATCTCATCGAGCTTGAAGTTTCTCCGCAAAACTCCCTGGGCGAGGAAGAAAGTGGAATCGCTCTATCTTGCGAGTCTCCAATCCCAGGATCCATCACCGGCCGGATGAGTTCCACGGTGCCCGTTGCATGAGACCCCTGAGGACTCACAATCATCACTTCCGCAGTACGTCGGCCGCACCCTTTTTCGACAGGCTCATCATTTTATCCTCGATGGTGTATACGTACTGCACGAATCGTGGATCGCGTTTTACCTGTCGGGTCTTATCGAAGGGAAGATCTATCGCCATGTGATGCGCGATCTTTCCTGGATTGCTTTGCATGATGTAAATGTCCGTCCCGAGATACACCGCCTCGGGAATATCGTGCGTAACAAAGACAATCGTCGTCGCATCATTAATGTGCCATAACCTCTCCCATATTGCCAGCAGCATGTCCTGCATCTTCAGGCGGGTGTTGATGTCCAGAGCGCCGAAAGGTTCATCCATCAACAGAAGATTCGGATTTGAGACGAGGCTTCGTGCGATGGCAACCCTCTGCAATTGTCCACCCGAAAGAATCGGATACTGCGCGTACTTGTCCGCGTGCTCTTCAAGCTCGCAGGCCTGTATGTAGGCCATGGCCTTCTCTTTACGTTCCTTCTTCGGGACGCCTTTGATCTCAAGGGCCAGCGTAACATTGTCGAGCACTGTCAGCCACGGGAAAGAACTGTACTGTTGGAAGACCATGCCGACGTGGTCTGCCGGATTTCTCGGCTTCCCGTACAGGAGAACCTCTCCTTCCGAGGGCTTCTGGAGCCCCGCAACATAGCGGAGCACCGTTGACTTGCCGCACCCTGAGGGGCCCAGCAGACAGATGAACTGCCCCCTCTTGGGGACGTCTTCGATCAGCAAATTGAGACCCTCGATGACCACCGTTTTCTGGCCATTCTCCCGTCTGTACCACTGGGAAATGTTCCTCAATTCAATAATGTTGTTCGTCGGGGTCATTTGCCGTTCGCATATTTGTATTTGAAAAGTCGGCGGTCGAGCCAGATGAAAATCTTGTCTTGAATGAAGCCGATAAGGATAATGACAAACAGCCCGGCGAACACCTTATCTAATCGGCTCTGCCGGGACGCCCGGAACATGAGCGCGCCGATTCCCCCCTCATTGTTCACGAGTTCCGCCACAATGATATAGGTCCAGGATATCGCCGTGAGGACGCGAATATCATCCGACACCTTTGACAGAACACCCGGTACGAAGACCTTTGTGATAATCTGCCATTTGCTGGCCCCCAGCGTTTGCGCAGTCTGCACGTAGACCTCATCCAGCTCTTTGACGCGCTCGACTACCACAGGGAGGAGGTAGACGAATATGCCGAAGGCGAGAAACTGGACCTTCATGTTCATGTAGATACCGAACCAGGCAATAAAGAGCCCTGTGACGGCTGTGAGGGGAATGTAGCGGATCGCCTCAAGGAACCTGTTGAAGATCGCTCCCAGAGGGGTGAAAAGGCCCAGGGCAAACCCGAGCGGGAGCGCGAGAGCTATCGCCCACAGATACCCGAGCAAATTGATTTTGATCGAGTAGAGAGTGTTGATCACGATGAGGTCCTGAAAGTGAAGCTCGGGGAACGAGCCGAGGACCTCAAGCGGCGTCGGGACAATGGCGATGGAGTTGATGCGCATCGCCACCAGTTGCCATACCACCAGAACAAAAGCTATTCCGCCAAGTTCTAAGAGCAGCCGGGTCCGTTTTGGCAGACTCTCGCGCAGATCACCCATATGTAGTTCTCTCTTCTATGGCTTATTGATTAAGGATTTCGAAGTCTGTCCGGCGGTTGCGTTGCCGGCCTTCAGGAGTGGTATTTTCGGCTACCGGCTTGTCCGGTCCGTTGCCGACAACGACGAAGCGATTCCGGTCAAACCACTTTGCAAGGTATGTGGCGACGGCGAGAGCCCGTTTGCGTGAAAGTTCCTTGTTCATTTGGATGCTGCCGACATTGTCGGTATTTCCTTCAATGCGGATCCGGGCTTCACGAAAACCCTTGGCCAGGTCGAGAAATTCCATGTCGATCCTGGTTTTGGCCTCGTCGGTGAGTGCTGACGACCCGGACGGGAATTCGATCGTGACCTTCTTGGTGCTGATAGCAGGAACTGTGGCAAGTTCAGGAGTCGGCGCGGCGAACTTGGCACCCCCCTCTGCAGCTTGCTCTGGACCCGACAGCGTGCTGGAACGAATGAACGCCGGATATGCGATGGAACGCCAGGGCGGTACGTTGCCCGTAATATAGTACTGTCCCTGGTTGTCCTTGGTGCGGGCAAATGCCTGGGCCATCTTCGTATAGAGCTTTTCTCCGGTCACGCCCGCAAAGTTGCCGTTGATGTCAAAGAAGTCCTGGTTGTCGCCGAGGGTTGCAAGGCGGGCATTGCTGATGGCGGTAACGCAGAAATCCACCGGCTGGTTGAAGCCGTCGGCAAGAAGCGCGGCGGCTTCCTTCCTTGCGTTTGCATTGGCATTGATTGCACCGTTGCCCCTGAGTGTTCCTTCGACAAAGGCCTTGAGAGCATCGTGCTTATCTTCGACCGTGGACTTTTTGGCCAGCCACACATCCGCAATGATGTGAGAAGCCTTCTTTGTGCTCACGAGCACTTTGGACCCTTCGATTTTGGCAACGCAGTCCTGATCATCGGGCGACCAGACCACTGCCGCATCGACCTGCTGTTTCTTGAAGAGATCGGCGGCGTCGATGCCATTGGCGACCGGGATAATCTGCACATCACCCCAGCCGACTTCACCTGCGTCCATCAGCCAGAGAAGCAGCGTATGGGAAGGTGTCATTGGTGCGACGGCGATCTTATTGCCTTTCAGATCGGCGATTTGATTGATCCCGCGACGGACGACGATTGCATCTCCGCCGCGTGACCAATCGATCTGACCGATCACCTGAGGTTCGAATTGTTTCAGCCCGTTGATCTCAGTGGTAAATGCGTCGATCGTGCAGAAGCCGAGAACATCGATGTCGCCGCTCTTCCATGCTTCCCTGCTCGCGTTGAAGTCGTCGATCAGCTTGAACTCCACGAGCTGTCCATATTCGGTGAAGAACTTGCTCTCTTTTGAAGCCTTGAATCCTCCATTGAAATAGACCGCCCCTGCGAATCCGCCCCACGTGTTGATGCCGACGATAAGTTTTTCACCGCGCCCCGCCTTCGCTTCCTTTTGCACCTGGCCGGCTGATGGCTTTCCCGTCGGGGCGATCTTTTCTGCGATGTCAGGGTTCTTGCCGAGATAGTACAGAGCGGCGACCAGGATACCTACGATCGCCAACCCTCCGAGGATTTTCGATAGCACAGTGAGGCGATTCATGTGTCCAGCCTTTCCGAATGAGAGGTCTATTTATTGAGCAGGTCTTTGTAGGAGTTGTCGCCCGACTTTGAAGTCTCCTTCGCGACCGCCACGAATTTCGCATCGACAGGACGCAGCTGGTCGGCAGCGGAGAGATGTTCCGACCCGTCTGTCAGGAGAAGCGGAAGTCCTTCCGTTTCCCATTTCTCGAGAAGTTTCATCCCTTTCTCTTCAAACGCCCCATTCTGGAGATCGATGGACTGCATGATTTCTCCCGACTCCTCGATGAATCTCTCCATCGCACCCGCTTTCATGCTGATGTCGTTCTGGATCGATTCCATCGCCTGATCGAACAGGACCTTCTTGTCGGGATCGCCGGCGAGGATGCTCATTGCCGACTTGAAGGCATTGAACCCGGTGCGCATTTCCTGTCGCTGTATCTTGATGTCTTCGACCTGGTTCGTCCTGTCCAGGATGACCACCTTCGCAGCCTTTTGCATCTTCTCGAGGATGCGGTAGAGCGTATCGAGTTTCGTAACAAGGCTCTGGTATTTTTCAATCCGGGTCTTCAGACGGCCGGCCTGGTTCGTGTAGACAGTAATTTCAGCGGCACCGAGTCCTTTCTTCTGTCCCACCTTTGCGAGATTCAATTGCTCCTCGAGCTCTTCTTTGGCCCGGTCGATCGCATCCGCAAGCTTACGCTTCGCACCCGAGAGTTCCTGGATTTGACTCTCCAGGTTCTGCAGTTGCTTTCGCAGGTGGGCAATGTAGGTCTCGATGATTCCGACGGGATCGATCTGAATGAAGAGTCCGGTGAGTCCCCGCATGATAGACTTGTAGAGGTACCAGATCAGATTACGCACCTGACTGTCCATGATCAGATAGACCAGGACGAAGAGGCATATGCCCAGGAGTGTGAGCGTGAGCAGGTTCTTCGTCATGGTGATCAGGAAAGGCAGTATCTGATACAGGCCGTACCCGAGAGCGGCCAGAACGGCGAACCCGACGACCATCCCGGTCTTTCCTTCTTTGCGGCTCCAGAACGATTTCATCCCTGTTGTCGAAACCGTTGAGGGAAGCAACGACGAGTCAGCCATTTTGATTCTCCTCACTTTTTATGTTTTTTGTCTGAAAGGGGTTGCGCAGAGATAGCAGAACTGAGATACGTGTTGATCTTCCTGGCATCCGCCTGGAGCTGTTCTTTCATCGAGCGGTATGCTGCCATGAAGCTGTTTTCTTTATGTTTCAGTTTGTCGTTGACCTCAGTGAGTTCGCTCTGGAGCTGGGCGATGCTCTGTTGATTCGCCGTGATCGTTGCGGTCAGTTTCTGTATTTGTGCCGAGCACTCCGTGTTCTCATCCGTGAACTGCTTGATCTCGTTTTCCTTCTTGATTACTGAATCGCCGATTGTCGCGTGAAGGGCTTCTTCGAATTTGTCTTTTTCCGCGTCGAGGATGCCTTCGAAGTAGCTGAACGATTCAATGAGTTGAGTGACGTTGCTTCCGGTCGCCTGAAGTGTCGCGAAGGCCGCCTGAAACTTCGTGGCTTCGTCCATGGGAAGCTTTTCCATGTTCCCGAGGGCCTTGGAAAAAGCGAGATACGTCTGTTGTCCCGGGTAGATCCGCCTTTTCCAACGCATCTTTCAGCTGCACCAGGAACGGCTCCGGTTCCAGCTCAAGAGCCCTCGGGGCGGGCATCGGCTGATTGCGAAGTGTGAAAACCGGCCCACTCGGGCCCTCGGAAGATGCGGCGGCCGGTTTCTCTGACTGTGGCTCCTTGGCAGGCCTTATAAAGAGATCTTTTAGTCCCATTTTCTGGATCCTCACAGAGATGTGCAGCCGGGCGTTTCCTTAAGAATGACTCTACGATTCATCCCGGAGATAGTTGCGGGGCTTGCGCCAAGCATTTGATTCTAAAAGGGTTATGGAGTCAGATTCCGGGCCGGAGGAACTCTGGACCAATGTACGGGAAGACGAAGGGAAATACAAGTTACCACGCGTAGCCGATATCAAACCGGAGCGCCGGAACATTGCCATCGAACTTCCCCAGATCGGTGTCGTCCACCGAGGTTGAACCCGTGTAGTGGTCCACGCCGATTCCAAGCCCCATTGCGAAATCATCACCGGGGAACCACTGCCATCCCACGAGAATGCCGATGGAAAGCGGTGTCACCGTGCTGTGGCCCGCACTGAGTGAATTATAGCCGAAATTCGGGGCAACATAGAACCCCCGGGGTGCCTTGCCGGAAGGATGAATTCTTACTTCAGCGTTGATTCCCCACCCGTTGATGCCCGCAATGGTGGGGAGTTGAAATCCGCCCCCTACGACAACGTCGGATGACACCCGATGCATGTAGGAGAGATTGTAGAAAAGGAAGAACTTCAACGGGATTGATAATGAGAAGGCTCTTTCTTGGCGTAATGTCCTCGCTGCGCGATATAACCACCGACTGTGTGACAACAGTGTCGCCTTTGGCCGGGTCTACCGTCTTCCGGGTTTCCTCTGTGCGGATTTGCGCGAATGTGCTCGAGCAAATCGCCACTACCGGTAGCATCAGCGAAAGTTGTCTGAGTCGTCATGGTTCCTCTCGGCGTCGTGTCTGATTTGGATAAATATAACGCCATTTAAGTTCTTCCACAATACGGAATTCGAATACCGGTTGACTTCTGTATATAGGTTGACTTCCCCAGAGCGTTTTGGTAATATAGGTCAACCTGCTGGACGCAAACCCAATTGATTTCCCACCAGATCACAGGAGGCGTTCATGTTGTCCCATCCGCAACTTTCATCCTGGATGTTACTCGGTTGTTTCCTTCTCGGCATGGTGTCGATTGCGAGTGCCGGAGACACCAAAGACCTGATCCGGCAAGCAAAAGCGGCTCTCCGGGCGGCCGAGAATTCAAACGATATGCAAGTGAAAAACACCAAACTGGACGAAGCCCGGAAACTGATCGACCAGATCAAGGCCGCCGAACCGCAAAACAGCGAGATAGGAACTCTGGAGAGCAAATACCGGTATATGGATACCGGTCGCGCGGCAACAAAAGCAGCAGCAAGCGCGCCGGTGGTCGACACGGGAAAGTTGAAGGAAGTCCTTGCTGATTGGAACGCCATTATCAAGCTCGACAAGGACCTGTACAATAAGACAAACCGGTTCTTCCCGCATGCCGAAGGTATGTCATACACGAAGGAGCAGACGGATCAGATCCTTGCAGTGATTGCCGACGTTGTGAAAAACGATCAACCGCGTATCCTTGCATTCCTCAAAGACTTTTCGAAGAAGTACGGCGAACCGAACAATGAAATGGACAAGAAGATCTACGCTCTTACGCCGAAGGACCCCAAGAAAGGACTGTACGACGAAGAGAACCAGCGTCCTTCGGAATTGCCCAGTCAGTGCTACAAGAACCTTATGGACCGATTGACATGGGTTCAGGAGAGCCCGAAGAAGGAAGCCAAGATGATCATGAAGCGTGCGATGGAGTTGATTGCCGACGCCGATTTCTATATGGACACCAAGAGGGATGCAGAGTTTGCAGCGACTGAAGCAGAGCTCAATCGGGCGAAGCGCTTCAGTCCTCAGGATGGTGAAATCGCACAGGCGTTGGTGTCATTGCAGGCAAGCCGTAAGAAGTCGCAGGCCGACGTTCAAAAGGCCCTCGAATCCGCGCGTTTCCCCGTCACCATCTCGAGCTTTGCCGGGCCCGGGAAAGCTCCCTGACCTGATCGCAGCAGTCAAAACCTATTTCACCGGCGCCTATCCCAAGGAGAAGGTTCTGGACGTGAGCGTTTCGGGCGGTTGGGTTGCCACGAAGCACAATATTCTGGGGCAGCCGATTCAGTGGGGACTGCCGGTCTACTGCGCAAGCCAGCAGAATGAGCCGGGCATCTGCCGGGTGTTCAAAATGACTGTGCTCACGGGCATTGGCCTGGATGTCGCCAAAGCACCGCCCTTCACCGATCACTGGACGGGGGATTCGTACCGGATGAAGGTCGCCAAACTACAATAGCACGGAATGATTAATCATAGGGTTCTGATTTTTCTTCCGGCGGTTCGAAAAAACGAAGGTCGCAGTGTAGTAATGTGGAGCACCAATGGACAATAGTTGACAGACTATTGTCCAATGACAACCCACACTACACACCTCTTCCCAAAGGAGCTGCCATGAAGAAAACCCTGGTGTCGTTAGCGATCGTTCTCTCATTGAGCGCGACGGTTACGGTGGATACCTTCGCAAAACCGTCATCCTGCGTGGCCAACTACAGAAACTGCGGCAACTTCTGCCGTGAGCATTACAATGGGGAGAATCCGTTGACCGACGCGTGTTACGTCGGTTGCGCCATCGGATACCTGTTTTGCTGACAATGTGTGAACAGTCTGGCACAACACGCACTGACCCTCAGGCCGGGCGTTGTGATGGGCGTCTACGTGCATGACGAAAGGACTGTCCGCGACATGCTGAGATCCCGAACGGTAGGGGCGAACACTCTTCCCTGTCTCCATATGCTCCCACACTGTGTCCTGGTTGGCGGCCTCCTGGCACTGTGCGCCACACCGCTGCACACGATGAGAGCGCAAACCGTTCGGGATCTCAAACCCATCGCCACGATTGGCGCTGCCGACAACACTCTCATCCTCGGGGCTTTTGGCCTCGCTTTCCTGCCCCGGCAGCGGGTGCTGGTTGCCGATAAACTTGAGTACAACATCAAATGCATTGACAAGAGCTGGCACCAGACGGGCTCCTTCGGCAGGAGAGGTAAAGGCGATGGTGAATTCCGGGGGCCGGGTTCGATCGCTGCATCTGATGCGCTTATCGCGGTCGGCGATTTCGAATCCACGAGAGTACAGGTGTTCACTGACACGTTCAAGCATCTTTCCACATTCTACGCGGCCGGCCGCGTGTTCGATCTTGCGTTTGACGCCAACGGATACCTCTGGATAGGGCAATTGCCGAATGCAAGGGGGGAGGGTCTTGTTCAGTCGGACATACACGGGAACATCAGGAAAAGTATCATCCTCAGGCATGCCTCGCCGAATATCTTCGACAATGTGTTCATGCTGGCGGTGAACGGAGCCGCGGAAATCGTGGTTGCCTACATGAGCCACAACACCGTGGAGATATGGGATACCTCAGGAAGGTTCGTCCGTGAATTCAGCGTTGCAGGAATCCGTCCGAGGGCCGGACAGAAGACGTTATCGCGGGGGCTTTTCTCAGATGAGGTTACGGTACCCGAAGACAATATCTTCATGGGAGTCGCAGTTGGTGCGGGAGGGCTGACGTACCTCCTTGCCGACCAATATACCGAGCATCCACGGAGAGATATCTTCGTTGTCAACCAGCAAGATCAGGTGATATCAAAACTTGTTCTTCCCGAGCCGTCCTATCGCATCTTTCTCGACAGCCATGGTGATCTGTTCAGTATTGAGGGCGCCCGCACGCTTATACGGGTCTACACACTCAGGAGATGACCATGGTCGTTCGTTCTCTATCGTATGTGCTTGGCGCGGTATTTCTGATCGCGGGGATCGGCAAACTCCTCGTGCTCGATGCGTTCGCTGTGACTGTTGCAGCTATTATGCTTATCCCCCTGACATCCGCACAGACTCTGGCGATAGGCGTTATTGGAGTGGAGGTTCTGGGGGCGATTGCACTCTTCCTTCAGTTCAGGATACGGTTGATCTCATTGATGTTTTGCGTTCTGGTGGGAGTGTTTGTGTGGATACTGTCCTCGGCGGTGGTTCAAGGACGGGAGATTGCGTGCAATTGCTTCGGCAACTTCGGCATCGGGTTGACGAATACGCAGGAACTCCTCTTTGACATTGTGCTGTTCAATGCGTTCGCAATCCTGGCCTGCTATTCTCCGGGAAAGAAGAAAGCATCATTCGTGGGGGAAGGTAAAAGGGGGATTCTCTGGAAGGCAATTCTTGCCGCAGTACTGATGCTGCTTGAAGTGCCGGTGGTAATGACGGCACTGAACGGGAGGAAAGCCGGCACGCATCTTCGTGCGGCGGCAGCCATCAGTTTTGCTGAGCGCGTACATCCCCAATTTGCACTGCGCGATTCCGGCAAACGGGCTCTGCTTCTTATGAGGTACGCCGACCTGGGATGTGCTCTCTGCTTTGATGATTTTGCGGCATTCGTCGATTCTGCAGGGTCGACACTTGGCAGGAACTCCCATCGGGCGCTGGTGGTTTTCGATGAAGATCAATTCATCAGAAACATTTCCTCAAGCCATCTCCAGCGCTGGATCTCCGCCAACGGGATAACGCTGCCGGTGATTGTTGCGCCTGACTCCGTGCTGGGCAATACCGGCTTCGTGAAGAGCATGGTGATCATTCTTAATCGAAGAAACGAGGTTCTGTTTACGGAACAGTTTCCCATGGGCACAGCGAAGCGCCTCATTGCGCTCCAACTCCTCCGCCACTGACGGTATGCCTGATCACACACCGTCACCATAAAGCCCGGGATCTGTGCAGCAACCCCTATCGCACTTCAAACTCCGGGACAACCCCCGTATCCCGGATGTAAACGTTCGCGATCCTGCCGCTCGTTGGGATTGCAATGGCATAGGTCGTCGAATCGCGCAGCACAGTCACGTTCCCGGCAACTTCGTTGGCAGCCGGAAGAAGCACCGTCACCAGGCAGATCTCCTTCTGGGGTTGCGTTGTGCTGACATCCACATAAGGGTGGAGACGGGATTGCTCGGGCGGTATGTCCGGGAATCCCGTCCGGCAGAGTACGCCGGCCGCCGTAGCGGCGTAACCGAAGAGCCGGGCTGACGGTCTCTTGACAGTGAAACCGCTTGCGCCTGCATCGATCGAACCCTTTGCATCGGAGTTGTAAGTGTAGAATCGCGCCTGTATGGTCGATGGGATCGTCTGCTTGATCACTTTGTCGACAAGCACCACCGCCGGGATCCGGGGGAGTGCAATGACCGTGCGTGTGATGGACGCGACATCGGGCTGCACAAGCTGATATGCGGATGTTGCATCGCTCGTCCAGAAAAAACATCCTTCCCGTTCACCGCTGCGGATAATGGTCGCCACCGCCTGCGATGCATTTGTACCTTCATGTCCGTCGACATACTGATGCCCGAGTCCGTCAATGAGGACGGCGCTGTGCCCGGCCGTTAACCGCATTTTCCACGCCGGATCACGGAAGCTGTAGGGAGGGCGCATGGGGTCGACAATCAACCGTTCTCCAAAGCATTTCACGATAAGACTGTTACGGTCCGCGTGTTCATGGTTGGACGGAAGGCCACTCCGCATAGCAACGACAAGATCATCCATCCCGTAGCCGGTGCGGCCCACAATCCAATCGAGATTGGAATGCCAGACGTGAGTCCCCTGCACGGGGGGGGATGCCTGAACCGTGGTATCATAATAGAGCACCGACCAGATGTCACGGGAGAGCGCAAGGTGTTCTCCGAACCAGCGGGCAAGGCCGTCGCGCGTGTGCCGGGAAATCCAGAAAGAAACGGAAGCATGTGCTCCGGTTCCCGCATCGCTGAAGTTCACTATCGCATGGGGGTCTTCACGTGCGGGGAGCGTCATCTCCAGTAGATACTTTTGATACCCATCCCAGTTCAATAGGTCTGTCAGATCTGCAACACCCCCGCGCTTGAGTGCATCGATGGCCTGGATGAGATGGAGCGTTGTATAGTGTGCGTACGAGATACCCTCGTTGTACGACCCGTCCTTTGCGTAGATGTCACGGAACGTCCCTACGCTAAATGCGGCCTGCTCGAGCCATCGCCTGGTATCGGGGCTTTCGCCGAAATGTCTCTGATACGCGAGCGCGGAGAGAGCGAGTGCCGAGGCCGGGATGGCTTTGAGATTGATGGTGTTCAGGATGATCGGCCACCGGGCCAGATTGATGCTCCGCTCGAGCGGGCGATAGGTAAAAAACGTGCTGGTCGAATCTATTGTCCATCCCTTCACGCGGTCAGGATAGCGCATCCCGTAGGTTGAACGAAAGCACGGCTCAATGCCGCGTGTGGCCATCGTCTGCAGCCACCGGTCGATTGTCGGCTTCGGGAGGCGGTCACCAAGCGCTTCGACGGTCAGTGCAACTGCAATGGCCGAACCGGGAGCTCGTTGCAGGCCGATGACATCTTTTCCGTCTTCAAGGAAGTAGTCCCACTTCGGAAACTTCATCAGCGTTTCCACGCACTCTTCTGCAAGCGAAGCCGCATCACGGTCATCGGTGTAGAGATACACGAGGGCCATCTGTTGAGCGAGGGTTCCGACACGTCCGATATCGAAGAGCTGATCGTTGTAACGGACACCGGTCCGCAAGAATGTCCGCTCCCGCACCCGATCAATGGTGTCCAGCTCGTGCCTGAGATCTGCGAAGACCGGATGGTCGGCGAACAGGTGCCGAAACCGAGGGACTTCAGATGAATTGAAGAACACTCCGTGATCCGGCGATGCAGCACGAAGGGGGGAAAAGAAGGCGGCAGTGACACAGAGAATCGACGTCCATCGGGTGACAAGGTTCATACGGTCTCCAGTGTCGGGTGTGGGGCAGTGAGAGATAACCTAGGGAAACACTCGCCGAGAGTCAATGTTCCATGTTCCCGGGCCGGTAGTCAGCAGAGAGAAGGGGTCTTGACATTCCCTCCCGTCCGGTGTATCATCTACAGGACACTCAAGCCTGCTTCTCACCCCCGGGGCCGAAAGGCATTTTCCACACTTATGGGAGACAACAATGAAGCTATTCCAATGGATCTGGGCCGCAATAGTCGGGTTTGTGGTAGGCCTGATTGCTCGCGCAGTACTCCCCGGTGCCGATCACATCGGCCTGATTGCGACCACCATCGTCGGGATTCTCGGGTCTTTCGTTGGAGGATATATTGGTGCTCTGATCAAGAAACCTGAAGAGGGGGCGAAGTTTCACCCGGCTGGTTTTCTCATGTCAATAGTCGGTGCTGCTCTCCTGCTTCTCATCTGGAGGATGATCGGGTAGGGATTGTTCTTGGTGGAATTCTCTGTGGTTGTTTAGCAGAGACGATGATGGCAGCTCGACATGACGAACAGTAATCGCTAGAGGCTCTTCCTTCTCAGAAGCGTTCCCTCCCGCTGTTTGGAATGAAGGACCCTGCGTACGTTGGATTTCCAGCGCGGACTCGCAGACCGTGTGCTGACGTGCTCCAGGTCCTCGGCATCCAGGAGTACCCTGTGCTGCACAATGACGTAGATCTCTGCGATGGCGATCCACTTCTTGCGCGGGAGGTGTTGGTCGAGAGCCATCCAAAGTGCAGTATCATCTGTCATAGTGGCCGCTTCCTTTCAATTCCACGCAAACGTATCCCGTGGCCCGATGGTGTTCTTCCGAGAGCCCTGTTGCCGACAATCAGATGTCATCCTGCAGAACCACCGACAACCTTAGCTACAGGTTCGTCTCCCTCCTGTGATCTCAGGTACGCATAGGGATCGTGATAGATTGCTCCTTCCGGCAGCGAATTCCACATAGGACCGAGATCTTCGCGTATCTGTTTCTCATAGAATGGCGGCAGGATATCTGTGTCTCGCTCGAAATAGCTCCTGAATCGGTGATCGGAAAGGAGTTGTTGACGCACTTGCGCATAATAGCGCAGTCTGCCATATCCCTCTGATGAAATGGCACGGATGACATTCAGCCACTTGGGAACAAACGCCTTCGTTGCACCGATACGGCGGACGATAGCGCGCGGAGAGAATGTGTATCGCGTGAGGTCAATGACATGCTCATAGAACGCCGGCCATTCATAATGTTTAGGCCGCATGTTCATGGCATGGTTATTATTGAGGAAGTGGAATGGGAAGCCGATGATGCGGTTCTCACGCTGGTACTCAAGGTTGAGCGGCGCAGCTTCGCCGAACGACGTGAGCAATGAGTATCCGGGGAATGCTCCGGGTGTAAGGTCGATGAACTTCTTCGTCAACTCAAATGGTTCCGCGCCGGCCTCAACATCCAGCCCCAGCACAAAATTCGTTTGAACGTACGGTATGTACCGGAGAACAAGGTTGACGTGCTCTGCGACCCGCCGCATTTTTGCCTCGCCGTGAGCGGAACCGGTCCTGGATTTGCCCCCGAGATCGAACCATGATTCAATCCCCGGCAGGAGCGCTTTGAACCCGTTGCGTTTGAGCCGCTGCAGATGCTGTTCTGAGAGCAGTGAGAGGCTGCTCTCGGCGATGAAGTCGATGCTGTTTGCCGGTACGGCGGCTTCAATGCTATCCATGAGATCGTCGAAGCGCACGCCGAAGTTCGGATCATGCCATCCGACCAGCGGCCGCTTGTATTTTGTCAGGAGAAAACGGAGGTCCTCTTTCAGTATGTCAGTATTGAAGAGGTGATACGGAACCGGCGAGTCGATGCAAAAGCTGCATGTGTATGGACATCCGACGCTGGCAAGCATTGGGACAAGCTTAATGAGCGGTGCTTTTCTAAGTGTACTCTCAATGAAGGCCCATCGTTCACGGACACCTGGCAGGTCCACCGGTTGTTTGGGCGCGGAGAGGCGGATTCCAAGCGGTGCATGCCGCGAGCAATCCCGCAGCACATCCTCGATGACTTCCTCATCGGTGAACCCGAGTACGTAGTCGAAGTACTTTTGCGCATCCTGCGGATAGCATCGCGCATGCGGTCCCCCGAGAACGGTCACGACTCCTTGCGCGCGGACCTGACTGCTGATGGCATAGGCAAGCAGGGCAGACTCCGTGAATGCGCCGATGAACAGGAGATCAAGATCGTGCGGGAGTTCTTCGGAGAGGTTCTCGAATCCTGTATAGCAAATCAGCGTGACATCGTGCCCTGCCTTCTGACACCAGACGCCGACGACCTGCGGCATGATGCTCGAAAGGTTCGCATTCATGACTCTTGCCCACAAGGCCCGGGTGGGGCCCTTGGCGGCCAAATCGATGATGCCGATACGCAATTTACGCATGCAGACGATTCCTTCCCTTCTGTCCTTTATCCTTGGGGGATTTTTTCGTGTTACGTATTCGCTCGCTCATGACCTGTGTAACGATTTTGCGGAATGCAGTACCTGTCAGCGGATTCGGGGAGAGTTCGCCTCGTCTGACGGCTGTACGAAGTGCCTTGTGGAAATCGCCTATCGAAACATCGTTCAGGATGAATTGTCGCACACCCTCTCGGATGCGATCGAGGGTTGAAGAGGTCTTCTTCGTGACGGTCGTGCCTTGCTTCGGTGTGCGGGTTTTCGTCAGCTTCTTTTTGCCTGGCCCGACGCCGTGTCGCCTTTTTCTGTGCATGAAGATGGAATCCCGTCCGAGTTGTGCCGGCCACCGCACGATGCTGCGTATAGACTTGATAAGCACTCATAGTATAGCGGGATGTACGCTAAGACGTAATCCCTCGAAAGGATGGAAAAAGAACTGGTCCTCTTGGGGGAGACGGTGTGCTCGTGAGCCGGGAGGAAGTGAAAGAGGCCATCAATCCTCTGTCGAAACTCCGTCAATCGGGGAGGAGGAGCCCGGACTACCCTGGTGGCGGTAATTTGCTATCTCGAGACGTGTATGCAGGTGAAGCTTTTCGAGTATGTTGTGAACGTGGCTTTTGACGGTTTCCACTGATAGTTCGAGCCGGGTGGCAATCTGCTTGTTGCTGAGCCCTTCGGCAATCAACTCGATCACTTCTTTTTCCCGAATTGTCATCCGGACCGACTGGAACAGATTTCCTTTTACTTTTTGGGTTGCATGCTTCACAATTTCGGAAAAGAGGGAAGAGGTGAGCATGGGAGGGAGCACCTTCTTCCCCTGCGCGACTTCACGTATCGTGTGGAGAAAGTCCCCGAAAGTCGCATCCTTGAGCACAAACCCCGCAACGCCGGCTTGCACGTAGTCCACAAGTGAATGTTGGATGGGAGCGAGGTCCATCACAACGATCCTCGCTTCGGGATGTGACGTTCTGATCGAATGGACGAGGCGTAAGCTGGTGCTGCTCCTGAGAACAAAATCCAGGAGGATGACATCGGGCTTCAGCCTTTTTCCCCGCATGAGAGCGTCGCCGTTACTGAGGGATGCAACCACTGCAATGTCCGGTTGCCCCTTGAGCATGACGGTGAGGCCTTCGCGCAAAAGTCGGTTGTCTTCGACAACAACTAACCTGGTGCGTCTGTTCTTCGATCGTGAGAGAGGCGAAATAGGGTCAATCCTCCAGAGCCGCTACGACAAATCTATGCAAAATACGAGTGGATTTCAACCCGGGGAGCTAGTCCCTTTTTCATCCTTTAGGATGATTGTGGTGTTGAACCCTGCTATGTAAAATACATATGGTGATTTGGACGCCAATTCATGCATTTAGGCCCATTCTTGCGGAAGATTTAGAATCATGAATATCCTTCTTGTCTGTCCCGAATATCCGGACACATTCTGGTCCTTCAAGCACGCTCTCCGGTTCATCTCCAAGAGGGCCGGGCAACCTCCGCTGGGGCTCCTGACCGTTGCCTCTCTGCTTCCTGTTGAATGGGAAAAGAGGCTGATCGACCTTAATATGATCCGCTCGACGCCAAGGATCTCCGGTGGGCCGACTATGTCTTCCTCGGCGGGATGTCCGTGCAGGCGGACTCCGCCCGGGCGGTCATCGCACGCTGCAACGAGGTGGGGACGAAAGTCGTCGCCGGCGGACCTCTGTTTACCGCCCGGCATGAGGAATTCCAGGGAGTGGACCACTTCGTCCTGAACGAGGCGGAGATTACGCTGCCGCCGTTTCTCGATGACCTCCGGCGCGGTCAGCCGAAACACCTGTACACAACCGATCAGTGGGCGGATCTGGCCACGACTCCGCTGCCCATGTGGGAGCTCATCGACCCCCGCCAGTATGCCACCATGAATATCCAGTACTCGCGCGGTTGCCCGTACGACTGCGAGTTCTGCGACATCACGGTTCTCTACGGACGTCTGCCGCGCACGAAGTCCGGCGCACAGGTGATCGCAGAGATGGATGCCCTGTACAGCTACGGGTGGCGTGGCCATGTGTTCTTCGTCGATGACAACTTCATCGGAAACAAGACCAAGTTGAAGAAGGAAATCCTGCCCCTGATGATCCGGTGGATGGTAGAACGGCAGCATCCATTCACACTGGGGACCGAGGCATCCCTCAATCTTTCCGATGACCCGGAGCTGCTGGATCTGATGGCCCGGGCGGGATTCGAAGAAGTGTTCGTCGGGATCGAAAGCCCGAATGTGGAAAGCCTGGAAGAATGCAAAAAGATACCCAACAAGAACCGGGATCTGATCGCGAGCGTCAAGACACTCCAGAAGGCCGGCTTGCAGGTGCAGGGAGGCTTCATCGTTGGATTCGACAACGATCCCCTCACCATTTTTGACACCCTGATCCGGTTTATCAAAGAGAGCGGTATTGTTGTTGCGATGGTGGGACTCCTGAACGCCCCGATCAACTCGCGATTGTACAACCGCCTGGGGAAGGAAGACAGACTGCTGAAAGTGTTCACCGGGAACAATACAGACTTCTCCATGAACTTCATTCCGAAGATGAACCGCCAGGCACTTCTCGACGGGTACAGGAAGATCCTGGCGACGATCTATTCTCCGAAAGAGTACTACCAGCGGGTGTTTGACTTTCTCAAGACCCATGAACCGCTCCGGCAGCACCGGGCGCCTTTCCGGTTTGCCCAGTTGCACGCGCTGTCGAAGTCCATGTTCCTGCTCGGTGTCATCGGGAAAGAACGAATGTACTACTGGAAGCTCTTCTTCTGGTCGCTGTTCCGCCGGCCGCGCCATTTTATCACGGCCATCACCCTTGCCATCTACGGATTCCATTTCCGGCGGGTGTTTGAGCGGTACTTCTAGCGAATGATCACCATTGCGACTTCACTCCCACCCTTCCTTTGCAAGTGTTACATGCAGTTCATTCGGGTTGTGCCGGCAATGGTATTCAAGTTGACTTGAACTCTCATGCGCTTTTGAATATGGCAACCCTTTCGACATGAGATTTCGTTCATGCAATTCATGGAGCAACACGTATGGCCGCTCGGATTCCTCCAGGTCATTGTCGATCCACACCTCATTTGCCGGGACAAATTCATAGACGTGGTCATGCCCTCCTTCGGTGAAATCGACGTCAAACACACTCCGCACTAATCGTCCATCCACAATCCATACGCTGTATTCCTGATTCCAGTGTCTTCCACAACCGCACGTGCACCTCTTTAGCGCTCAGGGAGATTTCCCGCCCTTGGTGAGCTTCTCTACGTCGCCCGCTTTCCTGCGCTCTGTCATTTCAGCTTTATCGGCAGCCTCGAGCGCGTCGTCGTAGGACATACCTTTCGCTATGAGCCTGTTTTCCACGAGGAGATGGTCGATAAAGAAGCTCTTGCTCGTCCGGTTGAGCTTCGTTGTCGAGCCAGAATTCGTCTTTCGGAATACAGTCGAACCCGTAGTGCTCTCCGTAATTGGTGAACTCTTCATCCAGGTGCGTTCGCACGAAGGTGCCATCCACGACCCAGATGGAGATTCTCCCTCGTTGTCCGACCTTCCTCAGGTAGGGTGCGGTGAGCGCTTCTTGTATGACATTCCTCCCGGTAGCAGTGTTGTGGGCGGAGTTGTCGACGTTGACCGTCACTGAATCAGCAGTTGGTACCCTCGAAGCCGTTTGTTGCCCGGTGTTTGATTGGCAGCCACCAGGAAACGGACCTGCGCTCAGGAACAGAATGAACACGAGGGCCTTTCGGGCCATGAAAATAACGAGACCGTTCGTTTGGCATGGGACAAACTGCAAAAACGTCCAAGAAAACGCAAGGAGGATTAACTACTCTTTCATCCTTTCAGCCGATTCATTCATTCGTCCCGTCCGGTATACTTCATCAGGCTCAAAGGAGAGCTCATGGGTAGAGCACACCGTGAAGGCAACTCAAACGAGCCGCACCACAGAGCTCAATTTATTGGAGGAAGCTGCAATGATGAAGAATCGTTGGGCGAGTGTTATCCTGGTTACCGGACTAATTGTCGTCAATAGCTTTCTGTTCGCTGCGTGCAGTACTGTTCCGGTCACTGGAAGACAGCAACTGAGTCTTATCTCCAGCTCGGAGATGCTCTCGGTGAGCAACCAGCAGTACGACGACTTTTTGAAGGGCAACAAGGTCGTTTCTGCCGGAGACAGTCGAACAGCGATGGTGAGAAACGTTGGCAAGAATATCCAGGCAGCGGTCGAGCAATACTTTCATCAGAATAACCTCTCGTTAAGCGGATACAGCTTGGGAGTTCAACCTCGTCGATAACAAAGAGGCAAACGCTTGGTGCATGCCGGGCGGAAAGGTTGTCGTGTACACAGGCATCCTGCCGCTCACAAGCAACGAAGTCGGCCTTGGGGTCGTCATGGGGCATGAGATTGCCCATGCAGTTGCCGGTCATGGTGAGGAGCGGATGAGCCAGGAATTGCTCGCCCAGTTCGGGGGTGCTGCGCTTTCCCAGGCACTCTCGCAGAAACCTCAAGAAACGCAGCAGCTCTGGATGTCCGTCTTCGGTGCAGGCGTGCAGTACGGAGCGCTCCTTCCCTTTAGCCGTGTGCAGGAAAGTGAAGCCGATCATCTTGGATTGATTTTCATGGCCATGGCGGGATTCGACCCCAACGAAGCGTTGACCTTCTGGCAGCGCATGGCACAACAAAACAAAGGTCAAGCGCCCCCGGAGTTTATGAGTACACACCCCTCGGATGAATCACGCATTGCTAAAATACGGGAAGAGCTTCCAGAGGCATCACGGTATTACAAGAAATCCAAATAGAGAATTGTCGGAGAGACTAACGGAAGCCGATGAGAATCGGGAGGCGGTCGTCAGCGTTGGAGTTCAGACCCGGATGGTCGCGGAGGTGTAGAGCGACGGACGAGCCACCGTCGAGATTGATAACGTCCAGCCTCCCGTTCTGAAAGACGCTGAGCCGAAGTAACGTGGCAGCGAGATCGGTCAGCGTCACCAGGTCGGTCACGGTGATGAAGAAGCAGCGGCGTTGGTCCAGTGTCGCAAGAAGGGACCTGGTGTGCGGGGTCGGCCCGTTGATCGACGACCGGATCAGATCCGCCCGTATTCTGCCCATTTCAATGACGAGCGGGCCGGTCTGAAACTCCAGGAGATGCGGATCTTCCGATGCCACGAAGGATCGGGCCGGCAGAAACTCGATTGTGCGTTTCGTCCCGTTATTGCGGACAACATGGGTAAGCTGTCGGTCATCCATCAGGGGTGTTACCCGGTGTCCGTAGAGTGAGAGCCAGCCGGCATGACTCGCGTTCCCCCGCGCGCCGTTGAAGAATGAACCGTTGATCAGGCACCGGAGATTCTCCCTGCGGGCGATCGAGTCGAGGGAAGCGTCATTCCGCGGGAGATAATAGAACACGAGCGTATCCGGAACCTCAACAATCGTCACATGCGGATGCTTCCACATCGCGACCGTCACCTTGCCGCTTCTGGTAACGGAGTCCGGTGAGAGGACTTCTACACCGATGACAGGCGTCTGTGCCGGGCTGCAGGCGATTGTGAAGATCAAGCCGATGATTGTGAAGCAGAATGTCGATCGATTGCTCATGTGCGATAAGAACGCAAATGCGCCCATGGAAATCAAGGGCCGACTCCAGTCCATAAACGATCAAGAGCTCGTTGTTGCCAAGGAAGAACTCAAGGAGAAAGCGCACTATCCGGACACTGACGAAAGGACCTTTGCGCTTGCGCCACGGAAGCAGGGCACATCGACGCCATCCGCCCCTCCGGCAATGCTGGTCCGCGTTACTGACATCGAGCGGGATATTCCTGAAACACCAACCTCAAGGCCAGATGCTATTGCCGTTATTATCGGCAATGCAAAATACACGAAGTCGGATGTCCCGCCTGTAAGGCAAGCTCTACAAATACATCAAAGACAGGAAATCAGACGTCTTCATCTACTACAGCGGTCACGGAGCCCCGAATCCCGAAAGTAAGGAGGGGTACTTCGTTCCTGTCGACTGCGAACCAGCCCTTGTGTCGCTCAACGGGTATTCCCTGAAGACTCTTTACGACAACCTGTCGAAGCTCCGATACAAGTCATTGACCGTGGTAATCGACGCGTGTTTCAGCGGGTCTTCTGAAAAGGGGATGCTCCTCAAAAACACTCGCCGCGCTCCCGCAGGATCAGATTGCCTATACTATCGAAGGTATGGAGATACTGGCCGCGTCAGAGCGGTAGGGTTACGCCTGCTGCTCGCGGATCGTCCGGGACAGTAAGAAGCACTCATTGCGCAACTCTGTGAAGCGAAGGTAAAGCAGATATAATAGAGAAGCCCGGTCGGCGAAAGCTGGCCGGGCTTCGCAGTTTGTTCCCGCCGGATGGAAACGCATTCAGGTCCCGTGCCGGCAGCGGCCGAATCAGGAACGAAAAGAACGGGATCGACGTTTTACTGCTTGACTCATGAGACCGGATACCAAACCATGTCTAAACACCATTCAATCAATATGAGAGTTCAAAAGAATTGGCATGAACAGCACACTGACACACTTGCATTCGGCAGTCGTTTAGCCGATGCAGTGGCGAATGGTATGGGTTCATGGAGATTCATTATCGTTCAAACAGTATTGGTATTGCTGTGGATGGGATTAAACCTGGTGGGCTATATGTATCATTGGGATGTGTATCCTTTCATCCTTCTCAATCTTGTTTTCTCAACACAGGCAGCGTATGCAGCACCTATTATTATGATGGCTCAAAACAGACAAAACGACAGAGACAGGATGCAAGCACAGGCTGATTACCAAACCAATGTGGATGCAAAGTTGGAAATCGAAGCTTTGGCAATAAAGCTGAACACGCTCGAGGTCGACAAGCTCGATAAAATCATCAAAATGTTGGAAGAGCTCAAGCAGGTTGATTGAAGGAGAAATCGATGAATGCAGAAGCACTTCGTGCGATACAAAAACCCATTAAAGAGCGGTATCGCGACCAGCCACCGACG
The DNA here is from genome assembly GCA_963849385.1 of Ignavibacteriota bacterium. Taxonomy (GTDB): domain Bacteria; phylum Bacteroidota; class Ignavibacteria; order UBA10030; family UBA6906; genus Fen-1255. The sequence continues at coordinate 318,100 of CAWKHH010000006.1, read as the reverse complement.
GCCCTCATCACTCTCATAGCACAAGGGGGGATCGGTGAAGGAGTCACCTGCAATGTTCAAACCGGCAAAGGTCTTGTCGAGGCGGGACTCCACCCTGGTACCGGAGGAAATGGGATGAGCGTTTGCTCAGGCGATATGCTTCTGGAAGCGCTCGTCGCATGCGCAGGCGTGACCCTTGCCTCGGTGGCCACGGCATTAGAGGTTGTCCTCCGGAGTGCTGTAGTACGGGCAGAAGGTGATTTGGACCTCCGAGGTACGTTGGGCGTTTCAAAAGAGACGCCCGTGGGATTTCAACGGATCCGATTGCATTTTGATCTCGATACTGATGCTACTGAAGAGCAGCGTTCCCGGCTCATCAGCCTTACTGAGCGGTACTGTGTAGTGTACCAAACCCTGCGTCAGTCACCTGAGATAAGTGCCACGCCGCATGTTGTACATTCACGCCAAATCTGACCCCGTCTAACACTTCCCCGGGGCGGAGACATGCTGGAGAACTGAGGAACTGTTTCCAGAGGCCACGTGTTTAGTCCGTTAATAGTCTATTCTCAACTGCTGTTCGCACGTGGAGCGGGGTCCTATCTACCTGGCAACTAACGTTTCGCTAGTGGTCGTTGTGATTGTGCGCTAGGCGAATGCGCACTTTGAACACCAATTGAAAGGAGTTTGCCATGCAAGACCTGAAGGTCTCGACCTATGCGGGTGGAGAGACAAGCCTCACGCCTGAGACCATTGATGCATTCAAAGGGACGATCCGCGGTACCGTGCTGACGGCGGCATCGCCGGAATATAATGAAGTCCGCAAAATCTGGAATGCCATGATTGATAAGCGGCCCGCGTTGATCGTACGCTGTGCGGGCGCAGCCGATGTCATGCGCGCTGTTCGATTCGCGGGCGAGCATAAGTTGCTCGTGGCTGTTCGAGGGGCCGGACATAATATCGCGGGCAACGCTTTGTGTGATGGCGGCATAATGATTGACCTCTCTCTCATGAAATCAGTTCGGGTAGATGCGAAAGGTATGACCGCGCGGGTTGAACCGGGTGCCACGCTCGGCGACATGGATCGCGACACGCAAGCGTTCGGCCTCGCCACTCCGGTGGGCATAAATTCAACGACTGGCATTGCGGGATTGACCCTCGGCGGCGGATTTGGCTGGCTCAGTCGCAAGTTTGGACTTACTATCGATAATCTGATCTCGGCGGACGTTGTTACTGCCGCGGGAGACCTGGTGACGGTAAGTGCATCAGATCACCCGGATCTCTTCTGGGGGATTCGGGGCGGTGGCGGGAATTTTGGCGTTGTTACTTCCTTTGAGTTCCGTTTGCACAAAGTCGGACCCGAGGTCCTCGCGGGATTGATCATCCACCCGCTGGATGCGGCGAAGGATGTTCTCCGCTTCTACCGCGATTTTATAAAGACGACACCTCCGGAATTTGTATGTTGGTTTGTGCTTCGCCTGGCGCCTCCGCTGCCGTTCCTGCCGGCAGAGTGGCACGGGAAAGGGATTCTGGCCCTTGCTGTCTGCTACTCGGGTGACGTGAAAGAAGGAGAACGGGTTGCGAAACCATTGAGAGATCTCGGCAAGCCCCTTGCCGACATCATTGGACCAATGCCATTCGTTGCGTGGCAAACCATTCTTGATCCGCTCCTGGCGCCGGGGATGCGGAATTACTGGAAGTCCCACGATTTTCGTGAAGTGAGTGACGGTCTGATTGACACGCTGATCTCGTACGCGCGAAAGATCCCGGATCCGCAAACCGAAATTGCCTTCGCACAACTTGGTGAAGGCGTCACAAAGGTTTCAAAGGATGCCACGGCGTACACACACCGGGACGCCGCGTTCGTGTTGAACGTTCATGGGCGGTGGGACAATCCCGCGAATGACACAAAATGCATAGCCTGGGCACGTGAACTTTTCCAGGCGGCAACACCATTCGCAACTGGCGGTGTGTACGTGAACTTCCTCACGCAAGAAGAACAGGGGCGTGTCCGGTCGGCGTATGGAAGCAATTACGATCGGCTCGTGAAACTGAAAATGAAGTATGATCCGAACAATCTTTTCCGGATCAACCAGAATATCCAACCCCACGCATGACGGGACTTGCCAAGTGGGAGTCATCTAATACTGCAAACCATCATCCAGGAGTCACACATGATCAGATATATGAGGTAAAAGTGCTGCACCGATGCAAAAGTAAATCGTCGCAGTCACGTTCTCTTCATTCAAGGAATAACACCACATGTCAACGGAAGATGAAGTTCGCAAAGCATCAGGACAATTCTACGCAGCACTCAACCGCATGGCCAATGGGAATGCCGGTTCAATGTCAGACATCTGGTCGCACAGCACGGCTGTAACGGCAATGCATCCGATCGGTGGACGACAGGTCGGTTGGGACAAAGTCCGAGAATCATTTCAGCAAGTGGCCCAGATTGCCTCGGCGGGACGGGTAAAACTGGATGATCAGATAATTCAGGTCACGGGGGATCTGGCCTACGAACTGGGGGCCGAGCGTGGCGAGGCTACGCTGGCCGGGGATCAGGTGACATTGGACCATCGCGTCACAAACATCTATCGCCGCGAAGCGGGCAGCTGGAAGATCGTCCATCACCACACGGATCTTTCTCCGGCGATGCTGGATGTTCTTAAACGGTTGCAGGGCAAAAAATAATAAACAGTGCGCCAAAGGTACCGCACAGGTTTACTCCTTGACATTTGACTGACGTAGGTCAATGTTGTGATGTGGTTGCGTGATGGCTCATTCAGCCATCGAGCCGCCGATCTGGACCCTATTCCACTTCCTTCGTTGTAGAGCCCATCCCGACGACCCCTTGGCTGTTGGTACCGTCAACAAGATCAACCGTTCAAATGATCTCCTCATTCAAACCCTAATCTTCCCGGAACTCTTTGAGGATGTACATGTCCCTTCGCACAGCTTTCTTCTGCTCAATGTTCCTCGTCGGCGGTATGAGCGTTGTTCGTGCGCAGGAAGTCACTTCCTACCGCGCTGTCGGCGTCACGTTCAACACCTCCGGTCCGACGCAACTCTCGATCGACCGAGGGCGGCTCATCTGGAGGGACACCGACCTCAATTCGGGGAACTACTTGCTCAAGTATTACTCCGGGGCGGAGATCTTCACGCTTGACTCGGGTCTTGCCGGCGTGACAGCCGCTATCGGCGGGGACGTCGTCGTCTGGAATACGCCGGGCGAGCTCGTCAAAGCCTTCGACGTGCGCTCATGGCAGACCACTCCTATCGGATCGTCATACAATCCTGGTTTCTCTCAGCCGGTCTCGGTCTCAAACGGTGTTGCCGCCTATGCTCAGCGGAAGGCAGGGACAGGGACAAGGATCGTCATGCACAGGTTCCCTTCCGGAACGGACACCGTATTCAGCGCTGGACCCTGGAATACCTGGCCGAGTGTGCACCAGGGACAGCTTGCCTGGGTAGCGTCAGACTCTGAGAGTGTCATCGCATCTTCGAACATCTTCTTCTTTGATGGAGTGACCACGAGAAACCTTTCCGGGACAACCGGATGGCGCAATCGCAATCCCATCCTCAAAGACGCCCAGATCGCATGGCTGCAATCCAACGGCGGCGCCTCACGTGTGAAGCTCTTTACGGGTGATTCAGTGATAACTCTGGCCCAACCCTCGACCCCGACGACCATTATCACCGGCTATGATCTGAGCGGCGGCATTGCAGTGGCAGCACTGAAGGACACATCAACGGGAAAGGGATCAGTGAGCATCTTTGATTCTGAGACAGGTCTGACGACGGCCGTCCCCGATTCGAATGGCCCCTCGCGTCCGCGCATCGACAACGGGATGGTAGTGTGGCAGTCGGGCACGGGTGTCGGGAGGCGGGTTGAGATCTACATCGTCAATCTTGGCATCAGAGGTGATTATTCAGGGGGAGAGAATCCCGTTGTCAGCGCCGATCAGGCTGCATGGACAAATGGTGATGCTGTGGAAATGTATGGTGCAGTAACGCTCCTCAAGCTCACAAGTGATGGGATGAACGGCTGGCAGCAGACGAAGTTCAAGACGATCGACAGCACCCGCGTTGTCTGGGGGAACTTTGCCAATTCGAACAACATGCGCCTCTTGTACGGCGATGGTGCAACAACAACCGAACTGACCGATTCCAGCACAACCGTTGATCTGGTCATGGCGAACGACGGATATGTTATCTGGCGGCGGAATTTCGATTCGCTCTACTTCTATGATGGTAATCATCTTCCGGTCAAGTTTCTTGATACGGTTCAGTCGGAGAATGCGTATGTGGCGGGAGGGTCGGTCGGGTTCTTCGGCGCTCGGACCGGGGGGGGTGACCTCTTTAAGCATCCATGGCTCTACCAGATCGGTCCGGCAAAGCTGACGAAACTGGCCAACGATAGTAGCAACGCATGGAACGTCTTGTGCGACGGAAACACCGCGTGCTGGCTGAATACGAAGACAAGCAGACTTATGTTCTATGATGGGAGCGGGACGATCGTGCTGAGCGACTCCACGACGGATTACGATTACAGCTATCGGAACGGGAAGATTGTCTGGACCGAACAACGAGGCGGATATTCACAAGTGTTCCTGTACAACGTTGCAGGAAAAAACAAGACCCAGTTGACCAATGGCGCGTCGATGAAGGCCTATCCGATCACCGAAGGGGCGCACGTGGTCTGGTATGAGGTAACTCCAGCATCTCCGGCTGGGACCGTCATGATGTACTATGATATTGCCAGTGGGAGGCTGACGCATGTGGCAGATGGGTCGTACAATCCGTTGTACTGGAACTGGATGAGCAACGGCAAGATAGCGTGGCTGCAGAGCGGCGGTACCATCGTGTCCTTCGACGGGAACGCGATAAGTCAGCTGCAGCCGAACGACGGATTTCGCACATACTCAGGCATCTATCTCGATCGGGAGATGGCTGTCTGGAAGGCGGCGAGCGGGACGGCCGCAGATAATAATGGCGATGTCTATAGACAAAAGCTCCGCCCCCATGCAGCATTTGACGCGTCGAATATCGCGGGGAAAGGTCCCCTCGAAGTCTCATTTGTCAACAGATCATGGGAAGGGGTCCGGTCCTCTTTATGGGATTTCGGGGATGGGGCTTCGAGCACAGAAGCCAGTCCCACACACACGTACGGAACACCCGGCAGCTACACTGTGACGCTGACGGTCAACGGACCGACAGGGCCGGTCACTGCGAAGAAGGTCCGTCTCGTCCGCGCATTGTCTTCCACGTCGGTTGCGGACGGAAAACAAGGAATGCCGGAGAGCTTTGAGCTGAGCCAGAACTACCCGAACCCGTTTAATCCCTCGACAGTAATCAGCTATCAGGTACCGGCGGCAAGCCTCGTATCGATCAGCGTGTACGACCTCCTTGGGCGGGGGGTCGCGACCCTTGTGAACGAAGTGAAGCAGCCTGGGGTGTACTCGGTGACGTGGAATGCCTCCAACATGGCCAGCGGCGTGTATTTCTACACGGTGAAAGCAGGTACTGCGTTTCAGTCCCGCAAGATGGTTCTTTTGAAATGATGAGGCCTGAGGCATGGCGCGCAAGTCAATCATTATCCCAACCCCTTCAACCCATCAACGATTATCCGGTACGGCCTCCCTCTAAGGTCACATGTGACCTTGGCAGTCTTCAATACCCTCGGCCAGCAGGTTCCCCTTCTCCGGAATGGAGAGCAGGACGCGGGGTATCACAAGGTGCAGTTCAATGGGAGCAGATTATCAAGCGGCATGTACTTCTACCAGTTGAGGGTGGGCGATCTTCTGCAAACGCGCAACCTCATTCTGGAGCGGACTCTGTGGCGGCCAGGTCCCTCCGCACTCACATCGGTAAGAAATTCATCGCGCGGTAGAATTGTCACCAATGTTCCTCCCTCATGGCTTACTTTCGGTGCAGAACCGCCTCATTGTTCGATTGCACAATTGGCACAATAGTTGCTCGAATTGGACGCAGACAGCAAATAGACATGAAAACATGAGACATTTGAACCACATTTAGCACAATGCTCGAAGGAATTGCATCATGGGGCAACAGCAACTTCTTCTTATCCTCCTCGGCGTCATCGCGGTCATGATCGCAACTGCAGTCGGTATCACGATGTTCGCCGACAATGCAGAGAATGCCAACCGTGGTGCGGTCACCAATGACCTCGTCAACCTGGCTGCACGCGCCCAGCAGTACTATCGCCGCCCGACGGCTATTGACGGTGGAGGAAGTTCGTTCGTCGGTCTGACCGCAGATGCCGCCGGCATGAGGAAGTTGACCAAAGAGGCCACCAATGCCAACGGTGTCTTTACAATCGAATCTGCCGGTACGGACAATGGTGTTGTAATCAAGGGCGTCGGTACCGAGCTCGCTGATCAGACAAACTACGTGACGCTGGAAATCCATGTCTTCAACGACAAAACGGATAGCATAGTGACTGTTCACTAAGACGCGAGGGACAACCGACGTTGAATCTCTTATGATCCGGGTTCGCACGTCTCTGTTCTTTTGCATCCCGTCACGGCAATAACTTCCCCAGCAAGACAACTCCAACCCCTTCACTCCATCGACGGCAACTCGCTGCGGTCTGCCTCACGAGTCATGAGTATCTACCTCCATTGCTTCTCTGATTTTATCGAAGTATGTTGACGATGAAATCTCGTTCCTGGGAGCGCCCGCACAACATCTCTTTGTGCTGTGTCGGTCACAAGGGAAAGGACACACAACGATCATGATTGCTGTCGAGCATCTCACAAAAACCTTCAAGGTCTCCCGGCAACAGCGGCGGGACATGGGTCCCGGATTTTCCGGCTCAACAGTCGATGCTGTGCGCGATATCAGCTTCACCTGCAATCCCGGCCGGGTCTTTACGCTGCTCGGTCCAAACGGTGCAGGGAAGACCACCACGCTCCGCCTGATCGCCACGATGCTTATGCCGACCTCCGGTTCGATCACCGTGATGGGCGTCGACGTCGCCAGAAACCCGGTGGAGGCCAGAAAGCGGATGGGTTTCCTCACCGGAAACACCGGTCTCTACGACCGCCTTACGCCGGATGAAATGGTCAAGTATTATGCAGACCTGCATGGGATGGATGCACAAACATACAACCGCCGGCGTGATGAGCTCTTTTCGCTTCTGGGGATCCACGAATTTGCCAAGCGAAGAATCGGCAAGCTGTCGACCGGGATGAAACAGAAGGTCTCCATCGCGCGCACGATCATTCATGACCCTGACGTGGTGGTGTTTGATGAACCCACAGCGGCCCTGGACGTGATCACCTCCCGCAGCATCATCCAGCTGATCAAGGACCTCCGCACGCAGAAGAAGACGGTGATCTTCTCAACCCACCGGATGGGGGAGGTGAGTCTCCTTAGTGATGACCTCTCCATCATCCACCGGGGATCGTTGATTTTCAACGGGAGTTACAAAGACTTTCAAAACCAAATGCAGACGGCCTCCGTCGAAGACGAGTTCGTCCGCCTGGTGGAGGCAGCCTGACATGAGCCACTTTACAACAATCTTCCGGAAAGAATTTACCGACACAATTCGCGACCGGCGGACTTTGTTCTTCATGATCATCTTCCCGTTGCTGGTCGTGCCGCTGCTCCTGACGGTGGTCACGAAGCTTCAGACCTCCTCAATGCAAAAGGCGGAAGAGAAGATCATCCGGGTCGGACTTGTGACAAACGGCAATGCGCTCGACTTTGCACAGGATGTGGTGCAGTCTCGCGGGCTGCGAACGATCGAAGGAATTCCCGCAGACAGTGCGCAAGCATTTATCAATCGCGACAGCCTCGATGCGGTCATCGTCGTTGCGCAGAATTTCGATGCTGAAGTGAATCAGATGCGCGCAGGCAACATCAGCCTGTATTACAAATCCTCCGAAGACTACGATATGGTCAAGCGGCGACTGACTGCCGTGATCGAACGGTTCCAGAAGTCCCTGATGACGGCGCGATTCAAGAAGTTGAATCTGGACGAGAACATCGTGAACGCAGTCCGGGTTGAGGAGCACGATGTCGCTTCGGCCAAGGAGCGATTTGGCAAAGCTGTCGGGGGGATGGTGCCGTATTTCTTTGTCATTTTCTGTTTCCTGGGAGCGATGTACCCCGCCATCGACCTGGCCGCCGGCGAAAAGGAGCGCGGAACCATGGAGACTCTCCTGACAGCACCTGTCCCCAGGTCCCAAATCCTCCTGGGGAAGTTTGCCGTCGTGGTACTGGCCGGCATCCTGAGTGCGGCGGTTGCGCTGCTCGGGGTCTACGTTGCCGTTCAACAGATAAAGGAGATCCCGCCGGAGTTGATGCAGCTGATCATGGGGATCCTCGACGTGCAGTCCATCATTCTTGTGGTGTCGCTCCTGCTGCCGCTCACCGTATTCTTTGCAGCTATTCTTCTCTCATTGTCGATCTTCTCAAAGTCGTATAAGGAGGCCCAGAGCCTGATCAGTCCGCTGTCGGTCGTGATTATCCTCCCGGTTCTGATCGGGGTCATGCCGGGTATAGAGCTCGACTCGGTCACGGCGATGATTCCCGTGTTGAACGTTTCGCTGGCGACGAAAGAGATCATCGCCGGCACGATCAAGCCTCTGCTGCTGGCGGAAGTCTACGTGACCCTCTTTGCCCTCGCCTCGTTGAGTCTGTGGGGATGCGCGAAGTGGTTCGGCCGGGAGGAGACAATCTTCCGGGGTACATAGTCAGGTAACACATTTATCCAGGGATAGTGAGGATGGCCTCGATGACTCTTTCCAGAGCCCATTGCATATTTTCACTCTTAGCGTTTTTTCTTCTTCCGCCGAAAACCTTTGCGTTCGAGGATTCAGTACGAACAAAAATTGAATACATCGTTGGGCTTGCCGCCGGCAAAGTCGGAGTCGCCATACGGGGATTGGAGAATGACGATACCCTGACGATCAATGGAGATGGCAAATTTCCGATGCAGAGTGTCTACAAATTCCCGCTCGCTCTGACTGTTCTCAATCAGGTTGACAAAGGCGTATTGTCACTCGATCAAAGCATCCATATACAGAAAGATGGCCTGCTCCCCAATACGTGGAGTCCATTACGGGAGAAATACCCGGATGGGAATACGAGCATCACCCTGGATGCATTGCTGACATATACCGTTTCGGAAAGCGACAATAATGGATGTGACATTCTCTTTCGACTACTGGGGGGGCCGAAAACGGTCGACCGGTATGTCCACAATCTCGGGATAACGAATATCGCAATTGTCGCAACCGAAGAAGAGATGCACAAGGAGTGGAATGTTCAATACAGCAATTGGAGTTCTCCTTCTGCAATGGGGCAATTGCTCTACATGTTCTATCATGACAAGATTCTTTCGGCAAAGAACAGAGAGTATCTTTTGCAGCTTATGTCAAGAACCAACACAGGCCCGGGAAGACTAAAGGGTTTGTTGCCAAAGGGGACTGTCGTTGCTCACAAGACGGGGTCCTCCGGGACGAATGAACATGGCATTGTGGCTGCAACAAATGATGTGGGCATTGTTACACTTCCTGACGGAAACCATTGCGTTATTGCGGTGTTTGTTTCAGATGCCACGGCTGACGAAGAAGCGTGCGAGCGCGTCATTGCCGAAATTGCAGAGGTTTTATGGAATTCCTATTCAGCTCATCACGCACAGAAGACTTACGACGAGAGTTCCCGGGGGATTCATCTCGGGGGATGTCAGAATCAGGATTCTCACCCCAACGCTGGTCCGTCTTGAATACTCTCCATCGCGGTCTTTTGCCGATTCGCTGACGGCGGTGATCGTGAAACGGGACTGGATTCCTCCGCAGGTATCCGTGCGGCAGAAGGATGAGTGGATCCTCCTTTCGTCGGAGGGTGTGACAGTCAGGTACCGCCCCGGGGGTGGGCCATTCACGCGTGATGGTCTCACAATCGATTGGAAGGCCGGAGGGTTGGAGGGAACATGGGCGCCGGGAGATTCCGACTCCGGGAAACCTGGGAGGAATCAGCTCGAGCCTGGACGGCGCGCGCAAAGGGAAGCTCCCGAAACAGCTCCCCGGCATCCTGAGCAGGTCCGGGTACTTTGTTCTCGACGACAGCCGGACACCGCTCTGGGACGGCGCGACACAATGGATCGCGGCGCGAGGTGACTCCGGGAACCAGGACTGGTACTTTTTTGCCTACGGGAAAGATTTCCGGCATGTCCTCAAGGAATACGCGCTCCTCTGCGGCCGGATCCCGATGATCCCGAAATATGTTCTCGGCTCTTGGGCCACGGACCTCAACTATGAGTATCTCCCCGGAACGAGAGTTGTCGATAACTACCGCTACAATGATGACAGCGTCCGCTCGATTATCTCGAGGTTCCGCAACTTCGGGATCCCGCTGGATGTCATGGTCCTCGACTATGCCTGGCACCTCCGCGGCTGGCACGGAAGCTATGACTGGAGTCCCATATTCCCTCAACCGGACGAATTTCTGCAATGGACACGTTCGATGGGGATCCACGTCACGCTTAACGACCACCCGGGATATGCAAAGGAACTTGTCCTCTCCAACGATGATAGCCGCGCCCCGATCGTGAAAAGGGAATTGAACATCCCTCCCCCTCAGGATCCGACGATAACAATCAGCCTGCTCGGAGAGTGGAAGTTCAGCACCGACTCCTCGCTTGCCGGCGATAAAGGGGGATGGTACAGTGCGACCTTTGACGATTCCAGGTGGGCGTCGATCACCGGCGACAGGCCCTGGGAAGACCGGGGGTACCGTGGCTATGACGGAGTGGCCTGGTACAGGAAATGGGTCTCACTTCCGGCAGAGATCCGATCCCGGCACATCTTTGCAGTGTTCGGCAGCGTTGACGACGAATACGACATATTCGTGAACGGGCAGAAAGCAGGTCACCACAGTCCTTCATGGAACACACTCACATCGACGGACATACTCCCCTTCGTCAGGAAGGGGGAGAAAAATCTCGTTGTGCTCCGCGTGAACGACTGGGGGGGCGAAGGGGGGCTCTCCGGACCCACCGCGATGGTCACAGACGTCATCCGCCAGGAAGGGATGCGTTTCAACCTTGCGGAGAAACACCAGGCCGAAGTCTTCATGAATGTTCTCCACAAACCGCTGATCGATCAAGGGGTCTCGTTCTGGTGGGTGGACGGGGGGAGCGGCTCAAGTGAGATGGATGGACTCAACGGCCAAATGTGGACGAACCGTGTCTTCTATGATTTCACCCGGCAGGAAACAGGGAAGCGTTCGTTCATATTCAGCCGGTACGGAGGGTGGGGGAGTCACCGGTATCCGTCGCTCTTCACAGGAGACACATATGCCCAGTGGGATGTCCTAGCATTCGAAGTCCCCTACACCGTGCAGGGGGGTAACATACTGATGCCGTATATCACGCATGACATCGGCGGGTTCATCGGGAGCAATATCAGTCTTGATCTTTATACGCGGTGGCTGCAGTTCGGAGTCTTCAGTCCCATCCTCCGTCTCCATTCCGCCCACGAGAATCCCCGTGAAGGGAACGCGCGGATGCCATGGACGTACGGTGCTGAAGGAGTGCGAATCGCCCGCGACCTCTTCCGTTTGCGCTACCGGCTTCTTCCGTACACGTACACGATGACGCGTCGTGTGTACGACGACGCACTCCCACTTGTCCGGCCTCTCTACATCGTGCATCCGGATCTGGAGGAGGCTTACCACCATCCGGACGAATACTATTTCGGTGATGCAATGCTCGTCGCTCCGATCGCAGATTCGAGCGGCGTGCGCAACGTCTACCTCCCCCCGGGTACGTGGGTGGACTATTTTACCGGGGCAAGATACCAGGGAGACCGGAATATTCAGGTGAAGTGTTCGCTGGAGACGCTCCCTCTCTTTGTCCGCTCGGGGTCTATCATCCCGCAGCAGCCGGACATGGACTACACGGACCAGAAGCCGGTCGACTCCCTGATTGTCGATGTGTACGCCCCGGGGAATTCCAGCTTTTCCCTCTATGAAGATGACGGACTCACTCTCGACTTCGAAAGAGGAAAGAGCGCTGCCACCCCATTCTCATGCACGTCGTCAGTGTCCTCATGTCAGGTCACCATCGGCCCGACACAGGGGGAGTACGCTGGTCAGCCCCAGAGCCGTTCCCACCTGCTCCACATCATCGGTCTTCGGAAGCCGTTATCTGTAAGCATCAACGGGAAGAATATCGCATCGGAAGGCGCCGCCTCCGATCGGTGGAGTTGGGATGCACGACGGCAGGTTCTTATTGTGAACGTCTCCCGGAGAAATATCCGGGACGCGGTAAAAGTCGAAATCCGATAATGGAACTTTCTGAACTCGGATTTGACGATTGGTTTCGGCAGCAATGGGACGCGCTTCAAAGGCCCGGTATGAGTGTTGCACGAATAACCAGAGTGGACCGCGGCCGTTATCTCGTCCGGAACGAAGAACACGAAGTGCAGGCTGAACCAACCGGCAAGTTGCTCTACTCTGTCGACTCCAGTCAAGACCTTCCGTGCGTGGGCGACTGGGCGCTCGTGCAATATTACAATGATGGTAATCTCGCGATAATTCATGATCTATTGCCAAGAAGGACCTGTTTGCGTCGGAAGGCCGCAGGCAAGAAGGTTGACTACCAGATAATCGCATCGAATATCGACGTTGCTTTTGTCATGCAGTCATGCGATGACAACTTCAATATTCGACGGATGGAACGGTACCTCGTCATGGTACATGATGGTCATATTGAGCCGACAATTCTTCTCAGCAAATCCGATCTCAGTAGTGCAGAGGATTTGGAGAAGAGATTCGTGGAGATCAACCAAGCCCACATCGACGCAAGAGTGATGGCATTTAGCAGCACGACCGGTGTGGGACTGCAAACGGTTCAGGATGCCCTTGAAAAGGGAAAAACCTATTGCCTGCTTGGATCGTCGGGTGTGGGCAAAACAACATTATTGAATCATCTCCTTGGTCGGGAGGAATTCGAAACACATCCGGTGCGAGAAAAGGACGGTAGAGGGAGGCATACCACAGCACGTCGTCAGTTGACCTTGCTCCATGATGGTGCCCTTCTGATCGATACTCCGGGGATGAGAGAACTTGGTGTGATTGATGTTGGGACAGGCATCGACGAGAGCTTCTCGGATATTCATGAACTTTCTATGAATTGCCGGTTTAATGATTGCACCCACACTATGGAGATTGGCTGTGCAATCCTCAAAGCCGTTGAGGAGAGAGAGTTGAATGAGGAGCGGTACCGAAGTTATCTGAAGTTGATCAAAGAATCCGAATACCATCAAATGTCCTATGCCGAAAGACGCAAAAAGGACAAAGAGTTTGGGCGCATGATCAATGTGGCAATGAAACAGTTACGAATGAGAAAACCGTAACCCGATAGGACAGTGTGATGTCGATTCACTTTTCCCCCATCTCCGATCGCACCTTCCCCTCCACGTGTTTGTGAATGCTGTAGAGCAATCCCACACAGACTATCATCGATGCCACACATGCATAGCCGAGTAAGTCGTAGTTCTCCAGCGGGCCATGAGAAGTATGTTGAATGATAATTGCTCCCGCAACAATGGAGGCCACTCCACCTGAGATCTGCTGCAGGGAGGAGTTGATGCTCATGAACGCGCCACGGTCCGTCGTGTCAGGCACCGCGGTCATCAATGCGGTAGCAGGGACCATGCGCGACATGATCCCGGCAAAAAGGACGATATTCACAAGAACGATCTCCCAGAGGGGGGAGATGGATAAGTGCGTGAAGATGATGACCATGATGCTGGCAAGAATCGTCCCCAGGGCAAATACCTTGAACTTCCCAAACGTGTCGCTGAACTTGCCCACCAGTGGCAGGACGACCATCGTGGTGATCCCGGTCAACCCGAACACCAGGGGAAGCTGTGCCTGTGTGACTGCGATATTATCGACGAGGAACGCGGTGGAAAATGGCATCAGCATGAAGCCGCCGATCGTGAGCAACGCCGTGGTGACAAACGCCTTTCTGTAATGAAAATGTGATAGGGTCTTCTTGAGGTGCGCTATGGCATTGTAGCCCGGATCAGCGTTCAGGCGGATGTGCCTGTCAATCGGCTTCATGCGCATCACCATGATGACACCTGCACACGTGCCGAACGCAAGGATCAACAGGAATGGGGCATGCCAGCCGAGTGCGTTCGCGAGGTAGATGCCTAGCGGAATCCCCGCCACCTGACTCACGGCAAACGACATCTGCACAAAACCCATCACCCGGCTCCGCATTTCATAGGGGAAGAGGTCCGTCACGATCGCAAGGGAAACCGAAGCGATGACCCCTCCGAAACATCCGGTCACGATGCGCGCGATGAGGAGGAAATGGTAATCGGGTGCGAGACCGCACATCAACGTGCCAAGAAGGAATCCGGCATAGAAAAAAAGCAAGAATTTCTTTCTGTCATACCGGTCCGCAAACCCGGCAGCCAGCAGACCGGAAACACCTGCGCTGAATGCGTATCCGGAGACGACCCATCCGAATTGTGCCGGGGATATGCTCAGAGTGTTCATGAGTATAGCACCCAGCGGGGCAATCACCATGAAATCAAGGATGACGGTAAACTGTATAAGCGAAAGAACCGCCACGATAAAGACCTGGTAGCGGTCAAACGGTCTCACTTCGGATCGGGTTGTCATCTCTCTGCAACAGCGAGCTTGTGGGGAAAACAGGAAGCCACCTTGTTGTAACAGAACATTCCGGGTTTGTGGCAGGTTCCCACCGGACGGTGGAGGATGGGACAAGATGTGGGGGTCTTGCCATATTATCATTGCGGGAACAAATACGAATTGATGGTGGTTCTAGATAGTACTCTGTGGCTGAAAGTTCCCCATTACTGTTCTCTAAATGGCGATTGCTGAGATTCCGATCCCAACCCGCAGGGGAGGTCATCTTCAGCAATCTCGGGAGACCCTGTGTGCAACGGGGGATCGTACTCAACGAATCGTACCTCCTCCACTCCACCTCCGGGGCCCGGCATGCACCCCGGGCCTGTGTGTGTGAAAGCGTGTTGCACTGAAACTCTCTTCACGAGGATTCTATGCGGCGATTTGTTCTTGTCCTCTTAGGCTCAATGGCGTGTACCGCGGCCCACGCGCAATTCATCCCCGCAGAAAGCCCGTCTGCCCGCGAAGCTCTCACCAAAAGTGAACTGCGCGGCAACGATAAGCTGCTTGCTGCAATGAAGGCGCCCGCATCCGAACCGAATATCGATGTAACGTACTACAAACTGAACATCTCCGTTTTCCCTTCGACATCCTCCTTGCAGGGCATTGTGACGATGAAGGCTCTGAGCACTATCAGTGGCCTTATGTCCGTCACGCTCGATTTGTACAACACCATGACTGTCGATTCAGCGAAATCGGGAAATACTGTTCTTTCCTTCTCGCGTCAAGCAACAACCATAACGGTGAGCCTTGACCGTAGCTATGCACAAGGCGAACTCGTTGTCATTGACATCTATTATCACGGCGCTCCTGCAAACTACGCCTGCTGGTTTACTTCGCATGCAGGAGTACCGTGGGTGCATACGCTGAGCGAGCCCTATGGCGCCCGCAGATGGTGGCCTTGCAAGGACCACCCTTCAGACAAGGCGGATTCGGTGGATGTCTGGATTACGGTTGACAGCACACTGAGAGCCGGTTCAAACGGTACGCTCCGTGCGGTGATCCCCAATGGCAACGGTACAACGACATACCGTTGGGCGGAACGTCATCCCATCAGCACATACCTCGTCTCAATGGCCATCACCAACTATGCGGTGATCACCGACTGGTTCAGGTACACGCAAACAGACTCCATGCCTGTGGTGCACTACGTTCTTCCGGAACATCTCTCCGATGCCCAGGCGAACCTTCCTAAGACAATCGACATGCTCCGGATCTATTCAGACAAATTCGGTCTCTATCCTTTCATAAATGAAAAATATGGGCATGCTGAATGTGAAGCAGGGTATGGAGGGATGGAACATCAGACCATGACATCGCTCGACGGTTTTGACGAGGGACTCGTTGCCCATGAGCTCGCCCACCAATGGTTCGGAGACATGATTACGCTGGCAAGCTGGCCGCACCTCTGGCTGAATGAAGGATTTGCGACATACTCTACATCGTTGTACTACGAGTCCCGATATGGCGTGTCGTCATACCGTGCATCCGTGAGTCCACTCTTGACTAGTGCGAAACAAGCCTCGGGTTCAGTGTACCTTCAAGACACATCCAATGCCGGCTCCATGTTCGCCGGGTCCCGGGTGTATGCGAAAGGAGCGACAATTCTCCACATGCTCAGGCACGTTCTCGGGGATTCCGTCTTTTTTCGGGCAATCAAAGCCTATGCCGGCGATCCCCGTTTCAGGTTTGGAGTGGCGACAACTGAAAATTTCAGACAAGTGTGCGAGACCGTCTCCGGAACGCTCCTCGGCTACTTCTTCGACGAATGGATCTACGGCGAAGGCTACCCGCATTATCAGTGCGGGTGGAAAGCTCAACCTGGCTCCTCCGGCTACGATGTCACGTTGTATATCGGCCAACAACGGGGGACAACTCCGGCGTTCTTTACCATGCCCATGGACGTCCGATTTGCAGCGCCCGGATGGGATACAACGTTCGTCCTCGCGGATTCTGGAGAAAGCAAGGTTTTTACAGTCAAGTCATCCCACATGCCGGACACTGTGCAATTCGATCCTCAGAACTGGATTTTGCGTGAACTGGACACCTATTCTGCCGATAAGCCGTTTCTCAGCCTGGCGCCGAAGCTAATCGACTTTGGCCTGCTGGATGTCAACACAGCATATCGCGACAGTGCTTTCATGGTGGAAAATCTTGGCTTGGCGGACGATTCTGTCACGGTGGCCGTGGATCCGGTCAATGTTGTGCCGGACACAGCAATCTCAGTTTCACCTCTTGCGTTTATCCTTCCTGCCGCCGGTTCACATGCTGTCACGGTGCGCATCAGGCCCCGGTCGATGGCAAGTGGTTTGTACTACACTGCTGCTGTGTACATGAACTCGCGTTTCTCAGTTGCCACGCCGCAGGTGATGGAGAGTGTCACGTTCCATCTCGGTGGAACACTTGGCGTGAGCACAGCCGGGGGGTTCCCGACTGAATTTGCGCTGGAGCAAAACTACCCGAATCCGTTCAACCCGACAACCGTGCTGGAATTTAGCGTACCGGCGGTCAGTGGCCAGTCGCCAGTTGTGACTCTGAAGGTCTTCGATGTTCTCGGGCGTGAGGTAGCAGTTCTGGTGAATGAGAGGAAAGCTCCCGGGACCTATACAGTAAGATTTGACGGCTCAAGATACTCGAGCGGTGTCTACTATTATCGCATGTCCGCCGGCACATTCGTTCGCACAATGGCAATGGTGTTAACGAAATGACCAATCGGACCATTTCCACAAATCAATAGCATGAAGAAAGGAACACACGATGGCAACGCCAGTCGCTGTAACGACATTCATGTCACGATCCCACAGTTCGCCCGACGAAGTGCGTACCCCGGATCACACCCGCGTCGAGATCGTTCGACTCGAGGGCTTCACCTTAGGACGTCTTACCTTCGAGCCAGGATGGCGCTGGTCCGAATGCATCAAGCCGGTAGTCAAGACCGACTTATGCCAACTTTCCCATGTCGGATATGCGGTGTCGGGCCGATTGACCGTCCGTCTGAAGGACGGATCGCACAAACACATCGTCGCCGGTGATTCGTACACGATACCACCCGGTCACGACGCCTGGGTTGAGGGGAAAGAGCCCTTCGTTGGGATCGAAGTGATGAGCGCTGAACTGTACGCCAAACAGTGAGTGATTGACCGTCTCAACTACCAGCATCCACAATGTGAGGCTCCCACGAAACGGCTCATCATCATAGCGGCGGTCGTTGCTATCCCGTTGTTCACATCCAGCATCCAAATCCTGACCGATCGCGAAGACAACCGGTGCGTCAGACCCTCAATGCCCCGCCGTTTCCTTCATCAGACTGGAAACGGCGTGCGGGCTGTGATGGATGCTTTGGTGTCTGCATCTGCGGTTTACTTCATGATGGGCTTTTCCTTCAATTCGACTACAACCAGCTTCAGACGTGTGTCTCCAATGTTCTTTGCACCGTGTATGACCGCAGGGAACCATATCGGATCGCCTGCTTTGAGCTGGGCGACCTGAGTTTTTCCATCGGATGTCGTGACTCTAAGCGTGCCCCCGGTGACTGCATACACCGCATGATCCGGATGAGAATGCATCCCGATGCTGTCCCCTGGGGCGAACGTCACTTCCAGCATCCGCACGCGATCGTTCTCTAGTAGCTTTCTGTATATGTTTGGTCCGACCTTCAATGGATCCTGTGCCCTCGCGGATGCGGCAACGACAAGACAAAACACGCCGACCAGGACGAATCTGCAAAGTGTACGTACCATGGCGCTACTCCTTGGAATATGGATATGTGGATGAAATCGTCTCGCCATCTGCGATGACCTGCCCGACTGTAGTTTCAGGAAGACGATGGTTCGGGTCTCACCTGTAAAACATCCCGGAACTCTCATAAGAGTATCACCTGATACTGCTCTGCTTGGTTGGGATCTTGCTGCATTATCCATACGGGAACGAATACGATATGATAACGGTTCCAGATAGCATGGTGTAGGCGCCATTTTTCCATTCCTGTTCTTTACCTGCCGGCGGAAACCACCTTCGAGACGAGGAGACTCTTGTTGATTCAGTAACTCTCTAATCCACTTGCGAAGTGCGGAGGATGCTATGAGACATGGCAGAAAGAGGCTGTTGCGCCTCGTGATGAGTTCCGGGTTGATGCTTCTGCCCGTCTTCACCGCGACGGCCCAGTTTGACGGCTCGTACACAGGAAGCTTTACCGGTACAGCAACGACCGCTCTGGGTCCTTTCCCGGTTAGTGGCTCAGTTACAGTTACTGTGACCAACAATGTCATCACTGTGACATCTCCTGGCCCCGGTTCAGGGAGTATTTCGAGTTCTGGGTCCGCAAACTTCAGTGGCACGGGTGGAGCATTGAATGCGAGTTACACGTTTAGCGGGACCTTTGTTGCAGGAGTGTCGGCAATAACTGCCAGCGGAGGTTGGTCAGCGCAGTTTAGCGACGGAACCCCTTACGGTACAGGGAGCGCATCAGGTACATGGACTACCACGAACCAAGTGACTGGTGCCGATTATGGGCAGTCCGGCAGCGTACCTTTGGCCCACCAGCTGCTGCAGAACTACCCGAACCCGTTTAACCCAAGCACAACCATCAAATACGAGTTGGTCACAACAGCGGAAGTCAGATTGAGTGTCTACGACATACTAGGTCGCGAGGTATCAGTATTGGTGAATGAGAAGAGGGAGGCGGGAGTTTACGAGGTCAAGTTCGACGGTTCGAACCTTGAGAGTGGGGTGTACTTTTATCGTCTGAACGCGGGAGATTATGTTCAGGCGCGAAAGCTTCTTCTCGTCCGCTAGTATGGAAACGGTGGTGTTGACGAAATTGAATCCTGACTCTTTCACCGGCCGCGTTCCAGACCGAATCAGACTCCACCTCATCCCGAAATGGGGAACTTGCACCAAAGACATGTTGCCGGCTTGAATGAAAGGCAGCGGAGCCGGGGAGTTTGTGCAGACGCGGAAGCTTCTGCCGTTGTGACGATGCCGTTACCTGTGTGAAGACAGGATCGGCACGTCATTTCACTTTGAATTGATCGATGGCCGGAAATGCATTGACATTGTGCGCCGGGAATACCTCTACTGTTGGTGGTGGGACGTTCAACTTTTTGAATGCGGGCATGAGACGTGAATTCACGAACTGATTCAGCTGCTCCGGTGATGCCCACACGTCCGCAACGTGTGCATCCCCCTTTTCGTCAAAACCCGCAATGTGAAAAATGCTGCCAGGCGCAACATTCCTCTCCCATCCTATTTCTTTCCGCAAGCGTTCATACTTTTCTTTGGTGACTCCTTTGCCGGTGAATATCGCCAGTATAGCCATGTGAGTCTCCTCTACGTGTAGTGGCGGCCTTGATTCGGCCTCTTGTGGTAGTTTGTCCCTCGCTATCCATGTACAGGATGGTAATTCAGTAAACGATGTCACGGGTCAAAAGATTCCCCGGGTCCAACCGAAAACACACTCTATGGATTGGCTATCTTTTGACAATCTCGAAATGATCTCGTACATTTCTTTGTGCGGACATCGGGGGATGAAAATGAACATGCACGACCTCTCTGGAATGTCAAACCCTGATCATGGACTTCCGTGAACTGGGGCGCACCGGATGGCGCGTCTCAACAATCAGTTTTGGTGCCTGGTCAATCGGTGGGACCTGGGGGGCGGTGAATGACGAGGACTCGATGGCTGCCCTCCATTGCGCGCTGGATGCGGGCGTAAACTTCTTCGACACCGCCGATGTATATGGTGACGGGCGGAGTGAGAGGCTTTTGGCGCGTCTCAAACGCGAACGCCGTGAGCCGTTCCACGTTGCGACCAAAGCCGGCCGCAGATTACGTCCACATGTTGCGGACGGTTACACAAAAAGGAGCCTCACGGAGTTTGTCGAACGAAGTCTGGCCAACCTGGAAACGGATGCGATCGATCTGCTTCAGCTTCATTGTCCCCCCACAGAGGTGTATTATCGACCTGAGGTTTTTCGTTGCCTCGACGATCTTGTCCAGGAGGGTAAAGTCCACTATTACGGGGTGAGCGTGGAGAGGATCGAAGAAGGATTGAAAGCGATTGAATACCCCGGGGTCCAATCCGTCCAGATAGTGTTCAACATGGTTCGTCAAAGGCCGGCGGAGCTCTTTTTGCCGAGGCTCATCGCCGGGGAGTAGGCATTATCGCCCGACTCCCCCTCTCCTCGGGACTCCTCACAGGAAAATTCAGGGCCGACACTGCATTTGAGCAGGACGACCATCGAGCGTTCAATAGAAAAGGAGAAGCTTTCGACCGGGGAGAAACGTTTTCCGGCATTGAGTTTTCGCTGGGCCTGAAAGTTGTAGAGGCGCTGCGGCCACTGACGCCGCCGAATGCGGCACTGGGACACATGGCATTGCGGTGGATTCTGATGTTCCCGGAAGTAACCTGTGCAATTCCCGGAGCGAAGCGTCCTGACCAGGTGAAAGAGAATGTCAAAGCGGCCGATCTTCCGCCCCTTTCCGAGGATACGATGAAGAAGATCCGTTCGATCTATGACAGTCTCTTGCGCGACGAAGTGCACCACCGCTGGTGATCGAGAACAGCCTCAGCGAGTTCCTCGTGTCGGCTCATTCAACAAGCCAGTCGTCCTTGTTCTCCGGGAGATCGGGCTTTACGATGACGATGCCCGTAACCACGCCGCCCGCAATGAAAGAATAGTCTGAATTGACCATTCATGAATGGAAGGTGGCCGAGGGAGGAGGAGAGCCATGAGAGAGAACAATGTCAGGCCAACCACATTTGACTACGCCCTATACTCATTGCGGGCCCGGTATCAGCCCCGGGCCGAGATTCTCATCAAGGCGCCTGAACAACATCCTGTAGCAGCTGATCAGTTCCTCTTCGTCGGAACGGCTCAATACAAGCTGCTCGTCTCCATAGACGAACGACGCGAGAACCGAGGTCTCGCGCTCAGCCTTCGGCCTGATCTTGAGAACCATAATGATTCTCCTGTTGGTCGCGGCGGCAGAGGCAAGTCCGGTCTCGGACGAAGAAACACTCAAATTCCTGTATCCAATGACCCTTCCCGATTCCTGCTCAAATCTCTCCAGCCGGAATCCCTCCTGTATACTGAACAGTCGCACCTCGTCAAAGAACGCAGGCACAGTCGCCTTGTAGATGCGTGTTGGATTGATATCCTGGAGACTGGTTCTCTCTGTGGAAGCACAGCTGAGGGCGATGCACAGAAGCACGATCGAGAGAGCGTGGCAACTTCTCATAGCATCCTCCTGTTATCCGTGTTAGTCAAGTGGGAGCATCTCCGCTACCCGGTCCTCTAACCAATCGCCAAGCGTTTTGAAGTAAAGTGGAGCGGCAGGATGCCCGCGATCATCGAGAAAGGCAACTCCCTTGTTCAACGCGATGTAGCTGGTCCGCCTCCGCGTGCCCCGATACTCGACTCTCAGCCAGCCTTCGAACGAAAACCGCCACAGCGCCGAACCTGCCAACGGTGCAAGGCTGAACTCATCGGCCGTGAGGGGATGGTAGAGTCCATTGTACAACGCCGTGAGATTGCCGATGCTGACGGTGAACCCTTCCTGGTCCAGTGTGCCGAGGACAAGAGACCTCAGAAAGTGTGCGAATGAACCATCGTAGCTGCGCTGGCGGTTCTTGTCCCATGTCCTCTTTAATGTCGTGCGTCACCCCCTCCAATGCCTCAAATCGCGGGTACACGATGTACTGTCCCGCCTCCTTCGTCCGTATCCCATTCGAACTTGGACAACACGATGGACAGCCGGTATCCCGAGGGCATTGTTCTCGACGCGAATGATGCTGTCGCAAGAGGCTATAAGCAGATGCGAAACACTGTCCCTGCGCAGGTTGATGACCTCAGGGTTAAGCAGGCGGGTTTCATCCGCATTGGGTGTCTGTCCGATGAATTCTCGCACGAACAACCTGAGGAGCTTCCTCCACTCCGCGGGCGCAACGGCGACCGTCTGTATCTCCTCTGTCTGCAGCAAGCGGGGCTGAAGGTTGAAGGTCAATTGAAGCGAATCGGGTCCGGCAACATGAACCTGCTTTGTCTGGACCTGGTATCCCACAAGAGACACTACAAGTGTATAGACGCCCGGCGGGACACCCGTCAGTTGGAAGCTGCCGTCCATTCCGGTCCCGGTCCCAAACGGAGTGTTGGCCAAAAAGACATTCGCGTTTGCAAGCGGGGTCCCATGTTCGCCTTCCAGGACCTTTCCGGCTATTCTGACGTGTTGCGCGGCCGAACGGTCGGCACAACACAACAGCACAAGCAGGACGAACATCCCCGATCTCTTCATCACGCGAAAGGCCCTCCCTGAAAGAATCGTCACCCGGGATGTGCAAATGTGTTCTCCTTCGACGCAACCGCCGAAGTCCATTTGCGACAAAGTATACGCGAAACGCAAGACACTTTCAACAAAACAAGCAAACCCGTCATGAAAATGCAGAGGAACGGGGTTGCTCATTAATGAGATTCTTCTACGATTTCTTGACAATTCCGTGATACAAACCCACTCAGGGAATTCTACCTTGCCTTAGCATTCAGCGGTAGGCGAGGCCATTTTGCAGCTCCTCCCGCCTCCGCATGAATGCTGCGAAAGTTGATTGTTGTCAGAAGCTCTCCCCCCAATCACAATCTGGAGGCAACAATGCGTCGGTCTCATTTCTCCCAAGCACCGCCAGCTGTCGCGGAGAGTTCTGGAATGCCTCACTCGAATGTACCTCATGCTGCAGCACACGTACAATCTGTCAAGGATGGAGGTACGCCATGAAGACGAAATGGATCAAAGCGGTTTTTGCCGTATCTGCCGTGTACGACGGACTCCTCGCTGTCACGTTTCTCTTCTTCAGCGAGGCGATCTATCAATTCTTCGGAATTCCCGAGCCAAACCATTTGGGGTATATTCATTTCCCGGCATTGCTGATGATCGTGTTTGCCCTTCTCTACTGGCGGGTAGCGATTGATCCCGTAAAGTTCAGAGTCTTGATACCCTACGGGATGGGCCTGAAGTTCTCCTTCTGTGCAGTAGTCTTTTTTCACCGGTTCACCGGAGGAATCCCTTCGATGTGGATCCCGTTCGCGTGGTTCGACCTCCTGTCATTGTTCCTTTTCTACTTTGCCTGGAGAAAGGTGAGAAGTCTCTCCCTCCTGCCGAAGTGATACGCATCGGATCACTTCTATCTCGAGTGAGGCCAAACGAACACCTACTACGCCCGTGACATCGACATCAGCTGCAAGTGCCCCTTCTGGTAAGGAGAACAAACCATACGGGCTCTCCTGGGTTCTCTCGGTCGTGCGTGCCGGACGGTTACCCCTGAAGGGAGCGATGCATATCTTTCTATTTTGGATTCCCTCGAATCTGGCATAGAAAAGGGAAAGGACACGGATACGCAAGGAAAGGCGCTACACGCAGGGCAAGCAATCGACGACATCTACTATTGCAGTTTCTCCCGGTCGTGCGTCGACGTCGAAATCGATGTCCTTGCTTCAGCCGCCGGGATTGTCTCTCTCATCTGGTAGTGCGGTTGTCGATTGATGGTAAGTTGAAAAACGTCCGGGCGGGAGTAGTGACCGGCTACGTCGAGCTTCCATCGGGAACCGGTTGAAGAATGCATGTTGATTTCTGCACAGAGGATGTCTTCTTTGCTGTTTAGCGGCCCGGCGATGAACTTCCCGTCCGGGTCAACGATCGCGCTGTCACCGACATTAATCCACTCGTCTTTTCTAGCCGTATAAAGTCTTTTGTGTTCATAGTGGTCAGGGATGTCGTTAAGGGTGACCGGACTGCAACACCCGATCACAAACACCCGACCTTCTTTCGCGATATGGCGCAGCGTGGAGAGCCAGGGTTCACCCGAGTCCCAAGTTGGCGCAATGTAAATCTGTGTTCCCTGGGCGAACATCGCGTATCGGGCCAGAGGCATATAGTTTTCCCAGCAAATCAATCCGCCAAGTTTGCCGAGAGGTGTATCATAGACTTCAAGGGTGCTTCCATCACCCTGCGCCCAGATCATCCGCTCGGGCGCTGTTGGCACGAGCTTCCGATGCTTACCAAGGAGAGTCCCTTCATTACTGATATAGAGGACTGAGTTGTAGAGGCTCGAGCCACTGGCATCGTTGTTCCGCTCATTCACTCCTATGACAACATGGATATTGGCTTGTCGGGCTGCTCGACTGAGTCTTTGCGTCTCGGCCCCCGGGATGACAATGGATTGGTCGACGAGCCTCCCATAGAGGTCGGCAAGTTGTTTGTTTTGGTTGGGAGGGATGACCCAGATCCAATCCGGATAGCAAGGGACGAATGCTTCCGGGAAAACAACGAGCTTCGCTCCTTTGCCGGCGGCAGATGCAATCAAATCGCAGGCCTTTTCTATCGTTGCTGCACGGTCGAGAAAAACCGGCGTAGCTTGTGCGGCTGATACGATGACGTTGTCCATAGCTCTATCACTGCATGATGTTT
Organism: Ignavibacteriota bacterium; assembly: GCA_963849385.1. GTDB lineage: Bacteria > Bacteroidota > Ignavibacteria > UBA10030 > UBA6906 > Fen-1255. The sequence continues at coordinate 292,969 of CAWKHH010000006.1, read as the reverse complement.
TGGTTGGGTTCCTGGTCGGGCGAAGGCCTGATCCACCTGACCCGCGTGAAGGAGTCTCCCAGTTGGCTTTCGATTGACTTTTGAGCCCATTCATCGGATCAGCGGTGGAACACCTTGAGGAATAGTACCGATATTCACCAAAGTTGTCAAATCGACAAGGAACTCATCGGACCAGATGTCGGTCCTGTGATCTGCCGGCTCCCCTTGAGGTGATTAACTACTTTTTCATCCTTTCAGTGGATTCATTCTGAAGTTCCGTCCGGTATACTTCAAATGGTTCAATAATACGAGGTACCTATTCCAGTTCCGTCGTTGTCGGAACCGCAGTCACAAATAAGGAGAATCGTCATGAAGCAACTTCTGGTATTGATCCTTGCGCTCGTTTGTGTATTCCCCGTGTGGGGACAGAGCGCTGCTGAAAAAGACCTGATCAAAGTCGAAAACGACTGGAGCAATGCCTGGGTGAAGAGCGATGCAAAGTTCCTCGAACAGCTCTATGCCGCAGAATATCTCGCGACCAGTTCAGATGGAATCCTGTACAACAAGGTCGACGGGATCAAGGATGACACGTCGCCCGAATATGCGGAGAAGTCGTTCATCCTTTCCGAGCTGAAGGTGCACATCTATGGTGAAACCGCAGTTGTTACTGGTCGCAACAATGTGAAATTCAAGAAGGGTGGAAAGGCTGAACAGATTGATGATCGATTCACTGATGTCTTTGTCAAACGCGACGGCAGGTGGCAATGTGTGGCCACGCAAGGGACCAAGGTTGGGAAGAAGTAACAGGTCCGGTGTCGAATAGATCCGTGAAAGCGGTACGATGCGTCTTGGAAACGTGAATCGAAGGCTCGGTAATCCGGGCCTTCTTTGTTTCGCGTCCGCACGTTTGCCGTTATCGTGGGATCTCATATCAATCAGCTCGATCGATATGAGCCTGCCCCGGTTGGAAAAGGCGAGATGACTATACTCAAGGACATAAAGCGTATGGATCAGGAGCATGACCAGTACATGGATGATCTGAAGAGTGGGGGACACCCTCTCCCTGAAGCTGTGGGCCAACGGCCGCGTAGAGCGAGAAACCATTACGATATATTGGCTTTTACTACATTATCGTTGCGGGAACAAATACGACTTGATAGTAGTTCCAGATAATATGCTATAGCGGTCATTTTCCTGTTCCTTGCATGGTGATTGCTGATGTACCTCTCCCAACCCGCCGGGGAGCTCGACAACCCCACCCTATTGAGATTCACCCGTTTTCCCTTCACCCCCATGGTCACCTCGGTCATGATCAGACCGCCTACTTCACCACCATGGCAAGTAGGACTAATAATGCGGAAAACCCCTGGACTTGGTGACGGAGAGCAGACGTACGGAGTCTAATGCGGGACAATAGCAGGGAGGGCAGATCGATGACACGCTCCGTTTGCATCGGCCGTCAGTTGTGTACAGTCACGTTGGTGTGTTTCTTCCAGAGTCTGTCATTGTCACAGGAACCGACCATACTCCCCGACGGTACACCTATGTTAGGAGCGAACACATATAGCATCCAGCCGCCACTGGTAATCCTGTTCAGCAGTTCCTCGATTTACTCCGCTGACTATCTTCGGAACAAGAATGTCAAATTGCTTTTTAGGCCGCCGAAAAATCGCCAGATAGTCAGAGCTATCCGCAAGTTGCGTAACACCACTATCCTTGTGCTTTTGGATGATGGATCGGTGTACGCGGCAAGGGAGCTTGGATCACCTTTTCAAGTGCTTTCAGAGATCGAGCCGGTCACCTCCGAGGGTTTTGATGATATCCGCGGAGACGCTCTCTACGTTCGTTCATCATCGTTCATGTATGTCAGCAGAGATTCAGGGGTCACCTGGCATATTGACTCGACAGGGCTGGGGGGCGAAACAATCACGGGCTTCGCGCTCGATTCCCTGCAGTATGTGTGGGGCGTTACTCCCAACCACCTCTTCCGTCAGCACCCCGATTCCAGCGTTTGGAGAAAAGTCACGTCATTTCCCGCTCAACCCGGTTTCTCGCTGGCATCGGCATTTGTCGACCGCCGGAACCGGATTTTTGTCGGGGCAGGATCTAACGGCGTGTACAGAAGCACCGATGGTGGAAACACTTGGGCACTTGATACGGCAGGGATGGGTGCGCGGCAGGTAGCACGGTTCTGTGACGACGCGTTTGGCAACGTCTATGCGCTGGCCGATGGTCCTCTCTGCCGGTCAAACGGAGGAACCGCCCCGTGGGTCGAAATCGATGCCGGCCTCAAGGCTATCGCCGGACCGGATATTTCTATGAATGACATCACGGGAGACAGTGCACTCTATGCTGCCACCAATTTTGGCGGATTCATCAGCACCAACCAGGGGAATACCTGGGCGGAAAACAATCAGGGCATCAACGCCGTGACGATCACCGGCGTCCTGAAGGTTGGTTCGGGTCGGTTGGTCATCGGCGCTCCACTGGGGATCTATTACAGGAATGCAGGCGACACGCTCTGGCAGCGAACCTACCCGCAGGGGAGATATCTGGGTGGATTGGGCCTGTTCGCGGGAGCGGGAGGGAGCATCTACACAGTCGACAATTCGCAACCGTTCCGGAGCACCGACAATGGAGTGAACTGGTCGATTGACACCACCGGTGTCGCCTCACTTCCGTCGCATGGGGTTGCATCCGGCGCTTTCTATGTCGACGAAACCGGAGCCCAGCATACCCGAGATCGAAAGACAGTCAGCAACCCGTTCATGATGTACAAGCGTTCACCGGCGGGAAGCTGGACAGTGGATACCTCCGGAATGAATGTCAGCGCAACCGGATTTGACGGCCCCAACTCATTTGTAAGCGATGGCGTCGGAAACTTCTTCTGTGCGTATTCAAATGGACCGATGTATAGAAGGAGTGTCGCTGGAGGCTCGTGGTCGCTTGACACAGCGGGACTTGGCGGGACGACCCTCACAGCACTCTGGCAGGGCGCGGGAGGGGATGTGTACGGGGGGAGCTTCTTTGCAAACAGCTTTCTCTACCGGCGTAGGGGAGATGCCTGGACACGCATCGCCCTGCCTGCATCCATAACATCTTCAGGGCTTGGAGCCGTTTCAGTGGATGGAAGCGGTGCGATCTTCGTTGCGTTCTTCCATCGCCTCCCGGATTACGGGAACGGAGTCTATTTCACGACTAACAGCGGTGCAAGTTGGACCAAGGCGGGCCTCGACAGCATAAGGGTCACCCGACTGGCTTCATTCGGGGACACGACATACGCATTGACCCAAGGGTGGGGAGTGTACACGCTTACAAGAACAGGCGCCTCGGGAGTTGAAGGCAAGCCGGCCTCTCCTTCTGAATTTGCATTGTTCCAGAACTATCCCAACCCTTTCAACCCCTCAACGACGATACGCTATAGCCTGCCCCGCAAGTCAGCTGTCCAGTTGTCGGTCTTCAACACTCTCGGCCAGCAGGTTGCCCTTCTCCAGAATGGAGAACAAGAGGATGGCTATCACGAGGTCAAGTTCGACGGGAAGAATCTCTCGAGCGGCGTGTACTTCTACAGGATACACGTGGGATCGTTCGTCCAGACGCGCAAGCTCTTAATGATCCGGTGAACGCGATCGTCGATAGCGTAATAGGCCCGGAGATTCCCGGGCCTTCTGCAAATTCACTTGCTGCAAAATCGGTGGTGCGAACCCAAGTTGTATGAGGGGAAATTGGAGAACCGTAAGAACTCCCGGAAGCTTGAATCTGTTCCCTTCAATAGCGACCAAAAAAACTTTGGGATTCCTCGGTACGTGCATTTGCGCATCGAGGCAGGCAGGATCCCCGAAGAAGAAATTGACACACATACTCTTTAAGGCGGATACCGTCTAAAGAGCTCGTGCGTGAACTGTCCCAGTGAAAATGAAGGTGTTTGCCAAATCCCATATCAAGTTCACTATCGACAGGAGACTTCAATGAACAGGCGGTTTTCGTCACTATGTGTCATCGGAACACTGGCGTTGCTTCCCACTCTTCTACCCGCGCAATGGGTCCAAACATCTGCACCGTCGACCCCGGTTATCGATGTGTCCGCGGGGGAGGCGCAGCTCTGGTTTGCATCCCGCCAGGCAGGCGTGTATACATCTACGGATGAAGGGGCATCCTGGTTGCCCCGAAACAACAACCTTCTAACTATGGGCAAATTGTGGCGTGTAAGCGTGTTTGGAGACACTGTGTACGCGATCAGCGACGCTCTCCAAAAGATGCATGTGAACGATACCACATGGAGCGGACAAATTGCAGAGTACGGAACCCGTAACGCCGTGGATGTCTCCGGCGCAACGATCCATGTCGGTTATAGTCTTGCGGGCGCCATTCAACGGTCGACCGACTATGGGAACTCGTGGACCTTTGCGACGATTCATCAGGTGCCGTCGCTTGGATTTGGATTCCCTCAAGCATATCTCAATACCGGCTCGGCGCTTCTCGTCGGACACAGTTTCGGGATCCATCGATCCACAGACGGGGGTGCGACGTGGGATTCGGTGTATGCGAACATCTCCGGACCCTCAATCATGTGCTTCCTGTCGCACACGACAGGTATCTACGCCGGGGGGCTCGCTGGTACCAGTCAGATTTTGCTACGATCAACCGACAACGGTGTGACATGGAACAGTGTCCCAATCACAAACATGCTCATCGGCAACGGGATCAGTTCGCTTGTAAGTTCGAGCCAGTACCTCTTTGCCGTCGTCGTCGGCCGCGGTGTTTACGTGTCGCCGGTCTCGCCGATCAGTTGGACTCTTGCGAATAATGGGCTGACGTCACCCAATCTTGCGAACACGCTGGTGGTCATGAACAACAATGTGTATCTGGCATCCGGGAGCGCTTCAACGGGATTCGGTGTATGGAGGCGTCCTGTCAGCCAACTGACTTCAGTGGAGCCGGGTTTGGTAGTTCATGTGCCATCGGCATTGGGGCTGCACCAGAATTATCCAAACCCCTTCAACCCGAGCACAACAATCTCCTATGAACTCGCCCGATGGGAGAACGTACATGTGGCAGTGTACGACCTTCTCGGTCGGGAAGTAGCGATACTCGTGGACGAAGCGCAAAACGCAGGTCCCTACACAGTTGTATGGGACGCCAGCGGATTCGGGAGCGGATCGTACTTCGTCCGACTGCGAACACACGACGATGTACATCTGCGAAGTATGTTGCTTGTTCGTTGAGCATCATTGTTCCTGGGATAAACAAAAGACCCGGCAATCATCACCGGGCCTTTTGTCATTCGCCAACATTAAGACCGAATCACTCACCACTCGGCCCCGATCAAGTAGAAATTGAGGACGGAGATATTAATGCACTGGTTACGGGACCCCTTTTGTCCGATGAATTGATGAAAACCATTACAAGAGATTGGCTTTCGCCACAGTATCGCTGCGGGAACAAATACGACTTGACAGTGGTTCTGGATAGTGTTCTGTAGCCGTCATTATTCCGTTCCTGTTCACTCATCCATTCTACAACTATATCAAGGAGAGAAACTATGAGGCTCACGTCTGCTCTTTTTTGCCTTGCGGTGGCAGCCGCCTTTGCTGCAGCCCCGTCACTTGCACAGGATCCGGTGAAGGCTGCTCCGCATGCCTTCAAGGAGATATTGAACAACAGCGAAGTGCGAGTTCTTGAATACTCGAGCAAACCCGGCCAAAAGGAAGCAATGCACTCGCATCCCGCGATTCTCCTGTACGTCATTCAGGGCGGGAAGTTGAAATCCACAACACCAGACGGCACGTCAAAAGTAGTTGAGTACAAGACCGGCGATATTCAGTGGCGTGAAGCAGTGACACACACCGGAGAAAACGTCGGCACGACGGAGATGAAATCACTTCTTATTGAAGTGAAGCATGGGAAGAAGAAGTAAGATCACAACCAAGGAGAACTCCATCATGAACGACGCAGAAAAGAACGTCGAGACCGTGCGACGCGGTTACGCGGCCTTTAATTCGGGCGACATGAAGACGCTCACCGAGCTCTTCCACGAGAACGCCTCGTGGCATACGCCGGGGCGAAGTCCCCTCGCTGGCGACCGCAAGGGCCGAGAGGCGACCTTTGCCCAATTCGGCCGGTATGCGGGTGACACGGGAGGGACCTTCAAGGCCGTATTGCAGAGCGTGGGCAAGAGTGACGACGGCCGCGTGGTCGCCACTCATCACAATACGGCGAAGCGGGACGGCAAGCAGCTGGATGTGTACTGCTGCCTCGTCTTCGAGTTCAAGGACGGCCGGGTTACTGACGGTCGGGAGTACTTTTTTGACCTTTACGCTTGGGACAAGTTCTGGTCGTAGCCCCGACGTTTAGGGCATTCGTTTTTCACGCGCGCACCCTCTGTATGAACATCGTAAGAGCGATGGCTCATGGGAAATCCACATCCCATTGCAGAGTACTCACAGCTCTCGTGGCTTTGATGGCATAAGGAAGCGAGCGTTCCATCCCATCCCGGAATCCATCATCCACTGTACCCTCTCCCAACTCCTTAAAGAAGATTCACTCTTGGTTGGTTCAGCCGCGCAAGACGCCGATCCGTACTTGAACTGACGGCCCGTCGGTTGACATTATACGCGCGGTTCTTTACCATGCATCATTGCCGGACTCTGGGTTTCGCAAGCTGAGGCAAATACCTTTACTGTTACGACCACCGCTGACTGCGGTGTCGGTTCGCCCCGAGAGGCCATAACCGCGGCAACTGCGTCATTCGTGGCGGAATTGCCCTCCCGCTCGGCAAGGGAGTTTGTGCGGTAGAATCCAACCAAGGAACAATCAGATGAAACCATTGCTCTTCATCAGCTTGGCAATCGCTGTTATCTGTGTACTATTTGTGGCAGTCACACAATTGTGGCTTACTCTCCTGCACGCATTGGTGTTTTTGGTGATTTTGTTCTTAGTTGTCGCAATCATAATGTTGCTGTTCCGTAGAAATCGGCGCCAACTTTGAGTTCTGAAGCAGCAACCTCAAGAACAGCCAGCCTGCCACTGTGAGGCACTGACCCCCGATTGGATCACTCGGATACTTTCAAACCACAAAAGGCGAGGTCATGAGAACTACGAGTATTTTTGTGACAACCGTGCTGCTACTGCTTTTTGCCACTGCTGTGGAATGCCAGATCCATTATGGATCAAACAAACAAGTGGGGAAGTACGCAAACGTGAACGACATAAAGGTGTACTACGAGATCTATGGAGCAGGTGAACCACTACTGTTGTTGCATGGCAATAGCGGATCGATTGAGAGTTTCATGTACCAGATTCCGGACCTTTCAAAGAAGTATAAAGTTATCGCAGTGGATAGCAGGGCACAAGGCAAATCGACAGACTCCGAGAAAGAGATTTCGTATGCACTCATGGCTTCAGATATGAGCGAGCTGATTGACAAGCTGCATCTGGGAAGTGTGTACGTTGTTGGATGGAGTGACGGTGGCAATATCGGGCTGGAACTCGCCTTTGCTCATCCTGAAAAAGTCAAAAAGTTGATCACATTCGGCGCCAACTATACGCATGAGAACTTCATGGCTCCGCCCGACAGCCTTGGGATGGATGCAAATGATCCCAGGATTGTGAAGACCACGTCATTGCTGAAGAAATACAAGGAGGGAATGGACAAACTCTCTCCCGTCGTGAAGAAGAAACTCTCTGATCTAATGGAAAAGTATCCAAATCTTACGGTGGAACAGCTCAAACAGATCAAGGTACCAGTTCTTGTTGTCGTTGGGGACCATGACATCATCAATCATGGCCAAACAATGTCGATGTTTTCAAGCCTGCCTCATTCGCAGTTGTTTATTGTCCCGGGTGCTTCTCACTTTGCACCTGCCGAACGACCGGAATTGATCAACAATGAGGTGCTCACATTCTTGTCCACACCGTACCGTTACATTAACGGCTTCTATTGGATGAGTGTTTTCCAATAGATTGTCAATTAGGCTTGCTCTCCAATAAACAATTCGCGCAGGGCGCCCCGGCAATCGCCCGGGCCCCTGCTTGACAATCGCAGAGAGAATCGTCGCCCTGAAAGTCGAACTGGAAAGCTGCGATTCTGACGCACTTGCTGTTCCCAAGTGGATCCGGAATTCAACAATTCAAAATCCCGGATGACTTAGGCCCCAGGAGCACGGTACCGGATCGACTTCTTGGCCGCTGCATCAATATCTTTCGGCGTCATGAGAGGAATTGTTGTGACCCGGGCACCGCCTGCTGCACCGACCGTTAGACTGATGGCGGCGGCACTTGCAGCATCGGGAAGATCGATAATCAGGAAAACATCAGTTTCCCCAAACGCATAATAGATGGACTCCAGCTTTCCACCCAAGCTCTTTACCATCTGTTCAATCGCCGCCTGCCGGCTAGAACCGCCTTCTTTGACGAGGCCTCTGGTTCCCTCGAGGGTGTACGATGCCTGAAATAGATACTTGGCCATTTTTTGCCTCCTGGTGAATGTGTTGTGGGTGATAGACTTCTGGCGAGCTTGAATTATTCATAGAACTAGAACAGTTCGCACAACTTACTTTTCCTGCGCCATTTCTCATGAGAATTCTTGGACTATGTGGTGCTATGCTCGGATCATGGTGCGGCTGTAAATGACCGTGAATCAGATTCTGTATGAGTTGCAAAGTGGGATATGTCGCGACCGAGTTTTTCGAATCGACCGCAACTCAATTGCCGCACAATGCTATTTCACGACGGTAAAGGCGGCAGCGTGAAGAAGAGAACACGTGATACCTGCAGAAAGTTCTCGATGTTCCGAGGCGTGAGAGGTGATCCGGCGTTGACAATTCGGGATTCCGAGTTGACCGGACTTCCGACGACCCACGGAGTCCTACTGGGGGTGGCGGCATTTGTATACGTGACTGTTATGATCTGCCTTCCGCGATTGTATCTAGGTTTCCACTACCCGACGGACTGTCTCGCCGGGGCGTTGCTTGGAACTGGAGGTGCGGTTACCGTATGAAACCTGACAGCGCGAGTCCGATCTTTGTTCCTGCTCGTCCACTCCCCCTCTCGTATACGTTTGACGACCGATCCACATCCGTCACATCCCAGCATCTATCAGCATCCCGTACGAGTCCGATGCAGAAGTACTGATGAGCGGATGCATTGTGATGACTGTCACCGCTAAGCATTCCTCTTTTTGCGACATTAGTTCCACAAGGTAACTTCACTCTCCATCCTAAGGGGGTATGCCGTGGCGCGGTCTCTCTTTGTTTCAATTCTTCTGTTGTGGGGAATTGTCACCTCACAAGCTCAATGGGTTGCTCACAATGATGGGTTGACGAGCTGGAACGTGAACGCTCTTGAGGTGGACGGTACAAACTGGTATGCGGGGACAGCTGATAGCGGGATCTACCGTTCGACGGATAACGGCGCTCATTGGGCGAAAGCTAGCACAGGATTGGACGAATTCAGCCTTTGCGTCTACACATTTGCCCTTTACGGCGGAAATCTCTGGGCGGGGACATCCTCCGGTACCTATGTCTCCACCGATGCAGGGGAAAGCTGGACGGGTGTCAATGCCGGGTTGCCTCGCAACACCTTCGACAGGCCGTTTCCTGTGAAGGCCTTTGCCTTGGTGCCGATCGATGGGGGCCCTGAGGCACTTTTTGCGGGGACGTACAGCGATGATCCCACGAGCGGTGTGTTTCGCTATATGGACGGGAGTGCGACATGGGCTCACTGGGGGGGGCAGTATGGCAACCCTGGGCGCGGGGAAGTCACAGCCCTGCTGGGTGCTCCTGAGGGGACGGGACTCTACGCGGGCACGGAAAATGATGGTGTGTATTATCTCGCGGATTCCAGCGCACTGTGGACTGCGATGAACACGGGTTTGCACGTGCCCGTGAGCGACTATGGGGTCTCTTCACTTGCCACAGTGGGGACGGATTTCTTCGTCTCCGAGAACGGAGATTTTGGCCCTCACGGCGGAATCTGGCACTCCGTCGACAGTTGTCACAACTGGAGCCGCGTTCTCGCCGGTCTGCCGGATGGCTACTTCTACTCTTTCGCCGTGAGTGGTACGAGTCTGTACGTAGGAGCCGACAGCGGGGTGTGGGTGACGTCCGACAAAGGAGCCGGCTGGGCGAGAGTGGGATCTGAACTCGATTCCGTCAGAGTCCAAACGGTCTTTGCTTCTGGCTCTACGCTCTACGCGGGGACGGTGAAAGGTGTATACGCGTATTCGCTTGAGCCGGGTTCTCTTACGATAAAACTTGCCGACGCCGCAAGCCAGCCGGGTCCGGGAACAAGGGGGAGGGTGGATCTCTACAGCGGCAGCGGGGTCCGTGTCGCTCAGGCGAACGCAGACGACAATTCGCGTGTCACTTTTTCCGGTCTCACGCCGGGAACGGGCTACTTCTATTCCGCGTTTGCCACTGTTCCTTCACCCTGGGAGGAGGAATTCTGGGGGAAGCGATGGGATGTTGCCATTGGTCCGGGTCAGACCACGTCTGATACGTTCATCCACTGGACGCCATATATCTCTGCGGTAAGTGTCATCGTCGATTCTACCAATGAACACCTCAGTGCAGGGAGCATGAGAATGTTGTATCCCGGCACCCGGCTTCGCGTTGAAGCGCAGGTGAAAAACCCATCGTACCCGGGGTCGGCAGACGCTATTGTGTCGGGGCGCCTGTATCTCGACAGGGACAGAACCTCTCCGTATGACGCGACAGTGACAACGGATCCTCAGAGCATGGCTGTCGGAACCTCAAAGACCCTCGTGTTTTACTGGGTTGCGCCCGATGCGGTGGGATCATACAGCATATCTGTTGGCGTGTTGGCGACTGCGGGATCGTATCTGAACAGACTCACTGACGTGATAGGATGGCAGGATCCGGTCTTCCGGGTGGCGGAGCCGCCGCCGGTGCTGCCGGTGGTTCTCGTTTCTCCTTCACACGGGTCACTACACCAGCCGGTGCCGACTGTTCTGCGGTGGAATGCTTTCACGGGTGCCCTGAGTTGCATTGTACAGCTTGCCGGAGATTCCACGTTCAATGCCGGGTTGCTCGTGAATGATTCGACGCTGACAGACACGAGCCACAGTGTCGCGTCGCTTGCCAACGGTACAATGTACTTCTGGCGCGTACGGGCGAAGAAGATCGACGGGATGAGCGCCTTTTCTCCTGTCTGGTCCTTCACGACTGCCTTGGCTCTACCCACGCAAGTGCAGCTGGTTCGTCCTTTAGCGGACGCGATTCAGAGCGCGGATAGCGTGACCCTGGTCTGGCAGAAGGCGGCACCCGGCGTGACGAGCTATTGGGTTGAGATAGCCTCGGACTCGCTGTTTGTGTCACGGACGTCAGACAGCACGGTGACCGATACGTCTTCTGTGCGGCATGGGCTCTTGGGCGGGTGGCATTGGTGGAGGGTCAGAGCGCACAACGAGAGCGGCTGGGGTCCTTACAGCGCGTCGCGGAAGCTCCATGTCAGCGCGGAAGGGGTGGAAGTCATCGAGGGGATGCCGAAGGAGTATGTGTTGCGGCAGAATTACCCGAATCCTTTCAATCCGGCGACCGTCATCGTCTTCGATCTGCCCAAAGCAAGCGTCGTGTCTCTGCGGGTGTATAACACCATTGGCCAGGAAGTTGCGACGCTTGTGGAAGGCGAAACACCCGGAGGGACATACAGGGTGAACTTCGATGGTTCGGGGCTTGCGAGCGGAGTGTACCTGTTCCGCCTGCAGGCAGGGGATTTCGTTGCCACCAGAAAAATGATGCTTGTGAAATAACGTCAGGTGATCGCAGGTCTAGGTGGCAAAAGACGTTGCGTGCACTTCCCTCAGGAGTCAAGCAGTATGCAGTCACGATACTGCTTGACGACTGAGGGGGATGCGCAGCCGGAAGGCCTGGCATCTGCCGATTGTCTTTTATCTCGCAGGTAGAGAACTTTCTCCCTCTATTCCACGTTATAGCTTCTGCGTACGTTTTCCAGCCAGTTTCCCCGGAATTTCTGAGCCTGGTACAGTCACGCCGTTCCACATACGCCACACTTCAACACACAGGAGGAGAGATGAGCGAGAAGGAGATGTTTGTCAGTACATGGGAGCGTGAGTTTCCAACCACGCTCAAGGTCCTCAGGCAGCTGCCTGCGGACAAGGCGAATTTCAAGCCGCCGGGGGAGAAGACAAGATCAGCCAAAGAACTGGCCGAGGTATTTGTCGGCGAACTCGGGATTGTCGATATGGTGGTGAAAGGGAAGATTGACTTTAGCGGTGGAATGCCGAAGTTTGCGACGTACAAAGACGCCATCAACGCACTCGAAAGCACCGGGGCGGCAATGCTGCAGAAAGTCAAAGGCATGTCTGAGTCGGATTGGAACTCCAAGATCACCGCCCCCGTTGGCCCCGGGAAGATGGGCGAGGTACGGCGTGCCGATATGCTGTGGATGATGATAATGGACAGTATTCATCATCGCGGGCAGTTTTCAATTTACCTTCGCATGGTGGGCGCGAAAGTGCCCTCAATCTACGGACCGTCGGGAGATGAGCCGTGGACGTAATAAGTAGCGGTCGTAAAACGCTGCGTCACTGACAATTCAGCCCGAGTATATCTCGGGCTGAATTGTGTTTGGCTCTTCTCCGTTGACTCTAGTCTGTGGTCGATTGACTATTGTCAGTCATTCCGTGCCCTGAACAGGCTCAGGCTCTCCTGGGCCTTTGCTTCTGCAATCGGTGGGAGCCCCTACAGGTAAGAAATACCTCGCGCGATAGACTTGTCACCAATATTCCTGCAACATGGCTTTCTTCCGGTGCAGAATCGCCTCTTTGTTCGATTGCACAATTGGTACGGCAGTCGTAAGTCTCTTACACAGAAAAAGGAAATGCAGCAGAATGTAAGTACGGTCACCTAACAACATCACTTCATAAAGAGCTACACCATGGGTCAGCAGCAACTTCTTCTCATCATCCTCGGCGTAATCGTAGTCGGTATCGCAGTTGCGGTAGGTATCACGATGTTCACCGACAATGCAGTAAATGCCAATCGCGAGGCGGTCACCAATGACCTCGTTAACCTGGCTGCACGCGCCCAGCAGTTCTATCGCCGCCCGACGGCTCTTGGCGGTGGCGGAAATCAGTTCGTCGGTCTGACGGCTGATGCTGCCGGCTTGACCAAGTTGACCAACCGGGCCACCAATGCCAACGGTACGAATTCGATCCAGTCCGTCGGCACGTCAACCGGTGTGATCATCCCAGGTGTCGGCACAGAGCACTCTGATGCAACGAACTTCGTGACCATGGAAATCTGCGTCTTCCACGACAAAGCGGATAGCGTTGTTATTATTCACTAAGGCTCTGTGTACTTATCAGGCCCTCAGCATTGTGGGGGCCTTGTTTTCCTCTCTTACGCTTTAGTATCGACTTTTATACTAATCTATTATAGATTAGTATAAAAGTCACAGTCCATCCGCCTTCCTCGTACTTTTGGCTCGACAAGATGGTGTTGCTTGACTTTGGTTTCGGGATATGGGCGAGTGTAACCAGGAGGAGCATACGCAGGAGATCAACATCTTGAAGGATGTGGATCACCAACTCATGTATCGAATAGGAGGCTGCCATGGCCTTCCAGTTCCTTAGATCTGGTTCTTATGCTTGTCTGCTCATCTGTCTGCATTCCCTGGTGTTGCTCGCCCAGCAATCCACAACACACCGCCGTTGGGCCTTTTTCATAGAGCAGACACAGGTTCAATCTCCGGCAGTAGGTTCGGACGGAACCATCTATATCGGCACCGGTCGCGGCGACGCAAGCAAGCAGTCCGACGGCGTGTATGCAGTCAATCCTGACGGCACGCAGAAATGGAAACTCACTCTGGGGAAGTCGGTTCATTCGAGCATCGCGCTTGACAAACACGACAATCTGTATTTCATCATCGGGGATGCTAGTAATCCCGACAAGATGGATGCCGCACTGTATTCTTTGGATTCTTCAGGAGATCTCAGATGGAAATTGGACAGTATAGGGTGGATGGCCCCTATCCCCAACACAGGATTTACGCCTGCCATTGCAGCGGATGGGACAATCTATGTAAACGGACGCTATGCGTTGTTCGCTGTGAATCCCAGCGGCACGATTAAATGGAAATACGATTTTCCCTTAATAGACAATGTGGTTCAATCTGGCGAAAGGCAGACGACGGGAAGTCACCGGAGCTCTCCCACCGTCGCGAAAGACGGCACGGTCTACGTGAACACGGAACGGGGAGGGCATGAACAGACGGAGGTAGAAGGCGGGGTGTTCGCGCTCGATCCGAATGGCAACCTGATATGGCGCACCTATGATGTGGGAGGAACTGCGGCTCCAGTGATTGACAAGGATGGGACCATCTATTCGGCAATCGGCCGCTACGAGAATTACGCGGATACCAGCGATTGGACGGCCGCATCTCTCGAGGCGAAACTCCTGGCGATTCATCCCGATGGTGCGCTCAAGTGGTCTGTGCAGACGCAACTGTGGAGCGAATCCTCACCGTCAATCGGAGCCGACGGAACGTTGTATATGGGCACAACACATCACCCGCTGAACAAGCCAGCCTGGTTCTATGCGATCACACCCGAGGGGCAAATAAAATGGAAGTACGATACGTATGACGATGTAAAGGACAACCCGTCAGCGCAGAGGAATCCCCCCGACATCTACAATTCCCCGGCGATCGATTCGGACGGACGTGTGTACTTCGGGAATGAACTTGGTTTCTTTTATGCTTTGACACGCGATGGACATGTCGCATGGAGGGACGATGTTTCTTCGTTAATGTACGGTTCTCCTGCGCTGGTTGACGACGGGACACTGTATGTGGCGACCCACGGAATAATCGATGCGGAGCACTTTGCCCTGATCGCCATGAACACCGGCAGTTATGGCCTTGCGAATTCACCCTGGCCGAAATTCAGACAAAACAATGCCAACACAGGAAACGTCCAGGCCTCCGGACCATCTGAAGTGGCGGGGCACGCCACCGGACCCAGCGGCTATGAGCTTCGTCCGAACTATCCTAACCCGTTCAATCCAAGGACACTCATCAGTTATCAGCTGCCAGTAAACAGTATGGTGCGACTTGCGGTCTATGATATCATGGGGCGAGAGGTAGCGGTGTTGGTGAACGAAAAGAAGGAACCAGGCAACTATGAAATGCAGTTCGACGGCAGCAGGCTTGCGAGCGGCGTGTACACTTACAAGATGCAGGCGGGAGGCTTCGTGCAGACGCGCAAGCTCTTATTGATCAGGTGAATACGAGCGTTGATTAGGTAAAATGAAGGCTCGGGGATTCCCGGGCCTTCTGTGCATCACGCCCTCGCCCTCTGAATGAATATCGTCAGCGCAATCGAGCTGATCCTTCTTCGATGAGGTTTGCCCGACATAGTAAACAAAAGGGTCTGGCTTGCATCACCAGGCCCTTCCTTGCGAATGCGCTGACCTTTGCGTAATCTGCTCCCGCAAGAACACATCCAGGGCGGGAGATGTGTGGGAGAAATGTGAAGGAAACCTCTCTTGTCCGGAAGGATGGGGAAGCTCTTTTGTTTCTTAGGTTCTCAGCATCAGACTCACCTTCTCGATATTGGGGTCACTGCATCTATGATGACCTCAATGTCCGAATCGACAGGAACGAATACTATGTGAAAGCGGTTGTAGATATCATGCTGAAGATGCCAGTCTTCTATCCCTTTTCTTGACATGCCGATTGCTCAGGTACCTCTCCCGAGCGTCCAGGAGGGCAGCTTGAGCAGTCTCGGGAGGTCCTGTGCGTAGTGGGATTTCGTGCTCGACGAATCGTACCTCCTCACGGGCAACCTCATCCCCCCAGCAGTCCCTCAACAGAACGTTCTGCATCACTATATTCCCATCGGTTCACAACCGCCACCTCCGCGGGGGTTCCATGAAATACGGCCCAATTGTGATGGCCATAATGCTTTTCTGTAGCTTTTGTTCAACTCTGCAGTCGCAATGGGTTCAAACAAATGGACCGTACGGTGGCGAAGGACTCGGTTTTGCCGGGACCCCCAATGGGACAGGCGGTACAAATCTCTTTCTCGCTGCCGGCTATGGGGGAGTGTATCTCTCGACGAATTATGGCTCGAGCTGGACACCAGTCAACAACGGTTTGCAGGGGAGATACGTATCCTGCGTCGGGTCGATCGGCTCGAATGTCCTTGCAGGGACGGACGTCGACGGTGTCTATCGCTCGACTGATAATGGTACAAGCTGGACACGAGTTGTCAACGGGATAGATGAGCATGAGACATTTACTTCTTTCTTGGCGGATGGCGCAAATTTGCTTGCAGGGAGTTACGGCGACGGCATTTTTCTATCGATTGATAGCGGCGCAAGCTGGAGAGTAACTACGGATCCCAGTTTCCACAATTCCATAAGCTCTTTTGCAGCAAGCCCCAACGGCACAGGCGGGATGAATATTTTTGCCGGAGTGATCTTCGGCGGCGTACTTCGCTCCACAGACAGCGGCGGGAGTTGGACGGCGGTCACTGCAGGGTTGACAAATGGAGATATTACATCTCTTGCCAGTAGTCCCGCCGGGGGCCGGTCCAGCCCAAACGTTTTTGCTGGAACCTATGGGGGTGGAGTTTTTCGCACGACCAACAACGGAACAAACTGGCAGGTGGCCAGTGTCGGGTTGGCGGACAGCACCGTCGAGGCACTTGCGGCAAGTGGCTCCAGCGTTTTTGCGGGAACGTACTTTAGCGGTGTGTTTCGTTCGACGGACAACGGCACAAGCTGGATACAAACCACTACTAAATTGGGGAACGTCAGAATAAGGGCGCTTGCCGTGGTGGGCCGAACCTCTTTGCAGGAACGAATATCAACGGCATCTTTCTCTCGACCAGTAACGGCACGAATTGGAGCCAGGTCAATACCGGTTTTGCGTGCACAAATATCTATTGTCTCTCAACGAGCGCTTCTCGTCTCTATGCAGGAGGGCTCAACGGTATCGGTGCCTTTTTCACTACCGACGGCGGTTCGACTTGGACAGACGCGGATGATGGATTGAACAACAAGAATGTTCATGCCCTTGTATCGGATGGCTCGATTGTCTTTGCTGGAACCGGCGGGGGGGGTGTGTATCTATCAACCAATTCGGGCACAAACTGGACATCGGCTAACAACGACTTGCCTGACACCGTTGTCAATGCACTGGCACTATATGGCACGAGTCTTTTTGCCGGAACTGGCAGCCATGGCGTTTTTCTTTCCACTAACAATGGCGCAAGTTGGGCAGCCGCGAATAGCGGTCTGTCGAATGCGGCCGTTTATGCCTTTTATAAGAGCGGCATGACGCTTGTTGCATGCGCTTCCACCGGAGTGTTTCTTTCAACTGACAACGGAACAAGCTGGACTGTAAGCGACTCGACTCTTCAGATTCACGCGATCGCGGGGAACAGCACAACGCTCTTTGCATCGGATGGCGGGGGGGATTTCTACACATCGACTGACAACGGCAGACACTGGATCTGGAATCCGAACGTCCACGGCACGATTAATTCGATTCTGACGAACGATGCCTATGTTATTGTGGGCGGGAACCTCGGGATTGGAGTTTCGACCAACAACGGCGCAACATGGTACGGATTCACTTCCGGCCTAACGAACTATTTCTTGACCAGTCTCGCAGTGGATGGAACGAACCTCTTTGCGGGGACATTAGGCAGTGGCGTGTGGAGAGTGCCTCTTGCAGATTTGGGCATCGTCTCTTCCATAACTCTGTCATCGAGTGGAATCCCGGATAGGTTCAATCTAGAACAAAATTATCCCAACCCGTTCAACCCATCAACCACGATCCGCTATGGGCTTCCTCAAAGGTCACAAGTGACCCTGACGGTCTTCAACACGCTCGGCCAGCAGGTCGCCCTTCTCCAGAATGGAGAGGAAGAAGCAGGTTATCACGAAGTGAGGTTTGATGGTGCTGGTCTTTCCAGCGGGGTCTATTTCTATCGGCTAACAGCTGGAGATTTTGTGCGGGCGCGCGAGCTGTTGTTGATTCGATGATCCGTAGCACTTGGTAAGGCAGAGAGGGGCTCGGCAGTTATCACCGAGCTCTTTTTTTAATAGGTGGGAACAATCCTGCGCTTTCTTGCGTTCCTTCTATGCCGATTGTAACGCAAAGGACCACACCGGAGGCGAGTATAAAGCCATCTTTGATCCCATGTTCTTTCATTCCTTTCTCGCTGCTTGTTGCCCCCATCTTCGCAGCGTCTGAAACACACTTTGCAGCACACCTTTCCATAGGGCGCCTTATTAAGAATGTCATTGCGGCAATTCATAACCACCACCACTAATCATGAGGAGTTGTGTATGAAACAATTCTTGATTCTCTTCCTGGCATTGTGCTTGGTTCTGCCTCTGGCGTCGTTGCAAGCACAGGAGAAAGCCACGATGACGTCGGAACGAGTAAAGCCGAAGCCCGGCAAAGATGCGGCGCTGAAGAAGGCGCTCTCAGATCACGTTGCAAAATACCATACCGGGAACTGGAAATGGCGTGTCTTCTCAATACTCTCGGGACCCGATGCAGGAGCATATATGATGAATGAAGGCCCGAATACGTGGACTGCTCTCGAGGGTCGCAAGGAGATCAGTGATGAGCACACCAGGGATTACGAGGCCAACGTGACCCCCCTGGTGGAGAGCAACGGCTCTTCACTTTTCCTTGTTTTCCAGAAAGACTTGAGTTGTGACTCGAGTGGCGGGAAGTTCACAAAAGCGTTGCTCAGACACATCTATCCCAAACCTGGGAAAGGTCCACGACTTGTCGAAGGTTTCAAGACGTGGAAAGCTGTGTGGCAGAAACTGGGAATGCAGGTGGTTGTATGGTCGACGTTCTACTCCGGGGAACCCCAATTTGTTGTGTCGTACAGACTTCCTAAAGGGTTTGTTGACCTGGAGCAGTCGCGAACGAAAGCATTGAGAGAGGGATTTGACGAAATTGCCGGGGCGGGGGCGTACGCCCGGTACCTGGAAGATCTGGACAAAAATGTTGACAGAGTCTCGGAAGAGATGATTGAGCTGTTGCCTGAAGTGAGCTCAAAGTAGCGGTCTGGTAGAATACGGGGCGCTTCGTCGGGATCGAGGTCATGAGCGCAGCACAGTATGCCAAGTCGCAAGCCCGCGAGGAACGCATTCAATAACAACGGGCCGGCAATCATCACCGGGCCCTTCTGATACACAAAAGGTCTCGGCAATCATCACCGCGCCCTTCGTATTTCTGCTCGACCGCAATGAGCCTGCTCAGGTCGGGAAGGACCAGGAGATTAAAGCTCTTTCAGAGATGAACGAGCTGCAAGAGTTTGAGAATGACGTTTGGAGTCCAGGGAGTGAGAAGGGGGTAAAGGGAGGATAAGAAGGTGGTGAATAGGACCTTCAGAGGGAGTGAAACGAAAGTGAATTCATAGTTCCGTTGACCCTCGACGCAGCAGCAGGCTCGGACCTGTGAGCAGTATCATCCCAGATCGCCACGACAAAAGTCTCCGCATGGATTCGTCTTGATTATGCAATGCCACCTTTCAAGCTTGCGTCCATAGAACGCCCTCGGGGAAGACGTGTTGGGGAAAGAGTAGGAGCCTCTTCTCTCCAGAAGGATGGGGGAGATGTTTAACTCGTCGGCATGTCCTAAGCGCAGTGGTTTCCGCAGTATGCGTTCACAATGGAAACGCACACTTGCTGTCACAATAAGCGGGGGTGGTGTCATGAAAGCTCTGATTACTGTCTTGCTCCTGGTTTTATCACTCTCTCCGGGTTTACTTATCGCTCAAGAAGGAATGATCCTTGTGGCTGGCGGCTTTGTCGCTCTGAAGCAACGTACTCATATAGAGGGCTCCGGCGAGTTGCGATGGGTAACAGGGCTTGGCACTCGCTGGGCCGTTGCTTGACAATCTGATGTCCTTTCCCTAATATTCTGCCAAACAACACGTCATTGCAACGGAGACATGACGCAGACCTGCGAAGAGACCTCTTTTGTCCGATGATTGGAGGGGAGAGGTATTTCGCTTTGTCCCGATTACGCGAGATTCATCGTGACTTGGAGTCGCAGCCAGCTGGCCCCCCACAATGCCAAGACAACGCTCAAGGAGGGTCCTATGTATCAACTCATTTCATTGGTGCTCGTCTTTGCGATGATTCCGGGCTGTGCCCCCAGAAAAATGACTCCGGAGGATTTCACGAAGGAGAAAAGGGGTGTTGAATCTGCAATTTTGCAATTCTGGAAAGGGTATGAGGCGAAGGATCAGACGGCCATCGAAAATGTCTTGTCCACATCCGGAGATCTCATGTTGTTCGGAACAGACTCAGCTGAGATCGTCAAGACAGTCCCCCAGATGGAAACCCTGATCAAAAGCGATTGGGAGGTGATTGAAAAAGTAAAATTCGGTGACATGAGAAATCTCTCAATCGTGATAGACGGCAACGCTGAGGTGGCTTCCGCCGTATATGAAGTCCCCTTTGAAATGACCATGGCAGGACAGATGTCCCGTTTTCTTGCGCGCTGTGCTTTTGGGTTGAAAAAGGAAAATGGCAACTGGCGTTTGAGTCAAGGTATGTGGGCTTTCGCAACCGTCGGTCAGTCTTCCGCCGACTATCTGGCAAAGATGAAGGAGACAAAAGGGGGGAAGTGACGGTTACGTGTTGCAGCTGTTGGCTCTGCTTCCGGCATAGAACCGCGTCCTCGGAGATGGAGCTTCTTCATCGGGAGACGGGGAGGCTTCCGTCGTTTGGCATACTGAACAACCATCGATGCAAGTGAATTTGTCATCTTGCCACCGTATGTTCATGTTCAGGCTTACATCAAAGAGAAAGCCTATGCACTCACCGCGCTCATTTGCCCGACTATTCAGTACCATCGCCCTGTTGTTCGCCGGGTGTGCTGCTGCCAGAGATGTCATTCCAGGACAGGCGCGCGTCGTATTCTTTGGAGATTCAATTACCGAAATAGGCGTCAGGCCAGGAGGCTACGTAACGCTGATAAGAGATTCACTCCAGCACCGGGGGAGCGGGGCCATAATCATTGGCGCAGGGGTGAGCGGAAACAAGGTTGAGCAACTATTGGCCAGGATTGACAAAGATGTGATTGCGTTGAAGCCGACAACCGTGGTGGTCTATATCGGGATCAACGACGTCTGGCACTGGACCATTGGCATACCGGGAGCAAAGGGTTCCACGAAGGAGGAATTTGAGACAGGGCTTAGGCAGGTCATCGCGAAGATCCACGCGGCAGGCGCGCAGGTTGTTCTCTGCACGCCTAGCGTAATCGGTGAAAAGGCTACCGGCACGAATCCCGAAGATGCCATGCTGGATGAGTACAGTGACATCTCACGGCGGCTGGCCAAAGAGTCAGGGTCTGAATTGTGTGACCTGCGGAAGGCATTCGTCCAATACATCTCGAAGAACAACCCGGAGAACAGAGAGAAGGGAATCCTGACAACGGATCGGGTGCACCTGAACGATGCCGGCAACCGTTTTGCCGCCAATGAAATTCTTCGTGCGCTTGACAGGGCAGCGGTGCTGGATGTCCACTGACGCTCATTTCACCGTTTCAGATGTGATGGGCAGGTTAGAAGCCTGGTGCAGACGGTGATGCGGATGATCTGTGATCATTGCTTGAGCCAAAAGACCCACCACGGGACAAATGGCCCTATAGACGTTGACCTCCGCCGAGTTGTCTTTCGATTCCGAATACCATATTGCGCCTGCACTCCCTCCTTTACTTCGGGTATTGTCATGTGCATTCACAACCTGTGGCTCACTGAGGCAGTCAGTGCCCCGCCGAGTGTTATCGTCCTACCCGACGACCGACCGACGCCTGCGTTGAGTGATCATTCCGCAAACTCATGCCAGAAGGAGGGTAGACGATGAGATTGAACACAGTTAGGCATCTGTTGCTCGTAGCAGTCGTGGTTCTTGGCAACTACGACGCTTTCGGGCAATACGTCTGGACAAAAGACGGCCTGAATCCCGTTTTCACCGGCGGAGGAAATGAGGCGTGGGACATTGAGGTGATGGTTCCATGGGTCATTTTCAACTCTGACTCTTCCAGATATGAGATGTGGTATACGGGGCTGCCGAGAGCGGGAGGCAAGATCGGGTTCGCCATCTCGAGCGATGGAACAACCTGGCAGAGAGAGTTGAACCCTGTACTGTCTCCAAGCCCCGGAACGTGGGACTCGCTGCTAGCGGGCGTGCCTTGTGTCATACGAGAAAACGGTCTGTACAAAATGTGGTACAGTGGGAACGCAACTAATCCCTCAGGATCAGCTGAAGGAAACAGCATCGGTTATGCGACTTCTCCTGACGGAAGGAATTGGACAAAGTACGTTGGAAATCCAGTGTTCACTGCCGGCTCTGGCGCATGGGAAGCTGGGGCGGTCGCATGGTGCTCTATCGTAAGGAGTGCTGGGGGGTATGTGATGTTCTATAACGGTTGCATCGCTAATGGCAACCTTAATCGCATTGGTCGAGCGACCTCTGTTGACGGAATCACATGGCAAAGGGACACCCTGAACAATCCCGTGTTGAACATAGGCGGGACAGATGCATGGGACGGCAATATCTACTTGCCACGAGTCCTGGACGTTAGTGGCAAGTACTATTTGTGGTACACAGCAGAGACCGTGCCGGGCGATCACTACCCCAGGATTGGTGTGGCGACTTCAAGCGACTCCGGGAAGACCTGGGTGAAGTATGCTCAGAATCCTGTTCTCACGACGGGGGCTCCGGGAAGCTGGGACGAGAGGTGGGTTGAACTGGGAAGCGTGTTTTTCCAGAGTTCCTTTCATATGTGGTACGATGGGGCCGCGCCGCCGGCATATCTAGCCTGGGTCGGCCATGCTACTTCGCCGCTCACCCCGGTCGGAATTACCGAAGGAGAACAGGAACTCCCGCAATGTTTCATGCTCGCGCAGAACTATCCCAATCCTTTTAACCCTTCGACGACCATACGCTACGGCCTGCCCCACAAGTCAGCCGTCCAGCTGACGGTCTTCAACACTCTCGGCCAGCAGGTCGCTCTTCTCCAGAATGGGGAACAAGAGGCGGGGTATCATGAAGTGAAGTTCGACGGTTCAGGGCTTTCAAGCGGCGTCTATTTTTACCGGCTGCAGGCACGGATGTACGTGGAGACGAAGAAGTTTGTAGTGGCGAAATAAGGCCTAAGAAGGCAAATCTCGTTCCAAAACTCAAATGGTTGCTTTCAATAGGGTTGAACACTGAGACCCTCGCCCGCAGTCTTGACCACAACTGTTCTGTTCAATGGTCAGAGTAATGGTCAAACTGAAGCACCAAGCGGACCGGGAGTTTCCATCTTCGGGCTGAGTGCGGTGATTTTGCGAACACACCACTTAAGAGATACTATCCGTGGAGTTTGTTTGAAGGGAAGCAGTAACAATTCGCTCACAGTATCAAGGCGGTCATGATGTATTCAAAAACCCTGTCTCTGGTTGTGCTGCTTCTGCTGCAGGGCGCACAGACAATCGCGCAGCTTGACCTCCTTATCAAGAATGGCCACATCATCGATGGGAGTGGGAATCCTTGGTATGCTGCGGACATAGGGATACAGGGCGGGCGAATTGTTGCGATCGGCCGATTGGACACGACACAGAGCCGCCGTGTTCTTGATGCTCAAGGAATGATCGTAGCGCCCGGCTTTATCGATGTGCACACTCACTCAGAAGGAGGAATTCGTCGCATTCCGACGGCAGATAATTTTGTCTTTGATGGCGTGACTTCCATCGTTACGGGTAATTGCGGGAGTTCGGAGACGGCAATTGACTCGTTCTTCACCGAACTGCGTCACGATGGGATCTCCATCAATCTGGCTACACTGGTCGGACACAATAGCGTGCGACGTGCGGTCATGGGAAATGTGCAACGTGATCCGTCTGCGGAAGAGCAATCAGCGATGGAAGCGCTTGTCGAGAATGCGATGCAACAAGGCGCCATGGGTTTGTCGACAGGACTTATCTATACGCCCGGCACCTACGCGAAGACGCCTGAGGTTGTGGGACTTGCCAAGGCCGTGGCGAAATTCAACGGGATCTATGCGTCTCATATTCGCAACGAAGGAAACGATGAGCAGGCGAACGTATTTGCTGCCATCGCCGAAGCAATTGACGTCGGACGGGCTGCCGGCGTACCGGTGGAGATATCCCATTTCAAGGTCTCGAGTAAAAAGCTCTGGGGACGGAGCAAACAGACGATTGCACTCATTGAAAAAGCTCGGTACGAGGGAATCGACGTCACTGTTGATCAATATCCTTACACGGCTTCAAGCACTGGCCTCAGTGTGCTCCTCCCCTCTTGGGCACTTGCTGACGGCGACTCGGCGGTGAAGTTGCGACTGCATGACCCGAAAGTTCGCAGGAAGATCCGAGATCAGATGCGGCACACCATTGTCGATCGGAATGGTCGCTACCGGCTCGACTACGCGTACGTCTCACGCTGCCGCTGGGATTCCACACTCAACGGAAAGAACATCTCTCAGATCAACAGGCAGTGGAGACGGAAGGGGACGCTCAGCAATGAGATTCAGACTGTTCTTGATATGGTGGAAAAAGGGGGAGCGGGGATGGTGTACCATACCATGAGCGAAGAGGATGTGCAGCGTATCATGAAGTATCCGTATTCTATGGTCGGTTCCGACGCTGGCGTTATTCAATTCGGGAGCGGCATGCCGCATCCACGCGGGTATGGGAGTAACGCCCGCGTGCTGGCAGCATACGTACGTCAGAAGAAGGTTCTCCGAATCGAAGAGGCCATTCGTAAGATGACATCGTTCCCTGCACAACGATTCAAGTTCATCGATCGAGGCCTCATTCGTCCCGGCATGTGGGCAGATATTGTTGTCTTCGACGATAAGTCTATTGTCGACAAGGCCACTTTTCAAAAGCCTCACGCCTACTCAGAAGGATTTGCGTACGTGCTGGTGAATGGCGAGACCGTCATCGATCATGGGATACATACCGGGGCAAGGCCCGGGAAGATCTTGCTCGGCCCGGGGGCAAGGTAAGGGAAGATTCATCAGGCCTGCAATTGATGTAGTCATCGGGGGAGAGAAATACTGGAGAGTTACAAATGTAGAGGCAAACACGGGCAAACCGCCACAGGAGGGGAAATCTGATGACCCACCGAGCGTCCGGGTAGCTAACCAACGGGCCACAAAAGCCAATGTTCAATTCAAGCAAGCCAACGGAAACACGATCAATCATAACGATGTGGCATCCGGGACGTACAGAAACTTTCAAGACGTCGCCGAGGGGGCCATCGTTGTCACCGCTGTAATACAGAATGAGTCTGTTTCTCCGACGACTACGTTCAACGCTTCACATAACAACAATTACACCATAGTCATTGTAAGTGGTGACCCTCCAACACTGAGGGTAGATCCTCAGGGCAAATAGCGAGATCAGATAAAGTGCTTCGGCAATTGATGATGATTCGTACCGAAGCAGAGTCTGCGCTCCAAGCGGCCCGCCGCACCAAAGGTGGGCGAGGCCTCGTCCCGACTCTGTCTGGACGGGCTGCACCTGACACCGCGTCGGGTACGGCACGGAAAAAACAAACTAGCTCAATGACAGCATACCAATCACGGTCATGGGGCACATGAACCAAAGGGACTGGTATGACAAAGCTCCTGACGCTCGCTTTGGTCTTTGGGTTGAATGCTCCTTCCAGGATTAGCTACTCTTTCATCCTTTCAGCCGATTCATTTTAGGGTTCCGTCCGATATACTTCATCAGGTTCAAAACCATTGGGATGAAGTAGGATGATCCCAGCCGTCCAGAGGCAACATATCTCGATGCGACAGCGACTGCAATAGGTTTCGGCTAAGGGCTTGATTCTTCGTATTCTATTTTGAGGTTCGAGCGTAGGTCGGAATTGCATCTCATCGCTGATTGAGGCTGATAGAGTGCTTGAATAAGATAGATGGTGCTGAAGGGAGGCGGGATCTCACTGTCACGTTATGGTTGTTCACACGTAAAGGAGGATCGTATGAGAGCATCTAAGTTGTTATTGACGACATGTGTGGCAATTGTTCTTATCGCAGTAGCAAATACATCTCAGTCCTACGCGCAGGTGCGCGGTGATCTGCGCGCGGGTTTCTTCACTAATGGATCGAATGCTTCACTCGGTGCTGGAATTATCGGACGCATCGCACCGAATTTGTATCTCAACCCGATGATCGAATACGTCTTTATCAGCGGGGCCACGAGTTTATTTATGAGTGGCGACGGCCATTATGATTTTCAGCTCCGTGATGATGCGCACGTTTGGCTGGGCGGTGGTTTGGGTGTGCAGTATGTGAGCGTGAGACGGTTTTTCTGAAACCAATGTCGGACTCAATCTGCTGACCGGAGTTGCCTTGGCGTCACATGCGTCCGTGTATCCGTATTTCCAGCTGAAGGGATTTCTCTCAAAGACAACGAATGTGCAGCTGGCAGTTGGATTGCGATTCTGACGCACTTGTTTCGCGTCGCCACGTGTGCCGTTATCGCGGAATTCATCCAGCGAAACACCCATACGCTTGGTTCGGTTTTGCTGCGCTAAGAACGGGAACAAATACGATTAGGTATGGTTAGCGATGCATGCTGTGACCGTCAGTTTCAATCAGATTTCTTTGTAGCGACCATAATCTCTGCAACCAAGTCGGGAGGAGGTCCTCGTGGTAACTGATAATGGAGACTGGAAACGTGTAGTTCCTGACAGGGTGTCGAACCATTGGTAGACAACAGACGGCGTTTGGCCGGGAGAGTTCGACACCTACTGGCCTCTGAACGTTGAGGCCTTTCTCGCTACGATCACCAGGCAGCCTCGGGAGCCACTCCGACTATCCACTGACACACGGCAATTTCCAAGGAAAGTGAATCAATAACGAAGAACCGAGAGGCCCGGACAGCGATGTCCGGGCTTAGGCATCAGCGAGCATTGAAGAAGTGAATCGAAGGCTCGGTAACCCGGGCCTTCTTTGTTTCGCGTCCGGACGTTTGCCGTTATCGTGGGATCTCATAGAGCGAAAAACCATTGCGCTTGGTTCGGTTTTGCTGCACTAACGTGACGGGAACAAATACAAAAGGTGTCGACGGAGTAAACAAAGTTGTCGTCGGTTAGAGACTGCGTTTCCGGATTTCAAATGATCCATCATCATCTTCATCCACCACATAACAAAAAACAGGAGGTAACATGTACGTCATCGTCCAACACGAGATTTCCAATCCCAAGACGTTCTGGGAAACAGCACAAACCGCAACAGCCGCTCTGCCGTCGCATCTGAAGGTGCACCAGACCCTTCCCAACCACGAAGGGACAAAGGCTGTCTGTCTTTGGGAAGCCCCCGGAGTTGATGAGGTGAAGAAGCTTATCGAAGGAGCGGTAGGCAAGGTCAGCAGAAATACGTACTTCGCTGTTGAAACCGCGAACGCTATGGGGCTGCCCACGAGTATCAGAGCAGGAGTAACCGTTTAACGCGAACTGGGCGTGACGAAGGGCTGAAGAGGAAGGGCGCAGAGTTCTTTGCAGCTCAAGAAGAGTTCCTAACGCGCACGGTCGTGTAACCAACAAGAAGGTCCGGCATTCATCACCGGACCTACGGCTACGCCGAGTTCTCTCCGGGGAGCCCAAGAAAGCCCCAGAAGAAATTCTGGGGCTTTTTGCCGATTCAGGCTGTCATGGTGCAGGCTGAGTCCCATCTTTCGGGACTCTTTACTTTGCCCTATGCGCTTCCATATCGATCTCGATCAGCTGATCGACCAAGGCCAGTCCTTTTACCTCGAGCCAGGTACCCGTTGGGAATTGTTTTTTATAGATTGAGTCCCGCATGCCCGACACCCTGATCATCTCGGCCATATTGGTGGTGTAAATATTCTCTGCCACTACATCATCAAAAGTATAGCCATAATGCTTCAGGATCTTTTCCAGGTCGCTGTAGCAGTTCTTCATCTGTAATGCCATATTACCCGCGCCTATCACGACTCCTGAATCAGTCATACTAACGGCACCGGATATCTTAAGATCGTTGCCGATCCTTACTGCGTGGGTATAACCGTATTCTTTTTCGAGTTTGGGACGAAGATTGAAGTATTCGGCCGTGTCTGCTGCCTTGGATTCGTTCTGTGGGGAGGTTTTGCTATTCTCAGCGTTATTGCAGCTGCTGAAAATGAAGAGAGTCAGGAACAGGCCGAAAACTAATGAGGCGAACTTTGTCATAGTTCAAGGGTCTTCTTGGTTGATAGTTGTTCATATTTTGCCAGGTAGCAATTCAGACTCATGGTAGTATGTTACTTTCCACGAGTTGTCGGTCTACCCCGATGGGTTGATGTTTGTTCGTGCATACGATATTCAACAGCTTCATGAGTCGGCTCCAATCGTCTCACAACACGTACCCTCTTGATATAGTCCCGCGATCGATACAGTCGAATACAGCATCAGACGTCACTCCTGGTTCAATAAGTCGTTTTGACGTGTGGCGGGTGGACACTCCAAATGCTGGGCCAGACCTGATTGCGACTCAAATGGCCCTTCCTCGAGCATTCGGCGGTACGTCTCCTGGGGGCCCTATAGTCGATCCGAGGGCGGAGAGCCTTCTCCGTGATGAACGGGAGTATGAGGCCGCACTCCTGCAACTGCACTACGCCGACTTGAGACAGGTCCAGAGAGGACTGGACGCCCGTTTCGGCTATTGTAAAGACCTTCTCCCCACGTGCTGAATTGCGGTTTTCAAGAAGAATCCGAACCCAGAAAAAGTTTGAGTTATGGTGTCTTTCACGGATGATGCCGGGCAATCGGGCAAAGGGGAGCGATACTGCTTTTTCTTTTTCCGGGTTCTCCTCGGGCCCGTCTCATGACTGGTATTAATCGGGCGGACCAGGACGAACCGGCCCAATTGGGCGGAGGTGATCAGGAGATGAAAGTCCTGACGGAAATGAACGCATTTGAGGACGATCATGAGAAGTTCATGGATTCGTTGAAAGGAGCCTTATTAAAGTATAAGGCGAATCGGGAACGAATCTTACTCGATAGTAGTTCCCAATAGCATGCTGTAGCAGTCATTTTTCTATTCCTGTTCCTTGCACGGCGATTGCTCAGGTCCCTCTCGTACCTACAAAAGAGATCGTCCTCAGCAGTCTCGGGGGGTTCTATGTGTAGCGGGCTATCGTGCTCGACGAATCGTACCTCCTCACGGGCAACTCTTTCCCACCAGAAGTCCTGCAGCACAACGTTCTGCGTTCCTATTCTTTCCATTGATTGGTTCACAACCACCGCCTCCGCGGGGGCTCCATGAAATACGGCTCACTCGTTATGGCCGCGATTCTTTCGATAGGCTATTGTTCAACAGCGCGCGCGGAATCGGTACAAACCAATGGACCCTATGGAGGCGCCATTCGATGCTTTGGTGTGGGTGACACGACCATCTTTGTCGCGACTGGTGGCGGCGTCTGGAGAAAGCCCCTGTCGGAAATGATAACATCTACATCGGCGCATCGTGCCCGCCAGAATCGACAATTCACTGAAACCCGGGCATGAGAATAAATCTCTAAAATCCAAAAAACAGGAGGCGTCATGAAACAGGTTCCAGTTACTATAGGAAAGGCCCGCAGGCGCTGGGTATGCTCTGCCCCGGCTGTCGTGTTCTTGGGTGTGCTGCTCGCTCTTCTTGCCCCGGTCCCGGGTGTTGCCCAGATCGCCTGGACCAATGACAACAGCCCCGTGCTCGGCCCGGGGTCCGGGTGGGAATCAACCTGGGTGCTATTCGTGTCGGTCATTTATCAAGACTCTCAGTATGTCATGTGGTATAGCGGCGCAGACAACTATAATGGGATAAATCTCGGCATAGGGCGGGCCACCTCGCCCGATGGCATGCACTGGACGAAGGACACGCTCAATCCGGTGATGCGGCACAACGCTTCCCCTTGGGACAGCCTCGCCGCCTGGATCCCGAAGGTACTGAAGATTGGCAACGCCTACACGATGTGGTTTACGGGGTCCCCGGGGGAGAGCCATGCTGTGTGGCAGATCGGCCGGGCCACCTCCGAGGACGGCCGGGTGTGGGTGCAAGACACCACCAATCCCGTCCTCCGGGTCGGCGCCCCCGGCCAGTGGGATGCCGCTCTGGTGCACACCGGCAGCGTGCTCTTCGACGGCACCACCTACCGGATGTGGTACACCGGGATGTCTCAGGGGTATGGGAGTGGCACTGCCGGGATCGGCCTGGCGACCTCCTCCGACGGCATTCACTGGACGAAGGACACGCTCAATAATCCGGTCCTTGGTGCGGGGGCTTCAGGCGCGTGGGATGCACATGGTGTCGGACAGTGCGCCGTGGTCTATGACTCGGTGAGCCAGCGCTACCAGATGTTCTACGATGGCAACGAGCTTGACTACTTCCAGCAGACCTCCGGAATCGGCTACGCCTCGTCTGCCGACGGGATCCACTGGACCAAATACGCCGACAATCCTGTGCTCCGCAATGGACTGCCGGGGTCGTGGACGACGGTGGCCAGTGCGCCCTTTGTGCTGCTCAGGGACTCCACCTTCCACATGTGGTACGGAGGAGACGCAGGAGGAAGAAGCTGGACGGGCTATGCAACATCCCCCAGGGTCACGACCGGGGTGGCAGAGAATAGCGACGCGTCCACCCCCCGGAATTTTCAATTACAGCAGAACTACCCCAATCCCTTCAATCCATCGACGACGATTCGCTACGGGCTGCCCTCTCGTTCGAACATGACCTTGACCGTATTCAACACTCTCGGGCAGAGTGTGTCCACACTCGTGAATGGAGAGCAGGAGGCGGGGTATCACGAGGTCAGGTTTGATGGGAGCGGGCTCTCAAGCGGCGTGTACTTCTACAGGATAGAAGCGGGATCGTTCGTAGAGACGCGCAAGCTTGTTCTTCTCAAATAAGGGCACACCATTCGACGAGGTAGAAACGAGGGCTCGGCATTCATCACTGGGCCCTTCGTGTTTAGAGCCGGGGCACTGTTTGAAGTTGGGATTCTTTGAGGGAGTTAAAGGTGGTTTGGAGGTGGGGTTATTAAGACGACAATGATCTATGCAAAAGCCGACACGCGGCTCATTCGGGACGCCATCAGGAGCTTTGATGTACTCGAAAGAAATGGTTGCACAATGGTTACAAAAGGCGGGAGTGGAATTCGGAAACTTCTGAAGAAGAATCCGGCGAGTGCAACTGATGAGTCAACAACCACTTAAGAGTGCCCGGAACCCAACAAATCGAACACTCACACAAGAGTGCCGGGTTTTTGATACTGCAATATGAGTGATTTCGCCTGGAAATCGGCCTCTTCTCCGTCGTGGAGTATGATGATTCTTTACCGTAGCTTGTATGAAATGGAAGTGGGAACGAACGAGGGGAGGCCTTCGATGGCAACTGCACATCAGTTTACGGCGATCATTGAGCAGGAAGACGATTCTTACGTTGCCCTGTGTCCCGAACTCGACATCGCGAGTCAGGGAGCAAGCGTTGAAGATGCGCGCCTGAACCTCAAGGAAGCGATAGAGCTCTTTTCGAATCCGCTTCTCCTGAGGAAATTCGTGAGCGGCTTCATGACGAAATCTTTATCACCCGCCTTGAGATAGCCGTTGCCTAAGCTCCGCATACTCTCCGGCCGGGACGTCTGTCAGATTCTCTCCCATCACGGCTTCGTGGATAACGAGGCAGTCACATTGTCATGCAGAAGAGGATTCCCGGCTCGACCATTACTGTCCCGTCCCCAACCACGCTGAGATCAAGCGTGGAACGCTCAAATCGATCATCCGCCAGTCGCAATTGCCCACAAGCGAGTTCGAGAGGTAGGCCGAGCAGCTTTCTCGCCCTCCTCACGAGAACGCTTTGCGAAACCTCGCCCGCGGATTGTCGAAGCGCACCTTGGTGGGATCGAATGCTTTCAAATCGTAGGGCCACTTCTTCCGGGTTTGACCGTTCAGCCATACGACGGTGGACTCGTAGTCTTCGTGCGAAGGTTTGCGAAGAAGTCGAAGAAGATTTGCATATCCGGAAACACCGCCACAATCTTCCGGAGGACAAGCTCCTGCTCCGCCTGTACACCGCGGGTACTTCGTGCCGGGCACTTGCGGGAGATACTTCTCGAAGCGCACCTCATGGACCCAACAGTCACCGAAATCGTACTCGTATTGCGCGACCACTCCAACCTCAGTGAAATATTCAGCCATATCGACCTCCCACCCAGGTAACTGGGTTGTCTCAGTGTCCTCCTCTTCCGGTATACCAATATCAATCCGGTTTGTGCCCACTCGAAACCTGAAGTTGTGCAGGTGATAGTCAAGCCATCCCATTGCATCCTGAATCGCGACGTGCAGATCCCAGAAGGAATAGGTCGAAGGAACTTCGATTCGACGCCATACCCGGGGAGAATGGCCGAGGAGAGTGATTTTGAACCGGAGTGCAAGCTTCTGAGTCTTCATGGGGGCGAGGAGAAGTTGAGCGATTGCTGATTTTCCGAAGAAACGATAACCGGAGGAGATAATCAAGCCGCCAGTGGGGACAACCTTGGTCATGTTCCACAAGGTGTGGGAGAGCAGGCCACGCCCCAAAAGGCGAAAAGTCTGGATCTGGCTGTCGGCAAAGACACCCGGCTGTTCACGTTGCAGGTACTGGAACACGGTCCTAGCCTCGAGTCCTGGGATCAGTTCTAACATCGGCCGGCAATTATAGTTGTCGTCAAACACAAGGGCTTGGAAGCGAGGTAGAAAGGGGGTGAAAAGGACCTTTGCCTAGGGTGAATCGAAGGATCTCTCCCCAGCAGTTTGTTTGATTGACTCTCGCAGCTATCTCCGGTACATTAGACCCTGTTGTTGATACGTTCGTGATGAAGGAATCATCCACACCCGTGTAGGTTTCCCATGATCGGACAGACGGTTTCCCACTATAAGATCCTCGAGAAGCTTGGCGAAGGCGGCATGGGTGTGGTGTACAAAGCCCACGACACCAAACTCGATCGCGATGTCGCGATCAAGTTTCTCCCGCCGCATCTTTCGGCTTCCGAAGAAAACAAATCTCGGTTTGTTCAGGAGGCGCAAGCGACAGCCGCCCTCAACCATCCTAATATTCTCGGCGTTTATGACATCGACAAGCAGGATGACGGAATGTTCTTTGTGATGGAGTATATCGATGGAGAGACACTGAAATCACACATCGCCAGCCTGAATGCCAGCGAGGGAATCCCCGTCCGACAGGCAATCACCTGGACAATTCAGATCGCCCAAGGCCTTAATGCTGCACATGAAAAGAATATTGTCCACCGGGATATCAAGCCCGAGAACATCATGCTTACGAAGGATGGTAACCCAAAGATCATGGATTTTGGAATCGCCAAGCTGAAAGGCGGAACAGGACGTACAAGAACAGGGATGTCGCTCGGTACCCTTGCGTATATGTCACCCGAGCAGGCCCAGGGTCTATCGGCAGATCATCGCTCTGATATTTGGTCACTCGGTATCGTGTTCTATGAAATGCTTACACGCGAATCGCCGTTCCGGGGTGAGCACGAGGCGGGATTAATGTATCTGATTGTGAACGAGCAGCCTCTGACTCCCAGTCAGATCGATCGCAGGGTTCCCCAGCAAATTGACACCGTCGTGATGAAAATGCTTACCAAGGATCGCGCTTTGAGATTTCAAAGCGCGGGAGAACTGTTGAAGGCCCTGCAGGATTTACGGTCTGGACTTGAAACAGCAGCTCAGGGCGGGAAAGCAAAAACAATCGCCGTGCTTCCGTTTACCAACATGAGCCCCGACCCGGAGAATGAATATTTCAGTGATGGACTGACGGAGGAGATTATCGTGAGTCTCTCCCGGTTGAAGGACATGAAAGTCATTGCTCGAACGACATCGATGCAGTACAAGGGGACGAAAAAAGACATTAAGATGATCGGGAGAGAACTTGGGGCACGATATCTCATGGAAGGGAGCGTGAGGAAGTTTCAAGACAATCTCCGGATCACGGCACAGTTCATTGATGTCGAAGCCGGCACTCAGCTTTGGGCGGAAACCTACAAGGGGAAACTCGCTGATGTATTCGATTTTCAGGAACAGGTTTCGAAACAAATCGCCGATGCATTGATGATGAAACTCACGCCCACCGAACAGGTCGTGCTGACAAAACGCTCCACACTCAATCCCGAAGCCTTCGACTGTAACCTTCGCGCCAGGAATTTTCTGTACCGCCGAACGAAAAACAGTTTGCAGTTTGCCATCCAGCTCTTTCAGCGGGCGATTGAACTTGATCCTCGCTATGCAGGCGCTTATGCCGGATTGGGTGAGGCTTATGCTTCACTCTATCAGGACTTTGAGCGAAAGGATTTGTGGTTGACCAAAGGAATCGAGTCAAGTCTCAAAGCATTGATGTACGACGCAACTCTTTCTGAAGCGTATGCGTCCTTGGGGCTTGCATATTTCAATTCCGAGGCTCTCGACGACGCGCTAGAGGCAGGCCGAAAAGCGATCGAGCTGGATCCGAATAATTCAACGGGATATTGGATCCTCGGAAGAATCTACCATACAACAGATCGGGATCAGGAGGCGGTTCAGATGTTCAAAAAAGCTCTCGAGCACAATCCTGAATTCTATGCTGCCGGGTCCGATTTGTTCAACGCATATAGCCGCTTGGGCGAAAAAGATAAAGCCGACGACCAGCTCAAGGCAAATATCCAAGTTTACCCACGCTATCTCTCCCGGCACCCTGACGATGCCAGAGGACATATGTTTTATGCCATCGACTTGGCCCAATTGCGAAGAAAAGACGAAGGCAAGACTGAAGCAGCGAAAGCTCTTGAATTGAATCCCAACGATCCTCTAATGCTGTATAATGCCGCCTGTTTCTATGCCCAGATGGAGGAGAAGAAGCTTGCACTTGAATGGTTGAGGAATGCGATTTTCGCCGGGTATGAAAACTTTGAATGGGTGAAGCGTGATACCGACCTTGACTGCGTTCGAAATGAACCGGAGTATATTGAGTTGATGAAGGGAAAGTGATAGAATGGCACAAGGGAGCGGCTTTGGATGGCATTCTGGAGTGCGGGGGTGACTTACGTGAGCCGGCGGTTGCGAAAGCGAGGTTGGCGAAGCTGAAACGGAGATAGAAGTCAGTAGTTCAGCAGACTGTCTTCAACACCCTCGGCCAGCAGGTTGCGCAGCTCGTCGATAGCGAGATGGAGCGAGGTGCATAGAGCAGCATGTAGCTCGACTACTCTTGGTCGAGTCAGACGCTTCAGACGAAGACTTGGAGAATGCAAGACGTCAACACGAACGGTTGGGTAAGAAGATCCAGAACTTGCTCAGCCTGGCCGAAGATGGCGTTGCGGATAGCGTGGTCTTGCGGGAAAGAATTATCGAGCTTGAGAGGGAAAGGGCTACTCTTTCTTCGCAGATTCAGCGGGCCGAACGAGCGCAAGCACCAAAGAGGGTGGAAGATGCAGCACAGTCGGTGCGCGTATTCATCCAAGATTTTCGGACGAAATTTGAGCACTTACCCATTGAAATACAGAAGTTGGTGGTCCAAAAATGTGTATTTGCCCTCAATGTTGACCCGGATGGGCATTATGCCGATGTGTTTGTGCGTACCATCCCAGCAGTGACTCCGGAAATAGATAAAGCCCTCAACTCAGAAGAGTCGAAGGCTCTTGCTGCAACTGCAGCGTGTGCCCGGAACAGGGTACACACTTGATTGAACATCGTTTGAACCCTTTGATTCTTGTGGTAAGCCAGCCGCTGTCGCAGGTCGCTGCTCACAGCCATTCGTGGTCAATGTGAGGCTCTTCCCTCCTATCCGCGGCTGGAAGCGTAACTGTACCTTTTCACAAGCACTCCAATCAGGGCTCCGCTTTCTTGAGTTACACTTTGGTTACGGTTACACTTTTGACTCCCGATAGAGCTGATCATCCTCCGATGGATCATGATTCCTGAGGCGCACGAGAAATCCTTTCCCGGTCGTTGAGTATCTCGGTGCGATTCACTACTTCCATTACGTGCAGGCGCAACACCTCTTAAAGGATGTTCATCACAAACTCAGGTATCGAACAGGAGGCTCCCATGGCCTTCCGATTCAATGGATCTGGTTCCTGTCTTTGCCTGCCCTTCTCTCTCCTGGTTCTGCATTCCCAGCTGTTGCTCGCCCAGCAACCTACGCACCGCCGTTGGGTGTTCTTCATGGAGCAAACGCAGGTCCAATCCCCGGCTGTGGATTCGGACGGAACCATCTATATTGGCACCGGCCGGGGCGACCAAACTCTCCGGTCCGACGGCGTCTACGCAGTCAATCCCGACGGCACGCAGAAATGGAAACTCACCCTGGGGAAATCCGTTCATTCGAGCATTGCGCTTGATCGGCACGACGAGCGCCTCTTGCTATTTCGCGAGTATCACAATATATTCTCATGGGCACGTTCATGCCATAGCGTCTTGTTCCCTCAATCTCATCGCTGGAGTCTCCTGGGGAGGGTGTTTTGCCAATCGGTTGAATGATTGCCCGATCACCCTTAGAAAGGCTCCATTGGTCCCCTCAACCGGTTCCCACTACACGATCATTGAAAAGCTTGGCGAAGGCGGTATGGGCGTTGTCTGCAAAGCCCACGATACCAAGCTGGATCGCGATGTTGCTTTGAAATTCCTCCCACTTCACGTCACCGCCTTTCCTACGATGGACCAATTTCAGGAGTTAGTGTACGCTTCGGACCGTGAAGGCTAGACCTCCAGGACCGGCGTATTTTATCGGAAGTGCCGAATATGTTTCGACAGACTATACCGACGGTACTCGATTCCTTCAGCAATAAGTAAATAGCCTGTCACTCACAATTGGGGACGGTGCCCAATGAAATGTCGCAATTATTCAATGACGATCACGGCGATCGTTCTGCTTGAATTCATCGCTGGCAACCCCGCACACGGTCAATATATACAGCAGGGTGTCAAGCTTCTCGGTGCGGGTGTGGTTGGCGCCGCAGGACGCGGTTCGTCAGTTGCTGTATCACAGCATGGAAATGCAGCATTGGTTGGCGGACCGGGTGATAACAATCGCACTGGCGCGATGTGGTTCTATACGCGCACTAACGGCGTATGGACAATAGGTGGGACGAAGATCGTTCCGTCAGGGGCGGCGGTAGGCCATTTCTTCGGCGTGTCCGTCGGGCTCTCTGGCGATGGACTCACCGCGATCGGAGGGTCCGCCGGCGAAGGCGCATGGATTTTTTCCAGAAGTGGTTCGGTGTGGACGGAACAAGGACATTTAGTCAATCCACTTCTTCCCAACGGCGAGACGGTCGGTGGCATAGTTGCCATTTCAGGAGACGGGACGACGGCAATGGTGTCCGGGACCTCGGCAATACTAACCGGGACAGGCGAACTTATACCAGAAGCCGTGTGGGTGTTCTCGAAGAGCGGGAATCTCTGGACTCAACAAGGACCCCCAATTCTCGCCGATTCAGGACACTTCCCGATAAACATTTCCCTCTCCTATGACGGCAATACGGCCGCCGTGTCAAGCGAGGACGATGGACTCTTTGCGTGGTCTCCTCAACATGTGTATCGAAAAGTGTTCCGGGTGTTTACGCGGAGCAATGGGATCTGGTCTCAACAGGGACCACGGTTGACTCTCGACTGGCAGTTTCAATACAATAATTCGAGCAGCACCGGCCTCTCAATGTCGTCGGACGGAAATACAGTAGTCATCGGTGACCCAAGCGATGCATTGGATGCAAGCACTGGAAACGGTACAGGCGCAACGTTCGTCTTCACACGCAAAGCCGGTGTCTGGACCCAGGAAGCCAAACTTGTCGGTACGGGCGGAATTGGTCCATACCTGGCTCAAGGGTATGCTGTCGCGATCGCAGGCGACAGCAGTAAAATCATCGTCGGAGGGTATGGAGATGATCTGACAGTCGGTCTTGGCGAATCCGTGGGGGCGTCGTGGATTTTTGCCAAGTCCGGAGGCGTATGGTCCCAGGTTGGGGACAAGCTCGTGGGCAGCGGAGCGATTGGGAGACCGAGTCAGGGGACTGCTGTTGCTTTCTCCAAAGATGGAACGACAGCGATCGTCGGCGGGCCGGGGGACAATAACAATTATGGCGCGTCCTGGATCTTTGTCGAAGCGCCGCTCGCAGTAATCAGACCCGTAACCAGCGAAGTTGTCCTTGCGGGTGAACCGTACGATATACAGTGGCAAACTACCGGGATCGACTCAATCAAGATTGGATACAGTCTTGATAGCGGGAAGACGTATCAGGATGTTGTGTCTTCAATCGCGGCGAACCAGAATCACTACACCTGGATCTTCCCGGACACACTCTCGACCCGATGCAAGGTTAGGATCAGTGATGTGGCTGATTCAACCACCAGCGCTCTCAGCGGGCGTTTCCGTCTCAAAGGCTACGTCCTCACACGCATCAACTCCAGTGGAGACTATGAAGCGTTCTCAACAGAAAAGCATGGCTGGAGTTTCAAGAACGACTCACTATCAATGTGGCCAAGTAGCTGGTGGAGTCAATTCGATTACGCACATGGAAACGACCCGAACACGGGAAAACCGTATTTCCTTCCGTTTCTGCGTCAATCGGCAGTCACCGCACCCAGCGACTACAGCGACTGGCCTCTTTTCGTGGACGCGTTCCAGAAACAATACTGCTTCAAATTCGGCGGATGGGTCACCACAAAAGCGCTGGAGTTCTGGGTATCCAATACGAGGAGGGAATTCAAAGGAACCTGTTCAGGCTTCGCAATCTCGTCTCTTATCGCTTTCACGAATCCTGAAGCGCTGCGCGATTCTTTCCCGACGATCGGCTCATTTGACAATCTCCGCCAGCTCCCGTTGAATGACGAACGAAGGAAGATCATCAATCAGTTATCCTGGCATCAGAGTGACGCGGAACACGAGCGGAATGCCATGCAGCAAAAAACTGCAACGCCGCGCCAGACACTGGCGCAGCTCAAGAGTATGCTACATGCAGAACATCCCGACCCCGGCTTTCTGGGCATGCTGATCCCCCGT
This sequence comes from Ignavibacteriota bacterium, assembly GCA_963849385.1. Taxonomy (GTDB): domain Bacteria; phylum Bacteroidota; class Ignavibacteria; order UBA10030; family UBA6906; genus Fen-1255. Next base: position 253,948 of record CAWKHH010000006.1, on the reverse strand, counting down.
CTCAGCATCGCCCATGCCATTGACGCGTTCAAGCTTACAATCGAAGACAGGGCACTTGGACGGTACTGGCTGAAGGTGTATGACAGCAACGAACCAACAGCGACCGGGAAATCGTTTCTTATAGATTCATCTGCAAATACATGGAGTGCAAATCCAACACTGACATTCTCGGATGGGTTGTTTCTTGAGGACCCGGTGAGCACATATCTGCGCCATCCCCGGCTTCCCGGCACGAATGGTACTGTCACAGCCGCACAGAGCAGGATGTCATCTCAGCTTTCCGGCGAACATCCCGCCGGTACGGCAACAGCGGGCGAGCTGTACGTTTTCACATCGCCGCGTGCTTCGACAGCGATCACCAATGCAAACGGGGAATCCATCGGCTTTGCGGATTCGATCATCATTGATGCGATGCCGGGGGCAATGCCGATCGTCCCTGTCACAGGCTCGTACGCGCCACCGGTCGGGTACGTTGTCCCGAACGGAACGTATACAGCCCGTCTGGGGAGCTTCGGAGACAGCGTGGCATATTGCAGAATCTTTGGCGATTCCGCGTCCTACTGCTACGGACGCTCCGATGCCACGCCATCGCAAAGTGACAATGTGCGTCTCGCCGATGGTTTCTCGATAGGAAACGGCGACAATGCGTTGAAGCATATGAATTTCAGAACAATCGTGCCGCGTGATTCGATTGAGTTGACCTTTGATATCAACAACGTAAGCGCGTCTCCCGGGGATTCGCTCAAGCTGAGAGAACTCATGCACAGCGACCTGCTGATTGCCAACTACGGAGTCGGCAAGACCTACGACCTGGATCTGTATCTTGGGTCCCCAACCAGAGCTGGACGGTTCAGCCATCCGTCGGTCCCGCTGAATAGCAATTCCTCACATCGCATCGTGCCGCCATGGAACGATCTCGCCACGCAGCCGGTGAAGATCCTCATCGACAGTCACAACAGCGGAACGTTTGATGACTCCATATTCGTGTCCAATCGGACGACGGGCACAGGAGGACTGCTATCGCCTGAGATGCCAGGCGAATTCAGACTTGACCAGAACTATCCAAACCCTTTCAACCCTTCGACGACGATCCGTTACGGCCTGCCCCACAAGACAGCTGTCCAGCTGACAGTCTACAACACCCTCGGGCAGAGTGTGTCCACACTCGTGAATGGGGAACAGGAGGCAGGGTATCATGAGGTCAAGTTCGAGGGGAGCGGGTTATCGAGCGGAGTGTATTTCTACCGGTTGAGGGCGGGGGACTTTGTGGAGACCAAGCGGCTCCTGTTGCTTCGATAGTGCCAACGGTTCGAGAGGCATCAGAAACACAAAAGGGTTCTGAAAATCAGAACCATCCTTGGTGCCCGCAGCAGGGTGCACACTTGATTGAACATCCTTCAAACCCATTGGTTCTTTTGGTGAGCCGATCTCTTTCGCAGGCATTCATGTAGGTTTTGTCGCTTTGAAGCAACGTACTCGAAATGGAGGGCTCCGGCGAGAATTATGCTTCAGCAAGGATTTGTTGTCTTGATTATGCAAAGTCACTGTGCTAACTTCAGCCCACAGAACTTCCTCGGGGAAGATGTACGGGGGAAAGAGAAGGAGCCTCTTCTGAAGAAGCAGTATGTCCACTCGTCGACCCAACGAGTCCAACACCTAGACTATCAACAGTCGGGCATCGTCCATATGTCTAGTGGAGGTTTGCCATGAAACATGTTGCCGCCATTCTGTTGGTTCTGTCCTGCGCGGGAGCGTCATTGGATTTCCAGACGAACTCATTTGCCCAGGTGATAACGGGTAAAACCCCCGTCTCTCCACAGACAGCAATTGTATCGATAACTCCCCAAACGCTCAGCCTCAGGCAAGGCGGAACGCCGGCGGCTGTGACCGTAGCGGGGAAGTACCTGGAGAATGTTCTCTCTGTACAGGTGATCAGGGCAGGCCAGAGCATAAGCAGCATTACCGCGAAGCTGATTGCCCCGTGGCCTTCATCAGGTAAAGTCGAGATTCAAGCCGGGACAGGCACTGCTGTTGCAACGGGCTACCAGCTCCGTGCTATCGTGAAAACAGGTACATCTCAAACGACAATCGATGTCCCGCCGACGGTCTTCACCCTGGAGGTCGTTGGAGTGCAGCTCACGGCGCAGCCAGGACCTGTAGGAGCCCTGCAGACGCAGCCTCAGGCGGCTCGCATGATGCCCGACCTCATCGTTGAAGCAATCAGGATCGATCCGCCGCAACCGAAGACTGGCGGAGAGCATCCAGGGTTCGATGTCTATGCCACGATAAGAAACCAGGGGCTGAAGGAGGCATTTCTTCCAAGAGGATGGTGTCTTGCTATGTCAAAGTGTCCGGGGGCGGGCAACGAGAATGGCCACCCGTGCAGCGACAATATCACCATCCCGCGCGGGGGCTCTATCGAGATTCAAGCAAGCCAATTCAGGTACGCTCCCAATTTGAGCGCAGGAAACTGGACGCTTACGGTCAAGGCCGATCCTGAATATCAGATTTCAGAATCAGACGAGGGGAACAATGAAAAGAGTGTGCCGGTGACAATCGAGGCGGTGAGTTCTCCTCCTCCTGGAGACTTCATCATTACAAGCCTTTCTCTCGACCCTGCAGAGGCAACGATAGCAGGCAACTTCAAAGTCGTTGTTGTCGTCAAGAACCAGGGAGGCACTGCTCTGCCATTGCCCAAGGGGTATGCTTTCATCCAGGAGATGGGGGGTTATATCGATTCCTGGTCAACTTGGAATACTGAAACCATGCAAGCGGGTGAATCAAGAGAGTTTCGCTGCACACCTTCGAGGCTTCAGGTTGGCGCCTTTACCTGGACCTTTATGCTGGATCCGATGAGTCAAGTGGCCGAGGCAGATGAGAACAACAACACGAAGACATTGCAGGTTACTGTGAAATAGCGTCCGCCAGCCAATGTGTTTTGGTGGTTTTTCTCTTCTTGCATTTCCCCGGGAGAAACCCTAGTTTTCCAACATTCGATGTTTGGTGGCTTCTTTCCATTTGGACACAAACGCGGGTTCGAAATGTAGTTCTTTCCCCGGGAACCGCCGAGTGCTTTTGCCCTACTGTCCCACCCGATGAGTTACCGGTGTGTCTGCCCCTTCGACCTAACAGTGCCTCAGGAACAACTGGGGGGTGCTTGAGTGAGTCGCAAACTTCTCCTTCTCCTGTTGCTCTCTGTCTTCATTCCGACAGTGCATCCTCAAGCAACTTCCACGTCAGTATTCCCGGAAATACAATTGACCTCGTGACAAGACAGCCGTGATCATGAAAACTCTCAGACTGATGGCAGCAATGCTCGTCTTGATCGCACTCTGCTGCTTCTATGCACGCGCTCAAGCAGATCGGCTCAAGGACGGGACTGGATCGGTAGCGGCAGTCCTGCCTGAGTCGGGCACACTTGCGTCCCGTGCGCTAAACAACGTCAGCACAGCGCTCAAGGTCGACACGCTTGTGGTTCTGAGCGGCTATGACAGTGCGATCCCTTTGACATGGCGGCCACCAGGCGGGACGGTCCAGGGATACAATGTGTACCGTGGCACTTCCTCCGGTGGTCCTTATCAGAAGGTCGGCAGCTCGGTCACGAGGCTCTGGTATCGCAATGAGCCGGTGACCAATGGAGCCATGTATTACTATGTGGTCACTTCCATTGATGGCGGCGGGACAGAAAGCGCCTACTCCCCGGAACAGTCAGGCGTTGCTCAGGCCAATGGGTACACAATCCTCTCCGGATGGACTTCAACAAGCCCGACGATCGATGGTGTCGTGAACAGCAATGAGTGGAACGAGGCCGCGAAAGTCACGATCACCTATCCCGGCAAGGCCGATCCTGTCACGATGTACGTGATGAACGACGGCGCCAAACTGTATCTCGCAGTCGATGACAAAGGGAACCACGGTGCGCGGCAGGATGGCGGCATCGGCCTCTTCTTTGACTCCAACCACGATCGTGCCTGGCCCTCCGATGTGAGTACAAAGAACGAGGGAGTCTACCAGGCGTGGTGGAATAGCGGGACGAGTTCACCAGCACAGCAGTTCGCCAACTACTACGGGGTCTGGCCCGACAGCATGCGGGCCGGCAACCCTGCTGATCCACCGGGAGTCACATCGAATGAAAGCGCAGCATCCGGGAACCTCCAGTATGAAGTGAGCTTCGACCTCAGCACAAGCATGCTGGCACTCCCGCCGAACAGTGTGTTCGGGCTCTTCGTGTATTCGATGGATTTCGTGAGCAGTGATTTTACTGGGACGTGGCCCCAGGAGAACGTGACTAAACTGCGGCCGCTCTTCGGCGACACCGGATACCGCTGGGCCCATGGCCCATTCAGCTTCGGGGATGTGAAGCTTGCCTCACCGCCTGCAGCAACGCCGAGACTTATGGCACCTTCCCTTTTCACGATCTCGAGCTTCAAGGCCAGTTGGTCGGAAGCCACGGGAGCAACAGGCTACCGGATTGACGTGGCGACTGATCCTGGATTTGCGGCTTTCGTTGGCAGTTACAATAACAAGGAAGCGGGCAACGTCACCACCTTCACGGTCAACGGACTCCAGGCCGGCGCGAAGTATTACTGCAGGGTGCGCGCATATAACGCGGGAGGGGTGCCGAGCCCCAACTCGAATGTGATGTCTGCAACTACCCTCTCCTATGTGTCGAACACATGGGCTCAGCAGCAGTCTGGAACAACCGCCAACCTCCATTGTGTGGATGCTGTCTCTTCGCAAGAAGCCTGGGTGGGGGGACGCCACGGGACGATCCTTCGGACCGCGGATGCAGGGGCCCACTGGAGCACCGTGAGCTCACCACAGGATACCGTGGACATCTACACCATCGATGCGCTTGATGCAAACACCGCCTTCGTCGGCGCCTATGTGGCGGCAACAGGCGAAGCCGCGCTTTTCAAGACAACGAATGGTGGGTCTTCCTGGACCAGGCCCTTCAATCAACCCAATGGTTGGATTGGGTCCATCACAATGTTCGACCCGGCCAATGGAGTTCTCGTTGGCGATCCCGTCGACAATAATAAATGGAGCATCTACTATACCACTGATGGGGGAGAGACCTGGCCGCCGTCTCCGGGGTCTCCCATTGCCGAGGCGGGGGACAATGCGTATCAGAATGCGGCGTTCTGGCTGAATAACCAGACCGGGTGGTTTGGCTCAGTGAACCATATTCTCTTCAAGACCACGAATGGAGGGTTCAACTGGACCTCGGCGACTCTTGCTACACTGCCTCGCATCAGAGCCGTTGCGTTCGCAGACGACGGTACTGGCCTGGTCGTGGGGACTACTTATCTGGAGAAGTCAACGGACGAAGGAGCAACCTGGACACCGGGCACATTCCCCCCCGCAGGCAACAGTTCTGCACTCGCCACCAAGGGAGGGATTTTCTGGATGACCGGTCAGGGATATATCTTTGTCACCACAGATGCGGGGAGCTCCTGGAATACTGAAGCCTCGACAGGCGGATCACTCACCCACCTTTCGCTCACCGGCTCGTATCCTGATGTGCACGGGTGGGCTGTCGGGACCAACGGTACGATCCTTTCCTACGGAGGCGCTGCCATTCCTGTTCCTGCAGCACCCACTGCGCTCGCACCGACCAATGTGAGCTCATCGGGCTTTGTCGCGAACTGGAGTGTCGTCGGCGAAGCCGCCGGATACCGGCTGGACGTGGCAGTCGATTCAGCCTTCGGCACCATGGTGACGGGTTTCAACGATCGTGATGTGGGGAACGTGACCTCATATGCGGTGTCAAGCCTTAGCCAGGAGACCAAATATTTCTACAGAGCTCGCGCACGGAACATATCCGGATCCAGCGGTTCATCGAATGTGATTTCATTCTTCACGTTGGCAACCACCCCCGGCGCGGCTGTTTGCGCACCAGCCACCAACGTAAGTCAGACAACCTTCACGGCACACTGGGGCCAGGTGGGCGGGGCTATCGGATACAGGCTGGACGTGGCACTGGATACTGCCTTCACAAACATGATCAGCGGGTACCAGGACAAGGCCGTCGGCGACACGACCTCGATGCAGGTGACGGGGCTCGCTGCTGCAACACAGTACCATTATCGCGTGAGAGCGACCAACACCGGAGGCCCGGGTCCGAACTCCAATGTGATATCCGTTGCAACGCTGCCGAATGCCCCGGGTGCACCAACCGCTGCCCCGGCGACCAACGTGAGCACGTCGAGCTTTGTCGCTCACTGGAGTGCAGTTGCCGGGGCACTTCAGTATCGATTGGAGGTTGCCACGGATTCCGGTTTCACGAGTTTTGTCAACGGTTACGGCTTCAAGCTCGTGGGCGACACAACTGCAGCCGAGGTCACCGATCTGACTCCCATGACAAAGTACTATTACAGGATCAAGGGGGTCAACGCCGGAGGTCCGGGTCCGAATTCCAACGTGGTCTCGGTGGTGACATTGCCGAACGCACCGCTTTCTCCGACCGCAACAGCCGCCAGCGACGTGAGCGCCACGGGTTTCACGGCGAACTGGACCGCGGCAGCAGGCTCAACCGGTTGCAGGCTGGACGTGGCGACAGATGACCTTTTCACATCGTTCGTAGCGGGATACAACAACCTGGATGTTGGCAACGTGATAAGCTCCCCGGTGACAGGACTGACGCAGGGCCTTACCTATTACTACCGCGTGCGCGCTATGAATATCGGCGGCATCAGCCCAAGCTCCAATACCGTTACAGTTCAGACATCGCTCCGTCCATACCCTTCGACCTACGTTCTGGCGAACACGACATCATTCGTGACACACAGTGCGCTGACAGAGTATGCTTCGGAAGATTACCGGCTGGTTGGGCTTCCCGGTAACCCCGGGGATCTGTTCAGCGCATTTCTCGACGGCCAGCATCAAGTGACCTGGGAGGTCTACTGGGATAACGGGAACCAGGGAGACCCTAAAGACTACTATGTGAAATACGATGGGAGTTCGACATTCCAGGCCACGCAGGGGAAAGCATTCTGGTTGCTGCATGCCGGCGACTGGGTGGTGGGCAGCCGCACAGTCAACACTGCCCCTCTGGACGCAAACCGTGAGGTCGCTATACTCCTGACGCCCGGACAGAAGTACAACCTGATCACTAATCCGTTCAATACGGTAATCCCCTGGTCAAACGTTGCCGCGGCAAACGGCATCAACGATTCCCTTCGGGCATGGGAAGGGTACGGCTGGTCGAGGGCGGATCTGTTCGAGCCGTACCGCGGCTACCTCTTCTTCAATAGCCAGAACAAGACATCCATACGGATACGCTATGATCAGACTGCATTGCCGGCCAGGAGTAAGGCCCCGATGGATGGCTGGAGGATCGATGTGGTTGCCACCTGCGGCAGGTTCCGCGATGAGACTGCTTCACTTGGTGTCTCCAGAAATGCGCTCAAGGGAATTGATCCATACGAACAGCACAAGCCGAGGAGGTTTGCCGCCATCCCTGACGTCTACTTTGACAAGCGCGATTGGGATGGGGAGTTCAATGAATTTGCGACTGATATCCGGCCCCCTGTTGAGGAGATGGAGATATGGCAGATGAACGTGAGATCTGAGGAGAGGAAGCCTGTGGAACTTGAGTTCATTGCGGTTGAGGCTGTGCCCGGAGATCTCGCGGTCTACCTTATGGATGAAGCAGCGGGCCGGGCAATGGATCTGCGCAAGGGGGCAACGTATCGCCTGGTTCCGCAAACCAAGGTAACGGTGCTCTCGCTTGCTGTCGGAAAGCCAGAGGCGGTCGCAGCAAGGGTCGCGCTGGTAGGGCCAAAGGAATTTGCCTTGCTGCAGAATTATCCGAACCCGTTCAATCCTGCAACAACGATACCCGCCGCCATTCCGAGGGAAAGCAGGATTCGGCTTGAGATCTATAGCATGCTCGGTCAACGGGTGAGGACTCTCTACGAAGGCACGATAGGACCCGGGCGCTTCGTCTTTGAGTGGGATGGAATGAACGACCAGATGCAGCCGAATGCAACAGGCGTCTACATATGCCTGTTGCGACCCGAAAACGGGGTTTCTCTCTCGCGAAGAATCATGCTGCTCAGATAAGGAGCATTCACGATGCGATCCATAGCGTTCTCTTGGGCGGTGCTTCTGCTCACACTCCAGCTGCAGGCAACCACGGGGTATGCTCAAAACCAGCCGACAGGCAGGATCGTGAGCATCGCGATCGACCAGGATCCCGTTCGCATCACATACGATTTGACGGGATCGCCTGATGAGGACTACGTAGTGATCCTCTACATTCAGAAGGAGAACGATCCAAGGTCCCTTAGGAAGCTCGAAAAGGTGTCAGGCGACGTCGGCGAGGGGAAATTCTCAGGTTCACGGCGCACCATCTACTGGGACCGGGCCGAAGTCCCCGACGCTGTTGGAGGGGCCCGGTATCAGTTCGGCCTTGAATTCCGTAACGCGGGGAGCGGGCTGCCATGGTATATCTATGCAGGCTCGGCAGTCGTGGGCGGCTTGGTCTATCTTGCCGTCAAGCAGCCACCTCCTCCCACTCCGGATGTCGTCGTTCCTCCCAGCATCCCATTGCCACCAGGTCGATGAAGTGACACCGGCTGCCCGGCATGGTGAGCATGGCTTTCGTAAAGGATGTCGCATCCAGGAAATCATAGCGAGGGACAGAGCGATCGTATGAAACCACAGAGATTCCTCATGAACGTGATGATGTTTGTGATGGCTGCAACTGCGCTGTCACAAACCCCCACAAACATCGTTCTCAGCGACCCCTTTATCCTCAAAGTCAAGACTGATCAGCAGCCTCCGGTGCTCAGGTTGGCGGAGCCCCGGCTGGAGGGGTATGGGGCGCTCGTCGTCGAGACCGGTATGCTGACCGTCAAGGGTGTTGCGACCGATGAGAGCGGCATAAAGAAGATCGAGGTCAACGGGATCACGACCCTGCCCTCTGCAACCGGCGGCTTCGTTCTCAGGATCCCCCTGCAGGAGGGGATGAACGGTGTGAGCGTGCGAGCGGAAGACAATCTCGGGAATGACACGACCGCTCGTTTCTCCGTCATGTGTGATACACGCCCCCCGGTGATCACAGTGCTTGAGCCGAAGGTCGAGGTGACACGCGGGATCCAGGTGATCGCGGCCCCGACAAACTTCATTCGGGGAAAAGCCTTTGATGAGAACGGCGTGAGAGAATTCTCTATCAACGGGGTGCAGGTAACGCTTGGCGCTGACAGCGTCTTCCTGACCGAACTCCCGCCGAAAGCAGTTCCTGATACGGTCTCTCTGGTTGCTGTAGATAATGCGGGACGCAGGACCACGAGGATCATCATTGTTCCCCCGGCCAAGCCAGTCAGGCCGGACTTCCTGACTGCCAAGAGCTATGCATTGGTGATCGGGATCGACACGTACAAAGGGAAGTGGCCGCCCCTGCAGAACGCCGTTCGCGACGCAAAGGCGGTTGCCGAGGTGCTGACGAACAAGTTTGAGTTTGAGAAGATCCATACGCTCTATGACCAGGAAGCAACCCGGGACAATGTTCTGGGCATGTTTGACCGCCTGGCCGAGGAGCTTGGATCTGATGATAATCTCCTGGTCTTTTTCTCGGGGCATGGGCGTAAGGAACCTCCCCTGAACAAAGGCTACTGGGTGCCTGTCGACGCGACGGAACGATCGATCGGACGGTATATCTCCAACAGGGAAATCCAGGACTACCTTGCTGCCATGAAAGCGAAGCATGTCCTGCTGGTCGCGGATGCCTGCTTCGCTGGGGACATCTTCAAGGGCAATACGCTGAAGTATCCCTTCGAGGATAACGAAAACTACTATCGGAAGGTCGCTGAGAAAAAATCACGCGATGGTTTGACCTCCGGAGGTGATGAGCCTGTACTCGACGGCGGAGCGAACGGACACTCACTCTTTGCCTGGTATTTTCTTCAATCACTGGATGGCATCAAGAAGAACTACTTTTCAGCGGAAGAAGTCTATCAGGAACTGAAGATCCCGGTAGCAAACAACTCGGATCAAACACCCACGTTCCTGCCCATCAAGAACACGGATGACGCGGGAGGTCAGTTCATCTTCGTGCGGCGCTGAACGCGACGCTAGGTCTCTGAAATCGGTCTCATCTGCTGTATCTGACATCGGCCTCACTGAGCTGGACTTCCCACCACAATACGAGAGGCGATCATGCGGAAAGTTTGCCTCGTTACATTGTTGTCCCTCCTGTTCGTCACCAGTCTCAGCGCTCAGGTCTTTGGGTTTCGCCGCCCGAATGTCTGGTACGTTCAGCCCAGGCCCAGTCTTGGGATATTCCTCGGGCATTCCGGTTTGGACCTTTCATCCGGGAAGACCGTGAGTGATGTCTTCTGCTGGGGGGCAGGACTTGATCTCAGCTTCGGGGCGAATTTCACCCGGTTTTCCTTCAACAACGCCCTACGTATGGAATACGTGGAAAGCCACTCGACGGGACAGCTGCCCGTGAAGGGGCCAAGCCTGTTCGAGTATGCCATGCGCCCCGTCTACAACTTCTTGCGGGACTCAGCGTCATCAGTGGGTGTGGCATTTCAGGGAGGAATCAATACTGCCCTGACGCAGGAGACCAACACCGAAGGCGCGACGACGAGGGAGTTCTTTGATCCGGCATCGCTCTACGAAGGGCTTTTTCTCTCCGCGGATGCCGGGATAGGGGGAGCGGGCGAGCTTCGCATGAGCTTCCAGCTCGGGTACAGCCTCCAGCAGCTGGTGTACCGCAACCCGTGGGAGCCGCCGGAAGGGAGCTATGAGCAGCCAAGGGTGAACACATCGGGAGGTGGCTCCACGGCCTTCATCTCGATCGCATATCAGCAGCGGGCGTTCCCAACAGGGGACCAGATGCGGCAGATTCTGTTCTTTGCGGAGCTCACGCTGAAGGGATTTCGAAAGGAACCGGACTTCAAGGAGATCGAGAACTCCAGGGTTGAGGGGTCCATCCGTCTGGGATTGAGCGTGCTTGAGTTTCTTGAATTTGTGACAAGGGCTGACGTGATATACGACAGCAGCATTTCTCCACGGAGGGAGCTCAGGACAAGTATCTCGTTCAACTTCAAGTACAACATGGATCTCTCGGGCCGGTTCTAGGCCCGGTGCGTGATTATGCGCCATTGATCTGGCAGAATCGGAGTGGGTATGGCACCGTTTTGCATCTTCCGGCGTTTGATAGAGCTTTCCCTGCTCATGATGCTTGCACTTTCTTTTGAATCTTCTGCATATGCGGGTAGTGACGGCCACAAGGGGAAGAGGCGGGGTGTTCCGATCGACCCGGAGGGTTATTCCAGGGCTCCTCTCTCCTCCCGCTTGATGCGGGGCTCGACCCAGGACACGCTCCCTGTGCGCTTCTCTCTGAAGCACTATGTGCCGACACCCGGTGACCAGGAGGATCGCCCGACAAATGCAGCATGGGCTGTGGCCTACAACGCGTACACCTGCATCAAGGCGATCGAGCAGAGTTGTTCCGATCCGGTGATGATCAACGCGATGGCCTTTTCTCCCGGTTACCTGTATGCCGCCGGTCTCGGAGAATCAAAGCCGCGGTGTGACCGAGGAATGAGCGTGACCGAAGCGCTCGATGCCATGGCAAGCAAAGGAACGGTCAGCGTAAAGGACTTCCCCGGCGAGTGTGACAGACCTTTGCCGGCGGGGCTGAAAGGGCGGGCATCCCAGAACAGGATCTCGGCGTATCGGCGGCTCTTTGGCGATCAGGCTGAACGGAAGGAGCGCCCCTTGAAGGAGAGTCTTTCTCAAAAAAGGCCTGTTGTGGCCGCGCTCTGGTATGTCGGCTCGTTTGACGCCGCAGGGGAGATATGGACGCCATCGCGGGAAGAGACCTATCGTACCTTCGGCATCCAGGATTCCGGGGTTGCCGTCACAGTGGTGGGGTACGATGACGCGCGGTTCGGGGGTGCGTTCGAGGTGATGAATTCTCAGGGAACGGGCTGGGGGGAGGAGGGCTTCTGCTGGATCAAATATGGCACATTCAACAAGTTCTGCGTTCAGGCCTTTGAGATGATCGTTGATTCCTCCGTTGGTCCGAGTGATGATGTGCAGCTACCTGATCTGGCACTTCCTCCGAGCCCTTCGGAAGCCACGATCGCAGGATCGTTCGGATTCATTGATCTGTACCAGAGGCAGATCAGCATGTCTCGCAACGGAGAGATATACCAGGCAAGCGGCTCGGATATCCCCGGATCGAAGTTCAGGATCCAGATCGGGGCTGCCACCCCATGTTTCATCTATGTGGTTACTTCCGATGACCAGTCTCGTCAGACCACGACGATTTTCCCTGACACGCGGTTCAAGCAGGATGAGCGTCTGAGACCTAACGGGCAGCTGGTCGTACCGCCTGTAGGATCGGGATACATTCAGCTCGATTCGGCGCCCGGCGTCGATCACTTCTGCTTTCTTTTCTCAACGAGGCGTCTTGATGCGGCCACTCTTTCCCGATCGATCGACACTGCAAAGGGGAGTTTCATGGAGCGGGTCCAGGCTGTTCTGACAGCAGAATGTGTCCCTCCTGACAAAATCACGGTGTCAGACAACGGCAGTCCGTCGTTCTGGACAGATGAGAAGACCCGAACCATTGTCACGCTGTTCGCGGATCTGCGGCATGAGTAAGGGGACAATTTCGATTTTTCTAGTTACCGTTCCAACCCGGTGAAATTCAACGGAGACTGGCTATCAGACAACCCTATAGGAGACAGCATAATGAAAAAGCCGGTCGTGTTCCTCTTGTGTATTCTGACGTTTGCCTTCTCCTCTTCAGCACAAGTGCTGCAACGACTGCAGACCAATCAGCTCATTACATCAAGAGCCAACGCCTACCAGCTTACCAGCGAGGGGAAGGCATACTTTAGTGCTCTTTCCACAGGCGCTAGCTGGCCCTCTCATTCCACCGGGGTCTTTTCAAAGACATGGTCCAATCCAAATGTGCTCTCAAGCACGTATGACCAATTCTACCAGGAGGATATCTATACTCTATCTGTGCCGTACATCTACTCCCATGATTATGGGATGAAGGCAAACTTCGTTTTATCTGTCACGGGTCCCATCAACTACAGTTACACCATTCCCTATTCTGTGGACGTTGACCTGCCCGACACGGTATATCCAGGTGCGCGCGTCTTCCTGGCACCGGCCTTTATGTGGGGGAACGGAAGCGACGTACCAAGAATCAGCGCTAGCCAAAGCTACTCCTTCTCTTGCGCTCCTTCTGTTATTTGGTTTGATGCCCCTGATGGATTCGACGCCTGGGCTCTCGGTTTCGATGCGCAAGCATCAAAGACACACGTGAGTGCTGACATCCCTGTGCTCCCGCTCTGTAATGCAATTCATCTCGCCACAGATGTCGGATCCACCCCCTTCAACGTCAGCTTCGGTGGCTCTTACCAGAAGCTGAGTGGCAGCGGCCAACTCAACAATTCGGGGACCATTCCCGTAGATGTCCGCCAGCCCACAGAGGTCAGGGTGGGTGCCACCGGAACCACGGGAGCTGCGTGGTACTCCGGGCAGGAGCAATTCGAATTGGCTGCTTTCGTGCTGTCGAAAATTCCTATTACCGCTCCGGCTGGCCTGGCAATCGATTTCCTCAGGATAGTTGCTCAACTCAAGTTGACCGCACAGCTTCAGGCAAGCATCCATCGAGACGACATCGTCTACCTTCAGGTTGCCGAGCTTCCCTATATTGATATTCCGACCAATTATACTTTCCCCACCTTTGCCATCGATCAAGATGTGCCAGTGAAGTTCAGAGTGTGCTACCAAAGCCTTTTCTACTACCCGATAGGTTTCAACTTGGCCTTTGACATGATAGGGATCGATAAGAAGACCCTTCTTGACTTACAGTTGGCAGAGGTCAGTGCCGGAAGTGCAAGTTCCGGTTGGACTGATTACGTAGAGAGTATCCATGTCAAGGGGAAGTTCGTCATCAAGCCGCGTGAACAGATCACGGTCAAGCTCCCCTTGCTCACATCAACCGTTCAACCCGCCAAGCAGTTATTCACGGCATCTCCTATTCCTCTAGCGGCCGGCAGAACACTTGCCACCTTGAATCAAACCCGAAAAGTGTACCGTGGAAGCAGGACCCTGGCCATACCCCAGCCGACGGTGCAGACGGGAACACCGCAGGCGGGACAGTGCACAGTGATCCTGGGCCACACGACCTTGGCAACCGCAACACTGATCTGTGAAGCGTTGAAGAGAAAGGGTATCACTGGATTTCCCGTCAAGGTTGCTGACCCGCCGGGATATGTGATCACTTTCGGCTCATTTGCAGACAAAAGGGCCGCGTACACTCTTGCCGGCATATTGGGAGAAGGGTTCAAGATACGGAGTAATGTGTCATCAACCCTCGACAAAAAGTACTTCGTGCCAATAGGAAACGAGGTGCTGACCAAGATTCAGGCAAAATAAACCAGGAGCGCATCCGATCACCGGAGATCTCTGAATTGGAATCTACACTGATCGGCTCAATGGTCGGCGGCTACCAGATCATTGATGTCATTGGCCGCGGCGGTATGAGATACTCTCAGGAAGACGACCCTTCTGGGGGGACAACCCCGCGACATTGGCATACTTGATCTTGAACACCACGCCGATGCCGATCCGGCAACTCAACCCCCTTGTCCCGCAGAAAGTGGAGGAGTGTGTTGGCCTTTGTTTGCAGAAGGACCCTGCCCAACGCTATCAGTCGATTGGCGAGTTCCGAACGGACATTGCCGGGATGCTCGGATCAAGGGAACGAGAAGAGAGCACTGGCCGGGCGAAAGCTCGCCGACATCCCGGTTCTTTGAAAATAGCTCTCTCCCTGGCGGGCATTGCAGTCGTAGGCCTCCTTCTCTATTTCTTTCTCCGCTCCTCTACAACGGAGATCAATATTACCACTAACCCGTCAGGCGGCCTCGTGTCGTTGGACAGCGTAGAAATGGGCATTTCGTTACAGAAGGAGCCTCAGGAGAGGCTGTCTGCGGGCTCGAACCCCACAACTGGACCGCAAACGAAAGCCGTGTCTCCTCGACTGCCCCATCGGGCGATCGCTGGTACTGACCAGGTTGTTGTAGCTCCTGGAGGAAAGACCTCCGGGGGGCTCCAGATTGACCTCAGCACGAACAAAGGACAATACAACCTGCTGTTTACGGAAGGAGACACGATACGGCTCTTTGTTCATGTAAGCCGGCCAGCATACATCCGGGTGATCTACAATGTTGCTGACGGAAAGCGAATTCTCTTGACCGGTCCGCGGGATTCGCACTTCGCGGAACAAAAGAGTGGTGTGGATGTCCTCCTGGGTGAGTTTGTGTGCGCTCCACCCTTTGGCTCAGAGACCATCCAGGCATTGGCCAGCGAGGAGGCCTTTGTGCCGCTGCGTACGTCGATCGAAGGGGGCCTGTGCTATTTGAACGAGACCCATGAAGCGGCGGCGCCGCTCACCCGCGGGATTCAGAACTTACCCAAGCATGCTGGCCAGTCAGAAGCGAGGCTCCTGCTCACGACGGTTGCGCGAGGGGTCCCGAAAAGAGGTGGTACGCCCTAGTTCCTCTTTCCGTGATCATCTCTGGACCCTGTTCCGCCGCTTTAGGGCCCACCCCGACGAGTGGGAGGTGAAGCGGTATCGACAGTTGGGTGAGGGCGGCTTTCACAGGCTTGACAATCTGAAGCCCTTTCACTAATATGCTGCCAAGTGACACGTCATCGGTGCGGAGACGTGCGGGGATGAGTAGTGACGAAACCTCTTTTGTCCGATAAGTGGATGAGAGAGGTTTCTCTTTTTTAAATTAGCGTTGCAGCCATCGTCCCGCCGCTCCGGAGCCCTGGTTGTGCTCTTGCTGGAATGCCCTCTTCGACGGCCCTCTGGCCGATCCACCCGAATTCACCTGCTGTTTGCTGAGACAAGCACATTCTGACGTGAGGTTTGATTCGCAAAGCCATCCTTGGCCCCCCGCGGCAGTGCAGAGCGCGTAGCCACGGACTTTCATGTTAATCGACAGGTGAGCGTCATATCGTCTAACGCCTCAAAAATTGCCATTCGTTACCTCTCGAGGGGTGAGGTGCACCTCCGCTTCAACAAAAACCACGAAGGAGGATCAAAGAAAACACGGCTACTGCTTCCACTTGTATGCTGGAGCTCGCTTGCTCTGGCGCTGGGGGGTCCCTACACAGTGCGGGGTCCAGGAATGCTTCCATCCTTCCTTGGAAAGCACACTTTCATGAGCGAGCTCTCGACGGTTCAGCCAAGTACGCCGCACTCAGTCCAGGCGTGCAAGCTCCTATTATTGCGCCGAGCGTCGAGAGTGCTGCATTTTGGTGACCGCCTCAGCCATCTGACAATCGCGCTCGCCATCCGACCGGTGTTGAATTATTCAACATTGACTATTGCATTGGCATAGTCTATCTTCCGCTCCACGTAGGTATCGGTTATATGCGGTCCCCCGCGCCGGACCTGAGAACGCACCTGTACTTCCGCATCTCACGCGGATCCGCCTTTTTCGGATTCTCTCGACTGTTACTTGCGCAGTACTCCAACAGTTGTTTTTACGAGGTGGCCCTCATAGAACTGCCGAGCTTTTCGCTCTACCGTCCAGCCCGACGACCCAGCGACTCATTTCCAAGCCTCGAACGGTCTTGCAGAGATTATGTCAAAAGGAGGGGAAATTGAAACTCAAGTCACTCAGTCTCGCACTCACGATCGTTCTGCTTTGCCCGTTTGCAGCCGCTCAGTGGAATCAACTTGGTCCGTACGGAGGGTGGATAGCTAAGCTTGAGATTTCATCTCAAGGGACCCTCATTGCTATCCCCCGCTTGGGATTGGGAGTATTCAGGTCTACGAATGGCGGAGAGCAGTGGATCCAAACGAGCTTGAAGCACATCCCCAGTTGCACTCTCGTGGATACTAGCGGGAAAATATATTTGGGAGCATTAGATGGCATTTATTGTTCAACTGACCAAGGTCTTACTTGGAGCATTATTCCCAAGCCAAACTCCGGGGAACCATTGGCAATGTATATGGATTCCGGCCAAAGACTCTACATCTCGGTACACAATGGATTGTTCCGATCGTCAGATCTGGGAATCACATGGATCTCGCTCAAAGGGATCGGCTTAAATAACCCGACGGTAAAATCAATCGCAATGAAAGGAATGGACAGTATTTGGGTTGGCACGGATGGAGGTGGAGTATTCCGAACCTACGATGGCGGCGCCAATTGGGTTGATGTAAATATTGGTTTGAGCAGTATGACTGTCAATGCAATTGTCTGGAACTCGCGTGGCCAAATGTTCGCGGGAGGTCAGGGCGTGTTTAGGTCGCTGGATAATGGGGACAGTTGGACCGAGGTAAAGGACCTTCCCGTCGATAGGATCCGGGTAGACGCCCTCGATGGGATGCTTGTCACTGGTAGTGATGGGTTTCAAGCCGCTATTTCGCGATCAGTTGACAGGGGAGACACGTGGGAAGATCAAGCCTTGGCCTTTCAAAGAATAACGAACGGATCTAATACTTCTTATCAATCTTCGATCGTCATCAATGGTTCTGGTCGAGTGTTTATTTCCACAGAGACGGGAGTGTATGTTTCAGACAACGGAGTCTGGCTACAAAAGAATGTCGGGTTGACTTGTACGTTCTTACAATCGATTTCTATCCTCTCTGATGGGACAATCTTTGTGGGTGGCGATCAAGGGGAAATCTATCGCTCAAGTAATCAAGGGATGAGTTGGTTACGAGTCAGAACAGGGGAGAGTAACGATGGCGTGTATGCTCTTGCACGTAGTGCCAATGACGTGATATTTGCAGGCACTCGAGGCGGAATGTATCGTTCCACAAATGGGGGAGCGGTGTGGCAGGAAATCAACGCCGGATTACTGTGGGACGTTTGGCGCACCAATGAAATCAATTGCATTGCGATCGACAAAGATCTCATTGCTGCTGGTACAGCAAGGAACGGTGTCTATCTGTCGAATACTTTTGGGAATCAATGGTACCTTGCAAATTCTCCACTCATAAATTCCAGCTGGGTATACGCTGTTGCGATCGATTCTGGCGGACATATTCTTGCGGGAACTCAGAAAGGCTTGTTCCATTCCACCGATCGGGGCAGTTCATGGGATAGTGTATTGGTGAAAGGGCCGATTGGTTCGATTGTAGTCGGTGCGTCAGGCAGTTTGCTCATCAACAACGACGATGGGATCATGAGGTCGACCGATGACGGGGCAACGTGGAAGCAAACAGCGCCGATGGAATACTCTATGCAATTGAGCAGAGACCCGGGAGGCATCATATTGGGAAGAGGTTATTTGGGGTTCATCCGTTCGGACGATGATGGTCTGACCTGGGGTGCGATGGCGGGAGGTGTGACGGCGGGAAGTGATGACCAAACATTCGCCTTGGGAGTGGGGAGCGATCGGACATTGTTTCTTGGAACGTACAATAGCGTATTGCGAAGTCAAGACAAGCTTTCAATCGCTGTTCCGAAAGTGCCACAGTTGATTGCGCCGCTAGACGGCATAAACAACGCGTCAACTTCTCAAGCGTTTGTTTGGGGGTCTGTCGCTGGCGTGTATACGTACGTGGTTCAAGTTGCTGATGACTCGACGTTTGCTTTTGGAAGCACATCTACTTGGAGCATACCGGATACTACTACAGGAAGGCTCATAACATTGGACACTAGCGCTACCTATTACTGGCGAGTAGCTGCCGGGAACCTTGGAGGAATGAGTCCGTACTCACCTATGCATAGATTCACAACTGCCTCGGTAGTATCTCATGCTGCTTCTTTCACAACTGACAGACCGCGATCATTCGAATTGTCGCAGAACTTCCCCAACCCCTTTAATCCTTCGACCACGATCCGCTACGGCCTGAGTCACAAGTCAGTTGTCCAGCTGACTGTCTACAGCACCCTCGGGCAGAGTGTATCCACACTCGTAAATGGGGAACAGGAAGCCGGCTATCACGATGTCAAGTTCAACGGAACGAATCTTTCAAGCGGCGTCTACTTCTACAGGATAGAAATGGGATCGTTCGTCCAGACGCGCAAGCTCTTAATAATCCGGTGACCGGCGATCCCTTCACAAGGTAAACAAATGCGCTCGGCAATCATCACCGGACCATTCGGATTTCAGCTCGATCAGGCCGTACCGGGGTCCTCCTGATATCGACTGTATCGTGCAGCAGACGACCGAGGGTACCGGTGAGAGAACCCACGAGAAGATCAGTCGGGTTTTGAGGTAGCTGAACGAAACCACTATCTCAAATCGACATCGAGTATGCACTTGATGAGTTGAGGTGCACCATGAAGCAGATTCACTTCTTTGATTTACCCTTTCAATAAATTCTCTTACAACCCGATGGAGGGACAAAATGAAGAATCTATTCATTCTGGTGTCGGTTCTCTTCTGCGGTTCCGTCTTGACGACCTATTCGCAAACCGCCCAACAGCGGACGTTACAGACGGTGCAACCACAGATAAAAATCCAGAAACTGCCTCCGCAGAATGGTCCAGATCTCGTGATTACTAACGTGACAGGCGTGCCGGAGGCAATCACATCATTGGATCCTAACGGCGAATGTCCGTACTTCTTTGCATCGATCACTGTGCAGAATATCGGCAATCAGGACGCATGGTTTCCATCCAATACATGGATCATAGGAGGGGAAAGCCAATACACGAATATTTCTGCTCCTGGTCAAATTACGAACAGTCGAACAACAGTGCGGAAAGCAATAAAGGCCGGAGAGTCCTGGATGGCGACACTCGCAGGCAAAGTCAAATGTCTCCGGACGAATCCCGTCACCATATCATTCATGGTCGATCCGGAAAACAGAGTCGCAGAGACAGTTGAAACAAACAATGTGTGGTCGAAGTCAGTTCCCAACCTGGCAGTTCCCGGTCTTGGTCAGCAGCCGGATCTGATAATTCAAAGAGTGTGGTTTACGCCCGAGCATCCCGACTATTACTCTGATGTCTTGGTGCATCTGGAGATCAAAAACGTAGGTGCAGGGCCGGCTGTGTTCTGCGGATCAGACATAATTTGGATGTCGCAGATAGAAGGGAAATCGGGCGGTGGAGGAGGGGCCGGGCCGCAGGTAATCCTTCCAAATGAGGTTAGAGCTGGAGGTATTACTGTTGCCGGCGCGGGGATTTTGACGAATGGCTGCTACCGTGTGTTCGTTCAGGTGGATCCGCGCAATTCAATTGCAGAATCCAATGAGAACAACAATTCCCGCACGGCATATCTGTCTATCGGTGGAGCTTCATGTCAGGATCTGGTAAATCAAGACACGAAAGTAAGGGCGACTATTAACCTACAGAACGTCCCATTACAAACAAAGAGTACTCAGCCACTGGTCCCGGTTCACTGAATAGGTTGTTGCCACTCGTATCACGTTCGTGGCCAAAGTTGTAGTTCGAAGTCGACCGGATCTTCGGCAGATATATGATAGAATTTGCCGAAAGATACAAAAGTGCTGCCCCAGCAGCTAAATGAGTCAATACACGGCTAAGATTACCGCTATAAGAAGATTATTCTTGACATAGTACTGCCAAAGCAGTATCATTTGGACATAGTGGACAATTTATACTGCCATAACGGTAAATAATGGACTCGATCAAAGAGATAGGCAAGGTTACACGATATCACCGAAAGAAGGCAGGCTTGAGTCAGCAAGAGGTTGCCAGGCTTGCCGGAATCGGCAAGACGGCTGTCTTCGACCTTGAGAAAGGGAAGGAATCGATCCAACTCGACACGTTGTGGAGGATCCTTCGGGTCCTGAATATTACAGTCAAGCTTGAAAGTCCACTCATGGAAAAATATACCAAAGAGATCCTCGGTGAGACAAGCTAAGGTGTTTGTGAGAGGAGTCCAAGCGGGAGTGCTTGGAGAACTCAACCGGGGAAGGGAATACGTGTTCAGGTATCTTGATGACTATCGTGGCGACCCGGTCTCGCTGACCATGCCGGTCAAGACTAAAGAAACGAAATTTGATGGTTTCCCGCCCTTCTTTGACGGAGTTCTTCCGGAAGGAATCATGCTGAAAGGTCTATTGCGTCAGAAGAAATTAGACAAGGATGATTTCTTCGGCCAGCTCATTGTTGTCGGAGAGGATCTCGTCGGTGCAGTTACCGTCAAAGAAATGCCATGAACCGTTGTTTAATAACGTATGAAGAAATCCCCTCCGGGACGCGATACTCATCAGCGGGACTGAGAATCCTGTCGCGCAGTCTTAAAAGACTCCAGGTCCTTCCATATTCTGCAGAGCAACAGAGACATGAGGCCGTCGCCCGGGCCTCGAAAATGTCGATCCAGGGAGTGCAACCGAAGCTCAGCTCTCACCTCAATGCCAATGAAGGGATATTCGAAATTGTCGACACTGGCGGAGAATACATACTCAAACCACAAAGTGATTTTCCCGAGGTGCCGGAGAATGAGGATTTAACGATGAGGCTTGCAGCATCAATTGGAGTTGAGATACCCATTCATGGCTTACTTTACTCAAAAGACGATTCCCTCACATACTTCATCAAACGTTTTGACCGCACACGTCAAGGGAAAATAGCCGTTGAGGACTTCGCACAGCTTTCGGGCAAGACAAGAGATACAAAGTACGATTCCAGCATGGAACAAGTAATACGCGTTATCGATACGCACTGCACCTTCCCATCTGTCGAGAAAGTGAAACTGTTCCAGCTCACGCTTTTCAACTATCTGGTGGGCAATGAAGATATGCATTTGAAGAACTTCTCACTTGTAAGGAGAGATGACAAGATTGAACTTTCGCCCGCCTACGATCTCGTGAATACAACCATTGCTTTGAGAGGTGTCCAAGTAGAGATTGCACTGCCCATAGACGGCAGAAGGAGGAATCTGTCTCGGTCACTCCTTGTTGGCTATTTTGGCAAGGAACGACTTGGCTTAGCGGACCGTGTTGTTGATGATGTGCTTGCCAGACTCGAAAGCGCCGTAAGAGAATGGGAAAGAATTATCAAGATGAGCTTCCTTTCTGATATAGCAAAGTCAAACTACGAAAACCTTTTGTTGAAGCGCAGCAAGATACTGCTATCCAAAGCCTGATGACAGTCAAGCCATCCCGGCTGTATTTGCAAAGACACGGCGACTGCGTGATTCTTGGTGACCTGAAGACCTGGCGAAGGGTTTGCGGCGTGTCAGAATGGCGCGCCATCGCTCACCGAATCGTCATGACATCACATCTCCTGCGGATGAGAATATCTTACACAGATTGGCGGCTTCGATGCCTATTTCGGACACTACTGTAGCGTGACCTGGCACAACGGAATCTGGAGGACGGTATCGCCTTGCTGGACCATTATTTGGACCGGCTGCGACTGACGCTGAACCCGGAGAAAACACGGCGACTCCGGCTCGATATCGGAGCGAGCGTGGACTTCCTCGGCTTCCGATTCCAGAAGGTGAGAAGCAAGCAGACAGGTACACGGCTCATCCTGGTGACACCAAGTCTGAAACGCCAGGAGCGCTTCAGGGCGCGAGTGCGAGAACATGTGGATCACTCGATCCCGCTCCGGGTGCACGAGCAAGTGGCGAATCTGAACCGCTACCTGCGCGGCTGGATGGCCTATTATCGGCTTGGTCATGGATCGAGCACGTTCCATCAGCTGGCCCAGTTTGTGAACAAACGGGTCCGGCGTGTCATCTGGCGACGTAAAGGCGGCCGCGGATATGGCTGGGGACAATTGACCTCGGATTACATCTATGGTCAACTCGGCCTGTTCTACGACTATCACGTCGTCCGGCTGTAGCCAACGAATGCTCTACCCTCAGGAGCGCCGTATGAGGCAAATCCTCATGTCCGGTGCGACGAGGGTTCAAGAGGCAATAGCGTAATGGTCTGCTTGAGCGGGACACTCGCCCGAAAGGGGAGAAACGGCCAGCCGATCCAAAATTGCGGTCGAGCGGGCATTCGTAACCCAGTGAGTGCTGCCTAGTGGGCCAAGTCGTGATGCGGCGCAAACGTGAGATCATCTAGCAAATACCGGTGGCTCGGCCCGGTGGTACTCTTTGGTTTCGTGTACCTTCTCATAGGTATCCTTTTCCCGAATCCGTCGGCTTCAAACGAAATGCAATTCATGTGGCGTCTGGCCGCGTGGTTGACCAGTGCCGTCGCGTTTGCGATTCACCTTTGGTACGAGCATTTTCATCTTCGCAATTCGCCTCGCAGAACAGCACTGCGCGTATCCATTGCAGTCGCTCTGGGGGCTTTCGCTCTCGCTGGTGCTGCGAACATTCATGCGCTGAGGTTTGCCACAGGAAACCAGCGCTTGCTCCTCCTGGCGCTGGTCATCTGGCCGATTCTCACTGGGGCGCCAGCGTTTTTGGTCGCGCTCGGATGTTCCGCTGGGCTGGCCCGAATCCGAGCACGGGATAAAGCGGGAAACACGTAATTGTGTGGATTGACCGGTCGCTCAATCTGACGCTATCCGGCGCTCACCAGGTAAACAAAACGCCCCGATGTTCTGCGGCATTGTTGTCTCATGACCTCGCTCTCTGTATGAATATCGTCAGCGCAATCGATCGGATATCATCAACTGACCACTGGAACGTGTTTACTGGGTTCACGGCTTCGATGGCATCCCTGAGTGTTGAGGGCAAGTTAGACTACCCACCAGGCCCACAGGTTCCCCCAGGTAAGGCCCCTTGCTTGACAATCGCATTGCGATTCCCTAAGATACGGCCATAGAACATCCTTGGGGCGGCACACATTCTTGCAACTAGCATTCGAGATATTGGCGTCGATCTTCGTTCTTATTTCAGTCTACGAGTACTTTGAGGGGATAGTTATAGACATTGCGTTCACCTCTGTGCTTGCTCGAAACCAACACTCCAAAGTCCGTTTGCTTGTCATACTTCTGGTGAAGCTCCTTGTTTGGTCGTGTGCTTCTGCAGTTCTTTTCTTTGTTCTGGAACTTTCCACTATCAACATGGCTACGGCAAGCCTACGACAGGCTTTTCTGATACTGTTTATTCTTCTCATAGTGCCACTGGTTCTCGTACGTCAATGGTATGCAAAGTGGGTGGTGAGAATGTCAGACGCTCACGTTAATTCAAGGTGAGTGTGCCGCCCCCCCTTCATAAAGGAGAGGGTCAGGAAGGAATAGACCTCCCAATGCGAAGCAGCTTGGGTAAACAGAAAACGCCCCGATGCCTGGGGCGTTTGTGTTCTACGCCCTCTGGATGAAAATCGGCAACGCTATCGACCTCACATCCTCATTCTGCCATGAAATCGTGTTCACCTCTACCGTAGCTAGGATCTTCACGGCTTGAATCGGACCTATGCCCGTTATCGGAGTGAGGAGCTTCAGCTCTTTGATCTTGCGGCAGTACTCGTGGCATTTCTTCTCGTATTCCTCTTTGGTTTGCTCCTAGAGCGAGATGGCTTTTGCCAGATGCTCGGTGATGAAGGTCAGATGTTGGCTCTGCTCGACAGGTTCAAAACGCAAAATGCTGAGAGGTAGTTAAATCTCTCAGCACTCAGGCTTCAAAAGGAGATGTGTTTCTTATAGAATGTGTGCCCGGAACAGGACCCCGCCTCACTATGTTCGGCGGGATTTCGTCCCGCTCTGCGGGACTCAACTTGAACTCAGTTCTGTTTTGGGAGCCATGGAAACAAAAGAGCCACCTCAAGAACAGGTGGCTTTTTTGTTTCCAGTGCCCGGAACAGGGAAGACCTTGTGGATGCAACACTGCTCCGGCGTTTTCGGTTGTTGCTGCCGTATTCGAGGCGGCGCCGGCAGAAGTAGCTGTTGCCACTATTATAGAGGAGCCCGGTCGGCGAGAGCTGGCCGGGCTTTGCAGTTTTCGCCAACATACGATATTTTGGCAGGAGCACAGCAAAGAGATAACTAATGCCCAAGAGAATAGCTCTGACCCGTCAAGAACTTTACGAGAAGGTATGGACCCTCCCGGCTTCCAAGCTATCTAAGGAACTCGGAATGTCCGACGTCGGCCTTGGAAAGCTCTGCAACAGACTGAAGATCCCAAAACCAGGCCTCGGATACTGGGCAAAGATCGCTCATGGACAACTGATCAGCCGTCCTCCACTTCCCGCAGTCGACGACCTGCAGGCCAAGGAAATAGAATTCGTAATCAAGGATGAACTACCGAAATCCGAATCCATCGAATTGGACGAATTCTTTCGCACAGAACTCGAAAGGATTCATACGATCAACATCCCGCCACCAAAGACAGACGTGAAGATGATCAAAAATCCTCTACTTCTGGATCTGAGGAAGATAAAGCCGGAGCCATATCGACCCTGGGAAGGGTGGATTCGAACAGGGCGTCATTCTTTCGCATGGTTCAACATTCCCAAGGAGAGTCTGGAGAGAGGGCTGCTATTGCTTGACAGCTTCCTCACGGCCTCGGAACTGTGTGGGTTTCGACTGAAGGCTAAACCAGAGGGGCCCACTTATCTACAAGTCCTCGGGGCTGAAATCAGTATGGCCATCCGCGAGAAGTCCAGGCAGGTTGAGATTATTCCCAAGCCACGCCCCAAAGAGGTGTTCAGTCCAGTCGGCGAATCCACGATGACTCATGTGTCGCTTGGAAGAATGAGCCTTACAATCATGGATTCCAGATACGGGATCCTTAGAGCATACTTGGACCGACACCAAAGAGCGAAGCTCGAAGAGATGATCCCGCCAGTTCATTGAATGCATGATTGACCTGGCAGCTCGAAAACGATATGATCCTGAAGCGGGAACGGGACGCAGAAATTCAACGCATCGAATTCCAGAAGAAACAATGGGAAGAAGAGAAGAAGGCTCAGCTTGATAAGGAACTTCGAGCCAAGCTCTGGGATGAGGTCGAACGATGGACGAAGGCAAACCGACTCAGGGCGTACATCGAGGCAAGAAGCCAAGTTGAACGCGAGAAAACCCCAGCCTCTACGTCATCAGAGGAGTTCAGAGAATGGCTAGCTTGGGCGGGGAAAGAGGCTGATCGAATAGATCCTCTGCGTTATCGCGTCTCGCCTGAAAAAGCTTCTGAAAACTCTGACACTTGAAATTAAGGGGACATCACTGAATGGGGATTCGGGTAAAGGTGAGGAAGAGGAGCAACATTGCGCATTCTGACCCAACTCCTGGGGCATCCATCTTCGAAGGTGACCGAGATCTACAGCCATTTGCAGCCGGATCAAATGCGCGCTACGGTGAACCGGATTGTTCTATCGATGAATTGAGGAGGTGGAGATAGCGGGCCCGGCTTGAGCATCGGTCGGGCCTTTTCTCTTTATGGGTCGGCCTTATCGTCTTCTAAACTATTTTTTCTTTTGATGTCATACCCCTTGACGGAAACCGAAATCTTGTATACAATAGTAAAGCCCTCCGATAGAACGGTCGGCACGTGCGGGTGGGAAGTGCAGTTGAGCCGGTCGGTTCCTCGTTATCCTCCTTTCCTGCAGCAAATTCAAATGAAAACACAACTATGAAAACGTATGAAACTAAAGACTTTCCACTCGCGGCCTTTTTGGTGACGAGTGGCCTACCTCTTCAATCTCACGCCCGGCAGGGAAAAGTGAGTACTTTCATGTTTTCGGAAACACGCCAACTAATCAATCTGGTGTCGCAGTTTTACGGCTTTCAGGCATCGGTCAACCCGGTGGCCTATGCCAATGCATTCCGAAATTTGAAGAGCATTATGTATTCCAACACAACTGAAAATGACAACATGTACCACAACCAGACGGATCACAATTGAGCTGTCGTTAGGCAACACAAATCTGTACGGCGACGAAACACTCTACACCCCTTCCGTTCAAAAGACTGCCGATCTCCAGCAGGTATTCACCTCTCATAACTACAGTCCCATCATTTGGGACAAGAACTACCGCCTTACTGACAATTTCCTCTATGCCACCGGTTTCTGCGTGGATAATGACTCTGGCATAACAATTGAGCAGGCCATCGCAAAGCTCGATCAGCTGAAGATCAACTATGCGCTAATTACCACACGAAGCCATCGGGAAGATCTCCACCGGTTCAGAATCTTCATCCCCTTCAACCGCAGGGTACATTCCTACAGCGACTATAAACGTATTGCGGACCTGATCGTCGCAAATCATTTCCCATCATCAGACACAAAGGTATTGGACGGAGCGCGTCAATTGTATGCTTCTCCTCCGGGTGCCTTCTACCGATCCAAATGGACATTGACTGATTATGATGTCGATGCCGATATAGAACCAGCTGATGGGGCGGTGCGCATCAACGATGCCTGGACGGATAAGTTGATCGTCACGGATGCCAAGGGCAAGCGGCTGCTCGCTAGCACCTTGACCGACAAAACAGTTATCCATTGCCCATTTCATGAGGATTCCAGCACATCGGCGTTTCTGGAATTCTCGGAGAAGAGTGACAATGTCTTCATTCGATGTTCTGCTTGTGGAAAGACGTATTGGAAGGAGAGAGTCATGCTGCCTGTAGCTGAACTCTGCGACCGGTTCTATTCGTACTCGACAGACATCTTTGAGGTGGGATTGACCGGTGAAGAGTTCCACATGAGCAAGATTGGGCAGAAGAAGTTCTGGGTGTTCACCGGGGCTAAAGATGAGAAAACGAGAGCAGAGCACTTTGACTACTTGGTGAAGGAAAAGCACATAGCGCATCTTAAGCGCATAGATCATGAGGGTGCGATTGAAGCGGATCAGTCATTCTTCAAATACTCGGCTCATGACGGAATATTTACGGTGCACTATGCTCCGCTGCCAGTTCGTATGAAGGATAACGACTTCATTGAAGTGTGGCTCGGAAACCTCTTTGGCAAGCACAAGGATTTCATTAAACAGTGGTTGGCGGCCTACTGCTACACCAATTATCAGAAGTTGCCGACACTAATCCTGAAGGGCGATAGAGGAACAGGAAAGAATACTTTTGCTGATGCGGTTCTTTCGATATACCCATCGATTTCGCAGTACTGGCATGGCGAGGATAAGAACTTTACGCCCGAAGTACAGAAGAAGCTCCTGATCGCCGATGAGTCGGTATCTGCAAATGAGAAGCAGTACCGAATGCTCAAGCAGAGGTCCGGTCAAAAGATGGCGGTCGTGAACCAAAAATTCATGCCGGAATACCAGGTCAGGAACAACATGAACATCATCATCCTCTCCAACGAGCACACGCCGATATTCGTGCAGAAAGATGAGGAGCCCACTTCTGAAAAGAATAACCAGTTCTTTGTTTACACGATGCCGCAGTTCAAAGGCGAGATCGATCCAGACTATGGCGAGAAGATCGAGGCGAGGTTGGGGCACTACATCCGGACTGAACTCAAGAAGGTTTATGAGTCGCTCAAGAATATCACCGGCTGCAGGTACTCGATACCTACTCCTATCACAGACGAAGAGAAGGCGCTCTTCAACGTCAACATGACAGGGCTGGAGGCCGAGGCAATGAAGTTCATGGTGAAAATGGTAGAGCGGGATGACCCTGCCTATACAGGATTCTTCGACAAAGGTCTATTCCCGGCGTCGTTCATCGATGAGTACAATATTTCCAAAGGGTACACGAAGAACGGGGTGATCCATAAGCTGAAAGATCAGGGATACCTGGAGCCGAAGGACGCCGTGAGAAAAATGGTAGATGATAAGAGGCAATACTGTTTCGAGATGACTGATAAATTGAAAAAATGGTATCAGGAACAGTTAAGAGCGGAGTAGAACGGGCAAATTGCCTACGATTGCCCATAGTCACGGGGAGCTATGGGCAACGATTGGAGTAACAAAATCAAGGGTTTTATGAGTTATTGCCTGATTACCCATATGAAAGGTGTATGGAAAAGAAAAAAGATAAGATGCTCTCTCCCCCAGTGAGAAAAAACCATGGGCAAAGGCAGGCAAATGGGCAATTTCAAGAAATCCCCAATGAATACGCGGTATTTCACTGGCCATTGGTGGATTTAGAATGGGCAATGCCGGGCAAAGTGGAGCTCATTTTTTTTCTTTTTCCGGCAGGCAAAGAAGTAGATGAAAACAAAGGAAAAAACAACACATGAAAAACAAAGAAAAATCACAAGAAATAACCCCAGAATCATATAAGAAGATCATTGAAAAACATCCCGAAATCACGGCAGACGGATACGGGATCGGGAGTCAACCCCTGACGGAAAAGGCAAGGAAAGCGGAATACTTGAGGTCTCGGAGAGACCTCTTAGACTACCGGGAAGCCTTCGAAACGTGCCTCACCTGGCTTGACCAAAACCCCAACTTCGCCCGGAACAGGACCTCATACGGGTTGAAGCACGAGGTGGAACGGAAATTCCCCGGAGTGTATGTCCCGAACGGAGCCTTCATCCTTGCGGCATTGCATCGGGGCTTTCAAATCGCTGAGCATGTCCCGGACAGTCCGAATGTGAGGTTCGGATGAAAAACAGCACGGAATTCCGTCGTATCTTCTTTCCCTATGTATTGCAGGAGCAAAAGGATGGATCCTATATAGCATTGAATCGGAACTATAAACCAGTTGGTCTTCTCAGCGAAAAGTGGGTGGACTATGGTGCATATCCGATTGGATTTCGGTTCAAAGGGTTGACACCTGAAATGATCAGGCAACTCTCTATCCAGGCGCGTACGGATGGCGACATTTACTTGTATGACGACAATTGCGTTCCAACAAGTGGGAAAAGAAATATGAAGGCCTACTTGGGAAAGCTCGCGATTCTGATGGGGGAAGAGGTATACTGAGTGGCAATCGGGAACGATACTGCTTTTTCTTTTCTTTTTTCCGGCAGGCCAAGGCAGACAGTGGGCAATCGGGAGCGATACATTTCTTTTCTTTTTTCCGTGGTTCCCACACAGATCCCCAGTTTTTTGTGGAGGAGGCGTTTAACCACTCAGATCCGCTGCGAGATAGCGCAAAAAAATGAAGAGAAGCCCCGGAAATACTGGGGAAAAACGTGGAAGGAGGTGTAAGAAAATGAGCAAGAAGGCAAAGAGAATACTGGCACTTTTGAACGATCCGAAACATCGAGCACGTATGATGACTGGAGTTAATCGGGCGGATCAGGACGAACCTGCTCAGGTCGGGAAAGACCAGGAGATGAAAGTCCTAAATGAGATTAACGCATTCGAGGACGATCATGAGAGGTTCATGGATTCGTTGAAGGGCGCCTTATAATGCGAATCGGGAACGAATTTTACTCGATAGTGGTTCCCAATAGCATGCTGTAGCTGTCATTTTTCTATTCCTGTTCCTTGATGGCGATTGCTCAGGTCCCTCTCGTAACCCACTAAAGAGGTCGTCCTCAGCAGTCTCGGGAGGTCCTTTGAGCAAAGGGCTATCGTACTCGACGAATCGTACTTCCTCACGGGCAACTCCTTCCCACCGACAGTCCCTCAACAGAACGTTCTGCATCCCTATTCTTTCTATTGGTCGGTTCACAACCACCACCTTCGCGGGGGTTCCATGAAAAACGGCTCAATTGTGATGGCCATAGTGCTTTTCATTGGCCTTGGTCCAACAGCACGCACGCAATCGGTACAAACCAACGGTCTTCGAGACCAGCAGATCATACATCTTCCCAACATGGGCGCGAATGTCCCCCAAGGCATATCTCGCGAATTCCTAGGGGATCCATCCAAGGATCGACTGCATAAGGGTTTCGTGACGGGGATTGACAGCCTTCGTATGAAGGGTCCATATCTTTTCCCCAATGACAGATTCATTCCCGACGGACTTCAAAGAGGTTCCAATCCCGCCCTTGCCAAGTCTTCCCCTCAATCGCAGATTTCTGTCATTGACACAGCGATTGTACGATAGCACCGTAGACACGACGAGGCATGTGTATTACTTTCAATGCCAAGGCGAAGATGACTTCCAATTTGATGCAGAGATTGACGGGTGAGCTCTGGGTGGATGCCCTGCGACATACCAACACCTATGATGCAAGCAACAATATGCTCTCGGATATGTCCGAGACCTGGTCGAACGGTCAATGGGTGAAGACCGGTTTTTCGTACACGTATACCTATGATGTAAACGGGCATATGCTTTCCGAGTTGAACGAAGATTGGTCGGATGCTCAATTGGGGCCTTCTTACCTCTACACGTACACCTACGATGGAAACGGAAATATGCTTACCGATTTGTACGAGTATTGGTCGAACGGTCAATGGATGAATAATGAACGGACGACGTACACCTACGACGCAAATGGGAAGGAGACTTCCCGTTTGGGTGAAGGATGGTCGAACGGTCAATGGGTGAATAGTTACCGAGACACAATCACCTATGATGCAAGCGGCAATATGCTTTCACTGAGTTAGATGAAGGATGGTCGAACGGTCAATGGATGAATGATTGGCGCAATCACGTATACCTATGATGCCAACAAGAATATGCTTACTTCGTTGGAAGAATCTTGGTCGAACGGTCAATGGGCGGGTGTGTATCGCTACACATACACCTATGATGCAAGCGGCAATATGCTTACTGAGTTAGATGAAGGATGGTCGAACGCGAGTTCTTGGCTCTACACATGGACCTATAATGCAAGCGGGAATAGACTTTCAGGATTGTCCGAACAATGGCTGAACGGTCAATGGGTGAATGGTGGACGCGCAACCTGGACCTATGATGCAGATGGGAGGGAGACTTCCTTTTTATCTGAAGGTTGGTCGAACGGTCGATGGGTGAATGGTTACCGAGACACGCACACCTATGATGCGCAAGAGAATCTGACTTCGATCTGGTTCTATACTTGGCTCAATTCCTCTTGGACACCAAGAGATTATTTGGATCCTAAGGGGAGGCCTTTTTTTGTCGGAATTGACAGTGCAGCCAACGGCTATTACTTGGGTCACGGATACAATTATGCTTTTACACGCAAACTCATAGTGACAAGCGTCGCATCTCAAAGTGTGAGCGTGCCTGCAAGCTACTCTTTGTCGCAGAATTATCCCAACCCCTTTAATCCGAGTACAAAGATAGGGTTTGGGGTCTCGGGACTAGGGTCTAGTTGGGTGAGGCTCGTCGTGTGCGACATGCTCGGTCGCGAGGTATCTGTGCTGGTAAATGAACGGAAGGAGCCGGGGAACTACACCGTGCAGTTCAATGCGGGCGGTCTTGCCAGCGGCGTCTACTTCTACAGGATAGAAGCGGGATCGTTCGTCGAGACGCGCAAGCTGATTCTCCTCCGGTAACGGTTGGCGTCCATTAGGTAAACAAAGGGGCTCGGCTTTCATTACCGGGCCCTTTCTTGCTTCAGCTGAATCGAATCTGCATAACAAACTACGTGCCTGTCAGCTGCCTGAGAGAGTAGAAGGATACTGGCATTACTAAACGACCCCAGTATATTGAAATGTGGATCCTTTTCCCAACTTCATGGAACAACTTCAGATATGGAACGCCCCTCCCGGAGAAATCACATGCGTAATCTAACCACAACCCTCGCCTTGTTAGCGGCGAGCCTGCTTGGATGTTCCGGCACGCCCCTGCATAAACCGACACCCACCTGGATTGATGGCGACTATGCGGGCACGTTATCAGCGCCACCTTCTCCTGGTTGCGGCTTTCCTTCGGCCATGTTGGAGAGGTTCACCTGGACAATTACGACGAAGGCCGACACTATTCAGATAATTCTCCATTCACCCTACGAGAATACGTTAACGTACACTTCCTGCCTTCGAAAGGAAGGTACGTGGTGGGACCTCTCAGGATCCTACACCGCGACAAATGCTCTTGGCTCCGGCACGTTTGTCGGCCGACTTTTCGCCTCTGACCGCGCTATTATTTTCGTTCACACCGTGAGTTCGACGACGAATCCTTCCTGCACCGGGCAAGCTACACTGGCCGGCACCCGGAGCTATGTCGACGATCCTGCTCACGAGTGAAGGTCTTTTCTCAAGAGTTCATCAGTGCTTACACGGGACCCTGTCCCACCCGGCAAGCTTAGGAGGAAGGATCACCGATCCTAACGCTGATTCACTATTCGGACGACCATTCGTGGGGATTTCTGTGTGGAACAACGGACAAGACGGAAGACGGTCGCGTGATATCGATGACAGAAGCCGTTGATCTTGATCCGAGCATTCAGGAGGTGTGTGAAAGAAGCATGATTTTCGTGCGCACAGGGAGAATAAAATCAGTCCTTGGATCTTGGACAAGAATCCGCGCTTCTGATCTTGCTGCCTCTCGCAGATTTACCGGCACCACACCGTTCGCTCTGTTGGCAAGGTTGCATGTCGCTTGACGGCGCATGCAGCAAGGTGGATAGCCTGATAGGCGACCTTGAAGAGTGGGGGATAGTCGGAGTGAAGCGGCGTGCCTACGGCCTCGTAGAGCGGAAATCTTGTGGCCCTCGACAATAGGCCATTGTAGGGATAAACAGATGAGTAACCATGACAATTCGGTGGGTTTTACTGCATTATCGTTACGGGAACAAATACGGATAGATAGTGGTTCTAAAGAGTACTCTGTAGCCGTTATTTTTCTGTTCCTGTTCTTTTGCATCACCATTGTCGGGTAACCTAACCCACGTGGTTGGGAAGCTCATCATCGGTTTCGGGAGATCCTGTGCACCACGGGATATCAGGCTCGACGAATCGTTCCTCTTCAAGGAGTGGACGAGATCGAACTCTTTCCGCACCGGCAACTCCTTTCCCCCGGCACCGCCCAAACAACACTTTCCGCATCCCCATTCTGTCCGTTGATCGGTTCAGACACACCTTCTTCGAAGGCTCTATCACACACAGCTTTATTGAGGTGGGTGACTCATGCGTTCCCACATACAGGAGCAATGGCAGGATTCTCCCTGTTGCCGGCGACGCGGAGAAATGATATCACCTTAGCGGCTTCACAAAATAACGGTTTTCGTTGCGTTTGGATCCAATAAAAAATATCACGAAAAGTCATTCAAGTTTACCTTGACAATTTCATAATGCTTCCCAACATGGGGAAGCCCATCAGGAGTAACCGAATGAAGTATTTCAATTTCTTTGTAATCGCCCTTTTCATTGTTTGCGCAGCTGGTTGCAGCAAATCGGATTCACCAACATCACCAGATACGGCACAAAGCCCCATGCTCCGCATTTATGTGAATCCGGCCAGCGGAGCGGATAGTAATCCCGGCAGCGATACGGCCCCGTTGAAAACGATTAAAAAAGCGTTGGCCATGGCTCAAAGCGGTCAACGAGTCGCCCTGCAGGCCGGCACGTACGACATCACAAGCGGCCAGACGTTTCCCGACACGATTCCGAACGGTGTCACAGTGGAGGCGGTCAGTGCGGGATTAGCCGTTCTCCTTGGAACGGCAGGCCAAACGGCCTTTACGGGTTCGGGCAATGATACGCTGCGGTATCTTACCGTACAGGGATTCAATATACTCATGAATGCATCTACAGGGATCCATGTCATGTATTCGACTAACGTGACGAATGTCCAAACATGTTTTAATCTTACCGGCAGCACACAGGGGATCGCCAACGCCTGCACATTTAAAACATCCGGTGTGGCGAGCCTGACGGATATTGCCCAGGTGACCCTGAATACGTCGACGACAAGCGGGGGAGGGGGCGATGCGCTTGTCACACTGCAAAAAGCGTCTATCTTCAATATGAACAACTCAACGATGAGCGATGCACAACTGACGGGAATCGCAATGTACGAAGCCTCGCAGGCGACGCTATACGGCTGCTCGATCGTGAATGTGAGCCTCCATGGCGCAGGCGGGAGTTCTTCAATCGATATGTCGGGAACAGTACATCTCAGTCTTCGTTCAACATATATCAGCGGAGCATATTCGTACGACGTGTTATCGAGGAATACTGGAACGATCACCACTGTCAGGGCAAGTACATTTTCCGGTACTGCCATCAGAATGGACGGTGGATCGTTCGATGCAGACAGCAGTAACTTTGCAAACGGAACTGTCGCGTTCCTCATCACCGGATCGTCAACATCGTCCCTCACGCTGCGCAACTCCTCGGTGCAGTATTATACGTCGTCAGGTATTACGGGTGAGAGCGGGAGCTTTTCCATTTCTGCGCGGAATTCGACATTTACAAATTGTCAAGATGGCATCTACGTGTTCGGGACGAACGGCTACATCGATCTGGGAACAGCTGCGAGTCCGGGCGGAAATACGTTCACCGGTAATTCGCAGTACGGATTAAGAGTCGGATTTTCGGGCGGCATCACGGCGAGTGCGGTCGGCAACACATGGATTCCGAATCTTGAAGGCGCGAATAGTGCTGGAAAATATAGCGCGCAATTGCTCACCGGCCCGACACCGAATGCGACTCCGTTGAATTATTATATTGATTCGAACGGAGGAAAGATACAGTTCTGAGGTGGGGCGATCTTGTCAGCCGCTTTGTGTTTCGCAGTCCTATTGAGTAAGCACTCCATCATTCTTTCATTAATTAAGCATTACAAAAGTCCTACGTAGACGAACTCAGCGTGACACACTTTGCACGATATATCAATAAATGGTATATACTATTTAAGCAGCCTCGAAAAGGCACAGCCGTCTATTCGTCGGTTCTACGCAGAGTTGTGTGATAGCGTACATCCTGGTGCTAGCTCAATTGTCAGCTTCACGAAACTTCTTGACGAAGAGGCCATCGAAGTTGTCCTCACTTTCCAGCGAGAGCCGTGTATGTTGGCCCTGAATGCCGTCGGCTTTCGAACTGTATTGACCAACATTATGGCAACTGGCTTCAACACGGGCATGCTTATCCTGAGGGCTTTGAACGAGTTTCCTTTCACTAAGGTCCACACGCCATTTTTGAAATCGCTACCGTTCAAACAGTCGCCAGCGTGGGACCTGATTCAAGGCTTGATCAATCAATCCGCTTAACGTTTCTGAGAATTCAAGGAACCCTCTCGACCTCTGCTTGCCAACCTCCATTTTCCCCCGAAGCATCCCACACTCGAGGGCCCAGGGGAGCAACGGCTCCACCTTTTCTCGTGCGTCCTCGAACGGGTGAGCCCTCAGAGAGTATACACTCTCACGGCTGGTCTTACGGACCCCGAGAGGAATAGATTGACATTCCTATAAATCCCTGTATATTATCGTCCAGAGAGAACTTCTATTTCCCCCCCCCTGTTCGCCAACTGTTCCTGCCGTATAGTGCCCGACCTCAGTTCAATGTCCTATTTGGGACAAGAAAAATGGACCTTCATCATGACAGAACCCTCCAATAGAGTAATGGATTTGGCTCTGTTCAACGCATGTCAGTATGTCATACCAAAGAAAAAAGTGTTGAAAGATTGTTTCACCTTTCAACACTTTGCATGACAAGGTAAAGAGGACATTTGACGAATCCAGTGCCCGGAACAGGACTTGAACCTGCACGACCTCACGGCCACTAGCTCCTGAAGCTAGCGCGTCTGCCAATTTCGCCATCCGGGCGGGTAAAACAAGCTGCCTTCGGCACTCGTGTTAGACGGTAAGACCAGCATCTGCTAAGGCATGCAAGATTTTGGTAAGCAACTGTACCCGTCGTCCAACAGACCGAGCCGCCAGTGTAAAACACAAGGTAGTGAATCGCGCGGAAAGAACCAAGAGGGAAAATTCCGGATCATCATCTAGCCCGGTAGGATAAAGACATGAAATCTGAGTTCAAGCGGGAGGCATTCAATATCGAGAATGAACACGCAGCCGGCTACTTCATGACATGCAAACTCCCTCAAGCAAGGGTGATGATTTGGCCAGTAGCCTGGCTACTTCCTTCAGCAGTTCGCCCTCTTCAAATGGGAGTGCGAGGAAGCAATCTATCCCGTCCTGCTTGAGATCTGCCACAAAGTCGTCAGGACTATATCCAGAGAGCACTATGATGCGGGCGTGCGGATCCCCAGCCCGGATATCAGGAATGACGTTGCGGATGTCGGCTGGCGAGAGACTGGTGTTTGTGATAATCACCAGGTCACACTTTGTGTGCGCCATTGCCGGAGATCCATCGGAGGACGTGTCATAGGTCTCCCTAAGTGTCACTTCGTAGCCATGTCCCCGAAGTACTCCCAAAAGACACGCTCCAAAAGTCAGTTTATTCGCTATCACCAGTACATTTTGGATCGTCCCACCTCATGCGAAGACTGAAGTTGGCATTCATATCCCCCCCGGCTTCGTAGGCCGATAGCCGATTCGGGGTTTTAGATCACATCATCCGTTCGGCTAACTGAAATGCCTTGAGCTTCAAACGCGCTCCTCGACCAAACCAGATTGATGCCAACCTGACTTCAGGACTCTTCTCCATCTTATGGTCTGTGTATTCAGTGACGCAATTGAATGCTCCCCATAATGTCCCGCGGGCGAGCTCTGCACCCTGTCCGGACTCATACAATTCAAGGCAGGTTGTTTGGATTTCCTTGGCCCTCGCTTTGTCCGCATCCTCTTCGTTATCCGGGACGAGCGCCTTCACATAGTCCAGAAGTTGCTTGTCGGTGATCTTCGTGAGCGCCATACGGTCGAACGTACGTTCGAGTTGCCCATACAGGGTATTCGACAAGCCGAGCAATGAAAGAGCTTGCGCCAAATCCTTCGGTGCACTTGATGAGTGGGGGATACGGACTTCCCCTGCGCCCTGGAATGCAGCACTGAGTGTGTTATTGCAGACCACGCGGACAGGCGTGAGCTTCACTCGCACAGGAGAGCTGCCGTCGTGACTGTTTGAGAGCAAAAGGTATTTGTTCAC
Source organism: Ignavibacteriota bacterium (assembly GCA_963849385.1). Lineage (GTDB taxonomy): Bacteria > Bacteroidota > Ignavibacteria > UBA10030 > UBA6906 > Fen-1255. The sequence goes on along the minus strand of CAWKHH010000006.1, from coordinate 216,282 downwards.
AATGTCTTTACCGCGAACTTTGATGAACCCGGGGAGTTTGGCCAGGATCCAGATATGTTCACCATGGCCGAGTGCGCCCGCAGTATCGTATATCGCCTCGTCGGTGCCGACCAGGTTGTCGAAGAATGCGAATGCATCTCGATTCTGAATCGGTTCGTAGCTGTCTCCCACGATGCCCAGAACCTCGCCCGTATCCGTTCTCACCGTAGCCCAACGATCAGAAACATGGGCAGTGTGTTCCAGCTCCAGAACTTCCTTCAAAGGTTTCTTGACAACGGTGTAGTCCAATCCGGCAGCTTCGATCGCTTCTCTGGCTGTTGCCAAATTGGTCAATTCAGTGCCCAGTTTGTGCCACGGAGATGGTCCCGCAGCAGGAAAAGGAGACGGAGTCCGTGGAGTTCGCAAATGCATCGAGTGAAGGGTCGCTTCAGTGACAGTCGATTGATCGGATGGATGGGACGCTTTCTGGATATTGTAGAGAGGAAACAAATCCCCCGACTTGGTTTCCTGCCATCCAAGGAACATGGCTTCCTGGCCAGGCATTGCTGGCGCCTTGATCTCATCCGGGGCAGCAGCTGGGACGTGCAATGACGTTGTGCCGCCGGTAGACTGCTTGTGCTTAGACACTGTGACCTCCTTCAGCTGAATCGATATCTGTCCCCGACCCGGGAGAACTGGCCTGAACAACTTTACATGGCAGGATACCATATTGTGATAGTGAAAAGCATCAGTCAAAGGGATGGAAAAGTAGTTAATTCTTTTGGAGGGGGTGAACTGCTGACTCAGTCTGAGGATTGCACATTCTTCCGCGGACAATTTGCACGCCGGATTCGTTGTATGTCGGCGGCCAGATCGTCTCTAGCCCCTGCTTTTCGCTACCTCGTCAAGCATCGCCATATAGTTCTCGTACTTCACGTACTCCGGGATGCTGTTGCCGGAACCGGCGCAGTAGCCGGTTCCGTTCCAGGCTGCGGCTATGTTCTTGCGCACCTGCTCACGCACCTCCTCTTCGGTGCCCCGTGCCAGCATATCGACATCGACATGTCCGATCAGGCAGAGACGGTTGCCGTACCGCCTCTTCACCTCCGCCAGCTCCATAGCCTTTGGCTCTATCGGGTGCAGGGCATCTACGCCGCACGGCGATGATCTCTTCCATAACATCATACAACACGCCGTCGGTGTGGTAGATGAGTGGCTTTCCGGCAGATCGGGCCAGGTCACCGACCCTCTTGAGCCACGGGAAGAAGTACCGCCGGAGAGTAGCCGGCGAGACCATCAGTCCGGTAGCGTATGCGATGTCGTCACTGTACCAGAGGGCGTCAACGGCGGGGTCATCTGCCATTTTCTCGAACATCGCCAGGACGATTTCTCCAACCCGTTGATTCAGGTCGTTCACAAGATCGGGCTCTTCGTACACCGCCATCGAAAAGCTCTCAAACCCCATCATTTCCCATGTCATTGTGAAAATATCGCCGTATTGACCTACAATTCCCATCCCCGGCGGGAGGTGTATCTTGCCTTCGCTGATTCGTTCATAGCTGATCTGCTCGATCCGGGGGAACACGTATTGGTCAAGGTCGGTCCGGCTAACGATGATCCCATTCTGTTCGGAAGCCCACTTCCGGACGACGGTTCCGGCTTCGTTCGCCATGAGATTCCGTTCTGCTGCGATGCCCTGCCGGGTCGAAGTTCACGGTGGGTTGGAGCTTTACATAATCATACCCTGCCTTCCACCAGAATTCAATTTCATCGGCAACCGACGTTTATGGGATGGCCAAGGAACCGCTCCTTGACGACAGGGTGGATTCCGAGCTCGGCGTTCGGCACGTACATCGCCGGTTCACGACGAAGTGTCTTGAGAAACTCTTTGATGTCTGGAGGTCGTGTGGACATGAGGAAGCTAATCCCTTAAACTATGAATGCTTTTTAATTCTACTTTAAGAACTTCTTTAAGGTTTCGTACGTATATTATTGTGACACCGATCACCGAATTCGGTGCGCGGATTGCGTATGTTCTTACAGTGAGTGTGTCCTTACAATGACCCAAAAGGGGGAGACCATGAAAAAGACAATGTGGACAGTTGCAGCCTTACTTGCAGTAGCGGCAATTCCGATCTATCTGGTCAGGCGGAAAAGGATAACGATCCCAGTTGCCGGTGATGCAAACGACATGTTCGAATGGGATAAACAACCCTGGGAGTAACTGTATACTCAATCCCAAATTCGATTCAAAATTCTGAGTTCTTAGATCTTCACTAGAAGCTCTGCGTCCCAAGCCCTTCTTCCCCTTCTTTCCATTTCGAAGTCGTATGCTTGTCGCATCGTCCCGGTAGCGTCTTGGACGTGAAATACTCCGTCATCGTTTTCGGACAGTATTCAGTTGCAAGCTTTTTGGTCTCGATGCATATGGTTTCCTGGAGTACACCATCGGGTTTCACAAAATACTCCAGCGGCAAGCCGATGTTGGGGTCTTCGTATGTGTACTTCATAAAGCGACCCCAGATCGGAGCTGCCGCGCGACCGCCCTGACCATCCCACGTCTTGAATCGCACACTCTTGTTGTCGAAGCCAATCCAGACGGCGGCCGTGAGTTGAGGTGTGAACCCTACAAACCAGGCATCCGCAAACTCCGAGGTGGTTCCAGTTTTTCCGGCGGCGGGCAGCTGGAAGAAGTCACGGACATGGCTTCCGGTGCCGCCATTCACAACGCCTTCAAGCATGGAGGTCATGATGAATGCCGTCTCTTCGCTGATGACTTCACGCTGCGCAGGCATGTTCTCTTCGAGCACGTTCCCGTCTTTGTCTTCAATGCGCAAAATGGCATTCGGCTCAACGTATACGCCATGGTTCGGGAATACCCCGAATGCCGAAGCCATTTCCAGCGGGACAACATCGCCCGCACCTAGGGCAAGCGAAGTATAGGGAGGAAGAGGCCCTGAAATTCCCATTCGCTTTGCGTAGTCGATCACCTGGTTGATCGGTGCGACATTTTGTTCAACGGCACGGACAGCGACAAGATTGATGGACATCTGGATGGCATAGCGGATGGTGCTCTTCCCACCGAAGGAGTTGTCAGAATTGGATGGCCTCCAGCTCTTGCCATCAGGCATCATGATGGTGACCGGCTGGTTCAACAGTTCGAATGTCGGGGCGTATCCGTTATCAATCGCGACGGTGTAGACAAACGGCTTGAACGCCGAACCTGCCTGGCGCCGAATCTGGGTGACATGATTGATGCCGTACTTGAAATTCTTGAAATTTGCGCCTCCAACCATCGCAAGAATGCCGCCGGATTTGGGATCCAGCACAACGAAGCCGACCTCAATGTGCTTGGCGACCTGCAGCATTGAGTCCGTCCATGCCTGGTTGGACCTCAACGCCGCTGAAATGCTGTCGCGCTCCTGCGGTGTCGACGCCCTGCGGAATTCGGGCGACGTCCGCACTGCCTGGTCGAGCACGAACCCCAGCGCTTCGCGCTCCTTCCCCCAATTCCATTGCTTGTCGAACAACTGCTGGTAGATCGTGAGATGCTCCTCCACAGCGCGGTTGGCGTGGCGCTGCATTCTGCTGTCCAATGTAGTATACACCGCGATGCCGTCGCGATAGAGGTCGAAGCCGTACTTTTCTGCCTTTTCCGTGAGTATCTGCCGGATGTACTCAACAAAATGCGAAGCGATGCCGGTGCGCGAGAATTCATCGGAGAGGCGAAGCTGGATCGGTTCACGTCGTGCTATTTCGGCAGCGGACGGCGTCAGGTATCCGTACTTCTCCATCTGACGGAGAACAATGTTGCGCCGCGAGAGTGCCCGGTCGGGATGCTTCGTAGGGTCGTAATATGCCGGACCCTTGACGAGTCCGATGAGCATGGCGGATTCTGTGAGCGAAAGCTCGTTCACGGGCTTCCCGAAATACTGTTGGGAGGCCGACGCGATGCCGTACGATCCCCGGCCGAAGTAGACGACGTTGAAGTATGCTTCGAGAATCTCGTCTTTGGTGAATGTCCGTTCTATCTGTATAGCCGTGACAAACTCGCGGAACTTGCGCGTCACCGTCTCGAAGATGTTGGTGTCCTCATGCCCGAGGTAGAGACTGCGCGAGAGTTGCTGGGTAATGGTGCTGGCACCTTCGCGCCGTTGGAACAGCGATAGGATGTTCTTCACCATCGCCTTCACGAAGCGTATGGCATCCACGCCCCAGTGGCTGTAGAAATCCTTGTCTTCGGTTGCAAGGAGCGCTTCGACCGCGGTCCGGGGGATATCTTTGAGTGTTACCTGCGAGCGATTCTTGATGAAGAACTGATCAAGGATTTCTCCATCAGAGGAGAACACCCGCGTTGCCAGCTCGGGCTTCGGATTCTCGATTTTTTCAAGTGACGGGAGCCCGTTGAAGATGTAGATGGTGTACGCGATGGCCAGAAGCAAGAACGGCACACCGATGAAGAGAGCGAGACGCTGCCTGCGTCGCGAGGGATTCGGGCCTACGACCCGCATTCGCTGCTGGCGAAACTCCGGATCGTTAAAGTACCGATCCATCTCTTCAGGCGGGTATTGTCCGGGCGTTTTTGTTGTCATGCGCTCAATCCTGAGTAGCGCCCCACGTCGTGAGGCGAATGGTGCCGGCCTCCATAATGGCGTAGGTGTTGAATGACACCCAGTCACCGAGGTTCACATAGACACCGCCGTCGATCGGCATAAAGAGGGGTTGGTGGCGGTGTCCCATCACTACAATGTGCATGCCTTCCCGAATGCGTTCGCGCGCGTATCTCAAGAGGCCTTCGTCTTCGCCGTAGTCTTTCTGCGAAGTGTACGTCCGGCTTGTGCGGGATGAGCCGCGCGCCAGGGGCACCCCGAGGTCGGGGTGCAGCCACCGGTAGAGCCAGATGGCCAGCCGGTTTCTCATGACGGGTTTGATGAGCCGGTATCCGAGATCGTTCGTGGCAAGTCCATCGCCATGATGCAGAAACACACGGCGTCCCTGAATGCTCGCCTCGAACGGGATCAAATGCACCTCCATCCCGAGCTCTTGCGAGAAGAAATCCTTAATCCAGCAATCGTGGTTCCCGACCAGGAATTTCACCGGAATGCCCCGATCGGTGAAGGCCTGCAGCGCTGCAAGGGTGCGGTGAAAGCCCTTTGGTATGACGGTCCGGTATTCGAACCAGAAGTCAAAGAGATCTCCCACTATATAGAGCTCTTCGGTGGTCGGGAGAATGTTCTGGAACAGTGCGAGAAGGCGGTTTTCCTTGTCGCGTTCCTCTGCACGCGGTCCGAGGCCGAGATGTACATCGGAGATGAAATAGACAGGCATTATCCAATTTATGAAAAGAGCGGCGGAAAGTAAACAGAGGGGTCAGGGAGGGTTTTCGGCGTAGTGAGGCGGCTCGGTGACACTTTGCAGGAGGATCAATCCTGCGACGAAAAAGGTGCCAATTGCGAGTGCAGCGATCCGTTCACCGGTGAGGTCCGCCAGAATCCCATATACCAGCGGCCCGACAACCGCAGATGCTTTCCCGCACAGGCCGTCATAAAAACCAAAAAATTCGGCTTCGCGTCCCCGTGGTGTCAACAATGCCATAAAACTCCGGCTGGCTGATTGGGAGGAACCCATGGCCACGCCGGCAGCCAGGGCGATACCATAGAACTGCCCGGTCGACCTCACAAAGTACGCTGCGATAACGATGCCGATCCAGAGAAGAAGGGTAATGCTGATGGTCTTCTTGGGGCCAAGCTTGTCTGTGATGAACCCAAAAACGGCGGACCCGATGATGGCGCTGGTCTGGACAACGGCGAAGAAGCTGATGATTTCCGTATCGCTCATCTGCAAGACCTGTTGCGCGAAGATTGCCGCGAATGCGATGACCGTCAGCACCCCATCGTTATAGATGAAGAAGGCAATCAGAAACCGCGCGAGGGACGGATGCTTCCGTTCAATGAACAGGAGGCGAAATGTTCCGGCGGAGCGTTGGATCCCTGCACGAATCAACGATGGGGGAGGAGGCCCTGCCAGGGGTGGTTCGGACACAAACGCAAACAGCGGAAGAGAGAAGAGCAGGAAGAACGCCGCAGCCACGACAAAGGAAAGACGCACGACAAAGATGTAACCGGGGTCTGACGTAGCTGGCAGCATTGCGTTGACGATGAGCAGGATTGCCAACGAGCCCATGTACCCCATGGCGAATCCGTAGCCTGAAACACGACCATAGCTCTTCCGTGTGGTCAGGCCGGGGAGGAATGCGTCATAAAAAACGATTCCCCCTTCGAACCCGATGTTGGCGATGATGAACAAGAGCATCCCTGCGACGATCATGCCCTGTTGCACCGTAAAAAGCAGGGCTGTACAGGTGACGGATGCAAGGGTGAACAACAGGAGGTACCGTTTGCGGCTACGCGAAAAATCCGCCGCGGCGCCGAGTGGTGGAGCAAGCAATGCTGCGCTGAGCATCGAGAGGCTTACTGCCAGCCCCCAGAGCCACCGCTGTCCTCCGGCTACATTGTTGATGAAGTATCGGGGAAAAATGACGGTGACGATGATTACCGAGAAGGCCGTATTCGCAAAATCAAAAAGGGTCCAGCTGAATATCTGTCCTCGCGATGCGGTGTCCGGTCGGGGAGGCGCAGTGATCACGGTGATTTGATCCGCGGCTTGGAAGTTCGAGCCTCCGGATCGCCTTCGTAGAGACCGCGCCCTGCTTTCGCGAGCGCCCCCTCGACAAGCGATTCCGGTCCGAGATTCTTGATGTCTGCAAGCACCGCATCCAGCACGCCATTGACGAACTGACCGCTGCGTTCGGTACTGAAAAGTTTCGCGAGTTCAATGGCTTCGTTCATCGTGACCTTGGGAGGGATCTCGCGGAAATACAGCAGTTCGCAAATACCCATGCGCAGGATCAGACGGTCGAGTATGGCGATGCGTTTGAAATCCCAGTTCGCGACACGCGTACGGATGATCTTGTCGATTTCGGCGCTGTGGGCAACGGTCGCCTCGACGAGGTGCTTCGCAAATTCATGTGCGGGCTTGTTCCCCGCCAGGCCGATCAGCACGCAGGCGTTCACATGCTCCAGCGGGTCTCCTGACATTTCGTGTGCATACAGTGCCTGGACAACCTTTTCGCGGATGATGCGTCGTCTCACGAGAATGGATCCTTTCTTCCGCTCACCGCAGCACCGTGACGCGTGGTGAGTCAAGCTCCGGATGGCGGTCGACGAGTACGTCAGCCTTGAATACTGTCCGGATGCGATCGGCCGTCAGTACATCTTCGGGTGCGCCCAGCGCCGCGAGTGTTCCCGCCTGCAACATGGCAATGCGATCACTATGCATCGCTGCAAGATTCAAATCGTGAGACACCGAGATCACCGTCAGTCCGGAATCGGTACTCAGCGAACGCAACAGCCGGAAGATCTCCACCTGATGCGCAATGTCAAGGTAGGCGGTGGGTTCATCAAGCAGGATGACCGGTGCCTGTTGAGCGAGTGCACGGGCAATGAATGCACGCTGGCGTTCACCGCCGGAAAGATTCGTAATGGCATGGTCCGCAAGATGCCCGATATCTGTCAGATCCATCATACGGCGGGCAATTTCCCGGTCTTGGGCGCTCTCAAACAAATGACCGCCTGCGTGCGGGGCACGGCCCATGAGTACGATTTCCTCTACCGTAAACGGGAATTGTGTCTCTCGTTCCTGGGGGACGAACGCGATTCTGCGGGCAAGATCCGTGCGGGTGTAGGAGGGAAGGGGTTTCCCTTCGAGGTATATGGCGCCTTCAAAGGGGAGAAAAATGCGATCAAGGAGCTTCAGGAGCGTTGACTTGCCTGAGCCATTCGGTCCAATGAGCGTCAGGAATTCACCGCGTTGGACGGTACACGATACGTTTCGCAGCGTCGGAACTCCTGCGAGATAGCTGAACGAAACGTTGTCAATGGTGAGAACGGGCATGCCCTGAGAACGGTCAGTGAAATAACAGAACGATCTAATCTACGCAAAAGAGCCAACGAACGCAACGAAAGGGAACGAATACCCCGATGTACGAATACCCGATGTCACGCCGATCATCCAATGTCTACCGCCGGCGGAGGAGGTACACAAACACCGGAGCACCGAGGGCTGCCGTCACGGCGCCGACGGGAATTTCAGCCGGTGCGATCACGGTCCTTGCCAGCGTATCCGCCAGAACGAGAAATGCCCCGCCGAGCAGGAATGACGAGGGAAGCAGCATGCGGTGATCGGGACCGAACACCATCCGGCAGACATGGGGGATGATCAACCCCACGAAGCCAATCACGCCGCTCACCGACACCACGGCACCGGTGATGAGCGATGCGAGGATGTAGGTACGCTTGCGCAGAGCGCGCACGTTTACACCCAGTTGAGCTGCGGTCTCTTCGCCGGTGGCAATCAAATTGAACCGTCGTGCGTCTAACCCTCCCAGTGTCACTCCGAGCAGGGTCAGAGGTGCAGCAATCAGCAACGAATCCATCTGTGCGCTGCTCAGGTTCCCCATAAGCCAGAGAAAGGCATTGCGCAGTTCCTGATTGAACAGCGCGAAGGTGAGAAGAACGGCGGCATTGAAGAACGCGCCGACCATCACTCCTGCAAGAAGCAAGGTGTAGGGGTCCAGCCGACCCCGCCGGTGGGCGAGCATGTAGACGAGGAGCATGACGAGCGCCGAGCCGGCGAACGATGCGGCAGGTCCGAACAGCGCGCCCGCACTCCCGGCAATTGCTGCCACGAGAATTGTCCCCATGGTCCCGCCGCTGGATATACCCAGGATGTAGGGTTCGGCGAGAGGGTTCCGCAGCATCGCCTGCAGCATTGCCCCGGCCACGGAGAGCCCGGCGCCGACAATGATCGCAAGCAACACCCTGGGCAGGCGAATGGCAAGGACAATCATACGTTCAGGATCAGTGACGTCGCCGATGCCGGTGAACGCAGCGACGACATGGGAGAGAGGCACGTTCACGCTGCCGACCGCGAGTGCAAAAAGTGACGCCGCGAAAAGGACGCCGGTGAGCAAAGCGAGTGCGGTTGCCAGGCTGGTTGCCGTGAGGGGACCGCGATGACGAAGAGCAATGAGAGTCACACACGCTCCGATTTCGCCGGGCGGGCTGCACGCACTGGCTTTCTGAGGGATTTTTCCATCGACTCAACGAGGTTCCGAACGCCCGCGCCGCTTACTGCAGATATGAAATGCATCTCACGCCGTCCGAGTTTGACCGACCGGAGTTTCTTCAGTGTCGGAGCATCGAGTATGTCGATCTTCGTGACCGCAACAATCGATCTCTTCTGCGGAAGCTCCACGTCAAAACTCTTTAGTTCGTTAATCAGCACTTCAAAGTCTTCCTTGATCATGCCCCGCGATCCCTCAATGAGAAACACAAGAACTTTCGTTCGCTGGATGTGTCGCAGGAATTGAAGGCCGAGGCCTTTCCCCTGGTGAGCCCCTTCAATCAATCCGGGGATGTCTGCAACCACAAAACTTCTCCCTTCGGCCACCCGCACGATGCCGAGGTTTGGAACGAGCGTGGTGAAGGGATAGTCGGCGATCTTCGGCCGTGCCGCCGAGATCACCGAGATCAACGTCGATTTTCCTGCGTTGGGCAGTCCCACCAGGCCTACATCGGCCAGGAGCTTCAACTCGAGTTCTATCTCATGTTCTTCCCCAGGTTCTCCGGGCTCTGCCTTCCGGGGGGCCTGGTCAGTAGAAGTCGCAAATGTCGCGTTACCACGTCCGCCTTTGCCTCCCCTGGCGATCACACATTCTTCGCCGTGTTCCGTCATGTCGGCCAGAATTGTCCCTGAGGCGACATCCCGAACGATTGTCCCTTCCGGAACTTCGATCGGGAGATCCTCACCACTCCTCCCGGTCCTGGTTGATCCTGCGCCGTTTTCACCGTTTCTTGCGTTGTAGGAAGTGCGGTATTGAAAATCGAGAAGCGTTGCAAGATGACGATTAGCGCGCATGACAATGCTTCCGCCTCTCCCGCCGTTCCCCCCATCCGGCCCGCCTTTGGGCACATATTTCTCGCGCCGGAAACTGATCACTCCATGCCCGCCGTCACCGGCCTTGATATGGATCTGTGCTGTATCGACGAATTTCATTGCTGTGCCATCCATGACTGGTCACACCGTTTCTGAATAACGTCGGTAAAGGCAATCGCGGTGTCGTTGAACGGATCTATGCTGTTGATTTCAAAAAGCTCCCGGATATATGATGACGCTTGAGGCCAGGAGTGTATCTCATCAAGACGGTCAATCACGAGATCGTAGAACACCGCATCCCTCCCGCAAATCACGTTGATAAAGCGGCGGCGAAGATTACCGGAGATTGCATCCTTCAGCGAGGGGTAAGGACGAGCAACTGGAGTTGCAGATTCAGGGGCGACGGGTTCCCGTTCCACAGGATCCGCAGCGGCTGTTACCTGCTGGACAGGATCAGCCGCAGCAGTTTCCAGTTGCACGGCATCAGCCGCAGCAGTTTCCAGTTGCACGGCATCAGCCGCAGCAGTTTCCAGTTGCACGGCATCAGCCGCAGCAGTTTCCAGTTGCACAGGATCAGCCGTGAGAGTTACCTGCTGCGAGAGTATTCCTGCTGTACGAGATCAGCCTCGACAGTTTCCTGTTGCACGGGGTCAGCTGCGAGAGTTTCCTGCTGGACAACATCAGCCTCGACAGTTTCCTGTTGCACTGAATCCGCGATTGGGGGTTCAACAGATGACTGAGCTTCATGCACCGATTCAACTTGTGGCGGTGTCTCTGGAGAAGAATCCCCGGGCAGACCCGCATCCGGAGGTTCCGTAGCTGCAGGGAGTATGTCGGGCTCAGCCGGTTCCGGTGTTTGCGCGAACGAAGAGCGTCCGATTGCGAAGTCCTCATTCAAAGCGATAAATTCTTCCATTGTGATTTCGGACTTGCCGCGGATTTGCCACACTCCCTCAGCGTATTCGCGCAGTGGACCGAATTGTTTGTCTTCGAGGAAGAGGAGCAGCGCGCGAAGGGCAATGGGTTTGTTCTCGATATCAGGGGACAATAAGAAAAACTGGAAGATGGGTTTGGTGAGAAGAGCCCGTTCGCGTGGCGTATGTTCGCGTATCACCGCATCATCGATGTGCGTGATGTGCGCGATGCATTCGTGTGATGTGATGACTTGTTTGCCGCTGCGCGTCACCATGCGCCGCAGAAGCTGCGGGAGATATGCGTAGTCGGAGATGTATTCGAGTTTGCGCAGCAGCATCTCGGTGGTGATCGCCGGTTGGTCCGGGAACAGAAAACTGGAGAGAGTCCACCGCGGGCGACAAAGATAATTTTCGGTGAAGCGGGCGGCGTTCTCAAGCATCCCGAGGAATTCTTCGCGCGGGAAAATGTACTGGCCGGCCGCATGCGTGAGGAGTGCATCGCGGACGGCATCGGGACCGGCGCTCGGTGGCGCGACGCGTGCAAAATGGGGTGCATGCGAGAGATCTTCGGCGAGTCTGTTCGATATTTCTGCATGCATATACCGGAGGACTCCCGACGGTATCGGGGTGGTCCGCAGCACGCTCATGGCAAGAACGGATTCCTCGCCGATGGTGCGCGCGATCAGTGTCTCGAGCAGCATGTCGCTATTGGTGGCGTTCATGGCTACTTCGGATTCTTTTTGAGGATGGCGTTCACGCGGTCGATCTCTTTCCGCGCTGCGGCCTTGAACGTTTCATCGATGCCCGGGCGTTCGATGATCTGTTTGTACATTGTCAGGGCCTGGTCAGAGCGCCCCATCTTTTCGTACGATTGGCCGGACATGTACAGCGAGTTCGCGGTCCAATCAAGCTTCCCTTTCTTTGTCACCAGGTATGGTACCTTCAGGAAATCGAGAATGGCCTGCTGGTAGTCGCCTTTGTAGTAGTTCGACTCACCGATGTAATATCGGATTTCCCCTTCAAGATCGCTTCCGGCCTCGTCAAGCAACGACTGTAAATGCAGCACGGATTGGTCGTAATACCGCAGACGCTGATAGAGAATCCCGATCTTGATCCTTTTGTCAAACGCGTCTTCGGCATTCGGGTAGAGTTCCAGATATTTGCGCGTGAGCGTCAGTGCACCGTCGAATACACCGGCGGTCTCATAGGTCTCGATGAGATTGCTCATCGCGAACGGCAGTAGAGCGGGTTCGGGATGCGGATGATCGGTAACGACACGATAGTTCTTGATAGCCTCGTCCCATTTCTCGGCCCGATAGTAGATATTGCCGAGGGCAAAGTGCACCTTTTGCTGGATCTCTGATTCGGGATGCTCCTTCATCAGAGTCTCAAACTGCGTAATGGCTTCCTGCGGGCGGTTGGTCGCTTCGTACACTTTTCCAATCCAGAACTGAGCGATGGGCGCCGATGGGGTCTCGTCAAATTTGGATGCCACTAGCGCAAACGATTTCAGGGCGCGAGCGTAGTCCTCTTTTCGGAAAAAGGAGTTTCCACGTTCCAGTTCGAACTCCGCCGCTTCAGTGTCTGTCTCTTTGTATGCTTGCAGAAAGGCTGTGATCTGTTTGTCTGCCCGTACGATATCGTCGACGCGGAGCGTTGCCACGGCTGCGCGGGCCTGGTAGGCGCGACGTTCGTTGTCATCTCGCGCCTTCTGCGCGAGCAGCGTGTACTGGCGGGCGGCATCGGTGTAGTCACCGCTGTCGAACAGGATGTCGGCGATGTCCCTGCTGGTCGCCGTAGTTGGAGACGCGGCACCGGCCTGTCGGAAGTAGGAGGCCGCGAGATCCGCCGACCCCTCTTTTTTGTAAATCATGCCCAGCGTCGAATACGCTTCGGCCGCTTGCTCGCCGGTGCCTTCGCCTGCAACGAGTGCAAACAACGTCTTCTTTGCCTGCACCGCGTTGCCCGCCGTCGCATATGCCTTCCCGAGGCACAGGAGGAGCAATGCATCAGGACGCTCAGTTGTGGGCGGCCGGGCTGAGACGGGATTGAGCAATTCCTGATAGAGGGCAATCGCGCTTTGGGGATCTCCGGCCGCGAGGAACGCATCGGCAAGCGGGCGTTGGCTCTTGAGATATGCTTCGGTATAGGGGAATCGTGTTGAAAGCTGCTGCAGCAGATCCACGGCCCGGCTCGCCTCTCCGCGCTTGAGTGCCAGATCCCCAAGCGCACTGAGCACCTCCGGAGTATGCCTGCCGTTACTGAACCCCGCACAGTAGCTGTTCCCCACGGCGGTGGCCGAGTCGGTAAATCCGGCCGACAGAAGCATGCGGAATCTCTGGTAAGCGGCTTCTTCGGCCACTGGCGAAGTAGGGGAGATCCGGGAGGCCTCGGCATACGCAGCAAGGGCCGCAGCCGAGCTATCAGCCCCTTCCAGAAGCTTCCCCATCTGTAACAACATGACATCGCGACGAGGGAAGGCCGGGTTGGCCGTTGTGATTGCTATGTACGCCGCTCGCGCCTCAACCAGCGAGCCAGTGCTGAGTCTGAATATCGCGATCCGCGCCTCCTCTGTGCGTGAGTCCGTCGGCGAGTGGATGATGAATGCACGGTATGCCTCAATGGCGGACTGTTTGTGCGAGGGGTCCCGCCACGTAAGAAACTCCAGTGATCGAGCCCGCAGGTAAAGCGCATCTGCAAGATAGAGGGCCCTGGGATTTCCCGCGATGGCATTGGCGAATTGTGCCGCTGCGGCATCGTAGTTCTTCAAATCGTTGAATGAAGTCTCGGCAAGCCGGTACGCCATGCCGCTCCGGTCTGTTTCCGAAACGACATCGCCGACGAGCAGCGCAAGCTTCTCGAGGCCTGCATCCTTGTTCTTGACGTCAAACGTTTCGATCGTCCGAATGCGCTCTTCGGCCTGGTCACGCAAGTCCGATGCGGGGAAGAGGCGCAGGCACTCTTTGTAGAGTTGCAGGGCTCTTTCGTATTCGCGGAGTTGCTCCTGGCAGCGGGCGGCGCCAAACAGCGCATCGTCTCCAAATGCCGACCGTGGGTGCCGATCTGCCAGCATTTCGTAGATCGCTGATGCTCTGCGCGGATCGCGCAGGTCCTTTTCCGTGATCACAGCGGATTCGTACAGAACACTCGGTGCAGCGCGGTGCTCGGGGAAAAGGTCTGCGAACTTGCCGTAGTGCTGGATGGCGAGATTGGGTGTTCCCTGCTCCCGTGCATTCTGTGCCAGCTGAAGCAGCGCGCTCTGTTTGAGTTCGTCCGTGGCATCGCTCTTCAGGAGACGATTGCAGGCGTCATTTGATTTCCGGAAGTCATGAGCGCGGGCGGCGGTTGCGGCGAGTTTCCACAGGACTTCGGCCATCCGGTCGCCCGCCGATGTAATGTCAAGGAACCGGACATATTGCATAACAGCATTCTGCTGTTCGTCATGTTTGGCGTAGGCGTCACCGAGAGCAATCAACGCTTCGCGAACAAGGGTTGTGTCAACATTCTTTGTGAGTGCCAGGGCTTTCTTGAGGTTGTCGATCGCATCGGCGGACTTGCCCGACGCGGCCTCGAGCCGGGCAAGGTTAATGTACGCGCCCTGCACCGCTCCGGAGGTCTTGTATTTTGCCAGAATCTCCTGGTAATGTGCCCGCGCCTGATCGGCCCGTCCCATCTGCTGTTGAATGTTCGCCAGAATCAAGAGTGCCTGAGCACGTGCGTCCGCAGAGGGGTCTCCGTCGATAACACGTTTGAGTTCGTTTTGCGCAAGCTCGAGGTTGCCTTCTTCAAAGTAGATTTGACCGATCTGTGTACGTGCGCTGACAACCGCGGTACTCGCCGGATATTCTTGAAGTATGCTGCGGAGCAGTCGCCGGGCGTTGTCCCGTTCACCGGCGAGTCCAAAATACTGTGAGGCACGCAACAGTGCATCTGCCGCCAGCTTGCTCTTCGGATGGAATACCTTGACACGTTCGAATGCCAGCGCTGCTTCTTTCATGTTGCCCAGAGCGGCATACGCCTCGCCCACATTCCACCACGCTTCGGGCGCACGCGGGTCGTCCTGATACGTGAGCGCAAACGTCTGAAAGGTGAGACGGGCTTCATCGTATTGCTTAAGCTGCATCTGTGCAAGACCGAGGGTGAATCGTGCCTCGACCCCCTGGGAGGTGGCAGGATACGTTGAGATGAACTGCTTCAGTTGTTCCAGAGCGAGATCGTACAGCTTGTCGTTGAAGAGATTGATCGCCAGTTTGAAATCGGCGTTTTCTTTCGTGTTTTGAGAGACCGCAACGTTCACGTTGGTGAGCAGAACCGCCAAACAGGATGGCAACCGACCTAGTGTGAATGCATTTCATGAGTGTACGTTCTTCGCTCCGATAGCGTGCTTTCGCTCTCCCCTGTGCATCATTATCGTTATAAACTACGAGTAATTTAGATGGCTTGCAAGGAAATGCGCCGCCCGGGTTGCCTTTCTTGCTGCTTCTTTGCACTTTGTCAATCAATACATCCGTTCCCACCATCAGTTGTGAACCCCGGCATCACATTTATGAAAATTCCAAAACTCTCCCTCACCCAGTGGATCTTTGTGGGAATGGGCATCGGACTCGTTCTGGGGTGGTTTGTCCCGGAATTCGCTGTGTCCCTCCGGCCACTGAGCACCATTTTCCTCCGCCTGATCAAATCCATCATCGCACCGCTCATATTTGCCACACTCGTCGTGGGAATCGCAGGTCATGGTAACCTGAAGCAGGTTGGCAGAATGGGAGTGAAAGCGCTGATATACTTCGAAGTGGTGACTACGCTGGCAATGGTCGTCGGCCTCGTCGCCGTGAATCTGATGCGTCCCGGCGTCGGGGTGAACCTCCATACCGCCGACGCAAACGGGTGAGATCGCGGCAAAACAGCAGACAATTTCTGAGGTCATCACGCATATCGTTCCGCAAAGTATCGTGCAGGCGGCGGCGGAGGGAGAAGTGTTGCAGATTGTTGTGTTTGCCGTGTTGTTCAGCTTTGCGCTGGCCCTGGTGCCGAAGGAAAAACGTCAGGTGATTCTCACATTCTGTGACAGCCTGGCGGAAACAATGTTTAAGTTCACGGGCATTGTCATGCGGTATGCCCCCGTCGGTGTCGGTGCGGCAATTGCGTTCACGGTCGGGCACCGCGGGCTTTCGGTGTTGATCAACCTCGGCCTTCTGATTGTGACCATGTACGGTGCGCTCATTGTCTTTACGGTTGTCGTGCTGGGCGGGGTTGCACTCATCGCCCGTGTGCCAGTGCGTGAATTCCTGAGAGCGGTGAAAGAGCCGGCGATTATAGCGTTTTCGACGACGAGTTCCGAAGCCGCCCTGCCGAAGGCCATGGAGGCTATGGAGGCACTCGGCGTCCCAAGGCGCATCGTGTCGTTCATCATCCCGACGGGATACAGCTTCAATCTCGATGGCAGCACGCTCTACCTCGCGCTCGCCTCGGTGTTTGTCGCCCAGGCGGCCGGCGTGGAGATGAGTGTCGGGCAGCAGATTCTGATGATGCTGACGTTGGTCCTTACCAGCAAGGGTGTTGCGGGTGTTCCGCGGGCTGCCCTCGTAATTCTCGCAGGCACGGCCGCGTCATTCGGACTGCCGCTTGAGGGAGTTGCCATCGTCCTGGGGGTTGACGAGATTATGGATATGGGGCGCACGACGGTGAATGTGGTGGGGAATTGCCTGGCGAGCGTGGTGATGGCGAAGTGGGAGGGGGAATTCCGGACAAACGACGCCCTTCAACAGCCCGGCCCTTAAGGGCCGCCCTGTTGAAGGGGGATCGTATCGATACGGTACCCCATCGTTCGTTGGATGTACTCACGGTTTTTTGTATCGCACATCACCTGCCAGCCCAATTTCTCCAACCGCTCCGTCTCCGCGCGCGGTATCATCGGTACGTAGAGTATAGAGGGATTGCCCTTCCGTTGAACGACAGTGTCATGAACATCTCTGACAATCGCGTTCTGAACAGGCTCCACGGCATCGTTCTCAAACCAGAATGCGGGCCCCTCACCTGTCATGATCACGGTCCGTTCCGGGACTGCAACTGATGCGAGCTGATTTCGCCACTCTTCCAGTTCTCTTCGCTTCTGCCACTCTTCAATCACCATGCCCGTGTGAACGTTGAATCCGGGAGTCCCTCTCGCTCCGCCGTGCCGGATGATATCCGGATTTACAAATGCGTAGGAAATGAGGAATACTGTGAACAGTGAGAATGCGCGACGAGTTGCGAGTCTGTCAAGTGTCAGGAGCAGGAAGGGAAGTCCAGCAAGGAGATAGGATTTTTCGAGAGGGAAGAGGGCAAAGACCACGAGAAGAACGCAGAGGGCGACCAATGAAATGGAGAAGAGATCATTCCGGGAATTCCACGCGGCAGAAAAGGCTCCTTTTCTCAGGACTATCCAGAGCATACTCGAGGAAAGCCAGAGGTCCGATTGCGTAGAGGGCACGATAGACAAAGTACAACAGGGCGTCGTTGAGGGCCAATGCATTTGAGCCGAATTGGCCGCGCAGCTCGTCGAGCCAGCCACCAATGCCGTAGGTAAAGGACGACCGGGAGGAACACCACAACGACGGTGATGCAGAAGGAGACGAGAAAGCCTAGCAAAGGAACAAGACCCTGCCTCACTTCATCGTTTCCTGATTGACCATCAACGGGCTCTGTGTCATTGGGGCTTCGCTCACTATAACGGCTGAGGGCTCTCCCTCGCATAACCGTCAATAGCAGAATTGCCAACGGCGCCACGAGCACCGAGTTCGTCGGTCTGAATCCGATTGCGAGCCCGGCCCAAACCCCGGCCCAGACCCCACCACTGGTGGAGGTCGTTCGCATGATTGCCCGTATCGCGAGGAGGATCATCAGCAACGACCAGACATAGTCCATTGTTGCGGCTGAATTCACCCAGAAGAGCGGTGCGAAGGCGAATGCGACTGTAAGCATCCAGGGTCGTTGCGTGCGACCGCGAACGATTTCGTGCCATACGAATATCGCAATGATCGAGGCAATAAGTGTAACGGCGTTGGAAAGAACAGATCCTCCCAGGGCTACCAGGGGAGCTGAGAGAATCTCATGTGCCGGATATCCGGGCGGTCTGGATATCGCGTACACTCCCGAAGTCCAGAGAGTGTGGCCAACATGCGCCACTCGCCAGGCGTCGCCGTCGGCACCGTAACCGGTGAACAGAAAAGGGAGTCGGGTTATGACGACGAAGACGGCGAGAAGGAAAACCGATTTGAATTTCATAGAAGAATACTACGGCATATTTTTTCGTGGTTCAAGGTTATTTCCAGTTGGCTTTGCCGGAAAAAGGCGGTAGATTTGACACATGAGCAAGTATAAGAAACTCTCTCATGTAATAGACTACTGCGTCCTGTTGCTGTTCATCCTCTGTTGGTGTCTGCCTTCGCAGGCGATGGAACGCGGCACGGTGTCCGGAAGGGTTCTGGACAAGACTTCCCGGCATCCTATTCCGGGAGCGAACGTGTCCGTTGAGGGGACAGTGCTCGGGGTGAGCACCAATAGCGAAGGCTTCTTCGAGCTTTCGTCTGTTCCAACGGGATCGTATCGCGTGCGGGCGAGCGCCATGGGGTATACTTCTTCGACGGTTGACATGACCGTGACCCTGAGAGTGTGAACCTGGTTATTCGACTTGAAGAGATGGTGTATCAGGTCAACCCCGTGACCGTGACGGCAACCCGGGAACGCTCTCTGGTAAGCGATGTGCCCGCAGTCGTAGACGTCATTCCTGCGCGTGAGCTGGAGCAAAGGAATATCCAGGATCTCGGACAGGCCGTGGAACGGCTTCCCGGAGTCCGCGTTAATGCCTACGGCACACTGGGAGATCTGAAGACAATCTCCATACGCGGTTCCACCGCAAGCCAGGTTCTGGTGCTCGTGGACGGTCAGCGGGTGAACAATGCACAGACCGGCCAGGTGGACCTGAGCTCGATTCCGACGGAAGGGATTGAGAGCATCGAGGTTGTCCGTGGCGGGACGTCGGCGCTGTACGGCGCCGATGCAGTCGGAGGGGTGATCAACGTCATCACGAAGTCGCATCCAAACCAGTCGTTGCTCGCCGCTGCGGCGACACTCACCGGGGGATCGTTCGGCATGCGGGGCGTTGAGGTCAACTCAACGCTTTCCGGAGAGACCGCCTTCGGGTTCTTGTCTTACAAGCACCTTTCCACCGACGGTGATTTCGAGTACACGACGCCGCTTGGCGGGAAGCAGCAACGACAGAACGCGGATTTTCGCTCCCATAGTCTGTTCGGGAAAGGAACATGGTCTCTCGGAGAAGAGGGTTTTGGCGGGTCGTTTGCAGCATCCGGACAAGTCCATTTTTCGGAAGGTGGGGCTCCCGGCTTTTTGGAGCAACCCAAGCTCGAAGCCCGCAAGAAAGCAGGCGATCAATCAGTCAATCTCGTGTTCGAACACAAGCTCGGTTCACCGTACAACAGTCTGAAGCTCCAGTCGTATATCCTGAACTCCGAGTACAACTACGATGATGCCGGTTCGGCGTATCCCGAACATTCGTACAGTCACAACACTGCATGGGGAGCTGAAGCGCAGGTAAAGTTCATCGCTGCCAACTGGAGCACGGTGACGGGCGGGTATGCTATCAGACGCGATTATCTGTCGGGCACCACAACGACCGTACCGCCGCGGAGAACATTGCACAGTCTCTATGCGCAAACCGAGCTCTCACCGGTGCTTGATAGCAGCGCCTTCCTCCGGCGAATCATCGCCATTCCGGCGGTCCGTTGGGACCAGTTCTCTGATTTTGGTCAGGAGGTGAGCCCGAAGCTCGGTATTGTGCTCACGACAGGCACTGTCTGGCAAGCGTCGCTGAAGACCAACTACGGATCGTCCTTCCGGGCACCTTCATTCAACGATCTCTATTGGCCGCGCGACGCTTTCTCCATGGGAAACCCGGACCTGAAACCGGAATTGGGGAAGGACTTCGATCTCAGCGTTATGGTGCGCCTGCCCACGTTCTTCGGTGCAGGTTTTGATGCCACGTATTTCCACAGTGCGATTGACGATCTGATTCTGTGGCAACAGGGGGCGGGAGGCCTCTGGAGCCCGACGAATGTGGGGAAAGCACTGATCAGCGGCCTCGAATCGAGAATCTCTGTTGACCCCTGGAAGGGGCTGCTGCGGTTAGAGTGGACCTATACCTATCTTGATGCGCGGAACAAAACCGAGAAAACGAATGAGTACGACAAAACACTCCCGTATCACCCCAGTCATGTGCATACCATCTCGGCAAATACGGTATGGGGACGAATGTCAGCTCTTGTGGAGTTCTCCTACTTCTCTTCGCGATACACCAACACAGCAAATACTTTTCGCCTGGACCCCTATCACCAGACGAACGTTATTCTCGGCGCCACCGTCTTGAATGACCCTGTCTCGGCCGACGTGAAGCTGGAAATCAGAAACATCGAGAACGTGGAATATGTCGCGATGGAGGGATTTCCGATGCCGGCCAGGGAATTCCGCCTTTCCCTCAATGTCAAGTTCACACAGCTGTACGATGCCCATTAAACACAAGGAGAGCATATTGGGAAAATCACAATTGCAGGACGTCCTCTCACCGCTCATGCGCGCAATTATTAGGAGTAAAGTCTTGAAACTCAAATCTTTTGTTCTTTCCACACTGGTCATCGCCATCCTGCTGGTTGTTGGATGTGAGAAGAAAGACGATGGAGTGACCCCGGCCCCGCCTGCAACTTCGAAGGCGGTCTACATCCTCAACGGACTGGGAAAGACGCTCTCCGTGATCGATTTGAATACCAATATTGTACGAATAACGTCGCGACCGTCGGCCTCTACCCGAACCAGGTGCTTTATTACAGCAGCAAGCTCTACGTTGTGAACTCCGGCTCGAACACCGTCCAGGTCTTTAACGCCGACAGCTATGCATCCCTGGGGACGATTACGCTTCCGACCAACAGCAACCCCATGAACATCGCGATTCTCAACGATCAGAAGGCCTACGTGGCCTGCTCCATGTCCAACTCGGTCGCGGTCGTTAATCCGACGACGTTTGCGATAATCAAACCGCCGGTTGCAGCGGGAGTCGGGACCACCGGTATTGCCATTGCCAACGGCAAGGTCTATGCATCCAATACGGCATTTGATGGTACGACATACGCCTATGGACAAGGGACGGTGACGATCATCAACACCACGACAGATGTCGCCGGCACGCCCCTCAACGTCGGGAAGAATCCCCAGTCCATCGCCATCGCCCCGGACGGGAAACTGCATGTGCTTTGCAGCGGCGACTATGGTGCAGCTGTGGGATCGGTCTCTGTGATTGATCCGGCCACCGACGCCATCGTCAAGACTCTTACTATAGGCGGCAGTCCGGGAAACATCACGATCGCTGCGAACAATATGGCATACTGCGGTCTCTTCGGTACGGGGCTCATTACGTACAACGCCTCCACCTACGCCATCAAGGATTCCTCGACGAATCCCTTGTTGAAAAAGGGGGGTTCGGGAACCGTGGTCGACTTGTCCGGGAATATTTACGTGGCGGACTTCTCGGGCGATCAGGTCATTATGCTGGACAATACCTATACGCAGAAGAAGACGTATGATGTGGGAGATGGCCCGCTCTCGTTGAGCCTCAAATAGCGAACGCCGGTCTGCAGGTTCCGGTAAGAGAAGTGCACTTCGACGGGGTCAGACCCCGCCGAAGTGCACACCGGCGGGTCATTGCCGGGGTCTGCATCAACCCGTGGGTGACAGCTTTCGTGCGATCACCGCCGCGAAGTCGCTCCGGAGCGTTCCGTTAGCCATCGAACGATCTTCCTCCTCACAACAGTGAACGAGCAGGGCGCGGCGCTCATCGTCAAGGGTCACAAAGTGATGGGCGAGATCCTTCAATAGCAAATGCAGAATCGTTCCACCATACGGTCTCTCCTCCTGAACGTTGAAGAGTGATCGTATGGCGGGGAGAATCCGGGCGGATTGAATTGCTTCTGAAGGATCGTAGAGTCTCATTGTCAGCGTGCCCGGACGGTGTACGTCTGGTTTGCGCGTTCCGTCATCCCGGATCCGCAGGTATTCGGGAAACTCATTCAATAGACCGTTGACGATCGTGAGCTGAGCGCGGGTCCATTGAAATCGGGACGGTCCAACATATTCATTGAGTACCAGAATCCCGCCCCCCCTGAGCCATCGACGGACCATTCCAAGTATCTTTTCTGTCGGCGAAAAATGATGCAGGGCATCTTCAATGAGTACGATGTCATATGATCCGCTGACGGCATCATACGAGCGGACGTCGGCTACGGAAAAATGAAGCCGATCACTGACGCCGTCTTCACATGCCCTGCGTTGTGCATCTGCGATGCGGACAGGTGAAAGGTCGATCGCGTCAAGAGATGCGAACCCTCCGGTTTCAAACCACCTCATCTCTCTCTTTCCCGTACCGCACCCGAGCGATAAACCCCGCCAGGGCTTCTGCGGATTTCCATAGAGCCGCGCGACGTACGCCGGCAGATCTTCCTGAGGATTACCGGTGATCTTTGCGCGGATTCTCTCCTGGACAAGCGGGACGTCAGTCCAGTGACGGGGAGGAGAAGAGGTATGGGTCCAGGCGGCCCGGGTACGTTGAGAGGCTCCACGAAACGGACGTGCAAGGATCCGTACGCCGGAGCGACGGATCCTTGCGGCGAGATCAATGAGGTCGGCAGGATGAACGAGTGCAGGGAGCACGGCGTGCTGCGGCGGTCATCCGACCTTTGCCCGGAGATATTCGCGGTTCAACCGGGCGATGTGTTCCACGGAGATCTTTTTAGGGCACTCTGCTTCGCAGGCATACGTGTTTGAGCACGCGCCGAATCCTTCGGCATCCATCTGTGCGACCATGCGTTCCACGCGTTCTTTCCGTTCCGTCTGGCCCTGCGGCAACAGCGCGAGCTGGGAGACCTTTGCGGCCACGAACAGCATCGCAGAACCATTCGGGCATGTCGCGGCACAGGCGCCGCACCCGATGCATGCCGCAGCGTCCATCGCTTCCTCAGCGTTGGCTTTGGGAATGGGGATTGCACTTGCTTCCGGAGCCTGCCCCGTTCGGACGGAGACATAGCCCCCCGCCTGCATGATGCGGTCGAAGGCAGTGCGGTCGACCGTGAGGTCCTTGATGATCGGGAACGGTTGGCCCGCCAGGGTTCGACAACGATTGTGTCTCCGTCGGGGAAGCTCCGCATGCGCAGTTCACAGGTTGCGGCTCCCTGATGCGGGCCGTGGGCACGTCCCTTGATCATGAGGCCGCAGCTTCCGCAGATGCCTTCGCGGCAATCGTGATCGAAGGCGATCGGTTCTTCGCCTTTGGTCACCAGATCCTGGTTGAGGATATCCAGCATCTCGAGAAACGACGCATCCGCAGGGATGTCGCGCACGGTGTAGGTCACGAGCCGGCCTTCGGCCTGCCGGTTCTTCTGTCGCCAGATCTTGAGGGTGAAGTTCATTACTTATAGCTCCTCTGGGCAGGTTTCACGTATTCGAATTCCAACGGCTCTTTATTGAGGGCCGGCTTGCTGACGTCCCCGGTGTATTCCCAGGCAGCGACGTAGCTGAACTTCTTGTCGTCGCGTTTCGCCTCTCCGTCTTCCGTCTGGCACTCCTCGCGGAAATGCCCGCCACATGATTCGTTGCGGTGGAGTGCGTCCCGGGCGAGCAGTTCGCCAAGTTCCAGAAAGTCGGCGATGCGTCCGGCGCGTTCGAGTTCCATGTTCAGATCGTTCGCCGCGCCGACCACGTTGACGTCGTTCCAGAACTCCTCGCGCAGAGCCGGTATCTCTTTAATGGCAGTCTCGAGCCCCTTTTTGTTACGCCCCATCCCCACATTATTCCACATGATCGTTCCGAGTGTTTTGTGGAATTCGTCGGGCGACCGGTGTCCTTTCACAGACATCAATTTCGTGATGCGCTTTTCCACTTCCTTCTGCACATCCTGGAACGGTTTGTCGTCGGCCTTCACGGGGGCAAACGCCCCTGCGGCAAGATAGTCGCCGATGGTGTAGGGCAGAACAAAATACCCGTCGGCCAGTCCCTGCATTAATGCACTTGCGCCCAGACGGTTGGCACCGTGGTCGGAGAAGTTGGCCTCGCCGATCACGTAGAGTCCGGGAATCGTGCTCATGAGATTGTAGTCCACCCAGAGTCCACCCATGGTATAGTGGACGGCGGGATAAATCCTCATCGGATCTTTGTACGGATCCTCTGCGGTGATCTCATGGTACATATCGAACAGGTTTCCGTACTTCTCTTCGATATACCCCTTGCCGTTTCGTTGTATGGCATCGGCGAAATCGAGATAGACCGCAAGTTTGGTCGGGCCCGACACCGAACCCTTTGTCGCACATTTCCTTTGCCCGCCGTGAGGCCACGTCGCGCGGCACGAGATTGCCGAATGACGGATAAAGGCGCTCCAGATAGTAATCGCGTTCTTCTTCCGGAATGTCTCCCGGCCGGCGGGTGTCGCCCTTGGTCTTTGGCACCCAGATACGCCCGTCGTTACGGAGGCTTTCGCTCATCAGCGTCAGCTTCGACTGGTACGACCCGCTCTGCGGGATGCAGGTGGGATGAATTTGCGTGAAGCAGGGATTCGCGAAGAATGCACCCCGTTTGTGTGCGCGCCAGATGGCAGTGGCGTTGCTGGCTTTTGCCATTGTCGACAGATAGAACGTGTTGGCGTAGCCACCGGTTGCGAGCACAACGGCATGGCCGGTGTACACTTCCAGCTTTCCGGTGACCATGTCACGCGCAACGATACCGCGTGCCTGGCCGTTGGCAACAACCAGATCGAGCATTTCACGGCGGGGGTAGAACTTCACTTTGCCCGCTTCCATCTGGCGGACAAGCGCCGAGTACGCTCCGAGAAGAAGCTGTTGACCTGTTTGCCCGCGGGCATAAAAGGTGCGCGACACCTGTGCACCGCCGAAGGAACGGTTGTCCAGCATTCCTCCATATTCGCGGCCGAACGGGACACCCTGCGCGACACACTGATCGATGATAGTACCGCTGACCTGTGCAAGGCGGTAGACGTTG
This sequence comes from Ignavibacteriota bacterium, assembly GCA_963849385.1. Lineage (GTDB taxonomy): Bacteria > Bacteroidota > Ignavibacteria > UBA10030 > UBA6906 > Fen-1255. The sequence goes on along the minus strand of CAWKHH010000006.1, from coordinate 191,305 downwards.
GCTTCACGCGCGCGGTAGTCACCCCCCTTCACCGTATCATAGAAGAGGCGGAACACGCTGTCGCCGTCGTTCGTGTAGTTCTTCGGTGCATTGATGCCTCCCTGCGCCGCGATACTGTGCGCACGCCGCGGCGATTCATGATAGCAGAGGGAAATGACGTTATAGCCGAGCTCCGCAAGCGATGCGGCTGCGGAAGCCCCGGCGAGTCCCGTCCCCACCACGACAATGGTATATTTTCGTTTGTTCGCGGCGTTGACAAGCTTCAGGGAGAAACGATGGCTGTCCCATTTCTTCTCGATGGGACCGGCTGGTATTTTTGCGTTCAGTGTCATGGCGTTGGTTCCTTACTTGCCCCAATAGAAATAGAGTGGCATCGCGGCGAACCCGAGCGGAATGAGCAGCCAGAAAATTGCTCCCACCCAGTCGATCAGGCGCTTGTACCGTGCGTGGCGTACGCCGAATGTCTGGAACGCCGATTGGAATCCGTGATAGAGGTGGTAGCCGAGAAAGAGCATGGCCACGATGTACAATGCATCGGTCCACGGATTCTTGAATGCTTCTGCGACGATGACATACATGCTCCTCCCGGGGGTGATGAACCGGGAGGTGACAAAGAACGCCTGGATGTGGACTACGAGGAACGCGGCGATGACGAATCCCGTTACCCACATGATGCGTGAAGCGAGCTCGCTGGTTTCGCCCATCTTGTGCACATGATACTTCACCGGCCGGGCCCGGCGGTTCATCAACCAGAGCCAGATGCCGATGAACGCATGGAGCAGGAATCCGGCAAACAGCACGATCTCCAGTGGCCGCAGAAGAGGATATGTCGCCATGAATTCGGCGTACGCATCAAACTCGCGGCCCTTGTCGCATTGAAACAGAAAGAGGTTTATATAGAGATGGACCACCAGGAAGCTGGTGAGAAAAAGCCCGGACAGCGCCATGATCAGCTTCCTGCCGACCGAGCTGGTGAGGAATGATGATGTTCTTCTCATAGATGCCGCTCTCTGCTGTAGTGGGAACCGGGATCGTGGTGAGGTGAACGAACAGGAATGCTCTGAACCGGATGAGTGACGATCGATGCCACAAAATACGAAAGATGGAATAGTAGTGCAACCTCACCGGCCGTTTCCCGGTCTGATGAACCGTACAACGGAAATCATGCTGCCGATGAAACCCAGCAGCCCTCCCGCCGCAACTACCAGTCCATAAAAGACCGGTTCCATCCGGACATACTCGGCAAGCTCGGACGAAAGAAGCTTGAGGCCATAGGTGATAATGATGTAGAGAATCCCTGCGGCAATCCCCCCGCCAAGAAGTCCCTGCCAGATGCCTTCGAGCAGAAAAGGAAGGCGGATGAATGTCCGGGTGGCGCCGACAAGTTCCATCGTCCGGATCAGCTTGCGCTTCGCGTATATTGCGAGCCGGATTGTATTCGAGACAAGGATGATTGCCGACAATCCGACCAGCACACCCAGGGCCAGTGTGATATTATGAGCGGTTGCCGCACGTTGATCGATGACTTCGAGTATCGCCTTGCGGTAAACGACATTCTCGATCTCGGGCAGCGATCGCAATCGTGCTGCAAAAGATTCCACATGAGCGGAGGTCTTGAAGCCGTCTTTCAGGAACACTTTCAGCGAGGGAGGCAGCGGATTGAAATCGAGAACGCTCAGGATGTCCTCACCAAATTCCGTTTTGAAGATTTCGGCGGCCTGGGCTTTCGAGACATAGATGACGCTGTCCACTTCAGGAAACGACGCAACAACCTGTCCGAGACTGTCCACGGTGATCCCCGTGACGGGTTCAAACAGGAATGCTTCCAGTTCGACGCGGCTGCGCAACTGTTCCAGAAACCGCTCAGCGTGAATGGTGACGACGGCAAACAATCCCAGCAGGAACAGGGCAACGGCCGCGGTCATGACGGAGAGGGTGCTGGAGATCTTGGTCCGCCGGAAACCGGAGAAGCTTTCGCGGAGTGTATAGGAGAGGCTCACCGGGTGTTACCCCTAAAAATTAGACTCATCCCTCCACCGTACAATCCTCCACGGATCGTTGATCCGGGCACGGCGGAAGGTGATGTTTGCATATCCGTCAATGCGTTCGATATCGCTGGGATTGAACACCAGCGTCAGGTTGAATCCGCGGACAATATTCACGCTCGTGGATTCTGCAGTGGTGGTGATGATGTTGTTCCAGATGAGGTCGAGCTTCTGCGCATTCTGGAACAATCCGAACGTCGTGCGGAGCTCGTCATCACGCCCCCACGTCACGTCGATACCCAGATCATAATTGCGGTACACGAATACAAACTCCGGATCCAGCAGCTGTCCGTACACCGTCGTGTCGCGAAACGTGTATGCCGCCTGGAAGCACTGAAACATGCCTTCCACCGTTTGCGGGTTGCATGTAGACTCCGCCGGTGCGTTATCCCATCCCGGGGCGAACGGATTGATGCATGCGGGGAGGCAGAGTAGACCGCACAGAAGGAACCCTGCACACCTCACCCGTGCGCATGCCCCCTCTGCGTTCGTTCTCATTCCTTTGCGTCCTTCTGCTGCTCTTAATTACTGAACTTCCCCTTGAAATGGCTCCACGAGATGTCGTCCGTGGTTTTGAAATCCACCCACCTCTGGATCACCCAGAAATTGCTCTGGCTCACCCGCAGGGTGAACTGCAGCGTGCCCCGCGCGGTTTTCGGAAAACTCGGATCATTGTGTTCAAACACCAGCGTGTAATCGTAACCGTACACGACCGAATCTGCGGACACCGTTGACCCCTTAGGTGTCAGCGAGAGGCTGGAAAATGCCTGTGGTGCGCTGCGGGCGATGAGGTTCTGAAAATACGATTGTTCGTCGTAGAGTGTCCACACTTCAAGTGCGGCAGTGTACAGTCCGGCCGCTTCGGGGGAGGGGGTGAAGACAAAGGGGGGATTCCCCTTGGCCGGATCGGCGAAACAGCTGATGTAGTTCGCGGCGTTTTTCTGTTCGATTGCACTCTGGAGATTGGCGATAACGATAGATGGTTCTGTCGGCGGTTTGAAATTCAGGCTCGATTGGGAAGGATCTTCCGGATCGCGCGGCTCAAACAAGCCGCATCCCTGGAGCACAGCAGGAAGGGCTCCGCAGACGCAGAGAAAGGACAAAGACCACATGAACCCCGCGATGCTTGTTTTTTCTCTTTGCGCCTTTGCGCGAAATCGATGAGGAGATCCTGGAATTCTCTTCATGCGGAGAATCACAAGGCGATCCTTCCTTCGAGCGCCCGCGACAACGTCGCCTCATCGGCGAATTCCAGATTTCCACCCACAGGAATCCCCCTGGCCAACCGTGTGACTTTCACGCCCAGCGGTTTCACGAGCCTTGTCAGATAGATCGTGGTTGCTTCGCCCTCGACAGTCGGATTGAGGGCCAGGATCACCTCGGTAAGGTCCGCCGGGAGCCGCCGGAGGAGTTCCCTGATTTTCAAATCATCAGGTCCGATGCCGTCGAGCGGCGAAAGCGCGCCGCCCAGGACATGGTACAAACCCGCGGAATTCGTTGGTTTTTTCGAGAGCAATGACATCACTAGGCTCTTCAACGACGCAGAGCATACCCCGGTCCCTTTTCGTGCTGGAGCAGATCGCACAGGGATCCAATTCGGTGATGTTGCAGCAGACGGAACAGGAGGTGATGCGGTCTTTGACGTCGACGAGAGCGCGGGCCATTTTCACGACGTCTTCCCGCGGGCGTTTCAGCATGAAGAGGGCGAGACGAAGCGCCGTCTTGCGACCGATGCCGGGCAGCTGGGCGAATTCCTCGATAAGTTGCTGTAATGCTTCTGACGTGTAGAGCACGTTACAGTCCCGGCAAATTCAGGCCCGGAATGTTCGGAAGGAGGCCGCTGGTGACTTTTGACATCTCGTCCTGGGCGAGCTTTTGAGATTCCTCAATGGCTTTGTTTGCGGCAGCCAGGATGAGGTCTTCGAGCATTTCCCGTTCTTCGGGATTGATGACTTCTTTTTCAATGGCGACGGCCGTGAGACGCTGTTTGCCGTTGACGGTGACCTTTACCATGCCGCCGCCGGCGTCGCCGACAACGGTCTTATGCTCAAGCTCTTCCTGCACCTGCGTCATGCGCTCCTGCATCTTCTGGATTTGCTTCATCATCCCAGACATGTTCGGGCCGGCAGCCATAGCGCTCCTCGGTGTGTGGAGATCAAATGAGTGCAAAAAATATACCTGAAAGGGCAGGGAAAGTCAAATTTGACTTTCCAGCCGAAAACCGTTACATTTTTCTTCCAGCCGTCTTAAATTCTCGGGCGGAACTCGACTACCTTCGATGGGAGAGTGCATTCGTTGATCAGGGGTCCGCGGGAAGCGTCGGGCGAAGACAAGAAGCAGCAGGAGCAACTTCGTACGTCGGGGGAGATCCCCCGGCATATTGCCATTATTATGGACGGCAACGGGCGATGGGCAAAACAGCGAGGACTCCCGCGTATCGCCGGGCATCGTGAAGGCGTAGAATCCGTCCGCGACATCGTTGAGGTCTGCGGTCAGCTAGGTGTAGAGTATCTCACCCTGTACACGTTCTCCACGGAAAACTGGAAGCGCCCCCAGGAAGAAGTATCGATGCTGATGCGGCTCCTTCTCACCGCACTCCGCGATGAGACGGACCGCCTCTACAGTAACAACGTCCGTGTGCGCACGATCGGCGACATTCGAGCCCTGCCGGAAGAGGTGCAGGCGGAGCTTCGTGACGCCGCGGCGAAAACAGCCGAGAATTCCGGGCTGACCCTGATGCTCGCGCTGAGCTACAGCGGACGTTGGGAATTGACCGAAGCAGTCAAAGCTATTGCGCACAAGGTGGCAGAGGGGCAACTCCTTCCGGCCGATATCACCGAAGCGACCGTGACGGGTCATCTTCAGACGCACGATGCGCCTGATCCGGATCTTCTGGTGCGTACGAGCGGTGAATTGCGGCTGAGCAACTTTCTGCTCTGGCAGCTGGCCTACACCGAATTGTACATAACGCCGAAATTCTGGCCTGCCTTCCGCCGGCCGGATCTGTATGAGGCTATCGTTGCATACCAGAGTCGCGAACGACGCTTTGGCATGGTGAGCGAACAAGTGCAACAGCCCAAGAAGAAACAAGGAAGTCTCAGTCGAATCCTCAAGAGTGTTGTAGGACCCTGATCATTATGAAGAAGCAAGCGTCTGTGCTGGCGGCCATCGGCATCCTGTTGTCTGTTTCGCTCCATCTCCAAGCGCAAACCCCTCCTCCCCAGGAAGTCTACAAAATCCTCGGCATCGCCGTGGAAGGAAACTCACTGGCTGACCCGGCGGCGATCATTGCCAATTCGGGCCTGAAAGTGGGAGAGGAAATTACCACTCCCGGCGACCAGGTCGGTCACGCCATAAAGAAACTCTGGTCACTCCGTCTCTTCGAAGACGTGGAGATCTCCATCGATCGGAAAGTCGGCAACGGAGCCTTCTTGCTGATCAAGGTGACGGAATTCCCGCGCTTCGAACGCCTGGAGATCAAAGGGAACGACGAACTGAGCGCCGACGATATCCGGAAGGCCGTCCCCCTGGTCCGCGGTCAGGTTCTCGCGCCCACCGACCTGAAGAAGATGGAACGCGATATCAAGAAGCTCTACGACAAGGATGGGTACCTCCTCGCGAAGGTGGCCATCACCACGGCGCCTGCGGATACCAGCAACCGGCGCATGGTTGTCGAAGTGGACCTGGATGAAGGCAACAAGGTTACCGTAGAAAGCATCAGCTTCGAAGGGAATAAGGCGTTTACCGCCGGCGACCTCCGCGGTGCGATGGATGAAACGTCCGAGAGCCATTGGTGGAAATTCTGGTCTTCGGCGAAATTCGACCAGAAGAAGTACGACGAAGACAAGATCAAGATCATCCAGTTCTACCGGAAGAACGGCTATCGCGACGCGCAGATACTGTCCGATTCAATCTGGTACAGCCAGGACAAAGAGGACATGTATATTCACATGCGCGTGAACGAAGGTGCGCAGTACAAGATCCGGCACATTACGTGGCAGGGGAATACGGTATACCCCGACTTCATCCTGAACGAACGTCTGAGTATTCTTCCGGGTGAAATCTACAATGCCGAGAAGTTTGAGAGGAACCTTCGCGGCAACGAAGATCAGACAGATGTTGCATCGCTCTATCTCGACAACGGCTATCTTCGCTTCAATCTCGAACCGAAAGAAACCCGTGTTGCCGACGACAGCATCGACATCCAGATCAGCGTGTACGAGATGAATCAGTTCAAACTCGCACACGTGAACATCAAAGGCAACACGAAGACGCAGGAAAAGGTCATCCGGCGCGAACTGTACACCCGGCCGGGGGACTATCTTCAGCCGCGCGTCGATCGTCCGCAGCATCCGCCAGCTGTCCCAGCTCAATTACTTCAACCCGGAAAAGATCAAGCCCGACTACGTTCTGCTGGATGAAAAGACGGTGGATCTGACCTATGAGGTGGAAGAGAAGTCCAGCGACAACATCAACGCATCGGTCGGGTACAGCGGAGCGTTCGGTGTCACGGGTGCACTGGGTTTCACGATCAACAACTTCTCCATCACCGAACCGCTCTCGGGCGGAGCGGGACAGATTCTCAACTTCGAGTGGATGTTCGGAGAGGGGTCGCGCTATCGGACGTTTACTCTCGGGTTCACCGAACCGTGGCTCTTCGACACGCCGACACTCATGGGTGTGACGCTGTTTGACACGCGGCAGATCTACACGTTCGACTACGAACGGACGGGCGGATCCGTCCGCATCGGCCGCCGGTTCAGGTGGCCCGACGACTACTTCCGCGGCGACTGGATTGTCGATGCCCAGGTCAACAACGTGCGCGACGGTGCCGGCCTCTACCGGGAAGGGCAGTCCACACAGGTGAGCCTGACCCAGGTGATTTCGCGCAACAGCATCGACAACCCGATCTTTCCGACCACCGGGCTCGAATGTGTCGCTGTCGATTCAGATGTCGGGCGGACCCTTGCTCCCGGGAAATATCGATTTCCACAAATGGGTGTTGACCGGCGAGTGGTACCTCCCGCTGTTCAATTCCAGCAAGCTGGCGCTCTATCTGAATTCAACGTACGGCTATATCGCGACGTTCTACAAGGACTCGTATGTCCAGCCGGTGGATCTCTTCTTCATGGGCGGCACCGGCCTTGGGTACATCTCGACCACGCCGCTGCGCGGCTACGAAGATCAATCGGTCGGACCGCGCAACGCCAATGGCAGCATTGTCGGCGGCAGGGCGATGGCGAAACAGACCCTTGAACTCCGTTATGCCGTCTCGATCAATCCGATTCCCATCTATCTTCTTGGATTTGCGGAGGGTGGCAACGTCTACGAATCGTTTTCACGGGCGGACTTCTTCGATCTGAAACGATCCGCCGGCCTGGGTGCGCGTCTCATGATCAACCCCATCGGCATGATCGGATTCGATTATGGGTATGGTTTTGATGATGTGTTCCCGAAGGACGGCAAGCCGGACGGGTGGAGGTTCCATTTTGTGTTCGGCCGCGGGTTCTAGCAGCACGCAATTTCAGTTTCACTCACAACACATAACGAAAACAGAAAGAGGTAGACGTGAAGAATATCGTTTTCGCTCTTCTCGCAGTCGCGGTATGCATGACCGGCGTGTCCGCGCAGAATCAGAAAATCGGCTACGTCAATTCCGCCAAGATCTTCCAGGAGCTCCCGGCTGCGCAGGAGGCCCAGCGCAAGATCGATGCACTCGGCAAGCCCATCCAGGATTCCCTCGAAACCATGCAGAAGGAACTCCAGGCGCGCTATGAAGAGTATCAGAAAAGAGAAGCGCTGTTGACCGAAACCGCGAAAAAGACCGAACAGCAGAAACTTGTGGAGTTCCAGCGCAAGGCCGAAGAATACCGCGTGTCGAAACTCGGCAATGACGGTGAACTTGCCCGCGAAACGGAAAAACTGCTGACGCCGCTGCGCGAGCGCATCAAGAACGCGATTGCCACCGTCGCAAAAGAAGAGAAGTATAGTTTCGTATTCGACAAGACCGAGACCATTCAGATCCTGCTCTACGGCGATCCGACGCACGATATCACCTTCAAAGTCATCGATCGTCTGAAACGCGGCAAGTAAACATATTCACCGACGCATCACATCGGAGCTTCACATGAAATCGATTGCCGTGGTTCTGCTGTCTGGCGTGCGTCCCGGTTCTTGCCTTCGGACAGACCAAGATCGCGCATATCAACTCCGAATCCATTATGCAAACGCTCCCCGAAGCCATCGACGCGCAGAAGTCTCTCGATGCCCTGGTGGCCCAGTGGGAAGCGGAACTGCAGAAAATGCAGGCGGAGTGGAAGAAGAAATTTGACGACTACGACAAGAAGAAGCTGATCCTGACCGAACAGGTACGTGCCGATCAGGAAAAGGAACTCCGCGATATGGATGCCGGCAATCACTGATTTCCGGAACAAGAAGTTCGGCCAGAACGGCGAACTCTTCCAGAAACAGAGCGAAGTGATGAAACCCATCCAGAACAAGATCTTCAAGGTTCTCGAAGAGATCGCCAAGGAAGACGGATACGACTACATCTTCGACAAGAGCGGAGAAATCCTCCTGCTTGTACTCGAATGACAAACTGGATCTGACCCAGAAGGTGATCTCACGCATGCAGTCGTTCGGCAAGTAAGCGGAGACAGGGGATGAAACTCCGGGACATTGCCCAGTTGCTCGGTGCGGCGCTCGAAGGGAATCCCGATCTGGAGATTCTCCGCGTGGCAAAGATCGAGGAGGCGGGGGAAGGTGCATTGACGTTCCTTGCCAATCCGAAGTACGCGCGCTATCTGGCAACGACGCGCGCGTCCGCTGTGATCGTCGGTCCTGCCGTCACGGTGGAAGACCGCCCTGCGGAGCTTCCACCGTTGACGCTCGTCCGTGTGGCCGATCCCTACGTGGGTTTTGTGCGTGTCCTGGCGAAATTCAATCCGCCCCAGCCTCTGCTCCCCCCCGGCATCCATCCAGCGGCTGTCATCGATCCGACCGCGATACTCGGCGCTGATGTGCGCGTCGGTCCGTGCGCGGTCATCGGGGCGCGATGCCGCGTCGGCGCCCGCACCATGATCGCCCCCTGTGCCGTGCTCGGGAATGATGTGCAGATCGGCGATGATGCTCTCCTGTACGCCAATGTCACTGTTCGTGAGGGATGCCGCATTGGCTCCCGGTGCATTCTCCAGCCGGGGGCAGTGATAGGAAGCGACGGGTTTGGCTTTGCGCCGAGACCCGACGGCTCGTTTGAAAAGATCCCCCAGATGGGTATCGTCGTGATCGAAGACGATGTTGAGATCGGCGCCAACACGACAGTGGACCGAGCGACGTTGGGAGAGACCCGCATCAAGAAGGGTGCAAAGCTCGACAACCTGATCCAGGTTGCGCACAACGTGGTGATCGGAGAGAATACCGTGATGGCCGCGCAGAGCGGCATCTCCGGCAGCACACGCATCGGGAAGAATGTGATGGTTGGCGGCCAGGTGGGTTTCACCGGACACATTGATGTTGCCGACGGCGTCAAGATCGGCGCGCAATCCGGCGTGCACCGTTCCCTTACCACGGCAAACGCAACGTACTTCGGGACTCCGGCATATCCTCACCGCGAAGCGATGCGGATCTACGGATCTTTTCCGCAACTTCCTGATCTCCTGGCGACGGTCCGCGATCTCGTGAAACATATCGAGGAACTCTCAAAGGATCCCCCTACATCTCAATCGTGATCTGAATCCATTCACCTTAACCTCAACTCCCCCATGCTCGTCCAACAGCGCACCATCAAACAACCGGCCTCCGTCAGCGGCGTCGGTTTGCACACCGGAAGTGTCACCACGATGACGTTCCGGCCCGCACCCGAAGATACCGGCATCCGGTTCCGCCGCATCGACATGGGCGGATCGCCTGAAATCCCCGCAGACGTGGATCACGTGGTGGATATCTCGCGCGGCACCACGATCGGCATCGGCGATGCCCGCGTCCATACCATCGAGCATGTGATGGCGGCACTGGTCGGGCTCGAGGTGGACAACTGCATCATTGAACTTGACGCCAACGAACCGCCGATCGGCGACGGGAGTGCAAAACCGTATGTTGATGTTCTGCTCAAAGCCGGGTTCGAGAAGCAGAACGCGCCCAAAGACTATCTGATCATCGATCAGACAGTCACGTACCACAATGAAGAAAAGGGCGTCGATATTGTTGCGCTGCCGCTCGACGACTACCGCATCACCGTGATGGTGGACTACAACAACCCCGCGCTCGGAAGCCAGCACACAGGGCTGTTCAACCTGGAAAAGGAATTTGTGTCGGAGTTTGCTCCGACCAGGACATTCTGCTTTCTTCACGAAGTGGAAATGCTCCACAGTGCGGGACTGATCAAAGGCGGGAATCTGGATAATGCGATCGTCATCGTCGACCGGGACCTGAACGACGATGAAATCCGGCGCCTCGCAGACAAGCTCGGCATCAACCAGGCAGTCATTCTGGGAACGCATGGGACACTCAACGACCGCCCGCTCCGGTTCAAAAATGAACCTGCGAGGCACAAGCTGCTCGACCTCATGGGCGATCTGGCCCTGATCGGCGTCCCGTTGAAGGCGCAGATTCTTGCCGCACGTCCCGGCCACGCGAGCAACATCGAGTTCGCCCGGCTGATCCGGAAGCTGTATCAACAGAAGAAACTCATCAGCAAATTCCAGCACGAACGCAAAGAAGGCGTGGTGTTCGACGTGAACGCGATTCAGAGGATTCTTCCGCATCGCTATCCGTTCCTGCTGGTGGATAAGATTACCGACTTCAAGATCGACGAGAGTGTGGTCGGGGTGAAAAATGTCACCGTCAACGAACCGTTCTTCGAGGGGCACTTCCCGGGTCAGCCGGTAATGCCCGGCGTGTTGATCATCGAGGGGATGGCCCAGACGGGGGGAATACTTCTTCTGAACGGCGTGGAAAACCCGGGGGACAAGCTGGTGTTTTTCATGTCGATCAATAACGCCAAGTTCCGCCGCCCGGTTGTCCCCGGCGACCAACTGGTGTTCGAACTCAAACTGGTCACGCGGAAGAGCCGCATTTGTACAATGAGCGGGAGAGCGTATGTCGACGGCACGCTGGTTGCCGAGGCCGATCTCATGGCGTCGATCATCGACAGAAACATTGCGAAGAAGCCCGCATCCTGATGCCGGAGTGTTATGAGTACGCAGATTGACCCACGGGCAGCGGTAAGTCCTAAAGCGCAACTCGGTGACAACGTGACGATCGGCCCGTTTACCGTCGTGGAAGAAGGGGCGGTGGTCGGCGATGGCACAAGCATAGCCGCCATTGCGTTGATTGCCACCGGGGCGCGTATCGGAAAGGACTGCAAGATCCATCACGGTGCAGTCATCGGTCACGCCCCTCAGGATCTGAAATACGCCAACGAACGGTCGACATGCGAAGTCGGCGATCGTACGATCGTTCGTGAATATGCCACACTCCATCGTGGCACGGGCGAGGGCGGCCGCACGGTGATCGGGGCCGACTGCTTTCTAATGGGCTATGTGCACATCGCCCACGACTGCAAAATCGGCAGCCGGGTCATTATGGCCAATGCCTCAATGCTGGCGGGCCACACGGTCGTGGAAGACTGGGTGATCATCGGAGGCGGCACGCCGGTCCACCAATTCACACATATTGGATGTCACGCCATGATCGGTGGCGGCGCACGCGTGCCCAAGGATGTTCCCCCGTATTGTCTCGCCGGCAATGCGCCGCTCGTCTTCGAAGGTCTGAACTCTATCGGTCTGCGGCGCAGGGGGTTCACCAGAGAGGCGATTGAGGCGCTCGACCGGGCGTACCAGCTTCTCTATAGGTCCGGGAAGAACGTTTCGCAGGCTCTTGAAGCCATTGCGGGAGAGTCAGCCGTGATGTCGTTCCCCGAAGTTGCTCACGTCGTGGAGTTCATCCATGCCAGCAAACGGGGTATCATCGGAGCTCCGCGTCTCCGTGCCTGATCCCGCCTCCGCCGCCCGGGAGTGGAGATACGAGAATTCCGGCGCGCTCACTGGTGCGGAAAATATGCACCGCGACGAAGAATCCGCCCGCCGGCTTCAGAATCATCCGGGTCCCGGGTCTTCAGCATCTCTTCGACTGTATCACTGGCAACCCTGGGCGGTCTCGCTCGGTCACCATCAATCATCAGAAGACCTGGACCTCGGCCGCTGTGCGGCGGAGGGCATCGATGTCGTGCGGCGGCCGACGGGAGGACGGGCGATTCTTCACGCGGAGGAACTCACGTACTGCGTGGTGATGTACACCGGTCGCCGCAGCGTCCTTACGGTGTACAATGATATCAGTCATGCTCTGGTGCGCGGATTGCAGCTGTTTGGTGTCGATGTCGCCCTTCAGAAGTCACAGCCCAACTTCACGGAGGTATACCGGCATGCGTCATCAATCCCCTGTTTCACCAGTTCCGCACGCTACGAAATCGAATGGCGCGGAAAAAAACTGGTGGGGAGCGCCCAGCGGCGATATGGCGACGGCGAACGCGACGTCGTTCTCCAGCACGGATCCATACTCTGCGGCCCGGCTCACAGACATCTGACAGAGCTCCTTACTTTTCGAGATCCGGCTGTGCTGTCCCGCGTGCGCCGGGAGATGGAAGAGAAGACCGTGGATCTTGGTGAGATCACCGGAGGCGGTGTCGATGGAGACCACCTCGCAGGATGCATCAAAAGGGGATTTGAGGAGGAATGGGGGATACAGTTCAATTGTACACTGTACACCCACCTCCACAATTCATGATTGGAAGGAGGCTACCATGAGCACAGCACAACCTGATCACAAACCCCGCGTTGCGACAACGCGTTCCATTATTACCATGAAGACCACAGGCGAGAAAATCACTGCCCTCACGGCATATGATTTTCTCGTTGCACGCTACCTCGACGAAGTCGGCATCGACATCATCCTCGTTGGCGATTCGTTGGGCAATGTCGTGCAGGGGCACGAAACCACACTCCCGGTAACCGTGGATGATATGATCTACCACGCCAAGGCGGTGAAACGGGCAGTGAAGAATGCGCTGATCGTGGTCGACATGCCCTTCATGTCGTACCAGAACAGTCTTGACGAAGCGGTCCGCAATTGCGGACGGGTGATGAAGGAAGTCGGCGTCGGCGCGGTAAAACTTGAAGGCGGTGCGTTCATTGCCGAGAAGGTCAGGCACCTGGTGGAGATCGGGATTCCGGTCATGGGGCATCTTGGTCTTACGCCCCAGGCGATCAACAAGTTCGGCACGTACGAGGTGCGTGCTACGGGCAAAGAGGAGGCTGACCGGCTGCTGAAGGACGCGAAGACGCTGCAGGACGCCGGTGTATTCTCGATAGTCCTGGAAAAAATTCCGGCGAAGCTGGCAAAGAGAGTCACCGATGCGCTGGATATCCCGACGATCGGCATCGGCGCCGGGCCCCACTGCAACGGGCAGGTGCTCGTGGTGTACGACATGCTGGGGTTGACCGAGGAGTTCAAGCCGCGGTTCGTGCGGAGATATGGAGAGCTTGCCGGGGATATGCGCAGATCGTTCAGGAAGTATATACAGGACGTGAAGTCCGGAGAGTTTCCAACAATGAAGGAGAGCTATTAGGCGATCCCCATGCCCCACATTCTCATCTGCAACGACGACGGTATTGATGCGCCCGGAATTTATGCTCTGGCGCAGGAGATCAAGAATATCGCCCGCGTGACCGTAGTTGCTCCTGATCGCCAGCAGAGCGCCATAGG
>CAWKHH010000006.1:0-172500 GCA_963849385.1 Ignavibacteriota bacterium | reverse complement strand
AGAGCGCATCAAGATCGCAGTGAAACGGGCCAAGCGACTGTTTAACAAAAACACATCACTTTGCGAAGACGTGAAGTCGACGTATAAGGTGTGACACCTGCCCGGTGCCGGTAGGTTAAGGAGAGAGGTCATTCGCCGCAAGGCGGAGAAGCTTTGAACCGAAGCCCCGGTAAACGGCGGCCGTAACTATAACGGTCCTAAGGTAGCGAAATTCCTTGTCGGGTAAGTTCCGACCTGCACGAATGGTGTAACGATTTGGTCACTGTCTCGACCATGGGCTCGGTGAAATTGTGGTACCGGTGAAGACGCCGGTTACCCGCATATGGACGGAAAGACCCCGTGAAGCTTTACTATAACTTAGCATTGGGTTCGGACAAAACATGTGTAGCATAGGTGGGAGACGTTGAAGTGGGGACGCTAGTCTCCATGGAGTCACCAGTGAAATACCACCCTTGTTCTGCTTGAATTCTAACCTCTCCGCTTGAATCAGCGGAAGGGACCGTGCTAGGCGGGTAGTTTGACTGGGGCGGTCGCCTCCTAAATTGTAACGGAGGCTCTCAATGGTTCCCTCAGCATGGTTGGTAATCATGCGTCGAGTGTAAAGGCATAAGGGAGCTTGACTGCGAGACCTACAAGTCGAGCAGATGCGAAAGCAGGACTTAGTGATCCGATGGTTGCATGTGGACGTGCCATCGCTCAAAGGATAAAAGCTACTCCGGGGATAACAGGCTGATCTCGCCCGAGAGTTCAAATCGACGGCGCGGTTTGGCACCTCGATGTCGGCTCATCACATCCTGGGGCTGGAGAAGGTCCCAAGGGTTTGGCTGTTCGCCAATTAAAGTGGTACGTGAGCTGGGTTCAGAACGTCGTGAGACAGTTCGGTCCCTATCCTATGTGGGCGCAGGATACTTGAGAAGTGTCGCCGTTAGTACGAGAGGACCGCGGTGAACGGACCTACGGTGTACCTGTTGTCACGCCAGTGGCAAACGCAGGGTAGCCACGTCCGGATGGGATAAGCGCTGAAAGCATCTAAGTGCGAAACCCGCTTCAAGATGAGGTATCCCGGGCGCAAGCCCCTCAAGACCCCTCGGAGATGACGAGGTTGATAGGCTGCAGATGTACGTACAGTAATGTACTCAGTCGAGCAGTACTAATTGGTCGTGAGATTTTTCCATAATATTCTTATTGTCCCCGATATACATCGGGTGCCCCAATAAGAATACGCTCAGCGTACTTTCAGCACAGCTCTTCCCGTTGTCAGAATGTAAACTTCTGGCGATCATAGCGAAGGTGTCACACCCGATCCCATTCCGAACTCGGCAGTTAAGCCCTTCAGCGCCGATGGTACTACTCGGGCGACCGTGTGGGAGAGTAGGTCATTGCCAGAGTTAATGTACAAGCCCCGTCTCTTGAGACGGGGCTTTTTTTGTGGTGTCCCGTTCCCCCCCCCGTTACTTTCCGCAACAACGCTTCTCTATGCCTCCGTGACAGCACTGTGACAGTCGACACCGTGACAGCACTGTGACAGTCGACACTCTCCCACTGGCAGGTTTTGCTTTAAAACGGTATATTAACTCCCGCGTACGAATTCTTTCGCCAACGCACCACACCGAAACATCAATTTCATCCGGGGTTGCAATATGTCGACTCGCTGCCTGCGCATCATGGCGTCCGTCACAGCCGTCCTCCTGGTTCTCACGTCCGGCTGCAGCCGGAAGAGCGAATCCGCAAAGACCACCGTGCAAATCAAGGGCTCCGATACGATGGTGAACATCTCCCAGGCATGGGCAGAAGACTTTATGAAGCAGCATCCGGGGACATCCATCGCCGTGACGGGCGGCGGATCGGGCAACGGCATCACATCGCTCATCAGCAGTACCTGCGACATTGCCGAGGTGTCCCGCGAAATGAAAGAGTCGGAAATTGCACTCGCGCGGCAGAAAGGCGTTGAGCCGAAGAAGCTTGTCGTGGCACTCGATGGACTCGCAGTTGTGGTCCATCCTTCCAACCCCCTGAGCCAGCTGACCATCGCTCAACTTGCTGACATCTATACCGGGAGGGTCACCAACTGGAAGCAGGTGGGAGGCCATGACGCAAAAATCGTGCTGCTCTCGCGAGAGGTGAATTCCGGAACCCATGTCTATTTCAAAGAGCATGTCCTCCGCCACGGGAATGCCGATGCCAAAGAGGAGTTCTCACCGCAAGCCCTGTTACTCCCGAGTTCTCAGGCGATCGTTGATGAAGCATCACAAAACCCCGATGCCATCGGGTACTTCGGCATGGGATACATCACCAAGCATCTCAAGGTCCTGAAGGTCGCCATTGACGACAAGTCCCCGTTCTATGCTCCCTCCATCGAATTGATCCAGAACAACACGTACCCGATCTCCCGCCCGTTGATCATGTACACAAAAGGCGAGCCGGTGGGGTTGACCAAAACGTTCGTGGAGTATGTGCTGTCTCCTGAAGGCCAGAAGGTCGTGAGGAGATTAGATTTCGTTCCGATCATGTAAACCGACCTGCCGTCTGACGACACATGACAGTCCGCAAGCTGAGAGAGTGGTGTATCGAACGCGTGATCTTTTTGAGCGGGATCACGTCGGTCCTTATCGTGATCCTCATTTTCATATTCTTGCTGAAAGAAGGACTGGCGATTTTCGGAGACGTCGGGATATTCGAGTTTCTGTTCGGCAGAAACTGGTATCCCATCTCTGACCCGCCGCAATTCGGTGCATTCCCCCTGATCCTCGGATCGGTGCTTGTCACGCTCGGAGCAGCGGCAATCTCGGTTCCCCTCGGTGTCGCCAGTGCGCTGTACATCGCGGAAATTGCGCCGAAGAACACCAAAGAGGTCCTCAAGGCCGGCATCGAACTTCTGGCCGCCATTCCCTCGGTGGTGATCGGATTCATCGGCATGGTGACCCTCGGTCCGTTTATCAAATCGGTCTTTGGCCTTCCCACGGGTCTCACGGCGCTCACCGGCTCCATCACGCTGGCGTTCATGGCAATGCCCACCATCGTGTCCATCGCTGAAGACGCTATCACCGCAGTCCCAAAGCAATATCGTGAGGCCGCTGCGGCAATGGGCGCGACAACCTGGCAGACGACATGGCGCGTCGTAGCCTATGCGGCACGCCCGGGCATGTTTGCAGCTGTCATGCTGGGCCTCGGCCGCGTGATCGGCGAGACGATGGCGGTGATGATGGTGACAGGGAATGCCGCGCTGATTCCCCACAGCATCCTGCAACCCGTCAGAACGTTGACGGCCACCATTGCTGCTGAAATGGGAGAGACGGTGCAGGGGGGTGACCACTATGCCGCGCTCTTTGCCATCGGCATTGTGCTCTTCGTGATTACCTTTGCCATCAACGGCGTCGCAGACCTGTACCTGCACCGGACGACGAAGAGGTGACCATGAACGTCCGGACACAACAACGTATCGCCGTCGGATTTCTCTTCTCCTGCACCGTGCTCGTAGTTCTTCCGGTGCTTGTGATCCTGGGTATTATCACCTACAAGGGGTTTTCCGCACTCTCCTTCGACTTCATCTTCGGGATGCCGGAAAACGGGATGAATGCAGGCGGAATTTTCCCGGCACTCCTGGGGACCATCTATCTCGTGACGGGCGCCATCCTTTTTGCCGTGCCGCTCGGAGTCCTGTCGGCGATCTATCTTGTGGAATACTCAAGAGACAACGCCATCAGCCGGTTGATCAAACTGGCGATCGTGAACCTTGCAGGTGTTCCCTCGGTGGTGTACGGCCTCTTCGGTCTGGGTATCTTCGTCGTCTTCCTGGGCTTTGGCGTGTCCATCCTGTCAGGGTCGCTGACACTCGGCATCATGATTCTCCCGGTCATCATTACCGCTTCGCGCGAGGCGCTGGAGAGTGTTCCGAAATCATTCCGCATCGTGAGCTTCTCTCTCGGCGCAAGCAGATGGCAAACCATCCGTCATGCCGTGCTTCCTCATGCCCTGCCGGGAATACTGACCGGGACTATCCTCGGGTTGGGCAGAGCGGCGGGCGAAACCGCACCGATCCTCTTTACCGTTGCGGCATTCTATCTGCCGAGGTTGCCCGAGTCGGTCTTCGACCAGACGATGGCCCTGCCGTATCATCTCTATGTGATTTCCACACAGGTCCCGGGCATTCGGGAGGACTTCCGGTTCGGCACTGCACTTGTGCTCCTGCTGCTGGTCCTCATTCTCAACCTCGCCGCCATTGTCCTCCGGTATCGGTTCCGGAAGAAGAAACGGTGGTAATGTGATGTCAACCCACATCGCCGCGCGTGATCTCTGCCTCCACTATGGCCGGAACTGCGTTCTCAAGAACCTCTCGCTCGAAATCCAGAGGAATGAGATCTTTACCATCATCGGGCCCGCCAATTCGGGGAAGTCATCGTTCCTTCAAACGCTCAACCGTTTGAACGACCTCAATGCGGAATTCAGGAAGACGGGGTCGGTGATGCTGGGTGAAGAAGACATAGATGCGATTGAGGTGGAACAGCTGCGCGCGCGGGTGGGGATTGTCTTCGCCCTGCCGTTTCCCCTGCCCCTGTCAATTTCCGATAACATCACCTACGGGCCGCGCATGCACGGCATCCGCCAGAAAGCCCGGCTGACCGACCTGGTTGAGCGGAGCCTCCGCGAGGCGTACCTGTGGGATGAAGTGAAGGACCGCCTGCATCAACCGGCAATGAACCTTTCAGGGGGCCAGCAACAACGCCTCTGTATCGCGCGTGTTCTGGCCGGGCAACCGGAAGTGATTCTCTTTGATGAGCCCACATCGGGACTGGATCCCATTTCCACGGCGCGCGTGGAAGAGACCATGATGGTGTTGCGCGACCGGTACACGATTGTTCTGGTGACCAACAACGTCGCGCAGGCGGCACGTGTCGGCACGCGCACGGCATTCTTCCTCATGGGGGAAATGGTGGAAGTGGGCAATACCAAGGATGTCTTCACCAGGCCGTCCGATGCACGCACGGATGAATATGTTACCGGGAAGTTCGGATAAGCCATGGGTTCAGTAATCATACAGACACGGCGTTTGAACTTTTTCTACGCCGCTTTTCATGCCCTGATTGATATCGACCTCGATATCGAGGAGCAGAAGATTACCGCCCTCATCGGGCCATCGGGCTGCGGCAAATCGACTCTCGTGCGCGTCTTCAACAGAATGAATGACCTGATCGACGATACACGCGTCACCGGCGACGTGCGCGTGCACGACGAAAATATTTATGCTCCGAATGTGGACCTCATCGCCCTCAGGTCACGCGTCGGCATGGTGTTCCAGCGTCCGAACCCGTTTCCATTTTCCGTGCGCGACAACATTACCTTCGGACTCGAGATTCACCGCCGCGCGCCGCGCAGGGAGTTCGCCGGCATCGTGGAAGAAGCATTGCGCGGCGTACTCCTGTGGGATGACCTGAAGGACCGGCTCAACGACTCCGCACTCTCATTGTCGCTGGAGCAACAACAGCGACTCTGCATCGCACGGGTGCTGGTGATGCGGCCGGAAATCATCCTGATGGACGAGCCCTGTTCGGCGCTCGACCCCATCGCCACGCTCCGCATCGAAGAACTGATGCGCGAACTCAAGAAACAGTATACGATTGTCATCGTCACCCATAATATGCAGCAGGCGGCACGCGTGAGTGACTACACGGCGTTTCTGTATATCGGTCAGCTGGTGGAATTCGGCGAGACAAAACAGATCTTCACCGCGCCGGCGCAACAGAAGACTGAGGAATATATCACCGGCCGATTCGGATAAGGATTTCAGTGCGAACGACAACTGCGGGAGAGAGTATGGACCGACATTTTGAACGCGAACTCGACAGCCTCAAAACCATGCTGATGAAAATGGCAAGCATGGCTGAGGAAAACTTCCATAATGCCATCAAGGCACTCACCGAGCGGAACAAGCCGCTCGCCGATCAGGTGATTGAAGCCGACCACAGGGTCGATGCGCTGGAACTGGAGATCGACAATGCCGTGGTCGATATCCTCGCACTGCAAAAACCCGTTGCCAGCGACCTGCGCTTGATCATCGCCGCCCTGAAAATCAACAATGACCTCGAGCGGATCTCGGATCATGCTGTCAATATTGCACAATCGGCGCGCACACTCATTGAATCGTCAAAAGTGAACACCTATCTGGAAATCCCCAGAATGACAGAGGTCACCCGCGGGATGCTGCGCGATGCGCTGGACTCATTCCTGCACCTTGAGCCCGAGAAAGCGCGTGCAGTGTTGACGCGCGATGACCAGATTGATGATCTCAATCGCTCCAATGCCCGCCAGGTGATCAACTGGATCCGCGAAAAGAACCTGCCGGTGGAAGAGGGGCTGGACCTCATCCGGATCAGCCGCAATCTGGAACGTGTTGGCGATCTTTCCACGAACATCGCCGAAGAAGTGGTCTTTCTGACCCAGGCAAGGGTCGTGAAGCACCACGCTGATCAAAAAAAATAGTTCTCGCCGCATCGTAAAATCATGACCGGGAATGTAGGTATCCGTGAGGCGACTCCATGTCCACGGATTCCTCCCGCACGCACATGCCCGGGGCGTTCCGGTCAATCGTCGTTGTTCCCCCCGGCACATCAACGTATCCACCGGCCGTCGGGCAATGGCATGACCTGAGCGGTGCGGAAGATCTCTTTGCCGCCGGCGACGCCGCGTCCGGACCCGCCCTGGCTGCGATCGGCCACCTGGGCCTCCTTGCCCGGCCCTCCATCGGCCTCCTCTGCTCCGTTCGATGTCCGGGCTCCCTCCTTCTGGCAACGTATGAATTCGCCCAAAAGGCTCCGCAGGATGGCGCAGTCATCGTCGGCGGGTTTCACTCGCCCATGGAGCGCACCTGTTTTGCCACGTTGCTGGCGCGACATGTCCCTGTAGTCTATTGTCCTGCCCGTCGCCTGAACGAACGGGGCGTTCCGCGTGCATGGGATGGAGCTTTCGCAGAACAGCGGCTCCTCGTTCTTTCGCCGTTTGTGAAAGTTCAGCGTCGGGTCACGCGTGCTCTGGCACGACAACGTAACGTCCTTGTTGCTGCTCTCGCCGATATGCTCTTTGTGCCATACGCATTGCGGGGCGGAAATACTGAAGCGGTGGTTCGGATGAGTCTCCATCGCGGTAAACCGGTCTGCACGCTACGCGATGAGGAGAACGGACACCTGATGAGTATCGGCGTACGCGGCGTTGCACTGAAGGAACTGCTGACGATGGCTGCCCCGGAAGCACAACGTCCCTTCCCGCAGTGCGGGAAGGGACGTGAGTAGCATTACCCCTTCTTGCCCTCATCCGGTTCGCCCGGCGGCCCCGCCGGCGTGTCACCGACACCGGCGGAATTCTCTGCAGCAATGTCTCCCGGGGCCTTCTCTTCGGCGGCACCTGTGAACCGCAGTTCGCCGGTCTCGCTGTTCACCTGCACGCGAATAACGGTACCCTCAACGAAGATCCCCTTGAGGAGCTCTTCTGCAATCGGATCTTCCAGGTATTTCTGCACCGCACGCCGCAGCGGGCGAGCCCCGTATGCCGGATCATACCCCTTTTCCGCGAGGAATTGCTTCGCCTCCATGGTCAGCTCCAGCGTCAGACCCTGAGCTTCGAGCCGCTTCGACAAATCGCGGATCTGAATCTGCACGATCTCCAGGATGTGCGTCTTTTCCAGTGGATGGAAAACGATAGTGTCGTCTACGCGGTTGAGAAATTCAGGATTGAATACGCGCTTGAGCGCTTCATCGATTGTCGACTTCATGGCACCGTACTCATCCCGTGCGGTTTGGGTGCCAAAGCCGATGCCGCCCGTCCGCTTCAGATCCCTCGTACCTATGTTCGAGGTCATGATGAGAATGGTGTTCTTGAAATCCACCCTGCGCCCGAGACTGTCGGTCAGGATGCCATCGTCGAGCACCTGGAGCAGGATGTTGAAGACATCCGGGTGCGCCTTTTCAATTTCGTCGAGCAGCACGACCGAATAGGGCTTCCGGCGGACCTTTTCGGTAAGTTGCCCGCCCTCCTCGTAGCCGACATACCCCGGAGGGGCGCCCACCAGGCGGGAGACGCTGAATTTCTCCATGTACTCGCTCATGTCGATACGGATCAATGCGTCTTCCGTATCAAACAGGTAGCGGGCAAGCGCCTTGGCGAGCTCGGTCTTTCCCACGCCGGTCGGGCCCAGGAATATAAACGAACCAATCGGCCGCTTCGGGTCTTTGAGCCCCGCCCGTGTCCGCCGGATCGCCTTCGTCAGCTTCAGGATCGCTTCATCCTGGCCGACCACCTGGTTCTTGAGGACCTGTTCCATTTTGAGCAGCTTCGCGGACTCGGATTCGGCAATCTTGTTCACCGGGATGCCGGTCATCATCGCCACCACATCTGCCATGTGCTCTTCGGTCACTTCATGCACCGTATCCTGCGCCTTCAATTCCCATTCCCGTTTTGCAATCTCCAGGTCGCTCAACAATTTCTTTTCGAGATCCCGCAATCGGGCCGCCTCTTCAAAATTCTGAGTTTTGACGACCTGGTTTTTGGATTGCTTGATCTTCTCGATCTCTCCTTCCAGATCCAGAATCTCCTGGGGCACATGGATATTTGCGAGATGGACACGGGATCCCGATTCATCGAGGACATCGATGGCCTTGTCCGGAAGGTAGCGATCGGTGATATAACGGTCGCTCAGCTTGACGGCGGCATCAATCGCCTTGTCGGCATACCGGACCCCGTGATGCTCTTCGTATTTGTGTTTGACGTTTTTCAGGATCTGGATAGTTTCGTCAACGGTTGTGGGATCGACCATGATCTTCTGGAACCGTCGATCCAGGGCCCCGTCTTTTTCGATATACTGCCTGTATTCGTCGAGAGTGGTGGCACCTATACACTGCAGCTCGCCGCGCGAGAGGGCGGGCTTGAACATATTTGAAGCGTCCAGCGATCCGGAAGCGCCGCCCGCTCCTACGATGGTGTGCAATTCGTCGATGAACAGGATGACGTCCTTTGCTTTTTCCAGTTCGTTCATCACTGCCTTCATCCGTTCTTCGAACTGCCCGCGGTATTTCGTTCCGGCCACAAGGGCTGCAAGATCAAGCGTCACAACACGTTTGCCATGGAGGACGCGGGAGATCTTTTTCTGCACGATACGCATCGCGAGCCCTTCTGCGATGGCTGTTTTGCCCACTCCGGGTTCGCCGATGAGCACGGGGTTGTTCTTCTTCCTGCGGCTCAACACCTGGGCGACCCGCTCAATCTCTTTTTCGCGCCCGACAATGGGGTCAAGCTTGTCTTCAATGGCCAGCTTTGTCAGGTCATGGCCAAAATTGTCGAGCACCGGCGTTTTGGATTTTTCCGGCTTTTTTTCGGATGGCTGCTGGTGCGGCTGCTGGGCACCCTGTTGCGGGGTGCCGGAGGGTTTGCCGCTGATGATGTTGTCGAGTTCCGCCCGAACAACATCGTAATGAATATTGAATTGATGAAGAATCTGCGCCGCAATGTTGTCATCATCGCGCAACAAGGAGAGCAGAAGGTGCTCCGTTCCGATCACGTCTGATTTGTACAGTTTTGCTTCAAGGTAGGTGATCTTCAGTACTTTTTCTGCCTGTTTCGTCAGCGGTATATTGCCGATGGTCAGGGTCCCGCCGGATGTCCTGACGGTATCCTCAATCGCCTTCTTCAGTTTGAACAAATCCACACCAAGGTTGCGGAGTATCTTCACCGCAATCCCTTCTCCCTCCTTGATCACGCCGAGCAGCAGGTGCTCCGTGCCGATGTAATCATGCCCGAGCCGGATTGCTTCCTCACGGCTCAAGCGGATAACATCCTGCACCCTGTTCGAAAAGTTCCCTTCCATTCGCATGCCTATCGGATAATGTTGTCCGGCTGCAATTCACCGTCTATATCTATAACACCCGGCTGCAAGACCAAGGTTCCATGGTCGTATTGTCAACACTGGCTTGAAAAATATAACCAAATGCGCCGGGTAAGTCAAATAGGGCTTTCGGAGGGCTATGAGGTTGACCCTGAGTTCGAAATTCCGCATCCTATAGGCAGCAGCAACTATCACACCAGAGCAGGGAGAGGCTATGCCGATCTACGACTATCGATGCGACAATTGCGGGAAAGTGTATGATGTGTTTCACAAGGTGAGGGAAATCGAAGAAGATGTAGTGTGCCCGGAATGCGAATCCACTAAGCATACACGGCTCCTCTCCGCGCCGAGCATAAGCATGGGTGGTGGTTCTGACCTTCCGCCCTGTGGCGACGGGAGCTGTTGCGGCGGGTCCTGCGGAATGAATTAGACGTGCAGTTGAAAAGCATTACCGCAGAGGCGCAGTCCAGAAGCTTTACCGCCGAGACGCCGAGGCGCAGAGAGGGTATTTTTGTAGTGGGTTTTCCCCACAGTTACAGTCTTTCTCTGCGTCTCTGTTTCTCCGCGGTGATATTTCCTCGCTAGGCTTTCGTCTGCGTCTGTGCGGTGATATGTCCTTGCAAGGGTTTTCGACCGGTTTTCTAGGTTTCTGAATGGGTTTCCTTCTCTCGGTCCTCAGAGCCCCGGAACACTCCCTCTGAAGTAGATCAATGCCACGCAGGTTGCGATCCACATACCGGCAACAATAATGATGGGAAGGTCCGACGCCACGACGGCAGTCGGATTCTCTGTGCTGTCTGTCGCGTGGGCGAGGTGTATGTATCGGAATACCCCGTAGATCACGAATACCGTCGTGTAGATCAGCTTGTCGGTTCCGAATATCTCGAGTGTCCGGGGAGCAACAGTGTACAGGGCGTAAGAGATCACGGTGCCGGCGGCAGTGATCGTCAACATCTGATCAATCACTTCCAGACGGTATTCATGAAGGACCTTGCGTTCGGATAGTGCCCCTGCCGTCTGTACCGCAACAAGCTCTCCCCTACGCTTCGCAAATCCCAGAAAGAGCGAAATGAACATCGTACAGAGCACAAGCCAGCTCGACACCACGACGCCTATTGCGTAAGCGCCACCAAGCACGCGCAGCATGAACCCCGCTGCGATAATAAACACATCAAGCAGGATCACTTCCTTCAGCTTGAAGGAATAGGCCAGGTTCATCACAAAGTAGGCCCCGACAATCGCCTTGAACGCGTCCGGAAGCGGCCATGCCAGCAGGACGTTAACACACACAAGTAGTCCCAACAGGACCAATGCCTGCGGTACCGTGATGATGTGCGCAGCGATGGGCCGGAATCGTTTTTTCGGATGCGCGCGGTCGGCTTCGGCGTCGAGAATATCATTGATAATGTAGACCGAACTTGCGGTCAGACAGAATACTCCGAAGGCGCGCAGGGTGGTAAGAAGCGGTGTCGTCTGGAACAGCTCTTTGGCGAAGATCAGCGCAGCAAACACAAAGGAGTTTTTGATCCATTGTTTCGGTCTGATCAGCCTGATCGCTGCGCCAAGGGCATTGGTCCGGGACGCCATGAGTATTCCTTTCCTTGGCGCTCAATGTCATCATTCCCACAAATAAAAGCAATACGGTGGCGTTGTGGCTTCAGTTCTTTTTTTGTACAATTCATGCCGGGAGGCTCTATGACGCACGTAGAACAACACCGAATGATTCTTGAGCTCAGGGATGCAGTGCACAAGATGACACGGGATGAGGAAGAGACCTTCAGCATGTTTGTGAAGCGGGACAAGGACGACGAAGACCTTGATGTCGTATCCCAGAAGCAGCTGGAAGCTTTGTACGGAAGGTATATCGAGCGAAAGGGGAAACGGGTATTGTAGTGCCGTCCACGCAAGCTCGACCCTGCGGGGAACTCACCCCGGAGCTTCTTCTTCGGGCGTATGCGGCCGGATTCTTTCCCATGGCCGAAGACCGGAGCGGGCCCGTCGAATGGTTTTCACCCGATCCGCGTGCCATCATTCCACTTGATCGTTTCAAAATTTCCCGCAGTCTCCGGCAGAGGGCACATCAAGGTCAGTTGGAGATTCGCATCGATACCTCATTCGCTGAGGTCATGCGACGTTGTGCGGCGCGTGACGATACATGGATTTCCGGCGAAATCATTGAGGCGTATTGCGGGCTCTTCGATATGGGGCACGCCCATTCGGTCGAGACCTGGCACAAAGGCCAACTCGTCGGCGGGCTGTACGGGGTTACGCTGGGTGGTGCCTTCTTCGGAGAATCCATGTTCAGCCAAACGACGGATGCTTCAAAAATTGCCCTCTGGTACCTGGTCCGGAGGCTCACGGAATGCGGCTTTTTGCTTCTGGATACGCAGTTTCTGACACCGCATCTGGCCAGTCTCGGGGCATGTGAAGTTTCCCGGGATGACTACCTGAGTTTGCTCCATGAAGCTCTCTCCTTTGACGCCGCATTCACAAAAAAATGATCGGGCGTGTGATCTGCATCACAGCTTCAGGCATAACCTCAAAGACGGTATTGCGTTGTCCGGGTTTTGTGTATATATTAACTAAAGCGAAAGCCGCCCGAGGCGAGATACTCACGAGGAGTGCATGGCGATGCCACTTGCGCGCGAACCACACAGAACAGAGCGGGTGACGATCACCCTCGTCCCCCGGACCGATGAACGCAGTCTGCTGAACATTCCCTCGACCTTCAATCAGATCGAACGGACGTATTCATGGCGTACCACCGGCACGCTGAACTACATGCTTGTGCCGACAAAGATCTCCAGCGGAGAGATCAAAGTGGATCTGTTCCTCGATCCGTTGAAGAAAGGCAAAATCCCGGCCCGCAATCTTCAGAGAACGGTGCAAGAGTTCGTGAACGACAAGATTCATACAGAATGGCGCGGGCTGAGGCTTGAAAGCATTAGCCGACCGATCATGGCGGCGCCTCCGTCGAGTGCCATCGTTCGCGGCACGATCGAGGAAATACTCGGGACGAATCTCGATCGCTAAAGCACCACTCCTCCATGCCGCCGCAAGTTACCCTCACCACAGCCGTAGAAGGGTTTGTCCCCTGGAAGAAGGGGAAAGTCACGGGATATTTACGATCTCGGCGATCGCCTTCTCATCGTTGCCACTGACCGTCTCTCTGCGTTTGACGTTGTGCTCTCCGACGGGATTCCCGACAAAGGCAGGGTGCTCACACAGGTTTCTGCATTCTGGTTCGATCGACTCGGGCATGTCGTCAGGCACCATCTTGTGAGTACTGCGAGCGATGCGTTTCCCGAGCCCTTCCGCGTGCGTCCGGATCTTTTTGCGGGCCGAAGCATGCTGGTAAAGAAAACCACGCCGCTGGCGGTCGAGTGTGTCGTACGCGGGTATATCACCGGCTCCGGTTGGAATGATTACCAACGCAGCGGTGCGATTTGTGGGATCGCGCTTCCTGCCGGTTTGCAGGAGTCGCAGCAGTTGCCTGAGCCGCTCTTTACACCCACCACCAAGGCGGACGTCGGTGTGCATGACGAAAGCATCACCTTTGATCAGGTCGAAAGTCTGGTAGGAACTGCTCTTGCGAAGCAGTTGCGTGAAATCTCGATCCGTTTGTACCGCGAGGGTGCGGCGTATGCGGAAACCCGTGGCATTCTCATCGCCGACACCAAGTTTGAATTCGGTCTTGACGACGACGGTACGCTGGTGTGGATAGACGAAGCGTTGACGCCGGATTCTTCCCGCTTCTGGCCTCTCGACTCTTACCGGCCAGGCGCGTCGCAACCCAGTTTTGACAAGCAGTTTGTGCGCGATTATCTTTTGTCGCTCCATTGGGACAAACGTCCGCCGGGTCCCGCACTACCGCAGAACGTCATCAGCACAACCGCTCAGAAGTACCGCGATGCCTTGCGGCTTCTGACCGGCCTCGCCTTGTAGCCATACCCGGATTGCTTAAAGTGTTGCTTAAGAAACCTCTTGCATTTCTATGTAAAATTAGCTATTTACAGGCGGATTGATCCCTCCTGCACATAGACGAGGCGTCTGCAAATCTCAATGTCCAACCAGCTTCGTTACGAAAGCATTCTGGAAAGCATAAGCGGCGGCTTTTTTGCGATGGACTCACGGTACGTCATCACGTACTGGAACCGTGCAGCAGAAGTCGGAACCAACCTCACGGCCCGCGAAGTCGTCGGTCAGAACGTATTCGATGTTTTCCCGAATGCGCGCGGCGCACTGCTTGGCGAGAAGTATCGCCTGGCGATGGAAACCCGCACATACCAGAGTTTCGAGACCGCATACCGCGATGAACGGTTTGAACGGTGGTACGATGTCCGGATTTACCCGGCCGACGACGGTCTCTCGGTGTTTTTCCAGGATGTCACCGAACGGAAACGCGATCAGAAGCGCAAGGAGTTTCTTGTCGAGATCTCGCGTGCGGTGAATGAGGCCCAGGTTCTCGATGACTTGTGCCACCGTTCTGCCGCTGTTGTTGCCGGCGTATTCGAAATCCCCCCGCACCTTGTGTGCGTGTATCTGTACGATCCCCGCGGCAACGAAGTACGCCTCGTTGCCCCGACGCTATTGGGGGTAGATGTGCCGGCGCAGATCGCACATCAGCAGGTGTGCGCCGATGCGCCGTACCTCGCCGCCCGGACCGCCTTCACGCGCGAACCTGTTCTCACCGAAGACATCAGCGCAGGGACCGTCGGCCATCTGTTTGGCGCATCCGTGCAGGGGCTGTCGCTCCGCACACTCATCGCAATGCCGCTTGTCGTCCAGAACGACGTGCAAGGTGTCATTGAAGTTCTTACGATCAAGGAATATGCCTACGCGCAGGAGGAGATGGAGATCCTTGGCATTGCTGCCAAGGATATCGCATTGGCGATGAGCCGCAAGCGGCTCATCGATGAGCTCCGGATGAAGAACCTCGAGCTGGAAGCCCAGACAGAACGGACGCTCGAAGCGAGTGACACGCTCAAGAAGTTTCTCGCTATGTTCAGTCATGAATTGCGCTCGCCTTTGAACTCCATCATCGGATTCTCTGAACTCCTTTCAACCCAGATGGAAGATCTTGGAGCCGAGAAGATTCAGGAGTTCATGAAGAATATCCGGATGAGCGGAAGACACCTGCAGCATATTCTGAACGACATTCTCGATCTCTCGAAGATTGAAGCGGGACACATGGATCTGCACATCGCCAGCTATCCGGTCACGTACTTTGAGGAGAGTGTGAACAGCGTCCTTGCGGGGGTGCTGTCGCAGAAGCAGGTGCGGCTGAAATTTTCGTTCGACGACGATATTGACGAGATCGTTGTCGATCAGATACGCTTCAAGCAGATCCTGATCAATCTGATTTCGAATGCCGTGAAGTTCAGCAACCCCGGCGGTACGGTGACCGTCAGTTCGCTGCGTGTCGGGAACGATCTGCACTTTGCCGTGAAAGATGAAGGCATCGGGATCAAGAAAGAGGAACTCCCGTCGCTCTTCAAACCGTTCAGGCAGGCAAAGAGCGGTGCGGGGCACAACAGAGAAGGAATTGGTCTTGGATTGGCGATCGCCCGGAAACTTGTCGAACTGCACGGCGGGACAATAGGAGTGGAAAGCGAGTGGGGGAAAGGGACAACGGTGTCGTTCAAGGTGCCCATGGTGGTGGATGCCACCTCCGAAAAGATCGTGCAGGCAGGGATGCTGCTGGATACGTTGAAACGCGAAAACTGGCGCAAAGAGGAGGGAGAGAAGCCGCTGGCGCTTGTCATCGAGGACTCTCCGCAGGCGGCGGAACTTCTTCGCGTCTACATCGAATCTGCAGGATATTCCGTCGAAATCGCACGAAATGGTACGGATGCCCTCGATCTGGCAAAACGGTTGCGCCCGAACGTCATTACCCTCGATCTTATCCTACCAGGCAAAGATGGCTGGCAGGTCCTCAATGAGTTGAAACGGCACCCTCTTTGCAAACAAATTCCGGTCGTTATCGTATCAATTATTGACGAGAAGAACCTGGGCTTCAGCCTGGGTGCCGTTGAGTATTTTGTGAAACCCGTGAACCGGGACGATCTTGTGCATGCACTTGATCGCGTACATTTGCTCCCCTCACGGGATACCCAGAAACCAACGGTACTGGTTATTGATGACGATCGGGCTGCCACGGATCTTGTCCAGGTGATTCTCGAAAATGAAGGGTACCGGGTGTTGAAGGCATTCCACGGCCAGGAAGGGGTGGAGGTCGCCACGCGGGAGCATCCGGATGTTGTGATTCTCGACCTGATTATGCCGGAGATGTCCGGCGTGGCCGTTGCGCACCAGCTGAAGCAGATCCCGGCAACTCGTGCGATTCCGATTATCGTACTGACGTCTCTTGATGTTGACGAGACACTGCAGGAAGAGCTCGGAGGCTCGATCGCGGGGTTGGTCAGCAAAGCCAGCTTCACAAAGAAGGATTTGTTGCGCGAGATCACGAACATCGAGAATGCCCGCTGGCCATAGGCCGGGACGACACAAGAGGCACGACTATGGATGCCCACGACGCCGACCCTTCGATACCGATGGATGTCATGCGAAGCGACATCCGCCAGATTTGTCATGATCTGAGCAACCCGCTCGGCATTCTGCGGATGGCGGTCTACTTTCTGCAGACGTCGCAAGGAGATCCGGAAAAGCGGGCACATTATTATGCCATGATGAATGAATCACTCGACAGGATGGAGGGGCATCTGAAACGATTGCGGGCCATGGCGGTGGATGAGCAGAAACAGGATGAACCGTAGGATGCAGCATCCATGAATCGTACAGTCCTGAATATCGTGCTGTTGGCCTCCCTGGGAGCGATGGGGGGGGGTGCGCGACGCAACCGAAGTGGAGTACATCTTCTCCGGACGCATTGCGTGCGTACGAAGAGGGGGTTACCCAGTGGGAACGATTCTACTACACGGAGGCGACTGCCTCATTCAAGAAAGCCATCGCTGCCGACACGATGTTCGCCGTCGCCTGGGGCCGTCTGGCGCTGCTGCACCTGTACACCTCGGATGAGGCGTCGGCGCGCAGGGAAAGCGCGCACGCACTCGCGTTGAGCTCGAAAACGACGGAACGCGAGCAGCTTCTCATCCGTGTCTGGTACTATCGCATCATGTACGACAATGCACATGCAGTGGCGGCGGCAGAATCTCTGATCGCACTCTATCCCAAGGAACCCGAGGCATATCTTCTGCGGGGGCAGCTCTATGAGCAGGAAAAGAATTTGGAGGCTGCGGTGAGCATGTACGAGCGGTCGGTGGCTGCGGATACCGGATTTGCTCTTGGTGTAATGTCTCTCGGGTATGCCTATTCGAATCTGGCTGAACAAGACAAGGCGGTGAGCTACATGCAGCGCTATATCCGGATGGCGCCGGATGCCGCCGACCCGCGGGCGAGCTATGCAGATATTCTGTTGCGCGCCGGCCGGTACGGTGAGGCTCTTGAACAGTACCGTGCGTCGCTGACGCTCAAGCCGGATTACTGGTACTCCGTTCGTCAGATCGGCGGTGTGTATGCTGTGTTCGGGCGTCTACGGGAAGCCGGGAGGGAATTCGATCGTTCCCTTGAAATGATCCCCTCAGGACCCTCGACGAATGCTCTGCGCCTGCGCTTGGAGGGATATCTTGATGTGCAGCGGGGTGCCTACGAAGAGACCGTGCGCAAATCCAAAGAAGCCATTGCCATTGATTCCTCTATCCTGGGGAGCGCATTCAACCTGACGTTGGCCCTCGCGAAGCTGAAACGCTTTCCGGAGGCTGAAGAGTACATCCGGCGATCGCTGGATGAGCTCCGGCAGAAGAATCTTTCGGACTCTCCCACAATGCAGGCGTATCACCTGATGCGGGCCCGGGTGCTCACGGAGAATCGGCAGTTTGATGAAGCGGTGCAGGCCTGCAAATCGGCCCTGGAATATTCGTCCCCGCAAATGCGGGGCTCGGTGTACAGCCAGCTGGCCCGCACGTACCTCGCATCCGGCCAGTATGAATCTGCACTCGATGCGGTGGAAGGTGCGCTGGGAGTCAACCCCAATGCCCCGGACGCACTGTTGGTCCTTGTGAAAGTCTACCACGAACGGGGGGATCGTCGCATGGTGACCGAGGTCGGTCAGCGGTTGAGAGATCTCTGGAACAATGCCGACCCTGATTTCCTTCCGCTCATCGAGACTCCGTCGATTGCTGGCCACACCGCGGAAGAACACCGGCACCTAGTCAGTTTCCGAATCCCAGACGTTTGCGCGCCTCGACCGACATCCGCTCGGGTGTCCAGGCAGGTTCCCACACGATGCGCACGTCGGCTTCTTTCACCCCCTCGAGAGCGAGAACACGATTTCTGACGCTCTGCGCAATCATTCCACTCATCCCGCAGCCAGGAGTGGTAAGGGTCATCTTCACTCCCACCCAGTCGTCAATGATCTTCACATCGTAGATCAGTCCGAGATCGACGACGTTCACCGGAATCTCCGGATCGTAACAGTCGCGTAATGCTGCATAAATCTGTTCCTCGGTAACGCGTGTGGCTTGCTGATCGTTCACGGCGGATACTCCTGATTGTCGGTACTTTAAAGATACGATGCGGAAGGCGTCTTTTCAAGAGGCACGGGGGTCCTGCCTGCTCCGGGGTGGCGTGCCGCACGAGCACGATCCGGCACAGGGCGCCCGCAAATCCCTCTGGACGCTCCGGATCTTCCATCGCATGAGAACGACTGCGACGACAACAACAACCGCCAGCGCACCCGCTGTCTGCCAGTCCATTTCAGCTTCCCCCTAGAAACAGCACGCCACGATAGACGGCAAAGGATACGCCATAGGCGAGGACGGTCATGTAGAGGAATTGCAGTGCCGGCCATTTCCAGCTGTTCGTTTCACGCCGCACCACAGCTACTGTGGAAAGGCACTGCAGCGCAAGCATGTAGTACGCGAGAAGCGCGAGCGTTGTCGCAAGGCTGAATGTAGACTGTCCCGTATGCGGATTGACGTCGTTGTGCATAGCCTGGTGCAGGGTTGCAGTCTGCGGGCGATTGTCGTTATCGGCATATATTGTAGATCGTTGCCATCGCGCTGACGAAGGCCTCACGCTGCAACAGTGACGAGAACAAACCGATGCCGATTTTCCAATCGAAGCCCAGAGGACGAATCAGGGGTTCGATTGCCCGGCCCATCTGCCCGGCATAACTCTGCTGGAGCCGCTCTGAGGGGGTGGCCTGGTCGTGCTTTGGATATGTTGCCAGAAACCAGAGAAGAATCGAGACCCCGAGAATGATGGTCCCCGCAGTCTTTAGGAATGCCAGTACCCGCTCCCACACCAGGTACAGGACGGTTTTCATGGATGGGATCCTGTACGGCGGGAGTTCCATGATGAAAAGGGCTGGCACACCGCGCAAGAGGGTCTTCTTGAACAGCCATGCCATGAAGAGCGCCATCACCATGCCGGTCAGGTAGAGTACCAGCAGCGTGAGTCCCTGATACGACACGACGCCGAGCAGCAGTGTGGACGGTATGCACGCGGCGATGAGAAGCGAATAGACCGGCAGGCGTGCGCTGCAGCTCATCAGCGGTGCGACGAGTATTGTGGCGAGCCGGTCCTTGGGGTTTTCAATCGTGCGTGTTGCCATGATGCCGGGGACAGCGCAGGCAAAGGAACCGAGAAGCGGGATAAAGGATTTTCCATGCAGTCCCACTTTGGACATCAGCTTGTCCATGATGAACGCTGCACGTGCCATGTAGCCGCTGTCCTCCAGCAGGCCGAGAAAGAAGAACAGGAATGCGATTTGCGGGAGGAATGTGACAACGCCTGCGACTCCTGCAAGTGCGCCGTCGACAATCAAGCTGCGGAGATCTCCCGGCGGCATCGCATCGAGGATGAGGCGGCCCAATGCATCAAAACCGGTGCCGATCAACGCCATGGGATAGGTTGCCCAGCTGAAGATGCTCTGGAAGACGACGGCCATCACGCCGAGAAACAGGAGGAATCCCCATAGTCTGTGCGTGACAATCCTGTCAATGCGATCCGTCAGGGCGCGGTCGGACCGTCCCGGCGTCCGCAAGACCCTTGCGCAGAGATCCCGGATCCATGCATAGCGGGTTTCAATAAACACCGTCGACGGATCAATATCAAGAAAGGCCAAACGCTCGCGTGTTGCACGCAGGTACTTCCGCACCCGCTCGTCAAGCCGGTCGAACCGTCCGTCAACCGCATCAGGGGCAACGAGCAGAGAGGTTGCTTCGTAAGAGGCTGCTTGTGACGTCATCCCGCAGTCGATCCGCAGCATTTCGACCAGCCGGTCGTGCGCGTGCTGCAGAGGCTGTGGCGCAGGCCAATGGTGTCCATGCCCGTTTGACTGTGGAACTGTCGTGAGGGCACGCCGCACATTTTCAAGCCCTTCCCCTTTGTTCGCGACCGTTCTCAGCACCTGTACTCCCAAAGCCTCGGAGAGTAGACGGGTATCGATCTGCATCTTCCGTTCCTTGGCAAGATCGCACATTGTGAGCACCACGACAACCGGGAGGTGGCAGTCCATCACCTGCGTAACGATGTACAGATTGCGTTCGAGGCTCGTTGCGTCGACAACGCACACGACAACGTCGGGGGGAGGAGATCCTATCCGGCCGAGAAGTGCGTCCGTAGTGACTTGCTCATCCGGTGCACCCGGGTGCAGACTGTACGTGCCCGGAAGATCCAGGACGGTAACCACCTGACCATCCGGCAGAGTGCATCGTCCCTCTCTCCGCTCGACGGTGACGCCGGGATAGTTGGCGACTTTATGATGCAGACCGGTAAGGGAGTTGAAGAGTGTGGTCTTCCCGCTATTCGGATTGCCCAGGAGAGCGATTGTAGTAACCCGGCGAGCTGATGCTTTCATGCGGCTCACACATCCTTCTCGCGAAATACGAAGATCCCACGCGCCTCTGTGCAGCGAAGCATCAGCCGGTATCCCTTTACATGGATTTCAATCGGATCGCCGAGGGGTGCACGGCGCACGAACCGCAGGCGGGTTCCCTTGACGACACCCATCTCCTGGAGCCGCTGTCGGGCACGTGCGGGAAGACCGCTGAGGGCAGCAACCGTGCCCCGATCACCGGGAAAAAGGTTCTCCAGCGCAACCGGTTCCATCGTCAGGTTTTCCTCTCTGTTGCCCGGATCTTCGCGCACTTTGTGCACGTGCCAAATATCTGCAGGCTCGAACTGTGCGGGGTGAAGTCCTTTGACGTGCAGACTTCTTCCTGGATTCTGTTGAGGCGTTCATTTACGAATTCCAGAATATCGCCGCACTGAAGACAAATGAGGTGGTGATGATGCGGCTTGCCGAACGTCTTTTCGTACCGTGATGTATTCTCGGCGAAGCGGTACTTTGAGACCAGGCCGCATTCCTGGAGGAGGTCCAGCGTGTTGTATACTGTAGCCCTGGAGATTTTTTTTCCGCTTGACATCAGACGGTAGTACAGGCTCTCTGCGTCAAAGTGCCCCTGGGTCTGGACAATTGCATCGAGTACTGCCATGCGCGACGGCGTAGAACGCAGTTTTCCTTGTGATTTCAGGTACTTCTGCAGCATCTCTTGCGCTGCTTCGCCGTTCATGGCCGCCTCGTTTGTTTAGAATTAGTCTAAATAAAAATAACAAAAACAGCCCTGCAAGTCAAGAGTTTTTTCTTGCGTTTTTTGCATGTTTTTACGACTTTTGTATGAATCGTTTGCTCCCTGTTCCTTCACCTAAACTCTTAATGAAAACGCATAAGAGCCGATTCCGCAAGGAACGGATAATCCATTTGACTACAGTGTCTTGTTGAGCACTGATGATTTAGTCCGAGCCGCGGAACGCAATCCGGATCAACGCTCACAAAATCCACGCGGATAGCAGATCACTTCTACCGTTAAGGAGAAAACCCATGAACCGTTTGCAGGAATTGCGGGATCTACTCACAACGTTCGAAAAGGACTTCGTGAAATTCTATGAGAAGGGGAACAAGTCCGCCGGGACGCGCGTGCGGAAACACATGAACGAGCTCAAGCGCAAAGCCCAGGACATCCGGAAGGAAGTCCAGGATATCAAAGCCGTGGACAAGGGCGGAGAGCCGGCTGCGCCGGAAAAGGAGTAGAGGTTGAGGTAGGAAAGCGGAGAACCCACCTCGCGGTGGGTTCTCTGTTTACGCTTGTTCGCTTGCATTCCGCAGTGAGCGGCGGATTGCCTTCAGTTTCTTCATGCGCTTCTTGACTGACGGCTTGCTGAAGTATGCCCGCTTCTTGAACTCCTTCAACACGCCCGAGCGCTCGTACTTCTTCTTGAAGCGTTTGATAGCGCGATCGATGGGTTCATTTTCAGAAACAACAATACCGACCAACCGGATTCACCTCCTTTCACTCATTCAAGGCTTTCGGGACTGAAGGCGACATTCTCCATCAGCCGGCGTTCGCCAAGTTTTTCGAAAGAGACCACGATCGCACTCCCTCCCCCTGAGGTGCGCTCCTTGGAAACAATCTTGCCGATATCCCCCCAGTCGGAATGGAAGATCGCCTGCCCGACCGTGTAGCTGTTCTCGGGATGATACTCGCTTGCTTCAGCGCGATCGAGTTTCCGTTTGGATTCCTGTTCTGCGCGCCGCAGGTCTTCCAGGTTGATGAGGCTGGCATGCCTGCATCGGGTACAACGGTACCATGACCGGTCAGGTTGTTGATCGGTAGCGCCTATCAATTCCATCTTCGCAATGCGGTCGCAGTGCGTGCACTGGTGAAGAATGTGCTTTCCCTTCGCCATCTGATCCTCCTGCGGAAGACGGTGCAGAGTTGCCCCGGAGAGAGCCGCCGGGGTCCCGGAGATTCGGGCGGATACAAATAAATGTGTATTCAATGTACAGAAAACAGCAGCGGAAGTCAACTAGTGTGATAACACCGTGTGGCGGTGGAAAGCTCTGGTCAGACTGAAGAACGGCTGTGGCCACCATCCGCTGCCGGTGGTGAGGGCCGGGCGACACAATTGCGTGCGGCGGATTCAAGATCGGCGTACGAGAATGAACGGCGTGCGGCGAACAATCTCCCAGACCGTTTCGATGTTCAGATTGAGCGCGCGGGCAAGATACACCGCCTCGGGGTGAGTTGCTGGACGAGTTTCCATAGTCCTTCGATTGCTGTTATTGCAAATCCGTGCGGTTCGGGGAGGTGAACCGTTCGACAGGGAGAGGTTTCAGGCATATCAACACCGCCATAACCAGCTCCGAGTACGAGCCGTAGTTCATTCCTCCAACAATATCCCATACAATGTCGACTTTCATGTTCATCGAACGGGCGATGAGTACAGCGTCTGCGTGCGTGGCTTTTTTCATGGTTTTGCTCCTTGTGCTTGCCGCTCTGTTTCGAGAGGGTTTGAGGAAACGGGTGCTCCTCTGTGCTGTCATAATATAGCGCAACCGGTTTCCCGGCGCTGTGCCGGGGCGCATGAGCAGACATGAGCACATGGCGGGGACCGGAAAACCTTAGCTCTTGCTGCTCTCATCGGCGTTTCGTATATTCGGCAGGTCCGGCGGGAGCCTTTCAGAAGCCGGAAGTGCTGCATGCGGGGGCCCTTAGCTCAGTTGGTTAGAGCGACAGACTCATAATCTGTTGGTCGCAGGTTCGAGTCCTGCAGGGCCCACTAATTTCGCCGAAAAAATGGGCACTTGGAGAAGATTTCTGGCTCAAGAATTGCTAACTAATTCGGGAGGCGTGAGCTGAAGTACAACAGTTCCAGAATGAATAGGTCTGGTATGAAGATTCTGCTGGTTGATGATGAGAACGGATTTCTCACGGTGATGGGGGATATTCTCCGGGAAACACGGTTACAAGATAATTCTCGCGGAGAATGGGAAGCAAGCCCGGGAAGCTCTTGAATGTGAACATGTTGACCTGATCGTCTCCGACGTTTTTATGCCGACTCTCGACGGAGTCCGATTCCATGACTACGTCAGGGAGTTTTCCGACTCCCAGGATATCCCCTTTATCTTCATGTCGGGATACGACGATGAACATACGAGAAACCTTGTCGTCGACCCGGAGATCGACTTCTTTCTGAGCAAAACGACACCGATAGAAAAAGTTCTCTCTCTAATTGAGACTCTCAGAACCTCAAAAGAAGCGAGGTCCAAATGAGCGTCCCGGCCACGGAAACCAGAGAACAGGAGACCCAGGGAGGGCCACAGGCCCCGCAGATGTTGGCGTCTTTTCTGGAACACCTTGTGAAGAACCAGGTGCTTACAATCGGTCAGGCTGCAAAGGCCGCACAATGGAAAAACGAAAACGCCGCTGATAAACGCTCCATGCCCGAACTTCTCGAACAGGAGTTCGGAATTAACCGTGATGTGGTGCGCCAACAGATCGCGCAGTACTATGCGTTCCGCGTCATTGACCCCCGTGACAGATCAACACGTCGCCTGCTGGCCTCTGATATCAATAGAATCCTGCGCTCTCTTCCTGAGTCGGTGGCGCAACAGCTCTTAAAAGCGCAACTGCTTCCGTATGATCTTGCGGAAAGCCAACCCGACAAGATCGTTCTCGTTACTCCAAATCCGTCCGACCGCGAAATCCATAAGCTTGCGCGTGCATTGCCATTTAAGAAGTTTGAAATCTGCTATCTGAAACAAAGCGATTGGAACGAGTACTGGCGCCTGCTCACTGCGGATCGGGAGAAACCGGCTTCGGAAAAGGTCGTCGCCACGGTGACAGAAAACACCGAAACGGATTTCGAAGGGGTCATGGACCGCGAAATCGCCCGGACGCTGCTGCACTCGAAGCTGGATAACATCTTTGCCGATGCGCTCCGCAACGGGGCCACGGAGATTCACTTTGTGCCTCAAGGGGTCAGAAAGACGGATGTCCTGTTCCGCCTGGAAGGTCACCTCTCACTCTGGGTCGGTATGGAAGATGTCCGTTGCGAAGCCGTCGCGACGGCTTTGAAAGCATCAGGCATCAATCTGGATCGCTATGAAAGACTGACGGTGCAGCAAGGATTGATTCATGGTGTGGTGGAAAAGAGACCACTGAGATTGAGCGTTTCCACGATTCCGGTTCTTTCCCGCGATCCGGGCTTGCGTCATGAGTCGGTCGTGCTGCATGTCATGCAGGAGACCGAGTCTGTGCCTTCATTGAATAGCATCGGGCTTGATCCACATTCAGCGGGGGTTCTCGATGTTGCCCTTGGTCGCGGACGGGGGTTAGTGCTCTTTGCAGGCTTCAATCAAAGCGCGCTTCGTTTGACAATCGCCGCATCGTTGAAGACTATCGTCAAACCGACTCTCAACATAGTGACAGTAGAAGAATCTGTGGAATTCCTGGTTGATGGCGTCCGTCAGATCAAACTGAACCCTCGCCTCACTGCCTCTGATGCTATTCGTGCGATCGGTGCGCAAGATCCTGACGTGGTTGTCCTCGGGGATATTGATGACCCGACGGTGGGCCCTGTGGCCTTGAAAATGGCTAATATCGGTCAGTTGGTCTTCAGCAGCATTCACACCCGTACCGGAGTTACGGCTTTGGCCCGGCTCTTTCGAGTCTGCAGGTGATGGTTTGCTCCTCGGGGACGCGTTGACGGCAATAGTTGCACAACAGACCGTCAGAAAACTCTGCCCTCGGTGCAAGCAGCTTATTCCTCCGGCTTCACTGGCCCGTACAATTGCGCATCTTAAGGCTTTCAGAGGGAGAATCAATACCTTCAACTCTTCATCGTGCCGTTGGCTGCATCGACTGCCGTGGAGGGTATAGTGGGGAGGAGGTTCTCTTTGAAGCAATTCCAGTGACTCAGGATCTCCGTGAAATCCTGGCTGGATCCGAAGAGCATCTTGACACAGATGCCGTTATGAAGGTGGCTAAGCGTTGACGGGATGATTCCGCTTCGAAGCAAAGCGCTGGCGCTTGTTGAAAAGGGTCAAACCACGGTTGAACAGGTGCTTTCCTTCGCCGTATGACGAGTTTGAACCGACCTGCCCATCATCAGTATGAGCGAAGACTCATTGTTTGTGAGTCTTCGCGTTGTTTCTAGACCTTCCTGCATTTCTTCCGCTGTCGCACTCTGTTCCCACTGATTCCTCTTCATCTTTTCGTTCCTCACGGTAATATTTACCGCCTCGTGTAGAATTACGACCCCACTGCGTGGCCACGTGTGCTCTCTGACAGAAAAATCGCTCCCGTAAAGCACAAACCCGTTGGCACAACAGTTGTTTAAACAGAACCTAGAGGCAATGAACGACTGCAGAAATCAAAAGGGAAATCCAGGCACATCTTATCATCATCATAAAGGAGCTACACCATGGGTCAGCAGCAACTTCTTCTCATCATCCTCGGCGTTATCGTGGTCGGTATCGCAGTTGCGGTAGGTATCACGATGTTCACCGACAATGCAGTAAATGCCAACCGCGATGCGGTCACCAATGACCTCGTCAACCTGGCTGCACGCGCCCAGCAGTTCTATCGCCGCCCGACGGCTCTTGGCGGTGGCGGAAACTCGTTCGTCGGTCTGACCGCTGATGCTGCCGGCTTGACCAAGTTGACCAACCGGGCCACCAATGCCAACGGCACGTATTCGATCCAGTCTGCCGGTACGACAACCGGTGTATTCATCCGTGGTGTCGGCACAGAGCACTCTGATGCGACGAACTTCGTGACGATGGACATCTTCGTCTTCAATGACAAAGCGGATAGCGTTGTCATAATTCACTGACGACGCGAGGGATGCATAAGGCCCCCGGGCGATCCGGGGGCCTTGGCTTTGCACGTAACGGAGCGGAAGAGACATGGGTAGTCAGCAACAGTTGCTCATCATTGTCGGGGTCCTGATGGTTGGTTTATCGATCGCCATCGGGATCACCATGTTCACCGACAGTGCTTCTGCTTCGAACAGGGATGCAATTGCCAACGATCTGGCCGCGCATGCTTCGCGCGCGCAGGTCTATCAGAAGCGCCCGAAGTCCATCGGCGGTGGTGGAGGTTCATTCGTAGGGTTCCATATCAGCACTGGCGGCACAACGAACAGCAACGGGGCGTACTCGGTCTCTGCCGCAACAACTTCGTCGGTGACGATTCAAGGGATCGGGCATGAAATCGGGTATGACCGGACAACCCCGGTCAAGGTGGCGATAACCATAAGCGCGGACACGATTGCGGTGGCCGATTTGAATTAGCAGTTGCAGCAGCAGGGGAGTCGTACAGGGGATGTTCTTCCCTTGTTGGTTCGTGCACCCGGGATCGGGGGATCTCAGGCGGTGGAGGGCCGGACCAACGATGGAAGAACGATGCCCTGTTTGCATTTTGAGCACATATAGCACTAAGGTGGCGCAATGCCAGAATTCAGGATCGAAGGTATCACGGTTGCAGGCAAACCGGTGCAAGGTCTCCTCGAGGCGGATTCGCTCCGTTCGGCCAAGACAAAAGCGTCGCAACTTGCAACGCAACGAAAATTCAAGCTGGTGAATGTCATCCCGCGAGCCACGTGGCAGTACAAGGTTCAGCGGGGGACGGAAAAACCGACCATCGGTGAGCAGAAGGCGTTCACCCGGGCCGAGGTCGAAGATGCGCTCCAGAAAATGGGCTTCCGTGTACTTCGCATTCAGAAGCGCTTCTTCAACTTCAAGTCCAAACCACCGGCAACGGAGATCGTCACGTTCGTGCGTGTCAGCGCCGATCTGATCCGGCAGAAGCTGCCGTTCAACGAAATTCTTCAACTCCTGGTGAACGATCTTGAAAATCGCACCCTGCGCGAAGCCGTCAAAGATATCAATATGGAGCTCAAGCAGGGGAAGGACAGCGAAAAGACGTTCGTCAAGCATGAGGCTGTGCTCGGCCGTTTTGCTGCACATATGCTCGGCCTCGCTTCCAAGAGCGGTAACATGGCCGAGATCTATGAAAGCACAGCGAAGTTCCTCGAGCGGCAGGCGCAGTTCAAGAAGGACCTGAAGAGTGCGTTGATCACTCCCATCGTAACGCTCGTAGTGTTGTTCGGGGCGGTGATCTACTACGTGGCCTACATCTTCCCGGCGACGGCAAAGCTCTTCGTCAAATTCAAGATCGATCTGCCGCCGATGACCAAGGCGACCCTGGCCACGAGCGATTTCCTCGTGGACAACATGTTTATCATCATGCTGGCGATTGCCATCCCGATTGTGATCCTGGTGAGGTTCCTGATGACGGAGCGCGGCCGTCTTCTGCGCGATCAGTATATCTGGCGCATCCCCGTCATCGGCTCCCTCCTGCAGAAGACCAGCATCGAAATCTTCTGCCGTGTCTTCTACGCTCTGTACAGCGGATCGGGAGAGAACATCGAAGTGATCCGTATGGCTGCAGAGGCCTGCGGCAACAAGTACATGGAAGCCCGGGTCAAGAATGTCGCCATTCCCATGATGATCCAGAAGGGTGCAGGCATCACGGAGGCGTTTGAATCAACAGGTGTATTCACACGTACTGCAATTTCGCGCTTTCATTCCGGTTCGGAGACCGGTACGGTCAAGAACACTGCGCTTCAGCTTGCCGAGTACTATGAGAAGGAGACGTCGTACAAAATGCGCAATGTCATCGAGTTCATCCAGTTGTGGATCTCGATGATCATTATGATCGTGTTGACCGCGCTCACTGTCGTTTCGTCCGAAACCGCCACAATCCGCCCGAAGAATCCCGCGGCCGGACAGGCACTGGAGCTGCGCATTGAGAAACCGTTGACCTAGTTCTGACAGAGAACGATGCCGCCCATCGACATAACAGATAAAATCGGTTTCGCCCTTCTGAAGAAGGGTGTCATCGATTATGAGACGCTCGAAAAGTCGCTTAAGGTCAAGGACTCTGAAGAGAAGAAGAACCGGAGGAATCTCGGCCAGATTCTCGTGAACGACTTCGGTGCGGACCATGATGCGGTGTTTCGCGAGGTGGCGGATCTCTACGCATTCCGCGAAATCTATATCGCCGACGAACAAACGGACCGCAGCCGTCTCGACTTCATCAAGAAATACATCGATGCGCTGCCGCAAAACATCCGCGACATGGTCGTGCAGACCAAAATGCTGCCCCTGAAGTTTGATGAAAAGCAGGCGGACAAGCTCATCATTGTTGCATCTGATCCTACCGACCGCCGCATCCCGCTGATCGCGCGGGAATTCAGCGTGAAGAAATATGAGGTCGCGTACTGCCGCCTCAAAGACCTGCAGGCGCTGCTGGAACAGGTCATTCCACCGGAAAATGAATTCCTGAAGCTGCTGGAAGACAGCCGGGTCGGGATCCAGGTGAAAGAGGAGGAGGATGAGAATCCCCTTGATGAGGAAGCCCTCGAAGCTGAAATCAGCAAGAGCGCTCTGGTAAATCTGGTGGA
Source organism: Ignavibacteriota bacterium (assembly GCA_963849385.1). Lineage (GTDB taxonomy): Bacteria > Bacteroidota > Ignavibacteria > UBA10030 > UBA6906 > Fen-1255. Next base: position 143,297 of record CAWKHH010000006.1, on the reverse strand, counting down.
AGGTGCGCTGGTGGAATCGGTGCGTCAGGGAGCAAGCGACATTCACATCGTTGCCAAGGAGGGGAATCGTACAGAATTCTGGTTCCGCGTGGACGGCGGGTTGAAGCTCTGGCATCTGCAGGAAAAGACAATGCCGGAAGCAATTGCCGCGGTGGTCAAGGACCGTTCGAAGAACGTCGATCGATTCGAGCGCGAAATGTCACAGGACGGTTTTATCCAGCGTCTTATCGACGACCACATGATCCGGTTCCGTGTCTCCATCATGCCGATCGTGGGTGTGGAATTCAGGCACAAGTATGAAAGCATCGTGATCCGTGTGCTCGATGACCGGAAGGTCATCACCGATCTCACGAAGCTGGGTCTGATGGGGCCGTCGAAAGACTTCTTCCACAAGGCGATCGAGCGGCCTCAGGGAATCGTCATTCTGACGGGTCCCACGGGATGCGGAAAGAGTACAACGTTGATTGCCGCGCTCCATCAGGTCATCGATCCCAGCGTGAACGTACTGACGGTGGAGGATCCGGTCGAGTACATTATCAAGGGCGCCCGACAGCTCCGCATCGGTCCCAAGATGAACTTTGACCAGGCGATCCGCGGTATCCTCCGCCACGACCCGGATATCGTCCTGGTTGGTGAGATGCGCGACAAAATCACCGCGGAAATTGCCATCAAGCTGGCCAATACCGGTCACCTGACATTCTCCACGCTGCACACGAACGACGCGCCCAGCGCCATCTCCCGTCTCTACAAGATGGGCATTGAGCCGTTCCTGATTGCCTACGCCATCAACATCATCGTCGCCCAGCGGCTCGTGCGCACGCTCTGCAAAGAATGCAGGCATCCGCTCGAAAAGAATGAGATTGACAAGGATGTGTATTTGAAGTTCGGTTTCACCGAAGAGGATCTGGAACAGAACACGATCTACGAAGCCGCAGGGTGCAGCAAGTGCAGTGGCGGATACAAAGGACGTGCGGCAATTCACGAAGCCCTCTACTTCTCGCGTGAAATCCGCAATATCATCGCGAAGTCCGGGGACGAAGTCGACGAAGAGAAACTCCGCAACCAGGCGATCCTCGACGGCATGTGGACGCTCCGGCGGTCCGGCATTGAACGCATTAAGATGGGTCAGACGACACTTGAAGAGATTACAACAGCCACCACAGACGACTAGGTGATGCATGGGACTTGGACAGATGATGTTGAGCGTGTTTGCGCTGGCGTTGTTGGGGACGGTGATCCTGATGATGAACAACACTGTGCTGGACAGCGGTTCGGCAATCGAGTCGACAGAATACTTTATCATGGCGACATCGCTGGGGATATCGCAGGTCGAGGCCGCGTCGGGGAAGGCCTTTGACGAAAATACCGTCAACAGTGATGTCTCCTCCGCGAGCGCACTTACCGTCACCCTCGGCAAGGAAATAGGGGAAACGGAGGCGACATTCGATGACTATGACGACTACAACGGCTTCTCAAAATGGGTGAACGGCGACACGGTGAATTTTCGTTCCGCGAATTTCTTCATCAAAGATAGCGTGGACTATGTGACGGTTACCGGAAACGCCGTGACCAGTTCGAGTTCGCGAACGTATCACAAACGCCTCCGCGTGTGGGTGTCCAGTCCTTTCATGAAGGATACATTGAAGTTTTCATCGGTCTACAGTTACTGGTATTTCCGGTAACGGACGAAAAGGAAGGCACTATGGGCTCTCAGGCAATTCTCGATGTGATCGGGTCGTTCATCCTCTTCGGATGGTTGTTGCTTTCAACTATTCGAGTGGGGACGGCGAATTCCGAAAATATGCAATCCTACGGCGGCGAACTGCTCGTCCAGCAAAACATTGTCGAAATCACCAAGTTGCTCGAATATGATTTCCGCAAGATCGGATACTGCGCTGAACCCAACCGCCTTCCGGATCCGACCAAGGCCATTCTTCTCGCCGATTCGTCGCGGATCAAATTCCTCACTGACGTGGATCTGACCGGATCGGGTCCGGACGGTTTCATTGACAGCATCTATTATTACCTGGGGCCGACAAGCGAACTCGCGTCAACGACCAACCCCCGTGACCGGATGCTGTACCGGGTTGTCGATGCGGAGACGCCGAAAGGGGCGAATCTCGGAGTCACGAGTTTCTTCCTGCGATACTTCGACGGCCAGGGGAATGCGATTGCCGCCCCGGTGACCGGTGCGAATCTTCAGAAGATTCAGACCATTCAGATTTCTATCATCGTCGAGAATACCGTCGCCTCTGAAATTGTGGAAACAGCGCCGGTGAACCAACAGTATTCGTCGGCGTTCTGGCAGCAAATGCGATTGTCATCGCGCAACTACAGGAATAGATAAGGAGGGAGTCCATGGGGAGAGCATCGATCCTTCTCGTTATGGGGTACGTGACGTTGGTCTTGTTGAGCGGCGTACTCATGTCTGATATGAGCGTGCAGGCGTACGAGAATGGGCTGCGGTACTATCAGGGTGTGAAAGGACGCAACATAGCGATTGCAGGGGCAAATATTGCTGCCAACTACATCTTCCTCTACCCGCCGAATGTCAACGGGAACGGTTGGTTCTCGGGGTACAGCACACCGGTGTCCTTCGATGGAGGTTCATTCACCGTGACTGTCGATTCGACGACAAGCATCGATCCGCTGAGCGGAGAGCGGCGCCTGACGCTGTGCTCTAGGGCACTGTACGACGACAGCGTCACGACGGTGATTGCCACAATGCGGCAGAGCAACTTCGCGAAATTTGCCGTCTATGCAGGCACATCTGCGGCCGCCGTCTATTGGGCCACCGGCGATTCAGCGTTCGGCCCCGTCCACGTCCAGGGGACGCTCAAGACGCATGGAACTCCGTTCTTCGGGGGGAAGGTGACCACCATGAACGGAGTGGACAGTACGTCGTGGGGCGGTCACCCGGTCTTTAACGCCGGCGTAGAGAACGGAGTAAATATCCCCCTGAACAAGAATTACCAGAGACTGCGCGACAAAGCTTCCTCAGGCGGGAAACTGTTTACGGGGAACGGTGATCTCTTTCTGAAGTTCAAGGGGGATTCGATAGCCTGGCGTCGCGGATCAAATCCCGATACCACATCGTTGCTCTCCACATTTGCTCCGAACGGCACGATCGTGCTGAACAACAGCAACGGCGTTCTCCATGTGCAAGGAACGGTGAAGGGAAGGTACACGATCGGATCGCTTGACACAACGGCTACGAGCAAGGGGACGATCATGATCGACAATGACATCAGGTATAACACCGACCCGCGTGTCAATTCTGCGTCGACGGATATGCTGGGAATCGTGGCCCACAACAGTATTACGATCAAAGACAACACGGCGACCAGCGGAACCTCTGATTTCACGGTAATGGCGGCACTTTTCAGCTATGCGAACACGATCCAGGTGGAGAACCTGAACACGCGGCCCCTGGGAATCCTCTGGTCGCTCGGCGGGTGGACTGTTCAGGATCTTGCTGCGACCACGAACTCGTCCATTACGAAAGGTTTATCTGTAAACATCCGGTTCGATGAGCGGTTCCGAACAACGGCTCCGCCTTTCTTTCCGACAACAAATGCCTATGAAATACTCGCATGGTACGAGTAGTGGAGAATATTGGCGAAGTGGCTGATATTGGCCTGGCAATTCGCCAAGTGGCTGCGACATCCTGCAATGCTTCATGTATGAGGGATGCGCAGAGTGTCGTATCTGGCACACCAATTGACTTTACAGAAGCTGAGTTATCAGGGTCTGGGAGACGATGGAGACTGCACTAAAGACATTACAGGAGATTGCCGCGAACATTCCCGACACCGCGCCGGGGATGGAACGCCAGATGCTCATTGGTGATCTGGTATCTCGACAATCGCCTGCTGAACGGACTGCACTGCGCAAGCTGATGGATTCATACCTGATGCGCATGTCGCGGACGAATGCTTCCGACATCGATATCGGCGGCTACGGCACGGCAGGGTCCGTCTGGTACCGGATCTACGGTGAAAAACGACCATCCAAGGACCTCGGAAAATTCACGCTTGACGAATCCAATATCCTCATCCAGAGTATTCTGATCGAGCGGCAAAGGCTCTTTTTGTATGAGAACCGCAATCTCGATTTCTCCTACAGCATCATGGATGGCGACAGGATGTTCCGGTTCAGGGCAAACGCATCCTTCGATCTCGACCATCTTGCATTGAACATGCGTTCCATCAACGTGGTCATTCGCCCATACAAAAATCTGGAGATGCATCCGAATGTGACCCGTGTGCTGAGTCTCGGGCATACCACCCAGGGATTGACCCTCATCACGGGAATAACGGGTTCGGGCAAGAGCACCACGCTCGACAGCATCATCGACGCAAACAACCATACGGTCGACGGTCACGTGGTGATTATCGCGTCGCCCGTGGAGTATGTGCACAACCCTGACCGGTGCATTATCCGTCATCGGGAAGTCGGCCGTGATGTGCTGGGATTCAAAGACGGTGCCATTCAGGCATTGCGGCAGGATCCTGACATCATTGTCATCGGGGAAATGCGGGATCCGGACACGATCATGACCGCACTGGAAATCACCGACAGCGGGCACAAAGTGTTCTCCACGCTGCACACCGCTTCGGCGGTGGAAACCATCGATCGCATCATCGGGGAGGTGCCGCCCATCGAGCAGGAGCGCGTGCGCATCCGTCTTGCAGACACCTTGAGCTGTGTGATGTCACAGAAGCTCGTGCCGAACCTCGAAGGAAAACTTGTGCTTGCGAAAGAACTGTTGGTGATGATCCCCTCCGTGCGTGCCGCGGTCAAGAACAACAACACGGGGGAAATCTACCAGATGATGGCGGAGTCCGGCGATCTGGGCATGATAACTCTTGAACAGGATCTCAAGCGACTGTATATGCAGAAGAAGATATCCCTGGAAAACGCCATGGTGACGGCAAATAACAAACGGCGCTTCCAGCAGCTCCTGAATATGTCGCCGACCGGCGACTAGGCGGGAGAGGAATTCACAAAGGAAAGATACACCCATGGCGACCGCAAAAGGACGCGGCAAAACCGTACTCGGCTTGTTCGTTGATGGACTTGACGTCAAGCTGGCTCATCTCACCGTGCAACGACGGCATATCGTCATTCAGGAACTGAAGTCGGCGACGCTGTCATCAAAGTTGCAGGATAGAAAGATTCTTGAAGAGTCGATGGTCAGTCAGGCGGACAGCGGCGATGCATTCAGTCTGTCGTTGTCGCCCGCTCCGGAGCAGCCTCCCGAGAGCAGTCGCGACGACAATAATGCCGTTCTCCTCGGCCTCATTGCCAACTATCCGAGCAACAAGTATTCGCTGACATATAGTCTGGCGGAACCGTCGATCTATTACCACCAGCTGGAAAGCGATTTTGGCTTGAGCGGCAAGAAGTTGAAAGACCGCATCCTCAGCGAACTCAAGTCGATCCGCGCATTCCAGCCCGCGTCTGATGCCGTTGACGCGATCAAGACCGACGAGGGGAACCTGCTCTGTATCGTGCGCGAAGACGGCATGAGCCTGATCAATTCCCTGGAGGAAATCAAGAGTTACATCGGCAACCGTCTGCCGCTGATCTCCGCGATTGACAGTGCGGACATTTCCTTCTTGAACCTGGTACGCGCAAACTATGAATTCGAGCCGCAGGAGTACTCGGTGCTTGTCTACGTGGGCGCCGAATTTACCCGGCTGATTTTCATGCGGGGGAGTGAATTCCACCAATTCGCGCCGATTATCGGTGAAGGGTACGATTCGCCAAATCTGCAAAACACGGTGTACAGCCGCCTCCTGCTCGAACAGGATAACCTGGCCATACCCGCACCTTCGCAGGATCATCCTTGCCGGTGAGTCCAAGCGGATCGGCTTCAAGGAGTTCCTGAGCCAGCAGCTGCCCGATCAGGAAGTGGAATATCTGATGACACCGCGGCTGGATTGCAGTCAGCTGGCGCCGGAGCAGCAGGATACCCTTTCCGAGTACGCCGTGCCCATCGGCGCCGCGATGAAGGTGCTCGATCCGGGAAACGCACAGATCTACAACGTCAACCTCCTTCCCGCGAGCGTACGGGAAGGCCAGCGCATGTTCAAGCTGGCATGGCATGGCTACGCCCTCATGCTGGCGCTGTTCCTGACGACCTTCCTCTTCACGTGGCAGATCTCCGGCAAATCCCGCGACCTGCGGGATCTAAAGGATGTCCTGACGTTGAAGGAGAGCCAGCGCGCCGAGAACATGACATTGTCGAATTCCATCCAGGCGCTGGAAGACCAGCTCACACGCTACAAGACATCCATGGCCCTGTATGACAGCCTGGTTCCGGGGACTGAACGGTGGAGCAAGGTGCTCACCCAGATGAGCCACGGCGTGGATGACCTGAATTCAATCTGGCTCTCCGATCTCACCGTGGCAAAGGAATCGGGGCTGGTGGTCAATGGCTTCACAACGCACCGGACTCGCATCCCCCGGATGTCCTCGCTGTTTGACGATGCGTTGTTGGAAGAAGTGAATGTGCAGGAGATACGGAAGGAAACAGTGTACAAGTATCGTATCAAAGTACCGTCGCTTACGGCGTCGGCGAAGTAACAATCAGCTCATGGAAAGGAGCAACGGTCGTGTCGTATAAACTACGCAACAGCATCGCCCTCGGGGTTCTGTTGTTACTGATCATCGCCGTGGGAACGTACATTCGTGCGTTCAATCTTCCCAAACGGATCAATACCGTGCAGAAGGAAATAGCGAAGATCGACGAGGAGCTGCAGAACACCCCGAATCTCATCAATCAGTTCAACGATCTGAGTGCATTGCTGACGGATACTCAGAAACGGTGGGAAGGGCGCAACAAAGACATCCCCCCCGTGGATATCACGGCACAAAGCTATGCCTATTTCAGCCGGCTGATTGATTTGAGCGGCGACGTGAAACTGGATATGATGTTCACGGGCAACACGTCCATGGGCAACTACGGCTTCAACGTATACACCCTCAAGGGCGAAGCCCCGTTCGACAACCTCTACCGGTTTATCTGGTATCTGGAGAACGATCGCCGGCTCTACAAGATCAACACCATCGCCTTGAAAGGTCTGGAGATTGCCGGCACGGACAAGGAGGAAGGGCGTGTCGTCGTGACGTTCGATATGACGGTGCACGCCTACTACTCGTCAATCTCCGAACTCTCGAGCTCCCTTGGTGAACGGTCCATCAGTCCGAACCCGCTGAGCGTCGATCCGTTCATGCCGGTGATTTCCGCAGGGCTTCCGCCGAACCTCCATGGTCTCGTCGAGGTCGAACGCTCCGACTTGAAGGCGGTCATTCCGGGCAAAGCATTCGTTCTGGATCAAAACAACACGATTCGAACGATGCAGGAAGGCGATGAAGTGTATCTTGGTTATGTCACGAAGGTCGATCCCGAAGGCGGCCGGCTCGAGTGCACCCTGAACAAGGGCGGCATTATCGAGAAGGTGGCGCTCAATATCCGGTACGGCCCGCAGCAGAACGCTCAGACACGATAGGATCGAGGAACGTATGAACGCAAAACTAGCATATGTCGTCATCGCCCTTGTTGCAGGTGTGATCTGCGTCAATGCGCAGGGCGTCACTCCGGCGGAACGGAAAGCATTGCGCGAATATACTCCGCCGCAGGAATTGGTCTCCATAGCACCCACGACGCCGCTGGACAAAGCTCTTGCAGCGATCAGTGAGGTCAGCAAGAAGTTCACCAATAAGATCATCATTGATACCGAACGGCGCACCATGCCGATCAATGTTGACATCCAGGGGTTTCAGTGGCGGGACGCGCTGGAAACGATCTGCAGAAAGAACGGACTCTCCTTCACGGAGTACGAGAGCTATATTCAGGTCGCCACATCGGCGCAGGGGGATGTCAGCGGGAGTCCGGTGTCCGCCGGTCGACCCGTGGCAGGAGGAGCCGCGGCCACGGCCGATATCATGAAGGAAGTTGCTTCATTCCGGAGCCGCGAAATCAAGATCTCGGCGGTCTTCTTTGAGGTGAACCTCGCGCGTCTTGAAGAAGTGGGCCTGAACTGGAGCCTGATGAAGAGCACCCAGGACTACTCCGCAGCGGTGGAATTCAAAGGAGCGGATAATGTCAGCAACAGCATCTTCAAGACGGAAATCACCCCGAAGGTGTCGTTTGCCAACATTAATTTCGTCGCGAAACTCTTCTCCGACTACAAACTCGGCGAAATACTGTCTGGACCCACGCTCATTGTTCGGTCGGGCGAGAAAGGGAGAATCCAGGTGGGTCAGGACTTCTCCATCCGCGAACGGGACTTCGCGGGCAACCTGATCGATAAATTCTACAGCGCCGGCACCATTGTCAATGTCAATCCCCAGGTGATTGTCGAACAGGGCGTGTCGTTCATCCATATCGACGTTGATGTCGAGCGCAGCTCTGTCACTCCCGGACAGGTGAGTACGATAATCAACAAGACTCAGGCCCAGACGAACCTCCTGCTTCTGGATGGGGAAGAGACCATCATCGGCGGACTGTATAACAATGAGGCCCAGACCACCCGGTCCGGTGTCCCGTTCCTGAAGGATCTCCCCTGGTACGTGCTCGGGTTGCGGTATATCTTCGGGTATGAGAGGGAAGAGGTGACCAAGAAGGAACTGATCATCCTGATGAAGGCCGAGTTGGTGCCCACACTCCAGGAGCGCATCACGCAGCGCACAAAGGGCGATGATCTCTACATGCGCTGGCGCGAAGACCAGATGAAACGCGACAAGAGCATGCACGATGTGAGCGGGAAATAGCACAACGGGTGATGTACACATTCATACGATTACGAGGATTTCCGATGAAACGGATCGTTTCAGGAGTAGTGGTGGCCGCCATCGTGCTCGGTGCTCTCACGATGGTTGGCTGCAAGGAAGACCAGTCGTCGGCAACACAGGGTGAAAGCGTCGTCAGCGGCATCTGTCTGGATGCCGGCACCGGCGCATACCTGGCCGACGTGGCGGTGCAGGCCCAGAGCGTTTCCGGGGGGGTCAAGTCCGCAACAACAGATGCCAACGGGAGCTTCCGTATCGTATTTACGACCGATAGCTCCGGGACAGCAACATTCACGTTGAAGAAAACGAGCTATCGCGACACCACGTTTGTGGTCACCTTGCATTCGGGCACCGTGATTGCACTCACGATTCCGATGGCTCCCAAGTCGGTGGTGAATCCGGGCGGCACTTCAAGCGGCCTCGCACAGACTATTACGTTTCTCGGTTCGACGACGCAGGAAGTGTCTGTGTATGGTGTAGGAGGCAAGGAAACCGCCATCCTGGGATGGGAGGTGCGCGACTCTCTCGGGTTGCCCATCGATGCATCGCATGCGGTGAACCTCGTGTTCACATCCACAAACGGCCCGAATGGAGGAGAATACATCTCTCCCTCGACGGTGACCACGAATCAAGTCGGTCAGGCGTATACGACGTTCAATGCAGGGACAAAATCCGGCGTCGTGCAGGTGACCGCAACGGCCAGCGTCGGCACCGGCGCTTCGGCGCGGACGATCGCCTCCAGTCCGGTTCGTCTCGTCATGAACGGCGGGTTCCCGGTGCAGTCGCATTTCTCCGTCTGCCGCCGAACGTCACAATTTCCCGGCGCTCGGCTGGGTGGGAAGGACCAATGCCGTCACTGTGCTGGTCGGCGACATGTACAGCAATCCTGTCGCTCCCGCTACTGCCGTCTATTTCCGCAGCAGCGCCGGCGTGATCCAACCGTCAATCTTTACCACCAAAGACGGCTTTGGGACCGTGACATTGTACAGCGGCAATCCCGAGCCGTTCAGCGCCTATGCTGCGCCGGTCTATGGGAATGGCTACCACTACGTCGTGGCGCGCACCCTCGGCCAGGGTGGTGTGGTTGTTGAAGACAGCACACTCCTCCTCTGGAGCGGATCGGGTCAGATCAGCAACGTCAACCCGACATCATTTACCATCGCCAATGCCGGTTCGCAAAGTTTCGCATTCCGGGTCGCTGACGCACTCGGTCACCCGCTTGCAGCCGGAACGTTTATTGCCGTGACGGCGTCGATTCCGCCCCCGCCGACCACGGGACAACAGCAGAACCAGGTCATTGTGCTGTTCGGGGTGAATGGTACCATTGAACTTCCCGATGTCATGATGCCGGGTCCCGGCACCACCGACTTCACCTTCACTCTGAAGGATGGTACGTGGAGCATCACGGATGCGACACCGGTGAATATCACGATCAACGTCCTGGGACCGAACGTCCCGAACTCGCTGAGCTACACACTTGGCGGGCTGGTGTACTAAGCTGTAGAAGAGCGCGAGGTCAAGCGGCCCCCGGAGCTACTCCGGGGGCCGCGTTGGTATTTGCATTTCCTTCCCTTTTCTTGTTTCTTGCTCATTGCCCGTCCGTACGATTGTCACTCACCAAAGACCAGACACCGTGCATCAACGCATCATCATCCGCGGCGCCAGGGTGCATAATCTCAAAAACATCTCGCTTGAGATTCCCCGCAATGCGCTCATTACCATCACCGGCGTCAGCGGATCCGGAAAATCCAGCCTCGCCTTTGACACCATCTACGCAGAGGGCCAGCGGCGCTATGTGGAAAGTCTTTCCTCCTATGCGCGGCAGTTCCTGGAACGGATGGACAAACCGGACGTCGATCTCATCCAGGGAATCAGTCCCGCGATGGCGATTGAACAGAAGACCAATTCGCGAAATCCCCGGTCCACGGTCGGGACATCCACCGAGGTGTACGACTATCTCCGCCTGTTGTTCGCGCGGGTCGGAAAGACGTACTGCAGGAAGTGCGGCAAGGTGGTGGAGCGCGATTCAGTGGCGACGGTGCTGAGCGCTCTGCAGAAAGCGGCAGCATTGCGGGGTGAGGCGGGACTCCGCCTTCTGATCACGTTTCCCCTCCCCACGCATCCTAAAGAGACGCTCGAGCAGGCCCTGGCAAATCTCCAGAAAGAGGGCTTTTTCCGCGTCCGTCTGAAAGAGAACATTATCGACCTCACAGAAGGAAGCGTTCCCGCGCGCACGAAGGCCGCGGATGTCGGGGTCGTTGTGGATCGCACAATCTTTCGCCCGGGGGAGGAGACCACACGCATTGCGGATTCGATCGAAACGGCGTTTGCATCCGGAAACGGCATCGCAACCATTGTCCTGCTCGAACCGACGGAGAATCTGAATTTCAACCGGAATTTTGCCTGCGGCGACTGCCATATCTCTTACGAAGAACCGGATCCGCGGCTGTTCTCTTTCAACAATCCTTTCGGGGCATGTCCCGAATGTCAGGGATTTGGACGTGCACTCGGCATAGACATGGATCTTGGTGATTCCGGATAAAGGGAAGAGTCTGAGGGAAAACGCAATACAGCCATGGTCCACGCCGAAGTTCCGGGACTACCTACGCGGGCTCCTCCGTGTTGCGCACAAAGCCCGCGTCCGTGTGGATGTCCCGATCAGCGAACTGGAAGACCGGGAAGTCCGCACCATCTACGATGGATTTGAGGACTATGAAGGCCTCAAGGCATTCTTCGCTATGGTGGAGAAGAAGGCCTACAAGATCTACTATCGAGTCATGCTGAGCCGGTATCGCGCATACACCACCTGCCCGGTATGCGACGGCACCCGGCTGCGCCCGGAGGCGCTGAACGTGCGGGTTGCGGGACGCCGGCTGCCGGACGTTGTGGGGATGACAGTGCGGGATGCGCGGGAATTCATCCGGACGCTGGAGCTCTCTCCCTTCGATGCCGAAGTCGCTCGTCGCATCATGGAGGAATTGAACAAGCGGCTGAGCTATCTCGATGATGTCGGGATCGGCTACCTCACGTTGGACAGGTTGTCAAGTACGTTATCCGGCGGCGAATCGCAACGCATCAACCTTGCGACATCCCTCGGTTCTTCACTCGTCGGCGCTCTGTATGTCCTCGATGAGCCGAGCATCGGTCTGCATCCCCGTGACAACGGCAAGCTGATTGCGATACTCCAGGCGCTGCGCCGGGTCGGTAATACCGTCATCGTCGTCGAACACGACGCCGAGATGATGCGTGCGAGCGATGTCATCGTTGACCTCGGGCCGCGCGCCGGTGAATCGGGTGGGGAGGTTGTCTTCAACGGCTCTGTTGAAGCGATTCTCAAGGACACCGCATCATTGACCGGCGCATACCTGTCGGGGCGAAAAAGCATTCCTCTCCCTTCACAGCGAAGATCCCCGACCGGCCTCGCGCTCCGCATTCTCGGGGCAGCTGAACACAACCTGAACTCCATCGATGTTGCGATACCGTTGCAGCTCTTTGTGTGTATCACCGGTGTCAGCGGGAGTGGCAAGAGTACCCTGGTTCATGATATTCTCTACAACGGTGTGCGACGTCTGCTGGGTGAAGGGGGTGCACGGGCAGGGAAGCACCGTGGACTCGAGGGCGTCGAGCTGCTGAGCGGGGTCGAGATGGTGGACCAATCACCGATCGGCCGCACACCACGGTCAAATCCTGTGACATACATACAGACCTTCGACCTCATCAGGACCCTCTTTGCCTCGACTCCTGCGGCCCGGCTGCACGGACTGAAACCGGGAGCGTTCTCCTTCAACGTTCCCGGAGGAAGATGCGATGCATGCGAAGGCGACGGGGTGGTCAAGGTGGAGATGCAGTTTCTTGCCGATCTCTACCTGACGTGTGATGTGTGCAAAGGGAAGCGCTATAAGCGCGAGATTCTGGAGATACGGTATCGCGGCAAGAACATCGACGATGTGCTGGCCTTGACCGTGGATCAAGCCGCGCAATTCTTTGGTCAGGAGGTGCACGGCCGGAGAATCACGGCGCGACTGAAGGTACTCCAGGATGTCGGCCTGGGATATATACGGCTCGGCCAGCCTGCGACATCTCTGTCAGGCGGGGAGGCGCAGCGCATCAAGCTGGCGGCACATTTGAGCTCTCCCTCCACGGAGCGCCACACGCTGTTCATTTTCGATGAGCCTACGACAGGTTTGCATTTTGATGATATCGCCAAAGCTTCTGCGATGCTTCAATGCGCTGATCGATGCAGGCAACTCTGTGGTCATCATCGAGCACAATCTCGATGTGATCAAGTGCGCGGATTGGGTTATTGACCTCGGCCCGGAAGCCGGCGACGGCGGAGGGAATGTGGTTGTGGAGGGGACGCCGGAACAGGTTGCACGTCATGCAGCATCGTACACGGGGAAACACCTTCGGGATGTGTTAAAGATGAATTAAGGACCAGGAATTCCCGGTTCTTCAGTTCCATCTTTTTCGAGTGGTACCTATCTCTCTTCATCCCCCGGTGATGCCTGTCACCGATTTGCCGGCCGGCAAAATGTATATTGCGTGTGCCGAAAGACTTGAAAGGCATTGGCGGCGCGGCGGCTCGAGGGGAGAGTTGACGCGATCGTCAGTGCCTTTCGCCATTTAGTACGCCATCCCTATATTCAGGCTGATAACAAACCCTCCGAAGTTCTCTTTCGTTGCTGCAACAGCTCCGGTGCGTTCATCATAAAGTGACGGAAGCCCACCGGACAGAAGATACGTGAAATAGTAACGGAAATTGACCCCGAAGATGTTGGACCGTTGTGTTCCGAAGTTTGCCCCGAAACCGACAAACCCTCCGAACGTGTAGTGTGGTTGCCCTCTGCCGAGACTCTTGAAAAAATCTATCTGCTCCGAATGTATAGCTCCCGTCCGTTTGCTGGGTCAGTTGCACATACGGCATCATGTAGACCATCGTGGGCCCGGCGCCGGCGTTAAGGTACGGGCGGAATGTGTCTACGATATCGTCGCGGAACAGCCGATACTGAACTCCCCCCATCAGCGGAAGAACCATAAACCGGTTGAGTTTTCCCGGAGTAACCGAGGTGCCATAGTACGGATCGTAGTATTCCACCTCCCGCTCGTCTTTGGCTTCGGATATCGAAAAGGAGACAAACCATGAGAGATCAGGTGTCACCGATCTCCGGTATATCGTTCCAAGGCCAAAGCCATCGTTGGACAACAGGACATCCAGGCTCCAGATATTGGGATACTTATCCGGGCTCGTTGGATCCTGGGGAAGACCTCCAGCTTGCGCTAATGCTATCACGTGGCAGCTCCGGATCCCATTGATGCCGTGCCATCCTGCGCAAGCGCGGTGTCTGATAGCAGCCAGACGGTGCAAGCGAAGAGAAGAGCGAACACCCTTCTGTGCGCGTTCATTGCCCTAACTCCTTTCTCACAGAAAACACTCCTCGTCAAAACTAAGTTCTCGTCTACATGAAAGCAACTATAGCACTCGAAACAGGGCAAACTTGAGATACTGCGTTTCCGGCACATTGGGGAGTACGGGATGATCGGGAGAGGCCCCCCGCCAGGCAAGCTGCTGCAGACGCCTGTTGCATTCGCGTGCCGTAGTGTTGACCACCTCCACAAATGTGTCGGGCAGAATATGATGGGAGCAGGACGCCGTGGCAAGAAACCCTCCGCTCACCAGAAGTTGGAAGGCTGCGCGATGGAGATCCCGGTATCCCTTTTTTGCGGTCGTAACGTTCTTTTTGCTCTTTGTAAAGGATGGCGGGTCGAGAATGATCATGTCGAACCGCTGACCTGCTGCAGCAACGTCGGCCAGTGCCTCAAACACATCTGCCTGGCAAAATGTGACATTCCCGGCGTTGTTGAGCGTTGCGTTCTGTTGCGCCCGGTTCACCGCATCCGCCGAGCTGTCGATGCCGAGTACCGACTGTGCCCCTCCGGCAGCGGCATGCAGGGTGAATCCTCCGTCGTTGCAGAAACAGTCCAATACCCGCAAGCCGTTTGTGAATTGCCTGACGAGCAGGCGGTTCGCACGCTGATCGAGAAAGAACCCGGTCTTCTGCCCGCCCAGAGGATCAACAATAAAGCGGACCCCCTCATTCATGATCTCGGTCTGCGCTGCAGTTCCGCGGAGAACCCCTTTACGGGGAAGCGAGGTGTTCGAGTGTGCGCAGGGACGACTCGTTACGTTCCACGATGGAGGCAGGATGCAATAGCGACTCGAGCGCGTCACAGATGGCATCGATGTGCCTGTCCATGCCTGCAGAGAGAGTCTGAATCACGACATGATCATTGAAACGATCAATGACAAGTCCGGGCAGGAAGTCTCCTTCGCCATGCACGAGCCGGTAAAATGTGCTGCCCGGGAAGAGTCGTCTCGCGCAGAGTGCGTGCAACGGCAGATGCGTGCGGTGAAGAACGCCGTATCAACCGCTTCCGGCGTTGTGGAAAGGAACCGGAAAGCAATAAGCGAATGAGGGTGGTAGAATCCATACCCGAGGCAGACACCTCCTGCATCGCGGAGTTCAACCAGATCCCCCTGTGCGGGAGAGCCTGTGATGTCACGAATCTCATTGCTGAAGATCCAGGGATGACCGGCGAGCATTCTACGCTCTTCATGACGCTTCAGCGTCAGGCGGGCGAACGGCGGGGAGGATGTCATGACCGCAATCGAAATGTGAGCCTTAATGTACCAACAACCCGTACGAACATCAAGCAGATTGAATATTGGCGCCGGCGTGCGTATATTAATTTCTTAGCACTGATATTCGGAGAGCAAAACCGTTCATGGCAACACTTGACCGGCTGTCGTGCGTGATCTTTGACATCGATGGCACGCTGGCGCGGACCAATACAATTGATTTTCGCCACGTTCAATCACGTAGCCCAACTTCACCTCGGCCGCCTATTCGCTCCGGAGGAGATCATCGGTCTCTTCGGGCCGCCGGAGGAGGGTGCTGTAGAGAAGGTGTTCGGTGCTGCGATGGTCCCCCGGATCATGGATGAAATGTGCGCGTACTACCGTGCGTGCCACAAGGATATGGCTGCAGCGCACGAGGGGATTGTTGCTGTCCTCGCATTGCTCCGCAATCACGGGATCAGGCTTGCCGTTTTCACGGGAAAAGGCCGCCGGACGGCGATGATTACTCTCGATGAACTCAAGATGATCCCTTTTTTTGAGCATGTTGTGACTGGGAACGACGTTCGTTGCTTCAAGCCGAGCCCCGAAGGGATTCTTCAGGTCCTCGACGCATTCAAAGTGTCGCCTCGTGAAACCGCTGATGGTGGGTGATTCCATGTCAGATCTCACGGCAGCCCGGGATGCAGGAGTGACATTCGCCGCCGTGCTGTGGGATGCATATGACCACCAGCGCGTGATGCGCGCGAATCCTGATTTCGCGTTTTCGACCGTTGGGGATTTTGAGGCCTGGTGCCGCTCCCGTTTGAATGGCGGCGTACTATCCTGAGCAGTATCCATGAGAGCAGGCAACGTCCATGAACGCTCTACGCATCGGTGTCATTGGTGTGGGGCATCTCGGCGGACTCCACGCCAAGATGCTCGCTGCTATCCCTGAGGCGACGCTCGTCGGTGTGTTTGATACCGATCAAGGAGAAAGCGCGCAAGGTTGCCGGCGACAACGGAACCACCGCGTTCGCAACGATGGAAGAGCTTTTCGCACAGGTTGAAGCCGTCACCGTTGCCACGAGCACGACGAGCCATTTCAATGTCGCCCGTGAGGCAATCGCCCGCGGCATTCACCTGTTCGTCGAAAAGCCGATTACACAGACCGTGGACGAGGCGAATCAATTATGTGCGTTGTCCGGTGCAAAGGGACTCATTGTACAGGTGGGCCACATTGAACGATTCAACCCCGCCATTCTCGCCCTGGAGGGATATACTATCGCTCCGCTCTTTATAGAGACACACCGGTTGGCACAATTCAAGCCCCGCGGTACAGACGTCGCAGTAGTCCTGGACCTCATGATTCATGATATCGACCTGATTATGACCTTTGTAAAGTCTCCCGTAAAGCAGATCGATGCCAGCGGGGTCGCGGTGGTGTCTGACACTGTGGATATTGCCAATGCACGGCTGCAATTTGAGAACGGTTGCGTGGCGAACGTGACCGCGAGCCGCATTTCACAGCGATCGATGCGCAAAATGCGGCTTTTCCAACCGAACGCGTACATCTCGATTGACTTTTCCGAGGGGATGGCCGAGGTCTTCCGGTTGTTGCCGGAAGATGCTCCCGAGGTCCGCGGCACCATGGTGCTCGGCGAAATGGGACTTGGCAAGAACCGCAAGAAAATCATCTATGAACAACCCGAAACACATGAGGTGAACGCACTGCGCTATGAATTGGAGCTTTTTGTGCGCGCGGTGCAGACGGGCGGAATCCCCGTGGTAACGGCTGAAGATGCCCGGCGGGCACTTGAAGTGGCGACAAGTATTATGCAAAAGATCGATCAACAACGCCTGCCGTCGTGAATGACCACCGCACCTGACAGAGTGGTATTGACACATCCGCTGTTGCGCAGCATTGGAATTCTCGCCGATCGATTGGGGAGAGAAGTGTACGTCGTGGGCGGGTACGTGCGTGACCTCCTTCTCGCGAGGGAGTGTCAGGATATTGACATCCTGGTGATGGGTGACGGCGTTGCCTTTGCCCGCAGCGTCGCGGCCGAACTTGGTATCGATGCCGTGGTGACGTTCGAACGCTTCGGTACGGCGATGCTCCCGATGCCGCAAGGCAAGCTTGAGTTTGTCGGGGCTCGCACCGAGAAGTACGGGGAACAATCGCGGAAACCCGATGTGGCGCCGGGGACTCTCGATGACGATCTCCGACGCCGGGACTTCACCGTGAATGCGCTTGCTGTCTCGCTCAACGCAGCCCGGTACGGCACCCTTCTCGATCCGTTCAATGGCCGGCAACACCTCGACGCACGCCTGTTGCGCACGCCTCTTGACCCCGCAGAAACCTTCGACGATGATCCGTTGCGCATGCTGCGCGCACTCCGGTTTGCCGCCCAACTGGAATTCACGGTGGATCGTGACGTCCTCCAGGCCGTCGGAGCAATGAAGGATCGCTTGAGTATTGTATCACAGGAACGCATTACCGAAGAGCTTTTGAAGACGCTGCGGAGCAGGAAGCCTTCGATCGGCTTCCTGCTGATGTCCCAGACCGGCATCCTGCAAAGTGTGCTTCCCGAAATTGCTGCCATGGCCGGTGTCGACCAGCGCAAGGACTTTCACCACAAAGACGTCTTTCTGCATACCTGCACGGTGGTTGACAATGTTGCGGAGGTGAGCGGGAATCTCTGGCTTCGATTTGCAGCGCTGGTGCATGATATTGCGAAGCCGCGAACGAAGGCGTATCAGGAAGGGATTGGCTGGACCTTCCATGGCCATGAAGAGATCGGGGCCCGGATGATGAAGAAGCTCTTCCATCGGCTCCGTCTGCCCTTGGTGCATCTGCCCTACGTCGAAAAACTGGTACGCCTCCATCTTCGCCCTATGGCGCTGGTTGACGATCTCGTCACCGATTCGGCTGTGCGGCGACTTCTGGTCGATGCGGGAGAAGAGATTGATGATTTGATGATGCTCTGCCGCGCGGACATCACCTCGAAAAACCCGACGCTGGTCAATCGCTACCTTCGGAACTATGATCGCGTCGTTGAAAAGATGGGCCAGGTCGAGGAGAAGGATCGCTGGCGGAGCTGGCAGCCGCCGGTACGGGGCGAAGAGATCATGGCAGCGTGCGGACTTGCCGAAGGACCTCGAATTGGCATCCTCAAGAAGGCCATAGAAGATGCCATTTTGGATGGTGTTATCCCCAATGAACATGATGCAGCGTTGTCGTATTTGCTTGGCGTAAAAGACGGTTTGCTGGCAACTATCCCCGAAAACTTCAAGAAAAAGCCCCAAAAGGATTCTGGCAATGAAACTTTGGACGACAAAAAAACGTCTAATTGAAGAAAGGTGCTTGCTTCCGCGAATTTCCTTCCACGTAAACACTCACGTACGAGAAATGGAGTTTACCATGCGATTGTATGCTGTAGCCCTGTATATGATCCTGTTGGTGACAGGCCTGACGGCATTTGCTCAACCTCAGACGATGACACTCGAACAGGCCAAGAATACGGCCCTGGAGCGCAACCTCAGTGTCATCCAGGCGCAGAACGTTTATGATGCTGCGGGAAGCAGCACAATGGCAGCATATGGACGCTACCTGCCGTCGCTGAGCGCAAACGGGAGCTGGACCCGCAGGCAAGTGGAAGGACCAACCTATATTCAGGGGGTGGCGATCCCGGGCTCAAACACAAAGGCGACCACGGGGAGTTTTTCTGCAGGATTGAGCACATCGCTAACGCTCTTCGATGGTTTCACGCGGGAAGCAAACGTGAACAGGGCGAATGCAGCGTATTCGCAGGATAACCTTTCGTTGATCCGGACACGGCAGTCCATAGTCTTCCAGGTCGAGAGCGCCTATCTCAATGTTTTGCGTCTTGAACAACTCGTCAAAGTGAGTGACGAGAACCTGAAACGCGATCACCGTCAACTCGAGCGCATTACCGAGTCCAATCGCGTCGGGGCGCTATCACTGGCCGATGTGTACCGGCAACAATCCCAGGTGGCCGTGGATGAGCTGGCGCAGATAAATGCACAGAATGACTTCGACAAAGGGAAGGCCGATCTCGTCGCGCTCATCGGGCTGAATATTGCGGGGGAGTTTACTTTCGCCGACCCGGCTGTGACGGGGTCAATCGATTCCGTCGATATGGTGACAACCAGAGCAAAGTACCAGAATCTTGGGGACCTCACACGCCGGGCTCTGATTGCGCGAGCAGATTTCCAGGGCGTGAAGGTGGGTCTTGACGCTGCGGAATCGGGGGTGACGTCGGCACGTGCCGGCTACTTCCCGAATTTGAGTGCCGGTGCCGGGTTGACAATGAACAACGATGCATTGAACAACTTGTTCGATTACAAGACCTTCTACTGGGGACTGCAAGTCAACTGGACGCTTTTCGACGGGTTCGGGACGAATGCGTCCATACAGAACGCGACTGTGATCAAGCGCAATGCGGAAATTACGCTGGCACAGACCGAACGCAACATCGGCGTTGAAGTGAAGAAGGGTCTTCTTGACCTCGACGCGGCGATGAAGCAGTATGATGTCAGCCAGAAGGGCCTGATATCGGCAACGGAAGACCGGAAGATTGCGGAAGAGCGCTACAATCTCGGTGCGGGGACCTTACTCGACCTCCTGATCGCCAATGCGGGGCTTGTCAACGCTGAAGCAAATCTGGTGAATGCCTCGTATAACTACATCATCGCGAAACGGAACGTCGAGTACGTACTCGGCGAAAGGGCATACTAACCGCACGGAAGGAGTGCCGTCATGGCAAAGAATGGTAAGAAAACGCGTAAGAAAATAATCATCTTCTCGATTTTGGGACTGGTGCTCGTTGCGCTCGGCGTCATCGTGTTCCTTGGCAGCAGAAAAGAGCCGGTCATCCTGGTGCAGGTGGAAAAGGCACAGCGACGGACGGTGACGCAGCTCGTGACCGCAACAGGGAAAATTCAGCCTGAGGTGCTGGTCAAGATCACACCCGAAGTGAGCGGTGAGATCGTGGCTCTTCCTGTGAAGGAAGGGCAGAAGGTGAAAAAGGGTGATTTGCTCTTGAAGATCAAGCCGGACTTCTACGTTGCCCAGCGCGAGCAGTTTGCGGCCGCAGTACTCCAAACCAAGGCCAATCTGAGCCGCACGGAACCGGAATTCAAACGGGTGGAATCTCTGTTCAAAAAGGGCATGGTCTCCCAATCCGAACTGGATCAGGCACGCGCCACAAACGAGCAAACCAAGGCGGGCTTTGCCCAGGCCAATGCATCACTCAACCAGGCAGAGGAAAGCCTGCGGAAGACCACGGTCCTCTCACCGATGGACGGTACAGTCAGCCAGCTAAACTCCGAACTCGGCGAACGGGTGCTCGGCACCGTGCAGTTCCAGGGAACGGACGTCATGACGATTGCAGATCTTTCGCGCATGGAAGCGCGTGTGGACGTGAGTGAGAATGACGTCATCCTGGTGTCCATTGGCGACACGGCGCGAATCTCGGTGGACGCATTCCCCGATCGAAAAGCCAATGCCGTGGTCTATGAAATCGCCAACACCGCGACATCCAAGGGACTGGGCACACAGGAAGAAGTGACAAACTTCCAGGTGAAGATGCGCGTGGTCGATGCATCGCTCTCACTTCGCCCCGGCATGTCGATGACTGCCGATATCGAAACCGAGACAAAGCACAACATCCTGTGCGTTCCGATCCAGAGTCTGACGACGCGCGTCCCCAAGATGGAGATGAAGCAGGGTCCGCAGGAGGAACAGGGGCCGGCGGTTGCAGCCACGGCGGCCAAGAAGAAAGAGGAGACCAAGGCGAAGGAGATCGTTTTTGTTGTGGAGAATGGCGTCGCGAAGAGCATGCCTGTGCAGCGCGGGATCAGTGACGATCAGTGGATTGAGATCACCGGCGGGTTGAAAGACAGTCTCCTTGTCGTGTCCGGGAGCTATAAGGCCATCAACCGCGAACTGGAGGACGGCAGCAAGGTTCGCGTCGAAGAGCCGAAGAAAGACGTGAAGAAGAAACCTGCTGAGGGGCAGTAACATGAACGTCATCGAACTGAAAGACATCGTGAAGACGTATGATATGGGTGGGGCGGAAGAGGTGCATGCCCTCCGGGGAGTGTCGGTGGCAATCGCCAAGAACGAATATGTGGCGATCATGGGTCCATCGGGTTCTGGAAAATCCACGCTCATGAACATCATCGGTTGCCTGGATACGCCGACATCAGGCTTGTACCAGTTCAACGGTGTGAACGTCAGCGAGATGGATGACAACGATCTGGCCAAGGTGCGGAACAAGGAGATCGGTTTTGTGTTCCAAACGTTCAACCTGTTACCGCGATCTGATGCACTGCACAATGTCGAGTTGCCGTTGATTTACGGCGGCTACGCCGCCAGCGAGAGGAAGCAACGCGCCCTGGAAACCCTGACACACGTCGGGCTCGGCGACCGCGTTCACCACAAACCCAACGAACTCTCCGGCGGCCAGCGTCAGCGCGTGGCTGTTGCGCGGGCATTGGTCACACGGCCATCGATCATTCTTGCAGATGAACCGACGGGAAACCTCGACAGCAAGACGGGCGAAGAGATCATGGCATTGTTCGAGGAGCTGCATCATCAGGGGAATACCATTATCCTGGTGACACATGAAGCCGATATCGCCGAGCATGCCCACCGCGTCGTCCGGTTGCGTGACGGACTCGTCGAAACCGATGAACCTGTGCGCAAGCGCAAGGCTGTGGTTGCGGGTGCCTCGTGAACCTGAACGGAGCGGCCGATGCACATACTCGCTGAGTTCAAGGAAGGGATGCTGATTGCCCTGCGCGCGATACGGGGCAACAAGATGCGGTCGGTCCTTACGACGCTGGGGATTGTCATCGGCATCGTCTCGGTGACGCTGATGGCGACGGCCATCGAGGGAGTGGACCGTGCCTTTGCCCGGAGTGCGGCGGCGTTCGGCACGGATGTGCTCTACATCCAGAGGTTTCCGTGGGTGTCCAATGAAGACTGGTCGCTGATCCGCAACCGACGTCGCATCGAAGTGGACTATGCCGCGAAGATCGAACGGCAGGTAAAACTGAGCGATGCCGTCGCGCCCGTCGCCGTGACCCGCAGGCGGACGACCAACGGCAACCTGAGCATGGAAGATGCATTTGTGAGCGGCACGACGCATATGTATATGATGGCGGCCGGTGTCACACTCGCAGACGGAAGGTTCTTTACCGCGGAGGAGTCCAATGGTGGCCGGCCGGTCTGCACCATCGGTGCAAATGTGGCCGAAACGCTGTTTCCCCGCGAGGATCCTCTTGGCAAAACCGTACGGGTTGCCGGGTATCCGTATACGGTGATCGGAGTCTTGGAAAAGCAGGGTGGGCTCTTCGGAGTGTTTACTTCCGACAATCGTGTGTTCATTCCGCTGTTCTCTTTCCAGAGTCATTTCGGCGGACGTCGTGACGTCACGATACAGGTCCGGGTGGCCGACCTGAAGCAGATGGATGATGCAAAAATGGAACTTGAAGGCATTATGCGGAAAATCCGGCGCATCGCACCCGGGAAACAAAACGACTTCAATATCAACCAGCAGGAATTGCTGACCCAGACGTTTGCGCCGATAAGTCTGGTGATCGCCTCCATCGGACTCTTCATCACGGGATTATCTCTGTTCGTGGGCGGCATCGGTATTATGAATATCATGTTCGTCTCCGTGTCTGAACGGACGAAAGAGATCGGTATCCGCAAGGCGATCGGAGCCCGCCGCCGGTCAATTCTCATGCAGTTCCTGATCGAGGCTGCG
The DNA here is from genome assembly GCA_963849385.1 of Ignavibacteriota bacterium. Classification (GTDB taxonomy): domain Bacteria; phylum Bacteroidota; class Ignavibacteria; order UBA10030; family UBA6906; genus Fen-1255. Next base: position 120,086 of record CAWKHH010000006.1, on the reverse strand, counting down.
GCACTCTGTCTGTTCGGGGGCATCATCGGACTGGCGATCGCGTTCCCACTGAGCCTCATCGTCGATCAGGTGCTGCCGACGGCGATGCCGCTTTCTGTCGTGGCGATATCCATCATTATCTCACTTGTGGTGGGACTCATTTCCGGCTTTCTGCCGGCGTACCGGGCCGCCAAAATGGATCCGGTGGAGGCGCTGCGGTATGAGTAGAATAGCCCTGGAACTGGCCGGACTCAGAGAAGCGCTACAGATGGCGTTGAGCGCCATTCGTACCTCCAAGCTTCGGTCGCTTCTGACACTCCTGGGCATTGCCGTGGGCGTGTTCTCGATTATTTCTGTCATGACCGCCGTCGGTGTGCTGAAAAACAGCATCGAAGAGGGGATGACGAGCCTCGGGGCAAATACGTTCCAGATACAGAAGTTTCCGGCCTTTCAGACGGGACCCGAAGACCGGCGCCGGTTTCGGAACAGGAAGGATATAACGCTCGAACAGGCAATGGAAGTGCGCGAGAAAGCCACGCTTGCCGAAGCAGTGGGCATCGAGACTTGGGACGGTGGCAAGACCATGGTCTGGCGTGGCGCGAAAACCAATCCTAATATTTCCATTGTGGGTGAAAACGTCGAGGGCATTGCGACCAACGATTGGATAGTGGAAAGCGGCAGGCCATTTTCGAATACCGATGTTGAAATGGCACGGCCGGTGATTGTGCTGGGTCGTGCAGTTGTTGACAAACTCTTTCCGCCCAGCATCAATCCCGTTCGGCGAAATGATCAGGGTCGATGGTAAGGTGTACCAGGTGGTCGGAGTCTTTGCCAAGAAAGGGAGTGCGCTGGGTGGTAATCAGGACAATTTTGGGGCGGTTCCGATTACCACGCACATGGAGAAGTACGGGAAGAACCACCACAGCGTGAATATTATGGTGAAGGCGCTCAATCGTGAAGTGGTGGACGATGCCATCGAGCAGGTGCGCTCAATCCTCAGGACTGCGCGCAAGGTCCCGCCGGGAGCGGAGGATGATTTCGCGTACTTCTCAAACGATTCGCTCATAAAGCAGTTCAACGATTTCACGTTGTACTTGCGGTTAGGTGTTCTGCTGGTGAGTTCCATTGCGTTGCTTGCCGCGGGTGTTGGCATCATGAACATCATGCTGGTCTCCGTAACGGAACGGACGCGCGAAATCGGGATCCGTAAGGCGATCGGAGCCCAACGGAGTGACATCCTTACGCAGTTCCTGATCGAAGCGGTCCTGCTGTCGGAAATCGGCGGCTTTGTGGGCATCGTGTTCGGTATACTCGGCGGAAACGTCGTCGGACTGCTTTTGGAAGTGCCGGCGGTGATCCCGTGGGACTGGGCGACGATCGGCCTCGTCAGCTGTTCCGTTGTGGGAGTCGTCTTCGGCGTGTACCCTGCCTGGAAGGCGGCAATGCTCGACCCCATTGAAGCCCTTCGCTATGAATAGTTGATGCGCTCTCCGTCCCGGGTTCTGACACTCGTACTGCTGCTGGTGTGCGGTACTGTCGATCTTCCGTTGCACGCGCAACAGAGGATCGACAGCCCCGTTTTTAAGCGGCCTCCACTTCCGCAGCCACCCCTCCTGCGTACATCCGATATACTCGAAGACATATGGCAGACCTTCCTGCTGTCGAGGAAGGCAAATGCCGGTGACCCCATCTCCCAGCATGAGCTGGGTGTCCGGTACATGATCGGCAAGGGCATCGAGGCTGACTCGGGAAAAGCGGCCTACTGGTTTGGCAAAGCTGCTGCACAGAACATGTTGGCCTCGCGCTTCAACCTCGGCATTCTCTCGTTCAACGGATGGGGTGTGGACTGGAATCCTTTCGAGGCATTCCGGGCGTTCAGGATTGCCGCTGAAGGGGAGATGCCTGAAGCACAGTATATCCTCGGCCTCTTCTACGCTGAAAACATGGTTGTGCCCATCGATTACGACAAGGCGCTGTACTGGGTACGGAAGGCTGCTGCGTCCGGGTCGCGCGCTGCCAAGGAGGCTCTCCCGGACCTGGAGCGGGCAGCCGTGCGCTATGCCGAGCGTCGTGCCACCGGGACCGACACTTTGCATCAGGTCCCTGTCGTCCCCATTGCTCTTACTGATACATCGACAGCACCCCAGGGAGGTGCTATACTGCAGTCCGCAATGCTGGGAGCGGATCCGGACATGCGTCGCGCTCTTGGTCTGGCAAAGTTGCTTGACAGCGAGCTCCGGATGGATTCTGTGGGGATGCATGCGCTTCGCGCGGCGGCAGACGTCGGAAGTCCGGAGGCTCTTGCGCTCCTGGGAAGGTGTGCCGAAGAGGGCCTGGGCGGACCCCGTGACGATGTCGGCGCCATTGCTTCATACGTCCGTGCCACACGAATGGGATCCCCCCGCGCAGAGGAGCTCCTCCTTTCGCTTCTGAAAAAGCCAGGCACTCTCCAGGCTCTGAAGAGCCGCGCCCGGCGCGACGATCCCGAAGCCATGTGCGCCTGGAGCGCACTCCACGCACTGGGTTTCGAAGGGACGCTGTTTCAGGCACAAGCTCTTCTTACGCCGCCGCAGTCGGTGCAGATGCTCAAGAAGGCTGCAGAGCGGGAATATGTACCCGCTCTTATCGAGCTGGGGTTATGGTACTTCGCCGGCCGATGGGTCAACGCCGATGCTGCCCGTGCACGGGAGCTCTGGGAGAGAGCGGCATCTCTGGGGAGCCGGGAAGCTGAGTTGAGACTTGAGGCAGTGCGATTGCGCGAAGAGACAGACTCCGCAGCGGTTGCGAGGGATTTGGCGGCTGTGCGTCGGGGGATGGAAGATGGAAGTGTACTGGCAGAAGTGACGCTTGGCTATTGCTACGAAACAGGTCGTGGGGTCCAACCACGCGTCGCCGAGGCAGTCCGCCTCTACCGCGTCGCAGCACGGCGCGGGAGTCTTGATGCCTATCGCGCACTGCGCCGGTTGCACGATGATCTCCGCCCTGCGGATCCGGACTTTGCTATCCGCGAGGAAGAGTAAACGTTGCAGGCCCTGATTCATCCAGGACGCGCCGGAGCGTCTCCAGCATGTCCGCCACAGTATATGGCTTGAACACCACCCCCTGAGCGCCGAGCTTGAGCAGCTCCTCCGATTTTTCCTTCCGTACGTACCCTGTGCTGAATACCACCTTCACTTCCGGATTACGCTCTTTCAAAGCAATGAGCACTTCATCACCGGCCAACTTGGGCAATCCGAAATCCAGCAGCACAAGGTCAATCGTGTCACGTTGCTCATCGTAGACGCGGAGCGCGTCTTCGCCGTCGCATGCAAAGGTCACGGAGTAGCCCGCACGCGTCAGGACTTCTTTCACCAGCGATCTCAGCATCTCCTCATCTTCGACCACCAGAATGGTTTCGGTCCCGCCCTGTGGTGCCACGGACTGTGATGGAACCGTAACGGATGTCTCCCGCGCCGGAGTCTCTGCCGGGAAAAAGATCGAGATCGAGGTTCCTCCGTCGACCTTGCTGGTGACATCGATAAACCCCTTGTGGCTTGTCACAATGCCGTACACCACAGACAATCCCAGCCCCGTGAACGTGGCGCGATCACGGGTCGTGAAGAACGGCTCAAAGATGTGCTGCATCGTTTCGTCATCCATTCCCTCGCCGGTATCCGCGATCGAAATTTGTACGTACGGGAATATCCTGGAGGTTGGGGAATCGGCCGCGGAGGGAAGCGCTGCCGACCGTTTCGGTGGACATCGTAATTGTCCCGCCGTGCGGCATTGCGTCCCGCGCATTCAAAAGGATGTTCAGCAACGCCTGATGCAGCTGGTTCTGTTCTGCGGAAATCCTCGGTCCGAAGGGTTCAAGACGCTGGACAAAAGTAATGTCTTTGGGAAATACCTCAATGACCATCCGGATGAGGCCCTCCAGGAGCGTGTTCACTTCCACGGGAGTATACTGGAGGTTGGATTTGGTGGTAACGCCAATCAGCTGTTGGATAAGCCCTGCGCCGCGCCTGACGGCCTGGTTAATGGCATTGACACTCTGCATCACTTTTGCCGGGTCGTCGGGGCTTCTCTCAAGACGGGACGCATAGCCCATCACGATCGCAAGGATGTTGTTCAGATTGTGCGCCAGACCGACCACGAGTGTACCGATCGACTCCATTTTCTGCGACTGAAGCAGCTGTCCTTCGAGGACCCGGCGTTCCTGTTCCATGGAACCTTTGTAGAGCGCCATCTCTATCGTGGTTCTCAGCTCGCTGTCTTCAAAAGGTTTGAGCAGGTACCCGAATGGTTCCGTGACCTTTGCGCGCTCGACCGTCGACTGGTCGGCATACGCGGAGAGATAGATAATCGGAATATTGTGGTTTCTCCGGATCGTGTCGGCGGCCTGGATACCATCCATGGTGCCTTCCAGTCTGATATCCATCAGCACGAGGTCCGGACGATGTTCATCGGCCGCGCGGATTGCGTCATCTCCGGTCGAGACGATCGCGGCGACGCGATAGCCCATCCTTCGCAAACGAGCACGAAGATCGCCGGCGACAATGCGTTCGTCTTCAACGATCAATACCTGCACCGGGTGCGGGAGGACGGCGTTCGTGTCGTTCGGAGTGGCCAGAGGGTCTGTCATGCCTTCATCCGTCGGCCTTTTTCTTCATATGTGAAGAGCCATCCGCAGATCTTGCCGGGATCGATTTCGGTGAGGTTCTTCCAGTACTCCCGGTTGTGCATGGTACGCGAACTGGTCTCGTGTTCCGGAAGGGTCTCCACCTCTTTGATGATCTGATTGAACCGTGCACGCCAGACCTTCATGTTCTTCTCACGCAGGTCCACCCAGCCGTCATGTGCCCACTGATCGATGCGCCTGGCGTTGATGGGTATTTCCTGATCACCGCGGAACGGAGGGATTTTGATGGTGGACCCCCGGACCAGCGATATGCCATCGGGAAGAAGAATGGGTATGCCGATCGAGATGATCTGCGCACGAAGCTGATCGTCCGCCTCGATGAGATCCAGCAATCGCTTGCTCAGGATGTTGCTTTCGGTCCGGCCGACCGTCCGCGCATCGCCAAAACAGATTTTGAGCAGATAGGCCTCATAGAGCAACTTTGAGAGGCGCGGCGGGCCGAGCATTTCGAATGCCACAGAATCGACACCGTGCTGTTGCTCGAGCTTCTTCATGGCGGTCAGGGCGCCATTGAACATGAATCCGGCCCGATAGGTCGGCGACAGCGTCGCATTGTCGAGGGCGTTGATGATATCGTTACCCGTATTGCCCGCTCTGATCTCGAAGACCGTGCTCTCGGCGATCTCTTCCGGTGTTACGAATTCCATCTGCCCCGGAGTGGAGATCGCTTCGAATTCCCCGCGGGAAAAGAATCCATTTTCCCCGGTGTCAATGAATACGGATCGCAGCGTGTCACCGCGCGGGCGTGCCACATTGCGCATGGTCAAGGTGAGTTTTTTGCGCAGCTTGACAGCGTCGGAGACACGGCAATCTTCAAGAGGAATCGGTTTTCCGCGCCGGGTGATTTCACCGTAACCGATACCCTTCCATGCGATGGCTGCCGTGGGCTTGATCTCCTTGGTGATCGGAGCATCGGGCGTACGGCCCATCAGAAAGAGAAGGAGCGTGTGTGCGCCGGCGACCGCCGACTTCGAAAGGAGCACGCGCGACGGCCGTTCCTCGCTGTGAGTGTAGGGGATATTCAATCCCATTCCACCCGTGCCGCTTGTCCCGATCTTCACATAGATCTTCGTCCCGGCAATCTGCATGGAGCGGTACATGAGCTGGACGTGACGGATGAGCTGTGGAATATACAACGTGCAGAGGAGCTTCTCTGTCGCATCCAGGAGCCGCTGCGGCGGTGCCCGGTGTTTCGACCGGGCATTTCTCGCTCGTTGACAAGCTGTCGCGAAGACTGGAAGATGTCCTGATATGCTATGCCCGTTGCAGAATTTACACAATCAACAACTATGTCCGGCTTGAATCGCTGCATCAGACGGTAGAGAGTGGATCGTTGCAGTACCGGTCCGGTAAGCTCCTCCAGGACGTCGTCAATGATCATCGACCGATACTTGTGACGTATCAGCACTTTCTCCCGGGGCATATCTTTCAGTTCCTCGCGAACAAAGATGTTTCCCCACCAGGGGACAAACATCCTGGGGTTTGCTTCCGGATACGATCGGCGCAGTGCGGCGACTGCCTCGCGCGCTTCCGGCTCTGTGAGAGAGGTGACGATCATCCGACGGGGGTGTTCTTCCATGAACTTGCGGCAAACGGCGGAGCCGACTAGCCCCCAGCCACCGATGACGAGGACGGTTTTATCCTTAATATCCACGAAAATCCCCGGCTGTAAATGCGAATCTCTCTATTAAGATAATGTACACTGAGAAGGTGGAAGAATCAATAAGCAGCACAGCCCCGCATTTGCTGGAAATGCGGGGCTGTGTGCAGAACGGAGAGATTTTCAGGCGGTCAGCGCTGAGACTCGAGTTGGACGACATACGTGCGGTCCGCCCAGCCGATCTTGAGCCAGATCGACCGTGCATCCTGCGGCTCAAACCAGATGCGGAAGGGATCCACCACGCCGGTGTTCTTCTGCAAGGTCATGGGGATTCTTGCCTGATCGAGGGACGGATCGTATTGAGGCTGAGTCCCTCCCGGCTTCTTGCTCAGGATCAACGTGAACCCTTTTTCTGACGGCAACGAATACAGCGTGTACGAGCCCTTCGGTATCTTTGCATTTCCCGCAGTGAGATCGAGATCCGAGACGAACGACGTCGCCAGATTTGCACCGGTCCGCCAGAGCGAGTCCCAGGGGACAACCACGCCCCAGATCGTCCGGCCCCGCATAAAGGGTTTGCTGTATTTGATGAAGAGACGCTTGTCGTTGAGAGAAATCAGCGAGGAGTCAGGCGGGCTGATCGGGCGGAGATGAGTGTTCTTCTCGAACGAAGCAGAAATCAGCGTGTTTTCCCACATCAACTTGAGCGCGCCGGAGGTCTTCCCTGTGGCTTCGAACGCAACAGTCAACGTTTCGACCGCCGACGGGAGAGTTTTCGTCACAGCATCGAACCTGGCGAGATCCTGGCGCTCGTCATAGTTGGTGCCCCACTGTCCTGTCTGTTTGTTCAGGATGAATTTCCATCCCGTTGGCGAGGGGAGTGTCCAGAGGGTGTACGTACCACGCTGCACGGGTACGCCTCCGATTGTCATATCGAAGTTTGTCCGCAGGTGTGTGGCCAGATTAGCACCGGTACGCCATACTTTGTTCCAGGGGACCAGGTCGCCCATGATCTTCCGTCCCCGCATCGAGGGCCGTCCATAGTTCACAGACACCACATTGGTGTCGAGTGTCAGAGAGACGGAATCGCGCGGACTGAGAATCTTGCGATCTTGAGCATCGAGATTGTTGAAGACGAGGGCGAGTGCAATGAACAGCACGAATGCGTTCAGACCGTGGCGCATACGGACTCCTTTCCTGCAAGGGTGGGTAAAGACTGCCGCCTTTCCCGTATGGGAAGGGCGGCATTGCTTCTTACGCTTTTTCGACAACCACAGCTGTTCCGTAGGCCAGAACTTCGGTGACGCCGGACATTAACTCATTGGCATCATAGCGCATGCCGATCACAGCGTTCGCACCGATTGCCTGGGCGTGCTGCATCATGATGCTGAATGCCTCCTGCCGGGTTTTTTCGCAGAGTTCCTGAAGCAGCGAAATGTTGCCGCCAAAAATCGTCTGGATGCCCGCTCCCACGGTACCAAAGATTGAGCGTGAACGAACCGTAATGCCGCGGACGACGCCGAGATTTCGGACAATCCGGTAGCCGTCAAGAGTGAACGCTGTAGTGACGAGGGAAGTTTCCATAGGGCCTACTTGATCTTGATGGATTGAATGACCTTTTCGTACGTCGCGAGATACTGTTCGCGTTGCGGCTTGAACCAATCCATGGTCACCCGATACACCTTGTCTGCTTTGACCAGGAAATAGAACCGGCGTTCCACTTCTTTCGTCGGGGAGTAGGTGAGTGTCAGCGAGGGCTGTCCACTGATCGTCGCCTTGCCCGTCGTTGCACCGGCGTACTTGCCTTTGTTCTGATCGACAACCTTCTCGACCGTCAATCCTTTCGCAGCAAACACATGGAAGAGAATGGAGCAGTCCTGACGGACGCCCCGGAGGCCGAGCGCCAGTTCATTGTTGCCTTTTGCGACCGCAACGAAGTTGAAATTCTCCGGGTACTGGAACGAAAAGAGCTTTGCGTCATAGTCGGTAAAGGCTTCCGAAGGCAACGTCTGATCGCGTCCTTTTTCCACGGGTTTGGCGAATTCAAAACTCTTCGTGAGTGCATCAAAGATGAGTTTGTGCGCGGCGTATTGATCGCCGAACCCGGCAAAGGTGATGTCATACAGGAGAGTATCCAGCGGCACATAGATATGCATCCCCTCTTCTTTCGCCTTCTTGCTCCAGTTGGCCGTGTAGGAAATCATGGTTCCCGGTTTCCCGCCGATCGTTGTGGGGGTTTCCGGGGTTATGGTCCGGCCGGGATTCTTCATTTCCGCAAGCAATGAATCCTTTTGTTGACCGGGCGATGTCGTCTTCGTCACGTCGACTGCGATCATGATACCATCGGCATATGCGCCCGTGGGATCGACAAATCGCTGAACGGTTTCTTCAGAACTGTAAATCCGCGTCTTGCCGGCGTCACTCTGGTTCTTCCATCCCTTGGGAAATTGAAGGCGGTACCCGTAGAGCGGGTCACGGTATTCCTGCATCTCACCAACGGCGATGGGTGTTACCGTCTTCTGTCCGCCGCACCCCACAATGAGCAGGCCGAGCAATGCAGCGAAAGCGGTCACGCCAAGAACTCTGGCAGCACTCTTCATGACAGTTCCTCTGGATAATGGATGTTGATAAAGGTCGTTCCGGGGGATCGAAGGAAGATAGGCAAAAGGGATGAATTCCTCAACTCCCATCCATTTTTACGCGGATCATGTTTTCCGCGTATCATGTGTTTTTCCGCAGATCATGGGTGGCTCATAAAGCAAACGCCCCGCCATTGGCGGGGCGTTTGCCCGGGATTGAGGTGCTTCATCACGGTTTCTCCTCTTCTGCCTCAATCCCGAGCTCATTCCCGATGCGCATCGAGAAGCTCCAGATCCTTCGCTCAGGATCCCACCTGCCGGAGTTCGCGTTCGAGTTTCTCCCGCAATCCCTGCATTTTTGTCCTGATCTCGCTGCCCATCCCGTGCAGCTCTTGCTGCAAATGCTTCATCTCTTCGCGGAATTTTTCCTTGTCGAACCAGAAGTTCTGAGAGTCCTCCCCCGGCGCATCACGGAATTCATGTCGGAAGAAATTGAAGCGATGTCCCTCCTGCTCGGAGACCATCATGGCGAGCACGAGGTTGGTCCCTTTCCTAAGGACCTGGAATGTCGCGGTATCCCCCTCGGAGTACTCCTCCATGGCAGACCAGAGATCTTCTGTCTGCCCGATCTCCTCTTTTCCCAGCTTGACGATCACATCCCCCGCCTTGAATCCTGCGTTGGCCGCCGGGCTCTTTCCCCTTACACGCTCCACGAGAACACCCTTGCCGTATGGAGCGCCGAAATACTCGCCGAGCTGACTGTTCAGGTCCATTACCTGCAGCCCTCCCAGCTCTGAACCGGGGAACATCTTCATGTGGATCGGCGGTATCTGCGGGGTCGGCGGTAGGGTGAACGCCATGGAGTGCTCGATTGAGGGGAGCTTCCCTATCTTGACCTTCAATGACTTCTTCTGATCGTGGCGTACGATGAGAACAGGTACGGTCTCGCCCGGTTTTGCTTTGCGTACGGCGGAGACAAGATCGTCTCCATCGGCGATCGCCTTGCCGTTGAACTCGATGATCACATCGTCGTCCTCAATGCCGGCCACCGCGGCCGGGCTCTCCTCCACAACATCCCTCACCAGTGCGCCCGATGTTGCCTTCAGCTTCGAGTTCTTCGCCGCTTCCGCATCCACTTCACCCACGGAGACGCCAAGCCAACCTTTCTGCGTGTTCTGGTCGGCGACGGCCGGCTTCCTGGGAGGGTCGGGGGCCGGTTGTGCCTGGCTGCGCGATATTCCGGCAACGGCAAGTGAGGCAATCAACACGACAACAAATGCATGCGTCTTCATAGCTCGCTCCACGCTGTGACAGGGAATGGTTCCGAATATTTGACACTGTAACGTGTGACCCGGTTGACACGCGGGTTCACTGTTCTCCTCTGACAATTCTGAAGAGCGCCTCGCGTGCCCGGTCGGTGCCGATGTTCCCCAGGTAGTAGATTGCATCACTGCGCAGGGGCAGGTTCTTGCTGGAGCGTGCGATGTGAGCGATGAAGTCTATTGCACGGTCATCGCCGATTGCCGCAAGGGCGTACAGCGTCGTACTCAGTGCTCCCTCACGCCGTGGCGCAGAGTTTTCGAATCGTTTGAACATGTCCATCAGCCGTTCTGTACGATCATCGCGCGAACGGTTGCTTGCCGCAAAGAGCTCGATGGCAATACGCTGGATGGTTTCGTTCGTGTCGCTGTTGGCGACGACCAGAAACACGGCGCCGGGGTCTTTCCGGGGGAATTCCGTGAGGGAGTTCATGGCAACCTGGCGAATGGGTACCGGTTGACGGCCATCAAGAGCGATGTCATGCAACACCTTGAACGCTGTCTCATCCCGTTTTCCGGCGATCATCGCATCCAGGGCGTTGATTCGCATCTGCAGTTCGGGGTCGTCATCCTCCGGAGGAAGCACACGGATGCGCATCGAGGCGGGAGGTACTTTTGCCAGCAGTGTGTCGCCTTCGCGGAAGACCATGAGCTTCCTGGACATCATCATGGCTTGTGAGTGGGCGAAGCGCTCCATGTCCCGTTCGATCCTTCGCAGCTCTTCCGGTAATCGAATGCGAATCTCGTGTCCGATCGAAACAGCAGAAGGGGGTGGCTGCGGGGCGTTTGCAAGGGCGGCTTCAATTTCCAGCATCCGCAGATCCGCAATCGCGTCTCCGAAGTATGTGCTGCCAGGATGTTCACGGATGAACTTCTCGTAAGCATCCCGCGCCTTCGCGGGGTCCTCCTGCTTCCAGGAGAAGGCAGTCCAGTATTCGGCGTCATCGCGATATCTGCTGCCGGGAAACTGTTGCCGGAGTTCCGCAAAGAGCTTTCGCGCCTCTCCCCACTGCTCCTCAAGAATGGAATGATAGCCGTCCCGGTAAAGGGCATATCCCGGATCGTCCGCTTCTCCCTGGCCGGGAGCAGACATTGCAGGCGGAGGCGATGGAACGAAGAGTTCGGCAGCAGCACCCGCAACGGGTGCAAGGCATCCCAAAAGGAGCGCGACAACCAGTCTAGTGGTCACCATGCCTGGTCTCCTCCTCAAGTCTCGTAAAAACGGTTTCTGCGATACGGATTTTGAAAAGCAGGTTTTCATCCTGAATGCCTCCACGAATGAGCCGTACACCCGGGATATCCTCACGCTCCCTGCTGTTTGCCAGCGCAATCTGGATCTTTTCGAGATCAGAAATGAGCGCTGCGGATCTCCCGTCGATGGGCTGATCTTTCAGGTATCGCGCTTCGTGGAGGAGTGCACGCGATGTCGTTCGTTCCAGAGAGAGATCAACCACTGTGCCTTCCTGGAGGGGCATGTTGTTGAGTCCCACGAGCAGCACCTTTGACTTGCGGAGGTATTCCTTCAGTCGGGTATTGACGGCAGGCGTTGTTGGCTTGATGGCACCGGGAGTTGCGGTGGCAATGGTGTAGTGAACCGGTTCATGCCTGAACGCAAACCACATTCCCGAGATGATGGCGCCAAGGACGAGCACGGTGGCTGCTCCGACGATCGCCTGATGTCGGGGGATGGAAATGAACTCGAGCCAGTCGGAAATCCACGCAGGGATGATCCGCCGATGTGGACGGAGAGGCAGTCGGGCCGAAACGTCATTGAGAAGTTCCTGCCAGAATGCCGGCGGCAAATCGGCCGACGGATTGGATTCTGCAGGAAGACTCTCCAGCATGGCCCGGAGCTCTGCAGACTCTTCCCTGCACTCGGCGCAGCTTTCCAGATGACGCTGCACCAGAGTGTGCCGTTCATGGTCGAGCTGGCCGACGGCATAGTCGTAGAGAAGATGATGGATGCGGCGATGACCGTTCATGCGACTTCCTCCCGCAGATAGGCCAGACGTTTGCGGAGTTTCTGCAGGCCGCGGAAGAGGTGGGTCTTCACCGTCCCCTCCGAGCAGTGAAGAATCTTGCCGACATCCTGCGTGGACAATCCTTCAAGGTGCCGCAGGATGACGACTGCACGCTGCAGTGTCGGCAATTCATGTAGTGCGCGTTCGATATGGTCTTTATGATCGGCATTGAGGAATGCGGGTTCGTGGTAGTGGTCCCGTAGAGCGGCGACGCCCGGCAGCTCGCGTTTCGAACGGGCCGACAGCGCCCGGACATGATTGAGCGAAAGATTCATGACGATCCGGTGCAGCCAGGTACTGAATTGTGCATCTCCCCGGAAAGCGGGAAGCGCCTCATATGCTTTGATGAGTGCCTCCTGCAGGATGTCCCGCGCGCTCTCGTGATCATGCACGAAACCGAACGCGACATTGTAGGCCTGCTTCATGTGCTGTTCCACCAGGGTGCGGTAGGCGTTGTGATCGCCTTCCTGGGCCTGACGGATCAGCAGCCGTTCGTCGGCAGCGGGCATGCGGCGCTTTCCTGCCTGTGTGATTCTTATTGGTTGGACACCGGACAGAGGAAATCGGTTGACACGGGGGGGTCACTCAAACTTGAATTCACGGGCGTTCCCGTAGATCGCGAGGTAAAATTCCGCCCGCCGCGGATTCGAAGTGGTCAAAAATACTGCATCAGAGATGATGGGAGCGGCCTTTTCCGGAGTAAGTTCGGCAACGACTTCCGCACTCTTGCCTGTGTCAATCGCAGCGGAAGGAAGTATCACGGTGAACCCTGCAAGTTGTGAGCGCCACCCCGTAAGCCGCAGCGGCTCTTTGCCGTTGTTCGTGACAGTGATAACAACACGGGTTTTCTTGCCGACTTCTGCGTCCTTGAACCAGAATTGCTGCGGTGTGCACGCGATCTCGTCAATAATCGTTGCAGTGAATTCGATCAGCAGCGGAGGGGTGATGGCGGGATTGGTCCTCACGGTGACGGTCTTGTGTACCTGTCCGGAGAAGTTCTTCGAATTGAAGGTAATCGCAAGTGATCCTGATTCTCCCGGGCGGAGATCCTCGTTTGAGGCGATCGCCCCGGTGCATCCACAGGATGCCTCGATGGGTCCCAGGTGCAGCGCTTCGGTACCCGTATTCTTCAACGTGAGATGATGATCGACAACCATGCCGCGGAAGACGGTACCGAGATCGAATTTCTGGCCCTCGACGGCGAGCAGCCTGGGCTGCGCAATCGCGAACGACAGGCCTGCGAGCCCCGTGATTCCCAGCATAAAGAATACACGCGTTTTCATAACAACTCCTACTTTTCTGATGAGAACTCTTGGCCACGATCGCCGGCTCTCAGGGGCGTCCCGAGGTCAATGCGATACACGCCGCCGTGCGCAGTCCCTGCCAGGAGGCGACCGGCCTGATGATCCCAGGCGATCGATATGGGAGTGACGGGGATCCGGCGTTCAAGGATGCGCCTCCAGACTGTGCCGCCGTCCGTCGACACATACACTGTTCGGCCGTTGGCGAGCGCGACCAGATCCGAGGGGGAAAGCGGATCCATTGCCAGCAGTACGCGATCGCCGGTCTCCCATGGCGGTGTAAACCTGCCCCACTCCAGTCCGCTACTCAGTGAGCGGTAGCAGCGCGCCTGCGACGTCCAGGCGTAGCATATGTTGCGGTCATTGTTGTCGAGCGAAACGAACTCGATAGTATCCTGATCGAACCCGTAGCGTGTGACATCCCACGAAATGCCGCCATCCGATGAAAGAAGAACGCCGCGAGTACCGGCACCGGCGTAGACTGCACCCGCATCGGTCGGGCGAAATGTGAAAGAGTGCGCGGGAGGAGATTTCGCGAATGAAAGACATTCCCGCCACGTCGAACCCCTGTCGGTGGAGTAAAAAATCCCATTGGGTGTGGAAGCCAATAAACGGGAAGAGAACCATGGATGCGCGACGAGCCCGGTCGGTGGTGCCGTGAGAGGCCGCGCAAAAGGTTGCCAGGTGGTGCCCCCATCCCCGGAAGAGAAAGCCCCGAGTGCGGTCGTGGCATAGATTGATCCGGGATGGTGACGGTCGAATGCAAACGATGTGATGTTTCCGCCCGTCAATCCTGATGTCGCAGGAATCCATCGAGCCGTACCCGGAGTAGTCTTTAGAAGCGTCGGTCCGGACGAAGCGTACACAGTGTGCGTTGAAGGGTCCGAGGCGACAAGGGACGCAGTGGTCCCTCCAAGATGGTCATCAATGGCAATCCATGTTTTTCCTTCGTCTGAAGATGTCTGCAGACCGATCGCCGGACTGAAGACATACCAGGCCGGTGGCGTTCCCGGACCAAACACAAGAGAGATTCCTGCCAGAGGAAGCGAAGGCGCAATGCCCCGCCAACTTTGTCCGAAATCCGTCGAGGCGATGAGACCGTTTTCCGTTCCGGCGATGAGCGATCGTGGCTGTGATGGAACGGATTCGAGAGAGCGTATGTTGTCGCCGGAACTTGCTCCCCGTGAAGGACTCCAGAGTTTCCCCAGATTGCTCGACCGATAAATGCTGCCGGCATTGGTACTGTAGACCAGCGTCGACCCGTCGCCGCGCTGTATGGCCGCATGTGTTACCGCAGCAGCGACGGCGCCTCTCCCGTCGACCAGGAACCGCCATTGTTCGGCCCTGTTCTCCGAGATGACAAGCCCGGCAGAACCAATGGCAGCCAGCATCCGGTCCGGCCGGTCCGGATCAATGCGTATCTCAAAGACGTCTGCGCCCCGCAGGAGTGAGTCCTGTGTGCCGTTTGCCGGTACCCAGGTTGATCCGTTGTCCGTTGATCGGAAGATGCCGTCACCACCGGTACCCGCGAACAACGTCTGGGTTTTCCACGGATCAAAGGAGAGACAGCGTACGGAAAGAGGGTGCGAGGTGTCAGCTACTTGAAGTCTTTGCCAGGACCGGGCTTCGTCGCGGCTCAGGAGAAGCCCTCCCGCCGTGCAGGCGTATATGCTTGCGGGGGAGTCCGGGTGTTGTACAAAAGCATGAATCATCATGCCGGGTACGGCAGGAGTTCTGCGGGACCATGTCCTTCCGTTGGATTGGGAGAAAAAGATATCTCCGTTTACCATCCCGACGAGGAGCCGGCCCGGGGCCTGCCGGAGAGGAAGGAGTGCCGTGATCTCACGAGCATACGGGCCCTCAAGAAACTCCCATTGCACCTCCTGCTCGGCAGGCGGTGTGCAACCCATCGGTATGAGGACGGCAAGGAAAGGAAGAATGAGAATAAAGGACAGGGATGTTGCTGCACCGCGTGGTATCATGGCAGATTTCCGTGGGAGCATCAAATGATCTGCTCTCCAAAAAACACGGTAACAAGATCGGCGGCGAAGCTCATGATATTCCGGACAACCGCCTTCCCCTCTTTAGAAGAGAGGGCCTCATCCATGGCGCGTCGGTTATCGAATGAGAGTTGCGCCACCAGGTGATATTTGGATTCGCCAAGAGCGGCGCCGTTGATGCGTGTGACCTGTAGTCCCCGGAGCCCCGGCACCTTCTGTAACAGGGGCACAAGAGACTCCTGGAAGTGCCTGTCAAAGGATTCAGGTTCCTCCGGTGTGCGGAACAGGGCGTAGAGAGTATTCATGACCTCACAGCGCATCTTATTGCGGCACAGTGGCTTACACGCAAATATAGCGAGGGAGGGGAGGAAAAGCAACCCGGGACATTCTTCTCAAGATGCGTCTTCTCAAGATGCGTCTCCAGCTTTTCTCTATTGTCGGTTTTTCGTAATATTAAGTATGTCCCTTCCGGAATTCTCCCATCTGGAGTTCGCTGACGCCCGTCGTGCGGAGCGGTCGTTAACCTCTTTGCATGAACAGATGATTGCGTCAGGTTGCGGTTTCTCACCGGCCGACCTCACACGAGCTCTTGCTACACATCTCGAGGCGGCTCCGGATGCCGATCTGGCCCTTTCCGGACTTCTCCGGTTCGCCGAGGCCACGCTCAGCCGCGCGGGACTGTTCAATGACCTGCTGCAACACCCTGTGTTGTTGGATATGTTGATCCGGATACTTGGCGATTCCGCGTTCTTTACGGACATTCTGGTGAGGGATCCGGGGCTCTTCCGCTGGATGACAGCATCCGGAGTACTTACCGTGCCGCTGAAGAAAGACGACATCCGCGCTGAGGTGCAGAGGTTGTCAGAGGTCTTTCCGCGTGCAGAACGCCGGCTCGACGCGCTGCGCCGCCTCTTGCGCCGCGAAGTACTGCGCGTGGGAGTGCAGGACGTCCTCAACCTTGCTGATCTTCGTGCAACCACAGCTCAGCTCTCTGTCCTGGCTGACGTCGTCATAGACGCAGTGCTGGGAGCGTCGATCGGGCAGATGCACCAGAAGTATGGCATCATCCCGGATGAACCCTTCGCTGTTATCGGTCTGGGAAAACTCGGCGGACGGGAGCTCAACTACAGTTCCGACGTCGATCTTCTGTTTGTGTATGGTGCTGACGGTACCACGCAGGGCCTTTCCTGTTCGCATCATGAGTTCTTCATAGAACTCGCAGAACGACTTGTGCAGAATCTGACACAATCGACCCTCGAAGGGCACATGTACCGTGTGGACATGCGCCTGCGACCCGAGGCCGGTGCCGGTGCGCTGGCTCGCTCACTGCAGAGCTACATGGTATACTATGAGTCCCGCGGGGAATTATGGGAACGACAAATGTTGTTGAAAGCGCGCACCGTGGCAGGATCACAGGAGCTTGGGGGCCGATTCATTGCCGCTCTCGATCCCTTCGTGTACCCGCGATCGTTCATGGAACACCCGGCGGAATCGATTTCCCGGATCAAAGGTCGTATCGAGGCGACAATTGGGGACGTGGCGAACGTCAAGCTGATGGCAGGTGGAATACGTGACATTGAATTCACCGTGCAGGCACTCCAGCTGATCAACGGTGGGCGCAACCGCGTTGATACGCACGGGAAATACCCTTGAGGCGCTCGAAGCGTTGCGGGAAGCGGCATTGCTGGGGGAAGTGGAGGCGCGTTCGCTGAACGAGGCGTATGTGTTCCTCCGGACGCTGGAGCACCGCCTCCAGACGATGCACAACACACAAGTGCACACTCTTCCCTCCGAAGAACGGCCTCTCAGGAACCTCGCCCGCCGCGTCGGATTGCCGCACGGGATGGAACTGCGGCGCGTCGTCGACCAACACCGCAAAAATGTTCGCCTGGTGTTTGACGGGGTCCTGCGGGTTGACAAGAGTGTTGCTGATGGAGATGTGTCAGCATTGCTCGACGGCCTGCTTCCCGGGGATCTTGCGCGCCGGCTGCTCGAGCGCTACGGATTCCGGGATGTGCGCCAGGCGATCCGTGATCTACGCGTGCTCAGCGGCGGATCCGGGTTGAGGGAAACAGAAGAGACAGATACGCGGACGCGAAGCGGTTTCAGGAAGATGGCTGGAGGAATTCTGGATGAAGTGGCCAGAACACCGGACGCCGACCTGACCCTGCATGCCATGGCAATTCTTGCGGGTGCACAGTCCTCCGCCACGGCATTTCATGCGCAACTGGGTGACTCGCGATTCAGAAAACTCATCATTGACATTTCCGCCTACGGACCGCGTTGTGCGCGATCTCTGTCGGCCGATCCTTCGTTGCTCGATACGATCGCCGGAGACGTCACCGCGGTAAGCGCGGCAACCCCCCTGTCGTTGCCCCCTGCGGTCAGTCTTGTACAGCTGAAGCGTCAACGCGAACTCCGGGCATGTCTGCGACACCTCCTGGGCTTTTCCCGCTTTGAAGAGATGACGTCTGAACTCTGTGATCTTGCCGACTTCATCCTCTCCACTGTTGTCGGCGCCACATCTTCTTCCTCCCCGCTGGCCGTATTTGCTGCGGGGAAGTTCGGCACACGGGAGGCGACCCTTGATGCCGATCTCGATCTCCTGTTTGTTGCTGATGCTCCGCGAAGCCGTGAGCTTGCGGCGGCAGAACGGAGGGCCGCGCGGATCGTGGCGGCACTGAGCAGTGTCGGTCCTGAAGGTCGGTTGTACGAAACAGACCTGCGGCTTCGTCCGGAAGGGCGCAGTGCGCCCCTGGTGGTGGATGCTGCCCACTACAAAGAGTACTTCGAAAAGCGTGCATCGCTCTGGGAACGTCAGATGCTCACCCGCCTCCGTTTTGTGTGCGGAGAACGAAGGCTCGGCGAACGTGTACTGGACATGATCTCCGGGTATGTCTTCAACTCACCGCTGCCCGACGGGCTGGGTCCGCTCCATTGTCGACATGCGTCGAAAGATGGAAACGCGAACACGAACCCGGGGAGGGGAAATTGTGGACATCAAACTCGGGCCCGGCGGGATGGCCGATATTGAGTTCCTTGTGCAAATGTGGATGCTCCAGCGGCGGACTCTCCCGGTCGGGAGCAGGGCTGTGACAGTACTTCTTAAGGCCGCTTCGCCGGATTTCCTTACCACGGCGGAAGCTGAAGTGGGAACTCGCGCATACGCGATGTACAGACGGCTCGAACTTCTCATGCGGGTGACTCTGGAAGAACGGTCGTCGATTCTTCCCGCGGGCGGGAAATTGGACACGCTGGCGCGGCGGTACGGCATGAAGAGCGGAGCTGATCTTACCGCACAGGTCACACGCACCATGCGTGAGGTTCGAGGGCTGTTTCTTCGGGTGGTCGATCGATTCACAACGGGAGATCAAGAATAATGGGCGGAAGCAGGATACTGACGCGCCCCGCGCTGTGGGCCGGGTGCGTTGCGTTGACCAGTTTCGTAATGTATGCGTCTGACGATGTCTCCCACCGTGGGTTTCATCGACAGCGGTGAACTGGCCACGGTTGCGGCAACTCTCGGTGTGGCACATCCCACAGGGTACCCGCTGTTCACCATGCTCGGGTGGATTGCCGCGCATCTGCCTTTCGGGAGCGAAGAGATCGTCCGGCTCAATACCATGGCGGCGGTGTTGACCTCCGGTGCCGTGTTCATGTTCTTTCTCTGTATGCACCGGCTCGTGTATGCACTCGGGCAGCGTTTGCCGGGAGGGAAGAAAGCGGATGCATGGCTTGTCCTTTCGGCTTCAGCGGGAGGCACGGCCATGCTTGCGTTCTCGGAAACTTTCTGGCAGCAGGCGGTGGCTCTTGAGGTCTATTCGCTCCATCTTCTTTTCCTCGGGGCGGTCCTCCTGGTAGTGTTGTATGCCCGTGACGAACGGCTGCCCAGGTACTGGTATGCCTCCGCATTTCTTGTGGGTTTGAGTTTCACCAATCACATGACGACGATTCTCCTATTGCCGGGTGTGCTCTATTTGTATTTCGTCGACGGTCCGAGGGGCCAGGCCCGTTGGACAGTCCTGGCAAAAGCTGCGGGTTTCTTTCTGCTCGGCCTCACGCCATATCTCTACCTGCCGCTCCGCGCCATGCACTCTCCGGTGATGAACTGGGGGAATCCGGCGAGTCTTGAACGATTGTTTTCCCATGTGAGCGGGAAGCAGTATCGTGTGTGGATCTTCTCATCGCCGGATGTGGCTCGTTCGGCAGTTCTCGTATTTTCTCTCCGCTGTTCCGGGCGAATTCGCGGTGGTCGGTCTCGTTTTCGGCTTCGTCGGTTTGGTGGCACTCTGGCGGTTCCAGCGGAAGATCGCGCTGGGCTCGCTGTTGTTCTTTGCCGTCTGTCTGTCGTACGCTGTCAATTATGACATTCACGATATTGACTCGTATTTCCTTCTGGCGTATGTGTGCATCGGACTCTGGGCCGCATGCGGTCTGTTTGTCACAGCGGTGTGGTGTGTGCGGCGTGTGCCCTGGGGAAGGTGGTGGGTTCCGGTGGCTGCGGTGGCCGTCGGTATTGTTCCGATCGTGTCGCACTACGCGGGTGTGGATGAAAGCAAGGACCGCCTTGTCGAAGACTACACGCACAACATGTTTGCGTCGTTGCGGCCCGGGGCGGTGGTGCTTTCGTTTCAATGGGATTACTGGGTATCGGCCTCGCTCTATTATCAGTTGGTACGGGGTGAGCGTACGGATATAGCCGTTATTGACAAGGAACTTCTTCGGAGGTCTTGGTATTTCCGCGTACTGGAACTTCGGTATCCGTGGCTGATCGAGGGATCGCGTGCCGAGGTCGAGGCCTTCTTGAAGGAGCTCAACAAGTTTGAGCATGATTTGCCGTACACACCGGAGGTGATTGAGGGGAGATTTGCAGCGATGATCATGAGTTTCATTGAGAAGAGCATGGTTGCGCGGCCGGTGTATGTAACCGGTGAGGTGGAGCCCGCGTTATACGGGGAGCCTGGAGCGTGTTCCTGAGGGGTTGGCTTTCCGGCTGACGGTGCGTGGCGGCGGGAATGTGGCCCCGTCGCTCCCGGAATTCAGCATCCGGCCGTTTGCCAGGAAAGGGAGGCTTGAGGACATGATCTGGCGTCTCTACGCAGACGCGTACACGGCCATGGGTGTGCATTTTCGGAATCTAGGGGATACGGGGAAGTCGCAGGAGGCATTTTCGCGGGCAGCCCGCCTGAGTGTTGGAGATACGGGGAATTTCAGGGGATTGCGGTAACTTCAGGTGGGTGATTTTGTAGGGGGGATGTATCTTTTTTGATTGACTATTTGCGGGAATTTCTTATATTACTTTGCTTAGCTGTCAAGGCTACCCCTGTAGTCACGCCGGTCGGATAGGGCGCGACGAGGGGGAGTTTTGTCTGCTGGCGTAGCTCAATCGGTAGAGCAGCTGATTTGTAATCAGCAGGTTATCAGTTCAAGTCTGATCGCCAGCTCCAGCGGGAGGCTTCTGGGCCGCAGGCGCGTTCGAGGGCTCTTTGAAAGCGGGCAGGTAGCGAAGTGGTCAAACGCAACAGACTGTAAATCTGTCGGCTCCGGCCTTCGGAGGTTCGACTCCTCCCCTGCCCACAGCGATTGTCGATAGTCCGTGGATTCGACACGATCCACGATTGTGGATTCGAGGCGCGGGAGTAACTCAGTTGGTAGAGTCACAGCCTTCCAAGCTGTTGGTCGCGGGTTCGAGTCCCGTCTCCCGCTCAGACGATTGTGGTTTGTGGATGGACCATCCATGATTGCAGAGTGTATGCTTGCGTAGCTCAGTTGGTAGAGCACTTCCTTGGTAAGGAAGAGGTCATCGGTTCAATCCCGATCGCAAGCTCCAACGGTGGTGAAAAGAGCTGCACGCCACTACCACGCCATACACCAATGAGAGTGCTGAGGTTCACGTGAGAGACATTATCACCCTGGAATGCACCGACTGCAAGCGGCGGAATTACACGACCACGAAGAACAAGAAGAAACAGACAGGCCGCGTCGAGTACAAGAAATACTGCCGTTGGTGCAGCAAGCATACGACGCACAAGGAAACGCGCTGACCTGTGTTGCGGTTGTGGGCGACGTTGCGCTTCCTGTGCGGCACACGTCAGTAGCTCAATTGGCTAGAGCAGCGGTCTCCAAAACCGCAGGTTGGGGGTTCAAGTCCCTCCTGACGTGCACGAAAATCACAATTGACTATTGTCAATGAACAATTGACAATTGTCAATGCCGTCGGAAGCGGTAGTCTGCGGATACGCCTATGAAAGACAAGATCATTGGTTTCTTCACCGACGTGGTGAAAGAAATGAAGAAAGTCACCTGGCCGAAGAAAGACGACCTGCGCGATTCCACAATCATCGTGCTCATAGTCTGTCTCATCATCGCCTTCTTCGTGTGGGTGGTTGACACCGGCATCAGCTTCGCGATGCAACAGATTCTCTAAAAGGTGAACCAGGTGGACAAGAAATGGTATGTGGTCCGGACCTATTCGGGCCATGAAAACAAGGTCAAAGCCTATCTCGAGAACGAGGCCGCGCAGGCAGGTCTCGCAGAGAAGATATCGTCCGTCATCGTCCCTTCCGAAAAGGTCTTTGAAGTCAAAGACGGGAAGAAGAAAAGCAAGACCCGGACGTTCTTCCCGGGGTATATCCTTGTCGAGGTCGTGCTGGATAAGGCTACACAGCACCTGATTCTGAACACTCCGTCGGTCATCAGTTTCGTGGGGCCGAAGAATGCGCCTGCTCCTCTGCAGCCATCCGAAGTGCGCCGGCTCATCGGCAAGATTGAAGAACGGAAAGATGTGGAAGTTCTTGAAGTCCCCTTCCGCCTTGGCGATGCCGTGAAGGTCATCGATGGACCATTCAACAATTTCAGCGGCTTCGTCCAGGAAGTAAGCGAAGAAAAGATGAAACTCAAAGTAATGGTGTCCATCTTCGGCCGGAAAACCCCGGTGGAGCTGGACTTCAGTCAAGTTGAACTTGAAAAGTAGCTCTTGTTCGAATAGCGGAAAGCAACAGTCATGAAGAAAGTTGTCGGGTTCGTCAAGCTCCAGATTTCTGCCGGACAGGCAAATCCTGCACCCCCGGTTGGCCCCGCGCTTGGCCAGAAGGGCGTCAATATCATGGAGTTCTGCAAGCAGTTCAATTCGCGCACGCAGTCTCAGGCAGGCATGGTGATCCCCGTGGTCATCACGGTCTACTCGGACAAATCGTTCACCTTCATTACCAAAACTCCTCCGGCGGCCGTGCTGCTGGCCAAGGCCGCAAAAGTGGAGAAGGGATCGGCAGAATCGAACCGGACGAAGGTCGGCAAAGTAACGAAGCAGCAGGTGCGGGAAATCGCCCAGTTGAAAATGGCGGACCTGAACGCCAACGACGTTGATGCAGCCATGAGCATGGTGGCCGGTACGGCCCGCAGCATGGGCATCACGGTCGTCGAAGACTAGTGCCCCTCCAACTCAATGATCCTACAGAACAAGGGGCACAGTACTCGTTCCAACTATGAAAAAGCGGCAGGTGTGTTCAGAGGTTCAGTTGGAACGGTACTAAGAGACGCTGTCGTGGGAGTCCGCAACACACGGACGCTTGTACCACATTACTAAGGAACGGAGAAATGCAGCTCAGCAAACGCTTCAAGGCACTCGCCCAGAAAATCGAACCCAAAGCATATACTGTGGAAGAGGCGGTCGCGAAAGTGAAAGAGACCGCGACGGCTAAGTTTACGGAGTCCGTTGACATCGCCGTGCGGCTTGGTGTCGACCCGAAGAAGGCTGACCAGGCTGTGCGTGGCACCGTGGCGTTGCCGCATGGGATCGGCCGCGAAGTGCGCGTGCTCGTCCTTGCCAGACCTCCACGTGACGAAGAAGCCAGGGCGGCCGGAGCCGATCATGCAGGTCTGGCGGAGTATGTCGCCAAGATCCAGGGAGGGTGGGCGGACATTGACGTCATCATTGCCACGCCGGATGTGATGGGCGAAGTCGGCAAGCTGGGCAAGATTCTCGGTCCCCGGGGTTTGATGCCGAACCCCAAGAGCGGCACGGTGACCGCCGACGTCGCAAAGGCCGTAAAAGAAGTGAAGGCCGGGAAGATCGAGTTTCGTGTCGACAAGGCAGGCATCCTGCACTCCTCCGTCGGCAAAGCGAATTTTGAGCAGAAGCAGCTGGTGGAAAATATCCACGCATTCGTCGCCGCAGTGATGCGGTTGAAACCGGCTACGGCGAAAGGGACCTACGTCAAGAGCATCCATCTGTCGAGCACGATGGGACCGGGCGTGGAGATTGACCGGGCGCATGCTGTGGAATAGCTGCACCAACAAGTGTTACGCACTCAGTACCGAAGCATCACCTCACAGCCATGCGTCTGTTGCCCGGCCTCACGGACCGGGGCTTCTCTCCAGGCGTTGAGTGGCGCTGTGTCAACGAAAGGAAGGCATGAAACGATCAGAAAAAGATCAGATCATCGCCGAAGTGGCTGAAGTTGTCGGCCGCGCACACGGGATGTTCTTCACCGATTTCGGTGGGCTGACGGTGGACCAGGCGACGGAACTCCGTCGTGAATTTCACAAGGCCGGCGTCGATTACCGGGTTGCGAAGAACACCCTGATCCGGAAGGCACTCGAGCAAGTGGGCGGATACGATGGCGTGTTCGACAAGCTCGCCGGTCCGACCGGCGTTGCGTTCGCGTACGCCGATCCTATCGCTCCGGCAAAGATCATTCAGAAGTTCATTGAGAAGCACAAAAAGCTCTCGTTGAAAGTCTGTATGATCGAGCGCGAGATGTATGATGGTTCCCGCCTTGCGGAGATCGCCAAGATTCCTTCGCGCGCGGAAATAGTGGCAGCCATTCTCGGCAGTATCCAGGCGCCTATCGCAGGCATTCCTGGCGCGATCAATGCGGTCATGCGCGACCTCGTCAGCGTCATCGACGAAGTCGGCAAGAAGAAACAGGCCGCGTAACGCGGAGTACAAACCAAGGATTGAGAAAGAAAAACCAGAGGAGATACCGTCATGTCAGCAGTGCAGGAACTCGTTGAGAAAATTGAGAAGCTCACCCTCCTTGAGGCGGTCGAGCTCAAGAAGGCCCTCGAAGAGAAATTCGGCGTCACCGCCGCCGCTCCGATGATGATGGGCGCGATGATGCCCGCCGCCGGTGCCGCAGCTGCACCGGTTGAAGAGAAAACCGAATTCACGGTCATGCTGAAGGAGACCGGTGCCCAGAAGATCAATGTGATTAAGGTTGTCCGTGCCGCCACCGGCCTCGGACTGAAAGAAGCGAAGGATCTTGTTGACGGTGCGCCGAAGGCCGTGAAGGAAAGCATTTCCAAGGATGATGCCGAGAAGCTCAAGAAAGAGCTGGAAGAAGCCGGAGCAACGGTCGAGTTGAAGTAAGTCGGGTCGAGCCGGGGCTGACCGGTTGCGGTCCGCCCCGGCGGGTATTCCCACCGCCCGGCAACCAGCCGCGGAAAACGCGGCGGACTCTCCCTTTTGCAGGCCCCTGAATACGGCCTGCGCATGCGTTTTCATGGGGGAGGGAGACGGCCGGGCGTTTAAGACCATCAACACGAAGGAGTGGTGCTCTTGAAGAACCAGAGCAACAAGCGCATTTCGTTCGGCAAGATTCCGGAGATCATCGAATCGCCGGATTTGTTGAACATCCAGCTTGAGTCGTGGGAGAGCTTTCTGCAAGCCGATCTCGCGCCCGCACGGCGGAAGAATAAGGGACTGCAGGCAGTTTTCAAAATGAATTTCCCGGTCACGGACGCCAGGGAGAATTTCCTCCTGGAATTCGTGGAGTACTACGTCGAAAAGCCGAAGTACGCCGTGGCCGAGTGCGTTGAGCGCGGCCTCACCTACGCCGTCCCCATTAAGGCCAAACTGCGACTGTCGCAGAAAGCCGAGGACGGCAAGAGCTTCGTCAACACGATCGAGCAAGACGTCTACCTTGGCAATCTTCCCACGATGACCAACAAGGGGACGTACATCATCAACGGCGCAGAGCGTGTCGTCGTCAGCCAGCTGCACCGTTCTCCCGGCGTCTTCTTCAGCGAGTCGATACACCCGAACGGGACGCCCATCTACTCCGCCCGCATTATCCCGTTCCGCGGCTCCTGGGTCGAGTTCACGACGGACATCAACAATGTGATGTACGCCTACATCGACAGGAAAAAGAAGTTTCCGGTCACCACTCTGCTGCGTGCCCTCGGCTATTCATCCGACGATGAGATCCTCGAGCTGTTCAGCCTCGTTGAGGAGGTGGATCTGGGCAAAACGGATCTGAAGGACTTTGAAGGGCGGACCATCTGCAGTGATGTGGTCGACAGGAAAACAGGCGAAATCTTTATCAACAAGGATGTCGTCCTGACCGAAGAGCACATCAAGCGGATCAAGAAATCGGGCGTGAAGAAACTCCGCCTGCTCGTTCAGCAGGGAACCGAAGAGTCGGTCATCGCCAAGACTATCTCCAAAGACATTGTCCGGTCGGAAGAGGATGCCCTTACCGCCATCTACAAACAGCTGCGTTCGGGTGATGCGCCCGATCTGGAAACCGCCAAGACGCTGATCGATCGCCTCTTTTTTAATGAAAAGCGGTACGACCTCGGCGATGTCGGGCGGTACCGGATCAACGGGAAGCTGGGTCTGAATATTCCGGTGACCACCACGACGCTGACCAAGCAGGACATCGTGGCGATCATCAACTACCTGATCGAGTTGCAGCAGAAGAAACGTTCGGTGGACGACATCGACCACCTTGGCAACCGGCGGGTGCGCACCGTCGGCGAACAAATCGCCCAGCAGTTCAATATCGGCCTTGCACGCATGGCTCGCACGATTCGTGAACGCATGAACGTGCGCGACAGCGAAAACCTCACACCGCAAGACATGGTGAATGCGCGTACGATCAGCAGCGTGATCAACGCCTTCTTCGGTACGAACCCGCTGTCGCAATTCATGGACCAGACCAATCCGCTGGCGGAGCTGACGAACAAGCGCCGCATGTCGGCCCTCGGGCCCGGCGGTCTGACCCGCGAACGCGCCGGCTTCGAAGTGCGCGACGTGCACTACACGCACTACGGACGCCTCTGCCCGATCGAAACACCGGAAGGTCCGAATATCGGCCTGATTTCCTCCCTCTGTATTCATGCGCGCGTAAATGAGTTCGGGTTCATTGAGACGCCGTACCGGAAGGTAAAGAACAGCCGTGTGCTCGATGAAATCGAGTTTCTGACCGCCGAGCAGGAAGACAATCACACGATTGCCCAGGCGAACGCGCCGCTCGACAATCGCGGCAACTTCCAGAGCGATCGCATCAAGGCGCGCTACCAGGGCGATTTCCCGGTGGTGAAGCCGGATGAAGTCCAGTACATGGACGTGGCGCCCAACCAAATCGTGAGCGCCGCGGCTGCCCTCATTCCTTTCCTCGAGCACGACGACGCCAACCGTGCCCTGATGGGTTCAAACATGCAGCGCCAGGCAGTGCCGCTTCTGCGTCCGGAATCCCCGCTTGTGGGGACGGGCCTTGAGGAAAAGATCGCGCGTGATGCGCGTGCCGTGGTCGTGGCCGAACGGAATGGCAACGTGTCGTACGTTGATGCCGACCGCCTTGTCGTGGAATACGACATCGACGAAAACAGCACCGAAGCGCTCGTATCGTTCGAAGACAAGCGCCGCGTGGAATATCCCTTGACGAAGTTCTTCCGCACAAACCAGGACACGTGTATCAACCAGCGCACCATCGTCAAGCCTGGAGACCGCGTCCGCAAAGGCGATGTTCTCGCCGACGGCGCCGCCACGGAAGGCGGCGAGGTTGCCCTCGGCCACAATGTGGTCGTCGCGTTCATGCCGTGGAACGGCTACAACTTCGAAGACGCCATCATCGTCAGCGAACGCCTCGTCTCGCATGACGTGTTCACCTCGATCCATATCGAGGAGTTCGAGCTGCAGGTGCGCGATACGAAGCGCGGAGAAGAAGAACTGACACGGGAAATTCCGAACGTCAGTGAAGATGCGACGAAAGATCTGGATGAGAACGGCATCATCCGCATCGGTGCGGAAGTGGTCGAGGGGGACATCCTCATCGGCAAAATTACGCCAAAGGGGGAATCGGACCCGACACCCGAAGAGAAGCTGCTCAAGGCAATCTTCGGCGAAAAAGCCGGCGATGTGAAGGATGCGTCGCTGAAAGCGCCCCCGGGCATGAAAGGGGTCGTCATCAACACGAAACTCTTCAGCCGCAAAAAGAAAGACGCGGAGTCAAAAAAGGAAGACAAGCGCCGCAGTGACGCTCTCGACCGGCAGCGCAGGAAGATGCTCGCGGACCTTCACGAACGGCTGGCACGCAAACTCGGCGTGTTGCTCTCAGACGAGAAGTCGGTGGGCGTGCGCGACACAGACGGCAATATGATCTTCCGAAGCGGCACCACGTTCAAAGTGGATACATTCCAGACGTACGAAGAACTCGAAAAGCTTGATCCCGCAAACGACTGGGTGGAGGATAAGCGCAAGAACGCCACGCTCCAGAAAATCTACACTGCCTACTTCGACAAACTTGAAGGTATGGAAGAGGAGTTCCGTCACGAGAAGAATAAGATCCAGCTCGGCGATGAACTTCCTCCCGGTGTGGTTCAGCTCGCGAAGGTGTACGTGGCGAAGAAACGCAAGCTGTCGGTGGGTGACAAGATGGCCGGCCGGCACGGCAACAAGGGTGTCGTCTCCCGCGTCGTGCCCGCGGCCGACATGCCGTTCCTGCCCGATGGTACTCCGGTGGACATCGTGCTGAACCCGCTCGGCGTTCCCTCGCGCATGAACCTCGGACAGCTCTATGAAACGGCTCTTGGCTGGGCTGCGCAGGCGTTGGGGACGCGCTATGCATCACCGATTTTCGACGGTGCCACCTGGGAAGACGTACAGGCGGAACTGCACAAAGCCGGCCTCAGCGACAATTCGCGCACCGCGCTGTATGACGGCCGCAGCGGCGAGAAGTTCGATCAGGATGTCACCGTCGGCGTCATCTATATGTTGAAACTGTCTCATTTGGTGGATGATAAGATTCATGCCCGTTCCATCGGGCCGTATTCGCTCATCACTCAGCAGCCGCTGGGCGGGAAGGCACAGTTTGGCGGCCAGAGGTTTGGTGAGATGGAGGTGTGGGCGCTGGAAGCGTATGGTGCCGCACACGTGCTGCAGGAAATCCTTACCGTAAAGAGCGATGATGTCACCGGACGTGCGAAGGTCTACGAAGCAATCGTCAAAGGTGACAATCTCCCCGACTCAAACGTTCCGGAATCGTTCAATGTGTTGATCCGGGAGTTGATGGGCCTCGGGTTGGATGTGAAACTAGAGTAGCTTGACCACCGGAAGGAGGGAAACTCTTTTGCTGCGTCACGAGAGAGAAGCACGCAAGCCGTTTTCCAAGATCACTATCAGCCTTGCGTCATCGGACATGATTCTTGCCCGTTCGCACGGTGAGGTGACCAAGCCCGAGACGATCAATTACCGGTCGTTCCGGCCCGAGAAGGATGGGTTGTTCTGTGAAAAGATCTTCGGGCCTGTGCGGGATTGGGAGTGCCATTGCGGCAAATACAAGCGCATCCGCTACCGCGGCATCATCTGCGATCGCTGCGGCGTGGAAGTCACCCAGAAAAGCGTCCGTCGCGAACGCATGGGGCACATCGCCCTTGCGGTTCCGGTGGTGCATATCTGGTACTTCCGCTCGTTGCCCTCCAAGATCGGCTACATTCTTGGCATGACCACGAAGGATCTCGAGAAGATCATCTACTACGAATCCTATGTCGTGGTGAACCCCGGGCTGACCGGACTCCAGCGCAAAGACCTGATCTCCGAAGAGCAGTTCTTCGAGGTCCTGGGATCGCTTCCGGAGAACAACGATGATCTGGAGATGACGGACAAGCGCCGTTTCGTTGCGCAAATCGGCGGTGAAGCAGTCAAGAACCTGCTGAAGCAGGTCGACATTGAATCTCTTGCGGCCGAACTCCGCGCGCAAATCCGCGAAGAAACATCGGTCCAGAAGAAGCAGGAAGCCCTGAAACGCCTGCGTGTCGTCGAAGCCTTCCGCGAACGCGAAGGGTCGCCGCTGAACAAGCCGGAATGGATGGTTCTCGATATCATCCCGGTGATTCCACCGGAACTCCGTCCGCTTGTGCCCCTCGAAGGGGGGCGATTCGCCACGTCGGATCTGAATGATCTGTACCGCCGGGTGATCATCCGGAACAACCGGCTGAAACGGTTGATCGACATCAAGGCGCCGGACGTGATCCTCCGGAACGAGAAGCGGATGCTGCAGGAGGCCGTCGACTCGCTCTTTGACAATTCGCGCCGCGTCAATGCGGTCCGGAGCGACAACAACCGTGCGCTGAAATCCCTCTCCGATATGCTGAAAGGGAAGCAGGGACGGTTCCGCCAGAACCTTCTCGGAAAGCGTGTTGATTATTCCGGTCGTTCGGTGATCGTGGTCGGACCCGAACTGAAGCTGCACGAATGCGGCCTCCCGAAAGATATGGCCGTCGAGCTCTTCAAACCGTTCGTGATCCGCAAACTCATCGAACGCGGTATCGTGAAGACGGTGAAGAGCGCCAAGAAAATGGTGGACAAGAAGGGCCCCGAGGTGTGGGAGATTCTTGAGCACATTATCGACGGGCACCCTGTACTGCTGAACCGCGCTCCGACGCTGCACCGTCTCGGCATCCAGGCGTTCCAGCCGGTGCTTGTCGAAGGGAAGGCCATCCGCATCCACCCGATGGTCTGCACGGCGTTCAATGCCGACTTTGACGGCGATCAGATGGCCGTGCACGTGCCGCTGTCCTTCGATGCGCAGCTCGAAGCGCGGATCCTCATGCTGTCGAGCCATAACATTCTCTCGCCGGCACACGGCGCTCCGATCGTGACGCCCACGCAGGACCAGGTGCTGGGGTGCTACTACCTGACCAAGTCCCGCACGGGCGATGTCGGCGAAGGGCTGATATTCTCGTCGCCGCAGGAAGCCATCATCGCGCACGATCACAGCAAGGCCGGCCTGCATGCACGGATCAAGGTGCGGATCGAAGGAAAACTGGTCGATACCACCACCGGTCGCGTGATCTTCAATCAGATCGTGCCGAAGGAAATCGGGTTCTACAACGAGCTGCTGAACAAGAAACGGCTTGTGCAGATCATCGCGAACGCCTTCCAGACGGTGGGAAACCTGCGTACCGCCGAATTTCTTGACCAGCTCAAGGATATCGGGTTCCGGTATGCAACACAGGGCGGTCTTTCTGTCGGTATCGATGATGTGGTTGTGCCGAAAGAGAAGGATGAGATCATCATGAAGGCGCAGAAGACCGTGGACGAAGTTGACGGTCAGTATGCGCGCGGCTTCATTACGCGCGGCGAACGCTACAACAAGGTCATCGACATCTGGTCACGGGCCACGAGCCGTGTTGCAGACCGTTTGTTTGAAGCCCTGTCGCATTCGCGTGAAGGGTTCAACTCGCTCTATATGATGGTGGATTCAGGCGCCCGCGGCTCCAAAGAGCAGGTGCGTCAGCTGGCCGGTATGCGTGGTCTCATGGCCAAGCCGCAGAAAAGCCTCTCCGGAGCCACCGGTGAATTGATCGAGAACCCGATCATCGCAAATTTCCGTGAAGGCCTCTCGATTCTGGAGTACTTCATCTCCACCCACGGTGCGCGCAAGGGTCTCGCCGACACCGCGTTGAAAACCGCAGATGCCGGGTACCTGACGCGCCGTCTTGTTGACGTCGCCCAGGATGCCATCGTCACCATCCACGACTGCGGCACCATCCGCGGTGTGGTGACAGGAGCGCTGAAGGAAGGCGAAGACATCAAGGAGCCGCTGTACGAGCGCATCCTCGGCCGTGTTGCCGTGCATGATGTGACCGATCCGATGAACAACAAGGTCATCGCGCGCGCCGGAGAAATGCTCGATGAGGAGAAGGCCGACAGGATCTCCGAGACATCGATTGAGGCGGTGGAAATCCGTTCCGTACTGACCTGCGAGGCGAAACGCGGCGTCTGCGCGCTGTGCTACGGCCGCAACCTGACGACCGGCGAGTTGATCCAGCCCGGCGAGGCGGTCGGGACGATCGCCGCACAGTCCATCGGCGAGCCCGGAACGCAGCTCACCCTGCGTACCTTCCACACCGGCGGTACCGCAAGCCTCATCGAATCGCAGTCCCGCGTGCAGTCGAAATTCGACGGCACGGTGCAGTACGAAGGCGTGAAGCTTATCGAAGTTGAAGAGGAAGAAGGTTCGCGCATTATCGTTCTCGGCCGCAGCGGCATAGTGAAT
The DNA here is from genome assembly GCA_963849385.1 of Ignavibacteriota bacterium. Taxonomy (GTDB): domain Bacteria; phylum Bacteroidota; class Ignavibacteria; order UBA10030; family UBA6906; genus Fen-1255. The sequence goes on along the minus strand of CAWKHH010000006.1, from coordinate 88,326 downwards.
GTTCTCGATCAGGACAACCGCGTCCTGACGAAGTACGACGTGCCGTACGGTGCCACCATGCTTCTGGCGGATGGTGCAAAGGTGAACAAGGCCCAGATCATCTATGAATGGGATCCGTACAACGCTGTCATCATTTCCGAACATGCCGGCGAAGTGCGGTACTCGGACCTGAAAGAAAACGTCACCTACCGCGAAATCGACGACGAACAGACGGGCCACATTCAGAAGGTGGTTATCGATTCGCGCGACCGGACCCTGGTGCCGAGCCTGGTGATTCACGACGCAAAAGGGCACAAGCTGGGCAGTCACATCGTTCCGACCCGAGCGCATCTCGCCGTGAACGACGGGCAGCACATTACCGCGGGAACGATTCTCGTCCGCATTCCGCGGGATATCGGAAAGACCCGCGACATCACCGGCGGTTTGCCGCGCGTCACCGAGCTGTTCGAAGCGCGGAGTCCGAACGATCCGGCTGTCGTATCGGAAATCGACGGCGTGGTCAGTTTCGGTGCGCAGAAACGCGGCGCACGCGAAGTGATCGTCACCAGCCACGACGGCAAGGATGTCCGGAAGTACCCCATCTCGCTGGGCAAGCACGTGCTCGTGCAGCATAACGATGTGGTGCGTGCCGGCGAGCGGCTCTCCGACGGCGCCATTGATCCCCATGACGTGTTGCGCATCAAGGGTGTCGGCGCGGTGCAGGAGTACCTGGTAAACGAAATCCAGGAAGTGTACCGCATCCAGGGTGTGAAGATCAACGACAAACACATTGAAGTGATCGTGCGTCAGATGATGCAGAAATTACGCATCGTCGAGTCGGGCGACACGAAGTTCCTGGAAGGTGATTTTGTGGACAAGCTGATCTTCGAAGCGGAGAACGAAGGGCTGGTGGACAAGGAATACGTGGTCAACAAGGGTGATTCGGCCAAGGTGAAGAACGGCCAGCTGATTGTGAAGAAGAAACTCCGCGAGATCAACAGTGACATCAAGAAAGCGGGGGAAGAAAGTCGTGGAGAAGCGCGATGCGGAGCCGGCCACGTCAGAGCCGGTGTTGCTGGGGATTACGTCCGCCGCCCTGTCCACCGACAGCTTCATCTCCGCTGCATCGTTCCAGGAGACCACAAAGGTGTTGACCGACGCAGCCATCGAAGGGAAGATCGATCACCTCCTCGGCTTGAAGGAAAACGTCATCATGGGGCACCTGATTCCTGCGGGGACGGGGCTGAAGAAGTTCATGGACCTGATGGTGTTGCCGCCGGATCTTGTGGCAGAAGCGGCAGAAGCCCAGGCGGCTCGCCGCGGAGGCGCCTGTCCGCGGCCGCGCACGGGAACGGGTAACAACATCTTGACATTTGCTGAAGGATTGCGTACCTTGTAAAGCTGTCTTTGTAAAGTTGTCTTCCTACGTACTGATTTCGCCGTTTTGGAGTAACACGTGCCGACTATTAATCAGCTTATCCATAAAAGCCGCCGCGCGGTGACGTACAAGAGCAAGGCGCCCGCGATGGCAGGGAATCCGCAGAAACGTGGTGTGTGCACCCGCGTGTATACCACCACACCGAAGAAACCTAATTCCGCGCTGCGCAAGGTCGCACGTGTCCGGCTCGTGAACGGGATCGAGGTCACCGCGTATATTCCCGGCGAAGGACACAACCTGCAGGAGCACTCGATCGTGATGATTCGCGGCGGCAGAGTGAAAGACCTCCCCGGCGTTCGTTATCATATCATCCGCGGCACGCTGGATACGGCAGGCGTCGCCGAGCGCAAGCAGGGCCGGTCAAAGTACGGCGCCAAACGCGCGAAGAAAACTGCGTAGCAACCCTAACCCAGGTCTCAGCCAGTGAGAAAGAAGAGAGCGGCAACACGGCATCGGATGCCCGACCCGAAATTTAGCGATGTACTGGTATCCGAATTCGTTAACAACATCATGAAGAGCGGAAAGAAACACACCGCTCGCCGTATCCTCTACGATGCCTTCGGCATCATCGAGGAGCGGACGAAAGCCAACGGCCTGGATGTCTTCAAGAAGGCGGTGTCCAATACCCGTCCGATTCTGGAAGTGAAAGCCCGGCGTGTCGGCGGAGCCACGTACCAGGTGCCCACAGAGGTGCGCGGAGGGCGGAGCACGGCGCTGGCTATCCGCTGGCTCATCGGCTACGCGGGCAGCCGCAAAGAACGTTCGATGGCCCATAAGCTCGCGTCAGAATTCATTGCCGCTTCCAACGGTGAAGGAAGCTCCATCAAGAAAAAGGAAGAGACCCACAGAATGGCCGAAGCCAACAAAGCCTTCGCCCATTTCAAGTGGTAAGACCGTATGCCGCGACAGTATCCGCTTGAGCGGACGCGCAATATCGGCATCAGCGCGCACATCGATGCCGGAAAAACGACGACAACAGAACGGATCCTGTTCTATACAGGTGTCGTGCACCGTATGGGCGAAGTCCATGACGGCGCCGCCACCATGGACTGGATGGAGCAGGAGAAAGAGCGCGGCATTACGATTACCTCCGCCGCCACGACATGCTTCTGGGCAAACCATCGCGTCAATATTATCGACACGCCGGGGCATGTGGACTTCACCGCCGAGGTGGAGCGTTCACTCCGCGTGCTGGATGGCGCGGTTGCGCTTTTTTGCGCCGTCGGTGGCGTGGAACCGCAATCCGAAACCGTCTGGCGCCAGATGGATAAGTACGGGGTCCCGCGCATCGCGTTCGTCAACAAGATGGATCGCGTGGGTGCCGACTTCCTCAATGTCGTGCAAATGATGAAGGACCGGCTCAGCGCGAACGCCGTGCCGATCCAGCTTCCGGTCGGCGAAGGCGATCTGTTCTCGGGCGTGATCGACCTCGTCATCATGAAGGCCCGGATGTACCGCGAATCGTCACTCGGCTCCGAATGGGACGTCATCCCGATACCGCACGATATGCTCGGCCGCGCGCAGGCCTACCGCACAAAGATGCTTGAAGCCGTCTCCGATGAAGATGATACGTTGCTGGAGAAATATCTCGAGGGGAAAGAAATCACCCCCGGCGAAATTATGAAGGTGCTCCGCCGCGCGTGCCTGAAAGGAAGCATTGTCCCGGTCTTGTGCGGCAGTTCGTTCAAGAACAAGGGTGTCCAGCAACTGCTGGATGCCGTCATCGACTACCTCCCGTCGCCCCTGGATCTGAACGACGGACGCTTCGTCGGCCACCACATCAACATGACCGACAAGATCGAGCGTGCGGTGAGCGACAACGAGAAGTTTACTGCGCTGGCCTTCAAGATCATGACCGACCCGTTTGTAGGAAAGCTGACCTACTTCCGGGTCTATTCCGGTACGCTGAAATCCGGCTCCTACATCTACAACCCGGTCACCGACAAGAAAGAGCGTCTCAGCCGTATTCTCCGGATGCATGCAAACACGCGCGAGGATGTCGACGAAGCATTTGCCGGAGATATTGTCGCAGCGGTAGGACTCAAGAATACGCGGACCGGCGACACGTTATGTGACGAGAATGATCCGATCATTCTCGAGAAGATGACGTTCCCTGATCCGGTGATTCATGTGGCGATCGAAGCCAAGACAAAGGCCGATCAGGACAAGCTTGTGGAAGCGATGAGCAAGCTCTCCGAGGAAGATCCCACATTGCGGGTTTCCACGAACGAAGAGACCGGACAGACGATCATCAGCGGTATGGGCGAGTTGCATCTGGAGATCGTCGTCGATCGCATGCGCCGCGAATTCAAGGTGGTGGCCAACATCGGCAAGCCTCAGGTGGCGTACAAAGAGACGATCCGCAAGAAGGTGCAGGCGGAAGGGAAGTTCATCCGTCAGAGCGGCGGCCGCGGTCAGTTCGGTCACGTATGGATCGAAGTGGGACCGAACGAAAAAGGGAAGGGATTCACGTTTGAGAACGCCATTGTCGGCGGCACAATCCCCAGAGAGTACATACGTCCGGTGGAGCAGGGCATTGTTGAAGCAATGCGGAACGGCGTGCTGGCGGGGTACCCCGTGGAAGACGTGAAGGTCAAATTGTTCGATGGGTCATTCCATGAGGTGGATTCATCGGAAATGGCATTCAAGATTGCCGGCTCTATGGCATTTAAAGAGGGCGCCAGGAAAGCCGATCCGGTTATCCTTGAGCCGATCATGGCCGTCGAAGTGGTGACGCCGGAAGAGTATATGGGTGATGTGATGGGCGACTTGAACTCCCGCCGCGGAAAAATCACCGGGATGGCTCCGCGCAAGGATGCTCAGGTGATCCGTGCCAATGTGCCGCTGTCGGAAATGTTCGGGTATTCGACCGTGCTCCGGTCAATGACGCAGGGCCGCGCGATCTACACAATGGAGCTCTCGCACTACGACGAGACCCCGCGCAGCGTGGCGGATCAGATTATCGAGAAGATCAAAGGTAAAGGCGCAACGACCGCATAATTTTCCCGTCTATCCAGAGGAGAACACAAAATGGCAAAAGAGAAATTCACGCGCGATAAGCCACACCTGAACGTTGGTACAATCGGTCACGTCGACCATGGTAAGACCACGTTGACAGCAGCAATCACCATGGTGCTCGCCAAGAAAGGTCTGGCATCGATCCGCACGTTCGACAGCATTGACAACGCTCCGGAAGAGCGCGAACGCGGCATTACCATTGCGACGGCGCACGTGGAATACTCTACCGAGAAGCGTCACTATGCGCACGTGGACTGCCCCGGTCACGCGGACTATATCAAGAACATGATCACGGGTGCCGCCCAGATGGACGGTGCCATTGTGGTCGTGGCCGCAACCGACGGTCCCATGCCCCAGACCCGCGAGCATATCCTCCTCGCACGCCAGGTGGGTGTGCCGCGCATCGTGGTGTTCATGAACAAAGTCGATGCGGTCGACGATGCCGAACTGCTCGACCTCGTCGAACTCGAGCTGCGCGATCTGCTGAAGAAGTACGAATTCCCGGGCGACGAAATTCCTATCATCCGCGGCAGCGCCCTCAAAGCCATGGAAGCGGCCGTCAAACCGGACACCAAGCCCGATGATCCGGCATTCAAATGCATCATGGAACTGATGGACGCGGTGGACACCTACATCCCGGTGCCGCAGCGCCAGATCGACAAACCGTTCCTGATGCCGATCGAAGACGTGTTCTCGATTACCGGCCGCGGCACGGTGGGGACGGGGCGTGTCGAACGCGGGCGTGCGAAGGTCGGCGACGAAGTCGAGCTGATCGGTCTCGGTGCACACAAGAAAACCGTGATCACCGGCGCCGAAATGTTCCGCAAGGAGCTGGACGAAGTGCAGGCGGGTGACAATGCCGGTCTCTTGCTGCGCGGCGTCGACAAGAATGAGCTGGAGCGCGGCATGGTCGTCGCCAAGCCGGGCTCGATCACCCCGCACATGAAGTTCACCGCCCAGGTGTACGTGCTGAAGAAGGAAGAAGGCGGACGTCATACGCCGTTCTTCAACGGCTACCGCCCGCAGTTCTATTTCCGCACGACGGACGTGACAGGCGTGGCAACGTTGCCCGCCGGCAGCGAAATGGTGATGCCGGGCGACAACGTCGACGGTTTGCTCGTGGAACTGATCACGCCGATCGCAATGGAAGAAGGACTACGGTTTGCTATCCGCGAAGGCGGCCACACTGTCGGCTCTGGCGTCGTGACAAAGATACTCGAATAATTACTATTGGAGTGGTACTCACGTGGCCGGACAAAAGATACGAATCAAACTCAAGTCGTACGATCACAACCTGATCGACAAGTCTGCGGAAAAGATCATCAAGACTGTCAAGTCAACAGGCGCTGTGGTCTCCGGCCCGATTCCGTTACCCACGAAGCGTACGGTGTATACTGTGCTTCGTTCACCTCATGTGGACAAGAAGTCGAGAGAGCAGTTCGAGACGCGCTCACACAAGCGGCTGATCGACATTCTCAACTCGACGAACAGGACCGTCGACTCCCTGATGAAGCTGGATCTCCCCGCGGGCGTCGACGTCGAGATCAAAGTCTAACCCGCATACGAGTGTACGGTGACTGTCACCCGGGAGCTTCACGCTCCGGAGAGACGGGAAAACGGCGTCGGGAGCAATGCCCACTTGCGGCACAGTTGTGCCGCGGGAGGACTCGTGATGGTATGTGCATGCATACATGGATGGTGGTATGACAGGACTACTCGGTAAAAAATTGGGCATGACCAGCATCTTCGATGATGCGGGTCAGGTGATTCCCTGCACGGTCATCGAAGCCGGCCCGTGCTACGTCACGCAGATCAAGACCGTTGATCGTGACGGGTACGAAGCGGTGCAGATCGGATTCGAGGAGCAGAAGGAGCGCCGGGTAACAAAGCCGTTGCGCGGGCACTTCGCCCGTGCGAACGTGAAGCCCACGCGCGTTGTGCGGGAATTCCGCGGCAATGGCGTCAGCGAGGTCCAGCCCGGCCAGGAAATCAAGGTCGATCGGGTCTTCACCAAAGGCGACATCGTCAAGGTGGTCGGGACGTCGAAAGGCAAAGGGTTCCAGGGCGTGGTGAGGCGTCATCATTTCGGCGGCGGCTTCCGGACGCACGGCCAGAGCGATCGCGAACGGGCTCCGGGTTCAATCGGATCATCCTCGTATCCCTCGCGCGTCTTCAACGGGCAGCGTATGGCGGGACGCATGGGCGGGGACCAGGTGACGGTGCAGAACCTGACGGTGGTCGGCGTGATCCCCGACTCGAACCTCCTGCTGATCAAGGGTTCGGTGCCCGGCGCAATCAACGGCTATCTTGAGATCCACAAGATGAAGTCTCAACAGTAAACAATGGGTGTGGCGATGGAATTGGAAGTCTATAAGAAAGACGGAACAAAGAGCGGCGAGAAGGTGAAGCTCTCCGAAGACATCTTCGGGGTGGAGCCCAACCTTCATCTGATCTACCGTGCGGTGCGGACGTATCTGGACAACCAGCGTCAGGGGACGGCCAACGTGAAGACGCGTGCGGAAGTGCGCGGCGGCGGCAAGAAGCCGTTCAAACAGAAGCACACAGGCATGGCGCGGCAGGGTACTTCACGTTCGCCCGTGATGATCGGTGGCGGCGCGATCTTCGGTCCGAAGCCGCACGACTTCAGTTCAACGCTGCCGGCAACAATGCGCCGCGCCGCGCGCAAGTCGGCCCTCTCGATCAAGGCCCGCGATGGTCAGATCAAGGTCGTCGAAGATTTCACGTTCGGCGGTCCGAAGACAAAAGAGATGGCGGTGGTATTGCAGGCGCTCGAACTGGGTGAAACCAAAACCCTGCTTCTGCTCGCGAAGCCGGATGCCGCGGTGGTGAAGTCGGGCCGGAACATCCAGCGCCTGCAGGTTGCCCAGGCCGACAAGGCGTCGACCTACGATTTCGTGAACACGCAGGTGCTGCTGATCCAGAAGAGCGCTCTGGAAGTCCTGCAGAACACGTTCAAGAACTAACGCAGCAGATCGAACATGGCAACCATACTGAAACGTCCTATCGTCACGGAAAAGATGACAGAGCTGCAGGAGAAGGGGCAGTACGCCTTCGAAGTAGATCTCTCGGCAAACAAGATCGCCATCGCCCGTGCAGTGGCAAAGAAATTCAACGTGACGGTGCTTGATGTGCGCACCGTCCGTGTCAAGGGGAAGACCAAGTCGCAGATGACGCGCCGGGGGCGGTTTGCCGGCCGCACGGCGGAATGGAAAAAAGCGATCGTTCGCCTGAAAGAAGGCGAGAAGATCGAATTCTTCCAGAATGTCTGATCGTTCATTAGGATAGAGTGCACTTATGGCCATTCGGAAGATGAAGCCGGTGACACCGGGAACGCGATGGATGTCAATCGCGGCGTTCACGGAAATCACCAAAACACGGCCGGAGAAGTCCCTTCTCGAGCCGCTGAAACGAAGCGGGGGCCGGAACAATACCGGACGCATTACGTCACGCCATCGCGGCGGCGGACACAAGCGCTTCTATCGCGTCATAGATTTCAAGCGGGACAAAGTCGGGATGGACGCCACGGTCGCGGCGATCGAGTACGATCCGAATCGCTCCGCGCGCATTGCGCTGCTGCAGTACAAGGACGGTGAGCGGCGGTATATCGTCGCCCCGGATGGCGTGAAGGTGGGCGAAGTGCTCCGCTCCGGACCGGACGCGGAAATCAAGACGGGCAATGCGCTGCCGTTGGCCAATATTCCGGCCGGCACGTTCGTGCACAATATCGAACTTCGTCCGGGCAAGGGTGCCCAGATGGCGCGGAGTGCCGGGATGTCGGTGCAGTTGATGGCCAAGGAAGGGAAGTACGCCCAGCTGCGTCTTCCTTCCGGCGAAGTGCGCAGCGTTGCGGTCGAGTGCATGGCCACGATCGGCGGTGTCGGCAACGCCGATCATGAGAACATCAGCGTCGGTAAAGCGGGCCGTTCGCGCTGGCTGGGTATCCGTCCGCAGTCACGCGGCGTTGTGATGAACCCTGTAGATCACCCGCACGGCGGCGGTGAAGGAAAGTCGCCGCAGGGAAATCCTCATCCGGTCTCTCCCTGGGGATGGCTCACAAAGGGGAAGAAGACACGGAAGACGAAGAAGGCATCCAGCAAGTTCATTGTGAAACGGAGAAAGTAACGGTATGGGCCGTTCGCTGAAAAAAGGGCCGTTCGTGAGCGTCCGGGTGTTGGAGCAGGTGGCGGCGCTCAACAAATCGAACCAGAAGAAAGTAGTGAAAACCTGGTCGCGCGCATCGACGATCACTCCCGACTTTGTGGGGCACACCTTTGCCGTGCACAACGGGAACAAGTTCATCCCGGTGTATGTCCACGAAGGCATGGTGGGTCACAAGCTGGGCGAGTTTGCACCGACGCGGTTGTTCCGCGGTCACCCGGGTGTGAGGAAAGAAGAAACGACGAAGGCGGGATAAGCACGCATGGAAGCACGAGCCATAAACAGGTATATCGGCACCTCGCCGCGCAAGATGCGGCTGGTGATCGATCTCATCCGCGGCAAATCGGTGGATGAAGCATTGAACATCCTTCACTTCTCGCCGAAGCATGCCTCGCGCGTGGCCGAAAAGGTCCTTCGTTCCGCAGTCTCAAACCTGCAGAACAAGGATGAGGCCGGGCGTCTGGAGGCGGGCGAGATGATCGTGAAGGAAGCGTATGTGGATGTGGGGATGGTAATGAAGCGCATCCTCCCGGCGCCGATGGGCCGTGCATTCCGGATCCGGAAACGCTCCAATCACGTCACGATCGTGGTGGCGCCGAAGAAAGCCGTCCGGAGCGCCGCGGCGCCGAAGCGGGCGAAAGCGCAGAAGCCGGACAGCACACCGGCAAAGAAAGCCGGAACGAAGTCCGCTGCCGCAAAGCAGGATTCGAAGTAAACGCACAGCAAGGAGTTGACGTGGGACAGAAAGCACATCCGATCGGTCTGCGCCTGGGGATCATCCGATCCTGGGACTCCAACTGGTACGACGAAAAATCGTTCGGGAGCAAGTTGGAAGAGGACCGCACGATCCGGAACTACGTGCGCAACCGTCTGAAGAAAGCGGGGATCTCGCGCGTGGTCATCGAGCGGACGCCCAAGCGCGCGGTCATCACCATCAACACCTCGCGTCCCGGCATCGTCATCGGCCGCAGCGGCAAGGAGATCTCACAGCTCGAAGAAGAGCTGAAGAAGATCACGAACAAGGAAGTGAAGATACTGATCAACGAGATCAAACGGCCGGAGCTGGACGCCTTTCTGGTGGCCGAGAACATCGCCCAGCAGCTGGAAGGCCGTATTGCCTTCCGCCGTGCGATGAAGAACGGGATCACTGCCGCCATGCGCATGGGTGCGGAGGGTATTCGCGTGAAGAGTGCCGGACGTTTGGGCGGCGCCGAAATGGCGCGCACGGAGCAGTACAAAGAAGGACGTATCCCGCTGCATACGCTCCGGGCGGATATTGATTATGCCACCGCGACCGCGCGGACCATCTACGGCGCTATCGGCGTCAAGGTGTGGATCTGCAAGGGCGAGGTCCTGGATGCTCAGCAGAATATGGAGCGTCCAATGCCCTCCCGCCGCGGACAGGAACGCGGATAACGCAGGAGAATCACGACAATGTTGATGCCCAAAAGAGTCAAATTCAGAAAAGCCCAGCGCGGACGGATGCGGGGGAAGGCGACCCGGGGTGACCGGGTGAACTTCGGAGACTTCGGTCTGAAGGCTCTGGAGCCCGGCTGGATCACCCAGCGGCAGATCGAAGCCGCGCGCGTGACGCTGACCCGTATGATGAAACGCGAAGGGCAGGTATGGATCAGGATTTTCCCGGACAAGCCGGTAACGAAAAAGCCCGCTGAAACCCGTATGGGTAAGGGAAAGGGTGCTCCGGAATACTGGGTGGCAGTGGTGAAGCCGGGACGGGTGATGTTTGAAGTGGGTGGCACAGTCAAGGCCACGGCGCTGGAAGCGCTGAGGCTCGCCTCGCACAAACTGCCGATCCGTACGAAAATCAGTACCAGGCCCGATTACGAAGGTGCCTGAGGCAAACGGGAGATTCTATGAAGGCCCATGAACTTAAACGAATTGTCGGTCCAGGAGTTGCGTCAACGGCTGAGCGACGAGCAGGAAAGCCTGGCGAACCTGCGTTTTCAACTGGCGACCAGCCAGCTCGAAAGTCCGATCAAGGTGCGCACCGTGCGCCGCGACATTGCCCGGCTTCTGACCGTGTTGCGCACGAAAGAACGCACTGCCGCCGCGATCCCGGCGCCGACGAAGACCAGTGAGGTGAAAACGTCATGACCGAAGCCGTCGCAACAGCCGCCACACCGAAGCGTTCCACCCGCCGCAAGGTGCGGGTAGGCAAAGTGGTGAGCACAAAGATGGAGAAGAGCATTCTGGTCACCATCGAACGCCGGGTGCAACACCCGATCTACAAAAAATACTTCCGTCGCACCACGAAATTGATGGCGCACGACGAAGAGCGCACTGCCAAAGTCGGCGATACCGTCAAGATCATGGAAACCCGTCCGATAAGTAAACAGAAGCGGTGGCGGCTGGTAGAGATTATCGAAAAAGCGAAGTGAGCAAGAGCTCTCGGAGTCAACGCACATGATCCAGGAAGAAACAAATCTCGTAGTGGCCGATAACTCTGGTGCCAAAAAGGTACGGTGCATCAGGGTGCTGGGCGGGTCCGACCGGCGCTATGCCGGGCTGGGCGACCAGGTTATCGTCGCGGTCAAATCAGCCATTCCCGGGGCCACGGTGAAGAAAGGGGAGGTCGCGCGCGCTGTCATCGTCCGCACGCGGAAAGAGACGCGCCGTAAAGACGGCTCTTTTATACGGTTCGATGAGAACGCGGCGGTGCTGATCAACGACCAGGGTGAACCGCGCGGCAGCCGTATCTTCGGGCCGGTGGCCCGCGAACTGCGCGAGAAGCAATATATGAAGATCGTCTCCCTCGCACCGGAAGTGCTATAAGGAAGCAGCGCGCATGAAGATTAGAAAGAACGACAATGTCATTGTGATCGCCGGGAATTCCCGCGGGAAATCCGGTAAAGTGCTCAAGGTGTACCCCGAGACACGGCGGATCATCGTCGAGGGGGTAAACATCATGAAACGTCACACGCGCCCCGGTCAGCGGAATCCGCAGGGGGGCATTGTGCAGCGTGAAGCGCCGATTCACATGTCCAACGTAATGCTGTTGGACCCGAAATCGAATCAGCCCACGCGAGTCGGCACCAAGGTGGTGAAAGACGAATCCATCGGCAAAAAACGGCGTATGCGCGTGGCAAAAGCCACGGGCGAGATGTTCTAGCGCCAAGGTTCACGAACCCTTTATTGACCGGTCAATGGTATGAGCGAAGAAAAACCGAAAAAGCAGCAACCCAAGAAAGAGGTCGCGCGTCCCGCCAAGGAAGCGAAGGAAAAGGGACCGGCGGCCGCCAAGGGCTCCAAAAGCGCGCGCCCGAAAGAAAAATTTGTCGCACGTCTGAGCCTGACGTACAAGAAAGAAGTCGTTGCAGCGCTGATGAAGCGGTTCCAGTACTCCAACGTGATGCAGGTGCCACGGCTCGAGAAAATCGCCATCAACATCGGTGTCGGACAGGCAACACAGGATCCGAAACTGGTCGAGGCTGCGGTAAAGGACCTCGAAGCGATTGTCGGGCAAAAAGTGGTGATCACGCGCGCGAAGAAGTCGATCTCAAACTTCAAGTTGCGCGAGAAGATGCCCATCGGCTGCCGCGTGACGCTCCGCCGGACGCATATGTATGAGTTCATGGACCGGTTTATCAGCGTTTCGGTGCCGCGTCTCCGTGATTTTCGCGGCCTCTCCGATACATCGTTCGACGGGCGCGGTAACTATACGATCGGCATCAAGGAGCATACGATCTTTCCGGAAATCGACGTGGACAAGATCGTGCGGATGTTCGGTATGGACATCACATTTGTCACCACCGCGAAGACCGACGAAGAAGCATATGAGCTGCTCAAGGCGTTCGGCATGCCGTTCGTGAAGCGGCAGGAAGTACTCGCAACACCAAAAGCATAAGTGCACAGGAGTGGATCCCGTATGGCGAAGACAAGTGCAAAAGCACGGCAGAAAAAGCGCGAACGGCTTGTGGCGAAGTATGCCGCAGTGCGCAAGGAATTGAAGGCAAAGGGCGACTTTGAAGGTCTGCAGAAGCTGCCGCGCAACAGCAGTCCCACGCGTTTGCACAACCGCTGCAACGTCTCGGGGCGCCCGCGAGCGTATATGCGGAAATTCGGTCTCTCCCGCATTGCGTTCCGCGAGCTCGCGCTTGAGGGGAAAATCCCCGGCGTGACAAAGGCCAGCTGGTAAGCGACACTCAATGACCGAACGTGCGAGACTGAGGAGACATCGACCATGACTATGACTGATCCGGTTGCCGACTATCTGACGCGATTGCGCAATGCCCTGCAGGCGGGGCAGAAGCGCGTTGACGTCCCGGCATCCAACCTGAAACGTGAGCTCACAAAGTTGCTGGAAGCCAACAAGTTTATCGGCGGCTTCACGGAACTGAAAGACACCGCGCAGGGCGTGCTGCGGATCCAGTTGAAGTACAACGACAGCCAACCCGTCATCAGCGGCCTGAAGCGGGTCAGCCGTCCCGGCCTCAGGAAGTACGTTGATGCCGATGCTGTGCCGCGGGTACTGGGCGGACTCGGAATAGCCGTCATTTCCACCTCCCGCGGTGTATTGACCGACAAGCAGGCGCGCGCGCAGCGTGTGGGCGGCGAAGTGCTGTGCGAAATCTGGTAACGAAGGAGATTTTACAGTGTCACGGATAGGAAAGAAACCTGTCGTTATAATCCCGGGCGTCAAAGTACACCTGGCAGAGCGCGATATTAAGATCACCGGACCTAAAGGTGAGCTCACAGCCACCGTGCACCCTGACATCGCGGTTGAGGTGGCAGACGGCCAGTTGCTCGTCAAGCGGCACACCGACGAAAAGAAACATCGTGCGCTGCATGGTCTCTGGCGCGCACTGGTGCAGAATATGATGACCGGCGTCACGACCGGCTATACCCGCAAGCTCGAGCTGGTGGGCGTGGGGTACCGTGCGGAGATGAAGGGGAAGAAGTTGCAGCTGTTGCTTGGCTTCTCCCATCCGATCCTCTTTGCGGCTCCGGCGGGCGTTACGCTGGAAGTGCCGACACAGACGAATATCACCATCAGCGGCATCGACAAGATGCTGGTGGGCCAGGTCGCAGCGAAGATCCGCTCCTTCCGTCCGCCGGAACCGTACAAAGGTAAAGGCGTGAAGTACGAAGGTGAACACGTCCGGCGGAAAGCCGGTAAAGCGGCCGCTGCCGGCGGTGCGAAAACGTAATAACGTAGTCCAGCGGGAGTGCGGAACGTATGATCACGAAGAACAGAATTCAGAATCGCAAACGCCTGAAGCAGCACATCCGGCTGCAGATCTCCGGCACATCGGAACGGCCGCGCCTGACCGTCTTCCGGAGCCTGCGCCATGTGTATGCGCAGGTGGTGGACGACTCGACGGGGAAGACGCTGTTCGGCGTGTCCGATGTCTCCAAGGACCTCACAGAGCAATTCAAAGAGGTCAAGGGGCAGGTGGCGATGGGCAAGAAGGTCGGGCAATTGCTCGCCCTGAAGGCTGCGGAAAAGAAGATTGTCGAGGTGGTGTTCGACCGGAACGGATTCCGCTATCACGGCGTCGTGAAGGCGGTGGCCGATGGCGCACGGGAAGGCGGCTTGAAGTTCTGACCGACGCGACGGTTTGGGTGTCCGGGTTGACGACGGGGTTCTTTGTCGGGTCGTCTAATGGCAGGACAGCGGCCTTTGGAGCCGTGAGTAGAGGTTCGACTCCTCTCCCGACAGCGCGATAACAAAGGATACGATAGTTTACCGATGTGGTAATGTTGCGAGGACCAGCGGTGGCACGAATCAAAACAAGCGAACTCGAACTCAAGGACAAGCTCGTCCATATCAACCGTGTGGCGAAGGTTGTGAAGGGCGGACGGCGGTTCAGTTTCAACGCGATCGTGGTGGTAGGCGATACCAGGGGGCATGTGGGCATCGGTCTTGGTAAGGCGAACGAAGTCGCCGATGCGATCGCCAAGGGCGTCGATGATGCAAAGAAGAATCTCGTCGAAGTGCCCATTGTGAAGGGGACCATACCGCACGCGGTCATCGGCCGGTACGGTGCGGCGCGGGTGATGCTGAAGCCGGCCTCGCCGGGCACGGGACTTATCGCGGGTGGCGGAGTGCGCGCGGTGCTCGAATCCGCGGGCGTCCACGACGTTCTGACAAAGTCGATGGGCTCGTCCAATCCGCACAACGTGGTGAAAGCTACGATGGCGGCCCTGGAAGGCCTGACGGATGCCAGAGCGGCAGCGACCCGTCGCGGCATGACCCTGCCGGAACTCTTCGGCACCCCGGCCCCGACGACGGCCTAAGCGGACAAGGAGACAGACGATGGCAGGTACGATCAAGATTACGCAGGTGCGCAGCATCATCGACCAGCTCGAAGCGATGAAACGCACCATCAAGGCCCTGGGACTGGGGCGACCGAACAGGTCTGTGGTGAAGAAGGACACGCCGGCGATCCGCGGCATGCTCCGGAAGGTGCACCATCTCGTGACCGTTGAAGAAGTGAAATAGCGGTTGAATCTGAAGAAGAAAGCAGACGATCATGGCACAGGATATACTCAGCACACTCAAGCCGGCACCGGGCTCGCACAAAAGGCGGAAACGTATCGGTCGCGGTCAGGGCTCCGGCCATGGCAGCACCGCCACCCGCGGCGACAAGGGTGCTGGATCACGTTCCGGAAGCGAGTCCCGCGCGTGGTTCGAAGGCGGTCAGATGCCGCTGTCACGCCGGATACCGAAACGCGGGTTTCATAGTCCGTTCAAGATTATCTATCAGGTTGTGAATCTACAGACGCTGGAACGCCTGGCAACGGAAGAAAAACTGCAGGGCGGATCCGTGACTCCTGAAGTATTGGTGAAACTCGGTGTGGTCCGTTCGAAACGGATCCCGGTGAAAATTCTCGGCTCGGGCGACGTGAAAGCCAAACTCAGTGTCGCCGCCCATGCATTCAGTGCCTCTGCAATCCAGAAGATTCAGGCAGCGGGTGGCACGACCCAAACGATCAGCTCAACCAGCAAAGAGTAATGGCAAAGCTCGGCGAAAGTTTCCGAAACATCTTTAAGATCCAGGAGCTGCGGACGCGTCTGCTCTTCACCGCAGCGCTCCTGTTGGTGGTGCGCCTCGGCGCACACGTCACGCTGCCCGGCGTTGATGCCTCGCTGCTCGCAAAGGCGGAGGCAAGTCAGGCCGCAAACACACTCTTCGGACTGTACGATCTCTTTGTCGGCGGAGCCTTCAAGAATGCAGCGGTGTTCGCGCTCGGCATCATGCCGTACATCAGCGCATCGATCATCCTGCAGCTCCTCGGCGCCGTCGTCCCCTACTTCCAGAAGCTCTCGAAGGAAGGAGAAGAGGGGAGGAAGAAGATCAACCAGCTCACACGGTACGGCACGGTGATTGTCTCCGCCCTCCAGGGATGGGGCGTCAGCGTGCGACTGACGAGCCTTTCCGTCGAAGGACAGTTGATCGTGCCGCCGGAAGTCGCGGGACTGGCATTCACGATGAGCACGGTGGTGTTCCTGACGACAGGAACCATGTTCATGATGTGGCTCGGTGAACAAATCACCGAACGCGGGCTGGGGAACGGTATCTCCCTGATCATCTTTATCGGTATCATCGCGCGGTTCCCCCACTCGATCATCGATCAGTTCAGGGTGAGTCAGAACCTCATCATCGGGTTGATCATCCTTGCGGTGATGATCGCGATCATCGCGGGTGTGGTGATGGTCACGCAGGGCACGCGTCGCATCCCGGTGCAGTATGCAAAGCGTGTGGTGGGCCGCAAAGTGTACGGCGGGGTCACGCAGTATATTCCGCTGCGTGTCAACACTGCGGGCGTCATGCCGATCATCTTCGCGCAGTCCATCATGTTCATCCCGAGCACGATCCTGACATTCTTCCCTGACAGCGAATTTGTCCAGTCCCTGTCGGGATATCTGCAGTACACGTCGGTGACGTACTCGATCATGTACGCGATCATGATCGTATTTTTCACCTACTTCTACACGGCCATCGCGTTCAATCCGAAGGACGTGTCGGAGAACATGCAGAAGCAGGGCGGCTTCATTCCCGGTATCCGTCCCGGAAAGCACACTGCCGATTTCATCGACAATATTCTCACGAAGATCACGTCTGCCCGGATCGATTTTCCTGGCGATCATTGCGATCCTGCCGGCATTTGTGTCGCGGTTCGGGGTCACCCCGAGCTTTGCACAGTTCTTCGGCGGGACAAGTCTGCTGATCATGGTGGGCGTCGCGCTCGACACGTTGCAGCAGGTTGAGTCGCACCTGCTGATGCGCCACTATGATGGCTTCATGAAATCCGGGCGGATGAAGGGGCGGATTCGCTGAGGAGGCGATGGCGCGAGTGTCTTTCAAGTCGGGGCGCGACATCGCGCTGATGCGCGAGAGCGGAAGAATCGTCGCCGAAGTACTGGCGGTGGTCGGAGGTCATATCCGGCCCGGCGTGACGACGCGGGAGCTGGATGCACTGGCAGAGGAGTACATCCGGTCACAGGGCGGCGTCCCGGCATTCAAAGGGTATGGACCCGATCGTCGGAACCCCTTTCCGGCAACGTTGTGCGTGTCGATTGACGATGTGGTGGTTCACGGAATCCCCGACGGGCGACGGCTGGAGGAGGGTGAAATTGTGTCGGTGGATGTGGGTGTGAAGAAGGGCGGGTGGTATGGAGATGCCGCCCGGACGTTTCCGGTCGGACGGATTAGTGAGGAGAAGGCGCGGTTGTTGAAGGTCACCGAAGAGGCGCTGCAGGCAGGAATTGCCCAGGCGCGTGCGGGGAACCGGCTGCATGATGTGTCCGCCGCGGTCCAGAAGCATGTCGAAGCTGCAGGGTACTCAGTCGTCCGCGATCTGGTCGGCCATGGTATCGGCAAGCAGTTGCACGAAGAACCGGCGGTGCCGAATTTCGGTGTAGGGGGGACGGGAGTGGTGCTGCGGGAGGGGATGACGCTGGCGATTGAGCCAATGGTGAATGCGGGAACGTTCGTGGTGCGTCTTGATGATGACGGGTGGACGGTGCGGACGGCAGACGGGCGACCCTCTGCGCACTTTGAGCATACGGTGGCTATCACACAAGGAGAGGCCGAGATCCTGACGAAGCATGGCTAAGCAGGGGCCCATAAAAGTTGATGGTGTGATCACCGAGACGTTGCCGAACGCGACGTTCAAAGTGAGCCTGGACGACGGTCACACGATTCTTGCCCACATCTCGGGCAAGATGCGGATGAACTTCATCAAGATCCTGGTTGGTGACAAGGTGACGGTGGAACTGTCGCCCTATGACCTGTCCAAAGGGCAGAATCACCTACCGGTACAAATAAGGACGGAGCGGACAGCGCATGAAAGTTCGGTCATCAGTCAAGAAGATCTGCCGGAACTGCAAGATTATCCGGCGCAAAGGTGTGGTGCGGGTGATCTGCACCAATCCCAAGCACAAACAGCGTCAAGGCTAAAGGAGGAGCACAGGCGTGGCTCGTATTGCGGGTATAGATCTGCCCAAAAAGAAACGCGCGGAAATCGGCCTGACCTACATTACCGGGATCGGGCGCACGTCGTCGCTCGCCATTCTGGCGAAGGCGGGTGTCGACGTCAACACGAAGATCGGCGATCTGAACGACGACGAAGTTCAGCGTATCCGCTCGATCATCACCGCCGAGTACAAGGTGGAAGGCGCGCTCCGGAGCGAGACGCAGATGAACATCAAGCGGTTGATGGACATCGGATGCTATCGC
This sequence comes from Ignavibacteriota bacterium, assembly GCA_963849385.1. Classification (GTDB taxonomy): domain Bacteria; phylum Bacteroidota; class Ignavibacteria; order UBA10030; family UBA6906; genus Fen-1255. The sequence goes on along the minus strand of CAWKHH010000006.1, from coordinate 70,008 downwards.
GGGATCCGGCACCGCCGCGGTCTGCCGGCGCGGGGCCAGCGGACGCGGACCAACGCGCGCACGCGCAAGGGCCGCAGGAAGACGGTGGCCGGCAAAAAGAAAGTCATGGCAAAGACCTGACAAGTATTTGTAGTGCGCATCATTAGCGGAGGAAGACGTGGCTAAGTCCAGCCAACAAAGCAATCCAAAATCAGACGTCACCCGGAAGAAGAAGAAAATCCAGGTCGATGTCAGCGGCAAGGTCTTCGTCAAGGCGACGTTCAACAATGTGATCGTGACGATAACCGATGTCTACGGCAACACGATCAGTTGGTCGTCGGCAGGAAAGAACGGATTCAAGGGATCGCGCAAGAATACACCGTTCGCCGCGCAGGTGTCGGCGGAAGCGGCTGCAAAGACCGCACATGATCTCGGACTCCGGAAAGTGGAAGTGTTTGTGAAGGGGCCCGGGTCGGGGCGCGAAGCGGCCATTCGTGCGCTTCAGACCGCAGGACTCGAGATCAGCAGCATCCGGGACGTGACGCCGATTCCGCACAACGGATGCCGTCCGCCGAAGAGACGCAGAGTATAACGCAGGAAGAACCTTTATGGCCCGATACATCGATCCAAGTTGCAGGCTGTGCCGTCGCGAACGGCATAAGCTGTTCCTCAAGGGGACGAAGTGCTTCACGGAAAAATGTCCGATGGAGCGCCGCGCGTATCCGCCGGGACAGCACGGTCAGTCACGACGCACCAAGGTTTCCGAGTACGGTGTCCAGTTGCGCGAAAAGCAGAAGATCCGCCGGATGTACGGACTGATGGAGACGCAGTTCCGGAACATCTTTGCGCGCGCCCTGCGGACGGAAGGCCGTACCGGAGAGATCCTGGTGAAGCTGCTCGAGCGCCGGATGGACAACGTGGTCTACAGGCTCGGCTTTGCCCCGTCGCGGAAAGCCGCGCGTCAGCTTGTTGTGCACGGGCACTTTCACGTGAACAACGTGCCGGTTGACATTCCGTCGTACCTGCTCAAGGCAGGCGACACGATCCAGGTGCGTGACAAGAGCAAGAAGATGGAAGTGCTGCACGCATCCATGAAGCGGATGAAAGACACCGCCATGCTGCCGTGGTTGAGTCTGGACAAGGCCGCAATGGTCGGGACGTTCCTCAACGTTCCCGAGCGGGCAGACATCCCGCTCGATGCGAACGAACAACTCATCGTCGAATTGTATTCGAAGTAATGCCTTTTAGAGAGGGTGACTACGCCATGACCATGGGAACAATCCAGATGCCGGAGAAGATACACCTGGACGAGGCGACCCACTCCCCGACCTTCGGGCGCTTCATCGTCCAGCCCCTGGAAAAGGGATTCGGTGTCACCATCGGGAATTCCATGCGACGCGTGCTGCTGTCGTCGCTGCCCGGGTACGCCATCACTGCTTTTCGCGTCGATGGCGTCGCCCACGAGTTTACTACCATTCCGGGGGTTGTCGAGGACGTGCCGGATTTCGTCCTCAACCTGAAGCAGGTCCGGATGAAGATGGTCAACAAGAAGACCAACCGCGTGGTGGTTACGTTGAAAGGGCCCAAGAACTTCGTTGCGGGCGACCTCCAGAAGGCATCACCGGACATCGAAATCCTGAACCCGGCGCTGCCGATCGCGACGCTGAACAGCGACGCCAGTTTCGAACTGGAACTCAGAATCGGCCGCGGCATCGGGTATCTCGTCGCGGAAGAGAATAAAGCGCCCGACCAGCCGCTGGGCCTGATCCCCATCGACGCGATTTTCACGCCGATCAGAAACGTCCGTTTTTTTGTGGAAACGACACGCGTCGGCCAGCAAACGGACTACGAAAAGCTGACGATCGAGGTGGAGACCGACGGTTCCGTGACACCGGAAGACGCGATGGCCTACGCCGGCAAAATCCTGCGTGACCACATCCAGCTCTTTATTAATTTCGACGTCGAGCCCGAGGCCCCCAAGGTGGAATCCGCGCAGGATGCCGAATTCCAGCGCGTCCGCAAGGTCCTGCTCACGGCGGTTGATGAGCTGGAGCTTTCGGTCCGTTCGCACAACTGCCTCCGTGCGGCGAATATCAAGACCATTGCGGATCTCGTGCGCCGCGATGAGAGCGAGTTGTTGAAGTTCCGTAACTTCGGCCGCAAATCCCTCGCCGAACTCTCCGAAATCGTCGAAGCGGAAAAATTGACGTTCGGGATGGATGTGGACAAGTACCTGAAAGATACCGAGTGACAGACACTTTAGTGGACGATCATTATGCGACATCGTAAATCAGGCCGAAAGCTAAAACGCACAGCAAGTCACCGTCGCGCCACCCTGGGCGCGCTCGCGACCGCGTTGCTGAAGCACAAGCGGATCACCACTACCGTCGCGAAGGCAAAAGAAACACGCATGGTGGTGGAAAAGCTGATCACGCGTGCAAAGAACGCACGTGCCGTGGATGCCGGTGCCGTGACCGGCGGAGAGCGCGCGAAAAAATTCGTTGAAGCCGCCGGCCATGCACGCCGCGAAGTCGGCAAACTGGTGAAAGACCGCGAGGCTGTTACTGATCTCTTCACCGTCATCGCCGAAAAAGTCGCCTCGCGTCCCGGCGGCTACACACGCATCGTGAAGCTCGGTCAGCGGTATGGTGACGGCGCGGAAATGGCCGTGATCGAGCTGGTGGACTTCAATGCCGCTCAGGAATCGGCGCCGAAGAAAAAGCCGGCAAAGAAAGCAGCCGGAAAAGGGTCGCCGAAGCGCAAGACGACCAAAGCCAAAAAGGCCGAAGCACCCGCAGTGAAGCAGCAACCTGCTGCGGAAGCTTCACCATCAGCGTAACGGGCTGTCATGTTCCTTTGCTAATGAAGATTACTACGGCGGAATTCGTTCTCGGGGCGGTCAACCTCCGCCAGCTTCCCAAAGACGGCTTGTCTGAAGTGGCCTTCCTCGGCCGCTCCAACGTCGGCAAGTCGTCTATTATAAACAAGCTGTGCAACCGGAAGTCCCTCGCCCGCCCGAGCTCAGAGCCCGGGAAGACCCGCGAAATGAACTACTACTTGATCAACAAGGAGTTCTATTTCGTCGATCTCCCCGGTTATGGCTATGCCCGCCTCCCGGAGCAGATCCGCTCCAGCTGGGGAAAACTCATCGAGCAGTACCTCAAATCCCGCGAACAGCTCTCTCTCGTCCTGCAACTCGTGGATGCCCGTCACGAACCGACCGAACTCGACATGATGATGATCGGTTGGCTGGATTACTATGAAATTCCGTTCCTCGTCGCACTGACAAAAGCTGACAAGCTCCCGGTGAGCAAGATGCCCCGGTTTGTTGAAACGGCAAAAGATACATTCACTCGCTTTGCGAATTGCAGAGACGTGCTGCCGTTTTCATCGATCACCGGCATGGGAAGAACCGACGTCGTCAAGGTCATCAGCGAACACCTTTCTAAAGCATAACCGCGGAGACACAGAGGGTTCCGCATTCATGTCTACTTCTCCGCGTCTCACCGTCTCTGTGGTGGATGTTCTCTTGTCATGAAAAAGCGACTGTTTACCCCCGGTCCAACCCCGGTCCCCGCTGAGGTCCTCCTCCGCATGGCGGAGCCGCTCATTCACCACCGCCACCCCGAATTCCATAGCTTGTTTCATCGCGTGAATGATAACCTGCGGTATGTGTTTCAGACGACGCAACCGGTGGTGACGTTGAACTGTTCCGGCACCGGCGGGATGGAGGCGACATTCGTTAATCTGTTTTCGCCGGGGGAAACGGTTATCGCGGTGAACGGGGGAAAGTTCGGAGAACGCTGGGTGCAGATGCCGCGCGTGTTCGGGCTGCATGCAATCGAGATCATCGTAGAATGGGGGAAAGCGGTCGATAGTGCCCCCATCATAGACGCGCTGCGATTGCACCCTGAAGCAAGGGCGGTATACCTCACACACAGCGAAACCTCGACCGGTGCCGCAATTGACCTGGAAGTTGTCGCAAAAGCGATTCGGACACGATCAGAAGCGTTGATTTGTGTTGATGGAATAACGTCCGTCGGCGCCCACGAATTCCGGTTCGACGAGTGGGGTATTGACGCCTGTGTCACGGGTTCGCAAAAGGGGCTCATGATCCCTCCGGGATTGGCCTTCGTCGCCTTGAGCAAGCGGGCAATCGCCGCAATGGAGAAGTCGACAATGCCCCGGTTCTATCTTGACTTGCGTCGGGCTCTCCGCGCGCTCGAAACCGACGATTCCCCATGGACACCGGCAATCTCACTGATCACCGGACTCGACATGGCTCTTGAGATGATGCGTGCTGAAGGGATAGAGCGGGTCTGGGCCAGGCATCGTCGGCTGGCATTCGCCCTGCGTGCCGGCATTGCCGCCCTGGGTCTGAGGCTTTTTTCCCAGAGCCCTTCCTATGCAGTGACCCCGATCTGGCTCCCTGAGGGGATCGAATGGAAGAGGTTCTCCGCTGCTCTTAAGATAGAGAATGGGGTTACCATCGCCGGAGGTCAAGGGGAATTTACGGGCAAAATCTTCCGGATTGCCCACCTGGGGTACTTTGACGAATTGGACATTGTTACCGTAGTGGCAGCATTGGAGCGGGCGCTACAGATGTGCGGTTACGAATTGACCCCGGGCCAGGGGGTTGCCGCAGTTCAGGCGGAGTTCATGAAGTCCGGTGCATGACTTCAGACTGCCAGATTGTCGCATTTTGCCTCTTTTGGGGGGGAGAAAAAAAGCGACGGAATGGGCCTGTTTCAACATTCAACACTTGACAAACACAAACCCGGTATTTATATTAAACCACTCCCAGGATCTTACCACAGTTTCCCAATCACCATAGACCACGAAGGAGGTGATTCACCGGACCTACTTTGATACACCTTTTCACCTGTCTTTCCGTTCATTCCCCGTGTGCGTGATCGCCACTCGTGCAGTACTTTGTTCTTCGCGGGCGTTGATGAGGAGTACCTCACCTGTCCGCACAATTCCATTGTTGGCATGAGGCGAATTGCAGGTATACATAAGTACGTGTACGGGGTGTTGAGAGTTGCAGTATCCGCAGTAGATTTTCCAGCCAACACAAAAGGAGGCACAATATGCAACGTAAGCTCTTCCTGGCTCTATTCGTCGCGGCCTTCATACCTGCCTTGGTTTTCGCCTCTGGCAAACTCAGGGGTAGGGTAACGGACGCGGGGACAGGAGAACCTCTTGTAGGAGCAAACGTTGTCGTCGTCGGCACCCAGATGGGTTCGGCGACCAACGTATCCGGCGAGTTCGCAATCCTCAACGTTCCTGCCGGCACCTACACGCTTAAGGCAATGTACATTGGGTATCAGGCAATCACGATGAGCAACCTTCGTGTGAACAACGACCTCACGACCGAAGCGAACTTTCAGCTTCCGGGCGAGGGCGTGACGGTTGGCATCGTGGAAATCGTGGCCGAGCGCCCATTGGTCAACAAGAGCGCCACGAACGCGGTGCGGATCATCGACAATGAATTCTTCGCGAAGATCCCTGCGCGCGGCATCAACGCTGCACTTCAGGCACAACCTGGCGTCGTCATCCAGGGCGGGAACGTCTACATCCGCGGCGGCCGTGCCGATGAAGTCGGCTTCCAGATTGAAGGTGTGCCTGTGAACGACATTATGTTCGGCGGGCGTGCTGTGTCTGTGACGGCAGAAGCCGTTGAACAGATCCAGGTGCAAGCCGGCGGTTTCAACGCCGAGTACGGCGGAGCAAACGCAGGTCTCGTTCAGGCACAATTGCGCACCGGCGGCCAGGATAGGTGGAAGGGCTCCATCCTTGCCGAAACGGACCGCTGGATGGCTTTGAACAAGAGCATCGAAGCTTGGCGGCTACTCCTATGGCTACGGCGACGTGACTGCCACCTTCGGTGGCCCCATTGTGAATAACAACTTCCGGTTCTTCGGAAGCGTGCAGGCAACATATTATGGCGATCCATCGGTCACCGTTCGCAGCCCCTGGGACTTCAGCGGCGCGAATGCAGTTAAAACCGATCCCGTCATCACGCCTGGCCACAGCACAGCAAGACCCGATACACTTGACATCATTCTCCCGGGCGGCAATGCGCTTGGCGGCTTCGATCGCAACGTACTGGGAACCGCCACGTTCCTTATCGATCTCTCGCCGATTCAGATCCGGTTCGCCGGATCGTACTCTTATGATCGGTCGAAGAACCAAACGACGCTGGCAAATGTGTTCAACCAGGATCGTCTCGGCATCAACACAACGTCAAACGGTTTTGGCAATGTCAAAATTTCGCATGTGCTTTCGCCGACCATGTTCTATGAGGCGAACATCGATTACTACAACAACTCCTACCGTACGGAAGACCCGAATTTCCTCGACAACATCTTCGCGTATGGAGATTCCGCGGCGAATGCTGCGTTAGGGTACAAGCTGCAGGCGAACTCACTCAACTACGGCGCGTATCAGTTGTGGGGTGGTGCGTTTGCCGTGAACCAGCCCGGAACGCAGATCGCAGGGTACGAGAAGCGTAGTCAGACATCTCTCGGCGGGCGACTGGACTTCACTTCCCAGCTCAAGTCCCATGAAGTAAAGTTTGGCGGTTCGTACCAGCAGTACACGATTCGCCGGTACAACCCGAGCAGTGAAATCAGCTGGTACCAGATGAGAAAAGACGCAGCCAGCAACGACGCTCTGGAGCTTAATCTAATGAAGATCGGCGGTACCGGAGCGGACACCTACGGTTATGACGTCTTCGGGAACGAGATCAGCAGTGACGTCATCAAGGACGGTGCTCTGTTCAACCTCGGTCCGCGCAAGCCGGTGTTCGCGGCTGCGTATGTGCAGGACAAGATTGAATTGTCGGACATTATCCTGAACATCGGCCTCCGTTATGACTTCATCAATCCCGACAGCAAGGATACAAAAGATCCCGGCAATCTGACGTTTACCGGGAACGACCTGCTGATCGCGGACAATGTTATTGCGACAGATAAGACGAACCAGATCAGCCCGAGGATTGGCTTCTCATTCCCGGTGACCGATCGCACCGTCTTCCATGCGCAATACGGCAAGTTCATCCAGCAGACCCAGTTGCGCGATTCGTATCTGGGTGCTTCGCAGATGGCCGGCATCATCAAGGGCGGCTTCTTTGTTCAGGGCACCTGGGGATGGGGCCTGAAGCCCACGCGCACCACACAATATGAAGCGGGTTTCGCGCAACAGGTTGCTGACTTTGCCTCCCTCGATATCAACGCCTTCTACAAGGATATTCAGGATCAGATCGCATGGACGAACATTGCTCCGGCCGCGGGAACAGGTGGCCAGAACTACTCGGGTCTGGTCAATCGCGACTTCTCGACCTCGAAGGGTGTTGAGTTCAAGTTCACCATGCGGCGGAGGAATCGCATTTCCGCATTCCTGAGCTATACGTTTTCCGATGTGACGACAACCGGATCCAACACGGCAAGCACCGCCGGACTCTGGTCTGCCGGTTCAATCGTCTCATTGCCGCACTACACGTTCCCTGCGGACTGGAATCAGACGCATCGTGGAACCCTTCTGTTCGACTATCGCTTCGACAAGAACGATGGCGGTCCGGTGCTCGAGCAACTCGGCTTGAACGTCCTGTTGAACTTCAACAGCGGACACAACTTCACCCGCTTGATCGCCCAGCAGCGTGGTGGTGCGCCGACCGATCCCCGGTTCCGCATTCCCGTAGAGCCGATCGGGTCTTCCACGACCCCCTGGTTCTTCCAGCTCGATGCCCGGTTGGACAAGAGCTTCACTATTGGGCCGATGGATCTCAACGTGTACGTATATGTCATCAATTTGCTCGGGACGAAAAACTCGATCGGCGCGTTCTTCCGGACGGGTGATCCGGCCGATGACGGATGGTTCTCGTCGGTCGAAGGACGGTCCGATGCCCTCGCTAACGGACCGCAATATGTCGACTTCTATCGTGCGGTTAGTCTCGGTGACAATTCTGGCAACTATGGTCCGCCGCGACAGGTCCGGTTCGGCCTGAGACTTGACTACTAATACCTAGGAGCTCTACGATGATGAAACAACCACGTTTGTGGACAGTGATTCGTTCCGTCGCTGTTCTCCTAGCATTTGTCGCTTCCTTTGCACTGGCGGGCCTTCCCGGCAAAGAAAAGGGTGCGCAACTGGAGAAGACGAACACGAACGATGTGTACCGTCCGTTCCTTATCAACAATGTCTTCAACTACTACAGCAACAACGGAGACGGATCCTACAATAAGTTCTCGACGAACAATGAAGGATTCGAATTCTACAAGGGAACGGGCAAAGCCGTCATCTTCGAAGACGGCGTTGTGTGGGGCGGATTCCATAAGGGCCGTGCAAACCCGAAAGTCGGCGGTTCGGTGTACCGCCATGGACTTCAGGCAGGCAAGATTCTGACCAACGGAACGGCGACAACCGATCCTGTGGCAGATAATGCCGCGAACGGGAAATACCGTATCTATCGCGTTCGGCCCGATATCAATCCGAAAGTTGACTTTTCAACACTTGAAGCAAAGATCAACACTGAAGAAGTCGACCTCATTCGCCGCTACGAAAGCTACTCAGCCCAGGACATTTACAATCAGTACATCAACGACTGGAATGAGTGGCCTGCGGATGATGGCGCTCCTTTCACTGACATGCCGGACGTCAATGGCGTCAAGGACGGGAAGTACGATCCCACGGTCGACATCCCCGGCCAACCGGGTTCGGACCAGACGCTCTGGTACGTGTCAAATGACATGAGCGACGCCCGTACACAGAACCTTGCGGGATGCCCGCCGATCGGCATTGAAATGCAGCGGACCATCTGGGGTTACAAGCGTGCAGGCGCTCTCGGGAACACCATCTTTGCCAGCTCGCTCATTATCAACAAGAGCGGTGCGCCGATTGACAGCATGTTCTTTGTGCAGTGGGCGGATCCCGACCTTGGCGACGCCGGCGACGACTACGCGGGATGCGATACGACCCGCAGTCTCGGCTACATCTACAACGGTGGTGCGGTCGATGCGACCTACGGGGCGGCTGTCCCGGCAGGCGGGTTCGACTTCTTCCAGGGCCCGATTGTTAAAGCATCACCCACCGACTCTGCGCTCTTCCGTTTGAAGTACCGGAAGGGGTACAAGAACCTGCCGATGACTGCGTTTGTGTTCTTCACACAGGGCAACGCTGCGTTCCAGGATCCGGCTCAGGGTCCGAATGGCGATATTCAATGGTACCGCCTGATGAACGCAACCACAGCTCCGGCCGGTGTGCCCTTTGTCGACCCGAATACCAATCAGACGGTGAAGTTCTGTCTGGCAGGTGACCCTGTTACGGGCACCGGATGGAATGATGGCCAGGGCGGACTCGCCGCGGCAGACCGTCGTATCTGTCTTGTGACAGGACCATTCACGATGGCAGTGGGCGACACCCAGGAGCTGGTTGTTGCCAACCTTGCGGGCGTCGGCGGCGATCGTCTCTCGAGCATAACGTTAATGAGAGCTGTTGACGACAAGGCCCAGGCAGCGTACAACAACCTGTTCTCGATTCCCGGCCCGCCACCCGCACCGGTGGTTGCCAAGGCCGAACTGGATGGCAAGATCATCCTTACCTGGGGCGACGCAGCCACAATTAAGAAGACCGAGGGAACGGTCGACCAGGGATTCGTATTTGAGGGTTATAATGTGTATGAATACCCGCCTCCAGCGGTCGGAGGGGATCCAATTCTCCTCGGCACATTTGACCTCAACGACGGCATCACGATCATCGCGGATACGGTGTACGATGCTTCGACTGGCCCTGAATATGCCCGTCGTTTTGCAGCGTGGGACTGACAACGGCATTATCCGGAGCATGACGCTGACCTCGAGCAAATTCACGGGTGGTCCGCTCATCAACGGGACGACCTATTACTTTGGCGTCACCGCATTCAGCTACAACGGCAATCCGCCGGCAGCAGCCGGGACGCACAGCCTTGAGAGTCCACCCTCCGGTGCAGCGTTTGCCGTGATACCGCAATCCACGGCTCCTGGTGTGCGCTATCCCATGCAGTCAGGTGACACCGTAAAGGTTACCCGGACCGCCGGTCTCAGCGATGGCAGCGTGTTTGCGCAGGTTGTCAACCCGAAAGCCCTTAACGGCGCAAGTTATAAGGTAGTGTTCGGGAAGAACGGGACACAGGATGTCTGGCATCTGGTCAGAACGCTCGGTGCCAAAATCGATACCGTGGCGCTAAACCAGACAGACCAGACGGGGACATCATCCGGGACGCTGATCATTGACGGTATTGCGGTCAACGTCCAGGGCGCTCCGAATGACTTCAAGGATTTTGGTGTGGTCGCGAACGCTTCAGGGCCGCTTGTGCCGGAAGAAGCTGCCACGATAAACACCATCGCCTACGGGTATCCCCACGCATTCAATTCGGGAACTCCCGACGGAACTCGTCAGCAATCCGCTGGAAAGCTGACTGCGTCCAAGGGATGGACGATTGCCACCGGCATGAATTCGCCGACCATGAGTCCCGAGTACTCGTTCTTCGTGACCCGCGTCACACAGGGCGGTGCCCGGTGGCCGTTGATCATTCCGAACGACTTTGAGATCCGGTTCACGGCTGCCGGCGGAAAGGCCTTGATTGCCTCCGCGTTTACCGGTGGACCCGACTTGCTCATCGATGTTCCGTTCGAGCTCTGGAACATCGGCAGCAATACCCCGAGCAACCGTCGGATGACTACCGGCTCTTCCCATACATGCTTGACGTGGACGGCGACGGCCGATTCAATCTGCTGGCGAAGGCCGGGACGGACACCGTTGATCTCGGTGGTGGCGGTGCCACCCACTCAGTCTCCGGCGGAGCCAACGATCCGTTTACGGATTGGTTCTACTGGGTGCGGCCGGCCAACAAGGCTCCAGGCCACGCCGGTTACGATGCGATCGTTACCCAGGTTGCGGCCGATATCGCTGCGAGTGCAGATCCCTATCTTGGTGCAGGGACGGACGGTGATGTTCTGCGCCGGATGGTGATCGTGGGTTGGAATATGGGCGCCGTCGCCACAGGCCCGGCCAGCTATATGATGACTATGCCGGAGGCCGGCACCACCTTCCGCATCGTTTCCACGAAGCCGAACACGTCAGCGGATGTGTTCACATTTACGGCTCCCGCGGTGTCGTTGAACACCGATCTCGCGAAGCAGGATGTGAGCCTGATCAATGTCTACCCGAACCCGTATCTCGGTTTCAATCCGCAGGAAATCAACCGGTACGCGCGGTTCGTCACATTCAACCATCTGCCGCGGAAAGCCACAATCCGCATATTCAACCTTGCGGGTATACTCGTCCGTACGATCCTGAAAGACGATGCCACACAATTCGCGCAGTGGGATCTCAACAACGAGGGTGCCTTCCCGGTTTCAGCAGGCATGTACATCGCATACATCGACATGCCGGATCTCGGTTCCACCAAGATTCTGAAACTGGGTGTCATTCCGGAACAACAGTATCTCGATCGCTGGTAAGACTCCACGCCTGTCTGCAGCCCGTCGTCGACGGGCTGAGACGGGAATAATCTTCAACGCGAAATCGGAATTTTAAGGAGAGTTTATATGAAGAACACACTAATGCGGTCGGTCTTGTGCCTGCTGCTCGCGGTGTGCGTCGTCGCTGTTGCCGACGCTGCGAACGGGAGCCGTATCGGTACAGCCGGCGCGCAGGAACTCCTGATCCCGGTCGGTGCTCGTGGCATAGCGATCGGAGGATCAAGCATGGTCTTTTCAAGCGGCGTGGATGCCATTTACTGGAATCCCGCCGGCCTCGGCAGAATGAGCAATTCCGTCGAAGGCATGATGTCGTCGATGACGTACATCGCTGACATCAACGTCGTGTACGGAGCTATCGGCGTTCAGGCCGGGAGAATTCGGCACTCTGGGGTTTTCAGTGAAGTCCCTGAGTTTCGGCAATATCCCGGTCACGACGGCCAATTTCCCCGATGGAACCGGTGAGAAGTATTCACCGACGTTCCTTACGCTGGGTGCAACCTTCGCGAAGAGCGTCACCGATCGCATCTCTGTTGGTGTCACGGCAAACATGGTGACCGAACGGATACTTGCGATGAGTGCCTCGGGAGTTGCATTCAACCTCGGCATCCAGTATCAAAACCTGGCAACACCGGGTCTTGATCTGGGCGTCACGGTGAAGAATATCGGAACCAATATGCAGTTTACCGGGGCCAATCTTCTCCAGCGTGCCGAAGCAGCGACGGGATTGCGCGGTACGCAGTACTACACCGTCGAAGCCGCCTCCAACGAGATGCCGTCCAGCCTTGAAATTGGCCTTGGCTATACGCACAAGTTCGACGACAGGAACTCGGCGAAGGTTGGCGGTATGTTCCGCAACAACAACTATTCGGAAGACGAGTACAATCTCGGAGCCGAGTACACGTTTGACAACCTCTTCTTCGTCCGCGGCGGCTATACCCTCCCGGGCCAGGCGACGAAAGATGTTCTGGACCAGCGCGTATATCTTTACGATATCACGCTCGGTCTGGGTGTGCACTACAACACCGGCGGTCTTGACCTGTCATTTGACTACGCGTACCGGCATATGAAATACTTCGATGCCAGCAACGTGATCACCCTGAAGGTCGGCCTGTAGTCTTCTTTTGCGTGATGCACATTCTTCACCTGAGGGCCGGCATGGAGACATGCCGGCCTTCTTAATTGTTGAGCCAATACCCATGACCAATACCCATGAATAGACGCCGCCATTTTCCCGGTTACAGTCCCGCTCCTCCTCCTCGGCACTTTTCTTCTCCTCTCGTCAGTGGGCAGGGGCGGTGAGCCTTGGTTTCCGAAGGACGGACGGGCTGCACTCCATCAGCGATGTCTTGATGTCGAACGACCGGCGGTTGCCATGATCGTGGCACTTCAACCCGGGTATGAAGACCTCCCTCTCATGGCGTATCTCCGTACGCATCACGGGGCAAGAACCATCGTCGCATTTCTGACAAACGGGGAAGGAACTCCGGGCGATACGCTGGCGAGATTTCCGGCCTGGATGACCGGCGAACGCAAACTTGAGGCCGATCGGGTTGCTTCGCTGCTTGACGGCGAAGCATGGTTTGCGAATATTCCGGATGCACCCGGGCCCGGGACTGCCGGGGCGTTGAAGGTGCTGTGGGATACCGTTGGCGCAACCCGACGATTGACACAGGCAATTCGGAAGTACCAACCTGATGTTATTGTTCTCTGCACTGATCGACGAGTCGCCACGGGCGCATCGATCCGGGAAACTCTGGCGCTGCACACACTCGAGGACGCAGTTGCCACGGGCAGCAACCACGGTCGATACATCACGAAGTACGGGTGTCCTTCCGTGGAGCGTGTCACGCATTGTCGTTCAGACGAGGGGAGCCGGACTCCCCGGGGTATTTGAAAGAAAGCACCCGCTGTTGAATGTCTCTTCACTGATGATTGCGCAATCGGTGAGCTTGTGTTACAGAACACTGCGATTGCAGATCGGCGACTGGATTGCCGATGGCCGGGAGTATCACAGCGTGAAAGGGGGAAAGACAGCCGGCCGGCCCGCTTCTCCGGATGAACTTTTGCGCGGTCTGCCAGTAATCGGCCCGAGGAATGAAGAGCCGTTGAAAAGGCCATCAACGCTGCCGTCAGGACCGGGACGCATGGTGTGAAAACGGCGTCGCTCTCGCCCGTATCACGCGCGATTGACGTCACTGAACATGTTCTGGCGACACAAAGCAGCACGTTGACGGGATCGGAGCGACGGCTGATGGTTACCTGGAAAAACGGACTGGAGGCACTACGATGTGCCGTGCTCGGAGTGTCAGTGCATGTTGTGCCCAGCGAGAGCCTCCTTACCGCCAGCCAGGTCTTCTATCTCCAGGTTGAACCTCCGCGCCCGCGTTTGTCGCGGGGTCAAACGGAGATCGTCTTCCCTCTCGCGGCCAATGGCGAGTGGACGGTCAACGGTACCGCAGGATACCACTTTCCTCTGGATTCGGCTTCGTCGTTTTTGATCCTGACTCCCGAGGAAATTCCATTTACGGTCCCTGCCGGCGAGTACGGTCTCACACAATCCGAAATGGCGACCACATTCCCGTACGTTGTGGTCCACAAGGATACTCAGCGCGAGTACAACTTCATGTACCGGGACATGGTCCGGCTGCAACTTGGCCCGCGCCGGTCATTCGCACTGCGAACTCCCCTCATCTATGACGATCAGTCATCTCCGGTAATCTTCGAACTACAGAACTTTTCGCGCGACCGTTTCAAAGGCACGGTCACATTGTCGGACACATCGGGCCGGTCCACACAGCTGCCTGTATCGTTCACTCACAAGGATCAGATACTGACCGATACATTGTATCTGCCGAGCGAATCTCCGCAGGGGGAAGGGTCGCAGCTCTACACCCTGGAACTTTCCGGAAAAGGTGGCCGCAGGCCGATCACTGCGCGACGTTTCAGAGCCGGGATTGACTCGACGGTGATTGTCATGCTGCTTTCTGCCGTCGACAGTTCTCCTCTGGCGGACGCACTCCGGGTTCTGCGGCAACCTCATGTTGTGGTTCCCGTACGCGAAGTGGCGGCATCATTGAACACCCCGTGCACCGTGATTATTGATCGTGACCTTCTCTCAGATACGCTCTGCACCGCGTCGACACGGCAAACGCTTGCAGAATGGATCCGTGCCGGTGGAAATGCCATAGCGTTTCCTCAACATGGGCGGGGAGCAGGCTGGCTGACAGCGTTGTGCGGGGCAACGTTTGAACCCATCGATCCGCTTGCGTCAGAGGCGGAAGTGACAACCGACACCTCGGCGATGTTCGCCACGCCTAATCACATGGCCCCGGCTGACTGGGAAGGTTGGGTCGAATCGCGGGCGTTCGTGGATGTCCACCAGACTGTTCCCCGGACCGGTGCTGGGAACCGGGCCTGGAGCGGGCAGCATCACCTTCTGGACTCAGTGCCGGTGGGAAAGGGATCCGTTACGCTTGTGGCCGCGGACCTCCTCTCGCAGTTGACAAACTACCATCCGGGAGCATATCGACTGCTGGCAAACGTGATTGCACATGCGAAAGGCCGTTAGCACGCGTTGCATTGGCATGCGTTGCATTGGCATGCGTTGCAGCCGTGCCTTTCTTCTTGTGCTTCATCTTGTTACATTTACATGGGAGACCGGTCGAAAACCCTTGCAAGGAAATATCACCGAGGAGACGCAAGGAGATATCACCACAGAGATACAAAGAATAACTCCTGAATAGGAAGAGGTTTTATCCAAGAAAACCTCGGCGCCTCTGATGTAATGTTTTTTGTTTTTACTACTAGCCATTTATTTATAGGGTGATCGAAAAAAATGCAATGTGATTGTAATAACAACAGACCTCCTCGTAAACCGTGAAATACTTGATCTCCTTTATGGGATTGTTGCTGGCGCTCGTCGGTGTGCAGCTATCAGCCCGTGCACGGGCTGACGGTCCTCTCCCGATATTCGGAACACAGATCGATGTGGATGTCTCGGGAAATGTGTTTGTTCTCGATGGGCATAATGCCACCATCACGCTGTACGATCGTTCCATGCGCAAGGTGGCGACAGCCGGTGGCCCCGGATGGGAAAACGGACGCTTTGATCAACCTGAGGGCCTTTGGGCTCGAAACGGTCTGGATGTTCTCGTTGCCGACTATGGCAACCATAGGATACAGAGGTTTGACCGAACACTGAGCTTTGTTTCATCCCTCTCGACAAGAGATGCGGAGAATCCGTTGGATCGATTCGGCTATCCCAGCGATGTTGCGCTTTCGCGACTCGGCGAACTGTTTCTCTGTGATACTGAAAACAGCCGGATCGTGAAAGTGAACGCGACAAACCAGGTGGAGACGGCGTTTGGCGGGTTTGGAGGTGGGGAGGGAAGGCTGCAGCACCCACTCCAGGTGGAGATCGGTGCAAACGACTGGGTGTACGTTCTTGATCCGCCGCATATCGTGGTCTATGATAGCTTTGGCAACTTTCTTACCACACTTCCGGATGGCCTGATGTTGCACCCCACTGTGGTGTTTGCCGATAACAAAGGCTGCATGGTTGTTGATGGTGACTCGCTCTTCTGTTTTGACATCGCCCATCGCCCTCGTGCCGTGGTATCTCTGGCTGAGCTCCTGGGCGCTCCAGGTACCAACGTGCGGTCGTTTGTTGTCTCAGGGGAAAAACTCTATGCGCTCTGCAGTAAAGGTCTGTTTGTTGTGCCCGATCCAAGGGAGTGAGGGGTTGACAAATGCTCTGGAAGTCGTTAGTATCAATGAATCCTTTGAAAGGACAATAGCATGGCAAAGAGCTTGAACAAGGTTATGCTCATCGGAAACCTCGGACGCGATCCGGAAGTCCGCTACACCGCATCGAGCGTTGCCGTGGCAACATTCAGTATTGCCACAAACGAGAGCTGGCAAGACCAGGATGGCAACACACAGGAGCGCACCGAGTGGCATAATATCGTCACGTGGCGCAAACTCGCCGAGATCTGCCATCAGTACCTTCGCAAAGGATCCAAAATCTACATCGAAGGCAGGATCCAGACGCGCAGCTACGACGACAAGAATACCGGTGTCAAAAAATACATGACCGAGATTGTTGCAAACAACATGATCATGCTTGATAGCAAAGACGCAGGCACGGGTGCGGGAAACTCATCATACACACCTCCGGAGGCTTCCGCCGGTCCGGCAGAGGGTGGAAAGCAGGAGAGCGATCTCCCGTTCTAGCGGAGCGCTCTTGACATGTTATCCACAAAGTTGTGCACACTCGCCTGGAATCTGGTTCTCGGCATGTGGATATCGCCGTAACTCCCTATAAAGCAATGTGTTATGGCTTGGCTTCGATCGGCTGCAAAGTTGTCACACAGGTCCTTTCGGGTGTGGGTAACAGAGAGAGTACCAACGGGACAAGTTCATGAAGGCAAAGCTGGCACTTGAAAACGGAACGGTGTTTGAGGGCGACTGCTTCGGCGCGACGGGAGAAGTGAGCGGCGAAGTGGTATTCAACACAAGCATGTCCGGGTATCAGGAAATCTATACTGATCCTTCGTACCGGGGGCAGATTGTCACGCTGACATATCCGCTCATCGGCAACTACGGAATTGCACAGGAGGATATGGAATCGGGAGCGCCCCAGGTTTCCGCAGTGGTTGTCAGAGAATACATGCCCCGGCCGAGCAACTTCCGTGCTGTCGCGGATCTGGGAGGATGGCTGAAGAAGAACGGCGTCATAGCGCTCACAGGAATTGACACCCGGATGTTGACACGCATGATCCGCACACAAGGTGCTCTGCGTGGTGTTGTCTCGACGGAAGATATGGATAACTCTTCCCTCGTCGGCAAGGCAGGTCGTGTTCCGTCAATGGCCGGCCTGGATCTGGCGACAATGGTCACGTGTAAGAACCCGTACGAGTGGACCGGGACCGACACGACTGCGTTTGCACTTCCGGTTAACGGCGCCGGCGGAGTGGTTGGACGCTTCCGGATCGTCGCGTATGATTTTGGCATCAAGCAGAACATTCTGCGCCGCCTCGTGATGCACGGATGTGATGTTACTGTTGTACCCGCTCAGTTTCCCGCTGCCGAAGTTCTTGCACTGGCTCCCGATGGTGTCTTCCTCTCGAATGGTCCGGGTGACCCCGCTCCCGTGAAAGTAGCGATCGATAACATCAAAGCTCTTCTGGGTCGCGTCCCCATCTTCGGGATCTGTCTGGGGCACCAGCTTCTCGCGCTTGCTCTCGGGGGCAAGACCTATAAGCTAAAATTTGGCCACAGGGGTGCCAATCACCCGGTGAAAAATCTGCTTACGGGAAAGATTGAGATCACCTCCCAGAATCATGGCTTTGCGGTGGATCCGGATTCGCTTGATCCGGAGCAGTTGGAGATCACGCACGTCAACCTCTACGATGGAACAAACGAGGGATTCCGCCACCGCCGGCTGCAGGCGTTTTCCGTGCAGTACCATCCCGAGGCCTCTCCCGGTCCGCATGACAGTGACTATCTCTTCGGGGATTTCATCGCGATGATGGAAGCCTCCGCCACATCCCCTTCGACCATCTCCGTTGCACGGTGATTTCCACCGGCTACAAAGTTCTTCCCGCGATCTATGATCGATGGCAGGCGGCTTACGGCAAAGACTACTCCGCTCTGATTTTTCCGCGGCTTCTCAGCACATTCCGGAAGTACAGCATACCCGCAACAAAACTCCTCGATGTGGCATGTGGTACCGGCTCGCTTGCACTGCTCCTGCGACCGTACGGGTGGCGGATGTGGGCGGTGGACGGTTCAGCGGGGATGGTTCGCGCAGCACGGCTGAAGTGCCGTCCGTACCGTCAGCAGATTCATGTCGGGCAGCAGGACATGCGACGCCTGATTGTGCGAACCCGGGTTGATGTATGTACCTGCATGTTCGATTCAATTAACCACCTGACATCATTGCGCGACCTGCACACGACGTTCCGCGGCATGCGGAACGCTCTCAACACCGGTGGCCGGGTAATCTTTGATGTGAACAATGATACCTGTTACCGGACTCTCTGGAACGGAACGCAAACCCTCGAGCACAAGGATTTCGTGCTGCATTTCACAAACAGCTTTGATCCTGTACGGCGGCTCGCGCGCTCTCATGTCGCACTACACTGGAAACGGCGTACCTCCCGGCAGGATCAGGAAGAAACCGTCGTGGAGCGTTGTTTCACCCGGACGGAGTTGCGCAGGGCGCTGAAGGCGAATAACCTCGAAGTACAAGAGGCTGATGATTTCAACTTCGCGGGGATACCGGAGGTTGGAGAGCTCAAGACGTGGTGGGTTGCCAGGCTTTACTAGCGAAATCCCTCGTACCGCATCGTTTGATTCGGTGCCCGCACGAATCCCATCTTCTGAAGCACCTCACACAGCGGGTCGAGCGTTGCCCGTGACCCATTGATGTACTCTACGTCGATGTGTTTCACGGGGCGCATGTCTCCGGGCAGGCGTGTGAGACCAACTAATTCCTGCAGTGCTGCAGTGGCCAGTGCTGAAGATGTCCCCTCCTTTGACCAGAGTTTTTCACCGTAGTTTTGAATAAGAAGAAACGCCGATCCCTTGTGGAACGCGACATAGGTTCCCGGGGTTCGCTGCGTTGCGGTCTCTCCGAAAGGGAGGGCGATACCCGGACCAAATGGATTGCCAGGGTCCATACCATTGACGAGATACGGAGTATCTGACGTGGATCCTGTTCGGAGGACCTCACGAAGAAGATCTATTGCTGCCGGGAGGGCGAATTGCGTACCGGAGAGGCCCTTTACGAAGTAGCCCCTGCGGATTTCTCCCCTCATTTCTCGGTGCTGCAATTCAGAAGCGATGCTATGCCAGGGGAGCAAGTCTTCGCGCTGGTGGAATTCGCGGGTGAGTATCCCATAGCGGCGAAGAAGCGCGTCTGCCTGATGTGCGGCCGCTTCGTCTTCTGTGAGGCCGGGACCCATTGCCCCCGGATGATTGAGCAGAGACCATCTTCCCTTCCAGCCGGGAATCTCCTTCATTGCCCGCCGGGCTTTCTGCACAAGCGGAGATTTCTGTGAAAACCGGCGTGGACCAAGCAACTGCACCGGTTCGACAGGGGCATCCGCCTCCTCCGGTCGAAACCGTCTGAGCCTGAAGATCTCCGCAGGTGTGTCGTTCGTGATGACACCCGTCCAAAACAACTCCGCCAGGCCGTTGTTTACCGCCGCAAGCGACAGACGCGTTCCTGATCGGATATCGGAAATGAATGATGCTCCGTATGCAGACAGAAATGCGTGAACACGCCGTGCAGATTCGCCGGATGTTTCGGACATCTGTGCTCCGGGTGTAATGAAAGCCGCACCATTTCCCCGGCGGAAGACCCGCATTCTTCCCTGTCCCGCCCCCGCCCACACCCAATCTGATAACCCCAGTGCATGGTACAACACGTCAGGCGTGAATCCTGATAGACGTCGGAACAGCACATCCCGCTCCCACGAATCGGCCGGCAACACAAGCCCCTCGCACAGAGCAAGCACGGTCTCAACCCCGGAGTCCCCCTGCAACCGGCCGTGTCCATCAAGATGTTGCCAGCGATGCAGGAAAGGAGTGAATTCTTCGAGCGTACAGGGTTGAATTTCCTTACGGAGAAGAGAAAGCGTCTGCCGGTGTATGCGTTCGATGTTCGGACGGTATACCCATTGGGGTTCATCGGCGCCGGGCATTGACGGCGGACGGAATCTTCCCCGTACCATGTTGCGATCCGATTCCCAGCCGGCAGTCACTTGCTGTATCCGGTCCGCAGAGAGATGATATCGGCGGACCAGCTCGGACACCGGGACAGGCCCGTGGTGTTCGATGTAACGACGCAGTATCCGTCCCGCACACGCATCTGCCTCGAGATGCGTGTAGAGCTCCTGCTCTTCAAGTGCGACCCACCGCGGCTGATCGCCGACGACGACTCTCGAGGCGCGGCGGGTATTCTCCAGAATCTCAAGCATTGCGCCTGCATCTCCCGCGCATCGTGCTGCGATCTCGTCTTCGGACAGGTCGCCCAGTCGAAGGAGCACTTCCATCAGTTCCTCCGGTGTGCGGGCCCTGGTCCCTTCTCCGGCATGCTGGAGCTGACGCTCCACGCGTTCCACCGCTTCCGGGCGAATCAGAGAGGACAACGTGTCGAGATCGACCACTTCCGCAAGCAACTCGCGATTGACTGCCACATACTGACTCAGGCGATCGGGTCTGGTCTGGTCGGATTCATACATGTACACCGCCATGAAATCAAACAGTATGCTGCCGGCGAAGGGTGAGGGAACTTCGGTCTCCACCGTATGCACGTTCACTTCGCCTGACGCGATGCGGCGCAGGACTTCCCGGAATCGCGGGAAATCCAGAACATCATTCAGGACTTCGCGGATCGTTTCGATAACCACCGGGAAATCATCGAACTTCCGCGCTACCTGGAGCAGATCTGCAGCCCGCAGGCGTTGAAGCCAGAGCGGCGTGCGCTTTCCCGGAGCCAGCCGGGGCATAAGCAATGACCGCCCGGCATTCTGACGGAATTGTCCGGCAAATACCGGCGAGTCCAGAACATCTTGCATCACAAAGTTCTCGGCCTCCTCGGGAGAGATGCCGTCAAAGAGATCAAGCGGAATCTGTTGCGTGTCCGGGCAGCGGAGGAGGATGCCATCGTCGTTGTACAGCATCTGCGGGGCGACATGCAGTTTCTGTTCGGCCTGTCGTGCAAGCAGCAGCCCGAGCAATCCGTTGATCCGGCGGCCGAAGCAGGAGTGGATCACAATCCGCGGGTCTCCGATTTCATCGCGGAAGCCTTCCACGACAATGGACCGGTCTCCCGGAATCACTCCTGTGGCGTCCCGTTGGCGTGTGAGGTATTCCACGATGTTCCAGGCTGACCTGCCGTCGACCGGGTAGGTCGCATTCAGCCAGGGGAGGAGCCCGGGATCATCCAGACGCTCGCAGATGCCCCGGCGGAAGCCTCCCACCATCACGCTGAGTTCAAAACTCCTGCCAATCCCTTCGCCGCGCCAGAAGGGCATGCGGGCCGGTGCCCCGGGAGCGGCGGCCACCGTGACGCGGTCCGGAGCAATATCGATCATCCGCCAGACACTGGTGCCAAGAATGAATGTGTCACCGGGGCGGCTCTCGAAAATGAATTCTTCGTCGACTTCTCCGACTTTGGTCTTTCCATCTTCAAGGTAGACAGCGTAGAGTCCGCGGTCGGCAATCGTGCCTCCGCTGGTGATGGCGATATGTGAAGTTCCGGGGAGGGCGCGCACAATGCCATTCACCTTGTCCCATGAAATGCGCGGCCGCATTTCACGCAGCGCCTCATGGGCATAGCGCCCCGCAAGCATGGCGAGAACTCCGGCAAAAAGGTCACGGCTCAGCGATCGGTAGCAGTATGATCGCCGTATAACCTCCAGGAGGTGGTCCACATCCCAATCTTCGACGCTTACCATTGCGGCAATCTGCTGAGCCAGCACGTCGAGGCAATTCTCGGGAATGCGGGTTTCCTCGACTTCATGGTGATGCATGGCCCGCGCTACCACTACGGATTCAACCAGATCCTCGCGGTGTGTTGCGTAGATTCTGCCTCTGCTTGTGCCGCTGATCAGGTGTCCGGACCTGCCTACACGCTGCAGGCCGCGGGCGATGCCTTTGGGTGACTGGAGCTGGATGACGAGGTCGATGCTGCCGATGTCGATGCCGAGTTCGAGCGATGATGTCGCGACAAGTGCCCTGATATGCCCGGCCTTCAGGTCAGTTTCCATCGCCTCGCGCGCTTCCCTGGACATGCTGCCATGGTATGCAAGCACAAGAGGTTCGTCAGGGGGGGTCTGATCGGGAGGCTCGTCCATCGTGAGGGTCCACTCCGTGCGGATGGGCACTGCAGAGAGATTGAACGTGGGGGCAGGCGCGTTGACGATCCGCTCGTTGAGTTTTGCGGCCACGCGTTCGGCAAGACGTCGGTTGTTGACGAAAATAAGTGTTGAACGGTGTGCGCGTATCAATGCGAGAACTTCATCCAGAATCATCGGCCAGATGCCGTCGGAGGGAAGCAGAGAGAAATCTTCTGCAGCGCACACCACGCGCAAATCCATCTCCTTTTTGTGGCCGGCATTGATGATATTCACCGGTCGCGGAAGGGCGTCGGATGTCGCGCCGGGAGCACTGCCTCCGAGATATGCGGCGATTCTGTCCAGTGGACGCTGCGTCGCAGAGAGACCAATCCGCACGAATTCCTGTGCAGCCTCCTCCTGGAGGCGCTCGAGGCTGAGGGAGAGATGCACACCCCGTTTGTTGCTGCACAGCGCATGAATCTCATCCACGATCACGTACTGGACCGGCGCAAAGATCCTGCGTGCCTGCGGTGAGGTCAGCATCAAGTAGAGCGATTCGGGAGTCGTAATCAGGACATCCGGTGGATGCCGGAGCATGGCCGCACGGGCCGAAGAAGAAGTGTCGCCCGTGCGGACTGCAGTGCGAATAGGATTCAGATGAAGTCCGGCCTTCTGTGCCTCAGCCTGTATCCCTGCGAGCGGCGCTTCCAGATTCCGGTGTATGTCGTTGTTCAAGGCCTTCAGCGGAGAGATGTACAGGATGCGGACGCCCGGATGAAGCGTTTCGCGGAGGTGTTGCTCAACGAGATGATTGATGGCCCAGAGGAACGCCGTCAGGGTTTTACCGGAACCCGTCGGGGCAAGGATAAGAGTATGCTTGCCGGAAGCGATACTGGGCCAGCCGAGTTCCTGTGGCGGGCTCGGCCGGCCGTAGGTGTGCACGAACCAGTCACGAACAATTGGGTGGAAGTCGTCGAGGATGCTGGAGTCGGACATGGCTCTTCTATTGCAGAAGAAGAAGTATGGAGTTCTGTCGTTGGTGGTTTGAAGATACAGAGAACGGCTGCCCCGCGCAAGTCGCAGAACGCAGGTTTCCAGGTCAAAATCCGGGAATTCCTGACCGATGTGCTGGATTTTGTTCACAAGGCATGTAACTTGAACTCACCGGGCTCCGTACTAACTATAGTCGATGGAGGGTCCCAGAGAGGGTCCCTATTGACCGAAACGACCTTGTGACTAGACCCCTGTGACAGTCAAGTGACAGACATGTGACTGTCATGTACTGTCGCGTGACCGCTATACCCACCGGAGAGCAGCATGAAGACCCGTATCATCCTCATTACTGTCGGCGCTGTCGCTGTCGTGGCAACCGCAATCGTCCTCCTGGGCGGATCCGGGAAAGACGGCAAAAACGAACTTCCCAAAGTCAAAGCCACGAAAGACAACATTGTCGAGAAAGCCCTCGCGGTCGGGACCATTGAACCGGAGAACGAGATCTCGATCAAATCAAAGGTATCAGGTGTCGTGCGCCGGATATTTGCCGATGCCGGCACCTACGTCAAGGCAGGTGACCCGCTCCTTGAGGTGAAACCCGATCCAACCCCGCTTGAACTGGCCGAAGCAAAACGCCAGTTGCAGCTGCGCGAAGTCGACATGACCAATCTTAACAAGCAACGCGTTCGGCAGGAGTCAATGGTCGACAAGCAGCTGATCTCACGGAAAGAATTCGAGGATTTTGAGCGCCAGTACGGCGAAGCGGAGCTGCAATTCAAACTCTCGAAGGAACGCCTCGCCCTGCTCGAAAGCGGCAAGATCAAGATCGAGAACACCGAGATCGAGTCTATCATCAAGGCCCCCATCGACGGCTTCGTGCTCAGCAAAACAGTCGAGGTAGGAGACCCGGTAACGCCTCTGACGTCGTATCAGGAAGGGACTGTGCTGATGAAAATGGCCAACATGGAGCGGCTCATTTTCAAAGGAACGGTGGACGAAATTGATGTCGGCAAATTGCATGAGGGGATGGAAGCGGAGCTGAAAGTCGGCGCACTGCCGGCAGACAAGATTACCGGTTCGCTCTACAAGATTTCGCTTAAGGCTGAAAAGAAGGAGAACGCGACGGTATTTCCGATTGAAATATCCGTTCCCAAGGCGAAAAATACGACTCTCCGCGCGGGGTATTCCGCGAATGCCAGTATCATCATTCAGAAGAAAGACAGTGTTCTGACAATTCCCGAGCGCGTAGTTACTTTCCGCAATGACTCGGCGTTCGTCAAGGTCGCCCTCGCCGCCGGAAAGGAAGAAGAGCGGGTGATCAAGACGGGGTTGAGCGACGCAATCAAGGTCGAAGTGATCAGCGGCTTGAAGGAGGGTGACGACGTGTTTGAAAAGCCGGTGAAGAAGATCGAATGAGCAGTCTGGCGACAACGCTCCGCGAATTCCTGCGTGATCTCAGGGCGCAGAAACTGCGCACCACGCTGACGATCTTCGGCATCGTCTGGGGAACGGTGGCGATCATCGTGCTCCTCGCCTTCGGGATGGGTTTCAAACGCCAGCTCTCCATCAACATGCATGGTATCGGCGAAAGCATAGCCATCATGTTTCCGGGCCGGACGACGAAGCCGTTTGAAGGATTCGGCATCGGGCGGCCGATGAGCCTCCTCGAAGACGATGTGCAATTGCTCGCTTCTCAGGTCTCAGGCATTGACCGCATCAGTCCCGAATACAGCCAGAATGACACGCCCGTTCGGGTGGGGGAGAATATCACTACTCCGCTGATCTCGGGCATCATCCCGGTCTACGGCGATATCCGGAACATCATTCCAGAACAGAGCGGGAGGTTCATCAACGATCTGGATGTTCGGGACAGGAAGCGCGTTGCGGTTCTGGGTAATGAGATGAAGAGGCTCCTCTTCGGCGAGACCGATGCCATCGGCCGTCTGATATATGTCGGAACAGTCCCCTTTACCGTCGTCGGAGTGATGCAGAAAAAAACACAGAACTCTTCCTATAACCGCCGGGACCAGGACCGCATTTTCATCCCGTCGTCGACATTTGCCTCGGTGTTCGGGGCGAACCGGCTCAATAATATCATCTTCACATCGAAAGATCCGGAACACTCGCAGGAAACCGTCAGCGAGGTCCGCACCGTTCTCGGTCGCAAATACCGGTTTGATCCCACGGACAAGGACGCTGTCTGGATATGGGATACGGCGGAATTCGACAAGTTCGTCTTTGTCTTCTTCCTTGCCTTCAATATCTTCATGGGATTGATCGGCAGCTTCACTCTGGCGGTAGGCGGCATCGGCGTGGCGAACATCATGTACATCGTTGTGCAGGAACGGACCAAAGAGATCGGTGTGAAACGCGCAGTCGGCGCGCGGAAGCGTGACATTATGCTCCAGTTCTTCTCAGAAACGCTGATCATCGTGGGTTTTGGATCGGCGATAGGGTTCGGTCTTGCGGCGCTCATTGTGAAGGCACTGCAGTATATCCCCATCAAGGATTTTGTCGGAACGCCCGAACTCTCCGTAGAAGTTGCGCTCGCGACGATGGCGGTACTTACAATCGTGAGCTTGAGTGCCGGCCTCATGCCGGCACGGAGGGCGGCAAACCTGAACGTCGTCGACTGTCTTCGTACATAGGAATCATCACCCTAAATCCAGACGCTAGACCCAGACCCTAAACCCCAGACCCGAGACCCTGCTTCTTATGTGGCGCGAACTCATCACCGATTTTCTCCGCGATCTGAATACGCAGCGTACACGCGCGTTCCTCACGATCCTGGCAATTACGTGGGGAACGATTGCCGTGGTGCTGTTGCTGTCGTTCGGGGAAGGTCTCGGCAACCAGATGACCAACGGCTTGCTCAACGCCGGAAATCAGATAATGATTCTCTACGGCGGCGAGACAGGGATGCCCTACGAGGGAGTTCCCAAGGGGCGCCCCATCAGGCTCGAGGAAGAAGATGCCGAATTGCTCCGGGCAGTCATCCCGGCGATTGATTATGCCAGTCCACAGTACCGGGCCACCGTTCGTCTCACCGTCGGACGCAACTCCATGAACACGGAGTGTGAGGGAGTCAACCCGAATTTCGAAGAAATGCGCCGTATGTATCCTGCTGCAGGGGGGAGATTCCTGAATGCTGTTGACATGATGCAGCAACGCCGCGTCCTTGTGCTCGGTTCAGGAATCGCGAAAGAACTGTTCGGCGATCAGGATCCCATCGGCAAAATGCTCCTCCTGGAAACAACGCCATTCACCGTGGTCGGCATCCTGCAGGATAAGATACAGACAAGCATGAACAACGGTCCCGATTCGCGCAGAGCCGTCATGCCGTATTCTACAATGCGCACGATGTACGGGCGTACGCACGTCAATTCGATCGTTGTGCACCCCGCTGCCCCTCTGCTTCAGGAAGAAGTCAAGCGAGAGATCTTCCGCGTCCTTTCCCGCAAGTATCACTTCAATCCGGAAGACGAACGCACGTTGTTCATCTGGGATTTCATCGAGAATGCAAAGATGAACCGGAAAATCACTATCGGCGTCACGATATTTCTGTTCGCGGTGGGATTCCTGACATTGTTGATTGCGGGTGTCGGCGTGGCGAATGTGATGTATGTCGTCGTGAAGGAACGGACGAGGGAAATCGGTATCCGTATGGCAGTCGGTGCCAGAAGAAGCCACATCCTTGCCCAATTTGTCATCGAAGCGCTGCTGATCGCCTTCATCGGCGGAGCGTTGGGCATGCTCTTTTGCTGGGGTGTGGTTTCATTCGTTCGCACGCTCCCGAGCAATGACGGGGTAATGCAGTTTTTCGGGCGGCCGGTATTCTCGCCTGGAACAATGATTCTGACCGCTTCACTCCTGGCTCTCATTGGTCTCCTCGCCGGATTTTTCCCGGCTCGCCGCGCCGCCTCCGTCGATCCGGTTGAGTCGCTGCGATACGAATGAACCTGGCTCGACTTGCTTCAGCCCTTCCATGTCCGTATCATAGAGAAAGCGAACACCAGGAGGTAAGAGTGTCCCGTGCCATTGTTGTGCTCTTGCTTGTCATGCGCAAGCCTTAGTGCGGTGTCCCAGGAAAAACCGGCGGACACCTCAGCGGCTCCACAACGGGAGGCGTTTAGTCCGTCACGGGATGCGGAAAAGGATATCCGCGATGCCATGGTTGAGTCAACCCGAACGGGCCGGCGCATCCTCCTCGATGTCGGGGGTGAGTGGTGCATATGGTGCAAACGGCTGGACGCGTTCTTTGTTTCCCACCCCGGGGCATCAGATCTCATGCACAAGAGCTTTGTGGTCGTGAAAGTGAATTACAGCAAGGAAAACAAAAACGAGAAGGGTATTGTCCCGGTATCCAAAGATTCCGGGCTATCCCCACATGTTCATTCTGGAACCGAGCGGGAAGCTCGTACACTCTCAGGACACCGGTCTCCTTGAAGAGGGGAAGGGATACAGCGAAGAGAAGATCATGACGTTCCTTGAGCAATGGGCATCGGCTCGCGATGCGCATTAGGAGGGAACGGCTGTTACTGCAACGCTGTTACAGAGAGAACAGAAACGTCATAATGTTTATGGAAGAAAAGCCAATGAAAATCCCGATCCGTGCGTTGGCCGTACTGACCCTGAGTTGTGTGTTGATGTCGCTTGCACTGGCTGCTGATCCCGCCCCGAATTTCAAGCTCTCGACAATGGATGGCAAAACGATTGAGCTGAAGCAGCTGGCGGGGAAGGCGGTCGTGGTAAATTTCTGGGCCACATGGTGTGGACCCTGCCGCCGTGAAATTCCCGGGATGATAAAAATCTACGAAAAATACAAAGCCAGGGGATTGGAGATCGTGGGCATTTCTGTTGACCGGGGAGGCTGGAACGACCTGAAGCCCTACCTGGCGAAAAATCCGATTGCGTATCCGATCGTTCTCGGTGGTGAGGCTGAAGTGAAAGCGTATGGGGGAATAGAAGGTATTCCTACGACATTCTTCGTTGACCGCAAGGGTAACATCGTGTCGAAGAGAATCGGTTCTATGGAGGAAGCCGACTTTGAGAAGGCCGTGAAGAGCATCCTCTAACCGGCCAGACCGCTCCCGGTGTGACGCGACACAGAATGCAGAACCCCTGCCGACATTCGTCGACAGGGGTTCACTGTTCTTTTTCCCTTTCCACTTCCAGTGCTGATATCAGCACTTGCTCCAACCGCAATTGTAGCATACCACGCAGCCGGTAACGTGCTCAACGTTGGCGCCGCATTCGGGGCAGGTCAGGTTTGTTACCGGGTGGGCTGAGGACGCGTGCGTGCGTCCCGATGCCTTGCCCGGTGACGGTTTGTGCCCCAGCCGTGTCGCCAGACTCTCGTCGTGACTATCCAGGTAGCGTTCAAGCACCTTACCGATTGCGTCGGGAGTTGAAAACACCTGGCCGCCCTGACCATCCCACACCGGAGTCGGTCCGGAGATGCCCTTGAGCTGCTTTACGATCTCACGTGGTTGCACGCCTGAGCGGAGTGAGAGGGAGATCAACCGGCTGATGGCTTCCGACTGTGCTGCGGCGTTTCCCCCCGCCTTCCCGATTGTCGTGAACACCTCGCACAGACCCTCTTCATCTTCGTTGATCGTAACGTACAAGTAGCCCTCGCCGGTCTTCACGCGTTCAGTGACACCCACAGTGCGGTGGGGACGCTGACGCGGTCCCTTCGCATACTTGGCTTCGGGCTTGGCGGCTGGAGTGGCGGACTGCTTTTTTGCATAGTCTTCCGTCTGGAGGATTCCTTCCCTGCTCCCTTCGCGGTAGACCGTGATGCCTTTCAGACCCGCCTTATATGCCGCCATGTAGATATCGGCGACGGTGTCGACGGTGACGTTCTCTGCAAGGTTGACGGTGGACGAGATGCTGCTGTCGACGTACTTCTGGATGACGCCCTGCATCTTCACCCGGAAGAAGGGATCGATATCGTGAGAGGTAACGATGTAGGTGGGAGACTCTCGTCGTCGCCGAAGAGCTTCTTGACCAGCGGATGATACACCTTGTACTCGGAGAACGATTCGCCGTCGTGGTTCTTGACGCGGCGCCGATAACTGGTGCAGAAGATCGGCTCGATTCCAGAGCTGGTTTGTGCCACGATGGAGCCGGTGCCGACCGGAGGGACAGTGAGAACGGTGCTGTTGCGAAGGCCGTACTGCTTGATTTCCTCGCGGATATCGGCCGGGAGCGACGCAACGAACTTGCTGCGGGAGAATCCTTCCCACTGGAAGAGCGAAAATGCTCCTTTCTCCCGCCCGAGAGCGATGGAGGTCCGGTACGCTTCGTCCCGGATGGTCTTCATCATGAGGTCCACCGCATCGAGTGCTTCCTGTGAATCATAGCGGATCTTCATGAGCACGAGGGCATCGGCAAGGCCGGTGATACCGAGCCCGATGCGCCGGTCGGATGCGACGGCTTTTCTGATCTTCTCCAGCGCATGGTTGTTCATGTTGTAGTCGATGATGTCATCCATGAACCGGGTGGCGACACGCGTGACTTCGGCCAGGCGCCCGTATTCAAAGTTCCCATCGGCATCGACGAACTTTGCGAGGTTGATATTGCCCAGATTGCATGCGGTGTAGGCTGCGAGGGGCTGTTCGCCGCACGGGTTTGT
Organism: Ignavibacteriota bacterium; assembly: GCA_963849385.1. Lineage (GTDB taxonomy): Bacteria > Bacteroidota > Ignavibacteria > UBA10030 > UBA6906 > Fen-1255. Next base: position 40,030 of record CAWKHH010000006.1, on the reverse strand, counting down.
GCTGATGAGCGGGTTGGCATATTCCACGTTGTGGTAGTCCCGCATCGTATCCCAGAAGATGATGCCGGGTTCGGCGGATGCATGTGCATTCTTGATGATCTTGTGCCAGAGTTCACGTGCGTTGACCGTGCGATACGTCTTGCCGCCCCAACGGAGGTTGAACGGACTGTCGGCACTCACCGCATGCATGAATTCATGGGTGATCAAGACGCTGATATTGGCATATTGCACTTTCAGCCGGCGCGGATCATTCTTGATGGTGATAAAATGTTCGATATCGGGATGATCGACGCGCATGGTGAGCATCAATGCACCACGCCGGCCGGCCTGCGACACGGTATTCGTGCTTTCGCTGAAGAGGTTCATGAACGCAGTGGCACCGGGGGAATGATCGATGGTGGCGTTCACCGGTGCGCCTTCGGGGCGGAGTGTGGAAAGGTCGGTTCCCACGCCTCCTCCGGTGCGATACACCATTGCCGATTCCGTAATGCACTGGTAGATGCCTTCGAGGCTGTCTTCCTGGATGGGGATGACATAGCAATTGGATAAGCGTCGGTCGGCGTCTGGCATCTTCGCGGCCTGCTCCGTGCATAACGCGGCCGCCGGGGACGAAGGTGAAATCAAACAGGATCTCCAGGAACCGTTTGTGCCAGAATTCCTGATTGTCTTTTTCCACAGAGGAGACTGCGCGGGCGATGCGGTTCCACATGTGCATCGGGCCCTGTTCGCTTGGAGCGAGGTATTTCGATCGCAGCACATCTGCAGCGAGCTCGTTGTCGCCGTAGTAGTCGCGGCAATCCAGTGCAAGGTCCATCACAGCTTCGTTCATGACCACCGGGGTCTGATCCTGGCGGGGAGGAGTCGTCTGCTGCTGTGTGGAAGTTCCTGCTGTGGCATCCTTGCGGGCCATGCGCATACACTCCATATGTAAGAACACTGCTACAGGAAAAGGCGATTCAAAGACACGGCAAGCCGCCCGTTGGCGACGGGGACGCGTCTTTCGTCCGCTCTGCAGTATCACGTTGGTGGCGCCGGGGTTGTGGGGATTGCGCCGTGAAATCTCAGCGTATCGCCTGAAACTCTTCTCTCCTGCAAAGTTCAAGGTCCCCGGCAAGGTGTGTACTACAATGAACAGTAAGGACTTCCGACGTTTGGTTGCTACACAAGGCGAACAACCTTCAAGTCGTGGCGAAAAATATACCATGTTGCCCGAGAGAAGTCAAGTTAATTTTTGGGCGAGTGCTGGATCTCCTTGTCAATGCTGGAGTTTTGTTTTGATTTTTTTTGTTGAACCGTGATCGTCGTTCACTTATTGACGGTTTCTGCAACTGAGGACTTGCTTTTCAACCTGCACGGAGCTATTATTCGACACTTCAAACTGTCACATCCCCAGTTATCCAGGATTACCCCATGTCCGTTGCAGTCGATTTCTCCATCATTCCAGAAATGTTCTGGCGCCTGACCGAGAAGTTCGCAGGCGAAAGCCGCCCCTTCCTGCTCCACAAAGTGGATGACACCTACAGGGGGATTACGTACAGCGAAGTTCGATCCCGGGTTGAGACGTTTGCCTTCGGCCTTGCAGCACTTGGACTCAAGCGGGGTGATCGCGTGGCCATCATCGCGGAAAACCGCCCGGAATGGGTGATCAGTGATCTTGCCATCGTTTCTCTCGGCGCCGTGGATGTGCCGATTTATCCAACGATGACCGCGAAACAGATCGAGTTCATTTTCAATGACGCCGGCGTGAAGATGGCGATCGTCTCCAACCAATTCCAGCTCAACAAGGTGATGCGGGTCTATCCGGAAGTGGCTACGCTGGAAAAGGTGATCCTCATTGTGGAGAAAGGGACAATTCCCGAACCGGACACCATTTCGTTCTCGGCAGTGATGGATCTGGGGAAGGCGCAGAGAAAAGAGCAGCCGGACCTGCTTGCGACGTCGCTTGCGATGGTGAAGCCGGAAGATTTGCTTACCCTCATCTATACCTCAGGCACGACCGGAAACCCCAAAGGGGTGATGCTTACGCATGAGAACCTCGTGTCGAACATCAAAGCCGCGGCACAGGTCATCGACTTCGGACCCGAAGACATCATGTTGTCGTTCCTTCCGCTCAGCCATTCATTCGAACGGATGGCGGGGTATTACACCGGGATGGCGTGCGGAGTCACAATCGCCTACGCTGAAAGCGTGGAGACCGTCCGCGATAATATGCTCGAAGTCCGGCCGACGATCGTTACCACGGTCCCCCGGCTCTTTGAGCGGATACACAGCCGTGTCATGAAGCAGATGGATGCAAGCTCACCGGTAAAGAAGAAGATCTTTCATTGGGCCATTGATGTCGGTCGGGCGTTCGCAGGGGCGAAGAAGCGCGGCGGCGCAGGCCTGAGCCTGCGTTTGCGCCACGCCATCGCCGATCGTCTGGTCTACAGCAAGCTTCGTGAGCGCACGGGCGGACGGATGCGGTTTTTTGTCTCGGGCGGTGCCGCGCTGGGCAAAGAGTTCGGCGAGTTCTTTGAAGCCGTCGGGATCACCATTATCGAGGGATACGGTTTGACGGAAAGCTCTCCGGTCATCTCCGTGAACCGTCTCGACAACTACAAGTTCGGCTCCGTCGGACCCGCAGTCCCCGGCGTCGAAGTGCGTATCGCGCCGGATGGCGAGATTCTGGCACGCGGCCTGAACATCATGAAGGGATACTGGAACAATCCCGAGGCCACGCGTCAGGCTGTCGATGAAGAAGGGTGGCTGCATACAGGCGACATCGGTTTCCTGGATCCCGAGGGTTTCATTCACATCACCGACCGTAAGAAACACCTCTTTGTCAGCTCAGGCGGAAAAAACATCGCTCCCCAGCCCATCGAGAACCTGTTTCTCTCCAGCAAGTATATTGAACAGTTCATGTTGATCGGCGATCGCCGAATGTTCCTGACGGCACTGATCGTTCCGGATTTTGAAGCGCTCCGTGAGTTTGCCGATAGCAGGAACATCCGGTACTCCTCCAATACCGATCTGGCACGCGATCCGCTCATTAATGAACTGATGGACAAGGAGATCAACAAAATCCAGCAGGATTTGGCGAACTACGAACGGGTCCGCCGGTTTACTCTTCTGGAGAAGCAGTTCTCTATTGAAGAAGGGGAACTCACCCCCACCCAGAAAATCCGCCGGAAGGTCATCGAGGAGCGATATTCGAATATTATCGATGGCATGTACGAAGGCATCAGCTGATAGAGGATCAGCCGACACGGATCAGCCGATACACCACCAATTCATTGACATTCTTGCCCATTTTCGGTAGATTTTACCGCAAACTTTACTCCCCACCACGGTGTTTGGAATTACGGGAATGATCGACCAGTATATCCCCATCGTTTGCATGATCCTGATCGGCGTCATTGCCGGGATCGTATTCACCAATATCAACAAGTGGCTCGGACCGCGCAGACCGACCGAGGAAAAGCTGTCGACGTACGAGAGCGGCATGGAACCTGTGCGGTCAGCGCACGAACGATTCTCGGTGAAGTTCTATCTCGTGGCGATGCTCTTCATCGTGTTTGATATAGAGATTGTCTTTCTGTATCCATGGGCGGTGGTATTCAGGCGACTCGACGGTGCAGGCATCCTTGGGATGGGATTGTTCCTCGTCATTCTCGTGATCGGCCTGGTGTATGAATGGCGCAAGGGCGGAATGGATTGGCGGTAGGAAGGAGAAGGGTATGGGACTGGAGCAGCTGCATAGTGATGGATTTCTGACAGCGCGCCTGGACGACGTGATCGCCTGGGCCCGGAAGAACTCGCTCTGGCCGATGCCTATGGGCATCTCCTGCTGCGCCATAGAAATGATGGCGACGGCGTCCCCGCGTTTCGACATTTCCCGTTTTGGCTCCGAAGTCATGAGGTTTACCCCGCGTCAGTGTGATGTGATGATTGTTGCGGGGACCGTCACATTCAAGATGGCCAAGGTCGTGCGGAAGATCTACGATCAGATGCCGGAACCCAAGTGGGTGATCTCGATGGGTGCATGCGCTTCATCGGGAGGGATGTTCCGCTCGTATTCGGTTGTACAGGGGATCGACCAGTTCCTCCCTGTCGACGTGTTTGTCGCCGGCTGTCCGCCGCGCCCTGAAGCCCTGTTGCTTGGTCTGATGGAACTGCAGAAGAAAATTGAACGCGAACGCACCTTCGGACTGAGTCCGAAGCGCGCGCCGTTGCACATCCCCGGGCCGACCGCATGAACGAACGGATTATGGAGAGGCTCTCCTCGCTCGGGCAGGATGTCGTTGAAGCCTCACAGGAATTCCGTGGGGATCTCACCCTTACGTTGAAGACCGCAAACCATCGTCAATGCCTGCATGCTGTTGCGCGATGACCCCGAACTCGCGTTCGACATGCTCATCGACCTGACGGCTGTTGACAGGTATCGCCCCGAAACACGGTTTGAAGTTGTCTATCATCTCTATTCGCTGAAGAACCGTCGCTATCTTTCACTGAAGGTGCACATCGGCGAAGACCATCCCGAGGTCCCTTCGGTAACGGGAGTCTGGCCGGCGGCGAACTGGCACGAACGGGAAACCTTTGACATGTTCGGCATCAAGTTTTCCGGACATCCTGATCTACGGCGACTCTACATGCCCGAAGAGTTCGAGTACTACCCCTTGCGCAAAGATTTCCCGTTGATGGGGGTTCCGGACTCGCTTCCGCTGCCGCGTCGCTGAGGTGAACGGCATGCGACCATTCAATTCTACGGACTATTCCCTTGGCAGCACGATCTCTTGAAGAACCGCGGCGCAGTCAGATCCTCGCCGCGCTGGAAGATCAGGATACCACCGTTATCGTTGACGATCCGCTGGACAACACCATGATTCTCAACATGGGCCCCCAGCATCCGGCGACCCACGGTGTGTTGCGTCTGCTCATTAAACTCGACGGGGAAACGGTGGTTGCAGCGGTCCCTGAACTCGGCTACCTTCACCGCGGGTACGAGAAGATCGCAGAGAACAGCAGCTACCACGAATTCATCCCGCATACCGACCGCCTCGACTACCTCTCCCCGCTGTCCAACAACGTCGCCTACGTGCTGGCCGTGGAAAAATTGCTTGGCGTTGAAGTCCCCCGGCGCGCACAGTACATCAGAGTGTTGATCTTTGAAATGGCCCGGATTGCTTCCCATCTCGTTGCGACAGGAAGCATGGCAATGGATGTGGGTGCACTGACGGTGCTGCTCTGGACATTTCGCGAGCGGGAAAAGTTGCTGGATATTTTTGACGTGTTGTGCGGAGCGCGCTTCACAACAAGCTACACACGCATCGGCGGGCTGCAGCAGGATTGGACAGCACAGACCACGGCGATGCTGAGGCAATTTCTCGGGGAGTTGGATAAGGACCTGGATGAAGTGCAAAGCCTCCTTCAGACGAACCGGATATTCATCGACCGGTGCGAAAACGTCGGATACCTTTCACGTGAAAATGCGATTGCCTGGGGGCTGACGGGTCCACCGCTGAGAGCCGCCGGTGTGCCACGCGATCTCCGCCGTGACGTGCCGTATCTGGTCTACCACGAGCTCGATTTCGATGTCATCACGTTCACCGAGAGCGATGCTCTCGCCCGGTTCTATGTGCGTCTCGCGGAAATGCGGGAGAGCGCAAAGATCCTGAGACAGGCGCTGGACAAATTGCCCGAGGGGCCGTACAACGCCTTTGCATCGAAGCACGTCCTTCCTCCCAAAGAACGCACCTATACCCGAATGGAAGAACTGATTCACGACTTCATGCTGATCAATACTGGGCGTCAATCCGCCCGTCGGCGAAGTGTACCAGGGTGTGGAATCGTCGAAGGGCGAACTGGGATTCTATATTGTCTCCGATGGCACCGGGCAACCCTGGCGCATGAAAATCCGGTCCCCCTCAACCTGCAACCTCTCCGTATTGCCGCTGATGCTGAAAGGAGGTATGCTCTCCGACATTGTGGCGGTGATCGGCAGTATGGATCCGGTTATGGGAGAAGCGGATAAGTAATTGTCCCCAAGGACCTCCGACGAGCGCTGAGTGACTCGAAGACCTTCGGCAAAGAATGAAGAAAGATTGACGTAACTGCGAATGAATACGAACCAACAGAACAACGGGCTTTCCGAAAACAATCTCCGGCGCCTTGAACAACTCAAGGCGCGTTACCAGAACCCGCAGTCGGTGCTGCTGGAGGCTCTCTGGATGTGGCAGGGAGAGTACGGGTGGATCTCTGAAGAAGGGATGCGGTATATCGCCAATCTCGTCGGCGCACCACACCACCATGTGCTGGGCGTTGTGACATTTTACACCATGTTCAACCGGAAGCCGGTGGGACGACACAAGCTCGAAGTCTGCACAAATGTCTCGTGTATGTTGCGGAACAGCGAACGTCTCCTGAACCATCTCGAAACGCGGCTGCAGATCAAGACAGGAGAGACCACACCGGACAACCGCTTCACTCTTGTAGAAGCCGAGTGCCTTGGTTCCTGCGGCACTGCGCCGGTGATGCAGGTGGGTGACCGCTACTACGAAAACCTTGATGCCGCCAAGGTGGACAAGATCCTGGACGAACTGAAATAGCATGGAACCATTGCTGCTTCCTCCCATCCCTGAGTATCACCGCATCGAGGTCTATGAAGCCCACGGCGGGTATGCCATGCTCAGAAAAGCGCTGGCCATGAGCCCCGGGGAGATCACCAACGAAGTCAAGGCGTCCAATTTGCGCGGACGCGGTGGCGCGTGCTTTCCTACAGGTCTGAAGTGGTCATTCATGCCGCGGGAGTCCGTGAAGCCAAAGTACCTCTGCGTGAACGGGGATGAGAGCGAACCGGGGACATTCAAGGACCGGCAGATCTTCGAGTTCAACCCGCATCAGGTGATAGAGGGGACGCTCATTGCCTGCTATGCCATGGGGATCACAGCGGCATACCTGTATGTCCGCGGCGAGTACAAGCACTGGATCGATATCGTGCAGAAGGCGGTGGATGATGCCTACGGGCACGGATACATCGGACGGAATATTCTCGGATCGGGATTCTCCACAGAATTCACAGTGCATCGTGGCGCCGGCGCATATATCTGCGGCGAGGAATCGTCGTTAATGAATTCCGTCGAAGGTGAACGCGGCTACCCGCGCGTCAAGCCGCCCTTCCCGGCACAGAATGGCCTGTGGGGATGTCCGACCACGATCAACAACGTTGAAACGATTGCCAATATCCCGGTGATTCTCCGCATCGGAGCTGCGGCGTACTCGAAGATTGGTGCGGAACGGCATCCGGGACCGATTCTTGTAGGTGTGAGCGGACATGTAAACACGCCGGGCGTGTATGAAATGCCCACCGGTGTTCCGCTTCTCGAGATTATCAACACGTATGCCGGTGGCGTGCCGGGGAACAAAAAAATCAAGGCTGTCATTCCGGGAGGCTCTTCCACAATGATGCTTCGCGGCGATGCGCTCGACGGTGTGTGCATGGATGCGGAGAGCCTCAAGGCTGCGGGTTCTTCCGTGGGCACGGCGGGTGTGATTGTCATGGATGAAGACACCGACCTGGTGAAAGTGCTCTGGCGCATTGCACGGTTCTACCACCATGAATCGTGCGGGCAGTGCACGCCATGCCGCGAAGGAACCGGGTGGATGGAAAAGATTCTGAAACGGTTCGTGGACAACAACGGGACGTACGCGGATATCAATCTCCTGAGGGATGTTGCCAACAATATTGAGGGGAACACCATCTGTGCGTTGGGCGATGCGGCTGCCTGGCCTGTGCAGAGCGTGATCCGGACGTTCCGCGGAGAACTGGAGCGCCGGGTCAGGGGATGAAGATCGCCATCACGCGGCTCTCCCCCGCGACACGGGACGTCCCATTGCCGATGTATACGACCGCAGAGGCCGCCGGCATGGACGTTCGCGCAGCCGTGGAACCGGATCTCGTCGTCCGCCCGAAGGAAACCGTTCTCGTTCCAACGGGCTTTGCCATGGCCATTCCCCCGGGATTCGAGGCGCAGATCCGACCGCGCAGCGGCCTGGCAATCAAGCATCAGATCGGCATCCTTAACTCCCCGGGCACTATCGATGCGGATTACCGCGGAGAGGTGCGCATCATCCTGACAAACTTTGGTGATACGGACTTCCTGATCAAACGCGGTGATCGCATCGCACAAATGGTGATCGCACCGTACGTCAAAGCGGAATGGGAGGAACGCGAATCGCTCGATGCGACTGACAGGGGAGCCGGCGGATTCGGGCACAGCGGAAGATGATCCATGCTACGGCAACGTCAGCGTCCATCACACGGGGATCGTCACCGAAGTCGTCGCCTATGTGCTGGCAGGTCTTGCCCTCGCCGGCGTGGCGTTCAGTGTCCGTGATATCCTTTCTCCGTTCGTTGTCGTGGCAGCCGTAGTGTACCTGCTGTACCCTTTCCGCGCTCGCGAGTTTGTCCGCCGTGCATTGGTCGTCTCTGTTCTCTTGCTTCTGCTCTGGAGCTTCAACGCGGTTTCTTCGTTGCTTGTGCCGTTTCTGATCGCCTATGTCCTGGCCTACCTTTGTGATCCTCTTGTGACGCGGATGGCTGCACATCGCATCCCGCGATGGGGCGGCAGTGTGCTCGTGGTGCTGGGTATCGTGAGTGCAGCTGTGGGCGTGGCCCTCTTTGTGACACCGGTGATTGCGGGACAGATGGAGGGCCTGCTGAGTGGTGTACAACGGCTGGTGGAAAACACTACGGCATGGCTTGGTTCCGATGAACCTGCCCGTGCCCTAGCCCGAATCGGCATCCCGATGGAAAGGGCGCGCGAGCTTCTCACAACGGAACTTGTCCCCCGCCTGCAGGGAGTGCTCTCTTCTCTTGTCACCGGTGTGTTTAACGTTGTCGCAGGGGTTTCGTCCATCGCCCTGCAAATCATCAACATCATCATTATTCCGTTCCTCCTTTTCTTTCTCCTCAAAGACTTTCCCCTGATCGGACAGAAATTTGTCAGTCTGTTTGCGGGTTACCGTCAACCCTCTGTGCGTGCGACGCTCGCAACGGTGGATGGTGTGATGGGCCGGTACGTGCGCGGGGCTGTGCTTGTGGCAATCATCCAGGGGACCATTGCTGCGGTTGTCCTCTGGATCATCGGTGTGCGTTCTCCGCTGGTTCTCGGGGTCATGACGGCATTCCTCGACTTCATTCCGTATATCGGTCTCATCACCAGCCTGATAGTGGCTACGATAGTGGCGCTGTTCAGCGGCGATCCCGTTTCGACGAAGGTCATTGCCGTGATCATTTTGTACCTCTCGCAGAAATTGCTCGAGGCAACGGTTCTTGCGCCGAAAATCATCGGATCACAGGTTGGTCTGCATCCTGTTGTACTCATCCTTTCGCTTCTGGTGTTCGGGTACTTCCTGGGATTTGTCGGACTGCTGATTGCGGTGCCGGTGACCGCGCTGTTGCTGGTTGTGCTGGAACAGCGGGAGGCGGGACGGGGAAGGGGGCTGTAGATGGCCGGTATCCTCTATCTGGTGGCAACGCCTATCGGCAACGCACAGGATATGACGTTCCGGGCGCTGGATGTCCTTCGCTGCGTGGACCTCGTTGTGTGCGAAGAGCGGCGTGAAGGCGAGAGGCTTCTGAAGCACTTCGACATCAGCAAACCGCTGGAGATGCTGAACGAACACAACGAAGCCGCTGCGACACACACCATACTTCAGGTATTGCGTGCGGAGAAGTCGGTGGCGCTGATTTCCGATTGCGGTACCCCGGTGTTCTCGGATCCCGGACAGATGCTCGTCCGTGCGGCCACCGAGGCCGGTGTGAGGGTGGTCCCCATCCCGGGCGCTTCCTCCCTGATGCCTGCCCTGACCGTGACAGGTTTTTCGATAGACCAGTTTCTGTACTACGGATGGCTCTCTCCGAAGAAGGAACGGAGGCGCGCCGAACTCCGTCAGCTCCAGCAGGAGCGGCGGACGATCGTCCTCATGGAAACCCCCTACCGTTTGAGTGCCTTGCTCCGCGACCTCGCCGACACATTCGGTGACAGCCGACGGTGCTGCCTCGCATTCAACCTCACGCTGCCCGAAGAACGGATCTTCCACGGCAGTGCCGTCCAGCTCTTTCGCGAATTGGGTTCCAAAGAACTCAAAGGAGAGTTCGTCATCGTTATCGAAGGCCGTCGCAGCGAGTCGAGACGATGAACGTTGAAGTAAGCCTCTGGATGTACCCCCTGTTATTCGGTGGAGCAATGCTTGCGGGATGGATCGACGCCATCGCCGGCGGAGGCGGCATGATCACTATTCCGTTATTGCTGAGCATCGGTGTGCCTCCACAGATGGTGCTCGGGACAAACAAACTGCAGGCGAGTTTCGGGAGCTACACTGCGGCGCATCACTTTGTCAGGAAGGATGTTGTTCCGCTTGCTGATGCCGTTCCGGGAATTGTGGTCACGCTCCTGGGCAGTGCGCTTGGAACATTTGCTGTTCAGCAGATCGATCCCTCCGTTCTGAACATCGTGATCCCTTTCCTGCTGCTGGGCTTGGCTATGTACATGCTCTTCACGCCAACGCTCGGCGCGGCTTCGGGGGAACCCCGCATGCGGCGCATGCCGTTCTACCTGGTGTTTGGTCTGCTGCTGGGATTCTATGACGGGTTCTTTGGGCCCGGTGTGGGTTCCTTCTGGGCTATGGTGTTTATCCTGATGATGGGCTTCGATCTGACACGCGCCACGGGATACACGAAGGTGATGAATTTCACGAGCAACATCATTTCATTCGTTGTGTTTGCTCTCGGAGGGCATGTCCTGTGGCTTCCGGGATTGGTGATGGCCGGAGGTCAGATCGCCGGTGCCAGGATCGGCTCGGGGATGGTTATCAGACGCGGGGTGAAGTTTATCAGGCCGATATTCATTATCGTGGTAATCCTCACGACTCTCCGCCTCATCCTCCGGAATTTCCTGTAGCCTGATATTCGGGTTGCGGGACTGCTCCCGCCCGGCGGCTATTTGATATTCAGCCCCTGATTGGGTATATTCGCGACACTATGACTATTCAGGAAATCATGCCGCGCCGTATGCAGGCGCGCGAATTGCTGGGGAATTGCTGGTTCAACGGCGGACCCATCTTCATCTCGGAACTGCAGGGGCAGGCGGCGCTGTTGGATTTCTGGGACTATTCCTGCACCGCATCGCTCCATGCCCTTCCCTACGTCCAGGAATGGCATCGCCGCTATAGGGACAACGGTCTTATCGTCGTGGGTGTCCATACGCCCAAGTTTCACTTTGGCCAGGACCCGGATAATGTCCGCAGGGCAATCGAACAACTCGGCATCAAATATCCTGTCGTTATGGACAACGCTGAGATGATCTGGGCGAACTATGGGAACAGGGTCTGGCCTACCAAGGTCCTTGTTGACAGGGACGGTTACATCCGCTGCCAGAACGTCGGCGAGGGGAGCTACCGTTCGTTTGAGAGGTCGATGCAGTCCCTTTTGCACGATGCGAATCCGCATGGGGAGCTGCCGGAATTAATGGACCCGCTGCGTGAAACAGATGTTCCGGGTGTTGTGTGCTATCGTGCGACGCCGGAAATTTTTGCGGGGTATGTCAGGGGAAGCCTGGGCAATGTTGAAGGGTTTTCGCCCGAATCGGCCGTGGAATATACAGACCCGGGCTTCTACGTCAACGGACGGCTCTATTTGCAGGGAACCTGGCGGGCGGAACGGGAGTGCGTGCGCTGGCTTGGTCCAGCTGAGGACAACGGATCGTTATCGATGTTGTATAGCGGAAGTGCGCTCGATGTTGTGCTTGCTCCTCCCCAGGGGGGCAGAACACAGATAGTGGTTGAGCAGGATGGAAAAGCGCTGACCGCGGAGAACACAGGAAGCGACACCGTACTTCTCCCTGACGGCAGCAGCGTGCTCACCGTGGAGATGCCACGTATGTTCCGCGTGGTCAAGAACCGCGAATTCGGCGAGCATCTCCTGCGCCTCAAGCCGGGGATCCCGGGCACCGCATTGTATTCTTTCACCGGCGTCACCGCGGTGATTCCTGATGTTTTCGGGAGCAACTGAAGGTGAACGAACTTGTGCGACATCAATGGCCGCCACCTCTTTCCACACGCGTCACCCGGATGTTCGGGATACGCTACCCGATCATCCAGGCGGGCATGGTGTGGACGGCGGGCAGCAAGCTCGCCGTCGCCGTTTCTGCGGCAGGTGGTCTGGGGCTGATCGGTGCAGGATCCATGAAACCTGACCTGCTCAGAGAGCATATCCGCGCTGCCCGGGCCGCAACACCATCACCTATCGGAGTGAATGTGCCGCTTTCCCGCGGCGATGCTGAAGAGTTGCTCAATGTCACGATTGAAGAGGGAATCCGGATTATCTTTACATCATCCGGTACTCCGGCGAAACACACGGCACGGTTGAAGGCTGCCGGATGTGCGGTTGTTCATGTCATCGCGGCGGTGAAGCATGCGAAGAAGGCTCAAGAGTCCGGGTGCGATGCTGTCGTGGCGGAAGGATTTGAGGCGGGCGGACACAACGGCATCGATGAAATAACAACAATGACGCTGGTCCCACAGGTAGTGGATGCGGTATCGCTGCCGGTGATTGCTGCGGGTGGCATTGCTGATGGCCGTGGAATGGCCGCGGCAATAGCGTTGGGCGCCGAAGGCGTCCAGGTCGGCACCAGGTTTGCTGCGACTGTGGAGTCATCATCACACGAAACATACAAACGCCTCGTCGTGGAGGCGGGAGACAGCGATACCGTGCTCACGATGAAAAAGCTCATGCCTGTCCGCATGCTGAAGACACCCTTTACGGCAAAGACTCTGGAAGCAGACCGCCGGGGTGCAAGCCGGGAAGAACTGGAAGTGCTTCTTGGCAGGAAACGGGAAATGCTCGGGATCTTCGAGGGAAATGTGGACGAGGGAATGTTCGAAGCCGGGCAGAGTGCCGGTTTGGTGCACGACGTGCCGCCGGCTGCAAAAGTTGTACAGCGTATGATGGAAGAATTCTACACGACGTGCGAACGGATGGCCAAGGGAAGCGCATGACTACATTTCTCCAGCATCTCCGCGAAAAAATCATTGTGTTTGACGGTGCAACCGGGACGCATCTTCAGGGACAACAATTGACCGCTGACGACTTCGGCGGGGAGCATTTGAACGGGTGCAACGAGTATCTCGTAGTTACCAAGCCCTCGGCTGTGGAGACCATGCACCGCGACTACCTCGAAGCGGGGTGTGATGTTATCGAGACCAACAGTTTCGGATCGAGCTCGATAGTTCTGGCGGAATACGGTCTGGCAGACCGTGCCTACGAGCTATCTTTCAAAGCAGCGGAGATTGCCAGGCGGGTTGCCTCAGACTTCTCCACAGTCGCACATCCGCGCTATGTCGCCGGATCCATGGGGCCGACCACCAAGCTGCCCTCTCTCGGCCATATAACGTTTAAGGACATGGCGGCATCCTACAGGGTGCAGGCGCAGGGGTTGGTGGAGGGGGGGGCGGACCTGCTTTGTGTCGAGACATGCCAGGACATTTTGCAGGCAAAAGCCGCACTCTACGCCATTTTTAGCTATTTCGAAGAAGTGCGGAAACGGATCCCCGTCGTTGTCTCCGTTACCGTTGAATCGACAGGCACCATGTTGCTTGGTACGGAAATAGGAGCCGCGCTCGTCACCCTGGAACCGTTCGATGTCGACGTGATCGGGATGAACTGCGCAACGGGGCCGATGGAAATGTCGGAACATATCCGCGTGCTCGCCTCATCAAGTCCGAAACCGATCTTTGTCATGCCCAATGCCGGCATTCCCGAAAATATAGGCGGACACGCGCACTATAAGCTGGGGCCGGAGGAATTCGCCCGCATCCTGACGCATTTCGTCAAGGATCTCGGCGTGAACGTAGTAGGGGGATGCTGCGGGACGACGAAAGAGCATTTACGCCTGCTCGTTGCCTCGGTCGGTTCTCTGGCGCCGCGCGAACGCACGTGGGATTTTGTCCCGAGTGCCTCGAGTCTCTACCAGGCGACTCCGCTGCATGTTGAACCCGCCCCCGTGCTTGTGGGCGAGCGCACGAATGCCAACGGCAGCAAACTCTTCCGTGATTTGCTGGGCAAAGAGGACTGGGAGGCGATCGTTGCCATGGGCAAGGAGGCCGTGCGTGAGGGAGCCCACATGGCGGATGTATGCGCTGCGTTCGTGGGGCGTGACGAATCACGCGACATGCACGAAATCATCTTCCGGTTCAATACGCAGGTGACACTGCCGATCGTGATCGATTCGACGGAGCCACCGGTGATTGAAGAGGCACTGCAGTTAATTGGCGGGAAAGCCATCATCAACTCCATCAATCTGGAAGATGGGACCGCCCGCGCCGAAGGGATTTTGCGCATGTGCAAGCAATACGGCGCGGCGGTCATTGCCCTGACGATTGATGAGCAAGGTATGGCAAAAACCGCCGACCGGAAGCTGGCGGTGGCCAGGCGCATCCATGAACTCGCTGTCGGCACGTACGGCATGCATCCGCGTGACCTCATTTTCGATGCGCTGACGTTCACACTCGGCTCCGGTGATGAGGAATTCCGGCGGGCCGGCATCGAAACGCTCGAGGCGATCCGCCGCATCAAGAAAGAACTCCCCGGCGTCCACACACTGCTGGGTGTCAGCAATATCTCCTTCGGTCTGTCACCTCACGTCCGTCACGTGCTCAATAGTGTTTTTCTCCACTATGCGATTGAAGCCGGACTCGACATGGCCATCGTGCATGCGGGAAAGATCATGCCGTTATACAAAGTTGATGAACGCGGCCGCGAATTATGCCGCCAGCTCATATTCGACGAGCGCCGGTTCGAGGAGGTGCCCGCATGAGTGCAGACCCTGCAGAACGCAAACTGGTCTTTGATCCTCTGACGGATCTTATGGCGCACTACGCAGCGCACACTCCGCAAAAGCGCGAAGCTGCCGTGCGCGCAACAAACGTCGAAGAACGCCTCAAAAACCGCATCATCGATGGTGATAAGGTTGGCCTCCAGGCGGATCTTGATGAAGCGCTGAAAACGTATCCCGCGCTTGAGATCATCAACACGATACTGCTTGACGGAATGAAAGTTGTCGGAGAGTTGTTCGGCAGCGGACAGATGCAGCTGCCGTTTGTTCTCCAATCGGCGGAAGTGATGAAGTCCGCCGTCGCGCATCTCGAACAATTTATGGACAAAGCCGCGAGCCGGACGAAGGGAACGATGGTGCTCGCCACCGTGAAGGGGGATGTGCACGATATCGGTAAGAACCTCGTCGACATTATTCTTACCAACAACGGCTATCGCGTCGTGAACCTGGGCATCAAGTGTGCCATCGACACAATGTTGCATGCGGCGGAGGAGCACCATGCGCATGCGATCGGGATGAGCGGCCTGCTGGTGAAGTCGACACTCATCATGAAAGAGAACCTGTCCGTGATGAGCGAACGGAATCTCACCATCCCCGTGGTGCTCGGTGGCGCGGCCCTTACGCGCCGGTATGTGGAGCAGGATCTGCGGTCTGTCTACGCGGGACCCGTGTTGTATGCGAACGACGCCTTCGACGGTCTTCGTTATATGGAGCAAATCGCAAAAGGAGAGCTCCCTGCCCGGTCGTCTGCCGGAGCTGAAGATGAGGATGTGCTTACCGGCACCGAAGCGAAGATTGCACTGGCCGAGTCGGAAGATCAACGGTACCGCAAGGCATCGGGCTCGGGAAGCGCTGCGCTGTTCTCGTCTGTTCGCAGGGACGTCCCGATTCCGGTTCCGCCATTCTGGGGCACCCGCGTGGTGGACTCGATCGCGCTCGATGATGTGTTCTCCTACATCAACGAGGTGGCTCTCGTTCGAGGCCAATGGCAGGTCCGCAAAGGGAAGATGAGTGAAGAAGACTACCGCACGCTGCTTGCAGCGAAGATCGCTCCGGAGCTCGTTCAATTGAAAGAGCGCGTGCGCACGGCGGGTCTCCTTGAGCCCAAGGTAGTGTATGGGTACTTCCCATGTCAGTCCTCGGGGAATGATCTCATTATCTACAACGACGACCGGAAGACAGAGCGGCTGCGCTTTTCGTTCCCGCGTCAGAAGGGAGATCGGCACCTCTGTCTCTCTGACTACTTTGCTGCATACGATTCGGGGCGGATGGATGTTGTGGCGTTTCATCTCGTTACCATGGGCCGCGTTGCGTCGGCACATTCGGCGAAGCTCTATGCGGCGAATAACTACAGGGACTATCTCTATTTCCACGGCCTGAGTGTGGAGTCTACCGAGGCGCTTGCCGAGCTATGGCACAAGCGGATTCGCGAGGAGCTGGGAATTGCCGGCAAGGATGCGCCGGAAATCCGCCGCCTCTTCTCCCAGGGCTATCAGGGATCACGGTACAGCTTCGGATATCCCGCATGCCCCAATCTCGAGGATCAGGCCCAGTTGTTCGCCCTCCTTGATGCCGGGCGTATCGGCGTCACTCTCACCGACGAATACTCGCTGGAACCCGAGCAAAGCACGAATGCCATCATTGTTCACCATCCGGAGGCACGGTACTTCAACATTGTCTGACCGAAGCTTGCTATTCCAGCCCGTTTTCATTAAGTTTGGACCACGAGACAGTAACCCGAGTCTGTTTCGCATTAATAACGGAGGAAGACCGATATGGCAACGATGATTACGGAAGAATGCATCAATTGTGGCGCATGTGAGCCCGAGTGCCCAAATACCGCCATTTATGCGGGTGGCGTGCAATACGAGTACAAAGGCCAGATGCATGATGCTCTCTCAAATGACTTTTACTATATAGTTCCAGAAAAGTGCACTGAGTGCGTCGGACATTTCGATCAGGAACAATGCGCAGCGGTATGCCCGGTGGATTGCTGCGTACCCAACCCCGAAAAAGTCGAGAGCGAAGACGTCCTGCTGGCTCGTGCGAAAGAGATTCACGCGGAAAAGGACTTTCCGGCACTGAGCTCCTCCACTTCGCATTTCCGCAAAGGGTAAAACCACTCTGCTCAATAGTGTGACTGACGAAGGTCGGTCTTCTTCTGAGGCACCGCTTACCGGTTCCGGAAGGAGCACCGGCCTTCGCCGTTTGTAGGAAAGAAACCAAAGTGGGTGTGCAAAAGATACGCGTAAGCGAACTCGAAGACCTCCCGCTCCGACGGGGCACACTCGTCCGCGTGGGGGGAGAAGAGATTGCCGTATGGCGGGTTGACGGGAACGTGTATGCCATCAGTGCGGTCTGCGCGCACCAGCATGCTGCGACGCTCCATGAGGGAGTAAGGGTCGGGACAACCATTGCATGCCCGTTGCACGGATGGACGTACGCACTGGAGAATGGGAGGGCGATTGTTGGGAGCGGAATTCTTCGCACGTATCCTGTCATAGTGGAACATGGTGTAGTGTATATCGAGGTGGATGAGGATGTGTAGGAGTCTATGCTGACATCGGACGAGGTCAAACGCCGGGCGCGGGCACTCGGTTTCACACATGTTGGTATCGCGCGGGTTGAGGATCTTGAAAAAGAATCCGCCCTGTTCAACGTATGGTGCAGACGCGAGTACGATGCGACCATGGGCTGGATGCGGAAACGCAGCGAGGAACGCCGCGACGTCCGTTTGATACTGCAGGAAGCCAGATCGGTCATCGTTGTGGCGCTGAACTATGCTGCTCCGCGGGGATATCAGTCCGTTGCGGGGGCATTGAAGATCTCACAATACGCGCGGGGCGTCGACTACCACGAGGTGATTGGCAAACGCCTTGAGGAGTTGATGAAATGGATACGTACGGCAGACCCTGGGGCCGAGGGAAGATATTATGTGGACACCGGGCCGGTACTCGAGAAGGCCTGGGCGGTACGGGCGGGGATAGGATGGCAAGGAAAACATACAAATGTCATCACGCGTGATCAGGGCTCCTGGGTGTTCCTCGGTGTCCTGCTCACCACGCTGGACCTTGTTCCGGACACGCCTGCGGTGGATATGTGCGGGAGTTGCACGCGGTGTATCGACGCTTGCCCGACACAGGCAATTGTCGCCCCGTATGTTCTGGATGCGCGACGCTGCATTTCTTATTTGACAATCGAGCACAAGGGAGATATCCCGCAAGAGCTGGCGGAAGGTTGCGGCGCATGGGTATTTGGCTGTGACGTATGCCAGGATGTGTGCCCGTGGAACATGAAGTTCGCACGTCCGTCGCATGATCCGGCGTGGGCTTCCGGAACCGGTCTTGAACGTGAAGCTCCTGATGTTCTTCTCTCAATCACACCGGACGAGTTCGTGACGCGGTTTCGCCGTAGTGCCATCCGGCGGGCGCGATGGGAAGGGTTTATACGCAACGTGCGCAATGCGTTAAAGAATCTGCATCAAAAGAGAGAGACCCCTGATTCGATGTAAGAGCATCATACTGGTACATGAGAGGAGTGGGAGAGCCATGGCATCGCATCACACATTGATAATAATCGGCTCAGGGCCGGCAGGCTTTACTGCGGCACTGTATGCCGCACGTGCAAATCTCAGTCCGGTAGTGTTCGAAGGCATACAGCCGGGTGGACAGCTGACCATAACGACCGAGGTAGAGAATTTTCCGGGTTTTCCGCAGGGCATTCTCGGACCAGAATTGATGGACCAGTTCAGAGCGCAGGCACAGCGTTTTGGTGCACAATCGCTGTTCAAACATGTGTCAAGAGTTGATGTGCGGAGCCGGCCGTTTCACGTGTGGTCTGATGAAACGGAATACACGGCCGATGCACTCATCGTTGCGACAGGCGCTTCTGCCCGATTGCTCGGCCTCCCTTCGGAAAAGGAGTATATGGGGTACGGTGTTTCCGCCTGTGCGACATGCGATGGGTTCTTTTACAAAGGTCTGGAAGTTGTCGTGATAGGGGGTGGAGACACGGCGGTGGAGGAAGCGACGTTTCTGACGAAATTCGCCAGCAAGGTGACGATCATTCATCGGCGCGACACTCTCCGCGCTTCGAAGATCATGCAGGAAAAGACATCGAAGAATCCGAAGATCGCCTTCTTGTGGGACTCCATCGTTGAGGAAGTTCTCGGGAAGAATGAGAATGGCAAGAAGAGCGTCACGGGTGTCCGTGTGAAGAACACAGGGACCGGGATGACGAGCGAGATGAAGACCGACGGTGTCTTCATGGGCATCGGGCATAAGCCGAACACAGATCTTTTCAAGGGGCAGCTTGACATGGATGTGGTAGGTTATCTGGTGACGAAGGGGAAAAGTACTGCAACGAATATCCCGGGGGTTTTTGCAGCCGGCGATGTTGCTGACAGTGTGTACAGGCAGGCGATTACAGCGGCAGGGTCGGGATGCCAGGCGGCAATCGATGTTGAGCACTGGCTTGAAGGGCATGACTAGATCAAGGCAGTAGGCGTCAGGCGTGAGGCAATGGATGTTGGAGACGAGGCCCATCATATTCTTGGTGGGCCTTCTTGCTTGGTTTTGTGCAACCCCGTCGCATGTCTGTCATCCCCGTCGCATGTCTGTCATCCCCGTCGCATGTCTGTCATGTGACAGTCATGTGACAGAATGTGACAGACTTGTGCCGCGCGGTGCTTATGCCTGGTGTGTCATTATGGCTGTAATTGGCGTCAATATGACGTAGACGATGACAATTTTGCTTTCATAGTATGACACAATGTAAGTGCATTCGTGCCATAATGGCTTATGATTTTTCTTTGAACGACAAAGGTTTCACGCTCTAACCAGTAAACCATTGCAAATGAATGGGTTATTTGAATTGGCACACCGGTTGATATTCTCTTACGTAGAAAACAAAAAACACAATAGGAGGATCAGCAATGTTTGTCAGATTTCAACGTTTCCCGGTTGTTCCCCCCGCACGGATAGATGTTGCCGGATTCGAACGAGACATCGACACGTTGTTTAACGGCTTCCTGTCTTCGGGGTCAAGCCGCATGCAGGCGCCCGCCGTCGATCTGGTTGAACGGCAAAACGAGTCGACCATTGACGTAGAGCTTCCGGGTGTTGCGAAGGAAGATATCAAAATCTCTCTGGAGGATGACCTGCTTACAATCAAGGGAGACCGGAAGACTTCAGAAATGCCTGATGGGGCACGAAGGATTCGCAGCGAACGGTCAAGCGGAGAATTCGTCCGTACGATACAACTGCCGCATCCTGTCAAGCCTGACACGGTATCCGCCGAGCTGGTGAACGGCATTCTGCGTATCACGTTGCCGAAGGCCGAAGAGGCCCGTCCGCGCGAAATAGGGATAAAGTAGAAAAAAGGAGACTACCAAGATGAACAACGGTGGAGTTGAGGTACGCCGGGAACATGCCGCGCGGCCTTCGGATGGGGAAGCGCAGTACAGGGTTCCCGCGGCGGATGTCTATGAGACCTCTGAGGCCTTCGTGCTGATGCTGGATCTCCCCGGGGCAACGCGCGAGTCAATCAGCCTCACGATTGAGAAAGGGGAGATGCAGGTAAAGGCCGAAGTCGGGCCGTTACACCGCAAGGAAGGGGCACTTCTGTTCAATGAAATGGATGGCGCCGGGTTCTTCCGGGTCTTCAGTATCGGCGACGGCATTGACACCGGAAACATGGATGCACGTTTCCAGCAGGGCGTGTTGACGGTGAAGCTGTTCAAGAGCGAAGATGCAAAACCACGCGAAATCTTCATTAACTGATACCACATACAGAGTGAGATCGGAGTGAAGGTGAAATAGTTCCCTTCTTTCGATTGCAGGAGCTGGCCGGCTGGTGGGAACCGGCCGGCTTTTTTTTGTCCCCTTCCGCAATTGACAAAGTTCCACATCTTTCGTATAATTATATGATAAATCAATAACTTACCGCAGGTATCTGCACACTATGAACAAGTCCACAAAGTGGTTCTTGATTATCCTTGGCATTCTTGCTGTCGTCGTTATTGGCTTCACTTTCCTCATGATTTCTTTGATTGGGGATTCGGGTGATCGGATAGAGACGATAACGACAGGCTCGGGGGACAAGATTGCAGTCGTCGAACTCAAGGGAGTCATCAGTTCTTCCGAAGAGATCGTGCGGCAGATAAAAAAGTATCGTGATCAGCGCGGTGTGAAGGCCATCCTGCTGCGGATCGACAGTCCGGGCGGCGGTGTGGTTGCCAGCCAGGAAATGTACGAAGAAGTTCGTAAGACGCGCGACAGCGGGAAACCGGTTGTGATCTCCATGGGTTCTCTGGCTGCCAGCGGCGGGTACTATGTCGCATGCGGGGGTTCGCGCATCGTTGCCAACCGCGGCACACTGACCGGATCTATCGGAGTGATCTCCGAGTTTCTTCAGTTGCAGGAGCTTCTCGGTAAGGTCGGCGTGGATGTCAGGACTATCAAAGCGGGGAAGTTGAAAGACGCCGGTTCGCCGGTCCGCAAAATGACGGACGCGGACCTTCAGTATTTTCAGGGGTTGATGGATGACGTCCACCGCCAGTTCATCGGCGTTGTGGAGCGTGAGCGGAAGCTCAGTCATGCGAATGTCGTAGCGATTGCCGATGGCCGCGTGTTCACTGGCGAGCGTGCGCTTGAACTCCGGTTGGTCGACACCCTTGGTACATACGAAGATGCCATTGGAATCACCGCAGCGATTGCAGGTATTCAGGGGCAGCCGTCCATCGTGAAAGAACGCAAACATCGCGGTCTGCTGGATGGCCTGGCCAGTGACGTTGCAGAGGGCCTGACATCCCTGAAGCAAGAACTTCTGGAACGGCCGGTACTCTCTTTCCGTTTTGCCGGTCCGCAATAATCCGGCCGTAGAAGACCACGAATATCAACCACTTGAGGAGGATCATCGGTGACCAAGGCAGACATCGTTGACACGATCGCCACTGCCACCGGATTGACCAAGGTGGAGACCGAGGCAGTTGTGGATGGGTTCATTTCCACAGTCATCAATGCGCTGAAGGAAGGGAAGAATATCGAGATCCGCGGCTTCGGCAGCTACAAGGTGAAGAAACGGAAGGGACGCATGGCGAGGAACCCGCGGACCGGAGAGCAGGTCATGGTGGATGAACACTGGGTCCCGTTATTCAAGGTGTCGAAGGAAGTGAAAGGGCTGGTCAACGACAACATGAAGAAGTCGGGCCAGCAATAACTGAAGGGGTTGAGCATGGCATCGGTACGGCATATGTGTGGCGAGTGCGGCGCGGAGGTGCAGCGAACGGATACACGGTGCAGGGCGTGTGGCAAAGATCTTGAGTGGGGGGAGAGACATCCGGCCGTTCAGCGGCCATCGCAGGTCAAACAAGTGAAACAGGCGAAGGCTGACGACCCGGGTCGCCGCCACATCGAACCCTGGCAGATCATCTCGATACTTGCCGTCGGTGCGCTCATTGTTTTTCTCGTCTGGACGGAACTCTCCCGCGAGCATGCTGCACCCGCCACATCGGCGGCGAAGCCTTCGATGCCGCTCGAGTCTCCTGTGGCCGCTGCCAAAGTAGACATTGCACCGCTGGACAACGCAGTGAAAGCGAACCCGAAGGATGCCGGTGCAGTGCTTCGTCTAGCCAACGCACTGCACGATAACGGGATGCTTCCCCGCGCGATAGAGCAATACAAGAACTACCTGTCGATGCACCCGGAAGACCCCAACGCAAGAGTCGATCTCGGCATTTGCTATGATCAAATGGGTATGATCGACAGCCTCCAGTCGCAACAGTATTATGCCCGTGCCATCGAGGAAATGGAGACGGCGCTCAAACGGACCCCATCGCATCAACCGGCGGCCTTCAACCTCGGGATTGTAAATCTGCACCGGGGGAATCTTGAGGAATCGAACAAGTGGTTGAAGAAGGCGGCTGCATTGAACAAGAATTCAGACCTGGGGATGCGCGCACAGCAGATCCTCCAGCAGCATTCATTTACCCCGTAATCGAAGAAAGGAGACAGCATGCCCTGCGGCAAAAAGCGCAAGCGCCACAAGATGGCGACGCACAAGCGGAAGAAGCGGCTGAGAAAACAGCGTCACAAGAAGAAGCTGCGCTGATGCACCGGATAGGCTTCCGGGAGTGACCCAGAGGGGGTCCCGTTACCGCCCGCCACGGATTGCGGCTCGCGATGAACATGGTGTCCTCTTGGGTCACTCCCAAGGTTTTCCTGGTTGAAGTCCATCCGGTTGCTTTTCTACGGGCTTCTTCCTATCATAAAAGTCAACAATGTTGCGATAGTTTTCCACAGGAGCGAGGCACATCATGACGAAGAATGAAGGCATGCTGAAAGGTCTCGTGTTCGGCTTGCTTGCGGGCGGCGCTGTGGGGGCGATCCTGGCCCTGTTGTACGCGCCCAAGAGTGGCAAGGAATTGCGGGCGGAGATACGTGAACGCGCTGATGAATTCCGGGATGATGCAGAAGGGTATCTCAGCTCCGTTCGTTCGAAGGCCGGCGATATTGTCACTGAGGCAAAGAAGCGATCCGAAAATCTGATTACTGATGCGAAACGCAAGGCAGACACCCTCCTGGTGGATGCCGAAAATGTTATCAAGGATGCTCGGCAGAAGGCGGGTCCGGTGACGGAAGAGGTCGCGCGCGTTAAAAATGCCGTTAAGGCCGGTGTGGATACGTTCCGGGAAGAGCGCCGGCGTTCCTGAGTACACAAGCATTGCCATAGGAGGCGTTTGTGGAACTTCTCGTCATTGCCCAGATTGTCGCGCTGTTGTGTCTCTCCACACTCTGCGTCTACATGATTGTCGTCTTGGTGCGCGTCCGTGATATCCTCGGTAACGTGGAAAAGGATGTCCGGGACATCACCATTCGCGCCCTGCCTGTTCTGGATAATATGGAATACATTACCGCGCGGATCAAAGGCATTACCGACAGCATCGATGACCAGGTTGTGGCGGTCCGCGATTCCATTGCATCCGTGAAGCAGGTAGCCGAGAACGTCGTGGAGTTGGAACGGAAGGTTCAGGAGCGAATTGAAGGACCGATTCTCGAGACCGTTGCCCTGGTATCGGCGGTCTTCAAAGGCGTGCGCACGTTTATCGATCGTGTGCGTGCCTGACCTCCCGGGCGCCATGCATCATGTATGGCGCCCGGGACGTGTGGTGCCGCTCGATTCGGGTCCCTGCCCACGGCTGTTCCCCCACGCAATGACTGTTCTTACCAACCATCGCCGACGCATCCTGAGGGATGTCCATGCCGGCGCACCCATTTTGTAGGAGCGAACGTACCCATGAAGGAATTTGCAGCAGACCACATCCGGAACATCTGCCTCGTCGGACACGGAGGCGCAGGGAAAACCATGATGGCTGAGGCGCTCATGTACACAGCCGGTACAATCAACCGCCTCGGCAGGGTCGAGGAAGGAAACACGGTATCCGACTACCGGAGTGATGAGATCGAACGTCAGATCTCCGTCAGCAGCGCCCTCCTCTTCTGTGAATGGAAAGGGATCAAAATCAATATCCTTGACACTCCCGGATACACCGATTTTACCGGCGACGTCAAGTCCTCCGTCCGCGTCAGCGACGCTGCCGTCCTACTCCTGAAAGCCGTCGAGGGTATTGAAGTCGGCACGGAACTCGCATGGCGGTATACGACGGAGAACCGCAATGCGGTGATCATCGTGATCAACAAGCTGGATCAGGAGAACGCGGACTACGAGAAGGTTGTTCGCCAGGCAAAAGAAATCCTGAGCCATGATGTGATCCCGCTGCAGTTTCCTCTTAAAGCGGGATTGGGTTTTGAAGCCATCGTGGATGTTGCGCGCATGAAACTGTTGAAGTTCGCCCCCGGAGGCAACGGCAAATATACAGAAGAAGAGATCCCCGCCGACGCGCTGCCGAAGGCCCAGGAGCTGCGCCAGCAGATGCTCGAGTTGATCGCGGAGACCGACGAGGGGCTGCTCAATGCGTACCTCGAGAACGGGACGCTGTCTCCCGAA
The DNA here is from genome assembly GCA_963849385.1 of Ignavibacteriota bacterium. Taxonomy (GTDB): domain Bacteria; phylum Bacteroidota; class Ignavibacteria; order UBA10030; family UBA6906; genus Fen-1255. Next base: position 15,155 of record CAWKHH010000006.1, on the reverse strand, counting down.
GAAATCAAACAGGGGCTGCGTGCCGGCATCCGTCAGCGCAAACTATTTCCCCTGCTATGCGCGGCAGCGACGCAGAACGTCGGGATGGCGGGGCTGCTGGACTTCGTCGGCGAATACGCCCCGGCCCCGCAGGATATGGGACCGGTCAAGGCGAAGACCACAAATGGCGGTGAACTTGAAGTGCAGCAGGACCTGAACAGCCAACCGGTAATGTTCGTCTTCAAGACCGTATCGGAGTCCCATGTGGGAGAGCTGTCGTTTTTCCGGGTCTATGCCGGCAGCGTCAACCCCGGCCTCGACATGGTCAACAACACCAACGGCAAGTCGGAGAGGTTGGCTCAGCTCTTTGTGATGGTGGGAAAGGACCGCAAAGAAATCAGCAAGCTGGTCGCGGGCGATATCGGTGCCGTGGTGAAATTGAAAGACACGCATACCAACGATACGCTCACCTTTAAAAGCGCCTCCGTGGTTGTCCGGCCTACCGTGTTCCCCGAACCGGTGTTCAGCATGGCCATGGTGCCGCGGTCAAAGGGTGACGAAGACAAGATCTCCTCGGGGATGCACTCATTACACCAGGAAGATCCCTCCTTCACATTCCGCGTTGATCCCGAGTTGCACCAGACGATCATCAGCGGTCAGGGAGAGGTGCACCTCGACATCATCGTGAAACGGTTGAAGGCACGGTACAATGTTGAAGTGGATCTCGTAGAGCCCAAAGTCCCCTACCGGGAGACCATCAAAGCTGTTGTCAAGGATTCAGAATACAAGCACAAGAAGCAAACCGGCGGGCATGGTCAATACGGGCACGTGCACCTGCGCATCGAGCCGCTCAAACGGGGCGGCGGATTTGAGTTCCTGGATGAGATCGTGGGCGGCGTTGTGCCGAACAAATTTATCCCGGCTGTGGAGAAGGGTGTTGTGGAGTGCATGAAGGAAGGGGTAGTGGCCGGCTATCCCGTTGTCGATGTTCGCGTCGCATTGCACTATGGTTCCTATCATGATGTCGATTCGTCGGAAATGGCGTTCAAGATCGCCGGGTCGATGGCATTTCGCAAGGGATTCATGGAGGCAAAGCCCGTGTTGTTGGAACCCATCTGCAACCTTGAAGTACGGGTGCCGGAAGATGCGATGGGTGATGTCATGGGTGACATCTCCTCCCGGCGCGGGAAGATTGCCGGGATGGACTCCGAAGGTCGGTACCAGATTATTCGCGCACAGATCCCCGCTTCTGAGCTGCACAGATATGCGACGGTGTTGCGTTCGATGACCGGTGGCCGCGGTGTGTTTACCGCGTCCATGTCGCACTACGAAGAAGTCCCCCGCGAGGCGGCCGAGAAGGTCATTGCCGCCTCCGAGAAGAACAAGAACAAAGAGCAAGAGGCGTAACTCTTCTCATGAAGCACATGTGGTCACCCTGGCGATCAAAGTACATTGCCTCGTTCAAGAAACCGTCACGGCAGAAAAAGAGCTCGGAGAGTCTTTTTACCGTTGCGCGGAAAGCCAGGGATGATGACAAACATTTTATCGTCTGGCGGGGCACAACCTGTTTCGTGATCATGAACAGGTACCCGTACAATAGCGGGCACCTCATGGTTGTTCCGAACCGGCAGACCATGACGCTTCTGGACCTCAGCACTGAAGAGTTATCCGAAATCATGGAGACCGTTCAGCGCTCGATAAGGGCGCTGGATGCCGTCATGGGCCCGCAGGGATACAATTTTGGGGCAAATCTGGGGCGCGCGAGCGGTGCAGGTGTCGACAACCATGTCCATTTCCACATCGTTCCGCGGTGGAATGGCGATACGAACTTTATGCCCGTTCTTGCCGACACGAAGGTGATCTCGGAAGACATGAAGAAGACCCTCAAAAAACTGCAGAAATTCTTCCTTTCAGAACAGGCTGATTAAACGTCCCCGTCCCGGGGCTGTCTAATACCATGGAGCCGTTGACCGATCGCGAACTCATCGAGGAGGTGCGCAGCGGAAAGCGTCAGGCGTTCAATGAGTTGATGCGCCGGCACCAGGAGCGCATCTATTGGGCGGCACGCAGAATACTCGGAGACCATGCGGACGCGGATGACGTGACACAGGAGACGTTCGTCAAGGCGTTTCTGAACCTGGGGGATTTTCGCGGCGATGCAAGCTTTTTTACCTGGATTTACCGCATCGCCATCAACCTGTCTCTGAATTCCCTTCGCAAACGTCACCTGGTCAGCTACCTGAGGGAGAGCGAAATCGCTCAGAAGGTGTTTCCTTCGCACGAGGACCCGCACAAGGACTTGGAAGCGAAGGAAATGGCGTCCCTGGTCTCCAGTGCCGTTGCCACGCTTCCTGATAAGCAACGTGCGGTTTTCGTTATGCGTTACTACGACGGAATGTCGTACGAGGAGATTTCCTATGTCCTGAAGACTTCGGTTGGCGGGTTGAAGGCAAACTACTTTCATGCACTGCATAAGGTGCAGGAGTATCTGAAGAATGCGACTGCGTCATGATCGAAAGACGGTGACCGACGAGGAGGAAGAAGCCCTTGAACGGTCGGTACGGGAAATGGAAGGGAATATTGCGGATACGCCTCCTCCTCCCGCGTTCTGGGCGAGACAGCTCGTCGACATTAACCGCCGGATTGATGATGCCACCAGCGGAGTAGCTCTTTCTTTGAGCTGGGCTGCGCGTGTCGCGATTCCCGGTGTTTTCGCGATACTGTCATTCCTGATCGGGTTGAAATACTATGCCCCCGAACGAAAAGCAGCAGAATCGCTCCGCCAGGCAACAGCTGCACTGGCTCCCGCGACCGTGGAATCGCTCTATGTTGCTTCCGTCGCCATGGCGGATACTGCCGTTCTCAGCGACATGAACGGCAGCCTTCTTGCCATCAATAATGACCAGGCTGAAGAGTTCTATCTGGCGAACGCCCGGCCATCCACACTGGTGGAGGATCTTTCTGACCAGGAACTTCACGAAGTCCTGGCAGCTTTGAGTTCTGTGGAAAAATAAGCTGAGGAAAACCCATGCGTATTTGGCACATACTGTCCGTTGCTTTGCTGTCCCTTCTGGTGACCTTTACGTATGCCCAGCCTCCCGGCCCGGGATGGGGGCAGGATAAGCACTCCTTCGAACGCATCCAGCAGCTTATGAAGATGCGCATGCTTGAGACCCTGGATTTGAAGGAGGAGCAATCGGTGCGATTTATTGCGCGATTCAACGAATACGAAAAACGACGGCACGAGCTGATGAAGCTCAAAGGAGAAGGGTTGGATCGACTCGAGAAGCTTGTAAAAGAGGCGGGTGATGAACGGGAAATGGACAAAACCTTTCCAGAGGCCCTCGCAATCGATTCCCGGATGATAGAGGAGCGGGCGAAGTTCTTCAGCAGCCTTTCCGACATTCTCACTGTCACGCAAAAGGCAAAACTCCTCCTCTTTGAGCGAAAGTTTGAGCGCGAGCTCAGGGACGCGGTGCGTGAAACCCAGCGTCGAAGGATGAAGGGTGAGGAGGTACACCCCTAATCGTCTGATTCCCAATTTTGGATTGGCGTTTCCCAATTGTGGAAAAAAAGACCACCGAAGTGTTGTCAAAATCAACACTTCGGTGTTTTTTTTGTCCAGTCGAATCACAAAGACCCAAAAATAGGCTCATTTTTGGGTTTTTACACAATGTCCATCCGGGACTTGCGTTCGCCTTCCTTTGGCACAACACTTGAAACCTAAGAAGTGCCGATTCCTGATAGCCATTCCCCCGTTCTTTACGGTAAAGGTCTTACGTCCTTCGTACACGGATCTGCCGAGAAAACCCTATCCAAACAGTTTTGGGTGCGGCTCCTCATCGCTGGACGCAAGAAAGAACAAGCGGAAGGCAGAAGGTAGGTAATCGTCTCAGCGATGGGATGGGGTTTTCTCAATCACAACAAACAAACAGAAAGGTAACACCATGCCGCGTTTTTGTACTATGATTGGCGTGTTGCTTATCGCCGCGCTGCTGATCGCACCAATGTTCGACGCTTCGGCGGCGATCTCCGTGAGAAAGACTGCACGGTCTTGGAACGAACTGGCTGGAACGACCGCATCCAAGGGCCCGTGGAATATGCAAAACGGCCTGCGGGCAGTTGGTGTCGGAAGCCGCTCGTACTTCAAGGCTGATACAACCGGTTCAGGCGCCGTAGGAACCCCTGCTTGGACAATCACTGCGAAGCCCGCCGGGTCCACCCTCGCGGCGCTCGATAGTGCGAACGGAAAATGGATCAACAGCATCCGTCCGGACGTGGTTGGCCAGTATATTGTCAGTGCCACCGTTGGCAGCCAGACAGCCAGCGACACGATTTTTGCGAGCACGTATACCGGCGTTGCAGCGGATGCCAGCGCAGGCTGCTTCTGCCACGCTGCTCCTCTTCCGTCGACACCGTCGACCGCCGCTGCCATAAAAGCAACCTGGTCAACTTCTGTGCATGCGACTGTGTTCAAGGATGGCATCACGGGAAAGCTGGAGACGGAGCTCGGGAAGGGTGCGTATGCCGCAAGTTGCATCAAGTGCCACACGACCGGTTGGGACACGACCGCAGCCGCATCCACAAACGGCAACTTTGGCCGTATGGTGAAGACATCAGGTTGGGACACAACCTGGTTCAAGGGCCTGCAGGTGTTCAATGGCGACTACTGGACTCCTACCGGTGACACGACTGCGTGGAAACTCTTGAGCAGCACTGAGGCGTCGCTCGGGACCATCGGCTGCGAGCAGTGTCACGGTCCGGCTCTCGGCCACAACACAAGCGGCGACAAGATGAAGATCGGCGTTACAATCGAACCGGGTGTCTGCAATCAGTGCCACGATGGTTCGGCCAAGCATAGTATCGGTACGTATTTCAGAACATCGGCCCATGCCATCGGGGACCTCTCAACACCGGACGAGGGCGGCCGTTCGAGTTGCCAGCCCTGCCATACGGCTAAAGGTTTCATCTACTACATGAATCACGGCAAAGATACCACAGGTATTGCTGCCGCGTGGGATCCGAACAACGATCCTACCCCGATCACGTGCGTTGCGTGCCACGATCCGCACGGAAACGATAACCCCGGCATGCTTCGCACCGTTCGCATGAAGGGTGACACATTACGGAACGGCTACAGGATTCCGACCGCCGTTGCCAGCAATGTGGGTATGCTCTGCGCCAACTGCCACTATTCCCGTTATTCGGTACTTACCAAGGTGACCAATAACGCTTCAAAGCTCTACGGTTACGGCAATCATTATGGCCCCCATGGCAACCCGCAGGCTGATATGTTCTTCGGTTCGAATGGGTACCAGTTTGGCGACACGAGCTTCACCGGCGTCGGCACCCACCAGGGTCTCGAAGATGCCTGCGTTACATGCCACATGCAGGAGCGGCCGAAGCATGCGCCGACAACAGTCACGATGAACAATCTCAGCCACTCATTCACGTTTGATACGTTGAATGCAGCGGCGAACAACTACAAGCCGACGGATGTATGCTCCGGATGCCATGGTGAGATCGAGGACTTCAATGACGTTAAGGCCGGCTATGACTACGATCGCAATGGGAAGATCGAAGGCGTGCAGACCGAAGTGCAGGGGATGCTCACCAAGCTGAAGTTGATTCTGCCGAAAGATTCCACAGGCGAAGTCATCAGTGCAAGCCCCACTCATGCCGATTCAGTTGCTATCGCTGCTGGCGGCCAGGCTCTGATGGGAAGAATCTGGAACTACTGGTTGGTGACAAACGACAAGAGCATGGGTGTCCACAACACGAAGTACGCTGTGGCGCTGTTGTACAAGAGCCTCGGCTGGACCCCGCTCTCCGTAAAACAGCTTCCTGGGGTGTTGCCGAAGGAATTCGCGCTTGACCAGAATTATCCGAATCCCTTCAACCCGTCCACGACCATCCGCTTCTCCTTGCCGCAAGAGAGCAAGGTCACATTGGTCGTGTATGACATGACCGGCGCCGTCGTAAAGACCATTCTGAGCGACCATCTCAGCGCAGGCAACAAAGAAGCCGCGTGGGATGGCACGAACAGCAATGGTGCGAAGGTTGCCACCGGTATGTACATCTACCGTCTGGAAGCCGGCAACTTCTCATCCGTAAAGAAGATGCTGTTGCTTAAGTAATGCATGCTGTACGATCCGGGCGTGTGCCTGGGTCGGTTAACGTTCGAAGGCAGGCAGCGTATCGCTGCCTGCCTTTTTTTTGGTTGGAAAACTTGTGGAGATTTGCGCACATTGTCCTGGTGAAACGATTCCGTAGAAATAGCGCTCAAGTGGTTCTGGCGATGATGACGGCGTGTCTATGCTTGCGCACACCCGCAATCGCCGCAGATGGACAACCTCAATGTGGGCTTCGCGCCGATCCGCAGCCCGCCCGGACGTTACTTGAAACGGGCGGCAGGCATATTACCTCTCACGGGACTCTCCGCATTCTTATTGTCTTTGCCAGCTTTCCCGACGATGAAACCGCGCATCCCTTCTGGCCCGCCCATCAGCCGCCCCTGTTCATGCAACAGTTCATCGATCCTGACACCCTCACACGATCCAGCAGCTCGTTCAACCTGTCTCACTACTTCCGCGAAATGTCTCTGGGACAATTCAATCTGATCGGCGACGTGCTCTGGGTGGAGGCGGCTCGCTCGCAGTTAGAGTATAGCAACGGCTCCTACGGACGTGCAAACACTGACATCATCAAAGATCGGCTCGATTCGCTTGTCGACTTTTCGCGGTACGATCAATGGACCAGAGTGTCGGACTACACAACTATCAAAACGCCCGACGGCATCGTGGATATGATTGTCATGGTCTGGCGAACGACACTCTTCGGATACCTCGGCGAGGCATCTCTCGGATATAAACCGGCCATCCCCGTCGACGGAAAACTGATCGAGATGGGTTTCCCCGAGAGTTTTTTGGTTTCTCAGGGTTCGGGCGTGACATGCGAATATCCCTACGGCGATGACCCGCAGCGCGTGATGCGCACGATGATTCATGAACTCGGACACTGGTTGCTGGGAGGTCCACATCCGTACAGCACGCAGCTCGCAGGCAAACATCAATACTGGGGCATCCTCTGTGCCGGGGAGCGTCTGTCATCCTGTGCGAATGCCTATGAGCGGGAGCGCCTGGGCTGGATCACTGTGCCGGAGATCGAGGCTGACCGGGATATGGTGCTTGGCGACTTTGTTCGAACCGGAACTGCCCTGAAGCATCACCCATCGAATGGGGATCCCCTGGAGTATTTCTATATAGAGAATCACCAGCAGCTGTCCGTGTTCGATGATGTAACGCGCAATCCCGACGACAAAGGCGTGTGGATCTTGCATCAGCAGGAGTTTTATCAGGATCTGGACAATCTCCGCATCAGACCGTCGGATGGAAACTGGCAGTGGGAGAACGCCGGTGCGGGTTCGGTGTGCTTCGGCCAGGAACTGCCCGTGTTCCGGAGGGGAGTCCCCCGGGTCGCGGCCGGCGAATCGCACCGCGACCAGATCCCCACGCAATCCAGTTCCATCAACTGGATTTATGCATTCCAGGGAGACACCGGATCGGTACGGTGCGGGGTCTTTCTCGGCGGGGAGGCATTCTCCGGGGCATTCGACACGGCCACCGTCGCGGTGTTTTCCCCTTCCAGTAATCCGAATACCAATACCTGGAGCGGAAAGCCAACAACCTTCTCTCTTGAGGTTGTCGGCATGGTCGAGGGTGTGGCGACTGTTCGATATCCGGCAAATCCGCTGGATGCAGCGCCGGCACGACGGTTTCTGGGAATTGATCCAACAATGCAGGAAGTTCTGCCTGGTCATCTACCGATTGCGTGGGGAAGCCAATGGGGAGAAGGACAACCTCTGGGAACTGAAGTCACAACATCAATTCTGCAGCGGAGCATCGCGGGCGGTCTCTGGCAAATACTGTATAATGGGCCGTCGACGCAATGGATCGACGAAAGTTGCCGCTACGATTCAGCCGGGCCGATCCTGGTGTCGTTCCGTGTCAGAGTTCAGGACAGCCAGGGGAAGCTCTCTACATGGTCGAATACTCTGACCGCTCGCGGCTCCCTGACCTCAGGCGTAATTGCAGGAGAAATCAACGCGCCGTTATCCGCGCTGCTTGACGATTGCTATCCGAATCCGTTTAACCCCGTTACCACCATAGGGTTCCGGGTTGCGGGTGAGACGACAGGGTCTGGGGTCTTGGGTGAAAGTGATGGGTTTAGGGTCTCGGGTCTAGGGTCTAGTCCTGTAAGGCTCAGCGTGTATGACTTGCTGGGTCGTGAGGTGGCCGAGCTGGTGAACGAAAGAAAGGGTGCAGGCCACTACACTGTGCATTTTGACGGTTCCGGGCTTGCGAGCGGCGTGTACCTCTACAGACTTCAATCAGGCAGTTACCGGGAGACCAAGATGCTCCTCCTGATTCGCTAAACTCAAACGGAAGATTTTCTCTATGGACAGAATGTATCTTGACTACGCGGCGACTACTCCTGTCGATCCGCGCGTGCGCGAGGCGATGGAGCCGTACTTCTCCGGTATTTTCGGCAATGCTTCGTCGGTGCACGCTGCCGGGCGCGAAGCCAAGGCGGCGCTTGAATCGGCACGGGCGACCATCGCGCGCTGCATAGGAGCGCAACCGGGCGAACTGGTGTTCACGAGTGGCGGAACGGAATCCGACAACGCGGCTATTGCCGGTGTTCTCCACGCAGCACCGGCAGATGGTCGGCGGGGAATTGTGACGGCAGCTGCAGAACATCACGCAGTCCTCTCTCCATGCGAAGAAATTGGGATGTCCGGCCATCCCGTGTTTGTATTGCCGGTGGACGGGTACGGGGTCGTGGAGGGCGAATCGCTGCACTCGGTACTGAAGAAGAATCCGTTGCTTGTTTCGCTGATGTACGGGAACAATGAAGTCGGTGCCCTTACCCCCCTCCGGGAAATTGCCGCGCAGGTGCATGCGGCCGGGGCGTTACTTCACAGTGATGCCGTGCAGTGTCTCGGGAAGATCCCGGTGGACGTCAACGAACTTGGGGTCGACCTTATGAGTTTGACGGCTCACAAGCTGTACGGACCGAAAGGGATCGGTGCACTCTACATCCGGAACGGCACACCGTGGAGTCCATTCCTGTTTGGCGGCGGACAGGAACGGGGGCGGCGACCAGGTACGGAGAATGTTGCACTGGCCGTCGGCTTTGCCAGGGCCGTTGAACTGGCAATTGCGGCAATGCCCGAAGAACGGCTGCGCTTGTCATCACTGAGGGACGCACTGGAGAAGAGGGTCAACGAGGATTTTAAGGGAGCTCTTGTGAATTCCGCATCTCCCGCGCGCCTCCCGAACATCCTGAATATTTCATTTGACGGCGCGCAGATGCCGATGCAAGGGGAGATGCTGATTGTGAATCTGGATCTGGCGGGTATCTGCGCGTCGAGCGGTTCTGCCTGTACGTCAGGGAGCGTGCAGCCGTCCCATGTTCTAACAGCGATGGGAAGGGACCCCGCAACAGCCGCGGCGTCAGTCAGATTCTCGTTCGGGAAGATGAATCGTCCGGAAGATGTGGAGAGGGTGGTATTGGTGCTGAAGGATACTGTCGCACGCATGAGAACCAGTTGACGATAGTCCATGGACTATTGACTATTGTCAAACGGGCTTCTCGTTCCGAAGAACCAATCCGTACCGCAGTCCTTTATCGCTTACCGTCACGGCATTAAACCCGAACCGATCCATGGTTCTCCTCAGAATCAGCGTGCCCGCAGTGATCACATCCGCGCGCCCCTCAAGCACATCCGAAAGCTTTTGTATCTCTGCAGCAGGGAGTCGGTGTAGCTGGTGCCACAGTCTCTCGATGACCTCCCGTTCCAACACGTATCCAGCGACGGCTTTCTGTGAGAATTCCTTCAGCCCCAGGGCGAGAGTGGCGAGTGTGGTTGGTGTGCCCGCGACAGCGACAAGCAGCGCTGCGGGGAACGGGGTGTGTGCGATGGACCCAAGGGCTGTGTCGATCAAACCGCCCGCTTTGTTGATTTCCTCTTCAGAGGGCGGATCGCGGTGAAAACATCGCTCGGTCAATCGTACGGCGCCAATGTTGATGCTTACGCGTTTGTTGATCGTTTGAGCGTCCCCCCAGATCATCTCTGAACTGCCGCCGCCAATATCCAGTACAAGGACCTGATTGGCGGATGGGAGGTCGCTGATGGCGCCATGGTATGACCAGTGAGCCTCCTCTTCGCCGCTAAGGACTTCGAGGTTCAGACCTGTCTGTTGATGCACGAGACGAATGAAATCGCCGCGGTTTGCGGCATCACGTACAGCGCTCGTGGCGCATACGATAGTCTGATCGGCCCCGTGAGAGGATGCGATTGCACGGTACTCGTCGAGGACAGCGATCACCCTTGCAATTGCATCGGGATCGAGCATCTTCCGGGCGTCGACGCCGGTGCCAAGGCGAGGTACCCGATAGATCTCTCTGATGGGTGTAAGGGTCCCGTCTCTGTCCACCCGTGCGATAAGCAGGAGAACGGTATTTGTTCCTACATCGATTGCAGCGACAACGCGACCCATTCGTTCTCAACCTCGCGTGACAGGATGCGGACACCCGACGCTGTTGCAGATTCGGAGACTTCGTCCACATCGTCAAGCAGTAGTCCGGAAAGAAGCAGGTGTGCGGAAGGGAAGAGTCGCTGGACCATCCGGGGCAGGATGGGCACCAGCACAGTGCGTTGAATATTTGCCACGACCAGATCGAATTTCCCGGGTGGGACGTCTGCGAGAGTTCCCTTCAGGATTGTGAACCGGTCTGCAACGCCATTCACGCGTGCGTTCTCCCGGGCGTTCATCTCCGACCATTCGTCGATATCGACTCCGACGGCGGCTCTTGCACCGAGCTTGAGCGCAGCAATAGCCAGTACACCGGTGCCCATGCCAATATCGAGAACCCGGTCCCCGGGCTTCACGGTGTTCTCCAAAAGTCGCAGGATGAGGCGTGTGCTTTCATGGTATCCGGTGCCGAACGACATTCTGGGATCGATGGTCAGCACCAGATCTTCCGGCTGCGGTGTGTACATATTCCAGGAGGGGGCGATCACGATCCGTCGGCCAACCCGAATCGGCCGGATGGTCTTCTCCCACTCCGCGTTCCAATCAATGTTCTCAATCGTTGCGATAGTAACTGCGGGAAGAGGACTGCGGCTTGTGCTATGGACCAGTCGCAGCACTTCTTCAATTTCGGTGTGGAGAGTTGGAGACCATCGTCGATCGTTGATATAACATCTCAGCGTATCGCCATCTTCCCAGAAACCTTCGAACCCCAGCTGGCCCAACAACGCCACCATGCGGTCGAGAACTTCCTCACCGGATTGAATTGCCACCTCTTTGTACGTCGCAGGCATGCGTGGAACTCCGATACGTGCGTTTCCGCTCTTATGGTGTGCTCTGGTAGATCACGTGCGTCAGAACCATGCCGACGGCGCCGAGACTTTCTGCGCTGCAGTGTTCAGGTGTGTCGTTGTGGGTGTGCCAGTAGCGGTGTGAAGCGTCGGGGTAGGCGAAGTCGATAATGTCGATGGTCTTGATACCTGCCTCATTGAGGGGAATATGGTCATCGAGGATTTCGTCCCCGATCTGGTCGGAGAATTGGGTGATGCCAAGTTCTCTGGCAGTACTCCAGACGGTGTTCACCACATCGGGAGCCGAGCGGAGGGAATGCTGTTCCTTTGGAATATCAAGGTTGGCATCGCCGATCATATCGAGAAGTATGCCATACTCCGGCCGGTAGTGCGAGGATTGGGTACGGGCAAAATAACGGGATCCAAGGAAGTAAAGATCAAGATCGCCTTCCTTTCCATAGTCTTCGCCATCGAACAGGACGATGTCGACTCCCACGGGGGGGGGAGTCGCTTTCAGAAGCGCGGCGATTTCGAGAAGTACGGCAACCCCGCTAGCCCCATCATTGGCACCGAGGATGGGTTGATTCCGCCTCGTCGGGTCTTCATCCCGTTCGGCGCGTGGGCGAGTGTCCCAATGCGCGCACAGCAAAATCCGGGAGGAGGCTGTCGGCCTGAACGATGCGATGACGTTGGTCAGATGAAGCTTTTCCCCGCCGTATCCTGTGTGGACGAACTCCTGCGTCTGCACGTTGTCAGCGGTGGATTGCAGGGAAGAGAGAAGGAATTGGAGGCAACTGCCATGGCCTGCGGATTCCGGATTTCTGGGCCCCATGGAAGTCTGCTTGAGCAAGAGGTCAAACGCTCGAGATCCGCTGAATTCCGGGATTGCTGGCATGGTCTTCCTGGCCGTGGTCGATTGGGCTGATACATTTGTGCGGGGCTGATCCCGAGAACAGCCGGCAGCAACGACCGCAAGCATAAGCAGGAGAGAAAGATGGGGCATCGGATCCGGCATGTATTGTGGAATAAGTGGAGAAAACATAGGAAAAAGAGAAAGGAAAAGCAAAATGGGCGCAACCTTTGTTCACCTGCAGACGTCTAAAGAGGAAGATTACTCTTCTTACTATTACGTGACTCATATTCAGGAGACATGGCTATGTCCGCATCTCGTCTCACAGTGTTCGTCAGCTTTCTGCTGGTTGCCGCGTCGATATCCGGCGTTGCCGCAAACCGACGTTTTGAAAAGAAGTTCCAGGTCTCTCCCGGCGGTACGCTCAATGTGAACACGGATGCAGGGTCGGTCCGCGTGACCGGTACATCGTCAAATGAGGTGAGCATTCTCGTTGAAATGGAGGGACGGCAGAAGGACGTAGATGAGTTTGAGATCAAAGCAGAACAGACTTCCGGCGGTGTCGAGGTGAAGGGAAAGAGCCATAATAACGGGTGGAAGATTTTCCGTTCATATGAAATGGACGCTAAGTTCACCATTTCGGTTCCGCGCAACTACAACCTCCGACTCGGCACGTCCGGCGGTGATGTGGAAATTCAGGATACCCAGGGAACCGTGGAGGGAAAGACTTCGGGAGGCGACGTGCGGGCGACTAAAGTCGAGGGGAAAGTGGACCTGACGACTTCCGGAGGCAACATCCACGTCGAGTCGACCAAGGGAAATGTGCGTGCAGAGACCTCCGGAGGAGATGTGCTTGTGAATTCGGTAACCGGGGACGTAGAAGGCGAGACCTCGGGAGGAAATGTCACGGTTGCGGACGTCGAGGGCAGAGTGCGGGCCGAGACATCCGGCGGTAATGTAACGGTCAAAGTGCGTGGCGGGAACAAGGGTGTTCATGCGGAGACGTCCGGTGGTAATGTTGAAGTCCATGTCGCCAAGAGCTCCGCCGCGAACATCGATGCCTCAACGAGCGGTGGTGACGTTCAGTGCGACCTACCGGTGACTGTTTCCGGGAAAATCAAGGATTCAGAAGTAAAAGGGACAATAAACGGTGGTGGACCATTGATCTACGCTCATACCTCCGGCGGAAACATACGGATTCGTCCCATGGAATAAGGAGTCTCGTTCAGTTGTGGAGGTGGAATGTCACCACTCCACCATCCACAATTGATTCTTCCTGCTTGACACCTTTCCTCCGGTTTGTTAGCTTATGCTAGGTCCCACATTCCCGGAGGCTCCTCATGTTTTGTCCTCAATGCAAGTCCGAGTATCTCATTGGGATTACGGAGTGCGTGGACTGCAGAGTACCCCTTCTGTCTGTGCTCCCATCCGAACCTGATCATTCAACGAACGGCTATGTCCGCGTCCTGGCGACGTATAACGCCGCCGACATTGCCATTGTGAAGTCCATTCTTGACGACGCAGAAATCGACTACTATTTCGAGGGAGAAGGATTCAATGGAGTCAGCCCGTTGATACAGCCGACGGTGTTGTATGTGTTGCACCATCAGGAAGAAGAGGCGAGGAAGCGCTCCGCGGGGTGGATCTCCGCTATATGGGCTTGACCGCCAGGGAGTAGATGACTCCGACAGCAATGCACAAATCCTCAAAACTACTACAGGTCGCCGGTGTTGCCGTGACGCTTACCCTCATGGCCGGGTGTTCCCCCACGCCGGATGCATACGTCCGGCAACGTGAGCAGATGGTACAATCCCAGATTGTCAGTCGCGGGGTGACCGACGAAGGGACACTGCGGGCCATGCGCCAGGTGCCGCGCCACCGGTTTGTTCCTGTGGATGAAGTAAGCAATGCGTATGCTGACACCCCGTTGCCGATCGGGGGAGGGCAGACGATTTCCCAGCCGTATATGGTTGCGGCCATGACCGAACTCGTGCGGGCTCGTGCAGGGCAGCGAGTGCTTGAAGTGGGGACCGGTTCGGGGTATCAGGCAGCAGTTCTCGCCACGATAGTGGATACCGTGTATACCGTTGAGATTTTGCCCGCGCTTGCAGAAATGGCGCGGGACAGGTTGTATGCGCTCGGGTACACGAACGTTGTCACCCGTTCCGGGGATGGCTATCTGGGATGGCCCGAACATGCTCCCTTCGATGCCATCGTCATTACCGCGGCTGCAGAGGAGATCCCTGCGCCTCTTATTGCGCAGTTGAAAGAGGGTGGCCGGCTGGTGATACCGGTGGGATCTCCGTACGATGTGCAGACGCTTGTCGTGGGGGAGAAGCGGAACGGGGAGTTCTTGCGCCGCGAGGTCATGCCGGTGCGGTTTGTCCCGATGCAGCGGAACGCCTCCGGGGATGATCAGCATCGGGACGGTCAGTGAACCTTTCCCACCAAACCCTGTCGTTCATCCAGTTCGCCCGGGCGAGTGTCCCGCTGACGTTGCTCCAGGCAGGGGTCTACTGGCAGTTTCTCCGGCTCGTCTGAACACCGTGAAGGGACCAATGCATGACCGATCATGATATATATCTTTTCAAAGAAGGCAACCATTTCCGGCTTTATGATGCGCTCGGATCTCACGTGGGCATCCGGAACGGCATTTCCGGGACCTGGTTTCGGGTCTGGGCGCCCAACGCTGAACGCGTTTCTGTCGTAGGGGATTTTAATGGTTGGACACGCGATGCGCATCCGATGCAACCACGCAAAGACGGCTCCGGTGTGTGGGAGCTGTTCGTGCCCGGCATCAAAGAGGGCATGATCTACAAGTACCATATTGATTCACGCTTTCTCGGGTACCAGGCGGATAAGGGCGATCCATTTGCCGTGCACTGGGAATGTCCGCCAAAGACCGGGTCCGTAGTCTGGTACTGGACTACACCTGGAACG